>NZ_CP095058.1:1010000-2457500 GCF_022919335.1 Hymenobacter sp. 5516J-16 | reverse complement strand
AGCCGCACCGCGTGTTCGCTCAGGCCCCACCGCGTTTCGGTTTGGGAGTGCAAAAGTGGCGCTTCGAATCTAGTTATCCAAACCCTGCCCACACTTTTTTCGTTTAAGCCCCCTCTTTTCAAACAAAGCTGTACTTAGACGACAGTTAAGCAAACACTTAGCGATTGAGAATTTGTTCCAACAGAATGCAAAAAGGCTTCTACCTAAAGTAGAAGCCTTTTAAAACAAGTTCAAGGCTGTTGTTCAGGGGCGATATGTGTCCACGTATTGCTGCACCTCCTTGATGCTGGACTGGTATTGCAGAGCCTCGTACACCCGGTAAAAGTTCTGGCGGTCAGCTACCCGAGTGTACATGTACTTAGCTAGTTCTATTCGATTACGATCAAATGTCATTGAAGCCACAAATCGACGAGCATCATCAGCGGGTATGCTGGCTTCACGTAAGGCTTCCCGGATAATAGCCAACTTATTATCGTCGAAAGATTGCCGTTGTACGGTCTGCCATAGTGCATCGACTTCTTGCGGAGCCATTACATAGGAGTCCGCGGAATACCCATCACTACCGCGAGGATACCTAGGCTCATTGCCATAGTCAGGTAGTGGAGTTGGTGGAGTGACAGGGGGATAATTGCCTCTAGGCCCGTTGCCATAGCCTCCGCGGGTGATAGGGAAGGCAGATACTTTCCTTAATACTGGCGGATACCCGTTACGGGCTACCAGCACAAAACTAGTTTCGAGGCCTCCATCTAAGAATACTTGCGTGCGATAGGCAATACTGCGGCCATATCCGGTGGGAATTAGAAACTCAGCTTGGTGGAAGCCTGGAGCAAGTCGGTCGAGGGAGATATGCTGGGCACCGACGCGGGTAAGAGCCCGGCCATCAAAAATCAGTTGAAATAGCATGCCGCGCTCCGCAGTAAAATTAGCATTGGCGGGAGCCGCCTGTGCGTAAGCAGCCAGCAGTAGGAACAGCACAGTACAGAATAGTAAAGTCTTTTTCATGGCAGTAGCAGTAAGCTGGTCCGAAGTGTAACCTGCTACTGCCAAAGCCAAGGATTATGCCAACTCTCCACTTATTATATATAGGAGTTGCCTAGTGCCTATTCAGATGTACCCTAGTAGTGCGTTTAGAGCACACTTGCTTAGCGTGAACACGAAAAAGCCCGAGTTACTACAGTAACTCGAGCTTTTATAGTTTTTTACCTTGTCTACTCAGCTATTCGGGTGACTTTGAATTCCGTCCGGCGGTTACGCTGGTAGTCTTCCTCTGTTTTCGCGCCTTTGACTACGGGTAAGGATTCGCCGTAGCCTTTAGCTGTAATACGGGATTTATCGATGCCTTTTGACACGATATATGCTACCGCTGACTCAGCCCGACGCTGGGAAAGAGCCAGGTTGTAGGCATCCTTACCACGGGAGTCAGTGTGGGAGCTCAGCTCAATGGTGATTTTAGGATTGTCGTTGAGGGTTTGCACTAGCTTGTCCAACTCCACTGCCGCGTCCGAACGAATATCTGCCTTGTCGTAGTCGTAGAAGATGTTGTCGACTACAATGGCTTTGTTTTTCACGATTTTCGTGAGCGTCAGGGTCACGGGCACTCGTACGTCGTTCATCAGATCTGGCAGGGCATCTTGGGCCGGCCGCTTGCCTATGGTGCTTAGCGTATTGCGGGCAGCAAAGTAACCCGGCCGATCAGCTATTAGGGAATAGCTAGCAGTAGCAGTGTCGAGCCGCATGCTGAACTTGCCATCGGCAGCAGTTGTCACTTCCTGTAATTTCTGCCCGTTGCTGCCGTATAGGGTTACGGTTTCGTTGGCAATAGGAGCTGTTTGCCCGGTTCGGTCGTTGCGCTCTACCAGCGTACCGTCGGCGTAGAAGGTTACGTACTTATATGGCCGCTCCCGAAACAAATAAAGGTCGTCGGAGCCTTTGCCACCAGCACGGTTTGAAGCGAATACGCCTACCCGCTGACCAGTGAAAAAGGGCGCGAAATCGTCGCCGTTACTGTTAATAGGTGCACCCAGGTTGGCAACTTTGCCTTTCTGCACCTTGAATATGTCGAGCTTACCAAAGCCGGGATGCCCGTCGGAGGAGAAATACAAGGTGCCGTCCGGAGCAATGGCGGGGAAGTTCTCGTTACCGGGCGTATTGATTTGGTCGCCCAGGTTTTCGGGAGAAGAAAAGCGGCCGGGGCTTTCCATAGTCGACTTATAAAGGTCGTTGCCGCCGAGGCCCCTTTGCGCGTGGAAGTGAAGTAAAGCGTTTGGCCATCGGGCGAGAAGACCGGCGAGAACTCATCGGCAGTGCTGCTGTTTACACCGCGCAGAATTTCGGGCTCACTCCATGCGCCGTTCTTATAGTAAGAAGCCCAGAGGTCAACGCTGAGGTAGCCTTTCTTGGACCCGTCGTTGGAGCGGGCGAATACCATCATCTTGCCATCGGGCGAGTAGGTTGCGCTGGCTTCATGACGGTCTTCGGAATTGAAGATGGACTCAAGCTTCCGAACCGTGCCGCCCGTAAGCTTCTGCTCATCTTCAAATTTGATGGCGTACAGGTCATTGAACCCTTCCCCATTGCCTTGGAACACTTTGCCCTCACGGCCAGAAGCAAATACCAGCTCCTTGGTTTCGGGCATGCGCGTGGCGCTGAACTCAGCTGCCGACGTGTTTATCTGATCCAGAGGAGTTACTTCATCATTGGTGCGCATGGCCAGCAAGGCCGTAGAGGCTCGGGCCGTACGGGCGGCTGCTTCCGCCTGCTCGGCTAGGGTGCGGTTGCTACCCGCCTGGGCGTAGGCCTCGAATTGGGTGGCTGCTTCCTCGGTTTTGCCGGAGGCCCGCAGGGCCTGCGCGTAGCGGAAACCTGCATCCGGGGCCTTGGCTTTGCCATCCAGCGCTGCCTTATAATATGGTTCAGCTAACTCAAGGCGGTTGGAAAGGCGGTAGGACTCGGCAATGCGGTAGTTCGATTGCGCGATGTTCCGGCCCTTGGTCACATCCTTTTTATATAAGGCAATAGCGGTTTCG
This sequence comes from Hymenobacter sp. 5516J-16, assembly GCF_022919335.1. Taxonomy (NCBI): domain Bacteria; kingdom Pseudomonadati; phylum Bacteroidota; class Cytophagia; order Cytophagales; family Hymenobacteraceae; genus Hymenobacter; species Hymenobacter sp. 5516J-16. Next base: position 2,454,474 of record NZ_CP095058.1, on the reverse strand, counting down.
TACTCGCCCTGGGTAAAGCGCTTATCGGCTTTGCTTACGCTGCCAGACGTGGCGCAGCCAGTAAGCAACGCGGCCGAAGTAGCTACGGCACCTAGTAGGATATAGGTTTTCATGAAGGACAGGAATGGGATGGGTACGATACCAAAACGAATAACGAACATTTTGGTGTCAAGTATATCAAGATACAACCAGTAGCGGGAAAATCCGCTTAGGAAACGACCGGCTGAAAGTAGCGTGCCAGCCAAGTAGAAGCTGCCGGCGCGGGCCAGGCCGCACGCAGCTGCCCTACCGTGCTAATAGTGTTATCGAAGTACAAGGTAGTAGCCTGTATAGTACCAGTGGCTACGGCCGAACGAAGCTCCCGACGATCCAGCAGCAGTAGCTGCTCTGACCCCAGAAACGCCAGCTTCGATTTATCTAGTAGCTGCAGGCCTAGTTCCTCCTCTATGCTACGCACAAAGCGTACGGAAGCATCAATGGAGCAGCCACTGGCGTCTGCTACGGCTTCATTGAGGCCAATTACTAAGAACTGGCGGTGCAGTATATCAGCTGATGCGGCTAGCGTGCGGCCGTGGCTGGTCCAATCGGCTGCAAACTGGCGCAGAGCGGGCTGTAGAGCCGTTAGTTCAGCGTCAGTAAACGGGCGGTTTGCTTGGTAAATCCAGAGGCGAGCCGAAGCAGGCAATTCATCAAACGGTACGTACATACTAAAATTCACAAGAGAACGACATCAGCAAACCGCTTAGCAACTGCTACGCTGCGTTGGGCTGGTATAGCTACAAAGAAACAGCCCGCCCGGAAGTTCCGGCGGGGCTGTGTTACTACGTGTCCGCAGGCACGAATAACTTTCTACGCATTAAGTCCTTCGGCCGAGGCAATTAGTTCGGCTAAGTCAAAGACCTGCACATCGGCTTCGCGCTCCTTGTTCTTTACGCCGTCTGCCATCATAGTCATGCAGAAGGGGCAGGCTACGGCAATAACGCTACCGCCGTGGTTAGAGCCCGCCGGCAGTGCTGGCGCTGTGCTTTCTGCGCCTTGCAGGTTGCGGAGCACTTCAGCGTTACCATCGAGCGTAGCTAAGGCTTCCTCCGCGCGCTCAACGTTTACATCCTTTTTGCCTGGTTCCGGCTCTTTCCACATCTGCGCCCCGCCAGCCCCGCAGCAGAGGCCATTGGTTTTGCAGCGCTTCATTTCCAGCAGGTCGGCGTCCAGCACTTCCAGTACAGCACGCGGGGCCTCGTAAATGTTGTTGGCCCGGCCTAGGTAGCAGGAATCATGGAAGGTAATGCGGCGCCCCTTGAACGACTCCCCTCCTTCGGCCGTGACCTTGCCTTCGTTGATAAGCTGCTGCAGGAAGGTGCTATGATGGATTACTTCGTACTCACCACCCAAGGCGGGGTACTCGTTTTTAATCGTGTTAAAGCAATGCGGGCAAGCCGTTACTACCTTCTTGATGCCGTAGCCATTGAGGGTAGTAATGTTCTGCATGGCCTGCATCTGGAACAGAAACTCGTTGCCGGCGCGCTTAGCCGGGTCGCCGGTGCAGGACTCTTCCATACCCAGCACGGCGTAGTTTACGCCCACATGTTCCAGAATGCGGACGAAAGCCCGCGTTACCCGCTTATATCGGTCATCGAAGGCACCGGCGCAGCCTACCCAGAACAATACTTCCGGAGTTTCGCCCCGGGCTGCCAGATCGGCCATCATCGGTACGTTGATTTGACGTTTTTCCATTAGAAACTAGAAGTGAGAAGCCAGGAGCTAGAAGCTACTACCGACTCTCAAAGGTAAATTGAAGGTAGAAAAGAGGGAAGCGTAGCACCATGCGTTAGCGCTGGGCTACCACAGCCTTATCGGTCACGAACAGATCATCGGCCCAGTTAAAGCGGTCGGAGGGCGAGAAGGCCCAAGGTGCACCGTTGTTCTCGATGTTGCTGAACATCACGTTCAGGGAGTTTGGGGCCGCCGACTCTTCCAGCACTAGGAAGCGGCGCATTTCCACGATGCTTTCCAAGGGGTTGATATTTACTGGGCAGGCTTCTACGCAGGCATTGCAGGTGGTGCAGGCCCATAACTCTTCGGGCGTCACGTAGCCGCGCAGCAGGGTGTGGTTTTCCTTATCCAGCTGTTCCTGCTCGCTGTGTTTAGCCTCTTTGCCGTACAGGTTCGGGCTAAAAATCAGGGGCGAATTGTACTTCTCCTCCACCCGGTCGCGGGTGTCCATGATGATCTTACGCGGGGAGAGCAGCTTGCCAGTGAGATTGGCGGGGCACACGGAAGTGCAGCGGCCGCACTCCGTGCAGGAATACGCGTTCAGCAGATTGGTCCAAGCCAGATCGTCCACGTCCTTGGCCCCGAAAGGGGTAGGCGCCGCCGCCGAGCCGTCGGGACCCACTGCGGGAGCCGGTACTTGATAACTGGGGTCCATCATGGCTTTTACCTCATGGGTGATGCTCTCTACATTCGAGAACTGTCCCTGCGGCACCAGGCGTGAAAAGTACACGTTGGGAAAGGCCATGATGATGTGGAAGTGCTTGGAGCTAGGTAGGTAGTTCAGGAAGAGCAGAATACCCACAATGTGTGCCCACCACCCAATGCGCTCCAGTACGTGCAGCGCGGCCGGACTATTGGGCAGCAAGCCAGTTAGGAACTGACTAACGGGGTAAGCGCCCGGCAGGTCCGCACCGTGTAGTTTTAGGTCGGCGGCATTCATCGTGAACAGAGCCGTCATGAGAATTACCTCGATGTAGAGAATAACGTCGGCATCGAGGCGGGGCCAGGCCCGCATTTCGGGACCCGTAAAGCGGCGGACGCCCTTCACGTTGCGGCGCCACCAAAAGGCTGCTACGGCCAGAATAACCAGAGCACCCAGCACCTCGTTGGTGGCGGTAAGTGCCGAGTACAGCGGGCCTAAGAACTGCAGAAAACGGTGAGTGCCGAAGATGCCATCTACCAGTATTTCAATGACTTCAATGTTAATAACAATGAAGCCGACGTAGACAATCAGGTGCAGAATGGCCGGCGTGAGCCGCTTGAACATCTTCTGCTGGCCAAAAGCTACGAGCAGCGTTTTCCACAGCCGCTCGTTCACATTGCCACTCATATCCCGGTCGCGCCCGACCAGAATATTGGCGCGAATCTTCCGCGCCTGCCAGAAGAACAGGCCGAAGCCCGCTACTGCTACCAGCAGGAAAAGAATGTTTTGAAAGGAAAAGTGCACGGGAATTGGGTAGGTTTGGGTTTAGGCCGAAATATACTCGTTATGCATAACAAATTATAGAATTTGCCTGCCTACTTTCCGGCTGAAATATTTTTTCAGATACGATTTGCAGGTTAAAAATGGTTTACTACTTTTGTGCTCCCCAACGGCTACAACGCCTCTGGGGACCTAAGAGCTGGTAATGTAGCTCAGTTGGTAGAGCACAGCACTGAAAATGCTGGTGTCGTTGGTTCGATTCCAATCATTACCACAGAAAACGCCCTTCATGCTACATGAAGGGCGTTTTTGTTTTTATTTCAGCCGCTTAGTTCCAGTAAGAAGCTGGCTTGTCCGTGGCTGGCCAACTCAGGGGCGCTCGGCCGCCGTGCTGCCGAAAAAACTCTTCTACCTGCAGCCGTAACCCGATTGGGTCGTCGGTTTCTAGCTCCGCTACAATATGGTCTGGGGCGGACAAATGACGCTCAGTGCTCAGCAGGTAGCCCGGCTCCTGCACCCAAGAGTAGGCATAAAGCCTCGCGCCATCGGAGGCAGCCGACTGATGCAGATAACGAACATCAGTAGCGGGAATGAACGAGGCCTCCAGAGCGCCCATTGGGTAATCCCAGGACCAGTAAAGCGAGAGACGAACGAACCCAAGCTGACACAGGTAGGCTTCTTTAAGGTCTGAGGCAAGCATAAAACACTAGCGCTAGCAACGGGCAAGATTACCCTAGCTACTAGCAGCAAGTTGCACCACAACCCAACGATGGAAAAGGACCAAACTGCAGTCGTTGTGACTTCGTTTTTGTCCGTCAGGTGGTCATGATATCGTTTGCTAGTCTTCCCTAGCGGTTATTACATGGCTGTTATTCTACTGTGTTTGTGACATCAGATAGAGTAAGAATTATGGCCTGCTCACTGGGTTTGGCAGTAGCCTCCCTCCCACTTTCAGCAAACAAATTGCCAGGGGCTAGGGGATTTTGTTCATTATGGCTATTCTTCCGGCGGATTCTGTACTCGCTGGCTTCACCTGTTTTTCTGACTATGGACACTGCCGCTCAGTTGCGGGCCGAGCGCCTGCCCACTACCATTTACGCTGACTCTGAACAGGCATCGGTAGCGGTGGCCCAGCAGATTGCCGCGCTAGTTCGGCAGAGGGCCGCCGAGGGGCGCATGTGCGTGCTAGGATTGGCAACTGGCTCCACCCCTACTCGCCTATATGAAGAGTTGGTGCGGCTGCACCAGCAAGAAGGGCTGAGCTTTCGGAACGTCATCAGCTTCAACCTCGATGAATATTACCCGATGGCTCCGGACTCCTTGCAGAGCTACGTGCGCTTTATGCGGGAGTACTTATTCGACCACTTGGACATACAGCCCGAGAACATCCACATCCCCGACGGAACGGTGCCACAGGAGCAGGTAGCGGAGTTCTGTCGGCGGTACGAGGAACAGATTCGCGCGGCGGGCGGCATCGACTTGCAAGTGCTGGGCATTGGTCGCACGGGGCACATTGGCTTTAACGAGCCCGGCTCGGGGCCACCTCCCGGACCCGCCTTATTACCCTCGACCACATTACCCGCACTGACGCCGCCTCTGACTTCTACGGGGAAGAAAACGTGCCCCGGCGTGCCATTACCATGGGGGTAGGCACCATTCTGGAAGCCCGCCATATTGTGCTGCTGGCCTGGGGCGAAGGCAAGGCGGCCGTGGTAAAACGGATGGTAGAAGGCGACCCGACGGACTCAGTGCCCGCCACCTACCTGCAGCAGCACCCCCACGTGCAGGTAGTGCTGGATGAGGCCGCCAGCGCCGAGTTGACCCGAGTAAAAACGCCGTGGCTGGTGGGTAGCGCCCTAAACTGGCAAGATGCTGCTACTGTGCGCAAAGCCGTAACGTGGCTGGCCCGCACCCTGCAAAAACCCATTCTGAAGCTTACAGACGAAGAGTACAACGAGAACGGCCTGTCCACTCTACTAGCAGAATCGGGGCTGGCGTATGACATCAACATTCGCGTGTTCCGGCAGCTGCAGCGCACCATTACGGGCTGGCCGGGCGGCAAACCCAACGCCGACGATACCGACCGGCCCGAGCGGGCTACCCCCTTCCCGAAGCGGGTACTTATCTTTTCGCCCCACCCCGACGACGACGTTATTTCCATGGGCGGCACGCTACTGCGGCTGGTAGACCAGGGCCATGAGGTGCACGTAGCGTATCAGACCTCGGGCAACATTGCCGTATTTGATGATGAGGCTATCCGGTTTGCGGAGTTCGTGGCTGACTACGACGAAGCCTTCCGGCTTGATGAGCAGCCGGCCGAAACGCTATACCGCCGGGTAGCCGATTTTCTGCACCAGAAACACCCTGGACAGGTAGACTCGGAAGAGGTGCAGCGGATTAAGGGCCTGATTCGGCGGGGCGAGGCCAAGAGTGCCTGCCGCTACGCCGGCGTCCCGGCTCAGAACGCGCACTTCCTGGATTTGCCTTTTTATGAAACCGGCCGAGTTCGTAAAAAGCCCATAGGAGAAGAAGACATTCGCCTGACCATCGACCTGCTCCAGCGTCTGCAACCCCAGCAGATTTACGCCGCCGGCGACCTTTCCGACCCGCACGGAACGCACCGAGTGTGCTTGGCTGCTATTTTTGAGGCCATCCGACGTCTGCAGGCAGCGGAAACGGCCTGGCTCTCCGACTGCCGGGTGTGGCTGTACCGCGGGGCCTGGCAGGAGTGGGACATCGACCAGATTGAAATGGCCGTTCCGCTTTCGCCCCAGGAGCTTACCCGCAAGCGTCGGGCTATTTTTAAGCACCAGTCGCAAAAAGACCGGCCGCTGTTTCCGGGAGCCGATCAGCGGGAATTCTGGCAGCGGGCCGAGGAGCGCAACCGCACCACCGCCCGACTCTACGACCAGTTGGGCTTGCCGGAATACGAGGCAATTGAAGCCTTTGTCCGTTGGAAGTTTGAGCTAATGCCTCATCAGGAACCGGAAAAGGGCAACAAGTAGAACCCATTGCCGCTGCTACGTCGGTGCTAGGTTATGCCGCTGGCTGCCTACGCCACGTTAGGGTAAGTATGAGGTAACTCACGGCTACCGTAGGGCGGCATCAGTTGCTTTATCAAGCTGGGCCAAGTACTTTTAACTAAAGTATTCTCATGGCTGCCGCTACCCCCGCCACCGAAGAGTTAGTACAACGCATGGCTGCCGACGACCGGCAGGCTTTTGCGCTGTTCTTTACCCGCTACCACGGCAAGCTGGTTACGTTTGCTACCCTCTACGTCCGGTCGAGAGAGTTGGCGGAGGAGGCGGTTTCGGATGTGTTTCTAAAGCTATGGCAGAAGCGGGCGGCGCTGGTTGAGGTAAAGAACCTCAACAGCTACCTCTACATTGCTGTTAAAAATCAGGCGCTGAACTACCTGCAGAAAGCCGAAAACCAGCCGAGCCTAGCCCTGGACGAAGTGCCCACGGCCCTGACCGTAGAGCTGATGACGCCTGAGCGGGAGCTGCTAACCTCGGAGCTACAGGCGGAAATTCAGCGGGCTGTAGATAAGCTACCCCCCAGTGCAAAATCATTTTCCGCCTGATTCGGGAAGATGGCCTCAGGTACAAGGAAGTAGCCGACATCATGGGTATTTCCGTCAAAACAATTGAGGTGCAGATGGGCATTGCCATCAAAAAAATCAGCGTAGAACTGCAGGATTATCTGCGCATGCGTTCCTCAGCTTCTGCTTCGGCGGCTAACCGCGTACTGCGCATTGCCCTGAGCTTGCTGCCGCTGTTGCTTAGCGCCTAGGGTAGCAACTCACCGGCGCGTTGGCAGGCGAAGCAGCCCGCTCTTTATAGCGTTGTTAAATTTTAAGGGTATCCTTTTAAGGGGATTCTCTGGTATTTATGTCTCTACACTATACAGGGGTTACCTAACCCATAGCGAGTACATGGAGCTTTCCGCACTACACGAACTTATTGGCAAAGAGCTAGCAGGCGAGCTTTCGGGCGCCGAGGGCGAAGTGCTGCACGCCTGGCTGGCCCAGGCCACTGCCGAAGAGCGTCTGGTGTACGAGGAAACCAAGCGCTACTGGCACACTCCCGCTCCTGCCACCGTAACGGCCGCTGATACGGCTGCCGCCCTGGAGCAGCTGCTAACTCATATTGACGCGGCCGAAGCGCAACCCCAACCCCGCATTATCTCCTGGCAGCCAACCTCGTCCGCGCCGTGGTGGCGCACGCGGGCAGCAGCGGCCCTTGCGGCGTTGGTAGTAGCAGGTGGGGCGGTTTTTAGCTACTGGAGTTTCCAGCGTGCCACTCCCGAAACGGGTATTCCTCTCGCTTTCGAAGAAAAAACAACGGCTCGCGGTGCTTCCGCTAAAGTGCTACTGGCGGATGGTACGGCCGTGTGGCTGAACGCCGACAGCCACCTCTGGTTCCCGAAGTCTTTCGAAGGAGCTCAGCGGGAGGTGTACCTGGAGGGTGAGGCTTTTTTTGAGGTGACTCCTAATAAGCGGCAGCCATTCGTTATTCACTTGGGGGCGGAACAGGTGCGCGTGCTGGGTACCTCTTTCAATGTCAAGGCCTACCAGGAAGACGAAACCATGGAAACGGCCGTTGTCACCGGCCGGGTAGCTTTTATCCGGAGTGGCGCTGAGGACGCTACCTCCTCCGACACCTTATATATAACTCCTGACCAACGGGCGGTCTACTCAAAAAGCACGGCTGCTCTGCGCCGGGAAACCATCAACAGCCAGGATTATGCCGCTTGGAGCCGGGGCGGATTCGTGTTTCAGAGCACTTCGCTGGCAGAAGTGGCCCGCACTCTGGAACGCCACTACGATGTGAAAGTGCAGTTTGCCAACGAGCAGCTGCGCCACTGCCGGCTTACTGGCCGATTCCGCGACCAAACTCTGCGCGAGGTAGTGAGCGTATTGGCCCTAACGGGAAGTTTTGGATTTGAACTGACCGATGACCAGCTTCTGATTACTGGCCCGGGCTGCGAGCCTACCTTGACGGCACCTGCCGTTGCGCCTTCCTTATAATACAGGAAGCAGTGTATATTAGAGGGCTTAATTTCCACCCTCGGTATTCGCGTTTTTGGTTGCATGAAGTATCGGCTTCAGTCCTGCGTGGCCTGTGCACGGCTTGGAACGAGAGCAGAATACAGCGCTTATGCAAAGCTGGTAGTGCTGGCAGGGCTACTAACCTTTGCAGTGCCAGGGCGGGCCCAAACATCCATCCCGCCAACAACTTCTCCGCTGGTCACCATTCAAACCCACGGGCGCGACCTGCCAACGGTTCTGCGGGAAATTGAGCGGCAAAGCGCCTACACCTTTGTGTATAGTGATGGTCAGGCCCGCAGGCAGCTACCAGCCCTCACCTTTACAAAAGTCCCACTGGAGCAGGTACTGCACCAACTCTTACCCCCGCTTGGGCTGAGCTACCGCACAGTAGGCCAGCAGATTATTCTGATTCCGCGGGTAGTCCCTGCTACCAGCAGCCCGGCGGCGGTTCCCCCGAGCGTAGCGCGGGGCTATACGGTGCAGGGCCGCGTTACGGCCCGCAATACTGCCACGGCCCTGCCCGGCGCCAGCATCCTGATTAAAGGCACTACCAGAGGCACCATTGCTTCCGCTGAAGGGCAGTTTTCTTTGGCGCTCGGCCCCGCTGATACCGTGTTGGTAGTCTCTTCCTTGGGATTTATCAGCCAGGAAGTACGTTTCCGCGGCAGAGGGCGGCTGGAGGTTGCCTTGCCGGAAGACACCCGCACCTTGGCCGAGGTAGTAGTAACTGGCTACGGCCTGGAGCGGGAGCGTAAATCGTTGGGTTACTCCGTGCAAGAGGCGCAGGCGGCGCAATTGGTGGAATCACGGGAGCCGAATTTTATCAACTCCGTTAGTGGCAAGTTGGCGGGCGTGCAGGTAAGCCGTAGCGGCTCCGGGCCCATGGGTTCTACCAACATCATCATTCGGGGTTACACCTCCCTTACCCGCGACAGTCGGCCGCTGGTGGTGGTGGACGGGGTGCCCATTGACAACCGAAACCCGCTCCAAGCCACGCGCTTCGGCGGCTACGACTCCGGCGACGGACTATCAGCCGTTAATCCGGAAGACCTGGAAAGTGTATCGGTGCTGAAAGGCGGCAATGCGGCGGCTCTGTACGGCAACCGGGCCGCCAACGGGGTCCTCGTTCTGACCACCAAAAAAGGCAAGCCCGGCCTGGGCCTGACCGTCAGCTCCACTACTACCTTCGACCGGGCTCAGGTACTCACGGAGTACCAAAACGAGTACGGCCAGGGCACCCAGGGCCGGTTTCTGGTTGATGCTGCCGGCAAACCGCTGCTAACCCCGGAAGGGTACCCGCAGGTAGAGGAAGCACTGGAAACCATCGGGAGCTGGGGGCCTCGGATGCAGGGCCAGCTGGTACGGCACTGGAATGGGAAGGTACAACCCTTTGTGTCCCAACCACATAACATCCAGGATTTCTTTCAGCTGGGTTACACTACGGCCAACAACGTCGCCCTTTCTATGGGCACTGACCGCTCCACCCTGCGCATATCGGTGGCCGACCTGCGCAACCGGGGCACTTATCCCAACAGCCGCCTGGCCCGCAACTTCCTAACGTTGCGGGGCACCCACCAGCTAACGAGCCGACTATCCGTTGATCTGAAGGCCAGCTACATTTACTCCCGCAACTTCAACCGTCCCACGCTCGGCGCCAACCCCGACAACGTGATGGTGCAGTTCCAGCATCTGCCCCGCAGTACTGATGTGGACGACCTCCGCCCCTTCCGCGACCCGCTGACGTTGCAACCTGTGCTCTGGAACCAGAACTCCGGCGCGGCATTTCGTACCACCATGCGCCAGAATCCGTTCTGGGCGGCCTACCTCAATACCAACCAGGCGATTCAGCACCGGGCCAACGGCTCCATATCGGCGCGCTACGACTTCACCGATTGGCTGTGGTTGCAGCTACGGGCCGGCACCGACTTTTATGCTTCCGACGTGGGCTACCGCTACGCTAGCTATACTGCTTGGAATACTACCGCCGTGCCCGACCGGGGCGGGGTAGCGCAAAGCCGGCTCACGATGCGGGAAGACAACTTCGACTTTATCCTGAGTGGCACTCGTCGGCTGGGCCCACGCTGGAACCTAACCAGCCAAGCCTTCGGTAGCCTGCTGCAGAAGCGCAACGAAACCACGGGAAGCACTGGCCAGGGCCTGCTCGTGCCCAACGTGTTTACCCTGGCAAATGCGGCCAGCAAAACGCCCGTGTACTCCTTTTCCCGCTACGAGGTGCAGTCCTTATTCGGGCGTAGCTTGCTGGCCTACCGCGAGGCCGTGTTTCTGGAAGTTACCGGCCGCAACGATTGGGATTCTACCCTGCCAGCCGGTAGTTGGTCGTACTTCTACCCGAGCACGTCCCTGTCCGCGGCCTACACCGATTTGTTGGGCTGGCATTCCCGCTGGCTTACGCTGGGCAAGCTGCGAGCCTCCTGGGCCAAAGTGGGCAAGGGCGCGGGCCCCTACGAGTTGGCCACGCAGTACGATTTGGGCTCGGGCGTGCCAAACGCTCCTGGCGTGGGCTCATCTCACCTGGGTCAACCCTTTGCCAACCTGCAAGATCAACTAGCCTTGCTTCGGCTGAAGCCGCAGATTACCCGCTCGGTGGAGTTGGGTTCCGAAATGCGTTTTGGCCGCAACCGAGCCAGCCTAGATGTTACCGTATACCGCACCAACACGTTTAATCAGGTTACCAGCGTGCCGGTTTCAGCTACGTCCGGCTTCCGGACCCAGCTTATCAACGCGGGCAACATTCAGAACCAGGGGTGGAGGTAGTGGCCGCTGCTACCCCGCTTCCCACCGCCAGCCGCCTGCGCTGGGATGTCAGCCTGAACTGGGCCGCGAACCGCTCCAAAGTAGTGCAGCTAAACGAAGGCGGCACTACCTACCAGCTGGGCACCGAGTCCAACAACGTGGCCATAGTGGCGCAGGTAGGCCGGCCCTTCGGTGACATTGTCGGCCCCCGCCTCCAACGTGCCCCCGACGGACAGCTGCTGGTTGGCCCCGACGGCCTACCCGTAGCACCTAGCCCAACTTTGGCTAGGCTGGGCAACTTCCAGCCTAGCTGGTTTGGCGGTATAACCAATCGGTTCAGCTACAAAAACCTAACTCTCAGCACCTTGCTCGATGCCCGGTGGGGCGGGCAGATTTATTCGGTTTCGCAGCAGCAGGCGGCTTTGTTTGGCAACGCCCGCGCCACGGTGGCAGGCCGCGCCGGCTGGTATGCCTCCGAAGAAGCTCGGGAAGCCGCTAACGTTAGCCCGGCAAATTGGACTGCTACGGGCGGCGTGCTGGTGGAAGGCGTGATCCGCAACCCCGACAACACCTACACACCGAGTCGGCGCTATGTGAACCCGCAGGCGTATTGGGCCCGGCTTTCCACCGCTGCTGAGCCGTTCGTATACGATGCTAGCTTCATCAAAATTCGGGAGGTAGCCGTTACGTACCGGTTGCCCGTGCCCCTGCTAGCCCGCCTTGGCAAACTCAAGGGCGGCAGCGTGGCCGTTGTTGGGCGCAACCTGGGCTTTCTGAAGCGTGCCACGGAAGGATTTGACCCAGAATCGGCGTACAACCTTTCCCGGGCCCAGGGGCTGGAATCGGGCGGCTATCCTAACAGCCGAACGCTGGGATATTATCTTACCCTCGATTTTTAACCAGCAGCTTTTTCGGTTATGCTACCCCGCGGCCTTTCCCGACACTTCTTTCTTGCCTGGGGGCTAGGCATGGTGTTAGCGGCCGGCGCAACGAGTGGCTGCACGGACCGGTTTGCGGAAATCAACACGGACCCCACCAAAACCGGGGCCGCCTCCGCCGATATGTTGTTTGCCCGCGCCCTTAAGTACGGGGCGCTCTACGACAACGACCAGCAAGTAGGTGAACACCTGCACGCCAACATGTGGGTGCAGTACTTTGCCAACTCTACTCCAGGTTTCGTGACGGACCGGTACGAGAGTAATGACCAGTGGGCCACTACCTTCTGGAATGATTTCTACTCGGGCTATGGCATGGACCTGCAGGAAGCTATCCGCCAGGTGCAAGGCAAGCCCGCTGACGTGAACAAGCTGAGCCAGGCGCGAATTTGGCGGGTTTTCCTGTTTCAGCGCATGACGGATTACTGGGGCGACGTGCCCTACTTCTCCGCCTTTCAAGGAGCCACCGACCAGCTGCGCCCGTCCTACGACGACCAGCGGGCCATTTACGCCGATTTTCTGCGGGAGCTGAAAGCCGCCGCTACGGCCCTCGACGATGCCCAAACCAGTGCTTACGGCCCCGCCGACTTACTGTACGCCAACCCAGCAGTTGCCTTCCCTACTCCGACGGTGGCCGCCGCCAACCAGCGGTGGCGTCACTTTGCCAACTCCCTGCGGCTCCGCGTGGCCCTGCGCCTCAGCAAAGCCGACCCCTATCTGGCCGAGCTGCACGTGCGGGAGGCCCTAGCCGCCGGCGTAATGGAAAGCAACGAGGAATCGGCCATTATGCGGAACACGGGCGGCAGCATCCGGATTAACCAGAACCCGCTGGCCGTGGTGCTAGGCTTCGGCGACAGTCGAGTGAGTGCCACACTTATTGACTACCTAAGCCGCTACCACGATCCTCGACTGCTCATTTTCGCTGACCCCGTTTCGGCTACCAACTCGGCGCGGGTGGGGTTGCCCAACGGCCTTTCCACCGTGGAGCTGACCCAACGCCAGTACAATCCCGCCAACTTTTCCAAGGGTGGGGCCCGCTACCGTTCCATCACCAACGACCAAAACCTGCTTACCTACGCGGAAGTCTGCTTTCTGCGAGCCGAGGCCTGCCTGCGGGGCTGGGACGTGGGGTCGGCCCAACGGTGGTACGAAACCGGCGTGCGCGAAGCCCTTGCCCTGGCTGGCATCTCTGAGCCGAATGTTGCCACGAGCTATTTGCAGGAGCCGGAGGTACGCTTCGTGGCAAGTACCGGTCTTCAGCAGATCATGACCCAGAAGTGGCTTTCTTTATTCGGGCACAATGGCTTTGAGGCCTACTCGGAATACCGCCGCACGGGCTTTCCGGTGCTGCGCCCCATTGCGGGCCTAGGCGAAACCAACGGGCAAGTACCTCGGCGTCTGCGCTATCCGCAGTCGGAGCAGCGCCTCAACGCAGCCGCCTACCAAGCCGCCATCAGCCGCCAAGGCCCCGACCTAATGACCACGCGCGTGTGGTGGGATAAATAAATTTCAAATTTCTAGAGCTGGACTTAGGGGGTAGTGTTCCGTGGCCCGTCTTCTATCTGAAAGCCTACCCTGCCTTCCCGAGCGCAATTATTGGGCATTGTGTGTGCAGTGCAACTAGAAGTCAATTTCTACCCATTATTCCTAGTGAACAAAAACCCTCTCCGGACGCGGAGGGGTTTTTGCTTTTCTACTTCGGGCAAGATGTGGCCCGTGCCTGCTCTGCGAAACGGTAGCCCTGTACCACAGCCCGGCGGAAAAACTCGCAGGCTTCCGCAGTGTTGCCTTCCTGCTGCGCAATGCGCCCCAGCAGAAAATATACTTGCCCCTGATTAGGGTAGGAAGCCAGTACCTGCCAGTAGTCGGCGCGGGCGGCCCGCAGGTCATGCTCCTTGAAGTTGGCCAAGCCCCGGTACAGCAGCAGCCGGGCTCCAATGAAGGCAGGCTCCTGGCGAGCGTGTCGTAAGCCCGCAGTGAAGTCGCGGCGGGCGGCAGAATAGCGGTGCGAGAAAAGTAGCGCCTCCCCGCGCAATAGCCGGGCGTGCGCCAAGGTAGAATCCTGAGCTAGCGCCTGCTGGGTAGTAGCTTTTACTAGATCTGGCCGCTGTAGGGCCCGGTAGCACAAGCTTAACCGCAACAAAAGCTCCGCGCGCTGGCGTGGACTTTCGGCCGTTGCTAGTGCCGCTTTATAGTCCGTAACGGCCGCCAAGGGATTATGATAGAACAACTCCTCTATTTCTGCCCGGCGGCGCAGGGCCGCCGCGTAGTCGGGCCGGAAGCGCAGAGCATCAGAAAAGAAGCTATGAGCAGCGCTCCACTCCCGGCGAGTGTAGGCTTCTAGGCCGCGCTGGTAGTTGCTGGTGGCCGTCAGGCGATACATGGAAATACGCACGGCCAGTACGAACAATACAATACCCCCTATCACCAATAAAATCAGGCGCAAGTCGTGGCGCGTGAACTTGGGACGCTGCTTGGGAATGGTACGATAATGCCGCTCATGAGAACCCGCCGGCCGCCGGGTCCGGACGGGAGCCGGCGGTGGCATAGGCACCCCGTAAATGTGTTGGCCCTGATTGCGAAACTGCTGTTGCCGCCGCGCTTCCTCGGCCCGACGAGCCGCTACCTGGAGCTGAAAGTCATATTGAGCCCGGCGGCCCGGGTCGCCGAGTACTCGGTACGCCGCTGCTGCTGCCTTGAATAACTCCTCGTATAAGGGGCTGCCGCCGTGCTTATCCGGGTGGTATTTCACGGCCAGCTGCTTGTAAGCCAGCTTTATTTCCCGGGCCGTAGCCGTGGTAGCAACGCCCAGTACCTGGTAGTGATTTTGGCTCAACCTATGACATTATATAGTAAAAGTACGTCAATTTTCAGACACGCTACTAGGTTTTCCGTAAGAAAGGGCTATCTGCAAAACTGGCTCCGGCGTGGTTTTCAGACTTATGCACCCGTAACATTGTTCCTCGCAAAAATTCTCCCCTATGGGCCTGTTCTCCACTGAAGATGACGCCACCAAAACGCCCCGCACGGATAATCTGATGGGCAACGTGATGGGCTACCTGGATACCCGCATTGATCTGGTGCGCCTGGAAACTCAAGAAAAAGTAAAAACGGCCTTTGTTGGCACCCTGCACGGGGTAGCACTGGCTACTATTGGGCTACTATTTTTTCTGTTTCTGAACATATTTCTGGGGCTTCTGCTCAACGACGTTCTGGACAGCCCGTATTGGGGCTTCGGTATTGTGGCCGGCTTTTATCTGGTGCTGCTCGTCGTCTTTGTAATAGGCGTTGATAAAAAGCTTTTCCAGGGCCTAGCCGACAAGCTCCTGAACAATACCATTTATAAATCTGACAAACGCCAAGCCTAACCCATCGTATGGCCGATCTGCATAACCCGCTGTTTGAGGACGAAAAGGAGTTTCTGGAGCGCCAGAAGCTGGAATATGAGCGCGCCCTGATGGGCGACGTGGAAGGCATCAAGGCCAAAACGCAGGAAGTCAGCAAGTACGTAGCCATTGGTGCTGGCGTACTCGGTGGCATCTGGCTGCTATCGAAGGCTTTTGGCGGAAAAAAAAAACACGCCGACCTCCACAACGAGGATGATTACGCCCGCCACCTAAGAAACGGCAATAGCCGCCCTCGTCGTTCGCAGGCCTCTACGGCCGTGGACACGGCCGTAGCAGATGATCTGGGCTTTGGCACGGGTCATCATCACTACGACCGTGGTCGTAAGCAGCCTTACTCAGAACGCGCCCACATCGCGCCCGATGTGTACCACACGGATAATGATCCGTTTCAGCCCCTGGGTTTTGATGAGCCGGCGCCTCGTCGTTCTGTGCCAGCTCCGCGTCCGGCCAATCATCAAGGGGAGGCTTCTTCGGTCTTGGCTTCGGCAGTAAAAGCCTTTATGCAGTCAGATACTGGCAAGATGCTGATAGCACAGGCATCGGCGGTGCTGATGGCCTATGTAGCCAAGAAAGCCAGCGAGTATTTACCAATCATCAAAAATCCCGACCTTGCGTCTTCGGCTACGGTTCACACTGAACCAGAAACCCGGGACATTGAATTTACCTACCACCACGACGACGCGGATGCGCCTCACCAGCCTGTATGATGCCCTAAGCAAACGCCGGATTCACGGCCAGAAGTCTCTGGCCGTGTTGCTGGACCCCGATAACCTGGATGAAGTCAGCTGCCGGCAGTTGCTAGAGCTTAGTGAACAGCATACCGTAGAATACTTTTTTGTGGGTGGCAGCTTGGTGATGAACTCTCGCCAGGCTGCCCTCATTCGTTTTATCAAGAGCCGTTCCAGCATTCCGGTTCTGCTTTTTCCCAGCCATAGCCTGCATCTGGATGACCAAGCCGACGGTATTCTTCTGCTGTCTTTAATTTCCGGGCGCAACCCTGACTTCTTGATTGGTCAGCACGTTATTGCCGCGCCGCTGCTGCGCCAGAGCAATTTGCAGATTCTACCAACAGGTTATATGCTCGTGGATACGGGCCGCCAAACCACGGCCAGCTATATCAGTGGCACTACCCCCTTGCCCCACGACAAACCAGGTATTGCGGCCTGCACGGCCATGGCAGGTGAACAGCTTGGCCTCCGTCTCATGTACCTGGATGGGGGTAGTGGCGCCCTATACCCGTAGCCCCAGCCATGATTCGGGCCGTGCGCCAAGCAGTAGATGTGCCTTTGATAGTGGGAGGTGGCATCAACACCACGGAGAAGGCCCAGGCCGCACTAGCCGCTGGCGCTGATGTCATTGTGGTAGGAAACCAAATTGAAAAATCGCCGGAGTTTCTGGCCGAGATGTCGAAAATTGTGCGCAGCTTCAACAGTGTTGCCACCAAAACCGTGTAGCTCCAAGACACCATAGTAGTTACACTCAGCTACACCTAGCAAAGCAAAAGGCACCCGATATCGGGTGCCTTTTGCTTTGCTAAAGAAGTCTAGCGCAAGTTTAAGCCAAGGCTAATACGCTGCTAGATGTTCATAGCTGACTCACGGCGGCGCATTTTGCCGGCCGGAATGCCAAACATCATTTTAAAACGGCGGCAGAAATAAGCGGTGTCCTTATAGCCTACCTCTTTACCAATGTCGCGGATACTCTTTTTGGTCGTGCGAAGCAGGAACACGGCGCGCTCCATGCGCTGGTACTCAATGTAGTCCTGAGGGTTAATACCCGTCAGCATCTTGAAGTACTGACCCACGTAATCCTCGCTCACATTAGCTACACCCGAGAGGACCTTGTTCGACAAGTCGCCGCCGATGTTTTCCTTAATGTAGTTGAATAGGTCGATGAGGCGCGGATCTTTGAAATAGGTGCTGTTGGTAGCCAGTTGCTCTACGAACATCTTGTTTTTCAAGATGTAGCGCACGATTTCCACCACAATGTTCTCGGTGTAAATCGTAATAAGACGCTCCCGGCCCGGCAATTCCTGCAGGCTTTCTTCTACTACCTTAATAACCAAGTTTGCCAGCTTGGAATTGCCCGTAATCAGGAAGGCAGGCACGTCCAGAGACGCGAAGAAGTTTACCGAGTCAAACACCTTGGCCTCAAAGCTCACAAAGGAGTGGCTTTCCTCGGCGTCACCAATCAGGTCGAGGTCGGAGTTAGAGTGGAAGAACTTGTCCTTATTCGTTATCAGGTCATCGTTGGTGATGCTCTTGCTGGATGGCTCACCGTACGTCACTTTCGTGGCCCGACCTCCCGGAATGAACAGCATT
This sequence comes from Hymenobacter sp. 5516J-16, assembly GCF_022919335.1. Lineage (NCBI taxonomy): Bacteria > Pseudomonadati > Bacteroidota > Cytophagia > Cytophagales > Hymenobacteraceae > Hymenobacter > Hymenobacter sp. 5516J-16. The sequence continues at coordinate 2,436,811 of NZ_CP095058.1, read as the reverse complement.
TCGCCCTCTTCCACTACCTGGTCCTCGTCGCCGAAAGAAACCCGGCCCTTATGCAGCAAAATAAGGTTGTTGCCCACATCGTAAGAATTGCGCACCGTAAAAGGCTGCTGCAATACCAGATTTTTCGCCTTGATGTACCGAACACCAAGCGACTCAATTACTTTATTATAATCTTCCATCTTCGACGGGTATTTTAAAACTCAGGTGTGGGTGGAGAAATAGTACCCCTGACTTATGTAATGCAAAATAACATATAAAAATTCACACAAACACAAAACCCAGCCTAAAAAAGGCTGGGTTTTGTGCAATACTTCTGACTTTTAGGCAATTCAAGTCTTACTTAAGAATTTCCCGAGAGATTACAATTTTCTGAATCTCAGAAGTTCCCTCATAAATCTGGGTGATTTTAGCGTCGCGCATCAGGCGCTCTACGTGGTATTCTTTCACGAAACCGTAGCCTCCGTGAATCTGCACGGCTTCCACGGAAGCATCCATGGCCGTTTTGGAAGCGAACAGCTTAGCCATAGCGCCTGACTTAGCGTAGTCCTGATGCGCGTCCTTGTCGTGGGCGGCTTGCAGGCACAACAGACGAGCAGCGTCAATGTTCGTGGCCATATCGGCCAGCTTAAATTGAATAGCCTGGTGCTGGGCAATTGGCACGCCGAAGGCTTTGCGCTCCTTTGAGTATTTCAACGCCAACTCATACGAGCCGGAAGCAATGCCCAAAGCTTGCGCGGCAATGCCAATCCGGCCGCCAGCCAGCACCTGCATGGCGAATTTGAAGCCGAAGCCATCTTCCCCGATGCGGTTTTCCTTGGGAACCTTCACATCATTGAACATGAGGGAACAGGTATCAGAACCGCGAATACCGAGCTTGTTTTCCTTCGGGCCGGTCTGGAAACCTTCCATGCCTTTCTCCACGATAAGCACATTAATGCCGCGGTGCTTTAGCTCGACGTTGGTTTGAGCAACTACCAGGTATACCGAAGCGGTAGTACCGTTGGTAATCCAGTTCTTGGTGCCGTTCAGCAGGTAGTAGTCCCCTTTGTCTTCAGCAGTGGTGCGCTGGCTGGTAGCATCGGAGCCAGCTTCCGGTTCGGAAAGAGCAAATGCGCCGATGATTTCGCCGGAGGTCAGGCGGGGCAGATACTTGCGCTTCTGCTCCTCCGTGCCGTACTTCTCCAGACCCCAGCATACCAGCGAGTTATTCACCGACATGATAACGGAGCAGGAGGCATCTACTTTGCTGATTTCCTCCATGGCCAGCACGTAGCTCACGGTATCCATGCCGCCGCCACCGTACTCGGGGCTAACCATCATGCCCAGGAAGCCCAGCTCGCCCATTTTTTTGATCTGCTCGGCGGGAAACTTTTGGTGATCATCCCGTTCGATGACGCCGGCCCACAATTCATTCTGGGCAAAGTCGCGGGCAGCGGCCTGAACGGCCAGTTGTTCTTCGGTGAGCTGAAAATCCATGCGGTATAATGGGTGGGGTGGGAAAAGCAAAGAAGTGTTACACAGCGGGGCGTAAATTCGCTGTCGGGCCTCAAAATTAACCGACAAGTTTGCAGATTACGCAGATGGCCCGCATTTTTTTAGTAGGCTAGCAGCATAAGGTATCCTGCTCGTTTTTTGTTTCCTCCCACGCCTAGTTTCTGCTACTGAATTACCAGAGCTTCAAGCGGCATTTCACCTACCGTCACTTACTGCTACGGCTTCGTACTGAGAGAATACTGCCTGGTTCAGAGTAATGAAGTATGAGAGCCGATAAGACACAAACAGCCGCCCTTTTGCAAGAGCGGCTGTTTGTGATGTAGAAGCGTTTTTAGCGTATGACCATCTATCGACGGTCGCGGCTACCTAGGAAAATGCTTACGTAGTAAAGCAGGGTAGCCAAGGAGCTGAGGGCTGCTACCACGTAAGTCATGGCGGCCCACCACAGAGCGTCTTTGGCCATGGCGTGTTCTTGCGGGGTCACGATGCCGCGCTTGTCAATCCAAGCCAGCGCCCGCTTGGAGGCGTCGAACTCAACCGGCAAGGTCACGAAGGAGAACAGCGTGGTCAGGGAGAATAGCACAATGCCTACCCCCAACGGAATGAGCGTTGTACGAATCATGAACACGCCAGCTAGCAGCACGAAAGGCATAAACTTCGATACGGCACTCAGGGCCGGCACCATGGCAGAGCGGAACTGCAGGGCGCTGTAGGCGGTGGCATGCTGTACGGCGTGGCCACATTCGTGGGCGGCTACGGCCGCGGCGGCGGCGCTGCGCTCCTCATACACGGCCTCGCTGAGGTTTACAGTTTTATCGGCAGGGTTATAGTGGTCGGTCAGGCGGCCTTCGGTGCTGATAACGCGCACGTCGGTAATGCCGTGGTCGGCGAGCATCAGCTCGGCAATCTGCCGGCCGGAAAGGCCCGACTGTAGTCCGATTTGAGCGTACTGGCTGAACTTGCTCCGTAGCCGCCACTGAATCAGCCAGCTGACTATCATAGCCAGAATGACGATAAAGTAGATGGGGCTTGAGTTGTAGTACATGGTAGTGATGGTTAGTGTGAGAGGCCTAAGCTGAGCTCTTCGACTAACGCACGGATGGCAACACCTGCCTCCTACCTCAGCCTTTCGCTCAGCTACTACCTAAAATTCGCTCGACGATGCGCGTGGTGCTGTAACCAGTTACCAGGGTACGGTTAGCACCTGCCCGCCGTTTCGTAACACTACTTCGTGGCCCACAATTCCACTGATCTGATAGTCGTCGCCCTTGACCAGAATATCGGGTTGGATGGCTTCTATCAGGTTCAGCGGGGTTTGCTCACCGAAGAGTACTACCGCATCCACAAACAAAAGGGAGGCCAACACCCGCGCTCGTGACACTTCGTCTTGCAGGGACGCCCCGGCTTTAAGCAACTTACGGAAGCATCAGTGTTTAACCCTACAACTAGGCGTTGGCCCAAGTGGCGGGCTTTCTCAAGGTAGTCGACGTGCCCCAAGTGGAGCAGGTCGAAGCACCCGTTTGTAAATACAACCTTCTCTCCGGCAGCTTTCCAAGCCGCTACCTGGTCTAGCAATTCTGGCAACGGCAGTATTTTATCTTTTGCCCACATGTACTTGCCGCGTTAGGTTAAGGCTACTTGCGGGGTAGCTTTTCCTGATTTGACCATGCTGGCCACAAAACTGATGCCGCCCATCAGCACTACCAGCAGGGTTTGGGAGCCGTGCACTACCAGCGCGTAAGCAATGCCGGCTTCTTTGCTGATGCCGTACACCAGCAACGTGCTTTGCACCATTAGGTGGAAGGCCCCGAAGCCGCCCTGCACCGGCGCCGCCATGCCAAAAGCCCCGAACGTCAGCACGGCCAATCCGGCGGCCGGCGTTAGGCCGGCCGTGGCTGGAAAGGCGAAGAAAGCTAGATAATCCATGAGGTAGTACACCAGCCAGGTGAAGGCCGTATGCAGCAGAAAGAGCCCAGGACTGCGCAACTTTCGCACACTAAATACGCCGTCGAGCATGCCCCGCACAAAGTTTTCGAGCTTTACAAATAGCGCGCGCTGCCGCAGCTTTTCCAGGTTGCGCAGTAACAAGTAGCCCGACAAAAGCAGCAACACCACTGTAATGGCCGCTAGCAGCAGCAATAGGTTCTTGTGCGCGGCCAAGGATTCGTACCGGTCGGAGAACAAGCTCACCACAAAGGCCCAAAACTTATGGAAATCCAGCAGAAGCGTCAGGCCCAGCAAGCTGGCCAGAATCAGTAAATCGATTACGCGTTCCGTAATAACGGCTCCTAGCGACACCTGCACCGGAACCCGGTCGGTGCGGTTGAGCACGGAGCACCGAATGACTTCACCCATGCGAGGTAGCACCAGATTAGCGAGGTAGCCTACCATCATAGCGTGGTACACCTGCCAGTAGCGCGGATTTTGTCCGCTGGCCTCCAACTGCATCTGCCAGCGGTGGGCCCGGCTGAAGTAACCTAGGGCTGAAAGCAATACCGTCAGGCCCAGCCAGCCGTAGTTAGCTTCACGCATGTATTGGCCCACCAATCTTAGCTCCTGACCACGCAGGGCGTACCACATCAATAACCCCGACAATACCAGCAGCAAGCCGTATTTCAGAACGTTCAGCAGTTGCTTCATGGCAGTAAATAGGTGAATGTCTGCTCCCCAAACAAGAAAACAGCTGGCGGGCCACGCGCGGAAGCCTGTTTATCTGGGGCTATTCCGGCACTGGTCCGCCAGCACTATTTCTGGGTAAAACCCAATTAACTAATGCGATTATGCTGATCTGGGAAGATAACCGTGGGCTTGTGAGCCCGCGCCTCCGCAAAGTCAATGAGGGCGTAAGAAATAATAATGATGATGTCGCCGACGGCTACGCGACGGGCGGCTGGACCGTTCAGGCAGATCATTCCGGAGCCTCGCTCGCCCTTAATGGTGTAGGTTTCGAACCGTTCCCCGTTGTTAACATTAACGATGGTCACCTTCTCATTTTCCACCATGTTGGCCGCATCCAGCAGGTCTTCATCAATAGTGATGCTGCCCACGTAGTGCAATTCCGCCTGCGTAACCTTTACGCGGTGAATCTTCGACTTGAGAATTTCGATGTGCATGGGTGAAAAAGCGGTGAATTTTGGGCCGCAAAGATAGTAAACCCACCTTGAAGCGCCGGGGTGCTACCCGCATCAAGGTTGGGTTACCACTACGTTATCAATCAGCCGAACGCCGCCCAGATGTGCTGCCACGCACACTGCTACCGTACGGCCCGGCTGCCACTGCTGCAGCGGCTGCAAGGTTTGCGCATCCACCAACTCCAGGTATTCCAGCTCAAGGCCGGGCGCGGAACTAAGCGAAGCACGAGCCGCCGTCCGGACCTCATCAACGGAAGCTTGCCCACTTAGCACCAGTTTTTGAGCCAGCTGCAGGGCCTGATATAAGCGCGGAGCCACGGCCCGGGCTGCCGCGTCCAAACGCCGGTTTCGCGACGACATAGCCAGTCCGTCGGCCTCCCGCACGGTAGGAAACGCCACTAGCTCCAGATCAAACGACAAATCCGCTATGAGCTGTCGTACAATAGCTACTTGCTGAAAGTCTTTCTGCCCAAAATACACCCGGTGGGGTCGGCTTAGGTGAAATAGTTTGCTCACTACCGTGGCTACCCCATTGAAGTGCCCCGGGCGGTGCGCCCCTTCCATTACATGCTCCAGGGGCCCAAAATCGAAACGTAGCACGCTGGGCTGCGGGTACATATCAGCGGCCGTAGGCAAGAACAACGCTGTGCAGCCCGCCGGAGCCAGCAGTGCGGCGTCGGCTTCGGGCAGGCGTGGGTACAGACGGAAGTCTTCGGGGTTATTGAACTGGGTAGGGTTCACGAAGATGCTGGCTATGACCACATCACACTCCTGGGCTGCCGCCCGCACCAGCTGCAAGTGGCCTTCGTGCAGGGCACCCATGGTGGGCACTAGGCCAATGCGCTTCCCTTCTCGCCGCCAAGTTTCGGTATGGGCTTGCAACGCAGCGACGGTATTCAGTATCTCCATAGAGTAAAAAGGCCCCTACGGCGAGTGGCCAGATGGGTTAGGTTGAAATTTCCCTCAAAAATGTTTAATTTTGTGCATCCCAAAGTGTTGCCCATTCCTAATCACCCCAACTGACTCTATATGTCCAAGTTGAGAATACTCTATGCTGCCACGGAAATCAACCCGTTTTTGCAGACCACCAAGGTAGCGGAGTTTTTGCGGCGGCTGCCGCAGGGAATGCAGGAAATGGGGATGGAAATCCGCATTTTCGTGCCCCGTTTCGGCATCATCAACGAACGTAAGAACCGCCTGCACGAGGTAGTGCGGCTCTCGGGCATCAACATTGCCGTGGGCGAGGACGAAAAGCCGCTCATCATTAAAGTGGCGTCTATTCCGAACGCTAAGTTGCAGGTATACTTTATCGACAACGAAGACTACTTCCACCGCAAGTCCGTGTTGGTTGACAAGAACGATAAGTTTCACGCCGATAATGACGAGCGGGCTATCTTCTTCTGCAAAGGGGTGCTAGAAACGGTAAAGAAGCTGGGCTGGGCACCTGACATTGTGCACTGCAATGACTGGATGACAGGCTTGATTCCGATGTATCTGAAGACGACCTACAAAAAGGACCCAATCTTCAAGGACGCCAAATCGGTGTTTACCATCTACAACAATGAGTTCGACCACAAGTTTGAGGGCGACATCATTGAGAAAGCCAAGATGCTGGACATTGAAGACGACATGCTGGCCGCACTGAAAACTGCCGACTTCGGCGGTTTCATTAAGGTAGGTATGGAGTATTCTGATACGGTAGTGAAATCAGACGAATCGTTCAGCGAAAACCTGAACACGCTGTTCACCGAGTACTCGACCAAGAAACAAATTGAGCAGGTTGGCGCCGACGACAATTTGCTGACTTCTTACTACGCCCTCTATAATGAATTGGCCAGCTAGCGCCAGCCGACTCGCTTCGGTTTCCCTTTTTGCCGTTTCCCTGCTGGGCCTCACAACCAGCTGCGAAGAAGCTAACGACCTTGGTCTGGAGCTACCCGGCACTTCGCCCATCAGCTCACAATTCCTTGACCTGCCGATTGCTACGTATACCGTACGGCAGCAGCCTGTTGAAACGGTTAACAGCAATCAAGTGCTGGTTGGTCGGCTGCGCGATACTAAGGTTGGCACCACTACTGCTCAGGCCTATCTAAACCTGCAGTACAACTCCTACTTGAGCCCAGCAGATTCCTTGCCCAGCAAATTCACAGGAGTTAAGCTGGATTCCGTGGTGCTTAGCATTGGTTTCGACAAGGTGTATGGCACTACGTCTCAGCCATTGCGGTTCGACTTGGGTGCACTCAATCAGCCACTGGACGACCGTACCGTATACAATTCGGCCTCCGCTGCTCCGGCTAGCAGTGTGTTGCTCACAAATCTTTCAGCTCCGCTTAACCGCGCTATCCAAGTTAAGCAGCGGACGGTGGCTTCTAGTACCACGGATACCACTACCCGCCTCATCACTACCACTGTGATAGATAGAGTATTGCGGGTGCGGCTGCTGAAATATGCAGCTACTACAGCGCTGGCAAACTCGGTTTTTACCGCCTTGCAGAGTGCTTCCTTTAACCAGGAGAAGCTGGATGCCGTCTGGAAAGGTATAGCTCTAACACCCTCCGCTGGATTCGCAGATAACATTGTAGCATTTAACCGCTCGTACAATTCTAGAGTGGTATTTTATTTCAGTGGCACAAATGCCAGCGGTTACAAGAGCAAGTTTCACTCTTACAGCGTAGTAGCGGGTCCCTTGCCTACCGATGCGCGCACTACCGGGCCGAAGTATTTCACCCAGCTCACCACTGACTTTTCTGGTACTGCCCTAGCAAGCCTGAGCTCAGCCGGTCAGCAGATTAACTCTACTGCTACCGATGGCTACACTTATCTACAGGATGGCACTGGGTTAGCTACCCGCCTGGAATTCCAAGGCCTAGAAACCCTCCTGAATAATAAGGAACAGGCAGTGAACCGGGCCGAGTTGCTGTTGCCAATCAAGCAGAACACCAATGGTCTGTTTCCTTACTTGGGGAACAGAGCTAACGAAAACGCTGGCAACAACCCTAGAGACAGGTCGGACCCTCGGATAAACAGCATACAGCTCTACGAGGTAGATGCCAGCAATCAACCCTTGACGCGCATTGTTGGAGCTACCAGCTACGAGCGGCTTGTGCAGGAGGAATTATCGAGCCAGAATGGACAGTCAATGGTAACCAGCGTAGGCAATCCGGCTGCAGCTAGGTTATACCCGAGCTATGATATGTTGGAGTACTACAGCATCCCGTTAACTGAATATCTGCAGGCCTACTTGCAAAATCGGTTGGACGGTGAGCGGCCTTCGGCCCTGCTGTTGTCTCCCATCCTGCGTGATAACCCCAACCTGACCTTGAACCGCGCTCAGCTCGATACGAAGGGAATTAAGCTCCGCGTATATTATTCTAAGCTTCGTTAAACAGCATTTTGTGCTGTAGGATCCTATCAACAAGGGCGGCACGGCTTTTGCCGATGCCGCCCGTTTTTAACTTTCATTTTCGGAAAGTTTCTGCTCTGTCACAATCAAACAACTTATGTGCGGAATTGTCGCTTACATTGGGCACCGTGAGGCCTGCCCCATCATCATCAAAGGCCTACGTCGCCTGGAATACCGTGGCTATGACTCAGCTGGCGTAGCCCTGCTGAATGGCCAACTCAGCGTTTACAAGAAAAAGGGCAAAGTAGCTGACCTCGAAGCCTATATTGCTGAGGTCGACACGCATGCTCATATTGGCATGGGCCACACCCGCTGGGCTACCCATGGTGAACCCAACGACGTAAATGCGCACCCGCACTACTCTACCTCAGAGCGGATTGCTATTATCCATAATGGCATCATTGAAAACTACGCCGCGCTAAAGCAGCACTTGCAGCAGCAAGGTCACGTGTTCCACTCTGACACGGACACTGAAGTGTTTGTCAATCTGATTGAGGAAATCCAGAAGCAGAATAGCTGCTCCCTGGAGGAAGCCGTCCGTTTGGCCCTGCACGAAGTAGTAGGTGCATATGCCATTGTGGTACTGAGTAAGGATAACCCCAACCAGCTAATTGCCGCCCGTAAAGGCTCACCGTTGGTAATTGGGGTAGGCGAAAATGAGTTCTTCCTCGCCTCCGATGCTACGCCCATCATTGAGTACACCAACGAAGTAATCTATGTAAACGATTACGAGTTGGCAGTAATTAAGGATGGTCAGCTGGAGATCCGCAGCAAGGAGGACGTAAAGCAGACCCCCTACATTCAGACCCTGGAGTTGGAGCTAGACCGCATTGAAAAAGGCGGCTACGAGCACTTCATGCTGAAGGAAATCTTCGAGCAGCCTCGCTCTATCCTTGATTCGATGCGGGGCCGCTTAGAACTGGAAGCTGGCCACTTAAACATGGGCGGCGTGCGCGCCTACGAACGGAAGTTTGTAAACGCGGACCGCATCATTATTGTAGCCTGCGGTACTTCTTGGCACGCGGGCTTGGTGGCTGAATACCTGCTGGAAGACCTAGCTCGTATTCCGGTAGAAGTAGAATACGCTTCAGAATTCCGTTACCGCAACCCCATTATCACGGAGCGCGACATCGTAATTGCTATTTCGCAGAGCGGTGAGACGGCAGATACGCTAGCCGCAATTGAGCTGGCAAAGAGCAAAGGCGCTACTATTTTCGGTATCTGCAACGTAGTGGGCAGCAGCATTGCCCGGGCTACTGATGCCGGTGCTTACACCCACGCGGGCCCCGAAATCGGGGTGGCTTCTACCAAGGCCTTCACGGCTCAAGTAACGGTACTGACGCTGCTGGCCATGATTGTGGGCCATAAACGCGGCACGCTCTCCGACACGAAGCTGCGGGAATTGATGATGGAGCTGAACACTATTCCGGCGAAAGTGGAAAAGGCGTTGCAGCTAGACACGGAAATCAAACAGATTTCTGAAATCTTCAAGGACGTTTCTAACTTCCTGTACCTGGGCCGCGGCTATAACTTCCCCGTGGCTTTGGAGGGAGCTCTGAAGCTAAAGGAAATCAGCTACATCCACGCCGAGGGATACCCCGCTGCGGAAATGAAGCACGGCCCGATTGCCTTGATCGACGAGAACATGCCGGTAGTTGTTATTGCAACCAAGGACAGCTCCTACGAAAAGGTAGTAAGCAACATTCAGGAGGTGAAAGCCCGCAAAGGCCGGATCATTGCCGTGGTAACGGAAGGCGACACGGTGATTCCAGAAATGGCGGAATTCACCATTGAAGTACCCGCTACAAGCGAAGTGCTGATGCCGTTGGTATCAGTAGTGCCGCTGCAGCTGCTCTCCTACCACATTGCCGTGCTACGTGGTTGCAATGTTGACCAGCCCCGTAACCTGGCTAAGTCGGTAACGGTAGAGTAACCGACACTGCTAAAATAGAAAAAGCCGCCTGGGTGTTCCTCGGGCGGCTTTTTCTGTTACTTCTATTCACTAGCCTACCTCAAATAGCTCCCGCGCAGGTGCATTCTTTTAAGTAAGGAACAAGGGTTGTAGCGTGGCTCGCGCGTGTCCTGGTACGCACCTTCCAGCGCTTCGTAGACGCGGCTCAAGCCTATTCTATTGGCCCGTGTTAGCAAGCCAGCCCCGCTTCCTGGTAGCAACTGGTTGACAGCTAAAACGGAGGCCGCTCCTTCCTGCAAGGCGTAACAGGCTTCATTGATGGCTTGACAGATGACCCGCGGGTTAGCAACCCCACCCGATCCTGCACTACGTGGCAGTGCGTGCCGAGCAGAGCACAAACTTCAGGAAGGGGAAGCAGGTCGGCGGCGCGGTAGGTGCTCACTTCCCAAACCGGCACATCAACAAACGTAGGTAGGCCGCAGAACCCGAACATGGGCCAAAAGGAAGGGCTTCGCCGTGGAAGAGCTGAGCTAAGCTACGGGTAGTAGTATTGTAAAAAAGAGGCTGCCGGGGTTGCTCGTAATGCAGCTCGGGCCAGTCGCGCAGGTCGAAAGCAACGTCCGCCGCTCCGAGGCGGGTGAGCAGGTCGGGCGCACCGGCCGGGCAGAAGTCATAGGTGGGCGCTGCCCCAAACTTGCGGCGAAATTCGGCCTCCACCTGCTGGCCTTCAACAATGAACAGATGCATCGTTTTTTCAGCTTACTTTGGCGTAAGATAGTCTCCTTTCCCCCGAATTTTCCGTTTTATGGCAAACACCATCGTTTATTCAGCCCAAGCTCCCGCTCCCATTGGCCCCTATAGCCAAGCCATTCAGGCCGGTAACACCGTGTATGTTTCGGGTCAGATTGCCCTTGACTCCGATACGGGCCAGCTCGTCGGTGACGGTGATGTGGTTCAGGAAACGCACCAAGTAATGCGCAACCTCCAGGCCGTGCTGGAAGCAGCCGGTTACACCCTACGCGACATTGTGAAGTGCAGCATCTTCGTGAAAGACCTCGGCAACTTTGGTTTGATCAACGAAATTTACGGTAGCTATTTTTCCGCCGATTATGCTCCGGCCCGCGAAACCGTGGAGGTAAGTCGCCTACCCAAAGATGTGCAGGTGGAAATTTCCTGCATTGCCGTCAAATAGTGCGCTCCTACGTGGTGCGTCAAGTTTATTAGCTCACTATCCTACTTGTTGACTTATGCGAGAGTTAGGGATTTTTCTGTTTCTGGCCGGGCTGGTAGCCATGCTAGCGCCGCTGCTGTTGCCGGCCAACTTTCGGTTCCCGCTACTGGACTGGATCAACAACTGGGGTCCTACCACGGCCTGGCTGATTCGGGTGGAGCGGTTGTGCTAGGCTAGTGCTCTGGCTACGCTTTAGAAATCAGGAATAAATGCGCCGGCCTACCTCTCGCAAAACAGTCAAACTTCATCATAAGCCTGCCTACTTTCCGCCGGAACGGGTGCTGACCCGCGCCCTCCCCCGGAACTGGTGGGCGAGCGGGAGTTTGAGAACTACCACTTCCTGAATTTTGACTTTAGCCAGAGCAATCTGGCCGGTCGGTTATTCAGTGAATGTCGGTTTGAGAACTGCAACCTGGCGGGTACGAGCTTGGCCAACACGTCCTTGCAGAATGTGGCCTTTGATGGCTGTAAGCTGCTGGGGTTGCCGTTTGAAGCCTGCCGCGACATGCTGTTCAGCGTCCACTTCGACCGGTGCCAGCTCGATTACGCGTCCTTCGCTGGCAAAGCCATGCCTAATACCCGATTCGTGGACTGCTCCCTCCGCGAGGCCAGCTTCACCCAGACCGATCTAACCGGGGCCCTGTTTCAAAATTGCCAGCTGGAACGGGCTGTATTTCTGCATACCACGCTTAGCGGAGCTGACTTCCGGACGGCGCACAACGTGCTGCTTGACCCCGAGGTAAATGAGCTAAAAGATGCCCGCTTTGCCCTACTCAGCTTGCCCGGACTCCTGGCCCGGCACGGTCTGATTATCGAGTAGAATACTGGCCTCGAAGGCTGATGAGCCCATCTTTTATCTACTTCCGAGGTCAATTTTATATCCCACGCCTCCCCGGCGAATTACCTACCTTTGCGGCGCGTTTCGGACCTGAATCGGGCGCAAATCAGCTGTTTGTATGGAAAGAGAAGTACGGGTGCGTTTCGCGCCCAGCCCCACCGGCCCGCTGCACATCGGCGGCGTGCGCACTGCGCTGTATAACTACCTGCTGGCCCGCAAGCTAGGCGGCAAGATGCTGCTGCGCATCGAAGACACCGACCAGAACCGGTTCGTACCCGGCGCCGAGGACTACATTCGTCAGAGCCTGGAGTGGTGCGGCATTGAGCTAGATGAAAGCCCTTGGAACGGCGGCCCCCACGCCCCCTACCGCCAGAGCGAGCGGAAGCCCATGTACCGGCAGTACGCCCAGCAACTCATTGACAGCGGCCACGCCTACTACGCCTTCGACACACCCGAAGAACTGGACGCCATGCGCGCCCGCCTCACGGCTGCCAAGGTACCTAACCCGCAGTATAACAGCATCACGCGCGCCCAGATGCGCAATTCCTTGACCCTACCGGCCGAGGAAGTGAAGCAGCTCCTGGAGGCCGGAGAGCAGTACGTTATCCGGCTGAAAGTGCCCCGTAAAGAAGAGGTTCGCTTCAACGACCTGATCCGCGGCTGGGTGGTAGTACACTCATCGAGCATTGATGACAAGGTGCTGATGAAGTCGGATGGTATGCCGACGTACCACCTGGCCAACATCGTGGATGACCACCTGATGGAAATCACCCACGTAATTCGAGGCGAGGAGTGGCTACCCTCGGCGCCTCTGCACGTGCTGCTTTACCGCTATTTGGGCTGGGAAACGACTATGCCAAACTTCGCCCACTTGCCCCTTCTGCTCAAGCCCGACGGCACAGGCAAGCTCAGCAAACGCGACGGTGACCGGCTGGGCTTCCCGGTATTTCCGCTGGAATGGCACGGCAAAGACGCCGAAACTGGTGAGCCAACCGTCAGCAGTGGCTACCGCGAATCGGGCTACCTGCCTGATGCCTTCATCAACTTCCTGGCTTTCCTGGGCTGGAATCCTGGCTCCCAGCAAGAGCTGTTCACGATGGACGAGTTGATCGAGGCCTTTTCGATTGAGCGCGTAAGCAAGTCGCCAGCCCGCTTCGACCAGAACAAGGTACGCTGGTACAATGAGCAGTATCTGCGGGCCAAGCCCGACGCTGAACTAGCCCAGTACCTGACGGAAAGCCTGCAGGGCCAGGGCATTACGGTGCCCGCCGACAAAGCTGAGCAGATAGCCGCCCTAGTGAAAGAGCGGGCTACTTTCCCGGCTGATTTGGCCCGGGAGGCGCAGCTGTTCTTCCAGCGTCCTACCACCTATGATGAGCAGGTAATCAGCAAGAAGTGGAACGCGCAAGTAGCCGGTGCCCTTGCCGAGTTTGCCAAACAGCTGCCCACCACCGCCGACGCTACCCCCGACGGCATTAAGGCCCTACTTACGCAGGTGCTGGAAGCCCAAGGCATCAAAATCGGCCAGGTACTGCAGGCTCTACGCGTGGCCGTCACGGGTGCTGGCGCTGGCCCCGACCTGATGCACATCATGAGCATTCTGGGCACCCAGGAAACGGCCGAGCGGATTGAGCAGGCCGTGGCCCAGCTACCGGCCGCTTAATCGGTTCAAGGCTTGTTATTAATTCTAAACGCTTGGCTGACGGCACGTTAGCCAAGCGTTTTTTCTCGCCCAAACGCCAGAAAAAGGACACTTGCTACCCATAGCTTCAACCGACGCCGGGGTGGGGCCGTACTACAGGGCTCAGGGTTGCCTGCCTGCGCTGGCGGCCTGTCGTTGAACTGACTTTAGCTGCCCGCATTATGGCCAAGAAACCCGTTAGCCCGAAAAAGAAAAAAGCCGACCCGGAGAAGAAAGCCCGCGTCCATAAGGAATTGGAAGGCTTTGAAATCAAGGTGAATCCCCTGGGCGAAATCACCTCTAACTACTCTATCGAGGACATTAACCAGTTCTTGAACCGCCACGTGCGCGACAAGAAACTCGTGAACCGCGACGGGCAGTTTGGCGAGAAAGAGGAGGAAGAGGATGATTTCCCGCTGGAAGAGGGAGCCCAGGAGCCCGAAGAATCGGATGAGGACTTCATGCGTCGCACGAGCAAGGAAGCCAAAAAGAAAGGCCCTAAAGCTGAAGCCGACCCCGAAGAGGAGTTAAGCAAAGAATCAGAAGACGAGTAAGCTGGCCCTTGCCAGATAGACAACAGGTCCTACCCTAGTAATGCAAGTACGCATTGCTGAAGGTAGGACCTGTTGTCTATCTGGTAAGGACGGCTACAGAGCGGTGTTAATTCGCGTTTTGCTATACTTGGGCAGTATTTCACCTCACCTTTCGTTTCGTTCCTATGCGCTCCCACGACGTTGACTACAAAATACTAGGCACTGATATTCAGGTGCTTGAAGTTGAGCTTGACCCCAACGAAACGGTCATTGCGGAAGCAGGAGCCATGGTGTACATGAGCGAGGCCATTGCTTTCGAAACCAAAATGGGCGACGGCTCGGAGCCTGAGCAGGGCTTCATGGGCAAGCTATTCTCGGCCGGTACCCGTCTGATTACCGGCGAATCGTTATTCATGACGCATTTCACCCACCGGGCGGCTACGGCAAGGCTCACGTGGCTTTTTCGGCGCCCTACCCTGGTACCATTATTCCCATTGATTTGGGCGAACTACCCCAAGGTCTGATTGTGCAGAAAGATGGGTTTCTGGCCGCGGCCCGGGGCACAAAGATGAACATTCACTTTAACCAGAAGCTGGGCGCGGGCTTTTTTGGTGGGGAAGGCTTTATTCTGCAAAAGCTTACCGGCGACGGCAAAGCCTTCATTCACGCCGGGGGCACCATCATTGAAAAGCGCCTTAACAACGAGCTGCTGCGCGTTGACACGGGGTGCGTAGTGGCTTTTGAGCCCGGCATTGATTTTAGCATCGCCCAGGCCGGGGGCTCAAATCAATGATATTTGGCGGAGAAGGTTTGCTGCTGGCCACCCTGCGCGGTACGGGCCGCGTGTGGCTACAATCCATGCCCGTCAAGAAACTGATTCAGGCATTGTCCCCTACCGGTGGCAACGGGCAAAAAGAAAGTGGCGGTGTATTCGGCAGGCTGGTAGGGGGCGTTCTAGACGAGTAAGCCGTTTTCCTACCTATAAGTACGCCCCCTGACCGGAAGTCACCTTCGGTCAGGGGGCGTGTTTAGTTTGTCTGAGCAATACGTTATTGGCTGGCAGTAGCGGCAATGACGCCCAGACTAGCCAGCAACGCGAGAACCAGCAGCCCCAGGAAGCCGGCAGTAACGCGCATTTTCCGTACGGATACGGTATCATCTTTTTTCAAGCTGCGACGACGACGGCTTTTGCCCGAGCGGTGCGTAGAAGAAGTAATGGCCGACATTAGGGATAGTGAAAGTTTAGGACAGAATTGATAAACGAATCTATAGCTACCCCTGTAAAAATTCTGGAGTACTCGACCATCTGTTTCGTGCGCCCGGTAAACAGTCGAGATTAGCAGCTGCATAACCAGCTAACAGAAGCACTTATACCCGAAATCCGACGAAGCTACTCCCTACGGCAACACGGCGCGGCAATGCCCGTGTTGGATAATTCTGGCTTAAGGCAATTTTGTTGTAGTTCCGGGATACGGCTGCCCAACTGGCGGTGCTATCTGCTTGCCATCCTGATACCATTCCGACGGCAGGGGCTGCCCATCTGGGGTGAAGCGCTGCCATTGGCCAAACCAGAAAAAGTGGGCTCCTGTGGGTTCAGCACGGTAGCGGGCCCGCCCACGCTTAGCGAGCCTCCCGTTGGGGTGGTAGTAAGCCAGCGTAACAAGCCCGTAGGGAAGCCGGTAAAACCGTTCCGTGTGCTCTAGCTGGCCGCTAGGGTTGTAATTGCGCCACAGGCCCACTGGAAGGCCGTGCCGGTAGCGTCCTCGGTTGGCCAAGTGCTTTTCCTCATTGTCGAAATACTCCCGCCAGGGCCCGTGCCGCTGCTCCCCGCCCCTATCATAGCGGTTACGTGACCAAAACCCTACTGGGCCGTGGCGCAGACTGGTGCAGGAACTGACCCCGAAGCCGGCTACCAGCAGCCCAAGTGGTGCGAACCACCTCACGCTATGGAGTAACAGGTAGGCAGCTATTCGCTTGCGGAAGTACATCGGAAGGGAAAAATGATGACTTCCGAATATAAACTATTTTTTTAGTTGATCAAGAATTTCGTCCAGCAGCTCTCGGGAATTGCTTAGCCGCGGCACTTTGTGCTGGCCGCCCAGTTTGCCCCTACCCGCTAGCCACCGCTCAAACGTGCCCGCGGGGGCCACGGTCAGTTCGGGGGGGTTAGCGCAAGGTTGCGGTGGCGCTTGGCGTCGTAGTCGGAGTTAAGCTGGCGCAGGGTGTGGTCGAGCACCTGCACAAACTGCGCGACATCGGCTGGGGGCTGAGTAAACTCCACTAGCCATTGGTGACTGCCGCGGGAAGCGCCATCCTGCGAGGAAAAGTAGATGGGCGCGGCCGTATAGTCGCGGACTGTGGTGCCGGTGGCCTGGCAGGCGGCGGCAATGGCGGCATCGGCGTTTTCTACTACTACTTCTTCCCCAAAGGCATTCAGAAAGTGCTTGGTTCGGCCGGAAATTCGGATGCGGTAGGGTGCCAGGCTGGTAAAGCGCACTGTGTCGCCGATTTTATAGCGCCACAAGCCCGCATTGGTACTAATGATGAGGGCGTAGGTTTTGCCTAGTTCCACGGCATCTAGGCCAATGGCTTGGGGCTTCTCTGCTTCCCACTGATCCGGGGGTAGAAACTCGTAGTAAATGCCGTGGTTGAGTAATAGCAGCAAGTCTTCGGAGTTGGGCTCGTCTTGGAGGGCTAGGTAGCCTTCGGAAGCGTTATAGATTTCCAGATAGTGCATCTGCGGGCTCGGAATTAGCTGCCGGAATAGCTCCCGGTAGGGCCCAAACGCTACCGCTCCGTGCAGAAACAGTCCTAGCTTTGGCCACACCTCCAGAATGGAACTGGCACTGGCCATTTCCGTCACGCGGCGCAGCAGCACAATCATCCAAGTGGGCACACCGGCCAGCACGCGCACGTCAGCGTGCAGTACGTGGCGGGCAATACGCTCAATCTTTTCCTCCCACTCATCTAGCAAAGCCAGCTCCAGGGCGGCGTGCGCACGAACTCCGCCCAGGCCGGCAGGTTCTGCATGATAACGGCCGAGACGTCGCCTACCCGCGAGCCAGCCTCCGACGAGCGGAACGGATTGGGGCCGTGAGTACCACCGAGCGAAAGGGTTTTGCCGCCCAAAATATTCACCTCGGGGTAGTAAAGCGTAGCTAGGGCTGTCATGTCGCGGCCGGCGCGGTAGTGGCCCTCCTGCAACGACTCGCGGGTGACGGGAATGTACTTGCTGCGGGCGTTGGTGGTGCCGCTGCTCTTGGCAAACCACTGCACTACCCCGGGCCAGAGCACGTTGGCCTCACCACGCAGCACCCGCTCAATTTCCGGGTACAGCTCTTCGTAGCTGCTAATGGGTACGCGCTGGGCAAACTCCCGGGCCGTCAGCCCTTCCCCAAAGCCGTAGCGCCGGCCCCATTCAGTAGCGCGCGCCGTGTGCAGCAACTCCCGCAACACCTGCTGCTG
Source organism: Hymenobacter sp. 5516J-16 (assembly GCF_022919335.1). Taxonomy (NCBI): domain Bacteria; kingdom Pseudomonadati; phylum Bacteroidota; class Cytophagia; order Cytophagales; family Hymenobacteraceae; genus Hymenobacter; species Hymenobacter sp. 5516J-16. The sequence goes on along the minus strand of NZ_CP095058.1, from coordinate 2,419,123 downwards.
CACCTCGTGGGGGTACTGGCGGATGTGCTCCACTTGGGCCAGGCGTCGTTGAACGGCCCAGGTCAGAACGGTACTAATCACAGCGGGAGAATAGGTAAAAACATACGGTACTTGTGGGAAAGGGCTTGTCTCTACCCTTGCACGCCCCGGAAAGTTACCAGACTGCCACGAAATCTGTGGCGGAACCAGCGGAACCGAAAAAGGGCGAGGCACGGCCTCGCCCTTTCTGGCGGTGAAAGTAGCAGGGTTATTACCTGCTTCGCCGGTTAAATCTTACGCTTCAGCTCGAAGTTCTTGCCCAGGTACACGCGACGCACCATTTCATCTTCGGCCAGCTCCTCCGCGGTGCCGGCTTTCAACAGCTTGCCTTCGAAGAGTAGGTAGGCGCGGTCCACGATGGCCAACGTTGAGTTAACGTCGTGGTCGGTGATGAGGATGCCGATGTTCTTGTGCTTGAGCCGGGCCACAATGCTCTGAATTTCCTCGGTGGCAATGGGGTCAACACCGGCGAAAGGCTCATCCAGGAGCACAAACTTAGGGTCCACGGCTAGGGCGCGGGCAATTTCGGTGCGGCGCCGCTCGCCCCCGCTCAGCACCCGGCCCAGATTTTTACGCACGTGGGTGAGGCTGAATTCATTGAGCAGTTCCTCCACTTTGTCGCGCTGGGCCTGCTTGGGCATGTTGGTCATTTCCAGCACCGACAGCACGTTTTCCTCCACGCTCAAATCCCGAAAAACGGAGGCCTCCTGGGCCAGGTAGCCTACCCCCAGCCGCGCCCGCTGGTAAATGGGCATTTTGGTAATCTCCTGCTCATCCAGGAACACGCGGCCAGCATCGGGCTTCACCATGCCTACCGTCATGTAGAAGGAGGTAGTTTTGCCGGCCCCGTTCGGGCCCAGCAGCCCCACAATCTCGCCCTGCTCCACGTGCAGCGACATGTCGTTCACCACCGTGCGCGACTTGTATTTCTTGACCAGGTGTTCAGCTCGCAGAATCATGGGATAAAGGTACGCAGGGTGGCAAGTATTGGCTACAGGCTGGAGGCAGGTAGGCGCTTGTGGCCCTACCCCTTTAGCAGGGCATCTTGCAAGGCCTGCTGGGCGGGAGTTGGGGTTGGCACGGCCTCTACCAGGTTCTTTACTTCTACCTCAAACTCACGAGGGTAGCCTGGCGCTCTTGTTCGGGGCCGGTGGCGCCGTCGCGGAACTTCACGCGCACGGGGTCGGCGGTTTTGGGCTCCACCAGGGGCGCAGCAGCTTCTCGGCGTTCTGCATGGTCACGGCCTGTCCGTTCACGGCCACAATCACGTCGCCTTCTTTCAGCCCGAAAGCGTTTTCGTCGGCCTTGGTTTTCACGGCCCGGAACTGGTCTTTGCCCTGGTCGTAACCGAAGCCTAGGTTGCCAAAGGCTTTCACGCGGGTCTGGCCCACCGGCGCGTACACCCACCCGATTTTACCGAAGTATTCGGCCAGGGGTAGCGGTTCCTTGCCTACCACATAGCGGTCGAAGAAAGGCCGAAGCTCGGGGCTGGTCAGGGCCACGATTTCAGGAATAAGCTGGTTGTCTTCGAAGGAGCGGGTAGGGCCGTACTTCTCGCGCAAGGCCAGTAGCACGTCGCGTAGGGTTTGGCGGCCCTGGCTCAGCTCCCGAATGCGAATATCGAGCAGCAGCCCAAGCAGGGCCCCTTTTTCGTACACGTTCGGGTACATATCCTTGTAAGGAGCCTCCAGAATCCGGCGGCTCATTTCCGTGAACGACACATTCTCGAACTTGCTGGCGTTGTCAATTTTGGTTTTCATTCGTTCCCGAAACTCCACGGGGGTAATCAGGCCGCCACGCACCTGCACCAGCTGCGAAACGTACTCCGTAACGCCCTCATACAGCCACAGGTGCTGCGACATTTTGGGGTCACGGAAGTCAAACTCCCCTATTTCGCGGCTGTGGATGTTGAGCGGGGCCAGCATGTGCAAGAACTCGTGCGAGGCCACCTCCAGCACCATGCTGCGCAGGCGGTCCGGGTCGGGCATTTCGGGCAAGAAGTACAGGGAGGAGTAGCTGTGCTCCATGGCCCCGTAGCCGCCATTTTTACTGTTTAGCGGGGAGTTCAGGCCCGGAAAATAGAACAGAAACTGGTACTTCGGTACGGGCATTTTACCGAAGAACTTGGTGAGGGCCTCCGACATGGGCCGCAGCATCTGGCTGACTTCTGCGGCCTTTACCACGCCCGTTTCCGAAAGTACCGCCACCGAGATGCGCGCCCCGCCGGTGCTGAAACTGGCCGTATCGGGCTTGGCGTACAGGATGGGCCGTCGGCCAGGGTTACATAGTTGGGGGCCGTAAACACGTCCTTGGTAGCCGATTCGCGTCGCACATCAAGGGCAGTGGCCCCGTAGAGAGCTGCGGGTTTCAGGACGCTCACCTGGTAGGGCTCCATTTTGTAGCCTTCAAGGTAGCCGTAGAAGCCGTAGTGGTTGATGGTGAAGTTGCGGCCAGCCTCGATGTTGGTGCCGCCGGGCTGGAAAATGAACGAGTCGTCCTGTTTAGCATCCCAGGTATCGTCCACGAGGTATTCCAGGCGGGCTAGCTTTTTGGCGTCGTCAATTAGGAACAGGTTGGGGCCGCTGTTGCGTGTCTTCAAGCGCTTGCCTTGCTTGTCGAAGGCCTTAAAATCGGTTACGAAGCGGCCGTAATCCTTCTTGGAGTACGAGCCCGGCACTACCGACGGGATGACGTAGGTAGCCTGCTGCTCCTTAATAGCGGGCGTGTTGATTACGACCCGCACCCGGTCGTTCTGAACGTTCTGGAGGTCGAGATTAATTTGATAACCAATGGGCTGCTGGGCAGCGGCTCGGCTAAGAGTGACCAGACCGAGTCCGAGCGCCAGATAAATCGTTTTCATGGCAGATACATCAGGATGGAAGGCGACTAACGCCCGCACGAAGGTACGCATTGCGGTTCAGGCGTAATTTCGCGGCCACGCCGGTAGGGGAGGTAATGTCGCTTACCACGCCGCGCAGCTTACGTTGGCAACACTCGGGGCGCCGCCTGCCTTCTACCCCTGCCCGCGTCAAACCCGGAAACCTGCTCTCATGCGCTACCTCAAACACTATAGCCGCTACGTGCTGGCGTTGCTTTTCTTCGGGGCTGGCGTTTTGCACTTTCTCTCCCCCGGCCCGTTCATGCGCATTGTGCCGCCCTACCTACCCGCTCCCCTCCTACTGGTGTACCTAAGCGGGGCCGCAGAAATAGCCGGCGGACTTGGGTTATTGCTACCTGCCACCCGCCGCCTAGCCGGCTGGGGCTTAGTGCTGCTGCTGGTAGCGGTGTTTCCGGCCAATGTGTACATGCTACAAACTCACGGCGCTGGGCTGGCTGTACCGCTATGGGCGTTGTGGCTGCGCCTACCCCTGCAACTCGTGCTAATAGTCTGGGTGTGGAAGGTGAAGCAGTGAATGAGTGAGGTAGCTGTGTCATGGCGAGGCTGAGCCGAAGCCATCCTTCCTGCTCAACCTACTACTCCCAGCGAATATCCTTTATCCGCAGCTGCAGGTTTTTCGCGCCTCGGAACTCGTTCATTTCCACGGTATAGCAGACGCTAAATGGCTGGCCCTGCCGGATTTGTTCGTGGTACTCGCCGAGGCCGAATCCAATGGCGTCTACAGCGTGGCGGCCATCTTGGGTAAGGGTGAGTTTCAGGTGGGAGTTACCCACAATACGTGCCGAATCGGGGTAGCGTACACCTTTTCGGAGGCAAATACCGGGTTAGGGTTGCCGGGGCCGAAAGGCTCCATCTGGCTTAGCAGTCGGAAAAAGGATGGCGTAATATCCGTGAGCTGCAGCACATGGTCAATTTCCACGGGCGGAATCAGTTGCTCCGGTAGAATGCGGCCGGCCACAATGCGCTCAAACTTTTCGCGGAAAGCGGGCACGTTCTCTACGGGCAGCGTGAGGCCGGCGGCGTACATGTGCCCCCCAAATTGGTCCAGCAGCTCGGCGCATTCCTCAATGGCTTGGTGTACGTCAAACCCCACCACGGAGCGGGCTGAGCCAGTAGCCTTGCCGTTGCTTTCGGTGAGAATGATGGTGGGCCGGTAGTACTTATCGAGGCAGCGCGAGGCCACAATGCCTACTACGCCCTTGTGCCAATCTTGCTTGAAGAGGACGGTGGAGCTGGCCGTGCGCAGCAACGCATCCTGCTCAATCATTTCCAGAGCCTCCTTGGTAATACTGGTATCGAAGCCGCGGCGCTCCTGGTTGGTCTTGTCGACGACTCCGGCTTTTTCCTTGGCTTCGTCGGTGCTCTGGGCCAGGAGCATGGCCACGGAGCGCTTGGCATCACCCATGCGGCCGGCGGCATTGATGCGCGGCGCAAAGCCAAATACCAGGCTGCTGATGTTAAGCTCGGCTGTCTGTAGTCCTGCCAGTTCCCGTAGCGCGTCCAGGCCCGGGCGCTGGGGGCGCTGCCGGTCATTGATGAGACGCAGACCGTGATACGCTAGCGTGCGGTTTTCACCGTAAATGGGCACGATATCAGCGGCAATACTAACGGCTACTAGGTCCAGCAGCTCGTACAGGTCATCCTCAGGCCAGCCCTGGTGCTGGGTAAAGGCCTGCATCAGCTTAAAGCCTACCCCACACCCGACAGTTCTTTGAAGGGTAGGCGCAGTCGGCACGCTTGGGGTCCAGCACAGCCACGGCCGCCGGCAGTTCAGTACCGGGCAAGTGGTGGTCACAGATGATAAAGTCAATACCACGCTGGTTGGCGTAGGCGATTTTGTCCACGGCCTTCACCCCGCAGTCGAGGGCAATAATCAGCTCGTAGCCAAAATTAGCCGCAAAATCGATGCCCGCCTCCGACACCCCGTAGCCTTCCTTGTAGCGGTCTGGAATGTAGTAGTCCACCCGCTCAGGCCCGAAGTATTGCCGCAGGTAGCTGTACACTAGGGCCACGGAGGTTGTCCCATCCACGTCATAGTCGCCAAACACCAGTACCCGCTGGCCCAAGTGCAGGGCCTGCACCAGGCGCTCCACGGCGCGGTCCATGTCCCGCATGAGCAAGGGGTCGGGCAAGGAATCCAGACTGGGGCGAAAGTACGCGCGGGCCTCCTCGAAGCTGCAGACGTGGCGCTGGCACAGCAGAGAAATGATAGCCTCGTTGACGCGCAGGGCGTCGGCCAAATGCCGGACTTTTTCAGCGTCGGGCGCGGGCTTGCGAATCCATCGTTTTTCCATACTTATGCCAGGGCCACCGGGGGCTATATCTTCAAAAGTACAAAGAAAAATGGCGCCTCCTGCTGCCCCCATGGCCCAGCGGGGGCTAATATTTCCGGGCCTACCATACCGCCCGGAAGCCACCCAGCTGCATAACCCGCAAACGTTCAGATACTATCATTTTATTGGTCGGTCTTCACGGGCAACCACCAGAAACACCCCTCAAACGACTACTTACAGTGTAGCCATTTACCTTGCTTTACCTTTTATTAACGCACACTATATATAAAGCATCAAACTTTGGTTCTTACCCCAAAACCCTTGCTTTACATATCTTTTATATTTCAATGTGTGAAGCAATCAAACTACCTGCCTTGATTGCTCTAAAACGGCCCATACATGCGTCATTCCGAGGGGAGCGAGAGAATCCAGCTTGCCTATAAGAGGCTAACTCAGATTTTTCGCTCCCTCGGAATGACACGCAGGCTTTTTCAAGCAAGCTCAATTAACTACATCACCTCGAAGCTTGCGGAACCGCTTGCGCGCTTCGGCTACGTAAATGCTACCGGGGTATTTTACTAGCACTTGGTTGTAGAGCTGCTGAGCCTTGCTTACATCGCGCAGGTTCTCCTCCTGAATGCTGGCGGCTAGGAATAGGGCATCATCACTGAGCACGTCATACTTGGGGTTAGCTGTAATGCTTTCCAAGGCCGTAAGGGCCCCATTATAGTCGCCGGTGCGGCGCAGTAGCTGGGCTTTCAGGAGCCAGGCTTCATCCTGCAGGGCGTGGCCGGGGTATTTATGAAGTAGGCCGTCGAGGCCCCGTAGCGCCTCCGGAATCTTGTTCTGGAATACAAGCTGCTCCACTACCGCGTAGTCGCGCAGGGCCAGGCCAGCAGTATCCGTGGCCGTATTGTCGGTGATGAGCAGGCTGAGCTGCATGGCATCGTTGGCAATTTCGCGGCTGGTAGCTTGCTTGAGAATGTCCAGGTGACTTTGCGCCAGCTTAAAGTCGCCGGCGAAATAGCTCAGGCGCGCGTTGCGCAGCTTGGCATCGTAGCCCAGTGGGGTATCTTTGTGGGACTTCTCTACCTGTGAATACAGTAGGGTAGCTTCCCAGGGCTCAGCCCGCAGCAGGAAGATATCCGCTAGGTCAATCTTCGCCTGATCTACTACGTCGAGGCTGGCACGAGGCATTCCAATTACCTCATTCAGGAGTTTGATGGCACTTTCTTTTTCATCGAGCTGGAAGGCCAGCAGGGAAGCCATGCTGCGCAGCACCGGCGCCGTTTCTGGGGTGCGCCCCAGGTCCTGTAGTACCTGCTGGTAGTCTTGGAGTAAGCTGCGCAGCTGGGCTACGTTTACGGGGTAGGTAGTGCGCACTTGGTCCTCACGGGTTTGCACGAGGCGCTGCCGGGCCAGGGCGTAGTAGGGCCGGCCCCGGTACTCCCGCACCACGTAGTCGTAGCCCTGAATGGCGCTTTCGTAATCCTTGTTGCGGCGGGCAATTTCGGCCACTTCCAGCACCCGCTGCCCATCGGTACGGCCGCGGCGGTCCAGGGCCTTGGCTTGCACCAGGGCACCGGTAAAGTCGCGGCGCTGCACCTGCAGCCACAGTAGCAGCTCACTATACACGCCTCGCTCCGGGTTTTTCTGAACCATGCTCAGCAGCTCCTTTTCCAGGGCCGCGAAGTCTTTATCGTCCTGCAGGCTGTTCTGGAGCATGTTGCGCACGAAGGGTAGCTGCTGCTCATTATCCTGCACCAGACGCAGGGTTTCGCCCATCAGTTTATCGGTTTGGCCGCTTTGGGTGTAGAGCTGAATTAGCTGGGGCGCAAATTCCGTTTCGTTTTTCGCTAGCTCCCGCCCTCGTAAGTACACGCGGGCGGCCCAATCAGGTAGGGCTGCTTTCTGGAATTCCGTCGCTACGGGGGCTACCTGTGCACTAGTCAGCTGACTTACGACCCGCTCCCACTGCTTCTGGGCCGCGGGCTGGTCGCCGGACTTGGCGTATACCTGGCCCAGCGTCACGCCCAGGGTAAGGTCGTCGGGGCGCTGCCGTTGAGCCCGCTTCACCAGCTTTTCGGCGTCTTTGTCGCGCTTCAGGGCCTGGAGGGCGGCCAGGTAGTCGGGCAGGATATTCGGCGAGGTCTGCTCCTCGGTACGCAGGCGGCCAAACAGATAGGCGGCTTTTTCGTGCTCCCCGTGCGCTCATACTCGCGAGCCAGCTGCACCGCATTGTCTTCCGCTTGTTGAGCTACGGCTGGCCCAGCCAGCAGCAATAGCCCCGCCAGCGTACTTTTTCTTAAACCCGAACGCAACGACTTCTTCATAAGCGCTATAACGAAAAGAACAGCCCGGGAGTGCCGGATAGTAAAACGGTGAAACAGTGAAATAGTAAATGGGTGATTGAGGTGGGAAGAAAGCACCTCATCCTGACAAGGGAAGGACTCTTTCTCGCTGGAGCGAATCGTTGTGACGAGGTCGTGCTGACGTGACAAGGGCCTTCGGCTGCCGCCTCCCGATGACGTGCTACTACCTCACTCAATCACTCATTTACTGAATCCCTAGTTCACCATGAAAAGCAAAAGGGCCGCACCCTAAGGTACGGCCCTTTTGCTTGTGCTAGACAGCGCGCGGCTTAGAAGAATTTCGTGCGGTTGTCCTTGATGTTGGCGTGCTGCTTGATGGCTTCGTAGGTGAGGCCATCGGTGCGGGCCGTGCGCTGGGCCGTCAGTTGCTGGCGTACCGCTTTCACGTCGGTAGCAGCCGGGGCGGGCTGTACGCTCACTGGCTCCACAATCAGGACGCCCTGCTCTCCGGCAAAGGGAGCCGACTTCTGACCGGGCTTCAGGCCGAAGGCTTTACCCACGGCTACGGGCTCGTTGCCGAGGCCAGGAATCAGGCCCTGGCCCAGTACTACTCCTTCCGCCGTTTTCACTTGGGCGCCGTTGCCGTAGGCCTGGGCAATCTGCTCCAGCGTGCCTTTCGAGGCGTTCAGCTTCTTCATGATTTGCTCGGCTTTCAACTCGTTGCGCACCAAGGCCGTAATTTCCGGCTTCACGCTGGCTACGTCGGCGGTGCCTTTGGTCCGCTCGCCGGTCAGGACGGCAATAACGTACTGGTCACCGATTTCAAACACCTCCGATACGTCACCTACTTGGGTAGGCTCACCCTCGGGGTTTACACCGTAGGCCCAGCGCACCAACTGGCGGGCGCCCTGGAGGTTGTTTACGGCCTGGTCGCCGCGGCCGAGGCCCTTGGCTTCCACTTTCTGTAGGCTCTTATCCTTGGCTACAGCCGTGCGGAACGTTTCCAGGCTGGTGGCTTCGCCTTTCAGGGCCTGAGCCTTCTGGTAGGCAGCGTCGCGGGTAACGTCGGTGGGCTGGATGCTCTTCTGCACCGTAGCAACCTGGTAGGTTTGCGTGGTTTTCGGAGCCGTGATGTTGATGATGTGGTAGCCAAACGAGGTCTTTACCGGGGCGGGTAGTAAACCAGCGGAGGTAGCCCCGAATACGGCCTTCTCAAACTCAGGCACCATGCGGCCCTGCTGGAACCAGCCCAGGTCGCCGCCGGTAGCGGTGGTGCCGTCGGTGCCGTACTGGCGCGCCATGGCGGCAAAGTCAGCGCCGGCTTTGATCTTGTTCAGCACTTCCGTGGCCTTGGCTTTGGCCGCGGCATCGGCCTCGGGCGTGGTGCCCTCGGGCTTGATGAGAATGTGGCTGGCGCGGGCCGCGGCCTGGGCACCGGCTTTCTGACCCGATACTTTATAGAGCGAGTAGGTGCCGTTTTCGGCGTAAGGACCGTACACTTTACCTACTTGCAGGGGCAGTTGGGCGCGCAGCTTCTCGGGCATATCGGCCGGCGAGAGGAAGGCAGGGCTGGTGGGCTGGTCGGAATTCAGCTTCACGAAAGCGGAGTCAACCGGAGCCGAAGCAAACTGGGTAGCCAGCTCGTCCACGGTCTTGCGCACGGTAGCGCTGTCTTCGGCGGAGGCCGTTACCGGAATCGAAACGTACTCAATGGTGCGGCCATCTTCTACCTTGTAGCGGCCTTTGTTCTTGTCGAGATAAGCCTGCAGCTGCTCGTCGCTTACTTTCACGCTTGAATCAGAGAGGGCGAAGTACGGTACCATCAGGTAGCGGACGGTAGCACGCGTGTTCTGGCCCTGGTCGAAACGCTTGGCTTCGGCCGAGGTTACGTAAGTGCTCAGCTTCAGTAAGTTGTTATACTTGGCAGCCATGCGCTCCGGGCCCAAGTTGGCTTCGAAGTTGCGGAACGCATCCTGCGCCTGGGGCGGCAGCTTGTCGAGGTTGCGCAAGTACTCAATCACCTTGGTGCGGTCGAACTGGCCAGTAGCCGGATCGGTGAAGGCCTGCCGGATGCTGGGGTGCACGTTGTTGCCCTGCACCATGTCGGTGAGTTCTTCATCCGACACTTTCAGCCCCAGCTTATCGAACTCCTGCTGAAAAGCAATGCGGAAAATAGTCTGGTTCCAGGCCTGGTCGCGCAGGTAGCCCATGGCTTGCTCGTCGGGCTGGCGCTGCTGTTGCTGAATGAAGGCCTGCTTGGCCTGCTCCAGCGTGGCATTGAACTGGTCGTACTCCACCTTCTCACCGGCTATTTCGCCGACCGTCAGATCATTCTTACCGAAGATGCTGCTGCGGCCATACAGGAAGTCGCCCCCCAGCATGAAGAGCAGCAGGCCGATGATGATGGCCCCGACTGCCCAGCCCGATTTTTCTCGAATCGTGTTAATTAATGCCATTTACTTGAAAAAAGCGCAGGTAGAAAAGTGGAATGAGGTGCAAAATAACCAAAAAAGATGGTCAATAGATAATGAAAGTCCCCTAGGTCAGTTAGATAACCTGGTGGTGAAAGTCAGAAGGCCATAAAAAGCAAAAAAGCCCTCCCGTAAATCACAGGAAAAGGCTTTTCTGATTGATTAATACTGCCCAGCCGACACCTTACTTTCAGGGCAGCTCACTACTAGGCAGCTACGGCAGGACTTGGCACCTAGCGCTTATTTTTCGGTTGCTTTTTGGCGGGCTTTCGGGTGGCGGCCTCAGCCGTTTTGCGCGCTGCCTCAGCTTCGGCGGCCGCAACTTTGTCGCGCTGGCGCAGGTAGCGCAGCCCAATTACCAACCCGAAGGAAAGCATGAACAGCCAGTAGTTCTGGTACAGGCCCTCCATGTTGCCCACTACCAGCGTTTGGTAGACGGCAATGACAAAGGTCATAACGGCCAGGACGAGTAAAATGGTGCGGCTGATGCCAGGGTCCCAGAAGCGTTTCATGCGGTACTTAGCGGGTAGCGGCCGGAGCGGCTGCGGGCGCGTTTTTGAGAGTGAAAATACCCGTGGGATTCAGGATGTCGTAGCGCGAGAAGTCCTGGTTGGCTGTAAGCCCTCGGCCCGTCAGCACTTCCGTGGGGGTAGTTACCCGAATTTCCGTTTGCTCTTTGGTGTAGATGAGGGCCTTGGTTTGGTCGAAAAAAGCTTCCTCCGTATTCATGCTCTGCTGCTGGGGCACGTTGGTTACGCGCACGTTGCCGCGCAGGGTGTAGAGGTTCGTGTTCTTCTCGTACAGCCCGTAGTTGCCCACAATGGTGTTGACCACCGTTTGGCCGTCCTCATCCAGAAAAGTAATCTTCACTCCTTTGGGGTAGAGTTGGTTGCTGTTCTCGAAGTCTTGCCGCAATGGGGCCGTCAGCCGGATGCGCAGCTTGGCCGAGTCGCTCACAATCATGAGTAGGTTCTCGGTTTCCATGATGGGCCCGGTGTAGGTAGTTTTCTTAGCAACTACCTCATCTGCCTGCTTGCGGCAGCTCACTAGCGTACCCGCCAGCAGCAGCCCCATCAGTAGAGAACGACAATGGCCCAGCTTCATGGCAGCCTTATTCGATACGACGCTTGATAAACCAGCGGTTATTGAGCGTTACGCCCAACTGCATCCGCACGTAGTCTTCCTTTACGTTACGCTCCAAGGAGCCATCGGCGAGTTGCCGCACGTCGGTGTTGCCCCGCTGTCCGTACATGAACGCCAGGCTGATGGTCGTGGCATCCAGAGGGGTAGCAGTAGGCAAGGGGAAGGCAAAGCCCCAGCTAACGGAACGGTCGTAGAGAGCTTTGCCACCCGGCCGGTAGGGCATTTGCGCTAGGCTCAGGCCGGCCCGGTACGTTACCCGCTTGAAGTAGCTGTCGACGGACGCGGCATCGGGAGTAAGCTCCCCGCCCAGAGCTACGCGGTAGGTGTCGCTGAGCGGAATGCCCGAGGAGCCGCCCTGCTCGTCAAAGGCCCGGAACTGAGACCATTCTTGGCGAGTACCTTCCAGGCTGGCACTCCAGCTCCGGTTGTTGTCGAGGCTGATGCCAACCTGGCTGAGGGCGGGCACCTGAGCTTTGCCGGGAGCATCCGTCTCGATGGCCGTGGTGGAGGACTGAATTCCCTGAAAGTCTTGCCGGATCAGGCTTAGGCTCCGGTCTCCGTTCAGGTTCGACCGGAAGCTGTGGGTACCACCAATGTTGTAGTTCAGCTTGTCGGTAAACTTGCCCCGGTAGTGCAGCCCGGCCCGAAACGTGAAGTCAGAATAATAAATATGCTGCTGATAGATGTCCTTGCTGGACAGCTCCACCGGAATGGTTGCGGTGCCAATGCGGGTACCGGCCTCCTGATCAATGCTGCCGAAGACGTAACCAACCGACACACCGGCCGTCAGACCAGTTGCCAGCCGCACGCCGTGGCTCATGTAAGCCTCGGCCAGCCCGCCACTGCCCTTGTACTGCTTTTCTACCTGAGCCGTGAGGTCGCCAACGACGCTGTTATCGAGGGTCGTTGATTCGTAGTCAACTGTGCTGTAGGGCTTCAGGCCAATGGCCCGGCCCAGCGCCGGTTGATGGGCACGGCCAAGGCCAGGTAGCCCAGGTTAGCGGAACCCGTGCGCTGTCGGCTAACCGTGTTGCGCAGCGTTTTGAACTGCCCGGTGTAGCCAGCCTCGAAGGTTGTCCGGGCCGTGTAGTACAGCAGCGCCGGATTAATCTCGTTGACGTTTATGCTGTTGGGAGCCGCTACTCCAATGCCGCCCATGCCCATTTGCCGCACCCCGCCCGCGTTCAGGCTGGCGTCGCCCAGGCCCAGGCGCGAGTAAGGCGAGTTACCGAGGCCCTGGCCCAATACGGCCGGCGCAGCCACCAGCAAGCCCAGCAGCGAAAGACCACCGGCCAGGCCGGTGAAGTTAGGTTGAGACATGGTGTACTAAAATTCGGTGGAGCCCAATCAGCACGAGCTCCGGAACAACAAAGATAGGCCCTTTCAACCGGGTGCGGAAAAAAGCGGCATCCCCACCGGCCAATACTACGGCCAGCTGCGGAAACTGCGCGGCGTATTCGGCCAGCAACCCCTGTACTTCCGCCACCGCCCCATTCACTACCCCACTCCGGATAGCCGACTCCGTGTCAACTCCGGTCAGGGGAACGGTGGCCGTGGCCTCGGGTAGGTTGGCTACCAACGGCAGGCGGCCGGTAAACGTATGCAGGGCCTGAAAGCGCATAGCCATTCCCGGAGCAATGCTACCCCCCGAAAGGTATGCCCGCCTTCTACTAGGTCGCACTTAATAGCCGTGCCCGCATCCACTATCACCACATTCCGACCCGGTAGCAACCAGGCCGCTCCCACGGCCGCTGCCAAACGGTCGGCACCCAGCGTGTGTGGAGTGGCATACCCGTTGCGAATGGGTAGGGTGGTAGTAGCCGGCACAAATTCCAGCACCTTACCCGTCACCAGCGCCCGGAGTTCAGCGGCCCACTGCGCCGTAGGCTCCGCCACGGAAGCGACTACCGCGTGTTCTGGACGCAGCCGAGCCACAGCCGCTCGGACCTGATCAGGGTTCTGCCCCGTAGCCGATTCCACCAATATATCAGCTTCAAAGCAGCCGTATTTAACCGCCGTGTTGCCAATATCAAGGGAAAGCGTGCGCACTGAACAGATAAGAATAAGATGGTGAGCTAGTGCAATGGTGAACTGGTAATGGTTGACGTTTCAGCGGCGCAGATTGCGCCAGTAGCGCGGGCTAGGCCACTACACCATCTAACTCACCAGTTCACCATCATTCACTTCACCACTAGGAGCCGGCAGCCAGGCTGACGGTTGCGTGCTTACATGAAATACTTGAGACGAATTACTTCCTTCTCGTTGAGGAAGCGCCACTTGCCGCGGGCAGGTCCTTCTTCGTCAGACCAGCGTACTGCACTCGGTCCAAGGTTACTACGTCGTAGCCCAAGTGTTCAAAGATGCGGCGTACAATGCGGTTGCGACCAATGTGGATTTCCACGCCCACGAAGTGCGGGTTGCCAGCCACTACAGCTACGTCATCTACCTCGGCTTTGCCGTCTTCCAGCTCCAGGCCTTCCGCAATCTGCCGCAGGTGCTCTTCCGTTAGGGGCTTGTCCAGCTCCACTTGGTAGATTTTTTTGTTGCGGTGGGAAGGGTGCGAGAGTTTCTGAGCTACTTCCCCATCGTTGGTGAAGAGCAGCAGGCCCGTGGTGTTCCGGTCGAGGCGGCCCACTGGGAACACCCGCTCCTTAGAGGCACCTTTTACCAACTCCATCACGGTGCGGCGACCCTCTGGGTCATCCGTCGTCGTGATGTAGTCCTTGGGTTTGTTCAGCAGCACATACACCAGCTTCTCACGGTTCAGGTTGGTTTTGCCGTACTGTACCGTGTCGGAGGGCTGTACTTTGTAGCCCATTTCGGTAACTACTTGCCCGTTAACTTTGATTTCACCAGCGGCAATCAGGGAGTCAGCTTCGCGGCGCGAGCAGATGCCGGCGTTGGCGATGTAGCGGTTCAACCGCACCTCATCCGCCCCCAAGTCATCTTCCTCCCGCCGGCGCTTGTTGCCCCGAGATTTATCCTCTTCGTAAAACTTCAGGTTCTTATAATCCGGCGCCTGGCCTTCTACTTCCCCAAACTTGCGCTTGCCGGCTTGGTTGGGGTTTGGGGTTTGCGCGCCACGTCCAACGAACTCGTCGTGAGCCCGCTTGGGGCGCTCCTCGCGCGGCTGGCGGAAGCCTTCCGAGCGTTCGGCGCCAAAGGAACGGCCTTCGCGCTTGTCGCCGTTGAAGCTGCCGGGGCGGGCCGTGCGCTTCTCACCGAAGCTGCCACCACCAAAGCCACCTTCCCGACGAGCGGGCCGGTCGCTACCAAAGTCGTTGTCGCGGCGGGCGGGCCGCTCACTGCGGCGGTCATTGCCACTGCGGTTCTCTCTGCTCTCGCTGCGGTCAGCGGGTAGGTCTTCGGGCCGGCCGCGGTAGTCGAAGGGCCGGGCCGCCCGTACTTCCCGCTCACCACCAAAGCCAGTGCCGCGGTCCGCGTCGGGGCGAGATTCCCTTGGCCGGAAGTTCTCGGGCCGGGGTTGGTCTTGTTCGTTGGGATTCAGCTTTACAAACCGACGGTTCCGCTCACCGGGCAGGCCGCGGGGCACCGTGGGTTTACCTTCCTGGCTGTACGGCTGGCCACCCCAGGATTTCTTGGGCTCGAAGGGCCGCACCGGACGCTCGTCCCGGCGCTCCTCGCCCCCAAAGCCACCGGGCCGGCGGTTGTCACCTTCGAAGCGACGGTTGTTGCCGCCAAAGTCACGGTTGCCATTGCGCTGCCCAAATCCGCCGGGCCGGCCTTCGCCGCCGCGGTTGAAGCCACCGCTATTTCCAAATTTCTTCGGACCACCGGCATTGCTGGTTCCAAACTTTTTGGGTCCTGTGAAGCTACCCTCAGCCGGCCGGCCGAAGGAAGGGCGGTCGGAACCGCGCGCCTCGTCCCGCCCCCAAAACGGGGGGTATCACCGGCACTTCGGTCGTCGCGGTTGCGGCCAGGCTGAGAAAATTTGCGGAAGCCCTCAGGGCCGTTGGAGTTGCCGGTCGGGCGGCCAGTGGAGCGGCCACGGCGGCCGGGCGTATCGCCGGAGAAGTGTTTCTTGCCCATATGGAAGAAGCGTGCGTGCCGTATCGCTACGGTACAGTAAAAAATCAGGTTGAGTATGCAGGAAGCCAATAACCACTGGCCTCTGAAAACAGTGCCCGGACCAGCAACTCAGCTCCGCGTTAACGGATGCCGGTCACAAGTCCGGGCAACGGGTAGGCGGGCGGCGGGGTTAGTCGCGGCGAGCCATTTTGGCTTCAATGGAATGCTGCGTGTGCGGCACGGCGCGCAGGCGTTCCTTAGGAATTAGCTTGCCGGTACCAATGCAGACCCCATAGGTGCCATTCTTGATGCGGATCAGCGCATTCTCGAGTTGCTGAATGAACTTCATCTGGCGCGAAGCCAGTTGGTTCAGGCTTTCTTTCTCAGCCGTATCAGCCCCGTCCTCCAGCACCTTCGATGAAGAAGCCGTGTTGTCGGTGCCCGTGTCGTTTTTACGGCTCAGGGTTTCCTTGATGAACGCCACTTCCTTGCGAGCCGCGGTGAGCTTATCCTGGATGATTTGCTCAAACTCCGCCAGTTCTTCCCTGGAATAGCGTAGGGGTTCTTCACTCATGTTGGTGCAGGGAGAGGTTAGTAAGAATGATGTGTAGCTAGATTGGCCGTTGCAGGAGCCACAGACTAGCAGTTACGCCCCAACAGCCGCCCGTACGAATAAGTTTACCTTCTCGCGTAGCGGCAATTGCTTGGCCTTCCTGCCTGCCCCGGAAGCATCCCGATGACCAAGCATATTCGGGCGCAAAGCTACGGTTTTGTCCGCTAATCAGCATGCTACCATACTGGTTGCCCACGTTCCCTTTATCCGCCGTCTTGTAAGCTTGGCGGTTGGCGATGGCTAGAAGCCGAGCATGTGAATGGCCGCTACTGCTCCCTCCACTCCTTTGTTGCCGTGCTGCCCCCGGCCCGGTCCCAGGCCTGCTCCAGCGTGTTGGTAGTTACCAAGCCGAAGATGACGGGCTTGTTGAACTTCAGGCCTACGTTGGTGATGCCGCTGGCTACGGCGTGGCAGATGTAGTCGTCGTGCTTGGTCTCGCCCTTGATAACTACCCCCAGGCAAATTACGGCGTCAATTTCTTCGTGCTGGGCCAGCAACTGGGCGCCCAGGGTCAGCTCGAAGCTACCCGGCACAGTGTTGCGGAAAATATTCTCGGGTTTGGCTCCGTGCTTGATCAGCGTATCGTAAGCACCGCGGGCCAAGGTATCAGTGATTTCCCGGTTCCATTCGGCTACTACCAGCCCGAAGCGCTTTTCGGAAATGTCAATAAAATTATCGGAGGTGTAGTCGCTCAGGTTTTTTAGGGAGGTAGCCATGGGCCAGGAGTGCGGTTGAGGTAAAAGACGAATGGTAACAAAGGTACGACGCCTACCCTCTTCAACGCTCTTGGGTTGACTGGAAGCATTGCTACCCACCGAAAACAAAAAGGACGGGCTAGCCCGTCCTTTTTTATTACGCTTAATAACTATAGCTATTTACCAGCCAATGCCTCAGCGCGGGCCTTGTATTGCTTAGCCTCACTTGCTTCGGCTGCAGTAGGGTAGTCCGTCAGAATTTTGTCGTAGGCGGCAACCGCACCGGCATTGTCCTTGGCCAGTTCACGGGCCGTAGCTTCCTTTAGTAGGTAGCCCGGCGAGAACTGCTCATTGGCATTGTGGTTGGCTGCCTTGTTGTAAAAGTCAGCGGCTTCCTTGGCCTGGTTCAATTCCAAGTGCGCGTCACCCAGCAGGGAGTAAGCCCGGGCCTGCACCAGATAGTCATCCGAGCTGAAATCTTCGAGGTAGTCGATGGCCTGCTTGTACTGGCCTTGCTTCAAGGCAGCAACCCCAGCGTAGAAGTTAGCCAGGTTGCCAGCAGCCGTACCGCTGTACTCTGAGGCTACCCGCTCCAAGCCGAGGTTCTTGCCGTCACCTTTCATGGCTTTCTGCAAAGAGTCAGCTTCCCAGTAATTCACCGCTTGGAACAGGGCGGCCTGTCCTTTGGTGTCCTGGGAACCCCGCCACAGGTAGTAACCGAAGCCACCAGCCACGGCCAGCACTACCAAAGCCAGCAGGCCCAGCAATACGTTTTTGTTGCGGCGCAGGAAGTCTTCTGATTCGGCCAAACGAACGGCCAGAGCATCGGGGTCTTCTAACAGTGGGTGCTCCGGGTTGTATGCTTCCGCTGGTTGCAGCGGATCCGAGGACACGACGCGCTGCGGTTGCGGCTGGCGAGCCTGTTGGCTTTTACCTGTGAAAGGAATCTTTGACATGAGCGTTACTCAAAAAGGCGGCCTTGTTAGAGCCTGATAAACTCCCGCGCTACTAGTCGCGGATGTAAGGGTAGTCCTGCTGCACGTACACATCCTTGTACAGCTCATCGGCCGTAGGATAGGGCGAGCTTTCCGCAAACTCCACTGACTCCTGCACCTGCGCCTTGATTTTTTCATCGATGGCGGTCAAGTCTTCCTCCGTGGCCATGTTATGGGTCAGGATGGTATGACGAACGGCTTCGATGGAGTCGCGGGAGCGGTAGTCTTCCAACTCTTCCTTGGTGCGGTACTTGGCGGGGTCACTCATGGAGTGGCCCTTGTAGCGGTAGGTTTTGAACTCGAGGAAGGTGGGGCCTTCGCCAGCGCGGGCACGCTCGGCAGCGCGGGCTACGGCGTTGTGCACGTCCTCTACATTCATGGCATTCACCGGCTCGGAGGGCATGTCGTAACTTTCGCCCAGGGTGTACAGCTCCGTCACGTTGGAGGTACGCTGCACCGAGGTACCCATGGCGTAGCCGTTGTTTTCTACCACGAAGATGACAGGCAGCTTCCAGAGCATGGCCATGTTGAAGGCTTCGTGCAATGCTCCTTGGCGAACGGCACCGTCGCCCATGTAACAGATGCAGAGGTTACCCGTCTTGTTGTACTTCTCGGCAAAGGCAATACCAGCTCCCAACGGAACCTGGCCACCCACGATGCCGTGGCCGCCAATGAAGTTTACTTCCTTGTCGAAGATGTGCATGGAACCACCTTTGCCTTTGGAGCAGCCGGTAGCCTTGGCAAACAACTCGGCCATGATGGCGTTGGGCGAGGTGCCCAGGGCCAGTGGGTGGGCGTGGTCACGGTAGGCGGTAATCCACTTGTCGTCCTTGGTTAGGGCCGACACGGCTCCGGCTACGCACGCTTCCTGTCCGATATAGAGGTGACAGAAACCTTTGATCTTTTGCTGACCGTAGAGCTGGCCGGCTTTCTCTTCAAACTTGCGCATGAGCTGCATTTGCTCATACCACTGCAGATAGGTCTCCTTCGGAAATTCCGGCTGGGCCGGAGTAGTTGCTTTAGGAGCGCCGGTAGCTGCTGCGGCCTCGCTATTTGCGGGGGGCAACACCGGATCGGGCTGCTTTACCGTATCGGTAGCAGCCTTGCCCTTGGGGCAGCTTTCGGGGCCGACGATTTGTTCGTCGAATTGGAAGCCTTGGGGCAGCCTTTACTTTCGTCTCCGCCATCTTGCTTTCGGTTGTTCGCGTTTGGGATGCGAAAGTACGTAAAAGGATTGCAATTCCGAACCCTACGCATGATACTCGAAAGCCTCCACTTACTGTTCTTCAAAAACTATGAAGAAGCCAACTTAGGCCTCTCGCCCCACATCAACTGTTTTGTGGGTGACAACGGAAGTGGCAAGACGAATCTGCTGGATGCCATCCACTACCTCTCCCTGACTAAAAGCGCTTTTACTACCTCTGATGCCCAGAGCATCAAGCAGGGGGCGGAGTTCTTTGTGGTGAAAGGCCGGTTTCGGACGGAGCCAGCTGAGAAGCCCGAAACTATCCAGTGCAGCTTGCGCCAGGGTCAGAAGAAAACCTTAACCCACGACAAGCAGCCCTACGAACGAATCTCGGACCACATTGGGCGCTACCCGGTTGTGCTGATTTCTCCTTACGATACCGACCTGATTAGGCAGGGTAGCGAGGAGCGCCGCAAGTACTTCGACAGCCTCATCTCTCAGCTCGACCATGAATACCTAGAGAACTTGATTCGCTATAGCCACTTGCTCAAGCAGCGCAACTCCTTGCTTAAGTTGGCCGCTGACCGGCAAGCTGGTTACGACCGGGACTATCTTCTGGTGCTAGATGAACAATTGGCGCCCATTGGAGAACAATTGGTGAAACGGCGACAAGAATTCTTAGCTGAGTTCGAGCCGGTTTTTCAGCGCCACTATGAGCAGCTGGCCGATGCTCGTGAGCAAGTAACCCTAGCGTATAAAAGTGAGCTACCCGATACAGATTTTTTGAAGTTACTCCGGTTAAATGAGCGCAAGGACCTTTCCCTGCAGCGGACCAGCGCGGGTCCTCACCGCGACGATGTGACGTTCCTGATGGATGGGTTGGCAGTGAAAGGCTACGGCTCGCAAGGCCAACAAAAGTCATTTGCTATTGCTTTAAAGCTAGCTCAGTTTGAGGTGCTGGCCCAGCACAAACACCATAAGCCCTTATTGCTGCTCGATGACATTTTTGACCGTCTCGATGAAAAGCGCATTACCCGGCTTATGCAGTTGGTTGCTAATCACACCTTCGGGCAGATCTTCTTGACCGATACCCATCTGGAGAGAACTGACCGGGTGCTGGCGACCCTCTCCGACGATATCCGCCGATTCCGGGTTGAATCTGGTACTGTCACGCCGCTTTAGCAGCAGGGCCGCAGTACCTTTGAGGAAGCAACAACAAGCTGCTTCTTCGCGCGTTAAGTAACACAATGGCCTTCAAAAAACCTTTCCCATCCGAAAATTCCCGCAAGTCTGACATCGTTCCTTTGAAGGATGGCATTACGGCTTTGCTGCGCGCCTACCGGCTGCAAGGAAAGCTGAATGAAGTGACGGTAGTTGCCAGTTGGGAGCGAGTTATGGGCAAAGCCATTGCCATGAAAACTCAGGAGGTTTACGTTAGTAACCACAAGCTTTTTGTGCGCCTTACTTCCGCCCCGCTCAAGCACGAACTCATCATGGCCAAAACCCGAGTTCTAGAGAACCTGAATGCCGAGGTAGGAGAAGATATTATTACGGAGGTAGTATTCTTGTAAGTAGCGTCCGTTTCGGTATTACTGCTCCTTACTACTAGGTGAGCTAAGCCTGATAACGCAGCCATCCACTAGGCTTACTTCTACTCAAGCGGCAAGTTTTTCGGTTCCGCGTTTAGCTGAACAAGCGTCTCCCCTACCCCTTCTAGATTTTTACGTGCGCTTAGTACCCCAGCTGACACCGCTCCTGTTGCAGGAGGTGGAGTTGCTGCTCCGTGGCAAGCTTGGTACGAGCATTGTCAAACTCCCGACCATATTGCTCCTTGAACTCACGCCGCTTAATGGCTTCTACAAAGCGACGGGTATCCTCGGCTGTTTCCAGCAATAAGCCTGGTACCGGTGTTGGCTTCCCGTTGTCGTCCTTAGCCACCATCGTGAAGTAGCAGGTATTGGTGTGTTTCACGCTACCATTCCGAACGTCTTCGGCTATCACCTTGATACCAACCAGCAGAGAAGTACGGCCCACATAGTTCACCGACGCTAGCAAGGACACTAGCTCACCTACCTCCACAGGCTGCAGAAAATTGACTCCATCTACACTCACTGTCACGCAGTAGTTGCCGGCATGTTTTGAAGCGGCGGCATATGCTACTTTGTCCATTAGCGAGAGCAAGATGCCACCGTGAATCTTCCCTCCGAAATTGGCATAGGAGGGAATCATTAACTCCGTTAGAGTTACTCGGGAATAGGACACCGGGCGGTACTCGGGCAGGCTGTTGGGAACCATAAAAATTAAGGGACAGACTATGGTAGTTGTAGCGTACAGGTAGTCTCACTTCATATGCTGAGCTGCTCGTTACGTTGGAGCTTTCCCTCCTATCCTGCCCATCGTTTCCAACGAATATTTGAGGCTACAAGTCGCTTGCTTTTTCTTTTTGCGGCTCTTGTTTCTGCTAAGTCTGCTGCTGTTAAGTAACCTGAATTAGTAACGGGTAGAACTGCCGTTGGGTGAACAAATATGTTTCACGTGGAACGTTTTTGTCACTTTGGACCATACATCTTCAACAGGAGCTCATTATAGGCCTCTAGCAAGGCTATATACTTCTGCTGAAGCACTAGAAGCTGTTTTGCTAGGTCCGATTCTGTTACAAGAGGGGCGGCATTACGTGATGTTACAACTCTGTCTGACGCAGATGTAACATTATTTACAGCAACAGGTGTTACAAATGATAAAACAGACTGTTGTGTAACTGTAAAGTCTTGAGAAAAGTCGTGAGATATTACATCTCCTACTCGCTTTACAAAAGCGTAATCAAGTGTCTCTTCTTTAAACTTACGATAGATGGTAGGGCGTGTAATACCCAGCTCATCCACGATCCGCGTAATTGATATTCCGCTGCTTTTGATGGCTTCCTGCAGTATTTCGCCCTGGTGTGGCATAACGTGTAATATGACAAAGGATGGGTCTGTAAATATAACATAGTGTCACATGTACACAATACACATGCTACAAATACGATTCATGATGAAAACATATTACACGTGTATTATTGTAACTATTGTATACTGATACATGTTACAAAATCATATTTGTTACAAGTATCAACCTGTTAACTGTAACAAACAGTGTACACGTAATACAAAGGAGCTGCAGTAGGGCTGCAGAGCCCAGACAGCAATAGTTCTAGCTACTAAGTGTTATAAGCGCTTAAGGCTGCCGAAATAGCCGAGTACACTACAGTACAAGGCTCCGTAGTGCCAGCAGTCGGTCCGGGTAATCAGTTGTAATTCCCTTGGGCTGATAGGCCAACATATGGCGTAAATCTGCTGGCTCATTTACTGTCCAGGGCACTAGGTCGATGTGCTGCTGACGCAGTACAGTAACCAACTCTGGAGTAAGCAAGCGGAATTCGGGACCATATAGGGAGGGGATGAAACCTAGCTCCATTAGGTGGGCTGATAGCGGCTTTTCATCTTCAACCAGCAAGCATAAAGGCAAGGTGGGGAGCAGCTGTCGGGCGGCTCGTAGTACGCGCTTATCAAAGCACAGAAGCGTGGTGCGAGCCAGTAAAGACAGGGCACTTAATTCAAGAAGAACCAACTCTAAAAAGCGCGAGGGAGCTGGGTGATATATCCCATCCCCCTCGGGCGTACTCTTGAGTTCAATACTGAAGCGAACCGGCCGACGACCGAGCTGAAATGCCAGCTTGTCGAGCGCCTGCACAACCTCACGCAACAAAGGCTTGTAAGCGGGCTCAGGCGTTTGCTCAGGGTAGTACGGATGCAGGGTAAGGCCACAGTCGTACTGCCGGATGGTGGCGTAGGGTAGCTGGTATACGTTGTGCTGCTTCTGCTGCTCGAAAGGAATTGGCTGGCCAGCAGGAGTGCGGCAAATAGCGGCCGACATCCAGGGCTCGTGCGATACGACTACCTGATTATCGGCCGAAATAACCACATCCAGTTCCACTACATCTACTCCTAAAGTAAGCGCATGCAGGAAGGCAGGAATAGTGTTTTCGGGGCGCAGACCGCGGCAGCCACGGTGCCCATGTACTTCAGGAAAAGGCAGGAAAGCCATATGAAGAGGAAGTGAGATAAAAAGTATAAGGGCCAGACTCCGGCAGCTTTGCCTAAGGGAAATAGTCTTGAACCAGACAAAAACCCTCTATTTTTACCCATGTACGGCTTTTTCCTACCTACCTCCTTCCTCATGAAAAAAACGATCCTGAGCCTGCTACTTATCGGCTTGGCAATTGGCGCCTACCTCTACTATAAGAACCTGACTACGGGACCGGAATACTCGCTTCTGCAGGCCGCAAAAGCAGTGCAGGACCACAACCCAGCGGCGTTCGAGCGCTACGTAGATGTGAGCAGCGTAACCAGCAATCTGGTTGATCAGGTTACGGCACAAAGCTCGGTTCTGGGAATGCTAAACCCCGGTGGCCTGGCTATGAAGGGAGCTCTGCGCCTACTGAAGCCGCAGCTGGCCCAGGCAGCCCGCCAGGAAGTGCAGCGCTACGTTGAGACGGGCTCAGTAGAGGCCGTAGCAGCCACGCCCAAGCCGATGGGCGTATCCGTGCTAGGTGTAGTGGGCAAAGTAGTGGGGCCCGATACCAAGTTTAAAGGAGTCAAATACACCCATGAGGAAGGCGAGCAAGCCTTGGTAGGTTTGGAGTTTACGCAGCCTCGCTACGACACAACGTTGGTGCTAGAGGTGAAGATGCGCGACCAAGGTGACCATTGGCAGGCCACGGAAATCACTAACACGGCCGACATTCTAAAGCAGGTAGCACGCTTGGAAAAGCAGCGGCTGGTAGGCAAGTAAACGTGCGCGTTACCTAATCGGCTTACACGAAGAAGCCCCGATCCTCAGTGAGAATCGGGGCTTCTTCGTATAAGCTATGTGCCTACTACTTGTCCTTACCAAATAGTAGGAAGGCCAGCGAGCCAAGGAAAGGGAAGAAGAAAATGATCAGACCCCACACGATTTTCTTACCGAGTGACCACGGCTGCTGGAACAACTTGAACAGGGCGTACACAGCCAGAATCAAGTGAATAACGCCAGCGGTAGTCAAGGAGCCATCGGCATTGCGGGTGCGGCCGCAGCTGCTCAGGGCAAACGACATTAACAAAGCCAGAATACCGGTCAGGGTGAAAGAACGGTTGCTGGTGAGTGAAGAAACGAGCTTATTCATGGTGCAGGGAGTGTGTAGAATGGTAGAGAGTATGCCGCTCTGTACGCACAACACCTAAAATGGATATTATCAGACAAGTATTACATCAATAAATATCTGACAATCAATTACTTAGTTAATAAATTCTTGGATTTTATCAAAGAACAGAGGTCCGACTCGTGGTAGCAAGATGAGGGTCAGCACGATACCGTACAGGGCTCCGTAGAAGTGGGCGTCGTGGTTGATATTGTCGCCCCGACGGCGGCCCATGTAGTAGGAATAGGCCAGATACAGAAAGCCGAAGATGAAGCCCGGAATGGCAACGGGGATTGGAAAAATTCGGATGCCGGCCGTGGGGTTGAACAGAATAGCCGAAAAGACAACCGACGCTACCCCGCCGGAAGCCCCGAGGCTGCGGTAATTCGGATCGTCGCGGTGGCGGAGATAGGTAGGAACATCTGAAAGAACAATGCCGCCCAGGTACAGCAGCAGAAAGTACAGCAGACCCGTCGTCGGTCCGAACACGCCAAAGAATACGGTTTCCACTATCTGGCTGAAGGAGTAAAACGCCAGCATATTGAACAGCAGGTGCCCAAAGTCGGCGTGCAGAAACCCAGAGGTAATGAAGCGGTAGTAATCGTGGTTACGCTTGACGCGGTAGGGCTCCAGAATCCAGCTTTCCAGGAAGGCAGGATTCGACCAGGCGTAGAGGGAGATGCCTGCCGTCAGCACGGTCAGGATCAGGGTAGGAGACAATTCCATAGAAGTTGAAAGAAGTCAGAAAAGAGTGGTAGCACTACTGCTCCCGTTCCATGAGTTGCATGGCCAAGTGACGAAGAGGTTTTTTACGCGTTTCAGGGGCCGCTACGCGTTCCAAATGCTGTAAGGCGTCCAGGAAGTAGTCGTTGATGAGAGCTTCCGTCTGAGGGCGGATTTCGAGCTCATCGTAGATGGTGCGCACGGCCTGCACCTTCGCTTCGGCATCGGCTACGGGCTGGCCGATATGCTGAAGCAGCGTAATGCGTTGCGATTCGCTGGCCTGGGCCTGAGCCGTGAGCAGAAGGTAGGTTTTTTTGTCGCTGAGGATGTCGCCGCCCACGCGCTTGCCGAAGGTGGCCGCGTCGCCGTACACATCCAGCAGGTCGTCGCGGAGCTGGAAGGCTACCCCAATACCGACGCCAAACTGGCGCAGGTGGTCGGCATCCTGGCGGGAGGCGCCGCCGAGCAGAGCGCCCAGCTCCAGGGCAAAGCCCAGCAGCACGGCCGTCTTCAACCGAATCATATCCAGGTACTGCGCAATGCTGACCTCCGTTTCCGTCTCGAAGTTCATATCCCACTGCTGGCCCTCGCACACCTCGGCGGCCGTTTGGGAGAAGCGGCGGAGTACGTGGGGTAGTAGTTCAGGAGGCACGTCCAGAAACAGCTCGTAAGCCCGCACCAGCATGACGTCTCCGCTCAGGATGGCCACGTTGGGGTTCCACTTTTCGTGCACAGTCGCCTGACCGCGGCGCAGGGGCGCTTGGTCCATCAGGTCGTCGTGGAGGAGGGTGAAGTTGTGGAAGACTTCGGTAGCCAGCGCAGGTTTCAGAGCGGGCTCCAGCTCATCGGTAAAGATATGAGCACCTAGTAAGGTCAGCAAAGGCCGAATGCGCTTGCCGCCGAGGGCCATGATGTAGCGAATGGGCTCGTAGAGGGCCGTGGGCTGCTCGCCGTATTGCAGGGGCGCCAGGGCGGTATTGATGCGGTCAGTGAGTTGGGACAGATCCACGGAATGGGGTAAAAGTTCGGATGGGAAAGGTACGGAAGAGTAGGTGATGGGGTAGTGAGGTGAAAGGTGATGAAGTGAATACCGACGGATGACAGAGCCGGCAGCCTATAAAAAAAGCCTGTCATCCTGAGCAAAGCGAAGGACCTTACTACCCCAGAACAGCTACCGTGCTAACGGTTTGTTCCGATGTGGTAAGGTCCTTCGCTTTGCTCAGGATGACAGACTAAGTATTGACAAGCTTGATTTACCTACCGGCGGCGCTTGCTCTCGCCTCCGGGGCGGCCACCTTTGCCGCCTTTGTGGCCTCCGCCGCTGCGCTCAGGGCGGTAGCCACGGCGGCTTTCCCGACCAGCGTCGCGCTCCTCCCGCTCCCGGTTCTTCACGGCATCGGGGCGATTGTCCACCAACTCAAAGTCGATGGTGCGGTCCAGTAGGTTGGCCGATTTGACCACCACCTGCAGCTCGTCGCCGAACTGGATGATGCGCTTGCTACGCTGGCCTACGAGGCGGTAGTTGTCCTTGTCTAGCTCGAAGAAGTCGCCGGGGATGTCGGCTACCCGTACCATGCCCTCGCACTTGTTCTCCTCGATTTCGACGTAGAGGCCCCACTCCGTCAGGCCCGACACCACGCCCGTAAATGTGTCGCCGATACGGTCCTGTAGGAACTCGACTTGCTTGTACTTGATGCTGGCACGCTCGGCATTGGCGGCCAGCTTCTCGCGCTCCGAGGAGTGCTTGCACTCTTCCTCAATGGGCTCCACTTCCACGTTCTTGCCGCCCTCTAAGTAATGCTCCAGCAGGCGGTGGGCCATCATGTCGGGGTAGCGGCGAATCGGCGAAGTGAAGTGCGAGTAGTGCTCGAAGGCCAGGCCAAAGTGCCCGCGCGGATCGGTGGTGTAGGTGGCCTTGGCCATGGTCCGGATGGCGAGCGTCTGGATGACGTTCTGCTCGGGCCGGCCGACTACCTCGCTGCTCAAATCGTTCAGCTCCGTGCTCAGCTTCTTCGGATTCGAAAGGTCGAGTTGGTGACCAAACTTCTGGGCGAAGAGGGCAAAGTTAGCCAGACGTTCCTCGTCGGGAGCATCGTGCACACGGTACACCATGGTGAAGCGCGGCTTCCGATTCTTGAGCTTAAACACGAACTCGGCCACCTTGCGGTTGGCTAGCAGCATGAATTCCTCAATCATCTTGTGGGCGTCCTTGCGCTCTTTCACATACACGCCCAGCGGCTTACCCTGCTCATCCAGCTTGAACTTCACCTCCTGAGTTTCGAAGCTGATGGCGCCCTGCTTAAAGCGAGCGGCGCAAAGCTTCTTGGCAATGTCGTTCATCAACTGAATCTCGGCGGTGTAGTCCGCCTCCAGCCCTTCGATGCGCTCTTGAGCCTCTTCGTAAGCAAAGCGGCGGTCGGAGTGAATGATGGTTTTGCCAAACCAGGAGTTGTACAGCTTGCCTTTTTCGTCGAGCTCAAACACGGCCGAGAAGGTGAGTTTGTCTTCGTGCGGGCGCAGGGAGCAGAGGCCGTTGCTGAGGCGCTCGGGCAGCATGGGAATCACACGGTCCACGAGGTAGACGGAGGTAGCACGGTAGCGCGCCTCCTTTTCCAAGGCCATGCCGGGCCGCACGTAGTGCGTCACGTCGGCAATGTGCACGCCAATTTCCCAGTGCCCGTTCTCGAGTTTCTGAATAGAAAGCGCGTCGTCGAAGTCCTTAGCATCAACCGGGTCGATGGTAAAGGTGGTGATGTGGCGGAAGTCGCGGCGGCGCTCCATCTCGCTCTGCGGAATCTCCAGCGGAATGCTTTCCGACTCTTCCTCTACCTCGGCGGGAAACTCAAACGGCAGCCCAAACTCCGCCATAATGGCGTTGATTTCGGCCTCGTTTTCGCCAGCCTTGCCGAAGCTGCGCACGACCTGGCCCACGGGCAACTGGCCGGCGTCACCCTCGGGAAACTCGGCAATGCGCACCAGCACCTTCTCGCCGTGGTTGGCGCCGTTCAGGTTCTCGAAGGGCACGAACACGTCGAAGTAGATTTTGCGGTTATCGGGCTTCACGAAGCCGATGCCGCCCTGCATGTGCAGACGTCCCACCAGCTCCGGGCGCACCCGATTCACTACCTCCACCACGTCGCCAACGGGGCGGCCGTCGCGGGAGCCGCGCAGGCGCAGGCGCACCGTGTCGCCGTGCATGGCAAACTTCAGCCGGTCGGTGAAGACGCGCACGTCCTGTTCGCTTTCTTCTGAAATGACGAAAGCGTATTTGTCGGTAGCCAGGGCCACGGTTCCGGTGATGGTTTCACCACCGCCTTCCTGCCGCGGGCGGCGAGGGGTAGCAGGGCCGTCAGCATCAGGGAAGTCGAAACCAGCCTCCCGGCGGCGGTGCACCACGGGGTCCTGACCGAACTCGGTTTCCACGGGTCGGCCCCCACCGCGGCTCATGCCGGCAAAGGGCTCCCGCTCGTTGCGGCGCGTTTTGCGGCCACTGGCGGGCTCGGTGGCCGCTTGGGCAGCGGCGGCATCCGTCAGGCGGTAGTCGTCGTTCTGCAGCAGTGTGAGCAGGCCGCTTTTCTTGAGGCTTTTCAGGTGTTCAAAAATGTCTTCGCGCTGCTCCTTAGTCGTCACGCCCAGGCGGCGGGAGAGTTGGCGGTAGGAGAAGACTTTGCCCGGATTGTCGCGGAAGACGCGAAACACTAGGTCTTTGGAAATGGAGGCCACAGCGGCATCGTTGCGGCGGGCTGCCTTCGCGCGAGGGGCGCGGGGGCGGCGGATTCGTCTTTTTCTTTCATGTAGAAAAGGGGCCGCCAGTGGTTGTCTTTTTCGCAGGCGGCGGGGTTGAATGAGTGGGAAACTGGTAGTACTACGAGGTTTCCCGGGTAAAGTAATCCAGCCCGGAATCGGGCTTCGAAAAGATGATACGGAATATATCGGGGAATAACTATTCCTAGTCGAAAAAGGGAGGTTAAGCTTGGGTTGCGGCGGCTAGGGCACCCAGTACCGTACGGCCAAAATCGGCCACATTCCATTCTTTCAGGTCGGACACTTGTCCGTCGCCTACCTCCACGATGATGGGATGTCCAGCTGCGGTAAGGGCTACATCCAAACTATAGAACAAACGAGGGCGCAGCTGAAAAAGTGCCGGCCGCAACTGATTAGGTAGCGGTGTACCTCCCGCGCCATACGCAGTACCAGCCACCACGAAGTAGCGACGCTCGGAGTCGGGCTGGAGCTCCGCATACTGCCGCACGAACAGCAATTCATTGTTCGGAATCCCATGTTTACGCAGCAGCTCCTGCCACTCCGCTGCCGAAGCTACCGTGGAGTTGGGCCCAAACGACTTTACGAGCCCTTTCACGAAATAGCGTTGGCCTGCAAAGAAGTCGGGCAACTGACCGGCGGGCTGAAACGTGCTGGCGAAGGTGTACTCCCGAATTGCCGCGTACCAGCCCGAGGCAAGATGCGAGGACAGGTAGGACTCGATGCCACTAAGCAGCGGAGCCAGTTGCTCCAGTAGCTCGTATTCCGGACCTGTCAACATCCAACCGCGGTATAAGGCCGGGGTTGTCGGCGTACGAGGCCATACCCGAGCCGTTTCTATATCAAACAGCCCAACAGTAAAACCAGCTGCCGATGCCCAGGTATACTCAGGCTCCCAAAGCGGATCAACCGTCCGGGGTTCATAGGGCAATGAAGGGTAGAGAATGTGCATGCCCTAAAGATGCGTACTTCCCTCCTAGGCCCGGCTGGCTACGGCGGCGCGGATGTCGGCGGGCTCGTCTTTGGGAATGGCGGCCAGCAGCTGCCGGGTGTACTCGTGCTGGGGGTTGGCGTACAGCTCGGCGGCCGGGCCGCTTTCCACAATCTGCCCTTGGCGCATGACCAGCAGCCGGTCGCTCATGAAGCGGGCCACCGACAGGTCGTGGGTGATAAAAAGGTAGGTGATGCCGAACTCGCGCTTGAGGTCGTTGAGCAGGTTGAGCACCTGGGCCTGCACCGACACGTCGAGGGCCGACACGGACTCGTCGCAGATGATGCACTTGGGCTGCAGGGCCAGGGCCCGGGCAATGCAGATGCGCTGGCGCTGCCCCCCGCTGAACTCGTGGGGGTAGCGCTGGTAGTGCTCCTCCTTCAGCCCTACGGTGCGCAGCAGCTCCAGCACCCGGTCCTTCTGCTGCTGGCGGGTGCCGCCCACGTGGTGCACGCGCATGGGCTCCAGGATGGCCTCACCCACGGTCATCATGGGGTTCAGGGCAGCGTAGGGGTCCTGGAACACCATCTGAAACTCCCGGCGCTTCCGGCGCAGCTCCTCAGCGGGCAGTGTGGCCAGGTCTACCCCTTCGAACAGGATGCTACCCGAGGTGGGCTCCACTAGCCGCAGCAAGGTTCGGCCCAGCGTGGTTTTGCCGCAGCCCGACTCCCCCACCAACCCCACCGTTTCGCCAGGATAAATGTCGAAGCTTACCCCGTCCACGGCGCGTACATACTCCTTCTTCCGGTTGAAAAAACCTTTACGAATGGGAAAGTGCACGTTCAATTCTTTCACGCTTAGTAAAGGTCCATCGGCGGTGGTCCGACCAATTCCCGCAGGGTTGGTCGAACCACTCTCATTGCTGAGGTTGCTGACGGCTGGGCTGCCTTCGTTCAACGAGAGTGGTCCTACGAACCCTGCGGGGAATTCGTAGGACCACTTGCTTCTAGCGGCAACGGCTGGCCAGATTCCAGGCCGGGGGCAGCATCCAGACCAAATTGTGGTTCCGAAGGGCGTGAAACAGAATGTTCCACGGGGAACGTTTTGGTGGTTTCAGAGTTGTTTTGAGAGTTTAGCTCTTGGAGGCCACCAATTTCATTAGTAAGCAGTTGCGCAGGGTCATTTTCAGTGACAATAAAGTTTCCATCGGCTGTTTCACGCATGAAATCAGCTACCACGGGCAATTTTTTCTGGCCAACAGAAAGTTTTGGCCGGCAGGCCAGCAGACCCTTGGTGTACGGGTGCTGGGGTTGGTGAAGATGTCGAGAACTGAGCCCTGCTCTACCACCCGGCCCCGGTACATCACCAGAATCCGGTCGGCTATTTCAGCTACTACTCCTAGGTCGTGGGTGATGAAGATGACGGCGGTATGGTGCTGGCGGCGCAGGTCGTCGATAAGGCGGAGCATGCGGGCTTGCACCGTAACGTCGAGGGCGGTGGTGGGCTCGTCGGCAATGAGGATGGCCGGGTTGCAGGCCATGGCCATGGCAATCATCACGCGCTGTTTCTGGCCCCCGCTGATTTCGTGGGGTAGCTGGTGAAGATTTTCTCGGGGCGGGGCAGCTGGGCCATGGTGAACAGCTCCACGGTGCGGGCTTGCACTTCCTTTTCCGTAAGCGGGGTGTGCAGGCGTAGGGCTTCCACTACCTGGCTGCCGCAGGTGTATACCGGGTTCAGGGACGTCATTGGCTCCTGAAAAATCATGCTGATGTCGTTGCCCCGCACCTGCCGCAGCTGCTGGTCGGTGAGTTGGAGCAGGTCAACCTCCCCTAGCGCCTCCGACTGAAACCGCGCCTGCCCGGATACAATCTGGCCGGGCGGCAGCGGAATTAGCCCCATCAGGGCCAACGACGTTACTGACTTGCCTGAGCCCGACTCGCCCACAATGGCCAGCGTTTCGCCCCGCCGCAAATCGAAGGAAATATCGGCTACGGCCCGCGTGTTGCCCCGATGGCTCTGGAAATCAATGGTCAGGTTGCGGACGGAGAGGATGGGCTGGGACACGGCGGGCAGAGGCAAGGCGGAAAAAAGTAAAGATAGGCAGGCCGGCAGTAGCTTGCCCGGCGCATTTGGCGTACACAAAAGTTGTTATTCCGAGCAGGGCAAGGAATATGGGTTATCCTCCAAAAAACTTACTCAGATTCCTCGCCCTGCTCGGAATGACAGCTTAGCTGGCTCAGTTCAACACGATTCAACCTACTTTCCTACCTCATGCAGTACCGCAAACTTGGTAAAACCGGCTTTAATGTCTCTGAAATCAGCCTTGGCACCTGGCAGGTAGGCGGCAAGTGGGGCGACCCGTTTAGCCACGAAACCGCCGATTCCATCCTCAACGCCGCCGTCGACTCCGGCATCAACTTCATTGACACCGCCGACGTGTACGGCGACGGGGAAAGTGAAAAAGCCGTGGGCCGGCTGGTACGTAGCCGCTCCGAGCGGGTGTATGTGGCCACCAAGTGTGGTCGGCAACTCCAGCCCCACACCAACGAAGCCTACCAGCCAGAAGCCCTGCGGAAGTTCGTAGAGGCCAGCCTGCGCAACATGCAGCTCGAAACCCTGGACCTGATTCAGTTGCACTGCCCGCCTACGGAGGTGTACTACCGTCCCGAAATCTTCGAGCTATTTGACCGGCTCAAGGAAGAAGGCAAGATTCTGAACCTGGGCGTGAGCGTGGAAAAGGTGGAAGAAGGCCTCAAGGCCCTTACTTTCCCTAACGTTACGAGCATTCAGCTTATCTTCAACATGTTTCGGCAGCGCCCGGCGGAGTTGCTGTTTCAGGAAGCGAAGCGCCACGATGTGGGCCTGATTGTGCGCGTACCGCTGGCCAGCGGCCTGCTCACCGGCAAATTCTCGCCCCACACCACCTTCTCCCCCGACGACCACCGCCAGTTCAACCGCGACGGGGCCGCCTTCGACAAGGGCGAAACCTTTTCCGGCGTAGACTACGAAACGGGCCTGGCTGCGGTAGAAGAGCTGAAAAAAGTGTTTCCCAATCAGCCCAATCTTGCTCCCATTGCCCTGCGCTGGGTGCTCATGTTTGACGAAGTCAGCTGCGTAATTCCCGGCGCCTCCCGCCCGGACCAGCTCACCTCAAACCTACAAGCCGCCGAACTACCCGCCCTCACCGCCGAGCAAATGCAAGCCGTACGCGCCATTTATGAGCAGCGCATCAAGCCGCTGGTGCATCAGGTTTGGTAAACTAGCTCAGGCTTTCTAGCGCCTGTGTTAGGTAGGCAAAAGTTTGGGGCGCCCGTTGCTGAAGCTGGGCTAAGCCCGTTCCCAGTCCATCCTCGGGTAGAACTACTGTTCCGCCAGTAGCTAAATGCTGTCGTACAGGTACTAAATCTTCGTCAATCATGCGGCAGTTCGCTGCCAACGTTTCGTCCGTCCAAAAATCGGCATCTTTCAAACGCGGGCGGCGCTTTGTCCTAACTCCTATAGCGTTCGGCTCACCCCGCATTTCAATAGCTTGGCCGCCTAATCCGCGTCGTTCTTCATTGTCACCAAACAGGTAGAGCACGTCAGGATGAGCTTGCAAATCGGTACGGTAGATTCTTTTCTGTTTTAAGATCATATCTAACTGGTTTTTTAGAAAGATAAGAAAGGGCTTCTTTGATTTACGATAAGGAGGAGTTCATAAAAAGGGCCCGCTGGAGCAATTCCAGCGGGCCTTTTTCTGCTTTCGAGTAATACTTATTACACAGCTTCCGAGGCTTCGGCGTCGCGGCGGGCCTGGGCCGCGGCGGCATCGTTGGCGGCTACGGGGTGGGCTTCCTCCAGGTGCTGGCTGTAGAAGCGGTTTTGGAAGATAAGAATCAGCACGACCCCAATGAAAATGCAAGAGTCAGCAATGTTGAAGATGGGAAAGTCGGGGATAATTTCTCCGCCCACAAAAGGCCAGGAAGCCGGAAAAAACCCGTCCGGGAAGTCCACAAACAGCATGTCAATAACTTGGCCGTGCAGCCAGGGGGTAGGCGCATTGAAGGGCGCGTTGTTGTAGAGGACGCCGTAGAAGATGGAATCGACCAGATTGCCAATGGCCCCGCCCAGAATCATGGCAATGCAGATGAGCAGGCCGCTGGGGGCGTGCTGCTTCCAAAGGCGGTAGATATAGTAACTAATACCCGTAACGGCTACCAAGCGAAACAGCGTGAGAATAACCTTGCCGTAGGGCGCCGGCAGTTCCACCCCGAAGGCCATGCCAGGGTTCAGGGTGTAGTGCAGCTTAAACCAGTCGCCGAACACGGGAACTTCGCCGGGCATGCCCATGGGCATGTAGCGGTGTACCGCCCATTTCGAGAGCTGATCGATGACGATGACTAGCAAGGCCACGAGGTAGTATTTCCAATACTTCATAAGTACAAAGTGACGCAGAATTTTTGACTTTCTGGCGTAGGAGCCTACTGCATCCTTCTTGCCGCCGGTATATATCTGAAAGGGCTTTTGTGCCGATTTAAACCCGATTTTAGGGGATTTGTACGACGTTATGCCAAACGCCCCTTGAAAAGGCAGACGTACCGCTCCTGATTTTTCTGGGCGGCCAGCTGCGCGCAGCCTACCCGTGCAGCTTACAACTGCAATCAATTCCTAGTTAAGCGGCCGCTGTAGTGGCTCAATTCTTCCTGCTTTGCTCTTGCGACCTGCTACATAGCGGGAGTAAGTCATTGAAACTAGATATTTAGTTATACATTTCTAACCTTCCTACTTAAACTCTATTCCTATGTCAGCCACGCATCCTAGCCGCGCTTATTCTGCTGTAACCCGCTTATCTATCGTGGGTGTAGCCGCCCTCAGTGCCTGCGCCGCGCCGCACCCGCTTACCCAGGCCAATGAGCAGCAGCAAACCATGACGACGACCGTTTATAACCGCCAGCTCAATACCAGCCTGTTGCTCAACGGCGACTATGATATAAATCTACAGCCTCGCAACAAGCCGGATGAGGTAACAAAGGCGCGGCTGAAACAGCTTGGCTTCTCGCGCCGCCAGTCGGCGCTGCTGTTTACTGGTCAAACAAACCTTGCGCCCACGTACCGGCTGCGCGGCCTGCGCATAACCGGCAATCCTAACTGGCGGGCCCTGGGGTTCCAGGAAAACGGCGTCGGACGCTACCAGCACACGGGTACGGCTGGCCACGATTTGCTGATGGAATACGCCGCGCCCCTACCCGACCAGCAAGGTTGGCTCTATCTCATTGCTACTGATGAAGCCAGCTCGCGCGCCGCTACCTCCGTGCGGGACCGTGGCGTTGAGATGGATGCGGAATTTGTCACGTTCACGTTTCCCTCGGTGCAGCAAGGCCGGTGGCCGCGCACGGTGTCGCCGGTACGGCTGGCCAACGAGGCCTTTCTGAGTCGTCCCAACGGTGATTATCTGGCTCCGCTGTCTGCCCTGGCCCAGAGCCGCCACGCCCCCGCCACGGGCAACGACCCCAGTAGTGATGGAATACTGTGGCAAATGCTGCAGCAGTACCACGCCATGGCTGGCAACACTGATTCGGTAGCGTATTTTCAGCGTCAGGGCCCGGAGGTAGTGCGCCTTCCGGCTACTACGTCAACCACAGGTACCCCACGCCGGCCAAACCCCACGCCGACCGACACGCTAGTCAGCCTGGAAGCAGTACCCGAAATTCTGCGCCAATCAGTCGGTGTGCGAGCCGTGTTGCTGAATGAGTCGCACACGTACAGCAGGCACCGGGCGCTGGCGGCGGTGCTGCTACCCGGCTTGTATCAGCAGGGGTTTCGGTACCTAGCCCTAGAAACGCTCGAAGACTCCGCGAGCAGCGCCTTGAATCCGCTACCCTTGAAAGCCGGTTTCTACACGCGCGAAGCCACGTTTGCCAACCTGGTGCGCACGGCCCGGCGGCTGGGCTTTACCCTAATTTCCTACGAAGCGGGACGGGGCCAAACAGAACGGGAGTTAGCCCAGGCCACGAACCTGCGCAATGCCCTGCGCCACGACCCCCAGGCCCGGGTGCTGGTGTACGGGGGCGGGGCCCACGTCAACCTCCTGACCATGCCCGGCAAGCCCCAGGCAAAATGGATGGCCCAGCACTTAGTTGACCTCACCGGCTGGCCCGTTCTCAGCATCAATCAGGCGCGTCTGGGCAACGAAGCCCGCAGTGGCCTAGCGGCTACGCCCGCAGGCAAGGCCGAAGTGGTGTACCAGCTTCGCAACGGCCAGCGCCGCTCGCCCTACCCTGAAAACAATCTGGTAGTGCGCAACAACCTCGACCTAAACCGGCTGACCCTTCCCTACTCCGATGCCACTGACGCCCAACTGGTTTCTCTGAATGTTAGTGCCTACCAACCTACCGCCGCTACGGGCCGCCGCATGGTACAACTCTACCTGCAGTCGGAACTCACCGTGCGAGAGGACATAGCACCCATCTATATCCACGAATTGCGCCCGTCAGACGACGTTCTATCCTTGCGCCTGGTTCCGGGCCGCTACGTCTACCGCGTGCTGTCAGAGAAGCAAAAAGAAGAAGTTCGGAAGGAGTTGGTAGTGAAGTGAGTTAATGATTCTATAAACGCACGTTGCAATAGCCTTCACATCCACTCGTCATCCTGAGTATTGCGAGAAAATGCACGGCATGAAAAAGGCCGCGAAACGTAAGTTCTGCGGCCTTTTTGGCTTTAAGAATAACCTATGCTACTAGCTATTGGCTACTTCTAGTTGCACTGGCACAGTGTACTCGTCAAATTCCAGCACTGAGCCGCCGCTGATTTCCGGGGCAAAGTTTAGGGCTAGGGCCTGTACTTCTTCGCGGATGTAGCCACCGAAGGACTGCACGGCAGCTTCCAGCTCGGCCTGCTGGCCCAAGGTCACCCGGATTTTGTCCTGCACTTCCAGGCCGCTGTCTTTGCGCAGGTTCTGGAGGCGGTTCACCAGCTCGCGGGCCACACCTTCCTGGCGCAGCTCGTCGGTCAGGGTCACGTCGAGGGCTACCGTTAGGGGGCCGTCGGTGGCTACCAGCCAGCCGGGCAAGTCGTCGGTGCGGATTTCCACGTCATCCGGAGCAAGCGTAATCGGCTGCCCTTCGACTTCCACGGCCAGCTGGCCGGTCTTTTCGAGGGTGCTGATTTCCTCCGGGGTCATTTGCTGAATCCGGGCACCTACGGCTTTCAGACGAGCACCGTATTGCTGACCCAAACGCTTGAAGTTCGGCTTCACCGACTTTACTAGTACGCCGCTGGTGTCGTCCAGGAACTCCACGTGCTTCACGTTCACCTCGGCGCAAATCAGGTCTTCTACCTTGCCTACCTGCTCACGGGTCGTCTCATTGAACACCGGCACCAGAATGCGCTGCAGGGGCTGGCGCACCTTCAGCACCGATTTCTTGCGTAGGGAGTGCGTAAGCGAGGAAATCCGCTGAGCCAGTTCCATGCGCTCCTCCAGGGCCTTATCGATACGGTTCGTTTCGGCTTCAACCAGCAAGGTGAGGTGGATGGATTCGGGAGCTAGTGGCGTATTCCGCTCAATAGCTTCGGCGCGCATGCCGTCGGTCATGTTCTTATAGAGCCACTCGGCGAAAAAGGGCGCAATGGGGGCCATGAGCTGGGCTACTACCACCAAGCATTCCTGCAAAGTCTCGTAGGCGGCTTTTTTGTCCTGGGTCAGCTCGCCTTTCCAGAAGCGGCGGCGCGAGAGGCGCACATGCCAGTTAGAGAGCTGATCGGTCACGAAATCCTGGATGGCGCGGGCCGCCTTCGTGGGGTCGTAGGAGTCATAATGGCCGCGCACTTCTAGAATCAAGGACTGCAGCTTGCTTAGAATCCAGCGGTCCAGCTCGCTTAGCTCACTGTGGGGCACCCGGTCGAACTCGCGGGCCTGGAAGCCGTCGAGGTTGGCGTAGAGGGCGTAGAACGAGTAGGTGTTGAACAGGGTGCCGAAGAAGCGGCGCTGTACCTCCGTGATGCCGCTGAGGTCGAACTTGAGGTTGTCCCAGGGCTGGGCGTTGGCAATCATGTACCAACGGGTAGCGTCGGGGCCGAACTGCTCGATGGTTTGGAACGGGTCGATGGCGTTGCCGAGGCGCTTGCTCATCTTGTTGCCGTTCTTGTCCAGCACCAAGCCGTTGGCCATCACGTTCTTATAGGCCACTGAATCTTCCAGCATCACGGCCAGGGCGTGCAGGGTAAAGAACCAGCCGCGGGTCTGGTCCACGCCTTCGGCAATGAAATCGGCGGGGAAATTCTTCTGGAACTTCTCGCCGTTTTCCAGGGGGTAGTGCCACTGGGCGTAGGGCATGGCGCCGCTGTCAAACCACACGTCAATGAGGTCGGTTTCGCGGTACATGGGCTGGCCGGAGGGCGACACCAGGAAGATATCGTCCACGTAGGGCCGGTGCAGGTCGATTTTTTGGGAGCTATTAGCTGATGGCTGTTGGCTGTTAGCTTTTTCGTCGGACGAAGAGCTATCCGCCATTACCCAATTACCATCCACCTTTTGGTAGGGGTTGTGGGTCATGACTTCAGCCGCTACGGCCTTATCGATTTCGGCGACGAGTTGCTCGATGGAGCCGATGCAGATTTCCTCCGAGCCGTCCTGGGTGCGCCAGATGGGCAGGGGCGTGCCCCAGTAGCGGGAGCGGCTCAGGTTCCAGTCCACGAGGTTTTCCAGCCAGTTGCCGAAGCGGCCGGTACCAGTGCTGGCGGGCTGCCAGTTGATGGTTTTGTTGAGTTCGATGAGCCGGTCTTTTACCGCCGTGGTCTTGATAAACCAGGAGTCCAGGGGGTAGTACAGCACGGGTTTGTCGGTGCGCCAGCAGTGGGGGTAGGTGTGCTCGTACTTCTCCACTTTGAAGGCCGTGCCGTCGCCTTTCATGCGGATGGCAATGCTTTCGTCCAGGGTCTTGTAGTCGGCGCCCGACTGGTCGTGGCCGTCGTAGTTTTTCACCCAGCGCCCGCCAAATTCGCCCATCTGGGGCACGTAGCGGCCGGTACGGTCCACGATGGGCGTGGGCTTGCCTTCGGCATCCAGCACAATCAGGGCCGGAATATCGGCCTGCTGAGCCGCCCGGAAGTCGTCGGCGCCAAACGTGGGCGAGATGTGCACAATGCCGGTACCGTCCTCCGTCGTCACAAAGTCGCCGGGAATCACGCGGAAGGCGCGCTCCTCTCCTTCAAACGCCGGAAAGCCTTTGTCCTGGCCGAACAGCCGCTCGTAGCGGATGCCTACCAGGTCAGCGCCTTTGAACGTGTTTTCAACGCGCCAAGGCAGCACCTTGTCGCCGGCTTTGTAGTCTTCTAGCAAAGCCTCTTGGCCTTTCTCCGAGAAGTAGCGGTTCATCAACGCTTCCGCCAGCACTACCCGGATGGGTGCACCCGTGTAAGGGTTGAAGGTGCGTACCAGCACGTAGGGGATGTTTTTGCCAACCGCTAAACCCGTGTTAGCAGGCAAGGTCCAAGGTGTGGTCGTCCAAGCTAGGATGTAAGTCGGCACCTCATCAGTCCCGGCAAACAGCTTCGCCGAAGCCTCATCCCGCTTCACCTTGAACTGGGCCACGATGGTCGTGTCCTTGACGTCGCGGTAGGTGCCGGGCTGGTTTAGCTCGTGCGATGACAGGCCAGTGCCGGCGGCTGGGGAGTAGGGCTGAATAGTGTAACCTTTGTAGAGCAAGCCCTTGTCGTAGAGCTTCTTGAGCAGGGCCCAGCAGCTCTCGATGTACTCGGGCTCAAAGGTGATGTAGGGGTCGTCGAGGTCTACCCAATAGCCCATTTTCTCGGTGAGGTCGTCCCACTGGGCTTTAAAGCGCATCACGGTTTCGCGGCAGCGCTGGTTGTAGTCCTCAATGCTGATTTTCTTCCCGATATCCTCCTTCGTGATGCCCAGCTCCTTTTCTACCTGCAGCTCAATGGGCAGGCCGTGGGTGTCCCAGCCGCCTTTGCGGTTTACCTGCTTGCCCAGCAGGGTCTGGTAGCGGCAGAAAATGTCCTTTACCGTCCGGGCCATGACGTGGTGAATGCCGGGGGCGCCGTTGGCCGAAGGCGGACCTTCGTAAAACACGAACGTAGGCTGCCCTTCGCGGGTGCTCACGCTTTTCTCGAAGATGCCGTTCTGCTTCCACCACGCCAGGATATCGGTGCCGACCTGGCCGTAGTTGAGCGGCTGCTTGAATTCGGGGTAGTTCATTTGTGGGGTCGTTGTATCAGAACGTCATGCTTGATCTTGCGTCCGCTTGCCGAAGCATCTCTACCGCTTCGTTGCAGTAGTAATTCAGCGAAGCGGTAGAGATGCTTCGGCAAGCGGACGCAAGATCAAGCATGACGGTGGTATAAAGGGTGGTTTTAGCCGTTCAGTTTGGGCTGCCGCTTCATCCGGTTAAGGTTGAGTTCCAGGTCGTCGTCTTCCTCGTGGTAGTTGTCGTCGTAATGGCGAATACCGGATTGGTCGATAACATCCTCGTCCTTGCCGTGCTCGAAGGTAACGAGTAAGCAGGGCAGCAGAATCAGGTTAGAGAAGTTGGTGATGAGTAGGCTGGCCGACATGAGCAGACCGAGGGCCTTGGTGCCGCCAAATTCCGAGAAGGCAAACACCGAAAAGCCCAGAAACAGCACAATGCTGGTGTAAATCATGCTGGTGCCGGCCTCCGAAAGCGTAGTGCTGATGGCGGCCTTTACGCGGCGGCCGTTGGCGGCCATTTCCTGCCGGAACTTGGCCAGCAGGTGAATGGAATTGTCGCCGTCGATGCCCAGGGCAATGCTGAAAATCAGGGCGGTGCTGGGCTTGAGCGGGATGCCGAAGTAGCCCATAATACCGCCCGTGAGTAGCAGCGTAAAGAAGTTGGGCAGTAGGGTAAACGCCACGGCCCGCACGCTGCGGAACAAGATCAGCACGACCAGCCCGACCAGCACGAAGGCAATAACCAGGCTTTCCTTGAGCGTACCAATCAGGTACTCATTGCCTTTGGTGAAGATGATGGTGGTACCGGTCAGCTTCACCTTCATATCCGTACCATT
Source organism: Hymenobacter sp. 5516J-16 (assembly GCF_022919335.1). Taxonomy (NCBI): domain Bacteria; kingdom Pseudomonadati; phylum Bacteroidota; class Cytophagia; order Cytophagales; family Hymenobacteraceae; genus Hymenobacter; species Hymenobacter sp. 5516J-16. The sequence goes on along the minus strand of NZ_CP095058.1, from coordinate 2,378,812 downwards.
GAAAATCCGGTTGATTTCGGGCTTGATGCGGTTGTTTATCAGCGTATCGAGGTTGTGGGAACCTACGTCGGCAATCTTCAGGGAAATGCGCGCCCGCTGCATGCTGCTGTCGGTGAAGGAGCGCAGCAGTTTGCTAGTCAGCTGGCCCTCTGTGCCCTCCGTGGACTGCGAATGGGCCAGGTAGCTGAACACGTAGTTTTTCTCGGAGTTGTCGGGTAGGCGGTAGAACTCGGGGCTACCGTTGTAGAAGGCCTGGGTCGAGGCCTTCAGAAAGGTAACCACGCTGACGGGGGTAGTCAGCACGGGCTGGGTGCGCAGAAAGTTTTCGAGGCGGTCAATCCGCTCCAGGTTCTTGAGCTTGAGCAGGCCTTTGGGGCGGCCGGTGTCCACTACCATTTCCAAAGGCATTACGCCGTTGAAGTGCTGCTCAAAGAACTTCAAATCAGAATTTACCGACGAATCCTTGGGCAGATCATCCACCATGTAGCTCACCGATTTCACCTTCATTACCCCAAACGAAGCCAGCACCATCAGGGCCAGGGCGGTGAGGTACACCGTGCGCCGGCGCTCCAGCACCAGGTAGTCGAAAAACTCCAGCAGCTTGGTCAGGGGCTTGGCCTCCAGGTGCTCCAACTGCTTAGGGGTAGGCGGCGGCAGAATGGTGAAGATGATGGGCATCAGGATAAATGATACCGCAAACGCCACGAAAATATTAACCGTAGCCACCAGCCCAAACTGATACAGAATGGCAATGTTGGTGAAGCAAAACACCACGAAGCCGATGGCCGTGGTGGTATTGTTCATGAGCGTGACCAACCCAATTTTGCGCACCACCCGCGCCATAGCCAGCACCTGGTTGCCGGATTTGCGGTAGTCGTAGTGGTAGCGGCTAAGTAGGTAGGTGCAGTTCGGGATGCCGATAACGATGATAATGCTCGGAATCAGGCCCGTAAGCAGGTTGATCTTGTAGCCCAGCAGCACCATGGAGCCAATGCACCAGGTTACCACAATCAGCACAATTAGCAGCGGGAACACCACCGCCGACCAGGTCCGGAAGAACATGAGCAGGGTCACGGCCATCATCACAATGGTCAGGGCCACGAACAGCTTCATTTCCGAGGCGACCTTGGTGGTCATGGTGGCCCGCACGTAGGGCAGGCCGGCGTAGTGCATCCGAATGCCCGTTTTCTGCTGGAAGCGTTCAGCGTGGCCCAGAATCTCCTGCATCACGGCCTCGCGCCGGCTGGAGTTCAGGTACTTGGGGTCCATGGTGAGGGCCAGCAGCGTAGCCCCGGTGGTTGGCGAAATTAGCTGGCCTTTGTAGAACTCCTGGGCATTCACTACCCGCATTAGGGAGTCCAGTTCGGGCTGGGTTTGGGGAAGTTGCGGAAGATAGGTTCGGCCCGAAAGGTTTGGGTAGCCGTGTCCTTTACCAGCCGGGGTAGGCGCGTTACGCCCAGAATGCCATTTACGCCCTCCACTTTGCTGAGCGTATCCGTGAGGGTGCGCAGCTCATTGAAGTTGCCGAGCTGGTACACCGAGCTGTCCTGCATGCCCAGCACCAGCACGTTGCCGTCCTCCCGAAGGTTTGCTTGAACTGCTGGAAGTACACCATGTCCGGGTCGTCGGGCGACACGACCTGGGCAAAATCGTAGGTCATCTGCACCTTGCGGGCTTCCCAGGCCATAAACACCGTAATAAGGGCCAGCAGCCCGACGAGCAAGCGGCGGTTCTTGATGACGAATAGGGCGAGGTTTCTCCACATAGGCTGCTAAAATGCAGCAAAGGTACGCAACCCCGGGCAGGTATGCGGTGAGCCTCAGTCAGTAAACCCCACCCCTACCTCGACTACCAGTAGCCAGCCAAACAAGTGCGCTTGGTTGACAAACTCATTTTTTCTTCAGAATATAGGGAACAAATTATGCACTATTCAACGTAAATAGTCACACTTCAAGGCGTTGCGACCGTAACTACTTGTATTTTCCCGCGCCTTGCTGCTATTTTTCTATTATAATGACATTGTACAATTCCCCTGATGCGTCCCTGACGTATAACTCGCTGTTGGATACCCTACACTTGAGCTACAATGCTGCTCACTTGTCGGGGTCGTTCGGGGAGGCTTACCACCGGGCACTAGAGGAAATGCTGGCCCAGAACGTGGACAAACTTCTGGTAGATTTGAAGCGAAATGCTCCCCCAACCGACGAAGCAGACGCTTTACTTCAGCCCTGACCAGCATCCTGCCCGGTCATTTGCAGCGCCCGTTGTTTATTGCCGCCGTGGTGTCAGAAGGCCAATACCAATACCAGGTAGGCAACTCCCTTGCCTCGGCCAGCCTGCCTCCGTCCCAGGTTGAGTTCAATTACTTTACCTCCCGCCGCGACGCTACCCAGTGGCTGAGCGAGAACTAAGAAAGAACTCACCAGCCCTACCTCAAAACGCCAACAGGCCGCCGGATTGCTCCGGCGGCCTGTTGTGTTATAGCCCCGTAGAAACAGCGGGGCGCTACAGCTTTTCGAAGACGCGCGAGAAGCTCACGGCCTCCCCGATGTAGGCGCGCAGCTCGGAAATTGGCATGCGGGTTTGCTCACGGGAGTCGCGGTGGCGCACGGTCACGGTGTTGTCTTCCAGGGTCTGGTGGTCGACGGCAATGCAGAAGGGCGTGCCGATAAGATCCTGGCGGGTGTAGCGCGTCCCGATGGAGTCCTTCTCCTCCACTACCAAGCGGAAGTCGTGGCGCAGGGAGTTGTAGATTTCGTTGGCTTTGTCGGGCAGGCCATCTTTTTTAACCAGCGGGAAGATGGCGGCTTTGATGGGCGCCACGGCCGGGTGCAGGCGCAGCAGCTTGCGGGTTTTGGTTTGCTGCTTGTCGCCCTCGCCTTCGGTAATGGTTTCCTCCTGGTAGGCTTGGCAGAGGGTAGCCAGAAACAGGCGGTCGGCACCCACGGAGGTTTCCACTACATAGGGCACGTAGTTGCCGTAAGGCTTGCCGGTTTCGGGGTTAATGTCGTTATCGAAGTACTGCTGCTTCTTGCGGCTTAGGTTCTGGTGCTGGGTCAGGTCGAAGTCGGAGCGGGAGTGAATGCCCTCGATTTCCTTGAAGCCGAAGGGGAATTCAAACTCGATGTCGACGGCGGCCTTAGCATAGTGGGCCAGCTTGTCGTGGTCGTGGAAGCGGAGCTTGTCGGCGGGCAGGCCCAGGGCCTCGTGCCAGCGGCGGCGGGTTTCCTTCCACATGGTGTACCACTCGCCTTCGGTACCAGGACGCACGAAGAACTGCATTTCCATCTGCTCAAACTCCCGCATGCGGAAGATGAACTGACGGGCCACAATTTCGTTGCGGAAGGCCTTGCCGATCTGGGCAATACCGAAAGGCACCTTCTGGCGCGCCGACTTCTGCACGTTCAAAAAGTTGACGAAGATGCCCTGGGCCGTTTCTGGGCGCAAATAAATCTGCGAGGAGTCGCCGGCCACGGCGCCTACCTGCGTAGAGAACATCAGATTGAACTGGCGCACATCGGTCCAGTTGCCGGTTTTGGAGACGGGGCAGAGAATCTTCTCGTCGATGATGAGCTGTTTAACGCCGGCTAAGTCTTCAGCGGTGAGCAGGCGGCCCATTTCGGCCAGCAGAGCATCGGCACGAGCTTGGTCGCCAGCGTTTTCGTACTCGGCGGCTTTTTCTTCGAGCAGCACATCGGCGCGGTAACGCTTCTTGCTGTCGAGGTTGTCAATCATGGGGTCCGAAAAGCCATCGACGTGGCCGGAGGCTTTCCAGGTGAGCGGGTGCATGAAAATGGCCGCGTCAATGCCTACCACGTTCTGGTTGAGCTGGGTCATGGCCCGCCACCAGAGCTGCTTGAGGTTGTTTTTGAGCTCTACGCCGTTGGGGCCGTAGTCGTACACGGCCGCCAGGCCGTCGTAGATTTCCGAAGAAGGGAATACGAAACCGTATTCCTTGGCGTGCGACACGATATCGGCCAGGGTATTTTCAGCCGTGGCGGCGGGTTTCTGCTCGTTGCTCATGAGGGGGAGGTTAAATGGAATACAGCTGTCCTGCCGAGCGCCGCGAGGAATTTGGAGTAGGAAGTATATGCCTGCCCCAACTTGCGCCCTGCCCTCGGAACGACAGCAGCTTCTCGGCAAAAGTAGCCAAAGCTTTAGCTTACAGCCTACCCAAAGGCCCATAAATAGCGCTGAACAACTGTTAGTCACTATTTTACTGTGCTGCCACCGTTCAGTCCTAACCTGACGCTACTTCCTGCGTTTAGCGGCTCAGAAGCACGCAACCGGCCGGTCCGGTAACAATTTCATAATCTTGCGCCCCCTTTGGGCGGTCCTACCTTTGGTTACCGAAACTGAATCCTCACCAATCCCCCTCTATGTTTGGCTTAGAGCCTCATGTGCTGTTGCTGCTCGTTGCCTGTTTGGTAGCAGCTTGCGCGTTTGAATTTGTCAACGGTTTCCATGACACGGCCAACGCCGTGGCCACGGTTATCTACACCAACACCCTGCGGCCCTGGGTGGCCGTTATCTGGTCGGCGTTCTGGAATTTTTTGGGCGTACTGACGGGTGGTATTGCCGTGGCCATGGGCATCGTGTACCTGCTGCCCGTGCAAAGCCTGGTTGATCAGAATGTATACCACGGCATTGCCATGGTAGGCGCTCTGATTCTGGGCGCCATCATCTGGAACGTGGGCACCTGGTACTACGGCCTGCCTTCTTCCTCCTCGCACGCCCTGATTGGGTCCATTCTGGGTGTGGGCATTGCCTTCAGCTTTCTGCCTGGCGCCGATAATGCGGCCGTAAACTGGGGCAAGGCCGGTGAAACCGGGGTAGCTCTGCTTACGGGTCCGCTGTTCGGCTTCACGCTGACCATCGTCATGATGTTCCTGCTGAAGCGCTTCGTCCGCAACAAGGCCATCTTCAAGGAGCCGCACAAGCGCAAGCCGCCACCCCTCTGGATCCGGTTGATTCTGATTGCTACCTGTACCCTGGTAAGCTACTTCCACGGCTCCAACGACGGGCAGAAGGGAGTGGGGCTGATTATGCTGGTGTTGATTGGCATTGTGCCTACCTACTTTGCCCTCGACCATAGCAAGAACCCTCTGGACATGCGCGATTCGCTGGTGAAGATCGAGCAGGTGATGCAGAAGGTAAATGCGGCCGAGCTGAGCGCTAAGGACCGGGAAGCGGTAGCCAACATTAAGGTGCAAACGAATTCCCTGGACAGCATCTTCGCCGGTAAAACCCAGGTAGCCCAGTTGCCGCAAAACGCGCGTTTTGAAATCCGGAAGGCTATTCTGCTGCTGGGTAACCAAGCCAAAACCGTACTGGGCAGCGACAAAGTGAGCCTGAGCACCGCCGACCGGGAAACGCTCACCGCGGGCCTTTCCAACATGAAGGGCTTCACGGATTACGCTCCGTGGCAGGTGCTGGTAGCCGTGAGTGTGTCGTTGGGTCTGGGCACCATGATCGGCTGGCAGCGCATTGTGAAAACCATCGGGGAGCGTATCGGCAAGGAACACCTGACGTATGCTCAGGGCGCTTCCTCAGAGCTGATTGCCGCCGCCATGATTGGCGCCAATACCCAATTGGGCTTACCTGCCTCCACTACCCACGTGTTGTCGTCGGCTATTGCGGGCTCCATGGTGGCCAACCGCGGCATCAAGAACCTGAACCCCCAAATGGTGCGCAACATTGCCCTAGCCTGGGTGCTCACCTTGCCTGTAACCATGGCCCTGTCGGGGGGCTTATTCCTGCTATTCCGGGCCATTATGCCTTCGTAAACACTTCTTGGAATAAAACAAAAAAGCCACTCCGATTGAGGGGTGGCTTTTTTGTTTTCTACTTAAGGATCAGGGCATTCACTTGCTAGTGGTTTTAGCTCTCAAAGTGGGAAAGGTTGTTGAAAACTCCCGGCAATGAGCACCTTATCAACTTATCCACACCAATTTCTTGCGTTTTTGTGGATAACCTAGCGTTAAGCGGGCCACTGCACCTCTAAATCATCGTTGATAAACACGCCGAAGTTGACAAACTGCAGTTGTTCCTCGTCGAAGTAGAGGTCAATCATTTCCTTTTCGTAGGAAAGGCGCATCTCGCCAGTGTCCATTTTCTCGACTTCGCTCTGCTCGTGGCCGTGGCGCTTCATCAGGTCCTGGATTTCTTCCGGGCTCTTGCCGTGAATAGCTTCCCCGTACAGGCGAATGCCAGGGTGGTCCGTTTCAATGCAGCTCAGGCGGTAGTCGTCTTCCCGGTCGAAATACAGGGAGTAACCTTCTTCGAGGTAGTTCCAGGCCTGGTGCTCAAACTCATCGTCGTCTTCCGACTCCTCAATTTCTTCGGGCTCTCCCATCAGGGCGCGTACTTCGTCCATGGAGGCGCCAAACTTAAGCGGCCCCATGCCGATGCCGAGGGTAATTTCGTTTTCGTCGGTGCTGGAGGATTGGGCTGGTGTCTGCATAGCCGTCTGGGGTTCAAAAGTGAAGAAGAGTTCAGGGAAAGTAAAGGTAGGGGTTCTCGGGGGTCATTTGCCGTAGCGAGCCTCAAATTCGGCCCGCTGCTGCACGTAGCTGGGGTGTTGCTTGGCCTCGTCCCACTTGCGTTTGAAGATGGCGGCAGCCTCTGCTTTTTCCGGGTCTTCGGGGGTGCGGGGCAGTTCGTCGCGGCCGTGGGCACCGCTCTGACCTTTTTTGTCGTCGGGTACGGGACCGTCGTACTTCTTGCCGCCCTTGTGATTGGCGTAGCGCCGGGCCCGGGTAAAGCCCATCTGGAGGAACTTCCGGGCCATATCGGCTCCCACAAAGTCCTGCTCTTTTAAATACGCCTCAAACAGCGCGTATATCTGCTCCGAAGACTCCCGGGCCAGTTCTGGCGTGCGGAAGCGCCAGTGGGGCAGAATCTCCCCTTTATAGGGCTGTACTAATAGTACGCCCTGCTCGCCTTTGCCCACGCGGTACAGTTCCGGGTGCTGGCGGAAATCAACGGTTCGAAAATCCAGGGTGTAGTCGAACGGCATAAGAACTAGCAGCGCGCTTGCGGGAGAGTGGGCCTCTCTATACGCCACATCGGGCCCGGCGGCTGCATGTTTTCCCCAAGCACAACAAACGGTGTGGATAAACGCACGTTTTCGGTGGATAACTGCCTGATTATAAACACTAGCTGTACCCAAAAAGTAATTTCCGCTGGGTCCAGGGCCTAAATTTTCCTTTTGCGCTAAGAAAAGCGACCGGCAGCCTTGCTACATACTTAACCGAAAAATGCACCGCTAAGCCAGCCAAAGCACCCTGCCCAGCCCGCCGTGGGACGCTAACTCCTGCCTCGCTTTTTTGCCCGCTGCATTTTCTGTACTGCTCAGCTACCCGAAGTTCCGACCTGCTTGTTTTCTGCCCTTGCTCCCGAACAGGGAAACGAGAGCACCGGCTCGCTTTTCCACAGGGTTAATAACTTTTAAAATTCTTCTTTAAATAAATTCTCTTTTGTTATCCGTCGTTAGGGCTGTGCATAAGTGGATAAGAAAAAGGGGTTATGCACACCGGGGATAACATGTGCACAACAACCCAGTTATGCACCGTCTATCCACAGGGTGTGTTGATATTAAATGTCTGATTATTAGATACATATGTGAGTTTTTAACAATCCATATAGCTTGTGCACAAATCCACAATTCACATCCACAGCCCTGTGTGGATTGTGCTTTTTTCGGGGGATAGTTATCCACCCTTATCCACCGACTTTGCACTGCGCCAAGGTGCTGCTGTGGGTTGACCACATCCAAAAAAACTTTTCCGCAAGTTCTCCACGGGTTATCCTCAGGTTTCCCCACTATTATCCACAGGTTACGCGTGCTTCGCTTCAAGCAGTGGAAAACTATGTGGATTGCAAACTAGCAGGGCGCAAAACAGGCCGCTCCAGTAAGTAGGCCCATATTCAGCCTGTGGATATCTATTCAGGCCGGATTCTATATAGTAGGAAGCATAAGTTTAAGCGCGCTACTCAGCGCTAGACTTGCTTACCTCCGGCCGAGATTACCTCAGCCTTGCAGGTTAGGCCATGCGGTGCTTGCTACTCATTATATACAGCAACGCCCAACTCCGGCATTGGAGTTAGGCGTTGGAGCAGTGCATTGGGGCTATAGATAGGCTAGAAGCTAAGCGTTTCGACGTTATCAAAGTTGGAGCGAACCTGAATGGCCTTTGGAAACAGATAAACGGGTTCCGGCGGCCGGCGTAACTGTGGGTCGCCGCCCTGCCAGCGGCCGTCTTGGTTGGTATCAATCAGCACCCGCACCCGGTAGGTGCCTGGCTGCAGGTTATCAAAGCGGTAGGTACCTCGTGGGCTGTCGAGGGTAGTAAGCACCTGCCCATTGGATTCCAGGAGCTGAACCCAGTAACGAGTGGCCTTGGTTTGGAGCGGACCGCTGAGCGTACCCGTAGCAGTCTGTTCGGACACGCGCAAACGCAGGGGTTTCAGCCCCAACCGCTGCCCGCTGATGCTGCTGATAACCGTGCTGTCGAGCAGGAACGTGACTGTTTTGCGAGCATTGGTATTTAGGTTCAGCGCCAACGTAGTTCGGTCAGGACTCAGGGTTCCGTCCTGGGGTAAGCGCAGCGGCCGGCGTTTCACGGAGTCCTCCACCAGCGTACCTACGGGCTTATTGGGCGCCAAGCGCACGGGCTCAGTGAATACAAACTTCACCTGGCCCTGCCGATATACTTCCCGCGGGCTGCCCTCCACGGTATAGGCTGCCCCCCGCCGGGCGGGCGGATTACCTTGGAACCGGACGTTAATTGTGTCGCGGCCCACGTTGCCGGCGCTATCCGTCGAAGCCAGCAAATAGCGGCCTTCCGTGAGGGCCGGAGTGCGGTAAAGTAGCGCGGTGCGGCCTTTTTCCGTGAGCTGAACGGCCTCGCTCAGGGCTGGTGAAACCGGGGCCGTTCCCAGCGGGGCCAGCGTTATGCGTTCTACACCCTCATTAAAGCTGATGCGAAAGTCCGTTGGGTTGGTCTTCTGGGTAGTTACGAGGGGGCGGCGGGCATCGGGCCGAGTGAGCAGAAACTGAAGGCTGTCTAGGCCGGGTCGCACGGTGAGTAGTTCGGGCAGGTAGCCAATTTTTTCGCCCTCCTCATAGCGGTTGCTCTGGTTTTTATCGGCCAGGGCAAACGCCCGGTAGCGACCTTCCTTCAGGTTTTGCAGCTCAAAGCCACCCTGCTTATCGGTGCGGGCCAGGTAGTAGGGCCGGCCCCGCCGAATATTGGCCGTATCCGCTTCCGGGTACAGCACTACGGCCGTATTCTCGGTGGGCTGGCCCGTGAGCAGGTCGCGCACCACCCCCGGACCGAGCCGGAATCGAGGCGGGCCCCGGTGCTGAAGCTCAGCACTACTTTCTGGGCCGGGTTGCTTTCGGTAATGTCGCTGATCGAGTTGCCGAAGTTAAACGAGTAGGTAGTGTTCGGGGCGAAAGGCCGGTCGAAGGTCAGGGTAATAGCTGAGCGGTCTTCCCGGATTTTGTAGGTGTCCTTGTCGCCGAGCACCGGGGCCACAATCAGGTTTTTCTGCAGATCCTTCAGCTGCACCTGCTCCGAAAACTCCAGCCGCACCGACTGCCCCGTTACGTTGCGGGCCCCGTTGGCGGGCGTGGTGCTCACCAGCTTAGGCGGGATGGTGTCACGGGTCCCGCCCTCGGGCGAGCTAATGGCCGCGCAGCCACCCAAGCCCGCCGCAGCCGTTATTAATAAAAAGATACTCGCTCGGGCAGGTAGGGCCATAGAGAAATAAGTCGGGAGAAAAAGCAGCATCGGCCAAAGCAGATTACGCCAGCCGAAGGTACAATGCACAACGCTGGAACAGCCAAAAACTGTCATTCCGAGCCCGGCACGAAAGTGGAGTAAGCCTCGCGGCGCTACTTCAGCTTTCGTGCCGGGCTCGGAACAGCAACTTCTTTGCTATAAGAACACTAGCCTCTCCCCTACCCCACTGACTAGCGTTTCTGGGAAACGTAAATCAGGCTGGAGTACTGGCCTTCGTGGCTGGCGGCGTAGCGGTTCGACTGGTAGCCCGCCTTGAGCACGGTCAGCATGCCGCCGCCCCGCTCGGCCCGGTGCTTTTCGCTGAGCATGCTCACGTAGTAGGCATCCAGGGGCATGGGTAGCACTTCCTTGACCTGCATCTTGTGCTTTTTGAGCAGCTGGGTCATGGTTTTGGGGCTGAAGTGATACAGGTGGCGCGGCACATCATAGGCGGCCCAATCCTGGCGGTAGTGCTGGGCATCGAGGCTGTCGACGTTGGGCACGGCAATGATGAACACGCCGTCGGGCTTCAATAGCCGGATGAGCTGCTGCAAGGTATCGTTCAGCTCGTGAACGTGTTCCAGCACGTGCCAGAGCGTAATGGCCTCAAACGATTCGGCGGGTAGCTGGCTAAGGTTGTCCAGGTCCAGGGGCTGGCCTACCCGTTGGGAGGCGTCCTGCCGGGCCCGGGGTTGGGCTCCCAACCCGCCACCTGCCAGCCGTTGCTCTTAGCCGCGGCCAAAAAATGCCCCGTGCCGCACCCGTAATCAAAAAGGCGGCCTTTGCGGGGCGCCAGCTTGTTCACGAGCCCTACCTTGCGGCGCATGGTGAAGAAACGGGCCACCTTGTAGGCCTGGTTGATCATGCCCCTGCCCCGCTGTTATGCGACACGTACTCCTCCGACTCGTAGTAGCGGCCAATGTGGTCGGCATCAGGCCGGGGATTGGTAAACTGAAACGAGCAGGCCGCGCACTGCTGAATGGCAAAACTCTCCTTGCTGACTGACTTGTCTTCTACAACCAGTTTATTGCGAAACTCCGTTTTCCCGCACACCGGGCACTTCTCAAGTCGCTCGTAAATCACAGATGCTCGCTTATTATATTGATTTCGCTGATTGCGACGATTGACCTGCGCAGAGAAGCCAGCCGCAAGGCGAAGGTACAAAACGAAGCTGCCACAAATTCACGGAGAATTCGGGGCAGATGTCAGGCAACAACGATAAAACCATAAATCACGCGGCCACTACTAACGCAAGCACGTCATCCTGACGAAGGAAGGACCTTACCACGCCAGAACGAGTACCCTTAGTACCGCTCGTGCTTTGTGATAAGGCCCTTGCTCCGTCAGGATGACGTGCTTGGTTGAAAGGATATGCGTCTTCTTACCGACCCAGGTACACCATCAGCACCGACACGTCGGCCGGCGAGACGCCGCTGATGCGGGAAGCTTGGCCTAGGGTTTCGGGCTGAATCTTGAGCAGCTTTTCGCGGGCTTCGTGCGAGAGGGCCGGCATGGCCTTGTAGTCGAGGCGGCCCCGGATCTGGAAGTTTTCCAGCTCCTGCACCCGGGCGGCCTGCTGGTGTTCCTTCACCAAATAGGACTCATACTTTACCAGAATTTCGGCCTGCTCCAGGGCCTCCGGACCGTAGGGCGCCAGGGCCAACGTGAGGCCGGGCAGCACCCGCGTGAGGGCCGGCAAGTCCACGTTGGGACGGCGCAGCAAATTCACGGCGCGCGTTTTCTCGTGGATGATGGCCGAGCCTAACTCCGTCAGCCAGTCGTTGATTTCCTGGGGCTCGATAGAGTAATTTTTCAGCAGCTTGGCTACCTCCTGGGTCTGGCGTTCTTTCTCGCGCACCAGCTCCATGCGCTCGTCGGAGGCTAAACCTAGGGCATGGCCCAGGGGGGTAAGGCGCAGGTCGGCGTTGTCCTGGCGCAGGAGCAGGCGGTGCTCGGCGCGGCTCGTGAACATGCGATAGGGCTCGTCGGTGCCTTTGTTGACCAGGTCATCAATGAGTACGCCGATGTAGGCTTCGCTCCGCTTCAAGATGAAGGGTGGATTGCCGTGCACCTTGTTGTGGGCGTTGATGCCGGCCATCAGACCCTGACACGCTGCTTCCTCGTAGCCCGTGGTGCCGTTGATCTGGCCCGCGAAGTAGAGGTTCTGGATGCGCTTGGTTTCCAGCGTCAGGTGCAACTGGGTGGGTGGGAAGAAGTCGTACTCAATGGCGTAGCCGGGGCGGAACATCTTGGCGTTTTCGAAGCCGGCAATTTTGCGCAGGGCGCGGTACTGCACATCCTCGGGTAGGCTGCTCGAAAAACCATTCACGTACACTTCTACCGTGCTCCAGCCTTCGGGCTCCACAAAAATCTGGTGACGGTCCTTGTCGGCGAAGCGGTTGATTTTATCCTCCACCGAAGGGCAGTAGCGCGGCCCCAGCCCCTTGATGCGGCCCTGAAACATCGGCGACTTCTCGAAGCCTTCCTTCAGGATTTCGTGCACCTCAGGGTTAGTGTAGGTGATGTAGCAGGGGCGCTGCTTAGTTAGGGCGGGCGTATTGAGGTAGGAGAATTTGCTGGGCACCTCGTCGCCGGCCTGCTCCTCCATTTTGGAGTAGTCCAGGCTGCGGCCATCTACGCGGGCGGGGTGCCGGTTTTCATGCGGCCCGCCTCGAAGCCCAACTCTATTAGCTGCTCCGTAATGCCCGTGCTGCGGCTTTCGGCGGCGCGCCCCCACCAAACTGCTTCTCGCCAATGTGGATAAGGCCATTGAGGAAAGTACCGTTAGTGAGTACTACCGCTTTACCGCGAAACTCAATGCCAAGCTGGGTCTTTACCCCTACTACCGTGTCGTTTTCAACTAGCAAGCCCATTACGGCTTCCTGCCAGAAGTCCACGTTCAGGGTTTGCTCCAGCGTATTGCGCCACTCCTCGGCAAAGCGCATACGGTCCGATTGGGCCCTTGGGCTCCACATAGCGGGACCTTTGGAGCGGTTCAGCATCCGAAACTGAATCATGGTTTTGTCGGTGATGATGCCCGACTGCCCGCCCAGGGCATCTACCTCGCGCACAATCTGGCCTTTGGCTACCCCACCCATAGCCGGGTTGCACGACATCTGGGCAATGGTGTTCATGTTCATCGTCACGAGTAGGACCTTGGAGCCCATGTTGGCCGCGGCCGCGGCGGCCTCACAGCCCGCGTGGCCGGCACCTACTACAATAACGTCGTACTCTTCTTGCTGAAACATGAATCACGGATTTAAACGATTGTGACGGATGACGCGGATTGTGGGCGGCTGCCTAACGTCTACTGGAAGGTAGCCGCCGCCGGCGCTGACCGTTGGAAGGAAACAGGAACTAGGAAGGGGAAAGTTCGCAGCTTCTCAAACAGAAAACACCCGCAGTTAAGCGGGCGTATCTGTCAGGCAATGCTCTTCCACAACTCGGGCGCAACCCGCTCAAAACGTGCGCAAAGATAGGCACTTGTCTTCTTTTTTACCTGGCCTCGGTGCCTATAAGCTCCCAAGGCTGCCCCGGAAGCTTGTCCGCTGGCGGGCCGTTTGGCAGCTGAGCTGCTTGCTTAGCTAAAGTTGTCCTCGGCCAAGTCTTCCGGGGCCAGCCCGTCAGTAGCTCCGCGGAATGGGCCGCAACGGTGTTCCAGTTAAAGGGTAGCCAGCCTCCGTTCAGGGCATCAAACACCTCCGTAGCCGCCAAGCAGGGGAAAAGCTTGTAATCAAATTTGGAGTAGCCGTGCACCAGGTAGCCGGGGTAGTAGTACGTCTTCTGATGCAGGCGGGCGTAGTTAGTTTTTAGCAGCATGAGGTACTTTCCCAGGCTGTAACGGCGGTAGGCCGGATGGTAGAAGTTCATGATGCCCGCCAAGCTGCGGGCCCCACTGTCGAAAATGCCAACGGCAATTAGCTGCTCCTTATCCCGCACCTCCAGTACGTGGGTGCTGAACACGTTGTGCGTGGCTCCGGCCAGCAAAAAGGCCTCTACCGTTTCGGGGGCATCAAACGTAATAGTGCTGCGGTAGAGGGCGTACAGGGCCTCATACTCGGCAGTGAGCTGGAACGGGCGGATGGTTACGATGAACGGCTCGTTGAGGCGCAGAAGCCGCCGTTGGGCCGGACCGTAGTGCACCGCAGCCAGCCGCAGCCGCAGCCAGTGCACGGTATACAAGTCGTCGTCGAGGGGTAGGAAGCGGCAGGTAAATAAATCCTGATGCATCCGGTAGTAGCCCTGACTCAGGTAAAAATCCAGCGCATCGCCTCGAATAATAGGATGTTGCGGAGGGGTAGCGGCCATTATGGGAATATACTAGGATGTGTAGGTAAGCAATATTACCTATCTGGTAAGAATATTATTCCGAGCTCCGCCCAATAAAAACGGTCATTCCGAGCTTGTCGAGGAATGACCGTTCTTTTGTTATAGCCGCGCGGCACATGGTCATTTACGACACTATTCGCCTACTCCCTTACAAGCTCCAAACGTCAGCACCGTTAACCAAATAGGTGTCTCCGGCGTTGAAACGGGTCAGGAAGCTGCGACGCAAAAACGCCCGCTCAGAGGCGGGCGTTTCAGTGATAAATGGCAAACCTGCTCTGCTTAAAAAGTACGCAGGAGCAGACAGTCGTCCTCTTTCTTGCGCATGGCAGTCTGGCTGAGTAGGTCCTTATCGGCGTAGCCCAGCAGGTGCAGTACGCCGTGAATCATGACGCGGTGCAGCTCGTCGCGGAAAGGAACACCCAATTGCACGGCATTTTCCCGCACCCGTTCTACCGAAATGAAGATGTCGCCTTCGATGATGTCGGCGTCGTCAGCATTATCAAAGGTGATGACGTCAGTGTAGGTATCGTGCTCCAAGTACTCCAGATTGACCTTGTGCAGGTACTCATCAGAGCAGAAGATGTAGGTAAGCTGCACAATTTCGTGCTCATGCACTTCCGCCACCCGCTCAATCCAGGAAGTCAGGTCTTGGGCATCGGCCAACTCAAAGTCAACATCCTCCACCAGAAACTCAATGCCTGGGCCTTCGTCGCGGCCAAAGTCATCTTCTTCCTGATCATCGTGCTCGGGGGCAGGTCGCTCATGGTAGCAAAAGCAACTAGTGAATGGCTGTTTCGGCACCGTTAATGGTAGCGCCAGACTCAGGAGCCGAGGGCGTAGGCAGCATGAACGTCAGCTGCACGTTGCGGCCATCCTTGGTGAATTCCACGTCATCGGCCAGGTGCCGAATCAGGAAGATGCCGCGGCCACCGGGGTTTTCCAGGTTTTCGGGGCCGTGGGGTCAATGAGGTTGGTGTAGTCGAAACCGGTGCCTTCGTCCTCGATTTCAAACTTTACCCGGTCTTGGTCTACGAACAGCGACAGAAAGACATTCTTGTCTTTGTCAAACTTGTTGCCGTGGCGGATAGCGTTGTTGACTGCCTCCGTGACGGCCACCATGATGTTGCCGTAGATGTCGTCCTCGATGTGAAACGTATCCTTCGAGTTGTCGATAAAGCTCTCCACTACGCGGATGTTCTCGACCAGGGAAGGAATCTGAATTTTAACCTGCTTCATAGGAATTGAAAGGGAAGGCGGCGTAGGGGCGGTAAAAGTAGCTGAACGCTACTTCATTTTCTGAAAATATTCACTCACCTCGCGCTGATAGTAGGGCGTGAGGGCCGGCGGCACGGTGCGAAGGAGCTCCGTCTGCCGGTTTTGCTGGCGCTTATACTGCTGAAACGCCGGCGGAAACACGGGCGGACGGTTCTGGGCCGTCTGCGCTTCGCGCTTCTCGTCCTGGTCCCGCTCCCGGGCCGACTTCTCGGCTTCCAGCAAGCGCGTCAGGATTTGACGCTGGCGCATAATGGTCTGCTCCGTCAGCCGCTTATTTACGAGGTCGGTTTCGGTTTGTTCCATCAATTTTTTCACATCTCCGAGGCCTCCGGCACCGTCCTGGCCTTTGCCATCTTTGTTATTTCTGGGTTTGCCCCCGCCCTTCTGCTGCATGCGCTCCAATTCTTGCATGGCCTGCCGGAGCATTTGCTGCTGTCCGGCTAGCTTGGCCAACTCCTCCGACAGGGCCCTTCCTTGCTTGCCGCTTTGCTGGAGCTGCTGAATCTGCTGGTTGAGCTGCTGCTGCATGCGGCCCAGTTGGCCTTCGCCGGCGGAGCTGCCCTTCTTCTTTTTGCGGCCCGACTTGCCCCCGCCCTGCTGCTGCTGCTGGCTCTGGCTTTGGCGCTGCTGCTCCTGCATTTGCTGCAAGGCATCGTTCAGCATGAGGGCCAGATTGTTCATGCTGGTCATGGCTAGCTGCTGAGAACTGGTAGCCCGCCCAATATTGCGCTGCCGGATCTGGTCGAGGCTTTCGTCCATGCGGCCATTCATTTCGCCTACCTCCCGGGTCACGAAGGACTTGATCTGGAACACGCGCTTGGCCAGGGCATACAGTGAATCCTGCACCACGCGGGCGTCGTCCTTGAGCTTGCGCTGAGTCTGGCCGAGCTGCACGAAGCGCGGGTCTGACTGGTCCACGGTGCGGAATTGCTTCATCAGGTTTTCCTCGTCGAAGCTCAGCTTGAGCAGGTTTTCCAGGATGTCGCGCAGGTCGTCGATGTTTTCCTGCTGCTGGTCCTGCTCCTCCTCGTTCATTTGCTGCTGCATCTTCTGGGCCATCTGCTGCATTTTTTGGGCGGCTTGCTTCTGGCTCTGGCTGGCTTTCTGGTTCTGGTTTTTGCCGAGCTGCTCCTGGCTGTCCTGCTGCTGCTCGTCTACCTCCTGCTGTTCCTGCTTCATCTCGTCGGCGCCGTTTTCACCGTCGAGCTGCTTGTCCAGCTCCTTCATGTCCTTGAGGTCTTGCTTCAGCTCCTCAAATTTCTGCTGCTGCTCGCTCTGCTGCTGCTTTAGGTCCTGCTGCTTTTGCTGCTGCTGGTTTTTGTCATGGGGCGCTTGGGGCGAGTTCTTATCGTTCTTCTGGGTTTCGTCGGCCAGCTTTTGCTGCTCCTGGGCTAGTTGCTGCAGCTTTTCCAGGGCCTGATCCTGTTTCTGCTCAAACTGCAGCTGCTTGAACATTTCCAGGGCCCGCTCCAGCTCTTTCTGCAAGGTGTTTTCCTTGTTTTCAAGCTGTTGGAGCAGCTTCTGCATGTCGGGCTGGTTTTGGTCCTGCTGTTGTTCCAGCAGCTTCTGCAGCTCTTCGTACAGCTTCTTGGTTTCCGGGTCGAGCAGAGTTTCCATGAGCTTTTTCAGCTCCTCGGCTTTCTGAGCCAACTCCTCGTTTTTCTGCGGATCGAGCTGGTTTTGCTGCTCCTGCAACTGCTCAAACTGGCGCTTCAGCTCATCCAGGGCCTGGTCCATCTGCTGTTTCTGGTCCAGCATGTCGCGCAGCTGCTTGCGGTCCTGGAAGTTCAGGTCGCGCTTAACTTTCAGCTTGTCATCGGCCTTGGCCAGCTCCCGCTCCATCTTCTTGCTTTGCTGGGCGACCTGGCTGAGCTGACTTTGCACGGCTTGGCTCTGGGAGGCCAGCTGCTGCCGCAGCTCCGTGCGCGAGGGCAGGCGGAATTCGGCGGTGCGGCTCCGGGCTGACTTCGGCCCGTGCACCCCGTCGTTGTCCCAGACTTGCACGAAGTACTCCAGCCGGTCGCCGGGGCGCAGGTTCAGGGGGCGCACGTCCCACTGGTAGGCGTAGCTCTGGCTAGGGCCGCTGCTCAGGGGTAGGGCGCGGGTTTGGTAGGCGGCGTTGGGCCGAGCTTTGCTCAGCACGCGGTAGTGTAGCTGCAGGCGCGAGAGGCCGTAGTCATCCCGAACATTACCGCCCAGGGCCAGGTAGCGCAGGGAGGTAGTATCCTGAAAAGCTTCCAGCGTTACGTCGGGCGCCTGGTCCGGAATAACGGTGAGCTGATATTCGATGGGGTCCCGGTTGGGGCTGTTGGCGTTGCGCAAATGCACCGAGTACTGCTGGCTGCGCAAGGCCCGGCGGGACAGGCGGAACTGCTCGTCGTCGGGTTGGGCAGTTACTACCTCATCGGGGTTGCGGAACTTGAGTTGCAGTTGGTCGGTGGCTTCGGTGGCAAACTCCCAGCGCAGGTCTGAGCCTTCGGGCACGGTCAGGTTGCCGGTGTTGCGAATGGTTTCGGCGGGTTTGCCGAGGTAGGCGGGGTAGGAAACGCGCACGGCAAAGTCGCGCAGGTTGGGCCGGGCCTTCACCGTCAGGTCGTACTCTGAAGAGGTGAAGCCAGCGGCAGCCAACTGAAACTCGACGTTTTGGCGGAGCTGCCGAAACTCGTAGCGAAACCGGTTGCCCGATTCGCGCACCAGATGCCGCTCCCGCCCGTCGTAGACAATGCTGATTTCGTTGGGTAGGGCTTCGCCTTCTACCGTCACGTTCAGCGTGTAATCTTCGCCCTTGAACGCCGTGAGGTTTTTGTTTTCCACCACGAACCGGAAGGGCGCGGGCGGACTGTACTTCCGGTCGTAATTAAGAATTCGCTCGGTGCCTTGCACAAACAGGCTGGGGTAAATCAGCAGCACCAGCACCACTACGGCGGCCGGAATGGCTACGTACTTCCACAGGGGCTTGCTCTGGGCCTGAATGTTAATGCCTTGGGTAAATTCGACGCCGCGCAGCTGCCCGGCGCGCTGCTCCAGGCTGGCGGCCAGCAGGGCATTTTCCTGGGCCTGCCCGCGCAGCTGCAGGGCGTTCAGGAGCTTGTCCTGCACATCCGGAAACAGCTCCCCTACCCGGCGCGCGGCCTGCTCATCGCTCAGCATCCGGCGCAGGTTGATAAGGGCCGCCAGAGGCTGCCAGATCCAGCGCCCAAAGGCGTAGAGCATGCCCGCCACGAACCCGAACAACAGCCCCGCCCGCACCCAGGTGGGCAGGTACAGGAAGTATTCGAGCAGGTTGAACACCAGAAATAGGCTGAGCAGCAGGCCGCCAGCCACGAAGGCCCCGCGAACCAGCAGGCTCAGGTAAAACTTACGCTTGAAAGCATCGAGGCGGGCCAGCACATCGTCCAGAGCCCGAGTCGTTGCAAGATCTTTCTCCACTACCATAGGTTTGCCGCCTCATATGGGCTTGGGAAAGATACGTATTTCGCCCGGCGGCTGCATGTACGCTACACGCGGAACTAGGCAAGAGGTTCCGTAAACCAACAAGGCACCCACTGGTGGGTGCCTTTGACGGCTGCGCTACCCAGCGCAACTACCGCTATGCGCCTTACTACTGCGCTAAGGCATGGTACCACGGGCGGGGGCAGCATCAAAAAAAGCCCGAATCCAATGGATCCGGGCTTTTGAGTAGGATGGAAAAGCGAGGATTACTTAGTGTCCTCTTTGTCCTTCTTGGCTTTGCGCTTTTCCTTTTTACCGTCGGCGTCTTTGGTCTTGATTTTCATCTTCTCATTCTCGGCCGGCGGGGTTACGCTAACGGCTGGCGCAGCCGGGGTAGTGGCGGCGGGAGCCGCCACGCGGTTGCCATCGGCATCCAGTTCTACTACCTCGTAGCCCAACTCCGAGAGGCCGGGGAAGGACTTCGCCCGGTCGCCTACTACCACGATGTACATGTTATCGGCGGGCAGGTACTTCTGGGCAATGCCTTGCACATCCTCCTTCTTAAGGTTTTTGAGGATGGTGCTCTGCTGCTGCACGTAGTCTTTCGACAGATCGTACTCCAACAGGCGCGAGAGGAAGGCCGCTTTTTGCTGGCCGGTTTCGTAGCGCAGGGCGTCGCTCTGGCCCACGGAAGCTTGCAGGAACTGCAGTTCTTCGTCGGTGATGCCGTTGCGGTAGTTCTGGATTTCCTTCATGAACTCCTTTACCGAGGCCGCCGTAGCATCGGCGCGCACGCCGGCGCTGGCTGTGTACGGGCCCACGTAGCGCGAGCCCTGGAAGCCAGAACGCGCCCCGTAGGTGTAGCCCTTGTCCTCGCGCAGGTTCAGGTTGATGCGGGAGTTGAAGGCCCCACCCAGGATGTAGTTGGAGAGGTAGGCGCGGTAGAAGTCGCCGGTGGCATCATAAGTGAGCGGGGTAAGGTAGCCCACCCGAATTTCCGACTGCGCAGCTCCGTCCTTGTTCACGAAGTAGATGCGGGTTTTATCGGGCTGCGTGGCCTGGGCGCTGGCGGGCAGACGAACATCCTTTTTCTGCCAGTTTTTCAGGAAGGCCGTCTGGTTGGTGAGCGTCGCCTGATCCACGTCGCCCACGGCCACCAGGTAGCTCACGTTGGGCGCGTAGTTCTGCTGATAGAACTGCTTCACGTCGTCCAGGGTCAGGCCAGTAACGGTGGCCGTGGTGCCGCTGGAAGGCACGTTCATGATGTTAGCCGGACCGTAAATCAGGCGGGCAAACGTTTTGTCGGCAATAACCACCGGCTGGGTGCTCTGGTTGGCAATGCCCTCCAGGGTCTGCTTCTTGATACGGGCGAAGTCGGCGGCATCGAAGCGCGGGCGGAGCAGGCGCTCTTCCAGCAGCTTCATGGTAGCGGGCAGGTTCTTGGTCAGGCTCTGCACGTAGATGGTCGTGTTGTCTTCGCCGGCCGAAACGCGGATGGTGCTACCCAGCTTATCAAGCTCAGAGCTAAACTGCTCCGACGTGTACTTCTCCGTGCCTTCGTTCAGCATGCTGGCCGTCAGGGCGGCAATACCGGCCTTGTTGGGGTCGGTTTGCTCCAGGCGGTGGCCACCCCGGATGGTCAGCAGAATCGTTGCCGTTGGAATTTCGGCGTTGCGGGTGCCCATCAGGCGCAGGCCGTTATCCAGGGACGACTGCCACACTTGCGGCACTTGCACCACGGGGTTAGTACCCGCTTTGGGCTGCTTGCTCCGGTCGAAGGTATCGGTTGGCTTTACGTAGGTCAGGCCCGCGTAACCGTAGTCGGGGCCTGGTAGCCTTCCTTCGATACCGTGTAGTTGTCGGGTTTGGCCGGGGCGCCGCCCGTCTTGGGCAATACGCTCAGAATCACGGCCTTCTTGCCTTTGATGTACTGGTTGTACACCCGGTTTACCTCGGCGGGCGTCACGGCGCGCAGGCGCTTGAGCTCCTCGGGCAGGCGGTTGGGGTTGCCGAAATACGTCTGGTTGGCAGCTAGCTGGCTTACCTTGCCGCTCACACTAGCTAGGCTGTTCACTACCTGCGCCTCGGTGCTGGCCTTGAAGCGGGCTACCTGCTCGGCAGTGGCGCCGGTGCGCTCAAACTCGGCCAACGTGCGACGCACCTGGTTTTCCAAGCTGTCGAGTCCTTTGCCGGGGAAGGGCAGCGTCACCATCGTAAACTCGCCGGAAAGCTCCGAGGAGTTGTTGTAGGCCTGGGCCTGCAAAGCCTGCTGGGGCTTAATCAGGTTTTTGTAGAGCAGGGAGTTTTTACCCTGGCCAATGATTTCGGACAGGGCTTCGAGGGCGTACTCATCGGGGTGGCCGTTGGGTACTGTCGGGAACACCATCTGCAGCATCGGGAAGCGCACGTTGTCCGTGTAGCTTACGTAGCGGTCCTGGGTGAGCTTGGGAGCGGGCAGCTTCTGGGCGGCCACGGCCGGACCTTTGCTGATGGGACCGAAGTACTTCTCGGCCAGGCGCACCACATCCTGGGGCTTCACGTCGCCGCCCACGGTGAGGGTCGCGTTGTTGGGGCCGTACCAGCGCAGGAAGAAGTTTTTCAGGTCGTCGACGTTGGAGCGGTCCAGGTCTTCGAGGTAGCCGATGGTCATCCAGGAATACGGGTGGCCGTAGGGGTAGAGCGTGCGCGACACGTTTTCCGACGCCAGGCCATAAGGCCGGTTATCGTAGTTCTGGCCCCGCTCGTTTTTCACCGTGGAACGCTGGTTTTCGAACTTCGGCTGCGTTACGGCATCCAGCAAAAAGCCCATGCGGTCGGCTTCCAACCACAGGGCCGTCTCTAGCTGGTTGCTCGGTACGGTTTCGTAGTAGTTGGTCCGGTCGCGGTTGGTGGAGCCGTTGAGGGTACCGCCGGCGGCCGTTACCGTTTTGAAGTGCTGCTCGTCGGCTACGTGGTCGGAGCCCTGGAACATCATGTGCTCAAAGAAGTGGGCAAAGCCCGACTTGCCAATCTGCTCCCGGGCCGAACCCACGTGGTAGGTCACGTCTACGTGCACCAAGGGGTCGGAGTGGTCTTCGGTCACGATAACCGTCAGGCCGTTGGGCAGCACGTACTTCTCGTATGGAATTACCACCTCGGAACCTTTGCGGGTTACTTTCTCCACGAGGCGGGCGCCGCCAGCCGTAGCTGCCGGAGCTTTGGTAACGGTAGCGGGCTTGGTGGCAGGCTTCTGCTGCGCCTGAGCCGACTGGAACGCCAGCGAGGCCCCCAGGCCAAGCAGCAACAACTGGTTGCGAGTCATTAAGAAGAAAAAAGGAGTGAGATGAATGCGAACCGTAAGTTACGCGCCGAAAGACAATTTCAGCGCGAGCGGGCTGCACGAAAAAAGCCGGTGCTGCTCCGGCCGCATCTGCACCAAACCATTGCTCCGCCCGAAGCTCCGACACGGTAGGCTCCGGCAGTGACTGCGCCAAGGCCCGTTGCAGCTCTAGCGCCACATCGTTCTTGCATCCAACACGGCGGGTATATAAGAACTCCTATCGGGTGGGCACTTCCACATCAGTACTAGTAAAGCTACCCAGAACCAACCCGCGAAACCAGTGGAGCCGGCAAGCCCAGTGAGGCCGCTAGCCGCCGGTGTAGGCGGACTGGCGGACCTGCCGCATGGGCAAACAGAAGCCCACAAAGTTGGTTAGGTAAAGTGCCGGTTTGCCCTGGCGGCAGTACCTTCGTTTCTCTTCCCCTCTGTATGCTGCTCACTGAAACCGACTACCTCCGCCTGTCCTACCGCTCGGACTTGCGCCTGCTGATTATGCGCTGGACGCGGGCCGCTACCTCCGCCGAGCACCGGGCCGGGTACCAGGCGGCGCTGGGGCTGGCGCGGCAGCACCAGGCTGCGCACTGGCTGATTGATTTGCGGAGCCGGGGGTTGGCAGAGCCGGCAGATTTACAATGGGTGCTGGAAGATTTTCGGGCGCAAATGCGCAGTGCCCTGCCCGGTGTCACGCGGCGGCTGGCTTACCTGACTACCCCCTTCCACGCCGACATCCTGCGGCCACGCCTGATTGAGTTTGCCCAGACAGGCCAAGACGATGCGCAGGTAGAGGTATTCACCGAGGAAATGCCCGCCCAACAGTGGCTGCAGTCCGGTCAGTAAGCCCCTACCCTTCAGCCCAGCGGTAACGCCGCTCCTTCCACTGAATAGCCGATGGCCACCAGGTGTACACCAGCACCGCCAGCGACATAAACAGCAGATACACGTCGTAGAGCACCAGCACGGCCAAGTTCTCGCGGTGCCCGGCTTGGCGCAACGTAATGGCCAGGTAAAGCGTCTGGCACGCCACTTTCGCCGCGTACAACGCCCCCACCGTACCCAGGGGCAGCAGGCCCGGCCACCCCAGTACCGTATAAAACAGGCTGTAGGAGCTGAACAGCAACGTGAGCTGCCAGGGTAGGCGCACGGCTCCCTTCATCCAGCGCTTGCGCTGGTGCAGCAGGCAATGCAAGGTGGGTTGGGCCACCGAAATACCCAAGGCGCTGGGAGCAATGATGTTGCGGTAGCCCCACCCCTGCGCCACTACCTTCTCAAACAGCTGCAAATCTTCGGTGATGCTGAAGGCTAGTGCCTCGTACCCACCAATAGACTCATAAGCGGCCCTGGTCACGAGCATGTTGTTACCTACGGCCGTGATGGGTAGCCCCATATCCGTCAGCACCCGAATCAAGCTCAGGCCAAACAGCCAGTCCAGACCCTGCAGGCGCCCGAAAAGGTTGCCCTCGGCGGTGGTGATGCCCGTTACAATACCTACGCCCGCGGGCGCGGCGGCCAGCATGGTTTGGACCCAATCGGGGTGCAGAGCCATGTCGGCGTCGGTGAACAGGAGGTAGTCGGCGGTGGCAGCGCGGCAGAGGTGGGCCAGGGCGTTGCTCTTGCCCCGGGCCATGCCCAAGCGGTGCCGAACAGAAAGGAGCCGAAACTGGGGCTTGTCGGCAATGAATTGCTCGATGATGGCTGCCGTGTTGTCCGTCGAAGCGTCGTCGCCGATAAGAATTTCGAGCTGCTCGGCCGGGTAGTTCAGCTTGGTTAGGGCCGTAAGGCAGCGAATGATGGTAGCTTCTTCGTTGCGGGCGGCAATCAGGATGCTCACGCGCGGACGGTCAGCGGGCGGTACCAGCCGGCGGCGCGGCCACACCAGCAGCACTAGTATAAAGGCGTATATCCCGAAAAACAGGCCGAAGAAGATTACAGGAAACACCATACGCAGCGAGAAGGTCAGGGCAAGCCACGGGGTTGGGAAAGGAAATGCAAAGACGTGGCGCGACTAAGGAATACGACAAGAGGCTGGGTAGCCGTTGCCGGTTAAATGCGGATTTTTGCGTGCGGCCAGTTGCGTACTAATACGGAGACCCTGGCAGCCGAATCAGCAGCCCCTAAAAGGCAGCAGCCCCCGCCGGTAAGGGCGAAGGCTGCTGGTAAGAAACGAGCCAGGTGGGGTTACACCCGCGGGTCGGTTTCTAGGGGCGCATCGTAGGCAGGCGAAGGAGCCCGTAAGTCAGCGGCGTCAGCGGGCAGGCGTACCTCGTCGGAGTCGTGCACAATTAGCGTCAGCACCCCGGCAATAATCATCGAAACGCCCCCTACGATAAGCGTGTACACGGATTCGCCGCCAAAAATGTTCTTGGTGAAGAAGCCTAAAATAAGCCCCGCCACTACCTGTGGAATAACGATGAAGAAGTTGAACACGCCCATATAGTAGCCCATTTTGTTGGCGGGCAGGGCCCCGGCCAGCATAGCGTATGGCACGCTCAGAATGGAAGCCCAGGCAAACCCCACGCCTACCATAGACAGCAGCAGCAGCTTGGGGTCCTGAATAAAGTAGATGGAAATCAGGCCCAAACCGCCCGCCACGAGGCACAGCAAGTGAGTAACCCGGCGGCTGGTAGCGCGGGCAATAACCGGCAGCAACAAGGCCGCCACTGCCGATATGCCGTTGTACACTGCAAAGCAAACGCCTACCCAGTCGGCGCCTTCATTATAAACCTTCGAGGTAGCATCCGTGGTGTGGTAGATGTGGCTAGTAACGGCCGGCGTGGTGTAAATCCACATCGAGAACAGCGCCAGCCAGGAAAAGAACTGTACAATAGCCAGTTGGGCCATTGTTTTGGGCATGTGGAAGATGCCGGCAAACGACTCCCGGAATCCGTTGGCAATGCCGGCCGTGCGGCGCTTCTCCGCCTCAAACTCGGCTAGGTCAGCCGGGGGATACTCTTTAGTGGTAAGCACCGTCCAGAGCACCGCCGAGAAAAAAGCTACTCCCCCAATGTAAAAGGAGTATTTCACGGAAGGCGGAATTTGGCCGGCGGGGCCGTATTAGCAATGCCAAACCAGTTGGTAAACATCCAGGGCAGCGACGACGCTACCACGGCTCCTACCCCAATAAAAAACGTTTGCGCTGCAAAGCCCGTCGTGCGCTGGTCGCCGGGCAGCAAGTCGCCTACCAAGGCCCGGAAGGGCTCCATGCTGATGTTGATGCTGGAATCCATGATCCAAAGCATGCCTACTGCCATCCACAACGCCGACACATTGGGCATCACAAACAGGGCCAGGGAAGCCAGAATAGCCCCGATCAGAAAGAACGGCCGCCGCCGGCCCCAGCGCGGGCTCCAGGTGCGGTCCGACATGTAGCCGATAATGGGCTGAACCAGCATACCCGTTAGGGGGGCGGCCAGCCAATACAAGGCTATTTCGGTGCCGCCCAGCGTTTCAAAAATGCGGCTGACGTTAGCGTTCTGGAGAGCAAAGCCAAACTGAATGCCCAGGAAGCCGAAGCTCATATTCCAGATTTGCCAGAAGCTCAGGCGGGGTTTTTCGTGGGTGCCGGTGGGAGCGGCCGCTACGCTGGTAGCCATACGGTGGGAGGTTAGAATAGGTAGTAAAGACTTAGAAATCAGAACTTAATGCTTAGAATGTTAGAAATATTTCTAAGCTCTACAAGCTACGTTCTGAGTTCTACTTTTTCGGCTTGATTTCGAAGATGTAGGCGCTCTGCGGGGCCAGGGTCAGGTTGAGCGTTTCCACGGGTGGGGCCTGGTTGAGTAGCTCAGTGTAGGTGTAGAACTGCGAGGCCTCAAGGCCCATCAGCTGCAGAGCTTCCTTGGGCAGGCGCAGGGTAGGCCGGTAGGTTTTGTCGGGGCTGAAGTTGGCCACGATGAGCAGGCGCTGCTTGTCGGTGAAGCGCAGGTAGGTGTAGAGCTGGCGCTGGTTGTACTGGGCATCGAGGTTGTTGGCGTCCTGTAGCTCATAGAAACGGCCCCGGCGGATGGCCTCGCTCTGGCTGCTGAGGGTAAGCAAGCGCACGTAAAAATCCTGCAGCTGCTTCTGCTCGGTGCTGAGCTTGCCCCCGTCGAACTTGCCGCCGTTCATCCATTTCTGGTGCTCCGGTACGCCCCAGTAGTCGAAGATGGTCGTGCGGCCGTCCTCGCCCGAGAAGCCTTCCGAGCCGTGGGCCGGCTCGCCCACATCCTGCCCGAAGTACAGCATTACCGGGCCCGTAGCCAGGGTAGCCGACACCGTCATGGCCGGAATGGCAGCCCGGGGGTTGCCGGCAAAGTCTTTGGAGGCAATGCGCTGCTCGTCGTGGTTTTCCAGGAAGCGCAGCATGTGGCCCGAGAAGCCGCGGCTTTCCTCCTTCCAAACCTTGGTGATATCGTCGGTGGTGCCCTCGCCACGCATGAGGCGGCGCAGGCCGTCGTAAAGGCCTACTTTATCATACAGGTAGTCGAAGTGGCCCTGCTCGATGTACATCCGGTAGGTTTTGGCGTCGTAGGCTTCTCCGATAAAAATCAGGTTGGGGTTTACCTTCTTCAGCTCCGGAATCACCCAGGCCCAGAACTCTACGGGCACCATTTCGGCCATGTCGCAGCGGAAGCCGTCCACGTTCTTCTTGGTCCAGAAGACAAGGATGTCGCGCATTTTCAGCCAGGTATCCGGGGTAGGCGTGAAGTGTTTGGCGCGGCCGTTCTGGTAGTCGACGCCGTAGTTGAGCTTGATGGTTTCAAACCAGTCGTCCACCTTGGGCGCCTCCGAAAACACGTCGTTGCCGGTAGCTTTGGCGGGCACTTCCTGAAACTTCTTGTCTTCGCGCGGGCCGGTTAGCGGGCCCAGCGGATTGTAGCCGGCCGGCACCACAAACGACTTGCCGGGCAGGTAGTAGAAGTTGTTATTGGGTAGGAAGGCCTTGGTCTTATCGTCCTTCTCCCCCAAATCAACCACGCCCTTGGGCCGCGCATCCGACTTGTAAGTACGGGCTACGTGGTTGGGAATGAAGTCGATAATGACTTTGAGGTTGTTGTCGTGGGTGCGCTTGACCAGGGCCTCGAACTCCTGCATGCGGTTCTTGACGTTCACGGCCAGGTCGGGGTCCACGTCGTAGTAGTCCTTGATGGCGTAGGGCGAACCGGCTCGGCCTTTCACCACGTCGGCGTCGTCGAGGGCAATGCCGTGCTTGGTGTAATCGGTCATGGTGGCGTGCTCCAGCACGCCGGTAAACCACACGTGCGAGGCCCCATCTTCCGGATGGCCTGCAGGGCCGTGTTGTTGATGTCGTTGAACTTGCCCACGCCGTTCTCCTGGAGCGTGCCGTAAGGCTTGTTCACGGCCGTTTTGTTGCCGAACAGGCGCGTCATCAACTGGTAAATCACCAGCTTATGATCCTGAGGTTGTTCGTCAGTGGTGTTGGGGTCCGAAGGAGGAAGAAGGTCAGCCACGGGCACAGGGGTAGGCGCAGTCGAAAGAGAAGGCGAAAGAAAAGCCAGCCCCGCGGAAAGGGCCGCCACGGGAAGTAGCAGTAGTTTCATACAAGAGCAAGGTAGGAAATGGTGAAATAGTGAGCTGGTGGACTAGTGAGTTTAATGTTCTATCGGTGCACCAACGCGCCAGCCGAACATTAAACTCACCCGTTCACCAGCTCACTATTTCACCACTCCTGAGTTATGGGGTGTAGCATCAGCTCGTCAACCACCACGTGGGCCGGAGCTTCCAGCACGTAGCGCACGGCTTGGGCCACGTCGGAGGGCTTGAGGTGGGTTTTCTCCGCTTCCACGCCGCCGGGCTTCGACTCGTTGAAATAAGTATCAACCAGGCCGGGGTAGATGGTGCTGACTTTCACGCCGTGGGGCCGCACTTCCTTGCGCAAGGAGCCCAGCAGCGCATCTTGGGCCGATTTGCTGGCCCCGTATACGGTGCCGTGCTCAAAGGTGCGGCGGGCTACATCAGAGGCAATGGCTACCACGTGGCCGTGGCCCTGGGCCTTGAAGTGGGGCACCACGGCCTTGCACATCAGGAAGGTGCCCTTCACGTTCACATCAAATATCCGGTCCCACTCCGCCGACTCCATGTTTTCCAGCAGGTTAAACGAGCCTACACCGGCATTGCACACCAGAATGTCGAGGCGGCCGAAGCGGCTCAGCGTTTCCGCCACCACGTGGTCGGCGTCGGCCTCATCGGCCACGTCGGCCGGAATGGCCAGGCCCTGGGTTTTGGTGTTAAGCTCTTCCAGTTCCTCGGCGCTGCGGGCCACGGCCACCACTTTGGCACCCTGCAGGGCCAGCAGCAGGGCCGTAGCGCGGCCGATGCCGCGGCTGGCACCCGTAACAATGGCTACTTGATCGGTCAGGTCGGTCATGATATCAGTCAAGTTTAAGCTGAAAATAGTACCAGGTAGTACTGCATAAGTAGCGAGGGGCACCGGTGGTTCCCGGTGCCCCTCCCAAAGCTTACTTTTTCAGCTCCACCACCCACGCCGTGCGGGCCGGAATCTTGAAGCTGCTGAGGCTACCCAGGGTGGCGCCGGTAGTAATTTCGGTGCCGGAGCTGAAGCCGTTGGTGCGCTCGGCAAACCGGGCGCCATCCACGGTTTTCTCGTCCTTGCTGCCGTTAAGCATCACCATCACGGCCTGGCCCTGGTCGTTGTAGCGGAAGTAGGTGTACACGCCGTCCTGTGGGATGAACTGCATGAGCTTGCCGGTAGCTACTACCGGGTGCGTTTTGCGGTAGTTGGCCAGGGTGCTCAGGTAGGTAAAGGCCTCGCCGGCTTGGCCCGTGCGGCCGGCCGCCGTGAAGTAGTTCTTCTGGTCGCCGGCAAAGCCGCCGGGGAAGTCCTCGCGCACCAGCCCGTCGGGGTTCGAGAAGTTCTTCATCAATACCTCCGTGCCGTAGTAGAGCTGGGGAATACCGCGGGTAGTTAGCAGCCAGGCCACGCCCATTTTGTACTTGGCGAAGTCCTCCCCTATCACGGAGTAGAAGCGGCTCATGTCGTGGTTGTCGAGGAAGGTCACGTTGCGGCTCGCGTCCTCGTACATCCAGTCGCCCTGCAGGGCTTCGTACAGGCGGTTCATGTTGCCATTGTCGCCCCGTAGCGCGTCGTGAATAGCCCCCTGCGACTGAAAGTCAAATACCGATTCCAGGTTGGACTTGAACCCATCTACGGGCTGGAAGATGTTGCGGGCGAAGAAGGCCTGCTGGGCCGTGCTACCCACCCAGGCCTCCCCAAACTTGAACAGGTTGGGAAACTCCTCGTTCAGGGCCTGGCCCCAATGCATCAGGAACTTGGGGTCGGAATACGGGTAGGTGTCGATGCGGTAGGCGTCGAGGCCAGTGTACTCCACCCACCACAGGAAGTTCTGAATCAGGTAGGTAGCTACCAGCGGGTTGCTCTGGTTCACATCGGGCATGGTGGTGTCGAACCAGCCGCGGTTGTAAAGGCTGCGGTCCAGCTCCGAGCCGTAGGGGTCGTTGAGGGCCGAGGAGTTGTAGTTGCTGCGCGTAAACTTGGGCCACTGGTTAAACCAATCCTTGGCGGGCTGGTCCAGGAACAGGTAGTTTT
Source organism: Hymenobacter sp. 5516J-16 (assembly GCF_022919335.1). Taxonomy (NCBI): domain Bacteria; kingdom Pseudomonadati; phylum Bacteroidota; class Cytophagia; order Cytophagales; family Hymenobacteraceae; genus Hymenobacter; species Hymenobacter sp. 5516J-16. The sequence continues at coordinate 2,349,105 of NZ_CP095058.1, read as the reverse complement.
TGCTACCCATGTGGTTGAGCACCACGTCGTGCACCACTTTCAGCCCGTTCTGGTGGGCCCGGTCCACGAACTGCTTGTACTCCTGCAGGGTGCCGTAACGGCGGTCCGTGTTGTAGTAGTCGGTGAGGGCGTAGCCGTGGTAGCTGGCCTTGGGCATGTCGTTTTCCGTCACCGGCGTCATCCAGATGGCCGTGGCGCCCAAGCTCTTAAGGTAGTCGAAGTGGTTTTCGATGCCTTTCAGGTCGCCGCCGTGGCGGGCGTACATGGAGTCGCGGGCCACTTTGGGGGCGCGCATGTCCTTGAAGTAGTCGTTCTTCGGGTCGCCGTTCGAGAAGCGGTCCGGCATCAGGAAGTAGATGAAATCCTGCTGGGTCAGGCCCTGCACTTTGGATTTGTCGCCGGGGGTAGTGCGCTGGCGCAGCTCGTAGCTGTAGGTCTGCTTTTTGTCGCCCTTGAACTCCAGCTGCAGCTTACCGGGCTTGGCCGCGGGACTGATGGTAAGGTTCAGGAGCAGGTAGTTGGGGCTTTCCAGCTTCTGCACCCCGTCCAGGGTTACGCCCTCATAGGCCTTGAGGGTAGCAGTGCTGCTGGCAATGCCGGGGCCGTGCACCAACAGTTGCAGCTTAGGGTTTTTCATACCCACCCACCAAAAGGTCGGGTCAATGCGCTGAATGCCGGCGGCCTTAGCGGCCGGGGTGGCGGTAGCAATGGGGGCGGCGGGCGCGCTGGCCAAGGCCGGGGCAGTGGTGGCTAGCAGAGTGCCAGCCAGCAGGGGCAGGAATCGGGCAGAAATCATACGCGAGTGGGAACAAGAAACGGAACAGCCAAGGTACGCACCCCCGCGCCCGTACGCTACTGCTGAACCTGCCCGAAATGATGATGTATTGACCGGTTTTCGGTGTGGTATTGATGGGTTTTGCTACTCGCCAAGTTTTAGGGTAGCAATGGGGTTGTACAGGCCCTGTTGAAGTGAAAGTAGAAAGCAGCAAAAAGCCCCACCGTCGGCACGTGCCGGCAGCGGGGCTTTTCGAGGAATGAGTGCTCAGCAACAAGCAAGCAACCGCAGTCAGTTTACTGCAGCTTCGCCAGCCACAGCGAGGCGTTCAGGTGCAGGCGGGCATGGCTGACGTTCTCATTCCAGCCGTCGTACACGGTGTTACCGGGCGAGCCAGTACCGTCGTCGGCCGGGGAGGAGTCACCCACAATCACCACGCGGCCCGTGCCGAAGGTGCTGCTGGCGGCCATGGTCAGGCTGTTGCCCTGGGTAGCCGAGGTGCGCCACACCAGGCCCTGCACCGTGCTGTTGGCCGTGGGCGAGAGGGTCATGGTAGCGCCATTGTGAAAGGACAGCTGCGACACCCGGCCCTGGGAGCCGTTCATGATGGGGTTAGTGGTAGAAGCCAGCGCGTTGGTGCTGTTTTCCACGATGTTGTCCAGGTTCACGCTGAAGCCGAAAGGGTTGGCCTTCACCGAGTTGTTCTTCATCAGGTCGTTCCAGATATCCGGCGAATCCCAGCCGTCGTTGTTGCGGTCCGAAATGTCGTGGTCGGAAATCATGAACAGCCCGCCCCCATTCTGCACAAACTGCAGAATGGCCGTTTTCTCGGCCGCCGTAAATACAATGTTCGGCTCATCCACCACGAACACGCTGTAGTTGCTCAGGTCCTGGGGGTTGCTGGCGTTGCCGTAGCTGATGGCCGTGCCCGTGGGCAGTTGCTCCACGCTGTGGCCCAGCTTCACCAGGGCCACGCCCCAGGCCGAAACGGCACCCGTCCAGTAGGTTTCCGGAGTGGTGCTGGTAATGCCGCTTTGGGCCGGCGAGGGGTAGCGCGGCGTCAGGCCACCATCCACGTCCAGTACCCAGTCGGCGTTGCCGGCCAGCTCCCCGTGGGAAGCATCGAACAAGAACTTCTTGCCCTCGGTGGTGGGCGGCGGGGTAGTCGTGCCGGAGCCGTACTGCTCCATCGTCACGTTATCAATGTTGATGCGGTTGGTGCCGCCGGAAATCTTGCGGATCTGCAGGCGGATGGTGCCACTCAGGTTTACCGTGAACGAGGCGGTGCTCAGGGTGGCGCTGCTGCTGGTAATGGTGCTGCCCACTTTGGTGTAGGAGGAGCCGCTGTTCTGGCTGACCCACAGCTCCCACTGCGAGCTGGCATCGGTGCCGTACACGGCGTGCTGCACGGTTACTACCCCGGCGCCGGTGGTGGCATTGAAGTTCATCGTGAGCGAGCCCACGTTGCGGATGCGGGCTGATTGAGCGCCCGTTTTGGGGTCGGCGGTGGTGTTGCCTAGCAGGGCATCGTTCAGAGTCCAGGAGCCGGAACCCAGGGCCACGGAGCCGGTGGTGTAAGCAGTTTTGGTGCCGGTGTCAAAGCCTTCAGGGAAGCCAGCGCTGCTTACATCGGCCGCGGTTACTGCTGTTAAGGTGGGAGCAGGAAGGTTTTCCTGCTTAGCGCAGGACAGGACGGAGAGGCTTAGCAGGGAGGCCGCCAGCCAGCGCAGGGGGTAGCGCATAGAAAGGTGTTGGTTGTGAAAGGTGGAAAAGAACTGACTTTCGAGCCGCAAAGCTACCGCGGGGCTACTCCACAACTCGGCTGCTTAATATTATGTAATTGTTACAAAAGCGTCAGAAACAGAAAGGCTTACGCCAAAATTGTATTCAGCTTGCCGAGCAGGAGCCGCTGGGTTTATTTCAGCATAAGCACCTTCTGGTGGCAACGGGCTAATGATGCTTTTTTGCTTATTACTAATGGCTGATTTGCATTTTGGCCTTGTCGGCCCCGTCCGGCCCGCAGAGTCCACACTTTTCCGCTTTTTTTGGGTGCGAATTCGTACGCTTACTCGCCCGGGCGGACCTACCGCTCGTTCTCTCATTCAGCCCCCTCTTGCTTTATGGCATTTGACTTTCAGATGTACACCCCGGCCCCCGAGTTTAGCACGCCGGCCGCGTATTTTTCCATGGAATTTGCGCTCGACCAAGCGCTGAAAACCTACTCCGGTGGCCTGGGCTTTCTGGCCGGCTCCCACATGCGCTCCGTGTATGAGCTCAGGCAGAACCTGGTGGGTATCAGCATCCTGTGGTCGTTTGGCTACTACGACCAGGGCCGCAACGAAGACCAGAGCATGCGCGCCGATTTCCGCCTCAAGCACTACAGCTTCCTGCAGGATACCGGCCTGACGTTCCCCATCGAGATTCACAACGCGCAGGTGCTGGTAAAAGCCCTGTACCTGGCCCCGACACGTTCGGGACGGCCCCCATGTTCTTCCTGACCACTGACATTCCGGAGAACGACTACCTCTCGCGCACCATCTCCCACCACCTCTACGACGCCGACACGGCCGCCCGCGTGGCCCAGAGCATTCTGCTGGGCGTGGGCGGCGGCAAGCTGCTCGACCTGCTAGGCCGCCAGACGGAGGTGTACCACCTCAACGAAGGCCACGGCCTGCCCCTAGCCTTTTACCTCTACGACAAGCACGGCCGCAACCAGGACGAAGTACGCAAGCGCCTGGTTTTCACCACGCACACCCCCGAGCTGGCCGGCAACGAGGAGCACCCCGTGAAGCTGCTGCACAAAATGTCGTTCTTCGGCAACGTGCCCCTGGAGGAAGTACACCGCCTTGGACTGGTGGAAAATGAGCAGCTGAACTACACGCTCACGGCTCTGCGTTTCGCGCGCATCAGCAACGGCGTTTCCAAGGTGCACGGCGAGGTAGCCAACGACATGTGGGGAAGCTATCAGGGCATCAGTCCCATCATTGCCATTACCAACTCCCAGAACGGCACCTACTGGCGCGACAAGGCCCTGCACGCCGCCCTAGAAGCCAATGACGATGCAGCCTTGAAGGCCCGGAAGCGGGAGCTGAAAAAGCAGCTGTTCGACATCGTGGCCGACCAGACCGGTACCCTCCTCGACCCGGAAGTGCTGACCGTGGTGTGGGCCCGCCGCTTTGCCGGCTACAAGCGCGCCGACCTGATTCTGCGCCACTTCGAGCGGTTCCTGAGCATTGTAAATAACCAGGATCGGCCGGTGCAGGTGATTTGGGCAGGCAAGCCTTATCCCAAGGATTTCGGTGCTATTGGCTTGTTCAACGACATCATCAGCAAAACCAAGAACCTGAAAACCTGCGCCGTGCTCACGGGCTACGAGCTAGGACTGTCGGCGGCCCTGAAAAAGGGCTCCGACATCTGGCTGAACACCCCGCGCTACCCCCGCGAAGCCTCCGGCACGAGCGGTATGACGGCTGCCATGAACGCCTCGGCCTCCCTGAGCATTGCCGACGGCTGGATTCCGGAGTTTGTGCGCCACGGCGAAAACGGCTTCATCATTGAGCACACCGACATCAACCAGCCCGACCACGTGAAGGACGACATTGAGGCCACCAACGTGCTGGACGTACTGGAAAACGAAATTATCCCGTTGTACTACGCCCAGCCAGAGAAATTCCTGGAAGTAGTAAAAACCGGCATGCGCGAGGTAGAGCCCGAGTTCGAGTCGCACCGCATGGCCACCGAGTACTACGAGCGTATGTACAAAGTGAAATAGGGATTGAGTAGATGAGTGAAGTGTAGTCATGGCGAGGAGGTACGACGACGCCATCCTTCCTGACCAACGTGCTACCCCCTAATAATGTGACAAGCCCTTGACATCCGCGCTGGCGTCAAGGGCTTGTCACATTATTAGGCTTATTACAAAGGGAGGAAGGATGGCATCGTCGTACCTCCTCGCCATGACTACACTTCACTAACTCACCGAATCATTACTTCACTCAATCACCATTTCACTGAATCACTTTTTCCAGCACTGCCCATACGTTGTTGGCCAGAATCTTCTGGCCTTCGGCGTTGGGATGCACGCCGTCGGGGAGGTTGAGGTGGCGCTGGCCGATGACGCCGTGAAGCAAGAAGGGCACAAAATCGACCTCATTTTTTTCGGCTAGCTGGCGGAATAGCGCCTTGAATTCCAGGGCGTAATGACCCATGCGGCCGCCCCCCAAGGTAGCCAGCGGCCCCAAGTCGAAGGGAAATTCCAGGCCTACCAGCACCACGCGGGCTTCGGGATGGGCGCGGCGCACTTCATCCAGGATGTACTGTAAATTCTGGGTGGTTTCGCGGACGGGAATGCCCCGTAGGCCGTCGTTAGCACCTAACTCTAGCACGAACACGTCAATCTTCTCGAAGCGGCTCAACACAGAGCTAATGCGCTGGCGGCCCCCGGCAGTGGTTTCGCCGCTGACGCCGTAGTTGTAAGCTTTATAAGGCAAGTGCAGGGCGTCAATTTTTTCCTGAATGCGGGAAGGAAACGACTCGCTGGCGCGGAGTTGGTAACCGGCCGTGAGCGAGTCGCCGAAGAAGAGAATGGACTGCATGCGGAAGCGGAAAAGAACACGTAAGGGGTAGATTCCTAACGAAGTTGCTGGGCCTTGGTTCCCGGTAGCCTAGCACCAGAATGCTAGCCTGCTGAGTTGCGGCAGCCTCAAGTGTTTGGCCACTAGACAACTAAACGAATGGCGTCTCTGCATGACGGTCTTATACAGGGTAGCAGAAGCGCTGACTGTTCACGCAACCTAGTAACCGGTTGCCGCCTGGGTTATCAATCAGTTCACCGGCTCTTGCCGGCTTTGTGTAGTGGCTGATGAGCCGGGGCTTCGCAGCCGCGTTCGGCGGGAGTAGATGCAACCGCGTCCGGCGGGAGGTAGTAGATCCTAAACTTTTTTATCGAATTCGGGCTTTACCTTTGCCAGCAGATAAGAACCATTCTTATCTGCTGATTCCGTTTTGTCAACCAATATTTCAGATAATGCCCGTAACGAAAGCCACCGACGCTGATCTCCAACAACTACTGCAGGATAACGAGAAAGTAGTGGTGAAATACTACGCCGACTGGTGCGGTAACTGCCGCCTGTTTTCGCCCAAGTTCAAGCGCCTCTCGGAGGCTGAGCAAAACCAGGACATTGCTTTCCTGGACGTAAACGCCGAAACCAGCCCTGAAGCCCGCAAGCTGGCCAGCGTCACCAACCTGCCCTTCTTTGCCGTGTTCCGCAATGGAGAGCTGCTGGAAACCGTAGCCGCCAGCAAGGAAGAGGCCGTAGCCAGCCTGATTTCCCGCCTCAACTAGGTCCGCTGCGTCATGAAAATGCCCATAATCAAGCGCCTGGTGGAAACTCAGACGCTGCAAAGCCTAGTTGCCGCAGAGCAAGCCCTGCTGGAAGAGCAAACCCCCGCTTTTGAGGTAGAAGGGGAAGATGAAGGCGAGCAGCTTACCCACGTGTTTGCCGCCATCTTCATCCTCAACCACATGCAAGACCACGGCACCGAATTCAAAACCGCCCTGCGCGAATACACCGCCAAAGTGCGCGTGTCCATTAGCTAAATGGATACAGTGAGATGGTAAGTGAGTGACTAGGTGAAGTAGTGCCGTCCTGGCGAAGGCACCGACCCCATTCCTCTCATTTGCCTTAAAACCTAGAAACGTGACAAGCCCTTGGCGCTATCATACGTCAAGGGCTTGTTACATTCTGAAGGGTAGCAAATTGGTCAGGAAGGATGGCATCGCGCTGCTTGCCATGTCATGCTTCAGGATGAGGAATATTAGTGTCGCTCAGCCTCCGCGCCCTAGCACTGCCTCACTTAGTCACTCATTCCCTATCTCACCGCTATACTCGGGCGAACTGGTGGCGGACCAGGCGGGCGCCGGCATCGGTGCAGAGGCCGCGCACGTAGGGAAAGAACAGGTTGCGGTACACCTCAGCAAGGTTGGTGTAGTCGGGGGGAAGAACTGCTCATTTACCAGCAGATTGAACTGGGCCAGCAGCAGGTGAGTGATGAGGCGGGCATTCAACTCCGCCCGGAACTGTCCTTCCTGAATGCCGGCCTGCAACAGCTGCACCAGCAGCGGCGCGACGTACTCCGTCAAGTAGCTCTGCATTAGGGTCCATGCTTCCGGATACTCCTCGCGCAGCACATGATAGTCGTAGTGCGGGGAGCGGCGCATTTCCTGGAGGCTATGATGCAATAAGGCCAGCAAACGCTCCACGGGAGTAGCCAGGTTGGCTAATAGCTGCTCGTGCTCTGCCCGCTGCCGGGCAAAGTTGTGCTGAATGGCTTGGCATACGAGTCCGGCTTTGGAGCCAAACAGTTCCCGGAATGTAGCGGGGCTAACATCGAGGGCAGCAGCCAGCTGCTCCTCGTGCAAAATACCTACCCCTACTTCGTGGAGCAGCGCCAGAGCGCGGTCGAGAAGTTTAGAGAGTACAATTTCCTCCATCTGAAGGGCAAGAAAATAAGGGATGAATTCTATCCGCACTGCCCAGCGGCCCTCCAACGCGGTAGGCGCCTAAAATAGCATGCCCAAGCCGAAAAAAAATAGCAGCTGAAGCAGATACACGAAAGGAACCAGCGGATTACGCTTGACAAAATCGACCCGGTTAAAGTATACCTGCAAAATCAGGCTGACGGCAAACCAACCCTTGAAGTTGAGCAGCGGAATAACGTCGTACTGCCAGCGCCAGAAGTCGTACCGCACGGCTACTGGCTCCAGGCACACATCCAGGCCTACTAGTAGCAGGGCCGCCACCACCGCCCGCAGAAAATCGGGAATGGGCAGGTAGCGGGCCAAAATACCGGCCGAATACGTGAGCATCAGCCAGTTAACGCCAATCATCAGCGGCACGTTTAGCCACTTCACCCCCAGAGTAGCACCATAGGTGTACTGCCCGAATAGCAGGCCCGTACGCACGCCTACTACCTCTACAAAGAAGCCTACTAGCATGGTTACCACGCAGAAGCTCCAGAAAGCCGGCGTGCGGCGGGGCTGAAAGGCCAGCAGCAGGCCCACAGTCAGCAGCAGGTTCAGGGGAACAAATTGCAGGTAGAAGCTGGGGTCTTGGGAAAACGCCAACCCAATGAATCCGGTGACGTGGAAGAGCAGCAACACGCCCTGGGCCCAGCGCAGGCGCCGCCGGTGCGCATCGGCAGTGACCAGGGTTGCGGCGGGAAGTTGTTGCGTGGGGTCAGTCATGAGGGGAAGGAATTAAAAACTGGGATATAGAAGGTCAGGGCTCTGAACTGCGCTTTCAGCTGTAGGATACGGGCCGCATATCACTTCTTACCTCGCCATTTTTAATTGTTAATTAAGTCAGAGACAATACGGGCCGAGAGTAAACACAGCGGGATGCCGCCGCCCGGATGCACCGAGCCGCCGCAAAAGTACAGGCCTTCCAGTTGCCCCGAAAAGTTCGGGTGCCGCAGAAACGCCGCCAGGGTGTTGTTGCTAGAGCTACCATACAAGGCCCCACCAAAGGAAGAAGTTCGGGCGGCAATGCCCGGCGGGTCCCACACGTGTTCCGCCTGTATCAGGGGGCCTACCTCGGTACCCAGGGCCCGGCTGACCCGGCGGAGCACGGCTTGGCGGGTGCGCTGCACCAGCGCGGCCCAGTCCTGGCCTTGGTCATGAGGGACGTTTACCATCACAAACCAGTTTTCGTGGCCGGGGGGGCATCGGTGGGAGTGTGGCCAGAGGTGATATTGACGTAAACCGTGGGGTCGTCGGCAATGGTTTTCTCCTGGAAGATGGCCTCAAACTCGCGCTTATAGTCCTCGGAGAAAAAGATGTTATGAACACCGAGCTCCGGAAAGCGCCGCGCAATGCCCCAGTAGAAAATCAGGGCCGAAGAGGACCGGGGCTGGCGAAGGGTGCGCTCCGGAGCGGGCTGCCGGGGTAGCAGGTGGCGGTAGGTGGGCACCACATCCATGTTGCTGACTACCAGTCCGAAGTCGTACACGTCCTGGGCCGTGCGTACTCCGGTTACCCGGCCCGCCGCCGTCAGGATTTCCAGCACCGGCTCCTGGTAGCGGAACCGCACGCCCAGCTCCTCAGCCAGCCGCACTAGGCTTTGGGCAATGGCATAAATGCCGCCCTCGGGGTAGTAAGCGCCCAGCCCGTGCTCCAGGTGCGGAATCAGACTGAGGGTAGCGGGGGCCTGGTAGGGGTCGGAGCCGTTATAGGTAGCAAACCGGTCGAAGAGCTGCACCAGACGCGGATCCGAGAAGGCAGCCGCGTGGCGCTGGTGCATGGTGCTGGTTAGGCCCAGCTGGGGAAGAGAAGTAAGAGCCTTGAGCACCTCAGGGCTAAGGTAGGTAGCCGCTTTGTGCAGGGACTTTTGCAGGAAAGTACCGGCTGTGGCTTCGTACGCCTGCCCACTGCGGCGCAGGAACCGCAGAACCTCAGTGGCTGGCACGCCTAGCTTCTCCTCTACTTCCTGAGCAAACCGGCCTTCGTCGGCCCAGGCCGTGAGGCGGATGCCATCGGCAAAGAAATACTGCGTAATGGGGTCGAGACGCTGGTAGCGAAAGTAGTCCTGGGGGTTGCGGCCTACCAGCTGAAACAGCTCATCAACTAAGTGCGGGAGCGTAAACAAGGATGGGCCCCCATCAAAGCGGTAGCCCCCAGGCAGTTCCAGCTGGTGCATCTTCCCCCCAAACGATTCCTGGGCTTCGAACACTGTTACGCGGTGCCCATGAGCAGCCAGGCGCACGGCCGTAGCAATGCCGCCAATGCCCGCCCCAATAATGGCAGTAGCTTGTTTGGGAGCGGCAGTTTTGGAAAGCGGCACAGGCAAAAGGTAAAAGAAGGCGCACAGCACCCAAAGCAGAAGAGACGAGCTACCCCGCCGAGGAAGTAAGAACAGGCAGGCCAGCGTGTCAACACAAGGTACGGCGGAGAAATGTTTCGGTCGAAAGCTCTCCAACGCTGGTTGCTGGGGAAATGGGAAAATATTTCGCTGAAACAGGTGCTTTTTTCATTGTTGCGTAGCCGTGCCAGCACTTAAACAGGCGGCATCACATAAGGGCAGCGGTTGCTTTTTTGCGTGTGCAGTAAGCGTATAGGCCCACGTGTGTACTACGGGTAAAGCCGCTTTTTCGGATTGTGAGCAGGGTTTTAACGCTTGGTATTCTAAAATGGATGCTGATATATTTGGTTATAGCCTCGGCGCACTCTGGTTGGCCCAGCAGCATGCCGGGCCCGAAAGCGGCTTCCATCCCGGTACCACGCTGTACCCTTCTGCCCGCCGCTTCTGCCCAGGAAACGGCTGCCTGCTGCCCCTCCCTACCCCAAACCCCACCCAACTCATGCAAACACGCTACGCTTTGCCGGGCCGATAACTCGGGTAGTTCGCACGCAGAACCCATCTGGGGCTATACGCGCAATGCTCTGGCCTCCTCACCGCTTGGTCGGTTGCAAGGGGCCGCTGCGGTGCCAGCGGCACTAACGGCACCTTGCCTGCATTCTACTCGTCATTAGGCGAAAGGTCCTGTCGTAGTTAGGCAATCCAAATACCCCCGCTTTTCCGAGGTCATGTACTAGATACCTGCTCATGGGTAGTACCGGGCAGCATACCTAGGCGAGCCTAGCAGCGCCATGATGACGTGCCAGTAGATAGCCATACGCAACGGGCTGATAGTGTGAATGGTAAGGTGTGATACTGACTGCATTTTCGCTCTGTTTCGGCGGCTTATGAAGAACAAACAAGACATGTGAGTGAGAAAAATCGGAAACGGGGCGGGGAATCTCCGCCCTGTTTTTTTCTCTGCTATTCTGTCGAAAATTCTTTTCTACCTCTCTTTATGCACATGAACTGCCTATTTATGCTGCCGGACCCCTGGCGCAGAGGCTGTAGGGGCCTTGGTTTTCGCCTGGGGCTGCTGCTCATGCTGCTGGGCTGCTCAGTTGGCTCCAGCACAGGCCAAAACCTAACGATGCTACGGGCCGCCGGGCCAAAAACGGTGGACGCTCAGGGCCGCGAAGTGGTGCTGCGCGGCTACAACGTGGGGGGCTGGCTCCTCCAAGAAAGCTACATTCTGCAAACTGATACGCTCAACAGCCAATGGCGCATCAAGCAGGGGCTGCTCCGTAGTATGTCGGAGGCCCAGATGGAAGAATTTTACCGCCAGTACCGCCAGAACTTCATTACTAAGGCCGACATTGATTTTCTGGCCAAGCAAGGCTTTAACGCCGTGCGCCTCCCCTTTCACTACGACTTGTTTCTGACGCCGGCGCAGCGCCACGCCCGCACCGAGGTAATCCGCGACCCGAAAAATCCGCAGAAACTCACGGCCTATGTGGAGCAGCTCAGCCGCTGGTACGACGAGAATCAGCTCTTCGCCGAGCCTAAAAAGCTGGAGGGCATCCGCTTTATTGATGAGGTAGCGCGCTGGTGCGCGGCCAACAACATGTACGTTATTCTGGACCTGCACGCGGCCCCCGGCGGCCAGGGCACCGACCGGAACATCAACGACAACTTCCAGCCCTTGGACCTGTGGAAGCGCCGGGACGCCAAGGGACGCCTGATTTATCAGGATATGACGGTGCGCCTGTGGGAAAAGCTGGCGACCCGCTACCGCCAGGATGCCCGTATTGCCATGTACGACCTCATCAATGAGCCCCACAACCTGAACGCCGCCAATGGGTTGTCGGCTGATAATCAGGAACTCAGTGCCTTCTACGCCCGCCTGATAAATGCCGTACGAGCCCAAAACGACCAGCACCTACTTCTGCTGGAAGGCAATGGCTACGGCAACGAGTACACCAACCTTACCCCCGACAAGCTGGCTATTCAAGACAAAGGAAACCTGGTATATAATGCCCACCGCTACTGGTGCCCTAACACGCCAGACGCATCTGACCCCAACCCTAATCAAATCAATCTGTTCCGTAACCTAGCCGCTTTCCGCGACCGGTGGCAGGTGCCGGTGTGGGTAGGCGAAACGGGCGAAAACTCCAATGAGTGGTTTGCTGCTGCCGTGCAGGGCCTCAACGCTCAGAACATTGGGTGGTGCCACTGGAATATTAAGCGCGTAGATTCCGGCGCCGGCCTGTTGCGGGTGCAGCCCTACGGCAGCATTCTGACGGCGCAGGGCCGCGCGGCCCTGCTGCGTAATGTGCAGTTTGCCAACTGCCAAGTAAACCGCGACGTAGCCACGGCCCTGACCAAACCCAGTGACTTCCGGGCTCCTTTCGCGGCCCTCACCATTCCCGGCACCATTGCCGCTGCCGATTACGACCTGGGCCGCGACGGAGTGACTTACCACGACGACTTCTCGGCCCGCACCGACTACCGTGACCTGACGCCCACCAACCACGGCGGTGCCTACCGCAACGACGGCGTGGACATCAGCGCAAGTAAAGACGTAAATAATGGGTTTGTGGTGAGTAAGTTAGCTGCCGGCGAATGGCTCACTTACACCGTAACCGTGGCTTCGCCTGGGTCCTATACGGCTGAGTTGCGCCTGCAACCCGGCACCGCGCCCGGCCGCCTCACCCTGCACCTCGGCAACCAGCCCTTGGGCACTGCTACCGTGGCGCCCGGGCAGCAGTGGGCCACGGTGGTCCTTACCACCCCTACCCTGCCGGCCGGACAGCACATTCTCCGCCTTGTTGTTGAAGAACCCGTAGGGCAGCTGGGCTGGCTACGCTTTGCTCCGGCAAAAGCCGCTAGCAGTGCCAGTGGCCAGTAGGCAAAGCCCCGAGGGTTTCGTACCTTGAAGCCACCATGAAGCTCGTGAATTCCCACTTCCCACCGCGTCGGGCTATCTGGTTTTCTTTCCTGACGCTGAGCATCCCCCTGCTCCTGTGCCTTTCCTTGGTCAGCTCCCCGGCCAGCGCGCGCCCCACCGATACTCTCCGGGTGCGCGCCGGTCTGGAGGAGCTGTTTGTTGACCCTTCCCTGTATAGCGTGCTGGAAGACCCTTCCGGTAAGCTAACCCTGACGGATGTGCAGCAACCCACCTGGGCCAGCCAGTTCCGGCCCGGCAACACCATTCCCACCACCATGGACCACCCCGGCTCGGCCTATTGGCTGCGCCTGGTAGTGCAGGCCCGCGGTCCACTCAGCCAGCATTGGTACCTGGAACTATTTGATTCTCACCTAAATGGAGTGCAGTTTTTTCCGGCTGATGGCAGCGCCCCCACCCGCACCGGTTCCGATTATCCGCTAGCAACCCGCAAGTTTCCTTATAAAAACTTCCTGTTCCGCCTACCCCTGCAGCCCGACCAGGCCCAGACCTACTACCTGCGGCTGACATCCAACTCCAAGACTACCTTCCTTAGCCGCCTGCGTACCGAGCAGCCTCTGGCGGTGCACTTCCAGACCGAGTATGGACTGCTAGGTGCCTTTTATGGGGTGCTGCTGATTATGGTAGTTTATAACCTCTGCCTTTACCTGTTTATTGGGGAGCAAACGTACCTGCGCTACGTGCTGTACGTGCTTAGCTGTAGCCTGGTATTTCTTTCGGAAGACGGGCTGGGGTTTCAATACATTTGGCCTAGTTATCCGGCTCTAAATGAGCTGATTATTGCGGGTTCCCCGATTCTGCTGCTGCTCACGTTCAGCTATTATGCCCGCCAGTTCCTCGACACCCCCAGCGCCTGCCTACCTATGACCCCTGGGTTAGGGCCATTGTGCTGCTAAGTGTGCTAGGGCTGCTGATTGACGCCGTATGGTTGAATTCGGGGTGGGGATTTTGGTTTTACCTGCTACCCTACTGCATGATTTACTACGCGGCCTACCGCGTGTGGCAGCGGGGCAGCGTACGGCTCGGTTCTTTCTGCTGGCTCACGCCCTGGTTGCCATCAGCGTTGGCTTCCTGATTCTGCGCAAACTGGGTATTAACACCTTCACGACTACGGCCACGGTATACAGCATGAACGTGGCCTTCGTCATTGAGGTCGTCGTGCTGTCGTATGCTCTCGGCGAAAAAATCAAGAGCATCAAGGATGCTACTATCCGGGCCCAGGGCAAGCTGGTAAAGCAGCTGCGTAAAAAGCACGAGGTGCAGGAGCAACTGGTTGAGCAGCTGCAGCATAATCAGGACCTCAAGGACCAGCTGAACTCAGAGCTGGAAAGCCTGGTAGCGCAGCGTACCGATGAGCTGCGCCAGCAAAGCGACACGATTGCCGCCCAAAACCGGGAGCTGCTCCAGGCCAACGGTTTGCTTGCCTTGCAATCGGCGGCTATTGAGAAGCTCAACACGGACTTGCAGCGCGACCTGCAGGAAGCCAAAACGGCTCGAGTGCTTTCCAAGGAGGTGAACTTCGGCGAATTCAGCCAAATCTACCCTGACAAGGACGCCTGCTTGGTGTACCTAGCCAACCTCAAGTGGGCCGATGGCTACCAGTGCCGCAAGTGTGGGCACGAGAAGTACTGTGACGGCCGGGAGCCTCATTCGCGCCGTTGTACCAAATGCCGCTACGTGGAGTCAGCTACGGCTTATACCTTGCTGCAAAAGTGTAAGTTCTCGATTATCAAGGCTTTCTACGCAGTATTTCTGATCTATACGCATAAAGGCAACTACTCGTCCCAGGAGCTTTCCCGGGTGTTAGATCTGCGCCAAGGGACCTGCTGGAGCTTCAGCCAGAAGGTGCTGGAAGCCATGCGCCGGCGGCGCCACGCCCCCGATTTCGATGAAAACGAAGGGTGGACCCACGTGCTGCTCGATGCCACGGGTACTGAAACAGAAGATGCAGTAATGGGTGTTGGGGAAGAGGCCTCTTCCACTCGGGGCTAATGCGCAGGTGATTCGTTCTAGTGTTTTTGAAGAGCAGGAGGCGGGTAGAAATCATACCGTAGCCTCTTGCTCAAACCTGCTACCGTATTGCAGCTACAAGTAAGGGCCCACTAACTCGAGCTAGTTTAGCGCAGTATCGTCCAATGAAATCTAGTAACTATAGTATATAGTCAGCTTTTAAGACTGCAAGAGTTATTCCGTAAGTGAATACTCACCCGCCATGAAAAGCGAAAAAAGTTGATCAAAACGCCTGTTTTTTTGATTGTTTTTTACGTGGTGCAGCGCCTATAATAAAAGCCTGAACTGGTTGCTATAAGGCCTATACTACCCAAGTTAGCGTGTGCTGTAAGTGTATAATATAATTGTGCGTTAAGGTGAAAATGCCTTTTCATGGCATTTTGAGGGGGTTTTGGTATTGCTTTTCCGAAACACGGTCGGATATATTTGGGCATTCCGCATAGCCCTTGGCGGCAGTTTAAGTCAGGTCAGCAGCTTTAGGGCAACCTATTAGGGTGCTCTTTGAACTCGACTTATCCGTGCGGCTTCACTTTCCTGATTTTAATTACCCCTTGCTCTTTTCCGGCGCTGATACGCCGGCTGACCCCGCTCCGGTTCGCTTTTTTCGAACCGCTACTTCAGGTGCACACAGCTTAAGTAACAACTTCCAGGTAGCCACTCCTTCCCAGGGCTCGGCAATGTAGGAGACAACTACCCTGTATTTACTTCCCTCAATTCCCACACATCAATGAACCAACACCTCTACCCTCAGGCGCTGCTGCGCCGGGCTTTGTGGCTTACGGCGTGCGGCCTGCCTGCCCTTCCCACCCTGGCGGCAGCTCCCGCCTCTCCCGATGGGCTTCCGGCCCCCGCCACCAACCGGAACCTTCTGGCCGATGTGCCGGTGTCTGGCCGAATCACTCAGAGCAACGGTGACCCGTTGCCAGGGGTAACGGTCATCGTGAAGGGTACCACTATTGGGGCTACTACCGATGCCGATGGCCGCTTCTCCCTGAACGCCCCAGAAAACTCTACCCTAGTCGTGAGCTACGTAGGGTTTGCTCGGAAAGAGGTGCCTATTACAGGCGCGTCCTCATCCGTTAACGTAACCCTAACGGAAGACACCCGGGCCCTCAGCGAGGTAGTAGTAGTAGGCTACGGTACCCAGGAGCGCGGCAGCGTAACGGGTGCTATTTCATCGGTTAGCAACCAGGAAATAACTCGCCAGCCCGTGTCTGACGTTACTCAGGCTATTCAGGGCAAAGTGTCGGGCGTTACTATTACCTCTAACGGGGGGGCCCCGGGTGGGGCCGCTGGTACGTCGGTGCGGGTGCGTGGTATAACGTCGGCAGGTAATAACAAGCCGCTGTATGTGGTAGACGGTTTTCCGCTGCCTGATGGTGACCCCAACAGTGAAAATCAACTCAATGCCATCAGCCCGAACGACATTGAAACGATTGACATCCTGAAGGACGCTTCGGCCACGGCTATTTACGGGGTACGGGCCGCCAACGGGGTAGTAATTATTACCACGAAGCGAGGCAAAGCTGGGAAAGCAACCGTGAACCTGGACGTGTATCGCGGGATACAAACCGTTGCGCGCAAGCTTGATCTGCTGAACGCCGAGGAGTATGCTACCATCAATAACGAGTCGCTGATTGCGGCCGGTAAGCCGATTGCGGTAAAGAAGTTACGCAACCCCGCGGCCTTGGCTGACTCCATCGGTGAAGGCACTGACTGGCAGGATCTGCTATTCCGCCGCGCCAAAATTCAGAATTATTCACTTTCGGCCACTGGCGGCAGCGAAAAGGCTCGTTATGCCCTGTCAGGTACCTATTTCCAACAGGATGGTATCATTGTGGGCAGCAATTTTGAGCGGTTCACGATACGGGCTAACGGCGATGTGCAGATCAATAAAGTGTTCAAAGTTGGCAACAGCATTTCTCTAACTCACATCAATGACCGACAGGTTACGACCAACAACGGCGAGTACGGAACCGTGCAACAAATGCTGCGCATACCGCCTAGCGTGCAGGCGTATCGGCCGGATGGCTACTGGTTTCAGCCGGATGGGGTTTCGGATAACTTTACGGAGGAAAACCCTCTGGCCGCTGCTCAGCGAACCAACCAGAAATTTACCCGAAACCGGGCTATTACTACGTTTTTCGCCGAACTGGAACCGCTTAAAGGGTTGCGCTTCCGCACCAACGTTGGGGTGGACTTCATCTTCGATAACTTCAATAGCTTCTCGCCCCGCGCCCCCGAGCTAGCCGGCTACACTACGCGTCCGGCCTACCTTACGGCGGGTGCCTCCGCTACTTCCAGCTACGCGCCTACGTATCTGATTGAAAATACGGCTACCTATGATCGTCTGTTTGCTGATAAGCACCAAGTAACCCTGCTGCTGGGGCAGTCTGCCCAGGAGTTCAACTATAGCAATGTAGAGGCCTACCGTACGCAGTACCTGCGCAACGACCTCCAGACAATCAACGCGGGGCCTCTGAACACGCTGGTGAGAAATGCGGGTACCGTTGACACCCGTCGGCGCCTAGCAAGCCTCTTTGGCCGCCTGAACTACGAATTTGCGGGTAAGTACATCCTCCAGGCCGTGGTACGGCGTGATGGTTCCTCGCGCTTTGACACAGGCCGGAAATACGGCATCTTTCCCGGAGCCTCGGTGGGCTGGCGCATTTCGGAAGAAGATTTCCTGAAAGGTAATAGCCGCATCAGCAACCTAAAGCTACGGGCCGGTTACGGCCGGGTAGGCAACGAGCTGAACGCCGGACGCTACGCCTACCTATATACTATCAACCTCGGAGCTAATTACCCCTTCGGGCCCGACGGAACCATCAACGCAGGCGCGGCGCCAACTCGCCTGCGTAACGACGAGTTGCGCTGGGAAAACAACGACCAAACCAACTTAGGCCTGGATGTGGGTTTTCTAGACAACCGCTTTGAGGCTACCATTGACCTTTACAAGCGTAACTCGCCTAACCTGATTGCTCCTGTGCCGCCCTCTTTGGTGTCTGGCACATATGAATCGGTAAACCGCAACGCTGCCTCCGCCTACAACAAGGGTATCGACTTCGGCTTTACCTCGCATAACTTCACGGGGTCCGGCCAAGGCTTCAATTGGACGACAATCTTAAACGTATCAGCGTATAAAACGCGCCTGGAATCACTCGGAGCGGGCATACCCTACAACGGGCCAAGCTATCTGAGCGGTGCCATCGTGCGCTACGACGTAAACCAAGCCTTTGGCTCCTTTTATGGCTTTGTGGCCGACGGCCTAATCCAGACTCAGGAAGAGCTAGATGCTCTCAATAAGCGCGCCACGGAGCTTAACGGTGGCAAAGAAGCCTTCTACGTCGATCGTGCGACGGCTCCCGGCGACATCAAATTTCGGGACGTAAACGGAGACGGAGTTATCACCGATTCCGACCGGACGTTCATTGGTAATCCCAACCCGAACTTTACGTTTGGTATTACCAACAACTTGAACTTCAAAAACTTTGACCTGAGCTTCTTCATCCAGGGTGTACAGGGCAACGACGTGTACAACCTTAATCGCTACATCACGGAAAGCGCCTTGTACAGTACCACTAACGGTACTACCCGCATCCTTAACCGCTGGACCGGACCCTACACCAGCAATGATGTACCGCGCGCTATCAACGGCGACCCCAACCGAAACTTGCGGGTTTCTACCCACTACATTGAGGACGGCTCCTACGTGCGTCTTAAGAATCTAACCCTCGGCTACACATTGCCTCAGAGCATTATGAGCCGCATTTCGGCCACGCAAATTCGCGTGTATGTCACGGCGCAGAACCTAGCCACACTAACTAAATACAGTGGCTACGACCCAGAGGTAAGCGCCAGCGGCGTCGACTTAGGTATCTATCCTCAGGCGCGTGTGTTCATGGGCGGCCTGAACATCGGGTTCTAATCCTTTCTACTCCCACCCCACGTAATCATGACCATCTCAAAATTTACTTGTGGCGCCTTTCTGCTCTCGTTAGGATTATTCACGAGTTGCACGGAGAAGTTTCTGGAAGAGGCACCCGCCGACCAGGTAACGGATGCTAACTTTTATAAAACTCAGCAAGATGCCATCCAGGCTGTAACGGCTGCCTACAGCGAATTGACCAAAGAAGGCCAGTACAATCAGGCCTTGTGGGCCTTCGACATGATGGCTGATATATCAGTTTCGGGCGGCGACGACGGAAACGATGCTGTAGAGTATAAACAACTAGAAGCCTTCAGCATTCCCTCAACCAACGCAGTGGCTAACCGCTTATGGGGCGGGTGCTTCATTGGTATTCAGCGGGCTAACCTGGTGTTGCAGAAGGTGCCAGACATTCCAGGTATGGACCCTGACATCCAAAAGCGTTGTCTGGGCGAAGCACAATTCCTGCGGGCCAAGTACTATTTTGACCTTGTGCGAGTGTACGGCGATGTGCCCCTGTTCACGGCCCCGCCCTCTGGACCAGAGGCAGTAAACATTCCGCGTACTCCGGCGGCCGACGTGTACAAGCAAATTGAAAAGGATCTGACCGATGCCATCGGCAACCTGCAACCTTCCTACAGCGGCGCCGACTTAGGGCGGGCCACTAAATGGGCTGCTACTGGTCTGCTGGCCAAGGTGTACATCACGCAAGGCAAGAAAGCGGAAGCCGCTCAACGGGCTCTAGAGGTAATTAAGGGCTCAAATAAGACCTTGTGGGCTGACTATGCCGACAATTTCAAGGTGGCCAACGAGAACCGTAATGATAAAGAGTCGCTTTTTGAAGTACAGTACGTGAATGGCCGTAACGAGTACGACCGCAACAACGTCGGCTCGGCCATGAACGAGTTCTTCGGACCGCGGGGAGAAAACCAAACGCCTGGTAGCGGATACGGCTTTAATGTACCAGAGCCTGATTTTGTTAACGGCTACGAGGCGGGTGACACCCGCCGGGCAGCCACCGTTTGGTCGCCTGGTGATCTATACCCAGATGGAAGCAAAAAAACTGCCCGGCAAACTGGTTCCCCGTTTGGCTACAGCTGCAAAAAGTGGTTCGTGGGCAAGGTAAATACTAACATCTGGGATTCGCCCCTCAACGTACCAGTGTTGCGCTTAGCCGAGATGTACCTGATTCTAGCAGAAGCAGTTGGGCCAACGGCTGGCCCTGATGGCGGCTTAGAAGCCATTAACAAAGTACGACGCCGCGCCTTCGGCCTTGACGTAAATACACCCTCACCAGCCCGCGACCTAACCGCCACTACCCCTGATTTCACGGGAGCTGTTCTGCGGGAACGGAAGTACGAATTAGCCTTTGAGTTCGACCGGTGGTTTGACCTAAAACGCTACCATGGCACTCAATACGGTCTGATACCGGTAATGACAGCCCAGGCTGCTTACCTGCGCACGCTAGGTATAACCCAGCGCGGCATCCCAACCGAGAGAAACCTAGTGCTGCCCATTCCGCAGTCGGAGCTGGATGCTAACCCTGGCCTGACTCAAAATCCTGGCTATTAATTCTTTATTTGCGAACGACTACAACCTGATTTTACAATGAAAAATGTTCGAAATAAAGCAGTCTGGTTTCTGCTAAGCAGTTCACTGGTAGTAGCATCCTGTGATAAAGATGATACCGGCGAGTTGGCTGGTAACGTTCCACAGCCGTCCTTCACAGCTAGCACTCCCAGATCCATAGGCTTGACCACGGAAGTAATCTTCACCAGCACCGGTCCTGAAGCATTTCTCTACCAGTGGGACTTCGGTGACGGCACAGTGGCTACGGGCAAAACAGTGACGCACATTTATAAAAAAAGCGGTACTGTAAAAGCCCAGCTAATTGCTTCCTACCGCGAAGGGACGGGCCTCTCGGAAGTAAAAGATGTAGTGCTGCCTCAGAATGTGGCCTTTGTAAAACAGTTGCTAACAGGCACCACGGGCACCAAAATCTGGATGCTGGATAATACGGCAGATGCTCCCATTATCGTAGGCACCGAAAAAAATCCTGCAGAGTATTACGCAGGCGGCAAAGCCGGCACCTTGCCCGCTTGCCAGGCCGATGATGAGTTTACCTTTACTAGCGCGGATGTTTTTACTTATAACGCTAAAGCCGAAACATATGTGGCGGCAACCCCGGCTACGGCTACCTCTCCGGCCGTACCCGCTGCCTGCGGTGCGCCTCGGTCAGGCAACTCCGATTTTACGTTTGGACCGGCTGTGGGCGATGGATTTGCCATGCTTGAGTTCAAAAAAGCAGGTACGTTTATCGGCGTAACAGATGCACCAGACCTAACCTACCGCATCATTGATATTACAGCTGATCGTATGATTTTGCGAGCAGGTAAACCAAACGGTACAGTATTCCAGATGAAGCTAGTAGCTAAACCATAACTGCTTACTCTTTTTCATCAACTATCTTGAAGTGAGAAAAGTCCTCCTGTCTAGTACTCAAAGTCTACGGTTTAGGGCCTGCATAATGCTGGCCCTGGGCCTAACTTTCTGTACCGAAGTTAAGCCTAAAGATATACCAGCGCCTATTCCCATAGTCAACGAGGAGAAGCGAGAGTATGACCAGTACACTGAATTGAAATGGAGTGATGAGTTTAACACCTTAGCTCTTGATCAAAGTAAGTGGGTGCTGGAGCAGGGCGGTGGCGGTTGGGGCAACAACGAGCTGCAGAACTACACCAGCTCCCCCGATAACGCCTTTATCAATAGCAGTGGCAACCTCGTCATTAAGGCAATCAAGCAGCAGTTGGGGAGCAACGCCTACACCTCTGCCCGCCTGATAACCAAGGGCAAGCAGAACTTCCAGTACGGCCGCATTGATGTGCGCGCCAAAATACCTAAGGGTAAGGGCGTGTGGCCTGCCATTTGGATGCTTGGGGCCGACATCGATCAGAACAACTGGCCGAAATGTGGAGAAATCGACATCATGGAATTGCGCGGCAGTCGGCCCATGGAGTTGATTTCCACTATGCACTACGCCAACAGCACGGGCGCATACGAGTACATAGGCACCACGGAAAAGCTCACGGTTGATTTGTCAGCCGACTTCCATACCTATAGCGTAGTCCGGAGCAAGAACATGACCCGGTTCTACTTGGATGGTAGCGCGGAGCCGTACTACACCTTCACGGGCACTAGCGCCAACCCCTTTCCATTCAATAATCCGTTTTTCCTGATTCTAAATGTGGCCGTGGGGGCAACTTCGACGGCAACCCGGACGGCACGGCTACCTTCCCCCAGCAAATGGAAGTCGATTACGTTCGCTATTTCCAGTACAAGTAAGAAAAGCCAGCGCCGTGGTCAGCCTCTGGGGGTGGGAAACGAACCAGGTATGACCCGGCTTCCGGGAAACTTCCCGCTGGCCCGGGTGGGGGTGGTGCTCAGTTGTGGTTTTCTGAGCGCTGCCACCCCCGGAAACCGGAACGCATACGCCATTCAGCCTTTTGCTGGGTAGAGTGATTAATCCGCCTTACCTGATTCAGCCTTTTTGAGCCGAATTGGTACTTCCGGGGCCGGTCCGCCTGTTAGGGGTGCGGGCCGGCCTTTGGATTTTAGTAGGGCTGAAAACAGTAGTAGCCCGCTGGGTTTTGCACTTGCCTGAAATCAGGTAAGCGCTAGGTCCGGCGGGCTACTGCGTTGATGCAGGAGGTAGTTATTCTACGGCTAGCACCAAGCCTTTCAGGTACTCACCTTCGGGATGGAAAAGGCTCACGGGGTGGTCAGCGGGCTGAGTGAGGCGGTGCAGGATGCGGGCCGGCCGGCCAGCCTCAATGGCGGCGGCCAGTACGGCTCCCTCGAATAACTCCATGCTGACCACCTGCGAGCAACTGAAGGTAAAGAGCAGCCCACCCGGGGCAATCTGCCGAATGCCGGCCGCGTTCAGGCGCTTGTAGCCCATCAGGGCATTGTGGCGGGCGGAAAGGTGCTTGGCAAAAGCGGGCGGGTCCAACACAATCAGGTCGTAGTGGTTGTGGCGGTCTTTCAGGAAGCTGAACACGTCTTGGGCGTAGGCCTCGTGCCGGTCTTGGTGGCCTGTGAGGGAGGCGTTGCGTTCCGTTAGCTCAATGGCTTTCTTGCTGGAATCCACGGAGTGCACCAGCTCAGCCCCGGCCATGAGGGCATAGGAGCTAAAGCCCCCGGTGTAGCAGAACGTGTTGAGCACCCGCCGGCCGGGAGCGTAGCGTGCTAGCAGGCTGCGGTTGTCGCGCTGGTCAATGAAAAAGCCCGTTTTTTGGCCCGTCTCCCAATCAACAGCAAACGGATGACCATTCTCCTGCACTACGTGCTCAGCACCGTTGCTCCCCCGAAAAGGTACCCGTTCTGGGCGTCGGGAGCCGCCTTGGTAGGTACGGTTTCCGCACTCTTGTCATAGATGGCCCGCAAGCCGGGAATAACCCCCTGTAAGGCCTGGGCAATAAGCGGCCGGGCCTTGTACATGCCGGCACTGTGCGCCTGAACCACGGCTACGTCGCCGTACACATCAATGATGAGGCCGGGGAGGCCGTCACCCTCGGCGTGGGCCAGGCGATACACGTTGGTGGTGCCCTGCCCCGTGAGGCCCAGGCCCTGCCGCAGCTGATAGGCATTGCGCAATCTGTTTTCCCAGAAAGCGGCATCAGGAAGCTGAGCATCAGGACCAAAGGCGAGCATACGCACGGCAATGGAACCGGGAGCGTAGTGGCCCACGCCCAGCAGCTCGCCGTTCGAGGCGTGCACCGCTACCACTTCCCCCTCCACAACTTCGCCCTGCATCCGGCCGATGGCTCCGGAAAACACCCAAGGGTGCAGGCGACGGAGGGATTGGTCTTTACCGGGCTTGAGCGTGACGGCGGCGGAGTTCATAAAGGCAAATTCAAGAAATGGACTGCAAAGGTAACCTAACCCGCCGAGGATACGCGACCAGCCTGCCCTACCGCTGCCGAATACCTGCGCGGCACCGAGAACTATCTGATAGTTCCATCTGCGTAGCGTACTAAAGTTACGCGACCAATGATGCCCGCTAGCTTAGGCAAACGGGTCGAGGTAGGCAACGAGCACCGCCAGGGCAGCCAGCCCCGCCAGAATGGCCCACACCGGCCCTCCCCAGATAAGCAGGCCCAGCAATGCCAGCGGCAGCACCACCAAGCCCAGCACGCCCAGCACGGTAGTGCCCAGCCCTACCTCCGTGCCGTGCGCAGGCGCGGCCACCCGCCGAACCTTCTGAATTGATGTCGTTTTCGAGGGCAGGCGTATCCCGGCACGCGCGGCCTGGGCATACATGTTGCGAAGCTGGGGCGGGCGCCGCGCCACCAAGCCCCGGACCAGCCGCAGCTTGGTGGCCTGCTTGGGAGCCAGACGCACGGGCGCTGACACGGTTGTTTCAGGGGTGCTGCTGGCAAGGCCGCCGGCTTGGGCACAAGGTGAGCTGAGTGGCTAGGAGGCTGAAACAAATAGGCCGGCTGAGCGCTCCGGCAGCTGGCAGCTACACTGAAAAGCACCAGCAATGTCAAGAGCTTCCGAAGGCGCTTGGTGGCAGCGGATAAAAACGGGGTCATGCAGTCAGGATAAGTTGCGTCAGGACAGAAACAGGGTCCGCAGACTTATACGGGCCGCGCCCGGCGGTGGCGCTTTCAGTGGTTACTTGCGTGGCAACCTCAGGCTGGGCCGGCCAAAGTAGCGCCGGTATATGGGGCGTCGCCAGGCAAATTGGGCCCACATGGCGGGGTACAGCAGGGTGTCCAGGGGCCGGAAGCCAGTTTGATATTCCAAGTCCTCTATAATATACGTGCCGCCGTCTGGGGCTGGCTGTAGCAGATGGCGGTGCCGCCAAAACCGGAGCGGCGGCGGAAGCACCTGACCCTCATCCACAAAGTAATACGTACCGTCGGGGCTAATGCCGTGGTCGGTAATCAAAGAGGTCCAGGGGTAGCGAAGCGGCCCGGCGCCCAGTTCAATGTGCACCTCGTCGCCGCGGTGGCACCCATCAAAGCGGAGCAGCCGAAACGGTGGAAACGGCGGAGCCAGGGCCAGGAACAGGTCACGGGTGAAGCCCTGCCATACTTGGGCTGGCGCGGCCGCCACGTGGGTGCGTAGAATGAGGTGCATGCCTGACATACCTCATACCCAGGAGCTTTGTTTCTGACACCGGTTCGGCGTGGCTTCATCCTCCTTGTTAGCCCCATAAAAATACTACCCCGCCGCGGCGAAGCTACGGCGGGGTAGTCGGGGGTAAGCGGGGCAAACTGTTACTCAACAACCAGCCGTTGAGCTGTTTCTCCCACTCGAATGATGTAAACTCCGGCTACTAGCCCACTTAGGTTTACTGTGGCTTGAGTGGCGCGGGCAGGCAGCAACTGCCGGCGTACTACGCGGCCTAGTCCATCGAGCACTACTAGGGGATGGGCCTGGGGCTGGGCCTCAACCCACGTCAGGCTTACGTGGTGGCGGGCTGGGTTTGGAAGCAGGGCCAGGGAGGCGACTATTCGCTTCGAGGTAGTGGCAGTGGTTAGCCCCATTAGCTTAGCAATAAAGGCCGAACCGGCGCTGTTCAGGCTAAGGCTACCGAAAGTAGCCGGGGAACTGTTCAGGTTGCCGCCTACCACGGCATTGCCGCTGCCATCGAGGGTGAGGGCGTTGGTGTAGTCGTCGCCGACGCCCCCGGCGCGCAAGGCCAGGTTCCAGACCCCCGCGCTGCTGAGGCGGCCAACCAAAATATCGAAGGTTGCGCCCGTGGGATCGGCGTTGGGCAGGGCAATGGTACCAAACGTAGAGGTAGCGCCCTGGAACAACCCGCCCACGCTGGCACTGCCGTTGCCATCCACGGCCAGCGCATTGGCATAGTCGTTACTTGCGCCCCGGCGCGGGCAGCCATGGTCCAGGCATTGGCGCTGCTGAGGCGGGCCACGAAGATGTCGGAGGTATTGCCGCTGTTGTCGGCGTTGGCAAGCGAGGTAGCCCCGAAGCTTACGGCCGGGCTAGCGAAGTTGCCCGCCACGTAGGCGTTGCCGCTGGCATCCAGGCCTACCCCCGGGCGTAGTCGTTGCCTGGTCCGCCGGCTTGCAGGGCCTGGGTCCAGGTGCCGGCGCTGCTTAGCCGGGCCACGTACATGTCGCTGCTGTATTGGCCAGGGTTGGCGTTGTTCAGGACCGTGCTGCCAAACGTAACGGTAGCGCGGGCGAAGTGACCGGCCACAACGGCGTTGCCACCCGCATCCAGGGCCAGGGCCTGCACAAAATCGTCGCCGGCGCCGCCACCCCGCACGGCCTGGCTCCAGTCGCCGGCGCCACTTAAGCGGGCCACAAACACGTCGTTGCTGCGGTCGGTGTTGCCGTTGGTTAAGGTAGTCGAGCCGAAGCTGGCTGTGTTGCTAGAAAAGTTGCCGGCTACCACGGCTGCCCCGCCGGCCTCTAGGGCCAAGCCTGTGGCACCGTCATTATCGGTGCCGCCCATGCGCACTGCTTGGCTCCAGGTTCCGGCGCTGCTTAGGCGTGCCACGAAGCCATCGGTTGTGTTGCCTGTATTGTCGGCGTTGGTAAGGGTAGTGCCCCCAAAAGCAGCCGTAGCTCCCTTAAACGACCCGGCCGCAACGGCATTACCCGCCCCGTCAACGGCCAGGGCCAGCGCTACATCGTCGCCGGGGCCGCCCGCCCGAACTGCCTGAGTCCAGGCACCCGCCGCGTTAAGACGCCCCACAAAAACGTCGGTTCCCCCGGCACTAGTTAGGGTAGTGGCCCTAGGGTAGTAGTACCTGAAAACAGGCCCGCTACCACGGTATTGCCAGCGGCATCTACGGCGGCGGCATAAATAACGGAGCTGCCGGTGCTGCCCGCAGCATGAGCGGCGGCCCACTGCCAGGTTTGCGCTGATAATTGGGTAGGTAGGGCCATGCCAGCCGCCAAAGCGCCAATGCGTAGCCAACGTGTAGTACTTGCAGTCATGGGTAGATGAACTAAACCGTGTGAACTACAGGTAAGATAGTGGGTAAATATTTATATTAATAATTAAAATTATGCTACTAGATAAATCGGGTAGGAACTAGCTCAACTCAATCAGCGCAGGCAGAGCATTCATGGTGAGTTAACCGACGTTCACTTAGGCATAAACCAGTGGATATAGCCACAATTGTCGCACTCGTAGCATACAGCACTGGGATTGGCCCATTCCACATCGAAAAACGTAGCCGCAGCCGAATGCAGCTGCGCAGAGCGCCGCCAAAACTGGTCGTGGCGGCAAACAACGCAGTGCAGCACGTTTCCTTTTATTTCAACTCCTACCGGCTTCGGCGCGTCGAATAATCCCATGCAAGGGTGAAATTTATAACTAAGCCTATTGCCGTATTTCTACCCCAGCAGCTCCTCAATGTCTTCCTTGGTCAGGCTCTTGATGATGGCCTCGTCGGTAGTAATCAGGTCCGTGACGAGCTGAATCTTCTTGTTTTGCAGGGCTAGGATCTTCTCCTCCACGGAGTTCTGGGTGATGAACTTGTAGGTGAACACCGTGCGCTGCTGCCCGATGCGGTGGGCGCGGTCTACGGCCTGGGCTTCCACGGCGGGGTTCCACCAGGGGTCCAGGATGAACACGTAGTCGGCGGCGGTGAGGTTCAGGCCTACCCCTCCGGCTTTCAGACTGATGAGGAACACGCGCAGCTCGTCGTTTTCCTGAAAGCGGGCTACCTCCTTATGCCGGTCGCGAGTATTGCCATCCAGGTAAGCGTATTCAATTTGCCGCTCATCCAGCGAAGCCCGCACAATATCCAGGTGCTTTACAAACTGGCTGAAGATAAGCACCTTGTGGCCTTCCGAAACCACGCTTTTCACCATCCGAATTACCTCACGCAGCTTGCCTGACTCGTGGCTGTACTCTGCGTCGGCCATGCGGGGGTGGTTGGCAATCTGGCGCAACTTGGTTAGGCCCTGCAACAGCATGAACTGGGTGCTGGCCGTGCCGTGCTCCTCAATGCTTTGCAGAATCTTGTTGCGGTAGTAGCTCTTGGTTTCCTCGTAGCAGTGCTGCTGCTCCTCGGTCATGGGGCAGTAGCTCAGGTTTTCAATTTTGTCGGGCAGCTCCCGGGCCACCTGGGCCTTGTGGCGGCGCAGGATGAAGGGCTTGATGAGCGTGTGCAGACGGCGGGTTTTGGCCTCGTCCTTGCCCTTTTCAATGGGCTTCAGAAACTCCTTGCGGAAAAAGGCTTGGGAGCCCAGCAGCCCGGGGTTGATAAACGACATCTGCGACCAAAGGTCCATGGTGCTATTTTCCACGGGCGTACCCGTCAGAATCAGGCGGTGGCGGGAGTGCAGGCCACGTACGGCCTGGGAGGTGGTGGAACCCGGGTTTTTGATGGCTTGCGACTCGTCCAGAATGACGTAGTCGAACTTGTAGGTTTTGAGCAGCTCCGCATCCAGGCGCACAATGCCGTAGGACGTCAGCACCACGTCGTAATCAGCAAACTGCTCCACGTTTTTGTCGCGGTACGTGCCGGTATAAATGAGCAGGCGCAGGGTAGGCGTGAACTTAAAGGCCTCCGTCATCCAGTTGTACACCAAGGAGGTAGGCATTACCAGCAGAGAGGCTGCACCCTTGGCAGCGCCGCTTTCCTTGCGTTGTAGCAACATGGCCAGGGTCTGCACGGTTTTGCCCAGACCCATGTCGTCGGCCAGGCAGCCGCCGAAGTGGTAGTCCTGCACGAAGTGGAGCCAGTTGTAGCCCGCTTTCTGGTAAGGCCGCAGTTCGCCTCGGAACCCAGCGGGTAGGGGCCGGTCTTCTACGGCTTCAAACTCGCGCAGCTTTTCTAGCTTCCGGCTCATCACCACGGTAGCCAGGTTGCCGTTCTGCAGGTCCGATACCAAAGCCAAGTGGTGCTTGCGCAAGGTTAGCATCTGGTGGTGCTCCTCCACGAAGGCAAACAGCTCCAGGTACTGCGTAAACCATTCCTCCGGAATAATGGCAATCTGGCCGTTGGGCAGGCGGTACTCGGGGCGCTTGTTCAGGATGTAAGGCCGCAGTTTGATGAAGGGCACGGCAAACTCCCCGAAATGCACCACGCCGTGCACGTCAAACCAGTCGTTGGATTCCGTGATGCCTACCTGCACCGTTACGGCTCCAATAAAGTAGTCTTTGCCCGAGGTAGGGCCTTGCTGCACCGTGAAGCCCAAGCGGGCCAGCTCGTCGGCGTGGTGGTGCAGCCAGCGGAAAGCCGTGGCTTTTTCCAGCACGGCCCGACCGTTGCGCACCTCCAGGGCCCGGTCGCGCAGCTCACTGATGATTTCCTGCTCCCGGTCGAGGTTGCGAATCAGGCGGTGAAAAATGTAGTTGTCTTCCTGCTTTTCCAGCTTCACGCACACGCGCTTGTTGTGGGCAGTGTGCACGGTATGGTCGCCGTAGCGGAAGCTCAAATCGAAGTGAATGTGCTCGGAAACAGCAGCTTCTGCCGTTATCTGGGTTGTGGCGGTACTACCCCGCCGGGCCGGCGCGGCCGCGCGGGTGACGGGCGCCGCTACTACGGTAGCGCCAGGCGCATCCGAGAACGTAAGCTGGGGCCGGGCCACGTAGCGCTCCGAGCGAATATCGAAGCCGCGGGCGTGCACATCAAACGATTCCACCAGGGGCGCCACAAAGCGCTGGAAGTAACTGTCTTCTACCTGCCGGGGAATTACAATGAATTTCTTGTTGAGGAAGGGCTTGATTTTTTTGCCGTCCACATCGTTGTGGAAGTTGTGAAGCACATCGTCGAGCAGCAGCCAGGCGGGCTGTTCGCAAACGATTACGGCGTTCTTGTACTGAAAGTCCAGCTTCTGGCCTTGGTACTGAATAGTAGGGAAATAATGCGTGCTATCCTCGTTGCGGCGGAAGTGAAACAGCACGGAAGCCCGCTCCGGAGCCACGCTGATTTCTCGCCACGTCGGCTCGCCATCCTTGCCCATAATGAACACCTGCTTGCCCTGGAGGCGGTCCAGAATCTGGGCCATGCGCTCCTGCACGTAGTAGCAAATGGTTTCCTGTAGGTTCTTGTCGCCTTTCTCGGCGTCGTAAATCTTCAGGAAGAAATCAGCCGGGGTAGTCTTCTTGGCCCAGAACTCCTTAATCACCGCGTCCTGCTGAATCTGGTCGGTGAGGGCAATCAGTTCAAAATCAAGCTCATCCAAGCCATCGGCAAACTCCGGGGCATTCTTAGCCGATACGGTTTGGTGCTGAAGCGTGAGCTGACCCCGCTGATTCCGCTGCACCACATACGATTCAAAGAGGTATCCTAGATACTCGTGTTCGAGCAATGAATAAACAATTTGAAAAGGCTGTGAAGTGGAAACCTTCATAGTCGACGACAATAATGCAGCGTTGAAAGTAGTAACAAATGCTAAATACCAGTTTTTTTACTAAAAAGTAAAATTAAATCAAAGAATAGTAATATTATTAAGATGAACGTATGCAAATTAGGTACCCAACCGGGCTTTGGCGTCTACGAAGGTAACAGTCTTCTCTTTTCAGAATTATAAAATCTGGCTTATGCACAACGCAAACAGGCAGCCCCATGCGGGAACTGCCTGTTTGCGTTGTGCTGATGAATACAGAGGAGCTGCAAGGCTACCATTTACGCTCCACGCGGCCGGCAGCGTAAGCGTAAATCCGGTTCAACTTGCCGGTTATACTGAGTGTAAGCAAAGCAACTCATCCGCATCGTCTGGCTGATCAGGCAGAACGGGCATGATGCGTGAGCTACGCTTTTGCCTAGCGCTTATATTAAACCAGAGGATTATGGGGCTCAGCCGGGTAGGTAGTAGGCTATAGGTTCTCGCGCAGGTCGAGGCTAGCGGCGTTCAGGGCTGGCCTAATGGATACGGCAATGGTAATCAGAATGATGGCCATGCCGGTCAGGGCAATGTCGGAGAACTGCATTTTGACCGGGTAGGAGTCCACCACACTGGTAGCCATGCCCATGCCCACCAGATGGAAGGTTTGCTGAAGCCAACAGATACCCACGCCCAGCACTAGGCCCGTCAGGGCGCCCACCTGAGCCACAATAGCGCCTACCAGCAGAAACACATTGCGGATGGTGCGGGAACTGGCTCCCATGGCCATCAGCACGGCAATATCCTTGTGCTTATCGATAACGAGCATCGAGAGCGAGAAGAAGATGTTGATGCTGGCAATAAGCAGGATGAAAGCAAAGGTGATGAACACGAACATCTTCTCCACCTTAATAGCCTTCAGCAAACTCAGGTGCTGCTCATCCGAGTCCAGAATTTTGAAGCCCTTACCCAGTTCCCGCTTCAGGTCGTCCTTTACCTGCCCAATATCCTGGCGGTCTTTTACCTTAACCTCCAGGGCCGTGCGACGGTTTTCGTAGTGCAGCAGGTTGCGGGCAAACTCCAGGGGCACGAAGATGTAGCTGTCGTCGACGTGCTGCTCAATCAGAAAAACGCCCCCGGCCAGAATGTTCTGCTCGTTAAAGGCCGTTTCGGGGTTCATGGAAAGCGTCTTCTTGCCCGTGTTGCGCGGGTAAAGCAAGCGCATGGGCGAGAAGCGGTTGTCGAGGGCAATGCTGAGCTCGTGCTGCACGCCGGCCCCAAGCAGGGCATAGTCCATGCCGTCGCGGTGGAGCTTGGAGCTACCTTCCACCACGGCCGAGTCGATGTTGCTTTGGCGGTAGTAGTTATCCGAAACGCCCTTCATCTTCACCACCATTTGCCGGTCGCGGTACTGCAACAAAGCGTTGTCCTCGATTACTTCTGTAACCAGGGCCACGTTGGGCAGCCCCTGGATGCGCTTGATGAGCGGAGGGCCTACCTCAAAGGATTTACCCTGCACGGCGGTAATCACCAAGTCGGGGTCCGATTTGCCATAGAGGCTGCGCGCCACTTCCTCTAGCCCGTTGAACACGGACAGCACAATGATCAACGCCATCGTGCCTACCGCCACGCCTACCATGGAGATATTGGAGATGATGCTAATAATGTTGCGCTTCTTCTTCGAGAGAAAATAACGCCGGGCAATGAGCAAGGGTACGTTCACGTGCGGGGCGCGGAGGGGCGAGAGGTAGGGTAGGGGTAGAGTAGAAAAGGCTTAGCTAGCACGACGCATAAATTCCTCCAGCCGACGCAGGCGTTCCTCGTGGTTGTTTAGCACCACTTCTTTCAACTCCCGGACGTCCGTCTTAATCGTGCGAAGCTCACCCAGAATAGCTTGGTTGACTTCCTGCTGCTGGGTGTTGAACTGCTGTTGCTCGGTATTGAAGCGTAACTGCTGGGTATTGAACTGCTCCTGCCGAGCATTGAACTGAATTTGCTGGGCGTTGAATTGTTGCTGATCCGTGTAGATCAACTCAATCTGATGCAGCATTTTGCCTTGCACCTCCGCTACCGTGCGCAGAATGTCATTGGTCTGCTTGATTTCGCCCTGCTGACGATCCATGCGAAGGAGCATTTCCGCTAGCAGTTCAGAAAAATCATTTTTATCAGCCATGGCAAAGGAAGATAGAGGGAAATGGTGCAGCTACATAATAGCAGCAAGATACGCCACCGGGCGGAAAAGGTCTATTTCCAGGCTTTCACAATCAGGCCAGTGCCAGAATCATGTTTGCCGTTAGCGTCGAACCAGTTCAGAATCAGGCAGAACGGGAACGTAATCAGGTAGTAAAACGGCAACAGCAGGAAGAATAGCTTGGATTTGCCCAGCATCAGGATGGGGTATTTCATGCTCAAACGCCACGATACCTGGCCCGGCTCCCCGTAGCTGTAGCGCGCCTCAATGCGTTCAAAACCGGCGGTGCGCAGCTTCTGCTGAATCTCGTGAATGTTGTAGCCGTCGCGCACGTGCTCCTCAATAAAGGAGGTTTCGCCGTCGGCGTGCACATCGGAGCCACCTTGGTCTGAAGGGGTAGAGATGAGCAGCATACCGCCATCTTTGAGGGAGGCGTGAATGTTGCGAAACACTTCCACATCTTCCAGAATGTGCTCCATCACGTCCACGGATAGGGCCAGGTCAAAGGAATTGGGTTGCTGGTACAGCACTAAATCCTGAACGGCGAATTGAGCATTGGTGCGCCCGATTTGCCGGAAGAACTGATTAGAATCGGCCACCTGCTCATCTTTCACATCCACGGCCAAAATCTGCCACTTGCGGCTCAGGCCCGACATCCAGTAGGTGTACTGCCCGTAGCCGGAGCCAGCATCCAGAATGTTCAGGCTTTCGTCGGTGCGGCCCTTGGACCACTGGCGCAACTCCCGGTGCACGTGCCAGGTGCGCAGCAGCAGCAAATCGAGCAGGTGATAGAAGAGGCGGCGCAGCAGTGGCGTACGGTTGAAGACTTCGCCAAGCGACTTCTTAATCGGGTCGTAGTACAAGGGGAAAAGGTGAAGTTGAGAAGTTGAGAAGTTGTGAGGCTGAAGAAAGGGAAGAGCATTTCTGCAACTCACCATTCCACAACTTCACAAATTCGCCATTTACTCATCGTCGTCGGCGAAGAGCTTGGGGCGTTTCGGGCTGCTGCCTTCGGTGTCGGAACCGGGCGTTTCGTTATCGGCTGGGGCGGGCGGAATGTGCAGGTCGCCGAATACCTTGTCCATGTGGGCGGCGTAGGAAGCCGAGTCATCGACGAAGAACACGAGGTCGGGCACGATGCGCAGCTGCTGGCGCACGCGCTTGGCCAGGGCCTGCCGGATTACTTTCACGTTATCCTCGACCAGGGTCTGCTGCTGCTCCGCGCTGGCGGTATTGGAGGCAATGAGTAAGCTCAGGTACACGCGGGCTATTCCCAAGTCGGGTGACACGCGCACCAGGTTGATGCCGGCGGCAAACCCGGAAACAGGTGCGGCAGGTCGCGCTGAAATACGGCGGCTAACTCCTGTTGGAGCAAGCTGGCTACTTTTTGCTGTCGTTTACTTTCCATAAGAATCGGCAAAGATACCGGTTGAGGGTGATTAAGTCAGTAGGTAATTGGTGATGAGGGCGGAAGGAGCTGAAAATAGTTAGCTAGGCTAGCACCGCGGCAGTACTGTGAGCTTAAGGCAGGTAGAAGCCACGTTACTGACGCAACACCGGGCCCGTGCCTAGCGCGACGCCGGATGCCGTACTTTTACTTTTCGCTTCGGTTTTCTCCGCCTACGTCTCAGGTCTTACTTCCTTGCTGCAATTCTTTAAAAGCTCCCTGCCCACCCGCCTGTTCGCCTTGCTGCTGCTGCTGCTGGCGCTCCGGCTGCCGTTGCTGTGGCTGGGCATTGCCCTTACCCCCGTGGAGCTGCGGGCCCTGCTGGTGGGCGAGCGGCTGCACGAAGGCGCCCTGCTCTACCGCGACTTATACGATAGCACCGCGCCCTTGTCGGCAGCGTTGTTTGGGGCGCTTGATTTTGTTGGAAGCCGGCCGGTGTGGCTCTACCGCATTCTGGCCCTGTTGCTGCTGGCGTTCCAGGCCCTGCGCTTCAACTTCGTGCTGAACCGGGCCGATGTGCACCCGAGCGTGGCTACGTGGGGGCCCTCACCTACCTGCTCATCGGCAGCCTGACCACCGACCTGGATACCATGTCGCCGCTGCTGCTGGGCCACTCCTTTCTGATTGCTGCCCTGAGCGCCCTGCTGCCTACCTCCCGGGAAGGCTACGATAACCGCCGACTGTTTCGGGCTGGCTTTCTGGTGGGCGTGGGGGCGCTGTGCTACCTGCCGCTGGCGCTGTTTCTGCTGGTAGGCTTGTTTGCCGTCATCGTGTTTGCGGCCAATTCCTTCCGTAGCTTTCTGCTGCTGGTGTGCGGCTTCCTGTTTCCGTACGCGGTAGCCACCACCTTTTTCCTCTACACGGAATCCTTGCCCGATTTTGCCCAGTTTCATTTGCAGCCTACCCTGCAGGGGCGGGTGCACGAAACCGACGGGCTCCCGCTCTGGGTGCTGCTGCGCCTGCTGGTACTGCCGGGGCTGCTGGTGCTGTTGGGCATCGGGCGCAGCTTCACTACTTCCCTGGGCCTAGTGTTTCAGGTGAAATTCCTGCAGCTAATGCTGGTGTGGCTGGTGGTGGCGGTGGCTATTGCGGCAGTGGGCCGGGGCATGGCTACTGGCACGCTGGTGCTGCTGCTACCGCCACTCACGTACTTCAGCTTGTTTCTCTGGCAGAAAGCCCAACGGCGCTGGCTACCGGAGCTGCTGCTGCTGCTGGTAATTGGAGCCGTGGTGGTGGTGCGCTACCGGGCCGTGCTGCACCTAGAGCAAATTGTGCAGATTCCGGCCGAGAGCCGCTACGCCGTGCAGCCCAATCCGCGCTACGACTTCCTGCGGGTCAGCGCCTGCTCGTGCTCGGCCCCGACCAACGACCCTACCTGCACAACCGCCTGGCGACGCCCTACCTCGACTGGGGCTGGCCCAGGTTGACTTCGGGCACCTGCGCGAGTACGACGCCGTATTCCGGCTGGCGCACAACTTCCACGCCGCCCCGCCCCAATACCTCATCGACCAAGCCGGGCTGCTGCCGGAGCTGCAATACAAAGTGCCCGGCATCTTCAGCCACTACCAGCCCACCAACACCCCGGCGTCTACCGCCTGCAGCGGTGAGATGGTGATTGAGTGAAGTAGGACATTATCATGGCGAGGGTACCGACACCATCTGTTTTATCCAGGGTGCTACCCCTTCTAATGTGACAAGCCCTTGACGTCCGTGCTGGCGTCAAGGGCTTGTCCCGTTTCTAGGCTATTCACAGATAGGGAGGAAGGATGGCGGCGTCGTGCCTCTTCGCCATGACCTCCACTCATTCACCAACTCACAACTTTACCCTCTCACAAGTTGATTTTATCAACGCGGGTTTGGTGGCGGCCACCTTCGAAGGCGGTGTTCAGGAACTGGCTGACGATGGCGCGGGCGGTTTCTGCGTCCACGAAGCGGGCCGGGACGCACAGCACATTGGCGTTGTTGTGCTGGCGGATGAGGCTGGCTACCTCCGGCTCCCAGGCCAAGCCGGCCCGGATGCCTTGGTGCTTGTTGGCCGTGATGCAGACGCCGTTAGCCGAGCCGCAGAGCAAAATGCCCTGCTCAAACTCGCCGCGCTCCACGGCCGAGGCCAGCGGGTGCACGTAGTCGGGGTAGTCTACGGAGTCAGCGGAATGCGTGCCGAAGTCCTGAACTTCGTAGCCGTTGTCGCGCAGCCATTGCAACAGCATTTGCTTCTGCTCGAAGCCGGCGTGGTCGGAGCCGATGGCAAGTTTCATATACTATCAGAGAAAGAGTGGAAATGAACAGGGCGCCGGTACCCAACCGGCTCAAACGAAACATGTGCTGATGCAGCCATTTTCAGAGCACATCAGCACATGGTAGCCACTAGCTTATGATGGGTTACGCTACCCCGTGGTTTTCGGCTAACTGGGCATTGAGGGCCGCCGTACGGCCCCGGCTTACAACCCGGGCAATGTTGATGCTCAGCTCGTAAAGCAGAATGATGGGAATGGTTACAATAATCTGGGCCGACACATCGGGAGGCGTGATGACGGCCGCAATTACCAGGATGACCACAATGGCGTGCTTGCGGTACACGCGCATGATTTCGGGCGTAATCAGCCCGGCCTTGGCCAGGAAGAACACAATCATGGGCAGCTCGAACACGAAGGCGCAGGAAAGCGACATGGTCGTGAGCGTACTGATGTAGCTCTGCATGTCCATCTGGTTTTCAATGGTAGGGTCTACCACGTAGTTGGCCAAGAACTGGATGCTCATGGGCGCGGCAATGTAGTAGCCGAACAGCAGCCCGATGGCAAACAGCACCGACACAAAAAACACGGCGCCCTGGGAGTTTTGCCGCTCGTGCGGATACAGGCCCGGCTTGATAAAACGCCACAGCTCCCAGAACAGGTAGGGAAAGCCCAGCACCAACCCCACGATAAAAGAGGTGCTGATGTGCATGGTCAGCTGCCCGCTCATTTCGCGGTTCTGAATCACGAAGCCAATTTTATCGATGCACAAGCTGGGCGCGTGCAGCCACTCGCCGGCCCGGCAAAACATCCGGTAGGTCCAGAAGTCGGCGCGGGAAGGCCCCAGAATCAGGTCGTGAAACAGGAAGTCTTTGGAGAAGAAAGCCACCAAAGCAAAAAGCACCACCGCAATAGCCGCCCGGATGATGTGCCAGCGCAGGGCTTCCAGGTGGTCGATAAAAGACATTTCCTGCTGGTCGCCCAGCGCGGGTTGAGTTGGATCCACTGAGTGAAATGGTGAATAGTGAAGTGGCGAAATGGTGAGTAAACCAGCCGGCTCGGAACAAGCGGCAAGAAACAAACGAAAAAACGGGGCAAGAAGATGGGTTCAGCCTGATTTCCCGGACCGAACCCACTACCTCACTATTTCACCATTTCACCGCTAAGCGAAAAGCGGATACTGCTGCATCCACTCGTTGATTTCGCCGCGCACCCGGGCCAGGCGGGCATCGTCGGCGTTGTGGGTCAGCACCTCATCAATGAACCCTACAATACGGGCCATGTCGGTTTCCTTGAGGCCACGGGTAGTTACGGCGGCCGAGCCGATGCGCATGCCGCTGGTCACGAAGGGCGACTTGTCATCGAAGGGCACCATGTTCTTGTTGATGGTGATATCGGCCTTGATAAGAGTGTTTTCGGCCAGTTTGCCGGTCAGGCCCTTGCTGCGCAGATCAATGAGCATCAGGTGGTTATCGGTGCCGCCGGAAATAATTTGGTAGCCGCGCTCCACGAAAGCGCCGGCTAGGGCCTGGGCGTTCTTGATAACCTGGTGGGTGTAGTCGGTGTAGGCGTCGCTCAGGGCCTCGCCGAACGCTACCGCCTTCGCCCCAATAACGTGCTCCAGGGGGCCGCCCTGGGTGCCGGGGAATACGGCGCTGTCGAGCAGGCTGCTCATCATCCGGATTTCGCCCTTGGGCGTTTTCAAGCCGAAGGGGTTCTCGAAGTCCTTGCCTAGCAAAATCAGGCCGCCGCGAGGGCCGCGCAGGGTTTTGTGGGTCGTCGTCGTTACGATGTGGCAGTAATCGAAGGGGTTATTCAGCAAGCCCTTGACAATCAGGCCGGAGGGGTGCGAAATATCGGCCAGCAGTAGGGCGCCTACCTCGTCGGCGGCTTCGCGCAGGGCCTGGTAGTTCCAGTCGCGGGAGTAGGCTGAGGCCCGCAAATGATAAGCTTGGGCTGCTCCCGGCGGGCGGTTTCCTTTACCTTGTCCCAGTCGATGAGGCCGGTTTCGCGCTCTACTCCATAGAAGGTAGGCTGGTAGAGCTTGCCCGAAAAGTTCACCGGCGAGCCGTGGGTCAGGTGGCCGCCGTGGCTCAGGTCGAAGCCCAGAATTTTGTCGCCGGGGTTGAGCACGGCCAGCATCACGGCCGCGTTGGCCTGGGCCCCGGAGTGGGGCTGCACGTTCACCCACTCTACCCCGAACAGCTCCTTGGCCCGGTCGATGGCCAACTGCTCAATCTGATCCACGATTTCGCAGCCGCCGTAGTAGCGCTTGCCGGGCAGGCCCTCGGCGTATTTGTTGGTGAGAATGGAGCCCTGGGCCCGCATCACGTGCTCCGACACGTAGTTCTCGGAGGCAATGAGTTCAAGGCCGTGGGTTTGGCGCTCTTTCTCCTTCTGAATCAGGTCGAAGACGGCGGTATCGAGGGCGAGGGTAGGGGCTTGCGTTTCCATGGCTTCAAAGGTAAGCGTAAAAGCTGATGAGGTAATGAGGTTGCCGAGCAGGGTAGCCCAGGCCCTTGGCTGCTCGGGGTGAAGCGACCGGCCAGTAGGTACAAAATTTAGGCATGTGATGGTGAGGTAGTCGGCTCATAACGTGTGCAGTAACTGCAATTTTGGGCGTGCGCTTACGGCCCACGGCGCAAACAGGACGCCCCGGCTATGTGCCCTAACGGCAGGCGTAGGTGCGCAGTAAGCGTTGCAGGCTCGGTAGGCTGGAAAAAAGGGCGTTGTTCTTCCCTGCAAAACCCACCTACATTGCCATTGTCCTAATGCCCCGGAGGCACTGTCAACTCTGGGTAGTGGCGCCTAACGCCCGGACTCTCTCCCGCTCCTGTTCTGCTCTTACACACCTGCTTGCCGCCTACCCTTTCAACGGGTGGTCGGGGCCGGTGTGCTTGTTTCTCTCTTCCCACCACAACCATTTCATCTATGAAAAAGCGTACTCTCTATTCCCTCATTTTGCTCTGGCTGAGCGCCTTACTGCCCTGCGGGGCCTGGGCCCAGGGTAGTATTCCCTTTACCATTGCCAACAACTCACCCTTCCCCGACTCGGACCTGTACGTGGCCATTGTGGGTATTGATGGGCCGGCAACCACGTCTGGATAAATGCCGCCAACAGCCAGGTGCTCCCCATGAACTCCTCCTACAATACCGTAACGGGCCCGACGTACAACGGCAACACCGGGCCTGGCAGCAACTCCAAGTACGCGGCCTGTTTTACCCGGCTCAGCAGCATTCCGAATAAGACCTTTACCCTGCCCTACATTGCGGGGTGCCGGGTGTTTATCTCGCGGGGGCAGCAGCTCTACCTGTACTTCTTTGGCTCGTCGGGGCGCCCTCAGGCTACGCGGCCCCTAACTCCCTGAACCCGAACGACCCGAACCGGGACATCATGTACGAGTTTGTGGAGCTGACCAACAACCAGTACGGATTCTTCGGTAACACTACCCGCGTGGATGCCTTCCGCTACCCCATGGGCCTGGAGCTGTTCGGGGCGGGCGGCTACCAGAAGCGCACTGGGGAGCTAAAAACGGCCGCCGACATTGTGGCCGCCTACAAAGCCAACGTGCCCGCTGAGTTTCAGGGCACGGTGAACAACGCCACCGGCGAAATCACCTTCCCAGCCAAAACGGCCGCCTTTGCCGATGGCACCAACGGCACTACCCCCGGCCCCTACGGCAACTACTTCAAGAGCTACATCGACGCCATCTGGAACAAGTACAAGACCACGGACCTGATTTTCTACGCCGGCAACGCGGGCGTGTTCAAGGGCCGCGTGGACGCCAACGACCGGCTGACGGTAGTGGGCCAGTCGGGTGCTTTTGCGGGCCGCACGGGCATTATCAACGGCCGCCCCACCACCCAAATGGCCTTTGAGGGCAAAGGCTTGCTCGACAACCGCGTCGGCGACGGGGACTGTGACCTAGTAGTGCAGGCCCAGATGACGGCCGCCATTAACCGCCACGTAGTGGACGTAACCACCGCTGCCCCTGGCCAGCAGAACTGGTACGATGCCAGCAAATACTACCAGGCCGCCCCAGCCAACTACTACGCCCGCTTCTGGCACCTGCCCGGCATCAGCGTGGATAACCTCAGCTACGGCTTTGCTTACGACGACGTGAACGACCAATCGGCGACCTTGCACACGCCCCAGCCCACCAAGGTTGTTGCCACCTTCGGCGGTTACGCCGGCACCACAACCACCCCACCACCCGCTACCGGCGTGGCTACCGTGTACAAGGACTGCAACTACACGGGCACGGCCGTGGCCCTGCCCGCCGGCAACTACAACCTAGCCGCGCTGCAAAGCCGGGGCATCCTCAATGATGACGTGTCTTCCCTGAGGGTAAATGCTGGCTACGAGGTAGTACTATATGAAAACGACAACTTCACGGGCGGCACCCTCACGGTGGGTAGCGCCGGCAACGCCTGCCTAGTAAATAACCCCCTGGGAACCAGCAACTGGAACGACAAGACCACCTCCTTGCGGGTGCGCGCCACTACCACTTCTACCTTTAGCGTACTGCTGCAGGCCGAAGCTGCTAACGTGAACAGCGGCATGACGGTAGAAACCACCACCGATACCGGCGGCGGACAAAACATGGGCTTCGTAGATGCCAATGACTACCTGGTATTCAACGCCATCAACTTCCCAACCACCGGTACCTATACCATTGAGTACCGCGTGGCCAGCCCCAGCGGCGGTACCGTGTCGTCAGACTTAAATGCCGGTGCTATTCAGCTGGGCAACACCACCATTCCGGCCACCGGCGGCTGGCAGAACTGGACGACCGTATCGAGAACCGTAACGGTGAATGCCGGCACCTACAACTTTGGCGTATTCGCCCAGACTGGCGGCTGGAACATTAACTGGATTCGGATTACGCGGGCCACGGCAGCCCGCCCCGCGACTATAACCGCGGCAGCGCCCGAAGCCGCTACGGCCGGCACCCAGCTCTACCCCAACCCGGTAGTAAACCGCCTGCGCCTAAGTGGCGGCAATCTAAGCCTAGCTGGCAGTCAGTACCGCATCGTAGACATGCAGGGCCGCACTATAGCTACCGGCGCCTTCGACGAAGGAACGGCCGAGGTTAGCGCCCTGCGGGCAGGCATGTACCTGCTGGTGGTGCGCACGAAAGACCAACAGACAATTACCCACCGCTTCGCGAAGTAAGGGAGCTTTGCGCTTCGGTACAGAAGGCTACCCGGGTGGGTAGCCTTCTTTTTTTCCGGGAAAGGGGTACCCACCGGCAGCCTCACTAGCAGCCAGAAAACTCAGCTATTACGGGCCGAGGGTAAGTGCTCCGGCAGATCGGCCTGCCCACGCTACTCCCTACCGAGTTGAATTGGTCCGGTCATTTTGTCGTAGTGCTTGCGCCGTGTGGCTACTTACGTGTTACTTGCCGAATGAACTCGCCCCAACAGCTTGCCGAAGTCCTGACCAGTCTGCGGATTGGTAATCAGTCGTACCTGATTACCTTCTATGAGCAGAACCGCGACTTATTCGCCCGCTGGGCCCGGCGGCAGCACCAATTGGCACCCGCCGCGGCCCACGAGTTGCTGCGCGCGGTGCTAGTTACCTTCTACGACCAGGTATCCGATGGGCGCCTGACCAAGCTACCCCCGGATGTGCGGGCCTACGTGTACGGACTGGCCGACGAGAAAATCCGCTCGGCCCATACCACCGAAATTCTGCCCAAAAACGAGGCCAGCCGGCGCCAACAACTGTTGGCGCTGTTTCAGCAGCTCGGCCTCGACTGCCAGAAAATGCTGATGTACTTTTACTTCCGGGGCTACAACTTCGAGAAGGTGGCCGGTAAGATGGGCTTTGCAAACGCCAACGTGGCCCGCCTGCAGAAAGCCGCCTGCCTGCGCAAGCTCTACGAGCTGCGGGTGCGGGCCGAAGCGGCGGGTGCGTAGCCGCGGGCTGCCTGCTTCTGCGTAGCTTAGCCCCCGATTCGCCAACTTTGTTTTTCTGCTGACGCGCCGGCGGTTGTCTCTGGTGCGTTTGCTTCCCGGTTTTACTTTCCCATGACGCCGCCTGCCTTCGACCTGCGCCCTTACCTGGAAGAGCTGGAACGCTTCGCCGATGGCCAGATGACGCCCCCTGAACAGGCCGCCTTTGAAAAGCGCCTTGAGCAGGACCCCGACCTGTACCGGGCCTACCAGGCCTACGAGCAGTTGGCGGCCGACTTGCGCTGGGTGGCCGGCCACGAAACCCTGCACCAGCGCCTGCTAGCCCTCGACCGCCGCCTGGACCAGCGCCAGGATGCTTTAACCCGCATCCGGCGGCGCCAGCGCAAAACCCAGCAGCAATGGGGAGCCGTTGTAGTGATGGGCGTAGTGGCTTTACTGGCCCTGTGGCTGGTGCTACGACCTAGTGCTCCTTCAGCCGAAGCATCCTGGGCCCGATACTACGTGCCCGAAGCCGGCCTGCCCGACGACGTAGTAAACGAGAGCCGCCGCCCCTTGCTGGCCGAGGCCATGCGCCAGTACCGCGACGGGCGCTACACGGATGCGTTGCACGCCCTGCGCCGGGTGCCTACCAGCAGCCTGGGCCAAGATACCCTGCTTTACTACAGCGGCATTATGCTGCTAAGCCAGGAAGGAACAGAAGAAATCCGGGCTGCCCAGCCCTTCCTACGGCGCGTAGCCATGCAGTCTAGCTCCCAATTAGCCGGCCGGGCCCGCTACCACCTGGGCATGGCGTACTGGCGCAACCAACAAATTACCGCCGCTCGCAACACCCTGCGCGCCGTCGCTAACGATACCCGCAACCCCTACCAAGATGCCGCCCGCCAGCTACTGCGCTCCGCAGCGCTGCCGCAGGAGTAAAGTGAGTGAGCGAAGCAAGGCTACAATACTTATATAAAAATCATCTGTCATCCTGAGCAGCGCGAAGGACCTTGTCACGCCTGAACGAGTCGTTGTTACGAAGTCGTGCTGACGTGATAAGGTCCTTCGCGCTGCTCAGGATAGCAGATGATTTTTAAGCTTATCAACTACTAAATCACCCAATCACCCCACTTCACTGCCTCACCTTACTCCAATGGGATAGTCGGGCTCTATGTTGGGTTGCAGGTGTAGCTTGTCGGCGTCTAGGTCCAGCGCGGCCAGGTGGCGTAGCTCCGGGTTGTGGCGGTACACGCAGCCGGTATCGAGGCCGATGGCTCCGGCGCGCTGCTGAACCCGTTGCTCTACCTCAGTGGTAGGGGTAGGAACGTGGCCGTGCACCAGGCGGCGGCCCCAGTACGGGAGGCATCGAACACAAACTCCTTGATGTTGAGCATGGTGTGCCAGTCCTGGCGCATCTGGGCGGGCGGCAAGTGGAAGTTGAAACCCGCGTGCACCAAAATAAAGCCCGGAATTTCAAACTGGTACGGCAAGTCGTTGATCCAGCGTAGGTAGCGCTCCGGAATATCCTCGGGTTGCTCCACCCCAAAGCTGCGCAGGGTCAGCTCCCGGTCGGCCACGGAGCCCCAGGTTAGCGTCACTTGGTCTTGGGCCGCGTGCAGCAGGTCTTGGTCGTGGTTGCCGCGCAGGCACACCACCCGGTAGCCCCGCTCCGGCAGCTGCATGAGGTAGTCCAGCACGCCCCGGCTATTAGGACCTTTGTTTACGTAGTCGCCCAGCACATACAGCTCATCCTGAGGGCGGAGCTTGAGCTTCTCTTCTACTAAGTGCTGGAAGGACAGGAGGCAGCCGTGTAAATCGGTCGTGACGTAGCGGGCCATAACAATGGGGTAGCAACTGATTGATCGACAAATAAAAAGCACCTGCCCGAGGCAGGTGCTTTTCTTAAAGAAATAGGTTTGGCTACGCGTAAGGCGGCTTGCCTAAATCGGGTTTTTCCAGGTTGCGGTTGGGGTGGCGCTGGGGCGCATCCTGCGCTTCTTGCTCCAGTTGGTCTTCTACCTGCTCATCCCGGTCGTTTACGGGTAGGTTGCCGGCGCCTTTGGGCTGCTCGGTTTGGGTAGGGCTGCCCGAGGGGCGCTTCGACTGCTGGTTGGTGTTATTGCTTTTGTACGGCATGGCGTTCGAAATTCAAGTTTGCTTTCGGAAAAGGTAGAGCGGAACATTCGAGAGCCGGGCTGGGCCCGGGCCTGCGCTACTGCACAATGGCCGTATCGGAGGCGTTGGGGTCGGTAAGGTCGGCGTTGGTGCCTTGGCGGGCCAGCTCGTCGTTGTTGGGCTGGCGCTGCTCCATCTGGCCCATACCCACGCGGGAGTTGGGGTTGCGCATTTCGTCGCGGCCAGGACGGTCATCATCGGCATCCAGCTCGTCTACGGGGCGGCGGGGCTGCAAGTCCGGGTCCCGGTCGTCGGGCATGTCGTTGTTTGGTTGGTCTTGGCGGCCTTCTTCGTTGCTCAGAAAGGTCTCCTGCCCGATGCGCTGGTTGTCGTCGGCATTTTCATTCACAGAAACGGCCGTGATGCCGCCGCTGCTGTCGGTGCCGTAGCCCTGGGGGCCGCCCATCCGGTCGCCGAAGCCGCCGCGGGCTTCTTCGTTCTTGGGCGGATTAGCTCCCGGAATGATATGGCCAGCAGCCAGTTCCTCTTCGGTGGTATCGTCGTTGATGACGCGGATGGGGCGGTCGTTCGGGTCAATTGCCATGGTAAGGGTAGGTAGTGGGTTGGCAGAGAGTATAAGGCATTGTACTAGGGTTGATGCGTTTGGGTTTAGGTGTCGGCCCAGGCAGCAGGTGGCTTGTGCATCAACCAAGCATGTGAATCCTTCAAGGGCACAATTAGTCAGCAGGCGCTTTTCCCGCTGAGTTCCCGCTGACTTCCTCCGTATTTACCCTCATCTTACTAGGGTATAAATACGGGTTTATATTGGATTTACCTCAGGGTGGCAACCTTGAACATAGAGGTCAGTACTACTTGAGGCCGCTGCCCGGCGCCTTTCCAGCCCACCCCTAACCTGGAAAAGCGCGGGGTAGCGGCCGCCACATCCCACCTGAACCTTAACGCAGGATTCCTATGCTAGCAATGGACTACCGGGGCCCGAAACGGGTCCGCGCCACTGAAAAACCAATGCCCGAAATCAAGCATCCTCAGGATGCTATTGTCCGGGTTACCCGCTCTTGCATTTGCGGTTCTGATTTGCACCTATACAACGGCAACGTACCGGACACGCGGGTTGGGT
Source organism: Hymenobacter sp. 5516J-16 (assembly GCF_022919335.1). Classification (NCBI taxonomy): domain Bacteria; kingdom Pseudomonadati; phylum Bacteroidota; class Cytophagia; order Cytophagales; family Hymenobacteraceae; genus Hymenobacter; species Hymenobacter sp. 5516J-16. The sequence goes on along the minus strand of NZ_CP095058.1, from coordinate 2,304,249 downwards.
CGACCTTCGGGCACGAATTCACGGGTATCGTGGAGGAAGTGGGCCCCGATGTAACCAAGATTAAAGTGGGTGACCATGTGTTGGTGCCCTTCAACGTAGCCTGCGGCGAGTGTCACTTCTGTAAGCAGGGCATGTTTGGCAACTGCCACGAGTCGAACACTCAGGCCAGCGCCGTGGGCGGCATCTTTGGCTACTCCCACACGGCCGGCGGCTACAATGGCGGCCAGGCCGAATACGCCCGCGTACCCTATGCCAATGTGGGTCCCACGGTAATTCCGGAAGGCATGGACCCCGATGATGCTGTACTGCTCACGGACGTAGTACCCACCGGCTACCAAGCCGCCGAAATGGCTGGTATTCAGCCTGGTGATACGGTAGTAGTGTTTGGGGCCGGACCGGTTGGCATTATGGCCGCGCGCTGCTGCTGGCTCTTTGGCGCGGGTCGGGTCATCATCATCGACAAAGAAGACTACCGCCTGGAGTTTGCCAAGAACTACGCCAACTGCGAGGCGTACAACTTTGAAAAGGACATGGACGACCCGGTGGTATTCATCAAGAAGGCCACGGACTTCATGGGGGCCGACTGCGTGATTGATGCCGTAGGCGCTGAGGCGGCTGGCAACGCCATGCAGACCATCACGGGTCGTAAGCTGCTGCTGCAGGCGGGTTCCGCCACGGCCCTGCACTGGGCAATAAACTCGGTGAAAAAAGGCGGCGTAATCTCCATTGTGGGTGTGTACGGCCCAACGGATAACCTGGTGCCCATTGGCAACGTGCTTAATAAAGGCCTTACCATTCGGGCCAACCAGGCCTCGGTGAAGCGCCTGCTTCCCCGCCTGATTGAGCACGTGCAGAATGGCGTCATTAAGCCCAAGGAGCTCATTACGCACCGCATTCCGCTGGAAGAAGTAGCCGATGGCTACCGCATGTTCTCCGCCAAGCTGGACAACTGCATCAAGCCGCTGCTGGTTTTCCCCTCTGCCAACATCTAACGCCGACTGACCATGGAAAATACCACCATTGACCCCAAGAAGCTACCCGGCTGGGGCATAGATGCAAATCCGGAAAACGACCCCACTTACCCCCTGCGTGTGCCGCGCATGAACGTGTCGCAGGACCCCGACCACAAGCACCGGCCGGCCTCCTCGCAACCGGTAGATGTAGAAGTGCTTAAGTCCATTGAGCGCCCGAACGTGTCGGCTGTGTTTGGCGAGTCGGCACCGCCGGTGGGGCTGAGCGGTGCCCTACGGCGCATGGCCTTTAAGTACAGCGAATCGCACTACGGGCACTGGCTGCCCCTGCTGCTCGCCGACCGTGTGAATGTGGTAGAAGGCATCATTGAGGACTTTGCCCACGGCAAGGTGCCCAACATTTTCGCCGAAAAAGGCTACGCCGTGGAGTGGAAGCACAACCGCTCGGCTTTCGTAACCAAAATGGCCACTATTGCCTTGGTAACAACGGGTGCCATTTTGCTACTCACCCGCGACAAAGACAAGAAGCGCAAGAAGTACCGCTACTAGCGCCTGCTTGCTAACCGCATAGCCCTGTAAACGACAACGCCCCTGCTGCACAAGTCAGCGGGGGCGTTGTCGTTTTTGAGTGAGTTTCGGGCTTTAATGAACCAGCACCCCCGCATCTTCGGCGGCGGCTACGGGCTGCCCGATAACTCGGCGGCCAACCACCTGAATCAGCAGGGCCAGTATGGCCGAAGCTGCCATGATGGCCACCATGGGCACGGCCGTGTGGGTGTTGAACATGCTAACCCCAAAAGAGGCCAGGGCTCCCACGGCCATTTGGGTGGCGCCCATCAGGGCGGCGGCGCTGCCGGCATTCTTGGAGAACGGGGCAATGGAAAGCGCCGCCGCGTTTGGGTTGGCAAAACCTAGGCAGCACAAAAACAGGAACAGCATAACTACGGTAGCTTCCATCCCGAACCAGCCCAGGCTAGTGCCCAGCAGAAACACCAGCCCAATAACGGATTGGCAGATCATGGCCGCTAGCACAATTTGCTCGCTGCGGTAGTAACGCAGCACCCAGCTGTTCACCTGGCTGGAGCCGATAAAGCCCACCGACAACAGCGCGAAAATCCAGCCGTAGACCTTTTCGCTGGCTCCAAAAATGTCCATGAACACCAGCGGGGAGCCCGAAACGTAAGCCAGAAGTCCACCGAACGTCATGGCGCCGGTAAGGGCGTAGGTAAAGAACTGGGGCTCGCGCAGCACCGACCAGAACGTGGTGAGAATGGGCCGGGGGTGTAGGGAGTACGTCGGGTCGGGCTGGTAGCTTTCGGGTAGCCAGAAGATGCTGGCTAGCAGCATTAGGGCTCCCATGGCAAACAAAACCAGGAACACCGACTGCCAGCCGTAGGCGGCTATCATGTAGCTCCCAACGGTAGGGGCCAGCATGGGCGAAACGCTGATAACCAGGGTAAGCAGAGAAAACACCTTGGGCGCATCCTGCACCGGAAATAAGTCGCGCACCATGGCCACGGCCGCCACCGTGGCGGCGCAGCTGCCCAGGGCCTGCACAAAGCGCAAGGCAATCAGGCTGTCGATGCTAGGAGCCAGGTAGCACCCCACCGAAGCCAACACGTAAAGCAGCAGCCCCACGTACAGCGGCTTCTTACGCCCGAAACGGTCTAGCAGCGGCCCGTAGAGTAACTGCCCCGCCGAAACCCCAATAAAGAAGCTCGACAAGGAAAGGGATACATCGGCTACCGTGGTATGCAGGTCCTGGGCAATGGCCGGAAAGCCCGGCAGGTACATGTCGATGGAAAAAGGACCCAGGGCCGACAAAGTGCCCAGGATCAGAATCAGAAAAAAGTAGCGTTGCTTACTCATGCGAATAGGTAGGACAGGCCGCCGGATACGGGCAGCTGTCCAAGAAAAAATCAGAGTTTCGGAAGCGGTTGGGGCTCTAAACCAACGAGAAGCCAAAAAGATTACCGGCCCACCCGGTATAGTGGTTCACGGCCCTACAATGCCCCAAAGGTAACGGGTGAAGGCCGGAGCCGCCTGGTTGGCCTGGCTAGTTGACGCCGGTCAGTCGTTGAATGACAATTTGCGGCGGGTGAAGACTACCTTGCGCTACCGCCTTTACCTGCCTTGCTTATGTGGACTGAACAAGACAACGCCCTTACGCGCACCTTCCGCTTTCAGGATTTCAAGATGGCCTTCAGCTTTATGAGCGACGTGGCCGAGGAAGCGGAGTACCAGGAGCACCACCCGTGGTGGAGCAATGAGTACAACCTCGTCAGCTTCCGCCTGCGCACCCACGACGCCGGCAACACGGTAACGGAAAAGGACCGCAAACTCGCCGAGGCCATCGACCAGCTAGCCGCGGAGTATGGCGGCACGGCGCAGGAGGGGTAGAGAAAGAAGTAGGAGTGAGAAATGACGCATCATGCAGCAGTAGAGCGGGGTGCCTGCCGCGTCCTGCTTGGCGTGCCGGCGGCTAGGTGGTTGGGCCCTCAACACGCTACTAGCAACCGGCAACTACCAACCGGCAACCTCCTGCTACCTTTGAGCTATGGCTGAACCCCAAGAAAAAACGCTTTTGTACCTCGTGCCCACGCCCATCGGCAACCTGGAGGATATTACCCTGCGAGCCATCCGGGTGCTGGGCGAGGTAGATACGGTGCTGGCCGAAGACACCCGCACCAGTGGCCGCCTCATGCAGCACTTGGGCCTGAAAAAGCCCATGCTCAGCTACCACCTGCACAACGAGCACCAGCAAGTGCAGCGCCTGCTCGAACGCCTGGAGAAGGGCGAGACCATGGCCTTGGTGTCGGATGCCGGCACGCCCGGAATTTCCGACCCCGGCTTTTTGTTGGTGCGCGAGTGCCTAGCTCGGGGCCTGAAAGTGGAGTGCCTGCCCGGTGCCACGGCCCTAGTGCCGGCCCTGCTAAAATCGGGGTTTGGGGCGGAACGGTTCACCTTCGAGGGCTTTTTGCCGGTGAAGAAGGGCCGCCAGACCCGCCTCAAGGAGTTGGCTCAGGAAACCCGCACCATGATTTTCTACGAGTCGCCGCACCGCATTGTGAAAACCCTGGAGCAACTCGCCGAAGTCCTGGGCCCTGAGCGTCAGGCTTCTGTGAGCCGGGAACTGACCAAGCTGTTCGAGGAAACCGTAACGGCCCCGCTCGCCGAGCTGGCGGCCAGTTTCGCGGCCCGCGCGGCCATTAAAGGAGAAATTGTACTGGTAGTGCAGGGCCACAAGGAAGAACGCACCAAGGAAGACCGTTATACCGAAGAATAAGACCATAGTGCTGACGAAATCATCGAATCCCGTGGCCGGCGGCACGCCCGCAGCGGCACCTGCCCTACCCGTTGCGGGACTGAGCTACTGGCTGCCGAGCCTGCTGGCCTTGTTGGGGGCGGCGCTGCTGTGGCTGGGCTGGCCGGTGCACCCGGCCCCGCTGGCCCTGGTACTGTTGGTCGCCTGGGTGCCCTACCTGCGCCTGGAGCAGCTGCTAACGGCGCGCGGAGCCAGCGGCTGGAAGGTGTGGCGCTACAGCTACCTGCTGCTAGTGCTCTGGAACCTGTTCACAACGTACTGGGTGAGTTACAGCACGTTGGCCGGTGGCATTACGGCCGTTATCTGCAACGCCCTACTGATGAGCTTGCCCCTTACTGCCTTCTACCACACCAAAAAACGCTTCGGCCCGAAGCTGGGCTACCTCTCCCTACCCATTTATTGGATAGCCTTCGAGCAGCTCCACCTGCACTGGTTCCTGACCTGGCCTTGGCTGACCCTCGGCAATGGCTTTGCCCAGGCCAACCAGTGGGTGCAGTGGTACGAGTACACCGGCTTTTTGGGCGGTTCCGTCTGGATTTGGCTGGTGAACTTGCTGGTGTTCTTTGCCATTACGAAGTACCAAGCCTCCACGGCAGCAGGCGCGGTGCCCTTGGCGCGGGTACCGCTTCAGCGCCTGCTGGTGCTACCCCTACTGGCTGCGCTGGTGCCCATAGGAATATCCAAGCTCATTGCCAGTCAGTATCAGGAAAAAGGCCCCACGGCCGAAGTGTTGGTGATTCAGCCCAACGTAGACCCCTTCAATGAGAAGTTTGAGGGCGGCGCTAACTTCATTTCCCATGACCTGCAGCTGCAGCGCCTGCTTACCCTCACCGAGCAGAACCTGACCCCGCAAACCAAGCTCGTCCTCTGGCCCGAAACCTCCCTCGATGAAACCTACTTCGAGGCTGCAATTGAAACCTACCCCAAAATTCAGCGCCTGCGCCAGTGGCTTAGCCAGCACCCCGGCGTGGAGCTGGTAACTGGCCTGACCACCGTGGGCCAATACGGTCCGGATAAAGGCAAGGCCAGCCCCACTGCCCGTTTCCGCGACGACCTAGGCTACTACGACATCTTCAACGCCTCCCTGCACCTGGGCAGCGCCTCCGGCCCGCCGAATTCTACCATAAGTCTAGGCTAGTGCCGGGGGTAGAGGGCGTGCCGTCGTGGCTGTCAGCCTTCGTGATTGATTTGGGTGGTACGGCCGGCGGCCTGGGCTCCCAGCCCGAGCGCACTGTGTACCGCACGGCTACTCCCGGCCTAAGCGTAGCCCCCGTAATCTGCTATGAGTCAGTATATGGCGACTTTGTGGGCGACTACGTGCGGCAGGGGGCTTCCCTGATCGGCATCATCACCAACGACGGCTGGTGGAGTGACTCGCCGGGCCACAACCAGCACCTGCAGTACGCCACCCTGCGCGCCATTGAAACCCGCCGCGACATTGCCCGTTCGGCCAACACCGGCATTTCGGCCTTCATCAACCAGAAAGGTGAAATCACGCAGCAGACGGGCTGGTGGGAGCAGGCCGTGAGCCGCGCCACCGTGCACCTGAACACCGAGCAAACCTTCTACGTCCGTCACGGCGAGCTAATTGGCACCACCTGCCAGGTGCTGGCCGTGCTGCTGCTGCTGCTAACGGTGGTGCAGGCCGTAAGGAGCCGAAAACAATTGACTGCTTAATATCGTCTGTCATCCGGAGCCTACGCGAAGGACCTCTGCCGCCGTGCTACTTCCCAGAGGCAGCCCGCGGTAGAGGTCCTTCGCGTAGGCTCCGGATGACACTCTTTTTCTGCGGATACTACCTTCGTTTCATGGATTACAATCAACTCAGCTTTCAGCTTGCGGCCGTCACGCGCCACGCGGGCCAGTTTATTCGTCAGGAGGCCGCCACTTTTGACCGGAGCCACATCGAAAGCAAAGGCGTGCACGACCTGGTGTCGTACGTAGATAAGGAAACCGAAAAGCTGCTCGTGGCCGGGCTGCGCGAGGTGCTGCCTGAAGCCGGCTTCATCACGGAAGAGGGTACCGAGGGCGCCCACCGGGCCGAGGAGTACAACTGGATTATCGACCCGCTGGACGGCACCACCAACTTCGTGCACGGCCTGCCAGTGTACTGCGTAAGCGTGGGCCTGATCCACCACGGCGAGCTAGTGGCGGGCGTGGTGTACGAGGTAGTGCGCGACGAATGCTTCCGGGCTGCCAAGGGGGCTGGGGCCTTCTGCAATGAGGAGCCCATCCACGTTTCCGATGTGCCGGACCTGAACAACTCCTTGATTGCCACCGGCTTCCCCTACACCGATTTCACCCACCTCAACGAGTATCTGCAGCTGTTGAGCGCTTTTATTCAACGCTCCCACGGGGTGCGCCGCGTGGGGTCCGCCGCCGCCGACCTAGCCTACGTAGCCGCCGGCCGCTTCGAGGGCTTCTTCGAGTTCAACCTCAACTCCTACGATGTAGCCGCGGGCATTCTGCTGGTGCGCGAAGCCGGCGGCCGCGTCACGGCTTTCCTGGAAGAAGGCGACCCGCTCTTTGGCCGGCAGGTAGTAGCTAGTAACGGCCACGTGCACGAGGAAATGCAAACCACCATCCGGGAAACCTGGAAGTAAAAAGTCTAGCAGTTATAGCTAGTTCCCCTCCTTGGAAAGGAGGGGAACTGGTTGTTGGCTCCATAGCATAGGTAGTAGGGGCGCCCCTGTATATACATCCAGCCGCAAACTTTTCCTGGCGCGTCGTAGTTTTGTGACCATCATGTGGATACAGTACCTCATCATCGCTTTGCTCTTTGCCGGAGCTGTGTTCTACGTCGGGCGCATCTTCTGGCGAGCTTTCTTTTCCAAGGATCAGGCGGGCTGCGCCAAGGGCTGCGGCGGGGCCTGCTCCGTGATTGATGTTGAGCGGCTGCAGCGCACCATTGAGCTGGCCGCCGCCCGCGAAGGCACCGGCCGCTAGCGGCGCAATATTCTTGCTACGGGATATAACCTGCCCCCGTGCTGGCTACGTATAGCCGGCACGGGGGCTTTCCGTTGCTGGCCCTGCCTACCCCCGGAACCTTCCCCTTCCCCGCTTACAAACGCCCCTCATTATGCAAGACAAAGAAGAAGAACGCTCGCTCGTTAACGTAGAAAGAAAACTCAACGAGGAAGGCTTTACGGCTGATTTTAGTGTGCAAAATGGCCGCCTGTACGCCATGAGCGACGAAAAGAAAACCTACGGTCCGGAAGACGTAACGATTGTGGACTTCTACCGCTTCGAAGGGGAAAGCAACCCCGATGATATGTCCATTCTCTACGCCCTGGAAACCGCCGACGGTGTGCGCGGTACGATTTCCTCGGCCTACGGTACCTACGGCGACTCTGATGCCCTGGAGTTTCTGAAGCAGGTAGAAGACTTGGGCAAAAACTTGAGCAAGCGCTTCAAGTAAGCACTGCCACCCTACCTATTCCTTCCCGGAGTGCGCCGCAACTGCTGTTGCGGCGCACTCTTCTGTTTCTGCCCCACCCAATCTCAACGCTATGAAAACTCCCTTGCCTACCCACCCGCTCCGTTCGGCACCCGACCTAGACCCGCTGTTGGATGCCATCGGCGACGCCCGCATTGTCTTGCTGGGCGAGGCCTCCCACGGCACCTCTGAGTATTACACCTGGCGCACGGCTCTTTCCAAGCGGCTAATCCAGGAGAAAGGCTTTCAGTTTATTGCCGTGGAAGGCGACTGGCCCGACTGCTTCAAGGTAAACGCGGCCATTAAGCAAGACGAGCCTACCTACGGCAGCGCCGCCCAGCTGCTGAGCACGTTTAACCGCTGGCCCACCTGGATGTGGGGCAACTGGGAAATTGCGGCCCTTGTGGAGTGGTTGCACCAGCACAACCGCCAGCAGCCGCTGGAGCAGCGCGTGGGCTTCTACGGCCTGGATGTGTATAGCCTCTGGGACTCCCTGCAGGAAATCCTGCGCTACGTGGAAAAGCAGGGCGATGGAGCCGTGCACGCTGCCCACCAGGCTTCTCAGTGCTTTGAGCCCTACGGCGACGACCCCCAGGAGTACGCTCACGCCGTGGCCTTCGTCTCGGATGATTGCCAGGATGAAGTGACGGAAATGCTGCGGGCCCTGCGCAAGCAAGTAGCCGCCGAGCATCCTGATGGCCTGCTGGCGCGGGAGCAGCAGTTCAACGCCGAGCAGAACGCCTTGGTAGCCGTAAATGCCGAGCGCTACTACCGGGCCATGATTAAGGGCGGCTCCGCTTCCTGGAACGTGCGCGACACCCACATGATGGAAACCCTCACCCGCCTGCTCGACCTGCACGGGCCTGATAGCAAAGCCATTATTTGGGAGCACAACACCCACATCGGCGACGCGCGCTACACCGACATGCGCCGGGAGGACATGGTAAACGTTGGGCAACTTGCCCGCGAAGCGTACGGCCGCGACCAGGTGTTTGCCGTGGGCTTTGGCTCCTACCAGGGCTCCGTTATAGCGGGTAAGAAGTGGGGTGCTACCCCCGAGCGCATGACCGTACCGGAAGGCACTCGCGGCTCCTGGGAAAACCTGCTTCACCAGCAATTGCAAGGAGAAAATGCTTTGCTACTGTCCCAGGAGCTGCGCGGCCACGAGGCCTTGCAGAAGTCCATCGGTCATCGGGCCATTGGCGTCGTGTACCGGCCGGAGTTTGAGCGGTTTGGCAACTACGTTCCCTCCGTCATCCCGGACCGCTACGACGCCTTTCTGTTCTTAGACCACACCCGGGCCCTGCACCCCCTACCTACCCCCAAGACGAGCACACCCCGCCCGACCTGTACCCCTGGAATTACTAGAGCAGAGTTGGCAGCAGAGCATACTACCTTCATAAGCGCCTCTGCATAACTACAGTTGTTGATGCACCCGATAACAGCTTGAACATTACTTCACGGACGGTACTTGGTCTGGTGGGCTTTCACCTACTGCCACACTACCCCGAAGCGTCCGCCCCGTACGTCGAGGATGATTGTTTGCTGGCTGAAAGGCTCGTTACCTAGCATGCCACCCATACCGGAAAAGCGCATCAGCAAGTTTTCCATCAGGCTAGTGCCTTCCACGTAGGTTACCGTGCCCAGAGGAATGGCGGCCTTACTCAGTTGCACGTCGGCTTCCGTGGCGGTTGTGTAGGTAGTCAGCTGCCGCCCCATGGAGTTGGAAGCAGCCGTTTGGACGGGCGCCTGCGGGCGGGCCATCTGCTGCCAGACAGCCTAACTGGTGAGTAGGGCGAAGGCGCTGCTACCGGAGTCGAAGAGCAACTTCTCAGTTTTGCCCAGCACCTGAGCTGTGAGCAGCACGCGGCGGCTGGCGTAGTCGAGGGGTACGAACTCGGTGCGGGGCAGGAGGCTGTCGGGGGCTTGGGTGCTGAGGCTGAAGCGTTGGCGGGCGTAATCCAGAACCATCACCCGGCCATCAAGCACATCGGCCCCTAGCGTACCAATGATAAAAGGTGCGGTGCTGTCGGCGGGCAACTCGCTGGCGCCGTACGGCAGGGCCCGCAGGCGACGGGCTTGCACCCGCGCTTGGCCCAAGGTAAAGGCAACGTTATGTAGGGTGTCGGCCCGGGGTAGCAGTGTTTGGGCCGTGGCCGGGTAGTGCCGCCGAAGCACTGCTAGGGAGTTGGCGTAGAGCAGGGAGGTAGGGGCACCAGTATCAAACTGAAGGTAGCAGGTGCGCGGGCAGCCAGGCAGCGTTACGGGCACCAATAGCGCCGCATGAGGCACCACGGGGCGGGCTGAGCCGGCGTACCATACGAAGGCGCTGGTAGTAGGCAAGCCCGTAACGGCCAGCTGGTTGGCGGCTGGCTCAAACTTCTTGCGCATATAAAAGTAGCCCCAGCACCACTAACCAGAAGCAGGGCAAGTACGGCGAGCAGGATGTTGCGGAAGAGTTTCATGGCGCATGAAGTGGAGGTGAGTTAATGAGCCAAAGGTGCCCGTTTTCCTACCTGGGTCCGTGCGTCATCTACCCGTCATTTGGCCGCCATTTGAAGTAATGAACTGTAAGTCATCAGGATACATCTAGTGCCTCACAGCCGTATCCGGTATAGATCTAGCTGGCCCTGGCGCAACTGCCAGCTGTTGTAGCCGATTGTCAGCACGTTCAGGCCGTAGGTAATGGCTACCACGGCCACGTAAACTCCGGGCAGCACGGGACGGTAGTTGGGGGCTACGCTCAGGTGCACAATTAGCACCAGCAGGAAGACAAAGAAGCTGCAGACCTGCCACAAAATCTGGAAGCCCAGCACGCGCCGCCCTACTTCTGCCGCGTGCTCCACGGAGTAGCGCCGGGTCCGCCAGAGCCACCAGGGTACTACCAAGTTGAGAAGGGGCACCAGCAAAAAACTCAAGGCGCTTAGGTTCAGCAGCTGCAGAAAGTCGGGGTCGGAGCGCAGCTTTGGGCTAGGAGCCAGTTCCGGTTGGGCCACTAGCACCGGCGTAGCAGCCGCAACGGGCGGCCCAGCATGGGGCCGCCCGCTGCGGCTGCTACAACCAGCTCCGCGGGCTCCGTTCGGAAGGCTTCCAACGGTACTTCCAGGGCCGTAGCCAGTGCCTGCAGGGTAAAGCCGCGTGGCACCGTGTCGCCCTGCTCTACCCGCTGAATCGTGCGCAAACTCACCCCCGACTGCTCCGCCAGCACTTCCTGCGAGAGGCCTTTACTTTTCCGAATAGTAGCAATGCGGGCGGCCGAGAACATAGGAATCAGGTAGGAGAAGGACTGCCAGCAAGATAGACTTCTCTTGTTATAGTCAGAACTAGGCTTATTGAGTCAAGGCAGAGCATCTGGTTCGTAGTCGTCCGGTTACTACTGCACCGTCAGCTGGCAAAACGCATGGATGTGCTCAGTCTGACCTTGTTCTGCCCGTGTTACATAGCTCTACCTCAGAGAAGTCTGCTGCTTCCCGGTCCTTCCGCTACCCGGCCGACCCAGAAGTAAGCCGCTACCACTACGTCTGCCGACTCACTAGTGCCTCAGGCCCCACCCGTTCACCACTTCACAAGTTCACTGCTACCCCCACACTTTGGTGCCTTCAGTGCAGTTGCGGCACATCTCAATTTGGTCGCGGCCTTTGAGCAGGGAGGCGCGGAAACGCTGGTACTTAGAGCCGTGCCAGAGCTGGCGGAAGGTTTGCTGCTTCAAGTCGCCGAGGCGGTACTCGGCGTCTTTATCGAAGCAGCAGGGCACTACCAGCCCGTCCCAGGTGATGACGCAGCTGTGCCACATTTTCCAGCAGTGGTTCACCAGCTTGTTCTTGATGCTCCAAGTGCCATCGGCCGCGTTGTTCTCGTAGCGCGAATAGTAGTCGATGGTCGGGATAAGGGGGGAGCCATTGTGGTAGTCGTAGATCTGGGCGGTTTTAAACCACACGTCATCCACTCCCAGCTCCTTGGCCAGGCGTTTGGCTTCGTCAATCTGGTGCTCATTGGGGCGTACCACCAGAAACTGAAACACCACCCGCGGCGTCTGCGACTTTAGCTCCCGCCGCCACTTAATCAGGTTCTTGGTGCCTTCCAGCACTTTATCCAGCTTGCCGCCCACCCGGTACTGCTGGTACACGTCCTGGGTAGTGCCGTCCAGGGAAATAATCAGCCGGTCCAGTCCGCTTTCTACCGTGCGGCGGGCGTTGGTATCGTTGAGGTAGTGGGCGTTGGTGCTGGTGGCGGTGTAAATGCCTTTGCGGGAGGCATACTGCACTAGTTCCAGGAAGTTGGGGTGCAGGTAAGGCTCGCCCTGGAAGTAGAAAATCAGGTACCACAGCCGGGAGGCTACCTCATCAATAGTCTTGCGAAACAGCTCGTCGGGCAGCATGCCGGTGGGCCGCGTGAAGGAGCGCAGGCCGCTGGGGCACTCCGGGCAGCGCAAGTTGCAACTGGTCGTTGGCTCGAAGCTCAGGGCTACCGGCAGCCCCCAATGCCGGGCTTTGCCTGTCAGCTTGCTCAAGATGTAGCCTCCTACTACTTGCGCTCCGTTCCAGACGCGGCCGGGGGTAGCTTTGGAAAAGAAGTTGAGTCCGTCGGTGAGTAGGGAAGCCATGCGGGAAGTAAAGGTACGGCGCCTCGGCTGAGCCGGAAGCAGAGACAGAACAAGCAACCTCTGAATCTGGCTACAATCAGCAGAAATAAGTAGCCTCTCAAAGCTCTTACCACACTACAGGCGCTATCCTAAGCCTGACATCAGCATCATTTCTGCGCTACCTGATTCTGGTGCCGTTGCTGCCGGCTAACTGCTTAATAAATTGATCTATGCGTGTCTTATTGGAATACTGTATGCTACGGCTGAATATTGACTTTAGCCAATATAATTAGTTGTATAACCTAAAAATATTGGCCTGCGTTAAAGGGGTATCATCACTTTGCTATTCGCCATGAAAATACCAGTTGAAGCAGGTCAGGAAAAAGGCTTTCTACCCGATGGCCGCCATACGGTTGAAATCACCGATATCCAAGAAGGCACCAGTGAGCACCAGAACGTGCCCTTCTTCGCCGCCCGCATGGAAAATGAAGATGGCTTCATTACCCAGCGTTTTTATACCTCTCCTAACGCCATGCCTATTTTACTTTCCCTGTATTCCGTGGTAGGCATCCAGCCCGAGGCCGGCAAGGATTTAGATACCAAGCAGTTGCTAGGCAAGAAGGTGTCAATTGAGGTAGGGGAGCATAGCTACGCTGACCCGGCCTCTGGCAATGAGCGCACCATCAAGCAGGCTACCGGCTTCCGCACTGCCTAATTGCTTGAACCTCCCTAACACAACAGCGCCGCCCGAATCTCCTTCGGACGGCGCTGTTGTGTTAGGGAGGCAGGAGCTATTTGCCCGTTGGTAGCGTGCTGCTGTAGGTGTTGGCCTTGCCAAAGGACTCCTTGATTTCGTCCACGGCGGCGCGGCTGCTCAGGCGCTTGGGCTTGGTGTTAAGAAAGGTGCCATCCTCGGCCAGCAGGAAGTAGCTGGGCACATCCTGAACGGCGTAGGCGCGGGCAATGGCTGAGCGCAACCCGCCGGCCGTGCGCACGTGCACGCCCGGCAGCCGCTTGCTGACAACTAGCTGCTTCCAGGCGCCCTCGTTTTCGTCCAGGGCCACGTTCAGAAACACAATGTTTTTACCCTCAAACTTCTTCGCTAGCTCCGCCGCGTAGGGCAGGTCGCGCAGGGCCAGGCCGCTCGTGGTACGCCAGAAATTTAGGTACACCAGCTTGCCAGCAAACTGCTTCAAACTCACAGTGTCACCTTTGGCTGAAATCAGCTTAAAATCGGGTGCTGGGGCCCCAATGGCAAACGCCTTGTGCGTATCGAAGTCCTGACGCAGCAGGGGATAGTAGTGGTTCTTCGCATCAACGGAGCGGAAATCCTCCAGCATAGCCGCCGACTGCTTCACGTGACCGAAGCGGAAGGATTCCTTGAGCACTCGGCCCATAATGATTGGTTTTACCGGGCCATCGAGCTGCTTCTTGGCCAAGTCGTAGCATACCTGGTAGAAGTCAGGGTCGGAGCGGAGCTTGCCGTTGCTGGTGGCCAGGTAGTGCACGTAGTTGAGCAGAAACTCCTGGTACTGTTCGCTTTGTGCCGCCGCTGGGTTGTTAATCAGGGCCTTGTCGTTGAGGAAGTCGTAGTACGTAGGCGACATTTTCAGGCGGCCCTCGGTGGCTACCACCTGCTCGCGCAGGTCCTGGAAAGTCAGCCGGTCGTTGGCGTAGCTGTAGGCGATTTCGGCCTTTAGGTATTCCTTGAACGCCGGGCTTAAGCCGTCCGTGCCACCTTCCACAAACTTCTGCTCCTCTTTGCGGCGGTAGTCCAGGAAGGAAAGAAAGCCGGGCTCATACAGCATGATGTTATCGGGAAGGACCTGAAAACCATCGTTTTCCACGAACTTCTCATCCATCTCCGACATGAATGTATTGGCTTCTGCGCCCCGGCCTTTGTAGCGCACGGTGCTAGCCAAGTCAGAGCCCTTGAAACGTACTTCCAGTTGGTTGCCGGGCTCCAGAAACAGATCCGTTACGTCGTCGCCGTACACAAGGTCGGCGCGGGTAGGGCCGTTTACCGTCAGGGCTAGCCGAAACTCGCCTTTGTCATCGAGCCGAGCATAGGTAATCTGCTCTTTTACATCGAGCGGATTCTCGCGCACCGACACGGCCACTGTGTCGGCCGTGCGTCCGCTGACCTTACCGGTCAGAACCACGGTGCCTTGGGCCCGGCCCAGCAGGGGGCGGCTAGCACGGCTGCCCACAGCAGGGCGGCGGCGAAAGTAGATCTATTGGGCATCAACAAGGAGGCTACATCAGGAATAGACTGCTAAAAACGTTCAACACGGAAGTTGATTTCAGGTTCCCGTGTCAGGTGTTTCGCGGTAAAAGTCAATTTCTATACCGAAGATACGGCGGAAAGGTTGAGAAAGTCCAATCCGCTCGGTTACTTTTTTCGTAACCACGTACCCAACCCCAAAGTTTTGTACACTCCAAGGAGCCCGGCCACGAAGGTATGCTTTTAGCAACTTTCGTGGCCGGGCTTCAAAATGAGTAGGTTACCTGGCAGCATACTGGTTATTAAGCTGCTTTTAGCCAAAAAGACCCGTCAGCACCTCGTCGAGGCGCCCGGCGGGGTGCACCCGAATGCCGTAGCGGGCCAGGTCCAGCCCTTTGGCGTTGAATTGCGAAATGTACATTTCGGCGAAGCCCAATTTTTCCGATTCACTCAGGCGCTGATCTAGCCGGCTCACGGCCCGAATCTCCCCGCTCAGGCCCACCTCCGCCGCCAGGCAAATTTCGTTGCGAATGGGCACGTCATTAAGCGAACTCACTACCGCCGCGCACACGGCTAAGTCCAATGCGGGGTCTTCGAGGCGCAGACCGCCGGCAATGTTCAGGAACACGTCATGCTGACCTAGGCGCAGGCCGCTACGCTTCTCTAGTACCGCCAGCAGCATCTGCAGGCGCTTGCTGTCGAAGCCCGTGGAGGAACGCTGAGGCGTGCCGTAGGTAGCGGGCGTCACGAGGGCCTGCACCTCCACCAGCAGCGGCCGGTTGCCTTCCAGAGTAGCCCCAATGGCAATGCCGCTGAGCTGCTCCGTGCGCTGGCTCAGCAGAATCTCGGAGGGGTTGCTTACCTGGCGCAGCCCCGCGCCCTGCATTTCGTAGATGCCCAGCTCGGCAGTGGAGCCGAAGCGGTTTTTGATGGTGCGCAGAATCCGGTAGGTCAGGTGCCGGTCGCCCTCAAACTGCAGCACGGTATCCACCATGTGCTCCAGGATTTTGGGGCCGGCAATGGAGCCATCCTTGGTGATGTGACCGATGAGCAGCACCGGCACACCCGTATCCTTGGCGTACTTAAGTAGCTCGGTGGTGCACTCGCGCACCTGGCTCACGGAGCCGGGCCCGGCCTCCACAATGGTGCTGTGCAAGGTCTGGATGGAATCGACGACCACCACGTTGGGCTGGAGCTGGTCAATCTGGCGGAAGATGTTCTGGGTGTTGGTTTCGGTGAGGATGTAAAGGCCCGGGTGCTGCTGCCCGAGGCGTTCGGCCCGCATCTTGATTTGCTGCTCGCTTTCCTCGCCCGATACGTACAGGATGCGCAGGTTGCGCAACTGCATGGCAATCTGCAGCATCAGGGTACTTTTACCGATGCCCGGTTCGCCCCCGATCAGCACCAGGGAGCCGGGCACTAGTCCGCCGCCCAGCACCCGGTTCAGCTCCGCGTCGTGGGTGTTCAGGCGTGATTCTTCCTCGTAAATAATGTCGCCGAGGGGCTTGGGCTTGGCCGCTTTGGTAGTGGAGCCCACGGAAGTAGAGGCCTTCCAGGCGTTGGCAGCCGGGTTAGCGTCGGCCTTTTCAATAACTTCCTCCACGTAGGTATTCCACTCCCCGCAGCTGGGGCAGCGCCCGATCCACTTGGCTGATTGCGCGCCGCAGTTCTGACAGAAAAATAGGGTTTTAACTTTGGCCATGCCGCAGATGTAAGAGCTAGGGGAAAACTAAAGAATGCAGCTAGAAGCCAAAAAGTTTGGCAAGAAACATCTTTTATAGCCTCCGGTATATACTTGGGAGGCTCCCGCGCGCTGCCCGCGTATTTCCCCGTCGCGCCCCTACCTTTCATGGGTTGTCCTGCCTGCACGTTTTACTACCTCCGTTATGCTACCCCCTGATCTTGCGCCCCTGGTTGCCTTTGCCGGTCTGCCGCCCGCTACCCTGGAGTGGCTGGCGCAACACGGCGAACAGCGCACCTTTGCCCCCGGCGAAACCATTATAAAGCCCGGCGATGAGGCCGAGTACATGATGGGCGTACTGGCCGGCGGACTGCAGTTCTACGCCGTGCGCAACGGGAGTCGGGAGCCGGCTTTCCGCATTGATGCGGGCCAGATTAGTGGGGTGCTACCCTACTCTCGCCTCCGGACAATCAGCGGGCACGGGGTGGCCGTTGGGGAAACAACCCTGTTTCTGCTGCACCGCAATCTGTTTCCGGAGTTGGAGCACGTGAGCCCTGAGCTGGTGCAGCGCCTGGTGGGCCTGATGAGTGACCGGGCCCGGCTGGAAGCCCGCACCCAGGAGCGCGACGACAAGCTGCGCGCCCTGGGCAAGCTCTCGGCCGGCCTGGCCCACGAGCTCAACAACCCCGCCGCGGCCATCATGCGGGCTGCCGAAACCCTTACTAACCTGCTGCAAGCCAAGCCGGCCCTACTGCTGGAATTCGTCCGCCACTGCCCTTCGCCGGAGGCACTGGCCGCCCTGGCGGCGCTGGCTACGGCCCCCGTTACGGCGGCCTCGCCCGCCGGCTCTGCGTTGGCGCGCGCCGATGCCGAAGACGAGCTGGCCGAGTGGCTAGAAACCCAGGGCGTGCCCGATGGCTACCAGCTGGCCGCGGGCCTGCTCGACGCCGGCCTGACCCTGGCCGCGCTGGCCCCCGTTGCCGATGCCTTGCCCGAGGCGGCCCGCCCCGCGGCCCTGAGTTGGCTGGAAGGGCAGCTCACCACCCGCCGGCTGGTGCTAGACGTGCAGGAAGCCGGCACGCGCATCACTACCCTCGTGGCTAATGTGAAGACCTACAGCCACATGGACCGGGGCGGCGACTTTGCCCCCTGGACGTGCACGCCGGCCTCGACAGCACCCTCAACATGCTGAGCTACTGCCTGCGCGAAGAGAAAGTGCAGGTACTCCGCGACTATGCTCCCCAGCTTCCCCTAATCAAAGGCCAAGTCAGCAGCCTAAACCAGGTGTGGACCAACTTGCTGGATAACGCCATTGACGCCCTGCCGCCGGGCGGCGAAATTACGGTGCGCACCCGCCAGGAGGGCGACTTCGTGCGGGTGTTCATCATTGATAATGGGCCCGGTATTCCGCCGGAAGTGCTACCCCGCATCATGGAGCCGTTCTTTACCACCAAACCCGCCGGCGAAGGAACCGGCCTTGGCCTCGACATTGCCCTGCGGATTGTAGAGCAGCACGGCGGCCGCCTGGAAGTGCAGTCGGGGCCCGGCCACACGGAGTTTGGGGTGTGGCTGCCGGTGCTGGCGCCCGCCGAACAGCACTAGGCTTACCCTGAAGCTGACCTATACCCTACGTTAACTACCTGCCTTTCTAGTCCTTGCCTTCATGAAAAAACCTGTTCTGCTTTGTGTTGACGATGACCCGCAGGTGCTCAGTGCCATCGACCGGGACTTGCGCCAGGAGTTTCGGCGCGACTACCGGGTGCTGCGGGCCAGCTCTGGGGAAGAGGCCCTGGCCACCATGCGGGAGCTGAAGGACCGGGAGGAGCCGCTGGCCCTAATCCTGGCCGACCAGCGCATGCCCGGCCTGGAGGGCGTGGAGGTGCTCAGCCAGTCCAGGGAGTTGTACCCTGATGCTAAGCGCGTGCTGCTCACGGCTTACGCCGATACGGAAGCCGCCATCCGGGCCATCAACTCCGCCCGCCTCGACCACTACCTGATGAAGCCCTGGGACCCGCCCCAGCAGCTGCTGTACCCTACCCTGCACGACTTGCTGCGGGCCTGGGAGGCTACCTACCGGCCTCCCTTCCGCGGCGTGCGCCTCATCGGGTTTCAATGGTCGCCCCGCTCCCACGACCTCAAGGACTTTCTGGCCGGCTACCTCATCGGCTACCAGTGGCTCGACTTCGAAACCGACTCGGAAGCCCAGGCCTTGCTGGCGCAGAAAGGATTCACTCCGAGCGACTTGCCAGTGGTAGTGCTGGAAGATGGCACAGCCCTGGCGAACCCCTCGGCCACGGAAGTAGCCCTGCGGGTGGGCCTCACGGTGCAGGCCTCCCAGGAGCTGTATGATGTGGTAGTAATTGGGGCCGGTCCGGCGGGGCTGGCGGCGGGCGTGTACGGGGCCTCCGAGGGGCTGAAAACCCTGGTGATTGAGCGTCAGGCTCCCGGCGGCCAAGCGGGCACCAGCTCCCGCATCGAAAACTACCTGGGCTTCCCGACCGGCCTGAGTGGTAGCGAGTTGGCTCACCGCGCCTGGTCCCAGGCCGTGCGCCTTGGGGCCGAAATTCTGGCGCCCCAGGAAGTAACGGACCTGTGCGTGCAGGATGGCTACAAAGTATTGACCCTCAGTGATGGTAGCAAAGTGCAGACCCGCGCCGTGGTGCTGACCACCGGCGTCAGCTACCGCACCCTGGAGGCGCCCGGCATGGACCGGCTCAGCGGAGCCGGCGTGTACTACGGGGCCGCCCGCACCGAGGCCCGCACCTGCCAGGCCCAGGACGTGTACATTGTGGGCGGCGGCAACTCCGCGGGGCAGGCGGCCATGTACCTGGCTACCTACGCCCGCCGCGTGTTCATCGTCATTCGGGGCGAAAGCCTGGCCGCCTCCATGTCGGCCTACCTGATTGAGCAAATCGGGCAGACGCCTAACATTGAGCTGCTACCCTTCACGGAGGTAGCGGAAGTGTGCGGGGCCGACCATTTGGAGGAGGTCATCATCCGGCGGCAGGGGCAGCTAGAGCGCCACCCGGCCCGGGCCTTGTTCGTGTTCATCGGGGCCAAGCCGAGCACGGAGTGGGTGTGCAACACCATCGTCTGCGACGGCAAAGGCTTCGTGCTCACGGGCCGCGACCTGGTAACGGACCCACGCTACGCTACCTCCTGGAAACATCCGCGCCGGGAACCCTACCTGCTGGAAACCTGCGTGCCCGGCGTGTTTGCCGCCGGCGACAGCCGGGCCGGTGCCATGGCCCGCGTGGCCTCTGCCGTTGGTGAGGGCAGCATGGCCATTAAGTTTGTGCACCAATACTTAGATGAGTAGGAATAATTTCCGGGAATAGGAACACCTCTTTTTTCCGGAAACTCGCTTTTTCTTCGGAATGCCTTTAGAATCAGTTTTGGCCTCGTAAGCGCTGCGTAAGGGGTTTAACCCGGAAACGCACGCTCGAAAAGCGCTTTAGGGTAGCACACAACGCCTTTTCAGGCTTAACCAACCGCGGGCTTCAACTGTATATAGCGCCATGACTATTCCGCCGGATAGTCAGGCTTTTTGTCTTTTTGTGTCGAGGCGTATGCGCTCAATTTTCCGAAACTTTCCCCTTCGTACGCTCCTACCCGCTACGGCCGCGCTTCTGCTCGGCGGCTGCGAGCTGCTGGAGTTCAGCCCCAACGATCATCGCTCCTCCGACGAGCAGCAGGACCTCACGGCCAAGAACTTGGCTCGTTTGGCCCAAACCCCGCTGCCCGCTGGCGACACGCTGCGCTTTGTGTTTACCGGCGACTCCCAGCGCTTCTACGACGAGGCCGAGGACCTGGTCAAGAGCGTAAATCATCAGGCCGGCATTCAATTTATGCTGATAGCCGGCGACATTTCCGACTTCGGCTTTGGCCGCGAAATGCGCTGGGTTGACGATCATCTGCGCAAGCTGAAAATACCCTACCTCACCGTAATCGGTAACCACGACTCCGTGGGCAACGGCCGGAAGGCGTACGAGAAAATCTTCGGGCCTCTCAACTACTCCTTTATATACGCCGATACCAAGTTCATTCTCACGGACACCAACGGCCGCGAGTACAACTTTGATGGTAAGATTCCGAACATGCCCTGGGTGAACCAGGAGCTGCGGGATACCTCTACGCGCCGCCACGTCATCATTTCCCACATTCCGCCCCAGGATGAGGACTTTGACCCAGCCGTGCGCGAGGCCTACGTCACGGCCCTGCGCAACGACCCGCGTCTGGCTTTCGAGATGAACGGCCACCGCCACGATTTCAGCATTGGCGAACCGTTCAATGATGGCGTTACCTACATCAACTCCTACGGCTTCGAGAAGCGGCAGTACCTGATTGTGACGGTGTGGGGCGACAAGCAGTTTCGGCTGAAAAAAGTGACTTTCTAATGGTACAGCGACTACTACTGGCCGCCCTGGCGGCCGCGCCGCTGGCCGCTGTGGCCGGCCCCCACGGCTCCACTTCCTCCCCCGACACCACAGGTGCCACCCCTGCCCCCGGTCTAACCCAAACCACCGCCCGCTCCGCCGATGGCCTGCCTTGGTACCGGCCCCGCCACGCGGTGGTGCAAACGGGCGGCGGCCTTGGCATGGTAGCGGCCGGCGTGGGCTACTCCCTGCGCGACCGGCTGGACTTGGATATTCTGGTGGGCTACGTACCCAAAAAGTACGCCGGCTCTACCCTTTCCCTGGCTTCGGCCAAGCTACTGTACTCGCCCTGGACGCTGCCAGTGGGGGAGAAGTGGAGCGTGAAGCCGCTTTCGGTGGGCGTTTACTTCAGCTACACCCACGGCACGCTCAACGACGAGGAGCCCAACCAATACAGCCGTGGCTACTACTGGTTCTCGACGGATACCCGCGTTGGCCCCTTGCTGGGTAGCCGCCTGAGCTACGCCCTGCCGCCTACGGCCGCCGGCCGCAAGCGCAACCTGTCGGGCTACTATGAGCTCGGTACCAACGATTTGTATCTGATCAGCTACGTGCAAAACACCAAAGGCCTGTCACCAGCCGATATCCTAACCTTGAGCCTAGGCGTGAAGGTAGACTTCTAGCCGCCTGAGCTACTGCTCATGCGCGTGCCTCCTAGTGGCGAGAGGCAGCAATTTGGTGCAGTATTGCTGAACCGCCTGGCGCAAATAGCTTCTTTCATTTAGATAAACCGTCTGTCATCCTGAGCCCAGCGAAGGACCTTATCACAGTGGCACGACATCGTAACAACGACTCGTTCTAGTGTAGTAGGTCCTTCGCTGGGCTCAGGATGACAGGCGGTTTAAGTGTATTAGGTATGTGTTTACACGTAAGCTCGCTAGGCTGTGTGGATAGTAAGAACTTTTGAGTCAAAATAGCCCGTCATGCAGAGCCGAAGGCGAAGCATCTCGCGTGCTGACGTTGCAGTGCTAACTCAACGATTCGAGCGAGATGCTTCGGCTGCGCCTCTGCATGACGAGCTCTAAATTCGCTATCCACACAGCTTGAGTCACTACTTCACTCAATCACCGAATCACCACCTCACCGCTGGGCTAGGTAGGTAGTGCGGGCTTCGCGTAGTAGGCGCAGCAACTCGGTGCGCTGGCGGAGCAGCTTTTCAATAACCGGGCGGTTCTGCCGGAATAAGCGCAGCACCCGGAGGCGGCGGAGTCGTTCTTCTAGATTGCCCCAGTAGCTGAGGGCGTAGAAGCCGGAGAGCGGCAGGCTGATAAAGTAGAGCAGGGTCCAGCCCCAACTTTGGGTGAAGTGGTGTACCAACGCGCACTGGCCCAGGTAGAACAGCGTGAAGGTGAGCATGCCCGTGACCAGCATAATGGGCGCCACGAACTCCACGTCCTTGGTGGCCCGCCGGGCAATGACCGACGGAATGATATAGGGTAGGTAGTTATTAACCGCGCCGTAGAGGTAAAGCGGGGCGCCCAGCACCAGCCGCAGCCCGGCCGAAATGGCGCGTTGCAGACGGCTGCTCTCGTTGTTGCGGGTTTCCAGGGCGTCGTCGGTGAGGCGCAGTTCTCGCAGGTGCTGGTGGTAGGCGTGCAGCTTTTCCCGCAGGTCGCCCAGGCGGCCGGCGTCCAGCTCCTCGAAGTAGCGCACAGCTTTAAGCAAGGTCTGGCTGAGCTGGAAGTTGTCGTAGAGCGTTTCCTCATCGTCCTGGATGAGGTGCTGGCCGAAGGTGCGCTCCACCTGCGTAACCAGCTCGTCTTCCTCGTCGGTGCGAGTAATGACCAGTCGGGACTCCATGCGGCGACGAATTTCCTCGGTCAACACGTCGGCGGCGCCTTCCGGGTCCTGGCGGTAGTGCTCGGCGTAGTCGGCTACCCGAATGGGCTCGGCTAGGTCCATGAACACGTCGGAGCGGAAGCGTTGCGGATCGAAGTAGTTGATACCCAAGGGCAGAATGTGCAGGCCCAGCGTGAAGTTGTGCCGGGCCTCGGCGCCCAGGGCTATGCGGGCGGCGCCGGTTTTCAGGGGCCGCAGCCGCCGCTCCGATACGCTGGTGCCTTCAGGGAAAATCATGATGGTGCCGCCCCGGTCAAAGTAGTCGTAGCAGCGGCCGAAGGCCTTTTCGTTCTGAGCTTCTAGCTGGGCG
Organism: Hymenobacter sp. 5516J-16; assembly: GCF_022919335.1. Lineage (NCBI taxonomy): Bacteria > Pseudomonadati > Bacteroidota > Cytophagia > Cytophagales > Hymenobacteraceae > Hymenobacter > Hymenobacter sp. 5516J-16. The sequence continues at coordinate 2,281,445 of NZ_CP095058.1, read as the reverse complement.
GGCGTCAGGGTTTCGGCCCCGTGTCCAGGTCCTGGCGGCGGTAAATCGGGATGGAGTTACCCGATTCCATGATGGCCCGCGAAATAGGGTTTTTGAAAAAAGTGCTCTTGGCCAGGAAGGCAATGGGCTGGCGCCGGTTCACGGCCGCTACCAGCGGATCCATGAGGGTGTTGGGGTGGTTACTGGTGATGAGCAGGGGCCCGCGCATGCGCAGCCGCTCGGGGTGGCGCACCTCTAGTTTCCGAAAAAACACGCGCAGGGCCACCTGCACGAGGGGCTTCATCACAGTATAAAAGAGCATGGGCGCAAGAAAGCGGTTTTGAGTGGGTTGGGAAGTGTACTGCCAGTGCGGGCCGGAAGTTGTTGGGCTTAAGCCAGCCAGGAAGCAACTTGAGTTTTTCGGATGGAATAGCCATGCCAAAATAGCTTGGTGTCAGACTTTACAGGACACTACCCGCACCTTGCCGCGCCCCACACCCGCCCAGCTACCGTACCAGAATAGGGGCTGTTTCCGTTACGGGTTGCTAGTACCGTCGTCTGCCTGACCGGCCCGCATCCTCGCAAATTCCGGCATCTTTGGGGCAGGTTCTACCGTTGCCGTTGTATGCGTCCGTTTATCTTGTTGCTGCTGTTCTTCTTGCTCGCTCCCTGCGTGGGCCGGGGCCAAACCACGGCCGCCGCGGAAGCCGCAGCCCAAGCCACGGCCCTGCAGCGGGTGAATCAGCTGGTGCTGGAGCGGCGCTACGAATCGGCTTGGAAGCTGCTCAAGTTTCTGGATCAGATGAACACCGACCCCGCAGTAGCCCTGCAGAAAACAGAGGTAGCCCTGCACTACTACACGGCCACCGACGAGCTCAAGCGCTTTAACTTCCGCGACTTAAAGCTGCTGGACCTTTCGCCCGACAGCCTGCGCCAGCTTGGGCAGGACTCCGTGCGCTACTCTTTTCCGGTGCGCCGGGTGCTAGAAAAATTGCAGAAGCAGTACCCCGACAACTACAAGCTCGACCGGGCCCTCGGCGACTATTACTTCACGGTGCAGCAGTGCGACTGCGCCGAATCGGACTTGAGCGAGGATGAGGTTTTCCGGCGCACCATCCGGCACTACCAGCAGGCCCACGACCACGGCCAGGGCGACTACCTCTCGTATTTTGCCCTGGGCTACTCCTATCAGCGGCTAGGGCAATTCAAGGAGAGTCTGGCTCCCTTTGAGCGCTCCATTCAGCTGCGCAAGAATTATCCCACGGCTCACCTCAACCTGGCCTTTGTGTACCTGGAGCTCAAGGACTTTGAAAAGGCCCGTAACCACGCCCGCCGCGCCGTGGAGCTGTTCCCCGACGATGCCCACAAAGAGGACGCCGCCTTCCTGCTCAGCCAAATTGAGGAGCGAATGAAAACCGCTACCGCCGCCCAGCCAGAGTAAACCCCATGTCATTCCGACGCAGGAGGAATCTGGGTTAACTCACCCCAGCTATTCAGGAAGCCAAAAGAACGTCATGCAGAGGCGGCGGCGAAGCATCTCGCTCGAATCGTTGAGTTAGCACTGCAACGTCAGCACGCGAGATGCTTCGGCTACGCCTCTGCATGATGGACGTTATCTAGTCTTTTGCTGCTCCCTTTAACGGCTCAATAAGTTAACCCAGATTCCTCGCTCCGCTCGGAATGACACGGAACTGTTTTACAGCGTGGTGCCGGCTTTGAACGTGCCGTCATTCACCGACTTCAGGAAGCGGGTGAGGCCGCGGAAGTAGGTTTGCTGATCGTCCCACATGCTCATGTGACTGCCTTGGGGCAGAGCAGGTAGTTGCCTTGCTTCACTAGCCGGCTCATCTCCTCCATTTCCTTGGGGTTCATGGTGTCGAATTGCCCGCCTATCATGAGGGTAGGTACCGTAATCTGGTCCAGGTCGTTCCACCGGTCCCAGGTGAGGAGGCGGCCGGCGGTTTTGAACTCATTCGGGCCCTGCATCAGCTCGTACACGTGCTGATTGACGTGCTTGAAGGAGCGGGCCACTGGGTCAGGCATTTCGGGCAAGCGCAGCAGGTGCCGGGAGTAGTAGTTCTTGAACACCAGCCCTTCGTAGGTGGGGTTGTGGTAGTCTTTCACGGCCTCGAACTTCTCCAGCGAATCCAGCAGGGTAGGGCGCAGCTGGGCCCGCAGGGTTTTGTTGTAAGCATCGTAGCGCGGAATGCTGGCCACCATGTTCGAGATGATGAGGCCCGCGAGGTGGTCCTGGTGCTTGAGGGCGTACTCCAGGGCCAGGATGCCGCCCCAGGAATGGCCCAGCACGTAAAACTTATCAATGCCCAAGGCCTGCCGCACCTGTTCCACTTCGTCCACAAACCGCTCGGTGCGCCACAAATCGTCGTCCTGGGGTTGGTCGGAGTAGTAGGAACCGAGCTGGTCGTACTCGTAAAACTCGATGCCTTCCTGCGGGAAGAAGCTCTCGAAGCACTCAAAGTACTCGTGAGTCATGGCCGGCCCACCGTGCAGGAGCAACACCTTAATCTTGCCCGTCCCAAACCGCTTCGTCCACACGTTGAAGGTGCCCTTGGGCGTCTTGATGGGAATCAGCCGCACTCCCCCGCTGCGAATACCCGATTCAAAGGGTTTCAGATACGCCGCGGAGGTAGTGTCCGGCGTGTCGTTGCCGGGGGCTGAGGCGGCGTCGGGTTTCTGCTGGCAGTCGGTGATAAGCAGGGTAGCGGTCAGCAGCAGGCCGGCGGCGCGGATGAGGGTAGGCAGGGGCATAGGGCGGGGTAGTTGGTTTTTCAATAGTAGAAAGAACTGACCGAAACCCTGCCAAGCCTGTAAAGCAAACCTGTTAAAAATCAGAACGTCATGTCGAGCCCCGCGAGACATCTCGCGTGCTGACGTTGGATTAGCATTGCAACATCAGCACGCGAGATGTCTCGCGGGGCTCGACATGACGTTCGTTTACCATATTTTACCCCATCAGCTCTTCACTTCATCACCTTCTACTCCAGATTCTCGCGGTTCATCACGCGGTTCTGGCGGTTGATGGACTCCAGATGCACGGCGTCGAAGTACTTCAGAATGAAGTCGCGGGTGAGGCCGAGCTGGTTGCCCTTCTGGATGCCGCGCTCCAGAATCTCGTTCCAGCGGTTGGTTTGCAGGATGGTAATGTCGTTGTCCTTTTTGTACTGCCCGATGCTCTCGGCTACCTGCATGCGGCGGCCCAACAGGTGCAGAATCTCGTCGTCGAGCTGATTGATTTGCTCGCGCAGCTTGCTGAGCACCGTCAGGAACTCTTGCTGGTCGGTGGTTTCGTGGCGCCAGGTCAGGCCGTCGAGCAGCTCCGCCAGGCGCTGGGGCGTTACTTGCTGCTTGGCGTCGCTCCAAGCGTTATCAGGGTCAATGTGCGACTCCAGCATTAGTCCATCGAAATCCAGGTCGATGCTTTTCTGGGCCACGCTGGCCAGGCCCGTGCGGTTGCCGCAAATGTGGCTCGGGTCGCAGATGATGGGCAAATCGGGGAGGCGGCGCTTCATTTCAATGGGCAGGTGCCACATGGGCGCGTTGCGGAACTCCGTGTTGCCGTAGCTGGCGAAGCCCCGGTGAATCAGCCCGATTTTCTGGTTGCCTACCTTGGCCAGGCGCTCTACGGCCCCCATCCACAGCTCCAGGTCGGGGTGCACCGGGTTCTTGATGAACACCGGAATATCCACACCGCGCAGGGCATCGGCCACGGCCTGCACCGAGAAGGGGTTCACCGTGGTGCGGGCCCCAATCCAGAGCACGTCCACGTCGAAGGCCAGAGCATCTTCTACGTGCTTGGGGGTAGCCACTTCTACGGTGGTGGGCAGGCCCGTCAGCTGCTTGGCGCGCTGCAGCCAGGGTAGGCCCTTGGTGCCAATGCCCTCGAACAGACCAGGTTTGGTCCGGGGCTTCCAGATGCCGGCCCGCAGCATGTCTACCTTGCCAGTAGCGGCCAACTGGGTGCAGGTAGCAATGAGCTGTTCCTCGGTTTCCGCCGAGCAAGGCCCGGAAATAATAAGCGGCTTTTTAGCGAGGAATTTCGGGTGTTCGGCCGCGTCGGCGGGGGAAGTGAGAAGCTGTTCCATGAGGTATGTTGAGTTTGCGTTTTCTGTGGTTGAGGAAGGGAAGAAGTTGTCTGGGTGTCAGAACAATGTAGAGACGCGACACTTCGCGTCTCAATCGTTGCTGACGTTGTTTAGGCGGCGCGGTTCAGTTCGTTCTAGCGCCGAGACGCGAAGTGTCGCGTCTCTACATTGTTCTGGTACTGGCGGCCGGCGTTACTTCAGAATCTTCTTGATCAGGTTGGCTTGTTGAATTTGCTGGTACACAGCGGGGTAGTCTTCCTGGGCTAGTAGCTCGCGCAGGTGCTGGAGCTGGTGGATGTGTTCGTCGAGCACGTCGAGCACGTTCACGCGGTTTTGGCGGAAAATGGGCACCCACATGTCGGGCGAGCTTTTGGCCAGGCGCACCGTCGACTCAAAACCGCCGCTGGCCAGGGCAAAGATCTGCTGTTCTTCCTTTTCCTTCTCTAACACCGTGAGGGCCAGAGCAAAAGAAGTAATGTGCGAAATGTGTGAAATGTAGGCCGTGTGCAAATCATGAGCGGCGGCATCCATGTACACCAAGTGCATAGTCAGGCGCCCAAACACGGCTTCAATCCGGGCTACGGCGTCTTCGGCGCTCCGGGCGGCGTCGCAGATAACCAGGGTTTTGCCCTTGAACAGGCCGGGCACGGCAGCCGACGGGCCGGAGTACTCGGTGCCGGCCATGGGGTGCACGGCCACGAAACGGGCGCGGTTGGGGTGCCCGTCTACGGCGGCCAGCAGGGTAGCTTTGGTCGAACCCACATCCATCACCACTTGGCGGTCGGTAGCGGCGTCGAGTACTTGGGGCAGCACGCCAAGCATGGCATCCATGGGCACGGCTACTACTACTAGGTCGGCGCGGGTGACGGCAGCGCTCAGCTCGTTTTCTACCTCATCTACCAGGCCCAAGGCTACGGCCTGGCGCTGGTTTTCCGGGCTCCGATCCACCCCAATGATGTGGTGGGCGAGGCCGGTTTCCTTGAGGCTCAGGGCGAGGGAGCCGCCAATCAAGCCAATTCCGATTATCGTGACTACCATTTGGTGGGGTGGTGAAATTGAGAAATGGTGAGTTGGTGATTGAGCGAGTTTAAAAGGCACTTCATCCTAACTGTTAGCCCGTCATCTGGAGCTTTAAATGGCCTTAACACGCCCGAACGGCTAGCAGCGGAGCGAGCAAGGCAACAACGACTTGCGCGGTCGTGATAAGGTCCTTCGTCGCCGCTTGATGCGCGGAGTGCTCAGGGTGATGGGCTGATTGAAGCGTGACGTGTCAGGTAGTAGAGGACGGGCTAGGAGTAGCCGGTAGTTGCCGGGCGGCTTTGATGCGGCCCAGGGCAGCCTGCAGCACCTCCGTGGTCTGGCACAAACTCACCCGAATGAACCCGTTGCCGTTGCTGCCGAAGATGCCGCCCGGCGTGATGAACACATTCGCGTTATACAGCAGCTCGTCGCTGAGGGCGTAGCCATCGGCATAGCCGGCCGGAATAGCAGCCCACACGAACAGGCCCACTTGGTTGTGCTGGTACGTGCAGCCGATGGTATCAAGCAGTTCGAACACCAATTCGCGCCGAGTGCGGTAGTGGGCGTTCAGCTCCTGATACCAGGTGTCGTCCAGGTTCAGGGCTTCCACGGCCGCCAACTGCACCGGCAGGAACATGCCAGAATCGAGGTTGCTTTTGAAGCGGAGCACTTCCTGAAGCAAATCGGCGCGACCCGCCAGCAAGCCCACGCGCCAGCCCGCCATGTTGTGCGACTTGCTTAAGGAGTTCAGTTCCAGCACCACCTCCCGCGCCCCCGGCACGGCCAGCAGGCTCTGCGGCTGCTCCGTGTTCAGGATGAAACTATAGGGATTGTCGTGGACCAGCAGGATGTTGTGGGCGGTGGCAAAGGCCACGAGCTTGGTGAAAAACGCAGCATCGGCGGCGGTGCCAGTGGGCATGTGGGGGTAGTTGACCCACATGAGTTTCACCCGGCTCAGGTCGCGCTGGGCCAGGGCGTCCAGGTTGGGCAGCCAGTGGCTCTCGGCGGTTAGGTCGTAGTCGATGGGGGTAGCGCCGCTGAGGTGGGCCGCGGCCCGGTAGGCGGGGTAGCCCGGGTTCGGAATCAGCACCTCGTCGCCAGCTTCCAGAAAGGTCATGCTCACATGGATGATGCCTTCCTTGGACCCCAGCAGGGGTAGGATTTCCGCCTCCGGGTCGAGCGTTACGCCGTACTGCCGCTGGTACCAACCGGCCATGGCTTGGCGTAGGGCCGGCACGCCCTTGTAGCTCTGGTAGGCGTGGGTATTTGGCTGCTGCGCAGCCTGCGTAAGAGCCGTTACCACGCGGGGGTGGGGCGGCATATCGGGCGAGCCAATGCCCAGGTTGATGATGTGCTTACCGGCTTTATTCAGGCCATCAATTTCGCGCAGCTTCTGCGAGAAGTAGTACTCCTGGGTGTGCTGAAGGCGACTGGCGACGGAAACGTGCATGAGGTAGGATATTTGTCCTTCCGAGCGGAAGCGAGGAATCTGGGTTAGCCACTGATGAGTAACTCAGATTCCTTCTGCGTCGGAAGGACAGTTCGGGTTGATTTTATTTAGTGGGTGTCGCCTTTGTGGTAAACGCCCAGCACTTCCAGTCCTTCCGTGAGCGGGGCAATGGCTTGGAGGGCGGCTTGCAACTGTGCGGGCTGGTCGAATTCCAGGTCGGCGTGGAAGTAGTAGTGCCAGGTGCTGCCCGGCTTGGGGCACGACTGCAGCTTGGACAGGTTGATGCCCAGGTCGGCAATACGTACCAGCACCCGGGCCAGGCTGCCCTGGGTGTGGTTGGTATGAAAGTACAGTGAGGCCTTGTTGGGTTGGGCAACCTCTTGGGCATTTTCGGGCCGGGCTACCACCAGAAAGCGGGTGTAGTTTTTCTTTTCGGAGTGAATGTCGGCTTCCAGAATATCCAGCCCGAACAGCTCCGCGGCTAGGGTGCCGGCTACGGCCGCTACGCCGGTCCGCTGGCTTTCCCGAATGCGCTGGGCGCTCAGGGCCGTGTCCTCGGTTTCTACTAGGCGCCAATGCTTGTGGCGGCTCAGGTAGTCGGCGCACTGGAGCAAGGCCATGGGGTGGGAGTGCACTTCGGTAATATCCTCCACTTGCTGCCCGGGTAGGGCCATCAGGTGCTGGCGGATGTGCAGGTAGGTTTCGCCCATCACCCGCAGGCCCGACTTCCGCAGCAGAGTGTAGTTAGGCAGAATGCTGCCGGCAATAGAATTCTCAATGGCCATAACGGCCGCCCCGGCCCGTCCTCCCACCACCGAATTTACTACCTCCCCAAACGTGGCGCACGGCACTACCTCCACCGCCTCAGAGCTAAAGTAGCGCCGGGCGGCTATCTGGTGGAAACTGCCTTCGAAACCCTGAATGGCAACGGCTGGGAGCATGGTACTGGTGATGAAAGGGTACTAAAAAAGGCCTCCGGAGTGCGGGGCCTTGGTTTGCTGTGGTGGCTGCGCTTCGGTCAGCTTCGGCAAATCAGGCCCGGCTTCTTCGTGAAAAAGAAATAATAGTAGCCGTAGTAAAAGAAAGCCGAGGTGAGCATGAGTAACTGGAGTGTAAGCGTAAAAAAAGCGCCTCCCGAGGTTGTCGAGAGGCGCTGAGCGTTTCGGTTTGGAAAGCTACAGGAGGGCCGCTCGACTACGTGGTGGCGTAGTAGAAGTAGTAGCTAAAAAAGAAGCGGCCGGTGTGCTGAAGCATGAGAATCAGGTGCTTTACGCTGGCAAGGTGAAACGCATCAGTGGCAATTCCAAATAATTTATTTGGAAAGATGTACGAACAACCGTTCGGTCGCGGCTTGATTTAAAAGAAAGTTACTACCTCTTATGTGCTGTAGTAGCCACCAGGTGAATATAATGTGATGCGCTAGGATGCAAGATGTCACCACCTGTCATTCCGAGCAGCGCGAGGAATCTGGGTTGTCCTCTGGAAGCTACCCCAGATTCCTCGCGCTGCTCGGAATGACGGTCCTTTTGCTATTTATAAGATCTTACTGGTAACGCAGCATATGCTGGAGTAGAAGCCAGGACGGTGGAAGGAAAGCAATAGAAGGTTAGGGTAAGCGGCACCTGCTTAGGTTGAGAAAAGGCCATTTGCTTACGCCATATGGCCTTTCGATGCTGAAAAGAAAAGTTGGCACGGTTTTGTAATACTACCCATCCGAAGCCGGCAGCCACCCGCTGTGCATCCTTGGTAGCCGGCCCTTCCTTCCAACTCTTCCTGCCATGAATACGAAGCGACTTTTCGGCCGCCTGGCCGCTGCTACCCTTTTTGTTACGGCTTTTGCTACGGCTTCCGAAGCTCAGATTCAGCCCCACCGCGTGCCCGCTTACACCGGCAAAGCCCAGGCCCGCCCGGTGCGTTCTACGCCTTCCTACTCCACTTCTTCGGCTACGGATGGCGTGAAATTCGGTATCCGAGCTGGCGTAAACGTGGCCGACTGGTCGGGTGATGCGGTAAGCAGCGTGATGGACCTGGCGGAGTACACCAACGGGGCCGTGACCAAGGAAATGAAGACGGGCTTCCATGCCGGCCTCTACGCTACCCTGCCGCTGGGCCCGCGCTTTGCCATTGAGCCGGGTGTTGCCTACTCCGAGAAAGGAACCGCCCTGACCGGCCGCATTCCGCTGGAACAGTTCGACTTCCTGAATGCCAAGGTGAAAGCCACGGCCCGCATGGCCTACCTCGATATTCCGCTGCTGGCCAAGGCCTACCTCACCGATGGATTCTACCTGTACGCTGGCCCGCAAGCCTCCGTGCTGCTCTCGGGCAAGGCCCGCGTGAATGCCAGCGCCTTGGGCTTCTCGGCCTTTAACAAGGACTTCGACATCAAAGAACAGTTTCGCCCCGTGGACTTCTCCGTGACGGGCGGCCTGGGCTACCAGTTCCAAAACGGCTTGGGCCTGAGCGCTGGCTACGACTACGGCCTCTCGTCCCTGGATAAAAACAACAATTTCGACGCCCAGAACCGCGTGATTAAGGCGTCCGTGAACTACTCGTTCTAATTCTCTCTCCTCCCACCTATTCCCCACACAAAGGCCCCACCGAACTTCGGTGGGGCCTTTTTTATCTACACTAGGAATAGCGCGAGTAACCATAAAGCACTTGAATCAGGATAAAGCCGAAGTTGCTCCAGCGGCGCATGTGAGGTAGTGAGGCTGCAACCAACACCGCCCGGCCGCAAGTGAGTGAAGTAGGCGCAGGCTTCGGAGGTAAGGAAATAAGTGGTTAGGGAAGCACAAGTGAACTGGGTTGCGCCGTGGCCCAACGGCGCAGTTTTCTCTCGCGGCGGTGGGCTTGGTGGGGCGTGGAGTGGGCTTCTGCGGTCCGCATGGCGGCACACTCCTGGGTAGTGGTCAGCCACTAGGGCAGAGCGGAGGAAGGCGGAGCCGTGGCCGGTGGCGGAGCCGCAGCGTGCAGCGTATCAGCGGGGTAAGAAGCTGAGCCTGTGCGGAGCGGCTGCCTAGCAGAGCCAGTGTTGAGCCAAACAGGAAAGGGAAAGAAGGCGACATAACCGGGGCGTTAGGAGAGCAGCTTTTCTTGTAGATGCGCCCCGCTGCCGGATTCCACACGCGCCGTGAAAAATATTTTTCTGGCTTTTCTTTCCGCCTTTCGATTGGAGATGTTGAGGAGGCAGCTCCATGCTTTTCCGGCCCGAAAGTGTAGCTTTCGGTTCTGGCCTTTCGCCCTGATATGTTCTTTCGTCGCTCCCGCCGTCCTGCGCCTGCTGCCGAGCTCTCCGATGCGGAGCTGCTCCGGCGCTACCACGCCCAGGGCGACGTGCACGATGTAGGCGCGCTCTACGACCGGCACATGACCCAGGTGCTGGCCATCTGTCGGCGCTACCTCCGCGACGAGGAAGATGCCAAGGACGCCGTAATGCAACTCTTTGAGCAATTGGTAAGTAAGTTGCGTCAACATGAGGTAGAGAACTTCGCGCCCTGGCTGCACGCCACCGCTCGCAACCATTGCCTGATGGTGCTGCGGGCCCGGCAGCGGGCGGGCCCCGCGGCGGGTGGGGCGCTGGTGGTCCACTTTCCCGATGCCGCCGGTATGGAATTGGCCGCGGCCCGGCATCTGGTAGAAGATGACTCTACCGAAGCCGACCTCCACGAACAGCAGCTCCAACAGCTAGAACACGCCCTGGCTGAACTACCTCCCGGCCAACGACAATGCCTGGAGCTGTTTTACCTCGAAAAGAAATGCTACCGCGACATTGCTGACCTCACGGGCTTCGACCTGAACGCGGTTAAAAGTCACCTCCAAAACGGCAAGCGCAACCTGCGCCGCTACCTCGAAACCACTGCTGCTTCCAATGCTTCTCCCTAATGCTGCTTCTGAGCCCACCGCTTCCCGGCACCTGCCGCTGGAAGTGCTGCGCCGCTACGTGGCCGGAACACTGGAGCCCTTGGAGCAGCACCGCGTAGAAGCCCATACCAGTACCTGCCCCCGCTGCGCCGACGTGCTGGAAGGCCTGGCGCTGCAGCCCGCTGCCGTTACCGATACTAGTCTGGCTGACCTGCGCCAGCGCCTGCATGCCCGCGTAGAAGAATTAGCCATGGGTTCGAAGCCCAAGCCGCCCCTGGGTTGGGCCTGGCAACAGCTAGCGGCCGCGGCGGTGCTGCTATGTACAATAGGTGCTGCCTTGGTATGGTTGACTGCTAATCGTTTACAGAGCAGAGCTACTATAGCCGCCAAGCCCGCTGCAGAAGCTGTTGCATCTGCCTCTACTACTCCCGCACCCGCGCCATTACGCACTGCAGAGCCCGCCGTGTCTGCTTCCTCTGCTATAGCAACCGTATCGTCAGTTGCGCCAGCTTCGTCGTTGCGCCGTCGGCAGCTGGCGACAAGGCGCCCGTCTTATTTGGCGCGCTCGGTGCTGGCCGATGGGCCGGCAGTGGGTGAGCCCATGGAACAGGTGCAAAGTGGGGTTGCACCACCTGATGCCTACGTTGCAGCTGCAGCAGCGGCCTCCGCAGATTCAGTGCATGCTGCAGGAAAACCACCGGTCACTGCCGATGTAGCTGCAGCCTCCCTGGCGGTTAAAGCCAAAAGGCGTGTTGCGGAAGGTTCAGCTTCAGCTCCGCTCTTACCGCAGAATCTGCGTACTATCCAGGGTCGCGTGACGGACGCCGCTGGGGTGCCGCTGCCGGGCGCCACGGTGCTGGTGCCTGGCACGCAGCAGGGAGCCGTTACCAATTCCAATGGGTCTTTCTCCCTGCAAGTGCCTACTGCTACTGAGCAGCTTACGATTAGCTCCATCGGTTACACCGCCCAAACCCGCGCCCTGCGCCCTTCCGACTCCACGCTGGCCTTGGCCCTTTCGCCCAGTTCTAGTGCCCTGAGTGAGGTAGTCGTAGTGCGCCGCGATGCGCCGCCCGCGCCTATGTTGGTGGGGGCCATGCCGGCCGGGGGCTACACTAGCCTCAAAAAGTACCTGCGCGACAGTCTCGACTACCCGAAAAAGCCCTGGAAGCTCGGCAGGAAGGCAACGTAAAGCTGCGCTTTGTGGTAGGCGTTGATGGCAAAGTATCAAACATTAAAGTAGTCAAGAAGCTGTCTGAGGAGTGCGACGCCGAAGCTATTCGCCTGCTTCAGGAGGGTCCGGCTTGGTTTCCCGCCATTCAGAACGGCCGCCGCACCGCCCGCACTGTCGAAATCACCGTGCCCTTTAAGATTGAGCAGCGGTAAAGTATACTGGTCATGGCGAGGGCACCGAAGCCATCCGTCCTGACCAACGTCCTACTCCTAAAACGTGACAAGCCCTTGACGGATAGTAGCGTCAAGGGCTTGTTACGTTAGGAGATGTGTCACAAATGAGAGGAAGGATGGCTTCGATGCCCTCGCCATGACACCTTATCAATTCTCTCTACCCACTGTAACCACCGCCGCTTTCGGGTTCGGTGGCGCTACCGCCGGGCGTTACTTCGCGGGGCAGGTCGGGTTCGGTTTTTATTTCCACCTGGCTGTAGTCGGGGGCACCGTTGCCAGCTACGGGTACTGGGGTTTCGTCAGTGTTAGAGCTGGTGCTGGCGGTGGAGGCTGAAGGGGCGTAGGGGCCGTGTTTTCCTGGGCGGGTGGCGTTACGGCGGAAGGCTGGGCCGTGGTAGGTGTTTCAGACTGTACGGACAGGGCGTCGGATTCAGATTCGAAGGTCTTTTTCATGACGTAGAGTAGCTAGTAAGATGCTTGAGCTATCCTATACGTAGGCAGCGGGCAGGCAGCCGGGCGAACCTGGGGCAGAATTTTGGGGTAGCGGTGCGGGGCCGTACGCCGTTGCGTACTTTTGCGGCGTGCCGGCTTGCCGCGCGCTTTCTTGTCACCTTATTCTCTTCTCACCCACTAGAAGCATGACTCAGTTTCGCACCGAGAAAGACACCATGGGCACCGTGCAGGTGCCGGCCGACGCCTACTTCGGCGCCCAAACCCAGCGCTCCATCGATAACTTCCAGATTGCCCAGGACATCAACAAGATGCCCAAGGAAATCATCCGCGCCTTTGCCTACCTGAAGAAAGCCGCCGCCCTTACCAACCGCGACGCCGGCATCCTGTCGGCGGAGAAAGCGGAGCTGATTGGCCGCGTCTGCGACGAAATTCTGGAAGGCAAGCTGGATCAGGAGTTCCCTTGGTGGTGTGGCAAACCGGCTCGGGCACTCAGAGCAACATGAACGTGAACGAGGTAGTGGCTTACCGCGGCCACGTCCTGAACGGCGGTCAGCTTTCCGACGAGAAGAAGTTTCTGGCCCCAACGACGACGTGAACAAGTCGCAGAGCTCGAACGATACCTTCCCGACGGCTATGCACATTGCGGCCTATAAGATTCTGGTAGAGAAGACCATACCCGGTATTGAGAAGCTGCGCGACACGCTGCGCGCTAAGAGCGAGCAGTTCATGCACATCGTGAAAATCGGCCGCACCCACCTCATGGATGCTACCCCGCTCACGGTGGGTCAGGAGTTCAGCGGCTACGTGTCGCAGCTCGACCACGGCCTGCGTGCCATTAAGAATACCCTGGCTCACCTTTCGGAGCTGGCTCTGGGTGGTACGGCCGTGGGCACCGGCATCAACACGCCTCCCGGCTACTCCGAAAACGTTGCCAAACATATTGCCGACCTCACCGGCCTACCCTTCATCACGGCGGAAAACAAGTTTGAGGCCCTGGCCGCCCACGACGCCATTGTGGAAGCTCACGGTGCCCTGAAAACCGTGGCTGCCAGCCTGATGAAGATTGCCAACGACATCCGCCTGCTGGCTTCGGGCCCGCGCGCTGGCATCGGCGAGCTGCACATCCCCGACAATGAGCCCGGCTCCAGCATCATGCCTGGCAAGGTGAACCCCACCCAGTCGGAGGCCATGACCATGGTAGCGGCCCAGGTGATGGGTAACGACGTAGCTATCAACATCGGCGGCATGAACGGCCACTTCGAGCTGAACGTGTTCAAGCCCCTGATGATCTACAATTTCCTGCACTCGGCCCGTCTTATCGGCGACGTGTGCGTGTCGTTCAACGACAAGTGCGCCGCCGGCATCGAGCCCCTGGAAACCAACATCAAGAAGCACGTAGACAGTAGCCTGATGCTGGTAACGGCCCTGAACCCCCACATCGGCTACTACAAAGCCGCCGAAATTGCCCAGACGGCCCACAAAAACGGCTCCACCCTCAAGGAAACCGCCCTCCAGCTCGGCTACCTCACCGAAGAGCAGTTCAACGAGTGGCTCAAGCCCGAGGACATGGTCGGCGAAATCAAGAAGTAAAAGCTAGAAAACTAGCTCCCCTCCTTATCCAAGGAGGGGAGCTAGTTTTCTAACCGTAGTCTCAGCTGCGCGCTACAACCCTAGCATCCTGCTTTACGAACAACGGGCAGCCGGCTACCATGCGGGCTGCCCGTTTCTATGCCCGCTTATCCGCAATTTGTGGCGCCCTTCCGGGCCTTTCTGGACCAGGTTCCGGCCGGCGGCCGCGTGGTGGTGTTCTGTCATTTCGATGCCGATGGCCTAGCCGCCGGGGCGCTCTTCGGGCGCGGCTTGAACCGCATCAACCCGAGCTGGCAGGTGGAGGTAGTGCCTTCCGGCAAGGGCGAAAACGCCTTCCTGACGCCTGGTGCCCACGAACGGCTGCTGGCTCTGAAGCCGGATGCCCTGATTGTGACGGACCTCGGCGTACACGCGCACGGTACCTTGGAAGTGCACGGCGTGCCCGTGCTCTACGTCGACCACCACATTCCGGAAGGTGAGCCACCGGCTGGCGGTACCGTGCTAACCGGGTACGGCTTGGAGCCGGTGCCCTGCTCGGCCTGGCTGGCTTATGAGCTGCTGGCCGCCGAAGCCGATATGGCTGACTTACAATGGGTAGCGGCTATTGGCGTGCTGTCGGACCTCGGCGACCAAGCTGCCTGGGCCCCGCTGGCCGCTGTCAAGAAGCAGCACACCGCCAAGTGGCTGAAGGAGGCCGTAGCCATGTGTAACGCCGCCCGCCGGGCCGGCGAATTCGACCTGAACCGGCCCCTGCGCTACCTCCTCCACGATGACAACCCCCGCGGCCTGGCTCAGGATGAAGTGCTGGCTGGTTACCGGGCCGAAGTAGCTGCCGCCTTGGCCGCGGCTCGCAAGCTACCCCGAAGTTTCCGCCCAAAGGCCCCGATGCTGCACCCGTGGCCATCGTCACCATCGATTCGCCCTGCCAGATTCATCCCCTGATTGCCCAGCAGTGGATTACGCGGCTGTCAGACAGGGTAGTGCTGTGCGCCAACCTGGGCTACCTGCCCAATGGCATGGTGGCTATATCCGGGCGAGCGGCCGGCAACCTGCATATTCCGGACCTGCTGCGGGCCGCTTTTGCTAGGGTCGGCGCTACCCCGCCCGCCAACTTCGCCCACGGCCACCCCCAGGCCAGCGGCGGCCACCTTTCTGCCGCCGACTATGCCGTGTTGTTGCGCGGGCTGGGCTATTGAGGCCGTATAGGAATCCGGGGAAGGATATAAGGCGGCCGCGTGAAACTCTGCTTTATCTTTGACGCAACTTCCTGCTCAATCTGCCCATGGATTTCGCCCGCTGCATTACCCTGGAAAATAGCCGCGTCCGCCTGCGTCCCCTTGAAGCCACTGATTTCGAGGATTTAAAACGAGTTATTTTCGACCCGGAGCTGTGGCAGTTCAGCTCCATTCCTTACCCGGTTGATGCCGTGGGGCTGGCAGCTTACTTAACCAAGGCGGCGCAGGACCGGGCCCAGGGCATCCGCTACCCCTTTGCCATCATCGACCGCGCTACTGGGCGCGTGGTAGGTAGCACCAGCTACGGGAGCTTTGCGTTGGCCGACAAGCGACTGGAAATTGGCTGGACCTGGCTGGGCAAGGACTTTCAGCGTACGGGACTGAATCGGGCGGCGAAGCATCTGCTGCTGAAATACGCTTTCGGAGAGCTGGGCTGCGAGCGGGTAGAGTTGAAGGCCGACGCCCTGAACCAAAAGTCGCGGGAGGCTATGCGCCGCATGGGCGCCACGGAGGAGGGCATTCTGCGCAGCCACATGGTTACCCAAAGCGGCCGCCGGCGCGACTCCGTGTACTTCAGCATTCTGAAGCCCGAGTGGGACCAACTGCGCCAAACCGTATTTCAGGAGTTCGACGCCCGTGGTTGAGCCCACGCCCCCACCTCCGCGCCGGCTGCCGGCCCTGGTGCGCCAGCGGGCCGCCAGCTTTGGCTACGCCTTCCGGGGTGTGTGGGCTGCCCTGCAAACCGAGGTGCACCTGTGGTTTCATGCGGCCGCTACGGTACTAGTTGTTGGGTTGGGGTTGTACTTCGGGCTGGAACGGTGGGAGTGGGCGGTGGTGGCCTTGGCCGTGGGCGCGGTGTGGTGCGCCGAACTAGTGAATACAGCCATTGAAGCAGTCGTGAACTTGGTGTCGCCGGACTACCACCCGCTGGCTGGGCGGGCCAAGGACGTAGCGGCTGGGGCCGTGCTGGTGATGGCCGTAGCTGCGCTGGCCGTGGGCTTGCTGATTTTTGGGCCGCGGGTCTGGGACTTGCTGGGCTGGTAACCCTAGGAGAGAGCAGAACCACTGGCGGCCACCTGCGTAACCAAGCTTTGTGTGCATATTTGCCGCCCCTTTAGCCCTCGGGTGCGGGGAAGTTCTACCTCTTGCCTTGCTCATGCGCTCTTCCCTGCTTCTGATTCCTACCCTAGCTGTGCTGCTCCATACCGCGGCCTGCCAGCGCAACGTGGCCGTCACGACGCCCACCGATGCTCCCCAGACCGGGCTGGCCGGAAGCGTGTCAACTCCCGCACCTACCAGCGCCAATACCATTGAGCCTACCCCTCGCCCCGATGCGGTATTCGACGCTACCAAGCGTCCGAAGTGGCTGGCCGACCGGATTCAGCAGCACAGCAACGCCGAAAAGCAGAATCCGCCCATTCATATTTATAGCTACCAGCTTGATGGGGCCACGGTGTACTACGAAAGCAGCCCCTGCTGCGACCAGTTCACCAACCTCTACGCCGCCGATGGCAAGTTGCTTTGCCACCCCGACGGCGGGCTCACGGGCAAAGGCGACGGTAAGTGCCCCGACTTTGTGAAAAACCGAACCGAAGAACGGCTGGTATGGCAAGACCCTCGATAGCGGCGAAGTGGTGAGAGGCTGAAACAATGAGTTTCACTCACGGCTTTGGTACTCCTTCCACCTTCCGCGCATTCCCCAGATTTCTCACCTTTCTTTTATCATGATCAACACCATTGAAAAGCTGGGCGCCTACACCGTGTGGGCAAATGCTACCCTGCTGCGCCACCTCGACGGCCTCGTGGCCGAAGGCGCGACCATTCCTGCCGGAGCCCTGCGCCTGTTTAGCCACGTGCTGAACGCCCAGGCCATCTGGCTTGGCCGCATGACCAACACGCCCAGCCCCGTGAAAGTGTGGCAGGAGCACGACCTGGCCACCCTGCACCACTGGCACGAGCAAACTTCCGAGCGTTTTCATCAGTACGGCATTCAGGCCGATGACACGGAAATGCAGCGCCTAATTACCTACACCAACTCCATCGGGGAGGGCTACACCAGCCAAGTATCCGACATCCTGACCCACGTGCCCGTGCACGGCAACTACCACCGCGCCCAGGTAGCCAAGGAGCTGCGCGCCGCCGGTCTGGAGCCCATTAACACCGACTTTATTACCTACTGCCGCGAATTGTCGGCTAAGGCGCAGGCGGCCGACGTGCCCAGCCTGTAACTTCCCTTTGCGTTTCCTTGTTAAACCCTTCCGCAGGCGGTTCGCCACCTCGCGGAAGGGTTTTTCGTTGTACTATCATCCGGCTTCCTACCCATCGTTTCCATGACGACTTCCGCCTCACCTTCCCCGGTCCTGAGTCCTGAGCACCTGGCCCGAGCTTACTCCTATAGTGCTTATCGCCAAATGATTACTACCCTCATGGCCGAGGGTAAAACCACGGGTACTACTCAATCGGAGGCCCTGACTGCCTACGCCCAGCTCAATATCCAGCGCATGGAGCGCCTCGACAAGCAGGTGCAGGTGCAGCCGGAGCTGCTGGCTGCGGTGCAAGGGTTACAGCAGCGCTACGTGTGGCTGGTCCTGACCGAAGGCTGGTGCGGCGACGCGGCCCAAATTGTGCCCGTGCTGGAAAAAATAGCCCAGGCTAGCCAGGGCCGCATCACTACCCACTACTTGCTGCGCGACGAAAACCTGGACCTCATGGACCGTTACCTGACCAACGGGGGCCGGTCAATTCCCAAGCTCATTGTGCTGCGGGCAGATACCCTGCATGAGGTAGCGCAGTGGGGCCCCCGGCCCGCGGCGGCGCAGGAGCTGTTTCAGGCCATGAAGGCAGCCGGCGCTACGCATGAGGAATTTGCCGAAAAGCTGCACGGCTGGTATGCCAAGGACAAAACGCACCACACCCAGCAAGAACTGCTTCGCTTGGTTAATGAAATGAGCTAAACGCAGCCCAGCTACGCCACTGCAGAAATCAGTTTTGTTACCTATCCGCTCTGGTAAAACGGGGTGGTGTAGGTAGCAGAACTGATTTTTTTATTTTTTAACACGTATAAATATAGTGCAATTTATCCTGGATAAGCCGACATCAACATAGTCTCCGAATTCCCACTCTTAGAAAAATGGTTCCTTTCTTGATTCATATTGAAATATACTTCCCTGTTAGGGAAAACAAACGGCTTAAGTTTATGATTTAGGCTAATAATTGATTTTAATCGTAGCTGAACCGTACAGGTTGGTGAAGTGGTAAAAATGGAAAAGTCATACAATGTGCGTTAAATTTGTTTTGCTGGCTGGCTCACCTGTGGGTAAGCTAGGCGCATTTAGCTCTTTTCTTTTTACTACTTTCTATGAAAACACATTTCCGCAATGCATTCCCCGCGAAGTGGGCAAGTCAGGTTCCGATTCGGAGGGTAGGGGGGCTGCTAGGAATGTTATTGGCGCTGCCCGCTACTACTTGGGCCGCGGCGCCAGTAGCAAATAATGATGCTGCCGTAGTGGTGATTACGGCTACATCAGCAACCATTAACATTCTGGCAAACGATACTCGCGGAGGCCTAGGCCTTGGCAGCGACGCCATTGACCCTGCAACCGTAAGGCTTATCGGAGCAACCGCCGGTACGAGCAATATTGCTGGTAGTAACGGCGGCTTGTTTTCAGTGAGCAGCTCCGGGGTTGTTACTTTCACGCTGCCTACGAATCCTAAGCCCAGCACCAGATTCCAGACGTCCATCCGGTATACGGTGCGCGACGTTACTGCGGGGCTCGGCGACGGCACCTCCAACGAGGCCACGCTCACGGTAACGGTGAGCAGCCCTCCTTTGGCCAGCAACGTGCGGGCGGCACTCATGCCCAGCAGCGCCGCTGCCACGCCTATTGCGGGTTTGGTGGGTAGTGTGGCCGCGGGCAACACGCTCAGCGGCTACACGCTCAAGAGCCTGCCCAACAACGGCACCTTATACCTGAACACAACGGCCATCGGCACCGCGCCGCGTACGCTCTCGGTAGCCGAAGCAGCCCAGCTACAGTTCGATCCGGCCGGAAATAAGTCGGGGGAATTCACCTTTACTTACACCGCTACCAACAACGACGGGCTGGAGTCGGCCCCGGCTACCTATACCATTCCGGTGGCCAACGTACCCCCGGTGGCTGTCAATGACCCCGCGGTAATCATTGCCCGCAACGGCATTGCTACCATTTCGGTGCTCACCAATGACACCGACGCCGACGGCTCCATTCTGGCGACTACCGTGGACCTGAACCCTGATCTGGCAGGTATTCAGCAGGAGCGTACGATGGCGAACCAGGGGAAATTTACGGTGTCGGCCCAGGGCATCGTTTCCTTTACGCCCGTGCTAGACTACGCCGGCACCAGCACCATCACCTATACAGTGGAGGACAACCTGGGGCTGACATCAAACCAGGCCGCCATTCGCGTTATCGTCAACAATATTACCTCTGCCTTCGATGACAGCAATGAGGTAGAAAAGGGCATGACCGTGTCGGGCAACGTGATTCTGAACGATACCGATCCGCAGAACACGGGCTTCACGGTGGCCCTGGTAACGGGCGTGAAAAACGGCAGCCTGGCGTTAAATGCCAACGGCTCCTACACCTACACGCCTACCGCCGGCTTCCTGGGGCAGGATAGCTTCGTGTACAGGGCCTGCGACAAAACGGGTACTCCGCAGTGCGCTACTGCCACGGTGCACCTGAATGTATACGACCCGGCCGTGCAGTGCATTGCCGCCACCGGCCCAAACCAGCTGGTGAACCCGGGCTTCACGAATGGCAACGTTGGCTTTAACACCAACTACGAGTACAAGGCCGACGATGCGGCCGTAGCAACGGAGCTGACCCCGGAAAACACCTATGCCATTGGCCCCGATGCCAGCAAGTATCATGGCACGTTCCGGGGCAATGGCCGCGGGGGCGCCGCCGATAACTTCTTGATGATCAACGCTACCTCGGCCATCCGGACGCTCTACACCCAAACGTTCAAGGTTCAGCCCAACCGCTACTACACCTTCTCGGCCTTCTTCAACAACCTGATTCCGGCGAACATGAACATTGCCGACCCGATTGTGGGCTTCGTCATCAACGGCGAGTCGACTTCGGGGACTATCACGGTGCCGGAGTCGCCGGACCAGTGGGTGCAGTACTCCGACGTGTGGTATTCCGGCAATAGCACCACGGCTACCTTCGAAATTCGCAACCTGACCCTGGACCTGCAAGGCAACGACATTGGGATTGACGATCTGTACTTCGGTACCTGCAACGCCGTGCCCGTAGCCAACAACACGGCCGCAACTCCTTTGGCGGCTACGGCCACCGCTACAGCCCTGGCACCCATGGACGCCACGGACCCCGATGGCACCATTGCCTCGTTCACCATTACGGCCCTACCGCTGCCCGCGGCCGGCACGCTGTACGTGAACGGGGTAGCTGCCACGCTCAACCAAGTAGTGACGCCCGATGATAACAAGCGCCTCACCTTCGACCCCAGCGGCGCCGTGAACGGCAACGTCACGTTCACTTTCCTGGCCACCGACAACATTGGCTCTACTAGCAACACGGCTACTTACACCATTCCGGTTGGCAACACGGCCCCGCTGGCGGCCAACGTCCTGATGGCTCCGGCCATTCCGAATACGGCTGCGGCCACTACCCTCAAGCCGCTAGTAGCAACCGACGGCGACGGTACCATTGTGAAGTACATGGTTGTGACGGTGCCGAACCAGCAGGCCGGTACGCTGCTGCTAAGCGGCACGCCCGTCACGACGATTCCGCTGGAAGTGCAGCCCGCCCAATTAGGCCAGCTCGCCTTTGATCCATCGGGTGCGTATGCCGGTCCGGTTACCTTCAACTACTACGCTGTTGATAACCAAGGTAATACGTCTAACACGGCCATTTACACCATTCCAATCGGGAATGAAATGCCGGTGGCCAAGGACAAGTGGGCCCAGGGCATGCGCAACACCACCAACTCCACCCCGCTTAGCGCCCTGGAGTCGACGGATGCCGACGGCTGGATTGCCTCCTATACCATTGCCAACCTACCCTCCAGAGGCGCCCTAACGCTGAACGGAGTAGCGGTTTCGCCGGGGCAAACCATCCGGCCTGAGCAGGCTAGTGAACTGGCTTACGCTCCCCCGAAAACTGAAACCGGCCAGTATTCCTTTACTTACTACGCTACTGATAACCTGGGTGGTACCTCTAACCTAGCTACCTACGTGGTACCAGTGGCCGGGCCTCTACCCGTTAAAATGCTCAGCTTCACAACTCAACTTACCGGCACTACTGCTCAGCTTACCTGGACCACCGCCGCCGAGCTGAACAACGACCGGTTTGAGGTGGAGCGCAGCCTAGATGGCAAGCAGTTTCAGCGCATTGGGCAGGTGCGGGGGCTGGGCACCTCGGCCACCGGTGCTACCTACCGCTTCACCGATGCTGCCCTCCCGACTCCCGGAGCTGCGGCCCTGCTCTACTACCGCCTCAAGCAAGTAGACGTGACCGGGGAATCAGCCTACAGCCAGGTGCGCACGGTTGCGCTTGCAGCTGGTGGCTCCTTTGTGGTAGCGGTAACGCCCAATCCGTTCAGCTCTGAAGCTAGCCTGAACCTGCTGGCACTGCCTACTGCGGCTTACCAGGTAGTTGTAACGGATGCCACGGGCCGCCAAGTGTACGGCGCTACGCTGGGCGGCGGGCAGGTCTGGCCGCTGGCTGTAAGCAGCTGGCCCGCTGGCTTCTACACGGTGGTGGTGCGGGGGGCTAACACCCGCTTTATCCAGCGCATCGTGAAACAGTAGATTACCCGCTTCGCTCCACCACAAAAAAGCCCTGGCTATGCAGCCAGGGCTTTTTTGTTACATATAAACGTAAGTAGGGCAATTAGTTGAGCGTGGTCTGGCCTAGCTCGCTCACTTGGTTATTGGTAACCGTAATGCCCGTGCGGGTAACTACCCGGTAAGCGGGCTGGCCGGTAGGCGCGGTGGTTGTTGGGAAGAACTCTACCCGGTAAGTACCCGAAGGAATGCCGCTAAGCTGAAACGCGCCCGAAGCATCGGCGGCCGTGCTGAACGTATCGGGTACGGTGATGGACGAGCGGATGGCTAGCACCTGGGGCAGAGCCGCGGCGGGTGTTACGGTGCCGCGCAAGCCGCCGGCAATGTCCTGGGCCACTACCCGAATAACGGGCTTGAGCAAGTAACGCTCCTTTTTGTCGTTGCCGGGCTTCCAGTTGCCGCGCTCTACAATAGACTTGGCCACATCGAAGTCCAGCAGGAGCTGGAAGGTCTGTCGGGCCTGCAGGGAGGCTTTGTCCAGCTTGAGCTTTACCCCGGAAGTCTGGCCGCTGGGCGTTTTCAGGTCGTAGCGCTGGCCGTCGCGCCCAATCACGTAGCTGTCCGGGCCGAGCTGCAACCGAATTTCCGATAAGTCGCCAGGGGTGAAATCGGTGCTGACCAGCAAGGCCGACTTGCCGTTCACGTAGTCCAACACGTTAATCGTCTGGGCCTTGAAGGGTAGCAGCTGATATACGGCCGGATCCTTCTCTTCTTTCAGATGAACCTCAATTTTCTGCACGTCCAGCACCACTGTGCGGAAGTCGCCGGGGGCGTCCATCAGCCGTACTTCCAGCTTGGCGGAGTTGGCTGAGTCTGAGGAGTCATTGTCGTTGCTGCAGCTAGCGAGGGCCAGAGGGGCTAGCAAGGCAAGGGGTAGTAAACGAGCGAATTGCATGAATGAGTGGTTGTGGGAAACGAAAACGGGAAAGTCAGCCTACTACGTAGCTCTGAAGGCGACGTTCGGGCAAGAAGTTAGCCAACTTTTGCCGTTCCTGAAATAAAAGAAGTTCTACCGTCTGGATTTTGTGCTAGAAACCTTCCGCTGACTCTCTAGGGCGTTGGGGACTACGTTGCCTAGCCGAAGCTTTTGCTCTTACCCTCCGGCAGTGCTAAAAAACGAAGCCCGCCCCAGTCACTGGAACAGGCTTCGGTGGGGTAAATGGGCAGCTAAGCTTAATTGCCGGCTTTAGTTGTATCGGTGGGTTCAGCTGGCTCTGCGGGTTTGGGCTGCTCAGCGGGCTTGGCCGGCTGGGGTTTGGGCTTGCCGAAAAGGATGTTGTTCAGACCCTGCTTGGCTTTGTCCTGAAGTTTAGCCTGCGCTTCAAGGCGCTTTTTCTCTAGCTCTAGCTGAGCTTTCTGGGTGAACTCCTGCTGCTTGCGCTGTAGTTCGTGTTGAAGGCTGTCTTGGGCTACCTTGGCCTGGGCCTGCATCTTCAGCTTCGCATCTTCTACTTTGGCCTGCACAATATTGCTAACCAAATCTTTGGCCTGAGCTTTCACGCTGCCCGTAGTCAGCTTTACCTGCGGGTTCGTGACGGTGCCGCTGATGTTCAGGCCCAGCGTTACCCGGTCGGTGCCCTGCAGGTTGGAAACGCCCGTGAGGCGGGTGAGCTGGGAGTTGAGCTGGTTGCCAAGCTTGCCGGTGGGCACATTTAGGGCCGTAACGTACTCCAAGCCGCCGCTGCTGATGTTATTGGAGCCACCCACCGTCATCTTGATCTGGCCCACCGTCAGGTCAAACGGCTTCACCACGAAGTTACCGTTGATGATTTCGGCGGCTACGTCCTTGTTATCCACTGCAAACTTCTTCAACTCCTGAAACTGGGTCAGGCTGCTGATTTTGTCCAGCACCGAGGAGTTAGCCACGGCCGCCCGCACCACTTCAAACAGGCCCTTGCCCGTGAGCGTGCTGTACCTGGGCAGCATGTCGGGTCCCATTTCCCCGCTCACGTTGAAATTAGTGGAAAACACGCCCTCCAGACTGCTGGCCAGCGGCACCATGGCCTTCACGGAGTTAAAGGCTTTGAAGGCGTTCTGGAAGTTGAGATTTTTGATGTTTAGGCCCAGGTTAAACTTGGGGTGAGCCAGGTCCTTGCTGCTGTAGCTGCCGCTGGTAGCAAACGCACCGCCCAGGGTGTTAAACGTCAGTCCATTAAGAATAGCCGCCTGGTCGCGCACGGTCACAATGCCCTTCACGTTATCGAGCTTGAGGTTGTCGTAGACTACCTGCTGCACATTGGTGTTAAGTACCAAGTCAAACTCCTTCGGAATCTGCAGCACGCCTTCGGCCTTGGCGGGGCAGCACCGGTAGCCGCCACCGTAGGCTTCTGCGACACCTCATCGACCATCCACTCGTTCACGTTGAAGCGGTTGCTGTTCACGGTTAGGTTGCCACGCAAGGGCTGGCCGGGCACGAATAGGTAGCCCATGTAATTGCTGATGGTGCCCGAGGCGACAATGTCGGAGGAGCCCACTGAGCCGGCCATGTTTTGCACCACAATCTTGTCGTTGTTGAAGGTGGCCGTTGCCCGGTTTACCTTCATGCCCTGGGGTAGGTCGGTGCTTTTGTAGGTGATATTCTGGGCGTTAACCGTGCCCGAAGCTACTACCGTCTGGTAGCGGCCGGCCTCAATGTCGGCCATGTTGCCCTTGGCAGCCACGTTGCCGCTCAGGCGGCCCGTCACGGTCATGCCCTGCAGCGGGAAGATTTTGGTGAGCTTGGTCAGGTCCACTACGCCGTGCACGTCGGTGTCAAAGCGCAGCTTGTCCACGCCCTGGGTCGCCACCCGGCCCTGCAGCGGCTCCCCGTCCAGCAGCATCCGAAACTGCGGAATGTCCACGTGGGTATCGTTGAGCTGGCCCGTGGGGTTGGTGATGGTGCCGGTGAGGGTCAGGTTTTCGATGGGGGCCGGAAACTGCTTGCTCTTGACGTAGCCGTTGGTCAGGTTCATGTTGGCCTGCACTACTGGCATCTGAGTTTTGGAGTAGATGCCGCGGGCCGTGCCATCAATAAACAGCTTGCCGCGCAGCAGGAGGTCCTGCACCGGGTACACCTTCATCATTTCCGCCAAATCCACGTTAGCCTTCACGCGGCCGTCCACTTTCATGGGCTCCAGCCCGTCAATGGCTACGTTGCCATCAATGGGGTTGCTACCTAGGTCGAGGTGAAACTGCTTTACGTTCACTTTCACGTTGTTTGTGAAGCCTGAGGGGTTGTCCACCACCATGTCCACGTTGATGTTGCGGGCCCGCTGGGGCAGCTGGGGGTAGTGGAAGCTGCCCTCCTTTACTTGCAGGTTCACGCCGTAGCCGGGCATCTGCACCGCGTTCTGCACGCCCTTGAAGTAGCCATCAAACGCTACCTTGCCCGTGGCCTCTATGTCTTTGAACTGGGCCGTGTAGGCGCCGGGCACCAGACTCAGAATGTTCTTAAAGTCGGTTTCGAGGGCTTTGAAGGTTAGGTCGTAGGTAATGTCCGTGTCGTTGGGCAGGCCAATGGTGCCCTGGAACGAAGCCGGGAAATCGTTCAGCTTCACCTGGTTGTCCTTGAACGTAAAGAGCATTTTCTCCAAGTTCATGGCCAAGGTCACGTCGGCGTCCAGCTTCTTGTTGGTCACGTACTCCGTGCCGTCGTACTGCATGGAGAAGCTCTCGGCCGTGGTCTGGCTAACCATGTCAAACACGTTCTGCTCAAAGTCGCCGGAGCCGGAGTGGTTCACGCCCCGTAGCTGCATGCCAAACGGAATCGTCAGGTCCTCGTAGCGCAGGCGGCCGTTGTTAATCTGCCAGCCCTGAATGGCCAGGTTTACGGCCGTGGTATCCTGGCCTTTGGAAGCCGCCGCCGAGTCCGACACGTACACGTCCCAGTTGGCGCGGCCACTCTTGAGCACCCGCAAGCTTAGGTCGGGCTGCTCCAGGGTCACGTTCTTTATCTTGATTTGGCTGCCGCCCAGCACGCTCATCAAATCCAGCCCTACCCGCACCTGGGGCAGGTACGCCAGCGTGTCGCGGGCAAAGGAGTCCTGGCCGATGACGTGCAACTGGTCCAGGCGCAAGGATAGGTCGGGGAAGGAGCTGAGCAGGGTGACGTCTACATTGGCGGGGTCGTAGAGCACGGTGGCCTTCACCCGCTGCGCCAGCTGCTGATCAAAGGCCGCCTTTATTCTATCCTTAAACAGGAGCGGGGCCAGGGCCAAACCGGCTATCAGCACCACCAGAAATAGCAGTAGCCCGACAAAGAATTTGCGCATAATGGTAGAGAGAAAAGAGAAGCGACGAAAAGGGCTAGCGGCCCCAAAATCCAATCAGCACGAACGAGGCAAAAGTAGTGCGAAACCCCACCGACCGCGGGAAAAGACCCTAAAAAATCGATAAGGTTGAGTTTGGTAACGTTGCTACCCGCGGGGTTGGTGCCGCAAGTCAGGAAAGAAAATCCCATTTTAGACCCGTAGGCAGCGCCCAACGCGTACCAAAAGCCTGTTTCTCACCGTTAGGCACCATACTTATGAGGATGCTCCGCCCGCTGTACTTAGTTGTTACTCCGCGCCCCCGTTGGGGCAGTGGGCTATGGTCGCCGGGCTGGCGCTGGGCGCTTCCCTTACGGCCCAGGCCCAAGACTTATACTTCGCCCAACCCTACGCCAACCGCCTGCAGCTGAACCCGGCCTACGCCGGCCTACTCGACGATTATAGCCTCACGCTCAGCTACCGCAACCAGTTCCCGACCGTAGCGGGCACCTTTCAAAGCAGCCAGCTGGCCGCCGACTACCGCCTCGCGAACCAGCGGAGTGCCGTGGGCCTGCTTGTAAACTATGACCGTACGGGCGGCATTGGCTACACCCGCTTTCAGGCCGGCGGCGTGTACGCCTACCATTTGCGCCTCAATGAGCAGTTGAGTTTGAGCGGCGGCGCCTCGGTTAGCTACGGGTTGCAGCGGGTCAGCTACGGCAATCTGGTATTCGGTGACCAACTTTCCGATGAGGGTGTTACCCGCGACTTTAGTTTAGAAGTGGCAGACTATAAGCCCGTTCACTACGTTACTGCTAGCGTGGGCGGGCTGCTCTACACCGACCGGTTCTGGGTGGGTGCCGCCGCCCACCATGTAAATCAGCCGGATCTGGCGTTTGTCACCCAAACCACGCTGCCCCTGCGGCTAAACTTGCAGGCGGGCTACAAGCAGTATTTCGTGCGCTCTACTACTAAAGGAGAAAATAAGGAAGTTAGCCTCTCGCCTACCGTGAGCTACGCTCGGCAGGGCGGCTCCCAGCGGGCCGAGGCTGGACTGTACTTTACCGCGACGCCCCTTACCCTGGGGGCCGTATACCGTGGGGTACCGCTGCCCGGGGCCCCAAGCCCCAGCAGGTCCTGACGGCGGTGGCGGGGGTAGCGGTGGGAAGTTTTCGGCTCGGTTATAGCTACGATGTGAGCCTCAGTCAGTTCAGCCGAGATTTAGGTGGCGCCCATGAAATTTCTCTGGCCCTTCGGGAGTTTGATTCGCTGGAAGCCGCTTGGCGCCGGCTGAAACGACGGAATTACCCGTCAATTCCTTGCCCCGCCTTTTGATTTTTTGTATTATTGCAGCCGACTTGCCTTGTCTAAACGCTTTTCTCACAGGTAGTTTCAACTTGATCATGAATTTTTCCAAGTACCTGCGCTTTGCTGTAGTGGGAGCCTGCGCGCTGGCCGCCTGTAAAGGTGGGCCTCCCACCGCCACCAAACCCGGTAAGTACAGCTCCACTACGGGCATCGAGTACAACACCGAGGAGGGCATGAAGGTGTCTGATTACCAGGGTATCCCGGAAGGTCCCGGTCTGGTATTCATCGAAGGTGGTCGTACCGTGTTGGGCTCCGCCGAAGAGGACGTGGCCATGACCCACGACAACATCGAGCGGACCGTGACCCTGGCTTCCTTCTACATGGACGAAGCCGAGGTAGCCAACATCCACTGGCTGGAATACTTGCACTTCGTGCGCAAAGATTCCGCCGAAGAATTCTACCAGTCGGCCCTGCCCGACACCACCGTGTGGGCCCGCGAGCTGTCGTTCAACGACCCCTACGTGGATTATTACCTGCGCTACCCCGGCTTCCGCTACTTCCCCGTAGTAGGTGTGAGCTGGCTGCAGGCCAACGACTACTGCACCTGGCGGACGGCTAAGGTAAACGAGCGTCTGGCTGGCGAAGGCGACGAAGGTGACAGCGGCAGCAGCGGAGGCGGTGGCCTGTTTGGTCGCAAGAAAAAGAAAGGTGGTGACGCTGGCGACGCCGCCGAAGGCACTTCCGAGGACGGAGGCAAAACCAAGATTGCCATCGAAAACGGCAACACGCTACCCAACTACCGCCTGCCCACGGAGGCTGAATGGGAGTACGCTGCGCAGGCCCTCATTGGAACCCAGGAAACTGGCAACGAAAACCAGGAAAACAAGCGTATTTATCCCTGGGATGGTCGTCAGGTGCGTAACCCCTACGGCAAAGGCCAGGGTCAGTTCCTCGCCAACTTCAAGCGTGGCCGCGGCGACTACGCCGGTATTGCCGGTTCGCTCAACGACGGCGCCATGATTACGGAGTACATCTACAACTACCCGCCCAACGACTACGGCCTGTACAACATGTCGGGCAACGTAAACGAGTGGGTACAGGACATCTATCGTCCGCTTTCCTACGAGGATGTGGAAGATCTGAACCCCTTCCGTCGTAACGGCTTCCTTGACCCCTCGGAGAAGTACGACAAGAAAGGTTACCAGTCCCTCATCGACGACCACGTGCGCGTATACAAAGGCGGTTCGTGGCGCGATGTAGCTTACTGGCTCTCGCCCGGTACGCGCCGCTTCATGGCCGAAGATTCTGCCACGGCTACCATCGGTTTCCGTTGCGCCATGATCAACGCCGGCTCGAACAAGTAATACCGTTAGCCTCGGCCTGACATGAAAAAGCCGCTTCGCAAGGAGCGGCTTTTTTGCTTTACAGCTTTTTTAGCGGGAAGCTAAGCAGCGCCCTATCGGTCCGCGGTGGCAATGGTAGCAATGCTAACGGTGGCGGCCCCAGCGGCTAGCAGCACGGCAGCGCAGGCTTCTAAGGTGGCGCCCGTGGTTAGCACGTCATCCACCACCAAGATTCGCCGGCTGGCTACCAGTACCGGCTGCGCTACCTCGAAAACCTCGGCCACGTTCTGCCAACGTTCCAGGCGGTTTTTGCGGGTTTGTGATTCGGTACCGGTGATGCGGCGCAGGCCATCGGCTTGCCAGGGGCAGCCCAAGCCGGTAGCCAGGCCTTGGGCAAAGCTGTCGGCTTGGTTGTAGCCGCGCTGGGCCAGCTTGCGGGCATGGAGCGGAACGGGCAGGATCAGGTCGAAGGCCGTGGAGAAGCCCGCTTCGGCTAGCTCCTGCCCATACCAGCGCCCCAACACCCGCCCGACGTCCTGCTGACCGCGGTATTTGAGCTGATGGAGAAGGTGCTGCACGCGGCCGTGCTTCTGAAAGCGCAGGTAGCTAAAGGCGTGTTCAATGGGGAGTTTGCCCCAGAAGCGGCGGGCCAACGGGTTGTCTTCGGCGGGTAAGCGGTGGTAGTCTGTGTAGGGCAGCTGGGCCCGGCAGGGCGTGCATAGGTGGTCTTCGCCTCGGGTTAATGGGTCCTGACAAGCCAGACAGACCTGCGGAAATACGAGCCCAACAAAGTCAGCGAGCAGGGTAGGAAACGGCATCTAATAGGAGAAATAAAAATAGCGGAGTACGGGAATAGGTAGCCAGCGCACCAGCCCTTGGCAGGACGCTGGCGAACTTCTCCCTAATTTTAAGGTTTAAACCCGACTCCTCGAAATGCGTCCGGCCCTCAATGCTGGCAAACCGACGGGAGGTGCCCGCTGCCGTGCGGTCAAGCGGCGTTTTTGTTCATTTCAATCCTTGCCTTTCTATGAGCCTCGTCTCAGAATTTAACGACTACCGCCAGCGCATGAACGAAAAGATCATGGCGGCTGATAATAAGGTGATTAAGCGGTTTTTCAACCTCGATACCAATACCTACCAGGAGGGTGCCTTGAACGTAAAAACCAAGGAGATGCTGGGCCTGGCCTGCTCTATGGTGCTGCGTTGCGACGACTGCATCAAATACCACCTGGGCAAGTGCTACGAGGAAGGCATCAACGATGAGGAAATCTACGAGGTCTTTGCCATTGCCAACCTGATTGGGGGTAGCATTGTGATTCCGCACTTCCGCCGCGCCGTGGAGTACTGGGAGGTACTGAAAGAGGAGGCCGGCGCGCTGGCTCCACCCCACTCCCACGACGCGTAACCATGCTGGACCCTCAGGAAACCGAGGCCCAGTTCGAGCAGCGCTGGTGGGAGCTGATGAACCAGCTGCGGGAGCGGTTCGGCAAAAAGCCCGACCTGAACGCGCTGCTGCTGCTCATTGGCGTGCAGGAACTGGGCCAGGGCGCCGGCCCGTTTACCAAGGAGCAGAAGCAGGACCTGATGCACATTGCTACCTGCCGCCTGTTCAGCCTCTCGGGCTACTACGAGCTGGAGCAGGTGGACGAGGAAGGCTGGCCCCACTACCGGCTGGTGCACCCCGTACCGTTTGCTAACCTCAAGGAGCAGGAACGGATGCTGAAGTGGCACATTCTAGAGTATTTCGATTCTCAGGAGTAAGCCTTAAGCAAGGCTTCATACCTAATTTACACAGCCCCTACCCTTGAATATCATCTCCTATAACGTGAATGGCCTGCGCTCGGCCCTGAGCAAAGGGCTGGTGGACTGGGTGCGCGAGGCTCAGCCAGATGTGCTCTGTCTCCAGGAAATCAAGGCTGGGCGAGAGCCGCTCGATGTATCGGGGCTGGTGGCCTTGGGCTACTACGCCTACCTACACCCGGCCCGTAAGCCCGGCTACAGCGGGGTAGCCACGTTCTCGAAACAGGAGCCGTTGGCGGTGGTAGAAGGCTGCGGAACGGCGCTGTATGATGACGAAGGCCGAGTACTGCGCCTCGATTTCCCGGGGTGCTCCGTGCTGAACGTGTACATGCCTTCGGGTACCAGTGGTCCGGAACGCCAAGCGTTTAAGGTAGAATGGCTGCATTTTTTCCGGCGCTACGTGCGCGAGCTACAGGCTGCCGGCACGCCGCCCCTTATCATTGGGGGCGACTTTAACTGTTGTCAGCGCGACATCGACCTGCACAACCCCAAGGCCAATCAGCAGAGCCCTGGCTTCACGCCGGAAGAGCGGCAGTGGTTTCAGGATTTGCTGGCTGATGGCTACACCGACTCCTTTCGTCACTACCACGGCGACGCTACCGGCCACTACTCCTGGTGGACCTACCGGGCCGGTGCCCGTGCCCGCAACGTGGGTTGGCGTCTCGACCACTTGCTGGTAGACCAGCAGTTGCAGCCCCGCATTCAGGAAGCCCACTTGCTCCCCGATGTAGTCCACTCTGACCACTGCCCGGCTCAGCTCGTGCTAAGCCTCTAAGCGCTACCCATATAGAATCACCAGAGCCGCTATTCTTACCTCGTTGGAGGCAGGAGTAGAGGCTCTGGTGGTTCAGGCGGCCTGGGTGCCGGAGCTAGGAACTCAGAATGGCTTCGGCTACTTCCCGGCCCGAAGCCATGGCGGCATTCAAGGAAGGGTAGGCCGTATGGTCGCCGCACCGGTACAGAGTTTCGCCGAGCTTCAGCATCTGGCGGGCGGGCTGGCCGGGCGCGTACACGGGCAGGCCGTAGGGAATAAAATAAGTACGCAGATGCCGCCACTGCGCGGCAGCCGGACCAAACCAAGCGGTTAATTCCTGCCGCAGTTGCGCGGTAAGCTCGTCTTCGGAAAGGCCATGTTCGCCGTGCGTGCTCACTGAAACGAGCTGCTGACCGGCCGGGGCGTAGTGCGGCGCCACGTCGGAAGGGAAGGCCACGTTATGCGCCAGGCCCGTCGGGGAGGCGTTGAGCCGCAGCAGCTTATCGGGACGAGCGGCCGTAGCCGGGGCCGCAAAGTAGGTGCAGGTAGTGCGGCGCCACTGCCGGGCCGGGGCATCGGCCGCGGGCGGCAGCAGACGGGCGGCGGCTTCTCCATCAACGGCCACAACTACGGCCGCGCCTGCGTAGGTAGTGCCATCGGCGAGGTGTACCGTAGTGCCGTCGATGGCACTCACGGGCGCCTGCAGCCGGACGCTACCTTGGGGCAGGCGAGCCGCCAGCTGCTCCGGAATTTGCTGCATACCCAGGGCAGGTAGGGCGGCCTCACCTTCCACAAATTGCTTGAACACGAACTCGAAGAAGTTGGCGGCCGTGCCCAGGCTCCGGTCGAGGTATACGCCCCCAAAAAAGGGCCGGAAGAAGTTCTGAATGATTTGCTCGCTCCAGCCATACTGGCGCAGAAACGTTAGGGTGTCGAGCTGGTTGGTGCTGTTGCGGCTGATGAGCTGCCCGCTGCTGAAACCGCGCACGTGCTGCACCAAGCTGGCGAGTCGGAGCTTGTCGGGCAAAGTGCCAACCCGCGAGGTAAGCGCCGAAAACGCAGCGGTTGGCTGTTGCAGTGGGTTTACCAGGGTAGTCTGCTGACCATCGGGCAGGCGAATGACGGCCCCGGAGCGGAACGCCCGCAGTTGCAGGGCGCCGTAGTCCATGAGGTGCTGAACCTCGGGATATTTGGTTTGCAATACCTGAAAGCCCCGGTCGAGACGGAAACCCTCCGGCGTGACATCCGTCCGGACGCGGCCTCCCACCGCATCAGCGGCTTCTAGCACCAGCACGGGCCGGCCGGCGCGGTGCAGGTAACAGGCGCAAGTCAGGCCGGCCATACCGGCCCCAATGATAAGAATGGGCAGTTGAGAAGAGGGAGCGGCAGTAGTCATACCCTGCCCAAACTAGAAAACAGCCCGGAAGGTTGGGCTCCTCAGTAGAACGCCGCCCGCACTTCCGCGCAGTGCGGGCTTACTTGGCCCCAGCTGCCGGCTCTGGTGGGCAGGCCGGGCGCAGCGAAAAGCGTTCGGCCTCGCTGTAGCTGTCCAGGTCCGTGATATAAATGCGCGACCGGTCGTAGTAGAACTCCCCAGAAGGTCGCGCACTACCCCCCGAAAGCGACCTTTGAAGAACAGCTCCTCTGCCTTAATGCTCTGGCGCCCTGTTGTTTCGCGCACCCGCCAGCGGCCGGTGGGCAGGCCCTTAAGTACGTTGCCTTCTATGCGCAGGCCGGCGTCGGTGCGGTACCAGGTGCCCTGGCCATCCCGCACTAGCGGTTGCCCGTCTTCGGTCCAAAACTGCTGGATGAGTAGCGTATCGCCCGTCCCAAAGCTCAGAATCTGTCGTTTCTGGCCCGAAGCATACCAGTAGGCCCAAGTACCTACCGGCCGGCCCCACGGTAATAGGCCCGGGTGGCTACCTCCCCATTGGGGTGAAATACTTCAAATACGCCTTCCTTTTGCCCATTCTTATACGCGCCGACTAGGGCCGGCTGGGCCGTGTGCATCCAGTAGTCGCGCACGTACCCGAAAAACAGGCCGGTGCTATCCAGGCGAGCGTGGCGCCGGATGCTGGCGCAGCCCGGCGGACACAACTCATACTCAGCGGTATAAAACAAGGCTACGCTGTCGGGCCCAAGCACCCGGTAGGGCCTAGCCGCCGCCATGGCTCTGGTAAGTAGCGGGCGGCGGCTAGAATCGGGCTGTTGCGCCACGGCCGATAGGGTAGCACTGAGAATTAAAACGCTGGTTAGCAGGAAAAGCAGGCTTCTAGAATACATAACGCCTTTTCTGAGTACAGGAAAGATAAGTAAGGCAACGGGCTAATAAGCAAGTAATAAGCGCGGTAGTGTCTGCATGGTATTGGCAGTTGTCACTCCGAGCGGAAGCAAAGAACCTGGGTTATCGATTAGGAGCCTAAGCTATATTCCTCGCTCCGGCTCGGAATGACAATCGGCTGTTTTCCAGGGTTTCAGATGAAAATCAGGCTGACTAACTTTGAACAAGTTCTACCTCAACGTAAGGCCGTGATGCAGCATGGAGCGAAGCATCTCGCGTGCTGACGTTGCCATGCTACCTCAACAATGCGAGCGAGATGCTGGGGCCCCGCTTCGGGCATGACAGCTTGTTCGGCTACCGTGCGCGCAGCCTAAAAAAGCGGCTTGCGCTTCTTCATCACCTTGCGGGTTTTCATGGTGTAAAGTTCTGCCACGCCGCTGCGCTTGAAGCTGGCGCGCCACACGCCCATGCTCTGGCCCAGCCGGTAGCCAGTGGCTTGGTCCTGGGGGTACTGCTTCTGAATCAGGGCGTAGTCGGCGGCCGCAATGTCCTGGCCTACCTCGCCGTGGCAGCGTAAACACACGGCATCATTGAGTACCACGGGGCGTTGGTAAGTAAACTCCTCGGTGGCGGGGCGGGCTACGCGGCGGGTTGTGGTGTCGGCAGCGTTGAGGTCAGCGGGCGGGAGGGCGGCCCGGTGCGCGGGGTTGCGCGGCCGCGGGCTTCTCCAGCTCAGCGCGGCCTGCAGCACTGCGGCCAGCGAATCGGTGGCGGGCAGGGCAGCGGGCCGGCAGAAGGGGAGGGCCGCCGCTACGCCGCCTTCCTGCAGCTTGGCGGCCAGCACCTGGCGCAGCTCCCGCTCGGTGGTGCGCGTTAAAGAGTCGCCGGCCCAGCCGGTGGCGCGTAGTAAGTCTTTGGGCATGATGCGCTTTACCTGCCAGTTCTCGGCTTCCACGGCCAGCTCCTTAGTGTTGCTCAGGTGCTCTACCTGGTCGGAGTTACAGGCGGAAAGGGGCAGTAAAAGCAGGGCGGCGCGGAACAGCAAACGCATAAGACAACGGGTTTAAAGACGGCAGGCAAAGGGACGCACTTCCGGGCATTCAACCAACAGCTACCCCCAGATGATTTCAGCTGCTTTACGGGCCGGAACGGGCGGCCGCAAACCTACGCCGTTTCCAGCAGGTAGGTGCGCAAGGCTTCGTATTCGGGTTCTAGCAACGTGCTGCGCTTGGGTTGGCGCAGCAGGGCTTGCAGCTCAGTGGGCACCGGCACGGGCTGGCCGATAGCCGGCTCCACAGCGGCCGGAAACTTCACCGGATGGGCCGTTTCCAGGAAAATACCGCGGGCTTCAGGCTGCTGGCTAAGGTAGTCTTCCAGGGCGAAATAGGCCACGGCGCCATGGGGGTCCAGTAGGTAGCCCGTGTGCTCGTGTACCCGCCGGATAGTGGCGCTAGTGTCGGCATCCGAAACGGAGTAGCCGCTGAGCAGGTCCCGAATAACGGGGTACTCATGGCGGAACAGCTCCAGGATGCGGCCAAAGTTGCTGGGGTCGCCCACGTCCATGGCGTTGGAAAGGGTAGGCACGGCCGGCCGGGCGGCGTACTGCCCCGAGGTAAGGTAGGCCGGCACGGCGGCGTTGGCGTTGCAGGCGGCCAGAAAGTGCGCTACCGGCAGCCCCGAAACATAGGCCAGCAGCCCCGCGCACAAGTTGCCGAAGTTGCCGCTGGGCACGGCTACCACTGGCGGCTGGTTAGTGGCCGCCAAGGCCTGGGCCACGCCGTAGCAGTAGTACACCTGCTGGGGCAGCCACCGCGCTACATTAATGGAGTTGGCCGAGGTAAAGCGCCGCCGCGCCAGCAGCTCCGGGTCGCGGAACGCCTGCTTCACTAGGCGCTGGCAGTCGTCGAAGTTGCCCTGCACCTCCAGGGCCCGGATGTTCTGGCCCAGAGCCGTGAGTTGCTGCTCCTGCACCGGGCTTACCCGGCCGGATGGGTAAAGAATCACAACTTCCACGCCGGGCACGCCTAGAAAGCCGCTGGCCACGGCTCCGCCCGTGTCGCCGGAAGTGGCTACCAACACCGTAACGGGCCGGGTTTCGTGGCGGGAAAAGTAGCCCAGACAGCGGCTCATGAAGCGGGCGCCCACATCCTTAAACGCCAGGGTAGGACCGTGAAACAGCTCCAGGGCACTGATTCGTGCGGTAACTGGCACCACTGGAAATGGAAAGCTGACGGTTTCTTCGCAGATGCGGCCCAACTCGGTTGCCGGAATGGTGCTGCCCACATAGGGCTGTAGCACCGTGAAAGCCACCTCGGCGGGAGCCAGCTGGGGCAACCGCTCCACGAAGCCGGCCGGAAAGCGCGGAATAGTTTCGGGGAAGTACAAGCCCCCGTCCGGGGCCTGCCCGGCCACAGTAGCCGCGTCAAAGTCAACGGTAGCGGCCTGGCGGTTAAGGCTGTAGTAACGCATGGTAATCGGAGGTAGGAAGGAGAAGCTGGCCAGGATGATGGATAGGGTTTCGGCGGCCGGCACGCGGCGGGAAAAGCAGCGTCTTAGTTCTCATCGACCAGCACCTGGCAGCCCACCGGGTTGATGGTCGTCAGGTAGGTGAGGTAGTCGAGGCCGAGGCGCTGGTAAGTGGCGTGCATGACGTTTTCTACGGCGCGGGCCGTGGCTTCGTCCTGGCTGAGCATAAACAAGGAGGGGCCCGAGCCGGAGATACCGCCGCCCAGGGCCCCGGCAATGCGGCTACCCTCCTTCACGTCCTGAAAGCCCGGAATCAGAATGCTGCGCACGGGCTCCACAATCACGTCCTCCAGGGAGCGGCCAATCAGGGCGTAGTCGTGCTGGAGCAGGCCAGCCACCAGCCCGCCCACGTTGGCCCACTGCCGGATGGCGTCGCGCAGGGGTACTTCCTGCTTCAGAATCTTGCGGGCATCGGAAGTTTTTATTTCAATCTGCGGGTGCACTACCGTCACGAACAGAGGCGGGGCATCCAGCGCTACAATGTCGGGCGTGGGGGTAGTGGCCCGAATCAGGGTTACGCCGCCGTAAATGGCCGGGGCAATGTTGTCGGCGTGGCGCACTCCAGAGGCTACCTCTTCGCCGTACATGGCAAACTGCACCAGCTCGGGCTTGCTGAATTGGTTGTTCAACAAGTAGTTAAGACCCACCACGGCGCCCGCCGCGCTGGCCGCGCTGCTGCCAATACCACTACCGGGCCGGATGGCTTTGCGAATGCGCACCTCCACCCCAAGCGGTTCCGGAATGGCGTGAAGCATAGCCAGCAGAGCCGCGCCCGCCACGTTCTGGGTTGGCTCCGTGGGCAGGTTGAACTCGTCGTCGTTGATAAGCACTACCCCCGGCTGCTGGGTTAGCCGCAGCTTCATCACGTCGTTGGGCTCGTGTAAAGCAAAGCCGAGCACGTCAAATCCGCACACCACGTTGGCTACGGTGGCGGGCGCTAGCACCGTAATAGAAGCTGAAGAAAAAAGCATGAAGCAAGTAAAAGGGGTAGGATAACGCGAAGCTAGAAATCTGGCGGCAGCTTCGCGTACGAGTGAACAGCTTGCCGAGCTGAAGTGTAGTCCGCTGCCCGCCGAGAAGCTGCCGTGTGCTGCAGTACTCCAGCCGCCTGCCTACTAGGATTGTACGGCGCGCAGTACATCGGCAAATACGCCGGAGGCCGTTACCTCAGCGCCCGCCCCGGCGCCTTTAATAACCAGGGGCTGCTCCACGTAGCGGTTGGTATAGAATAGCACGGCGTTGTCCTTGCCTTGCAGCGAGTAGAGGTCGTGGGTGGGGGTAGGGCCTGCAGACCTACCCGGGCCTGCCCCGCCCCGAAACTCGCCACGAACCGCAGCTTCTCCCCGTTAACCGCGGCGGCCTCATACAAGGCCCGGAAGTGGGGCTCGTGCACGGCCAGTTGCTCGTAGAAAGCCGGTACGTCGCCTTCCAGGCAGGAGGTGGGCAGAAACGCTTCGTTGTGAATGTCGCTCATTTCCAGCGCGTGCCCAGCCTCACGAGCCAGAATCAGGATTTTGCGGGCTACGTCCACCCCGTCAGATCGAGACGGGGGTCGGGCTCGGTGTAGCCTTCGGCCTGGGCCTGGCGCACTACCTCGGCAAAGGGCCGGGAGCCGTCGTAGTTGTTAAATACAAAGTTCAGGGTGCCCGACAGCACCGCTTCCATGCGCTGCACCTCGTCGCCGCTACGCAGCAGGTCGCCCAGGGTCCCGATAACGGGCAGGCCCGCACCCACGTTGGTTTCAAACAAAAACTGGGTGTTGAACTCCTGAGCCAATGACTTCAGGCGCGCATAATTCTGATAATCAGAGGAAGCCGCTACCTTGTTGCAGGCTACCACGGCCACGCTGCGTGCCAGCAACTCGGCGTACACTTGCGCTACCTCTGGGCTAGCCGTTACGTCCACGAACACGGTGTTGCGCAGGTTTAGGGCCAGCAGCTGCTCGGTAAGGGCCTCCAGGCTCAGGGGTGGTCCGGCGGCCAGGGCCGGTTGCCAGTCCGCGAGGTCAATGCCTTCCTCATCGAGCACGAACTGCCGGCTGGTGGCTAGGCCCACTACCCGCAGGTTCAGGCGCAGCTTTTCGCGCAGCCAGGGCTGCTGCCGGGCCAATTGCTCCAGCAGCTTGCGGCCCACGTTGCCCACGCCGCTAACTACCACGTTCACTTGCCGGGTAGTGGCCTCGAAGAAGGTTTCGTGCAGCACGTTAATAGCCTTGCGCACATCCTGCTGGCGGATAACGGTGGAAATGTTCTTCTCCGAAGAGCCCTGCGCAATGGCCCGAATGTTCACCCCATTTTGCCCCAGGGCCCCAAACAGGCGCCCACTGATGCCGGGGTGGTTTTTCATCTGCTCCCCACCAGGGCCACAATGGCCAGCTCCTCCTCACAATACAAGGGGTCGAGGCGGCCGGCGCTAATTTCGGCGGCAAACTCCGCGTCGGCCGCCTGCCGGGCCTGCTGCGCATCGGTAGCGCGCACGGCCACGGAAATCGAGTGTTCCGAAGAGCTTTGGGTAATGAGAATCACGTTGATTTGCTCCTGGGCCAGGGCCGCAAACAGCCGCCGCGAAAAGCCCGGAATGCCCACCATGCCGCTGCCCTCCAGCCGCAGCAAGGCCACCGGCCCGATGCTGGAAATGCCGCGCACCGTAGCGTGGTTGGCGGGTGGGGCTACCTCAATTAGGGTTCCGGCATCTTCGGGGCGAACGTGTTCTTGATCCAGAGTGGAATGCCCGGTGCATAACCGGTTGAATGGTAGGTGGGTAGAGAACCTTGGCTCCGAAGTGCGACAACTCCATGGCCTCTTGGTAGGAGATGTGCGAAATGGGACGAGCGGCCCGCACCAAGCGCGGGTCGGCCGTCATCATCCCGCTCACGTCGGTCCAGATCTGTAGCTGACTGGCTCCCAGCGCCCCGGCAAAAATGGCGGCTGTGTAGTCGGAGCCGCCGCGGCCTAAAGTGGTAGTGGTGCCATCCGGGGCTGCGGCCACGAAGCCCGGCGCCACGTACAGGGCCGTCTCGGCCCCATTCACGGCGGCCTGAATCTGGGCGTTGGTGGTAGCAAAATCTACGGTGGCGTGGCCGTAGCGGGCATCGGTGCGCAGAAGCTGCCGACTGTCCAGCCACTGATGAGCCGTACCCCGCGCCCCAGCCCCGCCGCTACCACCTGCGAGGACAGTAATTCCCCGTAGCTCACTAGCCGGTCCAGGGTGCGGGCCGAAAGTTCGCCCAGGGCAAAAACACCGTCGCAGAGCCGCTCTAGTTCATTGCAATAGCTTTTCACGAAGCTCAGCACCGCGCTCTGTCCCGTAATCGGGAGCAGTTCGCGCACTACGTCGAGGTGGCGCTGTTCCAGTTCCTGCAGTTGCTCCCGGTAGCCGGCATCAGCGGCGGCAGCGCGCCGGCCGGCACTAATCAGGGCATCCGTCACGCCACCCAGGGCCGAAACGACTACCACGGAGGGCTGCTGGCGGGCGGCGGCTTCGACCAGCGCTAAAACGCGGTTAATGTTGGCGGCCGAAGCCACAGATGAACCTCCGAATTTAAGAACCTGCATAAGCGTCACGTCAAGGGCACTACCAGTGAAAAGGACAAGAAAAAGCCCGCGTCGGTCCGGCAGCTCCCTCAGGTGGGGCTTACCGGCGAAGCGGGCGGCGAATACGAGGTGAAAAGGAGTTCCGCGGCCCGCTTAGCGGGTTGTAGTCACGGTTGTCCCGGTGGCAATTGGGCTGATTGTCAGAGCGCAGGGGGTAGCATGGAAGGCACGAAGCAAAGCCATGAGCGCGGGGTTGAGGGCCGTAAAGTAGGAATTTTTTGAAACGATAACTGTTTAGGATAGAAATAATTTGACTGCTAACTGACCCTTGTTAGCGCGCTCCGAGCTGGCGGCGCCTACCGCAGGTGGCGCGCTTACGGGGGCGCTATTAAGGAATTATCAGGCACAGAAAGCGCGCAAACAGGAAGGCTTTTACCACTTCTGGTCCAAGCGGTTCAGCCCTGTTTAAGGTCGGCATTGATTCCGTACCTTTGCACTCCCAATACATTTTCTGAAGGCAAGATGCTAGACAAACTGGAGGCCATCCAACGGCGCTTTGAGGACGTGAGCGAGCAGCTCACCCAGCCCGAAGCCATGAGCGACATGAAACGCTTCAAGGCCCTCAACAAAGAATATAAGGACCTCGGCAAAATCGTGACCGAGTACAAGGCCTACCAGAACGTGCTGGCCAACATTGATAGCGCCAAGGAAGTTATTGCGACCGAAAAGGACGAGGACTTCCGCCAGATGGCCAAGGACGAGCTGGAAACGCTGTACCCGGAGCAGGAGCGGCTGGAAGCCGTTATCAAGGAGCTGCTGATTCCCAAGGACCCGAACGACAGCAAGGACGTTATCATGGAAATCCGTGCCGGGGCCGGGGGCGACGAGGCGGCTATTTTCGCTGGCGACTTGCAGCGCATGTACATGCGCTACGCCGAAAAGCAGGGCCTGCGCATGGACCTGATTGATGCTACCGAAGGCACCTCAGGCGGCTACAAGGAAATTATTCTGGCTGTGAAGGGCGAGGACGTGTACGGCAAGCTCAAGTTCGAGTCGGGGGTGCACCGCGTGCAGCGCGTGCCGGCCACCGAAACCCAGGGCCGCATTCATACCTCGGTAGCCTCTATTGTGGTAATGCCGGAGGCGGAGGAACTGGACGTAGAAATCGACATGAATGATGTGCGCAAGGACCTGTTCATGTCGTCGGGGCCGGGCGGTCAGTCGGTAAACACTACCTACTCGGCTGTGCGCCTAACCCACTTGCCCACCGGCATCGTAGCCCAGTGCCAGGACCAGAAGTCGCAGCTCAAGAATTTCGACAAGGCCCTGGGCGTACTTCGCTCCCGCCTCTACGAAATTGAGCTAGCCAAGAAAAACGAAGCCGAAGGCGCGGCCCGCAAGAGCATGATTGGCGGCGGCGACCGGTCGGACAAAATCCGGACGTACAACTACCCCAGGGCCGCGTCACCGACCACCGCATCGGCTACACGGTGTACAACCTGAGCTCCGTCATGGACGGCAACATCGACGACTTTGTGGAGCAGCTTCGCATTGCTGAAAGCGCCGAGCGCCTGAAGGAAGGCGTCGGCTAGGATACGTTAACGCTCCCAGCCCCGTTTGTCATCCTGAGTGCAACGCAGGACCTTATCACGTAACAACGACAGCCGATTCGGCGTGATAAGGTCCTGCGCTGCGCTCAGGATGACGTTTTTAAGTTAGTTAGCTTACTGCCATCTATGCGCTTTTTACTCCCGCTGCTTCTGCTACTTTCGGCCGCTACGGTGCTGCTACCCGGCTGTGAGCCCAAGGAAGACCTCGTAACGACCGACAGCAGCGCCCGGTTGGAGTTTTCCCTTGACACGGTGAAGTTTGATACCGTGTTCGTGACGGTAGGCACGGTAAGCAAGCGCCTGTGGGTGTACAACCGCAACCCGCGGGCGGTACGCGTATCGGAAATCAGCCTGCAAAACCAACCCGGCATCACCTACAACCTGCTCGTTAACGGGGATGCCGGCAGCGTAGCCCGCGACGTGGAAATCCGGGGCAAGGACAGCCTGCTGGTGCTGGTGCGCGCTACTATTGACCCCACGCCCAGCGACGGGAAGCCTTTCCTGCTGGCAAGTGACCTCCGGTTTCGCACCAACGGCAACGACCAGCAAGTGAAAGTGGTCAGCTACGGCCAGAATGCCTACTTCCATGATCGGGATGAAATTAAGGCCAACACCACCTGGAAGGCCGATAAGCCCCACGTTATCTACAATTCGGTGGTGGTAGGGCCGGGCGTCACGCTCACCATTGCAGCTGGTGCGCGCATCTACTCGCACGCCGGTTCTTTTCTGGTCGTGAAAGGCCGGCTGCTGTGTAACCCCACGTACCAGCCTACCGGTCCCATCAAGCCGAATGATCCTAACCTGGTGCGCTTCGAGGGTGACCGACGCGAAACCGAATATGCCGAGCGGCCTGGCCAGTGGGGCGGCCTGGAGTTTGATCTGGGCAGCCAGGGCAACGTGCTGCGCTACACGCTCATAAAAAATAGTACGCTGGGCGTTTATCTGTACAATCCCTTCAATGAGCAGCCCCGCCCGCAGGTGCAGCTTGAAAAAGTTGAGCTACGTAATATTTCTACCCTCAACAGCGGTTACCCGTTTGATGGGGCAGCCTTACTGAGTTTGTGCGGTGACGTAACGGCCAATAATACACTGATTAGTAACTGTGAGCAGTATGCGGTTTATGCCGTGCAAAACAGCCAGGTTCAACTTGATTACTGCACCATTGCCAACTATACCTCTGGCACCCGCAACCAGCCGTCCGTGTTGCTCTCGCCCGAGGCACCCTTCAAGGCTATTAGCGGCCGGCCGTTGCCCGCCCTTGCTCCGCGCCTGACCATGCGCAACTCCATTGTGTGGGGCAATTCCCGGAACCTGGAGGAGCTGGCTTTTATGAACGGGGAGCAATACGCGGGCAACATCAACATCAGTACCAGCGTGTTGCTGACCAAGAAGTACAACAACACGGGGCCGCTGGGACAGGCTAAAAACGGCAACATCCTGAATCCGCAGGAAGGCCCGACCTACCTTTTCTATAGCACCCCCTCCCGCCCCGAGGCAAAACGCTGGACTATCAGCTCGACACCCTTTCACCGGCCAGCAACAAAGCCGTGGCCTTGCCGGGTATCAGCACCGATCTGCTCAACCGCCCCCGCCTCAGCCCGCCCGATATTGGGGCCTACGAGCGGAAAAATCCGTAAGCAACCTATGCAGTTTGTTCAGAAGCGGTTGCGCCTGCCGGCCGTAAGCCGAGGCTTTCATTTGATTACCGATTTGCTAGTAGCTGAACTACCGGAGCTGGAGCAGCTGCAGGTCGGAACAGCTCACTTCTTTATTCAGCATACCTCAGCTAGCCTGAGCATCAACGAAAACGCGGACCCCACCGTGCGCCACGATTTCGAGCAATTCTTTAACCGCACGGTACCAGAAAATGCCCCCTACTTCCGCCACACCCAGGAAGGACCCGACGACATGCCGGCGCATATCAAAGCCAGCCTGCTGGGCCACGCCGTGAGCGTGCCCATCAGTCAGGGCCGGCTGGCGCTGGGTACCTGGCAGGGTATTTACCTGGGCGAGCACCGTAACCACGGCGGTCGGCGGTGGGTAGTGGCTACCTTAATGGGCAAGTAACAGCAGCTACAACTAGGGGTAAAAGGCACTGCCTAAGCGGAATAGGCAGCGTAAGCAAGCCATGCGCCTGAAGTTTGCGTATAGGGCAGAAAGCCTCCCTATCATGTTTGCTGCCCTGTTTCTGTCATCCGCCAAAGTCGCCTCGGCTACCTCGCTTTATGCCGCGGTACTTCTAGGTATGTGCGGTATGGATGCGAAACGCAACGAGCCGCCCGCTACCCGGAAGGCTACCACGCAACAGGCGCGGCCGGGGCGTGCTGCCCGATATAGTGCGCCTGCTGCTACCCGCGTGGTGCGCCTGACGAATGATTCCTTGGCCGGCCAGCCGTTCGGCGAGGAGCCGACAGTACAGGAGCTGCTGGCCACCGGGGCAAAGGTAGTGGCACGCCGGCCCCACAAGAACTTGCACGAAGCCGGCCAGATCGACACCATTCTGCTGGTGCGGCACCAGGGCAACGTGTTTGAGTTCTACCGGGCCCCGGAGAAAGACCTACTCCGCGACGCTACCATTACCAACTTTCAGCCAGCTTATGGGCGGCGCCTGCGCACCCGTCTGGAGCCGGCTTGCCGCTCGGCAGCTTCCACCACTGATAAGGTCCGGATTGGCGACACGGAGCGCACCAACTACGTGTCCGTTATCTACCAAAGTGGCCGCCTAAGCGCCGTGCACGTGGAGCCCTACCTGGATTAGGGAATTTACCGCACCACGCGGCTCTGCACTGAATAGCGCACCGAATCGAACAGCACAAGCTTCTGCACGCCGCGCAC
Source organism: Hymenobacter sp. 5516J-16 (assembly GCF_022919335.1). Taxonomy (NCBI): domain Bacteria; kingdom Pseudomonadati; phylum Bacteroidota; class Cytophagia; order Cytophagales; family Hymenobacteraceae; genus Hymenobacter; species Hymenobacter sp. 5516J-16. The sequence continues at coordinate 2,237,281 of NZ_CP095058.1, read as the reverse complement.
CTGGTAGCTGGATACTTGCCCGTTCTGGCAGCGTAGAGTCATAGTTTTGGTTGAGTACACCAGCGGGTTATCCTGGGCTACCGTGGCGGTAAGCTCCCGCACCGTGGAGCCCTCACTCAATACGGTAAGTTGCTCTACCGGGTGCTCCGTGCCGGGCTGACGACGGTAGCTGCGGCGAGTAAAGCCTTCGGCTGTCGCGGCAGAATCTACTTGGTATAAACCACGGAGGGCAGGTTTATTGATGTCGGCCTGCTGGAAAATCTGTAGTTCCTTGGCCCAGTCCAGTTGGGTTACGCGGGTGGTTTCCTGCTGGCCGTCACGGAGCAGAACCTGCTTTTCCACGGCGGGCTGGCGCTGATTCAGCAGGGTAGCTTGCGTTTCCAGAAAGCCCAGTAAGTTGAAATACGCCGGCTTCCAATTTGCCGGGTTGGGGCGCACGGTAGCATCCTCGCCGGCCTCACAGGCGGCAAGAAACACGACCATGCTAGCCAGCCAGAATGAACTACGCATTCGGGACTGTTTCGGGGCGCAACAGGCTTTGGCCGCCCATAACTTCGGGTTGGGGCAGACCCATGAGCTGCAATACCGTAGGAGCAATGTCGCCGAGCTTGCCATCGGTGAGGGTGCCGCGGTAGTCGTTGGAAGCCAAGATGCAGGGCACCAGGTTGGTCGTATGGGCCGTGTTGGGCGTGCCGTCCGGGTTAATCATCATGTCGGCGTTGCCGTGGTCGGCAATGATGATGCAGGCGTAGTCGGAGGCCAGGGCCGCTTCAACAACGCCGCGGGCGCACTCGTCCACAGCTTCGGCAGCCTTCACGGCGGCGGCAAACACGCCGGTGTGGCCTACCATGTCGGTGTTGGCAAAGTTCAGCACCACGAAGTCAGCCGACTTGGCTTGCAGCTCGGGCACCAAGGCGTCGCGCAGCTCGTAGGCGCTCATTTCGGGCTGCAGGTCGTAAGTTGCTACCTTGGGCGAAGCGCGCATGATGCGCTTCTCGCCCTCGAACTCCACCTCCCGGCCCCCGGAAAAGAAGAAGGTTACGTGCGGATACTTCTCCGTTTCGGCAATGCGAATCTGGGTTTTATGGTTCGCCGCCAGCACTTCGCCCAGGGTTTCTTCCAGGTTGTCCTTCTCGAAGATGGGCGTGACGCCGGTAAAAGTGGCGTCGTAGTTGGTCATGGTGAGGTAGTGCAGGCTGAGCCGGCGCATCTCAAAGGCGTGGAAATCCTGCTGGTTTAGGGCCTGCGTGATTTCCCGGCCCCGGTCAGTGCGGAAGTTAAAGCACAGCACTACGTCTCCTTCCTTGATGGTAGCCAGCGGCTGCCCGTCGGCTCCTACCTTGATGATGGGCTTCAGGAATTCATCCGTTACTCCTTCTTTATAGGAGTCCTGCATGCTCTGGATCAGGTTCTGCGACGGAGTGCCCTTGCCGTTTACCAACAGGTCGTAGGCTACTTTCACCCGTTCCCAGCGGTTGTCGCGGTCCATGGCGTAGTAGCGGCCCACGATGGAGGCAATCTTGCCGCTGGCTCCGCGCTGCAGGTGCTGCTCCAAATTATTCACGTAGCTGACGCCGCCCTTGGGGTCGGTATCACGGCCATCAGTGAAGGCATGAATGAACACATTGTGCACATCAGCATCATACGCTAAAGTACACAGGGCTTTCAGGTGCTCAAGGTGGGAGTGCACGCCACCATCGGAGAGCAGGCCCATCAGGTGCACGGGCTTATTGTTGAGGCGGGCGTATTCAAAGGCTTTCACCAAAGCAGGCATGGCGCCCAGCTTCCGCTCCCGAATGGCTTTGTTGATGCGCACCAGGTCTTGGTACACCACGCGGCCGGCCCCGATGTTCATGTGGCCCACCTCAGAGTTGCCCATTTGCCCGTCGGGCAAACCCACGGCCTCGCCAGAAGCTTGCAGGCGGCTGTGGGGGTAGCGCTGAAACAGCGAATCGACGAAGGGCGTACGCGCCTGATCAATAGCCGATACCTCTTTGTTCTGCGCCAGACCCCAGCCGTCCAGAATCACCAACAATACCTGTTTGTTCATGGCAGCAAAGATAGGCCAGATGGGCCGAAACGCCCGCATTTTCCCTAACTTGGCTGCCAGGCCAAGCGGTTAAAGGTGCCAACCTGAAGGCCAGCCCAGGTTGGCATAGTTTTGGTGAGCTGCATGACGAACTCTTTACACTAACATGAAACGCAACTTCTTTTTGGCCTTCGCCCTAGTGTGGGGCCTGTTGCTGTCGGTGGGAGCCCTGGCACAGGGCGAAGCTTTTGGTCCCGTACGCAATGCCATCCGCAGCTCCTCCTCGCGCGATTTGGCCGAGTTTTTTGCCCCTACCGTGGAGCTGAGCTTCGACGGGGACAAGCAAAGCTACAGCGCTACCCAGGCCGAGTTCGTGATGAAAGACTTCTTCGCGAAACACTCCCCGGCTTCTTTCGATTTCATTCACTACGGCGGCAGTAACGAAGGTACGCCCTATGCCGTGGGCAAATACACCGGAAAAGATGGCGCCTACCGCATGTTCGTGAAAATGAAAGCGGCCGGCGGCAACCTCAAAATTGCTACCATCGACTTCACTAAGGAGAACTAGCTTCTCTTCCATTGTCTCTCTCCCAGCGCCGCGAAGCTTCTTCGCGGCGTTTTTTTGTGCCCGGTCGGGCCGGCAATTCGCTTTGTGTAACTCCGTAAATCCCGGGGAATAGCGGAAAATTCTGTCCCGTGGTTTCTGTGGAAGCCACCGGAAACCATTGATGGTTAAGTAGGGGCATTTTTGACTATTTTTGCCCCGTGCAAACGCCCTCCTACCTCACCCCGGAAGCTCTATCCACCTTTATTCGCACGGCCCTGGCCGAAGATGTCGGCGACGGCGACCATTCGGCATTGTCGGCCATTCCGGCAACGGCGCGCAATCGGGCCCACTTGCTGATCAAGGATGAGGGCGTACTAGCCGGTGTGGAACTGGCCCGTCACATCTTTCGGGAGGTAGATGCCGACCTACAGGTTGCGCCGCGCCTCGAGGATGGTACTCGCGTAAAGCACGGCGACATTGCCTTTACCGTGGAGGGCCGCGCCCAAAGCATTCTGACGGCGGAGCGGCTGGTACTCAACTGCATGCAGCGCATGAGCGGCATTGCAACCCGCACGGCCCACCTCACCAGCCTGCTGGCCGGCACCCAGGCCCGCCTGCTCGACACCCGCAAGACAACCCCCAACTTCCGTATGTGTGAGAAGTGGGCGGTCCTGATTGGGGGCGGCGTCAACCACCGCTACGGCCTGTTCGACATGATTATCCTGAAGGACAACCACGTGGACTACGCCGGCGGCATTCGGCAGGCTATTGAGGCTTCCCGCGCCTACCTGGCAAGTACTGGCCGGCAGCTACCCATTGAAATAGAAACCCGCAGCCTGGCCGAAGTGCAGCAGGCCCTGGAGGCCGGCGGCATCGACCGGATTATGCTTGACAACATGGCCCCGGCGCAGCTGCGCGAGGCCGTGGCCCTGGTAGCGGGCCGCTACCCCTGGAAGCCAGCGGCGGCATCACTGAAGAAACCATTGCCGAGGTAGCCGCTACCGGCGTCGATTACATTTCCGTCGGGGCCCTGACCCATTCCATCCGGAGCCTCGACATGAGTTTGAAAGCCTTTTAATAAGTGGCTAGTTGTCAGGTGCCGGTTACCAGCTTGTTCTTCGGAATAGTACAACTGTTAACTGGCAGCCGGCACCTAGCAACTGACAACTAATATTCCATGCAACTTCCCAACCAACGCGGCGGCTACCGGCAGCAACAGCAGCAGCAAGGCGCTTCGCCGCTGGCCATTCGCACGAAAAAGCACCAGCTCGACACCGATACCTACACCAAAATGGCCATGGCCCGGGTGTGGCGCCGCGAGTGGTGGTACGCCCTCATTCCCTTCGTTATTGGGTTGCTGCCCGCCATCATCTGGCCCTCGTGGTGGTGGCTGGCCGGGGCTTTGCTCCTAACGCTGCTGTACGTGCTGTTCCGCTCGGCTCAGGTAACGGGCGTGACGCAGGTTGAGCAAACGAAGCCTCTGTTCGAGAAGTTGGGCTATGAGTTTGACAATAAGCAGATTGTGCTGCGCCGTAACGAAAAGGAGGGCATGCGCCTGACCTGGGACATGATTGGCGACGTAAAGCGCCAGGCCGATGGCTACCTACTGTCCTTGCGCGCCCCGGAACTGCCCCAGGAGCTGAAAGGCTGGCGCCTGTGGCTGGCCAAAACCTTTGATACCCCCATTTTCCTGCAAGTGCCGGACCGCATCTTTAACTCGCCCAACGACCAGAAGCTGTTTGATGCCATGCTGCGCCGCAAAAACCTGCTGCCCGGTGGCGGTCCGGTAGCTGCCTAAAGCCCGGCCTTAACTTGCCCGGTCGTTTCTTCGTCATACCTCTTATTCAAGATTCCGTTTTCCTTCTCATGAGCAAGCAACTCGTACTTTCTGCCCTGGCCCTGGCTACGCTGGCCCTGAACGCGTGCAGCAGCGAACCTTCGGACTGGCGCGCCGACAAAAAAGTATCGGTAGACATGGTAGAGCCTGGCAGCCGCTCTTCTGACAACTTCGACCAGAACACGGAAGAAGCCGCCCACCAATCGAAAGGCGGAGCAATTGAGCGCCCCATCAACTCGGAAGTAACCCTGGACGAGCCCAACGCCCGCGACCGGGTAACGGCCGAGGAAGTTCGTACGGCCGATGCCAAAGACGCTACCCATACCAGCAGCGCCGAGGCCATTCAGAGCGACAAAAAAGCCACCAGCGACCAGAAGGCTGAAACGGCAGAGCCTACGCCCAAAAACTAACGTCGGGCTTATGGTATCTTTTTGGAAATCAACGGTAACAGCTGTTTTGCTGGCCTCTGGAGCTGTACTGGCCGGCTGCCAGTCGAAGCCCGCGGAGCAGGCTGCCACTACGGCGGCTGCCGCCACCGCACCTGCCGATAGCACGGCGCTGCCCGTGGCCACGGCTGCCTACCTCTGCCCCATGGGCTGCGAGGGTAGCGCCAGCAACAAGCCCGGCAAATGCCCAGTTTGCGGCATGGACCTGGAGCCTAACCCGGCCGCTACGCCTGCCAAGGCGCTTTGATTTAAACAAACGGGGGTTCATATTTGCAGCGCTGTTGCAAATATGAACCCCCGTATTTGCTCATAAAACGAGAAGGGGCGTGTAAGCGCCCTTTTGTCGTTTTAGTACCTGCCCTGTTACTTATGCTGCCTGCGCCCCCCAAGAATGGTTTAGTACTTGGTTTGACTCGCCGTACTATCATCGGCTCTACCGGGCGCGAAACGACGAGGAGGCCCGCGCTTTTCTGGCGAAATTGCTACGGTACCTGTACCCCAAGCCAAAGGCTCGCCTCTTGGACCTGGCCTGCGGCAAAGGACGGCACGCGCTCTACCTAAGTGAGCAGGGCTATGACGTAACGGGGTTGGACCTGTCGCCGGAAAGTATTCGTTACGCCCAGCAGTTTGCCCATAAGCACCTGCACTTCCAGGTGCACGACATGCGGCAGCCCCTGCTTACCGGGCCCTTTGACTTCATTTTCAACTTGTTTACCAGCTTCGGCTACTTCGCGCAGGAGGCCGACAACGTAGTGGCTCTGCGTAACGCGGCCGCCGCCCTGCGGCCCGGGGGCAAAATGGTCATCGACTTCCTGAACACGGACCTGACCATCCGGCAGCTGGTAGCGCACGAAACTAAGCGGGTGGAAGACACGGAGTTCCGGCTGTACCGCCATTTCCAGCACGATTTCATCGTGAAAGAAATCCGCTTCCAGGACGATGAGGGCCGAGAGCAACACTTTGAGGAGCGGGTGCGCGCCCTCAGTCAGGAGCGATTCGAGGAGTACTTCCGAATGGCGGGCCTGCGCCTAGTGGAAGTGTTGGGCGACTACCACCTCACTGCCTTCGATGCCGCTACCAGCCCCCGCATGATTTTCGTGCTCAAGAAATAAACTAGTCAGGTGGCGGCCAGGGGCAAGATCTGTTAGGTCTTCCCTCCTGAGTCTGCCGCCTCACCCCTCACTTTACTGCCCATGTGGTTTGCCGTTTTTGCGTTGTTTCTGACTGTGCTGGGGGCCGGCTGGCTGACCCGACTGGTCCCAACGGCCCGCACCACCTGGATGAAGCCGCTGCTGGCTTTTAGCGGGGCCTACTTGTTCACGCTCACCGTTACGCACTTGCTGCCAGAAGCCCTACAGATGCAGCCCGGGCACCGAGTAGGCTACTTCGTGCTGGCGGGTTTTTTTGGGCAAATGCTGCTGGAGGTTTTCTCGCAGGGCGTGGAGCATGGACACGTTCATCATCATACTGAGCATGCGGGTAGGGTGCCTTTCCTGCTGCTGTCGTCTTTGGTTTTGCACTCGTTTCTGGAGGGTAGCATTTTGGTGAAAACCCCGGCGGCCGGCGACGTAAGCCAGAATTTCTACGCCATTCTGGCTGGGGTAGCCCTGCACCACATTCCGGCGGCCTTTGCCCTGATGGCGGCCTTGCTGCTGCGCCTGGGCTCTTTCCGGCGGGCGTTGCCCTACCTGCTGGTGTTTGCCGTGGCGGGCCCGGCCGGTATTATTGTAAGCAACTTTGTAGTGCTGGAGCAACTCCTGACCGGCGGCCTATACGCGGCCCTGCTCGGGTTAGTAGCCGGTAACTTCCTGCACGTTTCCACTACCATTCTCTTCGAAACCAGCCCTGACCACAGCCTGAACGTGCGCAAGCTGGTAGCCACCCTGGCCGGCTTGCTGCTGGCCCTGCTAGTGGATGTGGGGTAGGAGGCCAATGGGGGCTAGTGTTAGAGTTGGTTTTACAGACGCCCACGCTAGCACTATAAATACAGAGAAGAGCTTATTTCGACTCCAAAGTCAAAGGCCGTCTTACAAAGCGCCGCCGCAGCATCTTGCATGCTGATGTTGCCATGCTACCTAACAATTCGAGCGAGATACGGTGGCGGCGCCTTCGCAGAACGGACCGGCAATCTGTTACCCGCTTACGCCGGAACAATAGCTACTTCAGCAGACAATTTGAGACTAGAGCAGGTACAGACTCGACACATGGCCCTAGCAAAACGAGTTAACATACTGGATTAGCTACGGACATAAAAAAGCGCCTTGCTCAGCTGAGCAAGGCGCTTTTTGATTTATGAACCAGCTACCAGTTAGCGGCGTGGGGTGGTCCGGCGAACCGGGGCCTTTGCAGGAGCTTTCTTGGCCGGAGCGGCGGCTTTCACCGGAGCGGGCGGAATAGCAGGAGCAGGACCATACTTGGTTTCAGCGGGGTTCGGGTCACCGGGTAGGTACACGTCGAACTCTACGCGGCGATTGAGGGCGCGGCCGGCTTCCGTGGTGTTCGGAGCAATCGGCTTGCTTTCCCCGTAGCCATGCGATACGATGCGGTCCTCCGGGATGCCTTTGCGCAGCATGTAAGCACGGGCCGAGGCAGCACGCTCATCCGAGAGACGCAGGTTGTACTCGTCGTTGCCTACGTTATCGGCGTGGGCCGAGATGCCGAGGAAGTAATCTGGGTAGTCGTTCAGGATTTGCACCAGGCCGTCCAGAGTCGGGAACGAAATCGGCTTCAAAGTCGCCTTATTGAACTCGAACTGAATGTACTTGGTAGCCTCCTGCAGACGCTTTTTCTCCTCAACCTTCATTTCCGGGCAGCCTTTGTTGGAGGCCGGGCCGGGGCGCTGCGGGCAGCGGTCCTGGTAGTCGGGTACACCGTCACCGTCGGAGTCAACGGGGCAGCCATTGGCGTCTACTTTCACGCCGCCGGGCGTGTCGGGGCACTTATCATTCTGGTCGATTACCCCGTCGTTATCGGAGTCGGGGCAGCCTTGCAGTTCAGCCTTGCCAGGAGTGTCGGGGCACTTGTCGTCGCCGTCGCGCACACCATCACCGTCCCGGTCGGGGCAGCCTTCCAGGGCCGCGAGGCCTTTCTCAGTGGGGCATTTGTCTTGGTAATCCGGAACACCGTCGCCGTCACCGTCGAGGGGGCAGCCGTTGGCATCCACGGCCACACCGGCGGGGGTACCGGGGCACTTGTCTTTGCGGTCGGAAACGCCATCCTTGTCCTCATCCTTGGCCTGACCTAGGGCGACGTTCAGGCCCACAGTGTGCTGCAAGAACCGGTCGTCGATGCTGTTGTCGTCGCGGGCAGGGTCGCCGTCAATGTTGGCATTGAGCGGGAAGTGCTGGCCGGTCTGCACAAACAGGTGCACGGCCTCGCCCAGGCGAAAGTCAATACCGGCGGCCCCGAATAAGTCAAAGTAGTTCTTGTCCTGGTCGGTGGGCTCGGTGCGGTTGTTGCGGAAGATGGTGCCCTCGCGGCTGGTGTAGGTCAGGCCCGGGGCGGCCAGCAGGTAGGGGCGCACGGGCGAATCCTCACTCAGCAGCTTGAACTTCAGGCCCAGGTTCACGTTCACCACGTTGGTGGCGAAGTTGCTGCCGAAGTAGGGGGCGCCGGCCGGGGCCGTCTTCTTCAGCTCCACGTAATTGCCGCTCAGCTGCAGGTCCAGGCCGCTGGTCAGGTAGCGGCTGATTGTCAGGCCGGGCGCGTACTTGTTCTCGCTCCAGTTCCAGTAGTCAGAACCGAAGTTGCCCTTGTACTGCATGGCACTCACGTTGAGGCCGATGGCCGTCTTGCGGTCGGCAGTTTGTGCGTGCGAAGCCAGCGGGGCCAACGCCCAGGCCGTAAGGCCGAGGGCTAACGCCTTTTGGAGGGGAATGCGTGGAGGCATAGGAAAGGGAAAAGGGTGACAAAAAAGGCAATTGCCACAGCGGGCAAGCTGGGGCTTTATACCCTGGTTAGGGGGAAAAGTTGCCCTGCTGCGTCCAAACCCGCCTACGAATCCTCCAAAACAACCAGCCAGACGCTCTCACAAAGCTGAGCGCTAGCCAGGAGGAACAAAATTTTACCGCAGGTCAATGTCCAGCATGGGCCCAGTGCCGCGCAGGAATACTTCCAATTGCCGGACTCGGGCCCGCTGCTGGCCAAGCTCCTGCTGGAGCTGCTCCAAGCGCTGACGCATGGCCAGAATTACCTCCAGACTGTCCTTGCTCAAGCCCAACTCGTGGTGCAGGCGAGCCAGCAGGGCCACATGGTCGGGCTCTTCGTGCAGGGCATTGGGCGTATCTGGGGCCGCATGCAGAAGCCCAAGCTCCAAGAACTCCCGCACATCGGTTTCGCTTAGCCCGTAGCGGGTAGCGCACTCGTGAAAAGAGAGGATGATATGATGCGTTTCCATGAGAGGTAGCAGTTTTCGGGACTCAAGGACAAACAAAAGGGCTAATACGGCTGTGGTTATTTCCGTAGCTCAGCCAGCTGACGAAACAGCTCCTTTTCCTTTTCGCTCAGGTTCTGGGGTAGCGTGAGCGTCAGGCGCAGGTATAAGTCGCCGAACTGTCCGGACTGGCGGTAGACTGGAAACCCCTTGCCGCGCAGGCGCAGGCGGGTGCCATTCGGCGTTTCGGGCTTGATGGTGATTTTCACCGGGCCCGACAAGGTTTCTACTACCTGCTCGCCGCCGAGCAAGGCCGTGTAAATGCTCACCGGCACATCCATGGTCAAATCGTTGCCGGCGCGGGAATAGCGGGCGTCGGGCTGAATGCGCAGAGTAATGTAGAGCGAGCCGGCGGGCCCGCCGTTGCGGCCCGGCCCACCCTGGTCGCGCAGCCGAATGACCTGCCCATCTTCCACGCCCGGGTGAATGGTAAGGCGCAGATTTTTGCCATTAACCGTGAGCGTGCGGGGGCCGCCGTGGTAGGCCTCTGCCAAAGTCAGTTCCAGCTCGGCCTGGTAGTCCTGGCCGGCGCGGGGCCGGGTGCTGCTCCCCTGGCTACCCCCACCCATGCCCCCAAACATGGAGCTGAAGAAATCGGAGAAGTCGGCGCCCCCAAACGGGTTGTCTTCGCCCCCGAAGCTGCCGCCCTGGGCGTACTGCGACCAGTCGAAGCCAGCTCCGTTGCCCTGGCCGCCCCGGCCCGCGCCCGCCTGCTGATAACGCTGCCAGTCAGCGCCCAGTTGGTCGTACTTCTGACGCTTGTCGTCGTCGCTAAGAACTTCGTGGGCCTCGTTGATTTCCTTGAACTTGCGTTCGGCCTCGGCGTTGTTGGGGTTCACGTCGGGGTGGTACTGGCGGGCCAGCTTGCGGTAGGCTTTCTTGATCTGGTCCTTGGTGGCCGATTTATCGAGGCCCAGAATCTGGTAGTAGTCTTTGTAATCCACGGGGCAGGTGATAACAGGGGAGAGCCAAGGCCCGCTACCGGGCGTTTGGAAGCTACTGCTAAAACGAATCTGGCTCAGGCGAGGTTACCCAACCAACATTGCGAAATTCGGCCCGTATTTTGTATTTTACAGCTACCGTACCCAGCGGTGTTTTTCTCCAATTCTCTCATTTTCCACCCACTATGAAACGGTATCCTACTACTATTTTGGCCACGCTTTTGCTAGCCGCAGCCGCTACCCTCAGCGCCCAGGCGCAAACCAAGCTGCCTCCCCGCCGGCCCGTGCAGCCCCGGGCCAAAGCCGCCGCTCCGGTGGGCCTGACCATGAAGGATGGCTTCCTGATGAAGGAGGGCAAAGTAATGATGACGCGCGACGCCCACACCGAGGCCCTGACCTCGGAAACGGCCCTGGTAAATGGGACTAAAGTTCGGGCCGATGGCACCGTGACCCTGGCTGATGGCACAACGGCCATGCTCAAAGAAGGCGACTACATGTCCTTGACGGGCCGGATGACTACCAAAGCCATGCGCGCCGAGCAGGACAGCCTGTTGCAGCTCGCCAAAAACGGCGGCAAGGTCAAAATGAAGAAGAAAGTCAAGTAAGCCAGCCCCTGGCCTACTACCTACCGCGGGGCGGTCTGGCACAAAGCCGGGCCGCCTCGTGGCGTTAGCGGCGGCCGGTTTGAGTGTAGTCCTGGAAGATGAGGACCACCTCGGCCTCGTCGCGGGCTTCCACTACCTCGTCCATTACAAACTGAATTTCGGTTTCCGACCAGCCCTGGGCTTCGGCCGCCTTTACAAAGGCGCCGAGCTGAACGAAGCGGTTGGCCTCGGCCGGAATGGTCCATTGAACTTTCTTACGAATACGCATGGGCTAAGCGAGGCACCGACGGGCGGCGCGGGATTATTTGGCTTTCCGGACAACTTTTAATTCCACTGGCGCTACGCCGGCATCTACGATACCAATCTTACGGGCCGCCTTGCGCGAGAGGTCAATGACGCGGCCTTTGGCGTGGGGCCCCGGTCAGTAACTTTCACTTTTACGGAGCGGTGGTTGCGCGGATTGGTGACGCGCACAATGGTGCCGAAAGGCAAGGTATTATGTGCCGCCGTGCGTTTGCCGCCCCGGTACACGGTACCGCTGGCCGTTTTGCGGCCTTCAAACTTATCAGCATAGTATGAGGCCTTGCCAGATTGGGTAAAGGTATTCGCGCCCCCGGCGCAGGCCGTAACCAATGCCAAAGTCAAAAGCAGGAACCCAGAGCGGAGGTAAGAAAACAAAGCAAAACTCATAAAATGGCAGATTAGTTGGCCCCGGAGCTGCGGCCGCGGGGCGGAATGCGCAGGGCCAACAGGCGCTGAAAGTTGCCCTGAAATACGTTAAAGTCGACGGTACCCCGAATGCCGGGCACGTAAGCCTCGTCGGAATGCTGCCAGATAATCCACTTTTCGCGGGGTAGCACGGGGCTTTCTACCTCGTAGTGCGCCAGCCAAAGCGGGTACTTATCGAAGTGGCCAGCCAGGTGACGCTTGTAAAAACTGTAGTTGGAGTACAGAATGGGCCGCACCCCGTAGTGGCGCTCCACCAGCCGCAGCCAGGTAGCCACGCCCCGCCGCATCTGGGCCACGTCGTGAAACTCGGCGTGTTCCACGTCTAGCACCGGGGGTAAGTCGCCGGGAGCCAGGGGCACGGTACGCGTAAACAGGCTGGCCTGGCGGGTGGCGTCGTAGTTAGGCTGGAAATAATGGTAGGCCCCGCGGTAAATGCCCGCCGCCTGGGCACCCTGCCAGTTTCGCTTGAAGCGCGCGTCGTGCAGAGTAACGCCCTCCGTGGCCTTAATAAAGGCAAACCGCACCTTGTGCCCGGCCACTTGGCCCCAGTCGATGCGGCCTTGGTAGGCCGACACGTCGATGCCGTGCACGGAGTAGCCGGCCAGCAGCGGGGTACGTTCGCGGCCCGTTAGGTGGGGGCTGATAAAGGAGGCGTACACGCGCCGGACGTAGCGGTTGAGCTGGCGCTGGTGCCGCCAGTAAAACACGAGGCTCCCAACCAGCAAGGCCAAAAAAGCCAGCGGCAGCACCCGGCGCCATACCAGGCGAAAGCCAGAACGAGAACGGCGGGAAGCAGTCATAGAACCAGGGCAAGTTGCCAAAGGTAACGTTGGGGAAGGACGATGTGGTGCCTTAACCGGGCGAAACCACCCGAAAGACGCCCGCTTTTTCGCACTTTTGTACTTACACGTTGCCTTTTGCCATGCCCGATTTGCCCAACCTCCCCGATGCCCGCGACGAGTCCGGCCACCTTATTCGTGAGCTGCACGGCGTCACGCTGGCCCAGATTCTGGAGTACCTGGTGGCCGCGTACGGCTGGCCCGAGCTGGATAACCGGATTCGGATCAACTGCTTCGCCGTAAATCCCAGCATCAAGTCCAGCCTCACCTTCCTGCGCCGTACGCCCTGGGCCCGCGCCAAGGTCGAGGAGCTCTACATTCGTACCCGCACCGCCGAGGTGTTGGGCAAGAAGTGAACAGGCGAGTTAGTGAAATTAGGAAGCGGTAGAACCAGGTAGTCAAAAAGTACGCTCAATTACCGCCTCACTTCATCACCCAATCACCCTCCATCTCACCATTTTACCGCCTCATGGCTGACGTGTCGCAGAAATCCGGGCCGCTGGCCGTGTTAGCAGGAGCCGGACTGTTCGTGCTCTTTGAACTAGTGGCCTACCAGGTGCTACGCCTAGCTACTTCCGGCTTGGGCATGAGCAACCAGATGCAGCCGGAAAACACGATTGTCAGCAATTGGGTGAAAACGGTGGTGTTTCTGCTGCTGCACCTCGCGCTGGTGGTGGTAGCGGTGCTGGTGCTCAGCAACCGCCTGCCCCGGCGCTACCGGGGGCAACTGATGGGCTGGTTCTACCTGTCTTTACTCACGGGTTTTCTGCTGCTCTGGCCCCTGTTTGACTAGATTGTACACAAAAAAGCCACTACCGGGGGCAGTGGCGGGTGAAACCATAGGGCCGGTCGGTCCCGGCGTTATAGGCGGCTAACGGCAATTAGCGCTGCTTGATGTTGATTTCGCGGGGCTCCGTGGCCGCGTTGTGGTACGGGATGCGCACGTGCAGCTCCTGACCTTCGAACACGGCATCAATGCGGCTCAGGTCGAGGGTAGCCGGCAGGGTAAGCGTGCGGGTGAACAAGGGAGCCGCCAGCTTATCCTCCGCCGAGTGGCGGTACTCGGCAAAGACCGTCAGCACGTTGTTGTTAAGCACGACGTGGAAGTTCTCGGGGCTCACCGAAGGAGCAGCAACGCGCACGACCACGCCCTTCTCCTGCTTGTCAATCCGTAGCATGGCCTGGGCAATACCTCCGCCCAAGGTGTTGAGCAGGTCGAGTTGCGGGGCAATGTTCCGGATAAAATCCTTGCTGATAAGATTCATGGTTGGGTTCCTCTCTAGATTGTGTATCAGGCTTATTTCAAAACCTGTACCAACCTGAATACAACCGCCTCCAACGCTAGATAGTGACGAATTGGCCGTTTATAGTCGGTTTATGGATGCTTTAGCAGCCATTGTGTCCGAAATTAGGCCGTATGTTGCCTTTCCTATCTGGGTGAAACTGCCAATACCTACACCTACCTAGCTGGCCGATCAGCCGAAGGGGCGTAGGAAAAGTACCGCTTGAGGTTGTTGAAGGGGCGCTCCAACCACCGCCAAGAAATGCCGGCCAAGGCCAGTGTTATCGGCGTCAGCACTAAGCTCATTCGCCAGGGGTTCATCCAATAGGCCAGGAGTGTTTGGCTGGCGGGTTCTGCTGCCCACAGCCGGTATATCAGCCGTTGGTACACCACCACCGCAGGCAAGTGATACAGATACAGGCCGTAACTGCGCGTACCCACCCACTGAACAACTGGGTGCAGCAGCAGTACTCGGGTGAAACGATAGGGCGTGTGTAGTACCCAGCCCAGCAAGCCAGCAGCTCCCAATGCCGCGGCACCCAACCCCACCACCAGGAAAGATGCCTCCCATTCAGACGGGGAAACCATGTGCAACAGGCTGATAGCTAGCCATGTACTCCAGCCCAGAGCCGCCAGCCAGCCGTAACCCCACCAGCGGGCCGGTAGGTGCGTTTCCAGCAGCCGCAGGAGCCCGCCCGCCGCAAAGGCGTCCAGATTGGCCGGCATGAGCACGAAGGTGAACGGTAACGGCGCGTTTCTGATCCATACCAACCGAAAGACGAAAGCCCCCACCATAAGGCCAGCTAGTAACCAGCCTTGTTTTCGGGTAGGCCAGAAAAGCAATAGCACCGGCCAGAGGGCGTAGAACTGCTCCTCAACGGCCAACGACCAGAAGTGGCCGACGCCTTCGCCCCATTGTTGTAAGCGGTAAAACAGCACGTTGGAGCCGTGCAGCACGTACCAGGGCCAGTACTGCCGTATGCTTGCCAGAGGCAAGAGGGCGCAGAGCACCAGAGTGAAGTAGTAGCCCGGCAAAATCCGCAGCGCCCTTCGACAATAAAACAGCACCAATGCCCGGCCGGTACTCATAATGCCGGCTTCCACCTGGGCCCGCTGGTGCCAGACAATGCCCGTAATTAGGTAGCCGCTCAAAACGAAAAACGTAGTGAGACTGGCCTCACCGAATGGTAGCGACATGGGCAGCCAGTGTTGGGCTACCACTAGCACAACTCCAATGGCCCGAATGCCATCCAGCTCGGGGCGAAACGTAAGTCGGGAACCGGTCGGGGAAGGTAGCATCATGCAGCAGGAAGGGGCGCAAAGTACGGCATCAAGCGCCGCATTGCTGACGCCGTACCTGCCACCTGCGGGGCGCATGGTGGGCACGTTAGCAGTTGGGGCCCCAGCAATGCGGCGCTAGTTACCAGGCGCAACTACCCACATTGCCCTAAGCTTGTTGGGCCCCGGTGGTTTTATCCGTGGCCATAATATCCCGCTCAAAATGCAGGTAGCCTTCCGCATCGGGGGTAGGGGAAGTGAGGCGGAAGGCGTTTTGCTGCAGAATCCGCTGGGCTCCCAAGTTATCGAGGGTGGTACGGGCGGTGAGGTGCCGGACCATCCCGGTATCGGCGGCGTGGCGCACCAGGCCAGCTACCAGTTCTGTGCCCAGGCCCCGGCCCCGCCAGTCGTCGGCTATGGAAAAACCGATTTCGACGCTACCCTCCACGGGTGGGCCATGAAAGCCCCCGGTGCCGATCAGCACGTTGGTCGGAGTTTCCGCCCCCGCCCGCAGGATGGCGTACCACCCGTACCACCCCGCCGCGGTGCGGCCCCCAGCCGTGAGCTGGGCCAGGAAGTAGCGCATGGCTTCCTCATCGTACTCGCCCGGGGGCCAGTGGGCCGGCAGCTGGGCGCCTAGCAGAATAGGAAAATACTGGGGCTTAGTAAGTTCAGCGGTGAGCAAGGCCCGGCTGGCGGCTACCAGCGTTAGCCGGGAGGTATAGGCAATCAGAGCAATCATGGGAAAAGATACGGAGTTCGTCGAATAAGGGCGCAAATGGGAGCGGCTGCCCGATGGGTTGCCCGTCTTGGCGCGTATATTTGATTTCTCCCTGCCTCCTGCCTGATGCTGCCAGCCGCCCCAGAGTTTGTTGAAGTTACCCACCGCGCCGACCTGGATGTGTTGCTAATCCGGTGGATGCGGAAAGTGACGCTGGAAGAAATGTGCGCAGGCTACCACTACGTGCTGGAGCGCGCCGCCGAGCACCGCTGCCGGCAGTGGCTGCTCGATGCCCGGCGCCGCTTCAATACCGACCGGGACGGGGCCCACTGGATGATTACCAGCTTCCTGCCTACCCTGCACGCCCGTTTGGGCGGCCGAACCTACCTGGCTTACCTGCTCGTGCCCGTCATTATGCGGGATGTTGAAGCCGATGCGGCCTTTCCGCCCGCCAGTTTTTTCGAAGGTAAGCCCTTTGCCGCCGAGCGCTTCATTGATGAACGGGAGGCGGTTGCGTGGCTGCAGGAGGCTCGCCAGCAACCCGTAGCCTAGCGCCGGTCGGGCAGTCACTAGCGGCTAGTACCCGAAAACAAAAGTCGCGCTGGCCGTGCTGAGCGAAGGGAAAAATATGGGCTACTGCTTGGGTGGTAAGTTCAGATTCCGTGCTTCACTTGGCACGGCCAGCGCCGCAACCAGTGCGCTAGTGAACGTCCAGTTCACTTACTCATTCACCAACTCACTTAAATGGGTGTCCACGCAGTCGAGCACGTCCTGGACAGTGCGGAGGTCTTCCAGTTCGGGGTCGGGAATTTCGATGTGGAACCGGTGCTCCAAGTTGATGACCAGCTCGACCATATCGATGGAGTCCAGGCCTACGTCTTCGTGCAGGCGGGAGGTAGGAGTAAGGTGCAGGGCGGGGTTGCGGTGTTTTTTGCGCAACATGCGCTCTACCTGGTAGCGGATGAGCTGTTCCATAGTCTGGTATGAAAGCAGGTAAGAGGGAAAAAGTAAAGAGCAGCGTTTGCAGCCGAGCTACTCAACGCTAGACAGTAGCAAGGTGGTATCCGCCGCAATCAGGCCCGAGGCAAGCTGCGCCACTACCGTCTGGGGCGTGAGGTAGTCGCCGGTAGTCACGGCCATGCCCGTAATAACGCCATCGGCCGGGGCCGTCACGAACACGAAGCTGAGCATGGGCACGGCCCGGGCTAGCTGGGCGCGGGTGTCCGTGAGTTGGGTTTCGGCCGCCGTGAGGGCCGCCGAGGCCGGATGAGTGGCTTGCAGAACCTCGTAGGCGCGCAGCTGTTGGGCAAGGCGGGCCTGCAACTGCTGCTGGGTTACGCTGGGCAGCTTTTCTACCAGCTTCAGCAGCAACTGCCCTTTACGTACGCGCTGGCCTTCGTGGAAATACACTTCCCACACCCGCCCGGCGGTGGCGCTACGAACTGCCTGCGCGGTGGCATAAGTTGGGGACCCCGCGGACGTGGCTGCGGAGAAGTGGGAGGTAGCTAGTAGGGGTAGGCCCGCGCCCGGCGCTTCGACCGGGGTAAGCCACAGGGGCAGCAGGAAGCTTCCTGCCGCGACGAGGAGCACGAGCCCCACGCCAAGTATCTTTTTCATGGGTAAAACGCCGGCACATCCGACGAAGCCAGTTGCCACTACCGCAGCAAGCCAGCCGATGCCTCCCGTGCGCGCTAGGGGGTAGCGCGGGCAGAAGACGGTGAGAAACAGTGAGTAACCAGGGTGGTTACATTTTTGGTTAAATAAAAAAAGCTCTAGCCCGAAGCATCCGTGCAGCCGCCGGGCAGGCGCTTGCCCAGCTCCTGCATCACCTGCTGTACCGTTACGGCGGCCAGGGCAGCCCGCATGGCTTCAATGGCCGGCCCAAACAGGCCCTCGAGCGTTTCCTGCATCACGCTGCCCAGGTCGCAGTGGGTGTTGGGGTTGGTACTACCCACCTGAAATAGATCAGGCTCACTGGCCTGCATGGCCCGAAACACATCGAGCAGGGTGATTTCGGCGGCGGGCCGGGCCAGGACGGTGCCCCCGCCCGCGCCGCGCTGGCTTTGCACCAGGCCCGCCTCGCGCAGTGTGCTCATAAGCCGGCGCACAACCACTGGGTGCGTACCCGCACTGCTGGCCAGCACCTCCGACGAAACTGGCTGCCCCGGCTGGGCATGCGCCAGGTAGGCCAGAATGTGCGTGGCGACGGCAAAGCGGGTGTTCATGAGGAATTAGTAACAGATTCGGTTACAAATGTACGACGAGAAAAAGTTGGGCGCAATCTTTTCCGTGAGGCACCTGAATACGAACGTAAATTGCAAGCCATAGGGTAGGTGGGGCCGCATCAGAACAGCCCACTGCAGCAGACGATTACCGAGCCCGATTACTTTACGCCGACCCCAGTTATTCTTCCCAGCGCCCAAACTTGCCAGCCTGATAATCCTGGTAGGCCTGGCGGATTTCCTGCTCGGTGTTCATCACGAAGGGGCCGTAGGACACAATGGGCTCCTGGAAGGGTTGGGCGTGGCCCAGCAGCAGCACGGCTTCTTCCAGGGCTTCAATGTGCAACTCGTCGCCGTCGTAGTTGAACTCGACCAACTGGCGGGCCTGGGTTTCCTGGCCGTTTACGCGCAGGCTGCCGCGCACGGTGTAGAAGAAGATGGTATGGCTGGCCGGAATGGTTAAAGCGAGTTTGCCGCCCGCCTGGAAGTTAATGGTAGCCAGCTGAATATCAGCCAGCGGGGTTACGGCTCCGGCCGTGCCGGCCCAGTTACCCGATACAGCGTGTACTACCACCCGGCCCTCATCCAGGGAAGCCGTCGGAATTTCTGGCTCCTGCAGCCCGAGGTAGCGCGGCTCCACCATCTTGTCCTTGGCCGGCAGGTTTACCCACAGCTGCAGAATCTCCAGCGGCCCACCGGTGCGCTTAAACTCCGGCGAGGAAACCTCCGCGTGAATCAGGCCTCTACCTGCTGTCATCCACTGAATGCCGCCCGGCCCGATGATGCTCTGGTGCCCGCCCGTGTCCTGGTGCATGATGTCGCCCTCCAAAATGAACGTCACCGTCTCGAAGCCGCGGTGAGGGTGGGGGCCGAAGGGTAGGCCCTGGTTGTTCGGTCGGTACACCTGGGGGCCGTGGTGGTTCAGGAACAGAAACGGGTCGAGGTGCTCTACGGAGTTCGTAGGTAGCGCCCGGTAGGTAACCAGATCGGCAATGGGCGCATTCTGGGCGCGGTGCTGGGTGTTAATAGTGCGCATAGCAAGCAACGGGTAAGGAAAGGTGCACTTGCATACCAGCAGCCCCCAGGAATGGTTTTAAAAACCTACGCGGCCCGGCTGGGGGCTTCTTCCCGGCGGATAGAAAGCAACAGTTCCTGAAATAATCGATTCGTCTTACAAAGGCGCCACCGCTGCATCTCGCGTGCTGGCGTTGCCATGCTACCTAACAATTCGAGCGAGATGCGGCGGTGGCACGTCTGCAGGACGGCCTGATTGTTCGCTACCAAGCCACCTAGCACGGCAGCCCCTGGCAGAGTAGAGCCGCGGGTAGCTCAGGCGTGAAAACCCCAAGGCCACGCGGGTGGTTTAAAAGTCTTTCCCGCTTGCTTCTCCCGACTTCTTTCCTGTAACATGGCCCACCTCTTCACGCCGCTTACCCTGCGCGGCCTCACCCTGAAAAACCGCATCGTCATTTCGCCCATGTGCCAGTACAGTGCCCAGGATGGCTTCGCTAACGACTGGCACCTGGTGCACCTAGGCTCCCGGGCCGTGGGCGGCGCGGCGCTTATCTTGCTGGAAGCCACGGCGGTAGTACCCGAAGGCCGCATTACGCCCGACGACCTCGGCATCTGGAAGGATGAGCACCTGCCTGGCTTGCGCCGCATCGTTGATTTTCTGAAAAGTGAAAACTGCGTCCCCGGCATTCAGCTAGCCCACGCCGGCCGCAAAGCCAGCCACCGCAGCCCCTGGCAAGGCGGCACGGTAGTGCCCGAAACCGAAGGCGGCTGGCAGACCGTAGCTCCCAGCCCGCTCCCCTTTAGCCCCGGTGAACCCGCTCCGCGGGAGCTAAGCTTGGCCGACATTCAGGGGTAGTAGAAGCCTTTCGGGTAGGAACGCGCCGGGCGTTGTCGGTTGGTTTTGAGGTGATTGAGTTGCACGCGGCCCACGGCTATCTGCTTCACCAGTTCCTCTCCCCACTCAGCAACCAGCGCACCGACGAGTACGGCGGCTCCTTCGAAAACCGCATCCGGCTGCTGCTGGAAGTAGTAGACGCTACCCGCGCCGAGCTACCCAACCACCTACCCCTGTGGGTGCGCATTTCCGCCACCGACTGGACTGAGGGCGGCTGGACCGCCGAGGACTCCGTGGCCTTGGCCGCCATCCTGAAAAACCACGGCGTAGACCTACTAGACTGCTCTACCGGCGGCAACGTGCCCCGCGCCGATATTCCCATCGGACCCGGCTACCAAGTGCAGTTTGCCGAGCAAATCAAGCGCGAAACCGGCCTGCCTACCGGCGCCGTGGGCATGATTACCGAAGCCCAGCAGGCCGAAACCATTATTGCCAGCGGCCAAGCTGATGTAGTGCTGCTGGCCCGCGAGTCCCTCCGCGACGCCTACTTCCCGCTCCACGCCGCCCACGAGTTAGGGGTAGACATAGAGTGGCCTGAACAGTACGAGCGAGCCAAGCCCCGGCGGCGGTAAGGGGTATTATGTTCAGAGTAACCTCTAAACGAGAGCGGGAAGCATTGCTGCTCTCGTTTAGAGGTTACTTGCTGAATGAAGGTTTGCTGCCGTTTTAAGGTAAGCAGCTTCCCATTTTATCTACCCTAATATGGTCTTGTAGTGTAGTCTAGGTTACAAGCGAAGTAAGTTGCACCCGGCCTTGCTTACCATCTTATTTGTCTAACAACACCGCGTCCGATACTTCTAGGCAGGTGATAGTAGCTTCTCTTAATCCATCTACATTGGGCGGTACCTCGGGGCCAAGCTGGTAGCCTACCCGAAGCACCTGCCCATTTATTTGGTGCGCATGATAAGCTTGCCATTTCGGCCCAACCGGAAGCACATGATAGCCAGCCGGTAACCCCTCGCGGCTGTTCGCTAATTGCAGTGTTGTGTGCAGGGTCTTACAATTGGGTGAATCGCCATAGCTCGGGCAGAAGCGCACTGTGGCAAGCTCACTGCACTCGGTAGTAGCGGGAGCAACACTATCCTGGTTAGTGCAGCCGTTTAGGCCAAGAAAGAATAGTAGGCCGAAGTTTGCCAGATGGTGAAGAGGAATAAGGGTGCGCATGGTAAGGGAGAATTTGTTTTAAATAAAGGCGTATGATTGGACGTCTAGGCTTTTGCTAGCCTCAGCTACTAGCGATGCCTTAGGGGTAGCTCAATAAGAAGTAGATGAGCGAAAAAGGAGGAAGGAATAAGCCCCTCAAGCTTACGAGTGTCGCAGCTGGGTTAAGGTTGCATCGGGCTGCTTAGTGAATAGCATAAGTTGACGAGCAAGAAAGCGTTACAGAGTAATCCATCCATGTAAGCTAACTCAGACTGTGAGGCTAATTGTCGCCATTGCGGTATTACAACATGGTCCATAGCGGCACTTCGGGGGCAGACGCAGCCATTCTGGAAGCGTCACTATAACAGGAATCATATAGGCGCAACCTTCCTGGCGCAAGCTGCGACCTTAGCGAAACCACCGTTCTGTATTTCGCTGAATGAAAAACCGTTCTGCTTCCCCGCGCGCCGGCGCCGCGGCCTTACTCCTGACGCTGGCCGGCTGCGCCACTAGCCAGCCCACAACCACCGCTACTACTGCTACCCCTGCTGCCGCTTCAACTGCTACTCCCGTGGCTTCCACCTCGGGCGGGCGCAGTATCAACCCCCAGGATGTGGACCGCTCGGTGTCGCCGTGCGAAGACTTTTTTCAGTTTTCGGGCGGCAACTGGCTGAAGAATAACCCAGTGCCGGCCTACGCCTCCAGCTGGGGCCCGCGCAACCTGCTCGGCGACCGGACCCAGGCCACGCTGAAGCGCATTCTGGAGGAAGCCGCGGCTAACACCTCGGCGGCGAAAGGCTCCAATGCCCAGAAAGTCGGCGACTTTTACGCCTCCGGCATGGATTCCGCGGCCATCGAAAAGGCGGGGCTGACGTATTTGCAGCCCGAACTCAAGCGCATCAGTGCCGTGAAGGACTTGAAAAGCCTGCAAACGGAGCTGGCCCGCCAGCAGCGGCTGGGCACGGGTGCATTCTTCCGCGCTGGGGTAGGGCCCGACCGCAAGCAAAGCACCGTGTACGCCGTGAACCTGAGCCAGGGCGGCCTGAGCATGCCCGACCGGGACTACTACCTCAAGGACGATGCCCGCTCCAAAACCGTGCGCACGGCTTACGTCGCCTACATGACCAACACCTTTAAGTTGATGGGCGACAGTGAGGCTACCGCGGCCCAGAAGGCGGCTACCATTTTGCGGCTGGAAACCCGCCTGGCCAAAGCCAGCAAAGACCGGGTTGCCCTGCGTGACCCTAATGCCAGCTACAATAAGATGACCCTGGCCGAGGCTAACACGCAGTTTCCCAACATCGGCCTACCCACCCTGCTGGCGCAGAATGGCTTGGGTGCAGCCAAGGAAGTAATTGTGGGTCAGCCAGATTTCTTCCGGGAGGTGAGTGCCCTGCTGAAGGAAGAGCCCCTGTCGGATGTGAAAACCTACCTGACCTGGCAGCTGGTTAGCTCCCTACCTTCGGCCTTGCCCAAGGCGTATTCCGATGAAGCCTTCCGTTTCCAGCAGGTGCAGAGTGGGGCCAAGCAGCAGCCCGTACGTTGGAAGCGCATGCAAGCCGCCACCGATGCTACCTTGGGCGAGGCGTTCGGCCAGCTTTACGTAGACAAGGCGTTTTCGCCAGAAGCCAAGCGCAAGGCCCTCGAAATGGTCGCCAACATCAAAGCCAGCATGGCCGAGCACATCCAAACCAACACCTGGATGAGCGACGCGACCAAGGCCGAAGCCCTGAAAAAGCTCAACGCCCTGCGGGTAAAAATCGGCTACCCCGATAAGTGGAAGGACTATTCTGAGCTGTCGATTTCGCGCGAATCCTACCTGAAAAATGTGCTGGCGGCCCGCGAGTGGGGCTACAAGCAAAACGTGAAGAAATTTGGCGGGCCGATTGACCGCAACGAGTGGGGCATGACGCCGCCCACCATCAACGCCTACTACAACCCGCCGATGAACGAAATCGTGTTTCCGGCGGGCTACCTCCAGCCGCCCTTCTTTGACCCCGAAGCCGATGACGCCGTGAACTACGGGGCCATTGGCGGCGTGATGGGCCACGAAATGACCCACGGCTTCGATGACCAGGGCCGGCAGTACGACTCGGAGGGCAACCTGCGCGACTGGTGGACCAAGGCCGATGGGGAGGAGTTTACCAAGCGCGCCGCCGTGGTAGGCCGCCAGTACGACGCCTTCTCGCCCCTGGACTCGGTGCACGTGAACGGCAAGCTGACCATGGGCGAAAACCTGGCTGATTTCGCCGGCCTGACCATCGTATACGGCGCCCTCCAAAAGCAGCTCGACAAGACCTACGGCAAAGGCAACCGCCCGCTTATTGACGGCTTCACACCCGAGCAGCGCTTCTTCCTGAGCTGGGCCCAACTGCGCCGCCAGAACATCCGGCCGGCCGCCCTACGCCAGCAGATCCTCACCGACCCGCACTCGCCCGGCCAGTACCGCACCATCGGCCCCCTGATGAACATGCCTGCCTTCTACCAGGCTTTCGGCTGCCAGCAGGGCCAGAAAATGGTGCGCCCCGATGCGGAGCGGGCGGTAATTTGGTAACTGTACTAGCGCTAAAAGCCAGTTGCCTTGCTTGAGCTATGCCGCGCCCCAAACGCTGTGGCCTAGGGCAGGTGCTTCAAGCAAGAACGACACTAGAACTCTCCCTCTGGAGAGGGGCTAGGGGTGAGGCGAACTAGCGCTAAAACCAAAAGGACGTGCTACCCTCATCAACCACCCCTAGCCCCTGCTTGCCAAGGAGGGGAGCCAGTTTCTAGGCTTTAGCTTAACTTAGAACTCCACACATCCCACATTTTCCTTTCATGACCTCGAAAAACTACCTATTGCTGACCTTAGGTACGGCGGCAGGCCTCGGGCTGGCCGGCTGCGCCACCAGCACTCCCGCTACCACGGCTACCTCCGCTACTACTACCACCACAACCAGCACTGCTACTGCCTCAACGGCTGGCGCTACCGCTACGGAAGCCCCCAAAGGCCCGGTAATGCCGGGCGTGGGCCTCGACCTTTCGGCCCGCGACTTGGCGGTTTCGCCCTGCGAGAACTTCTTCCAGTACGCCAGCGGCACCTGGCTCAAGAACACCCCCATTCCGGCCACGGAGTCGTCGTGGGGTTCCTGGAACACGCTGATTGACCAGAACAACGCCGTACTGCGCAACATTCTGGAAGCTGCAGCCGCCAATAAATCGGCGGCCAAAGGCACCAATGCCCAGAAAGTAGGCGACTTCTACGCCTCGGCCATGGACACCATGGCTATTGAAAAAGCTGGCCTGAAGTACCTGCAACCGGAGCTGGCCCGCATCAACGGGGTAAAAGACCTGAAAGGCCTGCAGAACCAGCTGGTGCGCCAGCAGATGCTGCAAACCCGCTCGGTATTCGGGCTGGGCGTGCGCCAGGACTCCAAGAAAAGCACCGAGTACGCCCTCTACCTGGGCCAGGGTGGCCTTACCCTACCCGACCGGGACTACTACCTCAAGGAGGATGCCCGCTCCAAAACCATCCGCTCGGCCTACACTACCTACCTCACCAACCTGTTCAAGCTGTTGGGTGATGCGGAGGCCACGGCTGCCAAGAACGCCGCCACCGTACTGCGCCTGGAAACCCGGCTCGCCAAAGCCAGCAAAGACCGCGTAGCCCTGCGCGACCGGTACGCCAACTACAACAAGATGACGGTGGCCGAGGCCAACAAGCAGTTCCCAAATCTGGGCCTGACCACCATGCTGCCCCAGGTGGGCCTGGGCTCAGCCAAGGAGGTGATTGTGGGTCAGCCGGAATTCCTGAAAGAAGCCAGCGCCGCCCTCCAGCAGGAGCCCGTAGGCGACTGGAAAACCTACCTGCGGGCTCACCTGGTGAACTCCGTATCGTCGGCGCTGCCGAAAGCTTACGTGGACGAGTCCTTCCGCTTCCAGCAGGTGATGAGCGGAGCCAAGCAGCAGCAGCCCCGTTGGAAGCGCATGCTGCGCGCCACCGATGGTACGCTAGGTGAGGCATTCGGTCAGATTTACGTGGAGAAGGCTTTCACGCCGGAAACCAAGCAAAAGGCCTTGGAAATGGTGGCTAACATCAAGGAGGCCATGGGGGAACACATCCAGGCCCTGGAATGGATGAGCCCGGCCACCAAGCAGGAAGCCATGAAGAAGCTGAACGGCTTCACCGTGAAAATCGGCTACCCCGATAAGTGGAAGGATTACTCCTCGCTGAACATCTCCCGCGAGTCCTACCTGAAAAACGTGCTGACGGCCCGTGAATGGGAGTTCAAAGACAACGTGGGCCATTACGGCAAGCCCATTGACCGCACCGAGTGGGGCATGACGCCGCCCACGGTAAATGCCTACTACAATTCCACGATGAACGAAATCGTGTTTCCGGCCGGCATCATGCAGCCCCCGTTCTTCGACCCCAAGGCCGATGACGCGGTAAACTATGGCGGCATGGGCGCGGTCATCGGCCACGAAATCACCCACGGCTTCGACGACCAGGGCCGCCAGTCGGACGCCGAAGGCAACCTGCGCGACTGGTGGACCAAGGAAGATGCGGCCGAATTCTCGAAGCGCACCGACCTGGTAGGCAAGCAGTACTCGGCTTTCCAGCCCCTCGACTCCATTTTCGTGAACGGCAAGCTGACCATGGGCGAAAACCTGGCCGACTTCGGGGGCACAGCCCTGGCTTACTCGGCCCTGCAAAAGCAGCTGCAGAAAAAGTACGGCTCGGAGCCCCGTCCGCAGTACGATGGCCTCACGCCCGAGCAGCGTTTCTTCCTGGCCTGGGCCCAGATCTGGCGCACCAGCGCCCGGCCTGAGTACATCCGCCAGCAAGTGCAGACCGACCCGCACTCCCCGGCTCAGTACCGCACCAACGGCCCCCTGATGAACATGCCCGAGTTCTACCAGGCTTTCGGCTGTAAGGAAGACGCCAAGATGGTTCGTGCGCAGAACGTGCGCGCCCGGGTATGGTAGTGTTTGGCAAAAGCTTGTAAATAAGTAGATTGAAAAGCGGGTTGCCCAGGTAGCCCGCTTTTCTCTTTTTCAGTTCGCCGTATTTCCCGCATCTATGAAAACCCACAATACGCTAACGTTGGCTGCCCTGTCGGTGGCAGGTTTGGCCGCCACCAGCTGCAATTCCTCGAAGCCCGCTGCTACGGCCGCTACCACCTCTGCCACGGCCGTAACAGCTACTACCACTACTACCCCAGAGGCGCCGAGCGTACCAGGAGTAGGGCTGGCCGTAGCCAACATCGACCGGTCCGTGGCGCCCTGCGACGACTTTTTCCACTTCGCCAGCGGCACTTGGCTTAAGAACACGGCCATTCCGGCCAGTGAGGTCCGGTGGGGAAGCTTCCAGCAGCTCGCCGACCAAAACAACGCCGTGAGCCGGCAGATTCTGGAGGAAGCCGCCGCCAACCGCAACGCCCCCAAAGGCAGCAACCTGCAGAAAGTCGGTGACTACTACGCTTCGGCCATGGACTCCGTGGCCATTGAGCGCGCCGGCATCACGCCCCTGAAGCCAGAGCTGGCCCGCATTGCCGCCGCCAAAGACCTAAAAAGCCTGCAAGCCGTAGTGGCCCGCCACCAAGCCCTGGGCACGGGCGCTTTCTTCCGGGCCGGTGTGAGCCCCGACCGCAAAAACAGCACCGTGTACGCCGTAAATATGAGCCAGGGCGGCCTGGGCATGCCCGACCGGGACTACTACCTCAAGGACGATGCCCGCTCCAAAACCGTGCGCAACGCCTACGTGGCCTACATGACCAACACGTTCAAGCTCATGGGCGACTCGGAGGCGGCGGCGGCCAAAAAGGCGGCGGCTGTGTTGGCTATTGAAACGCGCCTGGCCAAGGCCAGCAAGAGCCGCGTGGAGCTGCGCGACCCGTACGCGAACTACAACAAGATGACGGTGGCTGAGGCCAACCAGCAGTTTCCCAACATCGGTCTGCCTACCCTGCTAGCGCAAAACAAGCTGGGCGCGGCCAAAGAGGTCATTGTGGGTCAGCCGGCTTTCTTTCAGGAAGTTAGCGCGCTGATGAAGCAGGAGCCGATGGCCAACCTCAGAAGCTACCTCGACTGGCAGTTGGTAAGCTCCGTTAGCTCGGCCCTGCCCAAAGCCTATGCCGACGAAGCCTTCCGGTTCCAGCAAACCCTAACGGGGGCCAAGCAGCAGCAGCCCCGCTGGAAACGCATGTTGGGTGCCACCGACCAGGCCCTAGGCCAGGCCTTCGGTCAGCTCTACGTGGACAAGACCTTCACGCCCGAAACCAAGCAGAAGGCCATGGAAATGGTCAATAACATCAAAGCCTCCATGGCCGAGCACATTAAGCAGCTAGACTGGATGAGCGACGCGACCAAGCAGGAGGCCTTGAAGAAGTTGAACGCCTTCACCGTAAAAATCGGCTACCCCGATAAGTGGAAGGATTACTCGGCCCTGACCCTTTCGCGCGAGTCGTACCTAAAAAACGTGCTGGCCGCCCGGCAGTGGGCCTACAACGACAACGTGAGCAAGTACGGCAAGCCCATTGACCGCACCGAGTGGCGCTTCACCCCGCCCACGGTGAATGCCTCCTACAACTCATCGATGAACGACATTACCTTTCCGGCTGGCATCATGCAGCCCCCGTTCTTCGACCCGAAAGCGGATGACGCGGTGAATTACGGTGGCATGGGCGCCGTCATAGGCCACGAAATCACCCACGGCTTCGACGACCAAGGCCGGCAGTCGGATGCCTCGGGTAACCTGCGCGACTGGTGGACTAAGGAGGACGCCGAGAAGTTTACCCAGCGCGCCGACATGGTCGGCAAGCAATACTCCGCCTTCTCCCCGCTGGACTCGGTGTACGTGAACGGCAAGCTAACCATGGGCGAAAACCTGGCCGACTTCGGCGGATTGAGCGTAGCGTACAGCGCCCTGCAGAAGCAGCTCCAGCAGAAATACGGCAACGGCCCCCGGCCCAAATACGACGGCTTCACGCCGGAGCAGCGTTTCTTCCTGGCCTGGGCCCAAATCTGGCGTACCAATGCCCGCCCCGAATACCTGCGCCAGCAGGTGCTAACCGACCCCCACTCACCCGCGCAGTTCCGGACCAACGGCCCCCTGATGAACATGCCCGAGTTCTACGAGGCTTTCGGCTGTAAGGAAGACGCCAAGATGGTGCGCGCCCAAAACCTGCGCGCCCGCGTCTGGTAAACCCGCAAGCAGCCCGTTAAACTTGTTCGAAGGATAACAAAAGGGCAAAATAGGCCCTGTCATGCAGAGGCGGAGCCGAAGCATCTCGCTCGAATTGTTGGGTAGCATTGCAACCTCAGCACGCGAGATGCTTCGCCTCCGGCTCGGCATGACGGTCTTTCGATTTGCTGAACAACTTTACTAGTAAAAGCCCGCTTGCCCACAGCAAGCGGGCTTTTTTGTGTACCGCTAAAAAATATTTCACTACTTCCTGTATCTAATTACGAAATATTCGTAGTATTACGAAAAGATAGTAATTGATGATATGGAACGACTTACTCAACCCGAAGAAGAAGCCATGCGCGGCTTCTGGCAGCTCGAGGGCGGCTTTATCAAGGACGTGCTGGAGCTGCTGCCCGAACCCCGCCCACCCTACACTACCCTGGCCTCCACGGTGCGCAACCTGGAGCGCAAGGGCTACCTGCGTAGCGAGAAGCTGGGCAATACCTTCCGCTTCACGCCCCTGATTCCGGCCGAGGACTACCGCAAGCGGTTCCTGGGCGCCTTCGTGGGCGACTACTTCCGCAACTCCTACAAAGAGCTGGTTTCCTTCTTTGCTAAAGACCAGAAAATCAGTGCCGAGGAGCTGAAGGAAATCATTGATATGATTGAGCGGCAAAAGCCTCAGCAGCCATGATACCCGAGCTATTAGTGTACTTGCTGAAGGTGAACGGGGTCCTGCTCCTGTTGCTGGGAGTGTACTATGCCCTGCTGCGCCGGCTCACCTTTCATCAGCTGAACCGCGCCTACCTGCTGGGGGCGCTGGGGTTTTCGGTGCTGTATCCGTGGCTGGATGTGTCGGCGCTGCTGGCCCGGCCGGCTGCGCTGGATAACCAGCTTAGCGTGCTGCTGCCCAACTGGCCCGGGAGTGGTAGTGTAGCGCCCGTAGTGCCTGCTGAGGAAGGCGTTAACTACAGATTCTGGCTGCTGGCCGTTTACTGGGTAGGCGCGGGGCTGATGACGCTACGCCTGCTGCTGCAAGCAGCTTCGCTGGCCGGCGTGCACCGCGCCTCCCGTCCGGCCCAGGTGGCCGGCGTGGCTTGCCGCCAGGTAGCCGCCGACATCAACCCCTTTTCCTTCTGGCAGACGATTTACCTGAATCCAGCCCAGCACGCGCCTGCGGAGCTACCAGCCATTGTGCTGCACGAGCAGGTGCACGTGCGCCAGTGGCACACGCTGGATGTGCTGCTGAGCCATGTCCAGCGGATTTTCGGGTGGTTCAGTCCGGGGGCGTGGCTGCTGCTGCGGGCCGTGCAGGAAAACCTGGAGTTCATTACCGATGAGGCCGTGCTACAGACCAAGCAGCTCGATGCCAAAACGTATCAATACAGCCTGCTGCAACTCAGCACCCTGGCTTCTGGGCCGGCGCTGGTTACTCCTTTCTCCTTTATCACTCTTAAAAACCGTATTCGTATGATGAACGCGCAACGATCTGCCCGCGCTCAAGCGGCCCGCTACCTCCTGGTGCTACCGCTGGCCCTGGGGCTGCTCAGCCTCTCGGCTCCCGAAGCTGCCTCCGCTGCCCTGACTGCCTCCGATGTAAGCACACCCACGGGCCCCGATGTTGAAAAGGAAGCTCCCATTAGTGCCCTACCCCCGCCGCGCTGGCCTACATCGTAAAGCAGTACCCCGGCTACCGCCTCATTGGCGTCTCGGAAGTGCGTGCCGCCGATGGCAGCAACCTGCGCTACCGGGCCGAAATTGCCTACGGTCGTCGGCCGGAAAAAGTACTGTTCGATGAAAAAGGCCAGCCGCTAGCCGTTGCCGCCGAGCCCCTGTATTTCCTGGACGGCAAGCCCAGCACCAAGGCGGAAGTGCAAGCCCTCGACCCGAAAGCCATTGAAAGCATGAGTGTGCTGAAAGGTGAGCAAGCCCGCACTGCCTTCGGCGAAAAGGCCACGGGTGGCGCCATCCTGATTATCACCAAGAAAAACCGAGATTCGGCTGCGGTTCAGGCCTTTATCAAGGAGCACAACCTGAGTTTCGAGCCGGCCAAGCCCGAAGATCAGCGGGTCATCAACCTGATAAGTGCCGGTCGGGGCCTGAGCCCGGCTGATGTGGGCGGACGGCTACTGATCATCAACGAGAAGGAAGCCACCATCGAGCAAACCAAGATTCCGGCCGCCCAGCTTTCCTCCGTTTTCGTGATGGATGCCGAGCGGGCTACCAAGAAGTTCGGCGAAAAAGGCCGGCAGGGAGCTATTGTAATAACTACCAAGTAGATAGTGCTGGCTAGATGAACGCTTTTCGCTAGTGACAATAGCTATAGAACAAGTTGCCGGGCCGGTTGCGGAAAGCAGCCGGCCCAGTTTTGTATCTTGGGAGCCGAACTTTTGTTTGTTGCTACTATGCTCACCTTTTCCTCTTCACATTGCGCGGTTGTCCTAGCTGGTCTGCTTGTGGCAACTACCTGGTACACTGCTGATAGCCAGGCTGCTGGCCCGGTGCCGGCTGCGTGGGCCGCCGCAACAGGACCCAGCTTGTATTTTCTTGATGGTCAGCCTTCGGACCAGAAAACCATTGAGCAGCTCAACCGCCGGACCATTGCTTCGGTGAACGTAGTGAAGGGCGACGAAGCCCGCCGCATCTTCGGGGCGGAAGCTGGCGAAGGGGTGATGATTGTGGTAACCAAGCGCAACGTAGGCTCGGCGGCCGTAGCCGAGTTCAACCGCCGCTACGATATTCGGCCCGTGGAAACTCCCGTGCCCCCGACCGTTCCTGGTAAGCCCTAAAACGCCGGTCTCGGGGGCGGCCTCACCTACTGGGCTAGGCAATGCCCCGCGTACTACTGGGGCAGGCTGGCCTGACTCCTCTGCCACTGGGCCAACGTGCGGCCCGTATGCCCCGTATCCGGACCACTTTATTTTCTCGTCAGCTTCTCCGCTCGCCCCGCATGAATCCTACCACGCTTGCCGACTTTCTGGACTTATCGTACCGGCCCGACCTAGGGATTGTGGCCGCCCGCTGGACGCGCCCCACGGCCTCACATGAGCTGCGCGCCGGCTACCAGGAAGTGCTGCGCTACGCCGCTACCTGCGACTCCTGCCGCCACTGGCTTGTGGACTCCCGGCGCCGGCTAGAGGTAGACTCCCGCGACGTGCACTGGCTGACCACCGTGTTCTACCCCCTGTTGCGTCAGCACCTCGGCGACCATGTGTACCTGGCCTTTCTGGTGGCGCCCTACCAGCTCGACGACGTGCACGACGAAACCCTGCCGCCCCTGCCCCACACCCACGGCGACTACTGCTCCCTCAACCAATTCACCGACGAGGGCGAGGCTGTGCGTTGGCTCTGCTCCCGAGGGTAAGCGCCTGGACTACCCATTACATACTCTTCTAAGTACTTGCTAGGGCTCCGGGTGCGGGCGGCCCGCTAAATAGTATTGGCTTTAGCAAAAGCCTTCTGTAACCGTTGGGCAGGGCAGACCTAGGTAAAAGGTGCCCACCGTTACCGTCCTAGCTACGTCCTTAGTTTCCACCAGCTGATCGAGAAAGTAAAGGTGCCAGGAGGCGTTGCTAGGCTAGCATAGGAAGCAATGACAGCGCTTCTTCTTGAGCCGGCAGAAGCCAGTACGAATATCAACGAACTATTTACCTGAGGTTTCAGCATACGCGGGGGGCTGGCAATAGCGTGCGTCGCTTTCTGTCATCAGGCAACCAGGCTCAGGAAAGCTCACAAGATTTAGGTTGATACACGGATCGTATTAGAAAAGTTAAAAGGAATGACGCTAACGTTAGAGAAATCGAAATGAGACTTGACATAGAATTTTTCTTAGAATAACTCTTTATTTCAGCTTGTTACGATAATTATCTAAAGATTCGCTTTATTTGGAGGTGCCATGTGGTGCCGTGCTTCTCTCACCTCTTATTCTTTCTTATGTTCAAAAAGATACTCCTGCTACTTTTGGGCTTCCTTTTGTTCCTAGAGCCGGCCCCTACGCGGGCCGAAACGGGAAGCAGCGCCACCTCATCAGTCAGCGCTGAAACGGTAGCCAGCGTTCCGGTCTTTCGTCGTTCATACAAGCGCGGCCGGCCTAACTACAAAGCTTACCGTGGCAACAGCCGTCACAAAATGAAGAAGTTGGGCCCGTTTCGTCGCTGGAAGCTGCGCCTCAAAGCCCAACGCAAGCGCAAGCGTAACCCAAGCGTAAAAGTAGGAGCACCCACCCGCAGTATGCCCAAGAAGTAATTCCACTCCCCTCACACGCAACAAGCCGGTTCCCGTACGTACGGAAGCCGGCTTGTTGCATTATGGTGGCGTAGTAGGTTGTTACCCTTTGGCCCGGCCCTAAGCCGTAGCCGGCTGGCGTTACCAGCTGCCACTCGTGTTGTCGTCACTGTCGAAGCCCCCGCCGCCGGTATCGTCCGACGACGTGTCGTCGTAGGAAGAGCTGTCGTCGGAGGAGGAGAAATAGTCTGGGGAATCGTTTGCCGTGTAGTCCTCCGAGAAGTAGTCTGGCTCCGCTTCGGGGTAGCATCGGTGCCGCCCAAGGCCGGAAAGCCACCCGTTGAGGCCGCTCCACCTACCGCGCCAGCTGCCGCTGCTCCACCCGCGGCACCCGCCGCGTCCGGGTCGAAAGTGCGGGAGCCGTCGGGGTGGAAAGCAGAACTGTCGGGGTTGTCGTGGCCCTGGGCCATGCGGTTGCCAAGGTAAGCGCCGGCGGCGGCGGCAGCACCCGTCATGAGCATGCCGCCCACACCACTACCGCCGCTCCCGCCCCCAAAACCAGAAGTACGGTTAGGCAAGAAGTCCGGAACGTTACCGGGCTGGTTTACTGGCCGCTGCCCGTAGCCGCGGGTAGCATCGTTGGGCTGGCCTGGCTGCGTCGATTGGTTGGGCAGAAAATCCGGGGTAGGGCTCGGGCCTGGCGCGGCGGGTGTCCGGCGCCGAAATAGCTTGGATACCAGCCAAATGCCGCCTCCTATAATCAGGGCACCCAGGGCCAACGTGCCCCAGCCAAACCCCGATGAAGCAGGTTCTGCCGCCGGTAGGGTAGGCGCTACGGGTTCCGGAACGGCGCTTTGGGCCGGAAGCTCGCTGGCAAGTTCGGCTCCGCTGCCGGCCCCGTTGGCGCCTACCCCAGCGGCGGCGCTAGTTGCCGGACTAGTGGCGGCCGCTGGGGAGCTGGTCGGAGCAGAGCCCGGGTTAGCGGCCAGCATTAGGGCATTAAGGCCCGAACGCAAGCCGGCGAAATAGCGGCCTTGCTTAAAGCTGGGCGTCATTTTTTCGTTGATAATCTGGCTGGTCAGGGCCGGAGTAATCTGCTGGCGCAGCCCCGAGCCGGCCTGAATGGTGACGTTGCGCTCCTGCGCGCCGATTAGCACTACCACGCCGTTGTCTTTGTCGCGCTGGCCGATGCCCCAGGCCGTGCCCAGCTCCCGGGCGTACTCGGCCACGTTGCGGCCTCCCAGCGAAGGCACCGTTACCACCACAATCTGGGTACCGTTTTCGTCGGCGTAGCGGCGCAAGCCATTTTCCAAGGTCTTGGCGTTGGCTTCGGGTAGTAGTTGGGCCTGGTCATTTACAAACCGGAAGGGAGCGGGGCGGGGCGGCAGCTCTTCCGCGGGGGCGCCCACGGCGGTCTGGCTTAGGCCGGCCACCAGCCCCAGCCACAGAAAAAGAAGGATGCGGTGCATAAGGAGTACGAAGTGAAGTGGAAAGATGCTCGTAGCGGTGTTTTACGATGCGGCGCGCGACGCGGCTACCAGCCGGGCCGCTTACCCACCAAAACCAAAAGCCGATTCGGAATCCGAACCGGCTTGGTGCACCAATAAGAGGCGAGGCCTTAGGAGCCTACCCCCGAGCTTTGCGGGCGGTTTTTCATTTCCTCGGCCGGATCTACGGAGCCGGTGGCTTGGGGCTGGCCGTTGCCATTGCTGCCCGTTTGCACGGCTACGTCGGTGGCCTGCTCTCCCAGGCGCTCCGACATCTGGCCGGGGCTACTACCCTGGTTCTGGCCGCCGCGCACCTCAATCTGGTGGCGCATGGTTTTCTTCTCGTCCTTGGGCACGCTTACCCGCAGCACGCCATCTTCAAAAGCGGCCTGAATGCGGCTGGCATCCACGGTATCGGGTAGCTGGAAGGCGCGGTGAAACGAGCCGAAGGAGCTTTCCACCACGTGGTAGCGGCGCTGGTTTTGCTCGTTGCGGAAGTGTCGCTCCCCCGATATAGTCAGGCGCCCCTGGTGGAAGTCAACCTTAATGTCTTCGCGCTTCAGGCCAGGTAAGGCGGCCTCAATCTCGTAGCTTTTCTCCGTCTCGTAAGCATCTACGTGGGGCGAGAAGCTGTTCACGCGCCCTCGCGAGGCCAGGGAGTCGCTGAAAAACCGGTCGAGCATGGTGCTGAAGCTCGAGGAGTTCATGTCAGAAAAGGAGTCCTGATATTTCTGAATAGCCATGACGGTACGCTGTTTTAACGTGAAACATCACTGAAAACGGCGTTTTATACGACCTTGAAAATCAGAGGTTATAGGCGAGCTAGAAGCACCCTGCGCCCGGCTGCGGTAGTAGTACAGTGGCCGGATTATCAGCCCTGAAACCGTCATTTTGTTACAGCCAGCGGTTTGGGTAAGCCCTCCTCCAGGCAAGCGGCATCTAGCGGGCCACCGCATGGCCCTTGGCAGCGCCAGCATGCCGGCTTCGTGTGTTACATTTCCTGGAAAAGGAACGATTCGCCGCTTCGCCGCCGCTGCCGGGCAGGTAGGCACTGTCGGTGTAATAATGGGCAATATGGGCCTTGCTACCCAAGCAGGGCGGTTCTGGTTCTGAATGTCACTTCATATAGAAACCGTGCTTGGCTGCTAGCAGACCCGGCGTAAAGGCGTACTTTAGGCCCAATGAAACCCACCGAGCAGCAGCCCTTGGTATATTTTGAGAATGCAGCGGGCCGCCTGCTAGAGGATCCGGCTGGTTTCATTCGGGCCAATTGGAGCGGCAGTACCTACGGCTTGGCCGATGTGCGCGGCTTGTTCACCCACATGATGCTGGGCTTGCAGCGGCGGGGCTGGAGCCGGATCCTAATCAACCAGCTTACCATGCGCCCGTTCACGCATCAGGAGCAGGAATGGATAGCGCAGAAATGGCTGCCGCAGGCCGTAAGTGAGGGCGGCTACCGCCACGGCGCCGTGGTAGTTTCGCCGGAAGTAATGGTGCGTCTGGCTACGGCTTACATCACCACCCAAAGCCAGAGCCTCGCCATCACCTACCGTTCTTTCGAAACCGACGCCGCCGCGCAAGCCTGGCTCTTGCAACAGCCCAGCTCCCCGCTGAAATATTAGCCTGACGAGCCTGGCCCCACGCCCCTAGCTAAATGCGCCAGCAAGCGAGAGGCCGTTCCAACCCCTGCACGTTGCCCCGCTGGAAGCACCAAATGGTATGTGTTGTAGCAAGTATTGTAGAGAATAAATTAAATGCTACTTACTTGTGTCATAAGTCGTAGAAGTATTAAAATACGACACAGCGAAGGTGCATCCTGATTTTCCCCAGCTGGCTCTACCTGCCTACCCAAGGAAAGTGCGGGGAGTAGCGTGGCGTTAGTCAGCGTGGTGCTGTTGAAAGTCAGGTAATGATACTGAGACGCGGGTGAGGACGCCAGTGGCAAAAAGCGTAAGTCTAGAAGCCGTGGAAGCCGATAGGTTAGGCTGGTAAAGCGCTGCTTGGTGAAGCCAAGCTTGCCTGAACTTGCGGTGGTAGCGCGCCGTACTGCTACCAGCTGGTTCTGCGTGAGGCTGCTGACCGAAGCAGAACTGTTGCCGGGTGTTGTCGCCCGTTGCCCTACCCTTCATTTAATGCTGCGTGCTCTTGCCATATGCTCCGCTTCCTGTCGATTACTCTGCTAACCTTGAGCCTAGCTGCTGAGGCTGCCCAGGCCCAAAACCGGCCACCCGTGCAGTCTGTCCGGCGCCACCCTACTGAGCGCGTAAGCCCCGTGCCCGGTGTGACTCTGCCCGCCGGCGTGGGGCAAGACAAGGCCGAACCCGTTCCGGTCCCTACCCAGGTGCTGCCCAATCATCCGCTGCCGCTGCCCTCTGTGCCAAGCGGACAAGTAACCGTAGGTCCCCTCGACTCGGCCCAGGTGCAACCCGCCCCACGCCGCCGCGCCACGCCTGCCCGCTCGCCGAAGCGCCGCCCCTAACTCTGGGGTGCAACTCCGGGAGTATAGGCAGTGGGTGGGGCTGCCGGTAGGGTAGGAGCGCACTGGGGCGCTGGGCGGCGTGTGCGGGTTGGGCCAAGACCGACAGTATCCTTTGCTTCCTTTATATTAGGCTTCCCTTACACTGCTTTCCCTATTGCCCCTCTCATGAACGAGCAACTTGACGTCATCAACTCGTATTTCGACCTGGTTCAAGCGTTCAACACCGACCCCGCCGCTTACGCCGCCGTGCTGCATCCGGAGGTAGAGCAAACGGAATATCCTAACCTGCTGTACCGCAGCATCCAACGCCGCTCCTTCACGGATATCCTTGACAACCTGCGCGCCGGCCGGGAGCTGCTCCGCGACCCGCAGTTTGAGGTGCAACGCACCCAGGTAACCCCCGACGGTAGCGTACTGGTAGAAGGCCTCTGGCAAGCTACCACCACCAGCGACATTGGGCCCCTCTTGCGCGGGCAGCGCCTGCTCGGGCAGCTATGCCTAATTTTCGAGTTCAAAGACGGGAAGATTTTCCGGCAGCGACGCTACCCCTGCTACGAACTAGCGTAGCCGTTGCGCCACTACCGGCAGCCTGCTCATTCGGCGGCAAGAGGAGTTCTGCCGGGGCAATAAGCAGCTGATGTACGTGGCCTCATATTTGCCCGCGCTACTGCGCTGAAACTGGTTGCACTGGTTTTAGGAGCTGTATTCTTTCTACTCTCTCCCACATGATGAAATCTTTTCTCGCTGCCGCCTTGCTCACCCTAGCGGCCCTGGCCCTTAGCCCTACCTCGGCCCAAGCCCAGGTCACCATCAACATCGGCCGGCCCGCGCCCCAGTACGTGGTAGTGCGGGAGGCCCGGCCCGTAAAGAAGTACAAGGCTCCCAAATACAAGAAAGGCACCGTTCTGCTCGTGCCCGCGGGGCCGGCCTACTACGCCCCCCGCGGCGGCCACGGGCACGGCCACGGTCGAGGCAAAGGGCGCCACTAAGCAGCAGGTGTTACAATCAAAAAAGGCTTCTAATATCCGTGGAAGCCTTTTCTACTTTATGCAGGACCGCGCTGGAAGGTCGTTTGCGGTCAGGCCGTCATCAGCAGGGAGCTGTCGCTAGCCGATAATCTGGCGAGCTAGGGAGGGCAGATCTTTCCCCTGATAAGTGGGCGGCGTGGCTAGGGGGTAGAGGGTTTGGCCCGGGCGGGCAATAAAGCCACTGCGCAGTCCGGCGTCCTGGGCCCCGGCTACATCCCAGCCGTGGGCGGCTATGAGCAGGGCCTCCGTGGGAGCTACGCCCAGGGTTTGCACGGCCGCTTGGTAGGTATGGAAGTGAGGTTTGTACAGCTCCACCGCCTCCACGCTCAGGCCTTGCTCGAAGTAGTGAATGATGCCGGCGTAGCGTAGTTGGGCATCCAGGGTTAGCTGGGGAGAGTTGGTGAAGGCCACCAGCCGAAAACCAGCATCGAGTAGCATTTCCAGGCCGCGGGGCACGTCGGGGTGGGCGGGCAGCTGGGTGAGCAGACCCACCAGCTCCTTTTTGGTGGTGGGCGAGAGGCGCTTTTCCTCCAGCATGTCGGCCGTCATGTCCAGGGCCGCTTCCGCAATGTGGCCGAAGGGGTGGTAGGTGCCCGTTACGGTATCCACCAGCGAGTAGTGGAGTTGCAGCCCAAACCACTGCTTGAAGGCGTATTTATTGCCGAAAGCTTTCGGCACGGCCCGCTTGAGCTTGCCCATGTCGAGCAAGGTCTCGTTCACGTCGAAGAGCAGCACCTTCGGCAGCGGGCGGTAAATGGACGTATCAGGCATAGAGAGTAGCAGCTAAAGCCGGCACGCGCCGGACTACCCAGTGGTACGCAGCCGCCCCCGCCGCGGCGGTACAGGATGATGGGGTTACGGCTAGTCCTACCCCACTTAATAGCTCCGACCCTCACGCCTCAGTAGCTTCTCGGCGGCCCCACGGCCCTTACTACCAGGCAAGCGCCCTCAACCAGTCCCACCCGGCCACCTCGCAACGGGCTGCCTACCCCAATGGCTTGCCGGCCGAAGCGGCCAGGCGCAACCGCAGGTATTGTTGCAACCAAATGGGATACAGGTTATAGCCTATGTTGAGCACCGTCAGCAACCCGGCCCAGCCCCAGTAGCCCTGCGCGGCGGCATACGCACCGGCCCATAGAAAGACCAGCAGCGCCGCCACGTGAAACCGCTCCATGTGGTAGCTGTTGCCCACTAGTGCCGCCACCGACCGGCGGCCCCGTACCCGGCGGTACTGCGGATAGCGCCGCCGGATAAGCGCATTAACAACGGCTCCGTGCTGGGCCAGACGATTAACCCAGGGCACACCTAACCGCCGATAAACGGACGGCAACTCGCTCAGCTGCCAGTACCGAAACCAGGCGCGGGCACAACATACCCCAGCAAACTCACCCCCAGTAGCCCGTACAGCCACGGCCGCGCCATGTGCTGGTAGCAGAACACCGTCAGCGGCCCCCAGCTTAGCCCCGACCATACCACCGACGGCACGGCATTATAAAACGCCAGCCGGCCAGCCAGCGAAGCATCAGCATTTCCGGGAGGGGCCATAGCAGCAAAGTACGCACCAACGCGCAGGTAATACAACCAGCCTCAACCACCCCAAGCGCCCCTGCGCCCGCGCTCCACCAGCTTCTTAGATGTACGAGCAATTTCCTGCACCAACGGCACCAGCTAGGGAATTAATGGGGTACAGTTTTACGCACAACATACTTCCACGAAGTTTAATCCTACTCTACCGCTAGTCCAGTGTATGTGGCCTAGCGGGCGCGCTATTCTACCCGCTTCAGCGGCACGTTGGCGAAGGTGCCCGTAATAGTAATGTCGCACTTTCTCTTCGGGAAGGTGCTATAGGCCACTGTTGGGTCGCTGGACCCAGTTAAGGTGGCGGTGTAGGTGCCACTCAGGAGTTGGCGCTTGGCATTGTAGCTGCTGATGGTGAAGCTGCCCGTAACGTGTTGCATGCTGCTGAAGTACAGAATGGTACCGCCGCCCAGGCTTTCGGGTTGGTCGTAATAGTAGCGCACATCCGCATGAAGCGTTTGGTCGCGGAGGGTTTTAAGGGTGTAGGTGCCAGTAAGAGCAGCGGTCAGTTTCGTGCGGTCTAGCGCGAAGCCGATGCCCTCGGTACCGGTAATGGGCTTCACGCCTACCGATAAGCTCTGGGCAGTCTGCGTGACATAGCCCTTCAATTGTGGCGCATGAAAGGTGGTATCCCGGTGCTGGCCATTGTCCTGGTACACAATAGAGCGACTATAGGTAACGGTGGGCTCCGGTAGTGGCTCGGGCGTTTCTTTCCGATCATCTTTATCACAGCCAGCGGTAAAGGCCAGCGTCAGGCCCAGCAATAGCGAGAGAGTAGCGTTGTATTTCACTAAGGGATAGAGCAGTGTAAAAACACTATATAGAAAATTCTGCCAAGTGGGGTGGGTAGTGACCTAGCAGTAGGTGTTGCACTTGCTGTCGGAGAAGTCACCGCAGGAGCGGTCTAGAGCATGAGCAAAAGTTGCTAGTGTACATCTTGTCTGGTGAATATCTTCCCCCAACTGTCGCCACCCATGACACGCTGAAATATCCAGTAGTCAGGCAGTGGTATTTGCGCCGAATACATTAGCTGGATAAGATCTAGAATGTACTGTAAACTCCTTTCGCCGCCATTCATGATTGTCTCATACATGTGAGTCGTACCAATCATGAAAATGGTATCTATAAATTTCCCAATGCATGGGTTAGCCTTTCCGTAAAGCTCAGCTAGTAGTGCATCTAATTCCACAGTGACGTATTCGCAGTCCTTGTCATTGAATGGCCGCTTATCTAATACAGAATCAGGTAAATATTCAGCGGTTGAGTATAACCAGGTGTCTAAATTCCGTTCTAGCTCAGTGAATTGCCATAGCTGCTTTAACACTACCTCCCACTCTTTTAGAGAGTAACCAAAGTGGATTAAAGCATTCTCCAAGCAACAGATTCCAAAAGCTACACGACCTCGGATCGGTAGGCTGATAAAGAACTTTCTGTCACTGTTCATTATATGCTTAAGTGAAGAGTGTAATTATGAGTGAAATGATATCAAACAAAAAGCCCCAGCCGGAAGGGCTGGGGCTTTTATATAAGTTAAGAAGCTAACTGCCAGTTGGCGTTAGGCGGAAGCTTGCCAGTTTTGCGTAGATAAGTTATGAACTCCTGCGTCGTAAGCGGGCCACTTATTCTGCCTTGCTCATACACTTCTACCGTTTTACCGGTCATCGAAAGACTCGTTGCCGGCTGAGAGTTGGCGGAGGATGACGTCTCGGATGGTTTCATAGCTCGGCAAAATTACGTCTTCGACGACAAGTTGGTCATCCTGTAACGTGAAAGTAACCGAAATAAATTTCCGATGTTTCGTATACCCGACAACTTCATATGCACCGGCTGCTCTAGGATAAAGTCCACTGCGAGGAGGAAAGGTCAGAAGCACTTCCATTTCCTCCCGCAGAATACTAAGACTGTGACACCAGTTCCAGTTGACTTTACCGAAGTCAACACTATAGCCGTCAAACACCTTACGAACCGCAGGCCTCGCAGGCGTCTGGGTTATCCAGGGAGCAGGCCATGTCGGAGGCGTTCTGGGCCGATACGTTTAGCGGCTCCAGGGTCTCGGCGGCTTGCTTCTGCACCGTGAACTTGATGGCATCCACGGCGGCTTTGGTGCGCAGGTAGTACATGCCGGTTTTCAGGCCCTTCTTCCAGCTGTGGAAGTGCATGCTGGTGAGCTTGCCGAAGTTCACGTTCAGCACGTGCAGGTTCAGGCTCTGGCTCTGGCAGATGTAGGCGCCCCGGTCAGCCGACATGTCAATGATGCGGCGCTGCGAAATCTCCCACACCGTCTTGTACAGGTCCTTGATGTTCTGCGGAATGTTGGGGATGTCCTGCACCGAGCCGTTGGCGGCAATGATGGCGTTCTTCATCTGGTCGTTCCACAGGCCCAGCTTCACCAGGTCCTTGAGCAGGTGCTTGTTCACCACCATGAACTCCCCGCTCAGCACGCGGCGCACATAAATGTTGGAGGTGTAGGGCTCAAACGACTCGTTATTACCCAGAATCTGGGCCGTGCTGGCCGTAGGCATGGGGGCAACCAGCAGAGAGTTGCGCACGCCGTGCTCCATTACCTGAGCGCGCAGCGTTTCCCAATCCCAGCGGCCCGACTCGGGCGTTACGCCCCACATATCGAACTGGAACTGGCCCTTGCTCAGGGGCGAGCCGGGGAAGGTCTCGTAGTGCCCGTCGCGGATGGCGAGGTCTTTAGAGGCCGTCATGGCCGCGAAGTAGATGGTTTCGAAGATGTCCTTGTTCAGGCCGCTGGCTTCGTCGCTCTCGAAGGGCATGCGCAGGGCAATGAACGTATCGGCGAGGCCCTGCACGCCCAGTCCGATGGGGCGGTGGCGGCGGTTGCTGCGTTCGGCTTCGGCTACGGGGTAGTAGTTGATGTCGATGACCTTGTTCAGGTTCATCGTAGCGTGGTAGGTTACCTCATAGAGCTTCTGGTGGTCGAAGATGAGGTTGCCGGCCTCGTCGGGGCGCAC
Source organism: Hymenobacter sp. 5516J-16 (assembly GCF_022919335.1). Classification (NCBI taxonomy): domain Bacteria; kingdom Pseudomonadati; phylum Bacteroidota; class Cytophagia; order Cytophagales; family Hymenobacteraceae; genus Hymenobacter; species Hymenobacter sp. 5516J-16. Next base: position 2,195,382 of record NZ_CP095058.1, on the reverse strand, counting down.
GTAGCGGGGTAGGGCCAGGGAGGCCAGGTTGCATACCGCTACCTCGTCCTTGTCGGTGTACTCCATAATCTCGGTGCAGAGGTTGGAGCTCTTGATGGTACCGAGGTTTTTCTGGTTGCTCTTGTTGTTGGCCGCGTCCTTGAACAGCATGTAGGGCGTGCCGGTCTCGGTCTGGCTTTCCAAAATGGCAAACCACAGGTCCTGGGCCTTGATGGTTTTGCGGCCGCGGCCTTCACGCTCATACTTCTGGTAGAGGCGCTCAAACTCCTCGCCGTAGCACTCATCGAGGCCGGGGCACTCGTTGGGGCACATCAGGGTCCAGTCGCCGTTGGCTTCCACGCGCTTCATGAACAGGTCGGGCGTCCAGAGGGCGTAGAACAGGTCGCGGGCGCGCATCTCCTCCTTGCCGTGGTTCTTTTTCAGGTCCAGGAAGTCGAAGATGTCGGCGTGCCAGGGCTCCAGGTAAATAGCGAAAGCGCCTTTGCGCTTGCCGCCGCCCTGGTCCACGTAGCGGGCCGTGTCGTTGAACACCTTCAGCATGGGCGTCAGGCCGTTGGAGGTGCCATTGGTGCCTTTGATGTAGGAACCCGTAGCGCGCACGTTGTGCACAGCCAGGCCAATACCGCCGGCGCTCTGCGAAATCAGGGCGCAGTTCTTCAGCGTGTCGTAGATGCCCTCAATGGAGTCATCCTTCATCGTGAGCAGGAAGCAGGAGCTGAGCTGGGGCTTGGGCGTGCCGGCGTTGAAGAGGGTAGGGGTAGCGTGCGTAAACCACCGCTCCGACATCAGGTTGTAGGTCTCGATGGCGGCGGCAATGTCTTCCTTGTGAATGCCCACGGCCACGCGCATCAGCATGTGCTGGGGGCGCTCCACCACCCGGCCATCCAAACGCAGCAAATAGCTCCGCTCCAGGGTCTTGAAGCCGAAGTAATCGTAGTTATAGTCCCGGTCGTAGATGATGGCCGAGTCAAGGGTAGCGGCGTGGGCGTGCACGATTTCCCACACGTCCTGGGCAATCAGGGAGGCGTTTTCGCCCGTCTTGGGGTCCTCGTAGGTGTGCAGCCGCTTCATGGTGCTGCTAAACGACTTGCTGGTGACCTTGTGCAGGTTGCTCACGGCAATGCGCGCGGCCAGAATGGCGTAGTCGGGGTGCTTGGTGGTGAGCGAGGCGGCGGTTTCGGCCGCCAGGTTGTCCAGCTCAATCGTGGTTACGCCGTCGTAAATGCCGTCGATAACCTTCTTGGCCACCTCAATCGGGGAGATGAAATTCTGGTTGAGCCCGTAGCAGAGCTTCTCGATGCGGGCCGTTACTTTATCGAATTTCACGGACTCGCGGCGGCCGTCGCGTTTGATTACCAACATAGGCGTAGCAGGTTGATGTGGTAGTAGAAGTATGAGTACAGCCGGAGCAGGCCGGCCAAACAGTTCAGGTAAACACTCGGGCGCCAACCGCGCGCCAAGGCAAGGTCAACGGTTCCGAATATATCCGTCCTGAAAGGTCAGGACAAACCTATTCTTTGGAAGTTTTCCACATACTGCTAAAACGCTAACGCTTAGGCCTTTTTTTACCATCTGAGCGCGCCTATATAGTCGGCTAATAAGGTTAGAAATCAGGTTGCTGATTTCCGCCAGAAGTGGTATTGTCGGTGCCGCGAAACAGAAAAGGTAAGGCCAGCACCCTCCGAAAAGATGCTGGCCCTCTAAGGAAATAGCAGGTGAAGCGGCGAACTACAACGTGGCCGCTATCCGCCCTACCTGTTGTGGCGTAGAGTAATCACTTCACTGGTGGTTTATACTCCAGCCCAAACCGCTTGGCGTAGCTGGCCAGCGGCTCCATACCAAGGGCGGCGCGGCGCTCATCCACGTGAGCCTCGTCTTCGATGGGCGAAAACGCAGTTTTGCCGGTTGTAGGGTCCGTGTGAAGCTGGCTACCGTATAGCTGGGGCTTACCCTGCCCAATGAGAATACGGTCTTGCAGCAGCGCCAGCGCCGACTTCGACAAGTCGCCCCGCTCGGCGGCCTGTTTGGCCATGGGGAAGTATTTCTGCTGCGTGGCCAAATCAGAGTGCTGAATTACCAGAAACACGGTAGTAGTGCCCGTATTTCCAACCGCTGCTTTCGTAGGCCACCCGTGCGTATCCAGCAGCGTGGTGATGCGCTGCAGGTTGCGGGCGTCCGTGGCTTCAATGTCCTTCCAGAGCGTCGTCATCTCCGGCGAGTGTTGGCCGTATTGCTTTTCAACGGCTTCGTGCTTCATCCGCCCGCTCTGGTCCGAGGCGTAAATAGAATCCAGCTGTTGCTTCAGGGGCTTGTTGTAGTTGGCTTCTGTTTTGGCCAGGGCAGCTTGCATCTTGGTGAGCATGGGCTGCCAGCGTTTATCGGTATGCAGGGCGGTGAGGTCGGTATCCTGTTGTGTGTGAGCCACGTTTTCCCAGCCGGCCAGGGTAGCGCGGTCTAGGTACTGGAAGGCTTTGGTGGCGTCGCCGGCTAGCGCCCAGCTGCAGGCCGCGTTATAGTAGTCGCCGCTGGTAAGCTGGGCCTTACTTTGTTTAAGCGCCTGATCATAGTACTGGCCCGAAGCCTTGTAGTCTTTGGTGGCATAGGCGTCGCTGGCGCGTTGCTTGAGTTTGCCAAAATCGGCCTGAGCCAGCAGCGTGCTGCTACTGATCAGCAAGGCCCCGAGCAGAAGGAAGGTTTTTTTCATAAAACGAGAAAATAGGGTAGGTAATAAAATGTAGGCCAGAAGCCTGCGGCTTTGCTCAGTACCTAAATATCGCAGGTTTGCTATAAACGAGCAACAGGGTGCCAATCGTATGATTGACACCCCGTTGGCATGGTTGCAATGGGCTACCGCTTAAAAATCCTCGTCGAGAGAAAAAGCATTGGAAGTCCGCTCGCTCAGCACGCCGGCCTTCTGGTACTCGCCTACCCGCTTCTCGAAGAAGTTGGTTTTGCCCTGCAGCGAAATCATTTCCATGAAGTCGAAGGGGTTGGTAGCGCCGTAAATCTTGCTGTAGCCCAGGGAGTCAAGCAGGCGGTCGGCCACAAACTCAATATACTGGCTCATGAGCTGGGCGTTCATCCCAATCAGGTTCACGGGTAGGGCATCCGTCACGAACTCCTGCTCAATCTGCACGGCGTCGCGGATGATTTCGTGCACCCGCGACTCGGGTAGCTTGTTCTGCAGGTGGTCTTTGTAGAGCAAGCAGGCGAAGTCACAGTGCAGGCCTTCGTCGCGGGAAATCAGCTCGTTGCTGAAGGTCAGGCCGGGCATCAGGCCCCGCTTCTTGAGCCAGAAGATGGAGCAGAACGAGCCGGAGAAGAAGATGCCCTCCACGGCGGCAAAGGCAATCAGGCGCTCGGTGAAGTTCTCGGAGTTAATCCATTTGATGGCCCACTCACCCTTCTTCTTCACGCAGGGCACGGTTTCCAGGGCGTTGAAGAGGTGGTCTTTCTGCTTGGGGTCTTTGATGTAGGTGTCAATCAGCAGGGAGTAGGTTTCCGAGTGAATGTTTTCCATCATCACCTGAAAGCCATAGAAGCAGCGGGCCTCGGCCATCTGCACTTCCTGCATGAAGTTCACGGCCAGGTTTTCGTTCACAATGCCATCGGAGGCGGCGAAGAAGGCCAGTACGTGCGAAATGAAGTGCCGCTCGCCGTCATTTAGGTTTTCCCAGTCTTTCTGGTCCTGGCCCAAATCAATTTCCTCGGCCGTCCAGAAAGAGGCCTCGGCCTTCTTGTACATCTGCCATACATCATCGTGCTGAATGGGGAAGAGGACGAAGCGGTTGGGGTTCTCGGTGAGCAGAGGTTCCATGGCAACAGGAAGTAGAATGGATAAATGGGTGCCAGACGAGCCGTCTGGGCAAGTGAGGTGCTAACTCCTGCCGCGCCGGTTTGTTTCAGGTAGTATGGGTAGGCGGCTAGCGAGTCAGGATGCCAAAGATAAACCCCACTTCCGGGAAGGAAGGTGGCGTTCGGGCATTTTTTGTGTGTTAATTTTTGCGTATGCCACTAAGCTGCTGGCTGTTGCAAAGCCCCTGAAATTCATGGAATAAGGTTCGTACGGAAGGACCGTTGTCAAGAAGTTATCCACATTTGGCTTGTGGACAATCATAGTTATCCACAAAATTCTATTCGCGTACCCGCCAGCGCGTTCCTGCATAAGAGAAGGTAAGGCTGCTATTCTGCGGGGGCAATGAGGTTTAGTGAGTTAGGGTTTGGATTTGTAAAACCATCCTTCTACTTTTGCCTTCCATTTTTCAGAAACCGCGAAGACGCCGATGTACGCAATTGTCAACATAGCCGGGAAGCAGACCAAGGTCGAAGCCAATAAATTTGTATACGCCCACCGTTTGGCTGGCAACGTCGGCGACACTGTGGAGCTGGGCAAAGCCCTGCTGACCGATGATAACGGAACCCTCACCATTGGCGCCCCTGAGCTGGACGTGACCGTAAGCGGCACCATCCTGGCTCACGTGAAGGGCGACAAAGTGTTGGTATTTAAGAAGAAGCGCCGCAAGGGCTACAAGAAGCTGAACGGTCACCGTCAGCAGTTCACCAAAGTAATGATCAACAGCATCGGCTAGTTTACTTGAGCTGTGAGCTGATGGCAATTAGCTGTTAGCTTTCGGTTTGACTGGCTTGCTCTTTTACACAAAAAAGCTAACAGCCACCAGCTAGTAGCTAAAAGCTAAATAATACCATGGCACACAAGAAAGGCGTAGGTAGCTCCAACAACGGCCGCGAATCAGAAGCAAAGCGTCTGGGCGTGAAAATCTTCGGCGGGCAAAGCATCATTGCCGGCAACATCATCGTGCGTCAGCGCGGCACCAAGCACCACCCCGGCCAGAACGTAGGTATCGGTAAAGACCACACCCTGTTCGCTATGATCGACGGTACGGTGCAGTTCCGCAAGGGCCGCAAAGACCGTTCATTTGTATCGGTACTGCCTGGTGTTGCTGAAGCCGCTGAGGTACACACGTCGGCTCCAGCTTCGGCTGAAGCGCACGACAACGCGTAACTTTCGGGATTAACTCGGAATTTTGAGCGAAGGGGACTGTCCGCAAGGGCTGTCCCTTTTTGCATTGTGCTAGCTGCAATCAAGGGCAACCCCAAGGAGTATAGGCTAAACCAACCTTGAGTAACTTGCAGATTACTACCCCACTAGCAGGGTAGGAACACTACCTGTGCGAGCTTCTCACGCTTAAGTAGGTGCGCCAAGCAGAACAGTACGTTCTATGAGTCCAACCGGCAGAAAACTCCAGGCGTCTAGAATTGCGTGACGGCGGAGTAGTTGAACTAAGAACGCAGCGGCTGTGGCTGCGGTAGCGTTAACAGGCAGTGCCTGTAGTGCAGCCCCGTACAGGTTCAAGAGGCAAATGGCTGCTCCAGTTACAGGTACGGACAAAAAGAAGCGTCCCGGCTGCCGTGGTGGCAACCGGGACGCTGTAGGTAGCGGGGACTGGACTCGAACCAGTGACCTTTGGGTTATGAGCCCAACGAGCTACCAACTGCTCCACCCCGCACTGTTTGGTAATACAAATGTACTAGGGTTTTTCGGATATGCCAGCCCAGGAAGTAGAATTAGCCCTAGTGGAGCTTCTTATAGTTGATAATCAGGGAGAAAAATTTATTTGGTAAGGCGACGAACTCCTGTGTAGGTACAGAATTTAGGCATATTCAACACTTCGTAGTAGCTCTACCGTACGGGTATCTGTTTTGTTCTACTTTCTCTTACCCTAATACTATGGCTCTTTTGTCATTACTCCCCTCCCTGCGGTGGGTGGCTCCGGTAGTAGCCGCCAGCGTTGCACTCGCGTCTTGCAATTCCTCCCAAACCTCTGAGTCAACCAATGCTGCCGCCACGGCCACTGACTCGATGAGTACCGCTCCGGCTACCGCCAACCCAGCTACGGCCGGGCCGCAGCCAGTGAAGCCTACGGGGCCGAAACCCGCGTGGGGCCCACTATTGCGCCAGAAATGCAGGCTGTTATTGAAACGTTGGCTAGCCTCGGTGGAAAACCTATCGAAACCTTATCGGCCCAGGAAGCCCGGCAGCAGCCTACCCCCGCTGATGCGGTAATGAAGCTGATGCGCGACAACAACATGCCAACGCCGCCCGTTACGGCCGACACGATGAGCCGGATGGTGATGCCGGGAGTGAAAGTGCGCATTTATACCCCCGCAATGCCAGCGGTACATTGCCGGTGGTGGTGTACTACCACGGCGGCGGCTGGGTAATTGCCAACCTCGATACTTACGATGCTTCCGTGCGGGGTCTCGTGGAAAAAACTGGTGCCATCTTCGTATCAGTGGCGTATCGGCAGGGGCCGGAGCATAAGTATCCCACTGCCCACAACGATTCCTTTGCGGCCTATCAGTGGGTGCTGAAAAATGCTGCCTCTTTCAAAGGCGACCCGCAGAAGGTGGCCGTAGTAGGCGAAAGCGCCGGTGGCAACCTGGCCGCGACCGTGAGTATGATGGCTCGCGATAAGAAAGTAATGCTGCCCAAGCATGAAGTGCTGGTGTACCCCATTGCTGGCTACGACCTAAACACACCTTCTTACCAGAAATATGCCCAGGCTAAGCCGCTAAACAAGCCCATGATGGCGTGGTTCTTTGAGAACTACCTGCGCGGGGCCGCCGACGGCAAGAGCCCCATGATTTCGCTGGTGAATGCTAATTTGAAGGGTCTGCCACCTACCACCATTATTACAGCCGAAATCGACCCGCTGATGAGCGATGGTAGCATGCTGGCTGATAAGATGAAGGCGGCGGGCGTACCCACCAAATACCAGAACTACGATGGCGTGACTCACGAGTTCTTTGGAATGGCTGCCGTAGTGCCCCAAGCGGGCCAGGCCCAGGATATGGCCGCCGCGGAACTAAAGAAAGCTCTGCAATAGGCAGGTAGCTTTAGAAATAAAAAGGCCCTTCGCTGCACGTAGTGAAGGGCCTTTTTATTTCATATAAATTTAGATCGGGCTCCACACGTTACTTGCTAAAGAACCCCAACTTCTTCTGCGCTCGAGTGATAAGGAGCTTGAGTTGTTAGAGTTAGCAGCTTAGAAACGACTGGTGATGCCGAAATGGATCTTGCCAGAGTTTAGGGCGAAGCGCTGCTGCTGGTCGCGGCCGAGGGCGTACACGAACTGAAACTGGCCGGCCCCTGTGCGAAAGCTCAGGCCGGCCCCAAGGCCCGTGGGCGTATCGTGGGGTAGGCGGGTAGCGGGTAGGTCGCGGCGCAGGTAGGCTTGGTCCACGAACAGAAACACGTAGGCATCGGGGCCGGTGAACTGGCGGAACTCGGCGGTACCCACCGCGTACTGGCTGGCATAATAGTTCAGCTCGTTGAAGCCCCGCAAGGTTGCCAGCCCGCCCAGCCTGAATAAGTCGTTGAGAAACAGGCGCTGGTTGACGAGGGCCTCGCCCCGCAGGCGGGTCAGCAGCACGCCGCCCTGCCCCACCCGGAAGTATCGCTCAACCCGCAGGCCGAGGCTTACCTGAGTGGAGCGCAGGGCCAACCCCGCATACAGGGCCTCATTAACATCAGGATTTTTGCTGATGCGCTTGGTACCGATGGAGGCCTGTCCGCTGGCTAGCAACCCGCGCCGCGGGAAATAAGGGTCGTCGAGGGTATTCCAGGAGTAGTCGAGGCCGTAAGAGGTGAAGCGGGAATCGATGTTTTCGGGTAATACCGTGGCCCGTTTGAGGGTAGTGTCAATCAGGCGGGAGCTACGCCACTCCACGAAAAAGGCGAGGCGGCCGGCCTGGGCCATGGGGTACACCAGCTGCAGGCGCGGCCGGGCCGTCAGGAACAAGTCGTTCTGCTTAAGTAAGTTAAACGATCCGTTCAGCTCCAGGGGCGTGCCGAAGAAAGCAGGATGCACGTACTGCGCATCCAGTAGCTGGGAGCTGGCATCGAGCTTGCGCCACTGCACGCCTACTCCCTTACCACCCCCGCCAATGTTGCGCAGGTTAATGGTCACGTCGCCGGTAACCTGGATGCGCTTCTGACCGATGCCGGGGTTGGGGTTCGGCAATACCCCCACAATGGCGTCAAATTGGTTGGCGGTCCGGTCTTCGAGCAGGAAAAAGACCCGCGCCCGCCCGCGAGCAAACCGCACCTCGGGCTCGGCTCTCAGGCGCAGGTAGGACAGCTGGCGTAGGCGGCGGGCGGCCTCCTGGATGCGCTGCTGGCTGAAAGGCTGGTTGGGCTCAATCTGCAGGTATTTGGTCAGGAAGCGGGCGCGGGTTTTGTTTTTGCCCACAATCTGCAAGGAGTCGAACACGATGGCAGGGCCGCGCCGCAGCACTACCCGGCCTTCCACATCAACGCCCCGCAAGGCCACCGAGTCGAGGCCGATGGTGGCAAAGGGGTAGCCCTGGTTTTCCGCCTCGTGCAGTACGTTTTCCTGGAGTTTGGCCCACTCCTGAGGCCGTAGCGGTTGCTCGTAAAATAGTTTCTCGCGGTAGCCGGCTCGGGTCAGGAGTCCGTCGCCGAGGTTGCCGTTGCGCAGGCGGGCCCAGCGGAATTTCTCGCCCACGTACAGCTGCACGCGCAGCGTATCGTGGTGCCAGCGCAGTTCATCGGCCGAGGCCGTCAGGTAGGAGTTGGCCTGCAGGGCTAGCACCAGGGTGCGCACCTCGCGCAGGGCGGCCAGCGAATCGGGAAGGGCGGAGCGGTAGCGGTAGGGGCGCACCACGGGGCGGTCGGCGGCTTCTACTGCCAGTTGCAGCACCACGGGCCGGGCCGGGCGGAGCGGGCCGGGGCAGCGCGCCGGCCAGAATCGGGGAGCAGGGCCGGCGGCGCGGCTTGCAGAGGGGGGCGGCCGGATTGAGCGGGGCCGTCTGCTGAGCCCACGCAGCCGCACCCGACCCGAGAGCCAGCAGTAGCAGCCAGAAAACCAAGACGCGGGCGTACATTTGCAGTTAGAAACGCGAAACGCCGCGTTTAATTTCCCGAAAGTACGGTAGCCCCGGGGTTAGTTCCGAAGGCTCTCATTTCCCGCGGGTTTTCAGCGGCTTTCTGCTTTGCGCCACTGTTGAGTCAGCCTATTGGGGTAGCAGCCTAGGTAGCATACGGCAAAGGCTGCCGCGCCGGAATGGAACGCGCGCCGGCTGGCATCCTGTTTTCACCTCACCGCCCTCTTCCTCGGCCTGCCCGGCACTACCGTTAGGGGCTGGGAGGTAGCCGCCGCTGGTGGGTTTCGTTTCTCATTCATGTCTGGTCTGTACCTTCATATACCGTTCTGCAAGCAAGCCTGCCACTACTGCGACTTCCATTTCAGTACGTCCATGGCCCTGAAAAGCCGCTTGGTGGAAGCCCTGACGCGGGAGCTGGCGTTGCGGCAGGACTATCTCGGGCCGGCGGCCGAACTCACGACTATTTACTTTGGTGGCGGTACTCCTTCTCTGCTGACGGCGGCTGAGCTAGACACGATTTTCGGGCTATTCACCAGCATTTCCGGGTGGCTTCCGATGCGGAAATTACCCTGGAGGCCAACCCTGATGACTTAACTTCGGCCAAGGTGCGGGAGTTGGCGGCCTCCCCCGTAAACCGCCTGAGCATTGGCCTGCAGAGCTTCCACGAGCCTCACCTGCGCCTCATGAACCGGGCTCATTCGGCCCAGGAGTCGAGGGCGGGCGTGCTGCGGGCCCAGGATGCTGGCTTCGAAAACATTTCCGTGGATTTAATTTACGGGGTGCCCGCGCCTACCCATGCGCTGTGGGAAGCGGATATGGCGGCGGCCTTTGCCCTGAACGTGCCCCATCTGTCCTGCTACGCCCTTACCATTGAGCCCGATACGGTGTTCGGGCGGCAGTTGAAGAAGGGCAAGTTCGCGGCCCCCCCGATGAGTTCGTGGCCCGGCAATTTGAAATGCTGCTTCTGGAAATGGCGCGCTATGGCTACCAACAGTACGAAATCAGCAACTTCTGCCGGCCCGGCCGCGAGTCGCGCCACAACTCGGCCTACTGGCGCGGGGTGCCCTACCTGGGCTGGGCCCGAGCGCCCACTCCTTCAACGGCTACAGCCGGCAGTACACGGTAGCTAATAATCCGCAGTACGTGGCGGCGGTGCTGGAACGAGGGAGGTGCCCGCCACCGTAGAAACGCTCAGCCCCAGGACCGCGCCAACGAGTACCTGATGACCAGCCTGCGCACAGCCCGGGGCTGCGACCTAGGCTACCTGCGCGACGACCTTGGCGTGGATGTGCTAACCCAACGCGCTGGCTACTTGCAGGAGTTGCAGGCCACTGGCCTCGCCACCCTAACCGGCACCGTACTACGCCTGACCGATGCTGGTAAGCTCCTAGCCGACCACATTACCCTGGAGCTATTTCAGGGGTAGGGCTGCCCCGGGCCGCATGAGGAAAGTGAGGAAGTAGCCGCGCCAGTGATACACTCCGGCCGGAAATCTGCTAATTTCCCGGCCTGCCCACTCTTTTTACAGTGACTGGTTTGCCGCCGTCCGCTGCAGCCGCGGTGCTGTTTGCTGCCGGGCCGGCGGCTGCCTTTGCTTAACTTCGTGATTATGAGAAGACTGATTGATGCCCTGGCCGACGACACGGATTTTTTTATCGAACAGGTGCAGATAACAGCCATTGTGTTCGATAACTCCGACGACGTTACTATCTGGGCTACCACCTACTTCGACCAGGAATCCCACTTTTTCCATTTGGGCCTACCTTTCCAGCAGCTCGACCTGTTGCTGCGCCTGGCTGGCGCCCGGGCCGAGGCCTTGCAGGAAGACGTGGCCGATGCCCTGGCTACCGTGCACGAGTGGCCCTGCCTGCTGGAATACACCACCGACGCCGACCCGCCCGTGCCCCTGCCCAACGTGGCCCTGAAGCTCTCCTGCACCTACCCAGCCGATGAGCCCTACGAGGAGGGCGAGGAAGGCGAAGAGGAAGAAACCTTCGACATCAGCATGGACGCCGAGAGCGAGGAAGCCGCCGAATACGAAGCCGGTCAGCCCCACAACATCTTTTACCTGGAAGGCGTGTTCCTGCGCGTGGAGCCGTAAAAGTGAACCAGTGCCTGAGTGCATTAGCTGTTCGAGCTGTGCGGAGCCGCGCTACAAGAAGGCATGACGCACCCAGTCACTCAGGCACCAACTCACCATCTCACCATCCCACCACTCCCCATATGTTCTACCTTTTGCCCGGGCTAGGGCCGATGAGCGGGTGTTCCGGAATCTGCTACCGCTCTTGCACGGGCCGGCGCAGGTGCTGCTCTGGCCCACGCCGGAACCCGACGAAACCCTACCCCACTACGCGGCCCGCATGGCGGCCCGTATCCCGCTGGAAGCGGAGGGGCTGTTGGTGGGAGTTTCCTTCGGTGGGGTAGTAGGTCTGGAAATCAACCGGTTGCGGCCCCGGTTGCGCACCGTGCTGATCAGCAGTATTCCCGATGCTAGCTGCTTGCCCCGCTGCTGCGCCTAATTCGGGCAACGCGGGTGTACCGGCTGTTTCCGCCGCAGTGGCTGAAGCTGTTTCCACGGGCCGGACAGTGGTATTTTGGCGTGAGAAATGGGGAAGAGTACCGTCTGTTCAAGCAGATTCTGCGCGACATGGAGCCCGTGTACACCCGCTGGGCCATTCACCGCCTCCTGCACTGGGACAGTACCCACGTCGGGCGCAGCGTCCAAATCCTGGGCACTCACGACCGGGTGTTTCCGCCCGGACCTACCCCCGTGGAGTACCTGATTCGCGGCGGCGGACACTTCATGGTGCTTAGTCACGCCGAGGAAATCAGCCGCATCCTGAACCGGTTGCTAGAGGAAAACAGGGCGCAAGTGTGCCCGTCGGCTGAGTTTCGCCCATTTCACTTGGCCCGCTGACGGTAGCTAAAGAAAGCCTCCCGTTGTCATGCCCAGTGCAGCAAGGAATCTGAATCAAGCAGGTCGAATGATTACCCTAGATGCCTCGCTACACCCGGAACGACGGCGGGAGGTGGCCGGCTCTTACCTGCATTTCTGTTCACTTTATTACGTTCCTTCATGCTAGCCACCTATCCTTACCAAGGCCGCTCGTTCGCCTTCGATCCGGCCGCGCCCCTGGATATTTCCCTGCCGCTGGCTCCGGGGAGCAGCAGGTAAACTGCTTCTGGGCCGAGCCGGTAGCGTTTGATATAATTCGGGTTGGGAATTTCGTGGGCAGCGTGGCCGAAGGAGGCAGCACCAACTACAAGCGGGTGCACCTCACGCCCCACGGCAACGGCACGCACACGGAGTGCTACGGCCATATTTCCCCTGACCCCCGCGCCACGCTGAACCGTTGCCTGCGCCACTTTCTGTTCGTAGCCCGGCTAGTATCGGTGCAGCCCCGCCCCCAGGCCAACGGCGACGAGGTAGTGCTGCTAGAAGATGTGCGCCGGGAGCTGGAGGGCGGGCCCGATGCCGCTGTACGTCCCGAAGCCCTAATTCTGCGCACCCTGCCCAACCACAAAAGCAAGCGTACCCGCCACTACTCCGGCACCAACCCCACTTACCTAGAGCCCGCCCTGGCCCACTACTTGGCTGGGCACCACATCGAGCACCTGCTACTGGATTTGCCCAGCGTGGACCGGGAAGAAGACGGCGGACAACTTCTGGCCCACCACGCCTTTTGGCAGTACCCCCACGCCACGCGCCAGGCAGCCACCATCACAGAACTGATTTTTGTGCCCGATGAGCTAGAAGACGGACTGTATCTGTTGAACCTGCAAGTCACGAGCTTGGAGCTAGATGCCAGCCCCAGCAAACCCATTCTCTACGCCCTGCGCTAGAGTAGATGGGCAGTGAAAGAACAGTAACAGCTTTTAATTCCAAGAAGGCCGTCATGCAGAGCGCAGCGAAGTATCTGGTGTGCTCAGGTTGCTAGGCTACCCCAACGATTCGAGCGAGATGCTTCGCTGCGCTCTGCATGACGGCCTTTCCATGTACTCGTCTACAGCCTACCAAAGCTAGTTACAAGCACTTCAAAACGTAAAACGGCTCCTGCTGAGGTAGCAGGAGCCGTTTTACGTTTTGAGCAACAAAGATTAGTTCAGCCACACGGTTAGCAGCATTTCAAAGCGGTGCGGGCCGTAGGCGTTGTAATAAGGAGCTTCGCCCTCAAAGCCGAGCACGTGCACCAGCGGTATGCCTTCCGTGCGCGAGTCAACTACGCGCACGGGGTAGAGGCGGCCTTCTTCAGGCCAGTCGCCAACGTGGTTGTAGGGGCGTTGGCCGGCATCAATGCAGCGGGCGTAATCAATGAAGGGCGCGTGACGCGTGGCTTCCGCCAGCGTTAGGTTGGCAACTTCGTACTTAGGCATAGATAAGTCAGTCTACGAAAAAACGGCCCCTAGGCAGCGTCAATTACGAGGTAACTGCCTGGGCTATTTAATGATAAGAGCTGCAACAACCAGCTCATGTGCTCTCAAAGGTACGGGCTCCGAGCGAGTTCCGCTACCAGTGTGGGGTTGTCTATCCAACGCCTACCACCCGCGGATTGTTCTGTGACGGGGTTGAAATACGGCGCCGGGCCGCAGAACCTTGCCATCATCCAAAAAGCTCTTTGATGAACTCAAAAAAGCAGGAACAGACCCGGGATTGGGCGATGAAAAACCGCTCCAAAAAAAGAGAAAAGGTTCTGACTTTTTTAAGTTTGGGAGCTATTGTTCAGGTTATTAGCGTATAGAAACAGCTTCGATAAGAAGCGGGTAGCAAGCAGCTTGATTTTTGTCGGCAAGTCTGCTGTATGAGTTATCGGAACCTACGATTCTACTACTGGTTCAAGGGCGCTAACTCCCGCCACGATGGTGGCCGTGTAGGTTTCCAGGGGTAAGCCCAACTGCTGTTGATAAGCGGCGGTTTGGTGGGCAATGAACTGCTCTACCTGGTCCGGGGCTACCAGGTTGATGGTGCAGCCACCGAAGCCGCCGCCCATCATGCGGGCCCGAACACGCCCGGCGCCTGCTGGGCCGCGGCCACCAGCACGTCCAACTCGCGGCAGCTTACCTGGTAATCGTCGCGCAGCCCGGCGTGAGAGGCGTACATCTGCTGGCCGAAGGCACGCAGGTCGCCGGCCAGTAAGTGCTGGCAGGCCGCTTCTACCCGTAGGTTTTCTTCTATTACGTAGCGGCAGCGCCGGTACACCACGTCGCCCAACGCAGCCCGGTGGGTTTGCACGTGCGCTAGCGTGGCATCGCGCAGGCTCAGCAGCTGGGGTAGTGCTCCCGCAGTACGGCCACGCCCTGCTCGCACTCCTGGCGGCGGGTGTTATACTCGGAGCTGGCCAACGAGTGCTTCACGCCGGAGTTACAGAGCACGACCTGGGCCGCGCGGGTATCGAAGGGGAAGTATTCGTAGTCCAGGGAGCGGCAGTCCAGGCGCACTACCTGCCCGTCTTGGCCGAACAAGCTAGCAAACTGGTCCATCAGCCCACACTGTACCAGGGCAAACTCGTGCTCGGCTTTCTGGGCCATGTGCGCCAGCGTCATCCGGTCCAGGTGGGTGTGCAGCAGCGTGTTCAGGGCAAAGGCCAGCCCGCACTCCACCGCCGCCGACGAGGACATGCCCGCCCCCATCGGAATAGTGCCCCCAAATACGCAGTCGAAGCCGGGCACGTCGACGCCCCGCTTCTGAAACTGCGCCACCACGCCTAGCAAGTAGTTGGCCCAGGGCGTATTGCTGCGCTGCACGTTGGCCGCCGCCACCGAAAACGTCTTCTGCAAGTCGTGAGCTACCAGCCGGATGGTATCAGTCTGGTTGAGCCCCACGGCAAAGCAAATTTCCTTGTCAACGGCCGCCGGCAGCACGTAGCCCGCGTTGTAGTCGGTGTGCTCCCCAATCAGGTTTACCCGACCAGGCGCGCGCACCAGCAGCGGCTCGTGCTGAAAATGTTGACGGAAAGAAGCGGCAATAGCGGAGGCTAAGAGCATGACGAAGAACAGCTTAAGTAGAAGTTCGGAGAAACATAGGCGTCGGCTGCCGGCAACGTGGCGGCGCGACGTAGGGTAGTGGTACGAGAGATAGTCAACTTTCGCTGTTCCGTAGGGCGCCTCGGCTGTACCCACCTAAACGCAAACCTTCGCTGGCCTAGAGCTTAAACTGAAAGCTAACTTTCACCCGAAGGTGCGGGCCCCAGGCGAGTTGCGGTAGGTGAGACGGTGCAGAAAATCAACCCGAGCAACCTTGAAGATATTCTCGACCCCGTAGCCCACCTCCGCGTAAGGCAGGCGACCCAGGGGCCGGAAGGAGGGCAGGGGGCCGCCGTTCACTGGGTCTTCCTGGGGATAATGCGCCGGTTAGCCTCCCGGACGCTACCCCACAGCACGTTGCCGGTGGCTACCAACCGCCAGTTCAGCTGCTTTACGGCCGGAATGGAGTTGAGTAGAAACCCTTCGAAATGGTTCTCGGCCCGGAAGGATACGTACTGGTCGCTCACGAACTCAAAGTAGCGCATCAGGTTAAAAGCCCCCGCGTTGTAGAACGGCGACTGATTACCAAGGTGGGTTTTGAGCACCGGATACGGCACCGTGCTAGGGATGTAGCCCGCATCGAGGCGGTAATCGGTGCGGCCGAGCTGGCCCAGCCGGATGCTCTGGTCGACGAGCAGGTTGAGCTTGTGGTAGCGAAAGTCGGAGCCCAGCACTTTGTCAACACCCAGGGTATAGCGCACCGTAAACACCGGCCACCGCTTGAGCCCGATGGCCGTGCGGCGGTTCTGGTTGTTTTCCACCAGCACCTCGTCGCGGGCGTAGCGTGACTCCAGCACAATCTCCGACAGGTCGAAGTGGTCGTTGGTGGGGGCGCCGGGCCGGGGCTCCTGGGTGTAGTAGGCAAATGGGTACAGGGCCGGAACTGCTGGTGGCGCAGCAGCACGCGCTGGGTAAAGCCCCGAAACAGGTCTGATTGCAGGGCTACCGTGGTCAGGTCGCGGCGCAGCGGCCGGCTGCTGCTGATGTCGCCCAGGCGGGCCGAGGCCTCAAACAGCGGATTTTCTAGGGCGTAGTCGTTGTCGAGCAGGGCTACCTGGTCCAGGTCTTGGCGATGCTCAAAGTTGGCTACCGTCCAGTGGCGGCGGTCCAGTACCCGCTGCACCCGCAGGCCATACTTGAAGCGCCCGTCGCGGGTGCCGTAGGCCAGGTAGGTGCGCAGCAGCCAGTCGCGGCTCAGCTCCGGCGTCGTCCGGAACCCTACCCGGAAGCGGTGGCCTTCAATGCTGTTAAAGCTGTACGCCGTCAGAATTGGCCCTAAGTCTACCTTGCCCGCCCGGTAGTACCCATTCACGGCCACATCCGCCACTTCCAGCAGGGAACGAACCGCCGGCAGCTGGCGCACGGAGTCCAGCACCTGCAGGGTGGCAGCTTCCTCCCGGCTCAGCGAGTCGGGCCGGTTCTGCTCGAAAAAGTTCTTGGGCACATCGAAGGCCGAAGCCAGGGTTTCCAGGGGCCGGTCGTAGAAGGGGAGGGCTTGGGCTGATTCACCACGAAGCCGGAGTTGACCGTGACAAAGCGGGCCATTACCCCAGTGCTGCCCTTGGTCGGCTTAATGCCGATAACTACGCGGGTGCGGCGGGGCAGCTCCGGACCCCCGGCGGGGTAGGCGTCATTTCCTGGTACACCCGCACCTGCTCCACAAAGTTTAGGTTGGCTTCGGGGCTAACGGCCAGGTCCAGTTGGCGCAGGGCGTAGGTGGAGGAGCTGATCCAGATGGTGCCGGTAAACGCCAGGTCCTGGGGCGGCGGGGCGCTACCCCAATCTTATAGCAGAAGTCCTGGCCCACCATCACCGAGTCCTGCAGCTCATACTCGTAGGTGAACTTCCAACCATCGGCAATGGGCGAAATAAAGTCCTTGCCTAGGAGCTGCTGCCAGTTGCGGTAAAAGTCCCAGTCCTGAAACGAAGAGCCCATAATCTGCGACACCACCGAGCCCTCGCGCGGGGCCGCGCCCCGCATTTGGGTCTGGCGAATTTCCTCGCGCCTCCGCAGGGGTTCGTTGTTCTGGTAAAAGCGCGACAACACCTCGGAGGCGAAGATGGGCACCACCGGCTTGCCGTTAGCATCCCGGGCCACGCCCAGGCTGTCGGCTACCTGGGTCATCTGGCGCAGCAGCTTACGGCGGCTGAGCTGGCTGGGTAGGTTATTGAGCGATACTTCGGTGCGGTTGTAGCTTTCGAATTCGAAAGAACGAAGGAAACGTTTGTCGTTCTGAGGTTTATGCTGCTGCACCCGGCGCAGAATAGCGTAGGCCGGATTTTCCCGGGCCGCACCACTACCTCACCCAACGACACGCTACCGTTACCCAAACTGAAGTTGATGGTCTGGTGGTCGGGGCTAGCGGCCGCCTTTTTTTTCTGGGGCGCAAAGCCAATGGCGGAGGCTATCAGCGTGTCGACTGGCCCGGTTAAGGTGAGCTGGTAGCGGCCGTTGTCATCGGCGGTAGCGCCCTGGCTGGTGCCCCGCACAAACACCGAGGCAAACGGCACGGGCTGGCCCGTAGCCGCCTCCGTGACCCGCCCGCTGAATATCACCCGCTGGGCCCAGGCCACCGGTGCCCCCACCAGAAGCAGGAGCAGACAGAGCAGCGAAGACACGACTTTCATACGATACACTATATACGGGCAGTTGGACGCAGGTTCGGTAACAAGATACTGGTTAGCCGCTCAGCAAAAGCCACTCGCCCCAGAAACTTACCCAACCAGCGCCCCGGCTACCCCAAACAGAAGGGCACCTAGCTATAAGCCAGATGCCCGCAGTGCTAGTTCAGGCAGAATGAAAAAAGAGCAGAGCGGCCCCGGTGGGCTACCCCTGCTACTTCGGGCATTCTTCCCGGGTCAGGGTTTCGTTGATGCTGATGGCGGCGGCGCTACCCTCCGCGGCAGCCAGAATAGCTTGTTGCGTGCCTGGGTAGTGTCGCCGGCTGCGTAGAGGCCCCGCACGGTGGTCTGCTGCTTTTTATCCACCCAAATGGCGCCTTTGCTCGTGAGCCGGCAGCCGATTTTTTCGGCCAGCGGGGTGCGTTGGTGCTGGTGAGCATGCACGAATACGGCCGCCCGCGCCAGCTTCTCCCCCGACGCAAACACAATGTGCTGCAACTCTCCTGTAGGCGTGCCTTCCAGCCGCACGACGGGCTCCTCGCGCACCTGAATTTTCTGCTGGCGCAGGCGGCGGCGGGCGTTTTCCGTCAAGAACCCCGGCCCGTCGATGCAGGCCACCACGTCCTTGCTCCAGCGGCTGACCAGCAACGCCAAGCCGGTTACCATTTTGGCCCGGCCGTACACGGCCAGAGGCTGGTCGCGCACTTCCCAGCCGTGGCAGTAGGGGCAGTGTAGCACGCCCCGGCCCCACAACTCACGCATACCGTCGATGGGCGGCAGTTCGTCCTCCACGCCGGTAGCCAGCAGCACCTTGCGCGCCGTCAGGGTAGACTTACGCCCGGTTGGGCCTTCCAGGGTCAACTCAAACACGTGTTCCAGGGCCACTATTTCCACCACGCGGGCCTCCCTGATTTCTACTGAGTTGTAAGGGGTCAACTGCTCTCGTCCCAGCCCAAGTAGGTCGGCGGGTAGGGTACCGTCGCGGGTGAAGAAGCCCTGGACGGCGGGCGAAGGAGCATTGCGCGGAGAGCCCCCATCCAGCACGACTACCTTGCGCAGGCAGCGGCCCAGCACCAGCGCAGCGCTGAGGCCCGCGCTGCCCGCCCCCACAATAGCAACGTCGACGTCAGTAAGTGGTTGGGCAAGGGGCGGTGGCGGGCAGGACGAGGGGTTGGCATAGTTAACTGGGTTTTCCGTCTGCCTATACCAAGAATCCCCATCAGAAGTTAGGTTGAGCCTACTACTGCTACCTCACCAATAAGCAAAAAGCCGCTTCCCAACAGGGAAGCGGCTTTTCATGGTTGTAAGGCGAAGCTAGATTACTCTTTCACTAGACGCTTAGTGAAGCTCTGGCCGTTGCCTTTAATGGTAATAAAGTAGCTACCCTGGGGCAGGCCGTGGAGGTTAATAACCTCCGTAGTGCCACCTTGCTGGGAAAGCGTCCGTACCGTGCGGCCCGCCAAGTCGGTTACGATTACCTGATAAGTGCCCGCAGCCAGCGTAGACAGGTTCAGGCGGGTAGGCGTAGCGGCCGAAGTTGGGTTCGGGAACACTGTTACTTCCGTGATAGCGCCAAAGCGAACCAGTTGTACTGCCGTGAGCGAGGCGGTACCATCGGTATCCACCTGACGCAGGCGGTAGTACACCGTGCCCTGGGCTTTGTTGCCTGCCTTGGCATCCACGAAGCTATAGGTGTGCGCCGTGGGGTAGTGCCGTGGCCTTTGACCGTGCCAATGGCCTCAAAGTTGGTACCATCGAAGCTACGCTCCACCGTGAAGTGGTCGTTGTTCAACTCCTGAGCCGTAGCCCAGGTCAGCTTAGCATCTTGGCCAGCCGCTTGGGCTGTGAAGCTTACCAGTGTTACGGGCAAGGGTATTGCTTAATAACAATGTTAACTATTTGCGTGGTCAAGCCGCCGGTAGCATCCGCCGTTCTTACTTCCACCGGATAGGTACCGCTGCGCAACAAGAGTCGATTGGTCACGGTAAACTGGCCAGTGCTGCTGTTCAGGCCCACCCCTGCGGGCAACGTAGAGTTATTCAGGACGGCATTGGAAATAGGACCATCAACGTCAGTTACATTGGCTAGGGCATAGCCATCCGAGTAAGTTCCGCTCGGTTCGGGAGTGGTAGCATATACCGATTCTGTTTCGAACAGAGTAACACCTACGTTAAGAGTCGATTTGCCACCGGTTGCGTCTAATGTGTTTACCGTGAAGGAGTAGTTGCCAAGTGTTAAAGCGCTAGTATTACTAACCATGAATTGGCCAGTAATAGAATTCAGCGTGGTGCCTGCGGGCAAACTGCCGGAGGAAAGCGCCGCCGATGTGAGGGCTCCATCTTGGTCTGTTACTGTCGCCAGAGAGCTGTTAGCAGTCAAAGCATCTACGTTGTAGGCTTGCACGTTCGAATAAGCGGCCTCTATGTCATCCCTAACCGTAATAGTTACGGGAACATTAGTTGAACTACCTCCAACTGCGTCGGTGGTAGTTACGGTATATGTGTAGGTGCCAGCGAAAGGAACGGAGGTAGAAGTAGTGGTAAACTGACCAGTGGTGGTATTGAAATTCATGCCGGTCCCCAATGTGCCCGTTACACGGGCGGCACTGGTAATGGCTGCATCGGGGTCAGTTACCGTAGCCAGCGTAGCACCGGCAGTAAGTGCATCTCGGTTGTAAACGTTGTTGGTAGAGTAAACAGCGACAGCATCAGTACCTATAATCTTAATGGTCACAGGGATGCTGTTGGTAGTGCCGCTACCGTTAGCAGCGCCCGAAGTAGTAACCGTAAAAGTATAAGTGCCAGCTGCTGGCGGCGAGTTCTTATTGTCGTTTAGGGCTACGAAGCTTCCAGCTGGGAAAGTAATCTGATTGCTGCCGTTTCCGACAGTAGTTGTGGTTGAGTAAAATACTAGTCCGGCTGGCAAAGCGCCCGTTAGCGTAGCGTTAGTAATTGTACCATCAGGGTCAGTAACGGATGCTAATATCTGGTTATTGGTTACGGCACCGCGCTGATACGTATTGGGTGAGGAGTACACTGCCGGCCGGTCGCCCACCGTAATGGTATAGTTAGCTAAGGCACTAACACCACCGAACCCGTCGGCAGCCGTATAGCGCAAAGTTCCTGAGTTACCAGTTGCCGCTCCCGTAGCTACTGCTTTAAATTCCAGGCTGGCTGCTTCTGCGCCATTCAGCGTCACGTTGTCAGTGCCACTTAGGTTCGTGCGAATACCATCCCGTACAAACGATACGGTTCCGAAACCGATATTAGCAATGCTGGATCCGTCAATTGTATAGGTGAGGGCATCATTATCCGGGTCAGTGCCAGTTAGGGCTGGCAGAGCAGTAAATACGGCCGAATTGCGGGTTACTGTAGCCGATTTGGCTTGGGCTGTAGGTGCTTGATTTGTAGTTGTGGTTACCCGGGCCGCTAGCAGAGAGCCGTTGTTATCCGATGGGTCCGAATCGTCCGTATCAATGGTGCTGCTTGCTGTGCCTGCTATAGTAGTAGAAGGCATATTGAACCGAATAGTGGAGGTGCTGATAGCGCCTACGGCCAAATTAGGAATTGTAGCCAGCGTGAGCAGGCCTGTAGTATTATCGTAGCTGCTGCCAGCTGGAAACACGGGGTTTTGCGAGTTTAGGCCTGCGCTCAGTTGCACCTGTGGGCGCACCCCAGTGGCGGCGTAGTCGCCGGAGGCAGTAGTAGTTACCGTATAAGTTACCTGGGAGCCCGGAAGAGCCCGGGCCGGCCCGCTGAGGGTAGTAGCAACGTTAGCCTGTGTGCACCAAGTAATATAATCAATACCAATGTATTGAATTCCTGGATCCGCAATTGCAAAGCGGTTCTCATAGGTAATAACGAAGCGAGTGATGGGTTTGTTGAAAGTAACGGTGACGGTACCATTCTGCTCAACATCTGGGTTTTGCCGAGCGCCCAGAATCGTATTATTGGTCCGGGAAGTGTAATCAGGGTTGTTTAGCAGCACAGTAGCATCCGCCGTAGCGTTCATGTTTAACAGAACACCGTTGGCTTGATATGCGTCGAAGGTTACCGCGTCAATAAAGTCTGTGGTATTGCGGTCAACATCATTCAGGCGAATGGAGAGGTTATTTACTGGCCGGTTGAAATAGTACGTAATCTGGGTGGTGGTATTGCTCTGGGTCGTATAGTTCGTAGACCAGAACAACTGCTGCCCCGCGCCGCCTACGTTATTGGCTGCTCCAACAGCCAACGTAGTTTCCGCTCCGCCAGTCGGCTCCACGTAAGTGCCGGCCGTGCTGATAGTAGTGTTGTTAGGTGCTCCCCCAATAATTACTGGATTCAAATTCTTCCAGTTTTCGCCAGCCGTTCTTTGGCCAAAATCCAGCGTGGTAGTTACTGCACACGTAGCCGTCGGTCGAGCAAATATCGGACGGACAGCCGGCTTATTTACTACAGGTAGTTGAGGAGTATCCACTGTTTCCTCAATGCGTACCTCTTGAGCAGTAGCGGTGAAGCTACCCAAGGGTAACAGCGCTAACCCAAGAAGCAGTAGGTGTAGTCGTGTTTTCATTTATGAAAGAAAGAATGTAACTATTGAGTAAGAAAACTTGCCGATGGGTAGGTTAAAGTCCTATTAACTGAATGGCAAACGTCTCAAAATTACATCTTTCTATTCCCTAATTGAAAAATTGTACAAACAAACACGTAAAGATAACATAAGATGCAAGTAGGATATTAATCATAATACTGATAATCAGGTGTTTGCTTATAAATGTAGATGAAACCCAATTTGAGACAGGCATCTAGTATAGCACAAAATAGCTGCGTGCTAACAGCCATACACAACAACAGGCCGCCCCGAATACCGGAACGGCCTGCTATTATGAAAAGAGCCTACTTGCTATTCCTTGCTAAACCGCAGGGTAGTAACAGCGCCTTGAGTTGATTGCACACGTACGAAGTAGACCCCAGTGGGCCAGTTTTGTACAGGCAGTTCCAGTGTTTGTTTACCAAGAGCCGTTGTTGTGTAGACTAAGCGGCCTGTGGCATCTAATACCTGCACCTGGTAGCTACCTTCAGTCTGATTGCGCAGATCAAGGGTAGCTCGAGTAGTGGCCGGGCTGGGATATACGGCCACGTCAACTGACGCTTTCGGGAAGGTAACGATCCGTACCTCCGTGCGGGTTGCGGTGCCATCAGTATCTACCTGCCGCAGGCGGTAGTAGCCAACTGAGCTAGTAGCCACTCGGCTTACGCCGCGGTCCATGAAGCTATAGGTGTGCGCCTGGCAGTAGTACCCTGGCCCTTCACTTCCCCAATTGCCTGGAAGTTCACCGCATCAAAACTGCGCTCCACCACGAAGTGGTCGTTATTCAGCTCCTGCGACGTAGCCCAAGTGATTTTAGCATCCTGACCAGCCGCCTGGGCCGTGAAGCTTACCAGCGTTACAGGCAGCGGACGGGCACCAATGGTGAAGGTAACCGGGGCCGTGTTAGTACCGCCATTGATGTCGGTAGTGGTTACGTTTACCGTGTACGACTGGGCCGAGGTAACGGGCAGCAGCAGACGAGCGTTGCTCACGAAGATGCGGCCCGTAATCGGGTCTAGGCTTACCCCCGCCGGCAGAGTGCCGGAAGCTAGGACTGCATTAGTACCCGTGGTAGGCAGACCGTTAACTGCACCGGTTTGCAGCAAGCCGGTCGCTGGGTCATAGATAACGCCGGCACTGTTGTATACAGCTGTATTCAGGTCCGTAATCTGCGCCAGCACATCACCATTGACGTAAGGATTCGCGCCGCCTTTGCTGTCATTGAAGACAGTATAGGCTGAACTGAGATCCTGAGCTACCGGGATGGTATACAAAGCTGCCGGGGATACCAAACCACCATTGTCGGTGGCCGTGTACGTGAAGAATGCATTACCCACAAAGTTGGGAGCCGGTACGTAGCTGAGCTTCGTGGGGTCCGTAACTAGACCAGCCGCGGTGGTAGCAACTACGCCGTTGTAGTACAGGGTGCCCGAAGTCGGAAGCGACGTGATGGTGTACGAGACAATAGATCCGCCTGCATCCGTGGCGTTCAGCGGGGAAATAGCCAGCGGCGTGGCCGAGGTGTTGCCCCGAACGCTTTGCAAGGTGTTCCACACGTTTTGAGCTACCGGCGCAATGTTGAGCGGAGTAGTGGTCAACTGGTCCGTGTTGGGCAGCGAGTTAGCGTCTTCACCAGCCGAAGTTACCGATGCAGAAAGCAGCAGGTTGCCCGTCGCAGGCATCGGCAGCGAGAAGGAGTGCACTACTGCATTCGCCACCCCAGCCGGCAGGCTAGTAATAGCGCTGAAGGTTAGAGTACCCGAACCAGTGTTATAGGTAGCTACCGGCGTCGAGCCGCTCGTGAACGTGATAGTCGAGCCTGAGAGCGTGCCCGTCAGACCATCTACCTGCAGGTTGGCAACCGTTAGGGCCGAGGGCAAGATAACCGTCTGGGTAGTGGGAGTCGAAGCAGCCGACGGACCATTGTTAAGCGTAGTTACCGAGTACGTGTTGATAGTGCCGGGAGTAGCCGTGGTGGGGCCTTCCAGGCTGGTCGTCACGTCGAAGCTGTTGTTAACGGTAACGCTGCTGTTAGCGCGGTTGACGCCCGCGCCGCTTTCGGAAGTAGCCGAAGCTATTTCGGAAATTACTACCAACTGACCGCTGCCCACCGGAGCCGGGAACGACACGGTGTAGCTGTCACTAGCAGCATTCACGGCCAAGCTAGCGAGCGGAGCGAAGGTCAAGAGGCCCGTTGTTACGTCGTAGGTGGCGCCGGAAGCCGGGCCGCTGCTGAACGTAATTACGTTACCGGACAAAGTACCCGTTACCCCGCCTACCTGGAGCGTACCAGCCGACAGACCGGTGGGCAGGTTAACCGTACGTACTACGCTAGTGGCTGTGCTGCCCGCCTGGTTTCGGTAAGCAACAATGTACGTGACGGTGGAACCCGCAAGCACCGAGGTAGGTGCACCATTCAGGGAAACGCTGGTTACCAAATCTGCCGTTTCCGTTGTAGTGGGAGCAATGCTGGTAGTCAGAGCCACTCTGTTATTGCTAGCTACTACATCGGTGGTGGCGCTGCTCACGCTAGCAACTGGCGTGAGCGAGCCACCCGTGGGGTTGGGCATGGTAAAAGTCACGTAGTTTACTACGCTGCCACCTGTGGCCAGCGTAGGCGCCGTGGCGAAGGTGAGCAGGCCTGATCCAGTGTCATAGCTGGCAGTGCTGGTGCCAATGCCGGGACCTACTTGCACGTTGGTTAGGTTAGCGGGCAGCTGCAGGGTAGCGAAGGCGTTGCTGGCCGTGGTGGGGCCGTTGTTCGTCATCGTCACAACGTAGGTGACCGGGTTGCCGATTACAGCCGTTTCTGGACCGTTGATGCTCACAGTCAAGTCAGCATTAGCCGTTACCGCCGTCAGTAGGTTGGCTGAGTTGTTGGTGCTCACGCCATCAGCGGTTACGCTGTTAATGGCGCTAATAACCGGGAAGTTCTGGCCAGGAGCCGTGAACGTTACGGTGTACGCTTGTACCGCGCCGGCGGCGTCGAAGGCTACGTCGGGAAGGTTACCAGGCCCGTCGTGCTGTTGTAGGTCGCGCCAGTTACGGCAGCGCCGTTCGCGTCCGTAACGATTACGCCGTTGAGGCCGGCAGGCAGCTGGGCAGTTTCCTTCACCGTGGTAGCAGTAGTAGCGCCGGTGTTGGCGAACCGTACTACATAGGACACTGGTAGGCCGGCCACCGTCGTGCTGGGGCCGCTGATGGTCGTAGTTACCTCGGGGTAGTACGCACCTTCACGGTTACCGAAGCTACGTTATCAGCCGGTACGTTGTCGCTCAGGTTTGATGTCACCGAAGCCGTAGCCACCATCTGGCCATCGTTGCCAACGGTAGGGGGGTAACCACGGTGAAGGTGGGGAACGTGTTTGTGTTACCGCTGGCTTGGTTGGTCAGCGTGCCGTAGGTCAACACACCCGTCGCTACACTATAGGTAGCCGTGCTACCAAAGGTGATAATAGCTGTTGCTCCCGAACCTGATGCAACGCCGTTGGCACCGGTAACGCTCAGGTTGGCCGTGGTCAGACCGGGCAGCAACTGCACGCGCTGTACTACGCCCGTGGTTGAGGTGGGGCCATTGTTAGTAGCCGTTACGGTGTACGTAACCGCCGTTCCAGCTGCCACTACCGTCTGGTTCGCCGTGATAGTCGTCGATTCGTTGGCGAGCGAAGTGGTAGCGCCCGTCAACGTCAGGTTGGTGCTTGTGGCGCTGTTCAGGTACGCGACGTTGTTGTTCGTAACAGTTTCCGTACCGGAGGTGGTGCTCACCGTGGCCGAAGGCGCAAACGGGGTAGTTGGGGCCAGGAAGCTGATGCTATTGGTTACCGTCTGGCTGGCGGGCAGGTTGTTCAGGGTCGGGAAAGTAACCACCCCGTTGCCGCTGTTGTAGGTGCCGCCGTTGGTGATGTACAGGCCACTCAGGCCGGTAGGGAGCTGCACCACTTGCGCGGCCGTAGCAGCCGTGTTGGCGCCGTTGTTAGTCGTCGTGACGTAAAACGTAACTGGTGAGCCAGCAATGGCCGAAGTCGGACCGCTGAGCGTCGTTGTCAGGTCGAAGGCCGTACCTATCGTGGCGTAATCCACGTTGTTGGCCGTGCGGCCTGCTTCGTTGGTCGTCGTCGTCACCCGAGCCGTAGCTGTTACCGGCGCCGAGGAACTGCTCAGAGTGTACGTGATGGTAGGAGCAAAAGAGCCGCCGTTAGCCAAGGTGGTAGCGGCCGCAGGGAAGGTCACCAGACCCGTTGCGTTATCGTAGCTGCCGCTGTTGCTGGGGGTTACCGTGTTCCCGGTACCAGTAGTCAGGCCGGCCGGCAACTGTACGGTGTACACTACTCCGGCCGCATCTTGCGGACCGTTGTTGCTGAAGCTCACGTTAAACGTGCCGGTAGTGGCACCAGCTACCACGGGGCAGCCGTAATGCTGGCCGTTACATCGGCAGCCGTTACCGTGCTCAGTGTCAGCGAAGCGTTGTTAGGTGCAGCATTCGCGCCCTCCGCCGTGGCGGCGCTGGTGCTGGCCGTTACAGCCAGGGTGGTGCTGATGGCAGTTGGAGCCGTGAAGGCAAACGATACGGTGCTCGTGGCGTTATCGGCTAGTGAAGCAACCGAGCCGAAGTTGATGACGCGCGTTGTGGGGTCGTAGCTGGCAGTTGAGTAAGCATTCTGGATGGCTGTCAGCTGATCGGAAGAAAGCGAGGCCCCAACCGGTAAGGTTACCGTGCGGCCTACCGTGGTAGCAGTGCTGGGGCCGAGGTTGGTAAAGGTAGCCGTGTACGCGCCCGTGGGCTGGCCGGCGTAAAGCGTGGTCGGACCAGTGATGCTCACCGTGACGTCGGCAATCGGCGTCACCGTATACGACACGCTAGCTGCATCCAGCGCCGAGTTAGCTCCTTGGCTGGTAGTAGTGGATGTGTTGCTGGTTACAGCCAGAGTGTTGCCGCTGGCGGCTGCCGAAGGCGTAATGGTGAAGTTGTAGCTCACCGTACCAGTTGAACCGGCCGCCACGTTGGTACCGGCTGGGAAAGTAATCGTCCAACCGGCCGCCTCATTACCGCTCACGGTACCAGTCGGAGCCGATACCGCCGAAACCGTGTTAGCTGGAATCGTGACGGTGCGCGTGGTGCTAGCTGCTACGGAAGGACCATTGTTGGTAAACGTAGCCGTGTAGTTGCCCGACACCTGGCCGGTAGCCAAGCTACCTGGACCGGTAATCGTAGTAGTTACATCCGCAACAGGGGTAACAGCAGTGGTTTCCGTATCAGTATCAGCTGCAACGTTGAGGCCTTGGCTGGTGGGGGTGCTGGTATTGCTGGTAACAACAACGTTAGCCACGGGTAATGGCGTTAGGTTGAAGCTGTAGCTAACCGAGCTGCCCGAAGCTACGTCACTTCCGGCTGGGAAGGTAATCGTCCAGCCGCCCGTTTGGCTACCAGTTACGGTACCACTTGGAGTCGACACCGCCGAAGCCGTATTACCCGGAATCGTGACGGTGCGCGTGGTGCTAACCGCCGCCGAAGGACCGTTGTTGGTGAACGTGGCCGTGTAGTTGCCGGATACTTGACCAGCTGCCAAACTAGCTGGCGCCGTCAGGGTTGTTGTTACGTCGGCTACTGCACCGACGGTGCGAGTTACAGTAGCGGTGTTGGCAGCGGTATTAGCGCCTTCATTAGTGGTGGTGCTCGTGCTGCTAGTTACAGCTATGTCCTGACCGCTGGTAAGCGGGCCGGGCGTCAGGGTAAAGTTGTAGCTTACTGCGCCACCTGCGCCAGCTGCCACGTTAGTGCCGGCCGGATAAGTAATCGTCCAGCCTGCCGCTTGGCTGCCAGTTACGGCACCAGTTGGGGCCGATACAGCCGAGGCCCGGTTAGCCGGAATGCTAACCGTACGCGTGGTGCTGGCGGCTACATCGGGGCCGTTGTTAGTGAACGTGGCCGTGTAGTTACCCGAAACCTGACCAGCGCTCAACGAGCCAGGAGCAGTGATTGAGGTCGTTACATCGGCTTGAGTGCACCAGGAAATCTGTTCAATACCAATGGTTTGCAGGCGCGTGGGGTTGGCAGCTCCAGTGGCCGTAAGATTAGACGTATTAAGGTTACGAAAGAACATCGTGACCGTACGCACAGGTTCAGCAAACGTGACAGTTACGTTACCGGCTCTGTTTGGTGTAGTAGTAGTACCGTTCAGGGCAGTGCCCCGCACGCCTTGTGTAGAGTAAGTACCAACACTGGTGGTAATAGCTACTCCACTAACGAAACTGTTTGTGTTGTTGCTTCCTAGCGTAACATTGCTGCCAGCTAACGGAACCGCTTGGTTGCTGCCGTTTAAGGCGCTGAAAGTCAGTTCGTCTGTGTACTCGCTGCCACCATTCGTAGCAGCATCTGCTGTTTGCCGGCCTTTATCAATATCCTGTACCACAAAGGACAGGTTTGATACCTCACGAGTAAACGTGAGCGTAACCTGAGTTACATAAGGTGTGTTCAGGTTAATATCTGTAGAAGCAGTGCCAGCCGGTAATGCTGACGCCCGCTGCTGACGCCAGATAAGAGCTCGTCCATCTATCTGAGCAGTGTAAGTGCTGCTTAGATCAAAAATATCGAGCGTGGAAGTACCTGGGTTACCTACCGTATAGGTACCATAGGTGAAATTAGTACCGCCAACTGTTTCAGTGGCCGTCCTTTTAGCTACATCCGTAGTTCCGGCATTCGTTCGGTAACCAACGGTACTGGTTTGAGCACAGGTCTGCGCCCGGGCTTGCGGTATTTCAACCGCCCCCCATGCCAACAGCAGGACTGCTGATCGTAAGAGTGTTTTCATGTGTAAGTAAGTGTGTGAAAAGTGTCAGTGCAAAGTGCCGTGTTAAGCGGCGTCTTAAGGAGTAGGTATAAGCTCAAAACTACTTCGCTCGTGTAGTACAGAGGAGTTGTTCTCGCTCAATAGTCCTGTGTTCTCGGTGAATACACAATTTTATTAAGCTAAGCTTAGGTATAAGAATCATCCTATATGCTTCAACATTCACATTCAAATACAATTATACTTTTCCTTCTACGAAATAGAAATACCAATTGGATTTACCGGAAGTGTTAACAAAAAAGAAGCCTTGCTATGCCAGCAAGGCTTCCATATATGAGATAAAAAGAAGAAAGGCTAGTACACCTGTATTCTGCCGCTCTGGTGTACTGTTTTTTTGATTTCGTGGTTAAAATCAACTTCTTCCAGCAACTCTTCAATTGGAAGGTGGAGCCGGTATTTCCAAAAATGGGTCGGGTTGGCGGGCACGTTAATTTGTTCGGCCAGTGGGTCCTGCCGGCGTAGTGGTTCGCTCATGGCCAGCAAATCCTGCAGGGGAAGATGGCCCACATGGCGGGGGAGTGCAGGTGCTGCTCCGTGATTTCGCGGGCTACCCAGGGCTCGCAGTACTGCGGCGCCTGCTGGCCCCAGTGCCCGAGCAGATGCTCGAAGAAGCGCTGAGTTTGCTCCCGGTCTTCTTCCCACCAGCCCCGTACCGTGCTCATGTCGTGGGAGCCGGGGCTGACGACGGAGAGGTAAGGTGCCACGGCCGGGTTACCGAACTCCACGCTTGGATCAGAGGGCATGCGCTGAATGTTCAGGCCCAGAATGCCGAGGGCTTTCATCACGCCGGGCACCGATTCGGGTACCATTCCTAGGTCTTCGCCGCAGATCAGCATGTCGGTGGCCCAGCGTACGGCGGGGAGCTTTACTAGGCCCTGGCGGCGCCAGAAATCCTCGTGGCGGCGGTAGAAGAAGTCGAAGTACAGCTCCTGCAGGCGCGGACGGGTCTGGTCGTCCAGCTCCCGGAACGAGCGGCTCAGGTGCAGGGTAATGCGCGGGTGGTAGAAGCCGGGCTGCTGATCATCGGGCACGAATAGCACCTCGTTGATGAGCCGGTACAGGCCAGTGCGCAGCCAGGTGTAGTGGTCGGTATTAGCTGGGTCTTGCTGCATCTTTTCGCCCATGACCGCCTCTACCTGCCGCTGGGTCTGGACAAACTCCTTCAGGCGGATAGCCCCGTAGCCGGCATCCTCCATGAACTCATCGAACACGGCCTGGGCCTGCCCGTGGAAGGTTTCCTGCAGCACGTGCCAGCGGATGTAGGGCTCGCACAGGCGGCCGTAATCAAACCACCCAATGCGCTGCTCAATTTCGTGCTGGGGTAGGGGTAGAGCCGGTGAGAAGTGACCCAACAAGCCCTCAACCGAGTGGCCAGGAATCTCCCAGATGCGGAAAAAACCCAGGATATGGTCTATGCGCAGGGCGTCGAAGTAGCGGGCCAAGTGGCCCATGCGCTGCTGCCACCACTGGTAGCCGTCTTCGGCCATCCGCTCCCAGTTATACGTTGGGAAGCGCCAGTTCTGACCCGTCACTGAAAAGTCGTCTGGGGGGCGCCGGCCTGCTGGTGCATGTGGTAAAGCTCGGGCTGGGTCCAGGCGTCCACGGAGTGACGGTAGATGCCAATAGGCAAATCACCTTTCACCACTACGCCGTGCTGGCGGGCGTAGTCTACGGCCTCGCGCAACTGCTTGTCGAGGTAGTACTGGGTGAAGAAATGGATGCCGAACTCGTCAAAGCCTGGTCTGTCTTCGCGGGTTAGCTCGGCTACCTGGGCGGGGTGCGGAACTCCTCGGGCCACTGGCTGAAATCGGCGGTGTTGAACCGGTCGCGCAGACCCGAGAAGGCCGCGTAGGGTACCAGCCACGCCTGCTGCTCCCGGCGGAACTGCTGGTAGTCGGCATCGGCCAGAAAGCGGTTTTTTTCCTGCTGATACAGCTGCTTAATGAACTTCCACTTGGTGTTCATCACGGGCTCGTAATCCACGAAGTCCTTGGCATTCAGATCCTTGCGCAGCTGGGCTAGCTCCTGGCGGGCGGCCTCGTCCTGTAGCTCGGCAATGGCCTCCAGGTTCAGGTATTGAGGGTGCAGGGCAAACACCGAAATGGCCGCGTAGGGGTAGCTGTCAACCCAGGTGTGAGTGGCTACGGTGTCGTTGATGGGTAGTACCTGCACCAGCTTCAGGCCGGTGGCTACGGCCCAGTCAACCAGTAGCTTGAGGTCGGGAAACTCACCCACACCCAGGCCGCGGCGGCTGCGCAGGGCAAACACCGGCAGGGCTACGCCCGCCCCGCGCCAGTTGCCGGTAGGGTAGCGGAAGTGGTCATCGGCCTTTACCCGCAGGGTACGCTTATCCTCGGCGGCGTAAATCAGGCGGTCCTCGCCGGCCTCCAGGTGCACGATTTTCTGCTCGCGCGGGTCCCAGATGCCGTACTTGTACCGGACCATTTGCTCCGGATCAACTAGCGCCACTTCGGCTTGCCAGGTGGGGTAGACGGCATCGGAGAGGATAACGGCCCGCTGGGCGTCCCAGCTACCCAAAGCCGGGTCGGAGCCCAGCACGCACAGGAGGTGGTCAGAGTCTACGCGGGGGGCTGAGAGCTGGAAGCGCACCACGGAGCTGGCTGAGCCTGGGAGGGAAGCCACCGGGGTAGGCGGGCCGGGACGGCGCATCAGGGCCTTGGTGAAGGCAGCCGTGTGCAGCTCGTTTTCGGGCAGGGCCGGAGCCCGCCAGAAGTCCTCCAGCACAATACGCGTGAAGCGGCCGGCCTCGTTGGTGATGGCACGGTTGGGGCCCCATTCCCAGTGCTTGCCCCCGTCGCCTTCGTCCAGCAGCACGTATTTGTACTCCACCACACTCAATTGGTCATCGGGCAAACTAATTTCTTGCGCCCAGGTGCCAGAATCAGGGTGATAGTGCAGGTTCAGAGCGTGGTCGAGGTTCCACTGGCCCAAGCTGGGTAGGGAGCCGCAAACTACCAGGCGCTGACCCCAGGTCGTGCGGAAGGGTAGCGTAAAGCGAAGAATCATCGGGGACTGATTTACTTAGAAATGGGTCCGAAAGATAACTCTTAAAGCGCTGAAGAAAAGCCGCCGGAGCGGGCACAGCTTGGCCTAGAAGGGCTTATTTACGCCGCCTAATGCTTCGTTGATAAGTGGTTGATGCCTGGTTGATTTCTCCCTTGCCGAAGCGCCAGAATAGCCCCGTCACTCAGGCGAAATAAAATCCGGCAGCCAGCCCAGGAGCGCCCTGCAAATTAGTTGCGCCGGGACTTGCTGCGGCCGCGGCCGGCCTTGTCTGCCTGAGTCTGGAGAGTAACTACCAGGTTTTTCTCTTTTTCGGGGCGCGTAGCTCTACCTGCTCGGGCGTGTGACCGGGAAAAGCCACCAGAAAGCGCACGGGCTGCCCCGCGGTCAGCGGCATAATAAAGAAGCCCTCAGAGTTAGTGGTTACGGTGCTGGCCGCCCGCCCGACTACCGTAACGGTGGCCCCAGCCAGAGGGTGTCCACTGTCGCTGAACACGGCTCCTGTGAAGGAAATGGTACGCGTAGGGGCGGCTACCGCGCCGGGGGCAGACTGAGCGGCAGCCGGCGTCAGGGCAACCCCTAAAACCAGCGCTACTACCCCAATGGCTCGCCGACAGCAGCCAATGATGTGGGCGTGAGAGTGGGCGGAAAAGAGCAAAGGCGAGGGCGTAGAAGAGCGAAGTGGGAGAACCTGAAATTCTGGAGTGGAAAGTACGAGGTTTCCGGCCGGGCGCGGCGTGTTCTTCGATGGGAAGAATCTTCTGGTCGATATAAGCGGCAAACAGGTCGGTAAAAGCCGGACAGAGCCAACCTGCGCACGGGTTTTCCCGTTTGGCTGACTGAGTTTCATTTCTACTTGTCTGCCCTTTGCCTGTCTATCTGCGTCGTATTCTCTACGCCCTGTTGGGGCTGGTTGCGTTAGTGCTGCTCCTGGTGGCCGGGGTTTTTGTGTACCTGCAAACCGATTCGGGGCAGGATTTTGCCGCCCGGAAAGCCGAGAGTTATCTACGGGACAAACTGCAAACCGACGTACGAATCGCCAAATTTCGTACAGATTTCAAGCACGCCATCAGCCTGGATGGGGTCTACCTTGAGGATCAGAAGGGCGACACATTGCTGTCCGTGGGCCATCTGGGCATTGATCTTGACCTCTGGGCTCTGACCAAGTCGCAGATCAACCTAAAAAGCCTGGAGCTGAACGACGGCCGCTTGGCCATTACCCGCACTGAGCCGGACAGCATCTCTAACTACGACTTTATCGTTAAGGCCTTTGCTACCGGCGACACCACGACCGTAGCCACTACCCCCGCCGATACCACTGGCGCAGGCTTCCAATACAACATCGGCGACCTGCGCCTGACCAACATCCTGCTTACGTATAACGACCAGGTGGACGGTATGAACGTGCGCACCCGGGTCGGCGAGCTGGCCGTGAGCATGGATGAGGTAGACGTGGATGGCTCCACCTACCGCGTGGATCAAGCCGCCCTGCGCAACACCGGCATCAACATCCGGCAAACCAAGGTGCCGCCGGATACGCCCCAGGACACGGCGGCCCTAAAGCTGGAGTTCGGCCTGAACCGGGCCCAGTTGCAGAACGTGAGCCTGACGTACCGCAACGACCCCTCGGCCCAGTTTATCAACACCCGCATCGGGGAGGCGGATGTAACCGCCGACAACATTGACCTGGTGAACAGCCAGGTGACTCTGAATACACTGAAGCTGCGCAACACCAGCTTCGCCTACGCCCAGAACGAAAACGTGCCAGTGGAGCAGCGGGTAGTAAACCCCGCCGAAGCCGTGCGCGACCTGAACGCCGCCGTGGAAAATGCTACCGGTCAGGAAGCCAGTTGGGTAGTAAGCTTGAAGCAGTCCGACATCACCGGGGTAGATGTGGCCTTCGACAATTTCAACGAGCCTCGGCAGCGCACCAAAGTACGGGGCATGGACTACAACCACCTGAAGTTCACGAACCTGACGCTCAATACCGAGAACCTGCGCTACTCCGCCGACAGCACCACCGGTCGCATTACCCAGCTGGCGGGCCAGGAGCAGAGCGGTTTTGCCATTACCCGCGCCGCCGCTCAAGTGCACTACGACGACCACCGCATTCAGCTCAATGATCTGGACCTGGTGACGCCCCACAGCCACCTGAAGCGGCGCATTGGCATTGGCTACAAGGACCTTGCCGGCATTGCCGACGACTTGCCCAACCTGAAACTGAACGGTGACCTGCGCGAGGCGCGCCTGGGCTTCCGCGACGTGCTGTACATCACGCCTACCCTCATTGATACGCCGCCCTTCAGCAGCGGCCCCAACCAGTCCTTCCTGATTAGCGGGCTGGTAAGCGGCCGCTTGGGCGACCTGCGCGTGCAAAACCTCGATTTCGTGGGCTTCCGCAATACCGTGGTGCGCGGGGGCGGCCGTATTCAGGGCCTGCCGAACACCGACGACCGGCTGATTCTGGATTTGAACCTGGGCTACGTGCGCACCACCGAGGCCGACATGCGCAGCCTGCTACCCGCTGGCACCCTGCCCGAGCTGGGCATCAACCCCAACGCTCCACTCGTGATGAGCGGGCAGATACAGGGCCGCATCAGCAATCTGGCCCTGACCAATATTGACTTCCGCGGCCTCCAGGGCACCCGCATCCGAACCACAGGCCGCTTGGTAGGCCTTCCCAACACGGACCGCCGCCTCTACGCCGATTTCAACATTCGGGAGTTTACCTCTACCGCCACCGATATCAAGGGGTTGCTACCCGCTGGCACGCTGCCGGCCGGCTACCAGCTGCCGCCCCGCCTGACGGTGAGCGGCACCTTCCGCGGCCGACCCACGGCTTTGATCTTCGATACCAATCTGCGGGCTACCACCAGCTTCGGCAACCTGACTGCCAAGGTAAACGTGGGCGAAGGTCCGCAGGGGCAGGAGCCAGTGCAGGCCACCTTTAGCACCCAGGGCCTCGACGTAGGCAAGTTCCTCGGCGACCCGACCATTGGCAAGGTAACGGCCAGCGGCACCCTGAACGGTCGCGGTGGCCTCGACCCCAACCAGCTGCGCGGCCAACTGAACGCCACCGTGCAGCAGGCTACCTACAATGGCTACACCTACCGCGGCATCACGGCGAAAGTAGACATTGACCGCAACCGCTACGTGGTGGACGCCAGCAGTAAGGATGACCCCAACCTCAACCTTGACCTGCTGGCTACCATTGACCTGCGTAATGCCTCCAACCCCACCTACACCGTGGACCGGCTGAACCTGCGCGGGGCCAACCTGACGGCCCTGGGCTTTTACACTGGCGGCGACCTGCGCGTGCAGGGCGACCTGACGGCCAACATCAGCGGCTCCGATTTGAACACCATTAATGGCACGTTCTCCGGCAACCGCATCGTCATTGTGAACAACAACCGGCCATTTGCCCTGGACTCCGTGAGTGGCCGCATTGTGCAGCGTACGGGTCGCACCGAGGTTGACTTTGCTTCTAGTGTGGCCGACCTGACCCTGCGCGGCAACACCCGCCTCGGCGACCTGGCCCTGGAGCTGCAGCGCCACATTGATCGGTATTTTGACCTGCCGGGCGTGCAGTTCCGGCCCAGCTCGGAATACCGGCAGTTTACCTTCGAGGCCAACCTGAAGCAGCCACGCTTGGTGCAGCAGTTGGTGCCCGACCTCAAGCGCCTCACGCCGTTCAAGCTCACGGGTTCCTACGACAGCCGCGCCGCCGACCTGCGCCTGAACACCCGCATCGGCCGCATCGTGTACATGGGGTATGCCCTGGACTCGCTGAAGCTAGCGGTGCAGTCGGACCCGCAGAAGCTGGATTACGCCCTGGGCCTGCGGCAGATCAGCCAGGACACCACCCTGCAGATTCCGAACCCCAGCCTTCAGGGTAGCGTGCAGAACAACGAAATCGGGACGCGGCTGCGCATAGCAGAGTCAGACAGCGCCGAGAAGCTGAACCTGGCCGGCGCCCTGCGGGTGTTGAACCAAGGTACTACCTACGCCTTCCGCTTCGACCCCAAGCTCATGCTGGATGAAAAGCAGTGGGACATCACGCCCAACAACGAAATCCGCTACACCACTTCCTCCGGTGCCTTGTTTGCCCAAAACTTAGTTATCAGCCGAAACCAGCGTCGCCTAAGCCTGCAAACCCTGGCGGGGCCGCAGTACCCACTGCAGGTGAACATGGTGAATCTGGACATTAACGGGCTGGGCCGGGCCGCGGGCTTCCAGGATTCCCTGATTGCGGGCACGCTGAACGGGCAGGCCATTGCCTATAGCTTGGGCCAGCCCCGGCAGGCCTTCACGGCCAATGCCAACCTGGCTGGCTTCGTGTATAACAAAGCAACCATCGGCGACCTGGCCGTGCAAGCCACCAACCCTACCCCGACCGCTACAACGTAGATGCCCGCCTGACCAACCAGCAGGGCATGGACGTGCGGGCCGTGGGTTACTACCTCGCTACCCCGCCCTCGCCCATCCAGTTTGATGTGAACGTAAACCGCCTGGACCTGCGCATCATTGAGCCGTTCTCCCTGGGGCAGTTGCAGCAGATGGGCGGCGGCGTGAGCGGGCAGCTGGCCGTGACGGGCAGCGTGAGCCAGCCCAACATCAACGGCACGCTGACCACTACCCCCGACGCCACATTTACCCTGACTCAGCTGGGAGCCCCTTACTTCTTGGCTTCCCAGGACATCGACTTCACCAACCAGGGCATTGGCTTCGATAATTTCGTGGTGAAGGATTCGGTGGGCAACCAGGCTGTTATCAACGGGGCCATTCGCACGCGGGACTACGTGTCGGATTTCCGCTTCGATTTGCAGGCCACGACTACGAACTTCCTGGCCATCCAGAGCTCCCGGCGCGAGAACAACTTGTTCTGGGGCAAGCTGCTGGTTGACTCCGACTCGCGCATCACGGGCACCCTGAACTTGCCAGTAGTTCGGACCCGGGCCCGGGTGGCCGATGGCTCTAACTTCTTCGTGGGCATTCCGAACGACGACCCGGTGAAAGTAGAGCGGGACGGCATTGTGGAGTTCGTGGACAAGAGCGCGCCCATTGACACCATGCTGACCCGGCAAGTAGCCATCGACTCGGCCGAAACCGCCGCCGGCTACGACATTCAGGCCTTGGTGACGGTAACGGACAACACGCCCTTTACCATTGTAGTCGATGAGGCTTCCGGCGACAACCTCCGCGTGCAGGCCAATGGTACCCTGAATACGGCCATCGACCCCACCGGCAACATCACCCTCACCGGCCGCCTCGATGTAACCCAGGGCAAGTACCAAATGTCGCTGTATGACTTGGCCTCGCGGGAGTTTGATATTGCCCGGGGCTCGTCCATCACCTGGAGCGGGGACCCCTACAACGGGCAAGCTAACGTAACGGCCGTTTACAAGGTGCGCGCGGCTCCCGCCGAGCTGATTTCCTCCCAAGGGGGCACCGATGAAACCCAGAACGCCCTGGCCCGCAATCAGCTGCCCTTCGAGGTGGACCTGAAAGTAACGGGGCAGCTGCTGAAGCCGCTAATTAGCTTTGACATTCGCTTGCCTGAAGAAGCCCGCTCCGATTTGCGTGGCCCCATTGAAGCTCGCCTAACCCAGTTGCGCCAGCCCTCCCAGGAAAGTGAGCTAAACAAGCAGGTATTCTCCTTGCTGGTGCTAAACCGCTTCCTGGCTGATGACCCCTTCAAGAGCAGCAGCGGCAACTTGGTGGCTGAGCAATTGCGTGGCTCAGCTAGCCAGGTGCTCACCCAGCAGCTCAACAACCTCACCGGCTCCTACCTCTCCAACCTGGGCGTGGAGTTGGGCGTGAACTCCTACGCCGACTTCAGCAGCGGGGCCGAGAAAACTCGCACCGACCTGAACGTGGCCGTGCGCCGCCAACTGCTCAACAACCGCCTCACCGTGCGCCTGGGTACCGACGTGCCCCTGGGTGGCGGCAACCAAAGCAGCACGGGCCCTGGGCAGTCTAGCGTGAGTGCCTTCGCCGGTGATGTGAGCGTGGAATACAACGTGCTGGCGAACGGCCGCATCCGCCTCCAGGCCTTCCGCAACAACGCCTACGGCGACATTGACGGGCAATTTGTGCGGACCGGGGCCTCCCTCATCTTCCAGCGCGACTACCGCGACCTAGCCGATCTGTTCAAGGGCATCGACGAGACGGTGAAGGAGGAAGTGAAGCTGGAAAATCGCCGCCGCCGCCAGGACCGCCGCGCCAACCGAGACTCCACCAACGCGGCTCCCAATACGCCCCGCCGAGATTCTACCCGTCTCCGTCCCGTAACCGCCCGCCCCGATTCGGCGCGGCGCACGGCGGCCCGGTCGGCCGCTACCCGCCCCGACTCTACCCGCCGCTAATCTGCCGGTTTCTGCCACCACACGCGGAGCCTAGTACTCTACCGTCTTTCTGAATTACGCTTTCATGTTGCAGCATCAGCCCTTCTTTCCGCAAACTAAGGACGCCGCCGAGACTAATCGTCAGGCTCCTCCCTCTCCTCCTGGAGAGAGAGGCCGGGGGAGGGAGGCGCTCCGTTGGCCCCTGCTGCTGAGCGTTGCGCTGCTGGCTTCTTGTTCCGGGCTTAAATACATTCCGGAGGGTAGCAAGCTCTACACGGGTAGCACCGTGAAAGTGAAATCAACTAGCCCTATTCCGCGCGAAGCGGAACTGACCACCGAGCTTGAATCGGTGATTACGCCCAAGCCGAACACGTCCTTCCTAGGCATTCGGCCCAAGCTTTACTTCTGGCACCTGGGCGAGGGCAAAACCAAGGGTTTGGGGCACTGGCTGGCTAACAAGTACGGCGAGAAACCCGTGCTGCTCAGCCAAGTAGATACCCAAAAGGTGAAGGGGCTGATGACCAACCGCCTCTACAACAACGGCTACTTCCAGCCCGTGGTGCACAGCCGCGTGACGGTGAAAGGCCAGGCTGCCAGCGTTAATTACACGGCCACGGTAAACAAGCCCTACACCATCAAGGAAATTTTCTTTCCCGAGGGTGACTCCCTGCTGCCCCGCGCCGTGCGGGCTACCCAGCCGAGCTCCTTGCTGAAAGTTGGCGACCCATACAGCTTGCAAACATTCACCAATGAGCGGTTGCGGATTGATGGCGAGCTGAAAAACCAAGGCTTTTATTACTTCACTCCCGACTATATTCTGTTTCAGGTAGATAGCACCCTGAATAACC
Source organism: Hymenobacter sp. 5516J-16 (assembly GCF_022919335.1). Lineage (NCBI taxonomy): Bacteria > Pseudomonadati > Bacteroidota > Cytophagia > Cytophagales > Hymenobacteraceae > Hymenobacter > Hymenobacter sp. 5516J-16. The sequence goes on along the minus strand of NZ_CP095058.1, from coordinate 2,156,179 downwards.
AGGTGAACGTGTACCTGAAAATCAAGGAGAAGACTCCTGAGCAGGCCGCCAAACCCTACGTGCTTAACCGCATCCGGCTGAATACCAGCTACTCCCTCAGCGACACCACCCTCAGCGAGCGGCCCATGCGGTACCGGGGCTACATCTACTACCCCGATGAAAAGATGTTCAAGGCCAAGGCCATTACTAATGCCACCTTCATCTACCCCGACAGCCTGTACCGCCGCCGCCGCCAGGATCAGACCCTGAGCCGCCTGATGAGTTTGGGTACGTTTAAGTACGTGGACGTGGGCTTCCGGCCCGCCCGCCAAAAGCCCGACTCTGCCGGCTACGGCTTCCTGAACTCCTATGTGCGCATGACCCAGCTGCCCAAGAAAAGCCTGCGGGCCGAGGTGCTGCTCGTGAGCAAATCCAATGGCTTTGTGGGCCGGGCTTCCGCATCCAGTTCCGTAACCGTTCGGCGTTGCGCGGGGCCGAGCAGCTGTTGGTAAACCTGACCGGCTCCTTCGAAAACCAGCGGCGCAGCAACACCAACACCATCGGGCTAACCAGCTACGAAATTGGCGCCGACGCCCAGCTGCTGGTGCCCCGCCTGATTACGCCGCCCTTCGACATCCGGCTGGTAAACTCCGACTTCCAACCCCGCACCACCTTCGGGCCGGCATCCGGTCGGTGACGCGGGTAGATGCCTTTACCCAGCAGGGCTTCAACCTGAACTACGGCTATACCTGGAAAACCAAGCTCACCAACGAGCAGGAGCTGCGCCCCATTGACATTCAGTACTTGCGCCTTTCCGATACTAGCCGAACCTTCAGCCGTCTGCTACGCGACCGGCCGTTTCTTAATAACTCCTTCCGCCAGCAGTTCATACTGGCCAGCTCCTACCGTTACACCTATAATCAACAGTCACTGGAGCAGCGCCGCAACCAGATTTACTTTAGTGGCGGGGTGGAAGTGGCCGGCAATCTGGCCTACCTCGTTAGTTCGCTCACGGGCCAGCAGAAGATAACTAATCCGGACGGCAGCCAGTCGTATACCATTCTTAATCAGCCGTTCTCACAGTACACGAAGGTTGATCTGGAGTTGCGCAATTACTTCCGCACCAGCGCCAACCCAACGAGCGGTAACAAGTTTGCTACCCGCTTGCTAGTGGGCCTGGGCCTGCCCTACCAGAACGCTCGGGTGCTACCCTACCTTCGGCAGTACGGCATTGGCGGCCCCAACAGCGTGCGGGCCTTTGCTGCCCGCGGCCTGGGGCCCGGCACCTACCGCACCCCAGAATCCAACGAAACCAGCGCTTTCTACGACCAGGTGGGCGACATGCGCATTGAAGCCAATGCTGAGTACCGCCAAGATCTATTCCCGTACGTGAAGGGAGCTTTGTTCGTGGATGCCGGCAATATCTGGCTGATCAATGATGACCCCAGCCGCCGAACCGTCGATGAAAATGGCAACCCCGATGGTAAGAATGGGCAGTTTGCCTTCAATACTTTCCTCAAGGAGTTGGCTGTAGGCGCGGGGGCCGGCCTGCGCATTGATGTGCAGTTCTTCGTTATTCGCTTCGACTATGCCTACCCCCTGCGCCTGCCGTACAGCAACACCCAAATCAAGGGCCTGACTAGCGAAACCACCTACAACAAAACCTCTGATACCGGCCGCTTTAATATTGCTATTGGCTATCCGTTCTAGAGAGTAACCTCCCAAACTAAAAGGGCCCGACCGTGTAATACGGTCGGGCCCTTTTATCAGCGTTATTGTTCGGAACGGTGCGGTTCCGCGCGGTGCTACGCTTCCGCCGCCATCCGAACCTCAACGGGGGCGCCTACCGTTTTGCGGGCTGGCACCACGGTTACTACCACGTACTTGGAGGTAGGCGTATTGCTGGTTTTGGCTACGCTGCCTACGGGCACCAGGGGGTTGGCTTCGGGGAAGTAGGCGGCCACGTTGCCCGCGGAATGTCGTAAGGAACAGCAATGAACTTTTCCACCGTGCGTTTCTCACCCTTGTAGTGGCTGGTAATGTCGATGAGGTCCTTGGGCTGCAGACCGCGGTCGGCAATGTCCTGGGGGTTCATGAACAGGACGCGCCGCTCGTTGTGTACGCCCCGGTACCGGTCGTTGTAGTCGTAGATGGTGGTGTTGAACTGGTCGTGGCTGCGCACCGTCATCAGGATGAGCTGGTCGGGCTCCAGCTCCCGCTGGTAGTGCTGCAGCTCCGTGGTGGTGAAGTTGGCCATGCCGTTTTTGGTGGTGAACTTCCGCTCCCGGGGGCCGTTGGGCAGGTAGAACCCGCCGGGCCGGCGCAGCTTCTCATTGAAGCCCTCAAAGCCCGGAATCACGCGGCTGATATGGTCCCGAATGACGTCGTAGTTTTCCGTCATGGCCACCCAGTCGGCAATGTTGATTTTGTCGCCGAAGGTAGCAATGGCAATGCCGGCCAGAATAGCCACTTCGCTCATCATCTGGCCTGCCAGCGGCACCAGTACGCCCTTGTTCTGGCTCACTACCCCATGGAGTTCTCGCAGGAAGTCATCTGGTGCCCCGACTTCTGCATGTCCACATCGAGGTGGGTGAAGCAGGGTAGGAGCAGGCTGGTTTCGCCCGTTACGAGGTGGCCGCGGTTGAGCTTGGTGCCCACAAATACCGTCAGCTTCTGCTTGCGCATGCCCTCGGCAATAACTTCGGTGTCGGGGCCAGCGGCCAGCAGGTTGCCACCGAGGCTGAAGAACACCTTGGTTTTGCCTTTGTACATGGCCTTGATGGCTTCCACTGTGTCGTAGCCGTGCTCATAGGGCGGCTGGAAGTTAAATTCCTTGGCCAGCGCATCCTGAAACTGCTTGGTGGGCTGCTCCCAGATACCCATGGTCCGGTCGCCTTGCACGTTGGAGTGGCCACGCACCGGGCAGGTGCCCGCGCCAGGCTTGCCGATGGCGCCTTTCATCAGCTGCAGGTTTACAATTTCCTGGATGGTTTGCACGCCCTGGCGCTGCTGCGTAACGCCCATGGCCCAGCAGGTAATGATCTTCTGCTTGGTAGCCAACATGTTGGCCGCCTCCAGCAGCTGAGCCCGTGAAATGCCACTCAGCTCCTCAATGTCTTCCCAGGAAGTATTGCGCACGTTCTGCTCGAACGACTCAAAACCCGTGGTGTACTTATCGATGAACGGCCGGTCGACCACCGCGCCGGGGTTCAGGTCCTCGGCCTCGAATAGGTGCTTCATGATGCCGCGCAGCAGGGCCATGTCGCCATCCACGCGTACCTGCAGAAACAGGTCGGTAATTTGGGTGCCGTCGCCGAGCAGGGCGCCCAAGGCCCGCAGCGGATTCATAAAATCCTGGGGGTTCTTGAAGGCCAGCAGACCCGCCTCAGGTAGCGGATTCACGGCAATAATCTTGGCCCCATTGCGCTTAGCTTTCTGCAAAGCTGAGAGCATGCGCGGGTGGTTGGTGCCCGGGTTCTGGCCAATGATAAGAATCACTTCGGCCTCGTGAATATCATTGAGCGTGACGGAGCCTTTGCCCAGGCCCAAGGTAGGGCTCAGGGCGGCGCCGCTGCTCTCGTGGCACATGTTGGAGCAGTCGGGCAGGTTGTTGGTGCCCAACAACTTGGCAAATAGCTGGAACAGGAAAGCCGGCTCATTCGGCACCTTGCCGGAGGTGTAGAACACCGCTTCGTGGGGCGAATCCAGGGCGTTCAGGTTATCGGCTACCAGTTGGAAGGCATCCTGCCACTTGATGGGGGAGTAGTGGTTGTCGCCGGGGCGCTTCACCAGGGGGTGAGTCAGGCGGCCGGCGTTGTTCTGGTCCCGGTCGGTCATGCGGGAAAGCTCGGCCAGGCTGTGCTTGGCGAAAAACTCCGGGCCGGCGGCTTTATCGTCGGCATCGGAAGCGGTGGCCTTGGCTCCGTTCTCGCAGAACTCGGCCACGGAGCGGTGGTCGTCGGGGTCGGGCCAGGCGCAGGAGGAGCAGTCGAAACCGTCCTTCTGGTTCATCTTCAGCAGGCCTCGGGTGCCGCGGTTTACGCCGCCCTCACCCCAGCTAAACTCCATTGATTTGATTACGGCCGTAACACCGGCCGCTACCCGGGCGCGTTCCTCCAGCTTTAGGCCGGTAAAAGCTTCCGGGGGCTGGGCCAGGATGGGGTGGTGATACTTGGCGTTGGCTACGTCGGGGCGGGAATCACGCTTTCGTCACGTTCGTGTTGAGGATCGGGGCGGTAGTGGTCGGGAGCCGGAGCCGCGCCCTGGTCGGGCCGCTCACCGCTTTTGGGTACGTTAGCTTCAGCACCTTGCTGCTGAGTTTTACCAGCTTGGCTGGGGTCTTCGGCGGGGGATTTTTCCATGATAAGCAAAACAAGTAGAGACCGGAAAAGATAGCGAAACCCAACCAAAAAGTGCGGCCGGCTTGGCTATCATTTCTATAAGCGCTGGACTGAACAATAGTTTGAGATTCAGACGCAAAACTGGTCGCTTGGGTTGTCGAGCTAACCCCACGGAACGCAACGGGCCAGGCCTAAAAAAGTCAGCCCAACCGTGGAGACGGTCGGGCTGGCTGGCATAGGCTGGGGAAGGGTTAAGCGGGTACCGTCACGCGCTGGGAGGTAGGAATCTGGGTGCCAATGGGCAGCTCCACGGGCGCTACCGTCACAATGACGAACTTGGAAGTAGGCGTGTTGCTTTTGTACGCCACCGAACCAATGGGAACCAGCACGTTGCCCTCCGGGAAGTAGGTAGCGCAGTCACCCCGCGGAATGTCGTAGGGAATGGCAATGAACTTCTCGGCGTGGCGCTGCTGGCCCTGGAAGTGGCTGGTAATGTTTACCAAGCCTTTTTCCTTGATGCCGCGCTCGGCCATGTCCTGGGGGTTGAGGAAAATAACCCGCCGCTCGTTGTGCACGCCCCGGTACCGGTCGTTGTAATCATACACGGTAGTATTGAACTGGTCATGGCTGCGGATGGTCATCATCACCAGCTGGCCGGGCTCGAAGGTGTGCTTTTCCAGGGGCGTACTGGTGAAGTTGGCCTTGGCGTTTTCGGTGGTGAAGTTTCGCTCCCGGGGCCGTTGGGCAGGTAGAACCCGCCGGGGTGACGCACTTTCTGGTTGAAGTCCTCGAAGCCCGGAATGGTGCGCGCCACGTACTCCCGGATGAGGTCGTAGTTTTCGGTGCAGCCCACCCAATCTACGGTGCTTCGCTCGCCCAGGGTGGCCAGGGCAATACCACAGACAATGGCTACTTCGCTCAGCATCTGGTCGGAAATGGGCTCGAGCACCCCTTTGCTCATGCTCACTACCCCCATGGAGTTCTCGCAGGTCATGAACTGCTGCCCCGATTTCTGCATGTCGATATCGATGCGGGTTTTGCAGGGCAGCAACAGGGCCATTTCGCCATTCACGAGGTGGCCGCGGTTGAGCTTGGGCGTAACGTGAACGGAGAGGCGCAGCTTGCGCATGCCTTCGGCCACAAACTCGGTATCGGAGCAGGCCGAAAGCAGGTTGCCGCCCATGGCCATGAACACCTTCACGCGGCCGTCGTGCAGGGCCTTCACGGCTTCCACTACGTCGAAGCCATACTCGCGCGGGGGCTCAAAGTTGAACTCCTTGGCCAGCGAGTCGAGGAAGGTATCCGTGGGCCGCTCCCAAATGCCCATGGTCCGGTCGCCCTGCACGTTGGAGTGGCCGCGCACCGGGCACAGGCCTGCCCCGGGGATACCCACGGCGCCCTTCATAAAGTGCAGGTTCACAATCTCCTGAATCGTGTACACGCCGTTTTTTTGCTGGGTTAGGCCCATGGCCCAGCAGGTAATAATCTTCTTATGGCGGGCTACCAAGCTGGCGGCTTCCTGAATTTGGGCTTTGGTTACGCCGCTGGCTTCCTCAATATCGGCCCAGCTGGTTTTATTCAGAGTTTCTACTAATTCAGGGTAGCCCGTGGTAAAGTCTCGAATAAATCCTTGGTCGAGGACCTGGCCGGGGTTTAAGGCTTCGGCTTCCAAGAGGCACTTCATTAGCCCGCGCATCACCAACTGGTCGCTGTTTATGCGGACTTGCAAGTACACGTCGGTGATGGGCGTCCCGTCGCCGAGTAGCACGCCCAGGGCCTTCAGGGGTTCATGAAGTCCTGGGGGTTCTTGAAGTGCAGCAAGCCAGCCTCGTGCAAGGGGTTGATGCTGATGATTTTGGCTCCGTTTTTCTTGGCTTTCTGCAGGGCCGTAAGCATGCGCGGGTGGTTGGTGCCCGGGTTCTGGCCAATGATAAGAATCACCTCCGCCTCATAGAAGTCGTTGAGCGTCACGGAGCCTTTGCCCAGGCCGGTGGTGTTACTCAGGGCCGCCCCGCTGCTCTCGTGGCACATGTTGGAGCAGTCAGGCAAGTTGTTGGTGCCGAACTGCCTAACGAACAGCTGGTAGAGGTAAGCCGGCTCGTTGGGCACCTTGCCGGAGGTGTAGAAAATAGCCTCGTCGGGCGACTTCAGCGCGTTCAGCTCCTGGCCCACCAACTCAAATGCCTCGGGCCAGGAAATAGGTGTGTAGTGCGTAGCGCCCGGCCGCAGCACCATGGGGTGCGTGATACGGCCGGCGTTGTTCAGGTCGCGGTCCGTCATGCGGGAAAGCTCGGCCAGGCTGTGCTGGGCAAAAAACTCCGGCCCCACCGGATCCGACTGCGCATCGGAAGCAGTAGCCTTGGCTCCGTTCTCGCAGAACTCGGCCACGGAGCGGTGGTCGTCGGGGTCGGGCCAAGCGCAGGAGGAGCAGTCAAAACCGTCCTTCTGGTTCATCTTCAGCAGGGCGTGGGTACCGCGCACCGGCCCCTCGTAATCAAGGGCAAAAGCTCCCGATTTCAGCACCGCCGTAATGCCGGCCGCTACCGTGGCGGGCTTGGTGAGCTTGAGGCCGGTAAACTCTTCCGGGGCTGGGCCAGAATGGGGTGTTTGTGCTTAGCACCCAGGGTATCAGGCGCTTCCATGAGCCGGTCATCGAGGGTTTCCCGCTCGGGCGAGGTGCTCCAGTTGTCACTGGTGGGCGCCGTGCCCTGGTCGGGTCGCTCGCCGCTTTTTGGCACGTTGTTGCCAGCCGTCTGCTGCTCGGTTTTGCCAGCTTGGCTAGGGTCGTAGGCGGGAGATTTATCCATGACGCGGAAGGGAAGAAGCGGTAAGGGGAAGGCGGAAGTGGACGCTAATGGCGGCAGTCCAGGTCCTTTTCAATCAGTATTTTCAGGGGTTGATCCTCAGCCACCATCAGAGTAGCGGAGAAGCCGTTTTGGTCGGTTGTGGTCCAGTGAGAAGCCAGGGCAGCCGGTACTTTCACGGTGAGGGCGCCGGCCCCGTAGCTTACTCGCAGCTCTTCGGATTCGGCACGTTCCAGGGCGTAGGTGAGGCTTTCTTCGGGGCAGGGCCTAGTGAAACTACCGCCGCTACCCGGCCAGAGCTGGCAAACTGCTGTACTTCTTCCTCGGAAAGGCGCAGGCGGAGCGAGTTATCTTCAATGCGAAGCTTCATGAGAAACAGGGTGTAAGAGTCAGACGCAGCCAGGCAGCAAGATGTTGCGGTGGCGCTTGCGTATTAGGGTAGTAGGTAGTTGAAAGACTGAGTGTTATTCTGAAATCATTGCGCCGCCTTGCTTGTGCGAGTTATCCGCTGGACAACCCGCCGAACTATTCTGTGTGTTCAAGCAAGTGTAGAGACGCGAAGGGCCGCGTCTCTACTGATTCGCGCGACACAAGTACAATTGGCTTACTCCGCTGGCTGTTGCAGGCGCCACTCGTGGCAGTACACGTTGTAGCGGCCCTGGCGCACGAAACCGCAGACGGTCATGCCGAAGTCGCGGGCGGCGGAAACGGCCAGGGAGCTGGGGGCACCCACGGCGGCTAGCACCGGAATGCCCGCCACAGCCGCCTTCTGCACCAACTCAAACGAGGCCCGGCCGCTCACCAGCAACACCGCGTTGTGCAGGGGCAGCAGTTCCTGAAATAGGGCCGCCCCAATGACTTTGTCCAGGGCGTTGTGCCGGCCCACATCCTCACGCAGCAAGAGCAGTTCACCTGCTGGCGAAAACAGAGCTGCGGCGTGCAGACCGCCGGTTTGCTCAAACAGGGCCTGGGCCGCCCGCTGCCGCTCCGGCAACTGATGAATAACGGCGGGGTCAAGGTAGGGGCCGGCCTTGGGCAGCACCGGGCAGGCCGCGGCGTGCACGGCCTCGATGCTGGTTTTACCGCACACGCCGCAGCTGCTGCTGGTGTAAAAGTGACGTTCTAGCCGGGGTAAATCGGGGGTAGCAGTGGGGGCCAACTCGGCGCGCACCACGTTTTCGCGCTCCTCCTCTTTCTCCACATCGGGACAGTAGATGACGCCGTGCAGGTCCTGGCGGCTCCGGATGATGCCCTCCGTCAGCAAAAAACCGGCGGCCAGCTCAAAGTCGTGGCCGGGCGTGCGCATGGTGATGGACAAGGTACGGTGCTCCCGCTGGCCCGTCGGGCCGTAGCCCACCCGAATTTCCAGGGGTTCTTCGGCCGCCAGCACATCGGAGGCGGTAGTCACGTCGGTGCCCTGCACTTTGTGCACGGTAACGTAGTCGTAGCTGGTAGGCGGCAGAAAAACGGGGGCTGACATAAGGCAAATTGCAGGTAGGTACGCGGGTGGTTAACCTTATGGCCCAGAAGTAAGTTTGAGCTAGACAACGGGTGCGGGTCAGGTGCCGGGTGGGTACGAGGAAAGCCCCTCGCTACGTTGCCGTTTTGCCGCCGTTTGCCCACTTGCCTCTGGTACCCGTTACCCTGCTCCAACTATGCTTACCACCGAAGAACGCCAGATTTACCGCCGCCACCTGCAGCTACCCGAAATTGGAGAAGCCGGGCAACTGCGCCTGAAAAATGCCCGGGTGCTGGTGGTAGGGGCCGGCGGCCTGGGCTGCCCCATTCTGCAGTATCTGGCCGCCGCTGGGGTAGGCACCCTGGGCATTGTGGATGCCGACCAGGTAGAGCGAAGCAACCTGCAGCGCCAGATTCTGTACGGCCCCGCCGACCTGGGCCAGCCCAAGGCCGAAGCCGCCGCCCGCGCCGTAAAGCGCATCAACCCGCTGGTACACACCGAGGTGCATAGCTGCCGCGCTACCCTGGGCAATGTGCGCGAGCTGGTTAGCCGCTACGATGTGGTGGTAGACGGCTCCGACAACTTCCCAACCCGCTACCTGCTCAACGACGCCTGCGTGAGCTTCAACCGGCCGCTGGTGTCGGGGGCCATTTACAAGTTCGAAGGGCAGGTATCGGTGTTCAACTACCAGGGCGGGCCCACCTACCGCTGCCTGTTTCCGCAGCCGCCTTCCGCCCAGGAAGCGCCCAACTGTGATGCTACCGGGGTGCTGGGCGTGCTGCCCGGCCTGGTGGGTACGGCCCAGGCCACGGAGGCCCTGAAGGTAATTTTGGGTATCGGCGAGGTGCTGTCGGGTAGGCTATGGATGTTCGACGCCCTCGCCTTCCAGACCCGCACCCTCAAGTTTGCCCGCCGCCCGGAGCAAGCCACCATTAACCTGGACACCGCCAACACCCGCGACTACGCCGACCTGTGCGGGGTAGGGGTGCGTAGCATTTCCGTGGCCGAGCTGCACGAGCAATTGGAGTCGGGGCACCCGCCCTTCCTGCTGGACGTGCGCGAGCCCCACGAGTATGCCGCCGGTCACCTGCCCGGCGCTACCCTGCTTCCCCTGAGCAGCCTGGAGAAAGGCGTGGCAACCCTACCCAAGCAGCACCCGGTAGTGGTGTACTGCCGCTCCGGCCGCCGCAGCGCCCAGGCCGTGGAGCGCCTCCAAACCGAGTTCGGCCTGACCAACCTGCTCAACCTCGATGGTGGCATTTTGGCCTGGGAAGACACGATGACGGACGCTGAAAACAATGTGAGCAGGTAACGTCGGCAAAGGGTGTTTATCTTGCTGAGCAAGAAGTGATACGGTATACTCTATTCATCCTGGGGCGCTATGATCTGGAAACTCCTACGCATGTTGTTGCTGCTCATATTTCTGGGGTAGTGCCCATGGCCTGTTGCAAAGAAGAGCTGCGCGAATACGCCAACGTGCAGGCCATTCGGCTGTTTTTGTCGGAGTCGGTTAATGGTCCGGCCATTACCAATGGCACGCGCACTACGGCGGCCCAGCTACGTGCCACCGTGCAACTGGAGTATCATTACGTGGCGGTAGCGCCCTCAGGAAGCTGGTTTAGCGGCAACGCCATGGCGTTGCAGTGCCCGGAACCAGGAGGAAAGGGACTGAAGGACAAGGTAGAGTCCGTGTCCTTTACCAGCACCGGCTTGTTCAATGGGATAGCGGCCGGCCAGTCCCTGGAGCAGTTTGTCCGGTGCAGTGCCGGCAACAGCCGTTACCAAGGCGTAACGTTCCCACTTGCCCAGCTAGCCGACTCGCTCAATACCTGGAAATCGGGGAAGTACGGTGAGCTGAATTATCCACTAGAGCTGGTTATAAGCCCCAAGCCCACCGACAACGCCCAACAGCAGTTTCTTTTGCGTATCCGGCTGCAAAGCGGCAAGCAACTAGAGCAAACCACTCCAACCTTTGTCTGGGAATAAACAAGAGCCCCACCAGCTGCTCTTCTCACTACTTTACTGCATGCCGCTTACCGCTACCCCTCCACCTCGTCCGCGTATTCGTTTCGATAGAAATGAGCTAGCGGGAGCCTTCGGGGATTTGGGCACCGATTTGCCTTTGCTGATCGGCATTATTGCCGCCTCGGGCGTCGACAGCGCCGGGGTGCTCATCATGTTCGGGCTGATGCAGGTGTTTTCGGGGCTGTGGTACGGCATGCCCATGCCGGTGCAGCCCCTGAAAGCCTTTGCGGCCCTGGTTATTGCCCAGAAAATTCCCGGCCGGGTCATCTTCGGGGCGGACTAGCCATTGGCGTGAGCATGCTGGTGTTGTCGGTGTCGGGGCTGATTGACGGGCTGGCCCGGCTGGTGCCCAAGCCGGTTATTCGGGGCATTCAGTTCGGGCTGGCCCTGCAACTGGCTACCCTGGCCCTGAAGGAGTACGTGCCCGCCGATGGCCTGCCCGGCTACGCCCTGGCGGCAGCGGCTTTTCTGGTAACGGCCGTGCTGCTGGGCAACCGCCGCTGGCCCGCCGCCCTGTTCGTGCTGGCGCTGGGCGTGGCCTACGGGCTCCTGTTCAAGCTGGACCTAACCACCGCCCACCGGGCCGTGGGCCTGCACCTACCCGGCTGGCAGGTGCCTACCTGGGAGAACATAAAGTACGGCGCCATTCTGCTGGCCCTACCCCAAATTCCGCTGTCGTTGGGCAATTCAGTGCTGGCTACCAAGCAGGTAGTAGAAGATTATTTTCCGGAGCGCCCGCTCACGGTGCGGCAAATCAGTTTTACCTACGGCCTGATGAACCTGGTTAATCCCTTCCTGGGCGGCTTTCCGGTGTGCCACGGCTCGGGCGGCATGGTAGGGCACTATACCTTCGGCGGGCGAACGGGCGGCTCGGTGGTGCTTTACGGGCTGCTGTTCCTGACGCTGGGCCTGGTCTTCAGCCAAGGCTTTCAGCAGGTGGTGCAGATTTTTCCGCTGCCGGTTTTAGGGGTACTGTTGCTGTTTGAGGCCCTGAGTCTGGCTACCTTGCTGCGCGATGTAAGCGGGGCCCGCTCCGAGCTGCTCTTGGCGTTGCTGGTGGGGCTACTGTGCAGCGGCCTACCCTACGGCTACTTGCTGGGGTTGGTCGTGGGCACTAGCTTGTACTACGCCATGCAGCGCGGCTGGGTGGGTTTAGGAAAATAACTGCGTATGGAAGAACCTATACTTTATCAGGTCTGGAAAACGGTACGGGTCGAGGCCGGGCCGCAGCCGTTTCAGGGCTACTACAGCATCGGCGACAGTATGCTGTTCGACTTCCGCTTTCTGGACAACCCAGAGCAAAGTCGGCCGGAATACCCCCTGGGCAGCTGGACCCGCCACGCCGAAAAAATCAAGCATCCCGGCAACGAAGCCACGCTGTATCTGCTGGTTCAGGTAGTGACGGAAGACTACCTGGTGCTGGAGCTGCACATGGTGTACGCGGGCCAGCCCCGGCACACGCTTACCCTTTCCCTGGTGCCTAACCGGGCCGAGGTAACGGCGGCTTAATCCGGCTGGGAAGGCACGTACTCCGGGGCCGGGACCTCCGTGTTGCGGCGACTGATGCGGTAGATAACCGACAAAACCAGGTTGTTCTTGCTGGCCGTGGTTTGGGGCGTGAGAACGTTCTGCTGGTAGCTGGCCGGCGTAAAGTTCGACTGGCGCACGCAGCCTGCCTGCACCGTCCAGTGCGGATCAAACTGGTAGCCCAGCCCGCCGTACACCCGGTTTCGCTCGAAAAATGGGCCTTTGGGGTTGAAGAACACCTCGTCGTAAAGTGAGAGGAAGACCGTTTTGTTGGTGACCGTTTTTTGGTTGAGTGGAATGAAGCCATTGAGGCGGTAGCGGATCCGGTTGCGGTAGCGCACGGCGCCGGCCGGCACTACCCCGTCGCGGAAGGAAAACCAGCGCTGCTCCACCCGGTAGCGGTGCTCCACTTTCAGGCGGGCGTTGTAGTGCGTAAACGTCACCTGCTCCCAGAGGCGCTTTTCCACGTTGAGCGGGCCTTCGCCCAAGTTGCGGTAATCGGCGGTGGCGTAGCGGCCCCAGCCACCATGAAGGTGAAGTTCTTGGCTACCTCGTGGCTGATGCCGGCCTTGAGCTCATGATAGAAATACTGCCGAAACAAGCCGTTGCTACGCGCCTGCACCTCCGCATAGCCGCCCCAATGCTTGGGTCCCGCCGGCAGCACCACCGTCCCAATCAGCCAGCTGCCCCACCGCGGGTCAGGCACCGAGTTGGTCTGGCCGTGAGCAAGGAAGCTGCCAGCACCACACAAGGTGGCCGCGAGCAGCAAGCGAAAGAAACGGGGGAAAGCGGACATAGGGAAGCGGCAAAACAAGGCGCGAAAGTAGGCAAGGCTGGCTAGAACCGGCCTACTGCATCTGGGCCACCCACTCCAACTTACTTTACTTGGTTATAGCGCAGCAAGGCTTCCAGGTAGTAATAATCGGCGTAAGTGAGCGGGGCGTCCACCTCCGTTTTGGCGGGCTTGTGGGCCACGCAGTGCTTGATGAGGAAGTTGTTGTTCTCGCCTACAGCAGCGCGGTAAGCGGGGCTACTCAAACTCACCAGCATCTGCTCGGCGGCCTGGCGGTAACGCTTGGCATCCGGGGCCGGGCAGTACTGCTGCAACTCCAGCAGCGCCGAGGCCACAATGGCCGCGGCGGAAGCGTCGCGTTCCTCCCGCGGGATGCCGGGCGCGTTGAAGTCCCAGTACGGAATCTTGTCGGCGGGCAGGTCGGGGTGGTTGAGGAAAAAGTCGGCGGTTCTGCGGGCCTGTTCCCGGTAGCGGGCCAGCTTGGTGTCGCGGTACATGGTAGTATAGCCGTAAATGGCCCAGGCCTGCCCCCGCGCCCACGCCGAGTTGTCGGCCGCGCCCTGGGCGGTTTTTTTGGCCAGGGGCTGCCCCTTTTCATCGTAGCAAACCACGTGGTAGGTGCTACCATCGGGGCGGAAGTGGTGGCGCAAGGTGTTGTCGGCGTGGGTGATGCTGAGGCGGCGCAGGGTGGTGTCGCCGGAGGTGCGGGCGGCCCAGTTCAGCAACTCCAGATTCATCATGTTGTCGATGATAACCGGGTACTGGTAGCCCGCAAACTCATTCCATGACTTAATCAGGCCCACCGCCGGGGTAAAGCGCGTAGCCAGAGACTTCGCCCCCGTGAGCAGAATAGGCCGGTAGGCCGGGTTCTGGGTCAGGCGCAAGCCGTTGCCGAAGGGGCAATACAGCATAAAGCCTAAATCGTGGGTGCCGGTGTTGTGCTGCTCTTGGGCCATGGCCATGGTCCACCGCTCCGCGGCCTGCTGCCACTGGGGCTGCTTGGTGTACTCGTACATGTACCAGAGCGTGCCCCCGAAAAAGCCGCTGGTCCACCACTCCGAGGGCATGTCCTTGAGCGAGCCATCGGGCCGGCTGGAGTAGGGAAATTTCGTGACATCGGGTGGGTCTGGAGCAGGCGCGTGAGCTGCTGCCCGGCGCGGGCAAACTCCTGCTGCACATTGACGTTGCGCTGCTGGGCCTGGCTAGAAAAGCTGGCGGCGAAGGTAAGCAGCAAGGCGGCCAGGAAATGGGGAAGGGAAGTTGGACGGAGCATGAAGGTTAAGCTACAGCAAAAATCGTGGGTTGCGCCGCCTGCTGCCAGCAAAAGTAAGCCGCACCCGCGCCCAGGTTCCCCGCAGCACTACCCCACCTTGCGCTCCAGCACTTCGTCAATGAGCCCGTACTCTTTAGCTTCATTGGCCCGGAGCCAGTAGTCCCGGTCGGAGTCGTCGTGGATTTGCTGGGCGGTTTTGCCGGTGCGCTCGGCATAGATGCCGTAGAGTTCCTGGCGCAGCTTCACTACCTCACGGGCCGTAATCTCAATATCGGCCGAGGGGCCCTGCACCCCGCCGCTGGGTTGGTGAATCATGACGCGCGCGTGGGGCAGGGCCGAGCGTTTGCCCAGGGCCCCGCCGCACAACAAAAAAGCGCCCATGCTCGCGGCTAGTCCAGTGCACATGGTAGCCACATCGGGCCTCACGTACTGCATGGTGTCGTACATGCCCAGCCCCGCGTACACCGAGCCGCCCGGCGAGTTGATGTAGAGCAGGATATCCTTGCGGTTATCCACCGATTCCAGGAAAAGCAGTTGGGCATTGATGATGTTGGCTATCTGGTCATCGACCGCCTGGCCCAGAAAGATGATGCGGTCCATGATCAGCCGCGAAAACACGTCGATTTCGGCAAAACGGGTCGGTCGCTCCTCAATTACGGAGCGGGTCATGGCCGTCACGTTGGGGTAGGCTTGCCCGGCTGCGTGGCGCAGGTAATCATCAACCACGGAGGCGCGGAGGCCCTGGCCCTGCACGGCAAACTTGCGAAATTCTTGAGAGGTGAGCATAAAGGAAACGAGGGTAAGAAATGGACGTAGGAGTTCCGGCTTGCCCTGAACAGGGGCAAGGGAAGAGGTGGAAAAGCCAGAAAATCAAGGGAAAAGACTACCGCCGAAGGGTGCGTGGCAGCACGCGTCGCAGCCCATGTACAGCAGCTTGAAGCCAGCGGTGGCGCCGGGCGGTGCCAGCAAGTTGGGCATGAATCAGGTTCAGCTCCCGCCGAAGCTGCTGGCGGCCGGCCAGTTGCAGGCCCTGGTAGAGTAGGCGCTGGGCTTCGGTGTCGGTGGCCAGCTCGGGGTCGGTGAGCAGCTGCACTTGCCACTCAGCTGCTTCCGCGGCGCAGTGGTGGCCCAGGAGGTGGCGCTCAATGAGTTGCAGGCGTTTCAGGGCGGGGCGCATGGGTTACCGGTCGAAATCGTGAGCGAATACGGCTCGCACGGAAGCGCGCAGACGCTCCAGGCACTTAAACTTCTGCACCGTTGCTGAGCGCACACTGCGGTAGTCATGGGTGCGGGCAATCTGCTCCAGGGGCTGCTGGAAATAGTAGAACGCCAGCAGCACACTCTTGCACCGCTCGCCCAGCTGCTCCACGTAGTCCAGCACCGAAAGCGCGGCCGGGGTTTCGGCCGTCTCTGGGTCTTCCGGCAACTCGCCGTGTTCCTCCATAAGGCCGGTAAGGGGTTGCTGACTGCGGCGGCTCAGCTCGCGGCGCCAGAGGTTGCGGCACACGCCCACCAGGTAGGTGCTCACCGAGGCCGACAGCACCAAGGTTTCGCCAACGGCTTTTTCATAGAAAATGACCAGCGCATCCTGAAACACATCCTTGGCATCTTGGGCTGAGCCGCCGCGCTGCTGCACGTGCCGCCGCACCATCGGGAACGTGCGCTGGTAGATGCCGGTGAGCGTCTGGTGCCGGTCGGTGAGCAGGGCGTGCCGAAGGGAGGCAATGGTTTCCATAGCAAACAGGGTAGTGGGTGAGGGCCCGCAGGCCGTTCTGCAGGTTAATCTTCTTTTAGGCCAACTATCACCCTTCGAGCCCAGAAAAAAAGTTACCGCCCAGGTCAAAGAGTAGCCAGAATCTGCTGGATGGCCCGCTGGTACTCCGGGTTGTCGGTCATGCCATTGTGCCCGGCGCCAGTCAGGGTAATGAACTGATCCTGAGGTTTGAGCAACGGCTTAAGCTGCAGAGCTTGCTCGTAGCTGATTATCTCGTCGCGGGTGCCGTGGAAGATGACGATGGGCGCTTTCACCTGCGGCAACACTCGGTCGGTGTGCAAGGGGTAGCGCACCAGTAGGCCCAGCACCCAGGGGTAGTGCTGCCGGGCCACGGCGCGCATACTCCGGTAGGGTGTCTGCAGAATCAGCAGCCGGGGCTGGTGCCGGGCCGCCAGCCACGCCGCCGGACCAGTGCCCAAGGAGTAACCCAGCACAACGATGCGGTTTTCGGGGTACTGAGTCAGTAGCTGTTGATAAGCTGTTTCCACATCGGCAAGCAATTGCTGCTCACTGCTCAGGCGGCCCTGGCTTTTGCCGTAGCCCCGGTAATCGAGCAGGAATACGTCGTAGCCGAGGCGGGTGTAGGTAGGCGCCACATCGCCCCAACTGTCCAGGGCCCCACCGTTGCCGTGCAGATAGAAAACGAGGCCCCTGGCCTGAGCAGCATCAGCTTGGAATAGCAACCCATGGAGACGGGTACCATCTGGAGCCGTAACCCAGCGCTCCTCAAACCGATCGGGAAACCGAAAGCGGTAGTCCGGGGCTAGCCGGGTCGGGAAGAACAGTAGCCGCTCCTGCTGAAAATACAGCAGCAAACACACGCCAATGTACAGCGCGGCCCCTAGCCCGAATATCCAGAATACAGCCTTCATGGTAAGCTAGGAGCTAAGTGAAAGTCAACGCCTTTCTTTTTTGCACGTCATCCTGAGCAGCGCGAAGAATCTTCTCGCGCTGAAACGACTAGGGCAGAACGACACCCGCAACCACGACCCGCTCAGCCGTAATAAGGTCCTTCGTAAGCTCAGGATGACGTGGTGGGGTAGAGGAACAGTACAGGTTCTAGTTCAGTACAGTGCAGTTCGTCATGCAGTTAGGTAAATTGAGTCGGTTGCGTCGGCTAGTTCAGTACAGCCCGTCATGCCGAGGCGCCGCCAAAGCATCCCGCATGCTGACTCAAGACTACTAACTCACTGATGCGAGCCAGATGGTTCCTTTGTCAGCCTGACAATACTATGGCAACATCAGCACGCGGGATGCTTCGGCGGCGCCTCTGCAGGACGTTCTTTTTGCAGCCTCCCCATTATTCCAGAGGTAGAATTACAACCCGACAGAAGAAATTGTGACGTGTTGTAATAACTCACCATTTCACCACTTCACAATTTCACCACTAGCCCCCAATCGTGCTCATGGACTCGAAGCTGAGTTGGTGCAGGGGCGCTGGCGCTCAGCCTCGAAGCCGTTGGCGGCGCGGTGGCGGAAGGCGGAGGTGAGGGCGGCCACGATGTCGGCGTCGGAGGCGCCGCCGCGCAGCAGGGCCCGGATGTCGAGCACGCCTTGGTCGTAGAGACAGGTTTTGAGGCCGCCTTCGGCCGTGAGGCGGATGCGGTTGCAGGTGCCGCAGAAGGTGCGCGAGTAGGCCGCAATGATGCCCAGGCGGCCCTGGTGACCAGCCACGGTGTAGTGCGAGGCCGTGTCGCCGGGGCGGGTAGCTACCGGCGTCAGCGTGCCCAGGTTCAATTCTAGATGCTCCCGGATGCGGGTGTGATTCCAGGGTAGGGTAGCGGCGTGGCTACCCCGTTGAAGGGCATTTCTTCAATAAAACGCACATCCACGGGCAACTCGCGGGTTAGCTCGGCCAGGGGGAGCAAGTCCTGGGTGTTTTGCCCGTCCATTACCACGGCGTTGATTTTCACCCGAATACCGGCGGCTAACAGGGCGTAGAACGTATCCAGCACCCGCGGCAGCTCGTCGCGGCGGGTGATACTGGCGAAACGGGCTCGGTCGAGGGTGTCGAGGCTCAGGTTGACGGCCTTTACGCCCATGCGGGCCAGCTCCGGCACGTGGGGGCCGTGAGCACGCCGTTGGTGGTGAGGGTTAGTTCCTCAATGCCAGGAATTTGGCTGAGCCGGCTCATAAATGGCACCAGGTCGCGGCGCACGAAGGGCTCCCCGCCCGTCAGGCGTACTTTGCGCACGCCTAGCCCGGCCATAATAGCTACCAGACGCTCCATTTCTTCGTAGGTCAGCAGCTCTTGCTTGGGCAGGTACTGAATGCCTTCTTCGGGCATGCAGTAGAAGCAGCGCAGATTGCACCGGTCCGTGACGGCCAGTCGCAGGTATTCCAGCGGGCGGCCGTGGTTATCAAACAAAACAGATGGGACAGCAACGGACATACTCAACAGAAAAACACCTCGCCCAGGTAGAGCAGTGAAACAAACAACGTAAATCAGACTTTTCCGTTCGGGGAGTGACTTTCGTCCTCACGCAAACCGCGCGGCACCGGCAAGGGTTTCCGCTCCGGCCCCAATCAGCTTTACGAACACCTAGATAACCAATGAACTTGAAAATTGCTTTGTTCGGCATTGCCCGCGAAATCGTGGGACAATCGTCGCTGGAGGTTTCGGCGCCGGAAGGCCAGTCGGTGCAGGCGCTGCTGGCCGGGCTACAGCAGCAGTATCCGGGGCTTAGCCGCCTTTCCAGCCTAGCGGTAGCCGTAAATAATGAGTATGCCGAGGACAATGCTACCCTGTCGGAACGCGACGAAATTGCCCTAATTCCACCGGTAAGCGGAGGGTAATACTGGTAAAACAACGTCATGCTGAGCTGGTCGAAGCATCTCTACCGCTTCGTCCTCACAAGAGAAGTTAGCCAGCAGTAGAGATGCTTCGACCAGCTCAACATGACAACGCTTTTTTTACAGTGCTACCAGGATAACCATTGCCAATAAGAGCAACCTACCTGTCACCATTTACCCCATCACCTCCTCACTCCCTTGATTCACATCGACCTGACCGACCAGCCCATCGACTTAGCCGCCGCCCTGCGCACGGTGGAAGACGATGGGGCCGGGGCCATTAATACGTTTATTGGGGCCGTGCGCAATAAAAGCACTGGCCGCCCCGTGGTGCGCCTCGAATACGAAGCCTACGACAGCATGGCCCTGCACCAGCTCCGCAAAGTAGCCGAACAGGCCGTAGAGCAGTGGCCGATGCTGAAAAAAGTCACCGTCATTCACCGCAAAGGCACCCTCCACATCGGCGACGTGGCCGTGGTCGTGGCCGTGTCCACGCCCCACCGCGCCGAGAGCTTCGCCGCCTGCCAGTACATCATCGATACGCTGAAACAGGTAGTAACTATCTGGAAAAAGGAGTTCTACGAGGATGGTGACGTGTGGGTAGCCGCTCACCCGTAGCACCTGACTATTTCGCCGCGCTGTTCTCCAGCAACGTTACGGCGCGTTCCAGCACTTGGTCCCGACCTTCCCGAATTCCCTGGATGGTAGGTTTTACCTCAATGTCGGGCACAATACCAACGCGCTGGGTTTCGCGGCCATTGGGGTAATACACGCCAATGCCCGAAATGTAGGTGTTAATGTTGCCGGGTAGCGTGATGGCCGAAACGTTGCCGTCGGCTCCGGCCGTGGTGCTGCCTAGCACCGTGGCCCCCGGTACCGCCCGCAGGGCCATGGCCGTGTATTCGGAGTTGCTCTGGGAAAGCTCATTTACCAGAATAACCACCTTCCCGGAGTACGCTGACTTCTTACCTGGCGCTATTTGTAGCGGTGAACTTCGCAGAAACAGCCCCGGATACGTAGTCATGGGTGCACTAAACCGCACAAAGTCAGCTGGTTTACTTAGTAGGTAGCTGGTGAGCGTAAACACCACAAAGTCAGAGGGGTAGTTGCGGATATCGATAATGAGCCCTTTAGTGCCCTGGGCTTCCTGCATGATGGCGGGCAAGTCCTGGTTTTTGATGGTGCCCAGTGAGAGGTAGCCAATGTTGCCGGGGAGCACGCGCCACGCGGGAGCTTTGGGGTCGGGAGTGCCGCTTTCAAGGCCCAGGTTCAGCTTGCTGAACAGGTAGCGGTTGAGGGTGAAAGGCAGCTCCTGGCCGTTGCGCCGGACGAGCACCGCTACCTGTTCGGTGGGGCCGCGCAGCAAGCCGCGGGCGATGTTGCGCAACTGGGTAGGCTCGTTGGACGCCGGCGTGAGGGCCGCCGCTCGGCTACCAGGTCCGCTACTTTGCGGCCGTCAACCTGCAGCACCACGTCGCCTTTCTGCAGGCCGGTGGCCGAACCCAGTTGCTGATCAAAGTAGTCCGTTACCACGGCCTGGCCCTCCACAAACCGAACTTGCACGGGCGCATGATACTTGCCCTTGTAGGCAGTCAGAATTTTATTTGGCTCATAAATAGTAGCGTGGGTGTCGTGGATGCGGGCAATGAGGGCCAGGGCCGTGAGCTGGTACTGCTCGGGGGTGCGGGCGGCCACAAACTGCGGCAGAAAATCCGGTAGCACCTGCTGCCAATCTTCCCCAATGGCGTAGCGGTAGGGAAAAAAGTAGGCAATCATGTTCCAGTAGCGGTACAAAGCCAGCAGCCGCAAGCCGTCATCGGGCAAGTCGGTTTTTAGCAGGGCGTATTTTTCCTCGTGCTGAAATATGGGGTTGCCCACTCCGGGCACAGTACTCACGTAATAGTGCGGACCCTGGTTGCGGTTGCGACGCAGGTACTCCAACTGCTGGCTCAGGGCCGGGCTCAGCTGGCGATTGTCGGTAAGCCAGGCTAGGTCGGGTTGGAGGCGGATGCTTTCCGGGGCTGGCTCCCGGCAGGTAGGGCAGGGAGGCACCAGCCCCAGGCTGGTCACCCAATTGCTCAGTAGTTGGCTGCGGGCCGCGGTGGAAGAGCTAGCTAGCACCTGCGGCAGCACCCGAAACAGCGCGGCATCCAGGTTATGCTCGCCAGTGGCCACGGCTGGGTGGTAGTATTTCACGAAGCCCCACACCCGCCCCAGTACCGCCAGGTTTTCAAGTTGTTGCGGGTTGAGGGAGCCCAAGTTGATGCCCGACCCCGAGTAAAACGCCGTGTCCTGCTCGGCCTTGTAATGCTTGATAGGGCGCAGCAACGCCCGCGCCAGCGGCTTGCCGTCGACGGTAAGTTCCAGCTGGTCGAGCCACATGGTGCCGGTTCCCGGCAGCAGGCCCCCAGCACCACGGACTCCGCGGCTTCAGCGAGGGGTAGCGTGATGGAGTAAGCCTGCCACGCGGTGGTGCCGTGCACATTCTGCTTCGACATGTTGTCAAGCTGGAGCGTGCCCTGCGGTCCATCAACGCGAAGCCACAGGCCCGCGTAGCCATTCTGCACATTCTCGGTTTTGAGAAAACCGGTCAGCGTTATGGTTTTGCCCTGAAAGTTGACGGGCAGCTTAACCGAGGCGACGCCAAACCCACCGGCCTTCGCACCAGCGGACTGAATCCGCAGGGCGTAGCGCCCGTGGTGTTTTACCAGAGAGTCGGCAGTTACCGTGTACTCGTTGTCCGCGGGCGCCCACCAGCCGACGGGCAGATGGGTTTTGGGGTTTACCTGTTCAACATCCAGGTTTAGATTGGGCGTTACCCGCTGGGCCTGGGTAGCAAGGGTAGCGCTCAGGAGCGCCCATAATAAATAATAGCGTTTCATAGTAGTAGCTAGAGTCAGGAACGTGCTTGAAGGTAGCAGCATATTCCTGACTCTGACCACAACACGTTTTTAGAGCAACGCTACCCCAGTTCCTGTCGGGCTTGCTCGGCTTCTTCCGGCGTGTTCACGTTGCGCAGCTCCGCGGGTGCGGGCGGGGGGAGTAGCTCTATGTCGGAGTTGATCAGGGACTTGCGGGGGCAGCTGTAGCCCAGGCTCAGGAAGCGCAGGAGCGTGCCGTAGCTGCTGGGCTCCCAGATGGTTATGAGCGGTTCGGGCCATTCATTTTCGGGGCTTTGGTAGGCGGTGGCCATCCGGGCCGGCTGCCGATGCTCTACCAGATGGCTCAGCGTAGTTTCCGAGAGGAAAGGTAGGTCGCAGGCAACAACCAGCCAAGCAGCATTGGGGTCGAGGCGGAAGGCGGACAGCAAGCCGCTCAGCGGACCTAGGTCGGCGAAGGTATCGGGGAGGGGGCGCAGGCCGGCGTATTCCAGCTCCACTACCTGGTCGGGGCGGCAGGAAACGTGCACGTCTTGGCAGAAGCCGGCCAGCAGCTCGGCGGCGCGGGCGCGCTGCTCCTGGCCTTGGTGGTAACTAAGCTTGCCTTTGTCCTGGCCCATGCGTTGGCTGCGGCCCCCGGCCAGCACCAGGCCCCGCAGCGGCGGCGCGGCGGCGTGCCACTCCTGCAGAATCAGCTCGGCTAGGGTTTCTAAGTCGTGAAGGGGAATGATGGGAACATTCGCCTCTCCTAGGTGCGCGCGCAGGTAGGCTGGTACTTCGGTTACGCCTTCGGGTAGGAGTAGGGCCCGCACGTCCGTCAGGCGGTCCAGCTTTTTCTCCACGGGTTTGGCTGGATCCAGTATTACCAACTGCTGGCGGGCCCGGAAATGGTTGCCGTTCACTAGCACCAGGCTCTGGTGGTGCAGCCACTCCGGCTGGCTGAATTTGTCGAAGCCGCGCTTCGTGTCTAGCCGAGCGAAGGTGATTTTATCGGTTAGCTCGGCGGTGGCGCCGGCTTGCAGAATGGCATCTTGGCCGCCATTGCCACCCTGGGCTGCATCGTCGCCGGCGGCGTGGTCGGCATCCACGTAGGCCACCCGTAGGGTAGGGGTAAGCAAGGGCAGCAGGCGGGCCGTCAACTGCTTGATGCTGCCACAGGGCGCCCCCAGAATGGCTAGTTCGTGGCGGTTAAACTCGCCTAAATCAGGACGGGCCAGCTGGGCGTGCTTGGTGCGCGGCGCCGGGGCAGGGCTGGCCGAGGCGTCAGTGGGCTTATCCGGCATGATAAAAATCTTGTTTACCGCCGGTTTTTTCCAGCAGTCGAGTTTCCTGAATGACAATGTGATGCGACAGGGCTTTGCACATGTCGTAAATAGTGAGGGCGGCCACCGAAGCGCCGGTGAGGGCTTCCATTTCTACCCCGGTTTTACCCGTTACGGTGGCGGTGCACTCAATAACTACCGCGTCTTCCCCGTCTACCTCAATGCGCACCTGGCAGTCGTCGAGGCCTAAGGGGTGACAGAGCGGAATCAACTCCGAAGTGCGCTTAGCCCCCATAATGCCGGCCAGAATGGCGGTTTGGAACACGGGGCCTTTGCGGGTGGGCAAGTCACCTTCTTTTACCAGGGCCATAATATCGGGGCCGAGCACCACGCGGCTTCGGGCCCGGGCCACGCGGCGGGTAGGCGTCTTCGGGCCGACATCGACCATGGCCGGCTGCCCGGCAGCATTCAGGTGGGTGAGTTTGGGAGAGTCAGGCATAGTAGCAGTAGAGACGGATCTTTGCGCGTAGTCGTTGCGAATGGTAAACAAACCGGCAAGGCCGGTACTTTGCTTTTTCGTTGTGGTAAGGTGTTATTCCGAGCAGCAGCGAGGAATCTGGGTTCCGGCCACGAGGCTAACTCAGATTCCTCGCTGCACTCGGAATGACACTATACCGTAACGCTGCGGCGCAAAAATGCGTCTCTACACCCGTTCTATTTCCTGCCATGCTCTCCGTCGAAGAAGCTACCCGTTTGGTTACCGCTACCGTTCGTTCCCTGTCCGTTGAGTACCTGTCGCTACCCCTGGCGGCGGGCCGCGTACTGCGCGAAGACCTGTGCGCCGACCGGGACTTTCCGCCCTTCAATCGGGTAGCCATGGATGGCATTGCCCTGCGCTTTGCGGCCCTGGAAGCGGGACAAACAGAGTTTCGCATCGACAGCACGCAGTTTGCCGGCCAGCCACCCCAGCCCCTGCACGACCCGCAGGCAGCCGTAGAAATTATGACCGGTGCGGCCCTGCCGGTGGGCGTTGATACGGTTATTCGCTACGAAGACCTCACGTTCCGAACCGATGCGGCCGGCCAACGCTACGCCACCGTGCAGGCCCACCCCCACGCCCGGGCCACAACGTGCACGCCCAAGCCGCCGACCGCCGCCGGGGCGACTTGCTGGTGCCCGCTGGCACCCGCCTGGAGCCGGCCGAAATAGCCGTAGCCGCCACCATCGGGGCCGCTACGGTGGCCGTTACACGCCGGCCACGAGTGGCCGTGGTAAGTACTGGCGACGAGTTAGTACCCATCACGGAGAAGCCGGCGGCCCACCAGATTCGGCGCTCCAACGCTCTGATGCTGCAAGCCGCCGCCTGGCAAACCGGAGCGGCCGCCGATACCTTTCACATGAACGACGACCCCGAAGCCCTGCGGCAGCAACTACCGGCTTTACTGCACGGCTACGACGCAGTGGTGCTCAGCGGCGGCGTGTCAAAAGGCAAAGCTGATTTTCTACCCGAAACCTTGCGCGAGCTAGGGTAGAGCAGATTTTTCATGAGGTGCAGCAGCGGCCGGGCAAGCCGTTCTGGTTTGGGCAGCAGCCCGGCGGCGCGGTGGTGTTTGCCCTGCCGGCAACCCGGTTTCCACCTTCGTGAACTTCTACCGCTACGCCCGCCCCTGGCTGCTAGCGGTGCAGCAACCCGAGGCCGAAGCAACTCCAAGCCCGCGCAGGCCCCGCCCGGCGGCCCCGTGTCGGCCATCCTGACCGAAGACGTGCAGTTTCGGCCTCGCCTCACGCACTTTCTGCTGGTAAGCCTGGAGCCCGGCCCGATGGCCGCCTGCTGGCTACCCCCGAGCGGGCCGGTGGCTCCGGCGACATGGCCAGCTTGCTGACTTCGGCGGGTTTTCTGGAGCTGCCACCGGAGCAGGAGCAGTTCCCGGCCGGATCGATGCTGCCCGCGTGGCGGTTTCGGTAAGCACCTGTTGCAGAGCTTGCGGCAAGGCCGAGGCTAATAACTGCCGCGCCAGGAGAAGGCAGCAGGCAGACCGACTACTTAGCTTACTCCGCCGTGGAGCTTGCGGTGGAAGCGGGAGCATTAGCCAACGACTCCTGAATTTGGATGATGACCTCCCGCAGCTGCTGGGTAATGCGAGCTACCAGCGTGGTTAAAGGCTCAGGCTGAAATTCGCCTGGCCACTGGTCGAGCTCCGTAACTACTGGCAGCAGGTGCAGCACGTGCAGGTGAGCCAGGCCGGGCTTGAGCGTATGGGCCGCGCTTTTCAGCCGAACTACGTTGCCGTCCTGCAGGGCTTGCGCCATTTCCAGTAGCAGTTCCTCGCTGCTTTCCACGAAGGTTTCTAGCATAAAAGTCACGAAGCTTTGGTCGCCTTGGCCAACTTTCAGCAAGTCGTCAATTTGGTAAAGCGCGGCACTTGCAGGCGTAACCGAAGGGGTAGGCACTGGCGTAACTGATTGCGTCTGTGGTACTACCCACTCGCTTACTACCTGCAGCAACTCGGCTTCTTGGAATGGCTTGGCCAGGTAGGCGTTCATGCCCGCGGCTAGGCACTTCTCCCGCTCGCCTTTGATGGCGTTGGCGGTCAGGGCCACAATGGGCGTAGTGAGTTTCAACTGCTGACGCAACGCGGCAGTAGCGCCGTAGCCATCGAGAATGGGCATCTGAATGTCCATCAAGATCAGGTCGAACACTTGCTCTTGAGCCAGGGCTACGGCTTGCTCGCCGTGCTCGGCTTCGGTCACCTGTACTTGGGCCTGCTGCAGGAACGTCTTGGCAATCTGGCGGTTGAAACGGTTGTCTTCCACCAGCAGCACGTGCTTGTGGCGCAAGTGCTGGCGTAGCGGGCTGTCCTCAGTCAGCAGCACTTGGGGCAGCAGGTCCTGGGCTGTGCCCACGGGTAGGCGCAGAATAAACCGCGTAATCGTGCCCCGGTGCTTCTCGCTTTCCAGCTGCACGTCGCCGCCCATGAGTTTGACTAGGTTGCGGCAAATGGGCAGGCCCAGCCCAGTGCCGCCAAACTTGCGCGTGACGGAGGCATCTTCCTGGCTGAACTCCTGGAAGATGTGGGCCAGAAACTCCGGCTCAATGCCTACGCCCGTATCGGCTACCTGAAATAGAACATCCACGGCTCCGATAGGGCATTTGCCGCCTCCACCGCTTCGCAGGAAATGACTACTTGTCCTTTCTCCGTGAACTTGATGGCATTGCCGGCCAAATTCAGCAGCACTTGCGTGATGCGGTACGGGTCGCCGAGCAGGACGGCCGGAATGCCTGCCCCAATTCGGGTGCTCAGGCAGAGGCCTTTTTCGGCGGCTTTGTAGTGCAGGGTTTGCTCTACCTGAGCCAGTAACTGGGTAGGGCCAAAGCCCACCTGCTCTAGCACCATCTTGCCCGCTTCCAGCTTCGAAAGGTCCAGAATGTCATTGATGATGACCAGCAGGTTGTCGGCGGAGGTGGTAATGGCTTGCTGGTAACTGCTTTGAGTTGGTGTGAGCGGGGTTTTGGCCAGCAACTGGCTCATGCCCAAAATGGCGTTCATGGGCGTGCGAATTTCGTGGCTCATGTTGGCCAGGAAAATTTCCCGGGCCCGCACCGCCGACTCCGCCGCCAGCTTGGCGTGGCGCAGGGCCTGCTCCGTCACTACCCGCTCCGTCACGTCGAGGCCGTAGCCCAGAATCATGTGCAGGGAGCCATCAGGGTGAAATACGGGCTGCAGGCAGCGGTACTGGTGGCGGCTGCCCTCGGGCCGCAGAAAGGTTTCTTCGTAGGTCACGAGGCTGCGCTGCTGCACCACTTGCTCCAGCTGGGCGTGCCGCTCGTGGGCCATGGAAGCCGGGTAATTGGTCCGGGAAAAGTAGTCGAAGTTGTTTTTGCCGATAATCCACTTCCGCGTTTCTGGGTCCTTGATGCCGCTGGCATTCACGAACAGGTAGCGGAACTGGTCGTCGAAAACGCCCACGTCGCAGGGCAACTGATCCAGCACAAACTCATAAAAGGCCCGCTGCTCGGCCAGTTGTTTTTCTACTTGGCGGCGCTCGGTAATATCTACGCCCATGCCCACCATCATGCGCAGGGAGCCATCGGTTGCAAACACGGGTAGGAAATGTCGCCGGATGTGCTGGGGGCCGGCCGCCGTTTCCTGCACTTCCTCCCACGAAACGACGGTGCGGCCTTGCACGGCCTGCTCAAAGCACTGGCGGCGCTGCTCGGCTAGCTCCCGGGGGCGCTGGAAGTGGGCGCAATAGGCAAAATCGTCCTGTCCAATAACCCAGCTCCGGGTAGCCGCGTCCAGAATGCCGTTGGCATTAACAAAGCGGTAGCGGTGCTCGGCGTCGAAAACGGCAACCTCCACGGGTAGCTGCTGCAGAATGGCTTCGTAGAAATTCTGTGGGGCGTCGGGGCCTGCTTCGGCGGCGGGCTCAGAGGTGGTGTCGCTGCCGGGAATGGGCCCGCAGTTGTTGGCTGGCGCTTTCGGCTGGCTCGGCCGCTGGGCCGCGGCCAGTTGGGCCTGCGTAGCGGCCAGCGCCTGCTGCAAAGTTGCAATGCGGTCCTCGGCCCAGGTGCGCCACGCTGTTTCGTCAGTAGGCGGGGCGGCTACATGATCAGAAAAGCCAAGAGACGAAACAGCAGACATCTACGACAGATAGGAAAAGTGATAAAGTAGCAAATATAGTCAATACATGTAGTGTAATATACTTATTAGTAGATGACTAGTTAAGGAATAAGTAGGATGATTTTGATAAATACTCATGTTCAGCAGTCAAGTATCATTCGTGCTGCCTTGCGTACAGAGCTGAACCCAAGCAAACAACTTATACCAGCCTGACTCGGCGCAGATTTCCCGATTACCTGCCTCACAGGCGCTGGCCGAGTCGTTCTGCTGCGGGCCTTGGCTTCCCCGATTACCAGAGCAGTAGGCCACATCAGCAGCTACCCGTTCGGCGCACCTCAGTACTACTTGGATGGCACTTTTGGGCTGGGGCGGGGTGCGGCCGGCTGGGTACCCCTTGCGCGGGTAGGGGCCGCGCCTCCGTGTTTCGGTGGCACTTTTGTCGTACTCTTGTGGTTGCCTATACTTACAACAACATTTCTGGCCGAAGCGGTGTGGACTGCTCTTGCGCAGTTTTCCCTTTGTCTATGAGTGCTTCGCTTAAATTCACGAACGCCAACCGTTCACTTTTCTTTGCCACAGTTCGCCAGCGGGTGGATGCTTACTTTCAGCTTCACCAGCTTTCCCGGCATGCCAACCGGGCCATGTGGGGAAAAACCATTCTGTTTCTGGTCAGCTTTGTGGGGCTGTACGCACTCATTCTATCCGGCTTGCTAGGCCCCTGGGGCATGCTGGTTGCGGCCGGACTGTTGGGAGCCACCAATGCCTTCATCGGCTTCAATATCTGCCACGATGCCCTGCACGGGGCTTTTTCAGCTAACAAGCGCATAAACAAGGGCTTAGGCCTGCTCTTCAATTTGCTGGGGCCAGCCCCTACGTGTGGGGCATTACCCACAACCTGGTGCACCATACTTACACCAACATTCCCGGCCACGACGAAGATATTGAGGTAGCGCCCGGTCTGGTGCGTTTGTCGGAGGATGAGCCCGTACGCCCTTGGCAACGGTTTCAGCACTTCTACGCCTTTGCCCTCTACGGGCTGGCGTCGTTGTCGTGGGTGCTGCGCAAGGACTACGTTAAGTTTTTTCAGGCAAAGATTGGGGAGCATGTCGCCAATCATCCCCGCAAGGAATACGTGAACCTGTTCCTGTATAAGGCCCTGTACTACGTCTTGTTCATTGTTCTGCCGCTGGTGTTTCTCCCCATTACCTGGTGGCAGTTTCTGCTGGGCTTTCTAACCATGCACTTCGTGGAAGGGCTGGTGCTGGGCCTGGTTTTTCAGCTGGCGCACGTGGTAGAAGGTACCGCTTTCCCGCTGCCCGACGCGCAAGGCGAAATGCAGGAAGCGTGGGCCGTGCACCAGCTCCAAACCACGGCCAACTTTTCGCCTACCAGCAAGCTGGCCAGTTTTTTCTGCGGGGGCCTGAACCGGCAAATTGAGCATC
The DNA here is from genome assembly GCF_022919335.1 of Hymenobacter sp. 5516J-16. Taxonomy (NCBI): domain Bacteria; kingdom Pseudomonadati; phylum Bacteroidota; class Cytophagia; order Cytophagales; family Hymenobacteraceae; genus Hymenobacter; species Hymenobacter sp. 5516J-16. Next base: position 2,127,207 of record NZ_CP095058.1, on the reverse strand, counting down.
ACCTATTTCCGCGCATTTGTCACATTCACTACCCTGCCCTGTCGGTGATTGTTCGCAACACGGCCCAGGAATTCGGCTTGCCCTACCTGGAAAACGCTTCGTTTTGGGGCGCGCTTCAGTCCCACTACCGCATCCTGTACAAGTTGGGCCGGGCCAGTGCCTAGCCGCTACCTTCTCGGCAAGCAGAAGGGGTAGCGCGTTTTCTGAATATAACGACTAAATGAAAGAAAGCCCGCGCGAAGCTATTTCCCGCGGGCTTTCGTGTTATTCTGCCTCGAACTCCAGCCCGCAGGTAAAGCAATGACATTGGGGCTTTTCGGGGGCCTGTAGCCAGAGGCGCAGCTTCACGAAAAGGTTGTCGGTGGGTTGAGGCTGGTGGCGGCAGACTACGTCGGCATGGTGGCAGCGGGGGCAGCGCCGGGTGCCGGCGGCTGGCTCTTCCGCTGGCTCGGGGGCATGGCATGCATGGGGGCCCGTTGGGCGTGCAGTACTTCGTGGGCAGCCGCCACATCAGGGGCCCGCACGAATAGGCGCACCGCTCCCAGCACGGGCCCATAGGGCCGGTTTTCGTTGCCCAGAAAGCAAGGGATGCCAGCGGCATCAAGCTGATTTTTAGCTAAATGCGCGGTAATAACATCCCGAAACGATTCGAGCAGGACAATGTTGGCAGGAGCGGAAGAATCCGGGGGCATACAGAAAAGGCGGGGCTGAGGAGCCGTACAAGCCAAAAACAACAGAAGCACCCCATTGGGTGCTTCTGAAGAGGAAAAAATGCGGGCAGGTCTGCTACTTGAACAGCGCCAGGGCTTTGATAAACGTTTGGGCAACGCCCCAGGCCAGCGGGATGCCCACAAATAGCCAGGCAATGGCCAGGGCTGCTCCCGAAGAAGGCTCGGGGTAGCGGTACGATTTACGGTAGGTTCCATGGGAAAGATGAAGAAGATGAGAGCTGAGCCGTGGCCAACTAAACGAACAAACTGCTAGGCCACAGCCTTTTGCGGGGCTGCTTCCTTTTCGAAATACTTCTCCGCAACGGGCCGCACCAGGAAGTTGGCAATCAGACCGATAACCAGCACGCCGGCCATGGTATAGAACACCGACTGATAGGCGGCGGCGCCTTCCAAGTTCTGCTCTTTGGCGCTGCTATGCAGGTAGTTAACAATCAGAGGGCCCAGCACGCCGGCGGTGCTCCAGGCGGTAAGCAACCGGCCATGAATAGCGCCTACCTGCATTTTACCGAACAAGTCGGATAAGTAAGCCGGGATGGTAGCAAACCCGCCGCCATACATGCTCAGAATAACGCAGCACACAACCACAAACAGCGCCAGTGAGGCGCTGGCGCCCAACGTGGGCACCAGGGCATACAGTAAAATCCCCAGCCCAAAATAAATAGCGTACGTGGTTTTGCGGCCTAGCTTATCAGAAGCCGACGACCAGAAAAAGCGGCCCAGCAGGTTAAACAGGCTCAGTAGACCCACAAAGCCGGCCGCTGCCGCCGCCGTTACGCCCCGGCCAGCGCCCAGGTTTTTATCGGAAAAGGCTTCCTGAATAAGAGGAGACGCCGATTCCAGCACGCCAATGCCAGCGGTTACGTTCATGCACAGCACCACCCACAGCAGCCAGAACTGCGGCGTTTTAATGGCGTTGTCGGCCGTGACGTTGCCGCTGGTAATGAGGGCGTTATGTTCCGTAGACGGCGTGTAGCCAGCCGGCTTCCAGTCGTCGGCGGGCACCCGAATGGTCCAGACGCCAAACTGCATGAACAGCAGGTAGATAAGGCCCATAACGATGAAAGTGGGAGCTACGCCCTGGGGTGCCGAGTCCTTGAAACGGTCCATCAAGGCCACGGCTAGAGGAGAGCCAATCATAGCTCCGCCGCCAAAGCCCATAATGGCCATGCCGGTAGCTACCCCCGCCGGTCGGGAAACCATTTGATAAGCGTGCTCACCGGCGAAATGTAGCCGATGCCAAGGCCAATACCGCCCACGAATCCATACCCGAAATACACCAGCCAGAGGCTGTGCAGATGCACACCCAACGCCGCAATGAAAAAGCCGCCGCCAAAGCACAAGGCCGACGCCAGCATGGCTTTGCGAGGACCAACCCGCTCCAGCCATTTCCCAAATACAGCTGCCGATAAGCCCAGCAGCACGATGGCAATGGAGAAGATGATGCCAAGCTGCGCCGGGGTCCAGTCGGTCGGGGCTGGGGCATCCGGATTGCCGCTGATGAGGGAGCCCAGCGGCTTTTTAAACACGCTGAACGCATACGCCTGCCCAATAGCAAGGTGAATGGCCAGGGCTGCCGGCGGCACTAGCCACCGATTGTAGCCAGGGCCAGCAACAGTGCGGCTGCGGTCAAGTAAAGAATTGTTTGCCATGCGGGAACGGGTGTTTTTTAGGTAGGTGAAAGAGCGGATTTGCCAACTGGCATCCCGAATAATGCTCGGCTGTACGCGTTGGGTGCCAATAAGGTAGGAGGCTTTAGGAGGCTTTTTTAGTGATTAACTCAACTATTTTTTGCTAAACAGCTATAGCTAAGCTTGTCTGCTCGCGCGGCATTTCCGGGGCTATACGGCAGGCACGCGTGTAGGTACATACCAGCAAGCCAGCTTCCGGCACGAATGGCGCCTACCAGTCGGCCGCCTATTTACTCCGTAGCCGATTGGCCCAGCAGCCACCCCGCGGCCCCCGCGCTCGGCAGCGCCGTAGAAACTCCGTTAGCCCCTGCTTCATGGCCTGAGCCATGCGCTGCTGAAACTGCGGGTCCGTCAGGCGCTTCTCATCCTCGGGGTTAGACACAAAGGCTGTTTCGACGAGGGCATTTGGGTATTCAGTAGGGCCGTTCAGCCCGAAGTTGAAGCCGCCTACGTTGCCGAAGCCCGCCAGCCCCGTGGCCCGCATCTGCTCGTACAGCGCCACCGATAGGGGCCGAAACGCCACGTAGCGGTAGTAAGTGCTGGTGCCCTGTGCCGCGGCGCTACCCGAAGAGTTGACGTGGATACTGACCAGCACATCGGGGTTGAGGCGACGCAGGAGCAGCACCCGGTTGCCGTTGTCCACGGTAGCATCGGTTTCGCGGGTCATGAGCACGCGGGCCCCGGCTTGCTCCAGCTCCCGGCGCAGCTTCAGGGCAATAGCCAGGGTCAGGTCTTTCTCGCGGGCGCCGCTGGCGCCGGTGGCCCCCACATTGGTACCGCCGTGGCCCGGGTCTAGGGCCACCGTCAGGCCGCGCAGGCGTAGCTTCTGGGGCGGACGCTTCACCTTAATTTCCAGGGTGTTACCTCGGTAGCCGATGTGGTAGCCCCAGCTCTGGCGGTGGCGCAGGGGGAGCACCAGCCGGAACACATCGGGCTGTACTTGCTCGTAGCTCACGTCGCCCAGCTCCCGTAGGCCGTCGCGCTGGGTTATCCAGTTGGTGTTCGAGGTAGCCCCAAACACATCCACCACCAGCCGACTGGGTTCAGTGAGCAGCTGGGAGCGGTAGGGCAGGCGCTGACCAAGCGACATACGCACGTAGTCATAGACCGAGTCGCCCTGCACGCTCCAGGAACCCGTTAGGGCGGCGGGCACGAAGCCACCCGGCGGCAGCAGGCGCACTACCTCCTGGGGCACCCAGGCTAGTTGGGTAGCACTCAGCTGCACGCGGTACTGGTTGCCTACCCTCCCCGTCAGGTGCAATACCACCGCCGAATCGAGGTAGCCGAGTTTGGCCCCGCCTAGCCGGTCTTCGCCCAGACCGTAATTGAGGTAGGCCAGCTCGCCCTTGGTGAGAGCTAGTTGGGGCTCATTCGGGTTCAGAAACCGGACGGTATGCCGGCTGAAAGCCGTGGCCATAAGGCTGTCCGGAGTGAGCAGTTGAAAGCTGATGCGCCGATTGAGAAGGGTGTCGCCGGGCTGCACTACGTAGGTGCCTTGGTACACCCCACGCCTGCCCTGGGCCTGCGCGGGCGGCAGTTCCGTGAGCGGTAGCCCACGCAGAAAGGTGGCCCGCAAGCCCGCAGTGCCGGTCAGGCGCACGTGCAGCCGGTCGCCGGGGCTAAGCCACTGGTCGGCGGCGGGTATGATTTCGGCGGTAGAAATTACTGGCAGGCGGGTGGCTGAGGCAGGTTGCTGGGTCTGCGCCGTAAAGCTACCCAGCACCGTCAGCAGCAGGCTGGCCCAGAGCAGGCGGGAAAGAGGAAAGGAGGACATAGGTGAAACATACAGACGAGGAAGCTGCCCGGCTCGTTGCGGTGGCGCTGGTTGGCACATGTTTACTGCTACCCCTAAACGCCAGCTAAAAAGCCCCGCCGGGAGGGCGAGGCTCAGAAGCAGAACGTGCGCAGGGTTAGGGTTGCTTTACGGCTTGGCCCAAATCCTTCACGTCGCGGCCGGTTTCCAGGGCCGTGAATTCGGTTTGCAGGGCCCGGATGTGCAGCTCGTCGCGGCCCTTGATGTCGAGGCGAATAGCCCGGAACCGCTCATTGAGGCGCCGGCTGATGGCGGTAGCATAGTCCCAGTCGCGCTGGGTCCACTCCCGGCGGTTGGCCCGCACCTGCTGCATGAATTGCACGAAAGCCGGCTCAATGGTTTGGGGCGTAAGCTGTTCAACTTCCGTGTACGTGCCCAGCAACTGGCTGGCAAAGGTGGCTTCCGCCGCTCTGTCTAGGGGCTGGCGGCTACGGGCGCGGGAGGCAGAATCGAAGCGGGCCGCCCGGCGGCCGGCCACGCGCAGTTTGGCCGCGGCCCGGTCGGCGACGGTATCCAGCTTGCGGGCTTCTTGTTTTACCATTTCCTGTCGCTCACGCGGGGTAGTGTCGCAGGCGGCCAGCAGCAATCCGACGGCGGGCAGCAAAAACAAACGGAGAGATTTCATATCGGCAAGGTATTGATTGTTGAGGTGGGAGAGTAAACGCAAGTAGGCACTATACGCAACACAGCCCACTTCTTTACGAAGCGGGCTGTGTTTGTGGGGTAGTACCGTAGTTGAAAGCGGTGCGCAAGCCCTATTGAGGCCGCAGCCGAAACGTGAAAGGCATTTCATATTTGGAAACCACGGCATGGCTGCCAATGCGAGCCGGAATCCACTGGGCCGGAATGCTGCGAGCCACCCGCAGGGCCTCTTCGTCGCAGCCGGAGCCTATACCCAGCAGCACCTGGTGGTTGGAGGCCTGGCCCAGGGTGTCCACCACGAATGAGACCAGCACCCGGCCCTGCACGTTCTTGGTTTGGGCCGCCACCGGGTAATTAAGCTTGGTCATGTAGGTAGCCAGCGCCGCATCGCCCCCGATGAAAAAGACGGGATGGGTTACGCGCTGGCGGGTCCATTCGCCGGCGGCGTTCTGCACAGAGTAGGGTACATCATCGAAGGGACGATTGAATACCAACTTCTTAGCGGTGTGGTCGTACTTTTGGGTTACTACCTGACTCCCGTCGCGGGTGTAGGCGTAGTACTCCCAAACCCCAACTTTTTGACCTTTCTCCAGCAGTCCGCTTTCTAGTTCAGACTTGCGCATTTTTTGGGCCGATGCCGCCACGGAGGAGAATACTAGAAGAGGGAGTATGAGTTGTTTCATAGAAGAGAAATGGGGGTGGGAAAAGGGGAATGCGCGCGCAGAAATGCCCGGCAGCCCCTGGCAATACCAGCGGGCTACGGGCAAAAGGGTAAGAAATAAATCTTGGTTAAGTTCTATAAGGCTCCCAGGAGCCGCGGGGCTGGGGTAGAAGGGTGGGACCATGAACGCTGGGCCAACACGGCGCAGCGCGGCTATACACGGCTGGGGGGAGTAACCGTAGGTAGAGCCTGGTCCGGGAAATCTACAAATTTCCTCCTAGTTCAGCAACTCAAGAATAGGGAAGCACTGTCAGGCTCAGCTGCTTAGCAGATTTACTCTTCCATCCGGTCGCGCAGGTCGCGCAGCTGGCTCTGCAGGCCCGGCCAGGCCGGACAAATTTTCTCTAGCCGGCCGAGTACGCGCAGGGCGCCCCGGTCGTCGCCGAGCATCCGGAGCATGGTGGCCCACCCCGACAGCGCCCCGAAGTGGCGGGGTTCCCGGCGCAGGGTTTCGCGTACATCGCGCAGGGAGGCGTTGTACTCGCCCCGCATGTAGTAGGCCGTGGCCCGCTTGTTCCAGCCCTCGGCGTAGTCGGGGCTGGCTTCCGTCAGGGAAGTAAACTCGTGAATAGCAAGGGTATAGTCGCCGGCTGAGAGGGCGCGCATCCCCGCCTCCAGGTGCTTGTCGAGCACGGGGTGGCCGGCCGTCAGCCAGATGTGCCAGATGCCATCCTGCAAGGCCTCAATTTCGGCCGGGGCCGTGGCTTCCCGCAGGCGCACAAACAGGTCGTTGAGGGTATCCAAGCGGTGAGATAGTGAAAAGGTGAGATGGTGAGTTCTACGTTCCATGGGCGCAAGTGGCGCAGTTAAAACCAAAAACTCACCATTTCACCATTGCACTATCTCACCGCTTAAAATAGAGCTGCCGCTACCCGCCGGATGCTTTCTGACTTGCCCATGCTGTAGTAGTGCAGGCAGGGCACGCCGTGGGCCATCAGCTCCTTGCTTTGGTTGATGCACCACTCAATCCCGATTTCCCGGGCCGCGGCGTTGTCGGGGGCATGGTGCACGGCGTCGGCCAGCTCTTCCGGAATGTTGAGGTAGAAGGCCCGGGGTAGCATGGTGAGCTGGCTCTTGGTGGTCAGGGGCTTGAGGCCGGGGATGATGGGTACCGTGATGCCCGCCTCCCGGCAGCGCTTCTCGAAGTTGAAGAACTGCTCGTTGTCGAAAAACATCTGGGTCACGATGTACTCGGCGCCGCGGTCCACCTTGTGCTTGAGGTAGCGCAGGTCGGCCCCGTAGTTTGGCGACTCAAAGTGCTTCTCGGGGTAGCCGGCCGTGCCGATACAGAAGTTCGTAGCCCACGTATCATCCTGTTCCTCATCCAGATACTCGCCCTTGTTCAGGTTGGCTACCTGCCCAATCAGGTCGGCGGCGTAGGCGTGCCCATCCGGGTCGGGCTTGAAATGGCCTTCCGATTTGATAGGGTCGCCGCGCAACGCCAGCACGTTATCAATGCCGAGGAAGTGCAGGTCGATGAGGGCGTTTTCTGTTTCCTCCTTCGAGAAGCCCCGCAGATCAGGTGGGGCACGGTATCCACATCGAAGCGGTTCTTGATGGCGGCGCAAATGCCCACCGTGCCGGGCCGTTTACGCACGGTTTTCTTCTCCAGAAACCCGTTGGGGTGCTGGCGGTACACGTACTCCTCGCGGTGGTAGGTTACGTCAATAAACGGCGGCTTGAACTCCATCAGAGGCTCAATATTCGAGAACAGGTTCTGGATGTTCTCGCCCTTTTTGGGGGTAGCACCTCGAAGGAAAACAGCGTCTTGCCGTCGGCGCGGGTTAGGTGTTCGGTTACTTTCATATAGGTTGGTGGTCCCGGCTCGTTCTAGTGGTTGCCTCACCCCCGGCCCCTCTCCCGTGGAGAGGGGGAGCCTGGCGACTTTTGGGAGGGGGCTGTGGTTTGGTTACAGGGCAGATTTGATAGTTGCTAGCACCTGATCTGGTTCGTGCAGTACTTGGTCGTTGGAGAAGCGTAGAATTCGGTAGCCGAGTTCCTGCAGTACTGTAGAGCGGCCCGCATCATAGTCCTGCTGGTCAGGCTGGTTGTGGATTTCTCCGTCTACCTCTACAATTAGTCTGGCTTCAAGACTCACAAAATCAACAATGTAGCGGTCGATGCTGTGCTGGCGCAGGAACTTGACGTTAGCAAGTTGTCGGTTACGCAGAGCTTGCCAAAGCTTGTTTCCAGCCTCGGTTGGGTTCCGGCGCATTTCGGCGCTGAAGCCTTTTAGGTGTTGGTGCCATTTTGATCTGTCAGCGGTTAGGCGGGCGTCGATTGCCTGATGGGTTGCCTCACCCCCTAGCCCCTCTCCGGGGGAGGGGGACTAGTTTCTAGTTTTAGACTCTGCTTAGAATCAGCTTCCCGACTCATGTAGTTGAAATCTTAGAATTAAAAGCTAGAAGCTAGTCCCCTCTCCCCGGAGAGGGGGCTAGGGGGTGAGGCCACTACAGCGCCGTTACGGGCACGCTGGCCGGGTCGTAGTTCAGGTTGGGGGCCAGCCAGCGTTCCAACTCGGCAAGTGGCATGTTCTTGCGCTCGGCAATGTCTGCTACCTGGTCCTTGCCGATGCGGCCGAGGCCGAAGTAGCGGCTTTCGGGGTGGGCGTAGTAGAGCCCGCTCACGGAGGAGGCGGGGTACATGGCCAGGTTCTCGGTGAGGCGGATGCCGGTTTTGTTCTCGGCGTCGAGCAGCTCGAACAAGGTAATTTTCTCGGTGTGGTCGGGGCAACCGGGGTAGCCGGGGCGGGGCGCACACCTTTATATTTCTCCTGAATGAGGTCCTCGTTCGTGAGATTTTCGGCCGGGTCGTAGCCCCAGAATTCCTCGCGTACGCGCTGGTGCAGGCGCTCGGCAAAGGCCTCAGCGAGGCGGTCGGCCAGGGCTTTCACCATGATGCTGGAGTAGTCGTCGTGCTCCTGCTCGTACTTCTCCAGCAGTTTCTCAATGCCCAAGCCCGCCGTCACGGCAAAGCCCCCGATGTAGTCCGCGCGGCCGGTTTCGCGCGGGGCCACAAAGTCGGAAAAGGCCAGGTTGGGCACGCCGGGGCCTTCTCGCTCTGCTGGCGCAGGGTGAAGAACTCCGTCTGGATTTCCTCGCGGCTGTCATCCTTGAAAATCTGGATGGTATCGTGGGCGACGGTGTTGGCGGGCCAGAAACCCACTACGGCGCGGGCCGTGAGCAACTTCTCGTCAATGATTTGCTTGAGCAGCTTCTGGGCGTCGTGGAAGAGCTGGGTGGCGGCTTCGCCCACATTCTCATCGGTGAGGATGCGGGGGTAGCGGCCCTTCAATTCCCAGGTCTGGAAGAAGGGCGTCCAGTCGATGTACTCCGCTAGCTCAGCCAGGGGTAGTCTTCCAGTGTTTTGGTGCCCAGGAAACTCGGCTTCACAATACGGGCAGTATCCCAGTCGGCCTGGAAGCCGTTTTCGCGGGCGACTTCAATGGGCAAATAGCTTTTCTCGCGCTGACGGCCGGCGTAGTCTTCGCGGAGCTGGCGGTACTCCTCGCGCACGGTGCGGGCGTATTCCACATCGGCGGAGCCCAGCAAAGCCGCCGCCACGCCTACCGAGCGGGAAGCGTCGTTGACGTGCACCACCGGGCCGGAGTAGTTGGGCGCAATTTTCACGGCCGCGTGCAGGCGGGAGGTAGTGGCACCCCCAATGAGCAGCGGCGTGTTGAGGCCGCGCTTTTCCATTTCCTGGGCCACGTACACCATTTCATCTAAGCTCGGGGTGATGAGGCCACTCAGGCCGATGACGTCCACCTGTTGCTTCTGGGCTTCGTCCAGAATCTTTTCCAGGGGCACCATCACGCCCAGGTCCACGATGTCGAAGTTATTGCAGGCCAGCACTACACCCACGATGTTCTTGCCGATGTCGTGCACGTCGCCTTTCACTGTGGCCAGCAATATTTTACCGGCCGTTTGCCGGTCGCCGCTTTGCTTGTCGGCCAGTAGGTAGGGCTCCAGGTAGGCCACGGCTTTCTTCATCACGCGTGCCGATTTCACGACCTGGGGCAGGAACATTTTGCCCGCGCCAAACAAGTCACCCACTACGTTCATGCCGGCCATCAGCGGGCCTTCAATCACCTCCAGTGGCCTGGCTACTTGCTGGCGCACCTGCTCGGTGTCCTCGTCAATAAACTCCGTAATACCTTTTACCAGGGCGTGCTGCAGGCGCTCGGCTACGGGCAGGCTACGCCAGGCGTCGGCTACTACCTCCGTTTTGTCCTTCTGCTTTACCGTGTCGGCGAAGTCTACGAGGCGCTCGGTGGCGTCGGGGCGACGGTTCAGGAGCACGTCTTCCACCAATTCCAGCAGGTCCTTCGGCACTTCGTCGTACACGGCCAGCTGGCTGGGGTTCACAATGCCCATATCCAAGCCGGCCCGGATGGCGTGGTAGAGGAAGGCCGAATGCATGGCCTCGCGCACTACATCGTTGCCGCGGAAGGAGAAGCTGATGTTGCTGACGCCGCCGCTGGTGAGGGCGCCGGGCAGGTTCTGCTTGATCCACCGCACGGCCTCGATGAAGTCTAGGGCGTAGTTGCGGTGCTCCTCCATGCCGGTGCCCACCGTCAGGATGTTGGGGTCGAAGATGATGTCCTCGGCCGGGAAGCCGACTTCATTTACCAGAATATCGTAGCTGCGCCGGCAGATGTCGATGCGCTTTTCCAGGGTATCGGCCTGGCCGTTCTCATCGAAGGCCATGACCACCATGGCGGCGCCGTAAGCTCGCACGGTGCGGGCCCGCTCCTTGAAGGTTTCCTCGCCTTCTTTCAAGGAAATGGAGTTGACGATGCTCTTGCCTTGCACACACTTAAGGCCGGCTTCCAGCACGCTCCACTTCGAAGAGTCCAGCATAATCGGCACCCGCGAAATGTCGGGCTCCGAGGCAATTAGGTGCAGGAAGGTGGTCATGGCCTGCTCCGAGTCGAGCATGCCTTCGTCCATGTTCACGTCGATGACCTGGGCACCGCCTTCCACCTGGTCGCGGGCTACTTGCAGGGCGGCCTCGTAGTTACCGGTCCGGATAAGGCGGGCAAAGGCGCGGGAGCCGGTCACGTTGCACCGCTCGCCCACGTTCACAAACAGGCTGTCGGGGGTGATGTTGAACGGTTCGAGGCCGGCGAGGCGGGTTACCCCACCCCGGCCCCTCCCCGGTGGGGAGGGGTGCCAGACATGTTGGTTATCCTATCAGCAGAAGCTAATCTAAGCTCCTCCCCACCGGGGAGGGGTTGGGGTGAGGCCAACCTCCGCGGTTCGTACCGCTCCGCCAGCTTGCTTAGCTCGCCGATGTGCTGGGGCGTGGTGCCGCAACATCCACCTACCACCGTCACGAGGCCTTCCTTGAGGTAGTTTTCCACCACGCCCGCAAATTCCTGGGCCGACTCGTCGTAGCCGCCGAAGGCATTCGGGAGGCCAGCGTTGGGGTAGGCGGAAATGTGCACGTCGGCAATGCGGCTCAGCTCCTTGATGTACACCTGCAGCTGGTCGGCGCCGAGGGCGCAGTTCAAACCCACGCTCAGCAGAGGCAAGTGGCGAATGGAGTTCCAGAAAGCCTCCACCGTCTGGCCAGAAAGGGTGCGGCCGGAAGCGTCGGTGATGGTACCGGAAATCATGATGGGCACTACCCGGCCACCTTCGTCGAAGAACTTCTGCACCGCGTACAGCGCCGCCTTGGCGTTCAGGGTGTCGAAGATGGTTTCAATGAGCAGGGCGTCGGAGCCGCCTTCCACGAGGCCGCGCACTTGCTCATGGTAGGCGGTAGCCAGCTCATCGAAGGTCACGGCCCGGAAGCCGGGACGGTTTACGTCGGGTGACAGGGAGGCAGTGCGGTTGGTGGGCCCGATGGCGCCGGCCACGAAGCGAGGTTTGGCGGGGTTCTGAGCTGTAAATTCGTCGGCTACCTCCCGGGCTATGCGCGCCGACTCATAGTTCAACTCATACACGATGTCCTCCAGGCCGTAGTCGGCCTGGGCGATGGTGGTGCCGCTGAACGTGTTGGTTTCCACCATGTCGGCCCCGGCCGCAAAGTAATCGGCGTGAATGCCCCTGATGATGTCGGGGCGGGTGAGGCTGAGCAGGTCGTTGTTGCCGCGCAGGGGTTTGGGATGATTCGCGAAGCGGGTGCCCCGGAAATCAGCCTCTTCCAGCTTGTGACGCTGAATCATGGTGCCCATGGCGCCGTCCAGAATCAGGACGCGCTGGGCCAGGATGTCGTGCAGCGGGAGTGGGGGCGGTGGAGGGTCGTCGACATATCGGCTCTTCTAAGAAAATCGGCAGCAAAAAAGTGCCTATCCAGAAAGAGCCGCGTGGGGGCGCGAGTCCTGTTCTTATCTTCTTCCAAACCGCCCAAGCGGCCTGGAAAGGGAATTAGCACCTTGTTTTATTTCAGGTTGCTAAGACGTCGTTGGGCCCAATCCCTCGGTCTTTCTGGATAAGTAACAGGGCGAAGATACAACTGGAATCTTCGAAATTCAATCCGGGAAGTTTTGGGAGGGAGGTAGAGGCATTCGCTTTCAGGCTGCACGCCTGCAGAAGACGCGACGCTTCGCGTCTCAGTCGTTGCTGAAGTTGTTTAACTCACATCGTCCAATGCTTACTGCTCACCGACACGACGTGGAGTGTCGCGTTTCTACAGGCGGGTAGCAACAGCAAGTTGGTGGCTTGCTGCACGGTTTGCTTCGCAGAAGTATATAGGCTTAGCTGAATGGTTCGTTGTACGGAATGGGCCTGCTCATTGAATAAAGTTCGTGCGGCCTGGCATTTTGTTCATTTTGTGGTCAATACGTTAGATGTCTGCGACTATGATGCTATCCTCTCTGTGTCAGAAATTGTTAGCGGGCTGCTTATGCCTGCTGAGCAGCTGGACGCTGGCTCAACACCAGGCCGGCTCGGGCTTGCGTGGACAGTACTACGAGGGTAAAAAGTTTGAGAAGCTAGTGCTGACTCGCACCGATGCAGCAATCGACTTCAATTGGACTGTTGGGCCCAGCGGCAACCACTTTGTGTCGCCGGGACCGGGCGTGCCGGGCGAGTACTTCTCGGTGCGTTGGGCAGGCCACGTATATGCCCCGGTAACGGGGGTGTACACCTTCCAGATTGCTACCGACGACGGGATGCGCGTCTGGATCGGCGGGAAGAAAGTGCTGGATTCCTGGCACGATCAGCCCGTAACGGTTTCCACAACCCACCTGAAAATGAAAGCTGGGAGCTACTACGCCTTGCGGGTGGAATACTACCAGAGCGACCGGGACTCGCGGGCACTACTAGCCTGGCAGCTACCCGATTTCAACACGTTCAACGAACCGCAGCCCATTCCAGCGGCTAATCTGTACTCCACTCTGCCCACCAATATTTTACTTCTCGTGGAGGCTACGCCGCCCCAGCCCAAGGCCGCGGCCTCCGTTCCGGCGGCTGCTTCCGGCGGCAAGCCGAAGCCGATTGCAAAGCCGGCCCGCGCAGCTAGCAGCCCAGCGCCCGTAGCTGCGGCCAAACCTAAATCAGCCGTGGTGCCGGTAGTGACCAGAGCAGCGCCCGCAAAAGCCGACACCGCCACCGCCCAGCTACCCGACCTAACGGCGCTGAGCAAAGGCGCGGCCGTAACGCTGCCCAACCTCTACTTTACCCAGAGCACGGCGGCTTTGCTGCCCGGCTCGCGCCCTACCCTGAATGCCCTGGCTCGCACGCTGCGCGCCCAGCCCACCATGCAGCTGGAAATAGCCGGCCACACCGATAACGTAGGCGAAGCCGCCCTGAACCTGCGCCTCTCCGAGCAGCGGGCCCGGGTGGTGCGGCAGTACCTCGTGCAGCAGGGCATCGACCCGGTGCGGCTTACGGCCCGCGGCTACGGCGGCACACGGCCAGTGGCCAATAACCGCGACCCGCAGCAGCGCCCCGCAACCGGCGCGTGGAGGTAGTGGTGCAATAGGTTGAGCAGTAACGCCCTATAGAACTATCCTTGCAAGTGGAACGAGGAGCCTGGGAATTCAGAGGCGAAACTCAGATTCTTCCTTCCACATTGGAAGGACAGTTTTTGCTTTTTGTCAGGACGGTGAAAACATTGGTGTATAGACATTAGTTGATGGGTGCTGAAACGGTACGTCATTGTTTCTCAACCATCGACTTCATCATGAGCCAAACCACCAATCTTTTCACGCCCGTGCAAGTGGGCGCGCTTTCCCTGCCCAACCGCTTTGCCATGGCGCCCATGACGCGCAGCCGGGCCACCAACGAAGGCAACGTGCCCACCGACTCCGTTGTGACCTATTACGTGCAGCGGGCTACGGCTGGCCTCATCATTTCGGAAGGCTCGCAGGTGTCGCCCCAGGGCGTGGGCTACATCAACACGCCCGGTATTTACTCCGAGGAGCAGGTAGCGGGCTGGAAGAAAGTAACCGACGCCGTGCACGCCGCCGGGGGCGCATTTTCATCCAGCTCTGGCACGTAGGCCGGGTGTCGCACCCCTTCTTCCATAAGGGTGAGCTGCCGGTAGCTCCCTCGGCCATCAAGCCGGAAGGCGCAAAAGCCTTTACCGGCCAGGGTTTCGAGGATGTGCCCACGCCGCGCGCCCTAGAGCTCAGCGAAATTCCGGGGGTAATCGACCAGTTTCGCCAAGCAGCCCGCAACGCCAAGCTGGCCGGCTTCGACGGGGCTGAAATTCACGGCGCCAACGGCTACCTGCTCGACCAGTTCATCCAGGACGGCTCCAACCAGCGCACCGACGAGTACGGCGGCAGCTTGGAAAACCGCACCCGTTTCGTGCTGGAAGTAGTGCAAGCGGTAGTCGACGAACTGGGCGCCGACCGGGTGGGCATCCGCCTCTCGCCCCAGGGCAGCGCCAGCATCCACGACTCGGACCCAGTACGCACTTTTAGCTACGTAACCGAGCAGCTCAACCAGTTCAACCTGGCCTACCTGCACGTCATTGAGGCCCTGCCTGGTCACCCGATGGCAGCCAAGCCCGGCACTCCGGCCGTAGCCGCGCACCTACGCCAGATTTTCAACGGCACCTTCATCCTCAACGGTGGCTACACCCACGACACCGCCGACAAGGCCCTGGCTAACAACGAGGCCGACCTAATTGCCTTCGGAGTACCCTTCATTGCCAACCCCGACCTGGTGGAGCGCTTCCGCGTTGGGGCGGCCCTCAACACCCCTGACCCCAGCACCTTCTACGTGCCCGGCGATAAGGGCTACATCGACTACCCCGCCCTCCAAGACCAGGGCGCGGACGTGAAAGAGCCCGTTGATTACCAGAATAACTAAGCACTAACCTGCTCGTAATCTGCTATATAAAACCCGTCTCGGCGCAAGCAGGGGCGGGTTTTTATTTGAGCAATTAGCCTCGGCCCATTCCGGTTTGCCTTCAGTGTCATCCTGAGCAGCGCGCAAATGATTGACGTAACAACGCCCTGTTCCTACGTGATAAGGTCCTTGGCAAGCGCAGGATAACACTGGAGGCGGAGCGGGTTTTCGGTTTTGGGCTCAACGCACTGTAGGCCCGGCTGTCCGGAACTGCTTAACCTAGCTTTCCAGCCGCTATTGCCCCGATTTCTTGCTAACGTGTCACTTATTACCGCTTACCGCCGTGGCTTCCCTTCTCCTGAGGAGAGGGGGCTGGGGGTGAGGCCCCGCCAGAACGACTGTTCCAACCAAGGGCATACCGGTTAGCTGTTGAGGTCGGAATCTGCGTAAGCAGAAACCTCAACTATACTTTGCTACCCAAATGGCTGCCAAGAAAACTTCTGCCTCATCTACTCCCGCTCCGTCGGCTGCTAAGGCCGCTCCGGGTAAAAAGTCGGCTGCCACGCCCGCCGCCACGAAAGCGGCCGCCGCTACCGAAGCACCCCAACCCGTGAAGCGGCCGACGGCCCAGGAAATGAAGGCGCACGCGCAGAAGCTGCCCTACCCTGCCCGGCAAGCCGATATGAAGCTGCAGCCGGCCATGGATTTCTCTACCTACCGGGCCGCGGGCAAGCTTCAAGACAAGATTGCGCTGGTGACCGGCGCTGATTCCGGCATCGGGCGGGCCGTGGCCGTGGCCTTTGCCATGGAAGGCGCCCACGTAGCGGTGCTCTACAACGAAAACACCCTGGACGCCGAAGAAACCAAGCGCCTCGTGGAAGCGCAACACCGCCAGTGCCTGCTGCTACAGCTAGATGTGCGCGACCCAGAGCAGTGCAAGCAGGCCGTGCGCCTGACCCGCAAAGAGCTGGGCGGCCTGAACATCCTGGTCAACAATGCGGCCTTTCAGATGAGCGCCGAGAAGTTCGAGGATATATCCGAAGAGCAAATCCGGCGCACCTTCGATACCAACATTCTGGGCTACATCTGGATGGCGCAGGCCGCTATACCCCACCTTAAGCAGCACGACTGCATCATCAACACCGGCAGCATTGTGGGGCTTACTGGCATCCCGATTCTGGTGGATTACGCCTGTACCAAATCGGCCATTCATGCCCTTACCAAAAGCCTGGCAACCTACCTCGGCGAGAAAGGCATTCGGGTAAACTGCGTGGTGCCCGGCCCGGTCTGGACGCCCAACATCCCCGGCACCATGCCGCAGGAAGAAATTGAAAAGTTCGGCTACGAGGTAGCCCTAGCCCGCCCGGTCAGCCCGAAGAGCTGGCTCCCGCCTACGTGCTGCTGGCCTCCCAGGACGGCTCGTTCATGACTGGCTCCTTGGTGCACGTCACGGGTGGTAAAATGAGCAGCGACCAGTAACGCCTGTCAACAGCCGCATGGTAGCCTTGCCGGCTTGTTGGGCGAGGCTTGGTGGGCCTAACGGGTTGGCGGCAAACGGGCCTTACGCGCAAAAGCATCTCATTTTTAAGTCAAAGAGGAGCTTTTATTGTTGAGTAGAAACCTTGCGCCAACCTAGCTCGTCAGGTAGGGCTACGTTCTTCTTGCTCACCGGCTGATTTCCGACCCGAATGGCTTCCCCTCACTACCCCGATGGCACCGTGCGTGCCCTGCTCCAGACCGACCTCGTGACGGAAGCTACCCGCGCCGCCCTGCTGCCCCGCCTGGATACCTCCGAATACACGCCCCAGTTTTTTGATGAGGCTACGTACGAGCTCCTGCGGGCGGTAGCGGCGCGCATTTATCCTCAGCCGGAGCGCCCCGAGCCTATTGAACTAGCCCCGGTGGTAGACAAGCGCTTGGCCCAGGGCGACTCCGATGGCTGGCGCTACGATGCCATGCCGCCCGACCGGGAAGCCTACCGTCTGGGCCTGGGGGCATCAATCAGGCGGCTCAGGTTCTGTTTCAACGGCCTTTCGGGCACCTGTCTGAACCTCAGCAAGATCAGGTTGTGGCGGCCGTGGCTAACGGCACTGCTCCCGGCGAAAATTGGCAGCACCTGCCCATCGACCGGTTCTTTGAGGAATTGCTGGCTGAGCTGGCCGAGGCCTACTATTCCCATCCGCTGGCCCAGGAAGAAATTGGGTACGTGGGCATGGCCGACGTGCCCGGCTGGCACCGCATCGAACCCAACCAGCTGGAGGCCCGCGAGCCGGAGGAGGTGAAACCGTAAGCGGTTGAACAGTTGAGTTTTCCGTGCCACGAACCTAGGCAGTGTCAGTGGCGCAGCACACGCCGTTAGCCCAGAAAAACCACTAGCTCACGAGCTTACCATTCCACCGTTTCATAATCTTACCTCTCCCTTATGCCCGACGAAGAAGTTCTGGAGGAAGGCGTTCTGAATCCCGCGAAACCAGAAATACAGGATCCGTTGCTGAAAAGCATCCTGGCGGAAAACGATGGTTTGCTCGCCCAGGCACCCGTTGAGCAGGAGCAGCCGGCCCCGCTGCCCGACCCCGTGGACGAAGTGGACTGCGTGGTGATTGGTACCGGAGCCGGCGGTGCGCCGCTACTGGCCCGCCTGGCCATGGCCGGCCTGAAGGTAGTAGCCCTGGAAGCCGGCCCCCGCCGCGACCCTACCCGCGACTACGCCACCGACGAAAAAGCCCAGCACTTCCTGTTCTGGAACGATGAACGCCTGTCGGCGGGCCAGAACCCGGTAGCCTTTGGCAACAACAACTCCGGCACCGGCGTGGGCGGCTCTACTCTGCACTACACTGCCTACACGCCCCGCGCCCACCGCGGCGACCTGCGCCTGTTCACCGACTTCGGCAAGGGGGTTGATTGGCCTTTTGGTGTGGAGGAGCTGGAGCCGTATTACGAGGAGCTGGAGCGCTTTCTGGGCGTTAGTGGACCCACGCCCTACCCCTGGGACCCGCCGCGTCGCACGGGCTACCCGCTGGCGCCGCTTCCTCTGAACGGGGCCGCCTTACTCATGCAGAAAGCCTGCGCAGGCCTAGGCATCCAAACGTCGCCGGCTGCTAATGCGGCGCTGTCGGCGCGCTACTACCAGGAGGGGGTGGGCTGGCGCGAGGCTTGCACCAACCGGGGCTTCTGCCAGGCTGGCTGCAACCGCGGGGCCAAGGCCAGCATGGACGTCACCTTCCTACCCTTAGCCGAGGCCCACGGCGCCGAAATCAGGGCGGATGCTTTTGTAACCGAAATTGAGCGAGACGCCAAGGGCCGCGTGACGGCGGTAGTCTACACCCAATACGGGGAGCAAAAACGCCAGCGCTGCCGCCACTTGTTTCTGTGCGCCGGGGCCGTAGAAACGCCCCGCTTGTTGCTGCTCAACGAGCTGGCCCTGACTAGCGGGCAGGTCGGCAAAAACTTCATGGCCCACCCTGGTATGCAAGTCTGGGGCACGTTCGAGGAGGACATCCGGCCCTACAAGGGTATTCCGGGCGGGCTGATTTCAGAGGATACCCACCGGCCACCAGATGCCGATTTTGTGGGTGGCTACCTGCTGCAAAGCATTGGCGTGATGCCCGTTACGTTTGCCTCTCAAATGGCCCGCAAGCGCAAGCTCTGGGGCCAGCCCCTGCGCGACTACATGCGCAGCTATAACCATACCGCCGGTATCAACATCCTCGGCGACTGTTTGCCCCACGAGAACAACTTTCTGGAACTGGCCGACGAAAAAGACGTGCGTGGCTTGCCCAAGCCGCGCGTGCATTTCACGGCCCAGGAAAACGAGCAGCGCATGAACGCCCACGCTGAAAAGCTCATGCGCCAGATTTGGGAGGCCGCCGGCGCCCGCGACATCTGGGCCTATGAGCGCTACGCCCACACCATCGGCACGGCCCGCATGGGCCTCTCCGGCGACGATGCAGTAGTTAACCCGAAGGCCGTGCCTTCGACGTGCCCAACCTCTACATCTGCGACAATTCCGTGTTTCCCAGCGCCCTCAGCGTTAATCCGGCCCTTACCATCATGGCCCTGAGCCTACGCACCGCCGACAAATTCCTGGCCGCCCAGCAGCGGCTGGATAGGTGATTTCTGTTGTCGGGTGCCAGCTGTCAGTTGTCAGCATATGCCCATTTTCAACGCACTCTGTACTAACATCTGCCACCTGACCCCTATTGCCCAATGGCCAAAAGCTTCTTAACCCACATCAAAGACAACTTCGGCGACGGCCTATATGAGGGCGACGAGCATGGCGGCGCGGCGGGGCATGATGGCAGCGGCCTACCTACTGGCAACGCGGGTAACTTCATGTTTGCCACCGGCATTGAGTGCTCGTACCCCACCATTGCCAACGGCACCATTCGGCGCGATTTGCTGGCCGAAACTGACCACTACACTCGGTATAAGGAAGATCTGGCCCTAGTTAAGGAATTGGGGCTCAAAGTGCTGCGTTACAACCTGCCCTACTACCTAATTCATAAGGCGCCGGGCCGGTTCGACTGGGACTTTGCCGACAAGGCCATGGCCGAAATCAAGCGCCTGGGCATCACGCCCATTCTGGACCTGATGCACTTCGGCGTGCCCGACTGGATTGGCAACTTTCAGAACCCGGAGTTGCCGGTACACTTCGCGGAGTACTGCGGAGCCGTGGCCCGCCGCTACCCCTGGGTGCGCTTTTATACTCCCGTCAACGAGATTTACGTCACGGCCCGGGCCTCCGCCAAGGATGGTATCTGGAACGAGCAGCTCCGCGACGACCGTGCCTTTATTACGGCCATGAAGCACATTGCGGCGGCCAGCATCATGGGCAACCAGCAGATTGCCAAGTACCGCCCCGACTGTATTATCGTGCAAAGTGAATCGGCGGAGTATGTGCACGAGATGCGCGCCGTGCCAACCCCGGAAATCTGCCTGCTTAATAAGCTGCGGTTTCTGTCCTTGGACTTGCTTTACGCCCACCCCATCGACTCGGAAGTGCTGATATACTGCCTCGATAATGGCCTGACCCGCCAGGAGTTGGACTGGTTTATGGCCGGGGAGCCGCCCGGCTACCAAATCATGGGCAACGACTACTACGGGCGTAACGAGCGGATTATCAAGCCCAACGGCGACTGGTGCGCGGCCGAAGACGTGCTGGGTTGGTACACCATGACGCGCCAATACTACGAGCGGTACCGCAAGCCCGTGATGCACACCGAAACCAACACCTTCAACGCCAAAGACGCCGAATGCTGGCTCTGGAAGCAATGGGTGAACGTGCAGCGCATCCGTCAAGATGGCGTGCCCGTGGTTGGTTTCACCTGGTACAGCCTCCTCGACCAACTCGATTGGGACATCAGTCTGGCCGAGAAGCGCCTGAGCGTCAATGCCTGCGGCCTTTATGACCTCGACCGGAAGATCAGGCCCGTGGGGAAGAGCTACAAAATGATGATCCGCGAATTTGGCCAAATCACCATCATGCCCCACGGCGAAATGTTTGAATTCACCACTCGCCCCGCCACGCTGAAAGTGGAGAAATAAGGTTAACTGGTAGAAGGATAGCTGGGCGTTCGTTTCCGGAGGCAACGAGCCAGGCCCTTCTTGCTGGAATACAGGCAAGCCACCGATAGGAAGTTATCGGGCTTACCCTGGCTGGGTATTCATTGACGAAAACCGGCCGCCAATACCCGGCTGCGCCCGGTTCGTTGATTATTTGTTTTCCTTATATAGAGTAGGATTAATTCTTTGCGGCAGATTGTGTAGGTTGTGGCCAACCCCGGATACTTCACCACTCCTACCTGTTGATTATGAAACCACTACCCCCGATAGGTTATGCCCTGAGTTGGGGCACGGCCTTCCTGCTGACCCTTGGTGCCTGCAGCCCCAAGGCTACCTCCGTGGCTACGACCAGCACTACCCCGTCGCCTACCGCTGAGGCCGCCCCACCCAGGCAATGACGTCGTCCTTTCAGATTCCGGTGGAGTACTACACCCTGCCGAACGGGCTGAAAGTCGTTCTTTCTCCTGACCACACCGCCCCAACGGCCACGGTAGCGGCGTACTATAACATTGGGTTTCGCAACGAGCCCCGTAACCGTACCGGCTTTGCGCATTTGTTTGAGCACCTGATGTTTCAGGGCTCCCAGAACCTGGGCAAGATGGAATTTATTCAGCTGATTCAGAAAAACGGCGGCATTCTGAACGGCTCTACCCGCTTCGACTTTACCAACTATTTTGAGGTAGTGCCCGCCCACAAGCTGGAAACCATGCTGTGGGCCGAGGCCGACCGCATGCGCGGGCTGGCCATCACGCAAGCCAACCTGACCAACCAGCAGGGGGTAGTGAAAAACGAGGTGCGCGTGAACGTGCTCAACCAGCCCTACGGCGGCTTTCCGTGGCTGGACATGCCCCAGTACGCCAACAAAAATTGGAACAACGCCCACAACTTCTACGGCGACCTGAAAGACCTCGACGCCGCTACCCTCGAGGACGCCCAGCAGTTCTTTAAAACCTATTACGCCCCAACAACGCCGCCCTGGCCGTCGTCGGCGACTTTGAACCGACCGAAGCCAAAGCCTGGGTGCAGAAGTACTTCGGGGGGATTCCGGCCGTGGCCCAGCCGCCCAAGCCCGACCTCACGGAGCCCCGCCAGGAAAAGGAACAGCGCTTCACCAAGGACGATAAGCTGGCCACCAAGCCTGCCCTGGCCTTTGCCTACCACATGCCCGAGCGCAACACCCCGAGTATTACGCCCTCATCCTGCTCGACCAGATTCTGCTGCAGGGCAAAGACTCCCGCCTCTACCAGGCTATGGTGCAGAAGCGCGGCCTCACCGACGACGTGAGCGGAGGCATCAACTACCTCGGCAATGCCTTCAACTATGCCGGCCCCATGCTCTGGATGGGCAACCTGACCTACGACCAGACCGTGAAGTCGGACTCCGTAGTGAGTGTGCTGGACCAGGAAATCAACCGCTTGGCCAAAGGCGGCATCGACCAATCGACCCTGGATTTGGCGGTAGTCAAGCTCCGCTCTACCCTCTACGACCAGCTTTCCGGCTCCGACAACTTCGGGCGGGCCGACATGCTAGCGGCCTTTGCCTTGTTTGATAACAATCCGGCCCGCATCAATACGCTCGAAGGCGAGTTCCGCAAAATCACGCCCGAGGTCATGCAGCACACCATTCAGGAGTACCTGCGGCCCACCAACCGGACCATTGTTGTTGTAAACCCACTGGCTAAAAGTTAACCCGACTTATGAAAACGCTCTATTTCGGGTTGCTCAGCGCCGCCCTCCTAACGAGTACCGCACCTGCAGTTCTCGCCCAAACCAAACCAGCCGCCAAAGCCACGACGGCAGCCAAGCCAGTTGCCGCCCCGGCCCCGGCAACGCCCAAGGAAACCCCGCCGCCCGGTGGCACGCCCCGTGATTTTGCCCTGCCAGCCAAGGAAGAGTTTGAGCTACCCAATGGGCTTTCGGCCAAGCTAGTACCCTACGGCCAGGTGCCCAAAGTGACGATGATGGTAGCTATTCAGGCCGGTAACGTGCACGAAGCCCCTGACCAAGTAGGCATTGCCGACGTGCTGGGCAAGCTCCTGAACGAAGGCACCAACACGCTCAACGCCACCCAGCTAGCCGATAAGGTAGCGCGCATGGGCGGCTCCCTCAACGTTTCAGTGGGCCAAGACCAAACCATGCTGTGGGCTTCCTGCCTCTCGGAGTACGCGCCTGAGCTGGCTACGCTGCTAGCCGATGTGGTGCAGCACCCCGCCCTGCCGGCCAGTGAGCTGCCCCGCATCAAGGCGGACTTTAAGCGCCAGATGAACCTGGCCCGCGCTCAGCCCGGCACTCAGGCCCGCCAAAAGTTCACCGCCTCCCTCTACGGTAGCCACCCCTACGGCCGCCCCCTGCCCACGGATGCCGCCATTGATGCCCTGACCCTGGAGCAGGTAAAAGCCTTCTACCAGAACCAGTACGGGGCCCAGCGCACCAGCGTGTACGTGGCCGGTAAGTTCGACCAGGGTGCTCTGCGCCAGGCCATTACCAAAAGCTGGAGCGAGTGGGCAAAAGGCCCGGTGCCCCACATTGAAATTGCCAAAGCCCAAATCCGGCCCGATGTGCTGACCCTGGACCGGCCCAGCGCGCCCCAGTCTACCATCGTCATTGGGATGCCCGTCGTGGACCCCTCGCACCCCGACTACATGAAGGTGCGGGTAATGAATTCCTTGCTTGGCGGCTCGTTCGGCTCGCGCATTACGCGCAATATCCGTGAGGACAAGGGCTATACTTACTCGCCCTACAGCTTCGTAGAAACCCATTACCGTGCCGGCAACTGGAGCCAAAACGCCGACGTGACCACCCAGGAAACCGGCAACTCGCTCAAGGAAATCGTGTACGAGATTGAGCGCCTGCAGAAAACCCGCCCACTACTGAGGAGCTGAAAGGCATCCAGAACTACGAGTCGGGTTTGTTTGTACTGCGCAACTCCACGCCGGGCGGCATCATCGGCCAGCTTAACACCCTGGACCTGCACGGCCTCCCCGATTCCTACCTCACGGAGCAGGTCAAGAACATCAACGCCGTGACGCCCCAGCAAGTCAGCGAAACCGCCCGCAAATACGTGCGCCCCGAAGCCATGACTATCGTGGTAGTCGGCGACAAGAAAATCATCGACCCCCAAATCAAAAAATTCCAGGCCACGCGGAAGAAAGCCATGTAAAGCCCTCTAGGCGCAGGCCTGCGGGCAACTAGGAGCATCCCAGGCGGCAGTGCCCAGCCGCCACCGCTCTTCGTCAAACTACCTACTACACACGGCCGCCCCAGGCATCAGGAGCGGCCGTGTGTAGTTTTACCCGCCAAACTTTCTTCTCCGGTCACGCTTTACCCGAACCGGTAGCGCCGGTCGGTGGCAGGGTAGGCGGCAGTAGCGCTATCTTGCCGCACCCAGCACCCGACAACCCATCCTATGCAATTTTCAAAGCCGACAGCAAGTACGCTAATCCAGTGGATGGGGCTTATTGCCTTGCTGGTGGTTCTCTTTACTGATTTGCGCACGCCAGTACTCGGTGGGGTGCAGCGGGGGCTACTGGCTACCGGCTTGTGGCGGCCAACCCTGCCTGCGCCCGCGCCTATGCCCCGCGCCCAACCCACGGCCGGCACCTACCCGCACAACGTGCCCCTGCTGACCTTGGATGGCAAGCCGGCCAACCTGCGCGACTTGCAGGGCAAGGTACTTCTGGTGAACCTGTGGGCCAGCTGGTGCCCGCCCTGCGTGGCCGAAATGCCTGGTTTGCAGAAGCTTTACAACCAAGTAGATAAGCGAAAAGTGGCGTTCGTGATGATTTCGTTTGACCAGAATCCGGAGAAGGCGCGCCGCCTGATGGCTCGCAAGGGCTACACCTTTTCTGCCTATTTTCCCGCCGCCCCGCTACCCCCGGCCTTCGAGTCTGAATCCATTCCGACCACCATTATCGTGGGGCCTGATGGACAGATTGCGGCCCGTCACGAGGGCATGGCCGACTATGACACACCCGAGTTCCGGGCGGCCCTGGAGAAACTTGCGGGTTCAGCCCGGCTGTAACCCAGTACGCCTACGTACAGCAGCTACCCCGTTTGCGGCCCGCAAGCTCAGCCGTGCGGGCCACCTACTTTGCTGCTTCAACTATGCCTGCTGTTCTTCCCGCGCTTACTTTTATTGGCCTGCACTACTGGGCCGGCTCCGGCCGCGCCTTTCAACCAGTGGCCGATTTGCTAGCCCCCGACTACCCCTTGTTAGCGCCTGATCTGCTGGGCTTTGGTGCGGCGCCGGAGCCTGCCGTCAGTAGCTATTCGGTGGGGGCGTATGCCCGGCAGGTGGAAAGCTTCATTGCCGAGAATGAGGTAGGGCGCTACGTGCTGGTGGGCCACAGCATGGGTGGCAAAATTGCCCTGGCCCTGGCCGCCCACCAACCCGCCGGCCTAGTTGGAGTGGCCCTGCTGAGCCCCTCGCCGCCCAGCCCGGAGCCCATGACCGATGCCGACCGAATGGCCAGCCTGCGGGCCTATGGCAAGCGCCCAGAAGCCGAAAAAACATTCCAGAAAATAACCGCCCGCACCCTGCCCGAACCTCTGCACCAGCAAATTCTGGACGATAATCTGCGCAGCACCCGCCTGGCCTGGGATGCCTGGCTACTACACGGCAGCCGCGAGGACCTCAGCGCCCAGATGGGCAACGTGCGCGTGCCCTGCACCATCATCGTCGGCGACCAGGATGATGTGATGTCACCGTCGGTGCACGGGCTGGAAACACTACCCCTGCTGCCAGTGGGCACGCCCCTGGAAATTATTGGCGGTGCCGGCCATCTGCTACCCTACGAAGCACCCGAGGAAGTTGCCGAGCTGCTGCGGGCCTTTGCCCACCGGTTGTAGCCCCGCACCGGCGCTTCGCGCTCCACGCCAAAATGCCGAACTTGGGGCCTATGAAGTTTCGGTCTTTCCTTACCCTAGTGCTTGCCGTGAGCACCCTCACCACCTGCCGCACCGCCCGCGTCGCGGATACTTACGCCTTGCTGCCTACCTACGAGGGGCCCGACCTCGGCCTGACCTTTACCCGGGGCCAGGCCCGCTTGCGGGTGTGGGCGCCCACGGCCGAAAAGCTCCAATTGAAGCTGTATGCCGAGGGCACTGGCGGCGCGCCCGTAGCCGAGTACGCCATGCAAAAATCGACGGGCGGCACCTGGCTGTACACCTTGCCGGCCCAGCCGGCGGGGCAATTCTACGTGGTGCAAGCCACCATCAAGGGCCGGCAAATGGCGGAGGTGCCCGACCCCTACGTGCACGCCGTGGGTCTGAACGGGCAACGCGGCGCCCTGCTCGACCCCGCCACTGTGAGTCCGGCCCGGTGGGAAGAGGACCTGCGCCCCCAGCTGAAACAAGCCACCGACATCGTCATCGGAGAAGCCCACGTGCGCGACCTGTCCATGCACCCGCAATCCGGCATTCAGCACAAGGGCAAGTACCTGGGCGTAGCGGAGGCCGGTACCCGCGGCCCCGCCGGCGTGAAGACGGGCCTCGACCACCTCACGGAGCTGGGCATCACCCACCTGCACCTACTGCCCGTCAATGATTTTGCTTCCATTGATGAAAGCAAGCTGAGCGAAAACCGCTACAACTGGGGCTACGAGCCGCTGCACTACTCCGTGCCGGAAGGCTCCTACGCCACCAACCCTGCCGACCCCGCCGCCCGCATCCGGGAGTTAAAGCAAGTAACCCAAGCCCTGCACGGGCGGGGCCTGCGGCTGATTCTGGATGTAGTGTACAACCACACCACCGACGTTGCCCGCACTTCCTTTGAGCAGCTTGTGCCCGGCTACTACTACCGCCATAACCCCGACGGCTCCTTATCTGATGCGGCGGCCTGCGGCAACGAAATTGCCTCCGAGCGGCCCATGGTGCGCAAGCTCATTGTGGAGTCGGTGGTGTACTGGGCCCGCGAGTACCACGTCGATGGGTTTCGGTTTGACTTGATGGGCATCCTGGATTTGCGCACCATGCGGGCCCTGCGTGTGGCCCTCGACCAGATTGACCACAGCATCTTCCTGTACGGGGAGGGCTGGACGGCCCGCCCGAGCCCATTGCCCGAAGCCGAGCGGGCCCTGAAAGCCAACGTAGGCAAGCTGGACCGCATTGCCGCTTTCGGCGACGAGCTGCGCGACGGGGTGAAAGGTGGCGTGTCGCGCCCCGCCGACCCAGGCTTTGTGGGCGGACAACCGGGGCAGGAGGAAAGCGTGAAGTTTGGCATTGTGGGCGCTACCCAGCATCCGCAGCTCGACTACAACAAGGTAAATTACGCCAAAGCGCCCTGGGCCACTACCCCCGCCCAAGCCATCAACTACGTGGCCTGCCACGATGACCGCCTACTCTGGGACGAGCTGACCGTGGGTAACCCCGGCGCCTCGGAAGCCGAGCTCATCAAGCTGGATTTGCTTAGCAACACCATTGTATTTACCTCCCAAGGTGTGCCCTTCCTGCCCATCGGCGACGAGTTTCTGCGTACCAAAGGCGGCTCCCATAACTCCTACAACCAGCCCGACAGCGTCAACCAACTCGACTGGGCCCGCAAGGCGCAGTACTCGCGCGTCTATGAATTTTACCGCCAGCTACTTGCCCTGCGCCGCGCTCATCCGGCCTTCCGGCTACCTACCCAGGCCTTGGTTCAGCAACATCTGGAGTTCCTGCCCAACCTGCCGGCCACTACCATCGGCTACCAACTGAAAGATCATGCCGGCGGCGACGCGTGGCGTACCATTGTGGTGCTGTTCAACGGCAACCGCCAGGCCGCCCGCCTACCCATTCCGGGTGGCCGCTACTCCGTGGTAGTGGCTGAAGACCAAATCAATCCCCAGGGAATAAGGACGGTAGAGGGCGCCGGCGAAACCATGACGGTAGAAGTGCCCGCCTCCTCGGCCCTGATTCTGGTGCAACCCTAGGCCCTGACCGCCCCGCTAGCTCAGCTCGACGGTAGTAACCGCGCGGGGCTGGCGGCGTTTCACTAGGCTAGTCCCACTTCCCACTGCATGTCCGTATCGTTTGCTGCCCGCCTGCTTGCCGCCCTGCGCCGTCATTGGGCGCATTACCTGGCGGAAGCGGCGGGCATTGCCTTTTTCATGACCTGCGCCGCCCTGCTGACAACTGGGCTGGAGCACCCGGCCTCCCCGTTGCACCAAGCATTGCGCAGCCAGGAGCAGGTGCGGCACTGGTTGCTAGGTCTGAGCATGGGCCTGGTGGTAGTACTGATTGTCTACAGCCCCTGGGGTAAGCGTTCCGGAGCCCACATCAACCCCGCCGTTACGCTGGGTTTCTGGCAGTTAGGCAAGCTGCGCACCCCCGATGCCATCTGGTACGTGCTATTTCAGGTGGCCGGCGCGCTAGGAGCGGGGCAATTCCTGAAAGGGGCGTTGGGCTCCCTCTACGCCCACCCAAGCGTCAACTTCACCGTAACCCAGCCCGGACCGCAGGGGGATTTCCTGGCCTTTACCGCCGAGTTCATCATCTCCTTTATCTTGATGGTTGTGCTGCTGTCCGCCTTGCACTCGGCCACCTGGAAAAAGCGGGCCGGCTGGCTGATCGGGGCTCTACTGGCGCTTTACATTGTTTTTGAAACGCCCTACTCCGGAATGAGCCTGAACCCCGCGCGCACCCTGGGCTCGGCGGTAGCCGCCGGAAGTTACCGGGGCCTGTGGCTGTACTGGGTAGCGCCGCCCCTGGCCATGTGGCTGGCCACGGTGCTGTTCCGCCGCTTGTACCACGGTGAAGACCTCGACTGCGCCATCCTGGCCGGCTGCACGCCCGGCCCCTCCTCGCCCCACACCCCGGCGAAGAGCCGCCAGTTTATCCGGAAGAGAAGTGAAATGGTGAGGTGGTGAGTTCGTGCATGAGTGATTGAAGTACCGTGTCATGGCGAGGAGGCACGACGACGCCATCCTTTCTCTCCTTGTGACAAGCCTGATAATGCAACAAGCCCTTACTTCCAGCACGGAGGTAGGGCTTGTCACTTCTTAAGGGTAACCCATTGGCCAGGACAGATGGCGTCGTCGTGCTTCCTCGCCATGACGACTCACCATTTCACTATTTACTCCAATGACCGGTCGCGGAAGAGAACGTAGCCGATGTGGGCGAAGACACCGAAACGGTGGTTTGGGTCGTCGTAGTGGATGGCTTGTACGGAGAGCGGGCCGACGGGCGTCTGGTAGACGAGGCCGGTCATGAAGGTGAGGTAGGGGCGGCTCACGCTGTTGGAACGGCGTACCAGCACGGGATTGTCGTAGGCTTGTTTCCAAGGGCGCACTAGCACGTGTGCAAACGCCTCAGAGCGCCATTCTACGCCCCGGAAAACGCCTTTCACGTAGCGCAGGCCGGCACCAGCATAGGCTGTGCCCCGGTAATTGTCCAGGAACAAGGTGCGGGAGTCGGGCAGGGGGAGGAAAGCGGCGGAGGTTGTGAGGGAAGAGCGGTAGGTAGCAAACGCGCCCTGGGTACTGGCTACAGCATCGAGCAGGTAGCCCCAGGCGTTGGTTTTGGCCCCCACGGAATCCGTTTTGCTTAGCGAGAAATACTGCTCCACAAACAAGGAGCCCTTCACCCAGCGCTGGTTTTTGGTCCGGCCCTCTACCTCGTTGGCGGTAGTACCGGGGTCGTATTTTTCCTGGCCCGTGATGCCACGCAGCGCAAACTCGGCCCGGCGGCCTTTGGTAGCGTACTGGCGGGCATTCAAGGAGTTGCGCTCGAAGCGGAGGCCGGCCGTAATGCCCTGAAACCGGTTCAGGTCCAACTCATCGGTGCTGCTTACCTCGCTGGTGTTAGCAAACCGGTCGCGGTTGGTGAAGGCGCCAATGTCCAGCACGTAGCGGCTGCGGTAGTTGGGGCTGATGCCAATGTTAAGGGCCGTTTTCAGGTCACGCTGCACTAGCTGGCTGGTTTCGGCATTCTGCCCTAGTAGGCCGCCGGTATCCTGGTAGTTCAGGTTGTTGAAGGTGACAATGGGCTCAAAATACAGCGGAATCTGGCCGGGCACACTTACCCGGAACGAGCCCTGCACTGCGTTGTAAAAGCGACCCACCGTGGCATTGGCCCGCACGGTATAGAGGTAGCGACTAAGGTAGCGGTAGGCGCCGCCCAGGTAAAAGTTGCTCATGGAGCGTGAGGAAAGCAGCACACCTAGGTCGGCGGTGAGGTTGTTGGCCTGGCGCGCGTCAATGCTCAGTCCGTAGCCTTTCTGCTCCTCCGAGTACCGGATGCGCGGGTACACGTTGGTAAAGAAGTCGTTGCTGACAAGGCGGAAGTAGCCTTCTTCCACGTCGCTGGGGGTGTAGGTAGAGCCGCTACGCTGGAAAAAACGGCGCACAAACTCCTGCTGCTGCCGGGGCAGGCCCTGCACGGTAATGCGGGTGAAATCGGGTTTGGGGGCGCGCTGCTGGAACGCAAGGCGGCGCTGCTGCAAGGCTACGGTGTCTTCGCGGCGCTGAATACGCTGCAGGGTAAGGGCCAGCTTTTCTTCAGTGGCTTGCTCGCCCAAGGCAATCAGGCGCTTCACCCGCCCAAAGTCGGCGGCGGTGTAATCTGTTATGTCCGGCTGAATAAAAATGCCATTCGGGCCCACCGAAAGGGTGTCAGCGGCATTAGAACCTAAAAAGACGAGGGTGCTGGTTAACAACTGGTCGTCCTTTTCCTTGGGGTATTTGCGGTAGGCCACGTCGCCCACGTTCACCCCAATGATGATGTCGGGCTTGAATTCCTGCCGAATAACGCCGGTCGGGAAGTTGTCGACTACGGCCCCGTCGAAGAGGTAGCGCCCGTCTTCCTGGCGAATGGGGCGGAAAGCCAGCGGAAACGCCATGGAGTTACGCACGGCATCGGAGAGGGAGCCACTGCGCTGTACCACCTTTTGACGGGTAAACACCTCGGAGGCCACGGCCCGGTAGGGCACGAATAGGTTATCGAAGTTGTAATTGGATATGGCGCCGGCCGGGGCCAGCATGGTTGCCAGCACGTAGTTCAGGGTAGCGTCGTTGATGATGCGCGGCGTAACGCGGGTGCGAAACGCCGTATCGATGGACAAGCCCAGGTGCAGAGCCGCTGGTGAGGGGTCAGCATCGTAGAAGTTGAACACTTTGCCTTCGAGGGGGCGGTTGGCCACCCAGTCCTGAAACTCGGGCTTAAGCACAATTTCCTCGATTTCGCGGGGCGAGTAACCGGCCGCGTACATGCCGCCCACAATGGCGCCCATGCTGGTGCCCACAATGTAGTCAATCGGGATTCGGTTCTTCTCCAGCACCTTCAGCACGCCCACGTGGGCCAGGCCCTTAGCCCCGCCTCCGCTGAGCACGAGGCCCACCTTCTGGGCCTGAACGGCGTGTATGCTCAGCAACCACAGGAAAAGCAACGCTACAGCATTGTATTTTTTCGACATAAAGTCAGGGAAATAAAACGTGAAAGGCCCCAGCTACGGGGCGCGTTTCCTACGCATACGCAGAAGCGGAGTTGCCGACAGCCCGGCGAAAAGCAGCGGCTGCCCGCTCAACCGTGCCTGGGGCTGGCTGGAGTGGCAAGCTCCGCCTTACGGTGGTGGCTTCGGCTCCTACTTAGCTGCTTGGTGCTACCCCCGCCTCCGGCTTACCACTTTTTAAAAATGACGTACACGGCTGCCACTAGTAAGGCAAAGCCAACTAGGTGGTTCCAGGCGAGTTTGTCGGTTTTGAAGATGAAAACGGCGCAGAGCGTAAACACCGTCAGGGAAACTACCTCCTGAATGACTTTGAGCTGAAACAGGCTGAAGGGCCCTCCGTTTTCCTCAAACCCGATGCGGTTGGCCGGCACCTGAAACACATACTCAAAGAAAGCTAGCCCCCAGCTAATCAGGATAGCGCCCACCAGCCCCAGCCCATGCAACCAGCTGATTTTCTTGAACTGCAGGTGTCCGTACCAAGCAAACGTCATGAACAAGTTGGAAATCAGCAGCAAGGCAATGGTGGCAAAGCTTTTCATGAGGCGCGGCAGAAGCAGTTGGTCAGGCAAAGGAAACAGCTACGCAAACATCTACTCCTTTGCACTAAGAATCGTTTTTGAGCATGTCAAGCCCTAAGAGCCGTCAGCCCAAAGCACGCGTCCTGCTGAGGCGTGGCCGAAGCATCTTGCACGAACTGTTGAGTTACTGCTACCACATCAGCACGCAAGACGCTTCGGCTGCGCCCCGGCAGGACGCGTGCTTTTTGCATTTAAACGTTCTTACCGGTCACATGCCCTAGTCCTCGTGGCCTGCTACGGCAGTTTTAGGTGGCTGCTCAGCCTGCTTTGCTTCCAAGGCCAAGCGCTGTTGCTCTTTCTCGGAGGGCGTGCGGGGTAGCGCGTTAAGGTCCGGCTGACCGGCATCTACCCAGGCCGTGTACCAGAAAGCGCCCACCAGGCGCAGGGCTAGGCGCATCTGCCGCTCCACTTGCCCGTTCAGGCGCTGGTGGTAGGCCCGGGCAAAGTCGCGGGAATAGGTGCGCACGGTTAGGTTGCCACGCTGCTCAAAGCCGTACTTCCGGTCGTCGGGCAGCTTTTGGCTTAACTCCCGCTCCAGGCGCAGCACTGAGTCGACGGCGGCGTGGGAGCGGCCCACAGCGCCCCAGATAGTTTCCGTGGGTCGGTCGAGGTAGGGGCGGGACCGGTAAAGAAGTCGTAGCCGCTGCTGAGCAGCTCCGGCAGCCGGCTTTCCCAAAGGGCATGAATGCCCCGCTGCCCAGTTAGTTGTCCGTTGTAGTTGTGGGTAGTGTGCAGGGGCACGCAGGCATCGGCAATGTAGTGGCCCATATCGGCCGAGAGATGCAGAATTCGGTCGGTATCATGAGCCTGGAAAGCGGCCGTGAGCTGGCCCTTCATGCGCGCCACCTGCCAGGGCACGATGCCGTGCCGGAGCAGGGAATCTTCGCCGAGTTGGGCCACGGCATCGGGGTAGGAGCGGGGCAGCTTGTAGATGGCCGAGTCGCCGTACACATCCACATCGAGGAAATGGCGCGGCGCCTCACCTGGCACTACCGTGCGCCGGGAGTCCGGTCGGGTGGCGTTATCAGTGAGGTAGTCGATGTTGGCCTTATAGAACCCAATCATTTCGGGCGGCAACGTGTACACTGCCAGCCGGTTAATCAGCCGATGCCCGAAAAATCCCCAGGCCCACGCCGTTCCAGGAAGCGTGTTAATCAGAATGATAATAATGGCATATCGAATCAGGGCTGAATAAGAACACGTTGTCATAAGCAATGCAGCACCCAAATAGGCATAAGTAGAGAAGGATAAACTTTAGTAAAGCTGCGAAATACTTCGCGAAAGTAGAACACAGCGAAGCCAGCGCAACCAAAAAGAGGAAGAGCAGAAGCTCCAGCATCTGGAACCACTGCTCTTCCTCTTTTTAGTTGTGCTACCTGAGCCTACCGCCGGCCCTGGCCTACGAAACGCATCCGGTAGTCGGCACTTACGTCGCCCTTGCTGATGCGCGCTAGCTTGCCCTTGAGCAGTTGCTTTTTCAGGCCCGAAGCGTAGTCGGTGAACAAGATGCCTTCCAGGTGGTCGTACTCGTGCTGAATCACGCGGGCCGTCATGCCCGAAAAGGTTTCCTCGTGCTGCTGACGGTTTTCGTCCTCGTAGCGTAGCACAATGGTGGAGTGGCGCACTACCTTCTCCCGAATGCCCGGAATGCTCAGGCAGCCCTCTTCAAAACCCCACTCCTCACCGGTTTCGCTTACCATGCGGGGGTTAATAAAAGCCCGCTTCACCGGGGCCGCCGTGGGCTCCTCCACAATGGGGTTGCCGTCCTCGTCTTCGTCCAGCATTGGCTCGGAGTCAATCACAAACAAGCGGATGCTCTTGCCTACCTGCGGCGCGGCTAGCCCCACGCCGTGGGCGTGGTACATGGTATCATACATGTCGGCAATAATTTGCTTTAGCTCCGCGGCCGGAAAGTCGGCAGGAATGTCTTTAGCCGGCGTTTTCAGTACCGGGTCGCCGAAGGCAACAATGGGGTAAATCATCGGGATTCGAGGAAAGATTGCAGAATAATGGTGGCCGACACCCGGTCGACGGTGGCTTTGTCGCGGCGGTCCTTTTTGCTCAGGCCCCCGGCCAGCATGGCCGCGTGGGCCATGCGCGAGGTAAACCGCTCATCTATTTCGTGCACGGGCACCTCCGGAAATTCCTTTCGCAGGCGGCGCACTACCCCACCACGGCCGGCGTCGAATCGGTGGCCTCATTGTTGAGGTTTTTGGGCATGCCAATGACCAGTGCCGCCAGGGGCTCGCGCAGGTGGTAAGCCTTCAGGTAGGCCAGCAAATCCTGGCTATGCACCGTGTCAAGAGGGGTAGCAATAAGCTGAAGCGGGTCCGTAACGGCCAGCCCCACGCGCTTGTGCCCGTAGTCGATGGCAAGAATTCGGCCCATCGCGAAGAGAAAAAATAGAAAGCCAAACAGCAACGGGTCAGTTTATTACCTCGCGCCGCGCTTCAAAGATACGACACCAGCCCGGAAAGGTGAAGCCCACGGGTGCCACCGGGCAATCCGGTCGGGGGTAGTGGCGT
The DNA here is from genome assembly GCF_022919335.1 of Hymenobacter sp. 5516J-16. NCBI lineage: Bacteria > Pseudomonadati > Bacteroidota > Cytophagia > Cytophagales > Hymenobacteraceae > Hymenobacter > Hymenobacter sp. 5516J-16. Next base: position 2,093,277 of record NZ_CP095058.1, on the reverse strand, counting down.
ACGTTTATCGTCGAAACTTACTGCTTAGCCGAAACCAGTTCGTCTTTCTAAAGTCATAAAACAATCTTTGCACTAAGTTCACCATCAGGGGCTTCCGAGCCGGGAATATGAACTGAGAAATCTGATACATTAGAGTTTAAGTAATAAAAAATTGCATTGTTATTCGAAAATGCCTATCCCTCTATGTTCGGGGTGGTATTCTTGGAATAGTTTCAATAGTTTTGAAGACCTGCTCGTATTGAAATTCGCTACGTATCGCCTAAACTACTACTCTCTCAACGCTTTATGAACATCGAGCCGACCGACTCGCCACGTCCCGCGTTGGAGTCTGCCCCGCAAAATTCCCGGCGGCAGGTGCGTCAGCCGTGGCTGTTAGCCCTGGCCTTGGCGTGTGGAGTGTTACTGGGCGCTAACCCCTTCCGGCCTTCTGATCAGAACCCCGACCTCACGGCTCGTGGCTATCTAAAGTTCAAAGAAATCCTGAGCTACGTTGACCGCGACTACGTAGACTCCGTTAACGCCGAAGAGCTTTCCGATTACGCTATTAGCCGCATGCTGGAGCGCCTTGATCCGCACTCCGTGTTCATTCCGGCCAAGCAGCAGCAGCAAGCCTCTTCCTTTTTGCAGAGCGACTACGACGGTATCGGGGTAGAGTTCAACCTCTTCCGTGACACGGTAACCGTAGTGGCTCCCCTCAGCGACGGCCCGGCCGAACGCGCTGGCTTGCAGCCCGGCGACCGTATTCTGGCCGTGAACGGGCAGCGTGTGTCGGGCATGCACCTGACGACGGAGCAGATGTTTGGCAAACTGCGCGGTCCGCGCGGTAGTAATGTGCTGCTGCAGGTGCTGCGCCGCGGGCAGGCCCGCCCGCTCAGCGTGCAGGTAACCCGCAACCGCATTCCTAACTCCTCGGTGGATGTGGCTTACATGGTAGATAACCAGACGGGCTACATCAAGGTCAGCCGCTTTGCCAGTGGTACGTACGATGAGTTTAAGTCGGCCTTGGGCGACTTGCGCCGGCAGGGCCTCTCCCGCCTCGTGCTAGACTTGCGCGGCAACCCCGGCGGCTACCTCGACCGCGCTACCAAAATGGCCGACGAATTTATCGGAGGTACCAAGAAGATTGTATACACTGACGGCAAGGGCGACCAGTACGATACCCAGACGTTTTCGCGGGTAGTCGGCGACTTCGAAGAAGGCTCCTTAGTCGTGCTCGTAGACGAAGGCAGCGCCTCCGCCGCCGAGGTGCTGGCCGGCGCCCTGCAGGACCACGACCGGGCCCTGCTGGTTGGTCGGCGCACCTTTGGCAAGGGCCTGGTGCAGCAGCCCATTGCCTTGAATGATGGCTCAGAACTCCGCCTAACTATTGCCCGCTACTACACGCCCTCAGGCCGGAGCATTCAGAAGTCCTACCGGGGTGGCCTGGCCGAATACGAGCAGGAGTTGCAGAACCGGCAGCGCCACGGCGAGTTTTTCCACGCCGACAGCATCCATTTTGCTGATTCATTGCGCTACCGCACGGCCCACGGCCGCGCCGTGTACGGCGGTGGTGGCATTATGCCCGACCTGTTTGTGCCCCGGGACACTACGGCCCACTCTGCTTATTACACCCGTCTGCAAAGCCTGAACCTGGTGCGCGAGTTTGCCCTAACCTACTACCAGGAGCACAAAGCCGAGCTAGAAGCCCTGCGGTTCGAACAATTCAACCATAACTTCCACATCAACGACGTGCAGTTGCAGCAGCTGGCTGCCAAAGGCGCCCGCGACGGTGTGCCCCAGAACCCCGCTGATATGCGCCGCAGCGCGGCCCTGCTGCGCAACCAGCTCAAGGCCCTAATTGCCCGCAGCGCCTACGGCAAGTCAGCCTACTACCAGGTTCTAAACCAGGAAGACGCCGAGATGCAGCACGCCCTGCGCGCTATGCAGGAGCCCGGAACTACAGCTATGCTAGGCCTGCTGGGTAAATAAAAGCCTCAAAGCACAGTATAAAGGCCCGCTGCTCTTCTAAAGAGTAGCGGGCCTTTGCTTATAGATGATTCAACCGGTTGTAGTCTCAACCGATGACCACCAGAAGGGTACCCCTTTGAGTTGAGAGTAATATACCTCACGCTGCCTTGAGCACGCGTGACCGGGCCCAAGACTATTTTTTGGCCAGATCCTGCATCCGAAACTCCTGCCTGATGCCGGTTAGCGGCTTGCCATCGGCTTCGGCGTAGGGGTAGATAAAGTAGTTCAGCGCCGGGTTGTTCTGGCGTGGCACCAGCACCAAGTCCCGGCCGCGGGTGAACTCCAGACGGTTTTCGTCGTGGGCCCCGAAGAAGTAGTTGCGACGGTCGGGGTTTTTGGCGGCTTCGGAAGCATCGACGGGTACCCAGCCAGTTTCGGGCGTGTAGAACTCGGCCCAGCAGTGGTAGCCTTTAATTTCAGCCGTGCCGCGCTCGGGTGGCAGGGGAAAGCCAATGCTGAAGCGGGCCGGAATACCCAGGGCCCGGCAGTAGCCAATAAATACGGCGTGGAAATCGGTGCAATTGCCGCGGCGGGCGTCGCAGGCGTAGTAGATGTCGCCGCGGCCCCAGCCCTGGCCGGTCTTGTCGTACTTCACGGTGCTGACCACGTGCTCATACACGGCGCGGGCCTTTTCCAAATTGGTTTTCGCCTGGGCTTTGGTAGCTACCTCCAGCGCCCAGAGCCGAATTTGCGGGTCAAGCGGCACGAGGCTGTCGGCGGCCAGCCAGCGCTGCAAGTTGGGGTCAGCAGCTTCGCGAGGCGGGCGCTGCCCACTCAGGGCCGGAGCCAGGTGTTCGCGCCGGGTAGCGCGCAAGCGCATATCCACCGTGAAGCCCTGCAGTGCTTGGCCAGTAGCGCGCAGGTGCAGAATTCGGTTGCCATACGGGCCAGTCTGAATATCATACGGCACGGGCGAAGTTACCTGCAAGTCGCGGATATCCTGGGATTTATCATCGTGGGGCACGGGCAGCCACAGGTCTACTGCTTTGGTGCCGGCCGGCTGGGCCGGAATGGTGGCGGCATAGTCGAACGTGAACGTGCGGCTACGGGGAGCAGGCATGGGTAGCTGAGCTATTGTCAGCAAGGAAAGCAAGGGGAGCAAAAACGAGAGCATAACGCAGAGGTAGCTGGGTTGTCCCGGCTGATAATCAGAGTGCAAAGAAACGACACGAAAGATTGTTATGGTTCATGCATCCTTTCTGTCCTTCTGAACGCAGGGAGGAATCTGGGTTAGCCTCTTGTTAGTAGCCCAGATTCCTCTAGTGTCGCACTAACACCCAAGCCTCCGGCCAAACTTTGTACCTTCACGTTACGGCATTCTACCCGCAGTTCCCACCCGCTACTTCCTACCCATATGCCCTTCTATCAACGCCTTGGCCAGATTCCGCGCAAGCGGCACACCCAATTTCGGCAGCCCGATGGCTCCCTCTACCACGAGCAGCTGGTAGGTACGCTGGGTTTTCATGGCGTCTCGTCGCTGCTCTACCACCGCCACGCGCCCACCGACATTCGGAAGGTAGGAGAGCCGCGGCCTTACGCGCCCAAGCTGCTAAAAGACCGGCCTTTGGAGCCGGCTCACCTGCGCACCCTGGCCCATACCACCACCGGCGGCGACTACCTGCAGGCCCGCCAAACCCTGCTCGGCAACGCCGACGTGACCATGAGCATCTGCAACCCCACGGAGCAGCACATGGACTATTACTACAAGAATGCCCTGGCCGATGAGGTGATTTTTGTGCATGAGGGCCGGGGCGAGTTGTGGAGCCAGTTGGGCAAGCTGGCCTTCGAGCCCGGCGACTACGTAGTAATTCCGCGCACGATTATTCACCAGCTGCACTTCGAGGAAGGACCAGTACGCCTGCTCATCATCGAGTCGTTCAGTCCCGTGGAAACCTGCCGACGCTACCGCAACCATTTCGGGCAGCTGCTGGAGCACGCGCCCTACTGCGAGCGGGACTTCCGCGGCCCCTCGGAGCTGGTAGAAGGTGACGTGCGCGAGTCGGGCGAGTATGAGGTGCGGGTGAAGAAGGACGGGCTGCTGCACACGCTGGTGTATGGTCACTCGCCCTTCGACGTGGTAGGCTGGGACGGCTACTTTTACCCCTACGCCACCAGCATCCACGATTTCGAGCCCATAACCGGCCGCATCCACCAGCCCCCACCCGTGCACCAGCAGTTCGAGGGCAACAACTTTGTCATCTGCTCCTTCGTGCCGCGCCTATTTGATTATCACCCGCTGGCCATTCCGGCGCCCTATAACCACTCCAACGTCGATTCCGACGAAGTGCTGTACTACGTGGCGGGCAACTTCATGTCGCGGCGCGGGGTAGATTTGGCCTCCTTTACCTGGCACCCGAGCGGCATCCCGCACGGCCCGCACCCCGGCACCGTGGAGGCTAGCATCGGCAAAAAGGAAACCCACGAGCTAGCCGTAATGGTGGACACGTTCCGCCCGCTCTACCTCACGGAGGCGGCCCTGCCCTACGTAGACCCGCGCTACCCCATGAGCTGGCAGCCCGACTTCCAGCACGACCCACCCCGCGCCGCCGACATGATGGATTAAGTTGTGAGTGAGTTAGTGATAGAGCGAGTTTATGCCATGTATGGCATGGTGAGGGTACCAAAGTCATCCTTCCTTTCTTTGCCAAACGCCTGCTAACATAACAAGCCCTTACCTCCACCACGGACGTAAGGGCTTGTCATGTTTCAAAGGGGTAGGGACCTAGACTAGGAACGGTGGCGCCGCGCCGTGCACCCTGGCAAAGGAGCTAGTGGACTAGCCGCGCTAGCAAACCCACAACGGCACGGATTTCGTAACTTCGCCAAAATTGCAAAACCCATGAAAAAAATCCTGTTTCTGGCCCCGGTGCTCCTGCTACTGGCCATTCTTTCCAGCTGTGATAAACTTGATAAGCTGCTGACCTTCTATATCGAAGACTCACAGTCGGTGAAAATTGCCAGCGCTTTCCCCATTGGGCAAGTAGTGCCGCTCACGCCCATTGCCGTGACGACTCGCTCCGACGAGAAGTTCAAGAACGAAAACACCAGCGCCAGCCTGGTGAAAGACGTAAAGCTCGACCGGCTTACGCTCACCATCACCGACCCGAACTCTGAGAACTTCGACTTTCTGCAGAGCATCACCATCTACATCAGCACTGATGCTAACGACAAAATCATGCTGGCCTCGTTGGATAACATCCCGACTGGCGTAAACACGCTGCAGCTGACGCCTTCCACCCAAAAGCTAGACAAGTACGTGAAGGCCAGCAGCTACACCCTGTCCACGGAAGCTAAAATCCGCAAGCCCATCAGCCGGGACATCACCATCCGCACCGATTCCCGCTTCAAAGTAACCGCCGATCCGCTGTAGGTAGTGAGATAGTGAACTAGTGAGATGATGAGTTTACTGTTCTGTTAGCGCTAATGGCGCGGTTTGAACAGTAAACTCACCATCTCACCGATTCCGGCCGTATTGCTCGTGGCTGCTGACCCAGTCGGAGGAGGAAATAGCGGAGCCCAGGCTTAGCTCCCCGGCCAGTACTACCCCGGCCACGATTTCGGCGAATTTATTGACCGTGCCGCGGCCTACGCAGTTCAGCATCCGCAGGCATTCGTTTTGGGTAGCCAGGCCGGTGCCACCGCCGTGGGTAGCTACTATCAGGGAGGGAATGGTAATGCTCAGGTACAGGTCGCCTTCCTTCGTGACTTCTGAGTAAAGCACGCCGGCCGAGGACTCCGACACGTTAGCGACATCCTGGCCAGTGGCAATGAACAGGGCCGTAATGCCATTGGCCGAGTGGGCGCCGTTGTTGTTGGCTCCGCTCAGAAACGCGCCCACGTTGCTAACTTGGCCGTGGTAGGCCAGTTGCTCGGGCGTCACGCGCATGCGCTGCTGCAGAATGTCGCGCTTGATAACGCACTCGGCCACCACGCGCTTGCCGCGGGTACGCATCACGTTGATTTGGGAGGCCTTTTTGTCGGTAGCGAAGTTGGATTCGAGGTAGAAGTGGCGGATGGGCGCGCCTTTGTAGTTTTCCAGAATCCAGGAGCAGGCGGCGAAGGTAGCGCGGCCCACCATGTTCTGGCCCGCCGCGTCGCCGGTTGAAAAGTTAAAGCGCAGGTAGGCGAATTTATTGGCCAGATAGGTGTCGATGTACTGCAGTTTGGCCACGCGGGAAGTGCTTTCCGCCTCGGGCCGGATTCGCTCGATTTCTGCCGCTACCCACTGGCCAAAGTCGCGGGCCCCGCGGGCATCGTCGAACACGAACACCGGGGCCCGCTGCATGGCGTCGCCGATGACGGTGCACTTCACGCCCCCGCAGAGGTTGAGCACCTGCATGCCGCGGTTGTAACTGGCTACCAGGGTGCCTTCGGTGGTAGCCATCGGAATCAGGAAGTCGCCCTGGGCATGCTCGCCGTTTACGCGCAAGGGGCCGGCCAAGCCCACCGGAATCTGGGCTACCCCCGTGAAATGCTCACAGTTTCCTTGCAGGGCGTGGGCATCAAAGGAATATTGTTTCAGATGCTCGAACTGCTGACCCGTAAACTCCTCGGCAAACTGCTGGCGGGCCTGAATGGCGGCCTCGGAATAATCGTCCTGCTCGGAGCGCGGAATGCGGGTGCGGTTTTCGGGCTGCTGGGCAATGGCGTCCTCCACTTCCACGGTCAGGTCGCCGAAGGGCTCCGCCGCAAACTGTACCTGCACCGTATGCATGCCTTCCTTGAGCGGACGTGTGGCCAGATGAAACGTGGCCGTCTGACCAACAGGTAGGTTAATTCCCGAGCCATCGGCGTTGAGCACCGTGGCGGGCCGCACGTTCCCGTCGCCTAAATCGAGGGCAATTTGCTCGGCCGGAACCAGTGTGTCGCCGATCCGGACGTGGTCGATACGCGTCACGCGGACTGTATCCAGGCGGTTCTTGATGCTGAAAGCCACTCCTTCGGGCGTGTTATGCAGGCTGCCGCGGGTGTAAAGCAGCTTGAGCAGCATGGGGCTGGGCGTGAAGAGCATAAGGCGGGAGCAGTTAAGGGTTCGGGAGGGAAAGGAAGGTAGGCGGTTTACGGCGAATAGCGGGTAGTAGTAAAAGATGGGACGCCGCGTTTTAGCCTTCTGCGGCCAGTAAAGGCACAGCTGGGAATAAAATAGGTAGCGTATAGGCTACGCTACCTAGCTAGTAGTGGTGCCGTCCTGGCGTGAAGCGTCAACTTAACAACTTCACCAACCGCACTACTTCGACATCTGATGGTGACTACCGGCCTCCTTACCACTCTCCTTACTTCACCACCGCACCATTTCACCACTACTCCCAGAACTCCTGGCCGTTAGCGTTGATGTAGCCGGGCTGCCCATCGGGGGCCAGCACCCGGGCCAGGTCGCCGAGGAAAGGCTCGGCCTGGGGTAGCGGATTTCCGTGAGCGTATTGCCTTCCTCGTCGAGGTAGCCGAAGAGCTGACCCAACTGCACCACCGGAAACATCAGGTTGCTCGTCAGGCGAATAGCATCGTAGCGCACGGGCTGCACCAGCTTGCCTCGGCTATCAATAACGCCCCACTTGCTACCCTGGCGCACAAACAGCAAGCCGTTGTAGTTCTCCCGAATTTCGTCGTAGAGGGCCGGCACGCTGCCGCTACCTACCGTGAAGCGGAAGCCTACCTTGCCTTCTTTGCGCACTAGGTCGCCGTGCTCTAGGGGCTCTTCCTCCAGCTCGGCGGGGCGGGCTCGGTCAGGCGCTGGCCGGTGGGGCCCAACTCGAAGGTTTCGCCGTTCAGCTCCACGGTGGCGCGGCCCAGCCGGAAGGTAGTGGCTCGGGTAAACTGCAGGGGCGTCACGGGGTTACCGCCGCCATCAATGTAGCCGTAGCGCTGGCCCTGGCGCACCCAGGCAATTTCCTCCACGAAGGGCCCGGCCTCGTCGTAGCGCAGGGGCAGCACCAGCCGGCGCGACTGGTCAGCGTAGCCCCACTTGCCGCCCTTCCGAAACGGCACCAGGCGGGAAGTGGCCGTTTGCGCCCACGCGGAATTGGCAGCCGCTAGCATCAGCAACAACAGCAGGAATAGGGGGCGTTTCATGCGCGACAAGGCCTGGGTGAGCCCCGGCTATTGCAGCTAAGGTACGCAGCCGCGGTAAACCAAACGCAGGGTCGGCGGTTGATTCACTCATTCTTCACCGCGGGAGGCGCGCCCTACGGTACTGCGTTGTCGGATTTCAGGGTTGGGAAGCACTTTTTCTGCAGCGGGAACCTTGGTATCGTATCTTTGCCTCCCCTCACTAGGCGTTTTGCTGACCGCCTTTGCTTATGCCCTTACAACTAACCTATCCTCGTTTTACCCTGGGAGAAAGCCTGACGGCCGAACAGCTGGCCTTCTTTCAGGAGCATGGATTTCTCCACTTTCGCGCTTTCATCTCCCCGGAAACCGTTCAGAGCCTGCTGCAGGCTTCCCAGCAGGTACAACACCAGTGGCTGACCGACGACGTCAAGAAAGTAAATGGAGTGCCCATCAAGTACGGTAAGGATGTGGATGGCTCGCCCATTGTGCAGCGCTTTGCTTTTGCTTCTCACCACAGCCCCGTGCTGCATGAATTTCTGCAGGACCCGCGGTTTCAGGCCTTGTTTCCGCTGCTGGAAGCGCCCGGCGGCCGGGTAGGCGAAAACGAGAAGGACGGGCTGGTGATTAACCACTACGTGAACGTGGCGGGCTCGGAGTTTTCGCAGATGGGCTGGCACACGGACTCCCTGCGCGACGTATTCTACGGCAAGAAAATTGGGCCCATGCTCAACGTGGGTGTTCACCTCGATGGCACGCCCGTCACCAACGGGGGCCTGCGCCTCATTCCGGGCACCCACCGCCAGGGCCTGCGCGACATTCTCTTCCGCAAGAAATACTACAAAGACGTAGGCCCCGACCCCCACGAGGTAGCCGTAGAAACTGAAGCCGGCGACCTAACCGTGCACGACGGCCGCATGTGGCACCGCGTGGCCCAGTCGCCGCTGGTGGGCGAAGCTTCCCGCCGCCGGGTGATGTACGTGCCCATTATTGCCGGCAAATACGAGCCCAAGCACGAAAACAGCCCTACCCCGTTCTACCTGCGGTTTCTTCACTTGGTGAAGTAATACTCGGCAAGTAAACCGCCTGTCATCCTGAGCTTATGCAGGGTGACAGGCGGTTTACCTATCTGCCTACTACCTCATACGGCTACTGCACAACCCCACTACTTCACCATTTCGCCTTTGAAAACTGCCCTTATTACCGGTGCTTCCCGCGGAATTGGGCGGGCCATGGCGCTTGTGCTGGCCCGCCAAGGCTACGACCTGCTGCTCACGGCCCGCTCCGCCGACCAGTTGGAGCAAGTAGCCACGCAAGCCCGGCAGCTGGGGCGCTCAGCTCAGGTACTGCCCCTGGATTTGGCCGGTGCCGGAGCCTCTGCCCAGTTGGCAGCTTGGGTTACCGCCCAAACGCAGGAGTTGGCCGTGCTGGTAAACAACGCCGGCTATGGCCTCTGGGGGCGGTTTGAGGAACTACCCCTGGCCCAGCAGCAGAACATGCTCCAGCTCAACATGCACCTGCCCGTGGAGCTGACTTACGCCCTGCTGCCCTTGCTACGTCGCCAGCCCAAGGCCTACATTTTGAACGTGGCCAGCACGGCCGCCTACCAGGCCGTGCCTACCCTTACGCTTTATGCCGCCAGCAAGGCCTTTCTGCTCAGCTTCTCGCGGGGTCTGCGCTACGAGCTGCGCGAAACCAGCGTGTCGGTAACGTGCCTGAGCCCCGGCGCCACCACCACCGACTTTGCCGACCGCGCCGGCATGAACGCAGACCTGCAGGCCGTGGCCAACAAAGTATCCATGACGCCCGAACAGGTAGCCGAAGCGGGTATTGCCGCCCTGCTAGCTGGCGAGGCAGAGGTGATTCCTGGCGCGCTCAATAAGGTATCGGCGGCCTTGACTTCTCTGGTGCCCAAAAGCCTCACGGAGCGCATTGCGGCCGGTATCTACGAGAAGCACTTGAAGTAAAACCTGAGCTAGACTCAGCCTTGTTTGGGCGTCAGCTTGCCGGCCAGCCAGAAGCTCAGACCCGCAAACAGCGGAGCGGCTAGCACATCGTAGCTGTAGTGGGCCCGTTGCATCATCACCAGCAGCCCAATGGCCACGGTGGCTACGAGTAGAACGCGGCGGCGCCAGCCAGCGGGTACTGCCAGGGCCAGCAGGAACAAGGTGGCGGTATGGCCCGAAAAAAACAGGTCTTTAGTAATGGGGGCGGGCGCCGCGTAAAACAGTTGCTCCACCAGCGGGTCGCGGAGTATAATCAGGCCAATGGGCGGCTCCAGGGGGAATAGGGCCAGGGTCAGGCACCGAAACCCGTGCAGGAGTAGGTAGGCCGTGAGGGCCCGTAGCAGCCGGTAGGGCTGGGGTAGCAGCGTAACTACCCCCAGTCCAATGCCCAGGTAAATAATGGCAAACGTCAGCCCCGATACGTTGCGGGCGGGCAGCAAGGCCAGCAGCGGATCGGGCAGGATAACGCCGGGGCGGGCCTGCACCCAGGCAAAAAAGCGCGGCAGGCTGGCGGCCAGCAGCAGCAGCAGGGCCAGTACCAGCAGCAGGCGCCGCCGGAACGCCGGGTGCCGCCACGCTTCCGGCCAAGTGGGAAAAGAAGACAACATGCAACGAGAGAAGTAAAGCGGCCTCGTCTTGCTGCCCCAGAGGCAGTAGACGCCGCGGTGGCAAACCTACCGCCATTTCAGCTAGCGCGGTTTTTTGCGGGGTGCTTTCGGTCCGAAACGGTTTGCGGCGTACTTTTCCTCTCCAACGGCCTGTGCGCCTCTACCTCTAGATTCCTCATGAAGCTTTTTTCCGCTACCACCTGTACTGCCCTTACGGCGGCCCTCCTCACGGCGGCCCCCGTCCTGGCCCAAAACACAGCCCTCGACGCCCAAATTGCCAAGCTCGCGGCCCAGCAGGAAGCCAAGGTTATTGCCTGGCGCCGCGACCTGCACGAGCACCCCGAACTCGGCAACCAGGAAACCCGCACCGCCGCGCTAGTAGCCGAGCACCTGAAAAAGCTAGGCATTGAGGTGCAAACCGGCGTGGCCCGCACCGGTGTCGTCGGGATTCTGAAGGGTGGCAAGCCCGGCCCGGTGGTGGCCCTGCGCGCCGACATGGACGCCCTGCCCGTGACGGAAAGCAACAGCCTGCCCTTCGCCTCCAAGGCCCGCACCACCTACAACGGTCAGGAAGTGGGCGTCATGCACGCCTGCGGCCACGACACCCACGTGGCCATGCTGCTGGGAGCCGCCGAGGTGTTGAGCCAAGTGAAGAAGGACCTGCCCGGCACCGTGAAGTTTATTTTTCAGCCCGCCGAAGAAGGCTCCCTGCCCGGCGTGGTAGGGGGCGCCCGCCTCATGGTGCAGGAAGGTGCCCTCGACAAGCCCAAAGTGGATGCTATTTTCGGGGTGCACATTCAGGCCCAGACTGAGGTAGGCCAGCTTTCCTACCGTCCCGGCGGGGAAATGGCCTCCTCGGACGTATTCAACATCAAGGTGAAGGGCAAATCGGCCCACGGCGCCTACCCCTGGCTGGCCGTTGACCCCGTGGTAACGGCCGCCCAGATTATCCTGGGCCTGCAAACCATCGTCAGCCGCCAAACTGAACTGACGGAAGACGCGGCTGTGCTGACGGTGGGCATGGTGCACGGTGGGGTGCGCAACAACATCATTCCCGAGCAGGTGGAGCTGACCGGTACCATCCGCTGCCTTAACAAGGACATGCAGCAGAAAATATGGGCAGCGGTGCGCCGTACGGCCACCAATATTGCGGAAAGCGCCGGGGCCACAGCCGAGGTAGACATCGTGAATTACGCCCCCGTGACCTACAACGACCCGCACCTGACCGAGCAGATGGTGCCCAGCCTGAACCGGGCCGCCGGCACTACCAACGTGCGGGTGCAGAAGGCCGTGACCGGGGCCGAGGACTTTGCCTATTTCCAGGAGAAAGTGCCCGGCCTGTTCGTGTTCGTGGGTGGCATGCCCAAGGGCAAGAACCCCGCCGACACGGCCCCGCACCACACGCCCGGCTTCTTCGTGGATGAAAGCGGGCTGACCCTGGGCGTGAAAACCCTGGCTACCCTGGCCGCCGACTACCTTAGCGCGGGCAAGAAGTAGCACCCTCAGACTAAAGCAGAGGGAGCTACCTCTGCTTTCCCTTGTCATTCCGAGTGGAGCGAGGAATCTGGGTTACTCTCTAGAGGCGGGCCTAGATTCCTCGCTCCACTCGGAAGGACAGCGTGGTTGCGCTTTAATAAGTAAAGCGCAACCGCAGTGCAACTTTACCGTCTAGTAGCCCATCCAGGCCGCCAACCGGCGCCTGTATCCGAAAAAACGACAAATTCTCTCTGCACCCGTAATGAATATTGCCTTAGTTACCTGTGAAAGCCTTGCCCAGTACGCCGCCCCCAACGTGGAAGATGAGGACGGCCTGCTGACCCGCTACCTGCGCGAGCAGGGCCATACGGTGGAGCCCCGCGTCTGGACCAATCCCGCCGTTGACTGGCTCCGCTATGATGTGGTAGTCGTGAAATCGCCCTGGGACTACTTCGACCGGGTGGGCGAGTTCTACGAATGGCTCGACCGGATGGAAAGCTTGGGTGTGAAAATGCTGAACCCCGCAGCTACCGTGCGCTGGAATGCCGACAAAAAATATTTGCTGGATATGGAGCAGGCCGGGGTGCGCATTGTGCCCACCCACTGGCTGAGCCGCGGCCAGGCCGTAGAAACGGCCGCTCTGTTCGACAAGCTGGGCCACGATACGCTGGTGGTGAAACCTGCCGTGAGCGGGGGCGCCAAAAATACCTTCGTGCTCACGCGCCAGGAGTCGGCCATCCGTCAGCCCCAACTGCAGGAACTGCTGCGCGACGAGGATTTCCTGGTGCAGCCCTTCCAGCCCGAAATTCAGGAAGAAGGTGAGTGGTCGTTGATTTATTTCGGCGGCGAGTTCAGCCACTGCGTGCTCAAAACCCCCAAGTCCGGCGACTTTCGGGTGCAACATTACCTCGGCGGCGGCATTGAGCCCCGGCAGGCCCCGGCCCACCTGCGCCAAGCTGCCGATGTCATTGTGCAGCAGTTTGCCGCCGGTTGCCTCTACGCCCGCGTCGATGGCCTAGACCAGAACGGCGAGTTTCTGCTCATGGAGCTAGAGCTAATCGAACCCTTCCTCTACCTGGCCTCCGCCGACGGCTCCCTGCCCCGCTACGAAGCTGCGTTGCGCCACATGAGTAACTGAGTAGGCGTAATCGTTTGTGTAGGCAGGTAGCGTTAGCCGCTTCATAAGAACGCCATTCCTCAACAAGCTCGGAATGACGTTCTTTCTTTACTGACTACACAGTCTGATCGGCCCACTACCGACGCCTCCCTGATTAATTTCTTGTCTGCTTCAGCCTGAAAAGTCCTTATCGTATGATACGATAAGGACTTTTCAGGCTATTAGGCTCACCTCACGGCGCAGAGTTGTTAGCTGCCTACGTCGTTATTCAGTTCTTATTCAGAAGCTATTCACCGAGAAGCCCCCATCGACGCTGATGGTTTGGCCCGTGATGTAGCCGGCGGCCGGCAGGCACAAGAAGGCCACGGCGGCGCTTACCTCCTCCGGCTCCCCAATGCGCCGCATGGGCGTGCGGCTCAGCACCTCATGCAAGTACGCCTCGTTGCCCAGCACACCGGCAGCCAGCGGCGTTTTGATGTACCAGGGGGCCACGCAATTTACTCGAATGCCCAGCCCGGCCCACTCCACGGCCAGGTTGCGAGTCAGCTGAATCAAGGCTGCTTTGGTCATGCCGTACACGGCCCCGGTGCGCACGTGGGCCAGCCCCGCCACCGAGGAAATATTTACGATGCTACCCCCGCCAGCGGCCACCAGCAGCGGTTGCACCCCCCGGCTTAGCTCCCAGGCCGAATCTAAGTTGGTGGCCAACAGGTAGCGGTATTCCTCCTCGGAGTACTCCACGGTGGGCTTACGGATGTTCGTGCCCACGTTATTAACCAGAATGTGCAACTGCGGCCACCGCTCAGCTACCGTAGCCAGCAAGTGGGCCCGGCCGGCCGGCGTGCTTATGTCGGCGGGCAGGGCGTGGGCGTCCAGGCCCTGCTGCTGCCACTGAGCTACCTGCTGCTCCAGGTCCGGAGCCGTACGCGCTACGGCTACCACCGTAGCGCCCAGGGCCAGCAGTTCAGTTGCTACAGCTGCGCCTATGCCTTTGGAAGCGCCCGTAACCAAGGCCACTTGGCCCGTCAGGTTCCAGCGCCCTGGCCTAGATGAGGAAGTTTGCATAGAGAGAATATGGGAGTATCTGAAGTGTTGTACGGATTACAGATTGATCTGACAGTTGCAACTGCCCCTGCAAAAATGAGGATTCTACTCTGGCTAGCAGTAGTCGAGCAGGAAACTTCCCGGCACGAAAAGGCCCACCATCTGGCGGGCCTTTCTTAGAAGCACATAACCCCGGAAACACACAGGCCCGACTCTAAGTCAGGGCCTGTGTGTTTCTGGAACTGCGCGTTACCGTTTCCAGGGCGCGTACTCTAGTTTCAGCTCCACTTGCCCGAACCCATCGTTGCGGTCAGAGGAGGAGCGGCCGCTCACCGGGCTGATATCATCGAGCTGGTCGGTGGTGGTGAAGGAATAAGCGCCCTCGATGGATGCATTCAGTTGAGAGGTAAGGCGCAACGTGAGTCCGATGCCGACGGGTGCTACCAGGGCCATTGCGGGGTAGTCGTTGCGTTCTGAGGGCAGGAACACGGTATTGTCGTCGGGGCGCATTGTGCCGTTGTACGCCTTAGGGCTATAGAGCAGAAAACCCACGCCGGCTTTGAGGTAAGGCTTAATCAAGGCCGCTGGCCGGCGCGGATCGGCAAAAGCTGCCTCGTCGCGGAAAGGCTCAAACCGAACCAGTACTACCCCAGACCCGTTGCGGCTGCGGAAGGCTAGGTTGCGCTCCGCTAGTTGGTCTTTCGCGCCTAGCTGCACGTAGGAGGCCTCGCCGCCCACGTGCCAGCGGGGCCGCACTTTGTAGAGCAATCCGGCGCTAAAGCTGGGTCCTACAAATTGTTCGCCCAAGCCGCTGGTCAGGTCGCCGCTGTACAGCCCCACGCCGCCGCCCAGCGTAAACCGAACCGGTCCGCGGTAGTAGGGGCGGGCGTTGCCATCATAATACCGGCGGCGGCGTTCGGGGCCACCATCCTGGGCAGTTGCTTGCTGGGTTGTTGCCAGGCCCGAGAGCAGCAACAGGGCGGGGAAAAGAGGACGAATGTTCACGCGGGTAGACGGTAGGTGGGCCCCCGGCATACGCGGCCGGGGCAGTAGTCGTTGCCTAACGCCAGCGGGCGGGTCTTTATTTGAACTTGCCCTGCGGGTCGGGCAGGCGGGTGAGCAAGTCGGAAACCAAGTCGAAGTCTACCGCCGTAAGGTCGGTGCTCTGGGCTTTGTGCACGGCGGCCCAGGCTTGGTCGTACTTTTCCTGGTAATAGTAGCCGCGCCCTAGCTGCTGCCAGGCCACGGCATTCGTCGCGTCCTGGGTGGTGGCTTTTTCCAGGAGTTCGATGCCCGTGGTCAGATCTTTTTTCTTCTTGGTCAGCTCGTAGCGCATCATGTAGCTGGTGCCCAGGTCGCTGAGTAGCAGGTTGTTGGTGGGCGCCAAGGCCAGCCCGCGGGTAAGCAGTTCAATGGCTTGGTCGGGGGTAGGGTTGCGGCTGACCACAATGCCCAGGCCGCGGTAGGCGTCGGCGTTGGTGGGGTCCAGCACCCAGGCCAGATTGAAGCGGTAGGCGGCCGTGTCGGGCTGGCTTTCCCGCAGGTACTCATAGCCTTTGGTGCTGAAGAAGCGGCTGGCTTCGGCGCGCGAGGCAAAGCTGCCGGCTACCTTAGTTACGTACGCCGGGCCTACCAATTGCTCCGCTTGGGCGGGCGTGAGCCCCCCAAACAGGGGCTGGAGCCGGCGGGCGGCGGTAGTCATTTCCAGGGCCGGGCCAGCCGATTTGCTTTTGCGCTGAGCCTGAGCCGGTGCGGCACCCCAGAGCAGTAGGGCCGCCGCAAGTAAAAATGTGGATTTCATAAAAGCCTAACGAACAGGAGCGGCAAAAAGTAAGCCGCCGGGAACTGTCAAAGATAACCGACGGCGGGCAACCTGCGCGCGGGCTTCCCGTTGGCGCTTTCGGGTAGGCCCCGCAATCCGGCCCGGGTCGATGAGCGTACCTGTTTTCTGCCGTTTCCTGCTTTCTATGCCCACATTATTTTTCCGGGTGTTGCCCGCCTTGTTAGTGCTGGCCCTGCTGCTGGCCGTTGCCAACGAATACGCCACGGCCCGCCCCAGCCGCCGCACCCAAGACGTGGCCTACGTGCCCGCCACCGACTCGGCGTACCAGGACCAGCGGCACCGGCTGGATGTGTATGCGCCCAAAGCCAGCAGCGCCACGTTGCGGCCCGTGGTGGTATTTATTCACGGCGGCAACTGGAACAGCGGCAGCAAAAATCTGTACTCGTTTATTGGGCGGCGGCTCGCCAAACAGGGCGTGGTAGCGGTTATCATCAATTACCGACTAGCTCCGCAGGTGCAAGTGCCGCAAATGGCCGACGACTGCACCCGGGCCGTTATCTGGACGGTTGGCCACATTAAGGAGTACGGCGGCGACCCCAGCCGCATCTTCGTAATGGGTCACTCCGCCGGCGGGGGCCTGGCCGCGCTGCTGGCTGCCGATAACCGCCTGTTTGAACGGCGAGGAGTAGCCCAGAATCCGGTGCGCGGCGCTATTCTCGATGACCCCGCCGGCCTAGACATGTACGACTACCTCCAGAAAAAGCAGTACGCCGGTGATGCGCAGTACCTGGTGTCGTTCGGGCGGCAGCCGGAAGGCTGGCGGGAAGTATCGGCGCTCTATCACGTCACGGCCCAGAGTCCGCCTTTTCTGGTGTACGTGGGCGGCGAAACCTACCCCTCTATTCAAAGCAGCAGTGCGCGGTTCCGGCAGAAATTAACGACGCTAGGCCACGCCCCGGGGTACCGGGTGTTGCCGGGCAAAAACCACATTCCGATGGTGTTGCATCTGTACTGGCAGCATAACATCATTTACCGGGAGCTTCTTGCCTTCGTGGGGCTACCGCTCCGGCCGGCGGGATAGGTAGTCAGCTTAGCCAAACAACGTCGTCTGGGTCAGCGGCTGCTCAAAGGCCAGCAGCCACCGCTTGCGGTCCAGGCCACCAGCGTAGCCGGTGAGCTGGCCACTGGCCCCAATAATGCGGTGGCAGGGCCAGATAATGGTCAGCGGATTTTGGCCGTTGGCAGCCCCCACGGCCCGCACGGCGGCCGGGTTGCCCAGGTGCCGGGCCAGATCTAGGTAGGATGCCGTGCGGCCGTAGCCCACCGTGGGTAAGTTCGCCCAAACCCGGCGCTGAAACTCGGTGCCGGCCGTTACGGCCAGCGGCAAGTCAAACTCGCGCAGCTCCCGGTTGAAGTAAGCCCGCAGCTGCCGGTGCGCCTCCTGCAAGCACACCGGGATGGGCGCCGTTGCAGCGGCCTCAAGAACTGCTGGCAGTAGGTGCGGCTTCACGAATTGTACTTCGTGCAAGCCAGCCTCCGTACCCCGTAATTCCAACGGGCCCAGTGGGGTAGGTAAATACGCAATAGCCTCAGTCATGGTAGGAAGGGAAAGATCAAAAATACGCACTTACCCAGCCGTACCTACGTCCTAAAACCCGATATTTGCGGGACTGTTCACGGGCGAAAAGTCCAGACTGGCAGTGAGATGGGAAGATTCTGGCCTAAATGGCTTATCTTGTTGAAATAGTACCAACCCGGAAAATGTACAAAATGCGTAGGGTTTTCCGAGTTGCCGCTGTAGGGTTCAGCTTCCCCTGATTTGTCCACCCAAAGTTTCCATATTGTGCGATATCTACTAGTCTGTTCCCTGGCCTGGCTGGGTTTCACCAACGGCACGCCTGCTGTGGCAACCACGCCCGGCCGGCCCGAAGCTAGGTTCTTGGCTGACCCTCCCGTGGGTAGGGTAGCTAAGCCAGTGCAAGGGTTCGGTACTGGCCTCACGGGCTTTTACTTCACCAATGGCAGCCTGGCCGGCGCCCCAGCCCTGCAGCGGATTGATGGCGCCATTGACTTCCGGTGGGGCATGGCCGCGCCGGCTGCCGGCGTACCGGCCGATAACTTTTCCGTGCGCTGGGAGGGGCTGCTGGCCGCCCCGAGTACCGGCCGCTACCGTTTCGTGGCGCTTACCTCAGATGAGGTTCGGCTGTGGGTAAACGGCAAAAAAGTACTGGATACCTGGGATGGAAAAAAGAACAGCACCCTCGACCCAAATGTAAGCCTAGCGGCCGGCGAAAAAACCACCATCCGGCTGGAGTACAACGATGGTGGCGGTGAAGCGGGCATTCAGCTCCAGTGGGTGCCACCTGGGCAAGCCGCGCAGGTCATTCCTATGGGCAACCTCTACCCCCTAGGTTCCCCCACAACTCCCGATCCGGCAGGGCCGCGCCCGGCCCCGGTAGCCAAAGCCGCTACTCCTAAGCCTGCCCCAACGGCCAAACCGGTGGCTACCACCAAGCCCGCCGCTGCTACCGCCAAACCTGCTACGGCAGCGGCCAAACCAGCGGCCCCCGTTAAAGCGGCTCCCAAGCCCGCCCCGGCCCAAGTGCTGCGGCCCTAGCTGCGAAAGCTAAAGCCGATGAAAAGGCCGCTGCCAAAGCCGCCGCGAAAGCCAAGGCCGCCGCCGAAGCCGCCGCTGCGGCTACCCCACCTGTGCCCCTGACTCCCGGCGTGTATACCCTAACGGTGCGTACCACCGGGGCTCCGCTGGAAGTGCCTGACGAAGGCCGGTATGCCAGCCGGGTGCTGAACCCTAACAGCAAAGGCAAGGCCCCCAGTGGAAAATTGAGCCGGCTGGTGAAGGCTTCTACCGCATTTCGGTGCAGGGCAGCAATAAGGTACTGGAGGTGCTGGGCAGCTCCACGTCCAACGGGGCGCCCATGAGCCTCTGGAACTACTACAGCGGTAACAACCAAATCTGGCGCATTGAGGAAGTGGGCGGCGGCTACTACAAGCTGCTTGCCAAGCACAGCCGCAAGGCCCTTTCCGCGAGGGATTCAGCTGACGTTGCGGAAGGCGGCGGAGTGGAGCAGCGGCGTTATTCCGGCAAAGAAGCCCAGCAGTGGAAGTTAACGGCCGTAGCCCCGGCCCAAGCTCCGCCGGTAGTAGCGGCCATGAGCCTGCCCGGCGTAGGAGCCAACCAAATGAGCGTGTACCCCAACCCCAGCAACGGCGTCGTGCAGATGTCGTATCAGCTGGCCCAGGAGAAGCCCCTGGGCTGGGTGCTGTACAACCAGCGCGGCATTGCCGTGCGCGTGTCGGACTACCGTAAGCAGCCGGCCGGTTCGCATCACCAGTCCCTCGACTTTACTGACCTGCCCGCCGGCGACTATAACCTGAACCTGACCGTAGGCATCGAAACCACTAAACTCCCTCTGATCATCCGGCGCCCTTCGGCGGAAGGCGCCCAAATCCAGACTACCTCGGCCAAATAAGCCTAGGCTGGTTTCAGAACCACGCAACAAGGCCCGCCGCTTGGCTCCTGCTGGGAGTTGAGCGGCGGGCCTTGTTGCGTGGTACAGCCCAGGGTATTGAAGCGAGCCGTTAGCCTTCGTAAGCAGACAGTTGGGCCCATAGGCGCTCAAACTCTGCTGCGTAGCGGGCCACAATGGCTGGATCCGAAGTGATGAGCAGGTTTTCTAGGTTGTGCTCCGCGGCCGAGCGAGTCCAGTTGTAACTGCCCGTAAGCACTCGTTGGCGGTCGGCTAGGGCGAATTTGTGGTGCATGTGGTACTCGGTGCAGTCGGTGCGCACGGGTACGCCGGCGGCGTGCAACTGGCGCACGTCGGAGCCCCGGTCAAAGAGCTTGTCGTTATCGGTGAGCAGCCGTAACCGGACGCCTGCCCGGTGCGCCGTGAGCAAAGCATCAGTCAGCCGATCATCTGCCACCGTGAATACACAAACGTCCAGGGTACTCCGAGCCTCCAGAATAAACCGCCGAATAGCCGCTACGCACTCTTGGCCGGGACTGAAATACACTTCTGCGGCGCTGCTTTGGAGCTGCGGAACCGGAAGGGTTGCTTCGGGCAGTAGTAGAGTGGCCGCCTCCAGCCACTCTACCACGGCTTTGTCCTTGAAGGTGTTGAACCGCTCCCGAGCCAAGGCAAACACCTGATGGCGCAGTTGCCCCACATCGCCGCCCTGTCCGGCAAAGCTCGCCAGCCGGTCGCGCAGGTGGTGGGCTTCCGCGGAGGACAGGTTTACGTCGGCAAAGGCCTGCTGGAACTGCTGAAGCAGGTCAGCTGAGGCAGAAGTGGGGCTACCGCTCATGTGTTTCAGGAGAAGGAAAGTTGCTCAACGGGCTGCCGCAGCGCCTTGGCCACGGTGTGCTGCGCCTGGGTGAGAGCATCGGCGGAGGGCTCGTGCAGCAAGCGGGTCAGGCCGGGAGCAGGCTGGGTCAGGTCGGCATCCCAGAGGCCAGCTCGGTGCCAGGGGGTCAGGTGGTCCCAGTCGGGCCGGTCGATGATGGGGTAAAGGCAAACGCCCAGCAGGGGAACTCCGGATTTAAGGGCGTGGGCTGCCTCGCGGGCAATCATGTTCAGCCACAATGGGCGGTCCTGGCCGGGGTGGCTGGTTTCGGTGAGTACTACCGGGCGGCCATAGCGGCGGTAGGCTTGCCGCAGCAAATGGCTGAGGGGCCGGAAGCGCGAGTCGTTAAAGTCGTTGGCCCAGGGTAGGGTTTGGTGGGGCTCCAACTGCCACTGGTTGTCGTAGTAGAAATTAAACCCGAGCAGGTCCAGGTACTCCGGGCGGCCGCCTAGCTCCGGGCACAGGCGCCCGGCCAGCATATCCACGCTCTGAAACTGATTCAGGTGAAACTCCCGGGCGCGGCGCGTTTCAGCAGGGCCAGCACCGTGGCGGGGCACAATGTTGATCAGAGGTTCCGTGGTCAGAATCCGAATGCCGGGGTCGGCCTCGCGCAGAGCGGCTACACCTTCAATGTAGGCCCGCATCAGGCCACGCTTCACTTCCCAGCCCTGGCCCACGCAATAAGGCGAGGTGCCCCGCACATCACCGCCCAGCCAACTCATGAAGCTTACTTCGTTGATGGGCGTCACGATAAGAACATCGTGGGGGCGCTGGCTGCGGTAAAACTCCACAAAGGCCCGGCACAGGTGCGCAAAGCGGCGGGCAAACATGGGGTGCAGCGGGGTCAGGTCGTCGGGGTAGCCGAAGTGGCACAAGTCCCAGACCTGCTGGATGCCGTTGCGCTGGCCCGCGTCCAGCAGCACTTGCACCGTGCTCCAGTCATACTGGTAGGGAGTGCGCTCGACCTGGCTCCAGCGGATGCCTTCGCGCACGGTGCCCAGGTTAAAGGAGCGCACGGCCTGGTAGTCGTCGTCGAGGAGTTGGAGGTGGCCGGTGAGCGTGAGAAAATCGACGCGGTTGCCGAAGGCGTTCTGCTGGTCGGTGCATTCAAAACCGGCCATCCAGAAGGATTGAAAGGGGAGGTAGCGAGGAAGTCGTGTGGCATAGCAGCTGGAAAGGAGAGAACGAAGTCCTGGCAGCGCCAGCCGCCAAGACAAGAGCAACCCTTAGAGTTAGGCCGAGGTAGGACCGGGTGGCAGCGGGGTACGCTGCTGGCCGGCCAAGCCGTGGGCCTCAATAAAGATGCGCTTGAACTCCGGATACGTGGCCCGGATTTTATCTTGAAGCTCGTCTACGGTTTTTTCAACCTCAACGGCCGACAAATGGTCGTAGAAATCAACGTCTAGGGCCAGTATCACGTCTTGGGGGCCGAGGTACATGGTCAGGGGCCGGCGAGTTTGCTCAACCCCGGCCTGCTGCCGCACCAGTGCTTCCAAGGCATCCAGGGTTTGCTCTTCTACCCCTTCGCCCACAAGCAGGCCCTTGGTTTTGTAGATGAGGAACACGGCCACGGAAATTAGCAGCACCCCGATGCAGATGGAAGCGGCCCCATCAAAGTAAGGATTCTGGAACATGTGTCCGAAGTACACCCCAGCCAGAGCAATAACCAATCCTAGCAGGGCTGCCGAGTCCTCCATCAGAATGGCAAATACCGACGGATCCTTGCTGCGCCCCAGGGTAGCCCAGAAGCCCGCCTCGCCGCGGCTTTTGTTAAACTCGCGGAAAGCCAGAAAGAAGGAAATGCCTTCAAAAGCCAGTGAAAGGCCTAGTACCCAGTAGTTCCAGGTGGCATCGGTGATGGGGGCCGGGTGCTTGATGTGCGCAATGCCCTCGTAGAATGACATGCCCCGCCCACGGAAAACACCAGAATGGCCACAATCAGCGACCAGAAATACAGCTCTTTGCTGCGGCCGAAAGGGTGGCGAGCATTGGCAGGCTTCTGGGCCTGGTGCACCCCAAACAAAATCAGCAGCCCGTTGCCACTGTCTACAAGGGAGTGAATGCCTTCCGAAAGCATGGCCGAGCTACCAGTAAAGAAGGCCGCTACAAACTTGCTGATGGCAATGGCGACATTGGCCCCAATGGCACCGTAAATGGCAATTTTAGACGAGGACTGGGATGCCATGTGGTAGAGCTAGGGCGCAGGATAAAAACAACAAGCAAAACGGGAAGCGCCCGTACAGTGGCCGTAGTGGGTAGCCATAGCGCTGGCGGCTAGCACGAAGATGCGGCTAAATTCTTGGCCACTACGGCCAGCCACCAGCCGCCGGCCCCCTACTGTTCAGGCTACTGCAACGGGGCCCGTAAGTGGCTGTACAGTGCATGCAAAGCGTGGTGACTGAGCCAGTGGTACGAAACCCGGCAAACCCAGGTTGGATGAGCCCGCCGGCTGGCTGCGGCTGGGTTCGGCTCGTAGGTGCATGAACAATCGGGGCTTCTGCGGATTGTACAGCTTCAACTCGTTTCCTATGGATCAGCCTCCCTCTACCCCCGCATCAGCTTCTGCCCCGGCCCCGCCTACCCTGCACCGGCGGTTGGGGCTGGTGCAGGCTACGGCCCTGAACATGATTGACATGGTGGGCATTGGGCCCTTCGTGACGCTGCCGCTGGTCATGGGATTCATGGGGCCTAACTTTCTGCTGGCCTGGCTGGTAGGCGCGGCTCTGAGCCTGGTGGATGGGCTGATTTGGAGTGAGCTGGGGGCGGCCTACCCCGAAGCCGGCGGCTCCTACCGCTTCCTGAAGTTGGCCTACGGGGAGCAGAAGTGGGGCCGGCTTATGTCGTTTCTCTACGTGTGGCAGACTTTGGTGCAGGCGCCGCTGGTAGTAGCCTCCGGAGCCATCGGCTTTGCCCAGTACTTCGGCTACCTCGTGCCCCTCACCGAGTGGTGGCAGCCCAAGCTGGTATCGGGCGGGGTGGTTTTGCTGCTGCTGGCTCTGCTCTACCGCAAGATTGAGGATATCGGGCGGTTAGGGGTGCTGTTGTGGCTGGGCGTGCTCGGGCTCATGGGCTGGCTGATTCTGGGCGGGGTGACGCACGCTACCCACCCAGTAGCCTGGCTGCCGGCCGGTGGGCTGGGGGCGCTGCCCGGAGTCCTGCTTTCCGCCGCCATGGGCCAGGCCACGGCTAAAACCATTTACAGCTACCTAGGCTACTACAACGTCTGCCACTTGGGCGGCGAGGTCCGGGAGCCCCACAAAATCATTCCGCGCAGCATTTTTTTGAGCATTCTCGGAATTATGGCCCTCTACCTGCTCCTGAACTGGAGCGTGGGCTCCGTAATTCCGTGGGCCGAAGCCAGCCGTTCGGAGTTCATTGTCAGCACGTTTGTGGAGCGGATTTACGGCGCTACGGCGGCCAAAGCGGCTACGGCCCTGGTGCTGTGGGTGGCATTTGCTTCCTTGTTCGCCGTGCTGCTGGGCTACTCGCGCATTCCCTACGCCGCGGCCGCCGACGGCGAGTTTCTGCCCATTTTCGCCCGCACTCATCCTACCAAGCATTTCCCCACGTTTCCTTGCTGCTGCTGGGTGGGGTAGGGTTTGTGTTCAGTCTGCTTTTTAAGCTGGGCGAAGTCATCAGTGCCATCCTGGCCATGCGGATTCTGGTGCAGTTTGTGGGGCAGGCCGTAGGGCTGGTACTACTGCGTCGGCGGCGCGGCACCCAGGGGCTACCCTTCCGAATGCCCTTGTATCCGCTGCCCGTACTTGTGGCCGTAGCCGTGTGGCTGTGGGTATTCCTGAGCATTCAAGACGGAATCAGGCTCACCCTGTCCCAAACGGTCACGCTGTTTTTGCCATTCCAAGTGGGGGCCTTGCTGATGATGGCGGTAGGGGTAGGCGTGTTCCTACTCTGGAGCCGTCAGCTCAGGCGCTGGCCGTTTGAGAAGTGAGTTTTCCCAGGTGTACCCCGACCACTACCACGTCGGCTCGGCTCATAGGCGAAACATGCAAGTAGGGTGGCTTGCTTATCCCCGCAGAATAGTGCGTAGGAGGGGATACTAAAAACTAGATAAAGGCCAGACTCCGGGCAATGTACGCTAGTTTACCCCACCCACTTCTCGTAGCAGAAGAACCGTAGCCCCGGCCGGAAAGCCAGCGTGATTTCGCCAGCGTAGCGGTAGCCCAGCCGCGGAAACAGCCGTTGCGTGGCCTGATTTTCGGAGTTGGTATCTACGCGCAGCACCCGCAGACCGTGGGCAAGTGCCAGCTGTTCGGCCTGCTCCAGCAACGCTACGGCCAGCCCGTGGCCCTGAGCGGCGGGGTCGACAGCTAGGCGGTGAGTTACCAGGGCCGGCTCCGCAAAATCCCAGTCGGCTTGGGCGTATTCAGCATCTTGGTCGTTGTGGGTGAGGGCCGCAACGGCCGCTACTGCGCCATGTAGCTCAGCTACCCACAAGTGGCCCCGAGCAATGTCCTGCTGAAACACCTGCTCATTCGGGTAATCGGCGCTCCATTGCTGGTTACCGCCGGCCTGCATCAGCGGCACTACTCGCCGGATAAGAGCAAGTATAGCAGGAACATCGGAAGAGGTAGCAAGCCGTAGCGTTGGCATAAGGAAAGTGAATGTTGAGTGAAGACATAAAAAAAGCGGAACAAGCCGAGCCCATTCCGCTTTTCTAAGCATTAGAGTGCTAACCCCGGCGCAGTACCTCGGCAGCTTCTTTGGCGAAGTACGTCAGAATGGCGTCGGCCCCGGCCCGCTTGATGCTAGTTAGTACTTCCATCATGGTTTTCTCCCCATCAAGCCAGCCCTGCTGAGCGGCTGCTTTCACCATAGCGTACTCCCCCGATACATTGTAAGCCGTGACGGGCAGCTGGGTGTTGTTGCGCACCTCCCGAATAACATCGAGGTAGCTTAGGGCGGGCTTAATCATCACCATATCAGCGCCTTCCTGCTCATCAAGTGCCAGCTCAACCAGGGCTTCCCGGCGGTTGGCGTAGTTCATTTGGTAGGTTTTCTTGTCGCCTTTCTTGGGGGCCGAATCAAGGGCGTCGCGGAAGGGGCCGTAAAAAGCCGAGGCGTACTTGGCCGTGTAGCTCATAATGCTCACGTGCGAAAACGCGTTGCTGTCCAGCACCTCCCGAATCCAGGCCACGCGGCCGTCCATCATGTCGGAGGGCCAATAATGTCGGCACCGGCCCGGGCCTGAGCTAGGGCCATCTGACCCAGCACCTCTAGGGAAGCGTCGTTGAGAATCTCGCCCGAGTCGGGGTCCACGATGCCGTCGTGGCCGTCGCTGGAGTAGGGGTCCATGGCTACGTCGGTCATCAGCACTACCTCTGGAAACTGCCGCTTAATCTCGGCTACGGTTTTGAGGTAAAGACCTTCCATGTTGGCCGACTCGCGGGCCAGCCGGTCCTTTAGCACCTCGTTCACCTGTGGAAACGGCGCGAAGCTCTTGATACCCAGCTCCACGCACTGACCAATTTCATCAATAACCCGATCAGCCGAAAACCGATGAATACCCGGCATCGACTTGATGGCCACCTGCTGGTTCTGTCCCTCGGTGATGAAAATGGGGTAAATAAAATCGTGGGTTGTAAGGCGGGTTTCCTGCACCATGTCGCGAATAACCTGGGACTTACGGTTGCGGCGCGGGCGGTGCGTAGGCAGAATAGGCATGGGTAGCTTTCAGTTATCAGTGAGGTAGACGGGGTAGAACAACCACGGCAAAGGTAAGGTTGCGGAATTGGCAGATCAGGCTACCACTGGTTCACAAAACCTAGGAAGCCCAGCACTACGGCTGCCAGGCTTGCCACGGCTACCACAATGCCAGCAGTAGAACCGATAAAGGCACCCGCAATCAGGCCTATAACTCCTCCAACCACTAGCAGTAAAAAAGTACCGGCGTTTGGTCCAAAGTGCAGTTCGCGCGGGCTCCGGTAGTGAAACAACGGTTTCAGCTGCTGGCGGTGCTGAACAGCATCCGTGCGGGTAGGGCTGGTGGCTGCGGAAGCTGGCCGCCGCTTGGCTGCCGGGCGTAGTTGTTTGTTTCGGCTCTGGGCTGAGGACCGCCAGTCAGGCCCTACCGGTAGGCTCAGGCGGACCACCTTCGCAACGGGCGGCGAGGCTGTGCCAATCGGAACCTCCGATTTTGCTACCACGGGAGCTGGCCTGAACTGAAACCCAGTCCTTTCGCTTCGGCAACCCGTGACCAAAGCAGCAGCAAGGAATAGCAGGATGCCCTTACCGTACGCCATAATTTGTGCAGTATGTGGTGGTTACATGTTAAAAAATTCTTGGAAAATCTCCAGCCACGCGTGTTTGCCACCTAGGCCCAGCACCAGAAAGTAGTAGCCCAGAACAACAATCAGCGCCCCTACACCTAGCCCCAGCCAGCCGCCCAGCAGCAGCCCCGTTACTACCCCAGCCGCTATCAGCAACCCACCCAGCAGCAGATGCCACGTGTCGCGCCTGGCCGGAAGCTGTGCCTGGGGCCGGGCCGTAGTTTCCTGGGATTGATGGCGACGAAGTAGTTGACGGTGAAGCTGTTGAGGTGGCTGTGGCAGGTGAGCCAGTTGCTGCGTTTTCGGGCGGGCCGGGGTAGCAACGGAGGCCGTAGGGGTGGGTTCCAGCGGGGCAGGGGCCGGTGCCGGAGAGGGAGTGGTGGGAGAGGGGGCAGAAATGGGGGCCGGAGCAACGCTGGGAGGAGCCGGCCGGAATTGAAAAGCTACCTGTTCGCTGCGGCAGCTAGTGGCCAGCAGCGCAATTGCCGCCCAGCCGCGGCACCATCGGAATACATGCATGGCCCAAGGTAAAACAAACCCCGCGCCGGGCCGCATTTTCGGGCTTCCGGAAGCCAGCTGGCCGAAAACACCACCGCCGCGGCCCTGCCCACTTTGGACTGGACCACGGCGGCGTGGTGTGTGAAAATCAGGGCAAAACGTCAACGGGAAACCCGCTCCCGGCTTACTGCTGGCGGAAGGCAGCGGCTTCGGCGGCCGTTACCTGCACCCGAGTGGCCTGCGGGCCCTGGGAGTCGTGTAGCAGCAGTACCGTGGTAGCCGTGTCCGCGGAAAACGACATTACCGGACCCAAATGCCGGGCCTGAAAAGCCGAGCGACTCGTCTGGCAGCTGCTTGCTAGCATTGACACCAAACCACACAACAGAAGCAACCGACGAGTACGCATAACGAGTAGATGTTGAAGTAGTAATGAGTCAAAATTACTACCTCGTCTAGCCCCCTGCTGGCATCCTCGGCTAATCTGCGGCCATGCCCCGCCAGAAGCGCGGTTTCGTCGGTGGGCGTGGCCGCTGGCCCGCTACCTAGCTGGCTGAAGCTGCTGCTCCTTGGTGGCTGGCCTGCCGCCGCAGCCGGAAGGCCAGTATCGCTAACAGAATCCCGAAGGCAAATGCGTAAGCCCCCACCCACCAGGCAACAACCAGGGCGCCCGCAATGGGCCTCGTCATCAGTATCAATCCGAACAGTACCGAAAGCAAGCCCCCGGCCATCAGCACCCACTCCCCGGTTATGTGCTTGCGCAGCCGAATGGCCGAGCCGATCTGGAGCAGCCCGGTTACCAGGGCCCAGATGGCTACCACGTACAGAAGCACCAGGGAGGTAAGATCGGGCCAGGCTAAAGTCACGGCCCCAGCAACCAAACTGACGGCCCCTTCTAGCACCAGGGCCCACCAGCGCGGTTGGTTGCGCCCCCCGCGGAAGGCCGTGATTAGGGTGAGCACCCCATTCACCAGGCAGTATGCCCCGAACAAGGTTATTAGCACCAGTAAGGTCAGGCCGGGCATCAGGAAAGTAAGCAAGCCGAATAGCACGGCCGACAGTCCGCGCAGGGCCATTACCCACCAGTTTGAATACATAACTGATTGTAGCATAGCTGCTAGTCGTAAAGTTTGGAAGATTGTTCCAGCATACTCCCGCGGCCAACTCCGTGTTGCGGCCGTGCCGACCAACGCACCCAAATTCAGTATTTCCCGGTAGGGCTGCTCCGTTTTTGTGCGGAGCAACCGGGTAATACGTACGGCAAGCAAGCCCCATACTACGCCAAAGCGGGGCCCCTACTCAGGGACCCCGCTTGTGAAAGGATACTGCAGCAAAATGGCAAACCAGCCTTCCGGGTAGGAAAAGGATAAGCCAGCGTACCGGGTTCAAGTATGGCAACCTAACCGGCGTGGACAGTAAGGGTGTTTGAGCTAAAAAAGAACGTCAGGCTGATTATTCTGCGCATCATGCAGAGACGAAGCATCTCGCGGGCTGACAGTAGCATGCGAAATGTTTTACTGTGCTCAGCCTGACGACCTGTGTTAATTCAAAGTTTTTACTCTTCATAGAACTTAGAACTCCCGGATTACCTGCTCAATAATGTCGCAGGCTTCGTGGAGCTGTTCCTCGGTAATAACCAGGGGTGGGGCAAACCGAATGATGTCGCCGTGGGTAGGCTTGGCGAGCACGCCGCGCTCCATCAAGGTCACGCACACGTCCCAGGCCGTGCGGCCGTCGGGGCGGGGCTTGATAACCACGGCGTTGAGTAGTCCCTTGCCGCGCACTAGTTCTACTACCTCGGGGCGCTGCTGCTGCACCCGGCGCATCCGCTCCCGGAATACTTCGCCCAGTACGCGGGCATTTTCGGTAAGCTTTTCCTCCAGCAGCACGTCCAGGGCGGCCCGCAGTACCACGCAGGCCAGCGGATTACCCCCAAACGTAGAGCCGTGCTGCCCGGGCTGAATAGTGAGCATGATTTCGTTGCGGGCCAGCACCGCCGACACCGGCATCACGCCCCCACTCAAGGCCTTGCCCAGAATTAGAATGTCGGCGTGCACACCCTCGTAACACACGGCCAGCAGCTCACCAGTGCGGCCCAGGCCCGTTTGAATTTCATCGGCAATAAACAGCACCTTGTGGGCCTTGCAAATAGCGGCGGCCTGAGCCAAGTAGCCCTCCGAAGGCACCATGACGCCAGCCTCACCCTGAATGGGCTCCACTAGGAAGCCGCACACGTGCGGGTCTTTCACGGCTTCTTCCAGGGCCGCCAAATCATCGTAGGGTACTACCTGGTAGCCGGGCGTATAGGGGCCGAAGCCACCAGTGGAGTCCGGATCGGTGCTAAAGGAGATGATACCCGTGGTGCGGCCGTGGAAGTTGTGCTCGGCCACCAGAATGCGGGCCTGGTTCGGGGCAATACCTTTTTCCTGGTAGCCCCACTTGCGGGCCAGCTTCAGGGCAGTTTCTACGGCCTCGGCCCCGGAGTTCATCAGCAGGGCTTTATCGTAGTTAAATAGTTCACAAAGCTGCTTTTCGGCCGGGCCCAATTGGTCGTTGAAGAAGGCGCGGGAAGTCAGCGTCAGCTTCTGAGCCTGCTCCGTGAGGGCGCCAATGATGCGCGGGTGACAGTGGCCCTGATTTACAGCCGAGTACGCCGACAAGAAGTCGTAATAATGCTTGCCTTCCACGTCCCAGAGGTGCACGCCCTCACCCCGGGCCAACACCACGGGCAGCGGATGGTAATTGTGAGCCCCGTACTGGTCCTCCAGCGCCATAAGCTCCTGGCTGCGGCTGGGCGAGGTGAGTACGTCGGCAGTGGGGTGGGTGGGGGCGGACTGCATAACAAGGGTGGTTTGGGTTAATAGCGGACTTAACTAGTTCAAAACTACGGAAAAAGGCGGGCCCGATACGGAGCTGCCAAGGCAAGCTCGGCCATAACCATTTCCCTGCTTTCAGGAGTAAGAGAAAAGTGCTGCTTTGTAAATTCTTGAAGCTCAACCGTATATAATATCCGGTAGCATTCTGGTTCACTCTCCAACGCAGCTTCCGAAACTATGGCCGCTACTTTCGTACGCCGTCACCCCGTCTGGACTTTTATACTGGCTCTGCTTGTGGTTCTGTTGCTGGGCGGCGGCTGGGCCTACTTTTCAACCGATAAGGGCAAGGAACTGTTGCCGACCCTGGAAAATACTTCCCTCTCCGTTAATAATATTACCGCCGACCGTTTGCAGGCTCAGGTAAAGACGGATTTGCGCAACCACATGCCCGTAACCCTGCAAATTGATAGCCTAAGCTACCAGACCCGCGTGGATGGCAAACTGCTGGCTGAGGGTACCAAGGACAAGCCTACCGTCATGCAGGGCAACGCCGTCAGCCACCTGCAGCTTCCCATGTCCATGGATTTAAGCAACGTCAAGAACACGCTCAAAAACAGCCAACAGGACTGCGTAGACGTGCAAATGACCATGAACCTGTACACCCGCTTACCCGTGGCCGGCCCCCAGAAGATTCCGGTGAACATCACCAAACGGGTGTACCTGCCCAAACTCCCGAAGGTGGAAGTAGCCGACGTAGACGTAAAAGACTTGGGGCTGAAAAACGGTGAAGCCGTCGTTACGCTGAAGGTGACCAATTACAACCCGTTTCCCGTCACGGTTCGGCGCGTGAGCTATGATTTCCGCATCAGTGACGACATGCAGGTGCAGGGCGTGGAGGAAAAGGATGTCTCGTTTCGTAAGCGCGGCACGGAGCTTATGCCCATTCACGTGAAGTTTGAACCCAAGGGGTTACCCAAAGTTGCCTTCAAAACCCTCTTCAAAGCGAAGAAAACCAACTACAAGCTCACCGGCGCGGCCGTAATTGCCGCCGGCCAGCACAACCCCAAGGACATGACCATGCGCTTCAATAGCAGCGGCACGTTGCAGGATTTGAAGAACATTCCGAAGAAAGGCGAGTAAACCGACGGCCGATGCGGCAAACTACCTAGTCGTGCAGAGTCGCCAGTCGGTCTTCCAGGTCCAAGAATTTGCCGAGGTAGTTGCCTTCCTCCGCGCCGTTGGGCTGCACTAGCACCCAGTCTAGCACGGCAGCTTCCTCGAACTCGACGGCGGAGCCGGGGGTAGCGCGGCCGTTGGGGTCTAACCGCAGAATACGGCCGCTGATGCGGCTACCCTGCCACCGCTCAACAAGTATTACCACGGCTTCGGGGTAGCCGTTTCATTTAGTACTCGGGCCGTGAGGTAGAAGTTAGTGCCGGCCGGTAGGCCGCGCTGGTAGTGCTGCCGCGCTTGGGGCAAGGTGCGACGGGCTTCTTTCAAGGGTAGTTCCGGCAAGGTTTCCGGCGCCTGAGCTAGTTGCTCAACCAGCAGCGCAACACCAGCCGATTCAGAGTGTTGGGCCTGCGCTGCACCGGTCAGCAGCACAGCCAAAAACAAGGGTAGCAGAGGGCGCATGATGCAGGACAGCCGGCGCCATAAGCCCAAGCGCGGAGTAGACTATATACTCCCAAGGGTAAGAACATGTTTTCAACGGCCGCACTGGCTGAGCCTGCGTATCTTGCGGCTTCACTTCCTGTAATTTCGTGGCCCGTTCCGCTCCCCAATCTCTCCAGCCCGGCGACTATTACCTGACCCCGGAAGGCTACATGGTTTTCACGGAACAGTACCATTTGCGGCGGGGTACCTGCTGCGGCAACGGCTGCCGGCACTGCCCTTGGCAGTTCGGGCGCGACAAAAAGAAGCCCCGTCCGGGCCCGAAAACGGGCTAACCTGCTATTTTTCAGCCCGTGGGTTTGCTTCTGTCAAAATACTTCGGATATTTGCGTCCCTTTTTCTAGCATTGAAACCTCTAAGCTCCTGATATCATGGCCCGAGTTTGTGATCTGACCGGCAAGCGTACCCGCGTAGGCAACAACGTTTCGCACGCCAACAACAAGACCAAGCGCAAGTTCTACCCGAACCTGCAGAAGAAACGTTTCTACATCCCGGAGCAAGACGCCTGGGTTACGCTCAAAGTTGCCGCCAGCACCATCCGTACCATCAACAAGAACGGCATCATGTCGGTCCTGAAGAAGGCCAAGGAGCAAGGCTTCATCGTGTACTAGTTTCTTCGGAAACCAGTAGCCTTTTAGCGCGAAGCTTCCGCCACGCGCAGATTCAGAGTATTTCCTTGTTTGGAAGTTCTCGGTTCTGCGGGTAGCGGAAGCTTCGCGCTGTTGTATAGCAATAGGTAGCAGGTGCCGTATTCCGGGCTGGCATAGGTGCTGCTTTTTTCGGAAGTTGCAGTATATCTGGTCCGCACCCTGCCTCTCGTGGGTAGCTCCAGGGACCCAACTCCTCGCTATGCCTATCTCGCTGCTGACCAAGCCCGCTCATCTTCTCCTGCTCGCGGGCCTGCTTTTAGCGGCTCCCTCGGCCCAGGCCCAGGCCCAGCGCGCCGCCGGCCCCGACCGCCCGGCCGATTTTCTGTCGCCCTCATTTCACAAGCAGCGGCGGGAGTTGCTGCGCCAAGCTTTGCCGGCCGGCTCAGTAGCGGTGCTATTTGCCGCCCCGGTGCGCAACCGCGCCAACGACGTCGATTTCACCTACCACCAGAGTCCCGATTTTTACTACTTGACTGGCTATACTGAGCCGGACGCGGTACTGGTGCTGTTCAAGGAGCCACAGACCGTTAAAGGGCAAGCAGGCGTTACGGAAGCCCTGTTCGTGCAACCCCGCGACCCCCAAGCCGAACAGTGGACTGGCCGTCGGCTGGGCACGGAGGGCGCCAAGCAGCAGCTACAGGTGCAGTTTGTAGCCGATAACAAGGAGTTTGCAACCGCCGGCATTGGGTGGGCTGGCTTCGCCCACATCATGTACTCGCCCCTGGCCACGGACGTGCGCGACGACAGCCGGGACCCCGCCGACCTATACAACCTTCTCGCCTCGTTTCGGCAGCAGGCCGCCCTCCCTGCCGATGTAAACCCCGTCGTGGCGGAGGCTCAGCAGCTTATTCAGCAGCGTGGCCTGACGGGTGCGGCGCGGCTGGTCCCTTACCTCCAGAACCTAACCCAAACTCAGCCCGCTCTAGCCCAGGATGCCTACGTGCAAGGGTACCTGAACGCCAAAACCGACGCCGAGCGCCAGAAAGCTGTGGCTAACCGCCCCGCCAGCCGCTTCGACACGCAAGTGCTTGATGCGGCGCTGGCCCAGTTGCGGGAAGTAAAAACCCCGAGGAACTTGTCCTCCTGCGCCGGGCCGTGCGCATTAGCGCCGTGGGCCAGCAGGAGGTAATGAAGGCAACCCGTCCTGAAATGGGCGAAATGGAGCTGCAAGGCGTGCACGAGTACGTGTACAAAAAGTACGGGGCCGAGTTCGAGGGCTACCCCAGCATTGTGGGGGCTGGTGGCAACGCCTGCATTCTGCACTACACCGAAAACGACAAGCCCCAAGTAAAAAACGACCTGCTGCTGATGGATTGCGGCGCCGAATACCACGGCTATACTGCTGATGTTACGCGCACTATTCCGCCCTCCGGCAAATTCAGCCCGGCCCAGCGCCAGATTTACGAGTTGGTGCTGGCCGCTCAGGAAGCCGGATTTGCTGCCTGCAAGCCCGGCAATGAGTTTCAAGCTCCCAACAAGGCTGCCCAGCAGGTAGTAGCGGAAGGGCTACTTCGGTTAGGTATTATCAAGAAGCCGGAGGAAGCCCGCAAGTACTTTCCACACGGCACCAGCCACTACCTAGGCCTCGATGTGCATGATTCCGGTACTTATGGTCCGTTGCGCGCAGGTAGCGTAATCACTGTGGAACCAGGTATTTACATCCCCGAAGGCAGCCCCTGTGACAAGAAGTGGTGGAACATCGGTGTGCGCATCGAGGACGACGTACTAATTACGACCATGGGCTACGAAAATCTCTCGCGGGAAGCCCCGCGTACCGTGGCAGAAGTAGAAAGCTTAATGGCCAAGCCCAGCGCTTTGGATGATTTCACGCTGCCTGCACTCAAGTAGGAGCCAGTTGGGTAAGGGCCGAGCACAGTTTTGCGGGGAATGTCACTGACTGTTTGGCAATTCCAAAAAGGGTCGTACCTTTGCAGTCCTTAATACCAAAAACCCCCGTCGAGATGGCTAAGAAAGGCAACCGGGTGCAGGTAATCCTTGAATGCACTGAGCATAAGAACTCGGGCAGCCGGGCACCTCGCGCTACATCACCACCAAGAATCGTAAGAACACTCCTGAGCGCATTGAACTGAAGAAGTTCAACTCCGTGCTCAAGAAGATGACCGTTCACAAGGAAATCAAGTAATCTGAGCAATGGCTAAGAAAGTAGTAGCTACCCTGAAAACTGCCGGCGGCAAGGACTGGGCGAAAGTTATCCGTGCTGTGAAATCGGAGAAAACCGGCGCTTACACCTTCAAAGAGGAAATGGTGCCCGTTGACAAAGTGCAGGAATACATCGCCACTGGCGTTAAGTAATCCGGCGCCCCCGTGGCATTCCGACCGAAGTGAAGAAGTCCCGCCACCGTGGGACTTTTTTGCGTTCTAGCACGAAGCTCCAGCTTTGTGCCGCTGAACCGCTGCCGCTGAGTTTCTAAAAGCTCGGCAAGCCGTTCAGCCTCAGCAACGATGCGCGAAGCTGGAGCTTCGCCCTACATCCTGACCGCATGGGACTTTTCGATTTTTTCAAGAAGGACAAGGAAAGCAAGGAGCAGCAGCAGGCCCTCGATGAAGGGCTGCAGAAAACTAAAACCAGCTTCTTCGATCAGCTCAGCAAAGCCGTGGTGGGTAAAAGCACCGTGGATGAGGCCGTACTCGACGACCTGGAAACCCTGCTGGTGCATGCCGATGTCGGGATTGATACCACCGTGAAGGTGATTGACCGCATCGAAAAGCGCGTGGCCCGCGACAAGTACGTGAGTACCTCGGAGCTGGACCGCATCCTGCGCGAGGAAATTGCCGATTTGCTGGACCGCAACAGCGGCGCCACCGGCTCCCGCGCCATCCTTGATCGGCCCGATAACACTGGTCAGCCCTTCGTGATTATGGTGGTGGGCGTAAACGGCGTGGGCAAAACCACCACCATCGGCAAGCTGGCCCACCGCTTCCACTCGGCGGGCAAAAAGGTAGTGCTGGGCGCTGCCGATACCTTCCGGGCTGCCGCCGTGGACCAGCTCATCATCTGGGGGCAGCGGGTAGGCGTGCCGGTTATTTCGCACGGCATGAACACTGACCCCGCCTCCGTGGCCTATGACGCCGTGAAGAAAGGCGTGGAAATGCAAGCCGATGTAGTCATTATTGACACGGCTGGTCGCCTGCACAACAAGGTGAACCTGATGAACGAGCTCAGCAAGATCAAGCGGGTGATGCAGAAGGTGATTCCGGATGCGCCCCACGAAGTCCTGCTCGTGCTCGATGGTAGTACCGGCCAAAATGCCTTCCTGCAAGCCAAGGAGTTTACCAAAGCCACCGAGGTATCGGCCCTGGCCATTACCAAGCTCGACGGTACGGCTAAGGGCGGCGTGGTCATCGGTATTTCCGACCAGCTGCAGGTGCCAGTGCGCTACATCGGGGTAGGCGAGAAGATGACTGATTTGCAGCTTTTCGACCGTCACACCTTCGTAAACTCGCTGTTCAAGAAGTAGAAGATTCCCTAGGTGCCCTTGTAACAAAAAGCCCGCCTGCGAAAGCACAGGCGGGCTTTTGTTTTCGCGGCATAGATTAAGCACTCGTACTAAAACCGTACATCAAACCGTCCTTCCGTGACGCGAACCTGCTTGCGAGTTGTTTGATTAGTCCCAACAAAATGAAATCGACCCGACAGGATTCGTTGTGTGGCATCAAAGCGGGTAATCGTAAGCTCTCCCTCGTCGGAATCTAGTTTCTGATATTTACCTCCTTCGGCATAAAAGGCGTGTACCGTGCCTTTGCTGTTTTTAAACGCATACGTTTTACCTTCCTCGACCAACAGACTATCCGTGGTGATGCTCACTGCCTTGATCGGGGTTGCCTTCCAGTCTGCTGCTGGAATATTCAAGTAGTAGCCCCCCTGTGGCCCGGTGCCCAGATTGACGTATTGCACGTATAGGCCCTCTTGGCCTTGTCCATTGCGCGGCGTGAAGACGTGACCATCTACTTTGCAGCCGAAGGTCATGGCCCCGGTCGTAGTTTCGGGTGGAAGCTGCGGCTCGACTTCTTTCTTCTTGCACTGCGCCAGCAGCAAAGCTGAACCTAGCAGGGGTAGCAAACCCAGGCGCGGATACGATCCAAGGAATGAGGTAAACATAAAATAAAGCACCAAGCAAAATAGAGGTAGTAAGATAGGAAAGAAACCTTACGGGTAGGAAAAGGCGTTGCGGGCTGCGTACCTTTGCGGTCCGATTTTCCCTACGGGCCGTAGCGGGCAACTTTCTCAGCTAGAAAGTCTTGTCCGGCCGCCTGTTCACTGATTCGCGAAGCAAAACTTCGCGCTACACTCTATGAAAGTAAGAAGCCAACAGGCCAATAAAGTCAACGTTATTACCCTGGGCTGCTCCAAAAACCTCGTTGATTCGGAGGTGATGATGGGCCAGCTCCGCGCCAACCAGTTTGAGGTAACGCACGAAGCCGACACGAGCGACGCCAACATCGTCATTATCAACACCTGCGGCTTTATTGACAACGCCAAGCAGGAGAGCATTGACACTATTCTGCGCTACGCCGACGAGAAGGAAGCCGGCCGCCTGGAAAAACTCTACGTGACGGGCTGCCTGTCGCAGCGCTACAAGGACGACCTGGAAAAGGAAATTCCGCAGGTGGATGCCTACTTTGGCACCCTGGAATTGCCCCAACTGATGAAAAAGCTGGAAGCCGACTACAAGCACGAGCTGGTGGGTGAGCGGCTGCTGACGACCCCCGCCCACTACGCCTACTTCAAGATTGCCGAAGGCTGTAACCGTCCGTGCTCGTTCTGCGCCATTCCGCTCATGCGCGGCAAGCACCAGGACCGCCCCATCGAGGACCTCGTGAAGGAAGCGAAGCGCTTGGCCTCCATGGGTACGAAGGAGCTGATTCTGATTGCCCAGGATTTGACGTACTATGGCCTGCAGCACTACGGCGAGCGGAAGCTGGCCGACCTGATGCGCCACCTTTCCGATGTAAACGGCATCGACTGGATCCGGCTGCAGTACGCCTACCCCTCGCAGTTCCCCATGGATGCCTTAGACGTAATGAACGAGCGGGAGAACATCTGCAAGTACTTGGACATGCCTTTGCAGCACGTTTCCGATAACATGCTGAAAACCATGCGGCGGGGCATCAGCAAACGCCGCACCGTGGAGCTAGTGGACACCATCCGCCAGCGCGTGCCCGACATTGCCCTGCGCACGACCCTTATTGCTGGCCACCCCGGCGAAACCCAGCAGGACTTCGAGGAGCTCTACCGCTTCGTGGAGGATACCCGCTTCGACCGCCTGGGCATCTTCACGTATTCCCACGAGGACAACACCCACTCCTACACCCTCGAGGACAACGTGCCTGCGGAGGAAAAGCAGCACCGTGCCGACCAGATTATGGAGCTGCAGCAGGGGATTTCCATGGAGCTGAACGAGGAAAAAGTAGGCCAGACCCATAAAGTTCTCTTCGACCGGAAGGAAAGTGGCTACTTCGTGGGTCGGACCCAGTTCGATTCGCCCGAAGTAGACAACGAAGTGTTGGTGCCTGCCACCAAAGACACCTACGTGCGCCTCGGCGACTTCGCCCAAGTGCAGATTACCGAGGCCTCTGACTTTGACCTGTATGGCAAGCTGATCTAGAAAATTCGAGAGCTCCTTACCTGAAACCCTACCCCAGCATGCTGGGGTAGGGTTTTTTGTATCCGCTTTGCAAGCAGTGCAGGTGCAGCTCATCGAGCAGCATAGCACGCTAGTATTCTCTCTCGTTTACTGCACGGGCGCGCCCAGATTCTAAACGTTGATGCCCTTTGGGTTTTGCAGTAAATAGGGTTCGGGGCTGCTTAAAAGTGCCGCCAGCGGGGAGACGACAGGGCTAAAATCTGTGGGTCCGGGAAATTGCCAGTTACTTTGTGGGCGCTGGCCGGTTATAGCCGAATATTTCTCCCTCCGTATGTCCGTCACGACCCTACGTTACGCCGATACCGGCGCGTTTTCTTCCCTGCTGACCGATTACCTGGCCCGGCACGAAGCCCTGGCTCCGTTTTATCACCGCTTCCCGGCTCTCGATGAATTTGCGGCGCAGATAGAGGAAAAGCGCGCTTCCTATACGCCCGAGGCGCGGCAACGGCTGGTAGACGCCTTGCGGGCGCAGTACGCTACGCTACCTACCGTGCATCCCGCCGTGCAAGCCAACCTCGACTTGCTCCGCCAGGAAACGACGTTCACCGTCACTACCGGCCACCAGCTCAACCTGCTCACTGGGCCCTTGTACTTTGTGTACAAGATTGTTACGGCAGTGAAATTGAGTCGGCAGCTCAAGGAAAAATATCCGCAGTACGACTTCGTGCCCCTGTACTGGATGGCCACGGAAGACCACGACTTCGCCGAAATCAACCACTTCAATCTGTTCGGCAAAAAGTACGAATGGAACGCCGCCGAAACCGGTGGGCCGGTAGGCCGGCTGAAGCTGGACGGTATGAAGGAAGCCTTGCTCGACCATTTGCCCGCCGATGTGCCGGCCCTATTTCGCCAGGCGTACGAAGAAGCCGACACCTTAGCCGCCGCTACCCGCCGACTCACCCACGACCTATTCGGCGAGCTGGGTCTGGTAAGCCTGGATGCCGATACGCCAGCCCTGAAGCAAGCGTTGGTACCCGTGCTCGAAAAAGAAGTTGAGGCGCAGGCTTCTCACCGCGCCGTACAGCAGGCCAACGCCCGGCTGGAAGCGGCCGGCTACAAGCCCCAGGTGTACTCGCGCCCGCTTAACCTGTTCTTCCTCACCGACACCGGCAAGCGGGAGCGGCTGGAGTACGATGCTGCCCAGGACTGCGCCCAGATTACGGTACGCAATACAGAGCGTTGCCACAGCCAGGCCGAGCTGTTGGAGCTGGTGCGGCAGCACCCGGAGCAGTTCAGCCCCAATGTAGTACTGCGCCCACTCTACCAGGAACTGTTGCTACCTAACCTCTGCTACATTGGCGGCGGGGCCGAAGTAGCGTACTGGTTTCAACTAAAAGGGGTGTTTGAAGAAAATGGCGTGCCCTTTCCCATTCTGCTACCCCGCAACTCGGCCCAGTACGTGGGCAAGGCTAGCGCCGGCAAATTGCGCAAGCTGGGCTTGACCTCCACGGACATTTTCCGGCCGCTGTCGGAGCTGAAAAAACAAGTAGGTGCCACGTTGGGGCAAGAAGAAGTCAGCCTGCAGGAGCAACAAAAGCAGCTAGCCGCTGCCTTCCAAGCCGTGTCGGCCCTGGCCCAGCGCCTCGACCCCACGCTAGTGAAAACGGTAGCCGCCGAGCAGCAAAAGGTAACGGGCATCGTAGCGGGGCTGGAGAAGCGCTTGAGCAAAGCCGCCGAAGCCAAGCACGAAACGGCCTACAATCAGCTCACGGCCCTCAAAGACAAGCTCATGCCCGGCGGCCACCTGCAGGAGCGCACCGACAACGTGCTGAGCATCCTGATTAACAACCCGCAGTTTATTCAGCAGCTGGTGGAAGCTTTCGACCCGCTGGCTCTGGAGTTTACGGTGTTGGAAGAGGAGTAGGGTTGAACTGGTCCGAAACAGAGAGTATTTCCAACGGCCCGCTTCAACATGAGGCGGGCCGTTCCCTCTAAAAAAGCAAGTGAGCCATGCTGAAAGCCGACCTCCGCCGCGAGGCCCTAGCACGCCGCCGCGAGTTACCCCCGCAGGAGTTGGCCCGCCGCAGCGAAGCGCTGTGGCAGCAGTTACATCAAGCATTTCCCCTGCAAGCCTGGCAGTGGCTGCATGTATTCCTACCCATTCCTCGGCAGCAGGAGCCCGATACGTGGCCGTTACTTCGGCAGCTGTGGGCTGAGCTGCCGACAGTACGGATAGCCGTGCCGGTAGTCCAGCCCGACGGTCAAACGCTGCGCCATTATCATCTTACGCCCGAGACGCAGCTGCGCACTAACCGCTGGGGAATCTCGGAGCCGGTTGGGGCCGAAGAAGTGCAGCCCACCCAACTCGATGCCATACTGATTGCCCTGCTGGCCTTCGACGAAACCGGCCACCGCGTGGGCTACGGCAAAGGCTTCTACGACCGATTTCTGCTGGAATGCCGCCCCGACGCGCTACGGATTGGGGTTGGCTTGGAGCCGCCCGTGCCCCGGATTCTGGATGTTTGGGAAGGTGATACACGCCTGCACGCCTGCCTCACGCCGGAGCGGGTGTGGCGGTTTACGTAGGTGAAAGTAACTACCGAGAGCGGTAAAGGCGCCAAAAGGTTATGCCCGACCAGATTACGACTCCAAGCAAAAATGCTTGCACTACCCACCCCGCCTTCACTAAGCGGCTCACCGCAGGAGTAGTTGCCTGGGCGGTTTGCAGCAGCCAAGAAGCAGGATGGAAATAACTGAGCATTGCCCACCTGAAGAGCAGCAGAGCGCTACCAACGCTACAAGCTAAAGCCACCGTTGCGCTTTTAGCTACCTGCCGCCGGATGAAACGGAGGAGCAATGTGAAAAGCAGCAGGAGCAGAAAGGAGCACAGTTGACTAGCATAACTGCCCACAACAAAGTAGGTGTTATGCATCTGTACATCGAGGGTAGGCTGCCAAAGCAAACGTGGACCAATAAGCGTCAGCCACAGCACCAGCCAAACGGCTAACGCCGTGGCGAAAGAGTACAAGAAACGGGTCATCTGAAGTGCCGCCAGGTTTGCCACTATACAGCAAGGTAGCGAAGTAAGAAGCGCAATGGGGACGTGTGAAAAGCAGCCTGCCTGTGGAGCTGACAATAACGTGCAGCAGTATAGCGTTAACTGAATACAACCTTATCCACTTCAATCACTACTCTGTTATGGCCGAGATTCAAGCATCACCCGTAACCCGTGGCGGCAAACCCCGCGCGAAGAAAATTGCCTTTCGTCTCGACATGACACCCATGGTCGACTTGGCTTTTCTGCTGCTTACCTTCTTCATGCTGACGACTACCTTTAACAAGCCGACGGTAATGGACTTGGCCATGCCCGTAAAGCCGGATGTTGATGAGCCTGATTCCGCAGTGCCAGCGAAAAAGGCATTGACCTTGATTTTGGGCAAGAACAGCCAAGTGCATTACTTTTTCGGACTGAACACGCCAGCAGGTACCCCCAACGAGCCGCGCCCTACTCTGTACACCACCAATTTTAGTGATGCTGGCCTGCGCCAAGTACTTCTAAAACGCCAACGCCAGCAGCCTGCTCCAGTAGTTCTGATTAAAACCAGCGAGGGTGCCAAATATCATGACCTGATAGATGCCCTAGATGAAATGAACATCACAGACCAGAAAAAATATGCCCTGGTAGAAATGGAGCGGGCCGATGAGGATTTGCTCCGCAGCAGTAATCTGTAGGCCAGCGCCTATTGAGCGCCTTTTGAACTGATTGTCTAGCATAGCCTTAAAGCAACATCGCCCGAACCTACATATAGGTCCGGGCGATGTTGCTTTACTTTTTAAGGGTAGTTGGGGCTACGGAATGGAGCGTAGGCTCGGCAGAGGTCGTAGTTTTTTTACGGGTAGCCTTAGGCTGAGTAGCCTGGCGCTGAGCGGCCAGCACCACGGACAAGTTGGATAGGTTGACTTTCATGCGGTAGAAAATGGAATGGATACAGCAACATGCAATAGGGTAGTAGGGTAGGCAGAATGATAGCGCGACTTTAGGTCAGCAATATAATAAAGCAAGGTAATATATGAATAGTGGAGGGTACTATTCCGGGCTCGTTTCAACCTTGGTGATGCGGGCTTGCCCCCAGGGAGCTATGCTGACTTGCACCCGCAGGCTCTGGCGCTGCTCTAGTTTCCGGCCCATATCCTCGGGCACGTAATATCGCTCTAGGCCGTAGCGCAACTGAATGCCGCGCCGCCATACATCCTGCACGGAGCCCCGCAGCACGGCTTGGCGCCCCACCGTGGCGGGCTTCTCGGGAAAAAGGCCAGTGGCTTCGTAGGTGCCATCAGGTTGGGGCTCTAGCAGTACGTAGGCTGCATCGTGGCGGCGGGCATGGCTGAGCCCCGCCACAGGCTGCCGGGCAGCTCGCTCACGTGGTAGCGCAGGTTTACGTAGTCGCCGTACAGCAGGTCGCGTGGGTCTACGGGGCGGGTGCGCAGCACCACGGTGCGCCCCAGAGCGGCAGTAGCGTAGCCAGCAGCAGCTACCCCTAACACGAACACCACCTGAGCCAGCACCAGCCACCGCATTCCGCGCCGCCGGCTACCCTCCGACAGTTCCAGTAGGGGCGTTGTGCTTCCTTGGGGAGAAGGGGCGACAGAGTGCGCCGCAGTAGGAGTAGGGTGGCTCATGGCTTGGTAGGGCTTGATGAGGAAAAAGTGCGGGCCGCGCGGCGCCGCAGCCACCAGCTCAGCCCCAGTAGCAGTAGTCCCCCCAGCAGGAAAAACACCGACTTGTCAATAAAGCCCCAGGTCAGCTTAAAGTACGCCACGGCCGTGGTCAGGATAAACAGAACAGTACCTAGAGTCACGCGGTCCTGATTTTGCTCCTGGTGGGCCCGCAGCAGTACCGCCCCGGAATAGGCATAAAGCACCACTAGCGTGGCCACGGCTAGGGCCAGCCCGCCGGTAAAGTAAAACCCCGGTAGTAGCAGTAACCAGTCGGTGAGGCTGCCCAGGCGGCCCCGCCGCCGCTTGCCCAGCACCGAAAGCGCCAGCACGCTGCCCAAAGCCGCCACGTAAGGCAGCTGCGGTGCCCGCAGCTGTCCGGCGTAAAAATCCGATTCGCCAAACAAGGCCAGCCCCAGGGTGAACAGGAAAGCCGCTACCAGCGGGGGCCCTGCAAGGCCCGCCCCGCTGGCCGGTCGGGCTGCCAGTCGCCAAAGGCATACACCAGCATGGCGGGAATAAAAAA
The DNA here is from genome assembly GCF_022919335.1 of Hymenobacter sp. 5516J-16. Classification (NCBI taxonomy): domain Bacteria; kingdom Pseudomonadati; phylum Bacteroidota; class Cytophagia; order Cytophagales; family Hymenobacteraceae; genus Hymenobacter; species Hymenobacter sp. 5516J-16. The sequence goes on along the minus strand of NZ_CP095058.1, from coordinate 2,050,056 downwards.
CCAGGTGATTTTTACGTGCAAATGACTGATGAGCAGAGCGGCCTGCCAGAGCAAGCCCGTGGCCAGCACTCCGCCTAGCAGGGCATCGGGGCGGCGCCACCAGTAGTAGCCCAGGCCCAACGCCGTGCCCGCGGCCGTGAGGTAGCTGAAGGCCCCGAGCTGCCCCGTGTTGTAGCCCTGCACAATGCCGCTGATAATGGCCGTCATCAGGAACAGCAGGCGGCTGCGGTACAGCCACGTTAGGCCCATGCCCGCCACGGCCCAGGCTAGCAAGCCCGTGAGGTCGTAGCCGATCAGTTGGTAAAGCTGGCTGGTCAGCACAATGCTGGCCCCGAAGAGAATTAGCCCAAGGCCAACAGGCCCATGCCCAGGTTGTCGTTGCCGCGCCGCCGGAAATACTCGCCCCCGGCGTAGGCCCCGCACAAAGCCCCGAGCAGCAGCCCCAGCCGTACCAGCTCCGGCAAGCCTTGCCAGTTGGCCGCTACTACGCTCAGGGCACTCAGGCCAACTAGTAGGCTGCCCAGTAGGGGTAGCAGGCCAATAGCAGCCGTGTCAATGGGGTAAAGGGCGAGCAGCTGCTCCCGCTGCGTCTCCGTGATAATACCCTTTTGCACCCATTCCTGCCCGTCGGTTTCTAACAGTTTGCGACTCATAGTAGAGGCAACTTACGCAGGATGCAGGAAGTAAACCGGCACCTTGTTATTCCTCCAGGTAGTTCCGCTGGTTGGCCCAGGCTTTTCGCTCCCGGCGGCGCTGCTCCGCTCGGTGGTCGAAGTGGCCACCGTAGCAAATCCGCCTGTCCGTGTTGAATTTCATAACACCTTCCGCAATGCGCGTTCCTTGTCGAATCATGATACCATTGAGAGGGCAAGTGTCGTAACCGCAGTTATGCTTGGAGTACATGCCAAAATTGCGGTGCCGGATACGCTTCTCCGTTAGTATGCGCTGTTGCGTTCGGCCGATTTCCTTCCACGCGGCCCGCTCATCGGCTATGTTTAGCTCTTGCCCCAGGGTGCTAAGACGAAAAAATGTGGCTGGGTCTTTCAGCTGCAGAAACTCATAGAACCTCGGAAAAACTTCCGTGGCCGCATCGCGCAGGCAAATTTGCTGCTCCAGATTCAGCTTCTCATTCTTAAGCAAACTGCGAAACAGACCCAGCGAGTTGAAATCAGTGTAGCGCCGATAGTTAATCAACAGGTGCCGGTAATCGGCTTCGGTGAGTTGGTTCAAACGACGATTAAGCTTCATAACATCTACAGATAGGTTACCTCACTTTCCAGGCCCGGGTCATTTCGCGCTTGCCGGGCGGGCCGGGAATTTTTTCGACCAACCAGCCGGCTGCCTTGAGGCTGCGCTTAAAGGAGCCTTTGGCGCAGTAGCTCACCAGCACGCCGCCGGGCGCGGTGGCCTGGTAGAGTTGCGCAAACACCTCGTCGGTCCACATGTCTGGCTGCTTTTCGGGGCGAAGGCATCAAAGTAAATCACCTGATAGGTATCCTGGGGTAGTGCCGTGGCTTGAAGTTCCCCAGAACGCTTGAGCAGCTTGAAATTGGGCGTCAGATCGATGGGCCGGTTCCAGGTGGCGGCGTGCAACTGGTGCTGGTAGTCGAGCAGCTCGGGGCCGGAAAGGTAGTTTTCCGTGTTCAGTTGGCTTACTACCTCCCACGGCAGCGGAAACTTCTCAATAGTATCGTAGAAGATAGTGCAGTCGGTGCTGAGGCTGCGCTCCAGGGTAAGCAGGGCGTTCAGGCCGGTGCCAAACCCGATTTCCAGCACCCATACCAGCGTGGTACTGGCGGCCAAAGCCGGCTCCAGACCCGCCGCTAGGTACACGTGTCGAGCCTCTTGCAGGGCCCCGTGCGTGCTGTGGTAGTGCTCATTAAGCGCGGGCACGTACAGGGTGCTGGAGCCATCGGCGGTAGCGCGAACTTCAACGTAGGGCATAGACATGGAAACGAAAGAGAGGGCAGAAAGGCAGGAACGCTCCCAAAAAGTAAGGCGGCGTTTGGCTAATATACTGCGTTTGTTATTGTGGCGGTAGTACTGCCGCGGCGCTGTAACTGGCAGTAACAGTCTCCCCTTAGGTAGGCCGCCGCACCTTCATCCTGTTTTTCTTTCCCCATTATGGCCCGCGTAAAAGTCCAGCTTCCCGATTCCTACTTGCTCACCATCGAAATTCCCATCCGTATCACCGACCTCAACTACGGGGCTCACCTCGGCAACGATGCCCTGCTGAGCATCCTGCACGAGGCCCGGGTGCAGTTTCTGCGCCACTTAGGTCACGCAGAGTACGACCCCACTACGGGCCTGGGTCACATCATGGCCGATGTGGCCATTGAGTACAAGGGCGAAGGATTTCAGGGCGACATTCTTCACATTCAGATGGCCGCCACCGACCTCAATAAGTACGGCTTCGACCTCGTGTACTGGGTAAAAAATCAAACCGGCCGCGAAATTGCCCGGGCTAAAACCGGCATGCTCGGCTTCAACTACAACACCCGCCAGCTGCTGCCCCTCAGCGAAGAATACGCCGCCCGGCTGCGCGGTGAGTAATGTAGTAAGTTGGTGCATTGAGTGATTAAGTGAAGTGCCCTGGCGGGTAGGAGGGCATCAAGCTAGTGTTGATGCCCTCCTACCCGCTCAACCTACTACTCCCTGAAATGCGACAAGCCCTTGACGACTGTGTTAGCGCCAAGGGCTTGCCAGGTTATTAGGCTGGTCACAAAGAGAGGACGGATGGCTTCGTCGTGCCTCCTCGCCATGACAGTGCATCAGCTCACCATTTCACCGCTTCACCACTTGAGTAGCCGGCACTTTTTTCATGTTCAGCGGGTTAAGCAGTGTTCTGGAAGAGAAGGCGTACACCTTCGGCTTTCTGCCTTGTATCTTTGCCGTTATGATGATTGACCTGCCCGTAGTTTCGAAGCGCGATATTCGCAAACTCACCCCCGACGAGCTCAAGACCTTTATGGTGGAGCACGGTGAAAAACCGTTCCGGGCCAAGCAGGTGCTGGAGTGGCTGTGGAAGAATACGGCTGGCTCGTTCGAGGAAATGAACAACATTTCCTTGGCCACGCGCGAACTGTTGGCCCGGCACTTTGTCATCAACGGCGTGCAGGTGCAAAACTCCCAGCTTTCCAACGACGGCACCATCAAATCGGCTTTCCGCCTGCACGATGGCAACATTGTGGAGGGCGTGCTCATCCCGCACGACACGCGCATGACCGCCTGCATCAGCTCGCAGGTGGGCTGCTCCCTAACGTGTAAGTTCTGCGCTACCGGCTACATGGAGCGCAAGCGCAACCTTGATGCGGCCGAAATCTACGATCAGGTAGTACGCATTCGGGAACAGTGTGAGGCTCAGTACGGTACGCCGCTCACCAACATCGTGTACATGGGCATGGGCGAGCCGCTATTGAACTACGCCAACGTGGTGAAAAGCATTGAGCGCATCACGGCCCCTGACGGCCTGAACATGGCCCCGCGCCGCATCACCGTCAGCACCGCTGGTATTGCCAAGATGATAAAAAAGCTGGCCGACGACGGCGTGAAGGCTAACCTGGCCCTCTCCCTACACGCCCCAAACGATGCCAAGCGCAACGAAATCATGCCCATTAACGAAGCCAACTCCCTGGCCTCGCTGAAGGATGCGCTCAAACACTACCACCAGGTAACGGGCCGCAAGGTGACCTACGAGTACATTGTGTTTGAGAGCTTCAACGACACGCTGCAGGACGCCGAGGAGCTGTTCCAGATTTCAAAGTGGATTCCCTGCAAGGTGAACCTCATCGAGTACAACCCCATCGAAAACGCCGACTACGTTAACACCGCCGACGATAAGCTGATGGCCTTCCACAAGTACCTGGCCGATCGGGGCGTGCAAACCAACGTGCGCCGCTCCCGCGGTAAGGACATTGATGCCGCCTGCGGACAGCTGGCCGTGAAAGAAAAAGCAGAGGCATAGAGCAACCTGCCTACCGATTTGCTACCAATAGAAAGCGCCGCAACTGCTCGTTGCGGCGCTTTCTATTGGTAGCAAATCGCCTACCTGTTTACAGTTGTAGTGCGTTTCATATTAGCCGAGAAGTGCAAGAAACCCCTCGGCTTCAGTAGCGCTTTTTCCTACTTCACTCGTCCGAATCGGTAGGCTACTTCTGCATAGGCCGGATAAATTCTACCCCCGTTTACTCCGTACAAAAAACCCAAGCTACCACTCACGCGCGAGGCCGCTACCCGGGCGCCTATTAAACCCACGAAGTCTTCTCCAAAAATATACGTTTCGTTTAGCAGCGAGAAACGGCGGGAAATGCGGGTAGTGCCGCCCAGCATCACTACTGGCGCGCCTTCATCTGCATCGGCGAAGCCGTATCCTAGGCCCAAAGTGGCATTGTTGTCAGCGGAGCCTACTGTAGCCACTCCGTATCCCACCCCAGCGCCGCCGCCGCCACTGCTAAATAATCCAAAAGCACGAGCATAAAGCACTCCCGCGCCCAAGTGAAATTTCTCGCTCACGGGTATGCTAACCTTTGGGGTTATTGCTAACAGGCCCGCGCCAAAGCCGGGAATGATGGGCACCAACAGACCGACGGAGAAGTGGTCAGTGACGCCATAGTTCGCCCCTAGCAAGAAAATATCAATGTTTTGCACGTAGCCCTCGCCCCGACGCAGATTGCGGGCCGTGGGAGCGAAAAATAGTCGGGTACCATTGCCTACCGACTCGTAACCACGTTGGACTTGAGTGGCCGATAGCTCCACTATCTGGCGGATATTATTTCGTTGAACTACCACTTTGCCTAGCTCCGCGGTAGTAAACTCCAACTCCGTGGGCCGGCTAGCTACCAGCACACCAATAAAGCTGGTACCAGACCTTAATTCTACGGAGTAGCTTTTTCCTACCACCTCGCTAGGGCCAGCACTCCCTGTGTTGGTAGCATTAACCGACCCGCTAGGAGTACGGATCAACTCCTGCTCCCGGCTTTCTATACTTTGCTGTACCGCAGCTACCTCAGCGCGCGAGAAATATCTAATGAGAGTGCGGCCGTCGCGCAGTCGCGTAAGCAAGCTAATGGTGCTGTCAGGGGCTAGGTTTTCCTCGAAGTGAGCCTCCACAAAGCTGTCAGCCGAGTAGTACGGAAACAAGCCATACATTGCTTTTTCTTTGCGGTCAATGGTTTCTCCAACCAGGGGCTGATGACCACAATACGGCTGGTTGGCTGCTGGGCGTAAGCCGCCGAGCTGAACAATAGCAACCAGGCTGCTCCCAATAATTTTAGTGCGCCAGACATATAAGTAGGGTGTAGAAAATAGGAGAATCAAACCTACTGTTTTACCTATATATTCATTCATTATCCTCTATAAATAGTTGAAGTTGATAGACCTCTCAGGGCCATCGAGCGACTGCTAAAAACCAATAACCCCGAAAAACCCACAACTCTGCGGATTCTTCGGGGGTTACTAGCACAGGCAGATCAGACTTTCTAGTTCTTCCAGCGGCCCTCGGAGCGGGGGCGGCCGGTGCTGATTTCTTCCTTTGTTTCGCCCGCCGGCACCTCGCGGGTCTCAATGCGGACGGCGTGGGCCTTAGGCTGCACTTTCTGGCCAAAGGCATCGGCAAACTCCTGGGTAAACTCGGCCCCGAAAAAGATAATGAGCGAGGAATAGTTCACCCACACCAGTAAAACAATGGCCGAGCCGGCGGCCCCAAAAGCGGAGCCCGGATTCGCCTTAGCAATGTAGAAGGCAATCAGAAACTTGCCTAGTACGAACAGCAGGGCCGTAATGAAAGCTCCCACGCCTACGTCGCGCCACCGGATAACGGCATCGGGCAGAAAGCGGTAGATCAGGGCGAACAGCAGGGTTGTGACGCCCAGCGACAAGGCGAAGTCAACTAACCGGATAACCACCACCCCAATTTCGGGAAACCACTGCTGCAGCTTGCCGGTAAAGGCGCTGAGTACGGCACTAATCACAAAAGAAACGAGCAGCAATAGGGCCACGCTCAGAATAAGCCCAAACGAAAGAAAGCGCTGCTTGATGAACTGCCCAATGCCAATACCTACGGTGTTGACCCGCAAATTCCAGATGTCGTTGATGCTTTCCTGCAAGGTCACGAAGAAGGTAGTAGCGGCAAAAACCAGGGTGCCAATTCCGATGGCAGTAGCAATACCACCTTTTTGCTGCTTGGTAAACTCGGCAATGCTGTCCTGCAGAAACTTGGCGGAATCAGCCCCGACCAAGCCCTTCATTTGCCCGTACACCTGGCCCGTTACGGCATCATGACCATACACGGAGCTGGCTACCGTAATGACGATGAGCAGCAGCGGAGGCAGGGAGAAAATGGTGTAATACGACAGGGCCGCTGCGTGACGCAGGGAGTTGTTCACCATAAACTCGCTCGCGGTAGTCTTTAGGATACCAATAATGTCGGAAAAGCGGTAGTGCGTGGCCATGAGGCAAGGTTTCGGGGAAAGTCGGTGCAGGTAGTACGGGTAGGACAGACCCGGCGTTCGGTGGTGTTAGCCAAATACCGTTGATTTGCGTAGGAAGCTGAGCCATCCGGCGTTGTTGTCCGCTGATTTTCATTCTGCTATGCGTATTCTTCGTTTCGCTTTGCTGGCTTCCTTGGCCGCAACAGCCGCCTGCCAAAGCAGCCCGGCCGGAAACCCGGCCACGGCTACCTCACCCATGCCCGTGCTTAAAGCCACCAAAGGCGCTTACCCGGCGGCCGAGGGATTTGATCAGGCGGGCTCCGATGCCAAGGCTATGGCGCTGGCTGATAAAGTAATGGCGCAAATGGGAGGCTACTCGGCCTGGCAGCAAACCCGCCTGTTAGGCTGGGATTTTCTGGATGGCTCCTACCAACTCTGGGACAAGCACACCGGTGACTTCCGCTGGCAGAAGGACAGCACTGTGGCCCTCTACAATCTCACCTCCAAGCAGGGGCGCGTGTACCGCTCGGGCCGCGACATTTCCGCTACCCCCGACGGCACGAAGCTACTAGGCCGGATGTACCCCATTTGGGTGAACAACTCTTGGTGGCTGCTGATGCCTTTCAAGCTCAAGGATTCCGGCGTAACGCTGACCTACAAAGGCGCGGGCCAGCTTATGGACGGTACGCCCGCCGAGGTGCTGAACATGACATTCAAAAATGTGGGCGTTACGCCCGATAATAAGTACGAAGTGCTCGTCAACCCCAAAACCAATTTGGTGGAAGAGTGGGCCTACTTCCCCAAGGCCACCGATGCCCAGCCCGCCTTCCGCCGCCGCTGGACCGGTTACCAGCGCTACGGCAGCATCCTGCTTGCCACCGACCGCTCTGATGGCAAAGACGGCCGCGGCTTGGCCCACCTTTCGGCCCGCAACGAGGTGCCCACCGGCCTTATGCAAGACCCCAAACCGGTAACCAAACTATAGGGTTTAGGCGGCCGTTTTCGCCGAAAGGCGCCCTTAGACCTGGTATTACCCTCCTCATTTTCTGCATTATTCTGAGCGAATGACTTTATCACGCCTGAGCAAGTCGCAGAGTAAAGCGTCTTCTAGCAGGATAAGATCCTGTGCTTGAACTCAGGATAATAGGTACGGATAGGATGAGGTAGTAAACGGGTAGAAACCGGCTGCTCGCGCTACGATGCCGAAACGTATGGATAGGGTGAAGCAGTAGTGAACGGTTGTGCAGAGCCAAACCAGCTGGTGTGCTGACGACTGGTTGCTACTGCAATAGCAGCACGCCAGATGCTTTGCCTTTGGTTCTGTAAATGGTCACGTATGTGGACTCGTAAGGCTTTATTGCGCGCATACGTCCTGCAAAGGGGTTATTGCATTAGCTCCCAGCGCAAGGTTTCGATGGGAGCTTCGTGTAAGGCGGCAGCTAGTTCGGCGTCGTCTTTGAACTGTAGTTGGTGCAGCACCAGGGCCTCAACGCTTACAGTGAGTTGTTTGGTCTGAAATGGCCAAGGGTGCACCCGAACGGGACCACCCGGCTCGGGTTGAAGCAGCTCGTAGTGCTTGCCATCCGGGCCGGTGTGGATTTCGACGGCGCGGCCCATTTCCGGAATTTCATGCCGGCACAGAATCAGGCTTAATCGGTCGCACCAATGCAGCAGGGTATAGGCTTGCTCGGCCTCAGATTTCTTGACGTGCAACTCTCGCAGCCAGCGTTTCTGGTTGGCTCGCTGCTCGTCGAGAAAAGTATCAATTTGCTTTTTTTGCCCGCGCAGGCTTTCGTATAAAGTGCTCAGGTGCATGCTAGTAAGCAAACTACGCCAGCGCCCCTGGAAGCGGGCAGCCTTCATCACGCCGGTGGCCTGCTCCAGCGAAAACTCCTTCATGGTGAAATTAGCGGGAGCCCCGGCAGGCGTGATACCATAGTGGCCGCTCCAGTCCTGCTGCTCATCATCGTGCTGGGCCGCGGCGGCCAGCAGGCCTACCCACTGGTCGGAGGGTAGAAAGGCGGGCCACTGGTGTAGCAATTGGGCCGCCAGCAGGGCGTGAGCTTGCTGATAGATAATCTGCCAGCCGGCCGGTACGTGGTTTACAATCATAAGCGCGGAGGTAGTTGCGTTCCGGTGCAAACGCAGAGGGTGCGCAGAGGTTGGACCTTATTCCTCCCGATTTTTTTCTTATAGAGGGGGAGGCTGATAACTCTGTGCTACACTACTCGTCAGGCTTTCAGCTTACGTGCCGCTACCGTCTGCTTAAGGCCACCAACTTAATGTACCGCGAAATTCTACTTCACGACCCATCAGAACGATGCCCTTGGTCGGGTCGTCCTATCAAGTCGCGAAGTAGAACTTCGCGGTACACTAGGTTGGTGGCCGCTCTGGAAACGCGAGCCGCATAACGACCCGCGTCAACATCAGCCCCTGCAGAAGCCGGGAATCCGGCTTTACACGCCTGCTGTTACCGGCTGCCGCAGGTGAAGCAGCATGTCGTCGGTCATCTTGTGCAGGTCAAACTGCGGCTGCCAGCCCCAGTCCTGGCGGGCCTGGGTGTCGTCGATGCTGGCGGGCCAGGAATCGGCAATCTGCTGGCGGGCATCGGGCTGGTAGCTGACCTGGAACTCGGGGTAGTGGCGCTGAATGCTGGCCGTAATTTCCCGGGGGCAGAAGCTCATGGCGCCCAAATTATAAGAGCTGCGCACCTTGATGCTGTCGGCCGGGGCGTGCATTAGGTCCAGGGTAGCCTTCAGCGCGTCGGGCATGTACATCATGGGCAGGTAGGTTTCCTCCGAAAGGAAGCACTCGTACTGCTGGCCTGCCACGGCCTTGTGGTAGATGTCCACGGCGTAGTCGGTAGTGCCGCCGCCGGGCAAGCTTTTGTAGCCAATGAGGCCGGGGTAGCGCAGGCTGCGCACATCCAAGCCGTGCTTGCGGAAGTACCACTCGCACCACTGCTCCCCGGCCAGCTTGCTGATGCCGTACACCGTGTTGGGGTTCATTACCGTCAGTTGGGGCGTGTTTTGGCGGGGCGTATCGGGCCCGAAGACGGCAATGGACGAGGGCCAGTACACCTGCTTTACGCCCAGGTCCACGGCCGCGTCCAACACATGAAACAGGCCATCCATGTTCAGCTGCCAGCCAAACTTGGGGTTCTTCTCGGCCGTGGCCGACAGCAGGGCCGCCAAATGGTACACTTGTTTGGGCTTGTACTGCCGCACCACTTCTTCCAGGCGGTTCTTGTCCAGCACATCCAGCAGCTCAAACGGACCAGCCTCAGCGGTTTCCGCGTCCTTGGGGGCGCGCACGTCGGCGGCTACTACGTTGGAGGCGCCGTACATCTGGCGCAGCTCATGGGTAAGCTCCAGGCCCAGCTGTCCGCCGGCGCCGATAACGAGGATGGTGTCGCCGCCGGGAGTAGCGGCCGAAGTGCTGAATGCGTTCATTCGGGGGTGGTTGAAGGGTAGGAGGTGGATGGGGGCTCAAAGATAACCGGGCTGAACGGTTCTCAGGTGATGGCGCGGCAAGGAAAGTAGCCAAGACAACCCGTCGGCTCCTTTCAGTATCCTCTGCCTAACTACTCTGCTGTTTATGCGCCGCTACCTGCTCCTGTCCGTTCTGCTCCGCCTGGTTCTGTTCTCGTCTGCTGCCCTGGCCCAGGCGCCTACCCCGGTGGTGTACCGCAACCTGGTGATGGAAGGCGGCGGCATCCGGGGCATTGCCTACGGCGGAGCCCTGCTGGAACTGGAGAGGCGCGGGGTACTGGCGGGGCTGCAACGGGTAGGCGGCACTTCGGCCGGCGCCATTCAGGCGGCCCTGCTGGCAGTGGGCTACTCGGCCCAGGAAATCAGGGAGGTTGTGAACAGCACACCGGTGCAGCGCCTCAATGATGGGCGACTGCTGTTCTTTGGGGGCAGCACCCGCCTCGTCAGGCAGTTCGGCTGGTACCGCGGCGACGAGTTTGCCCGCTACATGAGCGAGCTAATCGGCCGCAAAACCCAGCTCCCTGACCTCACCCTGGGCCAGCTGCACGCTCTGGTTCAGCAAGCACCCGCCCGCTACCGTGACCTGTACACCACTGGCACCAACCTCACTACCCAGCGCGTGCAGGTGTTTAGTTACGAAACCCACCCCAACCTGCGCGTGGCCGATGCCGTGCGCATCAGCACGAGCATTCCGCTCTACTTCCGGGCCGTACTGCTCGATACACAAGGCCGCGTGGTGCGCCGTCCCGCCAAAGGCCAGGAAGTGGAGGTGTTAGTAGATGGGGGCCTATTGGCAAATTATCCCATTGATCTGTTCGACCACCCGCGCTACTGGGCGGCCGGCGCGGCTAGGGCCACTGCGGGTGCTACCCCTGCTCCGTTCGTGAACCCCGAAACCCTAGGTTTGCGCCTCGACCGGGCCGAGCAGATTGCCTATGATACCCAGCCCGGTGGCCGGCAGCAGCTGGCGCCCTATCTCATCCAGGACTTTGGGTCCTACGTAGGCGCCCTGTACACGCTGGCCCTGGAGAACCTCAACCCCACTCAGCCCGAAGATTGGCCCCGCACCATCAGCATCAACACATTGGGCTTCAACCCAAAAATCAAGCGGATTTCCGAAGCGCAGAAGCAGCAACTGATGGAAAGCGGAAAGGTAGGCGTGCAAGCGTTTTTCGGGCGGCAGCAGTAGGCGGCATAGAAGAATAGCCTAGCACGGAATAACTCGTTTTCAAAAATTGTGTTGTTTGCATGTGTTTGACAGACAGAAGATTTTACGAATAAACACACGGCGACTTGAGAGCCGGGACTATAACCGCCGCCATCCTACGGATGTCCGAGCTAGTGGCTGACCACAGCCCGAATTGCTCTTGTTGCCGTTGCTTAAGCCAGCTCCAGCAGCATGCGGAACCGACCGGCCATCGGCACTTTCTTTTTCGCACACTTACCCATAACTGATTAGGTTGAGGGTGTGCATATCACCCACTTCCTGAAGCCTCGGCAGATCCACCTACCGGGGCTCCGTCTTTTCAGGCGACGCGTTGGCGGGGTGACAACCGTGCGAATAGGGCAAAGACAGTACCCGGCTCTACGTCGAAGTAACTTTGTCATTCCGAGTGAGGCAAGGAATCTGAGTTACTCATCAGTGGCTAACCCAGATTCCTCGCTTCGCTCGGAATGACAGCCGCGATTGTCCTGTTACCTTTGCCTAACCTCCCACTCACGCAGTCACTCACTTACCCATTCACCGATGTACACCACCCTTCAGCCGGACCTCGAAAAACAGCTTCAGGAAATCAAGGACGCAGGCCTCTACAAAAAGGAGCGCGTCATTACCTCGCCCCAGGGCGCCGAAATTGAAACCACCGAGGCCGGTGAAGTGCTGAACTTCTGCGCCAACAACTACCTGGGGCTGTCGTCGCACCCAGAGGTAGTGCGGGCGGCCAAGGAAGCCATTGATACCCACGGTTACGGCATGTCGTCGGTGCGCTTTATCTGCGGCACCCAGGATATTCACAAGCAGCTGGAGCAAAAGCTGGCCGAGTTTCTGGGCACTGAGGATACTATTCTGTACGCGGCGGCTTTCGACGCCAACGGCGGTGTGTTCGAGCCTCTATTCAACGAGCAGGACGCCATTATCAGTGATGCCCTGAACCACGCCTCCATCATTGATGGGGTGCGCCTGTGCAAGGCCCAGCGCTACCGCTACGCCCACAACGACATGCAGGACCTAGAAAAGCAGCTCCAAGATGCCGTAGCCAAAGGTACCCGCCACCGCATCATCGTCACCGACGGCTCGTTCTCCATGGACGGCACCATCGCCCAGCTCGACCAGATCTGCGACCTAGCCGATAAGTACGAGGCCTTGGTAATGATTGACGAGTGCCACAGCATGGGCTTCCTGGGCAAAACCGGCCGCGGTACCCACGAGTACCGCAATGCCATGGGCCGCGTGGACATTATTACCGGCACACTGGGCAAAGCTCTGGGCGGCGCCATGGGTGGCTTCACTTCCGGCCGCAAAGAAATCATTGACATGCTGCGCCAGCGCAGCCGCCCCTACCTGTTCAGCAACACGCTGGCTCCGGCCATCGTGGGCGCTTCTCTGCGGGTGCTGGAACTGCTCACGGAAAGCACCGAGCTGCGCGACCGGCTGGAAGAAAACACCAAGTACTTCCGCGCCAAAATGACGGAAGCCGGCTTCGACATCAAGCCTGGTGAGCACCCTATCGTGCCCGTCATGCTGTATGACGCCAAGCTTAGCCAGGATTTCGCGGCTAAAATGCTGGAAAAAGGTATTTACGTGGTGGGCTTTTACTTTCCGGTAGTGCCCAAAGGTCAGGCCCGCATCCGGGTGCAGCTCAGCGCCGCCCACACCCGCGCCCACCTCGACAAGGCCATCAATGCTTTCATTGAGGTAGGCCGCGAGCTAGGCACCATCAAAGAGCCCTCAGCCCAGCAGCCGGAAGCCGGCCAGGTTGTGCAAAACACGCCGTAAGCATCCTTATATACAATCTATGTCCGTCATCCTGAACGGAGCGAATGACCTTATGAGGCCTGAACAGCAGTCAGCCAACGACTCATTCAGGCCTGATAAGGTCCTTCGTTCCGTTCAGGATGACGAGCTTTAATGACTACGAGAAAGGAATTAATCAGCCGCTATGCTGCTACCTCGGCAGTAGCGGAGCCGGCTGCGGCGGTGGGCTTGGGTGCCACATCAAACAGAAACTCGTTGAGGCGGGCGCGCAGGTCGGCGGGGCTAGGTTGCGGAATACTTCGCCGCCGCGAACCAAGGAAATGTAGCCGGTTTCCTCGCTTACTACCAGTACAATAGCGTCGGTAATTTCGGTGAGGCCGATGGCGGCGCGGTGGCGCAAGCCCATGGAGGCGGGCACATCGGGGTTTTCGCTGACGGGTAGGATGCAGCGGGCAGCCCGAATGCGGCCGTTGGTGATAATGACGGCGCCGTCGTGCAGGGGCGAGGTTTTGTTGAAGATGCTCATGAGCAGGCGCTTACTCACGGCCGCATCAATCAGGTCGCCGGAATCAGCGAAAAACTTTAAGTCGGAAGCCATACTGAAGGCAATGAGGGCCCCGGTTTGCTTGCTGGCCAGGCTTTTGGCGGCTTCAATAAACGGGGTGATGTTCATGCGCTCCTGCTGGGGCTCGCGCCGCCACGGAAACATGCGCAGACGGTTGCCAAACGAGGTAGCCTTGCCCACATTGAGCAAAAACCGCCGGATTTCCTGCTGAAACAAGATGATGCCGGCCAGCACACCCACACTCATGAACTGACCTAAAATACTGGTCAGCAGCTCCATGCCCACCGCCTTTACCACCAAGTACACCAGGTAAAGCGACATGAAACCCAGAAATACCTTTAGGGCCACGCTACCCGTTAGTAGCTTGTAGAGCTGGTAAAACAGGGCCGTGACCAGAAGTACGTCCACGACGTCTATCCAGCCGATGCGCAGGAAGCCGATGGTGAAGGCGCCAATCACGACGAGTGGGGTAGGGGTAGGTACTGGAAACGAGCTGGATAGTTTGCACTGCTTCGGCCACGTCGTGTACGCGCAGCAGACGGGCCCCGTTGAGCACGGCCAGGGTATTGACGGTAATGGTGCCAGCCAGGGCCGCCTCGGGCGTAAGGCCCAGGGGTTTGTATACCATGCTTTTGCGCGAAAGGCCCGCCAGTATAGGCAACCCCAGCACATGCAGCTCCCGCAGCCGCCGCAGCAGCTCGTGGCCCTGAGCCGGCGTTTTGGCAAACCCGAAGCCGGGGTCCAGCACCACATCTACCACCCCGTGGTGGCGCAGCTCGGCCAGCTTGTCGCGGAAGTAGCGCACCAGCTCCAGTACCAAGTCGTCTTCGTAGTGGGTAAGCTGGGTCATGGTTTGGGGCGTGCCGCGCATGTGCATCAGAATGTAGGGCACGCCCAGCCGGCCCACCGTGGCAAACATGTCCTCGTCCAGGGTGCCCCGCTGATGTCGTTGAGCATGTCGGCGCCGGCGGCTACGGCCTCGGCCGCTACCTCGGCCCGGAAGGTATCCACGGAAATAACGGCGTCTGGAAAAGTTTGGCGCACGGCCTCTACGGCGGGCAATAGGCGCTTTTTCTCTTCGTCGGCGGAAATGTGCTCGGCGCCGGGCCGGGAGGAGTAGCCACCCAAATCCAGCACGGCAGCCCCAGCGCGCAGCATCTGCTCGGCCCGGCGCAGCAGCTCATGCTCACTACCAATGCGGTTACCCGCGAAGAATGAGTCCGGAGTCAGGTTCAGGATGCCCATCACCTGGGGCTGGCGTAAATCTAGCACCCGGCCGCCGCGGCAGCGCAGGGTTTGCCTCGGGGAAAAGCACGTATCTTGCGTTGTCATGGGTCTTGGGGGCTTCGGGTCTTGGGGTCTTGGATGGCCGGTGGGTGGGCAGGAGGCAGTAGTCAGGTCAGCGAGGAGCTGGGCGGCTGTCAGTGTCTGATGGAGAAGAATCAGCTCAGCGCGTAATCCAAGACCCCAAGACCCGAAGCCCCCAAGACCCTCCAAAATAGCCCCAAAAACTTGGAGAATCAAACCCAGCACGAATACGACCAGGTCATTGCCCGGTGTCGGCAGCTGTTTCTGGCCAAAACCCACGACTACGGCACGGCCTGGCGCATCCTGCGCCTACCCTCCGTTACGGACCAGATTTACATTAAAGCCCAGCGCATCCGTAGCATTCAGGAAAAGGGCGTGCAACTGGTGGCCGACGGGGTAGAAGAAGAATTCGTGGCCATCATCAACTACTGCATTATTGCCCTCATGCAGCTGGGCCTACCCCTGAGGCGCCCCTAGAGCTGGAGCCCACCGCCGTAGCCGCCGCCTACGACGCGCAGGTAGCCGAAAACCGCCGGCTGCTGTTCGCCAAAAACCACGATTACGGCGAGGCCTGGCGGCAGATGCGCATTGAAAGCATCACGGACATCATTCTGATGAAGCTGCACCGCACCAAGCAAATCGAGGATTTGGGCGGCCTCACCCGCGTTTCGGAAGGCGTAGAAGCCAACTACCGCGACATGCTGAACTACGCCGTGTTTGTGTTGATTAAAATGGGACTTGGGGACTCGGGTCTTAGGGTCTTGGTTCTCGTTCTGTTACTTTGTTCAGAGAAGCGTACCCTACTGTCATAACTCTGCGAGGAAAAACGGAACAGCGCAGGCTTGCCAGCAGTATGTGCCCTTGGCTGGTTGCTAACCTGGCTACATCTAAGACCCCAAGACCCTAAGTTTCCAAGACCCCACATGAAACAAGTTACCCGTATTTGCTGGCTGCTGCTGGGCGTTGTGTTTATCTTCTCGGGCCTCGTAAAGCTGAACGACCCCGTGGGCACTGCCCTCAAGCTGGAGGAGTACTTTGAGGTATTCTCCAAGGACTTCGGCTCTTTCTTCGAAATCTTTATTCCGCATTCCCGCACCCTGAGCATTGTGCTCAGCTCCCTGGAAGTGGTGCTGGGCGTGGCCGTGCTGCTGCGCTGGATGCTGCGCCAAACCCTGTGGGTGCTGCTGGCCCTGCTGGTGTTCTTCGGGTTCCTGACGTTCTACTCGGCGGCCTTTAATAAGGTAACCGACTGCGGCTGCTTCGGCGACTTCATCAAGCTCACGCCCTGGACTTCCTTCTTCAAGGACCTGTTCCTGCTCGTGCTCTGGGCCGTGGTGTTCTTCAACCAGCGCTACCTGCGCCGGGTATTTGCCAAAGGCACGCTGGGCGTGATGTACATCACCCTGGCCTCGGCCGTGGCCATTGGCATTGGGGTGCGGGCCCTGGGCCACTTGCCCTACTTCGACTTCCTACCCTACAAGGTGGGTAACGACATAGGCAAGCTCATGAAGCCCCAGGAGCAGGCCAAGTACCAGTACGTGATGGAGCGCAACGGCGAAACCAAAACCTTCACGGAATACCCCACCGACTCAACCTGGAAATACAAGAGCATGGAAGTGCTCAACCCGCTCACGTCAAAACCCGTCATCACCGACTTCTCCATCTTCGATGCCGAGGGCAAGGACCACACCCAGGACGTGCTGACCGGCAACAAGCTGCTGCTGATTGTGCAAAGCGCCAACACGGCCGACCGGGACCGGTTCAAGGATATCAGTAAGCTGATGGAGGACGCGGCCAAGTCGCGCAAGCAGATTCGGCCCCTCATCATTACCAGCAGCAGCCCGCAGGAGTTTGACGCCTTCCGCCACGACGTGAACCTGGCCGGCACCTACTACTTCGCCGACGCCACCGTGCTCAAGTCCATGATTCGCTCCAACCCCGGCTTTATTCTGCTGCAGGATGGGGTAGTGAAGGGCAAGTTTCATTACCACGATATTCCCGAAGCCAGCAAGCTAGAGGAACTGCTGTAAATCAGTTGCCAGTTGCCGGTTGTCAGTCACCAGATTATTCTGTTGCTCACTGACAACTGGCAATTGGCAACTAGCAACTGAAGAAGATGCTAGGTTTCATTTTAAGCCGATTGTGGCAGGGCGTGCTGGTGCTAGTGGGGGTAGCGCTGACGGTGTTTTTCCTGTTTCAGGTGCTGCCCGGCGACCCGGTAGCCCTGCTGGCCGGGCAGCGTAGCGACGCCGCGACCCGCGCCGCCATTGCCGCCGACTTGGGCCTGGACCAACCCCTACCCGCCCAATTGGCTGGCTACCTGAATGACGTGTCGCCGCTGGGCGTGCACCCGCGCGACTCGGCGGGAGTGGCCAAGTACGGCGGCCTACAGTTGCTGCCCCTCGGAAGTGAAAAGGCCTTGGTGCTGAAAACGCCTTACCTGCGCCGCTCCTTTCAAAGCAACAAGGAGGTGCTCAGCATTCTGCTTGACCACTTTACCGGCACGCTCTGGCTGGCCGTGGCGGCCACGTTGCTGGCGGCGGTGCTGGGCATTGGGCTGGGCATTGTAGCGGCCCTAAAACCGCACTCCTGGCTCGACCGGACCCTGCTTTCCACCTCGGTGCTGGGCATTTCGGTGCCATCCTTCGTGGCGGCCATCCTTATTGCCATGACGTTCGGGTTTTACTGGAGCAACTGGACAGGGCTGAACCTCACGGGCCAGCTCTACGAAACCGACGCCTTTTCTGGCCGCCACCTGACTCTGAAGAACTTGCTGCTCCCGGCTTTTGCCCTGGGCATCCGCCCCTTAGCCGTTATCGTGCAGCTAACCCGCTCCTCCATGCTGGAGGTCATGAGCCAGGACTACATCCGCACGGCGCGGGCCAAGGGTCTCTCCAGTTACCGCACCGTCATGGGCCACGCCGTAAAAAACGCCCTGAACCCGGTGATTACGGCCGTGTCGGGGTGGCTGGCTTCGCTCATGGCGGGTGCCTTTTTCATTGAGTACATCTTCAACTGGAAGGGCCTGGGCACCGTCACATTGCGGGCCGTAGAAAACCTGGATTTCCCCATTGTCATGGGCGCTACCATCTTTATTGCCGCGCTTTTCGTGGTGGTTAACATTGTAGTTGATGTGCTCTACGCCCTGCTAGACCCCCGCGTGAAGCTAGGATAGGTGCTGAGCCTTCTTCTATTACAGTCCGAGCAAGCATGCAACCCTACATGGCTTTGCTGATCAAGTAGTTTCTTTTCCTCATGACTCGCCCCAGCCCAGTTCGTTACGCCCTACCTGCCACTGCTAAGCGGCTGCATTTGATAGGGATGCCGGGGGCGGGCAAAACCACCCTGGGCCGGGCTTTGGCCGTAGCCTATGGCCTCCCTTTCCTGGATTTGGATGAGGAAATAGTGCAGCGGGAGCAGCGCAGCGTCTCTGAAATCTTCGCCCAGGAAGGCGAGGAGTATTTTCGCCAGCGGGAAGCCGACGTCCTGCGCGACGTGGTAGCTATTTACCCACGGCTGGTGCTGGCTACCGGTGGGGGCACGCCCTGCTTTCATCATAACCTGGAGGTACTACTGACCACCGGCCTAACGCTTTACCTGGCCGTGCCGGTAGAGGAACTGGTGCGGCGCCTGCAAGCTGTGGCGGCTAGCCGCCCCCTGCTGGCCGCTTTGCCCGACGCAGCCGGGCTGGAAACGCGCCTGCGCGAAACCTTAGCTGCCCGCCAGCGGTTTTACGACCGCGCCCCGATTTGCTGCGCGGCTCCTACCTGCTCCTTGGAGGCCGTGCAGCAGCTAATAGCGCGTTATTTCACTACTGCCTAAGGGGGTAGTAGTTGGCCTGGCATTTGCGCGGCCCTGTGTACTTTTGCGCCTTCATCATTCCTGTATTGGCATGAACACCTCTTCTGAAACCCTGGAAACCAGCACTACAGTAACGCCGGTTAAAACTCCCGAGGCCATCAAGCCGAAACACAAGGGCTCGGCCCGTCTGTTTGAAAATCCGGTTCTGGAGCGTCTCACGCACACGCACATTGCCGGTCCGCTCTCTATTTTCTTTGCCGTGGCGGGCGTGAGCCTCTACTACAGCCTCAGCGAGGGCCTGCTTACCGGGTTGTCGGCCTTTGGTCTTTTCCTGGGCGGATGGCTGCTCTTTACCTTGGCGGAGTATCTAATGCACCGCTTTGTGTACCACATGAGCACCAATACGCCCCGTAAGGCTAAGTTTCAGTATACCATGCACGGCGTCCACCACGAGTTTCCCAAGGACAAAACGCGCCTGGCCATGCCGCCCATCCTGACGGTGTTCGTGGCTTCGCTTCTGTTCTTTATTTTCCGCTTCACTTTCGGTAACGCGGGCTACGGCGTGCTGGCTGGCTTCGTATTTGGCTACGCCCTGTACCTGTTTGTGCACTACGCCATCCACGTGTATTCGCCCCCGAAAAACTTCCTCAAGTTCTGGTGGCACCACCACGCCCAGCACCACTACCGCCAGGATGAAATTGCCTTCGGAGTGAGCACTACCCTATGGGACCATATCGTCGGGACCATGCCCAAGAAGAGCACATAGGCAAGCATACTCCTGTTTTCCCGCTTTGAAAGAGCCTGGCCAAAACGTCAGGCTCTTTTTTTATGTCCAACCCTCTACTCAGCGTGAGTTATCCGTAGGCAAGCTCTACAATAAAAAATTGAATTAATGAAAGAAGTATCAAGAAATGGTGAGTAGATTATATAATTTAACTTCTAAATATGCTTATTCAGCTACTGATATAATTTATAATAGGAATGATTATATACATTTGAAAAATCATTGTGGGAAAATCCAGAAGGATTTTGTCAGAATGAGCCTTTCAGCCATATCCTTTACTGCTCTGTATGAAAGCACCCTCTACCCGAGTATTGCCTTTGCTTACCCTGTTGGCCTGCTGCGCGGGCGTAGCGCAGGCGCAGTACGTGTTCAAGGACAAGCCTACCGCCGACGGCACCTCCAACGGGCTGGCTCCTTACGTGCAGAACTTCAATGCGCTCGGCAACACAAACAGCGTGTTTGTCAACAACCAAACGCTACTGGGCGTGTACGCCGGCTTTACCCTGAACAAGCACGGGGCTCAGGAATTTCCGACCAGCATTCGGGCAACCCCCACCGCCATATTCTACGACCGGACCATTCCGCCCGACAATGGTTCCCAGGGCAAGACGGTAAACCCAGATGGCACGGCAGCTGGCGCGGGTTGGTACCACTTCGGCGCTGCAACCAACTCCCCCGACCGGGCCCTGGGTGGTATTGCCGCCACCAGCACCGACACCGGAGTGGGCTACATCGGCATTCGGCTGCAAAACTCGTCTGGTACGCTAATCAAGAACCTGGAAGTGGCCTACGCCATGGAGCAGTGGTACAACTCCGGCAAAATGGATGACGCCCGCGTACGGGTGTGGTACCGCAAGCTGCCGGCTACGGCCAGCGCTGCGGAAAAGGCAGCTTTGGTAAGCGGCACCTGGACGGAAATCGGTGACTTGATGGTGAATGCGCCCTCTACGGCGGCCGTTATTGCCAGCAGCGACGGCAACTCCGCCACCAACCGGCGGGTAGCGCGGGCCAAGCTTGTTGGGGGCGGTAGCTCGCCCTTCGGAGCCGGCCTAGCCAACGGCGAAGAGATTATGATTCGTTGGTCGTACGTGTTCAACTCGACTTCCAACGGCAACGGGCTAAGCCTGGACGACGTGACCATCACGCCCGAAACCAATATTTTCTATTCGGCCACTACTGGCAACCTGAACGACAAAAGCAGCTGGGGTGTGAATGCTGATGGCACCGGCACCCAGCCCGCTAACTTCAACCTGGATAACACAACCTTTTATGTGCGGGGCAATACGGCCGGAGTTAGCCGCCTGAGCAGCGGGGCGGCGCTGAGCCTGAAAGGCGCTAACACCAAGCTGGTAGTGGGGCGGCCCGGCGAACCGGCCGCGCTTTACCTGGGTGGCCACGACAACCTGAACGCTACGGTGGATGTTACGGCCGGCTCAGTACTGCAAATCGATAAACTGACCAGCGGCGGCATTACCCTGGGCGCGTTGGCTACCACCAGCACCGTGGAGTACAGCAACACGACTACCACGGGTCCGCAAACCGTGGATGGAGGCAGCTATGGTATTCTGAAGCTAACCGGCACCGGAGCCAAGCAACTAGGAAGCAACGTGTTGGTTAGCAACAAGGTAAGCTTCAGCAGCACCGGTCTGTCGGCCCTGGCTCTGCGCGACTTCGACCTGACCATTTTGAAAGAAGGCTCGGTGGAAATGCTGGCCGGCTCGGGGCTTTTTGTAACCAACGGCAAAGGCGGGCTGCGGCAAACCGTCACTAGCTCCGGCGCCGAAGTTAACTTCCCGGTGGCCGTTACCCCCGACCTGAACGATTACTCGCCGGTAGTACTCTCGCAAACGGCTGCTAACTCCGAGGATACTTATAAGGTGCGGGTTGCCAACAACGTGTACCGCTCCTACGATGCCAATGAAAACGGAGCTGAGCCGCTAACTATAGGCGTGGTCAAGAAAACCTGGTTTGTAAGCGAAGAAGTCCCTGGCAACTCCGACATAACCCTGCAGGCCTTCTGGACTACCAAGGACGAGGGCACCGACTTCCAGGCCAACAACGCCTTTATTGACCACTACACAACCGGTGCCAGCTGGGATGGAGTGCGCGATACGCCTTCCTTGATTGTGAGAGGCAACACGAAGGGTAGCAAAAAAGGCGGCATTAAAAAGTTTTCGCCCTTTGGCGTTACCTCCCAGAGCCGGGCGTACTACCCGTGCAGCTGGTGGCCTTCGGGGCCACTCGGGTTGGCGCTGCCGTGTCGTGCAACTGGCGAACGGCTGCGGAGCTACACAACAACGGATTTACTGTGGAGCGCAGTGCGAACGGGCAAGCCTTCAGCGCCATTGGAACGGTGGCTGGGCATGGCACTACCAGCCAGGGGCAGCAGTACCGCTTCCTAGATACGGCTCCGCTACCGGGCATCAGCTACTACCGCTTGCGCCAGCGTGATACGGACGGTACCGAGGCCCTGTCGCAGGTAGTGGTGGTAGCGGCAGCGGAAGTAGCGGCCCAGGTGGTGCCTAACCCCGGTACTACCCGCTTTCAGGTACTGCTACCCAGCGGCACGGCGGCTGGGGGCGCTGAAGTGCTGAACGTGCTGGGCGCCCGGGTAGCCGCTATTGCTCCCGACGGTAGCTTCGACCTAACCCACCAACCAGCCGGCATGTACGTAGTGCGCATTCGCACGGCTGAAGGCAGTCAGAGCATCCGCGTGGTGAAAGAATAACGAACTTCAAGCACCTAGAAAAACACGCAACGGCCGCCCCTAAGCAGGGGCGGCCGTTGCGTGTTTGTGGCAGGAAAAGGAACGGTTAACGCCGGCGGAAGCGGTTAACTACCAGCCAGAGCAGCAGCACAATTAGGAACACGCCAATCAGGCCCGTCCAGGCGCCGGCCTTGAAGATGGTGCCAATAGCATCGCAGCTGCTCAGTGAAAACGTGAACAGCACAAGAAAAGCCAGGGTGAGGGGAAAGCGGAAAGTAGTCATGGTGCAGGAGAGATAGTGGAACGCAAGCCACGATGAGAGGGCTCTTTCTGCATGTACTCTTTCGCCCCGGAAAAGGTTAGTATCCAGGGCGGTGAACAGCCTAGCTCTAGTTATTCTACGATGATTCGGCGTGAGAGGTAGCGAAACCCCCGGTCTGGACGTGCAGCAGGTGCGTGTATCAGGAAGTGTGCGGGCCAAGTCAAAGCTCTCCAACAAACCCGAGGCTGGTACGGTGGCCGCTCGTTGCCTGTAAGGCCAGCACCTGAAGATGTACTGGGCGTGGGCAGTCATCACGGTCTGAGATTTCGTCAACTCATCAACCGCCACCACCCTGGCAATTATGGCAGTCGTCAGGAAGCGGGCGTTTGTTAATCAAATGGGCGGAACAGTCTTTTAGCGTTGTCCCACGAGCTGTACTGCCAGCAAAGAAAAAACCCGGTAGCAGACTAAGTGTAAGTCTACTACCGGGTTTGTGCGCTCCCTCCTGGGCTCGAACCAGGGACCCTCTGATTAACAGTCAGATGCTCTAACCGGCTGAGCTAAGGAAGCGGTTATGGCGGCGTGTTTTTCGCCGTTGCTGGTGCAATATTAGAGCAAAGTTCTGGAACGTCCAAACATGTATTTCGAAAAAAATACAGAAAAACAATTAGTTCGTGATTGTCAGAGTATTGCCAGACAGCGCCGTGTTGTACTGACGCAGGGGGCGGGTAGCTGGGCCGCCCTGTACTTGCCCCTGAAAGCTAAACTGTGACTTGCAGCACGGATCGTAAAGCCGCAGAAATGGGTCGATTTTTACCCGTGCGCAGGTGTCCAGAGGTTGGTAGGGGCAATTACGGTCGAAGGCTAGGTAGCTGTTAGCATTCTGCCGAACAATGATGAGGCCGCGCACGCCTCCCTTGTGGTACACTGCTCCGTTATCAAAGCGCAGGTTGCTGTTTTCCTGATTGGTCAGAAACACAACCTCGTTTACGGCCGCTAGCGGAATTTGAGGTTGGGCGTCGTTGGTGGCGGAATTGCAGGCCGCCGACATCAGCCCGGTGGCCAGAATACTACAGGCAACAGCGCACGTGCGTCGGAAAGGAGCAAAGAACATAAGTGGAAGCGTAAAACAGCGGAGCGGGTAGAACGCACAACTTGCCCGCACTGATACACACAAGGCTTACGGTTGGTTGTATATCCAAGAGAAAGCTCTTGTTCAGCGTGGCTAAGGTAGGGATGCAAAAAGCTCCCACCTACAGCCGTAAATGGGAGCTTGCCTACTAGTGATTAGGCGCTTTACTGGGCGCTTTCAAACTGACGCAGAAAGCGAGTGTCGTTCTCCGTGAACAAGCGCAGATCCTTAATCTGGTACTTAAGCATGGTGATGCGCTCAATGCCCATACCCCAGGCGTAGCCAGAATAGCGTTCCGGATCAATGCCGGATTGCTCTAGCACGGCCGGGTCCACCATGCCGCACCCCCCAATTTCTACCCAGCCCGTACCCTTGCAGATGTTGCAGCCCTTGCCTTTGCAGATCAGGCAGGTAATGTCAATTTCCGCGCTGGGCTCCGTGAAGGGGAAGAAAGAGGGCCGAAACCGCACCTGCATGTCTTGGCCGAATAGCTCCTGCACAAAGTAATACACCGTCTGCTTGAGGTCGGCGAAGCTCACGTTTTCATCCACAAACAGGGCTTCCACTTGGTGGAACATCATGTGAGCCCGCGCCGAAATGGCCTCGTTGCGGTACACGCGGCCGGGCATAATGCTCCGAATTGGAGGCTTCTGGGTCTGCATCACACGCACCTGCACCGGGCTGGTGTGCGTGCGCAATACCCACTCCTGCTCGCCGGGCGTGCGGCGCACGAAGAACGTGTCCTGCATGTCGCGGGCGGGGTGGTTTTCCGGGAAGTTCAGGGCCGTGAAGTTGTGCCAGTCGTCCTCGATTTCTGGGCCTTCCTCCACGTTAAAGCCGATTCGGGCCAGAATACGCACGATTTCCTCGCGCACCAAGCTCAAGGGGTGGCGGGTACCGAGAGCATTGGGGGTGGTAGGCAGCGTGTAATCGAAGGTAGGATCGGCGGGGGCGTTGGCCGTAGCGGCCTCCAACTCCTGCTGGCGCTGCTCAAAGCGGGCCAGAGCCTGCTGCTTGAGCTGGTTAAGCTCCTGGCCCACGGCCCGGCGGTCTTCTTGTGGTACCGTTTTCAACTGGTCGAACAGGTCGGCTAGCTGGCCCTTGCGGCCGGTATAGGCAATGCGAAACTGGTCGAGCTGTTCCGCTGTAGAAAGGTCGTAGGCTTCAATTTCGGCCCGCAGCCGCGCGATGTTATCCTGCATCATGGGGCAAAGGTAACTTGATTGCAGCGAGATGCCTGCTGTTCGCTAGTTGATGAAAATTACTGACTGGTTATCAATAATATATGATTTATGCAACGCAAATTTCATGTAAGTTAACCACCTGCTCGGACCGGAGTAAAAAACTGGTATGGTTGCTGCAAATAGCCTGAACACAAGCGGCAACTGAGGCTGAACGTGGGGCGCCACCCGTTAGCCAGCTGGCTGCAAGCCCGGTTCGGCCGGGTGTGGTATTCACCTCCTGATCTGCCTTTCCCGATGAAACGTTACCTTCTCTCCGCTGCTGTGGCAGTGGCCTTCTTCAGTGCGTCCCAGGCGCAGGCACAAACCCAATCGAAAGTGAAAGCTGGCAAACTGGCCAACACCAGCGTGGCGCCTTCCGCCGCAGCTCCGGAGCCCGAGTGGCCGGCGCTGGAAACCTGGAGCGAGCCGGCCGCCCCAGCCAGCCCCAGCAATAGCTGGGAAGCTGCCGCTACCACCGATACGGACCCCATGATGCAGTCGTCGGGGTGATGGTAGCGCCCGGCATGAGCTCCTCACCCTACCGCGGCACCAGCACCGACTACCACGGCCGTCCTGTAGCCAAGCCCAAATCCAAGCGCCCCCGCTCCGTAGAAGTAGCTCAGGACGACCCGATGATGCGTTCCTCGGGCGTTATGATAGCCCCCGGAATGAACACGGCCCCCTACCGCGGCACCAGCACTGATTATAACGGCCGCCCCGTGCGCAAACCCGTAGCGAATACTACCGTGTCGGCCTCCGCGCAAGCTGATGTAAGTCAGGAGCCCATGGCAGCGGGTTGGTAAGCCCATGTTCTGTTGGTTCAGTACCGCGTACAGCCCGGACGGCATAGCCGTTGCCGGGCTGTTGCCGTATGAGGGAAAACACGCGGTAACTACTTGAACTTCTTACGGCTTCCTTCCTATGAGAACCTCACTGCTACCCTTTTTGCTGGTTGGCCTAGCTTGCCTATTTACGGAGGCACCTACCCAGGCGCAAACCAAACCAGCGACGCGCACCAAAGCCGCCTACCAGCGAACCTCTAGCTCCCGCCCAAGAGCCCGCGCCGGAGCTTACGCACGCTACGACCGCTCCGGCCGGCGTGATGAGGAAAACTTGAAGCTGGCTCCTGGCTTACGCCTGAACATGCCCAGCCCCCAACCACAGACTACATGGGCCGGCCACTAAAGAAAAAGCCTGCCAAACAGCCCGTCGGTGGTCCGACCACCATTTCAGCCGAGGGCGGCAAGAAAGCCGCCGGTCGGCCGTAAAAGTCACCGCCGACTGTAGCCCTACCACTATGGAGGTGCGGTAAGCTAGGGGCCCGTTGAATTTCTGAATTTCGGCTTTGGGATGGAACTTCTCGGGCAAGGCCGCGTTAGGCCAAAATGTGAGGCGGGGGTTTCGGGCCCGCGCGGGGTGCCGTACCTTTGCGGTAAGAATCTGCTTTATACCTTCTTTTATGACTCGTCAATTCCTCCCACTGTTGCTGATTGGTGGCGTACTGCTGGCAGCGCCAGCCGTAGCCCAGAAAAAATCATCGGGCGGCTGGGATACTGCCTCCGACGGTTGGGGTGCTCCGGCCAAAAAATCGGCCGCTCCTGCCAAGAAAACCACTGCTACTAAAGCGGCAGTAGCCCCTGCTGCTGAGCCTGCAGCCGCCACGCCCGCGCCTACCGCTACTGCGGCTCCTGCTTCGGGTAGCGGAGAATGGGGTGGTGCAGCCGGCGGCGCTGCTTCGGCCGCTCCCGCTGCTGAAAGCCAGCCGATTGGCGCCAGCCTGGCCCCCGGCTTTTCGGCCGCTCCCTCACGCCGCGTAACCACGGATTATCGGGGCCGCCCCATGAAGCCGTACGTGCGTCGGAGTGTGCGCTCTGCTGACCCAATGCCCACTGCGCCGGCCCCAGCTCCTATCATTCCAGTAGCAGAGCCCGAGCCCGCTCCTGTAGCAGCTACGCCGGCTCCGGCGGCGCCTAAAGCCAGCGGTGCAGGCGCCTCGGGTACTGCCAAAAGCGGTGGTGCTACTAGTACCACCAAGAAAACGGCTGCTCCAGTAAAGAAAGCCGCTCCCAAGAAGAAGGCCGATGACGGCTGGGGTAGTGGCGGTAGCGGCTGGTAAGTCTCTCCGTGAAGTACTTAGGTAACAGAACAGCCCGCTCGGTAATCCGAGCGGGCTGTTCTGTTATAAACTTAGTGCACTTACACTTACCGTCTAGTTTGCCAATTCTACCAATTCTGGCTCCGCCGGAAGAGTAGTAGCGGCAGATGCCGCCCGATAATACAAGGTGCTGCAGTTGTCGGGCCGCAGGACTTCCTGGGCTGCGGCCAGCACGTGCGTCGGCGTGACGGCCTGTACCTTGGCGCTTTCCTGGTTAACGAGGTCGGCGTTGCCGAGCAGCTTGCTAAACGCCAGATTCATGGCGCGGTTAAGCAACTCTATTTCGCTGAATACAATGCTGGCTTCGGCCTGATTTTTTACTTTCTCTAGCTCCGCGGTGGGTACTTCCGTGGCCCGAAGTTCTGCCAGCACAGCTTCTACCGCTGCATCGGCCTCCTCTAAAGTTACGCCGTTATTGAGCTTGCCACTCACTACCAGCAGGCCCGGCTCAAAGGAACCCATAACGGAGGCCGAAATAGAGTTGAACAGGGGAGTTTCTTTCACCAACTGCTGGTACAAGCGCGAGGACTTGCCCCGGCCTAGCAAGTCGCTGAGCAAGTCGGCGGCGTAGTAGCCCTCCTCGGCCCGGCCCGGAATGTGGTACACCTTATAGAGCGCCGACAAGGGTACTTCGGCAGTTACTTCTAGGTGGCGGGCCTCCGTTTGGCGCGGTTCCCGAGGAAGCTGCCGCTCATAGCGGGTACCGCCGGGGATGGGTCCAAACCACTTTTCAGCCAGGCGCTGAGCTTCAGCCACCGTCACGTCGCCGGCCACCACCAGAATGGCGTTGCTGGGCGAGTAGTGCTTGGCAAAAAAGTCGCGCACCTGCTGCATGGTCGCGTCTTCGATGTGGCTGACTTCCTTGCCGATGGTAGCCCACTGGTAGGGGTGGTGCTGGTAAGCCAGGGGCGCAGCTTTAGCCACACGTCGCCGTAGGGCTGGTTGAGGTAGTTCTGCTTAAACTCTTCCACCACCACTTTGCGCTGCACTTCCAAGCCATTTTCCGAGAAAGCCAGGTTGAGCATACGGTCCGACTCCAGCCAGAAACCGGTTTCCAGATTGGCGGCGGGCAGGGTGAGGTAGTAATTGGTAATGTCGGGAGAGGTGAAGGCGTTGTTTTCGCCGCCCACCAACTGCAGGGGCTCGTCGTAGCTGGGAATGTTCACGGAGCCCGAAAACATCAGGTGCTCAAACAAGTGCGCGAAGCCAGTGTGCGCGGGGTCCTCGTCGCGGGAGCCGACGTTGTAGAGCACGTTGAGCACAGCCATGGGCGTACTGTGGTCTTCGTGCACAATGCAGCGCAGGCCGTTTTCAAGGGTGAATTCTTCGAAGTGAATCATAGAAAGTCAGCGGGGAGGTAGTGCCCAGCGGGGCAATAAGATAAACAACCAGCCGCCCGAAATAGAAGTTTCGGGCGGCTGGCTGGGCAAGGTCGGAAGATGTACGCAGGCCGCCAAGCCGGGGGTTACAGCGTGGCCCGCAGGCCTAGCAGCAGGGTGCGAGCCGTGGGGTAGGCCCCGGCATCTAGGCCAGCCTGCTGGTTGTCGGCGCCAGCGGAGCTGACGTTGGGGTCGTAGCCCCGGTACTTGGTGAGCACCAGCAGGTTGTGGCTACCCAGCCACACGGATGCACTGCGTGCTTCTTTCTCCCAAAGCTTATAGCTGACCGTAACGGCCGACAGCCGCGCATGATTACCGGATTGCAAGGTGTAGGTGCTAGCAAGGGTCTGAAAGTAGGTGCCCGCCGCCGGAACCTCGGCGGCGGGAGTGGTAGGCGTCCAGCGTTGCCGCACCCGGCCCGAAGAATTCCGGTAGAGTCCTTCTGGCACGTCCAAACTCAATAGCGTAGTATTCAGCATTTGCTGCCCAAACATGCCATCGGCCTGCAGCTGCACGCCAAAGCGGCCCAGGGCAAAGTGCTGATTCAGGCTGAGTAGCTGCCGGGGCAGGCCGCTACCTAGGGGCGCCTGGTCGGCGAAGTTGCCCCGTCCGTCCCCGTTTATATCCTGGAAAGCAGGCTGGCCGGTGGCATCGGGCCCCAGGTAGCGCAGGCCGTTGAAGGTGCTGAGCGGTTGGCCGGAATAGGTGCGGTGATAAGCGAAGAAGTAGTCGAATACACTGGCATCAGTCTCTAACCGGTTACGGTTAAAAGCCGCCGCCAATTGGCTAGTGGCCTGAAGCCTACCGGCCTGCCAGCTGCTGCGTACCGTCAGCTCCAGGCCCGTGTTGCGCAGGCGGGCCAGATCAGTGGTGTTGGTAGGGGTAATGCCCTGGTGCCGGGTGCGGCGGGTGTATCCTTCCACGGTCACCGTCAGCCGGTTGTTGGGCAGGCCAGCCTCCAGGCCCGCGTCCAGGTGGGTGGTGTAGTCGGGGGTAAGCACGGTGATGCGCTGCGAGATAGTACCGTTTATAGGAATGAACTGATACGTGAAGTTGCGCCCTGTGAGGCCCCGGGCCGACGTGCGCCCCCCGCCCGTCCACAGCTTTAGGTGGAACCCCGTACCGGCCAGAAATTTTTCCTGCGAGGCGTGCCAGATAACTTGCCCGCCGGGGAGCCACTGCCACCGGTCCTGGACGACAAAGCTGCTGCTGGCGTCGCGGCGCAGGGTGCCCCGCACCTGGTAGCGCCCGGCAAAGGTATAGTCGGTTGTAAGCTGATAGAAGTTCAGCTGGTCCTCGGTGCTGCTGCTGCTACCGCCCAGCGTAACGCCGGGGGCCGTACCGGGTAGGTAGGATTGTTGCTCGGTAGTGGTCAGGCGGTCTTGGCGCTGGGCTTCCGCACTGGCTGCCACCACGTGCTGCTGCAACTGTCCGAAGCTGTGGGCGTAGCGCAGGGCCGGGCTGAGCACCAGTTGGCGGTAAGTGAAGGCGAGGTTGCCATTTTCGCCGGCCGGAATACCAGAAACAGCCATCTGGTAGGAGTGGCTGCGCAACGTGTTGCGCTCCAGCCCGGCGCGCACATCCAAGGTAAAACCAATGGGTAGCCGGTACTCGGCCCGGAGCTGAGCCAGCAGGCGGCGGTGCGTGGGCGTTTGGTAATTGCCCTCGGCCAACTGTGCCGGATTAAGCTCGAAAATGGAAGTAGTAGGCATATTGGGCGCAGTGGTGGGCAGGGCCAGCAGGGTAGCACTCGTGACTCCGTTGTTGGGTAGGCGCTGCTCCAGGTGCGCTAGGCTGCCGCTGGCTTCCAAGCGTAGGCGCTGCCCAAGTTGCTGGGTAACGGCTGCCCGGGTGGCGTAGCGGCGCAGGCGCGAGTTCAGCACTACGCCTTGTTGGTTCAGGTAATCGGTGGCCACGTAGTAACGGGTGGCACTGCTGCCGCCCGCCAGGCCCAGGTGGTGCTCCTGCACGGCGGCCGTGCGCAGTACTTCCCGCTGCCAGTCGGTACCGGTGCCCAGGGCGGCTATATCGGCGGCAGAATAGGGCGCGGGGTCACCGTAGCGCTGGGCAGTTTCGTTGCGGAGAACGGCATACTCCCGCGCATCCAGCAAATCGTAGCGGTAGCGGGTGCGTTGCACGCCGCCGTAGCCGGCGTACGTGAGGCGGGGCTTGCCTAGCTGGCCCCGGCGGGTAGTAATCAGGATAACGCCATTCACGGCCTGGGAGCCGTAGCGAGCGGTTTCGTAGGCCCCTTTCAGCACCTGTACGCTCTCTATATCCTCGGTAGGAATGCTCAGCAGCGGATTCGCGTCCAACTCCTGCGTTTCTGTCGCTACAAAGCCTATTGTGCCATTAGAAGTACTGGTGCCCGGCCGAAACGTATGTTGAAACACGGGCATGCCATCCACTACGTATAGGGGCTGGGCATTAGATGACAGGCTGGCCGCCCCCGAATGCGCACCGCCACTTGGGCCCCCGGCGCCCCGGAGTAGGGTGTGGCCTGTACTCCAGCTACTTGGCGCAGCTGTTCTTGCACAGGGAGGTAGGGGAGTAAGTTAGTTGATGGGGTAAGTTGAACGCCTGGTACTTTATCAATAAACCCATTTGGTTCGGTGGTAGCCGTAGGCAGCGCCGCTAAACTATCGATTTGTAATGCCACGCCCGCGCGGCGCGACGCCAGGGTATCGGGCTGCTGGGCCTGGGCAGCAATAGAAAGTGGGAGTAATAAACCGAGGGGTAATAGTCGGGGCATAGAGAATAGGTAGGGTGGAAAAAGGTCCCGAAGATAGATGCTCCACAACAGCCGATTTCACAAAGACCAGCCGATAATTTCCCTTCCCCGCCAAACCCGTACTTTTGGCCCTACCCACCACTACCTGCTACCTCCCGATGAACTTCGACCGCAAGGATTACTCCAACGATACGCTGCTGCATCTGTACCAGGGCCTGCTTAAGCCCCGGATGATTGAGGAAAAAATGCTCATTCTGCTGCGCCAGGGCAAAGTCAGCAAGTGGTTTTCGGGCATCGGGCAGGAGGCTATATCGGTAGGTAGCACCCTGGCCCTGGAGCCCGACGAGTACATCTTGCCCCTGCACCGCAACCTGGGCGTGTTCACGGGCCGCAACGTGCCCCTGGACCGGCTCTTTGCCCAGTGGCAGGGCAAAACCACGGGCTTCACCAAGGGCCGCGACCGGTCCTTTCATTTCGGTACCAACGAGCACCACATCGTGGGCATGATTTCGCACCTGGGGCCCCAGCTGGCCGTAGCGGGCGGCATTGCCTTGGCCGATAAGCTCGATGACAAGCCCAAAGTAACCATCACGTACAGCGGCGACGGTGGCGCTTCTGAGGGTGACTTCCACGAGGCCCTGAATGTGGCCGCCGTGTGGGAGCTGCCTGTCATCTTCATCATTGAAAACAACGGCTACGGCCTGAGCACCCCCAGTCGGGAGCAGTTCCGCTTCCGCTACTTCGTCGATAAGGGTCCCGCTTACGGTATGGAAGCCGTGCAAGTGGACGGCAACAACGTGCTAGAAGTGTACGATATGGTGCGCCGCCTAGCCGAGGACCTGCGCCAGAACCCGCGCCCCGTGTTGCTGGAGGCCCTTACCTTCCGCATGCGCGGCCACGAGGAAGCCAGCGGCACCAAGTACGTACCCCAGGAGCTCTTTGAGGAATGGGCCCAGAAAGACCCGGTAGAGAATTACGAGAAGTGGTTGCTGCAGGAGGGCATCCTGGATGAGGAAGCCCGCATGCGCTTCCGCGAGACCATCAAGCGCGAAATTGAGGAAGGCCTGCGTATCGCCGACGCTACCCCCATGCCTACTGCCGATCCTCAGCAGGAGTTGGCCGACATGTACCAGCCCTTCCAGGCCCCTGACCAAGCCCCGGCCGCCGATGCCGCTACCACCGACAAGCGCTATGTAGATGCTATTTCCGACGGGCTGCGCCAAAGCATGGAGCGCTACCCCGAGCTGGTGCTCATGGGCCAGGACATTGCCGACTACGGCGGCGTGTTTAAAGTCACGGAAGGCTTCGTGCAGCAGTTTGGCAAGGGCCGGGTGCGCAATACGCCCCTCTGCGAGTCGGCCATTGTGGGGGCCAGCCTGGGCCTGAGCATTAAGGGCAAAAAGGCCATGGTGGAAATGCAGTTTGCGGATTTCGTGACCTGCGGCTTCAACCAGATTGTGAATAACCTGGCCAAAAGCCACTACCGCTGGGACCAGAACGCCGACGTAGTGGTGCGCATGCCCACCGGCGCCGGCACCGCCGCCGGCCCCTTCCATTCCCAGAGCAACGAGGCTTGGTTTACCCACACGCCCGGCCTGAAAGTGGTATTCCCCAGTAACCCTGTCGATGCGAAAGGGCTGCTCTGTGCCGCCATCGAGGACCCCAACCCGGTCATGTTTTTCGAGCACAAGCTGCTCTACCGCAGCGTGTCGGCGCCCGTACCGGATGCCTATTACACTACACCCATCGGGAAAGCGGCCCTGGTGCGCGAGGGCGACGAGATGAGCATTATCACCTACGGGGCCGGCGTACACTGGGCTTCGGCCCTGGCCGATGAGGTAGGGCTTTCGGCCGACATCCTCGACCTACGCACCTTGCTGCCCTGGGACACAGAAGCCGTGCGCCAGACCGTGGAGAAAACTGGTCGGGTTATTATTCTACACGAGGATACGCTGGTAGGCGGCCTGGGCGGCGAAATAGCGGCCTGGATTGCCGAGCACTGCTTTACCCACCTCGACGCGCCCGTACACCGCGTGGCTTCCCTGGATACGGCCGTGCCCTTCGCCCGCCCCTGGAAAAGGTGTTCCTACCCCAGCAGCGCCTGCGCGAAACCGTGGCTAAGCTGCGCAGCTACTAGCCCGCTAAACCCGTAATTTGCGTCCTCTGTCCCGCTGACGAGAAGCTGATTTATACTAGAAATGAACATGTTTACTGCTTCTGGGCCGCGCGTACGGCTGGTGGTACTGGCGGCGTTGCTACTACTCACGGCCCCGGCCTGCCACCGCTACCGCCTGCCTAGCCCCACGGGGCCGCCCCAGCCCAAAGTCAAGAAGGCCAGCAACCCCGACAACCAGTCGGCCGACGGGCGGGCCTTGGATGTGGAAAAAGAAGCCGTGAAAACCAAAAAGAACAGCTACGACAAGCAGGGACTGCTCAAAAAGCCCAAGTATGAGCGCC
Source organism: Hymenobacter sp. 5516J-16 (assembly GCF_022919335.1). NCBI lineage: Bacteria > Pseudomonadati > Bacteroidota > Cytophagia > Cytophagales > Hymenobacteraceae > Hymenobacter > Hymenobacter sp. 5516J-16. The sequence continues at coordinate 2,016,659 of NZ_CP095058.1, read as the reverse complement.
GCCGCCTGAAGCATAAAGTAGGGCAGCGTAAAATCCTGGGCATCACCCTGCCCGATTTTATGCAGTAAAGGAAGCTTCCCTGGTTGCTGTGCCGTATGTGGGCTATCTTGGGGCACGTGCGCTGTCTGGCTGCCGGCTATTTTCCTACTCCTCACATTATCTTTCTACCCTATGCGCTACTTGTTCCTCACTACTTTCGCATTGGTCAGCCTGGTAAGTAACCGGGCGCTGGCGCAGCTGAAATCTACGAATCCGGCCCAGCAGCGCGTCGCCAACCGCCGCGCCCTGCGCGAAGCCGCCCAGTTCAAGGGCGAATACAAGGAGTCGCATCTGACGGTGACGAAGGCTGAGCTCAAGCACGCTGGCAGCGGACGGCAGGCGGCTACCAAACCCACCGATGGCCGGGCTAGTTATCAGTTTGACCGCACGGGTACGCCACGCGTGTCCGAACCATCCCGCGTGAGTTTTCGTCTTCGGAAGAAGAAAGAATCCAGTTCCCAATAACCACCCCGCATATGACCCCCTGGCAACCCCTCACGCAAGCCGAGCAGCTCACTGATATCGTCCGCGAATCATTTGAGCACCCCGTTCTGATCTTCAAACACAGCACCTCCTGCTCTATCAGCGCCGCGGCCAAAGGCAAGGTAGAGCGCCAGTGGGACGAGGCTGGCCTATCCGCCACTAAGCTGTACTACCTTGATTTGTTACGCTTCCGGCCCATTTCCAGCGAAATAGCCGAGAAATTCGGTGTCCGTCATGAGTCGCCCCAGCTGCTGCTGATCCAGAACGGCGAGTGCAGCTACGACGCCTCCCACATGGGTATCCGTCTGAGCGAGGTAGCGCAACTGGTGAAATAGTGAGAGAGTGAAACGGTGAGTGAAGTACTGTCATGGCGCGGAGCGCGGCCATCCGTCCTTTACAAGAAGCACTACCTCTAGAAAGATAACAAGCCCTTACCTCCGGGCTGGAAGTAAGGGCTTGTCTGGTTAGTGGGCAGGTCACAGAAGAGAGGACAGATGACCTCATCCCGCGTCATCGCCATGACAGCTCACTCGTTCACTATTTTACCGCCTCACTACTCATAAATAAACCGAACCTCCTGGCGGATTTCTGGGTTTAAACTCAGGGCTACCGGGCAGGTACGGGCGGCGTTTTCCAGAATGGTTTGCTCCTTCTCGGTGAGAGTGGCAGGCATGCGGAACGTAACGTCAATTTGCCCGATGCGGCGGGGCTCGGCCAGCATGTGCTTGGTTACGTCCCAGCTGGCGCCGGTCAGGTTTAGGCCGTGGCGCTCGGCCACGATGCCCATGATGGTCATCATGCAGGAGCCCAGGGCTGCGCTTACTAAGTCGGTGGGAGAAAAGGCCTCGCCCCGGCCGTGGTTATCCACGGGAGCGTCGGTCAGGATGATGTTGCCGGAGGCTACGTGGGTAGCTTCGGTGCGCAAATGGCCGGCGTAGCGGGCGGTGGCAGTGCTCATAGGAAATCGAAAATCAGGTACTTGTATGCGGGTAAATTTACGTACTTTCGATAGGGTTGCTGGTGGTTTGCAGCTGCTGGGCCCACAATTTTCCCACCGTTCTTTCCTTCCCCGAACCGTGCGCACTCCGTTCGTTTTTGGCTGCGGCCTACTGCTGGCAGCCATTGGGGCTGCCCCGGCGGCGCAGGCCCAGCAAACTCAGGTTACTTCTTCCAGCAACGACGAGCCGTCGTACCGTAAGGAGTTTACCTACGGTATCAATTTTAATACCCGGGTGGCCTGATTGGCGGCGCTTCCGTGCGCTCTACCCGCCTGCTCAACCAGGACTGGTCGCGCTTTTGGAGCCTAGAGGCCGTAGAGATAAAGCACCCCAAGGAGCAGAAAGTAGCAACCCGCTACGGCGGCTCGTTCGTGTATGGCAAAAGCAACTACCTGTTTGCCATTCGGCCTTCGGTGGGCCTGCAGCGGGTCATCTTCCGCAAGGCGCCGGAGTCAGGGGTGCAGGTGAATGCGCTGGTAGGAGCCGGCCCTAGCATTGGCCTGCTCATGCCCTACTACATCAGCTACGACTACGGTAATGGCCAAGGCAACCCCAACGCCTCCGATATCCGCAACGAGCAGTACAACCCCGATATTCACCGCAGCCCCCAGGAACTGGTCGTGGACCGAGCGCCGCTGTTTTCGGGGGCGGGTGAAACCAAACCGGCTCTGGGTGCTCATTTGCGCGGCGCCCTCAGTTTTGAGTATGGCCGTTACCGGGATGCCGTGGCGGGGTAGAGGTAGGGTTTCTGGTGGAGGCATATACCAAGGACCCGGCCATCATCCGGGTGGCGCAGGTGCCCGACAACGACCTGAACGACCAGTTTTTGCCTTCCGTTTATCTGACGCTGTATTTGGGCACCAGAAATTAAAAAGTGAAAAACAGCCCCGGAGCCATCCTTCGGGGGCTGTTGTGTTTTCCGGAGATGCCGCGAAACCACAAGGGGGCGGAATTGTCTTAGAAGCTGACTCTGTAGCAACCCATTCCCCTTACCTTTGCAGCATGGATGAACTGTTGCTGACCCTGCCCATCATTCAGCCCGTGGCGGCTGCTCCCGTAGCGCCCGCCAAACCGCGCAAACCCGATTGGTTGCGCGTAAAGCTGCCCGTGGGTCCCGCCTACGCCAATGTCCGCCGCTTGGTGGATGAACATAAGCTGCATACCATTTGCGAGAGTGGCAATTGCCCGAATATGGGCGAGTGCTGGGGCGCTGGTACGGCTACCTTCATGATTCTGGGTAACGTGTGCACGCGCTCCTGCTCGTTTTGCGCCGTGGCCACTGGCCGCCCCACCGAATACGACCTCGACGAGCCGCGCCGGGTAGCCGAAGCCATTCAGCTCATGGGCGTGAAGCACGCCGTAATTACCTCCGTCAACCGCGATGAGCTAAAGGACCGGGGTGCCAGCGTGTGGTACGAAACGGTGGTGCAAACCAAGCTGCTTTCGCCTACCACGACCATCGAGACCCTAATTCCGGACGTGAAAGCGAACTGGGCTGCTTTGGATACCATGATAGCCGGCGGCCAGGAAGTAGTGTCGCACAACATGGAAACCGTGGGTAGCCTTTACCGTCTCGTGCGTCCCCAAGCCAAGTACGACCGGAGCCTGGAGCAGATTCGCCGTACCAAGCAGGCCGGCAAGCGCACCAAATCCGGCATCATGCTGGGCCTGGGCGAAACCAAGGACGAGATGTACCAGGCCATGGACGACCTGGCCGCCAATGGCCTCGACATCCTGACGCTGGGCCAGTACTTGCAGCCGACTAAGCGCCACATTGAGGTAGCCGAGTTTATTCACCCTGACCTCTTTGCCCATTACCGGGAAGAAGGCTTGAAGCGCGGCCTGAAGTATGTGGAAAGCGGCCCGCTGGTGCGCTCCAGCTACCACGCCGAGCGCCACGTGAACGTGCCGATCTAGCAACTCGCCTAACTAGCATCAACAGAAAGGTCCCGCTCTACATCTGAGCGGGACCTTTCTGTTGATGAAAACCGAGTAAGAGCTCAATAAAAAACCTGCTCCGCATAGCGCGGAGCAGGTCTTTAGATATGATACTGCTAATAGATTAGCGGCTGGCTTGCTCAGCACCGGGAGGGTAAGTGCCCAGGATGCTGGTTACAATGCGCTGCACTTCGGTTTCAGAAATGGTCTGGTTGTCGACTTGGGCTTGGCCCTGACCGCGCCACGCCAACTCCTTGCGGCGGGCATCTACGAAGTCGAGAATTACGGTGCCAGCCTTGTAATCGATTACTCCCTGGTTGAAGCCACGGCCGTACCAGCCGCCCCAACCATAACCGTACGGGTAACCATAGGGGCCATAGCCGCCAGTGGTGCGCTGCTTGTCCTCTACGCGGGCACTGTAGGCAACGTACACATCAGGGTTCTTTTCAACCTGGGAGAGGCCTTTTTGGGCGAGTTGCTGCTCCACGGCGCTCCGGATGCGCTTGTCCAGAAACGACTCATAGCCTTTGGCTGGGCCGCCTTCCGTATCGGTGGGCTGCTGCGGATACCAGGCCCAGGTTTTGTAGGCGCGGAAGTTTACGGAATGATCAAAATCGTTGCTTACCCCAACACGAGCCGAGGTAGCACAGCCACTTACCCCAGAAGTAGGGTTAACCCTAGCACCGACAACGTCAGGGGCGGGCCAAGAATTTCGGAATACGGTTCATAGGAAGAAATCAGTAGGGATGATGGCCACCAGACGCGGATAAATCCGAAGTTCCTGGCTAGCTCTGCCAAATAAACAGCAGCACGCTTCAGGTCGTTCCCAGGAAATAGGATGCTTGCAGAATAATTCTGCGAAGAATCCGACTAGGAAAATTCCTTTCCGCCTTAAAATGTGCCTATCTTTTGCAGAGCTATTTCTCCACGTACTGACCTATGAAAAAACATCTACTTTGCTTGAGCAGCCTAGCCCTGCTCGCCTCTTGCAGCGCCACCAGCAATGAATCCCGCTCCAACCAAGCATCCACGGGCCCGTGGCCCACAACACAGTGGTAGAGTGCATCTTGTACGACGGCATGACGAAAGAATCCCAACAGCTCACTACCATCAGCTCCGGCAACGAAGTGCAGGTCATGGACACTGTGGATGCTCACTTTGTGAAAGTGCGGGTAACGGCGGCTGGCAAAACTCAGAACGGCTACATGTATCGCACCTGTTTCTCCAAGTAGGATTCTAACCTTAATCCCGCTAAACCCTCCGCTGCACACGTAACCACACATAAAAAGCCCCGGCTATGTGCTAGCCGGGCTTTTTATGTGTGGTTACGTGTGCAGGCGCTTAGTACGAAGGACCTTTATCGGTATCCACGAGCTGCTCCTCAGCATCCACGTACTGCTCTAGCGGGGTGCAGGAGCAGATCAGGTTCCGGTCGCCGTAGGCCGAGTCGATGCGCGACACGGCAGGCCAGAACTTGTAGGCGCGGGCGTGCTCGGTGGGGTAAACGGCCTCCTCACGGGTGTAAGGGCGAGTCCACTCGTGGGTCAGAACCGTGGCGGCGGTGTGGGGAGCGTGCTTGAGCACGTTGTCCTTGGCATCGGCGCGGCCTTCTTCCACGGCCGCAATTTCCTTACGGATGGAAATCATGGCCTCAATGAAGCGGTCCAACTCCTCCTTGCTTTCCGACTCCGTAGGCTCCACCATCAGGGTGCCCGCTACCGGGAACGACACGGTGGGAGCGTGGAAACCGTAGTCCATCAGGCGCTTGGCAATGTCTTCGACCTCAATGCCAGCCTTCTTGAACTGGCGGCAGTCGAGGATCATTTCGTGGGCGCAACGGCCGTTGGCGCCGGTGTAGAGCACGGGGTAGTGCGCTTCCAGCTTGGCCTTGATGTAGTTGGCGTTCAGAATGGCCGTGCGCGTAGCCTGGGTCAACCCTTCACCGCCCATCATGTTGATGTAGGCGTAAGAAATTGGCAGGATGCTGGCCGAACCCCAGGGTGCCGAGGTAACGGCCCCGGCCGTACGGTCATCGGCGTCAATCAACACGTGACCCGACAGGTAGGGGCCAGGTCGGCGACTACCCCGATGGGGCCTACGCCGGGTCCGCCGCCGCCGTGCGGAATGCAGAAAGTTTTGTGCAGGTTCAGGTGGCACACGTCGGCCCCGATGGTGGCGGGCGAGGTCAGGCCTACCTGGGCATTCATGTTGGCGCCGTCCATGTACACGCGGCCGCCATGGTTATGGATGGTCTGGCAAATGTCGATGATGGTTTCCTCGTACACGCCGTGGGTGCTGGGTAGGTTACCATCAGGCAGCTCAGCTTGTCGGCGTACTGGGCCGCTTTGGCTTTGAGGTCCTCCACATCGATGTTGCCTTCCTCGGTGCTTTTCACCACTACCACCTGCATGCCGGCCATAACGGCCGAGGCGGGGTTGGTGCCGTGGGCCGAAGCCGGAATCAGGGCTACGTTGCGATGTTGGTCGCCGCGGGCATCGTGGTAGCCTTTGATGGCCAGCAGGCCGGCGTACTCGCCCTGAGCACCCGAGTTGGGCTGCAGTGAAACAGCAGCAAAGCCAGTTACCTCGCACAGCCAAGCCTCCAGGTCGCGGAAGATTTCGGCGTAGCCCTGGGCTTGCTCCCGCGGGGCGAAGGGGTGCAGACCACCAATTTCCGGCCAGGTCACCGGAATCATTTCGGCGGTGGCGTTGAGCTTCATGGTGCACGAACCCAACGGAATCATGGAGTGAGCCAGGCTCAGGTCCTTGTTTTCCAGCTGCTTCATGTAGCGCAGCATCTCCGTTTCGGAGTGATGGGTATTGAAGACGGGGTGGGTCAGGTACTCGCTGGTCCGAATCAGGCCCGAAGCCCAGTTCACCTGCACCTCCGTGGGTAGCTCCACCGTAGCGGCTTCCTTGCCGAGCACCTTGGCAAACACGGCCACGATGTCCTGCACGTCGCTGATTTCGGTGTTCTGGTGCAGGCTAATGCCTACGCGGGGCGTGCCGTGCTCCTCGAAGTAGCGGAAGTTGATGCCGGCCGCCTCGGCTTCCTGCCGGATGGCCTGCTGCAGCTCCTGGCTTTCTAGCTTGATATCGAGCGTATCAAAGTAGAACTCATTGCGCTGGTTCAGGTCCAGGCTGGTAAGGGCGCCGGCCAGAGTTTGTGCCAACGTGTGCACGTTGGCGGCAAACTGGCGGATGCGCTGGGGCCGTGATACACGGCGTACATACCTGCCAGCACCGACAGCAGCACCTGCGCCGTGCAGATGTTAGAAGTAGCCTTTTCGCGGCGGATGTGTTGCTCGCGGGTTTGCAGGGCCATGCGGTAAGCCTTGTTACCGGCGGCGTCGATGCTCTGGCCAATGATGCGGCCTGGAATTACGCGCTTGAAGGCGTCCTTGGTGGCCAGGAAACCGGCGTGCGGGCCGCCATAGCCCATGGGCACCCCAAAGCGCTGGGAGTTACCCACCACGGCGTCGGCGCCCATTTCGCCGGGAGGCGTGAGCAGGGTCAGGGCCAGCAAGTCGGCAGCCACGGTTACAAACAGGTTGTTGTCGTGGGCCTGGGCAATAAAGTCGGTGTAATCGTACACAGCGCCGTCGGCGGCGGGGTACTGCAGAATGGCCCCGAACAGCGTTTCGTCGGTGAGGTCAATGGTGCGGTGGTCACCTACTACCAGCTCAATACCTAGGGGCGTGGCGCGGGTGCGCAACACGTCAATGGTTTGGGGCAGTACCTGTTCCGAGACGAAGTAGCGGCTAGCGTTCTTCTTCTTGGTCAGGGAGTGGAACATGTGCAGGGTCTCGGCGGCGGCAGTGCCTTCATCGAGTAGGCTGGCGTTGGCAATTTCCAGGCCCGTGAGGTCAATTATCATCGTCTGATAATTGATGAGGGCTTCCAGGCGGCCCTGAGCAATTTCGGCCTGGTAGGGCGTGTAGGCCGTGTACCAACCCGGGTTTTCCAGAATGTTGCGCTGAATAACGGGGGGCAGCTGGGTGTCGTGGTAGCCCAGGCCGATGTAGTTCTTGAAGAGCTTATTCTTACCGGCAATCTTTTTGAACTTCGCCAAAAAGGCCCGCTCCGTGAGGGCTGCGGGCAGGTTCAGCGGCTTTTTCAAGCGGATGGCGGCCGGCACGGTTTCGTCGATGAGCTGGTCAATCGACTCCACACCGATGGTGCGCAGCATCTGGGCTACGGCAGCGTCGTCGGGACCATTGTGGCGGTCCACGAACACATCAGCGGGCTTGGGTTGAAGCAACATAAAAGAAGGGGTGAGGGTGGCAACAGAACGGGCCCCGGGTGGGGCCTTGACAAAGGTAGCGCGAAACGGCTTCACAGGTAAGTGCTAAAACCCGCAAATGTTTAGGCTTGTTCCGCCATAATCACTGGCAGGAGCAGGACTACGGCACAGGTTAATTTTTTTGCCCAGATTGAGGCCCCATCCTACCCATTCTACCCCATGCGCCCCATTACCATTGGCCTGATTTGCGAAGGAAAAGTCCCACCCGACAAGCGCGTACCGCTCACGCCCAAAAAATGCGTCGAAGCTGAAGCACGGTTTCCGGGCCTGAAGCTGGTAGTGCAGGAAAGTCCCGGCCGCTGCTTTTCCGACCAGGAATACCGCAGCCTAGGCATTGACGTGCGCCCCGAGGTAGCGGACTGTGATATTCTCATGGGCGTGAAGGAAGTGCCAGTTTCCCAGCTTATTCCCAACAAAACTTACCTGTTTTTTTCGCACACGGTGAAAAAGCAGCCTGCCAATCGGGAGCTGCTCCGGCAAGTACTGGCCAAGAACATTACCCTCATTGACTACGAGCTACTGACCAACGAGCAGGGCGAAAGAATTGTGGCGTTCGGGCGCTGGGCCGGCATTGTGGGCGCCTACAACGCCCTGCTGACCTACGGCCGCAAGCACCAACTGTATGAGCTAAAGCCCGCCTACCAGTGCGTGGATATGGAGGACATGCAGGAGGAGTTCTTTAAGGTGAAGAAGCTGCCGCCCATTAAAATTGCCGTTACCGGCTCGGGCCGCGTGGCCCAGGGCGCCGTGGAAGTGCTCAATCTAATGCGCATCCGCAAAGTGAGCGTGTACGACTACCTCTACCAGGACTTCAACGAGCCGGTGTACACCCAGCTGCGCTCTGCCGACTACAACCGCCGCCGCGACGGCCGCGTCTGGGATACGCCCGATTTCCACCGCAACCCCCAGGAATACGAGTCCACGTTTCAGAATTTTCTGCCCGTTACCAACCTGCTGATAGCCTGCGCCTACTGGCACCCAGCCGCCCCCAAGTTGTTTACCCTGGAGGATACCTGTCGCGCCCACTTCCGCATTGACACCATTGCCGACGTAACCTGCGACGTGAACGGCTCCATCCCAACCACGTTGCGCAGCAGCAGCATTCAGGAACCCGCCTTCGACTACAACTGCCAAACCCGCCAGCTAGAGCCCGCTTACTCCCGTCCCAACAACATCACCGTGATGGCCGTGGACAACCTACCCTGCGAGCTACCCCGCAACGCCAGCCGCGACTTCAGCCGCCAACTCATTGACAACGTCTTACCCCACTTGGTGCAGGAACACGGCCCCGATGCAGTAGTAGAGCGCGCCACCATTGCTCGCAACGGCCAGCTCACGGAACGGTATCAATACCTAGCTGATTATGTGGCAGCTGATTAGTTGCTAGCTGTCAGTTGATAGTTGCTGGTTGGTAGCGGCCGATTGACAGGTGCTAGTTGGTAGCTATCCGCAAAAAAACTGTCATCCTGAGCGGAGCGAAGGACCTTATTACGTCAGCACGACCTCGTTGTAACGACTCGGCTAAATGTAATAAGGTCCTTCGCTCCGTTCAGGATGACAGCCCTTTACTGGAAACTACTAACTACCAGCTGACAACCAGCAACTACCAACCAAATCAGATGCGCAGCACGGGGTAGCGGGCCTGAACTAGCATGTAAAAGCCGTAGGCCATCAGGCCCAGGGCTACAATGCCCAGCACTGCCGGGCCCATAGATGCCAGCAAATCAAAGGCTTCGCCGGTGGTGCCCACGGCTGCGGCGCGTGACTGCTGGCCTGCTTGCACGAAAAAGTAGCCAATAAGACTCATGACAATACCCCGGGCGGTGTAGCCTACCTGGCCAGCCCGATACACTACTTGTTGCTGGTTGGCGGGTAGCCCGCTGGCGTTAACGTGCTTATGAAAAGAGCCGGAGTAGGCCTTGTAAATCTGGTAGATGCCGCTGCCAATGATGACCAAGCCCAAGGCCATGATGATCCATTCGCCCGCGGGCCAGCTCAGGATTTTTGCGGTCAACGTCTGCTGTCTGTTACCGCCATCATCAGCCGAGCCATTCAGGGCTAGCCGGGCAGCATACCAGGCCACACTGGCGTATAGCAGTCCGCTGCCCGCGTACGCCAAGCGCCGCCCGAGGCCTTTGGCATCGGAGCCTTTCTGCTCAGTATCAACCAGGGCTTGGGTAAACCGCCAAACGATGTATCCTAGTAGTCCAAAGGCTACCAGGCCTAACAGTACCGAGCCGCCCGGCAAATCCTGGAGCGTTTGCACGGCCTGCTTCTTGTCGGCAGTTTGACCACCCTGTTGGCCGGTGGCAGCTAGCAGGGCCAGAATTCCCATCAGCAAGTACACTACGCCCTTGGCCGCAAAGCCGAAGCGGGCCAGCGCCCGAATGCCCGAGGAGGGCGAGTGGGGAACGGCAGAAAGAACAGTATCGGCAGCAGACATGGGGTAGGGGAGCTAGGTGAAGAATATCCCCACTACGCGAGAAGGCTTAGCTAAGGTTGGGCTGGGGTGCCCCCACGGAGTGCGCCAACAGGCCCGGGGCTGATAAATGCGGGCACCCGAGCGTAACAAGGCCTCGTTTTGGGGCAGGTCTAGGGTGATGATGGGCTTGCGGCGGGCGGCTTCACTTTGCAACAGCCGCTCCAGGTTGCCGCCGGGCGTAGCGTAGGGAATGAAAAAGCGCTCGGCCAGCTCCACCAGCAGCAGGTCACGGATATCGGACGTTTCCGGGGTGACGGTTGAAACCGAGGCCTCGAAGGGCGACACAAACAGCAGGCGGCCCAACTGAATATCCCGCTCGTAGTCAAAGGGCAACGTAGGCTGAATGCCCCGCCCCAGCACGTATACAATGGGCTGCTGCACATCCTGCCGCAAAAACCGAAACACGGATTGCTCCAGTCGGGAGTTAAACCCTGAAACTACGCAGTAGCCAAGCTGGCGCTGTTCCATAGCCCAGAGGTAGGTAGTCCGCTCAACGCTCACCGGGTATTCGCGGGAGCACAAAAAGGCAGTTTTCGGTAGGCGTAGCAGCGCCGTGTTTCCTAACGTTCGTAGTTCTTCAGCCCTCATCTTCCATTCTCCTTATGAATGTTAAGTTATAAAAAATATATAATACATTATATGTATGAGTTAGACGCCATATAAAAAACAACGCCTGACACTGGGGTAGTGTCAGGCGCTGAGGTAGTATAAGAGCCGCTTAAAAATACGGTGGATCCAGTTTTCTAAATCGGTAATGGCTTCACCGGGTTTGGCCTGTTTGCTTTCTTCACAGTGCAAAGTCGTTGTCAGTGGGATTGACCTGCTTGTGCTTGGCCTTACCTTTTACCTCTTCCCAATTGCTCCTGGCGCGCAACTCAGTAAAATCGTTGGTACCGTTGTTGGCGTTTATGCTAGGGGAAAAATGTGAGTAGAAACCAAAGATACTTTGCGGTGCTGCTTGGCGCGGAGTTGTGCGGGTACCGCACTCCGTGAGTTACCGGCCAGGGTAGCGTGGCTTCATAACCTAGGCCCCGTGAACTTAGGGAAAGCAGAAGAGGACAGCCTTGGCCAGCAACTATATGTGCTTGATTGTGGAAAATGCAATCAGCAGCCACAGGGCGGCTCCGGTTACTAGGCCCGTACCGAAGCCGGCCGCCGCTTTGCCTACCTTTTTGCGCTGGGCCTGCTTCTCGTAGCCCCGCATATAGTTGGCGTCGGACTGGCGCTGGCGGTCAGGCACGTTCAGGTTATGCTCCTTGGGCGGCGTCACGGCAATGGCCGTGCCGGTTGCTAGGCCTCCCAAACCTCCCAGCACGGGTATGCTGACTGCCGTGGCTCCGAATGTACCCCAAAACGCTCCCGGCGCCTTGAAATGCACGCGGGCATCGTGGCGGCCTTGGGCGTAGGCTTCGGTGGGGCTAATGGCAGGAGTAGGGGCCGGGGCTGGCGTGGCTAGGTTGCGGAGCACTTCCTTCGTGCCGTTGGCATAGCGAATCAGAAATACCTGCGCGGCAGGCAGTTGCAGGGTGTCGGCGGCGGCACTTACGTAGGTAACGCGCTCCGGCGTAATGGCAAGCACTTTACCCGGAACCTCGGCTCCATCGGTTTGCAGGATAACATCCTGGGCAGTGGTAGGTAGCGCCAACAGTAGGCTGCTCAGGAAAAGTAGAATAAAGCGCATGCGGATGAAGATAAAGAAGCGAGAAAATCAGACTACCGGCGGCGGGAGTTAAACCCAAACAACAAACTGAAGCGGGCCCCGCCATTGCCGGGAACTACCGCAAAATTCACCGGGAAATTGATGCCCTGGCTGCGGAAGGAAGTGCCCACGGCCAAGGCAATGCTGGCTCCGGTCGGCGACACGTTGGGCCCCAGGCCAAACTCCAAGCCCTTGGGCCCGCGAATTCCAATCAGCGCGTTCAGGCTGGGCAGAAACTTGCCCTGCTCCAGGCCGCCAATCAGGGGCACCAGCTCCAGCAGACCCGCAGTACCGTTATCAAGGCGAAAAATCCGGGTTTCGAACTGCCAGCCAAACTGGGTTAGAAACGGATTGACATTATAGTCTTTATCAGCCTTGGTGGCTACCCCGCCGCTCAGAACGGTAAAGCCCAGGCGGGGGCCATTCAGCTGCACCTCCTCGTACATAGACTCCTCGTCGCCGGGAACGGTTCCGGTTCGGGAAGTGGTAGTAGTGCTGCCCGCGGGATGGGGAGCAGGGGTGGTAGCAGGTAGCGCGCTGGCCCCGCTAAGCAGCTCCTTCGTGCCATTAGCGTAGCGAATCATGAACACATCCGTGCGGCGCGCCGTGATAAGGGGGCCGTCGGGGTTGTCGGTGCGCTTGTAGCGGACTTCGGTGGGCGTAATTTCCAGCACCTTCACCTGCAGCTCCTCCCCGTTGGACTTGGTGAGCACATCCTGGGCGTGGGCTACTACCCCGGCCAGCACAAACAAGAAAGTAAACAGTACGCGGATCATAATAGGAGGACAGAAAGTGGGGGATAGAAGTGATGAATCGAAGGTGGGCGTTAGGAACGGATAACCCCAACCAGCTTTTCCTTTATTCAGACTATTGGATGTTTATATAAATGCCTATAAGATATTGTAAAACAATACCTTGCGTAAAATACTTCTGACTTATCGGCTGGGAAATTGGGGGATGTCGAACGGAGCTTTATCTTCCCGACATGGATGACTTGCGCACCACGCTCCTGACTTTTTCCGCCGACGACCGCAAGGACTTTCGGCAGTTTATCCAGCGCCAGCGCCGCAAGCAGAAAGGCCGGATGGACGTCCGCCTCTGCGACTTGCTCTTGCACCAGAAAGAGTATGCTACCGAGGAGCTGCTGGCCCGGCTTTACCCCGAGGAGCCCAACGCCGTAGCCTACTACGCCCTGCGCAAGCGCCTCATGCGCCACCTCACTGACTACCTGCTGCTGCGCCAGCGCCAGCAAGACGCTACCGCCGCTTCCTCCGTGCGCAGCCTGCTTACGTTGGCCCAGTATCTGTTTGAGGTGAGTGTGCCCCGGCTGGCCTGGAACACGGTGCGCAAAGCCGAAAAGTTGGCCCGCCAGAATGAGCAATACCAGCTGCTCAATACCGTGTACAACCTCCAGATTGCCCAGGCCGGTAGCAAGTACGCCGATGACCTGACGGACATCATTCAGCGGCGCAACCTCAACAAAAAAGCCGCCGACGAGGAGGAGCGTGCCAACATTGCCGACAGCCTGATTCGGCAGCGGCTGCGGGAGGCGCGCGTAAAAGGCCGGGCCGGCGAGTCGTTCGATACCATTTTGCAGGACGTGCTACGCGAGTATGATCTGCAGGAAGCTTTTGCCCGGCGGCCGGCCCTGCTCTACCGGCTGATGTCGCTGGCCCGGGCAGCCATGCTCGTGCGCCGCGATTACCTTTCCTTCGCGCCCTTCGTGATGCGCTGCTACCACCTCATGGAAAAGCGCCACGGCTTTCAGCCCGCCCACCGCGAAGCCCAACTGGGTTTGCTGTACATGATTGCGCACTCCCTGTACCGCACCCGGCGGTTCCGCGAATCAGTGGAATACCTGGAGCGGCTGCGGGCGGTGCTGGAGGCGGGCCCGAAGTTGCAGGCTACCGAGCTGCTGGCTCGCTACACCTTTTTGCTGGCCGCTAACTACGCCTTCCTGCGCCGTAACGCCGACAGCATTCGGCTGCTGGAAGACATTTTGCGCACCCCACTTACTTCTCGCGACCAGCTCACGGCCCGTTTGGGCCTGGGCTTCCATTATTTTGCCGAAGGACAGTTTCAGAAAACCAACCAAATTCTGCTGGCCATTGGCCGTACTGACCACTGGTGCGAGCAGGAAATGGGCGTGGAGTGGGTGCTCAACCGCAACATGGGCGAAATGCTGACGCAGCTAGAGCTCGGCAACCCTGACCTGGCCCTGAACCGGCTGCGAGCCATTGAACGCCTAATCAAGGAACGGTTCGGGCCCGATGGGGGCGGCTACGCGGCCGTGCTGTACTACCTGCAGCTGGTGCGCGATATTATTGATGAGCCTACCCTAGCCCGGGCGCCAGCATTTGCCGCCCGCGCGGCTAGCATTCCTTCTTTCGTGCCCCTGGAGCAGGAAGACTTGCAGGCCCTGAGCTTTTACAGCTGGCTGCAGGCCCGCATTGAAGGCCGGCCCTACTACGAGGTGCTGCTGGAGCTGGCTGGCGCTTCCGATACTGCCTTGGTTAGCCAGGGGTAGGCCGGCGGAAGCTGCGGCACTGAAAAAAGAGCCCGTGCTAGCTGTTAGCACGGGCTCTTCAGAAGGCGAATGACCTTGGCTGCGACTAGTTATTCTTAGTAGCAGCGTTGATTTCGGCTTTGGCGTCAGCAGCAGCTTTGTCGGCGGCGGCTTCGGTCTGGTTGGCAGCTTCTTTGGTTTCAGCAGCGGCCTCGTTGGCAGCAGCTTCCGTCTTGTTAGCGGCTTTGTCGGCGGCGTTTTCTACGGCCTGACCAGCGTTTTCAGCGGCGGCTTCGGTTGCGTTAGCGGCGTTGGTTGCTTCGGCAGCGGCAGCGTCGCCGGCGTTTTCAGCGGCAGCTTCCGTGTTGGCAGCAGCGGCGTCGGCGTTTTCTTTGCCTTCCTGAGTGCAAGAGGTAGCGGCAAAGGCAACGGCAGCAGCCAGCAGCATCGATTTGAAGGTAGCTTTCATGATGTTAACAAGTAAGGTGAGGGTAGTAACAAGCGCAACAGTGGTTGCTAAGCCTTTATAATTCTGTGCATAGAAGGTAACCCAGGCCCAACCAAGATTTTGGCCCCTGCTTTGCGCTCCTAACTTCCGGCCTGCTTCCGCGTACTGCGGGCTACCCCTACCCGCCCAGCTTCCCTTGGAATTTCGCTTCTCTATGCTTTCCCGATTTAGCCTGCTGACTTGCTGCCTCGCCCTACTTGCCCACTGTGCTACCGCTCAGGCCAATGATGGTTTCCAGCGGCGCGACGGCGGCATGTACCTTATCCGGAATGGGGAAACCCGCCCCATGACGCGCGACATACGCCTACCCAACGGCCGCTTGGTTACCCGCGACGGATTTGTGGTAGGGCGCGATGGAAGCCGGACGGAGTTAAAAGACGGACAAGGCTGCTCCCTGCTGGGGAGGCCGTGGCCAGTAAGCCCCAACCCGATGGCCGGGTACTCTTGGCCACGGCTACCAGCCCAGGGAGGCGCTCCGCCCCAGCGTCCTCATCAGTAAGCAGCTACCAGGCCGCCGTGTGGCAGTGGTTAGAGGGACGGGGCAAGGGCAAAGGACACGGCAAATTCAAGCGCAAACACAAGCGCGACGACGACTAGCGCCGCCCAGGCTACTCTTTCACTTCGTCCCCGTCCCGATCAATAAAGAAGGTGCGGCCCTGCTGACTAACCCGGGCGCGGCCTTGGGCATCAAAGTCGGTGGCACTCGTGTAGCGCCCGAACGGTGCCGTTCCCGCGGTGGTATCGGCCAAGTACTCAGGCCCGATAAACGTGAACTTGTTTTGCGTCTTGACTCGGGCCAGCTCTTGCTCAAAGGAATAGGCTTCCTGGAAGATGACGGGAGCCGAAGCTGGCTCATCAGGGCCAGTCAGGTAATGCCAGCCGCGGTAGTCGAGCACGGCGGCATAGCCCCCGGCAAAGTCACGGGCGGCGTAATAATAAGCCCCGAATTCCTGGCCCGTAGCATCCAGGAAAGTGTAGAGCTGCCCCACACGGGCTCGGGCGTACCCATCGGAGTACGGATACAGCGCATCGTAGGCGGGCTTTACCACTTCCGTACCATCGTCACGGATAAACCCGAAAACACCGTTTTGCTCGACTACCGCCACGTGGTTCTTGAACTCGCTAATTGTAGTGTAACGGGCCGGTAAAAGCGTGTCGCCATTTGAAGCTAGCAGGCCATAGCGCCCCTGCTCCTGAAAAGGAACCGGGGCTCCGGCGCTGCTGCAGCGGACAATACCCACGGCCACCAGCAAGGCTATTCCCGCGCTAGCTGCATACAAAGTCTGTCGGGGCTGCTGGCGCACCTTGGCCGCCCACGGCCCGAAGCGGCCCGTCAGTTGGCGCAGCGCGGGCCGCCAGCGGTCCAACCCAGCCAGTAGCCGCTGCCGCGCTTCCGCTGGCCGGCCAAACTGCTCCCGTCGCGGAGGCGCGGTAATAGGCGGCTTCGGCGCGGTGGGCGGGACCGTTGTCGTAGGACTCGGTGCCGCTGGGGCAGCCGTTACCGGTGGAGTTGGCGGCGCTGGGGCTGCTAATGGAACCACTGGGGGCTCGGGGGCCGGAGTGGGCTCGGCTGTTGGTTTGGGCAAAGCAGGTGGTTCCGGGAGGATGGCCGTACTACCTGGGGGCACAACGGTAGGGGCCGCAGACAGGCGCTGAATAAGGTTTTCCAGCTGCTGAATTTTGCTGCCCAACTCCTGGTTGCGGTTTTCTAGCTCCGTGCGGTACGCCTGAATGGAAGACTCCAGCGCGTCCTTTTCGCGTTTTTCGGTGGCTAGCTGAGCTTGCAGGTCTGGGGCTTCGGCCGCTACGGGGGCAGCGGCTAGCTGCTGCTGCAGTTGCTGAATGCGCTGCTCACGTTCCGTTTCCCGGGTTTCCATGGCGCGCAGCTGTTGGCTTAGATCCGTCTGCAAGCTGGTGCGCAGCTGCTCCAGCTCCTGTTTTTCTTGGCTGCGCGCCTCTAAGTCAACCTCGTAGCCAGTGGAGCGGCGGTCCAGTTCATCGACATCCTCCGCGCCCAGCCACCGCCACAACTGGCCAGCTTTCTGCCGCAGCAAGTCACCGGCCCGAGCCGGCTCAGCCGCTACCGGCTGGTCCGACTCGGGTGCTGCCGCTGCTGGCGGCGAAGCGGCTACTATGCCGAGGCTGTGGACGAGCTGCTCTAGGTCGGCGGGGGTAAGGTCAATTTCTGGGGTAGCCAGCTGGGCCAAGCGGCGCGTGAACCGAGCGGGGTCGGCCAATAGATGGAAGGTAGAAGCCGCAGGTACGGCCGCCATGCGCGCTTCCACTTCGGGCCCAAACCGCACTGGCGCCCCGAACAGTACCAGGCCGGTGGTGAACTGCAGGTTAGCGGCTTCGGGCGGTAAATGCGGAGCCAGCCACGTTGCCAGCACGGTGCGCTGCTGCTCAAACAAGGCAAATGGGTTGGCTGCTTCGCTGGGCAGTTCCAGGGGCATGCCGTCCAGCAGCCAGGTGCTGGCGCGCAAATCCGGGATGTGCAACAGTCCGCCGGCCGCTATCAACTGCAGAATAGTCAGGCTGCGCGGCCGAATAACCACCGCATCTAACTGTAAATCAGGTTGGGAAGGGTCTGGTGTGATGTTGGCCAGGACCAGGGTGTAGGGAGCCCCCGCCTCCGCGCGCAAGGCCGCCACCACGGCTTCAAACTGTTGCTGCCGGGAGGGAGAAGAAAAAGGAGCCGATTGGTAGATGTGCAGCATAGGTGGGCGGCGCGGGCCGCAACTTTCCGGCCAGAATGGGCCGCGCGGCATTGTACGGTCATTTAGCGGTTGAGGTATGCCAACTTTTCCGGGCCCGGGCAAGTATAGGTTGGTAGCCTTCTTACTCATCCGTTTGAATTTCTTTCCCGCTTATGGATTCCACCGCCTCCACCCCCAAACCCCGGCTACCCCTACCGTGCCCCTCGATGTTACGGATCAACAGAACTCTGCCCTGCTCGATGATACCCTGAGCCTGTTGAGCGCCGGGGCTCCCGACAAAGCCGGTGAAAAAGGCCTAACTGAAATTGACCGGTGGGCTGAAGTGCTGCGCGCCTCCGAGCGCCCCGGCCTGGCCAAAATTATCCAGGAGCTGACTACCCTGCGTGAGCAGCTCAGCACCCCGGAAACCGAAGCCCACGACATTGCCGAAACCATGGCTACGCTCGGGGCCGAAACTTCCAAAGTAGCCGACGAAACTTCCGATGGCTACAGCACCCCCCTGGCTCAGCTAGGAAAGCTGCTAATCAAACTAGGTTCCAGCCTGTCGCGCTAAGGCCTGACATTTGAGCAACATAGCAAAGCCCCTGACTACCAAGTAGCCAGGGGCTTTGCTATTCTTGAGTTTTGGTAGCAAACAATTAGCAGGTAAGGAAGTATTCAGGCTTCACTTGCCGCAACGGGAAGAAGTTGTCTGGCCCTGTTTGCGCGGCCGGACGGCCGTTTGCCGTACTTTTGCGGTTTCATTCCAGTTGCCATGTCTGAATTTCCGCCCCGCGCTGCGCTGTCCTTGTATGATCCTTTCGATGGTATGCGCTTCGGAATGCGTCACTGCTTTCTGTGCGGCACACCTACCACGCCTCCTCAGGACACCATACCCGTGTTTGCCGAGTGGCTGATGCAACGTTATAACCTGCACGAACGACAGATTAAGTTGCTGGATATGAGTATTGTGCAGTACCAGCAGCTACGCATTGCGTGCTGCGCCCACTGCCGCACCCAGCACGTAGCGCCCCTGGAGGCCCGGGTAGAAGCAGCGGCTACGGAAGGCATAGCCGGCTTCCGCCGCCTCGATGAACAGACGCTGTTTCTGTGGCTAGGCAAAATGTTCTACGGCATTCTGGTAACGGAACTCCTAAACGAGCTGGACCCGTTGGCCCGCCCCCAGTATCCGCTGGCCGAAAACGCTTTGCTGCTGCGCCGATTTCAGGCGTTTTTTCAGCCTCTGCAAGCGTTGCGAGTACCTATGGAATATGATGATTTCACGCCTGGTTCCGTATTTATTCTCGAAACCGATCGGCGCGAAGACACCATGCCCTTTGAGTACGATGACGACTTAAGCACCATTGCCTTTAGCATCAAGCTCGATAGCACCGTGCTGGTGGCTTGTCTGGTAGATAATGGCATTATTCAGCAGGCCATGCGCCGTGTGTACCAAGATGCCTACCGGCCCTTGCATCCGGTGCAAATAGCTGAGTTTAAGGCCCGAGTGTACTACGCAGCGTACTTACTGAACATCATTCCTGATTACTACCCCCGCGCCGTAAAGCCCGGCGACACCGAGGTAATCCTGGATACGCTGATTGACGACATCAACACCGCTATTTTCAACCCCTGGGAAAATAGTGGGTACGCGCAGTCCTTGCTGGAAATGTGGAAAAAATGGCAGATTCCGTTGGATGAAATCATGCGAAACCCGGCCGAGCCGCTCACCTTCCTGTATGATGCGGACGGGCAGCCCCAGTTGCTGGAGCAGTTTCCTAAAAAGGCCGGGGGAATTAGGTAAGTAGCCTGTCCTAGCTGGCTTGCCAGGGGGTAGGCTCCGTGTACCGTGTAAGCTTAATGTTAGTCCAGCGTCCTTCAAAGCCGCTTTTCTTCTTGCATTCACGCTTGCTAACCAGCACATCCACGCAGTGGCGGTGGCGTCGGTTCATCGTGTCATGAATGATATAGACGCCATCTAGGTCGTCGGAAATACCGCGTACGCGCACTTTGTCGCCGTAGCGGAAGGGGCCTCCCCATTTGTTGAGCAGGTCGCGGGAAACGGCTAGCCAGCGGGTTTTGCTGGAGTGCCGGGTAGGAATGATGGATCCATCGGCGGTTTCCATCGGGTTATCATCGGTCTGGCCCACTTCGGGCCAGTAGGTAGTTGCCGTCACACGGTACGACAAGGTTTGGGGAGCCTTTTTTACGGGCTCTACCGGTATGGCTACGGATACCGGACGGGGGCTCAGGCTAGCAACCGTGGAAGGTAGGGCCAGAGCGGAGACAGAAAGAGTACGGGGGGGAATAGGAAGGTCAGTAAGAATAACGCAATGGACATGACATTTGGGTTCGTGAACTCTCACTTGGGCCCGGAGAGGATGGACAGCCGGCCCGACTCGGCTAGTGGGAAGCGCGCCATCTGCATTAGCAGAATAAAAACGCCTTTTAAACTATAGTGAGCGGCTTTAGAAGCCGAAAACATGCTCTAGATGGAGGTGATATAAGGTTGAATATAGATAATTATTATAATTGGTTGTACTTATAATATGTTGTCGTTTTGCAGGGCTCAAAGGTAAGAACTTTTTTTTAAGTGAGCTTTTTGTGCATTGCTAAATAATTTAGCAAAAAATGCCCCTTCAAAACGGCAATAGTCCCGCCCCTTACGAGCGTTGCACAAGTAAGGTTATGGGCGAGGTAGGAACCCACTCTGGGCCAGGCCGTATGGATATAGTTAGGATTAATAGCCTTTTGCCCTGCTTCTTTTCAACCAACTCTTGCTGATTATGCTCTACCCTACTTTGCCTAAACCGGCGGCCACTGCCTTAGCAGGTGCGCTTGCAGGTTTGCTGTTCACGGCCTGTTCCTCACCCTCTACCACGCCTGATAACACTTCTGGTTCTACGGCCTCCACTGATTCCGCTACCACTGAAGCTCCCACCGCGCCAGCTAACTCGCCCCTGCAGGTAGTAGCCCAGTTTCGGGAACCACAGATTGTGGGCGTAGCCGTTACGCCCGATGGTCGCGTGTTTGGCGACTTTCCGCGCTGGGACAACAACCCGGTGAACCCCGTGGCCGAAATCATGCCCGATGGGTCCGTGAAAGGCTACCCCGATGCCAACTGGAACCTCTGGAACGAGAGCGTGCGCAACGAGCCGCAGAAGCACTGGATCTGCCCGCAGAGTGTGTACACGGATAAAACGGGCATGTTGTGGGTGCTCGATCCGGCCTCGCCCGGCATTAAAGGCACCGTGCCCGGCGGCCCCAAACTGGTCAAAATTGACCCTAAAACCAACAAGGTGGTGCAGAACATCAGCATCCCGGAAAGCGTGGCCTCGCGCAAATCCTACCTCAACGATGTGCGAGTGGATACCCAGAATCAGTACGCTTACATCACCGAGTCGGGGGTAGGAAGCTTGGTAGTAGTTGACCTGAAATCAGGCAAGTCGCGGAAGCTGCTGGCCCAGCATCCTACCATGATGGCCGACACTACCCTCAACATCAAGGCCGATGGACACGAACTAATTGACCCCAGCGGCAACAAGGCCCGCTTTAATGCCGATGGCATTGCCCTGAGTCAGGACCTGCAATACCTCTACTGGAAGCCCCTGACCAGCTACAAGCTCTACCGCATCAAAACCGAAGCCCTGCGCAATCCAACTTTGTCGGATGCTCAACTGGCTCAGCAAATTGAGGATTTAGGCAAGGTGCCCGCCTGCGACGGAATGGAACTGGATGCGCAGAACAACCTATACATGACCACGTTCGAGGATCATTCCATTAAACGCCGCACGCCCGCCGGCAAGATTGAGCTAGTGATGCAGGACCCGCGCCTAGAATGGCCCGACAGCTTCTCGTTAACGGCTGATGGCACCCTGTACGTGACTAACTCAGCCATCCACAAAACGCCTACCTGGAACAAAGGCATTGGTAAGCAGGACCAGCCGTACCACATCTTTAAGATGAGCTTACCGAAATAAGGGTAATCGAATCAGTGAAAAAGCCGTTCCTGGTTATGGGAACGGCTTTTGTATTTATTTGATAGATTGGGCACTCTAACTAACTATTTACCATTGAGGAAATGCATAAGCCTGATAAACAAGTTTATTTGCATATGCGCATATCGGTTTTAGCTTTCTAATCAAGCTAGTTACCTTTACTCCTGACACTACCAGTTCCCACCGCATGGATGCTTACTCTTACATCGCCAATGCACACGGCGAATACATTGATCAGCTCTACCAATCGTACAAGGCCGATCCGCAATCGGTTGACGTAAGCTGGCAGAAGTTTTTTGAAGGTTTCGACTTTGCTCAGCAGTATTCCGAAGATGGTGCTGCGCAGGCCGATGGTGAAGGTGTACTCGGCACTACGGCCAGCACCAACCAAGCCGGTACTATCCGCGCCGTAGACACCGTATCGGCCGATAAGGAAACCCAAGTCCGCAACCTGATTCACGCTTACCGCAGCCGCGGCCACTTGGTGGCCCGCACTAACCCGGTACGGGAGCGGAAAGACCGCAAAGCCCGTCTAAGCTTGTCGGACTTTGGTCTAAGCGAAACTGACCTTGACACAACGTTCAAAAACGGCGAAGTACTAGGCCTCGGGCCGAATGCCAAGCTTCGCGACATTGTGGCCGCTCTGGATAAGGTGTACACCCGTACCATCGGGTTCGAGTACATGTACATCCGCGACCCGCAGGTGCTCGACTGGTTCCGGGAGAAAGTAGAAAAAGACTCGCTGAGCTTTAACCCCGGGGTGGAGTACAAAAAGCGTATCCTGAGCAAGCTCAACGAGGCGGTTGTATTCGAAAATTTCCTGCATACCAAGTTCTTGGGCCAGAAGCGCTTCTCGCTGGAAGGTGGCGAAACCACGATTCCCGCCCTCGACGCCATCATTCGGAAGGGTGCGGAGCTGGGCGTGGAGGAAGTGATGATTGGCATGGCCCACCGCGGCCGCCTGAACGTGCTGGCCAACATCATGGGCAAAACCTATGAGCAGATCTTCTCAGAATTCGAGGGCACTGCCGTACCGGACCTGACCATGGGCGACGGCGACGTGAAGTACCACATGGGCTACAGCAGCCAAGTAGATGCCGGTGGCCGCACCGTAAACCTGAAGCTGGCGCCCAACCCCAGCCACCTGGAGGCGGTGAACCCGGTAGTAGAAGGCTTCGTGCGCGCCAAGCTCGACCACGGCTACCAGAACGACTATAATAAGGTGTTGCCCATCCTGATTCACGGCGATGCGGCCGTGGCCGGCCAGGGCATTGGCTACGAGGTAACGCAGATGTCGCAGCTGGAAGGCTACAAGACCGGCGGCACCGTGCATTTCGTCATCAACAACCAGGTAGGCTTTACCACCGACTTCGAAGACGCCCGCTCGTCCATCTACAGCACGGACTTGGCGAAGATTATCGACGCGCCCGTGATGCACGTGAACGGCGACGACCCCGAGGCCGTGGTGTTTGCTGTGCAGCTCGCCACTGAGTACCGTCAGCAGTTTCACGCCGATATCTTCATTGATATGGTGTGCTACCGCCGCCACGGCCACAATGAGTCAGACGAGCCCAAGTTCACCCAGCCTACCCTCTACAACCTCATCAGCAAGCACCAGAACCCCCGCGAGGTGTACAACGCCATGCTCGTAGAGCGCGGCGACGTGGATAAGGAGCTGGCGAACCAGATGGATAAGGAGTTCCGCGACACCCTGCAGGCCCGCCTGGACCTGGTGAAGCAGAAGCCGCTACCCTACAACTACCAAGCCCTCGAAAATGAGTGGCGTAGCCTGCGCCGCAGCAAGCCCGAGGACTTCGACCAGTCGCCGGTAACGGGCATTAGCGAAGAGCTGGTGCAGAAAGTCGGCAAGGCCCTGACGACCCTGCCTGAGGGCTTCCGCCCCTGAAGCAAATTGAAAAGCTGATGGAGGAGCGCCGGAAGATGTTCTTTGAGTCGCGCAACCTGAACTGGGCGGCGGGTGAGCTGCTGGCCTACGGTTCGTTGCTGGCCGAAAAGCACATTGTGCGCCTGAGCGGACAGGACGTGCAGCGCGGCACGTTCTCGCACCGCCACGCGGTGCTGCACGACGCCGAAACCTCGGCGCCTTACAATTCCCTAAACTATATTGAAGAAGGGCAGGAGCAGCTCCGCATCTACAACTCCCTGCTGAGTGAGTATGGCGTGCTAGGCTTCGAGTTTGGCTACGCCATGGCTAACCCTACGGCCCTGGTTATCTGGGAAGCCCAGTTCGGCGACTTCGCCAACGGCGCCCAGACCATGATTGACCAGTTCATCGTATCGTCGGAAAGCAAGTGGCAGCGCATGAACGGCTTGGTCATGTTGCTACCTCACGGCTACGAAGGCCAGGGCCCGGAGCACTCCAACGCCCGCCCCGAGCGGTTCCTGCAGTTGGCTGCCGAGCACAACATCGTGGTAGCCAACATGACCACGCCGGCCAACTTCTTCCACGCCCTGCGCCGCCAGCTAACCTGGGAGTTCCGCAAGCCGCTGGTGGTAATGTCGCCCAAGTCCATGCTGCGCCACCCGCTGTGCGTGTCGCCGGTAGAGGAGTTCACCTCCGGCACCTTCCGCGAAGTGCTGGGCGACGTGTACGCCGAAGACAAAAAGGTGAAGCGCGTGCTGCTGTGCACGGGTAAAGTGTACTTCGATTTGCTGGAAGAGCAGCAGAAGTCGGAGCGCCGCGACGTGGCCATTGTGCGCCTGGAGCAGCTGCATCCTTTCCCGCAGAAGCAGCTCGCCGTTGAGCTGGCTAAGTACCCAAAGGCCAAGGTGTACTGGGTACAAGAGGAGCCCGAAAATATGGGCTACTGGAACTACCTGCTGCGTTTCATGCGCCGGGAGCTGGAAGATGTGATTTCGCGCAAGCCTTCCGCCTCGCCCGCTACCGGTTACAACAAGGTGCACGTAAAGGAGCAAAAGGACCTCGTGGCCCGCGCCTTCGACAAGCCTCGCGAAGCCGTAGCGGACACCACAATTAAGGAAACCGCAGCCAACGCGCAAAAGGCAGACTAGTTTTTCGAGCTGTTAGCTCCTGGCTGCTGGCTGTAGCTTCATCACTCGAAAGCTGACAGCTATCAGCCAGGAGCTAATAGCTAAAGATACCTACCGAAACCCTTCAATTCTCCCACCTATGGGTCTGGAAATTAAAATCCCCGCCGTTGGCGAGTCTATTACCGAAGTTACCATCGCCAAATGGCTGAAGGCTGACGGAGACGCCGTGAAGCGCGACGAAGTAATTGCCGAGCTGGAATCAGACAAAGCTACATTTGAGCTGCCCGCTGAAACCGACGGAATCCTGAAAATCCGCGTAGCCGAGGGCGAAACCATTGGCATCGGCACCACCATTGCCGACATCGACGGAGCTGCTGGTGCTTCAGCGGCGCCAGCTGCTGCTACTCCCGCCGCTCCGGCTGCCAGTGCTCCGGCCGCTACGTCTAGCACTGACCCGGTAACTCAAGGTGAGCAGAACCCCGCCGCCAGCAACCAAAGTGGCTACGGCGGCTCCCAGGCCGGCTCGGCTGATACGCCTACGGCTGCCGCCCCGGCAGCTGCTAGCGCACCCGCCAGCAACGGCGGCGGTAGTGCAGCTACTGTAGAAATGAAAATTCCAGCCGTGGGCGAATCCATTACGGAAGTAACGGTAGCCAAATGGCTTAAGGAAGACGGTGCCCAAGTGCAGCGCGACGAAATCATTGCCGAACTGGAGTCGGACAAGGCCACGTTTGAATTGCCCGCCGAGGGTAGCGGCACGCTGCGTCACGCCGCCAAAGAAGGCGAAACCATCGGCATTGGGGCCACCATCGCCCGCATTGAAGGCGGCAGCGGCGCCCCGGCTGCTACTTCCGCTCCGGCCGCTCCGGCTTCGGCCGCCAGCCAGGCTAGTGCAACGGCTCCGGCTACCTCCAGTGCTACCAGCTACGCTACCGGCACCCCTTCGCCAGCGGCTGGTAAGATTCTGGGTGAAAAAGGCATCAGCCCCGCCGACGTACAAGGTTCCGGCCGCGATGGTCGCATCACGAAGGAAGACGCCCAGAACGCTCAGGCCCGCCCAGCGGCCCCAGCCCCGGCACCTACCCCGCTGCTCCGGCCAAAGCTGCCGCGCCAGTAGCAGCGGCTCCGGCTGCCAGCGGCAACCGCAACGTGCGTCGGGAGCGGATGAGCAACTTGCGCAAGACGGTAGCTCGCCGCCTGGTATCCGTGAAGAACGAAACGGCCATGCTCACCACTTTCAACGAGGTGAACATGCAGCCTATCATGGACCTGCGCAACAAGTTCAAGGACAAGTTCAAGGAGAAGCACTCGGTAGGTCTCGGCTTCATGTCGTTCTTTACCAAGGCCGTGTGCGTGGCCCTGAAAGAATGGCCCGCCGTGAATGCCCAGATTGACGGCACCGACATCGTGTACAACGACTTCTGCGACATCAGCATCGCCGTATCGGCGCCGAAAGGGCTGGTGGTACCGGTAATTCGCAACGCCGAAGAACTGTCGTTTGATGGTATCGAGAAGGAAATCGTGCGCCTGGCTACCCTGGCCCGCGACAACAAGCTCACCATCGAGCAAATGACCGGCGGCACGTTCACCATCACCAACGGCGGCGTGTTCGGCTCCATGATGAGCACCCCGATTATCAACGCCCCGCAGTCGGCTATCCTAGGTATGCACAACATCGTGCAGCGCCCCATTGCTGAAAACGGCCAAGTGGTAATCCGCCCCATGATGTATCTGGCCCTGAGTTACGACCACCGCATCATCGACGGCCGCGAATCGGTATCGTTCCTGGTGCGCGTGAAAGAGCTGCTCGAAGACCCGACCCGTCTGCTGCTGGGCGTGTAAGCGGACTATTTGAAGCGTTAATAGAAAAGGCTACCCGCCATAATGGGTAGCCTTTTTCATGCCTGTCTTGTCTTGGCAGCATGATTGCGCAAAAAAGCCCTCTGGAATAAACCAGAGGGCTTTTCAGCGGGTGGGTGGGTGGATGGGTGAGTGAGAAAGGAGCGGGAATTGGGGGTGGGATAAAAAGAGCGGGGTAATATCGGTTAGGCGGCGCGGGAGTTAGAGGCCAGCGTCGCTACTTTGCTTTTGGCTTCTTCGGCTTTTGAGCCGGCAAACTTCTCGTCAACGGTGCGTTTCAGCAAAGAAACCCAGCGCTGAAACAAGGGACCTTGCGCCGGCAGCGCCGAGTGCAGGGGAACCATCTGGCCTTCCTGGTAGCGGGTGGTGCCTAGCAGCGCCGTGCTCCAGTAGTCATACATGGAGGTGAGGTGGCGGGGCCAGTGCACGCGCGCAACAGCGCTGCATAGAGGAGCCAAGAGCTCATCTTCATTGGCTTTGCTGAACGCGGTATCCACCAGCGTCTTGATGTCACCTTCGGTGCACAAATCGGGAAGAGTAGAAGTAGCCATACGAGCAGAGGTAGGACCAGTGGATACGGAGCGAATTTACGCAGGTTGCACAACTTTCGCTAAAGGGCGAAAAATATTTTTATGATTCCTTGAAATTATGTTCTTTCTAATTGATTAACAGCCCCTAAAGCTAGATCCGGCTTGGAAAAGTTTAAAGTAGGTTGAGCGGGTTGTTGGCTTGCTGGATACGATACTCAAAAATGGAAGCAAGGTTACCCGCCTTGTACAGCGCTTCGTCGGCGGTAGGGCCGGCGAAATGGGCTTCTACCGTTTCCACGAATAAGGCAAGCCAGCGCCGGAAATGCTGACTGTTGATGGGTAGGGCCAGGTGCTTGGCAAAAGGCCGGCCCCGGTAGCGCCCTGTACCCAGTAGCAGGCTGCTCCAGAAGTCATACATAGTAGCCAAATGGCGGGGCCACTGCCCCTGAACCACTGCCTCGAAGATGGGCCCAATCAGGTCGTCGGTTTGCACCCGGTTATAGAAGGAATCTACCAGCAGGCGAACGTCCTCTTCGGATTGAATATCAGGTAGGTGTTCCATAACAGAAGTAGACAGGAGAAGGGCGGAACAAAGCAACTTACGGCCGACGCTAACATGGGCGCCGTTAGGCGGCGCGCCTACCGCCTAACACCACCAGTACCACGGCTAACACAATCAGGGCCGCGCCCCAAGCATGCCGGCGTTCAGTTGCTCGCTGGCAAAGGCCCAGCCCAGCAGCACAGCCACCACGGGGTTCACAAAGGCATAGGTACCAGCCAGCGCCGGCTCCACGGCCCGTAGCAGCCAGATGTACGCCGTAAAGGCGACAATCGAGCCGAACGTAACCAGATAGATATACGCTAGCCATGATTTCGACGTCACCTGCGCCAGCTCAAAGCCCTGGGCCTCGCCCCGAACTAGGCCCACGACCAGCATCACCAGTCCCCGCAAAGCATCTGCATGCCCCCGACAAGAAGGGCGACGGACTCGGCTGGTGCCGCTTGGAGTACAACGAGCCAATGGCCCACACCAGCGCCGCCGTTAGCACCAGAACCATCCCAATGCCCTCGTGCCCGGGCAGGGCTACGTGGCTGGCGCCGGGCGTACGAGCCAGCAAATACACGCCGCCCAGGCCGCACACCAACCCCAGCGTTACGGCCGGGGTAGGCCGCTGCGCTACCCCGCTCCACCACCCCAGCACCGCCAGAAACATAGGTACCGTGGCCACCAGCAATGCCGCTAGGCCCGAGGGGATGTACTGCTCGCCGAGCGTGACGCCCCCGTTGCCGAAAGCCAGCAGGCAGATACCAATAAGCAGGGCCACACCCCAGCCGCGCCAGGTGGGGGCCGGCTCCCCGCGCAGGCGCATGAAGCCGTAGAGCAAGGCTCCCGCCAGGGCATAGCGGCTGCCGGCCATGAGCAGGGGCGGCATGGAGTCGATGGCGAAGCGGATGCCCAGGTAGGTGGAACCCCAGATGAGGTAGACGGCTGCAAAGGCCAGGAGCAGGGCCGTGCGGGAAGGAGGTAGCTGATTCGCCATAAAAACCGGAAGCATGTAGACTGCAAACCTACGCCGGTTTTGGCAGGATGGCCGCGCGCTACCGGCCGCTTGTCAGGCCACTTGGCCGGGCAACTAGCAGTGGGGCAAGCCTGGCCCTGCAGCGTACCGGCTTGGGTAGGGCAGGAGATGCAGCGCTTGCGCTCGAATCCCGTTCTTTACCGCGTACTCCTACCTTGCTTGCCTGTGCGCTCTTTTCTTCTACTTCTTTGGCTGGGCCTGCTGGTGGGCCTGAGCAATCCGGCCGCCGCCCAATTGCTTCAGGCCAAGCCCGCCTTCACCCGCGCCGATTCCCTGCGCGGGGCCCTCACGCCCCTGCGCACCTGCTACGACCTCAACTACTACCACCTGGATGTGCGGCTGGATATCGGCAAAAA
Organism: Hymenobacter sp. 5516J-16; assembly: GCF_022919335.1. Taxonomy (NCBI): domain Bacteria; kingdom Pseudomonadati; phylum Bacteroidota; class Cytophagia; order Cytophagales; family Hymenobacteraceae; genus Hymenobacter; species Hymenobacter sp. 5516J-16. The sequence continues at coordinate 1,987,672 of NZ_CP095058.1, read as the reverse complement.
GGCGCTCAGCGGCTCCAACCTGTTCGGTTTCACGGCCACCCAGGATTTCAGCCGGCTGCAGTTTGACCTGTTTGCGAACCTGAAGGTGGAAAAGGTGGGGTACCAGGGCAAGTCGGTGCCGTTTACCCGCGAAGCCAACGCCGTGTTTGTCACGTTTCCGGAGCCCATCCGCAAGGGCAGCCGCGCCGCCTTCACCGTGTTCTACTCCGGGCAGCCCACCGAGGCCAAGCACGCGCCCTGGGACGGCGGACTGGTGTTTACTCAGGATAGCAAGGGCAAACCCTGGGTTGCCTCGGCCTGCCAGGGGGTAGGGGCTAGCATTTGGTGGCCCACCAAAGACCACCAGGCCGACGAGGTTGACAGCATGCTCATCAGCGTAACGGTGCCCAAGGGTTTAAAGGACATTTCCAACGGCCGTCTGCGCAAAACCACTGCCCTCAAAGGCGGCGCCACCCGCTTCGACTGGTTTGTGAGCAACCCCATCAACAACTACGACGTGGCCCTGAATGTGGGCGACTACACGCACTTTGCCGACGAGTATGCCGGCGAGAAAGGTAAGCTCACGCTGGACTATTGGGTGCTACCCGAGAACCTGTCCAAGGCCAAAACCCAGTTTGCGGCCAACGTAAAGCCCATGCTGAAGTCACTGGAGTCGTGGTTTGGGCCTTACCCGTTTTATGAGGATGGCTACAAGCTGGTGGAGGCCCCACACCTGGGCATGGAGCACCAGAGCGCCGTGGCTTACGGCAACAAGTACCAGAACGGCTACCTGGGCAAGGACCGCTCCGCCACCGGCTGGGGCCTGAAGTGGGACTTCATCATCATCCACGAAAGTGGGCACGAGTGGTTCGGCAACAACATTACCAGCAAGGACATAGCCGACATGTGGATTCACGAGAGCTTTACTACTTACTCCGAGGCTCTGTTCGTGGAAAGCCAGTTTGGCAAGCAGGCCGCTCAGCAGTATATCCGGGGGCAGCGCCGCAACATCCAGAACGACGCGCCCATTATTGGCCCCTACGAGGTAAACCGGGAGGGTTCCTCTGATATGTACGACAAGGGTAGCAATGTGCTCAACCTGATCCGGACGGCCTACGTGCCCGATGATGCCCGGTGGCGGGAACTGCTGCGGGGCCTGTCCCGCACCTTCTACCACCAAACCGTAACTACGCCCCAGGTAGTAGGCTACCTCAGCCAGCAAACCGGCTACAACCTCACGCCCATTTTCGACCAGTACCTGCGCTACGCCAGCCTGCCAACCCTAGAAATTCGTTTCGAAGAGGGTAAACCGGTGGGCCGGTGGATTGCCAACGTGCCAGAGTTTAACCTACCCATCAGGCTGCGCACCAAGGGCGCTGAGTACCGCACCCTGCCACTTACTACCTCCTTCCAACCCCTAAACCTGCCCGGCCTTACCCGCGAAAACCTGGAGGTTGATACGGAAAACTACTATATCGGGGTGCTAGTAGAATAACCCGCGCTGGTCCGCACAGGTAGGAGCCACACATATTGATTGCAAGCCAGATAATAAGCGTCGCTTCTAACAGGTAAAGTTGCTGTAATAGTAGGAGGCCAAACGCTATGCAGCAGTAGTTGCCTTATTTCAAGAAGTGCATTCCCTTAATGAAAACGATTTGTGTCATTATGGGATGATATGATAGGCGTATAAATCTGCTGGTAGATTAAAAATATGTTAATTTTGTGTTGTTAATGGCACAAATACGTGCCGACTATAGTTTACGTACCCGGTTAAGGTATTCTTAGCTGGGTGACTGGGGTAGAGTTTGCAGAGCAGATGATTTGAATTTTGCTAAGGTAGCCGTACTATGCATCGGCTCTCTTGTCAGCTCATAGAGCTCATAGGAGAGCAAGCAGAGCGAAACGGCACTAGTGCAAATAGTCTATATCGTATCACCGTATGATCGTTCCTTCTGTTCCCGTCAATTGTCAGAACTGCCCGCACGTGCAGCAGTCGTTGCTGGGAGCCTGCCAGCACGGCGAGTTGACCTTTATTTCGGGCGGAAAAGTGCACCAGTCTTACCACAAGGGGCAGGTAATTTTCCAGCAGGGTAGCCGGGCCAACGGGCTGTATTGCGTGCACCAGGGTAAGATTAAAGTCTCCAAGATCAGTGCCGATGGCAAGGAGCACATCATCCGGCTGGTGAAGGAAGGCGACGTTATTGGCTACCGCTCCCTGATGATGGGCGGCAACTACTCCACCGCCGCTACCGCCCTCACCGACTGCGTGGTGTGCCTGGTGCCGCGCACCGACTTCTTCAGCCTTATTGAGCAAAACGCCCAGTTTGCCCATTCCCTGATGCGCCTGCTGGCCAAAGCCCTGGGCGAGGCCGAGGAACGGATGCTGCACGGCTCCTACAAGCCCGTGCGCGAGCGGCTGGCCGAAGCCCTGTTGCTGCTCTACAACGTGTTTCGGCCGCCACCGATGAGCCCTTCAGCATCCCCATTTCCCGCGACGACTTGGCTGCACTCATGGGTACGGCCAAGGAAACCGCCAGCCGCCTGCTTTCCGAATTCCGTGACGAAGGGCTGGTAGCAACCCAAGGTAGCCGCATTACCATTCTGAACGTGGGCAAGCTGAGCCACCTAGCGGCCCTCTATGATTAAGGCAGGGGTTGTAACCTCAGGCCCCAACAGGCTCCTGGGCGGGTTGCAAGGCAACTTGCCGGGGTAGCCCGCAGGGTATAGTTGCCGCTTCTGGAAACCACTAAAATTCTCTTTTCGTACTTCCCCGGCCGGTACTAATCGGCGGGGAAGTGTTGTTTTATCGAGGAGTGTTTTATAAGTTAGTATTTATAGTACTTTATGAATCCCAATATGGTTTCCCAGGCTGGAAACGCCGGGAAAAGTTTAATCAATATCATTTTTTGTGTTGACGAAAGTCATTTTTTAGGGTAGAGATTCTAGGGAGATTTGTAAACCAATTCATCCTGTCAGAGGCCGTATGTGCCAGCAAGTCAGGAGTCTTGCCACAAGTTTTACTCACGACTTCTTTTCAGCCGTCAGCAGCGGGCCAACGCGTGGGCTCAAGGCCAGACAGCAGCAGAGGAATAGGCGGCTTGTGCGGATCGATTTTTTACTTCCTCTTATATTTTCTCCACTCAGTAGCATGGCTTACTCAGTTAACAACCCCGCTGGTAAAGTAGTAGAAGGCATCATCAGCGACCTGCCCGGTCTGGTGGCCGTGGCCGTAGTTGATGTTACCTCCGGCATGAGCCTGGCGTCGCACTCCAACTCGCCTGCCCTCAACCCCGATACGGCGGCCGCTTACAACACCGAAGTAGTAAAGCAGAAGCAGAAGGCCATGACAGCCCTGAAGCTGCAGGGGGAAACCATTGAGGACATCCTCATTACCCTCTCCAACCAGATTCACCTGCTGAAGCTGACGGAAGCCGGTACCAAGTTTATTTACCTGGTAGTAAACTCCCGCGACACCAACCTGGCCATTGCCCGCGAGGTGCTGCGCAGCCACGTTGCCACCCTTAACAATTAAGCTAACGACAGAAGCTGTACACGAAGCAGTGCAGAACCGGTTGGCTGCGCCGGCCGGTTCTGCACCTGTTGCCAGCCCAAGGGCACGCTGACAAAAGGGGCGGAAAGCGAGAGTAGATGTCATGTGTTGCTTGTGCTACTGGTGCCCGCGAGGCGCCAGTGCTTTATTGATAGGCTATGCCAATCTCTTTTCTTCAGCGCTTGCAGGAGCTTGCCGGACCCGCGGTTAATAAGGTTGTTTCTGCGGCCGCCGGGGCCGAGAAAGTTTCCGCCGAGCGCATCATACACCACCTACTGGCGGGACTTCCGGAGTTGTTGGGAGCGGCCGTCGTAGAGGTAGAATCGGGTCAGGCCTTGGCTTCCTATACCACCTCCCGCGAGTTCAACCTCAGCAAAGTAGTGGGCTTTAACGCCGAGGTAGTCCGGCAGCAGGGCCGGGCCCTGGCCGCCCTGCAACTGGGCCCCGAGGAGCAGCTGGAAGAAATCCTGATTACGCTGCACTCCCAATTGCATTTGCTGCGCCTGCTGCCCGATGGCCGCCGGTTCCTGTACGTAGCCGTGGACTGCCGGGACACCAACCTGGGCATTGCCCGCGAGGTAATGCGGACCTGCGAGGGATAGCTGCCGAGCGGGCTGCCGTGTTGAGAGGAGAAGAATACCGAATTCCCTTTTTCTATTGTTTCACTTCAACTTCCTACCCGCCTATGAAATTGACAGCTTCTCCCTTCGATCCGCAAACTGGTGAGCTGCTGCCCGTGTACCGGGATGCCTACCTGCGCGGCGACTTAAGCAAGGCTTCGGCGCAAGCCGTGGAAGCCTACCTGCATCGGGATGCCGATCAGGCCCACTCTACCCTTACCCGCTGGCAGGAGCTGCAAGCCGCCCAAGACGCGGCGCTAGCCCCTAGCTGGGTAAACCGGCAGATTCAGTACATCCGGGCCGAGCCCGTGCGCTTCCGCCGCCGTGCTACTACCCTGGTGGCCTCGGCCGTGCTGGTAGGTACCATGGTGTTTGCCGGCACCCCCACCGAGAACTTGCCCACCGGCAGCCTGCCTACCGATGTGGCAGCTACGGAAGTGTTGGAAGCCGGTGCCTCGGCCGAAATGGCTTCCTCGGCAGCCTCCTTGCGCATGATTACGGTGCGCGGCCAGATTAAGGGCGAAAACGGCCAGCCCCTGGTAGGTGCTACCGTGATGCAGCCCGGCAGCCTGCGCGGGGTATCTACCAACGCCCAGGGCGAGTACGTGCTAACGGTGCCCGCCGGCACCAGCTCCCTGAAGTATGGCTACGGCGGCTACCACGACGAGGAAGTGGCCGTGAAAGGCTCCCGCACCGCCGACGTAACCCTACTGCCCCGCGCCCAGCAGAAGAAGCGCTGGCTGTTTTTCTAGGCGCTACCCGCGCCTGAGTACTTAGTAACCAGCGTGAGTGAAGCCGAAATCGTACCGTAAGAAAGCCTCCCGCCGGCCCGACAGGCTGCCTAAGCCCAACCCGCTAGCCACTCTGGTCGTGCAAAACGTGCTGGCGGAGCTGCCGAAGCTGCTGGCCGTGGCCGTAGTAGATGTAGCCTCGGGCACCAGCCTGGCCGCGCACACCAACTCGCCCACCATCAACCCCAGCACGGCGGCCGCTTACAACGCGGAAGTGGTAAAGCACAAACTCAAAGCCCTGACCGCCCTGGCCCTCCAGGGTGAGGCCATCGAAGACATCCTCATCACGCTTTCCAGCCAGCTGCACTTGTTCCAGCTCACGGACAAAGGCGGGCAATTTATCTATCTGGTCGTCGACGCTGGTAGCACCAGCTTAGCTATGGCCCGTGAAGTGCTGCGCAGTCAGGTGGGGCAGTTGGAGCCCGCCGCGGGGTAGGAACGCCGTCCAACTGAGCTATGACTTGAGAAGCTCCCTTTCCAGTCCGGAAAGGGAGCTTCTCGTTTTCCGGGTAGCCTTGGCCTCGTTTAAGCAGAGCTGCCCGGCACTGTTAGAGCGTAAAAACTTGCCATTTCACCATTTCCCAACTTCACCGTCCGTACCTTCGCTCCGTTGATTTCCACCGAATTCACCTTAGCATGAACCAATACGACGTTACCGTCATCGGCTCCGGGCCCGGCGGTTATGTGGCGGCCATCCGCTGCTCCCAGCTCGGCCTCAAAACGGCCCTCATCGAGAAGTACGACACCCTGGGCGGCACTTGCCTCAACGTGGGCTGCATCCCCAGCAAGGCCCTGCTCGACTCCACGGAGCACTTCCACAATGCCGGCCACACCTTCAAGGAGCACGGCATTGAGCTGAGCGACTTGCAGATCAACATGAACCAGCTCATCGACCGTAAAAACGGGGTAGTGAAGGCCAACACCGACGGCATTCAGTTCCTGATGAAGAAGAACAAAATCGACGTCATCAAAGGCGTGGGTTCGTTCGTGGATAAGAATCACATCAAGATTACCCCACCGCGGGCGGCGAGGAGCAGCAGATCGAGACGAAAAACGTCATCATTGCTACCGGCTCCAAACCTACCGTGCTACCCTTCATTCAGCAGGATAAGCAGCGCATCATCACTAGCACCGAGGCCCTGAACATCCGGGAAGTGCCCAAGCACATGATTGTGATTGGGGCGGCGTCATCGGACTGGAAATGGCGTCGGTGTACGCCCGCCTCGGCGCGAAAGTGTCGGTGGTAGAGTTCATGGACTCCCTCATCCCGACCATGGACCGTGCCCTCGGCAAAGAGCTGAAGCGCATCCTGGGCAAAATTGGCATCGAGTTCTTCCTGAGCCACAAGGTAACCGGCGCTACCCGCGAGGGCGAGGCCGTGACCGTAACCGCTACCAACCCGAAAGGCGAGGAAGTGAAGTTTGAAGGCGACTACTGCCTGGTAGCCGTGGGCCGCGTGCCCTACACCGCCGGCCTGAACCTGGAAGCGGCCGGCGTAGAAATGGAAGAGCGCGGCCGCATTAAGGTTGATGAGCACCTGCAAACCAACGTGCCCGGCATCTACGCCATCGGCGACGTGGTGCGGGGCGCTATGCTGGCCCACAAGGCCGAGGAAGAAGGCGTGTTCGTGGCCGAAACCATTGTCGGCCAGAAGCCGCACATCAACTACCTGCTGATTCCGGGGGTAGTGTACACTTGGCCGGAAGTGGCTGGGGTGGGTTACACCGAAGAGCAGCTAAAGGAGCAGGGCAAGGCCTACAAAACTGGCAACTTCCCCTTCCGCGCCTCGGGCCGCGCCCGCGCCTCCATGGACCTCGACGGCTTCGTGAAAGTGCTGGCCGACAAGGAAACCGACGAAATCCTGGGTGTGCACATGATTGGCCCCCGCATCGCCGACCTCATTGCCGAAGCCGTAACGGCCATGGAGTTCCGCGCCTCCGCTGAGGACGTGGCCCGCATGAGCCACGCCCACCCCACTTACGCCGAAGCCATGAAGGAAGCCTGCCTCGCCGCCACCGAGAACCGCGCCATTCACATGTAATTCTGCGCTTGCGGTGTTAAAGCCAAAAGCGGCGGAAGCTACCCAGCTTCCGCCGCTTTTTTGTAGCTTCAACCCATGACCAAGCAGGATCATGTCAACTATTGGAAAGAAACAGCTGAGCAGGACTGGTCGTCGGCGCAGGCGTTGCTAGTGGCGGGGAATTACCTGAATAGTCTGTTTTTCGCTCATCTAGTTATCGAGAAATTGAGCAAAGCACTTTGGGTACAAGAGAATGTCAGTGACCATCCCCGCGAATTCATAATATCGCCCGCATTCTGGACGCTACCTCTGTGGTGCTACGTCCTGATGAGGAAGTCTTAGTCACTGAGCTAAACATTTTCCAAATGGAAGGGCGCTATCCTGACTACGCCCGAACCGTATATCAACGAGCTACCAAGGTCTTCGCGACTGAGCTATTGCTCGAAACTGAAAATTTCCGCCAATGTTTACTCAGCAAGCTGCTTTAGAACAAGTTCGTGCCTTCGCCGAGGAACTGCGAAAGATGAACATTCCACTCCGGCAGGTTATTTTGTTTGGCTCCTACGCCCGGAACGAACAGCGAGAGGAATCGGATATTGACGTGGCCCTAATAGCCGATGACTTTACCGGTGCGGCCTTCATTGATGTAAAGCCTTTTGCAAGACTCTTGGCCCGGCGGCCCTACTTCTACATTGAGCCCCATACCTTCGCGCCAGAGCAGTTTACTGACTGGAATCCCTTTGTAAAGGAAATCAAGCAAACTGGAATTCTAGCCGCCTAACGGCCATGGAGTTTCGCGCCTCGGCCGAGGACGTAGCTCGCATGAGCCACGCCCACCCCACCTACGCCGAAGCCATGAAGGAAGCGTGCCTCGCCGCCACTGAGAACCGCGCCATTCACATGTAGTCCTTGCGCTTTGAAAGCAAAAGAGGCTGCAACTCACGAGAGTTGCAGCCTCTTTTGCTTTTTGCCGCTGATGGCCTACTTCAGCACGTCCTTAAGTTCTATGAGTTGGAAGGCGCTGTCGTGCTCCGCAAACTCGCGCATCATGGCCGTGTGACCGGACCCAGCCAGCATCAGCACCTTGTCGTCAGTGGGCAGCACCGTTTTCTGCACTATGGAATACATATACAGGTTGCGCCGGTACCATTCTGATACTAGGAAGGCCCCGTTGAAATTGGTGGTTGTGCCGGCCCGATTAATTTTATCGAGGTAGAACGCTTTGTTGTAGCGGATGCTGGCGGGTGTGTTTTCTTCTAGCAGAATCTGGGGCAGCGTGAGCGTAGTCAGCTTACGGTTCATGCTGGTCTCGTAGCTTTTTACATAGGCCTGCACGTCTTGCAGTAGTGCATCTTGGTGGGCCGTTTGCATGGCCTGCATCACGCTGTCGTAGGGAAACTGCGTTTTCTTGTAATCTATAGCGTAAATTCTGGTGAGCCCGGCCTTTTTTCCGGCGCGGAAGGCAAGCTGAAAAATTTCGTTTTTGGCGTAAAAAGAGTTAGCGCCCTGAGGGTGATTTTTCTGGACGTAGGCGGTAAAATTGCCTGCCAGGTAGGCCGCATATAGCTTGTCGAGTCCCGGTTGGTCGTTAGCGGGCCACTCTACAAATATCTTTTTGGGCCCGAAGGCCGACAAGCGGCTGGTGAGGGTTTCCAGCTCCTGTTGCACCTTCGGCGACAAGATGTCGAGAGAGTTGAGTTTAGAAACGTCAAGCCCCGGATTATCAAAGTGAAAGGTGCCCAGCAAGAGCAGCTTGGCCGGCTTGGTTTGGGCCAGGCACGCAGCACTAAGCAACAGGGCACACAGAAGGAGAAAAGTTGATTTCATAGGAACGAGAGGAATAGGAAGAAAAGTACATATGGCATGTAAAGTACGGGCTAGACCGAATAACGCAACTGGCTCTTGCAGGTAAGTAGAGCCGCCGATTCTGCGGAGGCCGACACGGATGTGGGTCGGGGCATAAGCATACAGGCATGCAGCGCTTCGTAAGCAGAACTGTTGCCCTGATTATGAGGCGTATACAAAAACCTTCGGGCCAAACTCTGCGAATACCGGGGTAGGGAAAAGGCTGGTTTCTACTGGCCCGTTGGCAAGAGGCCAGCCCCGGAAACTCTATTTCGCATCCTCATGGCCAAGCACAAGAAAAAGCACTCCAAGAAAAAGGGTAAGGACAAGAGCAAGGACGCCGTAGCGGACGACGTGCTCGATGCGGCCGCTTTGTCTATCCGCAAGTTTCGGAAGGTGACCAACGAAATTTCTAAGCTCAGCCTGGGTCAGAAACTGGCGGGTAGTGTGGTCCTGCTGGCTGCTGGCCTCATTTACCTGGACCAGCGCAAGGGTAGCGGCAGCGAAAAGCCCCAGCATCCCCCGAAATTCGAGTGGCCCCGACTAGCCGAAGCGCAGGAAACTTCCGCCACGGAAGAAGCAACCACCGAGGAGGCAGCGGCTTCGTCCGTATCGCCCGCGCCGCCCCGGAAAAGCCACAAGAGCTCCAAAGCCGGCAAGTCGCACGGCTCCGGCAGTCGGAAGCCGCTGGCCGCTGATGAGGTAGCGTAGGTTTCTGCTGGTCCACTCAGCGCGGCACATGTGACCAGTATGGCTACCCAACAACCTTCCGAAGCCGATTGCGAATACCATCTGCCGTTGGGCCTTTTCGTTTGTTACTCAGTTTCTTCCACTTTCCAGCATGCGTCATGAAAAAGAATAAAACCAAAGACAAGAAAAATAAGGCCGACAAGAAAAAGTCCCTGTTCGGGGGCGCGGCTAAGTCGCTTAAGAAGCTGGGCAAAGGTTCCGGTTTGGGCCGGCTGAGTACCGCTCAAAAAGTACTGGGCGGGGCGGCCTTAGTAGCTGTGGGCCTAGGCTATTTGGGCAAGCGCCGCAGCAGTACGCCGGCTACCCCACCCACCCCCGCAGCAGATGCGGCCGAGCAAAACCTAGCTTCCCTGGACGGAGGTGCTATTTAATCTACTCGCGGACAAGCGGATAAAGTGCTTAGCTAAGTAACAGAAAAGGCCCTGAGCAGCTTGGATGCCGCTTGGGGCCTTTTCTATCTTTAAGGAATGAAGAAGTTGATGCGAGGTGTACTGGCCGGTAGCTGCCTGCTCTGGCCGGTGCTGGCCGTGGCTGGGGAGCGGGAAGAAAAGTACGCCTTTCTGCTCACGGGAGGGGTAGGCGGCGTGGCAATTGGCCTGGGCATGTACGCTTTCTTTATGATTCTGGTGGCTGCCCTTTACCGACGTAAGCAGGTAGTAGCGGGCCTGTTTGCGCTCTGCACCATTATCTTTCTGTACCTGGAATACTGGTCGTTTCGGCTGCTGAAGTTTTCGGTCAACTTTCTGCAAACCAAGCAGGTGCAGCCCGTCTCCGGCCACTGGCCCGTGGTGCTAAAGTGGGGGCTGGCCGGGGTGCTGGTGCTGGCCGTGGCCATCTTCGTGCTGGCGTGCCGCATGTGGCGAAAGTGGCACCCGCCCCGCGGTGCGGCCCCAGTTACCTACTCTGCGCCTGCTGAACAACCATAGGGGCTGGCCTAGGGGTAGGAACCACCCGAGGGAAAGAGCGGTGCCGCCTACAGCTTAAACTTGGTGGTAAACCGCTTGGTCGCGTAGGGCTGCAGGACCGTGAGGTCCTGCTCAATTCAGGCCTACCACGCGGGTAGCTTGCTGCGGTCGGCGTATACTTCGCTGTTGTATTTATCCTGCAGAAGCTGGACCTCTGACATCAGTTGCCGGTATATGCCTGGCATTGGGCGACGGAAGCGCACGGAGTAAAGGCTGGCGGCAAGTGGTGGAATGGGCCAACGCCAAACCGGAAGGTAGCCTCGTCGGTTGTCACTGCCCGGCGTTCCGGCCCGTCTACTGGCCCTCCCAGGTGTAGCAACACGGCCGACACCCGCTAGCATCCTACCCCAAAAGCTCCGTACTTGCCTTTCATGCTTTCTGAACCTACCTACCTGGCGGCCCGCATGGTAGCCCCCATGGTTGAAACTCACTTTGCCCGCCACCGGGCGGCCGCTACTACCTGGGATATTGCCCAGTTATCGGCGCCCCCGCCTGCGCAGTGGGTGGAGGTTATCATTGATGCAGCCTTCTGGGCCAGCTTACAGCGGGAAGAAGGCCACCCGCCCCGCATTTCCCTGGCTTTGGTGGAGCCCAAACAGGCCGGCCAGCCGGTGGAGTTTGGCAAGCGCCGGCTCACGCCCTACAACCTGCTCAAGCTGGCCCCGGCCGTGGAGCAGCCGGGCATTCACTTGGGCGTGTGGTATGACGACGAGGGCCTGTACGTGTGGGGTACGGCCACCGAAATTCCGCCCTTGTGCTTTGTGCTGGAAGTGGTAGAGCCGGGCTTATTGGTGATAAAGCACCGCCGTGCCGATGGGTTCGGTAAGTTCGTGAACGTGGCCATTTTGCGCGGCGACCAGCTGCAACTGGTGGATGCCGAAAACGTGGCCGTAGATGACTGCCCGGCCCTGCGCATGTTTCTGCCTGGGGAGGGCCTGCCCTCCGCCACCGGTGCCACCGACAACGTGCTGGTGGAATTGGCCGCCGCCATGCGGGCCCACGGCCGGGGCGGGCTGGTGCTGGTGGTGCCGCCCAACTCAACCCAGTGGCAGGAGTCCATTGTGCAGCCCATGACCTACCCCGTGCTGCCCGCCTACGTGGGCATTGCCGAGGGGCGGCAGCGCGAACAAGCGAAGTGGCAGTGGCGCGAAGAAATTCAGCGAGCCATTCACGTGGTAGGCGGCTTTACGGCCGTAGACGGAGCCACCATTATCACCCGCGACTACCACCTGCTGGCCTTCGGGGCCAAAGTATCCCGGGCCGAGTCCAGCGTGCCCGTCGACAAGATGGTGCTCACGGAACCTGTTGTCGACAGCCCAGCCCGTTACCTGCACCCGGCCCAGAACGGCGGCACCCGCCACCTAGCCGCCGCTCAGTTCGTGCACGACCAGCGCGACTCGTTGGCCCTGGTGGCTTCCCAGGACGGCTTCTTTACTTTGTTCGCCTGGTCGGAAACGCAGCAAATGGTACACGCCCACCGCATCGACGTGCTCCTGCTCTAAGGCAAAAATGCCGGAACGTTAGCGCGGCTTAGGTGCGGTTTATGCAGCGAAAAAGCCAAATAGGAACGCCCCGCGGCACCAGTTCCCTATAGAAGGAACTAGTGCCGCGGGGCGTTTTGCGTACCAGATTGCCCGCACCCAACGGGGCCGGCTACAGCGCGAGGTAAGACCTACTGCAAGGCCCTACTCAGCCCCATAGCCGCCGCGGAAGGCGGGCACATTACGTACCAGTATCTGCATGCCGTGGCGATTATCCGGCCAGACGCACGCGTACGGCGTTCGGACCCTTCTGGCCCATTTCCACCTCAAAGGATACCTTGTCGTTCTCCTTGATCTGGTTGATTAGCCCGTTGGCGTGCACGAAAATGCTTTCCTGGGTTTTCTGATCCTTAATGAAGCCGTAGCCCTTGGAGTCATTAAAGAACGACACCGTGCCCTGACGGATAGCGTCGGCCGGATCTTCTTCCTCCTGCTTGCGAGCACCCAAGGTGATGTCCTCCACCTTGATTTCTTTTTTCTTCTTGGTTGGATCCGGGGGGGTAGAGGTGATGTTGCCATCCTCGTCTACGTAGGCCAGCATCTCGTCCAGGTTGCTGCCGTTCTTGGCATTAGCCTGGCGCTCTTCCTTGCGCTCCGCTTTGTCGTTGCGCTTTTTCAGTCGTTTTTTCTCGTTTTCCTTTTTCCCAAAAGTGGCTTGTGATCTGCCCATGGCGTATGTCGTTTTGTGTGAGGTATCGGTGATGAAAGCGTAAGCGCACTCGAAACTCCTGGCGGGTAGCTGGCCCGGAAGAGCCCGGCCAAGCACGTGGTGTGGGCTAGCATATAGTAACTAGCGCCGCGACTAATAAATTTCATTATTACCCAAAATACGTGGGCAACAAGAAGATGGCTAAGCAAGGGCTACGGCTGATAAAAGCCGGGACCTTGCCGCTGCCCCAAGTTGTGGGAGCAGACCGAGGAGAGCCCCTTGCCAGCCGCTAAGCGGCATTAGTAATAGGGGAGTTCAGCCCGCCTGGGCAGGTGGCGGGAGGCAGACCGGAGCCTGTTCTCACAAATATACTTTATCCCAGAAGCATTTCTTTCCTGCGGCTGCCTCAGTCTGGGAAAACTTCGGAATTGAAAGGCAGCCAAGCTGGCGCCGCAACGCCCGAAGCGCTTGGCCGTGAAGTAGCTACCCGCTTAGCTAAGTCCAGGTCTGGCAAAGGGTAAACCAGCTAATGCAGGTAAGAGCTGCTCCCTAAGCGGGCTGATCCTCGGTTGGGAAGCCCAGGTCGGCTACTTCCCGCACTTCGCCGGGAGCTAGGCCCTCTAGCCAGAGGTTGCCAACTCGTACGCGCACCAAGCGCAGGGTAGGGAAACCGGCGGCGGCCGTCATTTTGCGCACCTGCCGAAACTTGCCTTCCGTAACGATGATGGACACCCAGCTGGTGGGGCCGTGGCGGTCGGAGCGGATGTTGCGGCCGCGGGGCGGTAGCTCGGGGGCGGTTTCCAGGCGCCGCACGCGGGCTGGTAGGGTGTGGTACACCAGGCTGCGGTGGGCAATGCCAATGCCGGCTTCAAGCTGGGCCACGGCCTCATCGGTAATCAGGCCATCCACCTGGGCGTAGTACTCCTTTTCCACGTCTTTGCGACGGATTCGCTCACTTACTCGGCCATCGGTAGTGAGTAGGAGCAGGCCCTCACTGGGCTCGTCGAGGCGGCCAATGGCCATGGTGCCGGCCGGGAAGTCGTGCAGGGCCCCGAGAAACTTCTTGCGCATTTCCCGCGGAAACTCGCTGGTAAACTGGCTGAGGTAGCCGTAGGGTTTGTAGAGCAGAAAGTGACGGTGGGTAACGGGAGTCATACGCGCGAAAAAGCCGGCCGGAGCTAGGGTGGCCAGGGACGAAGGTACAACCAGCGGGCAGCCCTAGGTAGTTTTGTACAGGTACCAGCCGTTGCCCAGGGGCTTCATGACGATAATTCGGTCCGGGCTCATGGCGGGAACGTGCTTGGCCTCGGGCTGGTAAAGCAGGCCCACGGTGTTGCTTTTCACGCCCCCGATAACGAACTCCAGGCAGCTGGTGCAGCCCAAGGTGCGCTGAGTTACCCGGCTGATATACAGGGGCCGCAGCAGGGCCAGTACGGCAGCGTCGGCGTTGGCGGCCTGCTCCCTGGCCCCAGTAGTATCGGCCGGCGCGGCGAAGTAGCGGCGGCTCTGGATTAGGCGGAGGGCGCGCTGAAAAGCGGGCCGGTTGCGGGTGAAGTGCTGGCTGATTGTCGCGTCGGAGCCCACCCACAGGCGAATGTTACCCAGCATAAACTCGTGGCTGGCCTCGGGGTGCTTCTGGTTGTATTGCGCAACTTCTGCGGGCCCCATATCAGAGAGCAGCTGAAGCATGGGCGGGCCGAGCTGGGTCATGGACAGGCTACGCACGGCGGCCAGCTTCCAGGGGGTAGCGGCAGTGGTGGAGTCGCGGCGGAAGTGCAGGTAGATGTCGTTGCGGCTCACGGAGTCGCGCAGTTCCACTGCTACCACGGCGGTAGCGGGGCCCTGCTGCAGCAGCTCACAACGGCGCTGCAGGGTAGCCGGAATCTGCTGGCCCAGGCTTTGACGGCGGGCCTGCCCGGCAGCCTCGCCACTGAGGTAGCTTTTCATGTCGGGCCAGCCGGTGGGCGCTACAAACTGCCGGGCAATTTGCAGGGGTTCCAGCAGCGGGGCAGCCCCCACCAGTAGCGGAAGCCATCCTAGTACGAAGGCAAGCAAATACTTCATCACCAGACCTCAGCTGCCCGCTTTTCCCACCTGGGCACGGCCGCCGAACCTCTAAGGTACGCAGAAAGCCCGTGAGATTGAGCCTGCTACAAGTGACTTCCGTTGTCATTCCGATGCCATTCCGACCAAAAGGAGGATTCCCGGTTAGTCAGTTGTGGTGGCCCCAGATTTCCTACCATTCTCGGAGTGACAACAGGAGCTACTCGACCTCAAGCTGGCAGGCGGCGCACCAGCAGCACCACTACCGCGCCCAGCACCGCCATCAGCCCGAACGACCACCGCAGCCCGGCCACTTCGGCAATAAAGCCTACCACCGGCGGCACCAGCAGAAACCCCACATACCCTACCGTGGACACCGCCGCAATGGCTGAGCCGGAGCTGAGGGCGGCCGTACGCCCGGCCATGCCAAACACCATCGGAATAACGCACGACACGCCCAGCCCCACCAGCGCAAATCCCAGCCCGGCGGTTAGGGGCATCGGCAGCAGGGCGGCTAGTAGCAACCCGCCCAGCATGAGCAGGCCGCTGTAGTGCAGAATAGACTTCACCCCGAAGCGGTTGGCCAGTGGGTCGCCGCTGAAGCGCCCGGCCGTCATGGCTACCATGTAGATGGTAAAGCCCAGGGCTGCTGCTTCCTTGGGCACCAACACCGCTTTCTGAAAGTAGATGCCGCTCCAGTCGTACATGGTGCCCTCGCAGGCCATGGAGGCAAAAGCAATGAGGCCGAATTTTAGCAGGGTTTTATCGGGCCAGGAGAAGCCAGCGCGGCGGGCTTCCGGGGCTGGCGGCAGCACCAGGCTGTGGCGGTACGTGAACAGGGCCACGCCGGTCAGCACCACGGCCACCGTGGCAAAGTGCAAGGAGGTGGGTACGCGCCGACCAATGAGCAAGGTGCCCAAGGCCGCGGCGGCGAAACCGGCCACGCTCCACACCCCGTGGAAGGTAGCAATGATGGATGTGTCGTAGCGGGCCTGCACGCCCACCGACTGGGCGTTCATGGACAGGTTGAGCAGATTGCGCGAGGAACCGAAGCAAAACAACAGGCCCACCAGCTGCCATGTGTGCTCCACTAGTCCCAGCAGGGCCAGGGCCACGTTGTAGAGAATGGCCCCGACCAGCATTATCTGCCGGCTGCTGAAGCGCTGGAGCAGCCCCGCCGTAACGGGCAAGGTGAGCATCAGGCCGGCCGGCAAGGCAAACAGCACCCCGCCCAATTGAGCCTCACTCAGGTGCAGCTGCTGCTGAATCACCGGAATTCGGGAGGCCCAGGTAGAGTACCCGAAGCCCGAAACAAAGAAAAACAGCGCAATGGCCCACCGCGCCTGCCGGGGCGTAACCTTCTCCTCAACTACCTGTGTCATGTGCTGGTGCTACCCCCTGTTGCGTGTCAAAGCTACAACCCACTGGGTACCCGCGGGCGCATTATGGGCTGCAGCTCCGAACTGCTACGGCGGCAAGCGGGGCAAAGGTTAGGTGGAGCTAACGTCAGCGCGGGCCGTTTGGGTTGGCTGTTAGCCTAATCAAGAAGCGCAACGCTGCCTATGATGCCACGCTCTTCGTGCGCCTAAATGTGGCCGCCACCCCGCTCCGGTAGATCATCAGAAACAGCTAAACGGCACTGAAAGAATGACATCGACTGGCCGAACGCGGCGCATCATATTGAATTACCGTGAGGGATATGAAAGCAACGGTAAAAGCAGCGGCAGCTCCTGGCAAGGGAGCTGCCGCTGGGTATTCTTATAAGAAGTGAAATGGAGCTGACTACTTGCTCACGCGCGGCTTGCCTTTGTAATGAATGTCGCTGGAGCCGGAGGCGTGCGAGGAAAGCTCCTCAGTAACGGCTACGTAGGCGTCGGAGGCGCCGCTGGCTTGCACCGTGGCCGTGCGGCTTTGCAGGTTGTAACCCTGGTAGTCGCTGCTGCCGCTTACCTGCACCTGCTGGCGCTCCACGCGGCCGGTCAGGCGTAGGTCGGAGGCCCCGGAGGCAGTGGCCATCAAGGACTTGGCGTTGATGGTCATGGTTACGTCGGAAGCACCGCTGGCCCGGATGGTAAACTCGTCGGCCGTGAAGGGGGTAGTGCTTTTCAGGTCCGAGGCTCCGCTGACCTCAACGCCCGTGAGGGTGGGACAGGTGATGTACACGTTTACTTTCTGGTTACTGAGCAGCATGGATAAGCCCTTCTCCCGGTAGATGCTGAGCGTGTTACCCTGCACCTCCGTTTTGATGCGGTCCAGCAGTTCAGCTGGCGCATCTACCTGTACTTCAGTGGTAGCGCCCTGCTTCAGAAACACGTTAATAGCACCGCTGGCCTTAATAGCCTGAAATCCGCTAACCGCGCGGGGTTGCTGAGCTGAGGCTGCGCCCAGGGTTGCTACGCTGCACAGGGCCCCGAGGGCCAAGGAACGAAGTAGGGTAGTCGTTTTCATAAGGAAAGCAGGTAGGAAAAGTGGAAGTACGAGCGGGTAGATGAGCAGCGGCCCGCAACCGTTGCCTCTGGGAGCGAATTTTTGTAGGTGCTCAGCTTGAGTAAGTTACCGTATATAAAGTGCAATTGCTATATAGCTGCCTACAGTGGAGGTAACATCCGGGCGGCAGCCTGCGTAAGCGCCCCATCTTCCTTGTCAGAATATACTTCTGACTGAACTTCTCCCTCTATGAATAAGTCCTTGCTTTTCCTTTCCGCGGCAACCAGCCTACTGGTGGCATCCTGTAACCGCGACAAACAAGCCGCCGTGGATGCGGCCACTACTCCTTCCGCCGACACCGCCGTGGTTGTCCGCGACGAAACCATGACCACCGACGCCACGGCCACGGCTGATGGCGACACGGCCGCTTACCGCACCGAGGCCGACCGCCTCGCCGACCGCATCGCCCAGGACCTGCGCCTGACCGATACCGTGGTGGTGACCCGCGTTGAGAAAACCTACTACACCCGCGGCCGCCGCCTCAACGAAGTCAACACCCGCTACACCACCGACACGACCGGCCGGTACGCTGCCCTGCGCCAAGTAAACGACGACACCGACCGGGAGGTACGTACCTACATTACCGACCCCGCCCAGTACCGCACCTACCAAGAAAACCGCAACAGCTACTACGCCGGCACGCCCTACAGCAACGCCACCATCACGACCACTACGGAGCGGGAGGAAACCCCGGCCCGGCGCCGCGGCCCGTCCATCGTGAAGTACGATAAGAAGGCCAACGGCGAAACAAAAATCGTGTACTCCAACGGCAAAACGGTGAAAGTCGATAAAGACGGCGACACCAAAGTAGAGTACCGCAACGGCACCAAAGTAAAGCGCGACGCCGACGACGGTGAGGTGAAAGTAAAGCGCTAGGCTACTACCCTTTAAATCACAAAAAAGCCCGCTTCCAGTTCAGGAAGCGGGCTTTTTTGTGACTTATAACTAGCGCCTTACCGTATGATGCCGTACTGACGCAGTTCCTCGTCGATGCGGTGGTTCCAGCGTTCCTGAGCCAGCGGGCTGCCGTGCGTTTCAGCGTCGTACTGCTCTTGGATGTGGTTCATTTCGGTGAAAGACTTCAGGTACTGCAGCTGTAGGATGCTGTTGTAATCTTCTACCGTGAGGCTGTCGGGGGTAGCCTTGCGACGAAACCGTTCGGCTACCAGCCGCACAATATCAAAGTGACGCTGCTCGTGGTTCAGGTGCTCGGTCGTTTGCTGGCCGGCATCAACCCAGGACGAGCTGCGGACTACGAAAATTTTCAGAATCATTTCCAGCTCCACTACCCCATTCACTACCCGCGGCCGGCCCTGGTAAGCGAAGCTCGGAAACACGGAAGCTGCGTAGCGGCCTTTGGGCCGGGGCTGGCCCGTAAAGTCAGCCCAGGTCAGGGGCCGGGCTGAGTCATAAAACACCGTATCAGCCTCGGTTTGGCGGGTGTAGTAGCGGAAGGTAGGGTGCACGGCCGTCGCCAGCCGCACATCGTGGGCGGCCGCGCGGGTTAGCCAAGTGTTAAAGTAGGTCAAGCTGCCCAGCAGTGCCTGCCGCAAGGTAGGCTCCACTACGGCCCTATCAGAGAGTGGGCGCAAGTAGCGGGCCCCACCGCGGTACTCAGTCAGCGTAATTGTGCGGCCCTCCGGGTTCACCCAGTCGAAGGTCAAGTGCAGGCTGATCTGGCCCGCGGCCTGGCCAGTACCAGCGGCGGTTTCCTGCACCCGGCACTCACGCACCCGCATGGTTACCCCGTAGCGCGCCGGGCGGGCCGGCAGCGTCCGGGCCACGAACTGGCGCAGAGCCGCTTCGGTGCCTCCCTGCAGCTCCACCGCCCGGGTCGGGCTGGCGGCAGCAGGCGGGGTAGGCGGCAGCAGCCAAGCCACGGCCGGCCGACCGGGACGCTCATCGCGCACCTGCTTGATGGTGAACAGGGTAGGAGTAAAGGAAGCAGTGGCCGGGAGTAATACCAGCGGCTTATCAGCGGTAGGTGGCTGAGCACCCATCAGCAGCAGGAGCCCAAGCAATACTCCCGCCACCCGCTCCTTACCCCACGCGCGCAACAAATTCATATTCAGCAAAGCAGACATTCACCTGCTAGACACGCTTCCCCCGCCATACGTTCCCAACGGTGAGGGAGTGAAGTTGTGCATGAGTGAAGCAGCATACAGCAGTACGTCATCCTAAGCTGGCAAAGGACCTTACCACACCAGAACGAGTCGTAACAACGCTTGCCGCACTGAGGTGATAAGGTCCTTTGCCATCTCACCATTTCGCAACTTCACAACCTCACCTTTTCGCAACTCCACCTACTTGCCCATGCGCTGGCGGCGGTATTCGGTGGGGCTTTGGCCGGTGTATTTGCGGAAAGTTTTATTGAAGTGGGAAAGGTTGTTGAAGCCGCAAGAGTAACACACCTCCGTCACGGCCAAGTCATCGTCGAGTAGCAGGCGGCAGGCCTGGCCCACGCGGTATTCCTGCAGGAAGTCGGTGAGGGTGTGACGGGTCATCTTCTTAAAGTAACGGCAGAAAGCCGGTACCGAGAGGTGGGCCACGTCGGCCACTTCCTGCACCGAGAGGGTGGCGCGCTGGTAGTGCTGCTCCACAAACTGATATACCCGGCTCAGGCGTTGCTGCTCCTTGCCGCTCAGGCCCTGGCCGCCGGTGCCCGCGTGCAGGGGCAAACAGTCGTTGGCAGGGGCCTGGGCCAGTTCCTGCAGTACTTGCAGCAAGAGCAGCAGGCGCATAAAAGGTGGCGCGTTCAGGAGCTGGCGCAGGGCCGGGCCCACGGCCGTGCGGGTACCGCCCCGAAACGATAAGCCTTCGTGGGAGCGGGCCAGCAGCTGGCGAATAGCCGCCATTTCGGGCTTGTTCCAGAAGTCGGTGCCCAAAAAGTCGCCCCGCAGCTGCACCACAATTTCCTCGAACGGGGTGCCCGCCGGGTGGCCGTAGCTAAAGGTAAGATGGGGCAGATCTGGCCCGATGAGCACCAGCTCCCCGTCTTCGAAGCGGGAAATGTGCTGGCCAATGTGGCGCCGGCCGTGGCCCCGCGGAATGTACACCAGCTCGTACTCGGGTGGTAGTGCCAAAGTAGCTCAGCTTTGCCTACCTGAGTGTAGTGTAGCAGAGTAAACGAGCTATCTACCGTAGGATGAATGGGTTCGAATTGTAACTTCACAGGGTGGTGGTGCCAGGATGGCGGAGTGGGAACGTGAAGTTAACACTTGCGGTCAATATAGCATCAAAAAAGGCGAACCTGGCAGTAGCCAGTACGGGCTCTTTGTGCCGACCTTGCAAACTCAAATCACGCTGCTTGTTCTATGAAGGCCTTCCACACCTACGTTCTGGCATTTGCAATGCTACTCCTGTTGGTGGTGGGTGCCCACTTCGCGCAGGCCGCTCGGTTGTCGTTGCCGGCCGGACGCGGCTCGGTGGAGCAGCGTACCAGCAACCTGACCAACTACCTCACTCGCGAGCTGCACCTAAGCCGTTTGCAGCGGCAGGCAGTTGAAAAAAGCACCCGCAAGTACTTGCAACAACTTGACCAACTGGCCGTAAAGCCCGGACTGGTAGCGGCAGTAAGTGAGGGACGTTTGCTGGAGGGTAAAACAATGGCCGAACTAGAAAACGAATACGATACAGCGCTGGCCCGGGTGTTTACGCCTGGTCAGTACACGGCATACAGCTGGTTGCGCGAGCACCAGCCCGAAGGCAGCCGCTAGGCTACTTTCGCATCAGACATCCAGCGGCTTTGGGTGGGAATTTTAGCCGCTGGCCGTTTCCCGGGCACCTTTGGCACCCGGAAAACGCAAAAAGAGGTTGAGGCTGTGGGAGCTTCAGCCTCTTTTTTTTGTTTGCACACGTATGAGGGTGCCGGAACGTGGGGCCCGACAGTCAGGCTCCGCTCTTTTTCCCTATACTTAGGGTTCCAAGTTGTCCTTTATGCGCCTATACTTGCTTGGCTGCCTGCTGCTACTCTCCCTGGGGCGTGGGCGCAGCGGCCCGACACCACTCGCCCGGCCCGTCAGATTAATTTGTCCAACGTAGATGTAGCGCCCGCCGCCGTTGATATTTCCGGCTGGCTGCTGCTCGACAAGGACATCCAGACCGAGCTGGACGGGGCCGTGCAGAATATCTACAACTTCAAGCACGACCGGGCCGAGCGGCAGTTCCGCAGCCTGCGTCGTCGCTACCCCAACCACCCCATGCCCTACTTCCTGCTGGGCCTGACGACGTGGTGGAAGATCATGCCCTCTAATATCACTTCCCAGCAGTACGATAAGGTGTTTCTGGCCTACATGGACACGGCCATTACCAGGGGGGAGGCTCTGTATAAGCGCGACAATAAAAACTACGAGGCCTGCTTTTTCCTCTCGGCTGCCTACGGGTTTTCGGCCCGCCTGAACGCCGAGCGGCATAACTGGCGCAAGGCCACTTTCGCCAGCAAGAATGCCCTGGCCTACCTGGAGAAAAGCCAGGAAGCCAATGGCCTGAGCCCGGAGTTTCTATTCGGGCAGGCTCTGATTAATTACTACGCCCCTGGATTTCGGATAATTACCCGCTGCTGCGGCCCGTGTTGCTATTCTTCCCGAAGGGCAACAAAAAGCTGGGCCTAGCCCAGCTCCGTAGCGTGGCTGCCAACGGCTTCTATACGGGCACTGAGGCGCGGGTTTTCCTGATGAAAATTCTGCAAAACCAAGAAAACAAGCCCGATGAGGCCCTGGCGCTGGCTCGTACCATGGCTACGGCCTTCCCCGACAATGGCTATTTTCAGCGCTTTTATGCGCTGATGAGCTACCAGGTAGGCGACCTGAACGAGTGTGAGCGGGTAAGCCGGGATATTCTGGACAAGATTAACCGGGCCAGCCTGGCTACGAGGCTATCAGTGGGCGCTACGCCACGTTTTTTCTCGGCAGCCTGATGCAAAATCAGTACAAGGACCTGACGAAAGCCAAGGAGTACTACCAGCGCTGCATTGTGTTTGCCGAAAGCACCAACGACACCAAGCAGGGTTTCTACTTGTACTCCCTACTCAACCTGGGCCGGATTTCTGATAAGCAGAAAGATGTGGCGGCCGCTACACGCTACTACAAGGAAGTGCAGCAGAAAGCGGAGCGCAAGTCGGAAGCCTTCAACGAAGCCCGTGCTTACCTGAAAAAGAAGCGGAAGTAGTCTGGCTAACTTCCCATAATGGGCCGTGGGGAGCTGTTGCCGGCGTGAAACGTAGCCGGGAGTAGGGGCCTTGCATTTGGTCGAGGAAACGGGGGCACTGGCAGAAAGCGGCCTGGGGTTCATCGGGTAAATGAGGGTTGTGAGCGAAAAGGTAAATCGGGTACCTGGGGTAGCATCGTATCTTCCCTACAGTACCATTACGATTAGCTACGCTTACCCAAATCATGGAAAAGGAGGACGCTCCCCACTTAACTTTTCGCTACAACGTTCGGCATTCGCTGCTCCGGTTCTGGTGGCAGCAGCCGGATAACATGGATGACCTGCCGCGCCTGCTCACCCGGCTCCTGAAGGCCGTGCGCCGCTACCAGGCCCAACAGTTGCTGCTCGACCTACGGCCCCTGCCTCCCCTAAACCAGCAGGTGCAGCAGTGGCTGCAAACCAGTTGGCTACCCCGGCTGCGACAATGTGGGCTGCAGCGGCTGGCTTTGCTGCTGCCCACCAATACCTACAATATGATAGTGGTGGAAAGCATCCTCTGGACTTCTACCCAGGAGCACTTACCCTATGAGGTGCAGTACTTTACGGAGCTGCCCGCCGCCCTGGATTGGCTCACCAACTCAGAAGTTGCCACCTCCGACGCCGATTGGCCCTGCTGGAAGCAACAGCCCATGCACCTGCGTGTGCGGCGGCGCAAGTGCCCCTGCCGAGGCCTAGTGCACTCCTGATTTTGCCCTTGCCTCCTCAAGGCCCGGCATCACGCAGGGCAGTGGGTGGCTTGCGGCGGGCGGCTTCGCGAAGTAGCTCCGCCGTGTGCGTTAATAGCTCTGTTCCGCCCCACTGTCCGTGGCCGGGCACTACCACCCGGGCCTGGGGTAGCGCCCGGCCACGTTGCGCAGCGTGGCGGGCCACCGGGCCGGCAGCGCATCATCGAGGTTGCCTAGGGAATTGGCCGCCTGCTCCCGGACCAAGCAACCGGCAAACAGCACTTTGTGGCGGGGCAACCAGGCCACCAGGTTGTCGGGGTGTGGGCGGGGCCCGGAAAAAACAACTCCAAGCGTGTGCGGCCGGCCCGGATTAGGGTGTAGGGTTTCAGGGCGGCGGTGGGAGGTTGGGACTGAGGGTGCAACTGCCGGAAGCGCCGGGCCGTGAGCGGGGTGCTGTACACCTTGATGCCATTGGCCTGAAGCACAGCCAGTCCGCCGGTTCGGTCGTCGTGGGCGTGCGTGAGTACGACCAGGCGCACCCGCTGGTGCAGGCTGTCGGCAATCCAGCGCAACAACAGCAGCGTTTGCTCCGGGTCCCAGGCCGTGTCAATCAGCACCGCGCCTTTGCTGGTTTGCACAATCAGGCCGTTGGAGGGCACTGCCGTAGTAGTGCCTGGGTACATGTGGTAGGAAGTATGAACAAACACCTGGGGTGCCACGGCGCGTACTCGGAGGGCGGGCAGGGGACGCTTGGGGCTAGCTTGCGCCAGGCTGGCAACCTGCAGAAACAGGGTAGCCAGCAGCCAGCGGCAACCGGCTGAAGCGAGAAAAGAGGCTAGAAACATCAAAAACGAACAAGACAAGTTCCGCTAACGCCCGCGCGTCCGAAAAAAGTGCCCGCTGCCGTTTTCTATCAGGGAGTCAGGTCCAGAATCTGCTGGACGTGGTGTTCCAAATGAACCGCGTAGTCCTCAATCAGCCAACCTAGCGTCACAGTGTACCCGTCGTCGAGCTGGCACCGAAACTCGTGGGCTGTGGCCGGCACCCGCTCCAGCAGTCGAATCAGCTGCCGGTTGTAGCTGGTCCATAGGTGCAGCAGCTCGTCCGTGGGCGCGTTCTGGTAGTCCGCTACCCGTACCCAGGCATCCTGGTCATATGACTGCACCAGCAGGGGCTCGGGGCTAATGAGGGCCAGCACAAAACGGCGGTGGTTGTTGGCAGCCGAGTCAATGAGGTGTCCCAAAATTTCCTTGCGCGACCAGCGGCCCGGCGAGGGCGCCTCGGCTAGCTCCTGCTCCGAGCAGGTGGAAAGATGCTGGCTTGTTACCTCCAAAAGCTCACGCAAACGCTCACAAACTGCTTCCATCATCAGGGCGGAGTAAGGAAAAGAAAACCAAGTGCTTACACTTTCCATGCTTGGGTACTGGCGCAAAGATGGCAGGATAAGATTGGAACTATGGTGAGTATCAGAGACTTTTAATTTCTTTCGCTGCCTCGCCACTTGTTTCGCTCGTCCATGACTGCTCCCGCCGCTACGGTTCCGCTTGCGCCTACTTCCTCACCAATCATTGAAAACTCGGCCGTAACGGCCCTTTTCAGGCGGCAGCAAGCTCGGGCGGAGGCCTTGCGCCGCGAATCAGTGGAAACCCGTGCGGGACGGCTGCGCAAGCTCAGCGCCTGGATAACGGAAAACCGCGCCGCCATTCAGCAGGCGCTCTACGCCGATTTTCGCAAGCCCGCCGCCGAAACCGACGTTACCGAAATCTGGTCGACGCAAACGGAGCTAAAGCACACGTTGCGCCACTTGCGCCACTGGGCCCAGCCGCGCAAAGTTGGGACGCCGCTGTCATTGGTAGGCACGCGCGGCTGGGTGCAGTACGAGCCCAAAGGCGTGTGCCTGATTATAGCGCCCTGGAACTACCCCTTCTACCTGGCCCTTGACCCGCTCGTATCGGCGCTGGCAGCCGGCAACTGCTGCATCATCAAGCCTTCCGAAATGACGCCAACGGTAGCGGCCTTGCTCGCGCGCATGTGCCAGGAGCTGTTTGACCCGGCCGAGGTGACGGTAGTGCAAGGCGACAAGGAAGTAGCCACCGAACTGCTTGCGCTACCCTTCAACCATATCTTTTTCACGGGCAGTCCGCAGGTAGGAAAAGTGGTGATGCGGGCCGCTGCCGAGCACCTGACCAGCGTGACCCTGGAGCTGGGCGGCAAAAGCCCCGCCGTGGTAGACGACACAGCCGATTTGCGCGATGCCGCCGAGAAAATCGTGTGGGGCAAGGGCATCAACGCCGGCCAAACCTGCGTAGCCCCCGACTACCTGCTGGTGCACGAAGCCGTCCGCGACCAGCTGATTGAGGAGATTCGGGCGGTAGTGCAGCGCTTCTACAACCCCTCCGGCGAGGGCATAGAGGCCTCCAAGTCGTTTGCCCGCATCGTAAACGACCACCATTTTGCCCGGGTAGCGGGGCTGCTGGCCGAGGCGCAGACCCAAGGTGCCACCGTGGCGCTGGGTGGGCAAACGGATGCTTCGCAGCGCTTTATGGAGCCCACCGTGCTGGTAGATGTGCCAACAGGCAGCCGGGCCATGCAGGAAGAAATTTTCGGACCGTTGCTGCCGGTGCGCACCTTCCGCACTCTCATGGAAGCCGTAGACGAGGTGAACTCCCGCCCGCACCCGCTGGCTTTGTACGTGTTTACCCAAAATGCTGAGCATCAGCGCTACCTGCTCCAGAACATTCCCGCCGGCGGCGCTTGCGTTAATGAAACGATTCTGCACCTGGGCCACCCCGAGCTACCCTTTGGCGGGCTGGGCAACAGCGGCCTGGGCCGGGCCCACGGCCTGGCTGGCTTCCAGGCCTTTAGCAACGAGAAGTCGGTGCTGAAGCAGCGCGTAGGCCGCACGGGCCTCAAACCCATCTACCCGCCTTATACTCCCCAAGTCAAAAAGCTAGTGAATTGGCTAGTAAAGTGGCTCTGAGGTGAAATGGTGAGGCAGTGTCATGGCGAGCGGCGCGAAGCCATCCTTCCTCTCCTCGTGACAACCCTTCCAGATATGATAAGCCCTTGACGTCTGTGCTGACGTCAGGGGCTTGTTACATTATACATTACCAGGTTTCGAGCAAAGGAGAGGAAGGATAGCTGCGCTTCGCCCGCCACGACGATACATCATTTCACCCATGCACTTAATTACCCAGTCTCCACTTCGCCTTTCGTATGCAAGCCGAGTATTTCTGGGGAAAAATGCCGAACTTTTAGGGCCCCGGATTCTCTTAGTTGCGCCGGAGCAGCCTGCTCGATTTGCCTTCTTATGCAGTTCACCGATGCCCAGTGCGCTACCCTGCGCGCGCTTGCTGATACATTTATTCCTAGCCTGCCGGCGCCCCAACCTTCTGCTGATGCGGCGTACTGGGAGCGGAGCGGTTCAGCAGGAGTTAATTTAAGCAAAATTGCGCTGGTGCTGGAGGCCCAGCCTGCCAGCGCCCGGCAAGAATTTCTGCATCTGCTGCAATTGCTGAACACGCCCACGCTGGGCCTAACGTGGTTCGGGCCCCTGCGGCCGTTTGCCCGGCTGGCCCCGGAGCAGCGCGAGAAACTGCTGCAGAGCTGGGCGGCCAGCAACGTGCCCCAGTTGCGCAAAGGCTTTCACGCCCTGCGGAAACTGTTCGTATTTCTGTTTTACGGGGGCTCCACGGCCGAGCAGGGCAACTTCGTGTGGGAGCACATCGGCTACCCCGGCCCCCAGGTGCCGGACCCCACAGTAGCGCCCGAAAAGCCCATCCAACTCCTGTACCCCACCCACGACGAGGTGCACTACGACTGTGAGGTGCTGGTGATAGGGAGTGGGGCCGGCGGCGGGGTAGTAGCCGGCGAGCTGGCCGCCGCTGGGCATGAGGTGCTGGTTCTGGAAAAAGGACCCTACTTCCACGGGCCCGACTTTACCCAGCGCGAGGTGGACATGCTCGGGGCCTTGTATGATGCCCGCGGCGCCTTGAGCACCCAGGATGGCGGCCTGGCCCTGCTGGCCGGCTCCTGCCTGGGTGGCGGTACCACCGTAAACTGGGCCGGCGCCTTCCGCACCCCCGATTATGTGCTGGAGGAGTGGGCCCAGGAGCACCACGTGCCCCACTTCACCAGCCCCGATTTTGCCCGGAGCCTGGATGCCGTAAGCGCGGCCCTGAGCGTCAATACTGATTATGTTCGCCATAACGGCCAGAATCAGGCGCTTTGGAATGGCTCCCAGGTCCTGGGCCACGACGTGAAGCTGATTCCGCGTAATGAAAAGGGGCTGAGCGAATCGGAAGCGCACTTCTGCGGCCTGGGCTACAGTGGTTTCGGCGACCGGCACGGCATTAAACAAGGCACCCTGAACACCTACCTGCAAACGGCCTTCGAACACGGAGCCCGCCTGCTGTGCAACACTTGCGTGTCGAGGGTAACGATAACGCAGGGGCGGGCCAGCGGCGCGGAAGCCACACACACTACCCCCGAGGGCCGCACGATACGGGTAACGGTACGCGCTAAACGGGTGGTAGTGGCCGGGGGCTCCGTTCAGACGCCGGCCTTGCTCTTGCGTAGCGGCCTGCGCCACCCCCATCTGGGCCAGCACTTGCATTTGCATCCCACGGTAGCCGTTTCCGGCTTGTACGCCCAGGCTATGGCGCCCTGGCACGGCCCCATGATGTCGGTGGTGAATGACAGCTTCACGCGCCTGGGGGGTAGCAACTTCGGGGTGAAGCTGGAAACTCCGCCGGCCCATCCGGGCCTGATGGCCATGGTGTTGCCTTGGTGCTCGGGGCGCCAGCACAAGGCCCTGATGCAGCAGGCCGCCCACCTGGGCTCCTTCATCGTGCTGACCCGCGACCGGGACGGGGGCCGGGTAACCATCGACAAGCACGGCATGCCCCTAATCGACTACACTCTCAGCGAGTACGACCGAAACCACCTGCTGCAAGGCGTGCGGGCCGCCGCCGAGGTGCACGTAGCGGCCGGGGCTCACACGGTGCTGCTACCCCACGGCACCCTACCTACTCTGCACGCCGAGAACGGCCGCTTGCGCAACCCCGAGGTGCTGGCCGGCTTGCCCTACCTGAGCTGGAAGTCCAACCAGTTTGGCCTGTACAGCGCCCACCAAATGAGCACCTGCCGCATGGGTGGGCAAGCTGCTACCCACCCCACCAGCCCCAGCGGGGAGCTCCATGACGTGCCGCACTTGTTTGTAGCCGATGCCTCCGCCTTTCCGGCCTGCAGCGGCGTAAACCCCATGCTCACGATTATGGCCTTGGCGCATCACACGGCCCAGCATCTAAAGGAAAGCCTGCGGGCCGAAGTAGTTTGGCGGCCGGCAGTGGCAGCAGCAGGAATAGGCTGAACATAGCCGTCGGCACATTTTTCGCGTAGGGAAAGCACACGCCTTTCTCCCCGCGCTTATGTCTGCCTCCCGCTTCACCCTGTCCCTTGTGCTGGCCGCTAGCCTGCTCGCCAGTTGCGCCCGCCGTCACAACGCTACCATTCCCACCGCCAAATCGGCGCCGGTGGCAGCTCCCGCGCCGGTAGTGGCCTCCTCCGCCGCCCGCGACCTGACCGACGTACTCACCGAAGAACTGAACCTTACCGGGGAACAGCGCCGCAAGGTGCGGGCCGTGTTCACGAACACCGCTGAGCAAGCCAACGCCGCCCAGCAGCGCCTCAGCAGCAACCGCCCAGCCCTCATGGCCGAGCTCAAGCGCATCAACGCCGCCTCCGACCAAGAGCTGCAAACCATCCTCACCGTCACGCAATACAAGCAGCTCAAAGCCAAGCAGCGCCAAGTGCAAGCCCAAATGCAGGCCCGCAAAGCGCAGTAGCAGTGAGATGGTAAATGAGTGAGTTGCCCCGGTGAGCGGCACGCTGCCGTTCATTCTGGCCAGCGTACTACCCTTCTAGGTACAACAAGCCCTTACCTCCGCGCTGGAAGTAGGGGTTTGGCTTGTTAGAAGGCCTGTCACAAAAGAGAAGAACGATGGCCTCGCGCTGCTCGCCAAGACAACGTATTCATTCACTACCTCACCATTCCACTTCAGCGGTGCCTCAACCTTACGCGGTCCGGTGCGTTTGCCACTGACATCTGCTCCTTAACCCTGCTTTCATGGTCCGTCGCCAGCCTTATACTCTTCATTTCAACCCGAAGCACAGCCTTAACGCTTCTGGTAAGCACGTCCGCGACGGGCTTTCGTCGGCTTTGTGTACCGGCGACAACCTGTGGCTGAGCTGCGACGAACGGACCTCCATTGAGCGCCTGCGTCGAACTGGCCCCCAGGAGTTTGGCGAACATTGCTCCTACGAGCTGTCGGAACTACTTGATTTGCCTTCGGATAAAACGGAAGAGATTGATATTGAGGGGTTAGCGGAAGGCGACTATTACCTCTGGATTGTGGGCTCTCACAGCCTGGCGCGCAAAAAAGCCGATGCCGAAGGCGAAGACCACGCCAAGGAAATTGCCCGTCTTACGCAAGTGAAGTCGGAGGCAAACCGCTACCTGTTGGCCCGGGTGCCCATGTTGCTCAACCCCACCACCGGTAACTACGAGCTCTTCCGCGAGGCCCCGCACCCCACCGACCCTACCCAAACGCTTCGGGCGGCCCAACTCCGCTCCTCCGATGACTCCAACGACCTGCGCGACCTGCTCGCCAAAGACGCCCACCTCAAGCCCTTCCTCGATATTCCCGGCAAAGACAACGGCTTTGACATTGAGGGGCTGGCGGCAGCGCCTGATGGGCGACTGTTTGTGGGGTTGCGCGGGCCGGTGTTGCGCGGCTGGGCCATGGTGCTGGAGGTGCTACCCCGCGAAGACAAGCACGGCCGCCTGCGCCTGAGTGAGCTGCCGGGTGCCACGGAGCTGTACTACAAAAAGCATTTCCTGGCTCTGGGTGGCATGGGCGTGCGGGAGCTCCGTCAGTGCGGCCCCGACCTACTGCTACTGGCCGGCCCGACCATGGACTTGGATGGCACCATTGCCGTGTACCGCTGGCCCGAAGCGCTGCGCTGCCCCCAGGATAGCCTCGTGGGGCCCGATAAGCTGGAGCGCCTGTTTGATGTGCCCCACGGCTTCGGGCCAACCGCCAGCCAGGACAAGGCCGAAGGTATGGCGCTGCTAGACTCAGAACACGTGCTCATTGTGTTCGACAGTCCCGCTGATGCCCGCAAGCCGGCCGCCCACCACGTGCTAGCCGACCGGGTAAAGGTGCAAGCCCAGACTACCTAAAGCAGCAGCCCTAACTAGCTCCGCCCGGGTGCTTTCTACCTTGCGCCTGCTAACTCGCTATTTCTTCTCATGGCTTCTTCCCTGGTTCAAACGCCCGAAACTACCCACCGCATTCAGTTTCAGGACTGTGACATGCTGGGCCACCTGAATAACGCCCGCTACCTTGACTATTTCCTGAACGCCCGCGAGGAGCACACCATGCAGCACTACGCCCTGAACCTGGGGCAAATAACCCGCGAGCTGGGCGCCGGGTGGGTGATTACCAAGCACTACTTGGCTTACCTACGGCCCGCCAACCACGCCGAGCTAGTGCGAATTCGGACCCAACTGATCCACTACGACAACTCCAACTTAGTGGTGGAAATGCAGATGCTCAGCGAGGACGGCCAGCGCCTGAAAGCCGTTCTATGGTCAGAAATGGCGTTTGTGAAAGTGCCTGGCGGCACCCGCACCGAACACCCCGACAACCTCATGGACATGCTCGAAGAGCTGGACGTGGAAGATGCCAGCTACGACCCCGATGGCTTTGACGAGCGAGTGCGGCGGTTGCGCAAGCAGCTCAAGCGGGAACGAAACGAGCACGACTAAGCCGTAAGGCCAAAATAATGCGCCAACCCTCCCTGCGTTGGTCCGTTACATCAAAACCCGCCTTACGTCGCGTAGGGCGGGTTTTTCAATCGTATAAACCTGTGCATTACCATGAGTATTTTTGGAAGCAACGACCTGAAAGGCAAGAAAATAGCCATTGTTGCCACCGATGGCTTTGAGCAGTCGGAGCTAGAAAAGCCCAAGAAGTTTTTGGAAGGCGAAGGCGCCGAAACGCACGTCATTTCCTTGAAAAGCGGCTCCATTAAAGGCTGGGACGAGAAAGATTGGGGCGATAAGGTAGAGGTAGACAAGGTGATTGGCGACGTGAAGGTGGCCGAGTATGATGCCTTGGTACTGCCCGGCGGCCAGATGAACCCCGACGTGCTCCGCACGGAGCCCGAAGTAATTAGCTTTATCGGTGAGTTTGTGCGCTCAGGCAAGCCCGTGGCCGCCATCTGCCACGGCCCCTGGACCCTAATCGAGGCCGACGTGGTGCGCGGCAAGCAGCTCACCAGCTGGCCCAGCCTGAAAACCGACATCAAGAATGCCGGCGGCCGCTGGATTGATGAAACGGTAGTTGTGGATGGCAACATTATCACTAGCCGCAACCCCCAGGACATTCCCAACTTCAACGACAAGATCAAGGAAGCACTCGTCGGAAAGAACTAGGGCTAACACATTGCCTTATCGAAACAGCCTCGCTACTCCTGGTAGCGAGGCTGTTTGGCTTGTGAGCAACTCTATATTTTCCAGATCAGAAGCTGGTTACACTCCTTATAAAGCCAGCCCGCCCATCTGTTCACCAGCAATTGCGTTACTCCCTAACCCAATTCACTGCACGAACTGCAACAAATCGGTGGCGTACTGGTGATAGACAAAGTAGAAACCTACATCGAAAAAAAGCAGAAAGCCACCCTGCAGCCACAACGCGCGACCAAAGCCCGCCAGGCGCTCGGGACGAGAGGCGTGGGCGCTAGCAGCGCGGGCGCGCAACCAGCTGCCTATGCAAAGGTAGGCTACATCCAGGCCGGCATTGAAGAGCAGAATTTTCTCGAAACTGAACTGGGCGCTCAGGCTAGCGGCAAGGGATAAGCCTGCTGCCTGCTGCGGGTGCGCCTGCAAAATTCCCCACACAGCTAGCAGGGCATTTACCACGTTCCAGGCCACGTTCATCAGGTGGAAGTGGTGGGCTTCGGAGCGGGCATCCGTGCGGGAAACGTGGTAGCCACTCACCACCAAGTTCAGCAGGGCCCACGTGCCAAGCACGGCCATACCGCGCTCAACCAGCAGCTCACGGGCTTGATTAATGGCGGGCAGCGCTGCGGTAGCCGCAAATAGTATCATGGCAGAAATGGGGACTCTGATGAGCACTAGCAACAAAAAAGGAAGCCCCGAGGAGCTTCCTTTTTTAGGAACAAGAAGACGCCGGGCTAGTTGGAAATGCCAATGCCTACATACACCTGAAACGCACCGTTCTTGATGTTGTCAATGGCCTGGGTGCCAGCGCGGGTTGGATCTTTGATAATATCGTTGAAGCCTGCTACGTAACGGCCGCCCACGCGGGCCGGACCCACCCGAGCTTCCAGGCCCGCAGCCAGCCCATAGTCGAGGCTGCTGTAGCTATAGCCGTAGATAGGGTTGCCGCTAGCGTCGTTTTCATCAGCAATTTTCCGCTCCTGGCCGCCTTCACGCACTTTCGTGAGCAGGGAAACCTGGGGGCCTACGTGCACACTGACGTTGTCAAGGAAGTTGTACACCAGCAGCACCGGTACCTGCACGTAATCAAGGCGCGTGAAGTATGTGCCGGTGTTGTTGCGAGCGGCGGAGCTACCCTCGAACCCCTGACGGGTATAAAGGATTTCCGGCTGCACCGAGAACTTATCGTTGAAACCAAACTGGGCGTATGCCCCGGCGTGGAAGTTCTTATAGGTGCCGACGTCGCCGTAGTTCTTTTTTTCGTCGCCGCGTACGTGGGCCGAATTCAAGCCTACTTTAATGCCGAAACCGTTGTTGCGCGAGTCGCTGCCCGTACCGGGGGCGTAATCGGTGGAGGAGCGCAGGCCGCTTACCCGGGAGCTTCAGTCGGAGTTTGGGCCATAGCCGAGGCGCTCAGGGCGCAGCCGGCGGCAAGGAGTGCAAGTTTTTTCATGGGGTGGAGAGAGATGTAGCCGAAGAAAGCGCTGCCGGCCGTAGCCAAAGCAACATCAGTAAGCCGCTATACTTACGGCGGCTCAGAAGGTTACAGCACCAGCGTAGGGAAAGCGGAAATTTTGTACGTTGCCAGGAAGGATTATCTTTTGCAAAAACCTACCTTTGACCCTTTACGGCCGCCGCCAATAGGTTTTGCCGGGGTGTTAGCTCAGTTGGTTCAGAGCACTACCTCGACAAGGTAGGGGTCACTGGTTCGAGCCCAGTACGCCCCACGTCAAAGCCACCCGAATCCGAAAATAACCGCCTTTACGGGCGGTTATTTTTGTGTGAGGCCAGCCATACGTGCCCGTTTGTGCGGCGGCTCGCGTAGGTTCGCAGCATATGATTTCTATTGCCTGGGCCCCGCTCTACGCTCACCCGCTGCCGGCCAACCACCGCTTCCCAATGCTCAAGTACGAGCTCCTCCCGGAGCAGCTGCTCCGGGAAGGCATTGTGGCGGAAAGTGTCTTTTTCTCACCTTCCTCTCCGCCTGCCGAAGATGTGCTGCGGGTGCACGACCCTGAGTACTACCACCGGCTTCGGGCTGGGGAACTTACGCGGCAGGAGGAGCGCGCCACTGGCTTTCCTTGGAGCTCGGCGCTGATTGCCCGCGAAACGTGCATTCTGGGCGGTACGCTGGAGTGCGCCCGGCGGGCCTTGCAGCACGGGGTAGCGCTAAATATTGCCGGCGGCACCCACCATGCCTTCCGAGACCGGGGTGAAGGATTTTGCCTGCTCAACGACCAGGCCGCGGCGGCAGCCTACCTGCTGGCCCACCCAGAACTGGGGTAGGGCGGGTGCTCATCGTGGACTTGGATGTGCATCAGGGCAACGGCACGGCCCGCATCTTCCAGCAGGAAACACGGGTGTTCACCTTCAGCATGCACGGGCCCGCAATTACCCCCACCGTAAAGAGCAATCGGACCTGGACCTAGCCCTACCCGATGGCACCGACGATGCCGCCTACCTCCGCCAGCTGCATGCTACCTTGCCTCGCCTCCTAGATCAGCACCAACCCGATTTTGTGTTCTACCTCAGTGGCGTTGATGTGCTGGCTACCGACAAGCTCGGCCACTTGGCCCTAACCCGCGACGGGTGCCGCCGCCGCGACGAATACGTGCTGGGCTTATGCCATGCCCACAGCCTGCCAGTTGTGGTGTGCATGGGCGGTGGCTACTCCCCCGCATCGCCGACATCGTAGACGCCCACGCCAACACCTTCCGGGTAGCAGCCAACCTATGGGTGTAGTGGTGAGTGAGTTTGCCCTTCTAGCGGCCTGTTGTCATCCTGCGCTGGCGAAGGACCTTATCACGCGTGAACATGTCGTTGTACCGATTGTCGTGCTGACATGATAAGGTTCTTCGCCAGCGCAGGATGACAGATGGGTTTACTTACTCACGGAATCATTGAATCACCGCTTCACCACCATCACCTGCCAGCGGAAAGCCCAGCGCCAGCGCAGGTGGTAGTGTATGATGCCGGCTTGGGCAAGTAGCTGCTGCCAGTCGGGGCGGGTGAAGGCGCGGGCCACGGACAGGGGTGCATCGTGGCGCACGAGGCGGGAGCCGCCTAGCAGCCGCGTGAGCCAGCGAATACTGTAGTAGGCTAGCGGGTGGCGGTGCAGGTCGTTGATGACGACGGCCAGGCTGGCCTGCTGCTGCCACCGCTGCAGCAGCTGGGTGAGCTGCTCATCGGGGAAGTGGTGGCAGAAAAGGCTGGCCGTTACGATATCGAAGGGCTGCTGCTGAAATTCGGGGGAGAAAATATCGGCCTGCTGATACCGGATTTCGGGGTACTGGGTGCTGCGGGCGGCGGCGTAGTCCAGCATAAACGGGTTGGCATCTACGCCAGTCAGCTCCACGGCCACGCCCTGTTGGCGGGCCCAGCGCGCAATCTGGCGTAGGGTGTCGCCGCCGCCGCTGCCTACGTCGGCCAGGCGCAAGGGGCGGCCTGGGGGAAGTGGGGGCGCAGCCGGGCCAGGGCATTCAGCACCGGGGCGTAACCGCCCAGCCACGTGTTAATAGTTTCCAGCTCGTCCAGGTTTTGCCGAAGCTCCTCGGTGGCCAGGCTCAGGTCGTCCATCAGCTCTTCTTCCGTGGCACGGACGCGGAAATCAGGCATAGGTAGCAGTAAGACAAGAAAAACAAGGTGAGGCCAGGCCACGTGTGTGCTAGGCCGGCAAAATAGCCGCGTTTTCCAGCTGCTCAGCGTTGCGCTGAATTTCTAGCGGGAGCTCCGCGCCCCAGGCGACGGTCAGGAGCATGGCTTCCAGCGTTAGGCCAGGGCCAAAGGCAAAACTTAGCACCGGGGCGCCAGTATCGGCGGGCGTGAGGGTGCGCAGCAACTCCCGCATCACGAACAGCACCGTCGCGGAGGACATATTGCCGTAGTTGCGCAGTACTTGGTAAGCAAAGCGGTTGTCGTGGGTAGTCAGCCCCAGGGCCTGCTCAATCGACTCCAGAATTTTGCGGCCGCCTGGGTGAATGGCAAAAGCTCGAATGTCGGCTAACTGCACCGGCAAATCAGCCAGCAAGCCCGCCGTAAGCCGCCCAATGCCCTGCTTAATCATGCGGGGCACGTAGGATGACAAGGTCATTTCGAAGCCAAAGTCGTTGATGTGCCAGGCCATGTCGGCGTGCCCGTCGGGCTCCAGTCCGCAGTGAAAGGCCGTGAGAGCCAAGCTAGGGCCTACCACCCGGGCCGGGCCTGCACCAATACCGCCGCCGACCCATCCCGAACAAGGCATTAGAAACCAAGTGGTCTTCCTCGGTGCTTTTCTGGAAATGGAGGGTGCAAAGCTCGGTGCACACCACCAGCACCCGCGCCTCCTCGTTGGCCCGGCAAAAGGCATCGGCCAGCTTTAGGGCATTCACGGCGGCGTAGCAGCCCATAAAGTTTACGCAGGTACGTTGCACGTGGGAGGGTAGCTGCAGGGCCGCCACCAGCTCAATGTCCAGGCCTGGCGCGTACATGCCGGTGCAACTCACGGTAATTAGGTGGGTAATGCTACCCATAGCTACCTCCGGCACCTGGCTCAAGCAGTCCTGAGCGGCTTGCACGGACAGCGGCAAGGCCTGCCGCCGGTACTCGGCCATGCGCTGCCCCACCGAGGGAAAGGGTTCAAGATCAAGGGTATTAGCGAAAAACTCGTAACTGCCATTGGTGCGGCCGTAGTCGGGAAGTACGGTGTAGCGCTGCCCGATGCCCGAGACGCGGTACAGAGCCCGCAGTTTGCGCGTACCGGCTTCATCGAGCTGCAGTGCGCCCGCCATGAAGTCAGCAATTTGAAGTTGAGGGATGCGGTGGGGCGGATTGGCCGTGCCAATGGCACACAGGTAGCTACTCATCAGTGCAGTTTACGCAAAATACCCCCTGGGTGCTGTTCGTTATTTTGGGGTTGATTCAGAAACGTGTACGCGCAAGTCCGCTTGGCTGGATGTAGCAGGGGCGTACTGCCGGTTAAAACCCCCGGCCATGGGTGCGGCGCATGAGGGCTCGCACCGCCCCAGGCCAGAGCCGCAGCCCCGCCACGGCGGCCTCGCTCAGCAACGGCTGCCCGAATAACTGCTGCACCGCTCGCCCCACCCGCAGGCGCGGCCCGAAGTGCTGGTGCCAGTCGTGGTGATAAGCCGCCTCCAGGGCCGGGCGCGTAAGCTGCCCCCGCAGAAACGCATCGGTGCGGGTGGCGGCTAGCTGGGCCCCGTGAATAGCTATGGCCATGCCGTTGCCACACAGGGGCGTGATAAGCCCGGCGGCGTCGCCGAGCAGCAGCACGTGGTTCTCCACGCAGGTTTTGGGGGCAAAGGAAATTTCGTTGATGACTTCCGGCTGCGGGTACAGAAACTCCGCGTGCGCCAGAATGTGCTGCAGGTGGGGGTTGCGGGCCAGCACTTCGGCCTCCATTTGCGGAATGCTGCCGTGCGCCTTCAAGTTGCGGCGGGTAGTAAGGTAGCAGAAGCAGTACCGGTCCTGCTCCACAGCCGAAATGCCCGCGTAGCCATCAGCAAAATTGTGCAGGGCAATTAGGTGGCGAGGCATGGAAGGGTAGCGCAGGTGGTACTTCACTCCCAAATAAGGCGAGCGTTGGCTGAAAAATGGCCGCTGCAACTGCCGGTCAAGGCTGCTGCGCTTGCCATAGGCCCCCAGCACCACCCGAGCCGTAAGCACCTGCCCGCCCGCCAGCGTTACGGTATGCTCGCGAGCAGCTTCATCATATTCAACGCTCATGGCGGTAGTCTGCTGGAGCACGGTAACGCCGGCCGCCACGGCTGCCTCGCACAGAAAAGCATCCAGCTGGTAGCGGCTAATGCCGAAGCCGCCCAAATCAAGCGGCACCGAGAGCACGCGGCCGGCCGGGGAGCTGAGCTGAAAGTGGGTAAGCTGAGCGGGAGCCAGCGCCAGGAGGTTAAGGCCGAGGCGGCGCAGGTAGGGTAGCACCTCGTTGGAAATGTACTCGCCGCACACCCGGTGAAACGGGTAGCGCTGGCGCTCCACCAGCGTCACGGCGTGCCCGCGCTGGCGCAAGTCAAGGGCCGCACAGAGCCCGCCCAAACCGCCCCCAATAATGACAACGTCCAACTTATTTCATCGGGTAAAAGGGTGAGAGCGAAGATAAAGACGCTTCATTTATCGAAGATGAGTTATATTCTGGCATGAGAAGATAAAACCTCTGTTACTTTTGCTAACCTAAACTCGTGTCCGTCGTTAATACCCATTCCGTTCGGCACTTTCCCTCGCTCCCACTACCCTATATGATGCAACCCTTACGCTGTTTAGTTTTATTCGTTCTACTGATAGGCGGGCTCCGCAGTAGTACGCTATCCGCTGTGGCCCAGCCTATCACGCCACGCCCGGCTACCCCCACCCGCCCCGCTAGCGAAGACAAAGCCCTGTTGGTGTACCCCAACCCCAGCACTGGCATCGTGCACGTTGCCATCAATGGCTTTGAAGGCCGCAAGGTGGAGTTGCGCGTACTCAATGTCATTGGAACGCTCATGTACCGGGAAGTGCTCAGCGAACTGAACGACCGGGAAACCCGGACCCTCGATTTAAGCAAGTTTGCCAACGGACTTTACTACGTGCGGCTAGAATCAGATAACGCCAGCGAAATGCGCAAGCTCGTCATTCGCTAACGCTACCCTTTCCAACTAGTTACTACAAACGCCAAGCGCAGCCTCGTGAAGGAGGCTGCGCTTGGCGTTTGTGGCTTACGCAACTACGCAGACAAACCATGGAGCAAAAAAACGCCCCTGCACAAAGCAGGGGCGTAAGGTATAGCAAGGCTCGGACCGCAGAATTAGCGGCCGTTTTGCGCGCGCACCGGCACAGGCTTCAGCGTAGCTTTCAGTTTGTTTACCGTGTCGAGAGCGAGCAAGGCAGTCGCTAGCGCAATCCCGAAGAAAATCAGCAACATCATACAACAAGAAATTAAGGGAAAAAGAAAAACTCAGCCTCGGGCAAAAAGACAGCTAGTGGCCTGCGGCTGAGTTGATACAAGTATAACCTAAAAGTGTGCCAGGTAGTTGCAGCATAATTATGTCTTTTTCACGAGGTGGTTTACCACAAACTGAGCATCGGCCCGACCCCACCCATGAGCGCCGAGCGCCGGCTGTGCAGCCACGGCAGGCCCAGAAAAGCCAGCCCCGGTACTGGGCTCAGGCCCCGCTCCTGTTGGGGCTTCCCCGCGGGGCTGAGCGCCCCTGGCACCTGGAGCCAGTTGTAGTCGGGCCGGAAGCCGGTGGCCCAGATAACCGCCTCCAGGGCCGGCGTAGTAGCTGTCTTTCCTTGCAGAGCACCCTCGGGGGTAGCACCTAAGGCCCGGCCCATAAACCGCACGTTCGGAAGCCGCCGCAGCCGCTTCAGGTCGGCGCTGACCACCGGCTCGGGCTGACTGCGCATCAGGCGGCCAACCGGGGACTTGCGGCTGGCCTGTAGCATGTGGGTACTCAGCAGAAGCGCCCACATGGCCGTGTTGTTGGGCATGGCCGGCGTACCTTCATCAAAGGCTACCCACACCGGCCGACCAGTAGCGGCCAGGTCGGCGGCTATTTGCAGGGCCGAGTTGCCGCTACCCACCACGCCCACCGGACCCGTACCCGCCAGTTGGCTGGGCCGCTGATAGGCGCTGCTGTGCAGCTGCGTCACTGAGGCAGGAAGCACATGGCTGAACTCCGGAACCTTGGGGCGGAGTAAGGCCCGGTACATACAATGACGTGTTTAGCCTCGAAGCGGCGGCCAGTGGCAGTTACTACCTCATACCCCCAGGAATGGGCCGCACAACCTGCACCCGCTGCTGCGTTTCAATGGGCAGCTGGAAGTGGCGGGCGTACTGTTGCAAATAGGCCGCGGCTTCAGCCTTGCTGGGGTAGCGGCGGGCCTCACCGGGCCACGCTAGTCCCGGCAGGTTGCTGGCCCAAGCGGGCGAAAACAAGCATAGCGAGTCGTAGCGCGTGGCCCACACCTCTCCCACGGCCGCCCGCTCATCCAGGACGATGAACGGCACGTCGGCCTGGCGGAGGCAGTAGGCGGCGGCTAGCCCGGCCTGCCCGGCCCCAATAACAAGCGTATGCAGCGCAGCACTAGAGCCCACTGGTTCAGAGGAGGAAATCATGCCGCATAATACAACAGCCGGGGCGGATGAGCCGGGGCCCTGCCGCTCCGGCCGCGGCCGCTAATCGGCGGGAAATTCCTGCTGAAGCTGGCGAATAACCTCGTCGGTGATTTGACGCACCTGCTGCACCCCGTGCGCTAGGCTCTGCCAGTCGGCGGTGGCGGGGGCATGGGCGGCGGCCTCCAAATCACGCAGGATGGTGCGCAACGACTGAATCTGCAGGCCATCAACGGAGCTTTTCAGGTGGTGAGCTGCTGCCCCGAGCTTGGTTAGGCTCTGCTCCTGCAAGTGGTACTCCAGTTCCTCCACTACCGGCGGGGTAGTACTGATGAACAGATTGGCCAGGCGCCGGATAAAAGTTTCATCGTTGTTGGTAAACTGGCGCAGGCTGCTCATGTCATAGAGCTTGCCGGGGGTAGGGCAGGGGTAGGCTCTTCCACTACTTCGGCGGCGGGAGGTGGGGTGGCAGCATCATCTAAGTCAAGCAAGTTGGCAATGGTATGAAACAGGGCTTCCTGCTTAAAGGGTTTGGAAAGATAAGCATCGAGGCCAGCCTTTTGGTAGCGCTCCGCCTCCCCGTGCATGGCATGGGCCGTGAGGGCTACCACGGGGGTGGCAGCCCGGGCTGGGTCGGGGTGCTCCCGCAGCAGGTGGGTAGTGGCCACGCCGTCCATACCGGGCATCTGAATGTCCATCAGCACTACGTCGTACTGGTGCTGCCGGAACAAGGCCAGCGCCTCCGAGCCGGAAGAGGCCGTGTCTACGTGCAGGCCCCAGCCCCGGAGCATAACCTGCACCAGCAATTGGTTAACGCGGTTGTCTTCGGTGAGCAGCACCCGGCGGCCACGCAGGCGCTGGTAATCCGGCGCCGGGGCGGCACTGCTGGCAGTTGGGGGGTAGCGGCCCCGAAGCCCAGCGTAAACCGGAACGTGCTGCCATGGTGCAAGCGGCTTTCGGCGGTCAACTCGCCTCCCAGTAGCTCAACTAAGCCCCGCGAAATACTCAGGCCCAGCCCCGAACCTCCGTACTCGCGGGCCGTGCTGGCCTCCGCCTGCGTGAAGGGCTCAAACAGCTGCTGCAACTGGTCTTCCGAAATACCAATGCCCGTATCCAGCACCGAAAACTGGTATTCGGGCTCGGCCGTGGGCGTACTGACGCGGCGGCAGGTAAGCAGCACATGGCCCTTGTCGGTGAATTTGATGGCGTTGCTAAGCAGGTTCAGCAGAATTTGCCGCAACCGGTACGGGTCGCCTTGCACCCAGGCGGGGGTAGTGCCCGGGGCCAGTTGCAGGCGCAAGCTGATGCCTTTCTCGGCTGCCTTGGGCATGAGGGCCTGGCAGCTGGCCTTCAACACTTCCTGCAAGTCGAAGGGCATTGATTCGAGCCGAACCCGACCGGCGCCGAGCTGGGCCATGTCGAGAATGTCGTTGATGATAACCAGCAGGTTCTCGGCCGAGTGCCTGATGTGGTGCAAGTACTGCCGCTGTTCGTCAGTAAGGTCGGTTTTGGACAGCAGCTCCGCCAGCCCCATGATGCCGTTCATGGGCGTGCGGATTTCGTGGCTCATGTTGGTTAGGAAGGTTTGGCGCGACTGGGCGTTCTGCTCGGCCGCTTCCTTGGCTTGCTGCAAGGCCTGACCCGTGCGCTTCAGCTCGGTAATATCATTGTCAACCCCAAGCACCTGCACGGTGCCGTCGGCCAGAATAAACGGCCGCTTGACGGAATTAAACCAGTGCACCTCGCCCTGGGCATCAGTAAACGTGTCCTCGTGGGCTACCTCCTGACGCGACTGAATAACTAGCTCATCCTGTGCTTGGTAGCGAACCAGGTCCGGGAATTGCTCCTGCAGCCAGGCGGCCGGCGTTTGCAGCAGGGCATCGTTGCTGAGGCCGTAGAGGTGGGCCGTCGATTGGTTGGCCAGAATGTAGTTGCCGCTGCCGTCTTTCAGGTAGATAAGGTTGGGCACCGTGTCAATTACCTGCCGGAACAGCCGGTTTTGTTCGGCTAGTCGCCGGTTGGCAGAGCGCCGCTGCTCGTCGGCGATTTTCCAGCGGGTTATGTCCTCCGCCGACCCCACAATCTTATGAACCCGGCCGCGTTCATCCCGCTCAAACGGTGTACTGCTAATGCGCAACCAGCGGATGGAGCCGTTGCGGTGGGAAAGAAAAAACTCCAGGTGCAGAATAACCCCATCCGCAACCCGGGTTACTTCCTCGAAATGCTGCTGCACCCGGCGGGCTTCGGCAATGGGCATTAGGCTAGCCATCAGGCTAGGGCTCATGTTCAGCAAG
The DNA here is from genome assembly GCF_022919335.1 of Hymenobacter sp. 5516J-16. Lineage (NCBI taxonomy): Bacteria > Pseudomonadati > Bacteroidota > Cytophagia > Cytophagales > Hymenobacteraceae > Hymenobacter > Hymenobacter sp. 5516J-16. Next base: position 1,945,640 of record NZ_CP095058.1, on the reverse strand, counting down.
TCTTCCTGCGAGTAGCCCAGCATCGTTTCCACGAAGCGGTTGCAGTACACATTCGACCTCATTCTTACATCATAGATGTAAATGAGGTTGGGAGTGGTGTTGGTGACGCGCTCCACAAACAGGCGGCTTTGGCGCAGCTCCTCCTCTGTGATGCGGCGTTCCGTCACGTCGGCGGCTGAGCCTACTGCTTGCCACACGGTACCATCGGGGTGGCGGGTAAAGCAGGTGCTCTTCAGGCTAAGCCACCGCCACTCTCCGTTGCGGTGCTTAAACCGATATTCTGAGTGAGCTACCTGCCCTTCTTCGAGCCGCAGCATTTCTTCCTGCTTCCGCTCTAAGTCCGGCAAATCTTCTGGGTGCACCAGCAGGGTAGCCAGCTGAGGCCCCATCTCCCGGATTTCAGCTTCCGTGTAGCCCAGCATTTGCTCGGTTTGGCGGTTGCTGTAGAGCACGGCCCGGGTGTCCATATCGAACAGGAACACGATGTTAGGTACCGTGTCGTTGATGCGAGCCGTGAATAGCTGGTTGCGCACCAGCTCCGCCTCGGCCCGCCGCCTGGCGGTAATGGTGGTCAGGTACACGTTGGCTTCCTGCTCCTGCAGCAGCGGGGCAATAGTCCAGAGGTAAAATTCGTCGCCCAGACGTTTTTCTACCGTGCGTAGCTGCCCGCTGCTCAGGGCCAGGGCAATTTCTTGGCGCAGCAGCCGCACAATCTCCGCTCCTGCCGGCTGGTAGAGGGCCGTTAGGGCGGGGTTGGCGGCGGGGTTGGCATACTGGGCCACGGCCTCCCGGTTAAACCGAATAATGGGCTGAGGGCTCTGCTCAGCTAGGCGGGAAAGCTCCTGCACCCGCTCCTGGGCCTGCTGGCGCACTGTTACGTCCTCGTAGCTCCAGATGTGGAGCATGGTCACGCCGTTCTGCACCACAGGCAGGTAATCTTGCTGCACAATAATGCCGTTGCGCAGCCGAAAAATCTCGCCGCTCACCCGCTCCTGACCCGCCTGCAACTGCTGGTTGCGGGTGCGCACGGCTTGCTCATCTTGCAGCTGGGCCCGGCTTTCTTGGTACAGCAGGGAGGAGTGCTTGCCTAGGTAGTGCCGAGGCGGGTGGGGTAGACTAAATAAGTCGCAGAGGCGCTGGTTGAGCAGCGTAATACCATGGTCCTGGTCCTCGGCCAGAATAGCCGTGCTCATGGTTTCCAACAGGGCCGTAGCCTGCTCCGCTGCTGCCAGCGACCGAGCCTTGAGCTCGGCTACTTGGCGGCGTGCCTCACCTGTTTCGTGTTGGGCCTGCTGCCAGGCTTTTTGGGTTACACGCAGCTGGCGCGCCAAATGACGGATACCAATAGAACTCATAGAATGGCAGTTGACAGCCGAGGTCAGCGAATACGGATCTCGTTGTTCTGGACCATACGATAAATGGTGGACTTCCCGATTTGCAGTTTGGCCGCTACCTGCAGAATATTTCCGTTGTGCACATCGAGGTAGCGCTGCACAATGGCTGCCATCTGCGTCCGCAACGACTCGTTGGGCATGATGTCGGGGGCGGCCGTATCTGCGGCGCCGTGGCGCAAGGGCAAATCCTGGGGCTGAATCTCGTCGTCTTCGGCCAGCACGGCGGCCAGCTCTACCACCGCTTTCAGCTCGCGCACGTTGCCGGGAAAGGTATAGTGCAGGAGCTTCTGCTGCGCCGCCCCAGACAGCGAGCAGGTGGCCATGTTATTCTGGGAGCAGAAATCCTTCAGGAAAGCATCGGCCAGCAGCAAAATATCGTCGCCCCGCTCCCGCAGCGGCGACAACACAATGGGCAAGCCCAGCAGCCGGTAGTATAAGTCCTCGCGGAAACGCCCCTCCTTCACTTCCTGGCCCAAGTCACGGTGGGTAGCCACCATCAGGCGGGCATCAAATGGTACGCGGGTGTTGCCGCCCACGCGCGATACTTCCCGTTCCTGCAGCACCCGCAGCAGCTTGGCTTGCAGGCCCAGGTCCATTTCAGAAATTTCGTCCAGGAACAAGGTGCCCTTGTGGGCCTCCTCAAACCGTCCGATTCGGCGGCTGATGGCGCCGGTAAAGGAGCCTTTCTCGTGCCCAAACAGCTCGCTTTCCAGCAAATCGCGCGGAATGGCGGCCACGTTTACGGCCACAAAGGCTCCGTCGCGGCGGTCAGAGCGGAAGTGAATGGCCTTGGCTACCAGCTCTTTGCCGGTGCCCGTTTCCCCGCTAATGGAAACCGTAATGTTCGTGCGGGCCGCTTTATCAATGAGGGTGTAGAGCTGCTTAATCTGGGGGCTCTCGCCCAGAATGGCGCGTTGCGGGTCGTACTTCTGCCCAATCTGCTCCTTGAGGCGGGTGTTTTCCTGACGCAGCTCCAGCTGCTTGCGGATGTTGCCCACGGTATTCCAGAGGCGGTCGGCAGTTTCCTCATCCTTCACCAGGTAGTCGAAGGCTCCCTGACGCAGCAACCCAATGGCCGTGCGCACATCTTCCTGGCCGGAAATAGCAATAACTGCCACATCGGGCAGACGCTCCTTGATCTGGCGGAGTACCTGGTCGCCCTGCCCATCGGGTAGGGAGTAGTCGAGGGTGATGATATCGGGCTTGTCGCTTAGGTTATCCAAGCAAGCCTGCGCGGTGGTAAACCGACGGATAACATAATCCGGGTTCTGAGCCAGCTTGTACTCAAGTAGCTCACCGTACCATGCATTGTCTTCGACAATAAAGATGGAAACAGGTAAAGATACGCTCATGGGAAAGGAGGAAGGAATAGCATGGGAACTGCGATACCCTGGTATACTCCCTTTTCGAGAAAGCAGACACATTGGGATTGTTCAATTCCGGCAGCAGGGTTCTCAATAGCTCAGAACAGGCAAAATCGCGCAATGCTGCGAGTATAAGCGGGAGAAACGGGGATACCAAACTTTCTCGATTTTAGAAAAGGAATCCCGGAATGAAACAATATAGCATTTTTCATTTGATAGTAACTTGTTGATAATCAATTTTTTGATGCTTTAATATGAGTTTGGCTATGGAATTGGTATAGGATCAGTGGTTCCTTAATCCTAGTGATTATCAATTCATTGCCCCTCTATGAAGCCCTTCTACTCACACCTTGCTCGTACGTTGTTGCTGGCAACAGCGCTACTCCTTGGCACCGGGGCGCACGCCACGTGGGCTGCTAGCGCCCCCATCTACTCTAACACCGGAAACGACGGGGCCCGCGTAACGCGTACCTGCACCACTTTCCTGGGCCTGACCACATGCTTCGGCGAAATTACCAACCCCGAATTAGCTACGGATAACGACTTCAACTCGGCGGCGGTTATGAACGTTCCCGCCTCGGCGCTGGCGGGCTCGGTGCGGCTACGCATGAACTTAGCAACTACGGCGCCCGCTAATTACCGGGCCGGCGTACTGGTAGAGCGTAGCGGTACCATCCTGAACCTGTTGTCGTTAAATACGGCCAACCTAATTGTTGTCCGGACCTATCTGCGCAACGGTACTACCTCTACCCTGCAGGAGGAAAGAGCGGTGGATGCTTCCGTTGCTTCCACGCTACTGGGTAGTAACACGGGCAAGATTCGGCTGGAGTTTCTGGCCACCAAATCCTTCAACCAAATTGAGGTAGAAGCGGCTTCGGCCCTAAGCTTGGGCTACGATTTGAAGGTGTATTATGCCTACGCCATCGACGCTAACGTAATTACTTCGGCAAAAGGCTACGCTTCCCGTTTTGAGAATGCCGGGACGACTAACTACAGCACGGGTGTTGTTAAGAATGGCATCACGGTCTGTGTGAACTCTAATGTTACCAATCCGCTCAACGCTGTTGATAAAAGCCTAACCAACTTCGCCACTATGAAGTCGGTGGCTGACCTGAGCTGCCCTTCTACCTTGCAAACGCAGCTGGAAGGCACTGCGCCAGCCGGCTACCAGGCCGGATTTGTGCTGGGCAGCGGAAGCCTGCTTGATGCTACCGTGCTCGATGGCCTGCGCGTTACCACGTACTTAGGCGGCGTGCCACAGGAGTCGGCGACCGGTGCTAACCTGCTGAACCTGGAAGTGCTGGGCAACCAGCAGTACAACGTCAGCTTCCCAACTACCAAGCCCTACGACCGGGTAGAGATTCAGCAAACCAAGCTGTTGAGCGTGCTGGACGATTTGCGGGTGTTCTACGGCTTCGGCCTGGAGCCCCGTGTGTTCCGCGACCTGCAGCCCCGTATATCGGAGTTTGTGGAGCCGGCCGGCAACTATCAGGTGAACGGCAGCGTGGTATGCGTGAACTGCTCGGTGCAAAACCCACAAAACGCCGCCGACCGTGACAAGACCACTAACTACGCTACCGTACGTACGGCGCTGAGCGTAGGCGGCACTACCCGCCTCAAGCTCCGCCTCGATGGGCCGGGCCTCGCCGGCAACGTGGCGGGAGCCGTGCTGGGCCTGGGCACCGGGCTGCTTGATGCCAACTTGCTTTCTAACATCCGAATCAACACGTACACGGGTAGCCACAGCGCCACCGGAAGCGGTACTACCGGCGCCGAGCTGGTGGAAAGCGCCGTGGGTAGTTCTTTGCTGAGCGTAGAAGTGCTGGCCGATGGTCGTCAGGAAGTTTCCTTCCGCACCACCCGCGACTTTGACTGGGTTGAAATTGAGCTGACCAATGGCGTGGCGCTGCTCGACAATACGCAGGTATACTACGGTTTTGCGGAGGACCGGCCTATGGGCTTCCCCTCCAGCATTACGGCGCCGGCACCCTTGCCCGTGCAGCTCGTGGGTTTCAGTGCCCGGGCTACTGGTAGCACCGTGAACTTAGTATGGCAAACGGCCAGCGAGCTGAACAGCAAGCTGTTTGTAGTGGAGCGCTCCTTACGGGCTACTGCTGACTTCGAGCCCATTGGCCAGGTAGAGGCGGCTGGCACTTCCACCACAACCCGGCAGTATACCCTGCGCGACGCGGAGGCCGGTGCCCAGCAGGTTCCCATGCTGTACTACCGCCTGCGCCAAGTGGACCTGGACGGGAAAGAAACCTACTCGGCCGTTGTGCCCGTGAGCCTCAAAACCGCCAGCCTTGCTTTTGCCGTGTACCCAAACCCAGCTTCTGCCGCCGATAATATTCAGGCCACCGTACCCGCCTTGCCGGAAGGAAACTACCAGTTGTTTATCTACAACATGCAAGGTGGCCTGGTAAGCCAGCAAAAAGTAACGGGGCAGCTCCTGGAGATTTCGGCGCTACACCTACGCGCTGGTCTCTACCAGTTAGTGCTCGGCGACGCCACCGGCCAGCGTTTGGCTACCCAGCGCCTAGTAATACGGGGGCAGTAACCCATCCTCTTTTTTATCCCTACTCTATCCTTTTCGCTTTATCATTATCGGACTGGGAGCCCCGCTGTTGCAGGTCAGCGGGGCTCTGTTCGTTTTAGGGTCTGTGGTAGCAGAACATGCAGGCAGTCAAGAGTATATCCATAGTATAACAATTGTATTAAAACAAGAAATTAATAATATTTGGGTAACATTGGGGTAGCTCTGGCTCACCAACTTTGCTAGCCGGGAGCCTACTTCGCTTCTGCTTTCCATCCCACCAACCAAACCCTGTTTACATGTACCGTACTTTTTCCCGTGTTTTAGGCCTAGCCTTACTGACCAGCTGCGTCGTGTCCTGCTCCAAAAACGAAGTAGCTCCCTCGATTACTCCGGACGCAGTAAGCCAGAGCGCCGACGCCACTCGCGACAATCACCTGGCAATGGGCAACCCCAGCGGGGCCACGGCTAACTCGGCTAATTACTGGAACTACTTGCTGTCGAAGTCGCAGTTCGCTATGTCGTATCACCGCGACCGGGGTACGCCAAACTGGGTAAGCTGGCACCTGAGCAGCGCGTGGCTGGGCTCTACCCCGCGCCAAGACAACTTCGCCCCCGACAACACGCTGCCTACGGGCTGGTACCGCCCCACCAGCACCAGCTACACCGGCTCGGGCTTCGACCGGGGACACAACTGCCCCAGCGCCGACCGTACCGGCTCGGTGGCCGACAACACGGCTACCTTCCTGATGAGCAACATGATTCCGCAGGCCCCGAACAACAACCAGCGCACTTGGGCTAACCTGGAAAACTACTGCCGCACCCTCGTGAATGCTGGCAACGAACTGTACATCATCTGTGGCAGCTACGGCAAAGGTGGCACCGGCACCAACGGCTACGCGACTACCCTCGATGCCGGCCGTGTAACGGTTCCTGCTCAGGTATGGAAGGTAATTGTGGTGCTGCCCGAAGGAAGCAGCGACGCTGCCCGCGTAACCACCGGCACCCGCGTTATTGCCATCAACACCCCCAACGACAACGGCCTGCTGACCACCTGGGGCTCTTACCGCACCACTGTGGACGCCATTGAAGCCGCCACGGGCTACGACATCCTCTCGGCCGTATCGGCTTCTGTGCAGAGCGTAGTAGAAGCTCGCGTAGATAACGGCCCGACGAGCTGATAGAAACTCGTCATTAGCTGAAACCAACTGCCTAGCCCCACCGGAGCTAGGCAGTTGGTTTTTAGTGCGCTACCTGTCGAATAGCTCTTCGCCGACAAGTCAAATCCGTTCATCGTCTAAAGACTGACGTCTGTCTTTACGATTCGGTTATTAATCTAAATTGAGCGAGGATTCTAGACGGCTCCCTCTATCTTTACCGTGAGTGAAGTAAAGAGGCGGCTGAGGGGAAGATAGTAGAAAAGCCGCGCTGCAACGCGGCTTTTCGCATTATGAAGTGGGTGCCTAAGTGAGCGTTGCAAGTGAGTAGCACATTAATGCTCGTAGCAGTCCAGAACTGAAAAACTGAACCAGTACTCAGCAGTTGAACAACCGTCTCTCACTAGGTAGAGGGGTAGGCCTGGTAAGCAAGTAGTACGTGCGTGAGCGTTGCATGGCGCTGAAACTAAGCGTGGCTCTACCCGCCGGAAAAATCACATGCCAGCGGCCCGGAAACCATGTGGTTCCGGGCCGCTGGCATGCATGGAAAACTCTAGAAATTCGGGCCGCTTAATGCTCGCCGCCTGCTACGCCAACGTGTCCTTCGGCCGGCGTGCTGTTCATGTAAGAGCGAAACGACATGGCCGCTTCCGAAGCCAACGACGACGTTTGGGCCGTCAGTCGGCGTTCGTTGTGCGTCTTTTCGTTGTTTTTATCGGCCCGGAGCTCAGTCCGGTATTCATCAAACGTAATAATCTGGGAAGGCTGCTTTGGGTCTGGTACTACCCGGAAGGAACCCACGCTGTACTCATACCCGTTGTCGTTGGCCCGGAAAACGAAGTCGAATAATATGGTAACCTCCTGGTCTTTCCCCTTATTATCAACTCGCTTCACCTTGCTGGTACCGGTTACCCGCACGGTGCCGGCACCCTCTTCCGCCTTCATTCCAGATTTAGGGCCGTACGCAAATTTGTTCTGCGTCCAGTCCAGAGCCCGATGGTACAGAGCCGTTTTACCGGCCCCGTCGGCAGGCACCCGCTCGCTGTATTCAATGGGGGCCGGAGCATCGGTCTGGGCCTGTACTTCCGGCGCTAGTGCCAGCATCCCACTCATCAACAAACCTAGTAGCACTTTTTTCATATGGAACGGAGAAGAAAATGAGAAAATCAAAGGAAAAAGCCTGTGGTACAAAGATAACAGCAACCTGGTGGCTGATATAAAAACTGTGCCATTATAATTTTGTTAAGATAGCTACTGGAAATAACTATTATATGTACAAACAGCATTTTACGCAGAGCGTTGTGGAAATAAAGGATGTTTTGCCTAAAGGATGCCTCTGTACACTATAAGAATAGCCTAAGTTCCTTAAGTTGAACATTTCCAATAACGAGACCTGTTATCTCAGTATGAATAGCTGCTGTTTACAGGCCCGCAAAAGTCAGCTAAGTATAGCGTATGGGCATTAATAGGCTATTTGTGCTATGCGGAATGTGTTGAATAACAAGAGGATGTATGGCGTGCTTATAAAGAGTTGCTAGTACACAAGAGAAAATCCGCGTAACATTTTGGTAACATAAAGTTAACTTAGGTTGTCTTGCTGGGGTAGGAAGGAGTAGTACTTTTGCGACGTGCTTCACCTCAATCAACATTCATTGAAGAAGCGCGGGACTTTTCACGAAAGCGTCCTGCGAGATGACCGGAAGGCTGTTCTCCTCGTTAATTCTTTCGTTTCTATTGGTTTTGCTGCTCTTACCGCCTCGGTTTTCGAAGCGGTTTTTTTGTGTCCAGTCGGTTTGGCTGGCCTAGGCAAAATTGGCGCCCACCCACGCATACTGGTAAATTCCATGAACGACACCACCCTCACCCAGCAGATGGTAGCCGCCGCTCCTGCCGCCACCTACAACGTGAACCTGAGCACGGATCCTAAGCGGATGGCCATTATCAAAGCACGGGACGCCATGTTCCGAGGCGCGCGGAAGTACGTGGAATCGGAAGGCTTCGCAGCCATCCACAACACGCCTCACATTGTAGGCGTAACCGGGGCCTGCGAAAACACCGACACTCTGTTCACCACTTTCCTAATCAACCGCGAAAACGTAATCTAGCTCTTTCTTTCAGCAAGCGCCCGGTCCTTTGCCGGGCGTTTTGCTTTTAGTAGTTGGTAGTTAATGGCAATTGTTGATTATCATCCTGAGTGTAGCGAAGGATCTGATAATAGTCGAAGGACGTAACAGCGGACTGTTCTAGCGTGCGAAGGTCCTTCGCAAGCGCAGGCTGACGCAACAACCAACGATTGTCAACTAACAATCAACAACCAGCAACAAACCCGAAACAACCCGTTATCCACCCAACGGCGGCGACGGGGCGGGGTGGCACAAGGCAGCGGGGTGATAGAAAATCAGGGGGATTCTGACGTATGTTGGTCCGCGAATTGGCCGCCCCGCGTTTTCGGGGTTCTACAGAGTTAGTGATTTGGCTGCTTCGGGCCTCGGCTGGAGGTAGCGCACTCATCTGATGTTGCGGGTGGCGCCTGGCTTTGGCCGGGCGAAGCCGATAACATCGTAACGTTTTTAATCTATGCAACTCGGTAAACTCACGCTCCAGAACCCGGTATGCCTCGCGGCCGCGTCCTGGCAGCTAGACGGCCCGGACTACGAGCGACTGGGAGCTATTTTTACCCGCACCGTCACGATGGAGCCCAAGCCCGGGCTCTACGAGGAAGGCATTTGGCAGGTAGCCGACCAAACCCTGCTCAACGCCACCCACATGCGCACCGAAAGCGCCGAAATTCTGGTGCAAGAACACCTGCCCACCCTCCGCCGCTACGGCGTGCCGGTCTTCGTAAGCATCACGGCCCCTGGCATTCCTGGTTTTCGCAAGATTGCGCGCTTCTTGGCCCGCGAAGCTAGTGAGCTGATTGCCGGGGTAGAAGTGTATATGGCCCAGCCCGACACCGGGAAGGGCGAGGAACTCAGTGCCAAGTTTGTGCGCGAAGCTACCCAGGCCGTGCGCAATGAGCTTGGTTCCGAAGCGGCCGTTATTGTGAAGCTGCCGCCGTGGCCGGAGCACATTCGGGTTTGGCTCTGGGGGCGCAGGAAGGCGGCGCTACCGCCTTGGCCGCTACCAACCTGCTCAAAGCCCTGCACCTGCCCGACGATGCCACGGCCGCGCCCGTGGCTGGCGGCCTTTCGGGGGAGGCGCTCCGGCCCGTAGCCCTACGCTGCGTGTGGGAGCTGGCTCACGATGAGCGGATAACGCTACCTATCTTCGGGACGGGCGGAATATTCACGGCCAGCCACGTCACGGACTACCTGCGCTGCGGGGCCAGTGCCGTGCAAATTGCCAGCGGCGAGTGGCTGGAACCCGGCCTATCGGCCCGGCTAGCCACCGAGTGCGCCCATCTTCAACCCGAAACTGCTTCATCGGTATGGAAAAGCTAACCCAACGAGTTCAGCGCGCTAATTCCTTGCTTTGCGTGGGCCTTGACCCGATAGGGGAGGACGCCCAGGTAGCGCGCCGCTTGGCCGAGGTCATTGACCAAACCAGCGAGTACGCCGCCGCTTTCAAGCCCAATCTGGCCTTTTTCCTGAGTCGGGAAGACGGGGTGAAGTTGCTGCGCGAAACCGTGCAGCGTATTCCGGAAAGCATTCCGGTAATTCTGGATGGCAAGTTCGGCGACATTGCCAATACCGCCGACCACTACGCCCGCTTCGCTTACGATGTGGTAGAAGCCGATGGCGTAACCGTAAACCCCTACATGGGCGACGACGCCATTGTGCCTTTTGCCCGGCCTGGCAAGCTGGTGTTCGTGCTGGCCAAAACCTCCAATAAACCGGTTCATTCCCTGCAAGACGTGGCTCTTACCCGCGGTGGCACCCTCTCCGACTGCGCCGCCCGCGTAACCCGCAAGCTCGACGAAGTACACGGCGGCATCGGACTGGTAGTAGGCGCTACTAACGCTGAAGCCGTGGCCCGCATCCGCAGCCTCACGCCGGAGCAGTGGTTCCTGGTACCCGGCGTCGGTGCCCAGGGCGGCGACCTGCAAGCCACGTTGAAAGCGGGCCTACGGCCTGATGGTTCGGGGCTCCTGATCAATACGTCGCGCGCCCTGTGGCAAGCGGCGGATGCCGCCGCCGCCGCGCGGGAGCTAGTGGAGCAGATCAACCGGTTCCGGCCGGTAGCGGTTTAATCTATACCTATATATAAGGTGTCAATAATCAATAGTGAATCAGTGCGAGGAACATTCGAGGTTATCGACAGCTTTGCAATCCTGCAACGAAAAGAGCTTTATCTGATTGGGCGACTAAAGGAAGGTGTAATACGGGCAGGATGGTATGCTCATATTTCCCTGAATAGCTCTCTGACGTTGGCAATAAAAATTGAGCGAGTAGAGCATATTCTTATGAAAGCGCAAGAAGAATATTCTATGCTAGTTATTGAGGCTGAAGAGGATAGCATAAATTTTATACTAGGCCTTAATATCGGATTAGAACCAGTAATCATTTCAACAGAAGGAGCCGAATAAAGACTTAAATGACTTCCACCCAACCCACCCTCACCTCCGAAATCCTGGAGCAGCAACTGTTGCAGGAAGATGCCCTGCTGCGCGGCCATTTCCGCCTTTCCTCCGGCCTGCACTCCGATACCTACGTGCAATGCGCCCGTTTCCTGCGCCGCCCCGACCTGGCAGCCCCGGCGGCGGCAGAGCTGGCCCGGCAGATTCAGCAGGCCGGCTTGCAGCCCGATGTGGTGGTAGGCCCGGCTATGGGCGGGGTAGTGATTGGCTACGAACTGGCCCGGCAATTAGGAGTGCCCGGCATCTTCACGGAGCGCGACGACTCGGGGCAGATGACGTTGCGTCGGGGGTTTACCGTGGAGCCTGGCCAAAAAATTGTCATTGCCGAAGACGTAGTGACTACCGGCAAGAGCACCAAGGAAGTAGCGCGGGTGCTGGAAGAATTGGGGGCAAAAGTTTTGGCAGTGGCGAGTTTAATTGACCGCACGAGTGGGAAAGCTGACCTTTCTTTTCCGAACTTTGCCTTGCTGCCGGTTTCGGCGGCCACCTACGCACCCGATGATTGTCCGCTTTGCCGGGCAGGTATTCCGGTGGTGAAACCCGGCAGTCGGCCGGAAAAAGCGTTTTCTTAAACCTACCGTAGCGGCAATCGGCCCGCGGCAAGGCATTTTCGGCGTACCCTGCGCGGGTATGCTTCCTCACGTGGGCACCTTCGCCCAGGCGTGGGAAACCCGAAAAATAGATAACCATCCTCCTTTTGGACGCTACCCAAAGAACCATACAGCTTCTGCTCAAGCCCGGCCAACACGATGGCGAGGGCCAGCGCGTAGCCGAAGCTGCCCACCGCCACCTCGGCCTAACCACCGGCCGGGTGCAAAGCACCGCCCTCTACACGGTGCGCTACCCCTTGGCGGGCGAGCAACTGCGCGACTTCGCCACCCACTGCCTCCAGGACCCCGTGCTGCACGATGTGGCCCTCGACGAGTTCCGCCACGGTGCCGAATACAAGAGCTACATCCTCGTCGCCAAGCTGCCCGGTGTGACGGACGACGAAGGCATATCGGCCCAGAACGCCCTCGGCGACTTCCTGAACCAGCCGCTGGACACCCATACCCAGCATATCTTCAGCAAACGGCTCTACTTCCTGGAGCACGAGCTGCCCGAGAGTAGTCTGCGCCGCCTGGCCGAAGACCTGCTCGGCAACAAAATGATCAACCGCTTCGAGGTCGGCCCCATCGCCCAGATTCGCGACTACACGCCGCGGCCGGGTGGTGGGCCGAATCTATTACGGACACCGTGCCGCTGGTTGGCCTTTCGGATGAGGAGCTAGTGAAGCTGTCGAAAGACAACCTCTACGCCCTGAACCTGGAGGAAATGCGCGCCGTGCGCGACCATTACACCAGCATGGCCGAGGAGCGCCAAGCCGCGGCCTACCCCAAGACCCCACCGACTGCGAGCTGGAAATCATTGCCCAGACCTGGTCGGAGCACTGCAAGCATAAAGAGTTTTCGGCCCTCATTAAGTACCGGGACGCGGCCACGGGCGAGGAGTTCGAAGTCGATTCCCTATTCAAGACCTACATTAAAAATGCTACCTCCGAGGTAGACCGCCAGCTCCGCGCCAACGGCAACGACTGGCTGATAAAGGTGTTCAGCGACAACGCCGGCGCCGTGCGCATCAACCCCGAGTCGTTGTTCGTGTGGAAGGTCGAAACCCACAATTCACCCTCGGCCATCGACCCCTACGGCGGCGCTATTACGGGCATCCTGGGCAACAACCGCGACCCGCTGGCTACCGGCATTGGGGGCGCGCGGCTGCTATTCAACACCAACGTGCTCTGCTTCGGCAACCCCGAGTTTTCGGGCACTTTGCTGAGCAACCAGCTACACCCGCGCCGCATTTTCGAAGGCGTGCGCAAGGGCATCGAAGACGGGGGCAACAAATCGGGTGTTCCGACGGTGAACGGCGCTATTGTGTTCGATGACCGGTACGCTGGCAAGCCCTTGGTGTACTGTGGCACCGGCGCCGTAATGCCCATGCAACTGGCCGGCCTCGACTCTTGGGAGAAGAAGATTGATGCCCAGGACCGCATCATCATGGCCGGGGCCGGGTGGGCAAAGACGGTATCCACGGCGCTACCTTCTCCAGCATTGAGCTCGACGAAACCTCGCCCGCCACGGCCGTGCAAATCGGCTCACCCATTACCCAGAAGCTGGCCATGGACTTCCTGATTCTGGCTACCCGCCGTGGCCTGATTAAGTGCAGCACCGACAACGGCGCGGGCGGCTTGTCCTCCAGCATTGGCGAATTGGCTACCATCAGTGGCGGTGCCGTGGTGGAACTGGAGAAAGTGCCCCTGAAATATCCTGGCCTACGCCCGTGGGAAATCTTCGTGTCGGAGTCCCAGGAGCGGTTTTCGCTGGCGGTGGAGCCCGTGAAGATGGCCGAGCTGATGGCTCTAGGACAGGAAATGGAAGTGGAGCTGACCGATATCGGCTACTTCACCTCCGATGGCAGCCTCGACGTGCGCTTCGACGGGAAGTCAGTAGCGCGCATTGACATGGAGTTCCTGCACAACGGCGTGCCGCGCAAAGTGCTGGAAGCCGAGTGGCAGAAGCCTACCGCCCAGGAGCCCGCGCTACCCGCTACCCTCGACCATACCGACGTGCTAAGCCGTCTGCTGGGCAGCCTCAACATTTGCTCCCGCGAATCAGTCATTCGGCAGTACGACCACGAGGTGAAGGGCCGCACCATCATCAAGCCGCTCATGGGCGCTACCGGCCAGGCGCCGCAGGATGCGGCCATAGTACGTTTCAACTTCGAGAGTTGGGAAGGGGTAGCCGTGAGCAACGGTATTCTGCCCCGCTTCGGCGACCTGGACTCCTACGATATGTCGGCCGGTGCATTTGACGAGGCCGTGCGCCAGATTGTAGCGGTGGGAGGGAAGCTGCCCAACCTGAGCTACGGCGACGGCAACTTCTGGTCGGTGAACGACAACTTCTGCGTGCCCGACTCGGTGTACGACCCCGCCACCAACCCCGATGGCAAGCTCAAGCTGGCCAAGCTAGTACGCATGTGCCAGGCCCTGCGCGACGCCACGGCGGCCTACTGCATTCCGCTCACCTCGGGTAAGGATTCGATGAAGAACGACTTCAAGGCCGACGGCATGAAGATTTCCGTTCCGCCCACGGTCCTGTACTCCATGACCGCCAAAATCGAGGACGTCCGCCGCACCATCACCTCCGACTTCAAGCAAGCCGACGACGTGGTGTACCTGCTGGGCGAAACCTACGACGAGCTAGGCGGCTCGGAGTTCTACCAGCTCTTCGGGAGCTTGGCGCCAACGTGCCCAAGGTGCGGTTCGAGGAAGCCAAAGCCCTCTACACACTCATGGGTCAGGCCAACGATAACGGCCTCATCCAGTCCTGCCACGACCTGTCGGATGGTGGCTTAGCGGTTGCCTTGGCAGAAGCCACGTTTGGTCATGGTTTTGGTGCTGATGTGGAGTTGCCAGGTGGCTTGCCGGTGCACGTGCAGTTGTTCTCGGAGTCGCACTCCCGCTTCGTGGCCACGGTGGCGCCGGAGGATGTGGTAGCCTTCGAGCAGCACTTCGGCGCCCGCGCTACCCGCCTCGGCGTGGTCACGCAAGACAGCCAGCTCACGGTGCGCCACGGCGGCCAGACGGCCATTTCGGCCAGCACGGCGGCCCTGCGCCACGAGTGGACCAACGGTCCAGTTAATCGACTTATCGGCTTCGGCCAGCACGAAGCGGCGCAATCCTAATGGAAGAACAACCCAAACTGCCGGACCTGAATACGCCCCCGCGGCCCCAACTCGACCACGGCGGCCCCGTCACGGATGCGAACGGTAACCTCCTCGTGCTCGGCTTCAAAAGCGTGGACGCCGGCCACGAAACGACCCAGCCTTTAGGTCATTCATCGGCCCAAATTGCGCCTCAGCAACTCGTGCGCGCCCTCATCCTGACAGGTTTTGGCATCAATTGCGAAGAAGAATTTGCGGCTGCGTACAAGCTAGCTGGCGCCGACCCAACCATCGTGCACCTGAACCAGGTGCTGCACGGCCACGTCAGCATCCACGACTATGACATCTTGAACTTCCCCGGCGGCTTCAGCTTCGGCGACGACCTAGGCTCCGGGGTGGTGCTAGCCAACAAGCTGCGCTACCGCAAAAATGCCGAGGGCCGCACCCTGCTCGATGATATAAAGCAGTTCATTGCCAACGGCAAGTTTGTAATGGGCATCTGCAACGGTTTTCAGGTGCTGGTAAAGCTCGGCCTACTGCCCAACCTCAGCGGCAACGTAACGCCCGAAGTAACCCTGACGCACAATGCCTCAGGCCGCTACGAAGACCGGTGGGTACGGCTAAAAGTCAACCCCGAGTCGAACTCGCCCTTCCTTAAAGGCATCGACACCCTGGAGGTGCCCGTGCGCCACGGGGAAGGCCGCCTCATTATCAAGGGTGAAGAAACCCTTCGGGAAATCGAAGCCCAGGCCTTAAACTGCCTGGCCTACACTGATTTCGATGGCTCGCCCACCGACGTGTACCCGCACAACCCCAACGGCGCCGACCTGAACTGCGCCGGCCTAACCGACACCACCGGCCAGGTATTCGGACTGATGCCCCACCCCGAGGCGTTCCTTTCGCTCTACAATCATCCCGACTGGGCTCGGCGCAAGCGGATGAACCCGGCTATTTCGGAGGAAGGGGATGGGTTGCGGCTGTTCCGCAACATTGTAGAGCATGTGCAAAGCCAGCGTCAAACTGCTGCCACAACACAGGAAGCCCGCCAGTTTTCATCCTAAGACACCACCGCAATCCGCCGGTCGTGCCGATTGACTACTCTACCATATGAACACCCTCAACCACTTCGCGACGCCCCAGCTTGAGCTGCTGCACCGCGGTAAAGTTCGCGACTCGTACCGCGCTCCTTCGGGCGAGCGGCTCATCGTGGTAACTGACCGCCTCTCAGCGTTTGACTCGGTGCTGGAAACGCCCGTGGCCCACAAAGGCGCGGTGCTGAACGGACTGGCTGCTTTTTGGTTCGACAAAACTCAGCACATCATCCCGAACCACGTGATTGCGCTGCTCGACCCGAATGTGACCTTGGCTAAAGAAGCTGAGCCGATTCGGGTGGAGATGATTGTGCGCAACTACCTCACGGGCTCCATGTGGCGCGGTTACCAGCAGGGCCAGCGCACCTTCTCGGGGTAACTGTGCCGGACGGCATGACCAAGCACCAGCAATTTCCCGAGCCCCTCGTAACGCCGACAACCAAAGAGGAGTCGGACCGCGAGATTACGCCGGAGAACTTGGTGTCGGAAGGCTGGGTGTCGGCGGAGCTGTACGAACAGATGCGGGTGAAGTCGTTGGAACTGTTCAACTTCGCCTCGCAGTGGATGGCGGAGCGCGGCATCATCCTGGTGGATACCAAGTATGAATTTGGCCTGCTGAATGGGGAGCTGATCCTGATTGATGAAATCCACACGCCCGATTCCTCGCGGTTCTGGAGCGCCGAGGATTACGCCCAAAATCCCGAGGCAGTGGAGCAGATGGATAAGGAATACGTGCGCCAGTGGCTGATTGCCAACAAGCAGGATGGCCAGTACCCCCGCGCCCTCACCCCTGAAGTTTCCCAGGAAGCCAGCCGCCGCTACCTCGACATTTACGAGCGTATCACGGGTAGTCCACTGCCCACCGGCAACGAAACCACCAGCGGCGGTGACGTCCGGACCCGCCTCGTGGGTAACCTCGTGCGCGCTGGCATCATGAAAGACGCCTAAACTCGTCGGTAATGACGCCCTCGGCTACCGTCAACCTCATAGTAATGCGCCCCGATAACGCTGCTCAAGCTTCACCTGTACGAATAGCTCCGCCGCGACATTCAAGAAACTAAAGCCCAGCTGCGCGCCACCTACGCGGAGCTGCGGGTGCTGTAAGCTAGGCTTACTACCTGTCAGGTTCAGCTACCTCATTTCGCCTCTTAATCCAGATTCTGTGCCCGTTGCCATTCGCCAGTTGCTTCCTGCTGACAGCCTCGCCTACCGTCGTTTGCGGTTGGCGTGCTTGGCGGAGTACCCGGCCAGTTTTGGCTCTTCGGTGGAGGAAGAAGAGCAGCTGGGGCCGCTGTACTTCGAAAAGCACATCGAAGCGCAGGAGCCCGGGGCGTTTGTTATGGGCGCTTTCAATGAAACGGAGCTGGTAGGGATGTGCGCATTTTTGCAGGCTAGCCGCCGCAAGGTTCGGCACCAGGGCGACATCCGTCAGGTGTGCGTGAGTCCGGCTTACAAAGGACAAGGCCTCGGCCGGGCCCTGCTGCTACGTACCCTGCAAGCTGCCTTTGCGCTACCCGACCTGGAGCAGATTTACCTGGGCGTGATAGTGGGCAACGCGGCCGCTAATCAGCTGTATGAAAGTCTGGGATTTGAGCAATACGGCCTGCAAAAAAGATACCTACGCGTTAACGAGCACTACTTCGACCACCGGCTGATGGTACTGAACAGAGCCTCTTTCACGGCTAGCCCTACCCCCGCTGACGTAACGTTACCAGCCATAAGCAACAGCACACTGACCGCATCGCCCGCATGGAAATTGCCGCCCAAAAACACCTTATAGAAAGCTACATCGAAGCGTACAACCGTTTCGATGTAGCCGGCATGGTGCGCCATCTGCACGAGGACGTGGTGTTCCGAAATATTGCTGGCGGTGAAGTGAACGTGACGACGACTGGGAAGGAAGCCTTCCGCCAGCAGGCCACGCAAGCCCTGCAGTACTTCTCTCAGCGGGAGCAGCGCGCTACCAATTGGCAAGTAGCTGACAACCGCGTGGAGGTGTTGCTAGATTACTCCGCCGTAGCAGCCATCGACTTTCCCAACGGCCTCAACGCCGGCGACACGCTGCGGCTGCAGGGCAAGTCGGTTTTCCACTTTGCGAACGGCCAGATCATTTCCATCGACGACATCAGCTAAGATGATTCTTGTATGAGTAACTGGAAGGATACAGTACGAACGGATGAGTTTGACGATTTGGTGGCTGAAGTCTCCCTAAATCTTCTGCAAGCAACAGAACCAGTCCGGTTGTGCTTTGGGGTAGATACTACTTTAGAGGAGGCAAAAGCTGCTGAAGTGGTTGTAAACGAATTGCTGCAGAAGCTACCGAGTCTAGAAGGCACAATTGCTAATGCTGCGTTCAAATACTATCAGCTACTTGTCAAGGCATTAAGTGAATATGGTGAGTCGTATAGCCTTCCAGTCGCAGACGATGCTGCCGCTCTACGCCAATTCTACCAACTAATGGCAATTCATCTTCCCTTCGAACTTGAAGCAGGTCATTTTGGCCTTGAGTTTAGGTGTGAATTCGAGGAAGAGCACGGAATGGGAATACGGTTTCGTAACTGGCAAATTGAGGAAGTAGGAGACGGATCAGAAGCCTTTTCTCTTGATTAAGGTCAAGCAATACATCTACTACCTAACCAATTACACAACTTTGAGCACCAGCAATAAAACCATAGTACTCCTCGGTGGTGGGGCCCGCGAACATGCTATGGCGTGGAAACTGACCCGCGACGGGGCTACCGTGCACGTACTGCCCGGCAACGGCGGTATTCCTAACAGCCACCCCGACCTCAGCGCCACCGACTTTCCCGCCATTCAACGCTTCTGCGAAGCCCACGGGGTAAAGCTGATTGTGGTAGGGCCCGAGGCGCCGCTGGCTGCCGGCGTGACGGATTACTTCGCCGGTACTGACATTCGGGTGTTTGGTCCCAGCCGGGCCGGGGCCACGCTGGAAAGCTCCAAGGTGTGGAGCAAGGACTTTATGCGGCGGCATGGGGTAGCCACGGCCTTATCGTGGCAGTACCGCAGCGACAAGCTAGCCGAAGCCCGCGCCAAAGCTACCGAGCTGGATGGGCAGGTAGTGGTGAAATACGACGGGCTGGCGGCCGGTAAAGGCGTGTACGTGTGCTCTTCAGTAGAAGAAGCCCACGCGGCCCTCGACGACTTGCAACAGCAGCACACCGGCTGGTTTAGCTTCCTTCTGGAGGAAAAACTGAACGGCCCAGAAATCAGCATTATTGGCGTGACGGACGGCAACCGCATCCGCCTGCTGGCCCCGTCTCAGGACCACAAGCAGCTGCTGGCCGGCGACCAGGGCCCCAACACCGGCGGCATGGGTGCCTATTGCCCCGTCCCGTTCTGCGACGACAACATCCTGGCCGCCATCCGCACCAGTATCGTGGACCCCACGTTGCGCGGGCTGCAAAACGAGCAGTTTGACTTCAAAGGCTTCCTATACTTCGGCATCATGCTCACGCCCCAGGGTCCGAAGCTGCTGGAATACAACGTGCGCCTCGGCGACCCGGAAGCCGAAGTACTGCTGCCGGCCCTGGAAAGCAGCCTGCTCGAACTCATTGAAGCTACCTTGGATGGCAAGCTCCAGCAAACGGTGGTGCGCCAACGCCGCGGCTACTACGTGGGCGTAGTGCTGGCCTCGGGCGGCTACCCGGCAGCCCAATTCCCGACGGGTTTTCCCATTACCGGCCTCGAGGAACTGCACCCCAGCGTCCTCGCATTCCATGGTGCTACCAAGCGTACTGCTGAGGGTGAGCTTGTGACCAGCGGCGGCCGGGTAATGGTGCTGGTGGGGCACGGCGAGGAGCTGGAAGATGCTGTGAATCACGTGTATAGAGAAGTGGAAAGAGTTAAATTTCAGGATGTCTACATCCGTACCGATATCGGCCAGCGGCCCGAACCAATCGGTATTTTTAGCGCAGTGCGGTGAAGAAAAACACAGGACATCCGGATGCCTCACACCCCAGCTCCTCTTTGCGTGAGAAGGGGGCAGGAGGGGAGGCCAAACGCCTCGCCATTCTTCTCTCCGGTCGGGGCTCCAACATGGTAGCCTTGGTGCAGGCCGTGCAAAACGGCGTGTTGCAGGGCTTGGCTGAGGTAGCCGTGGTGTTCAGCAACAAGCCCGATGCCCCTGGCCTGGAAACGGCTGCTGGGCTGGGCTGCCCTACCGCCAGCCTCAGCAGCCAGGGCCGCAAGCGTGCGGAGTACGATGCCGAGGTAGTAGAAATCCTGAACTACTATCAGCCCGATTACGTGGTGCTGGCTGGTTACATGCGCATTCTGTCGCCTACGTTTATTCGGGCGTTTGCCGGGCGCATTCTTAACATTCATCCCGCCGATACGCACCAGCACCAGGGCTTGCACGCCTACGAGTGGGCCTTTGAAAATCAGCTGCCGGAAACCAAAATCACGGTGCATCTGGTTGATGAGGGGCTGGACACCGGCCCCATTCTAGCCCAGCACCCCGTGGATTTGCGCGGGCTGACACCTTGGGCGAAGTAGAGCGCCGCGGCCTGGCCGTGGAGCACCTGCTGTACGCCAATACCCTAGCCCGCCTCATGCAAGGCGAGCTATCCATTTCTGCCTCCGAAACGGCTGCCGTTTCACCTCCTACCCCGAGCCTCTGGTGCCATTCTCGTCCGGTTCTTCTGCCGAAGATGCCGGGGTGAGGCTATTCGTTGAACATCACCACCCACCCCGGAATCCAGCTACCACCTGGCAACTGATAACACACTACCGACATGTGCGGAATTGTAGGTTTTTACGGCCCCGATGACGTCGCCCACGACATCGTATTTGGGTTGACGGCGCTTCAGCACCGCGGCCAGGATGCGGCCGGCATAGCCACCTTCGACGACAACTTCCACCTCTGCAAAGGCAACGGCCTGATTGCCGACGTGTTCCGTCCTAAGCAACTCAAGAAGCTGAAGGGCAACATCGGCATCGGCCACGCCCGCTACACCACTCAGGGCTCCAACGATGCCGAGCTAGCCCAGCCGTTCACCACCAGCTACCCCTTCGGGCTGGCCATGGTGCACAACGGCAACGTCATCAACTTTCGGCAGGCTGCCAAGCGCCTGCACGAGAAGTACCACGTGTTGCCCAAAACCAGCAACGACCTGGAGCTGATCATGTACACCTTCGCCTCGGAGCTGCGGCTGAAAAACCTCGACAACCTCTCGGTTATCGACATCTTCGACGCCGTGGAAACCACCCAGGAGCTAGTGAAGGGCGCCTACGCTACCATTACTGTCATTGCCGGGCACGGCCTGCTGGCCTTCAACGACCCCCTGGCCATCCGGCCCCTGGTGCTGGGTTGCCGCCAGACGGAGAAAGGCCCAATCTATGCCTTTGCCTCCGAAAGCACCTGTTTTGACTACCTCGGGTTTGAGTTTATCAAGAACGTAGGACCCGGCCAGGCAGTGTTTATCGACAAGGATTTTAAGGTTCACTATAAAAACCCCTATGCCCAGCCCAAGGCGTTCTGCGTGTTCGAGCACATCTACTTCGCGCGGGAAGATTCCACCATTCACGGCCGCCTAGTGGCCCGGGAGCGGGTGCGGCTGGGTAAGATGCTGGCCCGTAAGGTCATCGAATCAGGTATTCAGCCGGATATGGTGATTGACGTGCCTTCGTCAGGCTACTTCTCAGCGTCCGGCCTGGCCGAGGCCATTGGGGTGCCTTACCGCCGGGCCTTGGTGAAAAACAACCACATGGGCCGCTCCTTCATTGTAAGCAGCCAAGCCGGCCGCGAGGACATCGTCAAGAAAAAGCTCAACCCTATCCGGGAGTTCGTGGAAGGCAAGAAGATTGCCGTGGTCGATGACAGCATTGTGCGCGGCACTACCTCGCGGCGCATCGTGCGCATCCTGCGCGAGGCGGGGGCCACGGAGGTGTACTTCATCAGCAGTGCCCCGCCCATCGTCTCGCCCTGCATCTATGGCATTGATATGGCCATGAGCACCGAGCTGATTGCCGCCAACTACACGGAGGAGGAAATCTGCCGCTACATTGAGGCCGATAAGGTTATCTATCAGTCGATTGAGGACTTGCAGGAGCTGTTCTCGGAGGAGAAGGGCCACGGCGGCAACTGCTTTGCCTGCTTCACCGGCCACTACCCCACCGGCGACGTGACCAAGTACCTGCGCCACATTCAGGAGGAGCGCCAAAGCCACCGCTCCGACAAAAAGCAAGGCACCGATTCTACACCCTCCGTAAGTGCCAAAGCCCCCGAGCCCACCGAGCATTAGTAAGTTGGAAGCTAGTAGTCAGAAGCTAGAATTCGTTCTAGTGGCTTGCTGAACCTGCATCTGTTGCACCTCTAGCTTCTTCACTTTCCTCCTAGCTCCTAACTTCTAGCTTCTAGCTTCTTTCTACCTATGTCCTCCTCCCAGAAACCCGCCGGTTACGACATCGACCTCGGCAACGAATGCTCCCGCAACGCCTACGCCTGGTCTAAGAAAACCTTTCCGAACCGGGCCGGCAAGCCTGGGGAGGCAGCCCAGGACCTGGACGGCGGCTTTGCCAACGAAATTCGCTTCGGCAACGCCCGCTTGGGCATCAGTTCCGACGGTATCGGGACGAAGATTGAGGTAGCGGAGCGGGTAGGGAAATTCGATACGCTCGGCTACGACCTAGTAGCCATGACGGCCGATGACCTTATCGTGGGCGGCTTCGTACCCACCAACCTCAGCAACATCATCGACGTGAATACCCTCGATTACGAGGTGATTGACGAGCTGATGCGCGGCCTGCACGACGCCTGCAACTTTGCCGAAGTTGCCATTACGGGTGGTGAAATTGCTGAATTGGGCAACCGCATCGGGGCTGGGCGGGTGCCCGCATGAACTTTAACTGGTGCTCCACGGCCATCGGTAGTCTGCACCCTAGCCTGGAGCGCCCCTTGAGCGGCGCGGGCGTGCAAGCCGGCCAAGCGGTAGTAGCGCTTCGTTCGCCGAGCTTCCGCTCCAACGGCTTCTCCTTGGCCCGCCGCACCCTCCAAAATCTGTTCGGCGAAAACTGGCATTCGGCCCCGTACGACGGCCCGGACGCTACCCCCCACGGCAGCGCTGGCCACACCTGGGGCGAGGTGCTGCTTGCGCCTTCCCTGATCTACTCGCCCGGCGTGGCGCGGGTGCTGGATGCGGGCCTGCCGCTCTACGCCGCGGCCCACATCACGGGCGGCGGCATTGCTGATAACTTCAAGCGGGTGCTTAAAAACGGCGTCGGTGCTGAGCTGACCAACCTCTTCGGGCCCCTGCCCGCCATGCAGAAACTCACGGAGCTAGCCGGCATCACCCCTGCCGACGCCTACCTCTACTGGAACATGGGTAACGGCATGCTCCTCGTCACCGACGAAGCCCAGGCCGAAGCCGTAGCCGCCAGCCTCCGCAGCCAGGGCTACGATGCGCAGGTTGCCGGCCGCATTACGCCGGAGCCCGGTATTCGGCTAAACGTGGGTGCTGGCGAGTTGCGCTACGAAGCATAAGCACGGACCAGATGGAGCAGCAGTGGTTGGAGCCTTGGTTTGCGTTGCCGGAAGCGAGCCAAGTGGCTGTAGAAGCGGAATTGCGCCGGGAGCTAGTGCCGTGCCACTCGCTGCATGCCGTTGCGGCCGTAGCCGTTGGCCGGAGCGCGGCCAGTGATGATGTGCTGTTTCGCCTGCTTAACGCCGAGCATGAGTACGCACTGGTGCACCTCACCTGGGCTGGCCGGCCGGAAAGAAGTGAGAAATGGCCCTACACCGAGCTCTATAAAACCTGGCATGACTTCCTGACGCAGCGCATGCAACAAGATCAGTTGGAATACAAGGAATAAACTCACCGAAAGCCTCGCCGGTAAATCCGCGGGCTTTTTCTGTGGGGCACCGCCGATAAAGGAAGTCATTGCCTGTAGAAAAAGCGACTGACCTTGTCAGTCTAAGCTATTTTACGGCCAAGACGGTAACGACCCCAGTTTGCTTATCTACCTCGAAGGCCGCTTTGTTCGGCATCCGGCCCGCCCAGTCGGTGCGGGGAACCAGAACTTGCCAGTGGTTTTCTACCTCCAGGGCGCGGGCCGAATCTAACTGGTACAGGGCCGCGTTGGGCTGCTGCTGCACAAAACGGGCCACGGCGGCGCGGGCGGCGGCTTCAGTAGAAGCTCCAGCTGCTGGAGTAGTGGCCGTTTCGCTGGCCTGAGCAGGAGTAGCTGTTACAGGCTGAGCCGGTTGGCAGCTGCTGAACCCCACCCAAGAGGCCAGCATCAGCAGAAAGGTAAAACGCATAGGCATGGGCGCAAGGTGGGCAAGGAGCCGGCCAAGTTAGGAAGGGGCTGGCCCAAAGCTGCTGAAGCCCGACCATTCGTAAAAAGTCGGCCATCAGGAGCCCGGCAAAAAGCTACGCGGCGAGCGGCTCAATATCAAATCCGGCCTGCGACACTGACTTCATAACCAGTTCCGGAATGGGGTTTGCACCTTCCACCGTCAGGATTTTATCGGGGTTATTGGTGTCAACACTCCACTTTTCTACGCTGGCTTCTGCATCGAGGAAGGGCGTGACGGCGCGCAGGCAGTTAGCGCAATTAATGCTGGTTTTGAACCGAAGAGTAGTCATATGGCAGGGATGGTTAGAACAATGAAACAGCTACGCAAATAGCTAGCGGCGAGGCCGGAAGTGCTAGTATAACAAAGCACTTCCAAAAGTAGTGGCGGCAGCGGGCCAGCAGGTATAGACTTTCGCGGCGGCCGTATATAGTTTTGATGTCTCGGGCCGGTTCGAAAACCGGGCGTAGTCAACGAGGGTAACAGCACATGGCAATGGATAAGAACGAGTTTTGGCAAATCATTGATTCGACCAGGGAAGCTGCGCTGGGTGACCAGGAGCGCCACCAGCAGGCCCTGATAAGCCGCTTGGAAAGCTACTCGCCCGAACAGATAGTAGAGTTTGAATGCCTGCTGCGCCAACACGTGTTGGAGGCCGATACCTTCCTCATCATGGCCGCCCAGAAAATCATTGACGGCTACGTTTCCGAGGACCCGTATCTGTACTTCCGGTGCTGGCTGGTTGGGCAGGGCGAAACCGTATTCACAGAAGCCCTGCGCAACCCCGATTCCCTGGCTCCCTTACTTCACGACCCATATCAGGAGTTTGAGGCCCTGCTCTACGTGGCCGGCCTGGCCTACGCCCGCCGCACCGGCAAGCAGGAGGAAGACGACACCTTCCCCGGGCCGTGGCCCTCACCCGCGGCCTGGATTACGCCGACTCCGTAACCACCGGCGAAGACTGGACGGAAAACCAGCTACCCAAAATGCTACCCCGCCTCTGGAAGAAGTTCGGCGCTTTGTAATAAGTAGTTGGTTGCTGCGAGGGCAGAGAATGGCTCCTTCAAGTCGGGACTATAAGCTTCTGTTCTGAGCTCAGAAGAGCTGTTCGCTCACGTGAGTAAGCCACTACGCGGGCCGTTGGGGCCGTTTCTCCAGAATCAAGTTGGTGCGGAAGGTGTTCAGGGTTTCCTCCAGGCCGACGGGGTAGGTGTGCGGGTTCAGGAAGCGGCGGATGCTGGGGTCAAGGGCTAGCACCTCCCGGTGGGCGCGGGCGCGGCTTTCTTGCAACGTGGGCAATTGGTGCACCAGCTGGCCGCGGCGGAAAATAGGCTCCAGCAGTTCCCGGTAGGTCGCATCGGGGCGCACGGGGCGGCGGCGGGTAGCGTCCAAGGGGTCGACAAGGGTGAGCTGGTCGGGCAGGGGCTCAGCTACGTTGTAGAGCATGTCGGCGCGGGGCTGACCTTTTTCGCTTTCGTAGCGGCGTACCTGCAAAATGCCCGGAATGCTGGTTTTCGCTAGTTGCTCCGAGAGCTTGATAGTAAAGTCCCAGCCCG
Source organism: Hymenobacter sp. 5516J-16 (assembly GCF_022919335.1). Classification (NCBI taxonomy): domain Bacteria; kingdom Pseudomonadati; phylum Bacteroidota; class Cytophagia; order Cytophagales; family Hymenobacteraceae; genus Hymenobacter; species Hymenobacter sp. 5516J-16. The sequence continues at coordinate 1,919,953 of NZ_CP095058.1, read as the reverse complement.
AATCATCTGGCTTGCGCAGGGCAGCCATTTTATACACTCCTCCTAGGGCCGGCTGGTCGTAGGCCGTTACTAGCTGCGTGCCAATGCCCCAGGTATCAATTTTGGCCCCTTGCTGCTTGAGGCTGGTGATAAGATTTTCTTCCAGGTCATTGCTGGCCACGATGCGCACATTCTCGAACCCTGCTTCATTGAGCAAAGCCCGAGCCTCGCGGCTGAGGTAGGCTAAGTCCCCGGAGTCGAGGCGGATGCCGCCCAGTTCGTGGCCCTTGGCGCGCAGCTCCCGGGCTACGCTAATGGCGTGGCGCACGCCTTCCAGCGTGTCGTAGGTGTCCACCAGAAAAACGGAATCATCGGGGAAGGCCTGGGCGTAGGCGGCAAAAGCTTCTTGCTCCTGCTCAAACGCCATTACCCAACTGTGGGCGTGGGTACCCTTTACCGGAATGCCGAAGCGCTGTCCGGCCAGCACGTTAGAAGTTGCATCAACTCCGCCGAGGTAGGCGGCGCGGCTGGCGCTCAAGCCGCCATCAAAGCCCTGGGCCCGGCGCAACCCAAATTCCAGCACCGTGTCGGAGCCGGCCGCCTCTCGAATGCGCGAAGCCTTGGTGGCAATCAGCGTTTGGAAGTTGACGAGTGTCAGGAGGGCCGTTTCCACCAGTTGAGCCTGCAATAGCGGACCCTGCACCCGAATTAGGGGCTCATTGGCAAACACCACAGTGCCTTCCGCAACAGCATCCACGTCGCAGCTGAACTTTAGCTCGCGGAGGTAGGCCAGGAATTCTGACGGAAACATGACCCCGCCCTTGGCGCTTTTCAGGCTGCCGAGGTAGCGCAAATCGTCTTCGGAAAACTGCAGGTTCTGCAGAAAATCGACCACGTAGGCTAGGCCCGCGCCCACGGCGTAGCCACCCGCAAACGGCGGCCGGCGGAAGTACAAGTGAAATACAGCCTCGCGGTCCTGCATGCCCTGCTGCCAGTAGCCGTAGGCCATGGTAACCTGGTAAAGGTCGGTGAGCAGGCTTAGGGAGGGAGCGTAGAGGCCGGAAAGCGGAGCAGAATTCATGCGGGCAACGGTTGAGATGCCGCAGCTTACGCAGAATATTTCATTCCATCGATGGCCCCGCCGCTTCTACCTGTATTCCGCCCGTACAGTACTGCCCGGGTACCATTAGCGGTTCATTCGAAAGCTTCTGACTATCGGGAAGTTACCAGCCACCGTGTCTGCGTGAAGGCCAAGAACTAGTGCACAAGCACGTGCTGGCTCCGGCAGTACCGCTCGGCATCGAGCAAGGAGGGAACTACGGGCGGGCAGCTGGAGGTAGGCAGGCGGGCCAGCAACTGGTGGGCTGAGTCGCCGAGGTGGCACAGCACTAACGGAATCTGCCGCTCGCGCAGGCGCTGGTAGTAGCGCACCAGCAGCCGCAGCGTAGAAAAGGAAAGGTTACGCAGGTGGCTACAATCAATCCAGATGCTGGGCTTACCGCTCCGAATGGCCCGGCGCAGGGCGTACGAGAGTTGGGCCCGCGCCGTGGGCTGGCTATCATCGGTGAGGATGAGCAGGTAGCTCTCAGGAAGAATTTCACGGTAGACTTCCATAGTAAGAAAGGGGTAGCACAGGTGAAACCAAATACGTCACAGCGTCTTCCGCACAACTTCTAAGCCCTGGGCTCTAGGTAAGGAAACGTACTACAATATACGGGTACTATATTCGATAAAGTAGGTGTAAAACACTGATTTATAGATAAGTGATTCTACTGAATACGGCGGCGCGGAGTACCCATGCGGCGGGAAGCCCGGGCCAGGCACGTGCGGGCCGAGCCCGGTGCCGCCTCGGCAGCAATACTAGCTAGCCTCCAAGGCAATACGGCCAACGCAAAATGGTAGGACCGGCCCGAAAGGGTGGGGGAGGCCAGAAGGTGAAAGAACCCGGCCAGTGATGAGAAAAGGCCCGCTTTCCGCCCGGATGTGGCAGCTCCCATGCAGCCTTCACAGTAGTTATTCCGTACTATTGGCGAGCTGTGGCCACGTGGCCTTTCTACTGCTGAGTTTGAATCGACCCCTCTATGATTCGTGTATTGCTTGCTGATGACCATACCATTCTGCGGGACGGTATCCGGGCCATTCTCTCGCGTGAGCCTGATATTCAGGTGGTAGGCGAAGCCAGCAATGGCCAGGCACTATTAAATCTGCTGACAACTACCCCGGCCGATGTAGTGCTGATGGACGTCAACATGCCCGTCATGGATGGCTTCGTTACCATGGACTCCCTCCGTACTCACTTTCCGGAAACGCAGGTGCTCGTGCTGTCTATGCTCGACCACGAGAGTTACGTGCATCGGATGTTGCAGGCCGGGGCGCGGGGTTACGCGCTAAAAAATGCGGAAAGCGCTGAAATCACCCACGGCATCCGCACGGTAGCGGCGGGCCGGCCGTTTTTGTGCTCCGAAATCGGCCTCAGTCTGCTCAACCGCACGATGCAGCGGGCGGCACCCGAACGAGCTACCCCGGTAAGCGAGGCCGCCGAGCCGCACCCCTCCTTTACCATGGCGCTGCACCGCAACGGCCCCGTAGAACTATCGGTGCGGGAAATGGAGGTGCTCAAGCTGATTGCCGAAGGGCTGACCAACGCGGAAATAGCGGATCAGCTCTTTGCCAGCAAGCGCACCATTGAAACGCACCGCCAGAACATCATCGAAAAAACCCAGGCCAAAAACACGGCTGCCCTCATCCGCTACGCCATGATGCACGGCCTGATAGAGTGAGTGGTGAACTAGTGAGGTGGTGAACTGGTGAGTTTGACGTTCCGCTGGCGCCACTTGCGCAGGTAGAACGTCAAACTCACTATTTCACACCTCACTAGTTCACCACTCCAACGTAGCCGCGACGGGAATCGAACCCATATCAAGCGTTTAGGAAACGCCTATTCTATCCGTTGAACTACGCAGCCAGGGGCACCCCTTCTTACAAAGCTACGCGGAAAGCGGCGGCCTCGCAAAACTACTTGGCGGGCGCCGCGTCCCTGGGCGGGCCCGTTGCGTATCTTCGCCTCCCTCACCCTTACTTCCCTCCTGGCTTCATGGGTTTATTGGACGACTTGCGCGCTGACCGCCGGGCCGCCGGCGAGTTGCCGCGCTCCGGAGCCGACAAGCAGCAGCCTGCCTTGCTGCTGATTCCGGATATCAGCGGCTTTACGCGCTTTATTGAGGAGTCAGGAAGTGTACAGGCTCCGTTTCTGGTAGCCGATCTGTTGGAAATTCTCATCGAAGCCAACACCCTAAACCTACAGGTAAACGAAATTCAGGGCGATGCGGTACTGTTTTATCGGCTGGGGCCACCGCCGCCGGTAGCTGAACTGGTACGGCAGTGCCGCCGCATCTACCTCGATTTTCAGAACTACCTGCGCATTGTAGCCCGCGACACGGGCTCGGAGCTGGCAGCGGCCCTGCACGAGCTGGCCCTCACGTTGAAAATTGTAGTGCACTACGGCCGCGTGAGCGTAGCCCGGATTCGGGAGTATACCAAGCTCATGGGCCGCGACGTAATTGTGGTGCACCGCTTGCTCAAGAATAACATTACGGGCTCCGAATACATTCTGCTCTCGGAGGGCTACCTAGCTACCCAGGACCCGGCCGCGCTGAGGCAGGCGTTTTCCTGGACGCGGCTGCTGCCCGGCGCTACTTACTACGAGTACCTCGGCGAAACGCCCTACCACTACGCCAGTCTCTCGCCCCTGCGGCTGCTGCTCAACAGCCCGGAAATAGACGATGACGTGCCGTTGGGCCGGGCTGCGCCCTGAAAGTGCGCCGGGCCCTGCGCGTGCCCGCTCCCTACGCCGTGCGGCTCATTACCAATTTCCGGTTGCGGCCGCGCTGGATGGAGGGCGCCACTGCCGTGCACTACGATGTCACCAAGGCCGGTCGCCTCGGCACCAGCTATAAAGTGGATGTATTCGGGGGCAAATTGACTTTCAGGCCGTGCAGCAGTTCGAGGATGAGGATGGCCGTCTGGAGTACGTGGAGAAGATTTCCCACTTCCGCCTCTTCCCCAACTCCCTGCTATTCTACGGCATTGAGGCCGTAACGCTCGACGCCTGTTTAGTAACGATAGAGCTACGCTACGGCCACATTGCCAGTCCTAGCCGCCTCGTCCGCTTCGGACAGCTCCGCCGCCTACACCGTTTCCTGGGCCGCTCCCTGCATAACCTAGCGGAGTTGGTAGAGAAGCGGTGAAGCAGTGAGGTGGTGCATGAGTGATTGAGTGAAGTAGTAAGTGGTGTCATGGCGAGGGTATCGACGCCATCCGTCTTGGCCAGCGGGCTACCCCTGAAATGTAATAAGCCCTTACCGCCGCGCTGGCAGTAAGGGCTTGTCTCGTTTCTAGGCTATTTACAGAGAGGAGGAGGCTGACGTCGCACTGCTCGCTATAACGCTTCACTCAATCACTCATGCACCACCTCAGCGTTTAGACTTTGTAGAGCAGGGCGATACCGAATGATAGCGCCGTCAGGATCAGACCTACCATAAAGATGGTGTAGCTCAGGCGCAACAGGCGGTACTTTTTGGTTAGCACGTCGCCGAGGTAGTAAATGTCCGTCACCATGTTGGTGTAGAGCGCCTCTTTCTGGCCCATGATTTCCGTCATGCCGTGCTGAAAGTCGTCGAGGCTGAGCTTGCTGAAGTTACCAAAGAACAGCAGGTTTACCCGGCGGTTAGTGGCAATCTGGGGGCTGCGCTTAAGCCACTTGAAGCTCGTCACGTCGGGTTGGGCGCAGAGAATGGCGGTAATAACCGAGGCCAGCGCCGTGGCCAGCAGAATGCCCATCGGCACCGCAATAATGGGGTTCCGGATTAGGCCCACGTTGCTGAGGGCGGCAGTTTTGCTACCTAGCTTGGCGCCGAAGTACGTAATAATCAGCGACATGAGGACCGCGTTCAGCGAAATCATCATGTTCGCCTTCTTATCAGCCATGTCCGAGAGCTTCATGTGGTTGCTATACATGGTCCGGAACATGGTTTCGATGCCGCGCTTGGGCTCAGCAAACGTGCCGCCTTCTTCCTCCTTTTTCTTCTTGTTCTTCTTTTCGGTTTTCTTGAGCTGCTTGCGCTGCTCCTTTATATTTTCCTTGAACTGCTCCTCGTACCGCTCTCTGGCAGCTTTCGTGTAGTACTTGCCGGCTAGCAGGAAAGCCAACTGGTTGTCGGCCCACTCCGTGTTAGAGTAGGTTTTGCCGCCGGTGGCTTCCCACTCGGCCCGCAGTAGCTCGCCCTCGGCAAAGAAACTCTCGCGGCCCATATTGCTCATATCGGCATCCACCAGCAGCTGTTCCAGCTCGGTTTCGCGCTTGGCGTCGCGGTGAGTGGCCCGAATCAGGTTCTGCACCACGGCAATGCGCTCCTCAGGGTAGCCTTGCTGGCGCAGCCACTCGCCGGCCATTTCCGCGCTCCGGAACTCGTGGCCGTCGTACACTTCCGTGTAGCCCACATCATGGAACCAAGCCGCCAGCAGCAGCGCCTCCTGATCGGTCTCGCTGAGCCCCGCCGCTTCGCCCAGGGCCCGCGCCTCCTTTACCACAGTGGCCGTGTGCTTGGGGGAATGATACACGAGCTGGGCCGGGAGCTTTTTCTCCAGCAACGCCAGCACGTAGGCCTTGGCATTTTTTACAATTTCGGCCTTAGCCGGTTTCTGAACTAGAATGGTTTCCATCAGGGCAGACAACAAACAACAGCGAGGAGCTGTTCGGCTTACAACGCGATTCGCGGCGCGGGGTTTTCGGGCCACGCGCCCCAACCGTAACGAAGGGAATTGCGTACGGCAGCGCACCGTACCTATGCGTAACAACTACCTTAGTCGTTACTGGTAAGTTTACCGTATTTCCTGAACATCCGTTCTCTTTCCTTGGTGCCCTCACCCAGCCCTTTGCTTTCTCGCTACCTCTCTTCTAGTATGAGCAGAAATTTTCTGTCCTGTTGCCTGCTGCTGGCCCTGGCCGGTGCCGCTGCCCCGGTGGCAATGGCCCAGCAGCAACCCACGCAGACGCCCCACCCCGAGCGGCCCAATTACCGCCGGGGAGGGCTGAACTGGGAAGCTAAAACGCCACCCGACAGCTCCCGCATTCGCTACACCGTGTTTCTGATTGGCGACGTGGGTAAGCCGATTCCGGAGGCCGAAGGCGGCGAGCCGTCTTTGAACTACATGCGCAAGCAGATTCTGGCTGCCGGCGCCAAAAGCACCACGGTCTACCTCGGAGATAATATCTACGAGTACGGCATGCCGGAAGCCAAGGCCTCCGACCGCCCGGAATCAGAGCGGCGCATCATCGACCAGATGAAAATTCTGCGCGACTACCAGGGCGAGAAATACATGATTCCGGGCAACCACGACTGGAAGCAGGGCTTGCGCGGGGCTGTGGACCAAGTAAACCGGGAACAGTTTTTCGTGGAAAGCTACCTGCAGAGCGACTCGGCAGCCTTTCCTTACACCGGCGACTTCTTCCTCCCCCGCGACGCCTGTCCCGGGCCGGTAGAGGTGCGCTTGCAGGACGATGTGGTGCTGATTGCCATTAACTCCCAGTGGTTTCTGCAAACTTCCGGTGAGCGGCCCTACGGAGCCAACAGCGGCTGCGGGGTAGCCAATGAAACGGATTTCTTTACCCAGCTGGAAGACATCATTCAGCGCAACGCGGGCAAGAACATTGTGGTGGTAGCTCACCACCCGCTGTTTTCCGACGGTATTCACGGTGGCTACTTCACCCTGGGGACCATTTCTTCCCCTTGTCCATCGTGTTCAAGTACGCCTTCGTGCCCCTGCCCATCATTGGCTCCATATACCCGTTTGCTCGCAAGTACGGCGGGGTAAGTCAGGATATTCCGCACCCCTTGTACCAAGCGTATAAGAAGGGGCTGATGGAGATTTTCCAGAAGTACCCCAACGTGGTGTACGCTGCCGGTCACGAGCACAACCTGCAGTTCCAGAAGGAAGGCAACCTCAATCACATTGTTAGCGGCTCGGGCTGCAAAACCCAGCACGTGAAGCCTGGTAGCGGCGGCGACGCCCTGTTCTCCGACAAAGAGAAGGGGTTTGCCCGGGTTAACTACTACGACAACGGGAGGTCTGGACGGAATTCTACGTACCAAATGGTACGGGTGAAACCGGCCGTCTTGTATTCCGCACGCCCATGTACGCCCAGCAGGCCATGGCCTCCACCGACTCGGTGGCGCGGCCTACCGGCGCCCCGCGGCCCAACTTTGCTGATAGCACCGTAACGGTAGCCGTCAACCCCAACTACGTGAATCGTAGCGGAGTACACAAGCTGTTCTTCGGCAAGCATTACCGCCAGGAGTGGGCCACGCCGGTGCAGTTTCCGGTGCTGGACCTAGCTACCGAAAAGGGTGGCTTGACGCCTTACAAAATCGGGGGCGGCAAGCAAACGGCTTCCCTGAAAGTACGCAACGAGGAAGGGCGCAATTTCACGATTCGCAGCCTGAATAAGGACCCCTCGGCGGTGCTGCCGGAAGCCCTGCGCGAAGGTGCCGCCGCCGACATCCTGCAGGACCAGATTTCGGCCCAGCATCCCTACGCCTCCATTGCCATTCCGCCCTGGCTAAGGCCGCCGGCATTCTGTACACCAACCCTGAGCTGCGCTACATCCCTCAGGACCCCCTGCTGGGCCAGTATTTGGAGCGGTTCGGCAACACGCCAGGCGCCATCGAGGAAGATGCCAAGGACGACCAAAGCAACGTGGAAAGCCTGGGCAACGCCAAAAATCTGGTGGGCACTGACAAGGTGTTTGAGCGTATCACCGATGATAACGATAACCGCGTCAACGAAAAAGCCTTTGCCCGCTCCCGCCTCTTCGACATGTGGATTGGCGACTGGGACCGGCACGAAGACCAGTGGCGCTGGGCTGAGAAAAAGGACAAAGACGGGGACCGGAAGTTCACGGCCGTGCCCGAAGACCGGGATGTGGCCTTCTTCAAGGGCGACGGTATTTTCCCTTACCTGGCCTCGCGCAAGTGGGCCATTCGCAACTTCCAGAACTTTGGGTCCGACTACGGCGACTGGAAAGGCCTGAACCTAACGGCCCTGAGCAACGACCGGGTGTATCTGGCTTCGGTAACGAAAGAGGAGTGGGTGAAGCAGGCCGAGGACATGAAGGCCGAACTCACCGACGACGTTATCGAAAAAGCATTCCGGGAACGGTGGCCCAAGCAGATCTACGAGCTGCACGCCCCCGAAATTATTGCCAAACTCAAGAGCCGCCGCGACCTGCTACCCCAGGTAGCGGCCGACTACTACGAGGTGCTCAGCAAGGTGACGGAGGTAAAAGGCTCCAAGAAGCGCGAGCGGTTTGTGGTGGAGCGCCTACCCAATGATAAGACGCGCGTGACGGTGCAGAAAATCAACAAGGAAGGTGAGCTAAGCAAAAGCCTTTTCGACCGCACCTTCGACAACAAGGTAACCAAGGAGCTGCGTCTCTACGGCTTCCAGGGCGAGGACCAGTACGAGGTGAAAGGCGACGTGAAAGGCGGCCCACTAGTGCGCATCATCGGGGGCACCGACCGGGACTCCATCGTGGACCGCTCCAACGTGGCGGGCCTGGGCCATAAGCTGCACGTGTACGATGCCGACACCGGCAACGTGATTGTAGCCGGCAAGGACGCCCGCCTGCGCCTGGAGCCCGGCATTGATGTAAGCCGCTACGATGTGCACACCCGCACCGACCGCAAGGACTACACCCTGAACTACTTCGGCCCGACCCTGTACTTCGGGTACAACATTGATGACCGGCTGTTTTTCGGGGGCGGGCTGGTGTACCGTACCTATGGTTTCCGCAAGTCGCCTTACGCTACGGAGCAGAGCCTGGCCGCCAACTATTCGCCCTCGCAGAGTGCTTACAATGTGCGCTACCTCGGTCACTTCGTGGATGTGCTGGGCAAAACAGATTTGCGCCTAACAGCCCAGCTCTACGGTCCTCAGTTGCTCTACAATTTCTTCGGTCTGGGCAACAACACTCAGAATATTCTGGCCGATGATGAAGGCACCGGCGCCCGTGATATCAACGACACGTACCGCATCCGCTTCTCGCGGCTGTACGTGGCGCCCATGCTGGAAAAAGACTTGTTCAGCTTCTTGAAGTTCGGCTTTGGTCCCCAGTACGACCAGTTCCGGGTAGACCGGGCCCAGATCGGCAGCGAAATAGCCCGGGGTCTTGACCCTGTAACCGGCAACGGCCGCGAAGGCACCGCCGCCGCTGGCATTCGTGCTTCTGATTTTGGCTTGAACCGTTACCTTGGGGTAGGGCATACTTGAACCTGGACGCCGCTTCTTCACCCAAAAACCCGCGCATTGGTTTGCGTTGGTACAACTCAGCCGAGTACAACCACCAGCTGAATGGCGAAAAGCTGACCTACGGCCGCCTAGCTACCGAATTCCGGGCCTACCTCTCGCCTAATTTCCCCTTCCAGCTAACCTGGGCCGGCCGCATTGGGCCAGCCGCACCCTCGGCGACTACCGCTTCTACCAGGCCAACACCCTGGGCGGTACCACCAACTTGCGCGGCTACCGCCGTACTCGCTACGCCGGCCGTTCGTCGGTGTACGGCAACGCCGAGGTGCGCGTGCAGTTGTTCACGTTCAACGCGTACTTGGTGCCCGGTAAGTTTGGCATCCTGGGCCTGGCCGATGCCGCCCGTGTGTACAGCTCCCGCGACACCGATACCGGCCTGAGTGCCTTCCACACCGGCGTAGGCGGGGGCATCTGGGTTGATGTACTCAAGCAAGCCGTTATCAACGCTACCTACTCCGTAGGCGAGGAAAACCTGGTCTTCGTCGGCTTCGATTTTCTCTTCTAAGCGAAATGATGAGATAGTGCAATGGGGCATTTCACGCGCTTTCATGCCGAGGAAGCACGACGGTACCATCTGCTCTAACCACCATACTACCTTCCTGAAACCTAGCAAGCCCTTACCTCCAGCACAGATGGTAAGGGCTTGCTAGCTTACTAGACTTTGAGCGTAAGAGAAGGACGATGATGGCGTTGTGCTTCCTCGGCATGAAAGCCTGTGAAACGCCCCATTGCACTATCTCACTATTTCACCGTTCCGCCGCCTCATCTTTTTTTGCGAAAAGACGTTAAGGCTAGCCTAACGCCTTTTTGTCGTTTGTTTCTCTGCAAGCCACCCGTATGATTTCATTTTCTGCCCCGACGTTTCGGTTACTGGGGCCGCTGGCGGCCTCGGCGGCATTGTTGTGCGCCGGAGTTGCCCACGCTCAGATTACGCCCACTACGCCTCCCGTTTTCCCACCCCCGGCTCCTCCCGTCGGCGACACGGTAGCGGCGGTGAACACGCAGGAATTTGCTACCCCCTCCGTGGTGGGCATGGGTCCCAGCAAAGGCCTGATTTTCCACTACGAGCGGGTGCCGCGCTTCAACGTCACGTCGGATGGCAAGGTAGTGGGCTTGCAGGATTACAGCTCGGAAGCCACCAAAAACGCCCGCCTCGTTATCAAAGGCTACATCCCCATGCTCAACCGCCCCCACCTGAAGCTAATTCTGGGGGTGAACTATGAGCGGGAGGAGTTCAAGTTTCGGCAGAAACCTACCGGCTACGAGCTCTACGACAACATTGAAAACAAGGGCCTCAAAAACCTAGGAACCCAGTTGGCCGTGATTCGGCCCGTGAATGAGGTCAACTGGTACATCTTCCGGGTGAAGGGCGAGTTGAGCGGCGACTACACTTCCTCGGAGCTGAGTGTGCGCGATTACCTGCGTGTATCGTCGGAGTTCCTGTACGGCTGGAAGCGCAGTCCGATGTTCTCCTGGGGGTAGGCCTGCAGCTAGGGTATACCTTCGGGCGGCAGAGTATTTACCCGGCCGTGCTCTACAACCGTACCTTTAACAACCGCTGGGGCGTGGAGGCCCTGTTCCCGGCCCGTATAACGGCCCGTTACAACGCCTCGCCCCGTTCCCTGTTCTTTGCTGGCTACTCCGTGGATGGCCTCAACTACATAGTAAAGCTGCGCGAGCCCCTGCGCCGCGAAGGAGCCATTGACCTGCGCACCCTGGAGCTGCGTGAAACGGAGGTTAAGTTCCGGGGCCGCTGGGAGCGAGAAATCTATGACTTCCTGTGGTTTGGGTTGGAGGGCGGCTACCGCTACAACTATGCTTTCGATGCCTTTGACCGCACGAACGACAACCGCGTCAAAATCATTGACAGCAAGCTAGCCGGCGCTCCCTACGCCTCCCTCGAACTGTTTATTGTGCCCCCGCGCAAGTTCCTGAAGAAAACCGTAGATAAGGCTCCTAAGCCGTAAGGAGGCAAAGGCTGCCATCTATCCGCTAAGTTTCTTTGCTGTTTTGCGCGGCTGCTCCTAGTCGTTAGAAATAGTACTATTCTTCTGGTATGCTACCTACAGTAAGGAATCTGAGTTGCCCATGTAACGGGCTAACTCAGATTCTTTTTGGGTACAGTACAATCTGTATCGATAAAGACTTCCTTTGCTACCCAGAATCAAGTTACAAAGACGTGCTTTCTGAGCTGGGCATTCTAGAAAGTATTTCGGCTCGTAACGGCCATACTATAAGCTGGTTACTAGCTAAATGTAGTGACTGTTGAGGTACCATCCTAACCAGTGTAGCAGCGTAGGCTGCGCAGTGCCAGCTTTGCAGTGAATCCGATTCTTTGCTCGCTCCCATGAGGTGGCGGCGGTGCTCAAGTGGGTGTGCTGGCTGAGGCTGATTTGGATACATTTCCAACAGTTGAGCAACTTGTGCTTTACAGCATTGTACGCAGACCTGAGCCGTAGTAACCTAGAGGGTAGTTGGCTGCGTTAAGTACATTCATATCTTTCTATTATCCCTCTTTCCTCACATGCAAATTTCTAAACATACTGACCTGCGCGACGGCAGTAGCTGCGAGCTGGATTTTGACGAAGCTGATAATTGGCTGCGCGCCATTTGGCTGGGCTATATTGATCCGAATGAGGCCTACAACGGGGCCGCCCGCTTCCTGAGCGCCCTGCAGGAACTCCGCTGCCCCTACCTACTCAACGACAACAGCCGTCTCTCCGGCCCCTGGTTCGACTCGGTGGAGTGGCTTAGCAGCGTATGGGGCCGCAGGCCGTGCGCCTAGGCCTGCGCTACATTGCCCACGTTGTGCAGCCCCACGACCTGCTCGATCAGGCTGCCTCGCTAAGTTCCTCTCCTTTTGGCGAGCAAATCCGCCTGCAACTCTTCGACGATGTTGTGTCGGCGGAGGAGTGGCTGCGCGAAATGCAGGGCCAGCGTCGGGTCTGAGCAGGTGGAGCGTTGCGCAGCAGTTGGGTAGTTGGCGGTAGATAAGGCCAGCTACCTACCCCTAAAAATGCGAAAAGCCTCTGCCGCGCAGAGGCTTTTTTATGCCGGATGAGCTGCGGTAGTACTTACCATAGCCGCGTGTCGCTGATGCCGGAAGGTAAGGGAGCGTGCTCGGCCAGACCTAGCACGCACCAGCCTTCCTCAACGCCAAAGGAGCCGCCTTGCAATAAGTAGCTGATCCAGCGCTCCGTGGTGCGGCCGCTGTACTGCTCGCTCTCGGGCTCGTATTCGCGCAGGAGTAGGGCATCGCCTACGCGGTAGTCTCGGTCGTTGAGGCGTACATCGAAGGGCTTGGCCCCGCTTACCACGGCGGCAAAGCAGGCGGGCCATACCTTCAGCTCGTGGTGGTTGGCAGTGGCGCCGCGAACAGGAGCCAAGGCGCCGGAAGAAGTATATTGCATGAGGTTGAAGTCAGAAGTGAAAAGGTTACAGCCGTGAAAATTATGCCGTATTGCCTGAATGTATGTGCTGTTGGTTTAAAAACAAGCAATACAGGCGTATCGTTTAGCGCTACGGAGCTTTTTCTCTAACTGTTGCCACTGCGTACGGCTAGCGTGTATACTACCGTCGGCCTTGCGGCAGCAAAAAGCGCCTCCATTACACAATGGAGGCGCTCATACGGATACTAAGCTACTTTGTACTGGCAGTCAAAAGGTTACAAAACAATAACCTCATCTGACATCAGTGCATGCTACTTCCGCTTCTTGGTAGGTTTGCAGAGGCTTTTGAGGTAGTCGTAAGTGTCGAACTGGGAACGGATGCGAGCCGAGGCAGCATCCTCGGGCCAATAAAGCGGTTATGGAAGTCGCGGGCCTTTACGTTGTCTTGGCGCTGCAAGTCCAACATGTGGCGCACCTCAGCCCGTAAATCGTCCTGCAGGATGGGGAAGGCTACCTCCACGCGGCGGTCGAGGTTGCGAGCCATCCAGTCGGAGGAGGCGACGTACACTTTTTCCTCGCCTCCGTTGCCAAACACATAGATGCGGCCGTGCTCCAGGAATCGGTCGACCATACCGCGCTGCTGGATATTTTCGCTCTGGCCGGCCAGCTCCGGAATCAGGCAGGAAATCCCCCGAATTAGCAGCTCAATACGCACCCCGGCCTGGCTGGCCTCATAGAGCTTCAAAATCATACGCTCATCCTGCAAAGCGTTTAGCTTCAGAATGATATAGGCGTCCTTGCCCTTCTGAGCTAGCTGAATTTCGTGGTCGATGAGAGCCACCAGCTTTTCGCGCAGCTCGAAAGGAGCCACCAGCAAGTTGTGAAACTGCCCGGTCTTGTCCTGGCGGTCGTGGAAGTAGCGGAACACCTCTACCACGTCGCGCGTGATTTCCGGGTTGGCCGTGAACAAGCCGTGGTCGGCGTAGATTTCGCTGGTTTTCTCGTTGAAGTTGCCCGTGCTCAGGTAGGCGTAAAGGCGGTTCTGGTCGTCCTCGGCCCGCGTGATAAGTAGCAGCTTGCTGTGCACCTTCAGCTCCGGAATACCATAAATGACGTTGGCACCGGCCTTCTGCAGCTTCTCGGCCCAGAACATGTTGCTTTCCTCATCAAAGCGGGCCTTCAGCTCTACTACCACCGTTACCTGCTTGCCGTTTTTGGCGGCTTTGAGCAGGGCTTTGGCGACTTCGCTCTTGCCGGCTACCCGGTACAGGGTAATGCTGAGGCTGCTCACTTGCGGGTCCTGGGCCGCCTCCGTAATCAGGCGGGTTACGTAGTCGAAGGACTGGTAGGGTGGGTGCAGCAGGTGGTCGCGCTCGGCAATGGCAGGTAGCATTTTGCCCGTGCGCGGCAGCGTGGGGTGGGGCAGGGGCGGCATAGGCTCGTACTGCAGCTCGGCCAGGCCAAAGTCCGGGAACCCGAAAAAGTCGCGGAAATTATGGTATCGGCTGCCTTCTACTAGCTCCTCTTTCCCAATGCCGGTTTTCTGCATCACAGCCCGCAGTACCTCCTTGGGCATGGCGGGGTCATAGAGCAGGCGGGCAGGGTAGCCGGTTTCGCGCTTCTGCAGGCTGCTTTTAATCTTGGCCAGCATGTTGCCCGATACTTCCTCCTGAATGTCCAATTCAGCGTCGCGGGAAAGCTTGACGGCGTGCACCTGCACTTTCTGGTACTTTGGGAACAGCTCCCGGGCGCAGCAGCGCACTACATCATCCAGGAACATCACGAACTTCTCCTCGCCCTGGTCGGGTAGGCGCACAAACCGGCCGCCGTGGCGCTTGGTAGGCAGCTCCATCACAACTACGCGCTCTAGCTCCTGCTTTTTGCGGTTCTCGGGCTGGCTGAGTAGGAAGGTGAGGTACACGCTCTGGTCGCGCAGAAACAGGTGGTGCAGGTTCTCGTCCAGGATAATGGGCGAAAGTAAATCCTGCACGTGCTGGCGGAAATACTCATCTACCCACTGGCGCTGCTCGGTCGTGAGGTCGTGCTCAGAAACCAAATGAATGTGCTGGGCCCGCAGTTCCGGCAGGATGCCGTTGCGGAAGGTGTCGCCGAATTCCTGCTGCTGGCGGCCTACCTCTTCCAGCAGGTCGCGCAGCTGTACCACGGGGTCCTCGCCTAGCTTGGCCCGGGTTTTCTTCTTGAGTTTTACTAAGCGCCGCAGCGTGGCTACGCGCACCTTAAAGTACTCGTCCAGATTGCTGCTGAAAATGGCTAGGAACTTAATACGCTCCAGCAAAGGCACTTCAGGGTTCTGCGCTTCCTGCAGCACGCGGCGGTTAAAAGCCAGCCAGCTCAGTTCCCGATTCAGCAGTTGGGGCTGCGCCTGTGTGGTTTCGGACATGGTGTGGGGTCTTGGGGGCCTGGGGTCTGGGGGCTTAGTGGGTGTTCAACGACAACGAAAAGCGCTGGCTGAACGTCAGCTAAGCTCCCCAAACCCTAGTTATTTTTTGGATGATCGTAGAAGTAGTACTCGGCGTTGGTCTGGTCGATTTCAGTCCAGCGGGCGCAGTTGAACTTCAGGCACACGATGGCGGCCGTGGGCATATCGGGAATGCTGCTGGGAGACAGAATGTTGGCAAACTCCGTGATGGTAGGGTTATGTCCTACTAGCAACACCGAGTCGGCGGAGTCGGGGCACTGGCGCACCACGTTCAGCAAGTCCGGCACCGTAGCTTCGTAGATGCTGTCCACTACCTGAATTTTCTCGGCGGGGTACTCCAGCTCGTGAGCTACCAGGGCGGCCGTGCTCAGGGTCCGGACGGATGGCGAGGCCAGCAGCAAATCCAGCTGAATGTTGCGCTTGGCCAGGGCCTGGCCCATAGCCGGCGCATCGTCGCGGCCCCGGTCGTTGAGTGGGCGTTCCTTGTCGGTCAGGTCGTCAAAGCTCCAGCTCGATTTGGCGTGGCGCATCAGGTACAGCGTCTTCATAAGCAGGCAGGAATGTAGGCAGGCCTCTTTACTGTGGGTTAGGAAAAGGTTTTGCTCTGGGCAAGCGGCCCACCCAAAATCGGGCCGGTAAATAATTGATAAAGAAAAAGACTCGCTCAGGAATAAGCGAGTCTTTTCATACGGAAGTCAGCCAGGCCATGCCGGTGGCCCGAGGTAGGCGTCCGCTATTCTTTCACGAAACGATGGTGCGTCACCTGCTGACCATCGGCGATGCGCAGCATGTATACGCCCTTGGCCAGCTGCCCCACGTTGAGCAGGTTGCCATCGAAGGTTACCTGCTTCATTTCGGCACCGCGCACATCCAACACCTTTACCGTTACAACGCTGGCGTTGATGGTAGTCGGAACTTCAATGTTGAGCACATCGGTAGCCGGGTTCGGGAAAATACGGTAAGCTGCCTCAGCTATAGCGCCCGACTGACGCGCCGTGCCGCCGGAAATCGTGATGCTATAGTCTTCGGTTTCGCCGTAGCTGTAGCTGCCGCAGCTGGTCGTAGCGGAAGCGTCGCTCATCACAATGCGGAGGCGGGTTTTGCCGGTTTTGGCCGTGGCCGGTACCGTAAAGGTGCTGGTCAGGGTGCTGGCCGAGGCGGCGCTCCGGCTGGCTACCAGTTCGCCGGCATCGGTGAACACGCCGTTCTGGTTGTAGTCGATGTATACTTTCCAGTACTCGGTGTAGGCCGTGGAGGCGTAACCAGCCGAGTAGCTGATGGTCTGGGCCGTGCCCGCCGTTACGGTTGTGCCCAGGGCCGTGCCGTCGTAGTAGCCGGCGTTGGCGCCGGAGGTGCGGCTAATCGAGCCCAGCTGCACCAGGTCAATCCACTCGTAGGCTACGCTGGTGCCTTTAGAAGCGCAGTACGTGGGCGTGGTAGGGGTAGTGCCACCGGGAGCAGTGCCGCCGGTAGAAGTAACCAGACCCGCACGGGCGCCGCCAGCAGCAAACAGGGCGTTCATGCGCGAGGACTGCCCATTCGAGAACATGTACATGCAAGCGTCATCGGTGTAGTCCATGTAGTTCATGAACATGTCCCCGTTCGGACCATTCGAGCAGGTCACTTTTGGGAAGGTAGGGCAGCTGTAGTTCTGGGTCTGCTGGGTTGGGGTGTCCGAAACCAGGTCATTACCGCAGGAGGCGTCGCCCCAGATGTGGCGCAGGTTCAGCCAGTGGCCTACCTCGTGCGTACCCGTCCGACCCAGGTTGAACGGAGCCGAAGCCGACCCACCGCGCCCGAAAGCCGACGTCAGAATTACCACGCCATCGGTAGCAACTGCACCACCCGGAAACTGCGCGTAGCCCAGCACCCCACCCGATAGGTTGCACACCCACAGGTTCAGGTACTTGGTAGCATCCCAGGCGTCCAGCCCGCCCAGGCTGGCTTTTTTCATGGCGTCATCGGTGCCCCAGCTGGTTTTGGTAGTCGATTTGCGCTCAATGCCTGTGGTAGCAGTGCCCGCCGGCGTGCGCTTGGCCAGCACAAACTGGATGTTGGCATTGGCCGCCAGCCCGGCAAAAGCCGCTGGCGTTTTGCTAGCATCGGCGTTGGTTTTGCTGAAGTCCTCATTCAGCACCGCAAGCTGGGACTGAATTTGGGCGTCGGAGATGTTCTGAGCCGCGGTGTTGTAGAGCACGTGCACAACTACCGGAATAGTTACTACGGCTGTGGTGCGCTTGGCTACTGGGCTGTTGATGAACTGCTGAGTCTGGCCCTCAATGGAGGCCAGCCGCTGGGCCAGAGCCGGATCGGCGGCCATCTGGGCGGCCAAGTTTTCCATGGTGGAACACTGGCGAACCTGCTGGGCCTCAGCCGTAAGAGAAGCGCCCAGCCCTAAGCAAGCCAGCGTCATTGCGTAAATGGTTTTTTTCATAGAAAGGGTTTTGGTTGTGTTGATGAGCAGAAAATTGAGGACGGTAGATAGGTGTGAAGGTTGTGAAGAAAGGGGGCGAAGCGTCCAAATTATTGAAAATATTTAAATATATGAGCGTATAACTGATGTAAATTTCATATTTGACCAAATTATAGGGGCTCTCTTTACGAGAAGACAACTCCAATAAATACAAACACCCGCCCGGTGCGTACCGGGCGGGTGTTGCGAGAGTAGCAGAATAGGAAACCCTATTCTTTGCGGAAGCTCTGGTGTTGGGTCGATTTCCCGTCGCTGAGCACGAGGTGGTACAGGCCGTTGGGCAGGCTGGATACGTCCACGTCACCGTTGGTCGTGCGAATCTGCTTCATTTCGAAGCCGCGCAGGTCGTACACCTTGGCGCTCCAGTTAGCCGCCGGCGTGTTCAGGCCTGTGCGAATCGACAGCTGATCGGTAGTTGGGTTCGGGTAAACCGTCAGCGACTCGGCCGTCGTGGTAGCCATCAGCGGGGCAGTGCCGCCAGTAGAGGTAGCCAAGCCGGCGCGGGCACCGCCCGTAGCAAACAAGGCGTTCATGCGGGTAGACTGACCGTTGGTGAACATGTACATGCAGGCATCGTCGGTGTAGTCCATGTAGTTCATGAACATGTCCCCGTTCGGGCCATTGGAGCAGGTCACTTTCGGGAAAGTGGGGCAGCCGTAGTTGCTGGTTTGCTGGGTGGGCGTATCTGCTACCAGGTCATTACCGCAGGAGGCATCGCCCCAGATATGGCGCAGGTTAAGCCAGTGACCTACCTCGTGGGTAGCCGTCCGGCCCTTGTCGTAGGGCTTGGCCGTGCCACCAGGCAGCGACGAATACAGCACTACTACCCCATCGGTAGCAACTGCACCACCCGGAAATTGCGCGTAGCCCAGCAGGCCCTGGCCCAGGTTACATACCCAAATGTTGAGGTACTTGGTAGCATCCCAAGCATCGTCGCCGCCGCGCTTGGAGTTTTTCACGGCATCGTTGGAGCTCCAGGACGTGGTTTTGGTGGCTTTGTGGATGATGCCAGTAGTAGCGCTGCCCGTGGGCGTCCGCTTGGCCAGCGTGAACTGAATGTTCGTGTTGGCCGCTGCCCCCGCGAAGGCCGCCGGAATCAGGCTGGCATCGGCGTTGAGCTTGGCGAAGTCCTGGTTCAGCACATCAATCTGGGCCTGTACCTGCGCATCCGATACATTCTGAGCTGCCGTGTTGTAGAGCACGTGCACGACCACCGGAATGGTAATGGCCGCTGTGGTGCGCTTCAGGGTTGGGTTGCTCACGTACTGGCGGGTTTGCGACTCGATGCGCTCCATGCGCTGGGCCAGGGCCGGATCAGCTGCCAATTGGGCGTTCAGAACATCCATAGTAGCGCACTGGCGCGACTGGGGAGCCGAGGCCAAACGATCTGCAATGTTGCCGAGCTGGCCCTGCTGCGCGGAAGCAGCCGATGCCATGGATAGTAAGCCCAGAGTGAGAGAGTAGAAAGTTTTCTTCATGTACTTGTGAGTGGTTGTGGACAAGGAGGCTAAATATAGGCAATTATTACTTTATTGTTAATGAAAGGTTGTATTTGATATGAAATATTTAAAGTTTATGGAAGAACAGACGAAGTGTTAATAAAAAACGCCCGGCTGCAAAGCCGGGCGTTCAAAAGCTGAATCCTAAGCCTATACTAAAATTCCGTTTCCTCCTGGATAGGATGCACGGAAGGGTAGCGCTCCTGATAAATAGCCGAAACGTGGCGCACGAGCAGGGCCCGTAGCTCGTCAATGTTTTCCCGCTCCTGAGCCGAAATGAAGATAACCGGATCGTGGAGCTTGGCCATGTACGTAGCCTTCAGCTGCTCCAAGGAAGGCCGCGCGGCCGGCGCATCTTCGTCCGTATTCATTTCCTCGAAGCCTTCGGTAGAGCTGGCCACGGGTTCATGATTATACCGGTCGATCTTGTTGAACACCAGCAACATCGGCTTATCGGCGGCCTCGATGTCTTTAAGCGTGGCGTTAACTACTTCAATTTGCTCCTCGAAGGTAGGGTGGGAAATATCTACCACGTGCACCAGCAAGTCGGCCTCCCGAATTTCGTCGAGGGTGCTTTTGAAGCTCTCGATCAGGCGGGTAGGTAGCTTGCGGATAAACCCGACGGTATCGGACAGCAGGAAGGGTATGGTTTCCAGGACCACCTTGCGCACCGTAGAGTCGACGGTCGCAAACAGCTTGTTTTCGGCAAACACATCGGCGCGGCTCAGCAGATTCATGATGGTGCTCTTGCCCACGTTGGTGTAGCCGACCAAAGCTACCCGCACAATACCCGTGCGCGACTTGCGCTGGGTGGTCGTTTGCTTATCTAGCTCCTTGAGGCGGTCCTTGAGAAAGGCTATCCGGTCGCGCACTACGCGCCGGTCCGTCTCAATTTCTGTTTCACCCGGTCCGCGCTGGGCCACGCCGCCACCTCGCTGCTTGTCCAGGTGAGTCCAGAGGCCCGTCAGGCGCGGGAGCAGGTACTGATACTGAGCTAGTTCTACCTGGGTTTGGGCGGTAGCAGACTTGGCCCGTTGCGCGAAAATATCAATGATAAGTAGGGAGCGGTCCACGATTTTGACCAGCAGTTCGGCCTCCAGGTTGCGCAGCTGGGAGGGCGAAAGGTCATCATCGAAAATAACCATGCTGGCCTTGGTGTGCTCCACGTAGGCCTTAATTTCGGCTAGCTTGCCTTCGCCCACAAACGTGCGGATGTCGGGCTTGTCGAGGCGCTGCACGAAGCGTTTGGTGACCGTAGCGCCGGCCGTTTCGGCCAGGAACTCCAGCTCATCAAGGTACTCCTGGGTGCGGGCGTCGGCCTGGCGTTTGTCGGGCACGGCTACCAGCACGGCGGTTTCAGCCTCGGGTGAGGTTTCGTAGGTGCCGTTCTTTTCTGACTTAGCCAGCATGCGCCCTACGCGGCCTTTCACGTTGTCGGTGGCGCCGGGGTGGCGGGTGCTTTTGCCCGGTTTGCGGCCTTTGGAGGCGGGTTTATTGGCCATGAAAAAGGTAGTGCGGGGTAGGAAGGTAGGTGAAGGGGCAGGAAGTAGATGGGTGTCGGCTTACTAAACGAGAGAGTAGCCCAGGAAGATGCCCGGAGTGCGTTACAGCTTCTTAAGGGTAAGCGAATAAGCCACAACTTGCTCAATTTGCTGCTGGGTGAGCTTTCCGCCAAAGGCTGGCATTTTCTTGCTGATGCTGCCGTGGGTAACCTGATATATGCGGCCCTGCTGGGTTAGGTTACTCTTAGTCAGATCATAAGCGCCATTG
The DNA here is from genome assembly GCF_022919335.1 of Hymenobacter sp. 5516J-16. Taxonomy (NCBI): domain Bacteria; kingdom Pseudomonadati; phylum Bacteroidota; class Cytophagia; order Cytophagales; family Hymenobacteraceae; genus Hymenobacter; species Hymenobacter sp. 5516J-16. The sequence continues at coordinate 1,899,040 of NZ_CP095058.1, read as the reverse complement.
AGGCCCAGCTTGCCATCCGGACCATGACAAACGGCGCACTGCTGCACGAACAGAGCTTTACCTGCCACCAGCGCCTCATCTGCCGCCGGAGCTTCGGCGGCTGCGGCCAGTGTGGCTGCCTCAGCGGCCGAAAGGCTGGCTGCGGCCCGGGCAGTATCCACGGGCGCCACGGCTTCCGGAGTAGCCGTGGCTTCGGCCCGGCCCGGGGCGTAGGCGGCCGCGCCGTTTGAAGCGCTAGAGGCCTCCGCTTGCTGCAGGGTCGGGGAGCCGGTTTCGGATACGCCGTACACGTACAGAAACCCCAGAAACGTAAGGACCACGCCGGGCTTGAACTGCCGCCGCATCGCCATAATAGCCAGGGGAAGTAGCACCAGCACTAGGCCCAGCTTCACCCACAGCCACCCCGGCGCCCCGCCCGGGTAAAGCGCCAGTGAAGCCCCGCCCGAGGCCAAAATCAACAGCCCCAGCCCGGAGTCGGCTAGGCGGGTACGGGCCCGAACGGTGCGCAGCGTGTCCAGGCGGCCCAGCACGAGCAAGCCCGCTTTAAAAGCATAAAACAAGAGAAACGCCAGTACCACCAGCTGGTGCAGGCGTAGCAGGAAAGGAAATGCAGCCATAGAACCGCAAAGATACGCCCCGGCGGTGGGGAATGCCCCAGTCCGTAAGCTGAAGCCAGCCGGCGCTACCTTATTCGGCACGAGTATAACCCAGCCCGCCCGGGCTCGTACCTTTGCACTCTCTTCCTGGCCCCTTACCTCTCCCTGAATGCGCGTTGCCGTTGTTATTAATACCAGTTGGAATATCTGGAACTTCCGGCGCAGCCTGGTGAAAGCCCTGCAGGCGGCCGGCCACGAGGTGCTGGCCATTGCGCCACCCGACGATTACTCGGCGAGACTGGAAACCGAGCTGGGCTGCCGCTACGTCCCCATTCTGATGGAAAACAAGGGCACCAACCCCGTAAAGGACGCTCAGCTGACCCGCCGCTTCTACCGCATCTACCGCCGCGAGCGGCCCGATGTGGTGCTGCACTACACCATCAAGCCCAACATTTACGGCACGCTGGCCGCCAAGCTGGCCGGTATTCCCAGCGTTAATAATGTGTCGGGCTTGGGCACGGTATTCATTGTGAAAAACTTTGTGAGCCGGGTGGCTTTGGGCCTTTACCGCTTCGCCTTCAAGTTTCCCAAGCGGGTATTTTTCCAGAACAACGACGACCGGCAGCTCTTTCTGCAGCACGGGTTGGTAGAGGCCCGCATTACCGATGTGCTACCCGGCTCCGGCATTGACACCCAGCGGTTTCGACCCGCCGCCACGTTTGAGCGCCACGAACCGTTTACCTTCCTCATGATTGCCCGGGTGCTCTATGAGAAGGGCGTGGAGGAGTACTTCGAGGCGGCCCAGCTAGTGCGCGCCGCCCACCCCACCGCCCGCATTCAGCTGCTGGGCGGTATCGATGAGTCGGGCGGGGTAGGGGTGAAGCGGGCTGTGTTTGAGCAGTGGCTGCAGGCTGGCCACGTGGAGTACCTGGGTACCTCCGACGACGTGGCGGCCCACATTCGGCAGGCCGATTGCGTGGTGCTGCCGTCTTACCGCGAGGGTACGCCCAAAACCCTGCTCGAAGCCGCCGCCATGGGCAAACCCATCGTTACTACCGACGTGCCCGGCTGCCGCGAAACCGTGGTAGATGGCCAGAACGGCCTGCTTTGTGAGGTGCGCAACGCCGCCGACTTAGCCGCTAAAATGCGCCAGGTGCTGGAGCTGCCTAACCAGGAGCTGGAACAGATGGGCAAGGCTGGACGCCAGCTGGCTGAGCGCAAATTCGACGAGCAGATTGTGCTGGACAAGTACCTGACCATCGTGCGCGAAGTGACTAAAACCAATTCCAGCCGCCTCTAATTATAGCTAACTTGCGGCCACAGCCGCTTAACTAACGTGTAGTGTATGGAGTTTAAATACTTTGATATTCAGGGAGTAGTGGAAATATTGCCGCGGGTGTTTGGCGATGCCCGCGGGGCCTTTTTCGAGTCCTTTAGCGCTCAGAAAATGCAGGACGCCGGCATTCACGGCCAGTGGGTGCAGGACAATCAGTCGCGCTCCGACCGGGGCGTGGTGCGGGGCCTGCACTTCCAGAAGCCGCCCTTCACCCAGGCCAAGCTCGTGCGCGTGGCCCAGGGCCGCGCCCTTGATGTGGTGGTCGATATTCGGCGCAACTCACCCACGTACGGCCAGCACGTGATGGTAGAGCTGGACTCGGAGCGCTTCAATATGCTATACGTGCCAGAAGGCTTTGCCCACGGCTTCACGGCCCTGGAAGACAATACCCTCTTCCTTTATAAGTGCACGAACTACTACGCTCCCCAGGCCGAAGGCGGCCTGCTCTGGAACGACCCCGCCCTGGGTATCAATTGGGGAGTGCAAAACGCTACCATATCAGCCAAGGACCAAGTACTGCCTACCTTAGCCAACTTCGACAGCCCTTTTTAAGGTAAGATGGTGAGTGAGTGAAGTAGCTAAACCGTCTGTCATCCTGAGCGGAGCGAAGGACCTTATTACATCAGTACGACAATCGTTGTTACGACTCGTTCATGTGTGATAAGGTCCTTCGCTCCGCTCAGGATGACAGGCTTTTTATATAAGTAGATTTGCTAAGAGCTACTTCACTCACCATCTCACCTTAAACTAGTTCTACCAAGGTTTCCAGGCCCATGCCGCGGGAGCCTTTGATGAGGAGTTGACGGCCGCGCTGGGGGTGGGCTTGGAGCCAAGCCGCGGCCTCGGGCTTGGTAGCGAAGTGCAGAAATGCCGCCTCGGTGGAGGCGTGGCGCATATCCTGCCCGATAAGCACAACGGTGCCGAAGGGTAGGCCGCGCAGCAGCTGCCCGAGGGCGCGGTGCTCAGCCTCGCTTTCCGGGCCCAATTCAAACATGTCACCCAGAATAACCACTTTATCGGCGGGGTTGCCGGGGCGGGCCGCGAAGCTGTTCAGAGCGGCCGCCATGCTGCTGGGGTTGGCGTTGTAGGCATCCAGCACCAGCTCATTGTGGGCCGTGCGCACCAGTTGGGAGCGGTTGTTGGTAGGGGCGTAGCCGGCCAGAGCCTGGGCAATAGCGCCGGGCTCCACCTGGAAGTAAGCGCCCACGGCGGCGGCGGCGGCCAGGTTAGGGAAGTTGTAGCCGCCGGTAATCTGGGCGGCTACCTCTGTGCCGTCAAACAAGCGCACCATTACCTGCGGGGCCGTGCTTACCAGCTCGGCGGGGTAGGTGTCAGTGGGGCCGGGGTAGGTAACTTGGTCCGAAATGCCAGCGGCCATGCCGGGCAGGCGGGCGTCCAGGGTATTCACGAAGGCCGTGCCATGTACCTGCTCCAGAAACCGGAACATTTCGCCCTTGCCTTTCACAATGCCTTCCACGCCGCCAAAGCCTTCGAGGTGGGCCTTGCCGATGTTGGTAATCAGGCCGTGGGTAGGCTCGGCCAAGCGGCAGAGTAGCTCAATCTCGCCCTGGTGGTTGGCGCCCATTTCCACAATGGCCAGCTCATGCTCGCCGGGTCGGATGCTGAGCAAGGTGAGCGGCACGCCAATGTGGTTGTTGAGGTTGCCGCGGGTGTACTGCACTTTGTAGCGCTGGCTGAGTACGGCGTGCACTAGCTCCTTAGTAGTGGTTTTGCCATTGGAGCCGGTAATGGCCAGCACCGGAATGATGAGCTGCCGCCGGTGGTAGTGGGCCAACTCCTGCAGGGCCACTAGCGGGTCGGGGCGTAGGTGTAGCGCTCTGGGTCCCGGGCGGCTAGCTCCTCGTCATCCACTACGGCGTAGCAGGCGCCCTTCGTCAAGGCCTGGGGGCAAAGTCGCGGCCCCGGAAGGAGGGGCCGTTCAGGGCAAAGAACAGGGTGTTGTCCTGGGGCTGACGCGAGTCGGTGCTGACGGCCGAGGCGGTGCGGAACCGGTCGTACAGAGCCGGAAGGTCAAGCATGCGGTTTTGCATGTAACTTAGAGCAATAGAAGTGTGTTCGTAACTCGGACCATAACGCCCGTATGCATGCGCCAGTACTTTACCGGAAGCTACCTTGCCGCTCTGCTGAGTGGTTTCTCCCTCACGGCAGCGGCCCAGAGCAGTGCGCTCTTCGGCTTTGAATACCAGGCCGTGGCAAAAGTAGTGCACGGCACCGATACCCTGCGCAATGCCTGGACGGGTGGGCTGAATTCGCCTCAGTTTTCCAACATCGACCTAAATGCCGACCAGCAGCCCGACCTGTTCGTGTTCGACCGGGCCGTGGGGCGGGTATTTACCTTTCTTAGTGTAGCCACTACTACCGGCCGTGCCTGGCAGTACGCACCCGAGTACGAAGCCCTGTTTCCGGCGGGCCTGCAGAGTTGGGCCTTGCTGCGCGACTACGACTGCGACGGCCGGCCCGACCTATTCACCTACGCCAACGGGGGCGACATTCGGGTGTACCGCCACGTGGCCAACTCCGCCGGACGGCCCGGCTTTCAGCTGATTACCAGCCAGCTGACCTACTTTGATCCCAGCCCCACCGGCGGCAACATCAACATCACCTCCGGGGCTACAACATGCCCGACATCCGGGACGTGGACGGGGACGGGCGCCTGGACGTGGTGACCTTTGATTTTGCCTCCTCGGTGCCGGCCGTGAACTACTTCCGCAACACCAGTACTACGGCCTGCGGCGGCCTGCAATTCGAGCAGGGTTCCTACTACTGGGGCGGTTTTGCGGCCTGCTTCGGCAGCTGCACCGGCTTCGCCTTCGCCCCCAACCAGTGCCGGCCGGCCGCGGTTCGGCCCCAGCATACGGGCGGCTTTAACATCACGCTCTGGGACCTGGACGGCGATGGGGACCAAGACGTGCTAACCGGCCGCGACAATTGCCCGGAGCTAATCAGCCTGCGCAACGATGGCACGGCCCAAACCGCCCGCATGGGTAGCGTGGGCCAGAACCTGAGCTTCCCAACCGGCACGGCCGCCGCGCGCGTGCCCAACTTTCCGGGCGCCTACGTGGCCGATGTTACCTTCGATGGTCGCCCCGACGTGCTGGTGGCCCCTAACCTCTACGACAACGTAGACACCGTGGACACCCGCCAGTCGGTGTGGCTGTACCGCAACGCGGGCACCGGCGCCGTGCCTACCTTGGTGCGCGAGCAAACCGACTTCCTGCAGCGCGACATGCTGGATTTCAGCGAAGCGGCGGCTCCTACCTTCGGGGATGTGGACGGTGACGGGCTGGTGGACATGTTGGTGGGTAGCGTGAACCGCAACAATGCCCGGGGCTTTTACCGGGCCACGCTTAGCTTGTACCGCAATGCCGGTACGGTGGCCAAGCCGGTGTTTCAACTAGTTACCCATGACTACCTCAATCTGAGCAGCCGCAAGTTTACTTCGTTGAAGCCGGCGCTGGCCGATATCAACCGCGACGGGGCCGTGGATTTGGTGTATTCGGCGGCGCAAACCGCCACCGTTAGCCCGCTCTATTACGTGCTGAATACGGCCGCTGCCGGCCGGGCCGCCGTGTTCAATACGGCCGCTACGGCTACCTTCAGCAACCTGCCCAGCAGCCCCGGCGACGCGCCCTGCTTTACCGATGTGGATGCCGATGGACGAGTGGATTTGCTCCTGGGTACCAACTATTTCGATGTGCCGGTGGGCTCCCTGCGCTACTACCGCAACGTGGGCGCCACGGCCGTAAGCCAGACGTTTGTGCTCCAGGACGCTGACTTTGGGCAGATCCGGACCAGCACCGGCACCCGGCCCAGCAACCTGCACCCCGCCGTAGCCGACTTCGACGGGGACGGCCGCCCGGATTTGCTTACGGCTGATGCTAGCGGCGAAATTCGCTTTTTCTCGAACTACCGCGCCCAGACCGGCGCCTTTACGGGGCGCCTCGACCTGTTCTACAACGCCCTTACCAGCCAGTTCCAGGCCGGCCGCCTGGGCACTGCCGCCCGCTTCCATTACGCCCCCGCCGCCGCCGATGTAACCGGGGACGGTACGCCTGAGCTGTTCATCGGGCTGGAAGGCGGCGGCATCAGCAGCTTCGTGACTCGTAACCGTACTGTTACGGCCCAGCAGCCACCGCGCGCCTCCCTACCCTTGCAAGTCTACCCGAACCCCGCCGTGGTCACGGCTACCGTGGAAGCGCCTCTGCCGGTGCGCGTTACCCTCCTAGATTTGGCCGGCCGGGTGGTGCGCCCGACCACGCCCGCAGCCCGGGAGCACCGCCTGGAGCTGGCTGGTTTAGCCGCTGGCATCTACCTGATCCGCTGCGAGGCCCTGACCGGGGAAACTGCCGTGCGCCGCCTAGAAGTAACTGCCGGCCGCTAGGTATGAGATAAATAAAGCCAGCAGGCCCGGCATAGAAACGCACAATTGTGTTTCTATGCCGGGCCTGCTGGCTTCTAAGCAAGTCTGAAAAGACAAAACAGAACGGTTGTCATTCCGAGCGCAACGAGGAATCTGGGTCAAGCCATAGGGAGACAACCCAGATTCCTCGTTGCGCTCGGAATGGTATTGTTAAAGCTAGTGCTGGTGCACTTTACGCTACTTTAACAAGCGCGCTTTTTCTGCCTCACTGCTGCGAATCAGGGTCTGTAGCTCGAATGGGTCGCCGTCGTGGAGGGCTGGGAACCGCTCCCGGAAGGCTTCCAGTTCGGAGCGGCGCAGGGCACGGGTAATGCTGGTTTCCTGGTTGCCGACTTCCACCAGATATTCACCGCGCATGTCCAGCAGGGCCGAGTCGCCGGTGTAGGCAAGGCCGTTGCCATCCAGGCCCACGCAATTCACGCCCATGGTATAGGCCAGGTTTTCAATGGCCCGGGCCCGAAGCAGCGTAATCCAGGCGGTGCGGCGGGTAGCAGGCCAGTTGGCAATGTACAAGAGCAGGTCGTAGGGGTTGTCGAGCGGGTTGCGGCTCCACACCGGAAAGCGCAGATCGTAGCACACCAGCGGGCAGATGCGCCAGCCGCGCCACTCTTCAATCAGACGGGCGGTGCCGGGCGTGTACACCTGGTGTTCCCCAGCCATCGTGAACAGGTGGCGCTTGTTATAATAGCTCACCGAGCCATCGGGCCGCACCCAGAGCAGGCGGTTGTAGTAGGCCTCCTGATCTTTGATGATGATGCTGCCAACCACTACCGCGTCGCGGGCGGCGGCGAGTTGGCGCATCCAGTCGGTGGTGGGGCCATCCATGGGCTCGGCCAGGGCGGAGGCGTCCATGCTGAAGCCGGTGGTGAACATTTCCGGCAGCACAATCAGGTCCGTCGGAATGGATATTTCGTCAACATGGCGCCCCAACTCCTGCCGGTTGGCAATGGGGTCGTGCCATTGCAAGGAGCTCTGCACGAAGGAGACTGTCAGATCGGACACGGCAACAGGCGTTAAGGAGAAGATCAGTTGTGAAGTATACCAAAAAACGGTGAAATACGGAGCCTGCGGCTACCTACTAGCAGGCCAAAGCCAGACGCATCTTCTCCGTACGAACTCAGCCCACTAACGCTAAGTCGTAATCCAGCTCATCACACCCGTCATGCTGAGAGTAGCGAGGAGTCTAGGTTCAATCGTTGCCTGACAACCCCAGATTCTTCGCACTGCTCGGAATGACAGGTTTGCCTTACTGCCCGATGTACTTACAGCTGCTGCAGGCGCTCAGCGGCCACGCGCAGGGTAGCGTCTTGCTTGGCAAAGCAGAAGCGTACCAGTCGGTGGTCCTGGCGGTTATGGTAGAAGGCGGAAATGGGCACCACCGCCACGCCGGTTTCCTGGGTGAGGCGGCGGGCAAAGCTCTCATCGTCCAAGTCCGGAGCAATATCCCGAAAGTCAGCCACTTGAAAGTAGCCACCCCGCACCGGTAGCAGGCGGAAGCGGGTAGGGGCCAGCAGCTCCCGGAACAGGTCGCGCTTCTGCTGGTAGAAACCGGGTAGGGAATCGTAGAGGTCGGTGTCGGGCAGCACATCAGCCAGGGCGTGCTGAGTGGGCGTGCTCACGCTGAAAGTCACGAACTGGTGCACCCGGCGCAGTTCTGCCGTCAGGGCCGGCGGGGCCACGCAGTAGCCTACCTTCCAGCCCGTAGCGTGGTAGGTTTTCCCGAATGAGGATAGCACGAAGGCCCGTTCGCGCAGCTCAGGGTGGCCTACTACGCTGCGGTGGGGTTGCCCATCAAACACCATGTGCTCATACACTTCGTCGCTGAGTAGCAGGGTAGGCGTGTTGCGCAACAGCCCAGCCAGGGTGTCGAGGTCCTCGGGGGTGAGGGTGGCACCGGTGGGGTTGTGGGGCGAGTTGAGCATGAGCAGGCGGGTGCGGGGCGTGAGGGCCGCGGCCACCCGGTCCCAGTCGGGCCGAAAATCGGGTAGGAGCAGGGGCACGTACACCGGCACGCCGCCCTGCAGGCGCACGGCGGGGGCGTACAAATCGTAGGCCGGCTCCAGTATCAGCACCTCGTCGCCGGGGCTGACCACGGCAGCTAGCACCGCGTACAGGGCCTCAGTGGCACCACTGGTGACGGTGATTTCCGTGGCTGGGTCGGGGGTGTAGCCGTAGAGGCGAGCAGTTTTGGCGGCAATGGCTTCGCGCAGGCGCGGCAGGCCCGGCATGGGCGCGTATTGCTGGTGGCCGGGCGTAAGCACGTGGCGGGCCAGGGCCTCCAGCAGGGGCCGGGGTGGGTCGTAGTCGGGGAAGCCTTGCGCTAGATTAATGGCCCCGCTTTCCTGGGCCAGCTGGGTCATCACCGAAAAAATACTGGTGCCCACATCAGGCAGCTTCGAAACGAGGGGAGGCAGTGACATAACGTAACTTGATAAAAATAGCCTGGGCCGGCGCGCTTGCCCAGCAATGCATCTGCCGCGGCCCAGCAGTCCGCAAAAAAGCCAAGATAAGGCCCTCCGCCTCAATAGCCGGACCAGGCCAGGCTACCTCATTCGGCGGACGACTACTTGGGTGCGTTTATGCCGGGCGGGCGCTGGCTGGCAGCACTACCCGAAACGTGGTGCCTTCGCCCACGGTGCTGTCCACGGTGAGGTGGCCGCCGGCGTTCTGCACTACCCGGTTCACGAGGTACAAGCCCAGGCCGGCCCCTTCTACGTGGTCGTGGAAGCGGCGAAACAGCTGAAACAGCTCGCCACCAAAGCGCTGCAAATCCAGGCCCAGGCCATTGTCCTGCACCTCCAGCACCGGCCGCCCTTCCACCAGCGCCGTGCGTAGCTGAATGTGGGGCCTCCGGCGCGGGGCCGCATACTTCAGGGCATTGCTGAGCAAGTTGTAGAGCACGCTTTGCAAGTGGGGCTGCACGAAGAACAGAGCCGGCACGGCCGCAAAATCAGTGTGGATGATGGCCCGGGAGCTGGTTACCTGGTCATTGATGCTGAGCAGCACTTCTTCCGTCAGCTGGGCCAGGTCTACTAGTTCAGCGGGCTGCTCGTGGCGTAGCTTCTGAATGCGCACCAGCTCCGAGAGGTTGTGAATGGTACCGTCAATCTGGTGCAGGGACTTCTCGAACATGGCAATGAGCTTCACCGCGTCCGGGTCGCGGAAGAAGGCCGTGCGAATCAGCTCCTGAAAGATGCCCGCCATGTTGTGGATGGGTTGCTTGAGGTCGTGCGAAACGGCGTACACGAAGCTGTCTAGGTCCTGGTTGGTGCGGGTGAGTTCCGCGTTTTTGTCCTCCAGGCGCTGCTGAATTCGCTTGTAGTCGTCGATGTCGGCGGTGGTACCAAACCAGCGGATAATCTGGCCGTGCTCGTCGCGCAGGGGCTGGGCGCGGTGCAAGTACCAGCGGTACTGGCCGGTGCGCACATCCAGCAGCCGGCTTTCCATGTCCAGGTCGGTGCCGGTTTGAATGCAGTAGCTGAACTCGCTGAAGACGGTTTCCCGCTCCTCCGCCCAAAGCAAATTGGCCCAGCCCTCGCGCAGACTTTGCTCCACGGATATGCCCGTATAATAGGTCCAGCGGGAGTTGAGGTAGTCGATGGCCCCATCCGGGGTAGCGGTCCAGACGATGGCCGGCACGCTCTCGGCCAGGAAGCGGAACTGCTGCTCGCTGCGGCGTAACTCCTCGGCCAGCAGGCGTTGGTCCTGCACATCGGCGCAGGCTCCGTAGAAATGCTGGAGTTGGCCGGCATCATCGAAGGAAGGAACCGAATGGCTCAAGTGCCAGCGGTACTGCCCGTCGTGGCGGCGCAGGCGCACTTCCACGCTGAAAGCGGTGCTTTCGGCTACGGCTTGCTGGAAGGCCTGGCGGGCGGTTTCGGTGTCGTCGGGGTGCAGGGCCAAGGTCCAGCAATCAGGCAAATCGTCGATGGTCTGGCCGGTGTACTCAAACCACTGGGGGCTGAGGTACTCTACTGAACCATTGGGGCGGGTAATGCTGGTAATCTGGGGCAAAGACTCGGTCATCACCCGCAGGAGCTCATCCTGGCGGCTGAGTTCCTGGTTCAGCGCTTCCAGGCTCAGGCGGGTCCGTACCCGCTCCGTAACCTCCACGGCAAAGATGAGAATACCTTGGGTGGCACCCGCGGCATTGAGTAGGGGCTGGGCCGTAAAATCGAAATAGCGTGTGCGGTCGGGGCCTGGGCTGGGCGCAGGCAGCAGCACGGCGCGCTCCTGTTCTACCAGCGGCTGCCCGCTGGCGTACACTTCATCCAGGAGTTCAAATAAGCCCTGGTTAGCCAGCACGGGGCCGCCTGCTGGGCAGTTTGTCCTACCCGGGCCTGGCCGCCCACTAAGTCATTGAAACGCTGATTAATAAAGCTAACCACGTGCTGGGGCCCGAGTAGGGTAGCCAGCAGGGCTGGCACCTTGCCCAAAATCAGCTGCAACTGCTGGTCCTTCTTCTCGAGCAGCTGTTGGGCCTGTTTCTGGTCCTCAATATCGGTGCAAGTGCCAAACCACCGGGTTACTTGCCCCGCTTCATCCAGCACCGGGCGGGCCTGGGCCAGAAACCAACGGTACTGCCCCGTCTGGTCGCGTAGGCGGTAGTCGCACTGGTAGTAGGTGCCGGCGTGCTTGGCCTCGTTCCAGCGGGCAGCAGCCTGAGGGCGGTCGTCGGGGTGTACCAGGGCGGCCCAGTCTGCGTCTGTGAACTGCTTGAGGCCGGTATACTCGTCCCAGCGCCGGTTGGTGTATAGCTTCTGGCCCTCGGCGTCCAGGCTCCACACGAGCTGGGGAATTAAATCGGCGAGCAGCTGAAACTGCTCTAGGCTTTGGTGCAGGGCGCGCTCCGTGGCGCGGGCCTGGGTTACGTCTTGGGTGGCTCCGAGCAGGCGCACCGGCTGGCCCATTTCGTCGCGGATGATGTGGTAGCGGTCCACCACTTCGGCCCAACTGCCATCAGCCCGCCGCAGCCGATAGGTAATGACAGGAGACACCTGCAGCCCCGCCCGCACCGCCGCTACGGTGGCGTCAATGGCGGGAAGGTCATCGGGGTGAAGCCGCTCGTACCAAAACTGGAACGAATGGGTTTCGGGCGTGAGCGGGTAGCCAAACAGGGCCGTGAATGTTTCGTTGCGCCACACGTGGCCGGTGCGCAGGTCCAAGTTCCAGACGGCGTCGTGGGTCGTGCGGGCCAGGGTCGAGAAGCTTTCGAGGCTGAGCCGCCCCTGCTGCTGGGCCACTACCCGGTCTGTCACGTCGAGCACCCGCGCCAGCACATGGCGCAGCTCGCCATCCGGCGCCAGTACGGGGCGCAGCAGCACCTGCCAGTACCGGGTAGGGGCATCCGCCTCGGTGGGGGGTGGGGCCAGCTCGTAGCGCAGGGCTTCCAGGCTGCGGACCGTGCGGTGGGCTACCACTTCCTGCAGGGCCTCCTGCCAGAGGCTGGCACCGGGGATGCCTGGGTAAGCAGGCAGCACGGCTAGTACCGGCTGGCCCACAACCTGCTCGCGGGGCTGGGCCAGCAGCTGGCACATGGCATCATTAAGGGCCGCAATCCGGAGTGCGGGCGTCAGGACCAGGTGCGGGGTAGGCAGGGCCTCGAACAGGAGCTGAAAATCGATGGACTCGGAGGCCATAAATGGAAAGAGGCAGGAACAAGCAAAGATATACTGCCGGCCGCGGCCTCCCTACCGGAAACCAGCGGCGCAGTTGCGCTGGAAAAGGAATCTTTTGGACATAGACCGGATAAAAACGAAGGTGGCCTTTCGGCGCCGGCCGGGCCGGAAACCAAGCGGGTAGCAAGGGCGGGATAGGCAGCCAACAGCGGCCAGCAAAAGGCCCGGTTTTTCGCCCCGGGCAGGAGCGAAAAACCGGGCCGGAATAAGCGCCGCCTACCTGCCTTACAGCGGGTTTTTCAGCAACTGCGGAAACGTATGACGGAACTTCTCAATCTTGGGCGTGGAGACGTTGCTGACGTAGGGCTCGTTGGGGTGGAGGCGGTAGTAGCCCTGGTGGTAGCCCTCGGCGGGCCAGAACTTGGCGAAGGCCGTTACCTGGGTTACAATGGGATTGGCGTACTGCTTGGAGGCATTCACGCGCTTGATGGCGGCCTCAATTTCCTGCTTTTCCTGGGGCGTGCGGTAAAAAGCCACGGAGCGGTACTGCGTGCCCGCGTCGGGTCCCTGGCGGTTGAGGGTCGTGGGGTCGTGACCAGCGCGCAAGAACACGTCAACCAGAGTAGCAAAGCTGATTTGCTTGGGGTCGTAGTAGATTTCGATGGACTCGGCGTGGCCGGTGCGGCCGCTGCTTACCTGCTCGTAGCTAGGGTTCTTTTCGGGGCCGCCGCTGTAGCCCGATACCACGGCGCGCACGCCCTTCAGCTCCTCAAATATTTCCTCGGTGCACCAGAAGCAGCCCCCGGCAAAGGTGGCCACGCTCAGGCCGCGCAAATCCGTGGGGGCCGGGCCGGCGGTGGAGCGGGTAGGCGTCTGGGCATCGGCTGGGCGGTGTTCCGAGCAGGCGCCGAGCAATAAAACCAAAAAGGTCAGCAATGAAAGTTTCATGGGGAGCGTAAAGAGCGTAGAGAAATAAAGGGGTAAGCTGGAGCATATACGACAGCAAACGCCGCCTGGACGCCGGAAGTGCGACGGATACCATTTCTGTGTCTTTTCACAAGGATAAGTTCATTGACCATGGCGTTGCGCCTTCTGCACCAGGACGAACACATCAGCATCTACTTCGACTACAGCAACGACTGGCTGTACGCCGACTGGACGGGCGACCAAAGCGGTGAATCGGTGAAGGCGGGGGCGTTGCGGATGCTGGATCTGCTGCGCCAAGAGCAGTGTCACAAGGTGCTCAACGATAACCGCCGGGTCACGAGCATGTGGCTGGATGCCTCCGAATGGGGCGGCACCGAGTGGTTTCCGGCCATGGCCGAGGCGGGCCTGGAGTACTTTGCCTGGATTTATTCGCCCAACGTGTACAGCCGCCTTTCCACCGACTTAACCCTGCAGCACACCACCCGCCCCGTAGTGCTACCCTTTGATAATCCGGAAACCGCTGAATCCTGGCTGCGGCAGATGTAGCCGAGCGGCCAACAAGAGATGTTGCTTTCGGCCTGCCGAGGTAGTTTATTCGGGAGTTCAACCGTATTCGTCGCGTGATATTTTCCCTGCGTACTCTGCTGCCGGTGGCGGCTTTGGCGGCCTGGCCCGGTAGCGCCGTGCTGGCCCAAACTCTTCCCGTTCTCGGCCAAGTGCCCGCTTCCGTTCGGTGGTACGAGGTGCGCACGCCCCATTTTCGGGTGCTTTACCCTGAGGGGTTTGCCGAGCGCGCCCACCGCACGGCCCACCGCCTGGAGCAGGTGCACGAGCCGGCCGGCACTTCCCTCGGTCTGGTGGCCCGGCCCGTGACGGTAGTCTTGCAAACTCGCACCACCATTGGCAATGGCTTCGTGACCCTGCTGCCGCGCCACTCCGAGTTCTACACCACTTTTCCCCAGGATCCGTTTCTGACCGGCACCCTCGATTGGCTGGATGAGCTGACGGTGCATGAGTACCGCCACGTGGTGCAGTACGACAAGGCCCGGCAGGGGGTAGGGCAGCTGGGCTACCTGCTCGGCGGCTACGGCGGCCTGGGCCTGACTACCCTGGGCGTACCCGACTGGTTTGCCGAAGGCGACGCCGTGGGCACGGAAACTGCCCTAACCCGCAGCGGCCGGGGTCGGATTCCTAACTTCGATGCCTACCTGCGGGCCAACCTGCTGGCCGGCCGGCGCTACTCCTACGCCAAAGCCGTGGCCGGCTCCTTCCGCGACAATGTGCCCAACCACTACGTGCTGGGCTACTTCCTGACTACCCGCCTCAAGCGCACGGTTGGGGCCACCGCCTGGAGCGACGTGCTCAACCGCTACTACCGCTTCCCAGTCTACCCGCTGTCGTTTTCCGATAAACTGCGCCGCAGCACGGGCCTGCGCACCGACGACCTGTACGCCCGCACCATGCAGGAGCTGGACAGTACCTGGCGGGCCCAGCAAACCGGCCGGGAGCTGACCCCAGCCACCGACTTGCCGGTAGCGGCCACAGAAAAGGTATTTACGGAGTATCAGTACCCGCAGTACATCGATAACACTACCGTGCTGGCCCTGAAAAGCGGCCTGGGCCACACGCCCCAGCTGGTGGAGCTGCGCCGAAACGGAACGGAGCGGCGGCGGCTGGTACTGGGCCTGCACCACAACCCCGAGCAACTCTCGGTGGGCGGGAGCAAAGCAGCCTGGTTGGAGTTTCGTTACGACCCGCGCTGGCAGCAGCAGGTGCACTCCGAGCTGCGCGTGCTGGATTTGGGAACCGGCGTCGTCACCCGGCCCGGCCGCCGCACCCGCTACACGGCCGCCGTGCTTTCTCCCGATGGGCAGCGCCTGCTGGCCGTCAGCACCGACTCGGCCTACCAGCACCGCCTGCACCTGCTAGATGCCACGACCGGGGCCGAATTGCGCACCTACCCCAACCCCAGAACCTGCCCTACCTGCACCCACGCTTCGGCGCCGATGGACGCACCGCCGCCGTGGTGCGCCTGGAGCCAGCCGGCAAAAGCCTGGAGCTGTTGGAAGTAGAAACCGGCCAGAGCCGCACTCTGCTGCCCGCCGCCAACGACAACCTTTCCCACCCTCAGCCCTGGCAGGAGTACGTTTTCTTTAACTCGCCCCGCTCGGGGCAAGATGAAGTGTACGCCGTGCACACCCGCACCGGGGAAGTAAAGCAGGTAACTGCCCGGTCCGTGGGCGCCTACCACGCTACCGTAGCGCCGGATGGGCAGCGGCTGGCATTCTATGAGGTGCGGGCCCAAGGTAGCCGGGTGCTGGAAATGCCTCTGCAGCCGGCGCAATGGCGCACCGTGGCAACCCCCACGGCCGGCAACCCCGCCAACCCCTACGCCGATGAGCTGACGGCCCGGGAACCCGGGGCGCGCACCGTCGGGACCCTGCTCCCCCAAGATTCGGTGGCGGGGGCGCCGCTGGTAGCCCAGCGCTACCGTCGCCTACCCCACGCCTTCAATACCTACAGCTGGGGGCTGGTGCAAAGCCCCTCCGGCACCGGACTGAACCTGGGTGTGCGCGCCCAGGATGTGCTGAGTACTACCCAGGCCATTGTGGGGGCTGGCTTCGATGGGGTAGAGCGCACGGGCCGGGCGTTTGCCGACGTCAGCTACCAGGGCCTGTGGCCGGTGCTCGACCTGAGCCTGGAGCACGGCGGCCGGCGCACCGTGGGGCCGGTGGCCAGCGGGGGCCTCGACTACGACCGGTGGCAGTACAACCGCCTGAGCCTAGGCAGCCGCCTCCCCCTAACCCTGACGACATCTCGCATGCTCACGGGCCTTACCGTGGGGGCCTACTACCAGCTAGAGCAAACCCAGGGCTACGATTTGCTTGCCCGGCCTAGCCGCACCGAAGTGGGTAAGCAGGCCTTGCACGTGCTGGTGGGCAGCGTGGCCTTTAGCCGCACCCTGCGCCAAAGCTACCGCGACGTAGGACCGCGCTGGGGCCAGAGCCTGAGTCTGGTATGGCGCGGCACGCCCTTTGGCACTGGGCTTTCGGCCGAGCAGCGGGCGGTTCAGGGCAGTCTGTTTCTGCCGGGACTGGGGCTGCACCACGCCGTGCGCCTGCGGGCCGGCTACCAGTGGCAACAGCAGCAGGAGTACCGGTTTGGAGCGGCCATTTTCTACCCCCGTTCCCTGCCCTACTTGAGCTACAACGAGTTGGGTTCCTTGAGCGCCGAATACCGCCTACCCCTGGCCGATGTACACTGGGAGTTGGGCCGCGTGCTTTATATCCAGCGCCTGAAAGGGGCCGCCTTCGTGGACGGAGTCCGGGGGCGTCGGGGCCGTTGAACGCCAGTCACTACTCCATGGGTTTCGATGTGTCAGCCGTATTCAATCCGCTGCGGCTGCGCACTCCGCTGGAGGCCGGCATCCGTACGGTATATAACTCCTACTTCCGGCGGTGGGAGCTGCAGCCCTTGGTCCTTAATATCGGCTTTTGAGCACGGCCCATCACCATCACGAAAAGGCCCATTCCAGTCCTGGAATGGGCCTTTTCGTGATGGTGATGGGCCGGTGCCCCTTATTCGGCTGCCTTATACACCAGCAGGGGTTGGGCGTGCTCGGCATCATACAGGGAAAGCTCCCCGTTGCTGATGACGTAGCGCCTTACCTGGGGTAGCAGCTGGAAGTAACGCGCCTCCTGGTTTTGGTCGGCGCAGGCAGCGTAGGTTGAGAACTGGTCCCCGAAAGTAAGCTGAGCCGTGCCTGCCGTTAGCTGGTATTTGCCGCCGTATCGGTTACAGGGCGCCTGCCCGAATTCCGGCTATCCACGGAGCTCAGGAGCAGATCGGTGGCGCTGCTGCCGGACTGCTGGCTGGGCGCGTGCCCCTCAATGCCCGTGAGTACCCAGCGCTGATCCAGCAGGTACACCGGCGCGGGCATGGGCTCCGTGTCTTTGGCGCAGCCAGTCAGCAGTGCACTACTCAGAAAGAAAGCCAGGGGTAGAACGCGCCGCATAAGAATTAAGATAAAAAGAGGGAGGAAGTACGGCAAGGAGTGCCGCAGAAGCCAAATGGTTGCATACTTGCAACATGCCCGTGCCGCTTCCGCTTGTTATTTCCGATTTCACCCTTCCTTTCGCCGACCATTACCTGCGCTGCCGCACCTTGCGCCAACCTGCCGCCACCCCTGCCTCGCGGCCCTGGCTGGTGTTTCTGCATGATTCTCTGGGTAGTATTCAGTTATGGCGCGAGCTGCCGGCTCAGCTGGCGGTAGCTCTGGGCTGCCACGCCCTCATCTACGACCGGCGCGGCTACGGCGAGTCGGCGCCGTTTGGCCCGGAGCCGCGCACCCCAGCCTACCTGGAGGAAGAGGCGCTAGGTGTTCCGGCCGTGTTGGCTGCTTGCGGCATTAGCCGGGCCGTGCTGCTGGGCCATTCCGACGGCGGCACGCTGGCCCTGCTGGTAGCCGCGGCCGAGCCTGCGCTGGTTGCGGCAGCCATTACGATAGGGGCCCACGTTTTTGTGGAAGAAGAAACCGTGCGCGGCATCCGGGTAGCTACGCAACAGTACGCCACTACCGAGCTGCCCAGCGCCTGGCCCGCTACCACGGCGCCAACACCGAAGGCCTGTTCCGGGCCTGGACCGACACCTGGCTGGCCCCGGGTTTCGCTCCTGGAACATTGAGCACTACCTGCCCGCGTGCAGTGCCCGCTGCTCGTGGTGCAGGGCGCCGCCGATGAGTACGGGACGCCCGCGCAGGTAACTGCCATTGCCGGGCAGGTAGCCGGGCCGGTGCGCACGGCCCTCTTGCCCGGTCTCGGCCACACGCCCCACCGCCAGGCCCGGAGCTGGTAACGGAACTGGTTGTTGGCTTTGTGCACGAGTTGGTGCCGAACGCCTGATAGTCTTCTATCAAAACCGAGGTACGGCTGAGGTTATATAATTATTGCTTAGTAGTATAATTAGGTTAATTGTTGTTATTTAGTGGTAAGGCTGGTGTAAGAGTAACGCGCGTTGGTACTGTAGTGAAGAGACAGAAACCAGGCTCTTCCATCTGTAAATCAGTGCGTTGACTGCATCTCACCTGTTATTTTTCTCCGTATAGTGAGCCTTTCTTCGTCGGGCTTGGCTGCCGGCCAAACCCGGGCTACCCCCGCTTCACCCTTGCAACTTATTCAGGAGCTGCCCCAGCTGCACCTCTCCCACAACGCGGCCCATAACTGGCTGTATGCCGATTGGCGGGGAAGGCAAACTGCGGCTACCGTACTGGAGGGTGCGGAGCTGATTGTGGCCACAGTGGCGGCTGGAAAGTACAACAAGCTCCTCAACGACAATACTCGCCTGACCATCATGGACGTAACGGCGGCGGAGTGGCGCAGCATGCACGTGCTGCCCCGTTTGTTTGCTTGCGGCCTACAATACCTGGCCTGGGTGTACTCGCCCGACCCCCAGGGCCGCCTGCACACCGATTATTCCGTGGACCATAGTTCGTGGCCCTGGTGCTCACCTTCGAAGAGTGCAGCATGGCCGCCGAGTGGCTGCGTCAGTACTAACGCCCTGCGCGCCGGCTTGGGCGAGCCAGTTCGTTTGCCTACCGACGGGAAGTTCCAGTTCGCCGAAGCCGCCTGGCCGGCGCTTACCCCAGGGCGTACACGGGGCCTGGTAGCGGGCCAAAGTCACTTTCTTTGGCTCGCCCCCTTCAATGCGTACTCCTACTTTTCTGGCTGAGCGGCTCCTGTATTCCCAGGCCTGCGGCGAGCTGCTCCTGTTGCCCGAAGTGCCCTGCCTGCTCATTCGCTGGCACGGGTTTGCCAATAGCGCTAACCTGCGTCGGCTCCTGAACAAGGGCCTGGAGCTGTACCAGCAGTACCGGGCGCAGTACCCTACCCTTGGCTGGCTATCCGATACCCGGCAGTTTGGGGCCATGCTACCCACCGATCAGCACTGGGCCGCCACCGACTGGAACCGCCGGGCCCACGCGGCCGGCATCCGACACCTGGGCTTTTTGGGGCCCGAAAACGTATTCGGCCAAATTGCCATTCAGCAGTACTCGCGCAACACCACGCACGGCGACTACCGCTTGCAAGTCAGCTACTACGCCTCCCTAAACCAGGCCTGCCACCGCCTGCCGCAGCTACCCCAACTGGCCGGCAGTAGCTGCCCGTAAGTACCGGGCATTTTTGGGCTGAAAACCAGAGGAATTGAAGAGTGGAAATGACGGGCCGGGGTAATTATTTTACGCCGAGTGGTGTTGGGCTGACATCATTTCATTGCCTACCTTCTGCCATGCAAGTACTACAGCACCTCTGCCTGACTACCCTTTGTGCCACGGGCGTAGCTGCCCCGACGGCCACCTTGGCGGCAGACGGCCCTTCTTCCGTAACGGTGGTGGTATCGGCCCTGGCTTCCACTTCTTCTACCGTGAAGCTCTACTTCTATAATGTGCGGGAGAAGTTTTTGACCAAGGGCGGATACGCGTTTATGCGGGTTGTAAAGCCCGCCGGGCAGCGGCAGGTAAGCTTGCCCGTTGAGCTGCCCGCCGGCGAGTGGGCCGTGGCCATTACCCAGGATACCAACAACAACGACAAGCTGGATAAGAACTTCATGGGCATTCCTACTGAGCCCTTTGCCTTTTCCAACAACGTGCGCCCCCGCCTGGCCCCGCCCGATTTCAACGACTGCAAGTTCACCGTCAGCGGTGCGGGTAAGGTGGTCAGCATTGCCCTGACCAAGTAACCTTAAGTGCTAATCTTTGCGGAAAGGATGGGCCCCGCGGGCCAGGCGCTCCGTCATTTCCACTGCCCGGCGGGCCCGGGTTTCCGCCTGCCGCCCCGTGCTGATGTGCTGGGCTACGGCCCGGCGCATGCTCCCGGAGAGCCGCGCAAAGTGGGTTTCTGCCTCGGGCCAGGCGGCAAAGGCTTCGGCTAGTTCTTCGGGCAAATCTACGCGGTCCGGGTCGGGGTCGGGCGCCAAACTTAGCCGCACGTGCTGCCCTACCCTCACCCCGGCGGCTTGGCACAGGTCTTTGTTGAGCATAAGGTAGCGGCCCCCGCCGGTTTGGGGAAGCAGGCTTAGCCGCACGGAGTAGCCGTTCAGAGTGCCCAGCACCCGCTTGGTGCTTTTGCCGCCCAGGGCTACCAGCACCAGCGGGGGTACCACTACTACTTGGGTAGGCATGAAGCTGGGCCCCCGGCCTCCAAGTACGCGTCGAAAGAGTGCAGAAGCATCGGGTAAAATTAGGCCGTTGGGTAACCGCGGTGGTAAGCTAGCACTAGGAAAAACTACCGGCAGAAGTACCCAAGGCGGTGGGTGCGCCGGCTCCAACTCGTGTGCCGGGCGTAGCTGGCCGAGCCGGTAGCAATGGCGAAACCTTTTGTCGGCCCTGCGGCTTATATCCGCCTAAACTCGTAAAATTCTGCTGACATGAAAATAGAAATCTGGTCCGACATTGTGTGCCCATTCTGCTACATCGGCAAGCGGCGGCTGGAAAAAGCGCTGGCAACGTTTCCCCACGCCGACACCGTAGAAATCCAGTGGCGCAGCTTCGAGCTGGACCCGGAAGCCAAGCCCGAACCCACCACGAGCCTGTACCAGCGCCTGGCTGCCAAGTATGGCAATACTGAGGCGTGGGCCCGTCAAATGAGTGCTAACATGACCCAAATGGCAGCTCAGGAAGGCTTGGCCTTCGACTTCGACCGGGCCGTACCGGCCAACACGTTCCAGGCTCACCGCTTGGTGCATCTGGCCGCCCAGCACGGCCAGCAGGATGCCGCCAAGGAGCGTCTGTTTAAAGCCTACCTCGAAGAAGGCCAGGACATCAACGACACGGTCACGCTCAGTCGTTTAGCCTCAGAATTGGGGCTGCCCGCCGCTGAGGTAGAGCAGGTGCTGGCTTCCGAACAGTTTGCCCAGGACGTGCGCCACGATGAGTACCAGGCCCGCCAGATTGGCGTGCGCGGGGTACCCTACTTTGTCTTCGATGATAAGTACGCCGTATCGGGCGCCCAGCCCACCGAGCTGTTTCAGGAAGTGCTGGAGAAAGTGTGGGAAGAGTCGCGCCCGCAGCCGGTGCAGCTCGCTGGCTCTAACGGGGCCGCTTGTGGCCTCGACGGCAGCAATTGCTAGGGGCGCTTCGTTTCGCAGCGTTTCATTCGGCTCATAAAGTAAAAAAGGCTACCCTCCAGTTTGGGGGTAGCCTTTTTTGGTGGTAGTAGCTTATTCAGCGGCCCTGAACAGCAGCAGGGGTTTCAAGGAGTTGCTCGCATCAAAAAGGCGTAGCTCCCGGTCTTTGACTTCGTAGCTTACTGTACGGGGCAGCGCGTTCAGATACAGCGTTTCTATGCCCAACGCCGCGCAGTTGATTCTGGTAGCGGCCTGCTCACTGATGCGCAACGTACCTCCCGAAGCGCCCAGGGTATAAGTGCCGCCAAAGGAATTGCACGGCCCTAGACCCTCAGTGCGGTTATTCTCAGTGAATTGCAGGTAGGAGCGGTACGTATCGGAGTAGCTGGAGATGGACAGAGGAGTGTCCTCCACCTGCACCAGCATCCAGCGGGTGCCCGTCAGGACAGGCTTACCGCTGCTTTCCTTGTCCTGACAACTGCCGAGCATACCCAGGCTGGCTACACACGCTACGAGAAAAGCTGTACGCATAGAGGTAATAGTAAAGAGGAATGGATAAGGGGTATTGGGAAGAGGCTAGAAATGCGCAATAGGTTGCAAACAAAAAGCGCTGCCCACAAAGGCAGCGCTTTCCAATGGTAAGAAACCGGAATAGTTAGGCTGGTTGCTGCTGCAACTGCTCCAACTGCTGGGTAATGAAGTCTACTTCCTGGGGCGAAAGCTGCACATCGATGGCGTGGGCATTCTGCACGGCCTGTTCGGCGTTGCGGGCGCCTACTAGCGCCACCGAAATGCCAGGCTGCGCCAGCGTCCAGCGCAGAACCAGCTGACCCAAGGTAGCGTTTTTGCCTTCCGCCATCGGCCGGATTTTGTCCAGGAAGCCATTCACGCGGGTTACAAATTCCGGCTTGAACAACGGGTGCGTGGCGCGCAGGTCGCTGGCATCGAAGTGCTGACCGGGCTTGATTTTGCCCGTGAGCAAACCTAGCTGCATGGGGCTATAAGCCAGAATAGCCTTGTTGTGCTCCAGGCAGTAGGGCACCACATCCTTCTCAATGTCGCGGCGCACCATGCTATAGGGTACCTGGTTCGAGGCCAGGTTTACTACCTGCTCGGCCTCCTGCATTTGGTCCACGGAATAGTTGCTCACGCCCGCGGCGCGCACCTTACCCTGTTCAATCAGGCGCTGCACGGCCTCCATGGTGTCGGCAATGGGCGTGGTTTTATCAGGCCAGTGAATCTGGTAGAGGTCAATATAGTCGGTGCCAAGGCGGCGCAGGCTGTCCTCGCACTCCCGGATGATGCTGGCCGGAGCCGCGTACTTGTACACGTCAATGTCCTGGCCCTGGTTGTTCTTACTTTTGAAGCCGAAGTCGCCCTTCTGCTCGTCCCAGCGCATGCCAAACTTGGTCAGGATCTGGACCTGGTCGCGGGTAAGGTTTTGATGGCTTCGCCCACGATTTCCTCGCTCAGGCCCTGCCCGTAAATAGGAGCCGTGTCGATGCTGGTCACGCCCAGCTCAAAGGAGGCCTGGATGGCGCCCACGGCGTCGTTCTGCTCCGTGCCGCCCCACATCCAGCCGCCGGCCGCCCAGCTGCCAAACGTAATGCGCGAAACTCGGACTCCGGAGTTGCCTAATTCAGTGTATTCCATGGAAAAGAAGAAAGACGGATCGATGTATGCCGGCGAGTGTGCCGCCGGGGAGTAGGTAGAAACCCGCCCTCGGGCTCAAAGGTTATGGCTCAGCTTCAGGAAACAGCTGCTTTTCGACTGCTTATGTGCCTTCTCGGTTTCCGTCAGCAGGTAGGTTCTTGCAATAAAATTCTTTGTACCGCAACCAGTGGGGCAGCGCCGGGCTTCCGGCAAGATGCGGGGTAGCAAGTGGCTTCGGGCTGCCAATTTCAATGGGCGTGATAATCAAGTGCCAACGGCTAAACGGTTGAGCTAGAGCAGGAAACTGTCGAGCTAGCCGGCGCGTGCACCGCAACTTCCCGGCTGCCGGAAGGGTATAGCCAGTAGATTCTATGCCTTCCTTTACTTAAAACCTGATGAAACCTACCCTACTTGCAGCCTTCCTTTTCCTGCTGGGCCTCGTGAGCAGTTGCTCCTCGCCCGTGGCCGTGCAGCAGAAACCCGGCACCGATTTCAGCCGCTACCGCACCTACGCCTGGGCCAAAACCGACGTGAAGTCCGCCGACTCGCAAAACCCCATTTACAAGAGCAGCCTCAACGACGAAATCATTCAGAACGCCATCAACAGCGAAATGGCCAAGCGTGGTATCCGGCCCGTAACCGGCAACGCCCGCCCCGATTTCTACCTGACCTACCACCTCTACATTGAGGAAGCCGAGCGCACCGTAGCCAACCCTCCGGCCGCGAACTACGCCTTTCCCTACGCCATGTCGTACCGGGGCCGCTTCATCCCCATCAACTACGGCTACTGGTACACCTCGCCCTACTACAACACCGGCTACCGCACCGAAACCTACAACGAAGGCACCATGATCCTGGACATCATTGACGCGCGCAGCCGCAACCTAGTGTGGCGCGGCTCCGTGGCTGACCCCGTGGGCAACCCGGCCCGCCTCGGCGAGGAGTTTGCCAAAGCGGCCAAAGACATCCTCGATAAATTCCCGGTGGAAGAGAAGAAATAAGCTGCCCCGCCAGTGTCTTGCTCCAACAAAAACGCCTTGCCAAGCCGGCAAGGCGTTTTTGTTGCTTTTTTACTACCCAACTACTAAGCGCCTTGAACGTGGGGCAGACAAAGCCGAAGCTAGCTTCAGGATGGAGTAAGGACGTACGAACGACATTCTTTTAAGAATTTTTAATTTGTAATTTTTTGTTGCTTTAGTGCAATTATTGCCTTGTGCTTACATGCCGTAGGAAGGCAATAGGTAGGGCCGCAGGGTTGTAAATGCCTATTTGATAAAAGGTTGGGCAAGAGATAGATAATTATATAAGACACCATTTTGTTACCCGTAAACTGAGCTCAACCGTGGTAACACGAGCAGGGGAGGGGCGTACATATGGCCCTATGAACACGAGCTCCACTCCCACCCCTGAATCTACTTCCCGGCTGACTGAACCAGTTGCCGGTGCCCCCTTGGTAGTTCCCATTATTGAGGAACACGCCGTGGTAGGGCGCGAGGTAGTGGAAACAGGCCGCGTGCGCCTTTCAAAAACAGTGGAGGAGCACGAGGAAGCCCTGAACTTCACGCTGCTGCACGACGAGGTGCAGGTAGAGCGGGTGCCCATCAACCAGTACGTAACCGACGGCGCTACCCTGCCCGGCGTGCGCTACGAAGGCGACACCATGATTATTCCGGTGGTGCGCGAGGTAGTCGTAAAGCGCATGCTAGTGGTAGAAGAGCTGCACATTACCAAGCACCAAGTGCCTACCCAGGAAAGCCACCGCGTAGTGCTGCGCCAAGAAGCGGTACACGTTACCCGTGAGCCGGGCCCGGGCGCCGCTACCCTCCTCCAACTACATCATCACCTGCCTCTTAAGTTACCCATTTTTCACCCAAAACTCTCCTGAACGCTATGAACCAGACCGTAGTAGGAATATTCGAAACCGCTGCCCAGGCGCAGCAAGCCGCCCAACGTCTAGCCGCCGCCGGCTTCAGCACCGAACACGTAGATGTGGCCTCGAGCAACAGCTACAACAGCACCCAAGGTGGCAATAGCAACTACCAGAACAACAGCGGCACGGCCGTAGAAGGCGCCGCCGATGCAGCCGGCCGCACGGCTGAGAAAGCCGGCGACGGTATCAGCAACTTCTTTAGCAACCTCTTTGGCGGCGACGACTCCGAGGATAGCCGCCGCTACTCGCACGTAGCCCGCAATAGCGGCTCGGTAGTAACCGTGCACGCCCACTCAGCTGAAAACGCCGAGCGCGCCGCTGAAATTCTGGACGAAGCCGGTGCTATTGAC
Organism: Hymenobacter sp. 5516J-16; assembly: GCF_022919335.1. NCBI lineage: Bacteria > Pseudomonadati > Bacteroidota > Cytophagia > Cytophagales > Hymenobacteraceae > Hymenobacter > Hymenobacter sp. 5516J-16. Next base: position 1,874,068 of record NZ_CP095058.1, on the reverse strand, counting down.
GTAGATGAGCGCGCCGGCCAGACGGGCTACCAGTACGGCAACAGCTACGGCGCTACCGGTGCCGCCACCACGGCTAGCACCACGGAAACCGGCGCTACCGCCCAGGTAATCGAGGAAAACCTGCAGGTAGGCAAGCGGGTAGAGCAAACCGGCGGAGCCCGCCTGCGCAGCCGCATCGTGGAGCGCCCCGTGGAAGCCAGTGTTCGTTTGCGGGAAGAGCACGTGAACGTGGAGCGTCACGCCGTCAACCGTCCTGCCACGGAAGCCGACTTCGCAGCCTTTAAGGAAGGCGAAATCGAAATTACGGAAAGCGCTGAGCGTGCCGTAGTTGGCAAAGAGGCCCGCGTGGTAGAAGAAATTTCGCTGGGCAAAGAAGTAACCGAGCGCGAAGAAACTATCCGCGACACCGTGCGCAAAACCGAGGTAGACATTGAGCGTCTCGATGGTGGTACTACCAACACCGACACGGACTCCACGTACAACCAGCAGCGCAATAGCTAAGCTTCGGCTTGCTAGTAAGCAAAGGAAAGGCGCCTGGCACATGCCGGGCGCCTTTTTTGCGTGTAAACCTAGTGCTTGGGGCCCGGCGTTTCGGTGTGCTTATCTTCGGCCGCTTGGAGCGGAAGTCACCGCAGGTGGCTTTCGGTTAGGGTTGTTTTTGCTGCAGAGGCAGGCCGCGGTTAGTGGCTGCCAGTGCGGACCACGCTTGTTGCTGTTATTATGAGTTTGTTGCGCGTATCCGGGGTTAATTTGCAGGAGCGGGAGCGGTACGCCGTGCACAATATCAGCTTCACACAGCAGCCGTTTCAGAAAGTAGCCATTGCCGCCGAAACCGGGGCCGGGAAGAGTACCCTGCTGCAAATTATTGCGGGCTAGTGCAGCCCACGGCCGGGGAGGTATGGCTGGAGGACGCGCGCGTGAAAGGCCCGGCCGAACAGCTGATGCCCGGTCACCCAGGTATTGCGTACCTGTCGCAGCAGTTTGAGCTACCTAAGTTTCTGCGCGTGGAGCAGGTGCTGCGCTACGCCAATAAGCTGCCCGAAGCGGCGGCCCAGCGCCTCTACGAGGTTTGCCGCATCAACCACCTTGCCCTGCGGCGCACCGACCAGCTTTCCGGCGGGGAGCGGCAGCGCATTGCCCTGGCCCGTCTGCTGCTTTCCTCGCCCAAGCTGCTGCTCCTGGACGAACCCTTCTCCAACCTCGACATGGGCCACAAGCGCCTACTGAAAGCCGTAATTCAGGACCTCGGCGACCAGCTTGGCATTACCTGCACGCTCATCTCCCATGATCCGCTGGATACCCTGTCCTGGGCCGATGAAATTCTGGTGCTGCAGGAGGGGCGCTTGGTGCAGCAAGGGCCGCCGGCGCGGGTGTACCAGCAGCCTGCCTCAGAGTACGTAGCCGGCCTGTTTGGGGGCTACAACCTGCTTACGGGCGCGGCGGCAAAGGCCCTGCTTGCTGCCTCCGGCCAGTCCCTAGCGGCGGGCCAGCGTCTGCTGATTCGTCCGGAGGCTCTTGCAGTAGCAGAGGCCGGACCAATTGGGGTAGCGGGCCGCGTTACGGCCGTCCGGTTTTTCGGGAGCTACTCCGAGCTAGATGTTCGGTTGGGCAAGTCCGTGGTTACCAGCAGAGTTACGGAAAACCGCTTTGGACCGGGCCAGCTGGTGCACGTTAGGCTGGCTGCCGAAGGAGGCTGGGTGCTACCTGCCAGCAGCTAGGCAAGCTCAGCAGCACTAGCAAGCGGCCGTTGCAACGGGGCATTTCACTACTCAAACCAGTGCACCAGGAAGCTGGTGCCTTCATTTACCTTGCTGGTTACGGCTAGGTGGCCACCCCGGCTGTCCACGATCCGCTGCACTAGGTATAAGCCCACGCCCGCTCCCGATATGCGCGGATGTTGGCGCTCAAAGTTGTGAAACGCCGGGGTCGGCTCGGTCTGCAGGTTCATGCCTAGGCCGTTGTCTTGCACAAGCAGTTGGGGCTGGCCAGTTTCCGACAGCTCACTGCGCACCACGATGTGCGGGGCACGCTCAGGGTGCGCAAACTTCAGGGCGTTGCTGATCAGGTTATGGAGCACGGAGCGCAGATTAGCGCGCCCGTAGGTAAGGGTAGGCGCCTGGCTCATCTGCAGTTCCACTACCGCCTCTGATTCCTCTACCTGAGCGCGCAGGCCCAGCAGCACCTCTTCGGCTACGCTGCGCAAGTCCAGCGTTTCGGTGGGGGCGGCTAATTCGCGCTGGTTCTGAACCGTGGCGGCCAAATCCTGCAGGGTGCCTTCAAATTGGCTCAGGGCCTCGTCCACCATCTGAATTAGAACTTCCTGCTCGGGGTCGGAGAAGGTAGCCACGCGGTGCAGCTCGTCAAAGAGGCCGCGCAGGTTAAACAGGGGCTGCTTGAGGTCGTGGGAAGCCGTGTACACAAAGGTGTCCAGGTCGCGGTTGGTGCGGGCCAGCTCGTCGTACTGGGTTTGCAGTACCTCGCGCAGGCGGTGCTGGTCATCTACGTCGGTGCAGGCGCCAAACCAGCGCGGGCCGCGGGTATCAGTCAGTTGCCGGGCCCGGATGATGTGCCAGCGGTACTGCCCGTCGTGGCGGCGCATTTGGTAAAGGCCCTCGTAGTTTTCACCCGTGCCCACGCACTGCACCCAGCGGCGAGCGGCGGCGGCTTGCTCGCGGGGTTCCAGCAAGGATATCCAGCCAGTAGGGCCCAAGTCTTGGGTCGAGCGACCCGTGTACTCCGCCGTGTGCTGGTTGTAGTAATCGATAAAACCTTCGGCAGTAGCCGTCCAGATAAGCTGAGGAATACTATCGGCCAGAAATTGCAGCTCTGCCTCGCCCCGGCGCAAGGCTTCGGCCAGCTCGCGCTGGTCGTGTACCTCCGTAACGGCGCCGTGCCAGAACACGGGCTTATCGGGGGCGTGCAACTCCGGCAGGGCGCGGCTCAGCATCCAGCGGTACTGCCCGTCGTGGCGGCGCAGGCGGTACTCGTAGTTCCAGCCTACCCCATTAGCCCGGGCAGTATCCGACTGGTAAAGCACGCGCAGTCGGTCGTCGGGATGAATGAGCAGGGGCCAAATGGCGTTGACATCGGCCGTGGGGGGCTGGCCGGTGAAGTAATACCACTGCGGGCTTACGTACTCATATGCCCCAGCGGCATCGGTGGTAAAGGTAATTTGGGGGGCCGTTTCGGTGAGCACGCGCAGGCGGGCATCGAGGCGGCGGGTTTCCAGGGCCAGCTCATGGGCGTGCTGCCGGGCTTCCTCCTGGGCCGTCACATCCACGGCAAACAGCAGCAGCCCTAACGTTTGGTCGTTTTCATCGTGCAGGGGCTCCAGGGCCAGGTCGAAGTAGCGCGGGGCGCTTTCATCAAAGGCCGCTAGCGGTAAGCGGTAGGCTTTGGCCACGTACGGCCGCCCCGATTGGTACACCTGCTGCATCACCTCCAGTAGGTCCGCCTCCAGGGGGCTCAGGTGCGTTGCCAGGGGTTCACCTTCGGGTGTGTTGCCGCCCAGCAGCGCCTGCATGGCCTCATTCACAAACCCGTAACGCAGCTCCGGCCCGAGCAGGGTAGCAATGCCCGCGGGCATGTGCCGAAGAATGGATTGAAGCTGCTGTTCGCGCATGAGGTGGGGAGAGGCGGCGGAAAGGGCGGGAAGTGGGAAACTACTGGTGGGCTTCCCGGGTGGGTTGGGCTGAGGCCGGGGCAGCGTCGCTCGGGCCGAACACGGCCTGTCGCACGAGGTCCACAATCAGGGCATCGGCAATGGACATGGTTTCGGGCGTGGGCGGCGCGTGGTGGGGCAGGAAAAAGCCTTCCAAAACGTTAAAGCCCGCCTGCTCAATGGGGTGGAAGGCCATGGACCACTCCGCGAAGCTGCGGTTGGCAATGGGCTTATTTACGAGCTGCACTACGTTGGAGTGGCGCCCGTCGCGCGAAATCTTTTCGTACAGCGGCTCAATGATGGCCGGGTCACCTTCAATCAGCTGGGCAATGTGGCCGTGGCTGTAAAACAAAACGCCTGTTACTTCGTGCTGGGCGTTGTCGCGGCGGCACTGCTCCAGCAGGGCCTTCAAATCGTCGTCGGAGAGGGGCGGACTGCCCGGCTCATGTATACAAGGTGGTTCATGGAAGCAAACAGTAAAACTCGCCGCGGCCACTGCTACCGGCAGACACGTATGGGGAGGGGAAAGAGAAGTTCAGGGCAGAAAAGGGGACAAGATACGAGCAGATTGGGAACGAGCCGAACAAGGCCCCGGCAGAACAGAAACTGCGTGATTAGTAAGCTCAACTGTAGCGTTGCCTTCCCGAAGCTCGTGCATAACCGGGCCGGCTGGTAGCGCGTAGGTTTACCCCGGTGCAGGTAGGGGACGAGGGGCGCAATGCCGGCTTGCCCGGGTCTGTGCCATTAACCGGGGCGAATGCCGCCCTCTTACCACGCAAGCTGATGAAAGCAAGCCAAGCCGCTGGCTGGGGAATTCTGGCTGGTGCGGCCGGGGTAGCCGCCATGACCATAGCCGAAAAAATAGAGCAGCGCTTCACCCGCCGGCCCGACTCCTACGTGCCGGCCCACACCCTGGAGCGCCTGCTGGGCCTGCCGCACCGGCCCGATGCGCAACGCCTGGGCCTAAACTGGACCATGCACTGGGGCCAGGGCATTTTGCTGGGTGCGGTGCGGGGCCTGCTGGCCGCCCGGGGCATCCGGGGCCGGTGGGCTCCTTCCTGTTTCTGAATCTGCGCCTGCTCAACGACCAAACCCTGGAAAACGCTACCGGCGTGGGCGCCCTGCCCTGGACCTGGCCCCGCGACGAGCAGGTTATCGACTTGGTGCACAAGAGCATTTATGCCTTTGTGGCCGGGGCCCTAGCCGACCGGCTGGTGCCTGGCCCGCCGCGCCCGGCCGTTCCGCGGGCCGGCTGGACGGTAGGGCAACCAGCTTAAGCGCCTCTTGGCTAACCCCGCCCGGCACCCGGCCTACCCCATCCGGCGCGAAAACGTGTTGAGCTTCGGCAAAGAAGCCGATGTTCAGCGTATGTACCATCTAGCGGCCCACAATGGGCTGTTGTTCTAAGAAGTACCCATGACCAGGCTTGCCAGTGTGCTATTAGTTGATGACGATGCAACTACTAATTTTCTGAATGAACTCCTGCTCCGAAAACTTAATGTGGCGGATAAACTTCTGGTGGCCCTCAACGGCCAGGAAGCCCTGGAACTGCTGCACCACCACTGCCAGAGCGCTACCCCCACCTGCCCGGTCCTGATTTTCCTGGACATCAACATGCCCGTCATGGATGGCTTTGAGTTTCTGAATGCCTACCAGCAGCTGGCTTGGATGCAGCAGCGCCACGTTATCATTGTGCTACTCACTACCTCCATGCACTCCCGCGATGTGGCCCAGGCCGAGCGCTTGCCCGTAGCCGACTACGTCAGCAAGCCGCTAAACCAGGAGAAAGTCACGTCCATCCTGCGGCAGCACTTTCCCCTGGCCAGCCCGGAGGCGTAACTCAGGCTATGTGGCTAGTAAGCTCCCGAGCCCGTCCTAGTGCTGAGTGGAAGGCGTTTCACTTGCTGACTACTTGACCACTGATTACTAGTGCAACATCAGCACGCCAGATGCTTCGCTACGCTCTGCATGACGGGCTTGCTTCAAAGCAAAGGACTTTGGCGCCCACCTAGCTTGAGGCGGCTAGATATTTCCGGCTAGGTGCTGCGAATAGTTGTTTGCCTACATCCTTTCTTTCACTATATCTTTTCATCATGGCTCAATCTTCCACCTCTGGCGCCGACTCTGGCTGGGTAGCTCCCGGCGGCCTTTCTCCAATTCCTAAAGAAGAACTCTTCCGCGTGCTGGACGAGGAAAACATCCAGGAGCAGGACCTGCCGAAAAAGACCAAGCACCTGGCCGACAAAATCCGGGACATCTACGAAAAATCGTCGGGCTACATACTGCAACCCGCCGATATGGAGGCATTTCAGGCCCTAGTGGGCCGCGAAGCCGCTGAGTGGCTGTCCCGACGCCCACACATGTAGGCTCTAGTTACTCCTAGCTTACATAGCAACGGCCGCTCCAGAGTTGGGGCGGCCGTTGCTGTGTGAGGCCGGACTAGCTGGTACTGGATGGCTGACTTACCGGCCGCGTTGCTACAATAGTATCAGGCTGCTAGGAAAGCAGCGCGGCTTCAGACCTAACCCGCATTTGCAGTGTACATAAGGAGCTGCGGCGACTTCGGCCGTATTGTCTATCCTTGCTGTTACAAAGGATGCAGCGCCTACCAACTATCGGCAGCTTGCTCCTTATCTTATCCCATCTACTATTATCGATTATGAAGAAGACTATAGCCTGTCAGTTGCTGGTCATAAGTGTTGTATGGCTTACGAGCTGCCACAGTGAAAGAGCCACGTTCTATTTTTCCTCCCGACCTGTAGCCCTAGCCGTACCATCAGCCGTTACCCCAGCACCATCTGTTCAAGCTCAACCGCTGCCACTTCCGCCGGCGCCTCAGGCGTTGCCTTCTCAGTCGTATAAGCAGGCAGCTACCCACACACCTAAACGACTGGCGGTTGTTACTCAGGTAGCTGCCGCTCCGTTGACTGCCGTACAGAAGCTGGTGCCGCGCCCCAGCACCCTGCAGCACGCCAGCAAGCGGCCCTACGCGCCGAAAGAGGGCGGGGCCAAGGCAGTCGGGGCCATCCTGAAAATGCTTTCGGTGGTAGCCCTGTTGCTAGGAGCAGGCCTAGTTGTCGCCGGGCTTGCAACCAGTAGCGTGGGGGTTGGCGGTATCATACTTGGCGCTATCCTATTCGTTGCCGGACTAGTTGTCCTGATAGATGTATCAAAGTATTGATGCCACTTTACACTCTACCCCAGGTGTACCCCAGCATTTTGGCGGCCTCCCACACAACCCCAATACCATTGTCGGCACCTGGAAAACTCTCTGGCGCGTGTTGCAGCCAGGCAAGCATATCCCACCAGCAAAACCAAAGTAGAATGGGCTGAAGCCATTGCCCCGAGCCTTACCTTCGCTCAAAACCGGCCAATGATTACGCTAGCCCCCTGCAACCGGAACACGTAACGCACTTCTACCGCTGGATTGCCGACCCTGAAGTCATCGAGTATTCTCTATCGGCGTTCCAGACCATGACCACGGCGGCCCAAATTGACGCCTGGTTTGCCCGCACCCTCCGCGACGACAGCAGCCTCAACCGGGGCATCTTCACCACCGATACCCAGGAGCTGATTGGCTATGCGGGCATCTCGGGCATTTCTCGGCTCAACCAGTCGGGCGAGTACTTCATCTTCATCGGGGAGAAAGCTCACTGGGGCCGGGGCGTGGGCACCGAAGCCACAAAGCAAGTGCTGGCCCTGGGCTTTACCGAGCTCCACCTCAACCGCATTATGCTCACTGTCTCGGAGCCCAACGTAGGCGGCGTAAAAGCCTACGCCAAAGCTGGCTTCAAACTGGAAGGCCGCCTGCGCGAAGCCTGCCTGCGCAACGGCCAGTTCCATGATAAGCTCATCATGTCGGTGCTGAAAGCCGAGTGGTAGCCGCCTGCCTCTAGGCTACCTCAACAGCATAATTGGGGCTATAACGCTGGGCCCTTCAGGCCGATCGAGGCGGAAGTTTTCGAAAGTGTCGACGGATAGGGTAGGGGGTGTTTATGCGTCTTAGCCATATGCCACGGTTGATTCCCCACTTTGGAAGCTAATAGAAATAGATTACAAAATAGGAAGTGAGTAAACATATATATTTTATTGCAGATGTGCTTCTGTAATGTTTGAACGCATGTAAGGATTAATGAACTTCGTATGCAAGTTTTGTTACTTCTAAATATATAACTCCTATCCAATTGCATATAATGTCATTTACATTTTTATAAAAAAGGTCTACTTCCATTATGTCGTTAGAATCAAAGTTGTTGTTGTAGCCACCCGTTAGAAGATGAAAATACCTGTTTCTTAAATCGTAAATAAGGCTAGTTAGTCCTCTTCTAGTAATGATGATTTCTGAGTAGTTGGTAGACCCTGATATAGGAATACTTTTTGAATTGTTGTCGCAAAGTTTTTTTATTGCCTTAAAATATTGCTCTTGTAAATCTTGGTTAGGAGCTGTTATAGGGATGTTAAGGCTAATGTCTAATAGCGCCGCATTATCCTTGAATAAATGTCCGTTAACAAATTGCTTAAAAAAATTTAATTCTGAATCAACCTTGTGAAAATAGTCTTTTAAATTGTTAAAAGTTTTTTCATAGCTTGTGGCTCTAGATGAATAAACTAGAGGAAAGCTGTATGATATAAGTTCAATTATTCTGTAAAGGTGCAAAAATGCTGTAGCATGAGAGTCTTTTTGTTTTTGATAAATGTAGTTGGATAGCTCTAGTAATATCGATTTGTAAAACTTTTTATTTCCAAATGTTATGCTTTTTGAATAGTAGTCATGCATGCTGTCTAGGTCTATGCCCTCTGCTGAAAGAAAGTTTATTATGGATTTTCTTGATAAACTTTGCCATTGGCTAAAATCCTGTGAACAGTAATTTGTATTTTGTCTAATAGTTAGACCGTTTAGATTGTTCTTGACTTTTATTGTACCTAACATTAATCTTAATAAGATCAATTCCTCATTACTCTGATTAAGGTTCAGAAAGTTGTACTTGGATGGCCTTTCAGATCTTATAGATTCTTCAAAAGAAAATTGAACGAATTTAGCCATTATTAATCAACTTGAGACAAAGTGTCCACGAGGTTTAAAACATCAAAATTCTTCAAATTGCTATAATTAGCAATGTAATAGCTGACCAAATTTCTTCTAATTCGGCCTACTTTGATTTTTGAGAAATTAAAATTACTAAATGCTTCTTCAAATAATAGAATAGAATCTTTAAAATTATCTGTGGTAAGAAAATTCATTTCATTGAAAGATTTTCTTATACCTACACAAAATCCGATTAAATTATTCACATTTTTGAACCATCTGAATATTTCTTCTTCTTTGGTTATAAAATTTATATATGAAACAATGTGACTGAACTCCATATTATCATCAGTTATATCAGATGTTAATATTTTTTCGGCAATTAGTTGATCAAGCTTGTCTTCTATTATTTTTTGATTTTCTATGTTTGTTGAATTCGCTAGAAAGGCAAGATACCCTTTTATAAAATCTGATTTATTAAATCTTATCCTAATTTTTTGTTGTCTTAGTACTTTTTCGGTTATGATTGGTATTTCAGAATCGGCAAAATCAAAAACATTTGCAGTTAATATCTCTATTTGATGTCTTGCTGACATTGGTTTTTGTCCATTGTTTAATGTTATCATTCTATATAATAAGTTATCCATAGATGAGCAAATGAGAACGTTTATGTATATTTTCCTACTTAGATCAAATTCGGTAGTGTATTTTTTATAAGTTCTTTGTAATGTATTTAATCTCTGAATTCCATCTAAAATAAATCCATCTTTAATATTGCGACTTATATATTCTGATATAATATTTAAATTATCTATGTCAATAATGTTATTATTTATGAATGCAATTGTTATAGGGGGCATGATGCAACCTTTCACCAAGTCTTTTTCAAGCCTTTGATAAAATTTAGCATCTTGAACCTCCCTCTGGATATCAAGTCTATTTATTAAGGGTACTAAGCTAGATATAGCAAAATTGTAATCTGCTTCGGCAGTAACAAATTTGCTTTTGATAACATTATCAAAGTCTAAGGAGCGAACAAGGATCATATTGATTAAAGATCAATGGTTTTCTTGACAAAAAATATCTCGCCAGGCTTTAATGAATGGGCGTAGCGAGGTAAACTTATCACTAATATTTAGAACGATTCATATCTACACTCCTACCTTCTCCTCGCTGCCCAACTCGCTGAGAATGCGCTTGGCGGCTTGCACGCTTTTCACTTCTTCTACGGAGAGGATGAGCTGCTCTTTACGCTCTTTCATGGAAGCGGAGCGGGGGTGGGTTTGCACGTAGCTGAGGATGTTGCCGAAAGTGTCGCTCTGGAAGTAGGGCTCGTTGTTGGTGGCCGGAATAAAGCCTTTGAGCAGGTTCTTCTTCAGCGTGAGCTTCTCGAAGCCGGCCTGGCAGGCCTGCCAGCGCAGGCGCACAATGTCGGCTAGCTGCTCTACCTCGGGGGGAGGGGGCCGAACCGGTCTACCATGCTGGTGAGCACCTTGCGCAGCTCCTCGGCGTTTTTAGCCCGGTCCAGTTTGCTGTACAGCTGCAGGCGCTCGGACACGTTGCTTACGTAGCGGTCCGGAATCAAGACTTGCAGGTCCGTTTCGATGTTGCACTCCTTGGGGGCGCTGGTGCCGGCTGCTTCTTGCAGGCGCTGGGTCGGGTCGCCGAGGAACAGGTCGCGGAACTCGGTTTCCTTGAGCTCCTGCACGGCCTCGTCCAGAATCTGGTGGTAGGTTTCAAAGCCCAGGTCGTTGATAAAGCCCGACTGCTCGCCACCCAGCAGGTTGCCCGCCCCCCGGATGTCCAGGTCGCGCATGGCCACGTTGAAGCCCGCCCCCAGGTCGGAGAATTCCTCCAGGGTACTCAGGCGCTTGCGGGCGTCGCTCGGCAGGCCGGCCACCGGGGGCGTGAGCAGGTAGCAGTAGGCCTTTTTATTGGAGCGGCCCACCCGGCCTCGCATCTGGTGCAGGTCACTGAGGCCGTGCATGTGGGCGCGGTTGATGATGATGGTGTTGGCGTTGGCAATGTCCAGGCCCGACTCAATGAGGGTAGTACTCACCAGCACGTCGAAGTCGCCATCCACGAACTTCATCATGCGCTTTTCCAGCAGGTCGCCCTCCATCTGGCCGTGCACGTAGGTTACGCGGGCGTCGGGCACCAGGCGCAGAATCATGCTGGCCTGCTCCTCAATGTCCTTGATGCGGTTGTGCACATAAAACACCTGCCCGCCCCGCTTCAGCTCGCGGGCAATGGCGTCGCGCACCAGCGTCTCGTCGAAGACGTGCAATTCCGTTTGTACGGGTTGGCGATTGGGTGGGGGGTAGCAATAACCGACAGGTCGCGGGCGCCCATGAGCGAGAAGTGCAGGGTGCGCGGAATGGGCGTGGCCGAGAGGGTCAGTGTGTCCACGTTCACCTTCAGCTCCTTGAGCTTGTCCTTGGTTTTCACCCCGAACTTCTGCTCCTCGTCAATTACCAGCAGGCCCAGGTCCTTGAACTTCACGTCCTTGTTGGTGAGGCGGTGCGTGCCGATAAGAATGTCGGTTTTGCCCTCCGCTACCCGGGCCAGGGTTTCCTTGATTTGTTTGGTGCTCTTGAAGCGGTTCACGTACTCCACCGTCACGGGCAGGTTGCCCAGCCGCTCCCGGAACGTTTTGTAGTGCTGCATGGCCAGGATGGTAGTGGGCACCAAAATAGCCACCTGCTTGCCATCGGCCACGGCCTTGAAGGCGGCTCGAATGGCTACTTCCGTCTTGCCGAAGCCTACGTCGCCGCACACCAGGCGGTCCATGGGATGGGGCACTTCCATGTCGCGCTTCACGTCCTCGGTGGCCTTGGCTTGGTCGGGGGTGTCCTCGTAGATGAAGCTCGATTCCAGCTCGGCCTGCATAAAGGAGTCCATGGCGAAGGCGTGGCCGGGCGCGGTTTTGCGCTTGGCGTACAGCCGAATCAGCTCGGCCGCAATGTCCTTGACCTTCTTCTTGACCGACTTCTTTTTGTTTTCCCACTCCGGTGAGCCCAGCTTACTCATGGTAGGCGGGTTGCCCTCGGCCCCCGAGTACTTGGCAATCTTGTGTAGGGCGTGAATGCTGACGGTCAGCACGTCGTCGTCGCGGTACACCAGCCGGATAGCCTCCTGCACCCGGTCGTTGATTTCTACCTGGGTCAGGCCGGCAAAGCGGGCAATGCCGTAGTCTTGGTGCACCACGTAGTCGCCGGGTACCAGGGTGCGCAGCTCCTTTAGGGTCAGGGCCTTTTTCTTGGAGAACTTGCGGGTTTCCTGGGCCCGGTAGAAGCGCTCAAACAGTTGGTGGTCAGTGTACACCACCAGTTTCAACGTTTCGTCAATGTAGCCTTCGCGCAGGCCCAGCAGCAAGTGCTGAAACTGCACGTTGTTGTCCAGCTCGTCGAAGATGGTACGCAGGCGGTCGGCCTGGCGTACCTGTTCGGCGGCAATGATGTTGGTATAGCCCTTCTGCTGGTTGTCGTGCAGGTTTTTTACCAGGCGGTTGAAGTCCTTGTTGAAGCTGGGCTGGGGCTTGGCGCTGAAGCTGAACTCTTCGGCCCCGGCCTTGAAGTGAAAACGCTTGCCGAACTCCACTACCGGAAAGCCCTCCAGCAGCTTGCGGAACGTCTTGCCCGACTCAAACAAATCTTCCGGCTTGCTGACTACCTGGGTGCCGCCCGAGGCCGCCAGTAACTCCTTGAAGCCCTGCTCGGCCTTGTCGAAATACTCCTCTACCACGTCCAGGGTCTGGCGCACGTCCTTGGCCCAAATGGCGGTGCTGCGCGGAATAAAGTCCAGAAACGACTCCCGCGTTTCCTGGAGCAACTTGGTTTGCACGTTCGGGATAATGCTCACCTGTTGGCGCTTCTCCACCGAGAGCTGGCTTTCCGGGTTAAACGTCCGGATGGTTTCCACCTCATCCCCAAACAGTTCAATGCGGTAGGGTAGCTCGTTGGCGTAGGAAAAGATGTCCACGATGCCGCCACGCACGGCAAACTGCCCGGCCTCGTACACAAAGTCTGAGCGCTCAAAGTCGTACTCGGCCAACATGTCGCTGATAAAGTTCACGTCCAGCTTGTCGCCTACTTTTACCAGGAAGGTATTCGCTACCAGGCTTTTCTTGTTGATAACCTTCTCAAACAGGGCCTCGGGGTAGGTAACGATGAGGGCCCCGGCGGTTTCTTTAGCGCTGGCTTTGGCACGCTTGCCCTTGGGTTTGGCGGTGCCATCTTCGGTAGCTTCGGCCGCGTCGGCGGCATTTTCAGCGTCCTGCTCGGCGGTGGTTTTGGGCCCGCGGTGGGAATTGAGCTTGTTGAGCACCTCGGCCCGCATGAGCACGTTGGCGTTTTCCGTCTCGTCGAAGGAGTAGGGCCGCTTGTAGGAACTCGGAAACAGCAGGGGCTCCTCCTCCGGCACCAGGTGCTGCAAGTCGGCCAGGAAATAGGCGGCCTCGTCCCGGTCGTGCAGGATGAACAGGTGGTGCTGATCCGGGAACTCCTGGTGCAGGGCGGCGGCCAGCACGGCATCCTGGCTTCCTATCAGGCCCTTCAGGTGCAGGCGCGCGGGCGTCTCGGACTTGTCAGTCGTCGGTTTCAGCGAGTTGCGCGTGGCCGGGTTCAGGCGGGCCCCCACCGTCAGCGTGGTCGGGTCCAGGGAGTAGAGCTTGAGAAAATCGGTGACCTTCAAAACGGGTAGCGGCTAGGGGAGGAAGCAAAGGGAGAAGCCCGGCCGAAGGTAACTCCGGTCGGGCACGCGTAGGGCAAAGCACGCACGGCGGGTGCGCAGGGCGTGTTTCTGCCAGCCGAAAGGTAGGCACCAGTGCTTCAGTTTGTGCAGGGCCGAAGCTCAGGGCTAGTCTTCCAACAAAAATGCACGCTACTGAATACCCCTGCTGGCCTCCGAAAGTTTCCGCCACTTTTCTTCGCCAGCCTCGTATCTTCCCAGTTCACGCGCAGAAGTCGCCCCAGCGGGCATAAGGCAATGGTGGACAAGCAGAAGGAGCAGGGAAGCGACGAGTGGGACGATATTCTGAATCATCTGCGGCAGGTGCGTCAGCAGGTACAGGAGCAGGGCCCCCTTCCCGAGCATGAGAAGCAGCAAGTAACCGATGCCTTCCACCGTGGCCTGGCCCTGTTGGAAAACCAAGTGCGCGATGCTCAAGGCGGCTTGCACGGCAGCTCCGGCGGCTGGTAGCAGCTGGCACTTTGGGCAGTTTCTTAGCGGTTGGATTTACAAAGCATCCGGACTGAGTAGGCTGGAGCACTACTGCTCCATGTGCTTATCTGCACCTACTTTCCTCACTGGCCCTCCTGAACCCAGCGCAGGGCCTTTTCATGCGTGAACAAGAGGTTGAGATGCCTGCTGTTCGTGATAAGGTCCTGCGCTGGGCTCAGGGAGACAGGCACGAGGAACCTGACGTATCGGTGATGCAGAATAAGAATGTACAAGCAAAAAGTAAGCGGATAGCTGCCGCGGGAGCTGCCTCCTAAAATGCTCAAGCTACTACAGCGGTAGTAAGCGGCACATAAACGCGGCAGCAGTTATCCGGGACTTGGTTTAAGTGCTGAACCGGGCTGCCGGCCTGCTACCTGCTACGGGCCGGTAGTACGCGCAAAAACCTGCTGCGGCTTGTAGTAAAGCGGCTCGTCTGGGCGGTATCTTTACGGCTTATTCTCTATGATACTTTTTTAGTGCGCGGTTCTTCTCACTTGGCCATTGGCCTGATTACCGGCGTGGCTGTTGCGGGCCTCGTACCGGGTATTCCGTTTTCGCCCGCCGGCATTGCCCTGGCCGGTTTTTCCTCCCTAGCTCCCGACCTCGACCACCCCGGCTCCCGCCTGAGCAAGCGCCTGGGATTTGCGCAAGCCTACGTGCGGTGGGCCTTTGTGGCCGTAGCGGCCGGACTGGCGCTCTACACCCACTTCCAGCTACCCCTCGGTCCCGACCGTCGCCTGGGCTTTACCATTGCCCTGGCATTTGGTCTGATTGGGGCGGCCATGCAGGGCGACTCTACCCGCAAGCTGGCCCTGCTCTTTACCGGGCTTTGCACGCTGGTAGCGGGGCTTTACACCGGCTACATCTGGCTGAGCATGCTGGGTTTGTTTGTGTCAGTAGCCCCCTTCACCTCCCACCGCTCCTGGACCCACACGCTTTGGGCCACTGGCCTATGGACCTACATTGGCCACCTGGCCGATAAGGGCCTGGGCTGGCACGGCGTGGCACTGTTTGCTGGCGCGGGCTACGCCTCCCACCTGCTGGCCGATACCCTCACGAAAGCCGGCGTGAAGTGGCTCATGCCCCTGACTGACTTCTCCCTGAAAATTCCCCTAATTCGGACGGGCTCCAAAAGCGGTAACCTGTTGGAGCTGGCAATCTGTGCGGGCTATGGGCTGCTGGTGCTGGGGTTGGTAGTAGGGCGGCTGGGGTTCTAGTGCGGGCGGGTTACTAGGCAAGGCGAGCTTGCCGGCCCTCTGCCGGCGGAACCCGGCGCTATTGGTCTGATGTTACTGGCACTTGGGCTATAAAACAGGCCAGTCAGGCGAATTGGCTGCTAGTACGCGGACCGGAATTGTATATTTGATTACTACGTATCCGCGGTTCTATTTGTAGGATTTAGGAATGACGATTTTGCGCTAAAACCCGTTCTCCGCCGCAAAGCTCAGCTTATTGAGTTTGTAGCAGAAGCGAGTAATTTGCACTTATCGGATTCGCATAATACATATATATGCTTTAATATTGTAGAGAAGCCCGCCTGTTATATTCCAACGTGATACGGGTAGAATATCACCCGTGTGAAGACCGTTATCCTCTTCATGAAGGCCTCATGTGGGCAGTTATTATCTAGCGTGCTGAGAGAACTGACGCATATTCTTTACCAGCTAACTCGCACGTGCTCATTCGCTAAAACCGCCTAGCCTATGGTTTACTGCATTACTGTAAGGTCTACAACTTGTATCTTTGATCGGGCATGTGTACGCCACGCGCCCACCCGAACCAACTTACCCGCTCTTACTCACACACACCTTTTTGCGCTCAACCCGTTTCTTGTATGAACCAGATGAATAGCCCTTTAATTAGGATCGGCGTCTTCTATGACGGCAATTATTTCCTGAAAATCAGTGATTACTACTACTTCCAGCATGACCGTAAGGCCCGTATTAGCTTGGAAGGCCTCCATGAATTTATTCGTCATCAGGTTGCTGAAGAAGAAGACGTAGACGTACGTCTGAGCCAGATAATTGACTCTCACTTCTTCCGCGGCCGCCTCTCCGCCACGGAAGCTCGCGACAAAGACCGGCTGTTCCACGACCGGCTCCTCGACGATATCCTGATGAACATGGGCATTCAGACCCACTACATGCCCCTGAAAACGCGCGATGGCCGTTTGCAAGAGAAGGGCATTGACGTGTGGTTGTCCCTGGAAGCCTTGGAGTTGGCTATCCACAAGAGCTTCGACGTAGTCGTGCTCATTGCCGGCGACTCTGACTACGCCCCCCTGATTAAGAAGCTCAACACCGTGGGTACCCGCGTGATGCTCCTGAACTGGGACTTCAAATACACCGACTTCAAGGGCGAAAACCGCGTAACCCGCGCCTCGCAGCAACTGCTGGAGCAGGCTACCTACCCCGTGCAGATGCACGAAGTCATTGACCAGGGCCTGAGCACGGGCGACGAGCTGATTGAGTCGATGTTCGTGAACACGCCTGAGCCAGTAGCCTTCCCTGCGCCCAAGCCCGTACGCCCCACCGGCCCCACGGCCGCGGGTCCGGTAGGCACGGTGGGTATCAGCACCATCAAAAACCTCAAGAATGGTTTTGGTTTCGTGGTAATGCCCCGAACAACCTGTTCTTCAGCTACGCCGATATGGCCGAGGGTGACTTCAACGAGCTGCACGAAGGCGACTGGGTGGAGTTCACGGTGGGCCGCAACCACCGCGACGAAGACTGTGCCCGTAACGTGCGCAAAGTAGAAGCCCCCGAAATGGAAGAAGGCGACGAGTACGACGAGCACGAGCACGAGTCGGCCGGCTCTCCCGAACGCCTGTAATAACTAGCCTCGGTTCGGTAGCTCCCAAGCCGCCGGGCAGCCTGCGTGAGACAGGCCGCCCGGCGGCTTCTTTTTAGTGGTGAGGTGGTGAGTGAATTATTATAGCGAGGAGGCAAGGCACAACGCCGCCATCTGGCCTGGCCTGAATGCTACCCTCTAAAATGTGACAAGCCCTTGACGTATGGTAGCGTCAAGGGCTTGTCACGTTATCAGGCTTTGGGGCAAAAGAGAGAAACGGGGTCGGTGCCCTCGCTAGGACGGCATGGGACAGATGCATGTACTCGGCAAACTCACTCAGTCACCATCTCACCACGTAAGGTCTCGCTTGGAGGCGGGGTAGCGGTTGAAGGTGCCCATGCCCCGGGCTACCACCAGATTGTTGCGGGCGGGACAGCTGATAAAGGCACTGCTTACAACCAACGTTTTGCCGTGGTGTTCCACTAGGCCGTGGGCCAGCAGCTGGTCGTGCAGATGAACGGGGTGGAGGTAGTTAATCTTAAACTCCACCGTTGAAACCAGCTCCGCGGTGGTAAAGGCCAGCGAAAGCGCGGCGGCGCCCAGCGTGGCATCCATTAGGCCGGCCAGCACGCCCCCGTGGCAGGTACCGGGCGAAGACAGGTGCTCGTCGCGGATGGTCATGGTGTAGCGCACGTTGCCGGGCTCCTGTACCATTAGCTCCATGCCATTGGCGCGGCCATAGTGGTTTATTTGGTTGTAGATGGCGAGCAGGGCGGCAGGGTCGGGAGTGGGTTTCATAACCGGAAAAAGCAGAAACGGGCGGGTTGGAATACCCGCAAAAGGTAGAGTACTTTAGGCAAACCCCTGCCGGCCATACCTGCCTGTTCCTCTTTCGCCGCGCTCTACTGCTATTGCCCGCACGGCGAGTGGTAACCGCCGGTATCCGGGCCAGTACGGGGCAGAAAGCGCGGGTAGGAGGCCCAGGATTGCCGCCGCCGGCCACCTCAACCATTCTACCATTTCCCTACCTCACTATCTTTGAGCCAACCTGCGTGGGTGCCCTACGTAGCGCAGACTTTCTCCTTTCACCTTCCTTCTCCCCATGGCATCATTCGATATCGTGAGCAAAGTTGATCCGCAGACGCTTGAAAATGCGGTAAATACGGCCAAAAAAGAACTGCAGACCCGCTACGACCTGCGTGATACCAAAGGTGGTATTGAGCTGGATAAGAAAGCCAATACCGTTACCCTAACCTCCGAAAACTCCATGCGCGTGAAAGCCCTGGAGGATATTTTGCTCACCCGCGTAGTGAAGCAAGGCATTGATGGCACCGCCCTCGACTTTTCGGCTGAAGAGCAGGCCAACGGTGCCCTCATCAAGAAAGTTATTAAGGTGCGCGCCGGGGTAGACAAGGAAGCGGGCCGCAAAATCATCAAAGCCATCAAGGACGGTAAGGCCAAGGTAGAAGCCCAGATGCAGGACGACCAAGTGCGCGTCACGGCCAAGAAAATCGACGAATTGCAGGCTGCCATTGCCATTCTCCGCCGAACCGACATCGGCCAGCCCCTGCAGTTCGTCAATATGAAGTCGTAGGGCGCGGCGGACGAAACCAGGGCCTTTGCGTACTACTGCCAGCTTCTGGGCTGACAGCCGGCGTGGCCTTCTCGTCCTGACCGCTCCTGGCGCGCTACTCCATCATTTCACTACCGCTTCCATGCACTTCGACTTCTCCGTTTTTTCTGACCCCCAAACCTGGGTGAGCCTGCTGACGCTCACATTCATGGAAATTGTGCTGGGTATTGACAACATCATCTTTATTTCCATCATCGTCAACCGCCTACCGCAGGAGCAGCACAGCCGCGGCCGCACCATCGGGCTGCTGCTGGCCCTGTTGTTCCGGATTGGGCTGCTGCTGAGTATTTCCTGGATTGTAGGCCTGAAAGCGCCGCTCTTTAGCATTCCCGTGCCGTGGATGCAGGAGGGTTGGAACGTAACGGGCCGCGACCTGATTCTGCTGGGTGGGGGCTTGTTCCTGATTGGTAAGAGCACCACTGAAATTCACACTAAGCTGCAGGGCGAGGAGGAAGAGGGCCACAACGCCAAGGGCGGCGCTTCCATGGGCAGCGTCATCCTGCAGATTATTCTGATTGACATTGTGTTCAGCTTCGACTCAATTCTGACGGCCGTGGGCCTCGTGGATAACGTGCTGATTATGATTCTGGCCGTTATCCTGTCCATGGGCGTGATGCTGGTATTCAGCGGTATTGTGGCCGACTTCGTGAACCGCAACCCTACCATCAAAATGCTGGCCCTTTCCTTCCTGATTATGATTGGGGTCATGCTCGTGATGGAAGCCTTCCACAAGGAAATCGAGAAGGGCTACATCTACTTCGCTATGTTCTTCTCCCTGATTGTGGAGGTGCTGAACATGCGGTTGCGTAAGAAGGCCGCCCCCGTGCAGCTCCGCGACTCTCAATACGACTAAACGCGCGCCGCATACTACCCAGCAAAAAGCCCCCGAAGCGTACGCTTCGGGGCTTTTTGCTGGGTAACAGAAATGAGACTGGCTTTTTCCTCAGGATCTGACCAGGAAATAAATCACCACCGCCAGCAGCAGCCCGCACCCCAGGCTGCAATTGAATACGAACACGTTGGAGCGACGCCGGAAGGTTCCGGCAGCGGCTATAAGCAACAGCAGCGCCGGCGCAAACAGAAAGTTGCCGTAGATGCTTACCTGATCAGCGCGCTGCCAGCCCTGCCCGCCCACGGCAAACTGCCGAATTTGGCCAAATAAGGCGCTTTTGCGAATAGCCAGCGCCGTGCCAATGGTCCCATCGTACTCGTAGCTGCGGAAGCTGGCGTGCGGGTATGAAAGGTGTAATACGTAACCATGCCGCTCCGGCGCGAGGATAAGGAGTGCCGCTCCACCGCCTGCACCACCTCGTGGGGGTACTCCCGGGTCCAGCAAAAGTCAACCAGCAGCAGGCCGCAAAACACCAGCATAAGCAGGCAGAAGCGCCGGGCCCAGGGGGCGTAGCGGGCGTACACCACCGCGTACGGATCGGGGGTTGGACCGCGGCGGACCTGGGCCATCGGCCGGCGGTGCCGGTCCCGGTTGGTGCGCCCGGGAGAGGTAGCCACGGGTGCCGGCGCAGGCGGGCGCCGCCAAATGGCCAGGGCCGCGTCGTAGAGCTGCCGGCGCTCAGGTTGGCTCAGGACATCATAGGCTGCATTAACGGCCAGGTACCGCTCGTGGGCAGCCGGATCGGGGGTGCGGTCAGGATGGGTCAGCAGAACCAGCCGGCGGTAGGCCCGGCGGATTTCCTCGGCCGTGGCCTGCTCGCTTACTTCCAGCGTGGCGTAAAACGTGCTCATCCAGGCGGTAGCAGGGTAGCAATTTCCGCCGTTTGGTCCTGCACCCGACGAACGGCCAGCTCCAGTAGCCGCCGATTTAGCTCAGGACGGTGGGCACGGTAAAAAGCCGTTTCAGCGCTGGTAAACAGGCCCGTAATCAGCCCGACGATGGTGTAACGGAGCTTGGTGTTGCGCGTGAGCAGCTCCGCTACCACCCGCTGGCGCTCTGCCGCGCCGGCACCGGCAAACGGCACATGATGATCGGCCAGAAAATCGGCCGTTACGGTAAGCAGCCGGTGGTTTTGTAGCTTGAGCACGGGGCGCAGGGTCTGGTGCAAAAAGTCGCCGACGGAGTCTGCCGCGCCATCTAGCACCACGGCATCCAGGGTAGGGCGCAGGGCCAGTAGGGCCGCGTCAGCTAAGGAGGAGTCAGGCAGGAATAGAGTCATGAGTGTGTAACCAGCAAGCAGGCTGAAAAGCTAAAAAAACTGCCCGCCCGGCGCAAAGCCAGACGGGCGTTTTTCTTAACGGGAAGCAAAGCAACCAGGACAAATCGTGCCTAAGTCTTAGTGCTGCACTACCACCTTTTTGGTGATGGTACCTTCCGAGGTGGTCAGGCGCACGATGTACACGCCCCCGCTACGTCAGCCGTATTGATGAGCGCACCTTCCTGCTGCAACCGGGCCGCGGAAACCTGCTGCACCCGTATGCGCTGGCCCAGCAACGATACTAGCTCTACTTGCACAGGGGCCGCGCTGCTAACCTGCGTGCGTATTAGCACTTGGTCGTTGGCTGGGTTGGGGTACAGCTCCAGCAGTTTCTCGCTGAGCTGCTGCCGGCTGCTGAGCACGGCAGGCAGGGCAAACGATGCCGTCTGGTCGTTGAGCAGATCGGCGCTACCTTGGCTAGCCCCGAAACCCATGCCCCGGCGGGCAAACACGCGCCAAATAATGGCCGAGTTAGCGGCGTTATTGTTTATGGAGTCCGCCTTCAGGATGGCGTTGCGGCCGTCGATGAAGCCGGGGTTGCAGGCTTGCAGTTTCAGCCCATCGATAACCAGTTGCAGGGCAATGTTGTTGCCGCCGGTGGTACCGCGCAGGTCGGTGTTGTAGCCGTATTTGTCAATCAGGGCCCAGTTCAAATCCCAGAGTGCAGAAGCCCACACGTACCCGATATTGTGGGCGGCATTGTAGGCTTCCCCACTTACCGTCTTGCCGATATAGTCATAGGTAGCCGGGTTAGTGGTCATGTTGGTGCTGTAGCGGTTAGGCCGGATGCCGCCGCCCGTGGTGGCTTGGAAGGAGCTATAAGTGCCAATGCCCCGGCCCGTAGCGCCCACGTCGCTGGGCTTGGTTGTCATCCACAGCCCGAAGAAATCACTCCAGCCCTCGCCCATTTGTTCGGCGCTGCGTAGGCAGCTAGGGGCCGCTGCACCGCCCGTCAGGCGGGTGGAAATACCGTGGCCGTACTCGTGGGCAATGATGCCATTGTCGAAATCACTGTCGCGGTAGTTGGTCACGCCGCTAACCGTGAAGCTGACGGTGGTACCTGCCTGCAGGGCCGTTTTGATTCGGTCACCGTCGGCCTTCGAAATCATGACGCCCGGAATTCGGATACCGACTGAGTCGGCGGCACTACCAAAAGAGACGGCTCCTTGCGTTGCACTGTTGTTGATAATAACAACCATGCGCGCGCCGGCTACTTGCGCTTGCTGCACCTTGATGGCGAACGTACAGTCGCCGCGGTCAACCAAGGCAATGTTGTCCTTCACGGCGGCAGTGTTGGTGTACATAAGGCAGCCGTAAGTGGGCGTAGCCGTTCCATCGTTCACCAACACTAGATTACCACTGATTGGGCCCGTTTTTGAAAGGCGGCGCGTAAACACGCCCTCAGCCGCAGCAATCGGTCCGGCTAGGGTCGCCGGGGCCGTAATGCTGGCCGTGGTAACGTTTTGCTCCCACAGATACATTTGCATGCGGGGCGTACGGCCATCGGCGGGGGTAGCAAAGTTGGCATTGTTGAAGCTGGCAGGATTTGCAATGCTGGCGTCTTGCGCTTCGGCAAACACGGCGTCGCCGCCCCGGCCCTGGCTGGAGTAGTTGAAGGCCTGGAAGTTGCCGCTGGCCTCAGTAAAGCCCTTGCGCGCCATTACGTCGTGCATCACGTTGTTCCAATAGAACAGGTTGATGATGGCCGCGTCGAGGTTGGCAGTCGGAGCCGCGGTAACGCCACTGTTAAAGGGTGCGTCGAAGATTTGGTTGGTGCCGCCTTTCGGGGCGTAGCCTCCGCGCCACAGCTCCGTGGCGGAGTTGTTGCGGTTGTTGCGGTCCTCGTAGGCGTACACGTTGTTGCCGGCCGTGCGCAGGGAGTCCGCGCCGGGTTTGCCGTCCACATCGTGCCAGCCGTAGGGCGAAACCGCGGGGTCGGCGGGGTCAGTAACTACTTGCCGGGAGCCGTGATTAGGGCTTTCCACGGTGATAGGCCACACATTGTAGCTGTTGCCGGCCGTGGGGCGGGCCGCCGTGGGGGCCGCTGGAGTAGGCGTGGAGGCCAGGGCCAGGGGCGCGGTGAGAGCCGCCATGGTAAACGGCTCCCGAATCACGAGGTCGTGCTGGTCGAGCAGGGCGCCGGTGGAGGCATCCACGCGTACGCTCCAGTAGTTGCGGGCGTTCCGCGGGTAAATGGTGACGTCCCATACCAGGCGCAGCTCGCCGGTGGGCATGGGCAGGTACATCAGCTTCACCGGAATTGGGTCCAGGGAAATGCCGCCGGTCGAGAATTCCAGACCGGCCGCTGCGGTGCCAGCTTTGAGTACTCGCAGGCCCTGGGGGCCGCCAGGTTCAGGGCTTGGGCCGCCGCCGCTACGGCTTGCTCCGCCGTGAGGCCGGGCGTGGCCGGACGGGCCTGGGCCGCAGCATTCACCACAAATTTGCTGTGCAGACTAGCCACCTGCCCCGCCGCATTCAAGTGCACATCGGCCACGGCGTTGTAAATCTCTACTCCCTGGTAGCGCTGGCGCAGGTACACGTGCGTGATGCCGTTATAGTCGTCGGTGAAGGAGCTGGTAATGGCCGGATCCGAAACATCCGTCTTTTTCAGGCCTAGGACGGACGTGCGCGCCTGCAAAGCATTACGCGCCTGGTCAAGCAACGCCGCCGATTGGGCCAATGCAAGACCCGGTATTGCCAGGAGGGCGGCGGTAGCTACAACGCGCACCGTAGGAGTAAAAGTTGACTTCATCAAGAAGGGCTAGGAGGGTAAATAGGTGTGGGCAGGAGCGAGGGCCTCCCAAGCGGGGCGGTCCGTTTCAAATCTACACAAGAAAACGCGTAGTTCTTACCGTAATTTTGAGTAAATGAGAGGCTTTGTTACCAAGCTCGTATTTTTACCGCCTACTTACGGCGTTAGGCCCCAGCCAATCTTGCTGATAAAGTCCCAGAGCACGACGCCAGCGGCCACGCTCACGTTCAGGCTGTGCTTGGTGCCGAACTGCGGAATCTCCACGGCAGCGTCGCAGAGGGCTAGCACCTCGTCCTCTACCCCGAACACTTCATTACCCATTACCAGGGCGTAGGCGCGGGTAGGGTCGGGTTGGAAAGCCGGTAGGGGTTGGCTGCCAGTGGTTTGCTCCACGGCCACTACCACGTAGCCCGCCGCTTTCAGCTGTTGCAACGCCTCCACTGTAGTCGGTGCGTACTCCCACGTGACCGACTCGGTGGAGCCCAGGGCTGTTTTCGTGATTTCGCGCTGGGGCGGGCGGCCCGTGATGCCGCAGAGCCAGATTTTCTCAATGGCAAAAGCATCGGCCGTGCGGAAGGCGGCACCCACGTTGTGCAGGCTGCGCACGTTGTCGAGTACTAGGGTAAGGGGGAATTTTCGCGTATTTTTGAAGTCTGCCACCGTCAGCCGGTTCAGTTCTTCCATCGAGAGTTTGCGCATGGCACCAAAGGTAGGAACGCGCCGCCGCGCAACGGCTGTTAGGCTTGCGCCCCTTTCCACCGAACCTCCTGCCGAGCCCCGCAAGGAATCTGGCGTGCTGACGCTGGAGAAGCAACCCAACGGGGGCAGGCCAGATTCCTCGCGGGGCTCGGCATAACAAGGTGGCTGTTCTTGTTCGCAAGGCGAATGGGGGCTTCTGCCCCAGCCCACTTCTCTTTCCCGTATTTCCGCTTTCCGTGAAAACCAAAACTGCCGACCCCAACAAAAAGCCTATCCGCATGCACGGCTCCCTCGGGCCCGCGCCCGTCGTTGATACGCCGCTGATGAAGCAGTACTACCAGCTCAAACAGGCCCATCCTGGCGCGGTGCTGCTGTTCCGCGTCGGCGACTTCTACGAAACCTTTGGCGAGGATGCCGTAACGGCCTCCCGCATTCTGGATATCACCCTGACCAAGCGCGGGGCCGGCACTTCTTCCGAAACGCCCTTGGCCGGCTTTCCCCACCATGCCCTCGACAACTACCTGCCCAAGCTGGTGCGGGCCGGGCAGCGCGTAGCCATCTGCGACCAGCTCGAGGACCCCAAGCAAGCAAAGGGCCTGGTAAAGCGCGGTATTACGGAGCTGGTGACGCCCGGCGTGAGCCTGCACGACAACGTGCTGGAGCGCAAGAGCAACAACTACCTCTGCGCCGTGCATTTCGGCAAGCAGGAGGCCGGCATCAGCTTCCTCGATATCAGCACCGGTGAGTTTCTGGTGGCCCAGGGTACCGTGGACTACCTGGGCAAGCTGCTCCAGAACTTTCTGCCCGCCGAGGTTTTGTTCTGCAAGAAAAGCCGCCAGGAGTTTGAAGGCCATTTCGGGCCCGATTACTGCCATTTTGCCCTGGATGAGTGGGTGTTCGGCTTCGACTACGGCCACGAAACCCTGACCCGGCACTTCAACACTACCTCGCTCAAGGGCTTTGGTATTGACGGGTTGCGCGAGGGCATCACGGCCGCTGGCTGCATCCTGCACTACCTCGCCGAAACCAAGCATACCGACGTGGGCCATATCGGCAGCATTGGGCGCCTGGAGGAAGACAAGTACGTGTGGCTCGACCGGTTTACGGTGCGCAACCTGGAGCTGGTGCAGCCCCAGCACCCCGGCGGCGTGCCCCTGATTGACATTCTGGACCAGACCGTGACACCCATGGGGGCCCGCCTGCTGCGCAAATGGGTGGTGCTACCCCTCAAGGAGCCCGCCCAGATTCAGCGCCGCCTCGATACAGTAGAAGCCCTGCTGCAAACGCCCGAGCTGCTGGAAAACACGCTTCAGCACTTGCGCCAGATTAATGACTTGGAGCGACTGATTTCCAAGGTGGCCGTGCGCCGCGTGAACCCGCGGGAGCTGCAGCAGTTGGCCCGGGCCCTGGAAGCCATCGGCCCAATCCGGGAGGAACTAGCCGCTTCGGGCGTGCGGGCCCTGCAAAAGCTGGCCGATCAACTTAATCCTTGCACCGCCCTGCGCAACGAAATCCAGGCCAAAATCAAGGTCGATGCGCCCATCCTGACCAACCAAGGCGGCGTGCTGAATGATGGCGTAGACAAGGAACTGGACGAGCTGCGGGCCATGGCGTTTTCAGGCAAGGACTACCTGTTTAAGCTCCAGCAACGGGCCGTGCAGGAAACGGGCATTTCTTCCCTAAAAATAGCGTATAACAAGGTTTTTGGCTACTACCTCGAAGTCACCAACGCCCACAAGGACAAGGTGCCTACCTCCTGGATTCGCAAGCAAACCCTGGTGAATGCTGAGCGCTACATCACGGAGGAGCTGAAAACCTACGAGGAGAAGATTCTGCATGCCGAGGAGCGCCTGTTCATTATTGAGCAGAACATCTACAACGACCTCGTGCTGTTTGCCGCCGACTACGTCACCCAGATTCAGCAGAACGCCCGTGCTATTGGTGTTACTGACTGCCTGGCTTCTTTTGCCGCCACCGCTCGCCAGCACCGCTACGTCAAGCCCACTGTCGATGATTCTACCATCCTCGACATCCGGGCCGGGCGCCACCCCGTCATTGAGCGCCAGCTGCCTCCCGGCGAGCAGTACATTCCCAACGACATCCGGCTGGACCAAGATGACCAGCAAATTGTGGTAATTACGGGTCCGAACATGGCCGGCAAATCCGCTTTGCTGCGCCAAACGGCCCTAATTGTGCTGCTGGCCCAAATCGGCTCTTTCGTGCCCGCCGATTCGGCTCATTTAGGCATCATCGACAAGATTTTTACCCGCGTGGGCGCTTCCGACAACCTGAGCAAGGGCGAAAGCACCTTCATGGTGGAAATGACCGAAACGGCCTCCATCCTCAACAACCTCTCCGACCGTAGCCTGGTGCTGATGGACGAAATTGGGCGCGGCACCAGCACTTACGATGGCATCAGCATTGCCTGGGCCATTGTGGAGCACCTGCACAACTCGCCCAAGGCCCGGGCCAAAACCCTGTTTGCTACCCACTACCACGAGCTTAACCAGCTGGCCGACGACTGCCCGCGGGTACGCAACTACAACGTGGCCGTAAAGGAAGCCGACGGGCGCATTCTGTTCCTACGCAAGCTGCGCGAAGGCGGCTCTGAGCACTCCTTCGGCATTCACGTGGCCCGTATGGCTGGCATGCCTACCTCCGTGGTGCTGCGTGCCAATGAAATCATGCACCACTTGGAGCAGGAACGCACCTCCGCCGGCCCCGATGCGGACGCCGCCACGGAATTCGACGACGTGCTGGCGGGCCTCGATGATGAGCCAACGAGCGGAAAAGTAGTTCCCTTGAACGGTCGGGCTTCCACCCCGGCTGCGGATGTTGCCCCGCGGGGCCCCAAGGCTCAGCCGACGGCTGCTGTGCACAGCGCCCCACGCCCCAGCCTGCAGCTCAGCATGTTTGAACCCACTGACCCAGCCCTGGAGCGCCTGCGGGAACTGCTGGAAAAACTGGATGTGAACACGCTGACCCCCATTGAAGCCCTGCTCAAGCTTAACGAGCTAAAGCTTACCCTAAGCAGCAGCTAGGCTCGCTGGCTATCAACTTCAGAAGCCCTACCGCCACTCAGTATTCAGGTTCTTTCACAATGTCTGAGCAGGAAGTAGGGGTAGGACTTTTCGATGTAGGCTAGCAAACCGTAGTGGTATAGTTGCTGAGAAGTAGTTTTTACCTAAATTTTTCTCCCTGAAAATCAGCTAGGAAGGCTCTGGTGAAACAAAAAGTATCGGTTTTTTGAAGTGGGCTCTTGACTTCGCGGTTTCCTGTAGTACCTTTGTCACATCAAAACGCCACTACGGCGCCAAGATCAAAAGCGAGAGTAGCTCAGTTGGTAGAGCGCGACCTTGCCAAGGTCGAGGTCGCGAGTTCGAACCTCGTCTCCCGCTCCAAAAAAGACCCTGTCATTCGGCAGGGTCTTTTGCTTTATACTAAGTGCTCAATCGAGTTGATATGAGAATCAAAGTGTCGGATGAGCAATTCCGGGCACTAGCTGCAGAATGCTTGTCCATGGCGCAACTTATCAAGCGGTTGGGCTTAGTTCCAGCAGGGGGCAATTACAAGACCATCAAAGGCCGCATTGCTGCATTAACCATTGATATTAGCCACTTCACTGGTCAAGGCTGGAACAGAGGGGAGCGGTACCGCGACGTTGGCCGACAGTTTTCGTGGGATAATATTCTGGTGAAAAACTCTCGCTATACTTCCTCGCACAGGCTGAAAAATCGGTTATTAAGTGAGGGGTTAAAAGAAAGAAAGTGAGAAAGTTGTGCACAAGTGGAGTGGTTGGGCAGGCCTATACCCTTAGAGCTTCACCACGTAAATGGAATAAATAACGACCATCGTTTCGAGAATTTACAGTTACTTTGCCCTAATTGCCACGCGCAGACAGCTAGTTACCGTGGCAAGAATCAAGTGCGAGCCGGAGTGGTGGAATAGGTAGACACGCGGCACTTAAAATGCCGTTTCCGTAAGGAAGTACGGGTTCGATTCCCGTCTCTGGTACAAAAAACGTCCTCCGCGGCTTGCGGAGGACGTTTTTATTTTTCGGCCAAAAGCTAGGCTACCTTACTTCAATACTTTGAGCGTAGCTAGTGCCGTCTGGAGAGTACAGCTTGAGCACGTATAGCCCCTTGGGCAGAGAGGTGCAGTCGAAAGTAGCTTGGGCCTGAGTAGCATCGGCTGGGAGCAGGGGCTGGGCATCAACTACTACACCCAAGGAGTTATGTAGCAGCGCCTTGCCCGGTAGCAGGCCGGTTTGGTTGCCCGATAGGCTGGCCACCAGTCGGCTATGCACCGGGTTGGGATATACCTCCACGCTGGCATGGCTACCGCCTCGGGGGTGGGGCTTGGTTTCCGGCAGGTGCAGGCGACCCACAAACCCGGCTGTTCCGGCGGGTACTCGCAGCGTGGTAGCCCCAAAAGTGGCGGTACCACTCAAGCTGCCAGCCAGATAAAGCTTACCCGTCTTGTCTTGGGCAATGCTGGCGGTGGTACAGCTGCCGCGCGTGCCCAGCGTTTCGGAGTAATGGCCTGTACCAGTGGGCAGTACCTGTTGAATCAGGGTAGTAACCTCATTGCGGGAGTTTAGGCGGCGCCCAATCAAGGTGCTGTTGCCTTCGGGAGTTGTGACCAGGCAGGAGCTGTACTCCGGCGCGCTCGTGCCACCGGAATACACCCACTGCAACGCCCCCGTGCGGGTATAGCGGGCCAGAAGCTGGTCGGAGTCGCCATTGTTTGGTAAGGGCTGCCCCCAAAAGAGGCCAAGCCGGAATGCTGTCCGGCGGCGTACACGTTGCCTTGTGCATCGGTAGCTACGGCGCTGATGTACGCATTCGAGCTGGCACTACCCCCGCCGCCTTGCCGGATCCATTGCAGGCTGCCAGAGGCAGCGTGGAAGCTGGCTAAAAACGCGTCGTAGCCGGCAGCAGTGAGGGCGGTGCCGTCCAGGGTCATATCATTAATGAAGCCGCCGCCCACCACGCAGTTTCCGCGCCCATCCAACGCCACATCGGCTCCGCTGGCGCCGTAACTGCTGCAGTTTGAGGATACCTTGGCCCAAGCAACGGAGCCCGTGGCGTTGTAGCGTGCCACGTACATCACGCGGCGGCTGCCTCCTACCACTTGGGGCCCAAACTGAATACCACCATAATCTGACTGCCCCGTGACGTAGCTATTGCCCGCGGCATCGGTGGCAATGGCATAGCCATAGCAGCCAAACTGCGGAATGCCGAACCGCTCCACCCACTGCACTTGGCCGCCGGAGTTGAATTTTGCTACCAGCGCCGTGTTGAAACCGTTGCTGAAGCTGCTAATGGTGCTATTGCTGCCGTATGATAAGGTGCCGGTGAAATTGCCGATAACGTACACATTGCCCGCCGCGTCCAGGGCTACGTCGGCGCCGCTGGCGGTGGGTTGGGAATAGGACGGTGTTTTCGGGTCGCGGCCGATTTGCGTAGCCCACAGGGCCTTACCGGCCGGGTTGTATTTAACCAAAAACAGATCCGTGAGGCCCCGGCTGGTCAGGGCCAAGCGGCCAAAGGAGGTAGTGCCCGCGAAGGAGCCCGTGACGTAGCTGTTGCCCGCCGCATCGGTAATAACGCCCTTGGCGGTCATGGTGGCCCGGAGGCGCTGAGCTGGTTTACCCATTGCCAGCCCGGTTGGGCCGACACGCCATAACTACCAACAAGCAGGAACAGGAAGAGGAGAAGTGTTTTCATAGTAAAACAGAATGAAAAGGTGGAAAGCAAGGACGGTGAATGCAGTAGCTGGCCCCCGGTTTTCGGGGGCTAAAAAACAGGAATGTTGGGGCGGGCGTCCGTGGGTAGGGCCCGGGCAGAGCCATACGGCTTCGCAGAGTCAACAGCACAGGTAATCAACAGCTTCAGGGCCCTGAAGGTAGAAATTTGCTGGTACTTGTGTTATAAAAAATAGTGGTTGTGTCATAAAAAAACAGCTCTGTCTCAGGAAGGGACAGTGACCATTATCCTCGGGCCATAGTTTATAAGATGAAGCCCTGCCCAGAGGTAGTGGTAAGGTTTCTCTACCTTTAATCTCCTTAGACCTGTTTTGCTCCCGTATGACGCCTCCGCAGTTTGCTTCGGCTCCCGACTACCAGCAGAAAATCAAGCACGTATTTGCCGAGGTAGGCAAAGTAGTAGTAGGGCAACACTACATGCTGAACCGATTGCTCATCGGGCTTTTTACCGGCGGGCACATCCTGCTGGAAGGGGTGCCCGGCCTGGCCAAAACCCTAACCATCAGCACGCTTTCCAAAGTGTTGCACCTGCACTTTCAGCGCGTGCAGTTCACCCCCGACCTGCTGCCTTCTGATTTGGTGGGCACCATGATTTACAACCAGAACCAGTCGGAATTTCAGGTGAAAAAGGGGCCGATTTTCGCCAACCTGGTGCTGGCCGATGAGGTGAACCGCTCCCCGGCCAAGGTGCAGAGCGCCCTACTGGAAGCTATGCAGGAAAAGCAGGTAACCATCGGGGAAACCACGTATCCGCTGGATCTGCCGTTTCTGGTGCTGGCCACTCAAAACCCCGTGGAGCAGGAGGGCACCTACCCCCTGCCCGAGGCCCAAGTGGACCGCTTCATGATGAAGGTGTACGTGGACTACCTCAAGAAAACCGACGAGCTGGAAGT
Organism: Hymenobacter sp. 5516J-16; assembly: GCF_022919335.1. Classification (NCBI taxonomy): domain Bacteria; kingdom Pseudomonadati; phylum Bacteroidota; class Cytophagia; order Cytophagales; family Hymenobacteraceae; genus Hymenobacter; species Hymenobacter sp. 5516J-16. Next base: position 1,843,417 of record NZ_CP095058.1, on the reverse strand, counting down.
GATGCGCCGCATGGCCAACATGAGCTACGTGGGCGAGGTGAGCCCCATCCTGACCAAGGAGGATATCTTCGGTATTCGGCAGCAAATCAACCAGGTGCAGATTTCAGAAACGCTGGAGAAGTACATCATTGAGTTAGTATTTGCCACCCGCAAACCGGCCGAGTACGACCTCACGGAGTTTCAGCAGTACGTGCAGTTTGGCGTGAGCCCGCGGGCCAGCATTGCCCTGCACCGCGCGGCCAAAGCCGTGGCCTTTTTGGATGAGCGGGACTACGTGCTACCCGAAGACATCAAGGAAGTTGCCGCCGATGTGCTCAACCACCGCATCTTGCTCAACTACGAGGCCGAGGCCGATGGCATCCGAACCCAGGATATGATTGAAGCCATTCTGCGCAAAGTCCCGATCAGCTAGTGGTGACTTGATGAACTAATGAGTTAGGTGTTCTCGCGGCATAATTGCGCCATCAGCGCGCCAAACTCACCAGCTCACCACTTCACCAGTTCACTACTTTATTGTTTACCGCTTGTCCCGACTTACCAAAACCCTGCGCGGGCTGGGCAGCCTGCTGCGCAATCCGTGGCTGCTGAATACGGTGCTGGCCGCCGATGACGAAGCCTGGCGCGCTAAAGCGCTCCGCCACGCCTCGCGCTGGCTTGTTGGGGCCGACGGGCTGCCTGTCGTGCCGCTAACCAGCCTGCTGCCTACCGCCGGCGAGACCATCCGGCCGTTTGCCTTCCGCGACGGTGGGTCGCTGCCTACTGATTTGGCCCTGCTGCGCGCCTTGGTTCGGCAGGCTCTGGACAAACGCTACTTCGAGATTGGCACCTGGCGGGGGGAAAGCGCCGCCAACGTGGCCGAAATAGCCTCGGAGGTGTACACTTTGAACTTGTCGGGGGCTGAACTGCGGGCATTAGGCCTGGCGGAGCGCTACATTGAGTTGCACGGTTTCTTCTCGCGGCCTTTGCCTAACGTACACCATTTGGAGGGCAACTCGGCAACCTATGACATGGCCCAGCTCGGCAAGTTTGGGGTCGTGTTTATTGATGGTGACCACCGCTACGAAGCCGTCCGGACCGATACTCGGCGGGTGTTTGCGCACTTGGCCGGGCCGGAAACCGTGGTGGTGTGGCACGATGCCAGCCGCCAGCCCGGGCAGCCCCGGTGGGAGGTGCTGGCAGGTATTCTGGACGGGCTGCCAGACGCGGCTTCCGGTCAGCTTGTTCAGGTCGGCAACACCTTGTGCGCCGTTTATTTTCCTACCCCGCGCCCTACCCAGCAACCCGAACCGTGGGCTGATCCCACCCCGTGGTTTGAGGTAACCGTGAAAGCCGCTACTTAGCCTCTATTTGGGCCCGCAGCAGCTGCCAGCAGTACCGCACATCGGCCGCGCCCGGCAGAAAAGCCGTTGGCACTGCCCCCGTATCGCGCCAGAAGTGTAGCAGTAGAAAGGCTGTAGAGGCTCCGTACGAGAGGGTAGCTGCCAGCGCGGCACCTCGAATTCCGTACGAGGGAATGAGCAGTGGGCAGGCCAGCAGCGTGACCCCCAGCCCAACTACGGAAGCTAAATTGTTTACACGGTAGCGGGCCCGCCCCGCAAAATAGCTGCTTACCACCATCTGCACGGCCATGATAACGGCCCCTGGTGCCAGCAGCACCATTACCGGGCGGGCGGCCCCAAACTCCGCCCCGAAAACCGTGGTGAGTACCGCAACCGGTAGCGCAATAAGCAGCCCAACGGCCGCGGCCGTGGCCAGCACCGCCAAACGGGCCACGCGCAGGGCCCCGGTGGGCAAGGGTCCGCTGCTGGCGGAAGAATGCACCAGGTCGACGTATTGAACCAGGGCCGCGCTCCGCGGAATCAGCCAGATGGCCTCCACCAGGGCCACGCCTACCGACAGAATGCCCACGGAGGGCAGATCAACGTAATGCGCCACGAAGTAATAGCTGAGCCGGTAGTTGGCAAAAGCCAGAATGTTAGATAAATGGGCCCCTCGACTATGCCGAGCCAACTCACGAGTAGTGGCCCGCAAACGCCGACCCCAACGCCGGCGCCGGTCGGGTTGCCGCAACAGGGGGATGAAGCTCAGCAGCAGCGGTACGCCGAACGCCACGTAGGAACTCCAGTAATAAGCCTGAACAGAACGCCCCGGCCCACCCGTTTGGAACGCCACTAGTAGGCTGCCAGCCAAGAGTCCAACCTGAATAAGAGTCAGCAGGTTGTACGTTCCCTCGCGGCGGCGCCCCAGCACCAAGGATGTGTTGATTGAAAAGAAGGCCTGCAACGTGCTCAGCCCAGCTAGGTGCCAGAGGTAGGCCGGGCCGGGGTGCCGTAAACCGGCAACCGTAGCCGTCCCTACTATGCATACCACCACGGCCCACCCATACGCTGGCAGCAGCAGGTGCCAGAGGTTGCGACGCGGAGCCAGGTAAATCAGCGAAGAGCCGCCCAGCAGCCCAATAAAAAGGAGCAGCGCCGCGCAATCCGTCACAAACAGGCTAATGGCCCCGCGTCCTGCCGCACCTAAGTAGCGGGCTGTCAGCCAAACGACGCCAAAGCTAAGAAAGGCAGTGCCCAGGCGGGTAGCAAAATTGTGAACAATGCGGCGGAGCATACGGGAGCAGAGGCGAACGGGCCGCTAAGATGCACCGCTTTCAGCGGGCTAGTGAGGTGAACCAGCTACTATGCTGGCGTACAAGTCGATAAACTGCCGGCCCACCGGCTTGTAGCCGCACCGCTTTTCGGCATCCGCGCGCAACACATCAGGAGCGAAAGTCGCGGAGTTGGTAAGAAGTATCGTTAGCGCCTGCTCCAGGGCTGCTTCATCATCGGGCGGCACCAGGAGGCCGAACGTATTCGGGGGTGAAAGAGCTCGGGGACGCCGCCCGTGGCAGGCCCCACAACCGGGCAGCCGGTGGCCCGAGCCTCCAGCAATACGCAGCCAAAGGTTTCCGCTCGGCTAAAGGATACCAGCACGGCCGCCTGCTGCATTTCCTGGGCCACCGCCGGGTGCGGCAGCTTACCCAGAAACACCACCGTAGCATCAGCCAGTAAGCCTAACTCCGCCGCTTGCTGCCGCAACAGGTGCTCATCGGGGCCGTAGCCGGCCAGGCGCAGGCGCAACTGGGGCCACTGCGGGCGCAGGCGAGCTACTACCCGCAAGATGCCGCCGATATTTTTCACCTGCTCATGGAAGGCCGAAACCACCAGCAATTGTCCCGGAATCCGTGGGGTAGCAGCAGGGGCGAACAAGTTGGTATCCACCACATTCGCCAGCACCACAGTCCGCGGATTCTCAAAGCCTAACTGCTGCATTGCCCCGCGCAGGCTTTCCGAAACGGTGTGTAAGGCCGCCGCTCGGCGCACTACCAAGCGCGTCAGCTGGCGCCGGGCCCAGCTAATATGGTGGGCGCGCTCCGGCAGGTAAATGGTCCAGTGCTCCGTTATGAGGTAGGGGATACCGTGGCGCAGCCGCTGCCACCAGGCCCACACTCCCGTTCGCAGCAGCACATGCACGTGCACGAGATTGGGCCGGCCCCCCAGTGCTGTTGCAGCCGGCGGTATCCGCTGCTTAGGCACCAGAAGTACAGTCCCAGCTTCAGCAGCTTATCCACCGGGGGCAGCCCCGTAATGCGGTTTCGATAGTAGTAGCGCAGGGTAGGAACCGGCCCAGTGAAATCCAGGTCCTGCTCGAGCAGATTAGGCAGCGGACCCCGGGCTACGGTGGCCAGGAGTACGGCAGCCTGCACGGCGCGGCCTTCCGTAGCCGCTGCCTGGGCAATAGCCGCTACGTGCCGCGCCACAAAGTCTCCATCTTGGTCGTCGTAGCGGTTAGGGTACCACTTGGGCAGGTGCAAAACGCGCATGCAGCGAAGGTAACAATTGAAACGGGCGGGTAGTAAGGCGGGCCGAAAACCACGGCAGCAGTAGCCCTGGCAAGAGCCTGGTCACCACATCTAGTCACTGTCTGCTAGTCCGCCTCATCTCGTGGAAGCATTGGCTCTACCCTTTTATACTATAGCGTTGACACAAGGTAAGCTGAGCCCGCTGCTTTAAGTAGGTGGCTGCTTGTAGCGGCGCTGGGTACGGCCAATAACAAAAGCACGCCGTGGCACGCACACCACCCGAAAGTGGCTACCCCTGGTTCTTTGATAAGAAGTTAGTAACTGCTTTACTGCTAGCAAGAAAGCTGCCGAGGAGGAACAGTCTGAATCCGGCCTTTATAGGTAGCTCCGACAAGCACACTAGCGCCAATATGCTAATATTGCAGCTGCCTTGTGCCCGGAACACTGCTTGTTAAGCTAACCCGACCGCGCACGAAATCCTGTTCTCGCCCTCACTTTGCCTTATCTGCTTATGCTCCAGTCGATGACCGGCTACGGAATTGCGCACCGCGAAACCGACCGCTACTCCGCCACCGTTGAGATTAAGTCCCTGAATTCTAAAACGCTGGATTTAAGCCTACGCTTGCCCCGGTTTCTGCTGGATCGGGAGCTGGAAATCCGTAATCTGGTGACCAAAAGTCTGATTCGGGGCAAGGTAAACCTAAACCTGGATTTCACACGTCCGCGCGCCACGGGTAGCCAGGGCTCCATTGTAAACAAAGAAGCCCTGACGGTAGCCTGTCGGGAATTGCAGGAGCTGAGCGCCGTAACCGGTCTGTCGTTGGAGCAACTCACGGCTGTGGCCCACGCCCTACCGGGCTCCTTACGCATTCCGACCGATGCTACCGCTGCCACGGAGGAGGAAGAGGAAACACCTTGGGAAGAGCTGCTGCCCCTGCTGCAGCAAGCCCTCGACCGGGTCAACCAGTTTCGCCGCGACGAAGGCCAGGCCCTGACCGCAGAAATTCTGGGCTACGTTGACCGAATTCGCATCCTGCTTGCCGAGGTTGAGCGCTTTGATCCGGTTCGGATTGAGCAGGTTCGGCAACGCCTGCAAACTCACTTGGCCGAAATTAGTAGCCACGAGCATTTCAACCCAATCCGGTTCGAACAAGAGGTGCTGTACTACATCGAGAAGCTTGACATTGCCGAGGAAAAGGTGCGATTGATCAACCATTTGCACTACTTCGCCGAAACGGCCGGATTACCCGAGCCCACCGGAAAGAAATTAGCCTTTATTTCGCAGGAAATAGGACGAGAAATTAACACTATCGGGTCCAAAGCCAACGATTCTACCATCCAACATCTGGTGGTAGGAATGAAGGAAGAGCTCGAGAAAATCAAGGAACAAATCAATAACATTCTCTGAGTGCCAACTCCAGGAATGTACGGGAATGAATCCCAAGAATTGAACTTTGCCGTTAGTATTTCGTATAGGCTATTCCCAATACATTATTGGGATTTTTCAGGGAAGCCTCTGAAATATAAGTAGCCTTATATGTTGCTCTAAAAGTTCCTTTTCACGCTTGAAACCAGGTTTTTTGTTCTTTTTGCTGAAGAATATACTCCAGACTGGAAATTATTTTTTTGTAAAAAACTTGCAGCTTAAGAATTCGTGCGTAAATTGTGTTATCCAAACAGAGCGACTTTTCACTCTTCGGACCACATCTTGCTTTTGAAATCCACCTTTTTTCAGTCCATACTTATGAAAAAAGTATTACTCGCCGCCCCTGTTTTCTGCCTGATGCTGTTGCTGATGGCTGCCCGTCCCTTCGCTGAAGTGGAGCTGATCAAAAAGCGCGTGCTAAGCGAGCGGGTAGAGATTCTCATCCCCAAAGGCTTTGAGGTGATGAGCGAACAGCAGATGGACTTCAACTACGCCAAGGCGCAGAGCCGCCCGAGCGTTATCTACACCAACAGCAAGGAGGCTAGCATTGCCTTCTCCTACACCGACAACACGGCCGATCAGGACATGATCGACATGTACTCGGACAACTTCTACAAGACCTACGCCAAGCAGTTCAAAGAAGCCAAGTGGTTTAACCACGGCGTGAAAGAAGTGAACGGCCGTAAAGTGGGCTATATGGAGCTGATGAAGCCCGAGCTTGGCCACGAGGTCTACAACCTGATTTTCTTCACCGATGTAGAAGGCAAACTGCTGATGTGCACCTTCACCTGCGCCGACCGCCAGAAGCCTGAGTGGGAAAACGTAGCGAAGCAGATCATGGCTTCGCTCAAAGCCAACAGCTAAGCCTCCTTCGCCACAGTATTTTGGCACTACTTAAAAGCCGGGGCCTTCCAGTATTCGCTGGAAGGCCCCGGCTTTTTTGCGTTAAATTTCCGCTACGAGCGAGGGGCATCTTAACGGGCGCCTTGCTGGTTTAAGAAGTCTTGAAGCAAGCCGAACATGCCGGTAAAACCCGTTAGGGATAAGGTCTGGGCGCGGTCGGCTACGTCGTGGTAGGCCTTGCTACCGCCGCGGGTGTAGAGGAAGAAAGACGGCACGCCACGCTCCGAGAAGTAGTAATGGTCGGAATTGGCGGCGCGGCCCCGGGCCGTAAGCGCGGGTAGGTAGCGGACCGTGGCATTTACCTGAGTTAGCTGCTGGTACTGGCGCTCAAACACCCGGCCGTTCACGACCGTAGCGCCTTCCTCACCCGTGCCCATTAAGTCCAGGTTGAGCAGGAACCGGATGCTCGTTAGCGGAACCAGTGGGTGCTCCACAAAATACTTGGAGCCAACCAGGCCGGCTTCTTCCGCCCCAAAAGCAATGAATACCAAAGAGCAGGCCGGCCGGTTTTCCGGACGGGCATAGTGAGCGGCCAGCTCCAGCAACATGGCCACGCCGCTAGCGTTATCGTTGGCGCCGGGAAAATACGTGCGTTTGCCCATCGTGCCCAGATGGTCATAGTGGGCCGTCACTACTAGAAAAGAGTCGGGTTGGATGCGGCCAGGCAGGTAGCCGACGATGTTCTGGGTGTGGTGCGCAGTTTTAAGTTGAGCGTCTACCCGTAGCTTGGCCGTAGCAGCAGGCGGCAAACCAGAATAGTTATTAGTCCCTGTCAACCAAGGATGTGGCAGCGCCTCCAGCCGGAGCTGTCGGCTTTGCATAGGAGCCAACGAGGCCGTTAGTTTCGGAACCAAGGTGATGACAGCCGTGGCCGAATCGAGGCGCTGGCGGATATCCGGCGGATAGTGAGCTAACCGCGCTTTCGTGCGAGCCGATAACACCACAGTGCCCGGGGAGCTGGTAAGACGCAGAAACCATTGCCGGGCGGCGGCATCGGTCAGCAACGTGCTATCTAGGTAAGCCAGCGTCCGGCCGATACTAAGTCGGCCTGGTCCACAGTCGGGAGCCGCAATAAAATCGAGGCCGGGCCGGAGGCGACGCTGATTACCCAGCACCGGGAAAGAGAATAGCGACCGGCTTAGGCGGAGTTTCAGCTTACCGGGAAACGTGTTTACAGCTAGAGTAAATGGCTGGAAATACTCCGGGACGAGGGCTGCAAACCCAGTTGGTGAAAACGCTGCTGCAGGTAACGAGCTGCCTTCTGCTCGCCCTGGCGCACGTAGCCCCGACCGTGAAAAGCCGGGAAGCCAGCGTAGCAATGGTTTGGCGCACCCGGGGCATATCCTGGGCGAGGGCAGCTGGAGCCAACCATAGGCCAGCTAAGGTTCCGACTAGGGCGGTGGGGTAGAGCCAGGAACGGTGCCCGGAACCAGGTGCTTTCATTGCCAGAAGCGGCGGGTACCCCACATCAGCAGCAAGCCGCCTACCACCCCAAGTGAGTCGCTCAACAAATCCGACCATTCTCCTCGTCGGCCCAGGTCCATCAGCAGTTGAAGTAGCTCGATAAAAGCGCCCATGCCAACCGTGAGGACCAACACAGTGCTAAATGCCCAGGCCTGCAGCCGCGGAAACCAAGACTGCCGCCGGGCCCAAAAAACCGTGAGTACGGCCTGCACCAGGAATACGCCCGCGTGGGCCGCCGTGTCAAAAGCCAGCAGTTCCCAGTGGGGCGTATCAGGCATTTCCTGGGCTGGGGCCAGGGTCAGGGTAAACACCAGCGCCGCCCACGCCAGCGGCAGGACCACAAGGGCCCGACGACGGGACGGGGCGGCGCGGTAGGAAGCACGGCCAGTATAGTAGGAGCGGTGGGCTAGGCGCCTACCAGCTCACCGTAGGTTTCTGCAGTCAGCAAGCCTTCCAGCTCGGCAGGGTTGGCAATGGCAATTTTTACCATCCAGCCTTCGCCGTAAGGATCAGAGTTTACCAGCTCGGGGCTACCGTCGAGGGCGCTGTTTACTTCCAGTACGGTGCCAGTAATGGGGCTGAACAAGTCCGAAACAGTCTTTACAGCCTCTACGGTACCGAATACTTCGTCTTGCGCTACCTCCTTATCGAGGGTATCAATGTCCACGTACACAATGTCGCCGAGTTCTTTTTGGGCGTGGTCAGTGATGCCGATGAAGGCAACGTCACCTTCCACACGGATCCATTCGTGCTCTTTGGTGTACTTCAGGCTGGCGGGCAGATTCATGGGGTGCGGGTTTGGAAAAAGTAAATGGGTGCACGCGGGGCGTGTTGGCTCAAAAGTAAAGGTTAAAGGTGAAATAGTGAGATAGTGAAATGGGGAGTTTTCCTTTCGTGCCACCGAAGCCACACGAAAGGAAAACTCCCCATTTCACTATCTCACTATTTCACCTTACTGCGACAGGCTGTAGCGGAGCTGGACTCCTCCTTCCGTAGCCGTGTTGCGGAAGGCATTCTCTACCCGCGGATCCGTAATGTTCTGAGTGAAGAAGAACTGCAGATTCAGGCGCTGGTTAAGCACGTAGTCGACGGTAGGGCGCAGCTGGAACTGCCGGGAGCCATTGGTTACCTGGCCGAACGCCCGGCCTGCGGAAGCCGTGCCCGTGGTGCCGGGGTCCACCACATCTAGAATGGTACGCTGAATGGTGAAGTTGTCGCGGATGCTGAGGTCGAAGCGCACATTCAGCTCGTTGCGCAGGATGCGCTGCTCCCCGCCAATGCGGAAGGGTAGCTTCAGGCGGTTCGTGGCAAAGCCGAAACCCACAATCATTTCAGTGGAGTGCAATTCCGTTACCTGGGCGTTGTTTGTATTCAAGCCAATGTTACGGTCGATGCGGTATTCCAGGCGGCCGCTGAGCTTGCCAGTAGTCTGGAAGTTTAGGCCAATGAGCGGAGCTAGGCGCTCGGCAATTGTCACCTGCCCAATAATATAGTAGGGCACGTACTGGCCATTGGTCAGGTTTACCCGGTCGGGGAGGCCCTCCGGCTCCCGGGTATAGAGGGCGTTGGTGGTATAGCCGTTAATGTTGTAGTTGGAGGCGTAAGCGTGGCTGAGCTGAATGGAGCGGAAGTAGCGCTGCACAAACGGCAACTCCGACAAGCCGTTGTAGGCAATGGTCCAGTTCGGGATGGGTAGCACCGAGAAGGGGTTGAACTTCTTCGACTTGTAGCCATCCGACGACTTGCCCCGGTACGCATCCAGGAAAGCGGGTAGCAGTACATCTTGGGAGTTGTAGCTGTACGTGCCGGTACGGCCGCTGGTCGGGTCTACGGTGCGGTTGTCGGCCGAGAGGCGCTGCTGCACAAACACGCGGTTATCCACGAAGCGCTGGAAGGCCTTCGAAATCTCGCCGCGGTTGCTCAGGTCCCCAAACAAGGTCTGAATGGAAATGAACGAGGTGTTGAAGGTACCGGAGCCCAAGGCATTGCTGGGCTGTGGCCCCAGGCCGGGAATGGGGGTAAGCTTCACCGTATCCACCTGCAGGCGGTAAAACACTTCGTTATTTTCCACCTTGTTGCGGCGGGCATCCAGTTGAATCACAAAGTCGCGGAAGGGCTCCAAAGTGGTGCGCAGGGTCAGGGCCTCAGTAAGCAGGGAGCTGAGCGGCGTGTTCAGGTACTGGCTGCTGTCGGTGTACCAGCCGCGGCTGTAAGCCCGCTGATACAGGTTGTCTAGGTCATACTGCCGGCCGAGCAGGAAGGGCACGCCGGGCGCGTCAAAGTCGCTGTTCATCCCAAAGAAGCGGGTGCCAGGTAGGTAACCGGGCAACAGGGTTCCGTTGGAGCGGGTATAGGTAAAGTTGATGGAACGAGCCGTCATCAGGGAACGAAGCACCGCTTTCAGGGCGCGCAGCTCCGGACCCTTTGCTGAATCGGCGGCAGCCTGGGCAGGGTCGGGCACCACGCCAGGGGCGGCGCGGCGGGCAACTCCGCCGCGCAGGTCGCGGGGGTTGTCGGCGGCCTGGGCGCGGGGCTGGGGCGGCGGGGCGTTGTTGATGATGTTGAGGAAGCGCACCTTATTGTAGAGCTTCACCAAGTCAATCTTGCCGTTGGCACTCAGTTCCCCGTTGTTCTGGATGGTGTTGCCCAGGTTCAGCCGCCCGGAGGTGGTATCAGCGGGGTTGCCGGGGTGCAGGGGGGCGCGCAAGGCCGTAGAAGCCGCCTGCCAGGTATAGTTGGCGGCGTAGCGGGCATCGGCCGACAGCCAGTCGGTGAGCGGGAATTTGTCCAGGGGTAGGCGGTAAGTGAAGGCTACCGTCTGGTTGAAGTTGGTAGTGCGGCCCCCGCGGCGGAACAGGTTGTCGCGTAGTTGCTGGCGGTTGCGCTGGGCAATAGCGTCGTCCCCAATGGTGCGACCGGGACCTTCGTCCACTACCGCGCGGTTGGTGGCCGTGTAGTCAATGGCCAGGGCTTTAGTTAGGTCCCAGCGCAGGTCGTAGATACGGTTCAGGAAAAACGACTTCTGGAACACGCCCGGAATGCCAGCTGTCACGGGTACCTGGCCGGGCTCCAGGGTGCGCTGCAGGAACCGCTCGTTGTAGCGGCGGTCCAAGTCGGCGCGGAAGGAGAAGCGGGAGGGTAGGGGCGTGAAGTTCACCTCCTGGAACATCTTCAGGTAGGGCGAATCAAACGCCTTCACCTTGGCCAGGGGCGTGTAGTTGCGCGGGGTAGCTTGGTACACGTAGGCCAGGGCGCCGGTGTAGGTGCGGGTATAGTCCCGGTCGGTGCGGACGTCGGTGTGCAGGCGTTCCGTGAGCGAGTAGCTCAGGGCAAAGTTCTCGATGTCGTAGGGCCGAACCTTCTTTTCGGGGTTGGTGCGCTCCTTGCGCACGTTCAGCAGGGAAATGCTGCGCTGGCTGGTCTGGTCGACTACCTCCTTGCGGTAGGCGGCCTTTTCCTCCGCCGTGTCAAACTTCTGCAAGGACTGGCTCAGCTCCGTGTCAGGGTCGAGGGGGTCGTACTTGGGGGCGCGGCTTTCCACGCCGGCCTGCACCAGCACCGGCACCCGGATGCCCAGCTTTTCGGGGAAGAACTTATCGGCCGAGATGGTAGCGTTTACGTCGCCGCGGGCAATGTTGTCGATGGAACGCTGCTGAGCGCGGTCCTGCAGGCCCCCGAAGCCGGTGGTTACGTAGCTACCCGTGGCCGTGATGTTAGCCACGTCGGCGAGCTTGGCGTTGAAGCGGGCGGTAGCGGCCCAGCCGTTTTCGGTGTCAAATTCCGAGACGCGCAACTCATCGGCCCAGAGCGTCAGGTTTTTGCTGGCGTTGTCGTCGCGTGGGTTCAGAATGCCAATCATCACGCCCTGTACCGCCGACAAATCGGGGTTACCCACAATGGTAATCGTGGAGTTGTCGGGCAGGGTCACCACGAAGGGCTTGGTGTAGTCGGCGCTGCCAGCGGCCTGCTGGTTGCGGCGGGCCTTGGCATCAATAAAGTCCTGCAACTTCAGGTCGATGCGGTTGGATTCGGGCCACACATTATCGGCCGTGTAGGAGCCAAGACCCCGTTGGGTCAGCTCCAAGGGCCGGGAGTACTCGTAATAGTTCTGGGTATAGTCAGTGCCGATGCGCACGAAGCCCCGCAGCTGGCCGTCGCGCACGGTGCCGTCTTCGCTTTCCGCGTGCAGGAACATGCGCAGACGCTTATAACGCAGCATGTTCAGGTTTACGTTCTTGTAGGCCGCCTTGGCAAAACCGTCGCGCAGGCCTTCTACCACGAGGCGCAGGCTCTGCTCATTTTGCTGCCGATTCACGGTGCTGGAGCCGTACTCCCGGTCGCGGCGGATGTTGGGCGGCAGCACGTACGGAATGGCATCGGAGCCGGCAGTAACTGCCGGGCCGTTTTCCTCAATGCTTACCGTCGAAATGTTAAAGGCATCGGCATCCGTGTCGGGGCTTACAATAACCTGGGTTGGGTCAGCAATTTTGGTGAGGTAGCGGCGCCACTGGTTGGCCACAAACTGGGGCTGCACCATGCGCAGTACCACCGGCTGCTCCCACTGCGTCAGATACATACGCAGGAAGCGAATCGACTTGAAGCCGAAATCCTGGCCCTGCAGGGTGCCCACTATCCCGGTAGGCTGGCGCACCGGAATTCGGAACTGATACCAGGTTACTTCCTCGTTATCGGTGTCGGCATTCTTGTTCGTGATTTTGTCCACGATGAAGTTCTGCCCTACCTCCATTGGAGCGCCGGGCCGCAGCTGAATCCGGTACTCGTAGTAGCGCTCCGTGTCCGTGAGCACGTTGTCCCGGTTCAGGTCCTCTTTGTCGGGGAAGGCGGTGGAGCTGCGCTGGCTACCCTCCGGGGAGTTGCCTTCCATGCCGTTGAAATCCTTGTAGCGAGCCAGAATCTTGGCGTCGGCCTGGTCGTAGCTCTCGTCGAGGTGGTGGCGGAAGTTGTCGGCCGCGGGGTCCGGCACCGAGCCGTACACGGCCGGAGCGCCGGTCAGCGTCTTTTCTTCTGCGTCAGTTACCCCGTCCAGGCCCACGTCTTGGCGGCCCCGGGCCCCGGGGTAGCGCTGAAGGCATCCGTGAGGAAAGGCTGGCGCGATACCCGACCGTAGGGCGTGGGGCTGGTGTTTTGGTTTAGATCAGCCTCATTTACGGGCAGTCCGTTCTCAAACTCGTAGCGGTTGTTGTCCTTGAGCACATCTTCCGAAACGGAGCCCAAGTTGATGTACAGCTCGCCGCCCGTCGTGTTGTTCGACTGGTGCCCGTCGGAGTCAACTACCCGGCCGTTCTGGGTGGTGATAAACGGGTCCATCAGCCAGAACTCCAGGTACTCCACGTTGGCGTTGTCGAAGTCCGTGTCAAAGGTGATTTCGCGGGAAACGCCCCCGTAGCGGGCTCGGTTAGCGGGCGCATTCGTAGCGGAAAACCGGCGCGGCTGACTGGGGTCCACGTTGGGCGTGTAGTTGTACTGGCCGCGCTCATCGGGGAAGTAAGCCAAGTCAAAAGTCGACTCGAAGGAGTTGCCCGTGGTACCTACGTCGCGGTTTGGGAAGATTTCCGTGCGTTTGATGCCGCGCACGTAGTGGTTTTTCAGGTCGTTCACCCCAATATTCTGGGGCTTGCTCTGGCCGTTGGTGTAGTAGGTTTGGTCTACGGTATACCAAGCCAGCTTGGCCCGGCGGTAACCCGCTTCCAAGCCCTGCACGTTGCCGCCCAGCGGAGCCGGGGTAGCCGCCAGACGCCAGGTAGTAGCCGAGTTCAACCCACCTAAGGTGTAGGGCGTGCGGGCGTTTTCGAAGTCATCGAGGTAGGAGACGCCGTTTTCGCCGCCACTTTCCCCATTGCCCAGCCGCGACTGGCCCGGCAGCAACTGGGCAAACTCCCCACTGAAGGCCACCGAGGAAATTTCCTTGGTTGAAAGCAGGGGGAGCATGTCCAGGTACTTGGTCAGGGCCCGGGACTCCCGGCGCATGTTCACATCGAAGCCGTAGATGGTGTTGTTGCCCGGCTCGTCGCCGATGTTGACGCGGTTAATGCCGGGCGCCTGGTTTTCGCGCAGGTGCAGCACGGTAGCCCCAAAGTTGAGGTCCGGCGACACCCGGTAGTCGAAGCGGGCGCCCAGCAGCTTGCGGGGCTGCACTTGCACCAGGGCGTTTTTCTCGAACTCTACCCGCAGCTCGTTGGCCGAGTTGAGGTAGCTGGGGTTCAATATTTTTACCTTGGCCTGATCGTAAAAAACTTGGTAGTCAACGCCTTCCTGCAGCAGAGTGCTGCCGGCCCGCACGCGCACCGAGCCCTCGGCAATGCCAATGCCGGGCAGGTTAATCTCGTCGGTGGCGGTAGCCTGGAAGCGGCCGCGCAGAAAGAATTTGTCCTTTTCCTGGCGCTGCTGGGCGTCGCTCTGCACCTGGGTGTACAGCTCCCGGTACACGTACTTGCGCGCTAGCTCCCGCTCGGTGGTAGAGCCCAAGGTATCAAACTGCGCCGCGAGGTAGGAGCCAAACGGCTGCACCTCCGGGAAGATGATCTTGCCTAGCTCCGTGTCAATGGTAATGCCGGGGAAGAAGTCGAAGTTACCGTCGGGGTTCCGGTCGTTGTTGGGGTTGACGTTGTCGAGGTTGAGTACCTCAATCAGGGGGCGGTTGGCAATGCGCTGGCCTTCCTTCAGCGAAATCAAGTCCACGCCCGTCACGTCATCCTTGTAGATGATCTGGAGCTGGAAATTGTCGCGGTTGAGCTGGGAGGCGTTCAGGGGATAGATGTTTTTCATCATCAAATCCCAGGTCGGCAGGTTGCGCGTCTGTAGGTTTTGGTTGGTTGGGTTTTGAGTAGGGTCGGCCAGGCCCACGCCGGGGTTGGTGGCTTTCAGCATCTTCAGGAAAATCACCTCGTCCTGATTGCGGGAAGCGTAGTCAATGGAGCTGATTTCACCTACCTGCTTGGGCGCATTGGAGCGGGTGCCGCTGGCCCGGTTGTCTACGTACTGGTAGGACACGGCCAGCACCTGCTCGGGTAGCAGCTGCGTATTCAGCGAAATGTAGCCCAGCTGCGCGTTGTAGGTGTACTCGCGCGGGTCCAGCTTGCGGGCCCGAATGTGCTCGTAATCGATATTGCGCTGCAGCTGCAGGGTGCCCGTCAGGTAGTCATCCACGCCCAGCTCGTTGCGAGCTGTGGCGCCGCCGGCCAGAATCTGGCTGAGCAGGGTGTTGGCGTTATTATCGGCTTGGGCGTTGGGGCCCGCCGGCTTCTGAAAGCGCTGGCGGTACAGGCGCTGGGGCTCACCCACGTCCATGAGGGCCACCACGTTGCGCAGGTTGTCACTCTGGCGGTTGTCGTTCGTGACGTACACCTCCAGGTTGGTAATTTCCACCCCGCTCTGTACCGTAGGCAGGTTGCGCAGGGAAGCGTCGTACCGGTCGCGGAAGGCTTGGGACAGGAAGTAGTGCCGGTCCCGCTCGTACTGGCTGGCTTTCAGTTCAAACTGCCGGCTCTGGCCCCCGTTCTGGATGCGCACCTCATCGGCCTGGCCGCGCAGGGTGCTGGCCACGGTGGTAATACCCAGTCGCCCGAACTGGAACTGGGCCTTCACCCCGAACAGGTTCTGCCCGCCCGTAATCAGGGAGTTGTTCAGGGGCAACGACACGTTGCCCAGCTCCACCTTGCGGATGATATCGGTTTCGTAGCCCGTGTAATCGAGCTTCATGTTGTTCTCGAAATCGAAGGCCGCGCGGGTGTCGTAATTAAAGGTCAGCTTGAGCTTTTCCCCAATCTGCCCGGTCAGGTTCAGGTTGAGGTTCTGGTCGTACTGGAAGTCGCCTACGCGTTGCTGGCGTAGCGTCAGGGTAGGGTTTTCGTTGCGGTTGAAGCGGGCGCCCATGCGCAGCGTCACGGAGCCCTGGGGCCGGATATCCACGTAGCTGCCCCCGAAAATTCGGTCGGCCATAGGACCTAAGTAAATCTTCGGAATCAGGCGGCGGCTGGCGGGCGTGTTGGCGTCGCCGGCTACGCCTCCGGCGGAGCGCTGGCGGAAGTAGTTGCGCACAGCCTGCTGCTGCTGCCAGCGCGAGTACTCCTCAAACGTCATGCGGCTCGGGTCGCGGTAGTCCAAGTCCGAGCCCAGCTTCTCACGCACATCGAAGTTTTTCAGGCTGTCGTCGGCCTGCACATCGAGTTGCACGTTAGAGGGTAGGGGTAGTACCAGCGGGGAGCGGCGACGCTGCGGCGCGAAGGGCGTGCCCACCCGGTCCTGCGGGGCTACGCGGGGGCGCCGGCTGGGCCGGTAGCGGGCCGTATCAATGCGGGGCGTATCGGGAGCAAAGCCCAGCGGCAGGCGCAGCCGCAGGGAGCTAGCGGGCAACCAATCCGACCAAAGCTGCTGCATGGCAAAGGGAGTAGCCGCGCTACCCAACGGCTTCGCCTGCGACCACCACGCTACCAACGATACAACTGCTGCTAGAGAGGCAGCAAGGGACTTCTTACCGGTATTCAAGCGTCAATAAACCAAATGGTTATAAGCCGTTAGCTGCTGGCTAATAGCTGTTAGCTTTTTCAGAAGGACATAGCTGTGGTAGTGACGGATGACCCGGACAGTCAGACCAATCAAAAAGCTGTCAGCCAACAGCTAACAGCCAGCAGCTTCTAATGAGACTTAAGAGCGAATTTAATCAATTCCTCCACGCTCAGGTCGTTGCCGTGCTTGTGCTGGATCTGGTCGAGGGTTTTCTCGGCCGCGGCCCGCGCAAAGCCCAGCGTTATCAAAGCCGCTAACGCTTCGCTGCGGTTGGTATTGTGCGCTTTGGCTAGCGGTACGGTATCAATGCCGGCCTTAGCCAGTAGCTCATCTTTGCGCAGCTTATCCTTGAGCTCCAGCACCACACGCTGGGCCGTTTTGGGGCCTACCCCCTTGATACTCTGGATAGAACGCACGTCCTCGCTGACGATGGCTTGGCGGATTTCGCCCACCGACATCGACGACACCATGACAATGCCCGTGCCCGGCCCAATGCCCGAAACCGAAATCAGCTGCATGAACAAGGCCTTTTCATTAGGGTCCAGAAAGCCGTAGAGCGCCTGCCCGTCTTCTTTAATGTGCTGGTAGGTGTAGAGCTTGGCCTTTTCCCCGTCAGCGGGCAGCTTGGCATAAGTAGCCAGGGAAATCCGGATTTCGTAGCCAATGCCGTTCACGTCCAGAATGGCTTGGGTGGGGTCTTTATAGGCGAGTTTACCGTCGACGTAGGCAATCATGCGGGGTGGTTGAAGTAAAAACTGTCAGAACGGATACAACACGCTACAGCCGGGATTTGTGCCAAGGTGTTTAGCTGTTCTAACTAGGTTAGCCGGCTTGGGCGGGCCGGTAAGGTGGTTGAGCAAGTTGGGGCGAATTTGCCCGGAATCAAAGCTCTGGAATAGAAGTGGGTAGGCGAAAGCAAGAAGTGAGCCTTTCGTTCTGAAAGCTGCTGCCCACAGAACAAAAGACTCACTTTTCGTTTCTAGCTCCTTACTGCTGAGGCCTACAAGCCCTTGCCGTCGGGGTGTTGGGCATCGACTACGGCAATGGCAGCCATGTTCACGATTTCGCGGACGGAGGCACCGAGCTGCAGGATATGCACAGGCTTGCGCATGCCCATCAAAACCGGCCCGATAACCTCGGCCCCACCTATTTCCTGGAGCACTTTGTAGGCAATGTTGCCGCTAATAACGTTCGGGAAAATGAGCGTGTTGGCCCCGCCTTTGTCGGCTAGGGGCGAGAAGGGATATTGCTCCCGCAGCAGCTCCGGGTTCAGGGCCGTGTTGGCCTGCATTTCCCCATCCAGAATCAGCTCGGGGTAGCGCTGCTTGGCTAGCTCGGTGGCGCGGCGGGCTTTATCGGGCAGCTCGCCGGGGTTGGAGCCGAAGTTGGAGTAGCTGATTACGCCAATCCGTGGCTCGGTGTCGAAAAACTTTACGGCCCGCGAAGTCAGCCCGATAATTTCCACCATTTCCTCGGCCGAAGGATCAATGTTCACGGTGGTATCGGCGAAGAAGTACGGGCCTTTCTTGTGCTGAATGATATACATAGAGGCGACGCGCTGCACATCTTCGGCTACCCCAATCACCTGCAAGGAAGGCACAATGCTCTTGCCGTAATCCTTGCTTAAGCCGGTGATAAAGGCATCGGCCTCGCCGGTTTCCAGCATCATGCTGCCGAAGTAATTTCGCTCGCGCAGCAGGCGACGCCCTTCGTAGAGCGTAATGCCGCGGCGCTGACGCTTTTCGTACAGCTTCTGAGCAAACTCCTCGCGCTTGGCTTCCTCGTGCAGGATGTCGATAACCTGACAGCCCTCCAAGTCAAGGGAGTTTTCCTGGGCGATGCGCGCAATCTTGTTGCGGTTACCGAGCAGGATGGGCTGGGCAATGCCTTCGTCGTGCAGAATTTGCGCTGCCTTAAGAATTTTGTAAGTGTCGCCCTCGGCAAATACCACGCGCTTGGGGTTGCTGCGGGCCGCCTGGGTAATGCGGTTCATCAGCTTCTGATTGACACCGAGGCGGGCGCGTAGCTCGTCTTCGTAGGCAAACCAGTCTTCAATCTGAATGCGGGCTACCCCGCTTTCCATGGCGGCCTTGGCTACGGCCGGACTCACAGCCGTAATCAGGCGCGGATCCAGAGGCTTGGGAATCAGGTAGGTGCGACCGAAGGATAAGGTGTTGTCGCCGTAGGCTTTGTTCACCATATCCGGCACGGGCTCCTTGGCTAGCTCGGCCAGGGCGCGCACGGCGGCCAGCTTCATGGCCTCGTTGATTTCGGTGGCGCGTACGTCCAGAGCTCCCCGGAAAATGTAGGGGAAGCCCAGCACATTGTTGACCTGGTTGGGGTGGTCGGAGCGGCCCGTCGCCATAATAATGTCCTCGCGGGTGGCCATGGCTACCTCGTAAGGAATTTCCGGATCGGGGTTGGCTAAGGCAAACACAATAGGGTTGGCCGCCATTTTCAGCAACAGCTCCGGAGCCAGCACGTTGGCCGCCGAAAGCCCCAGAAAGAAGTCAGCGCCTTCCATGGCCTGGGCCAGGGTAGTAATGGGCCGCTCGGTGGCAAACTGCATTTGCAGGGCCGCCAAATCGGTGCGCTGGGGTGGATGATGCCGTCCTTGTCGAACACCACCACGTTTTCCCGCTTCAAACCCAACTCCAGGTACAGGCGCAGGCAGCTGATGGCCGCGGCTCCGGCCCCGCTTACTACCACCCGAATCTCGTCAATCTTCTTGCCAACTACCTCCAGAGCGTTCAGCAGCGCCGCCGAGGAAATAATGGCCGTGCCGTGCTGGTCGTCGTGCATGAGCGGAATGTTCATCTGCTCGCGCAGGGCCGTCTCAATGGGGAAGCACTCGGGGGCCTTGATGTCTTCTAGGTTGATGCCGCCAAACGTCGGCTCCAACGACTTTACAATGCGGATAAACTCCTCCGGATCCGTCGCGTCAATTTCAATATCGAAGCAGTCGATGCCCGCGAACTTCTTGAACAGTACGCCCTTACCCTCCATTACTGGCTTGGAAGCATCGGGGCCGATGTTGCCCAGGCCCAGCACGGCCGTCCCGTTGCTAATAACTCCCACCAGGTTGCCCTTGGCGGTGTACTTGTACACCTCGTCCTTGTTCGCAGCAATTTCCTTGCAGGGTTCCGCTACTCCCGGCGAGTAAGCCAGGGCCAGGTCCAGCTGCGTACTAACGGGCTTGGTTGGGACTACCTCAATTTTGCCGGCGGGGCTTTGAGAGTGGTAGTTCAGCGCGTCCTGTTTATTTATTTTCAGCATGCTACGGTACTAGGGTGGAGCTTCCTTGAAAGGGCAAGAAAGCAAAATGGGCAATAGTAACCCGTGGCAAAGGTACGCGCCCCCGCCCGGATAGAAAAAAACGCTCCGAGTTCTGCTGAGCTCGGAGCGCTACGATGAAGGTCGCGAATCGGCGAGTAGCTTATTCTACTTTCAGGTCTTTAAAGGATCCGGTTAGGTTCACGTCGCACCGGAGGGCAGTAGAGCTGGGCAGCGGACCTTCCAGAGGATCGTGGATATTCGTGAGCTGCATTTCATAGGTGCCACTGATAAGCTTGCGGGTGGCATCGTAGGCGGTAATAGTGAGCTGCCCTTGCGCTTGGTTTTGGGCGCTATAATAGAGGCTGCCGCTCAGAGACGTTGCCACGTTAACGCGGTAGTACACATACAAAGCCGGCACTACCCCACCTGAATTGGACCGACTCAGCACCGGATACGTCCCGGTCAGGCCCGGGGAAAGGGCAGTTCGGGGTACCTCAAAATTAACTCGGTCGACACCTTCCGGCGCTACGAAATTCAGGTAAAACCTCTTCTCCTCAAGTACGGCAGCGCCGGATAAGGTTTGCTGCGTGTAAGACAAGCCATTGTTACGGGAGGATGCCGCCGGGTAGGTCATAGTGCGCGCCATCGACAACTCGGAGGGAGTTGCCGAAACCACTGGTTGAGGATCTTCCTGTTTGGAATCAGAGCCGCAGGAAGTTAGCCCCATAGTAAGAACGGCAAGGAGAAGGAGGCGTGGCGAAAAATGCATCAGACTACGGATGAAATAGGTACAGCTAAGGATGGGCTAGAGCAGCGGAATTTCAGTGAACGTGCCGTAGCTCTTAATCTCACAGTCGCGCCGGCTGTCTGCCTGCGAACCGACGGCCAGGTACACGTACGGGTCCTTGGCGTTGCGAATAGTGAAGGTGTACGACCCACTGATAAGTTGGCGGGCGGAGTTGAACTCGGTAATGACGAAGCTACCCTCTAGCCGGTGCGAGTTACCGGAGTACTTGTTCAGGTAGATGCCCGTACCGTAGGCGGGGCGCTCATACGTAGCCAGCACCTCGCCCTGACCCGGGTCGGGTTGGGAGGATAGGGTGTACGTGCCGACCAACCCGGCTTTTTGCTTGCCTTTGGGCAGAACAAACTCCACCCTTTCTTCGGTACCCAGGCCCGCTGGGCGGGGCTCCTTCTCAAAGAGCAGCGTTAGTTTATCGGAGGCCAGCCGACCGGAAGGGGCCGGCGCCAGGAACGTTTGCCCTTTGCTTTCGGTGGGGTAGGTGTACGTGAAGTTGATGTTGGCCTCCTGCACGGGAGGCGTCACGGTGGGTTCTGGCGTTTCAATATCTTGCTAGCAACTTGCCAGCAAGGGCAGTAGAGATATACTGGACAGGATACGTACGAATGTCAGCATAAGTAAAAGGGAAGGAAAGGATGGAAGGGCGTATGACCGAACTAGCCAAGCGCCGTGCCAACTTTTAGTGAAATAGTTCCACTCCTTGTGCCGGGCGAGAAAATTTTAAGCTACATACTTGATAACTAGGCATAAAAAAAGCGCAGAAGAAGTTCTGCGCTTTCTAATAGGTAGCTCGATAATACCACTAGCTCTTTACAATGAGCTTCTGGCCGGGCTTCACCTCGTCCGATTGTAGGTGGTTCAACTCCCGCAACTTCTCAACCGTGAGGCCCTGATAGCGGCGGGAAATGTTGTAGAGCGTATCGCCTGGCTGAACCAAGTGTACTTGCGGAGTGGGCAACAAAGAGCGGGAAGCCGGCCGGCTGGCTCGTCGCGCTGGTTCCTGGGCCGCGGCGGCAGTTTCGCGAGTGGCCGTTAGAAGCTCTGCTGCAGGTTCCGCCGCCAGCTCCTGCAGGTTCAACTTCTGGCCGGGGGTAAGCGTTTCCGTGGCTAGCTTGTTGCGGGCCATGAGTTGAGCTACCGTCAGGCCATGAGTGCGAGCCACCTTTTCCAAAAAGTCACCCCGCCGTACCGTGTAGGTAGTAGAAGCTGGGTTATCGGGGAGAGCCGTTGGTGTCGCCACCTCGGAGGCAGGACGAGCCGGCCGGGTTGCGGCCAGAACTTGCTTAGCAGCTGCCGGACGAGCGGGCGTTGGTGCCGTAATGTCTTCGACCTCCGAAGTCACGGGCTTGGTTCTGCTGGTACCTACTCGCACCGGCACTGCGAGTGTCGGTCGGATATTCGTAGCTGCAAGAACATGGGTTTCGGAGGTAGCAACAGGCCCGGCCGGCAGTTGGGTGGCGGGTGACGGCACAAAAACCACGAGCTGACTGCGCGGTGTCAGGGCTGAGCGCTTGCCCAAATTGTTCCAGCGGCGCACCTGGGCTGCACTTACCTCGTAACGCTCCGCCACCGAAGCCACCGTTTCGCCGCGCTTCACGGTGTGACGCACCCGGCGATACCGGGGCGGCGTAGCGTGTCCGCCGGCCGAAGCTCCGGCCGCAGCTAGGCTGCGGGCAGGAAATGGCTCAATGCCGGCCAGCAGCACGGGGCGCAGAAGTACCGGCTGCGGCAGCTCGGCTAGGGGTCGGCAGTAGTCAAACAACGTCTCCCTATCGACGACGGCCAGGGCCGGGCGAGCCGCCGCCGGCAGCTGCACAGCATAGGGGCGGTAACCTTGGGGTAGCCAGGGCTTGCGCAGCTCCGGGTTCAGACGGGCCAGCGTCATAGAATCGGGGTAGCCGCAGGCCCGGGCCAAGCGGGTCAAATCGAAGGCCCGGCCGCCCAGCTGCAGCGTATCCATGGCCTCGGCGTACTGATACTTGAGGGTAGGGGAGTGCAACTGGTGCTGCTGGGCATACTTCATGGTGTACATAATGGCCGTGAAGGTGGGCACGTAGTTGCGTGTCTCGGCCGGCAAGTGCGGGTGCACTTCCCAGTACGTTTTCTTGCCCGTGCGGCGCACGACTTTCTGCATGTTGCCAGCGCCCCAGTTATAGGCTGCCAGCACCATTTCCCAATCGTGAAACACGCCGTAGAGGTAGCGTAAGTGCTTGCAGGCCGCTTCAGTAGCCTTTTCCGGGTTCATGCGTTCATCTACCCACTCGTCGCGGCGCAGGCGTAGGTCGTTGGCCGTGGGGCCCATAAACTGCCACAAGCCGGTAGCGCCTACTCGGGACTTAGCCGTCGGAATCAGGGCGGATTCTACTACGGCCAGGTATTTCAGATCCGTGGGCAGATTATACTTGGCCAGATACTTCTCGAAGAGCGGAAAATACAGGTTCTCACGCTCCAGCACGCGCTGAGTATAGCCGCGCTGCCGTTCCGTAAAGAGCCGCACAAACGCCAGCACATGCGAATTAAAGACGTGCGGAACATCGGTTTCAAAGCAGCTAATTCGGTCCCCCACCAAGTCACGCAGCTCGGGCGGCGTGCGGAGCCACACCAGCTTCACTGAGTCAACCGGGACTGGCGCCGATACCAACGAATCGGGCAGCAACTCCAGGTTAACCCGCAGCGAGTCATCAGCCACTGGTGGCGCCTGAGCAGGCGAGGTAGGAGGTAGTTCGGGCCGCACCTGGGCTACCGCGGGGCGAACCACGGAGGCGGCAAATAGCAACGGAACAGCAGCACGCAGCAACGACTTCTTCATCTTACATGGAAACTGGCAGGTAAGCCGAAAACCTCAACTTGCTGTGCCTCAGCCCAGCGCATCTTCAAAAATAGCACGGATTGACATAAATGCCAGCCCGGCAGCGAATAAGAACCCCGAAGCTCCGCTTAAGCTCCTGCTTCAGGCTGCCCGCGGCAGTCAGTAGCGAAGAAGCCAGAGCGAAACTCCGGGGCTGTTTTTTATGGGCTGGTTAGGCCTCTACGGGAACTGCTGTTTCCGTCACGGTGCTGGCAAACGCTAGTAGGTGCTCCTCGCGGAAGGCACCCGCCAAAATCTGCAAGCCGATGGGCAAGCCCTGCGCATCTTTCCCCGCGGGCACCGAAATAGCAGGTACGCCCGCCAAAGAGGCCTGCACCGTGAAGATGTCGGCCAGGTACATGGCCAGCGTATCCTTATTCACGTCGCCGATGCGGAAGGCCGTGGTAGGGGTAGTGGGCAGCACTAGGAAGTCGTACTCGCGCAACAGCTCGTCGGTTTTTTCCTTGATGAGGCGGCGTACGCGCTGGGCCTTGGTGTAGTAAGCGTCGTAATAGCTGGCGCTCAACACGAAAGTGCCCAGCAAGATGCGACGCTGCACTTCCGGACCGAAGCCTTGAGCGCGCGTTTTCTTGTAGAGCGACTCCAAGTCCGTAGCATCCGGCGCGCGGTAGCCAAACTTCACCCCGTCGTACCGGCTTAGGTTGGAGCTAGCTTCGGCCGTGGTCAGGATGTAGTAGGTGGGAACAATGAAGTCGAGGTAGGGAAAATCAACGGCTTCTACCACGTGGCCCTGGCCCCGGAACTGCTCCAGCGCCTGCTCCGTGGCCGCCTTGATTTCCGGATTCAAACCCGGCCGCTCCAGACAATCCTTGATGTAGCCGATGCGGTAGTGCGGGGCTGGCGTCAGCTGTTGGCTGTAGGCAGGCACTTCCCGCTTGCTGGCGGTGCTGTCAAACGAATCAGGACCGGCCATTACTTCCAGCAGCAAGGCGGCATCTTCCACCGAGCGGGTCAGCGTGCCAATCTGATCGAAGGAGGAAGCGTAAGCAACCAGCCCGTAGCGCGAAATGCGTGAATAGGTAGGTTTGAAGCCCACAATTCCGCAAAAAGCGGCTGGCTGACGCACTGAGCCCCCGTATCGGAGCCAATGGAAGCCAAGCACATGTCGGCTTGCACCGCCACCGCCGAGCCTCCTGAGGAGCCACCGGGTACTCGCTCGGGGTCAATTTCGTTGCGGGCGGGGCCGAAATAGGATGTCTCGTTGGAGGCACCCATGGCAAACTCGTCGCAGTTCTGGCGCCCAATCACAATGGCGTCTTCGTCGAGCAGGCGCTGCACGGCCGTGCCCGTAAACAAGGATTTGAAGCCGTCCAGGATGTGGCTGCTGCTCTGCAAGCTATGGCCTTCGTAAGCCAGCACATCTTTCAGCCCGATGACCATGCCCGCTAGCTTGCCGGCTGTACCGGCGGCCAGCTTGGCATCAACGGCCTCGGCTTGGGCCAGGGCTTCTTCGGGCCACACCTCCAAAAAGGCATTCAGGTGTTCTTTGCGGCGGATATTATCCAGATAATAAGCCACGAGCTGACGACAGGACGTGGTGCCTGCCGTCAGCTCGTGGCGAACTTCCGTGAGGGAGTTAAAGCGTTTCAAGACGAAAAGGGTTTAGTTCATTTGGTCGAGGCGGGGCCGCTCTTCGGCGGGGCGCGTAACCGGAGGGGTTAGGCCACCATCCATGGGCGGGGCCACCGGCGTAACGGCCGGGGCTTCGGCTACTGGGGCCACGGGGGCCTGGTAGGGTTGCTGGTTGAATTGCTGCTGGTAGGGCTGCTGAGGTTGGCCGGAGTTTTCAATTTCGCTCCGAATCTCGCGGGAAGCGTCCTTGAACTCGCGGATACCTTTACCCAAACCGCGGGCTAGTTCCGGAATCTTATTGGCCCCGAAGAAAATGAGGATAACGACCATGATGAGCATTATCTCACCACCGCCCAAATCACCTAAGAAGAGGAAGAAAGGAGTGTTCATGGCTACGAGCAATTAGCGGCGGGGAGCCGTGGGATCATTCGGGTTGATTGGGCCATCGCGGAACTCCGGCTTCTCTTCCTTAGAAGCATCCTTAAATTCGCGGATGCCTTGGCCCATACCCCGGAACAGCTCCGGAATGCGCTTGGCTCCGAATAAGAGGATGATAGCGAGGCCGATGAGCAGGAGTTCGGTGCCGCCAAGGCCGCCAATACCAAGCAAAAGGGTGGCAAAATTCATAAGGAGGAAGACCAACAGGTCGGGTTATTATGTGGCAAAGCTACGTATACGCAGCCTTGTACGCATTGGGATTGGTAAAGGTACCGCATAATTTCAAAATCAGTTCCCGGGTGGCTCCAGGCTTCTGCCAGGAGTCTGCCGGCTACAACGCGCGGGAACCGACTGAGTGGCAACAGCTTCAGCCAGTGAATGATGATGTTAAGCCGGCAAATGCAGCTGCTCAGCGGGGTGCGTACAACAAATTGCCA
This sequence comes from Hymenobacter sp. 5516J-16, assembly GCF_022919335.1. NCBI lineage: Bacteria > Pseudomonadati > Bacteroidota > Cytophagia > Cytophagales > Hymenobacteraceae > Hymenobacter > Hymenobacter sp. 5516J-16. Next base: position 1,817,860 of record NZ_CP095058.1, on the reverse strand, counting down.
CCATTGCTGCTATTTAGAGAATTAGTTATAGACTACCCTACCTTTCTTCCGCTGTACTACCTGCTCCTTTCCCTTTCCTGATGTCACCTACTTTTTCCACCGCGGAAAGTGCTGTAAAGCCACTTACCCGCCGCTTCGACGAAGCTGCTCGCTTGGAGGTCCTGCGTAACTACCGCATTCTGGACACGCCCCCGAAACGGTTTTCGACGACTTGGTGCGGCTGGCAGCCTACATCTGCGGTACCCCTATTTCCTTGGTTTCGCTGCTGGATGCCGAGCGGCAGTGGTTTAAGGCCGAAATAGGTTTGGGAGTTAAGAGCACACCCCGCCACCTGGCTTTTTGCCAGCACGCCATTCTCTCAGACAAAGTGTACGAAGTGGAGGATGCGACTCAGGACCCCATCTTCAAGCAAAACGCCCTGGTTACCGGCGACCCGAACATTCGCTTTTATGCCGGTGCCCCGCTCATAACCCCGGAAGGGCAGGCCCTTGGCACCATCTGCACCATTGATACTGTGCCCCGCCGCCTGACGGAGGAGCAACGGGATGCACTCCGCATTCTGGCCCGGGAAGTAGTGTCGCACCTGGAGCTGCGGCGGGCCCGCCTGCAGCTGGAAGAAGAAAAACTCAAGCTGGAGGGACTACTACGCATGGCCAACGACACGGCTGAATCATTCTACCTACATGGAGGGCAGAACGAAATTTTTATAAAACAGGATCATAAACTGCTGCGGGTGAATACATCTGATATCCGGTATGTGGAGGCGCTTGGCGACTACGTGAACATCTACTCTGGTCGTGAGCGGTACACGGTGTACAGCACCATGAAGGAGCTGGAAGCCAAGCTGCCGCTCCGCGACTTTGCCCGCGTACACCGCAAGTACATTGTGCGGCTGGACCGCATAATTGCCATCGAGAACGACGCAGTTATCGTAGAAGCCGGCCGCAGTGCTGAGCAGGCTACCAGCGTGTTGCCCGTGCCCATTGGTAGCTCCTATAAAGCTGCGCTGCTAAGCCGCTTAAATCTTATTTAAGCTCAACAGGTAGGAAAAGCATTCGGAATGCTAGTATTCACCGAGGGAAAAAACACATTCAGCGAAATTGCGGGAGCGGGCAATACCGCCGCATGTATCTTTCGTCATGTTATCGGGGATTACCCTTGCTAGGCTAGCCGCCTTACCGCAGTTGCTAAGTAAGGGGAGGGATTCTGATAGCTAAGTTTGTTTTCATAGCTCAGAAAGACACCGCATGTTGTGCGGTGTTTTTTTTGCTACCTACTTGCGGCCCAGCCAGTTTTCCGGGTTCAGATTGGAGCTGTTGTGCCACACCTGAAACTGCACTTCGGAAGTTCCTTCCGCGTCCGTAGAAACGGTACCAATGGTCTGGCGGGCGCTAATGGTTTGCCCCTCGCTAACGCTGACGCTGCGCAGCTTGGCGTATACCGTGAAGTAGTCGCCGTGCTGCACCATTACAATGGTATTCATGCCGGGCACGCTGGCCACGGTCAGTACCTTTCCGCTAAATACGGCCCGCACCGGTTCCCCGGCATTGGTTTGAATATCAACACCCCGGTTTTCCACTACCACATTTTTTAGCACGGGGTGGTTGTGCCGGCCGAAGTGCTGACTGATAAAACCCCGGCCCACGGGCCACGGCAGCCGGCCCCGGTTATCGTGAAACGACGAAGCCAGTTCGGCACCCTCCGGAGTCATCGTGACGCGGTCCACGCGCTCAGCGGCCGCTTCGGCGGCGGCTTCCGTGGCCTCAGTGCTGCTGGTGCGGGCAGTTGCTCCCGGACTACGAGAAGGGGCAGTAGCGGCAGTGCTGGTGCGGGCCGCGGCGGCTTTGGCGGCCGCGCGCCGGGCTGCCAGGCGGGCAGCCCGGGCAATTTCCTCCCGTACCCGTTGGGCAATCAGGTTGTCGAGGCGGGTTACGGCCTGCTGGCGGGTTGCCAGTTCCTGGCGCAGGTTCTGCTCCTGCTGGGTAAGCTTGGTAACTACCTGGTCCTGCTGGGTTTTGAGCGTGAGCAGGTTCTTCTTTTCCGAAATCTGGGTAGTGAGCAGGGAGCCTTTTTCCTCCTGCTTTTCCTTGAGACCGGTGAGCTGGGTGCTCAGGCGCTGCTGGGTGTGGCTGATTTGGGCGGCCTGGGCTTTGCGCACTTCCGTGTACTGACGGATGTAGCGCAACCGGAGCATAAATTGGTTAAACGACTCCGAAGCAAACAGAAACATGACCCGGTTGTAGCCGTTGGCCGTTTTCGAACCGGCATAAATTAGGCGGGCGTATTCTGCTTTAAGCTGCTCCAGGCTCTGGCGGGTTTGCTGCACCTGGTTTTCCGTTTGCTTAACATCGGTTTCGATGTAGCGCAGCTCACTGCTGATATTCTTGATGACGCCCTGCTGCACGGTAAGCTTTTCCTTCAGGGCATTCAATTGCCCCACGGAAGCTTGCTTCTGCTGCTGGGTTTGCTCCAGAATGCGGCTGGTTTCATTGATGCGCTTCAGGGTCAGGCGCCGTTCCCGCTCGAGTTGGGCTTTGGTTTTACGCCCCGTGGAACCCGTGCGCTGCGCCCAGGAGGCATCGGCTACCCCCAGCAACAGCACGCAACTTACTACCAGCAGCCAGCTTTTACTTTTTGCGCGCATAGCCCTTGGGTACCGAGAAGGGGAACTGCAGCCGCTCCTTATCCACATCTACCGAGCGGTAAGTAATGGTAAGCGTGGAGGGCGCTGCCTGCCCTTGCTGCACCTGCACGAGGCTGCTGTGTGCAAACGGCTGAGCAGTGCGCTCCAAAGGCCGGAAGTCGGAGTAGTCGACGGTGAGTTTGTTTTCACTGGCCGGCACCTGCACCTGCAGTTGCTGAATGCGCCCCCGTTCCAGGTTCACCAGTTGCTGCACCAGCAGGCCCGCCTGCTCATAATTCACCCGCTGCACAGGACCATCTGTAGTAACCGTAGGCTGGGTAGCGGCGCTGAGTGGCGCTAGGTAGTTACCTAGCAGCAAGGCTTGCAGCATGTCGAAGTTGACAGGCACGTTCAGGCGCTTGCTGAGGTAGGCGAAGTCGCCGGCGTAGTATTCGCGGTGGAGCTTGTCGAGCACTTGCACCGAGTCGCGGGTGATGTAGATGCGGCCGCCTTCTACCCCAATCAGTGAGGCCGATATCCAGATGACGCTGTCCTTGCGAATGCGCACGTTGATGTTGCCACTCTGCTGGTCAAACTGCGCCTTGCCCTTGGCCGCCAGAAAACGAAAATCGACGTTGGCTGCGCGCACTGACTCCGGCATGGGTACCGTCGTTTTATTGGCCTTGGAGCCAATAGAAAGCAGTTTGCGGTTGCAGCTGCCCAGCATCAGTGTGGCGCCGAGCAGCACCAGCAGGAGGCGGTTACTCATATAGTTTTTTGTCTTTAATCTTCCGGTCGATGAGCGGGGAAGCACCGCCTGTTTTTTTGGCTTTCTGCCACTCGGCCAGGGCCTTATCGGCCTCGCCTAGCTTGAACAGCACGTCGCCGTAGTGCTCAATTACGGTGGCATCCGTGGTAGTTTTCAGCGCTTTTTCAAACTGTTGCCGGGCCCCGCTGTAGTCTTTCAGCCGGTACAGCACCCAGCCGTAGGTATCGAGGTAGGTGTCGTTATCGGGGTTTTGCTTGACCAGTTTGCCCGCCATTTCCTTGGCTTTGTCCAGCTTCTCGCCCCGCAAGGAAAGGTAGTAGCTGTAGTTGTTCAGGGCCTGAGCATTATTAGCGTCAAACGTCAGGGCTGCTTCGTAAGCCGCATCCGACTTGGCGTATTCCTTTAACTCGTGGTAGGTGTCGCCGAGCTGGGTGTCGAACTGAGCCAGCAGCTCGGGGTTGTCGGTGGCCAGCTTGCGGCCGTATTCCAAGGATTTGATGGCCTTGGTTGGCTGCTTTTTCAGCTGATGGCCCACGCCGTTGTAAAACCACAGGGGCGCCTGGTTTGGGAACAACTCTAAAGCCTGCTCCGTGTGGGTAAGCAAGGAATCAACCTGATTGAGCTCGGCATCAATGAGCACCACCTGCTGCCAAATCTGGTAACGGGAGTTGTCCAGTTCAATGGCCTTCAGATAGTTAGCGCGAGCCGCAGGCCGGTTGCCGGTTACCGTCTGAATGTCGCCGGCAATGGAAAAGGCTTTGGCTTCGCGCGGATGCACCCGGGTAGTAATGGCGGCCAAGTCCTGGGCCGTTTGGTTAAGGGCCGGGTTGGGCAGCTGCTTGATGTAGTCAACCAGAATCCGAACCTTGTCATCAATGTCCAAGGCCGGGCTTTCGAAGGCCAGCTTGATTTGCTTTTCTGATTCCGGCGCGTTGTTCTGCTGGCGGTACACGTCGGCCAGAATCATGCGGGCCCGCGGGTTGTCTGGGTCCTGCTTGAGGGCCTGCTGGGCCACCCGAATGGCATCGGGGAAGCGGTTGTTGGCCGCGTACATCTGGGCCTGGGCCAGCACGTAGCGCACCTCATTCGGGTTGGCCGTAATCAGCGTTTCGCCTTCCTGCAAGGCCTTATCAAGGTTGTTTTGCTTGAGATAGATCTGCTGCTTTTTAAAGGATACCTCATCCAGGGGGCCGAACTGCTTTTCCGCCTGATCAAAGGTCGCCAGTGCCTCGTTCAGCTTGCCTTGGGCAATGTACAGGTCGGCCAGGTTAAAGAGGTAATAGCCCGAGTTGGGCACCTGCTTGATCAGGGTATTGTATACGCCAATGGCCTGATCGAACTGCTTTTGCGAGGCGTAAATCTGGGCCAGCAGCAGGTAGTAATAGGCGTTCTGCGGATCGAGTTTTACGGCTGCTTGCGCAAAGTTCGTGGCATCCTGGAGGTTGCCGCTCAGCAGGTTGGTTTCGGCAATTTTGTAATTGACGGCCGCATTGGTGGGGTTGAGGGCGTAGGCTTTCAGCAGCCGCTCGAGGGCCTTGTTGTAATCCTCCAGCAGCACGAACCGCACCCCATCCACGAAATACGCCTCGCTGATTTCCCGGTCCTTCTCTGATAAGGGGCGTTTTTGCTGGGCGGCGGCATCCAGAGCCGCCCGACGAGCCAGCTCCTTGCGCTCTTTGCGCGTCAGCTTGCGGGGCTTCTTTTCGGGGGCCGTAGCGGTAGCGGGAGCCGCTGGCTTAGCCTGCTGGGCGTACCCGGGGCTGGCCACCAGCAGGCCCAGCAGAAGCACAGAAAAAGCACCGAATCGACTCATGAAAACAGTAGCGCGGACCCTGCGGCCGCGGTTTGGAAACGAGGAAACCTAACCCCAACACGACAGACCTCGGCAAAGGTCCGCGCTACTGAAACGTCAGGAGACGCAAAAATATCACACGCGCAGCGTGTTGTAGTCTCCTAGGCTCAAATCATTGGGCGTGCTGGCGACGGTAGCGTGGCTGCCCACCATGGAATTGGTCAGGTTGGCGTGCAGCACCGTGGCCGACTGCTGCACGATGGAGTTAGAAACGATGGACGCGCGTACGTTGGTATGGTTGCCTAAGGAAACGTGCGGACCTACCACCGAATCGGTAATGATAACCCCTTCGCCGATGTACACGGGCGGAATCAGGACGGAATTGGTCACTTGAGCGGATTCCGACACTAGGTTCTCGCCGCGCTCCTGCAGGTACTCCAAGTAACGCTGGTTGGTAAATACGGTAGCATCCTTATTGCCGCAGTCCAGCCACTCGGTTACGCGGCCAGGTACGAAGGAGGTACCTTTATTCTTCATGTTCTCCAGGGCGTTGGTGAGCTGGTACTCGCCTTTGTCCTTGATGTCGTTGTCGAGCAAGTACTGCAGCTCGTTCTTCAGGTATTCGCCGTCCTTGAAGTAGTAGATGCCAATAATGGCCAGGTCGGAAACAAACTCCTGGGGTTTTTCCACGAAGTCGGTAATCTGGCCCTGCTCGTTGAGCTTTACTACCCCGAACGGCTTGGGGTCGTCTACGCGCTGCACCCAAATGGTACCCTCGGCGGAGGAGTCCAGAATAAAGTCGGCTTTAAACAGCGTATCGGCGAAGGCTACCACTACCGGGCCATCAAGGGCCGACTGAGCGCAGAGAATGGCGTGGGCCGTACCCAGGGGCTCGTCTTGGTAATGAATAGTGCCCTTGGCGCCTACTGATTCAGCAATCTGCACGAGGCTTTTCTCCACCTCCGCGCCAAAGCGCCCGATAATAAAGGCTACTTCCTCAACCTGCTCGCCGCATACTTTGGCAATGTCTTCCACCAGGCGCTGCACAATGGGCTTGCCGGCAATCGGAATCAGGGGCTTAGGAACAGTAAGCGTGTGGGGGCGCATGCGCTTCCCCATACCAGCCATCGGGACGATGATTTTCATACGGGTGTGGTATTAGAAAGGTAAAAGTTGAGTAAAGAGTGATACTAGCCTAAAGCAGGTACTGTGTACGTAAGGATGGGCTACTGGTGCGCCACTACTGCACGCCGGTGCTACCATAGCCGCCCGCGCCGCGTGCCGTATCGCTGAGCACCTCAACGGGCTGCCACGCTACGGTTTCGTGGCGAGCTACCACCAACTGAGCAATACGCTCCCCGTCCTGCACCACGAACTCCTGGTCGGAGAGGTTTACGAGCAGCACCTTCAGCTCGCCGCGGTAGTCTGCGTCGATGGTGCCTGGGCTGTTCACCAGGCCAATACCGTGTTTGTACGCCAGCCCGCTGCGGGGCCGCACCTGCATTTCATAGCCCACCGGAATTTCCAAGAAAAGGCCAGTGGGAACAAGGGCGCGTTGCAGGGGCTTCAACGTAACGGGCTCGGTGAGGTTGGCCCGCACATCCATGCCGGCGGCGTGGGCCGTTTGGTACTCCGGCAGCGGATGCTTGGATGTATTGATAACGGAAATCAGCATGAAGCAAAGGAGCACAGGCACTTGCTCGCGCCAAAGGTAGAAGGAGGAACAGAGGTTACCGCACGAGCTTGGCGGATTACAAGGAATTTGTGGATGATTCCGATGCGAAATTTCCCGGTGAAACGGTTCAAGCTAGCGTTATTTCACGGGTTTCAAGGCGGAAGACTGCTAAATTCAGAGGGCGCGCAAGCGGCGGCCCTCCACCAGGGCAATCAGGCCCACAAAACCCAGCGTCAGTAGGGCGTGGAAGGCGTAGCGGGGCCAGCCGGCCGCCACGGGCAGCCACCAGCTCAGGGCCACAACGCCCACGGCCAGCGCCAGCCACACCAGCAGACGGGCAATGGGGTAGGGGACGGGGAAGTGCCGCTCGCCCAGCCACCAGCACAGGGCCGCCATTAGGAAGTAACAGGCCAGGGTAGCCAGGGCCGAGCCCATGTAGCCCAGCAGCGGAATCAGCAGGAAGTTGAGGACTACCGTTACCACTGCCCCCGCAAAGCCAATATAGGTGCCGTAGTAGGTTTTGTCGGTGAGCTTAAACCACACGGAGAGGTTCCAGTACACGCCCAGAAACAAGTAAGCTAGCAACAGTACCGGCACTACCGCCAAGCCTTGCAAGTATTCGGGCCGGCGCAGGAATATTTGGGCTACGATGTCTACGTTCACGCTCACGCCCACAAACAGCATGGTGCAGCAGAGCGTAAACCACTTCAGCACCAGGGCAAACGTGTAAGGCGAGTTCTTTTCGTTGCTCTGGGCAAAGAAAAACGGCTCGGCTGCGTACTTGAACGCCTGAATAACCAGGCTCATCAGCACGCTGATTTTGTAGCAGGCCCCGTAAATGCCCACGGCTGCCAGGTTGCTTTGGCCGGGGTAGAAGTTTTCCGGTAGCCACCTGGGCAGAATAACCCGGTCTAGCATCTCATTTACCATACCCGCTACCCCCATGAGCATGATGGGGTAGGCGTACTGCAGCAGGGGCCGCAGGGGCTCTAGGTTCAGGCGGAAGCGGAAATCCAGCAATTCCCGGCCCAGTAGCAGCAGCGTAAAGGCCGAAGCGGCCAAGTTGGCCAGGAACACGTAGCCTACCCCCAGGGTGGGGTTGTACACGCTTTCGACCAGGGGGCGCAAGCTCGTTAGGTACTTGCCGGCCAGTACATCGGGGCAGAGCACGATGAAAAACAGGTTCAGCCCGATGTTGAGTAGGATGCTGGCCAGTCGAATGCCGGCAAACTTGCGGGCCTTGTTTTCCAGCCGTAGCCGGGCAAACGGAATGGCTGCCACGGCATCGAGCCCGAGAATAATGGCAATCCAGACGGCGTACTGCTCGTGGCCGGCCGGCAGGCTCAGCAAGCTCATCAGGGGCCGGGCCAGCAGGGCCACTACTCCACTTAGCAGTACACTGGTCAGCACCAGCAAGGTCATGACCCGGTCGTAGAGTTCCTGCCGGTCGGTGCCGGGCCGGTTGGCAAAGCGGAAGTAGGTAGTTTCCATGCCGTAGGTAAACAGCACGTTCAGAAACGAAACGTAGGCGTACAGCCCAGTTACGATGCCGTATTCCGCCGCCGCAAACCGCCCGGTGTACACCCGCACTAGCAAAAACGTCAGCACGCGCCCCACAATGCTACTCAGGCCGTACACGGCCGTTTGCGAAGCCAGTCGCTTGGCTATACTCATCTAATAGAAAGGTAAATTCAAGGGAAACGGGAAGTGGAGCGGGCAGGAAAAGGCCGGGGCGGCCACTGCCTGCACGGTCAATGACTACCCCGGTCCCGTAAAATCAGCATAAAAAATTGCTAGGCCGCTACGGATGGTAGCGTGCTACTACTTGCCGGTAAAACTGGCTGGCCGCTTTTCCAGGAAGGCCGAAGTGCCCTCCCGAAAATCAGCCGAATCAAAGCAGCGGGCAAAGGCGTCGGCCTCACTCTGGTAGCCTTGGCGGTCCTTATCGTAATAGGCATTCACGCAGTCCAGGCACAGCCCTACGGCCAGTGGCGCCTTGGTCAGGATGCGGCCGAGCAGTTGCTTGGTAAAGCTCAGCAGCTCCGCCTGGGGCACTACGTGGTTAACTAACCCCAGGCGCAGCGCCTCGTCGGCCTTAATCATGTCGGCCGTCAGGAGCAGCTCAATGGCTTTGCCCTTGCCAATAAGTTGGGTTAGGCGCTGGGTACCACCATAGCCGGGTACCAAGCCTAAGTTCACTTCGGGCTGACCGAAACGAGCGTTTTCTGAGGCAACGCGCATGTGGCAGGCCATAGCCAACTCACAGCCCCCGCCCAAGGCAAACCCGTTTACAGCCGCAATAACTGGCTTTGGGCTCTCCTCCAGCAGACGGAAAGCCTCCTGGCCCTGTATGGCCGCCCGGCGCCCTGAAACCTCATCAAGTTGGGTAAGCTCCGCAATATCGGCACCCGCCACAAACGACTTCTCTCCGCTACCCGTCAGAATGATGCCGCGCACGGCGGCATCGTTGAGGGCCTGCTGAGCTGCCGCCCGAATTTCTTCGATGGTAGCAGCATTCAGGGCATTAAGCTTGTCGGGGCGGTTAATGGTAATAGTCAGGATGCCGGTTTCGGCTTCGAGGTGGTAGAGCAGGTTGGTGAAAGTCATAGTAAAAGAGGCGAGTGGGCACAATGGACGGGTAAAGATAGGATGAATTACGGCGCGGCTGGACTGCCACGTTACCCTGCTGGCTACCTCTCGTTAGTGCTCGATACCTGGTTTCGGGCCGTGAAAACCGCGGCTACCAGGAGCCGCTGCAGGGCATGTTTACCAAAAATAACCACGTCAAAGAGTTATATAATTAAAAACATATATTTACCCCAAATGTTGCTTCTCCTTCACTTCCAAATACTTCCATTGTATGAGCTTTGTATCCGAATTCAAAGAATTCATTTCCAAGGGCAATGTCCTTGACTTGGCAGTTGGAGTTATCATCGGTGGGACCTTTGGCAATATTGTAAAATCGCTCACGGACGACGTGCTCATGCCCTTGCTGTCCATTCTAACGGGCGGGCTTGATTTCAAGGACTGGTTTCTGGCCCTTGACGGCACGAGCTACAAAACGCTGGAGGAAGCCAAGAAAGCGGGGGCCGCAACCGTTAACTACGGACTATTCCTAAATGCTATTATCGTGTTTCTGCTGATGGCCTTTGCCATTTTCTGGTTAGTAAAAATCGCCAATCGTTTCAAACGGCCTCAGCAGGTAGTGGTAGCCGACCCAGGACCAACCAAGGAGCAGCAACTTCTCATGGACATCCGAGACGCCCTGCGCAGCCGCCCAGAAGCAGGTGCTTCTGACCAAGGTGTAGGCCGCGTTGGTCGGTAGGTAGCATAGTGCCACCGAGTTGCGGCATGAGAAGTGGACTATACTGACTAGGTTTGCCTTGGTTGTGCGGGTTGCAGCCGAAAGCGTGGCCCAGGCTTTCCCATTTGGCTCAAGACTTGCTTTAGACTCCGCGGCCACGATCGAAGAAATGTGTTTGCGTCGGGGGCGAAGCAGACCCAGCTAAACGGCTGATTTGTAAGTTTCAGCTTGCTTTGAACTAACTTTACCACGCACCCGTTGGGCGCAACACCAGGCTGTACTACTGCCATAGCGCAGGCAGTTATTACACCGGTTCCTTCCACCTCACTTGTCCATGAAAAAGCTGTTTTTTGCCTTTATTGTAGCCACCGTTGGGGTAGTAGCAACGCCGGCTGCCAAGGCCCAAAGTACTGCCAGCGCCGCTTACTCAGGCCAGACCCAGCGGGGTAGCGAGCAGGGGTTGCGCAAAAAGCGCAAGACCTCAGCTACTGATATTGCCCGCATGCAGCAGCGCATGAGCATGAACCCCGATGAAGCCAAGCGCGACCAGCAGCTGGAGATTCTGGAGGCCCGCTCGGGCATGAGCACCGCTAACACCAGCTTCGGGCGTGCTTCGGGTCCTGCCCGGCAGTTTGAGAAAGGTGCCGGTGGTTTTACCGTGCGCAAGTTCAAGGATAACCGAGTAGGCACAGCCCGTCAGAAGCGAGGACAAACCCGGGCTGCGGGCTTCGTTGACCCCAAAGGCAAACCACTGACGCACAAGAAAAAGAAGCGCTTTCTCTTCTTTTAACCTTCAGAAGTATGAGACAAGAAAAAGCCGTGCTGTAGCTATAGCACGGCTTTTTCTTGTTTAGTATAGTAGCAAAACTAGTGGCGTGCCCGGGCTAGTGCCGGCCACCGGATGGAGTAGAAAGCAGAGTACACGGGTATGGTAGCTGGTCGTACCAATGTAGAGTCAGTAGGCTTTGGCAGCATAGCTGAATTACGACCGGCGAGCGACTCAGAAAACGGCGAGGGCGCTACCCTACCAGGGGCATACGGTACCAATTGACGAGCTATCAGCAGCTGTCCGCAGCAGGTTAGCCCCGCAACTACTGTAGCAAAAAGTAAAATACGCTTCATACGAACGGATTATAACGCTAAACGAAGCCTTCCCAACAAAGACGCAAAAGCTAACCGGGTGGTTGCCAGGCTGAAAAGCCTGACCCTGGAATTCCTACCTCTAACGGTCGATTCCTACTTTATTTTCCCTGTTGACTGGTCTCTCACTCCTACTCCAAACCACTTCCTCACTTCTCAACGCCACTTTCTACCTGCTTTGCCACTCATCACCGTCTACCAAGGATTAAGGCTTAATAGCCTGTGTTTCTGTTGGTTTTGTGTATAAGTCTAATCGAAGGTAGGAAGTGAGTTCTGATTTTTAAAATCAAATAAATTTTGTGAAACTAAGAAGAGGCAGAACAGCAGTGCTCCTTATACAGAAAAAGCCCCAACCTATGCAGGCTGGGGCTTTTTCTGTATAAGTAAAACGTCTTCTTTACAGGGTACGCTTCACTTCTTTTTCTTCGAATCCTTCAATGTTGTCTCCTTCGCGGAGGTCATTGTAGCCTTTCAGCGAGATACCGCACTCGTACCCCTGGCGTACTTCCGACACATCGTCTTTGTAGCGCTTGAGGTCCTGGATTTCGCCCGAGTATACCACAATACCGTCGCGGACCAGCCGCACTTTGGTTTTGCGGGTAAAGGTGCCGTCCGTTACCATACAGCCGGCAATAGTGCCCACCTTGGTAATGTTGAACACCTGACGAACTTCGGCGTTGGCTACTACCACCTCCTGCACCGTTGGGGCCAGCATGCCTTCCATGGCATCCTTCACCTCATTGATGGCATTGTAGATAATAGAGTAGAGGCGGATGTCAATCTGCTCCTGCTCAGCCAGCTTACGCGCGCTCTGCGAAGGACGCACCTGGAAGCCAATGATGATGGCGTCGGAGGCCGAAGCCAGCAGTACGTCGGACTCGGAAATGGCACCCACGCCCTTGCTAAGGATGTTCACCGCTACTTCCGGCGTACTCAGCTTGAGCAGGGAGTCGGCCAGTGCTTCCACCGAGCCGTCCACGTCGCCTTTCACCAGCACGTTGAGTTCCTTGAACGAGCCAATTGCCAGACGACGACCGATTTCATCCAGGGTAATGTGCTTCTTGGTGCGCATGGTCTGCTCGCGGGTCAGCTGCTGACGCTGGGTAGCCAGTTCCCGGGCTTCACGCTCGGTTTCCATCACCTGAATCTTGTCACCAGCCTGTGGAGCACCCGTTAGGCCAAGCACCTGAACCGGGGTAGCCGGGCCCGCCTGCTTCATCTTCTTGCCGCGGTGGTCCGTCATGGCCTTTACGCGGCCGTAGTGCGGGCCAGCCAGCACAATGTCGCCTACATTCATGGTACCGGTTTGTACCAGAATAGTCGTTACGTAACCACGTCCTTTGTCAAGAGAGGCTTCGATAACAGTGCCAATAGCGTTGCGGTCCGGGTTAGCCGTCAGCTCCAGAATTTCGGCTTCCAGCAGCACCTTTTCCAGCAGATCATCAATGCCAAGGCCTGTTTTGGCCGATACTTCCTGGGACTGGTACTTACCGCCCCATTCTTCTACCAGCACGTTGATGGCCGACAGTTCTTCCCGCACTTTGTCGGGGTTAGCACCGGGCTTGTCAATCTTGTTTAGCGCAATAACAATCGGTACGCCGGCTGCTTGTGCGTGGTTGATGGCTTCCTTGGTCTGGGGCATCACCGAGTCGTCGGCCGCTACCACAATAATGGCAATGTCCGTCACTTTGGCACCCCGGGCACGCATGGCGGTAAACGCTTCGTGACCTGGCGTATCCAGGAAGGTCACCCGCTTGCCCGACTTGGTCATTACGTCGTAGGCACCGATGTGCTGGGTGATACCGCCCGCTTCACCTTTCGCTACGCTGGCGTTCCGGATGTAGTCAAGCAAGGATGTCTTACCGTGGTCAACGTGACCCATGATGGTCACGATGGGAGCCCGCGGCTGCAGATCCTCCGGTGCATCCTCAATATCGATGGTCGTTTCCTCTTCCTCGGCGCTCAGGAATTCTACGTCGTAGCCAAATTCATCCGCAATAACGGTAATGGCTTCGGCGTCGAGGCGCTGGTTGATGGAAACGAACATGCCCATGTTCAGGCACACCTTAATTACTTCATTCACCGACACGTCCATGAATGACGCTAGGTCGTTAGCCGAAATAAACTCGGTTACTTTCAGCGTCTTGGCGTCCAGTTCGTTTTGAGCGCGCAGGGCCTCACGGTCCTCCGCCGCCATGTTCCGCTTATCGCGGCGGTACTTGGCGCGGTTCTGCTGCTGACCACCACGGCCGCCGCTGAGCTTGGCCAGCGTGGCCTTGATCTGTTCCTGAATCTGCTTGTCGTTTTGCTCGGGCGTAAGCGCCGGCGCCGGCTGACGGGTGTTGCTACCCTGACCGCCGGGACGATTACCGCCACCTTGCTGACCAGGACGGGCGTTGCCACCCTGACCACCGGGGCGGTTGCCGCCACCTTGTTGGCCGGGGCCTCCACCAGGGCGGTTACCACCCTGCTGACCGGGGCCACTTGGGGTAGTTTGCTGACCAGGAGCACCAGGGCCTCCCATCGGGATGCGCTGACGTTTCTTCTTGTCGGGGCTGATACCGCTCTTGCGTACGTCCGAGGACGCCACAGGACGGGCTCCACGACCACCGCCACCGCGCCGGGAAGAATCTAGGGGTAACTCAATTTTACCGAGAACGGTCAGGCCTTTCAGCTGATCCGCTTTAGCAACGATAGTCCCTTCCTCCGTAGCTGCGGCGTCTGGAGCAGCTGGTTGAGCTGCGGCCGCGGCCGGAGTAGCGGGAGTTGTTGCCGGAGCGGGTTGAGGGGCCTCGGGAGCTTTAGAAGCCGGAGCAGCAGCTACGGGAGCAGCCGGTTGGACTACGGGTGCGGCTGGCTGCGGAGTGGGCTTGGGTGCCTCTGCTACCGGAGCAGCCGGCGCTGGCTTTACCTCCGGCTGAGGCGCAGTTACCGGTGCCGAAGCAGGCTGAGGAGCCTCGGGCGCTTTAGGGGCCGGAACGGCCGCTGCGGGAGCCGGCTCCGGGGCCGGAGTAGGCTGCGCCGCTGGGGCAACTGGGGCGGCTGGCCGGGGCGGCACGGGCCGGCCCTTGGCATCAAGCTCAATTTTACCCAGCACTTTTAGGCCCGGAGCTCGGCTTGCCTCCGGTGCGGGGGCAGCTGCTGGCGGCGGAGTGGGGGTAGCGAGTTTGGGAGCCTCAGCTGCCGGAGCGGGCTGGGGCGCTGGGGCGGCCGGCTTGGGAGCCGGCGCAGCGGGGGCAGGGGCTGGTTTGGGGGCGGCAGCTTCCGCCGCACGCGCCTGGGCCGCCGAAGCTGCCGCGGCGTCTAGCTCCGTCTGGCGCTTGGCCTGGCTGAGCTTTGCGGCCTCCATCTTATCCTGCGCCGACGACTCAAACGCCTTTTCGAGCAGGGATACCTGCTCCGACGATAGCTTGGTCGTAGGTTTGTTTTCGATGATGTGCCCTTTTCCCGCCAGAAAATCTACAATCGTAGAAAGTCCAACGTTCAGGTCTTTGGCCGCCTGATTCAGCCGTTTGGTTGCTGCTTCCGCCATTCTATGCTCGCGAACGATACTCTTATTCAGTTGCAAAGGTACTATATTAAATCTTGCCGGGCGGGGTCAAAATCAAACCACCCGGCTTGATTATTTAACCCCCTTGCCGTACCGGCCGCCGCGCACTCATTGCGCGCCGCCGGAATTTTGTGCTTCTTCCTCTTGGCTGTCGCTTTCGTTGTCCTCGAACTCGTTGCGGATGACACGGAAGAGCTCCTCAACGGTTTCCTCTTCTAGCTCCGTCCGACGGACGATGTCTTCTTTGCTGACTGCCAATACGGCGCGGCCGGTGTCGAGGCCGATTTTCTTCAGCTCATCGAGAATCCAGCCTTCAATCTCATCCTGGAACTCGTCCAGAGCGATGTCTTCTTCAAAATCACCGGCATCCCGGAACACGTCGATTTCCATGCCTACCAGCCGGGAAGCCAGCTTGATGTTGGCGCCACCGCGGCCAATGGCCAGTGATACCTGGTCTGGCTTTAGGAACACCGAAACCCGTCCAGTTTGTTCGTTGATCTTCATCGACGTCAACTTAGCCGGCGACAGGGCCCGGGCAATGTAGAGCTCCAGGTTGTCGGTATAGTTAATGATGTCGATGTTTTCGTTTTCCAGCTCCCGCACCACAGCGTGGATGCGGGAACCCTTCATACCTACGCAGGCACCTACCGGGTCAATCCGGTCGTCGTAGCTTTCTACAGCTACCTTGGCCCGCTCACCGGGCTCACGCACGATGTTCTTGATGGTGATAAGGCCATCGAAGATTTCGGGTACTTCCTGCTCCATCAGGCGCTCCAGGAAAGCTGGCGCGGCCCGGGAGAGGATAATTTTGGGTGTGCCGTTGAGCACGTCTACGCGGTGTACCACGGCCCGGATGGTGTCGCCCTTGCGGTAGCGGTCCTTCGGGATTTGCTCACCCTTGGGCAGTACTAGCTCGTTTTCGTCTTTGTCCAGAATGAGGGCTTCGCGGCCCCATACCTGGTAGACTTCGCCTACCACTACCTCGCCTACCTGATCTTTGTAGGCCTGGTACAGGTTGTCGCGCTCCAGGTCCTTCACGCGCTGAATCAGCGTTTGGCGGGCCATAAGCACGGCGCGGCGGCCGAAATCTTCCAGCTTAATTTCCTCGGCTACCGATTCGCCTACCTCATAGTCGGGCTCGATCTTCTGGGCCTCGGCCAGCGGAATTTTGTCCAGGTCCCAGATATCCTCGGAGTTATCGTCCACGATTTCGCGGTTCCGATAGATTTCCAGGTCGCCCTTGTCCACGTTCAGGATGACGTCGAAGTTCGAGTCATCGTCGTACTTCTTGCGAATCATCGTGCGGAACACTTCCTCCAGGATGCTCATCATCGTGGGACGGTCGATGTTTTTCGACCGGGCGAATTCGGCAAACGATTCAATCAGGACGTTGCTGTTCATACTGATGTTAATTGGGGGTTGTTAGCGGTTGGTTGTGAGTTGCGGGGTTGTCCAGAGGCAACGGCGGCCTGGCAACTGACAATTGGTTACTGACAACTGCTCTTTCTTATTTAAACGAAATAACCACTTTCGCTTCCTGAATGCTGGCGAACGGCACCAAGGCGGCGGGGAGGGTTTTCTTTTTGCTTTTCTCTTTGACTACCTCCGCCAGCTGAATGCCTTCAGCTTCTACGGCTTCCAGAATACCGCTTTTCTCGGTGCCATCGGTGAGCTTCAGGCTGAGGCTGCGGCCCACGTGGCGGGTGTACTGGCGGGCGTCGCGCAGGGGCTGGTCGGCGCCGGGCGAGGTTACTTCCAGGGTGTAGCTGGCATCTTCGCCGTACTCCTCATCTACGCGGCGAGCAAGGCGGCGGCTGATCTGGGCACACTCATCAATGCCCACGCCCTGCTCCCCGTCGAGGGTGACGGTAACTTTGGGGCGAATGGCATCCGAGACGGTCAGGTCCACCACGAACAGGCTCCCGTCGGTGGGCAGGCTGTCCTGCAGCATCTCCGACAGGCGGGCACGGTCAAGTTTCATAGGCGAGGCACCGGGTGATAAAAGAAAGAGGGGACTGTCCGTCCCCTCTGTCGTGTTGTAGTTTGCAGGTGCAAAGATAATACAATTTCAAGCTGAAAACAAGGTCTATCTGCCCCTTAGCGCTGAACCGTAACCCAGCCTTTAATGCTCCGGCCGTCGGCGTCTTTCAGGTGGTAGTAGTAAGTGCCATCAGGCAGGTTGTCGGCGCGCCAATCGTTGCGGTAGTTGTCGGTTTCGTAAAGCTTGGTGCCCCAGCGGCTGAATACCCGCAAGGTGGCCGGGCGGCAGCTAAAGCGCGGGATAAACGTCTCGTTCTTGGTGTCGTGGTTGGGGGTGATGATGTTGGGCACGAATACGTCGCCGACGATGACCGGAACGAAGCTGGTTTCCACGGTGCAGTTGGCGTAGCGGGCCGTGAGCTTGACGGTATAAGTGCCAGCCGCCGTGTACAGATGGCTGGGTTTCTCCTCCCGGCTGATGGGGCTACCGTCGCCAAAATCCCACTCGTAGCTGCCGCCGGTCAGCACCGGCTCGAAGGTGCACGTAAAGGGCGCCAGACCGGTGTACTGCGGAAAGTTGGTGCACTCCGGCACGCTCAGCGGGAAATTGACGGTGGGCGAAGGAGCCAGCACTACCTGCCGGGTAGCTGAGGCCGCGCAGCCATTCTCCGTGACGGTATAGCGCAACGTGAAGATGCCGCCGCGCAGCTTGGTATCGGGCGGGGTAAAGCGGCCGTCGGGCGTGACGCCGGGGCCGCTCCAAGTGCCGCCCGTGGGGGTAGCGCCCGTCAGGGTCAGCGTCTGGGTTTCGTAGGCACACAGGGTGAGGTTGGGGCCGGCCGTAGGAGTTGGCAGCGGGTTTACCGTTATTACCCGGCTGGCCGTGCCGCAACCCAGGGAGTCAGAGTAGGAATAAGTGAGGGTGTGGGTGCCAGCGCCCGCCTGCTGCGGGTTAAATACGTTGCCGGCCAAGCCTCTGGTGGAACTCCAGGTGCCCCGGCAGGGGTAGTCTGCAGGGTAACCGCGGCCCCATCAGCGCACAGCGCAGGTACCGGCGCAATGGCAACAGTCTGGTTTGGCGTTACAATCATGCGCAGGGGGCGGGTGCTTTGGCAGACGCCCGTGGTTGTGACGGTGTACTGTAGTACGTTGCGCCCCACCAGAGCTGCCGTGGGCTGAAACTGGTAGGAGCCGTTCGGTAACCGCGTCACGCCGGGGCCGCTCCAGGTGCCGCCGGCTGGCTGCCCGCCCAGTGTTACCGGGCCATTGTTCACGCAGACGTACTGGGTAGGGCCGGGGTCAGCTACGGTAATGCCGAAGTCGATTTTGAAAGCTGCGTTGTTGCAGTTGGTGCTACCGTTTACAGTGGAAAAGTAACTGGCGCTGGGCGGTACCGGAAAGCCTTGGGTGCTCCGGCAGCTGGCACACACGGCCTGGTACACCATGCCGCGCTTGTCGAAGCGGGAAGTACCGCCATCCACATGCTCGCCGGAGCCCCCGGTTTCGCCGTAGAACGTGGCGTACTCAATCGTGCGCAAGCCTGCCCCAAACTGCACCAGGTAGAAGTCGGAGCCATCGGAGGTACGTTGGATGGCATTGGCCGTTACGGGCAGCTGGGCCATGTAGGAAATGCCGAAGCTGCGGTTGGTGTTGCCGCCCCAGCCGCACACGTACACTCGCTCACAGTCGTCGACCAAGAACGCCGTAGGCGACAGATCGTGCGCCAGCGGGCGGCCGCTGCCAAAGGCCGTGGAGTAGAGGCCGGTTCTTAGGTCGGGGGTGAGCTTCTGAATAAACTGTTGCCCCCGGCCACGCCGTACAGGCCACTGGTGAGTGGGTACTGGCCCTGGGTTTGCCCCAGCACGTACACGTTATTACTACCGTCTAGCTGCACGAAATAGGCCAGGTCGTTGGCGCTGGTGCCCAGCAAGGTAGCTGCCTGCAAGGTATTGGCCGTAGTCGGAAAACGGGCCACGAAACCGTTGGTGCCGCCCGGATTGGCGGTCAGAAAGGCGCCGGTGGTGGTCGGAAAATCGGTGCTGGTACTGCTGCCGGCCACGTATACCCGCTGATCGGTGCTGAGCTGGATGGAGCAGGCAGTTTCAACGGCTGAGCCGCCCAGCAGTGTGCTCCAGAGAACGGTGCTTAAGTTGGCGCTGAGCTTGGCAACGACGGCATCTGCGGCGCCTTGACGGATACTCTGGCCACCGCTGGTTGCCGGAAAGTCGGCGCTTTGCGTGGTAGAAGCTAGGTACACGTTGTTGGCCCCGTCCGTGATGATGTCGCCCCGGAAAGCGTCGCCGTAGTTGTTAACGATGCCTGGGTTAAGCGTTAACCCATCGTTGCCACTGCCGCCGAGGTAGGTAGAGGCTACCAGCGCATTGCCCTGGGAATTCAGAATAGAGATAACCAAGTCAGAGCCATTGGCATAGCGCGTGACGCCATTAACGCCGCTGCTCAACGGATCAATGGCAACGCCCCCATTGAAGCTACGGTCGTAGGCAGTCTGCGAAACGGGGTAGGTGAGGGAACTGGTGCTGCCCAGAATCACTAGCTGGTCGCTGCCATTCACTACTAGGCTGTGCGGCGCATCGGCCGCTTCTCCGCCTAAATAAGTGGCGTATAAGCGGGCCGCGCTACCCTTTACCGTAGTGTTGTACTTGATGATGGCCATGTCCATGGCGGCCGAAAACGACTGGTCGAAGGCGCCCAGGGAGGTAGGGAAGCCAGGCCCAAATGCCACGCCGCCGGAGTACATGTTGCCTTGCGCATCGTAAGTAGCCGTGAAGCCCCAGTTATCGGCTTTGGAGCCGGTGTAAGACGAGAAAACCACCGTTGGGTCAATGACCAGCGGCTTGCGCGCGTCATAAGCACCCAGGCGGAAGCCCACCACGCCGTTCTGTAGCTCGTAGTGGCAGCTTATCAGGTGGCGCTGGCCGTCGGGGCCTTCCTGCCAGGCCTGCGGCGCCTGTTCTACTACCTCGCCCACGGAGGTATGAATGCGCAGCACGCCTTCGGTCAGTTCAACCCGCTCCGGGCCCTGGTAGCGCAGGCGAATACGGCTCGGCTTGGCTCCAGGCGCCACCGTAAAGTCGTATTCCAGGTGCTGATTGGCATTCTCGTAGAGTCGGACTCCAATGCCAGGATACACGTTGGTGTAAGTTGCTTCCCGAAAACCAGGCACCTGGCTGGCCCAGTGGCTCGGGTCGTTGCCAAGGTAGTAGTTGCGCACCTCGCCGGTCGGCTGGCCACCCTGAATAGTAGCGTGGCTGTTACCGCCCTCAAACGTAACGGAGTAGGCATGGCTGCGCAGCCGGGTAACGGTAGCCTCGGGGGTATGCTCATGGGCCGCCCGGAGGGCGGCCGCGTCGGCAAGGGTGTAGGTAAAGCCCGTGGTGGTTAGGAATAGCCGGCCGGCCGGCAGCTCGGCCATGTAGCGGGCCCGAGCATCCCACTGCCCGCGGTTTTCCACAAACTCCAGACTGGGCTCCGGCACCGGCGAAGCAAACCGGGCCTGCGGGCCGGGAGGAACGGCCGCCTGAACAGCGTGAAGGAAGGCTAATAAGAAGATAATGAGGGTAGTAAGTCTGGTCATCGGCAGGAAGTAATCAGGAAAGGAAAGGTACGCAAAGCCGCGCCAAAACCATGCCGCGCCGAGTAGCGCCAGCTTGGGCGGAACTCCTACCTTTGCCCCTGATCCTGTTGTTTGGAAAAAGGTTGCCCGTGCGTCGTTCGTTTGCCTTTGCGTGTACCGTGTTGCTGATGTTGTGGGTGCTGGCAGCCATTGCCTGCGCCCAGATTCCGGCTTACACCTTCTGGCCGGCCATCTTCGGGGCCCTCACGCTACCCGTAGCCCTGGCGCTTAATGTGCTGGCGGGCATGTACTGGCTGCTGCGGCGTTGGCCGGTGGCCCTGCTGCCGTTGGGGCTGGCTGTGCTTACCTGGCCTCATTTTCAGCGCGGGCTGGCAGTGCATCCGTTCCGGGTAGCTCCGGCGGCCGCCGCCCAAACTGGTCAGGTGGTGAAGGTGCTGTCGGCCAACGTGCGCATTTTCAACGTGTACCCGCAGCTACGCGACGCCGGCCTAAAGTCCTCCCGGGAAATGGTGCGCTGGGTAGCCGAAAACCCCGCCGATATTCTGTGCCTGCAGGAATTCTACAATGAGCCCGTGGGTACCCGCTCCCGCGACGGTAACGTGTTCCGCACCGTCGATATAATCGGGCGACAAGCCGGGCGGCAGGTGTTCCTCTCCAAAACCTTGACCAACAGCGCCGGCGCCGAGTTCGGCATGGCCATTTTTAGCCGCTTCCCTATTGTTAATAAAGGCACCATCAGCTTCGGCAAACTGACCCAAAACCACGCCATGTGGGCTGACATCCGGTTGCCTTCCCACGACACCATCCGGGTGTATAGCTTCCATCTGCAGAGCATGAGCATGGAAGAAAAAGACATTGTGGACAGCTACTCCAGCAAGGCCGGCCTCAAGCAAAAAGGACTGGGGCTGCTGCGGCGCTTTAAGCGCGGGGCTGTGGCCCGGCACTGGCAAGTAGACACGCTGGTGCGCCGCTTCGAGCGGTGCCGCTACCCCATGCTGCTCTGCGCCGACCTCAACGACGTGCCCTATAGCTACAGCTACGACCAACTGGCTGACCATTTCCAGAACGCCTGGGCCAGCGTGGGCAACGGCGTCGGTAGCACCTACAACGGCCGCCTACCCTTCGTGCGCATCGATAACCAGTTTGCCAGCCCGCAGTGGACCGTGGACGACTACTGGGTGCACTACGAAATTCCGTATTCCGACCACTTTCCCAGCACCGCCACTTACCGGCTAACTCAGGACCAAACAGCCCAATAACTTTTATACCAGAAACAGGTCAGTATAAACTACCCAGGGAACTTTATAAACTACCGAGCCGGCACTTTGTACTGTTTGAGCGGCTGTTTGTGCTTAGTTGCGGAGATTTTGCGGCTGAAAGCAGCTATTTAATGCGGTTAGCTGTTAGTATGGGCCACCATCAGACGGAGCCTAAGCATACGGGTTACAAAATCTGCGCAATCCTCTTACTCTGCAAAATCTGCGGTTACTTTTGCACTCATGCAGCCACCCCTCTCGCTCTACAACACGCTTACCCGCCGCAAAGCCCCGTTTCAGCCCTTGCACGCACCTTTTGTGGGCGTGTATCTCTGCGGACCAACCGTTTATAGTGAGGCCCACGTAGGCAACGCCCGCGGCCCGGTGGTGTTCGATGTGCTGACGCGCTACCTGCGCTACCTGGGCTACACCGTGCGCTACGTGCGCAACATCACCGACGTAGGCCACCTGGAAGGCGACGCCGACGAGGGCGAGGATAAAATCAGCAAGCGGGCCCGCGCCCAGCAGCTGGAGCCCATGCAAGTGGCCGAGCAGTACACCAACCTCTACCAGGGTCACATGGAGGCCTTGGGCTGCTTACCGCCCGACATCACGCCCCGGGCCAGTGGCCACATCATCGAGCAGATTGAGATGATTCAGCAAATCATCAAGAATGGCTTCGGCTACGAGGTCAACGGCTCGGTGTACTTTGATGTGCCAGCTTATAACGCCGCCGGCCGCGGCTACGGCAAGCTCTCGAACCGGGTGGTAGAGGAGCTGCTGGCTGGCTCCCGCGACAACCTCGCCGGCCAGGACGAAAAGCGCAGCCCCCTAGATTTTGCCCTTTGGAAGCGGGCCGATGAGCGCCACCTCATGCGCTGGCCCTCGCCCTTCGGGGAGGCGCCCGGCGAGGGTTTCCCGGGCTGGCATCTGGAGTGCTCGGCCATGAGCCGCAAGTACCTCGGCGCTGAATTCGATATTCACGGCGGCGGCCTAGACTTGATGTTCCCCCACCACGAGTGCGAAATTGCCCAGAGCCAGGCCTGCAACCACCCCACCAACGAGGCCCAAGTGTGGATGCACAACAACATGATTACCGTGAACGGGGCCAAAATGAGCAAGTCGCTGGGTAATTTCATTACCATCAGCCAGCTGTTTGAAGGCACCAACAATACGCTCAGCCAGGCATATTCTCCCATGACGGTGCGCTTCTTCCTGCTGCAGGCCCACTACCGCAGCACCGTTGATATTACCGACGAGGGGTTGCAGGCGGCCCGCAAGGGCTACCGCAAGCTCATGAACGGCCTGCGCCTGCTGGAAAAGCTGGTGCTGCCCGCAGGCACCGCACCGGCCACCGACACCACCGCGGCCGACGCCGAGCTAGGCAAGCTCACCCAGGACTGCTTCGCCGGCCTCAACGACGACCTAAACACGGCCCGCACCATTGCTAGCCTGTTCAACCTGCTACGCAAGCTCAACGGGTACGCCGCCAACCTGGCTACCCTGGCGCAGGTGGGCAATGAAGCGCTAACTGCCGCCGTTACTACCTTCCGGACGCTGGTGCAAGACGTGCTGGGCCTGCGGGACGAGCCCGCGCCAACGTGGAGGACCTGCTGGGCCTGACCCTGAATTTCTACGCCAACGCCAAGCAAAGCGCCGCCAAAGCCCGCGAGGAAGGCAACGCCGACGAAGCCACCAAGCACTACGGCGAAATTGATCGGATCCGCACGGCCCTCAAAGACCAGGGCATTGTGGTAAAGGACACGAAAGCCGGCGTCGATTGGGCGTATAGCGAAGAGTAAACCGACCCGGTTGAACGTCAGGCAGAGGCGCCGCCGAAGCATCTCGCTCGAATCGTTAGGTAGTAACGCCAACGTCAGCCGAGCAGGATTCCTCGCGGGGCCCGGAATGGCGGTTACCATCACAACATCAGCACGCGAGATGCTTCGGCGGCGCCTCTGCCTGACGTTCTTTCTACTTTGTACTTGTTGTATATGAACCTTCTCTCTCGTCTTGCACCGGCTTCGCTGGTGGCCCTGTTGCTACTCACGGCTTGTCCGGCCAAAAAGGACACTGCCGAAACCGAAAACAACGCGGCCAGCCAGCCAGCTTTGCCGAAGGCTCCGGCTTTCAACCCCGACTCGGCCTACGCTTACACGGCCAAGCAGGTAGCCTTCGGGCCGCGCGTGCCTAATACCAAGGCCCACGTGCAAACCGGCGACTGGATAATTGGGCAATTCAAGGCGGCGGGCCTGACGGTAAAGGAGCAGCCCTTTGAGGCCATGGCTTTCGATGGGAAGATGCTGAAGTCGCGCAACATCATTGCCCAGTATATGCCCCAGGCCCCGCGCCGCATTGCCATTTTCACCCACTGGGATACCCGTCCCTTCGCCGATAAAGACAAGGAGCAGAAAAATGCGCCTCTCGATGGGGCTTCCGACGGGCCAGTGGGGTAGGTATTGCCCTGGAAATGGCCCGCGTATTGTCCCAGCAGAAGGATGCCGCCGCGCCCGGCGTTGGGGTCGATTTTATCTTGTTTGACTCCGAGGACTACGGCTACGA
The DNA here is from genome assembly GCF_022919335.1 of Hymenobacter sp. 5516J-16. Taxonomy (NCBI): domain Bacteria; kingdom Pseudomonadati; phylum Bacteroidota; class Cytophagia; order Cytophagales; family Hymenobacteraceae; genus Hymenobacter; species Hymenobacter sp. 5516J-16. The sequence goes on along the minus strand of NZ_CP095058.1, from coordinate 1,793,614 downwards.
TGGTAGCACCCAGGGCGAGAAAAAGAACCTGCTGCCTCCGGGTCAGGAAAGCTGGTGCCTGGGCTCCCAGCACTGGGCCAAGAATATGGTACCCACCAACTACAAGCCCAACTACGGCATACTGCTGGACATGGTGGGTGCCAAAAACGGCCGCTTCAGCCGCGAGGACCTCAGCCGCCAACAGGCCCGCGACGTGGTGGATAAAGTTTGGAATACAGCCGCCCAGCTCGGCTACTCCGACTACTTCCTGTTCAGCGACAGTCCGGGCATCACCGACGACCACGTATTCACCAATCAGGCCGGCGTGCGCACCATCGACATCATCGATTTCCTGCCCAACGGGGAGTTTCAGCCTTACCACCACACCACCCAGGACAACATGAGCATCATTGACAAGCGGACGCTCAAGGCCGTGGGCCAAACCTTGCTGACGACCATTTACGCCGAGTAAGAAGTCTGTTTGAACTTCCTAGAAAGCCCTGGCAACATAGTGTGTCAGGGCTTTTTTTATGAAGGTCGATTACGTTCTAAACTAAACCTGTTCCAGTAAGCAGCTTATAGTATACCACGGTAGCGTGCAGCTCCCCATCGGCGCCGCGGGCGAAGGCCGGAATGGCGCCGGCCGCTACATAGCCCAGCCCCTGATACAGTAGTTCCGACCCCGCGCCTTGCAGCGTGTCCAATACCAGTGTGGTGCGGTGCTGCTGACGGGCCAGCCCTTCCACGGCCTGCATGAGCTGGCGGCCGATGCCCCGCCGCTGGGCCCAGGTAGGAACCAGCAGCTTGGCTACCTCGGCGCGGTGCGTGGCATTGGCCTTGGTGGCCAGGTGCAGCTGCACCGTACCAACCAGTTCACCACCCTCTTCCGCAACCAGCAGCAGAACCCTACCCGACGACAGCGCAACCCCGATTTCCTGCCAATACTCCCGGGCTTCTTCCGCTGCTAAGGGTGGCAGGAACCCCACGGAAGCGCCCGAATCAACGGCATCCTGGAGCAGCGCAACTAAGCCGTTGAGGTAGGAGGGAAACTCAGCAACTTCTAGAGGTCGGATGTTGATAGGCATGACGGGTAATGGTAGGTTACACGTATTCCAGTCGGGCGCCGGCAGCCTCCACGGTCAAGCGGGCGGGGCGGCCGCAGATGAGGGCCACGTTCTGGGGCTCGTGGCCGACTGGGAAGCCGTGCGCAATAGGAAAGCCGTACTTGCCGGCGTAGTGCTGAATGATTTCGTTGGGCGTCTGGCCGTAGGGCACGGCGTTATCCTGGGGGTTGGTGAAGTGGCCTACCAGCAGGCCGGCCAGGTGCTGGAGCTTGCCCGTGCGGTCCAGGTGCACCAGCATTCGGTCGATGGAATACAGGTACTCGTCAATATCCTCCAGAAACAGAATGCGGCCCGCAGTGGGGCAGTCGGAGGCGGTGCCGGTGAGGGTTTGCAACATGCTCAGGTTGCCCCCGATTAGCTCGCCGGTGGCCGTGCCGAGCTGATTGAGCGGGTGGGCCGGAATGGTATAGCGCGTTTCCTCCCCAAACAGCGCCCGGCGCAGACTTTCCACCGATTCCTGCCCGCCTTCCTGGTGGAAAAAAATCGGCATTACCCCATGAATGCTCTGGTGCCCGAGCTTTAGTAGGTGGCAATTAAGCGTCGTAATGTCAGAGAAGCCGGCCACCCATTTCGGGTCATGGGCGAAGCGGGAAAAATCGAGACCATCAATGATGCGCGGGGTGCCGTAGCCGCCCCGGGCGCACAGAATAGCCCGGATGCTGGGGTCGTCGAGCTGCTGCTGAAAATCCTGGCGGCGTACTTCATCCTCGCCCCCAAACTGGTGGTGGGCCACGTTGGTGCTAGCGCCCAGCACTACCCGCAGCCCCCAGCTTTCGAGGGTAGCAACGGCCGCCGCTAGTTCCTCGTGAGACGCTTTGCGGGCAGGACAAACAATGGCGACCTGGTCGCCGGAGCGAAGTGGAGCGGGAGCGGTAGTAGGCATGAGACAAGCAAGTCAGTAGCCGCAAACCTAAGCAAACGGGCCGTAGCGCGAAACGGGAGTTGCGTCCTGCCGCGCGGTTTATGCCACCTACAGCGGTTTTCAAGTTATTGCATGGGTAGCGCGGCCGGACCCCTCCCCGTCCCCTCCCCGATAGGGAGGGGCGCCAGACGAAGAGCTAGTGGCTAACAACTAACAGCTTTACTAGAACGCACCCCTCCCTATCGGGGAGGGGATGGGGAGGGATCCACCCACGCATTAAACGGCTATAAAAACGCAACCTCAACGTGAGGCACCCAGGGTGGGCGAGGTATCTTTGCAGTGGCTTGCGCCGGACGCGGCCCCTGTGTATGCGCTTTTACTTTCTTCTAATTCTCCTGCTGAGTAGCGGCTGGCCCGCAGCCCTGCGCGCCCAGGTAGCTCCCGATACCACCCACGGCCGCTACCACCGGCCCGTGTTTCGGCAGGTGACGGTGCGCCGCAACGTGGAGTTTGCCCAGGCTACTACCCTGCTGGGCATGTCGCAAACCTTGTACATGGATGTGTATGAGCCCACCGGCGACACCGTGCGCCGCCGGCCCCTGGTGGTGCTGGCCCACGAGGGTGGCTTCCTGACCGGCACCCGCGACGACGCCGTGATGACAGCCTTGTGCAACCGGCTGGCCCGACTGGGCTACGTGGCCGCTACCATTGATTACCGACTGTATTTCTTCCCCTTCGATACTGTCGGTATCGGGCGGGCCGCCATTCGGGCTACTCAGGATATGCGCGCGGCGGTACGGTTTTTTCGACACGATGCGGCTACCGCGAAGAAGTTTCGGGTGCATCCGGGCTACGTGTTTGTGGGTGGTTCCTCGGCCGGCGGCTTTATGGCTCTGCAAGCGGGCTACCTCAACAAAGCCGCTGAAGTACCTGCCTACCTCGATTTGAAAGCCTTGGGCGGACTGGAAGGCAGTGGCGGCCACGCCGGTTACAGCAGTCGGCCCCGCGGGGTAATTAACCTGTGTGGTGCCCTGGCCCGCGCTACCTGGCTCGAAGCGGGGGATGTACCCCTGTGCAGCGTCCACGGCACCCGCGACGGGCTGGTACCGTATGGGCGCGGCACGGTCGGCTCGGCGCTGCCGCCCCAGCTAGTGTACGGGAGCGGGGCGTTACGCCTACGGGCCAACGCGGTAGGCGTGCCGAATGTGTTGCGTCGGCTGCGCGGGGCGGGCCACGTACCGTACTCGTTCGAGCCAACCTATATTGATTCGGCCTTTTTTGCCATGCGCGACTTTCTGCGGCCCTTGCTAGGGGTAGGCGCGCCCGGGCCGCTGCTGGCAGCCGCCCTGAATCCGCGCCGGGCGGCGCAGGTTACGGCCCTGCTGCTGCCGCGGCGCATCGAACTACAAGGCCTGCCGACCCCCGCTGAAATAACCTGGCGGCCCGATTTGCTGAAATCTACGCCCGACTCAACCCAGCGTCCTGCCGAGCCAGCCCTGCCGCTGCCCGCCGCTGATGCCGCACCTAACCCCACGCCTCCCGCGCCACCGCAAGGCAGCACCCCGAAGTCAGAGCGGTAAATAAGTAGGAGAAGCAGGCCCCGATCGAAGCTTAATAACCACTTGTCATTTCGAGCGGGAGCGAGGAACCTGAGTTCACCATGCAACGGCTTAACCCAGATTACTCGCTGCCCTCGGAATGACAAGTATAAGATTATAGAGACGCAATATTTTGCGTCTTGGTGCTAGAACGGTTGGCGATGAAAAGCCCCGCATAAACAACATCAAAACGACGAGACGCGAGGTGTCGCGTCTCTTCAGCGCGCTACGTCAGCGAGAGGCTGCGGCTTAGGCTGAAACTTCCTCGGCCAGTTCTGTGCCGACGCTGATGGGACGGAGGCGGCCGGTACGGACGATGAAGGCGCCGTACTTGCGCAGGGTGTCGCGGTGGCGGATCAGGTTTTCCAGGGCCACGTAGCCCACTACGTATTCGTCCTCGTCGGCCTCTTCGGAAATTTCGCTGAAATCGAGCAAATCGATAATGCGGTCCTCGTCGGTGCGCAGGTAGATTTCTATTTCCAGGTCGGAGGCGTAGGTAGGGGCCGCGGCGGCTTTGGCGTACTGGTAGGCAAAGCCCTGGCGCAAGGCAGCCAAATCGGCGAGGACGGCCGAGCCGGTGGGGTGCCCGCCTGCGCCGCGTCCGCGCAGGAACTGCTCACCAGCAAAATCGGCCTCAATGACTACGCCGTTAAACTCCTGATCCACGGTGTACAGTGGCGACTCGGGGCCGATGAGTTGGGGCGTCACGAGCACCGTTACGCGCCCGTCGGGCAGGCGCTGCAGGCCGGCCACTACCTTAATTTTCTGGCCCTGACTGGCGGCAAACGCAACATCTACGGCGCTAATTCCTTCAATGCCGAGGTTGAGCACCTGCTCTGGCTGCAGAAAAGCCCCGTAGGCGTGGGCGGCCAGCAGCACGGCCTTGGAGCGCGGGTCGAACGCGCCCATGTCGAGGGTAGGGTCGGTTTCGGCAAAGCCCAGGGCCTGCGCTTCGGCCAGGGCCGGGGAGTAGTAGGAGCCGTCCTCGCCCATGCGCGTAAGCACGTAGTTGGAGGAGCCGTTGAGGATGCCCGTGAGGCGGCGCAGCGGCTCGGTGCTGAAATAGGCGTCCAGTGTCCGGATAACGGGGATGCTGCCGCACACGGCGGCCTCATATAATAAGGTGCCCCGGCCTTCGCGCTGCAACCGGATGAGCTCAGGCAGGTGGCGGGCCAGCATGGCTTTGTTGGCCGTGACTACCCGGCGGCCCCGGCGCAAGGCCTCGGCTACTAGCTGAAAAGCCGCGTCGGCATCGTCAATTACCTCCACCAGCACGTCCAGGGTATCGTCTGCTAGCACCGCTTGCACGTCGTACTTAAACCGCTCGGGGGTAGGGGCCGCACCTTGCCGGGCGTTTTCACCACAATGCGGGCAATGCTAAAACCGGACTCAGGCTGCTGATTCAGCATATCGAAAAGGCCTTGGCCCACGCACCCAAACCCAATGAGGCCTACTCGCCAAGGCTGGGCGGTGGAAGCAAGGGAAGCAGCAGAGGCGGCGAAGGCAGCGTTAGTGGACATAGCTCTGGACGTAGAATCGTTCGAGGAATTGGGTAATCTGGGCGGTTTCAATCAGGAAGCCGTCGTGACCGAAGTGCGAATCCATTTCGGCGTACATGGCGCCCCGGATGTGGCGGGCCAGCAACTGCTGCTCCTGGGGCGGAAACAGCACGTCGGAGCTGATGCCCACCACCAGCGTGCGGGCCCGGATGCGGCCCAGCGCTGCCGCTACGCCGCCGCGTCGGCGCCCTACGTTGTGGCTGTCCATGGCCCGCGACAGGGTCACGTAGCTGTAGGCATTAAAGCGGGCCACCAGCTTGTCGCCCTGGTAGCGCTGGTAGGAGCTGGCTAGGTAGTCGTCGAGCTTGCTCTCGTCGGGGTCCGTTTGGGTACGGTCGTAGGCATCGGGGCTGCGGTAGCTGAGCAGGGCCACGGCGCGGGCCGCGCGCAAGCCCGTCGCGCCGCCCGTGGGGGTAGCCGTTTCGTAAGTAGGGTCGGCGAAAATGGCCAGGCGCTGGGCTTCATTGAAGGCAATGCCCCAGGCCGAATGTCGGGCGCTGGTAGCCAGTAGCACCAGGTTCTCGAATAGCTCGGGCCGCTGTACGGCCCACTCCACCGCCTGCTGCCCCCCTAGCGAACCGCCAATGAGGGTGTGCACCGACGTCAGGGCCAAATGTTCCCGCAGGGCCTCGTGCGCAGCCACCATATCCCGAATAGTCAGGAGCGGGAAGTGCTGGTAGGCTAGGTGCTCCGTGAGCGGGTCCGGGGTAAGCGGGCCGGTAGTGCCGTAGCAGGAGCCCAACACGTTGGCACACACAATAAACCAGTCGGCCGGATCGAAGTGACAACCCGCGCCAAATAAACCGGGCCACCAGCTTAGCACATCGGCATTGGCCGTGAGGGCGTGACACACCCACACCACATTGTCGCGGGCCGCGTTGAGGCGGCCGTAGGTATGGTAGGTAACCTCCACCCGGGGTAGGGCAGCGCCGCTTTCCAGCCGCAGGGGCCGGGGCAGACGGAACAGGTGTGGTTCTTCGGAAGACATGGAATAAGGAGCGCGGTTCAAAGGAAAGCGAAGTCGGAAGCTGCTTCGCGGGTAGTTGCCAGGGGCGCGCCAGGGCAACGAGGAGCGTTTAACCATGCGCGAAAGGAAACTTCGCGCGGCATTCGGGTTCATTCGATTATATCTTAGCCCGCAGGCGGAGCCGATTCTGCCCGGCTCCGCCCCGGCCAGGTGCGGGCGGCGTATGTTCCGATGGTTCCTCTCTCACAAAAAACGTCGGCACCGGCCCGCTTACCGCGTGGCTGGAAGCTGCTGCCCGGCGGCTCTCTCACCTGCCGCCGGACATCAACCCCTCTCAAGTGCTAGACTTCCAGCGTAGCGGCGTGTTCGAGTTCTGGCTCCGGCAACAGCGTGCTACCGGCCGCATCAGTGGGCTGAGCGGCTACATTGCGCACCGCGTCAAAGGCCTGGGCCAGGTCGGCCCGGATATCATCAAAATGCTCAATGCCCACCGAGAGACGCAGGAGGGTAGGCGTCACGCCGGCGGCGCGCTGCTCCTCTTCGGAAAGCTGCTGGTGGGTAGTAGCCGAGGGCTGAATGATGAGCGTTTTGGCGTCGCCCACGTTGGCTAGGTGGCTGACCAGTTTCAGATTATCAATAAACTGCGTGGCCGTTTCCTTGGAGCCTTTGATGGCGAAGGTGAGCACCCCGCCGTAGCCGCGCTTCAGGTATTTCTGGGCCAGGGTGTGGTAGGGGCTGCTCTTGAGGCCGGGGTAGTTCACGGCTTCTACCTGCGGGTGCTGCTCCAGCCAGGTAGCCACGCGCAGGGCGTTTTCTACGGTGCGGTCTACGCGCAGGCTCAGCGTTTCCAGGCCCTGAATCAGCTGCCAGGCATTAAATGGGCTTTGGGAAGGACCGAAGTCGCGTAGGCCTTCCACCCGGGCCCGAATGATAAAGGCAATGTTGCCAAACGGCCCGCCTTTCCCGAATACATCATTGAACACCAGCCCGTGGTAGCCCTCGGAAGGCTCCGTAAACTGCGGGAACTTGCCATTGCCAAAGTCATATGTGCCGCCGTCCACAATCACGCCCCCAATAGAGGTGCCGTGGCCGCCAATCCACTTCGTCGCCGATTCTACCACAATGTGGGCGCCGTGCTCCAGGGGCCGAAACAGGTAGCCGCCCGCACCAAACGTATTGTCCACGATGAGGGGCAGATCGTGCTTGTCGGCAATGGCGGCAATGCGCTCAAAGTCCGGGATGCTAAAGCTCGGATTGCCAATGGTTTCCAGGTAGATGGCCTTGGTATTCTCGTTTATCAGGGCCTCAAACTTCTCCGGCTGGTCGCCATCGGCGAAGCGCACCTCAATACCCAAGCGCTTAAACGCTACCTTGAACTGGTTGTAGGTGCCGCCATACAGGTGCGTGGTGCTCACAAAATTGTCGCCGGCCTGCAGAATGTTGTTGAGGGCAATGAACTGCGCCGCCTGCCCCGAGGAAACCGCCAGAGCTGCTACTCCGCCCTCCAGAGCCGCCACACGCTGCTCGAACACGTCGGTGGTGGGGTTCATCAGGCGGGTGTAGATGTTGCCGAACTCCTTCAGGGCAAACAGGTTGGCCCCGTGCTCGGCATTTTTGAACACGTAGCTGGTAGTTTGGTAGAGCGGTACGGCGCGGGAACCAGTTACGGGGTCGGGCTGCTGGCCGGCGTGGAGTTGTAGGGTCTCGAAGTGGAGGTTCTGCGTGGACATGGCAAGGCTGGGTTAAAGACCGTTTGGACAGGAAATGAGGGAGCGAAAACGCGAAGAGAAAGCCACGATGAGGCGCAGCGGGGGCCGCACCGGAACCAGTCAGAAAGTGCTTCTGAAGCTGATTGGGGATGCAGGCGGGCCTCGGGTGCCACTGTGGGTCACCGCAGAATCAGGCCAAGAAAGAGGAAGGGATTAGCTAGCCGGGAGCCAGGCTAGCAACAGCAACAACACGCGCTACAGCAGCGCATTCGCATTCGCCGGAAAGCTGGAGCAGCTACCGAAACACAGAAACCCCACGACCTGGTAGGGCGCAACAAAGCGACCAAGGCAGTGGGGTAGAAAGGGGCGAAAGCGAGGGTGTTTTCCATGGTACTCCTGAGTTATATGCCCCGCCAGCTAAGCTGGTCGGGCAGGAATTGGCACCTTTCGCGCGGTCGAAGGTTGCCAGCGGGTCAGGGAGCCTGTTCTCTCGCCGCTTCTGTATAAATCTTATGAAAACTACCCCGCCGCGAGCGGGGGAGTACCGGGTTGGTATTGCAAAGGTATAGCAGCGGTTTTGATATATGCAATAGGGTAGCAAAATTTTTTACCGCGGTGGCTGACTACAGCCCTTAGAAGGTGCTAAAGCCAATACGACGATTCAAGCCGCTGATTTTCAAACACAAAGTATCCGTTGCTCTATCTCATAAAGCTAGTTGCAAGAACTACAACTCTCTACGTTATCGGAAAAATTTGGCATGCGCCTGTCCGTTACCGCAAACATACTCGTACGAAAAAGCATGGGTAGGCCACAAAAAAAGCCACTCGTTTATGAGTGGCTTTTTAGGATAATTTCTAGATATAGCCTAGGCTTAAATCTTAGGTAAAGTCAACACCTGGCCTACCTCAATGTGGTCGGGATTGGCGCCGATGGTTGCCTTATTGGCATCGTATATCTGATGCCACTTGGAGGCGTCACCGTAGTGGTTCTTGGCAATTTTAGAAAGCGAATCGCCGCTTACTACCGTGTATTTGTCGGCCTGAGCAGCTGCCGGCTGGGCAGCGGGCTGGTTAGCGTTGCCGAAGAAATCGGTGGCGCCGCCAGCGGCAGGTTTAGGAGCAGGAGCAACGGGTTTTTTTTCGCCGTCGTTGGAAAGGAAATCAAACAGTCCCATAGTGGTAAATGCAAGTAAATGTGGAAGAAACGACCGACTTGCAGGGCAGGAAAAGGGCGTCGGTTTTGGCTCTTACGCCAAGGCCAACAATAAGTTGTATCCGGCGCATGCGCATAATTCTAGGCTGAACATCTTGCGGAATTGCCCCGTAAGAGGCGCAATACCAAGTGTCCTGCTTGGTGGTATTTCTCCCTCATTTTAACTTATCTCCCTGCCCCATGAAAACTAATTCCGCTCCCTTGCGCTACCTAGCTAGCCTGCTCATGTTACTGGTACTTTTCACTGCTTCCTGCGGCAGCAAAGAAGGCAAAGTAGAAGGCGTGAACATGCTGTATGGCACCGAAAGCAAAGTTTGGAAAACCGATAAAGAGCTGAGCGCCAGCGGTGACAAAGTAAAACAGACGGATGCTCAGGAGGATGAGCGCATCACCTTCTTTGCCAACAAGCAGTATAACATGACCTCTCCTGCTGGTGCCGTAAATGGCAAGTATGAGTTTGACCAGGCCGGTAAGAAAATCACTATGACGCCTGATGGAGCTGCCCAGAGCAACACCTTCGACGTAGTAACGCTCACCGACGACAAGCTCACGCTCCGTAGCCCCGAGGGTGCTGAGCTGCGCCTTGAAAAAGAATAAGCGCTGGTATCTTTTCGCTTCGCAACAAAAAAGCCTCTCTGTATTCAACGGAGAGGTTTTTTTATGACCATTCGGTACAGGCAGTATGCTGAGGTTGGCCGCTTTTGCGATATGCTTTTATGGGCAGCTCTCGGATGAATTACTACCGGGTACCCTGTAACTTATATTCTTATATATCTTTGGTTAAACTTTAAAAAAGTAACAGGAATATTAATCATTCAATAGGTACAAATATGGTGTTTATGGCCGTCGCGAAGCGTGTTCATCTGTTTCTTATCTGCGCTGTTCTGCTGATGTTGCCTTTGCTGACTCAGGGTCAGACAACCAGTACCCTTGTCAGCTTCGACTTTAACTCGGGTACTCGGTATGATGCGCTTACGCCCGTTACGGCGGCGGGCGTTACGGCGGCGGCCTCTTCAACGGAGGCGTTTGCTACTAGCCCGGGTACGGCTACGGGTGCTGGTGCCTTTACGGCCGCTTCGAGCGGCCCGGCGTTGTCGATGGCAAATTCCACGGGCTCCAATAGCAGGTACTTCCAGTTTGCGCTGGGCGGTAGTAACTTAAGCAGCTACTACGGTTACAAGCTGTACCTGCAGCCCTACCGTTCCAGCACCGGCGCTACTACCATTACGGTGGCCTACAGCACCGACGGCGGCACTAACTTCACAAACTTTCCTACCACGCTGGCCGTGCCGGAACTGGCTTTTGCGGAACGGACACTCGATTTGTCTGGGGTAAGCGACCTGGACTATAAGCACACGCTAGTGCTGCGGCTGCTGGTAAGCGGGGCCACCTCCGGCAGCGGCACCTTCCGCCTCGACAACTTCCAGCTGCAAGCTACCTCCGCCCTGAACCCCACGCCAGTTCTGACGAGCCTCAGTCCCGCTAGCATTGCGGCGGGCAGCAATGGCTTCACCCTTACTGTTACCGGTAGCGGCTTTATTAATGGAAGCACCATCCGCTTTAATGGCGTTGAGCGGCCTACTACCTTGCACAGTGCCACTCAACTGACGGCCGCTATTCCCGCCTCCGACGTGGAGGTAGCCGGCACTTACCCCGTAACGGTGATTAGTCCGGGTCCGGGCGGCGGCACCTCCGCGAGCAGCAATTTTGTCGTTACGCCCGTAGTCCGCTGGGATGGGGGCGCCGGCACAAATAGTTGGTTTGACCGGGCTAACTGGGATGCTGATGCGGTGCCCACCACCAACGATGAAGTGCTACTGGACCACAACAAGGTTGCGGGCCGCTACACCGTGGTGCTTGATGCCGGCGGGGCCGTAGCCCCGGCTACCACGCCTACCGCTGAAGTTCGCTCCCTGACTATAAATCCGGCCACCGGCGACTCTATTCTGCTGGAAATATCAGCCCTGAATACTAGCACCGTGCCCCTACGCCTGACTCGTAACAGCGCTGCTGAAACTGCCTTGGCCATTTACAACAAGGGCGTTGTAACGAATACCAGTGACAGAGGCGGAATTGATATTCCGAGCGATAATCCGAATTTCTACCTCTACAATGGCGGCACCTACCGCCACTACACCGACCGGCCGCATGTAGGCCTGCTGGAAAACCTGGCCGCCGTGGCGGGCACGGAAGCCGGAACCTGGGAGTTTCGGCCCAAAACTCAGCCCAGTAACACAGCTTCCATTGCGGGCCGGACCTACCCTAACCTCGTTTTCCGGAACCGAATTGGGCAGGCTTTTACCAACTTCACTGGCAGCGGAGCTAACCCCCTGACCATACGCGGCAACCTAATCATCGGTCCGGGCGCGGTGTTGACTGCCTCTACCACGAGCGAAGTGCGCGTGGCCGGCGACATAGTAGTGCAGGGTGCTTTTCGTTTCGTTCCCCAAACCACCGGGACCAGTACCGTCCGGATGGTGCTAAACGGGAGTCGGCCGCAACGCATTAGCGGGGTAGCCTGGGGCGTAGTGCCCAGCGGCACGCCAACGGGCACGTATCTGGCCGCCGATGTACCCCTGCAACTCAACAACACCAGCTCCGAGGGCGTGACGCTGGCTACCCCCGTTACGGTAAACAACGTGCTGCAACTCACGGCCGGCCGGCTGCAAACGGATGCGGTAAACCTGCTGACGCTACTTAACAATCCCACCGGCGGCTCTGAGAACAGCTTTGTAAATGGCCCCGTGGCTCGTCCGGCTAGTGGTGCCGTTACTCTAACCTTCCCGCTGGGGCGCATTGATGCCCAGGGTGCCGCCTACCGGCCTTTAACCTTAAACATCAACAGTCTGAGTCGGGCCACTACGTTTACGGCCACCCAAACCGAGGGCGGCTTTGCCACGAAAGACCTGACCGGTGACCTGCGCCGCCTGAATGCTACCCGCTACTTCGCGGTAACCCCCGCGCCTGCCCTCACCAGCGCCGATAACTTCGCGGGTACCATTACCCTGAGCTTCGGGTCCGATGACCAGGTAATGGACCCTACTGCCAGCACGCTGGTCGTAGCCAAGAACGACGGTAATGGCTGGGTAAACATTGGGCGGAGCGGCAATACGGGCGGCCCCAGCAACGGCACAGCGGTAACCGGCACCCTGACTTCAGGTCTATTCACTTCCTTCAGCCTGTTCACGCTAGCCAGTACCAGCGCGGATGCTACCTCTAACCCGTTGCCCGTAACCCTGCTGCACTTCCGGGCCGAGCGTCGGCGGGAAAGTGTGCGCCTGGCCTGGACTACCGCCACCGAGCTGAACAATGCCCGCTTTGAAATTCAGCGCAGCCTTGCTGGGCGGGAGTTTGTTACGGTAGCCAGCTTGCCAGGGCAGGGCAGCAGCGCCGCTTCGCACACCTACACCTGGCTTGATGCCGCCCCGCCCGCCGGTCCGTTGTACTACCGCCTGCGGCAGGTAGATACTGATGGCACAAGCAGTATGTCTCCGACGGTAGTCGTCGTGAGTCCTGGTGCCGGTGGGGGGCTTACCACATATCCTAACCCGGTTTCAGGGCATGTAAATTTTCAGGCTCCCGCTTCTAGCCTGCGCTACCGCATCGTGAACGTGCTGGGACAAACTCTGACCCAGGGCCAGACGGTAGCCGGGGTGAACAGCGTGCCGGTACAGCTGCTGCTGCTGCCAGGCGTGTACTACCTGCTGCTCGACACGGCTGCGGGTACCGAAAGCAGCAAATTTTACAAGGAGTAAGCAGCCGGCGGGAGCTCTATAGAAAATACCAGATATAGCTGGGCGTTATGTGTAAGTTTGACCAGTATTCTCAAGCGTTATACATCGTTCTATGCTTATTTCTTTCCGCTGGTTAGCGGCCCTGGGGTTGTATGTTTCGCTGATAACGCAAGCTTGGGCGCAGTCAGGTCCGGCGGCACTACCTTCCGGATTACGCGCCTACCCTGTCCGCACCGTTAGCCCCACCGACACCGCTTTTCAGGACCTGGAGTTTCTGCGGCAGGAAATTGGCGGGGCGCGGGTAGTAATGCTCGGGGAGCCCACTCACGGTGAGGGCAACGTAACGGAAGCTAAAATCCGACTGATTCGCTTCCTGCAGCAGCGCCTGGGCTTCACCACGGTAGCTTTTGAAAGCGGCTTTTACGAGTTGGACAAGGCCCAGCGCCAGCTAGCGGCCGGCACCTCAGCGCGGGAGGCCCTGGAAAGCAGCATATTTCCAGTCTGGATGGGAACCCAGGAATTTCAGGCGCTGCTGCCCTTAGTGGGCCGGGGCCGTCTGCGGGTGGCGGGCTTCGATGGGCAGTTTAGCGGAGAGTATCAGGAGGAAATGCTGGAGGAGCTGGAAACGCTGCTCAAGCCCGAAAAAGGCGCCGATGGCATTGCCTACGACTACCTCGAGGAGTGCCTCAGTACCATGGGCGAAATCTTTACCTTCCCGCCTAGCCATCAGATAGCCATTTTCGATCTGCATATGGGGAAGGCCCGCCGCCTGCTGGAAAAGGTAGCCGCTGGCCCAAGCGCTCAGCGCCGCGAGCGGGCCATGTTCTGGCTGCAGAACCTGCGCAGCATCCAGGCTATGGCGCATACCTATGCTACCCACGACCCGGGAGCCAAAACCGAAGCCGAGTTCAGCGCCGCCGACAGCAACCCCCGCGACGCCCAGATGGCCGATAACTTGCTGTGGTATTTGCGCCAGCACCCGCAGGAAAAGGTTATCTGCTGGGGCGCGCTACCCCATCTGGCCAACAAAGTCGAGGTCCTGGATAATGCCGAGTTGAAAGGCTACCGCCCCATGGGTCGAATGGTAAAAGCGGCTCTGGGCCCCGATGCCATGTATGTGCTCGGGACAGTAAGCGGGGGCGGCGTGTATGGATTTGGACCCTGGGGAAAGCACACGCCAGTACCTACTCCGGCCCCCGGAAGTCTGGAAGCAGAGCTGCTGGCCCAGGGTCAGGAATACAGCTTTGTAAGTCTAAAGCATGATGCTCCCGGCCGCGAGTTCACTACCTACGCTTTTGAGTATCAGCCCGTAGCTGGGCGGTGGAGCGAGGTAGTGGATGGCTTTTTGTACCTGAAAACAGTAACTCCGCCGCACGGAGTTGCGCCCGTCGCCCTCGAGGCTACCCCAGCGGAAGCGCCGGTTCCCGTTGCCGAAATGGCCTCAGCACAGCCCCAACGCCTGAATCCCGCCGCCCGCCCCGCGGCGAAAGTGGGCGCGGCCCTGACGATGCGCGGCACCGTGCTAGACCGCAAAACAGGAGCGGCCGTACCCTTCGCGACAGTGGCTTTGCCGGGCCGCGGCACCGGCACCATCGCCGATGCTCAGGGGCGTTTTACCCTCCCTGCCCGGCGGCACGAAACGGTGCAGGTAAGCAGCGTCGGCTACGAGTCGGTGACGGTAGCGGCGGAAACGGCTGCTGTCACCGTGCGGCTGGTGCCCTCCGCCTACGCGCTAGGCGCGGTACGGGTCAGCGGAGAGTCTTTGAACCCGCGCAAGATTATGAAGAAAGTGTTGGCGGCCATTCCGACTAACTACGAGCAAGCCGACTACCACGCCCAGACCTACACTCACCGCCGCGTCAGCAATTTCGATACCCTGAGCCATGAGGTAGAATACGTGAGCCAGATTTTCGAGCCGGCCGGCCACCGCCACTATGCCGGCGGCTTCCTGATGCTGGAAGTGCGGCAGCAGCAACGCATTCAGGAGGCGCACCGGCTGGCTACCTCAAAGCAGCCACTAGGACATTTTGGGTGGTCTGATGGGGGCCAAGGGTTTTTTTCTTCTACCACTGATCCGGTGCGCATTTCACCCCTGTTTAAAAGCAGCACGGTAGGCAAGTTTATTCTGCAGCTGGATACTGTGGAGCAGCGCGGCACTGAAACCGTGTACGTCATTCGCTTTGCCGCCAAGCGGGCTACCCACCGCACCACCGGCACCTACCTGCAGGCGGGGTACTCCGGCAAAATTTACGTGCGGCAGCAGGACTACGCCGTAGTGCGCTACGAGGCCATCTGGCAGGGTGATACGGTAAAGCAGAACGCTGTTGCCCACAAATACTACGGCCGCAACAACCAAATTGCCCACCTCTACAACCGAGTATATGCCGATGAGCGGACCTCACACGTAGCCACCTACCAGCAGGCTGCGAACGGCCGCTATTACGTAGCTAGCAGCGTGGCGCAAAGCCTCACGAGCGGTCGGGTGCTGGGCAAAAAGCCGTTTTACTCGCAAAAGTCCTGTGAGGTGTACTTCACCGCAGTAGCTCCCGGCGCGGCGCCCGATGTAGCGAATGACCCGGCGCTTGCCGACAAAGAAATCGACCAGCTGGAACGGGCAGAATACCACCCGGCCTTCTGGCAAACCTACCAGCGCCCGGCTCCGGCCGGCTCCGCGCCCGCGTTGCTGCCTACGAAGCCATAACCTCGGCCGCCTTGCGCTTGCCGAAGATGCGGGTAATCCAGCGGGGTAGGAAAATGGCGCCCAGCACTAGGTAGAGGTAGTAGGTAAGGATGCGGTACAGCAGCACCATAAAATTCGTCATGGTGGGCGTGCCAATAAACTTGCCGAAGAAGGTAGGGAAGGCACCCTCGGCAATGCCCGCGCCGCCGGGCGTAATGGCAATCAGCAGGATAACTTTGTAGGTAAGGTTGCGCCCAAAAATCAGCCAGAACTCCGGCCAGGTAATGTCAATGAAAGCCGCAATCAGGCAGCCGATAACCAGGTAGCGGGCCGTCCAGACGAAGGCCGTGCTGAGGGCCGCCCGCAGCCAGTAGCCCCAGCCGTTGCCCCGCAACTGGGCCGAAGCCAGCACCAGTTCGTTGCCCATTTTGTAGGCCTTGTTGCGAAACCGGCGCAGCCCGCGCAGTGAAAACAGCCGCACCAGCAGCCGCTTCACCGACTGCGGATTGATGAAAATGGCGTACAGCATCAGCAGGGCGTACACCGTCACGAACACGTAGCTGGCAATAAAGCCGATGCGAAGCGTAGCCACCAAACCACCCTGCAAAGCCTCATGCGGGTACAGCGCATCGCCCCCAATCAGGACCACCAAGGGCACGGCCAGTACATAGTACAGGTTGTCGAGCATGGCCGTAGCCATAATATAGGCCACTGATTTGCCCAGCGGAATGCCCTCCTTGTGCAGCAACACCGGCGCTACCGCCGTGCCGCCCACCGCCGAGGGCAGCACGCACGAGGAAAACTCCCAGATCATGATGACATCCAAGGCCGCACGCCAACTCAGCACTTTCTCGGTGAGGTAGCGGATGCGGTACACGTAGCCGGCGTCGCGGGCCACTAGTATCACGAGCATGAGCAGCAACCAGGCGGGCTTGGCGTTGGCCAGCGGGGCCAGGTCGCCGGGTTGGTAGCTGCGCCAGAACATAAAGCCTACCACGCTTAACCCAATCAGCACCGGCAGAATAATGCGCGAGGGGCGGAGCTTATCCAGCAGCTGCTGTTCCTCGTTCTGCGGTTCGGTGAGTTGGGGCATGAGGCTAGGGTGGGATGGGTAAACAAAGGTAGGAGTTGCCCGCGGCCGAGGCGTTAAAGCCCGTTTAATCTGGCCGTCAACCCCAAACAATCGGAATTGCTATAACGTTGTTACGGTCCGGCTGCCAACCGACAGGCGGGAAAAATCGTACCTTCGCCTGTTGTACGCAGCGAGCGGCCCAGGGTGTTTTAACCTTCCGTATTCCACTCCTGTTGCCTAGCTATCTATCTTCTCTTTTGCCCCTGCTCTCATGCTAGTTGAACCCGGTGAACTGCTCGCGGAAATAAATTCGCCCGACGACCTCAAGAAGCTCAGCCCGGACCAACTGGTTCAGGTTAGCCAGGAACTGCGGCAGTTCATTATCGATTCGGTTTCCATTTACGGCGGACACTTCGGGGCTTCGCTGGGGTAGTAGAGCTGACGGTAGCCCTGCACTACGTCTTCAATACGCCCCACGACCAGCTGGTGTGGGACGTGGGACACCAGGCTTACGGCCACAAAATCCTCACCGGCCGCCGCGACCGGTTCCCGACCAACCGCCGCTACCACGGCATGTCGGGCTTCCCGAAGCGCAGCGAAAGTGAGTACGACGCCTTTGGGGTAGGGCACAGCTCCACCAGCATCGGGGCGGCCCTGGGCATGGCCGTGGCTTCTGATTATAAAAAGGAGTTTGATCGTCAGCACATTGCCGTGATTGGCGACGGGGCCATGACGGCCGGCATGGCCTTCGAGGCCCTGAACCACGCGGGTGTCGAGAAGTCTAACCTGCTGGTTATCCTCAACGACAACTGCATGAGCATCGACCCCAACGTGGGCGCGCTCAAGGAATACCTCACCGATATTACGACCTCCCGCACCTACAACAAAGTGCGCGACGAGCTGTGGAATGTGCTGGGCAAACTCAGCAAGTTCGGCCCCAACCCCCAGCAGATTGCCCGCAAGGTGGAGTCGGCCATGAAGGCGACTTTGCTCAAGCAAAGCAACTTGTTCGAGGCCCTGAACTTCCGCTACTTCGGCCCCGTGGATGGCCACGATGTGCAGCACCTTGCCACCATCCTCAACGACCTGAAGAGCATTCCCGGTCCGAAAATCCTGCACTGCGTAACGGTAAAGGGCAAAGGCTACGCCCTGGCCGAAAAGGACCAGACCCTGTGGCACGCGCCCGGCCTGTTCGATAAGGTGACAGGTGAAATCCACAAGAAAACCCACGAGAAGCCCCAGCCGCCCAAGTACCAGGACGTGTTTGGCGAAACCATCGTGGAGCTGGCCGAGCAGAACGATAAGATTATGGGCGTGACGCCAGCCATGCCCTCGGGCTGCTCGCTGAACATCATGATGAAGCAGATGCCCGACCGCGCCTTCGACGTGGGCATTGCCGAGCAGCACGCCGTGACCTTCTCGGCCGGCCTCGCTACGCAAGGGCTGGTGCCGTTCTGCAACATCTACTCCTCCTTCATGCAGCGCGCCTACGACCAGGTGCTGCACGACGTGGCCCTGCAGAACCTGCACGTGGTGTTCTGCCTCGACCGCGCCGGTTTTGCCGGTGCCGATGGTCCTACTCACCACGGCTGCTACGACCTGGCCTATATGCGCTGCATCCCCAACATGGTGGTTTCCGCGCCTATGAACGAGGAGGAGCTGCGCAACCTCATGTACACGGCCACCCTGCCCGAAAACGCCGGTCCGTTCAGCATCCGCTACCCCCGCGGCGAAGGTGTAATGCCGGAGTGGCGCAAGCCTCTGAAGAAGCTCACCGTTGGTACCGGCCGGGTAGTGCGCGAGGGGGAAGGCGTGGCGGTGCTCAGCATCGGCCACATCGGCAACTATGCCGTGAAGGCTACCCAGCAGCTCGCCGCCGAAGGCCTCAACCCCGGCCACTACGACATGCGCTTCTGCAAGCCCCTGGACGAGGAAATGCTCCACCGCATTGCCCGCCAGTACCAGGCTATTGTCACGGTAGAAGATGGTTGCCTGCAAGGCGGCTTTGGCGCGGCCGTGCTGGAGTTTCTCGCCGACCACGGCTACGCTCTTCCCGTGCGCCGCCTCGGCATCCCAGACCGCATCGTGGAGCACGGCACCCAGGATGAACTCTACAAAGAGTGTGGCTTCGACGCCGCGGGTATTGCCGCCGCCATGCGCGAAATGGCTGGTAAAATAGTAGCCAATGCGCCGGTAGAAACGGTGCTGTTGTAAACCGATATTAACAGAACAGAAAAGTCCCGCTGGATTCGTCCGGCGGGGCTTTTTTAATTGAATTCTGTACTGTCCTCCACATACAACTCAACCGCTACATCTGGTACCAGCAAGTTCAGTTGCAAGATGCGCGCTTCAATAGCAGCACTACGAGGCGGCCGTTGCTCCGCGAAACCAACGCAGGCAATGGCTCGCACCACACTATGTGGGGCAATAATACCGGCCTGCACAAAGTCATTGATGGCGGCTGCCAATTGTGGAATGCATTCTTTGAGCCTTGCGGACCTGTTCTTGTTCAAGCCGTGCTTGAACTCAACAAAATGAATTTCTTCCTCCCGAACCAGGGCACAGTCGCAACGTTGCGCGTCAGCCGAACCATATAAGCAGTGGTCAATGGCAATAAGGTAAACAACTGCTTCACCAGTATTGCGAACTGTTAGGTCCGTTTGCTCCGGACTTTCTGTTCGGCACTGACAAGGCAGATTGCCCGGTTGGTCGTACACATAGAATAAGGAAGTAGTATGGCTATTAATGCAGGGCTCCGCATTCGTGAAATGAGCCCGGATACGGGCTATCATTTCAGGGTAACCGATTTAGATAGACGTATCAAATTGTCGAAAGCATCAGCAGCGTCCCCCGACAAGTTATCTAACCCGTTGTCGTCAATTAAGCCTAACTCCTCATTCACCAAAGACTCCACCCCACCGTTTTCGACCTGATAACACGCAAACTCCTTCGGATTTATCCAACTTTCACGTGGTACAATCTGTGCTACCTCATCTGCTCGTTCAGGATGCTTTTCGGCGACTTGGTAGGCGTAGAGAAGCAGATTGAGATGAGAAAGAATATATGGGCTATGAGTGGTTATTGTTAAGTCGTTTTCACCAGCTGTACATTTCTCAACCAGCCAGTTTAGTAAACCCTGTTGCGCGGTTGGGTAAAGGTTTAACTCCGGTTCTTCTATAATAAAGCTGATAACTTGGTTTTCTTGATTTAACAAGTATTCTGTTAATACCATAAGTGGTATTATAGATTGAATGCCGCTGGCTACTTCATAAAGACGAAATAGTTTTTTGTTTTTAGGTATTTTGATATAATCGTGGCCGTTATCGTGAATGTACTTTATTTTAAATATTCCTATATCTAATTTATTAACTGATTTTCTGGCGTTTGAAAAGTTATTTGCAAAATTTAATAATGGTTTAGGTAGTCCAATATCGTCGCGTAACATTCCTGGCCAAGAGTATTCAATTGCGGAAGAAAAAATTCTTTCAGCAGGTATGTAAACTGATGCGTATTCGTTATTTAAAGCTTTATATATTTTATCTATCATGCTCTTAAAATCTTCAGGGGTTATTCTTTGTAGAGATTCAATTGCTTTGTTCATTTTTTCAGGATCGTAAATTTGGGATAAGTCATGTATATAATTATCATGTATACTTTCTGATTTGACCGATAAATTTTTATATATGGTTTTTTTTCTTCCTGGGTTTGTGGAAATGGTTATGCTGGATTCCATTTTAAAATAATTGCTCAATGAGTATTTATTAAACATATCCTGGGCTATCTTCTTACTCTCAAAATTGAAGAGAGACTCCTTATAAATAGTTATTAGCTTCGCCAGCGTGCTTTTCCCCCACCCGTAGGCCCGATGAACACTGTGACTTTCTTGAAGTCCACGGTGGCGTCTTTGATGGGGCCGAAGTTTTTGACAATGAGTTGCTCGTTCATAACGGTAGGTAGTCGGGCCGCCGAAGCGGCGGGAAGCAAAGGTAACTTTCTACGCTAACCGCCGCCGCGGGGGTAGCGTTGCCACACCCAAAGCCGAAGTAGCCGCCGCTGCTTCGGCTTTGGTGCGTCTGGAGGAATATTGGAACGAAAAAATATTTATCAATGTAGGTACATCAATCTAATAAATGTCTCTACATTTGTCCCGGATTCAGTGGCACAGATGCCTGAGAATCTTTCAGTGTTCTTAACCGCAACGCCTCCTATTATGGCTACTACCACTTGGGCAATTGACCCGACTCACTCCGAAGTACAGTTCAAAATCAAGCACCTCGTTATTTCCACGGTCACCGGCTCGTTCAAGAAGTTCGAAGGCCAAGCCGTAACCGAAAACGAGAGCTTCGAGAATGCACAGATCAGCTTCGCCCTGGACGTGAACAGCATTGACACCAACCAGGAGCAGCGCGACGAGCACCTGCGCAATAACGACTTCTTTGACGCCGCTACTTATCCTCAAATCACCTTTACCTCAACTTCGCTGACCAAAACCGGCGACGACGAGTACAAGCTGACGGGTAATATGACCATCAAGGACGTAACCAAGCCCGTAACCCTCGACGTGGAATTTGGGGGCGTGGCTACCGACTTTTACGGCAACGAAAAGGCCGGTTTTGAAATCAGCGGCAAAATCAACCGCAAGGAATTTGGCCTGACTTTCCACGCCGTAACTGAAGCTGGCTCTATCGTCCTCGGCGACGATGTGAAGCTCTCGGCCAGCGTGCAGCTGGTGAAGCAAGCCCAAGAAGTAGCAGCCTAAGCAGCGTTTAGCGCCACCTACTGCAATAAAGAAAAGAGCCAGCCGCCCACGTGGGCAGCTGGCTCTTTTCCTATGATAGCGGAGTGACGGCCTGCGTTTCGCAACGCTGCCGGATAACCGTAAGGATGCGGCGCTGAATCTCGCTCATCACAAAGTCAGTCCAGAGGCCGGCGTAGGGGTTGAGGCGGGTACTCAGGCGCTGCTGGCTGTAGAGGATGAGGCGAGTACGGCCGGGCCGACGGGTTCTAGTTCGTAGGTGCCGCGCAGCACGTTGAAGAAGCGCCCGCCTACGGTTACGTGCTCATCAAAGGTAGTGGGTGGAATGGTGGCCGTGTTGGGCACAATGCTGAACGAGAGCCGCCGCTGAGGCTCCCATACATCTACAGTTTCGATGAACTCCACGCCTCGCTCGAAGGTAGCCCGCCGCACTCCGCCTACGCCTTCGTGACTGAGGGTAGCCTCTATCGGGCGCGGAAATCCAATATCATCCACTAGGCTAGTACCTAAATCCTGGGCCTGTATGGGCGGCACTCGAATAATATGCTGCCAGACTACGGCCGTAGAAGCTTGAATAACAATGGTATTGGTCACGCGGCGGTAGTCGTCGGGGGTAGTGAGCAAGCTCTCCGCTGGGGCTAGCAGAAACGGCAGCAAGGCAAAACCGGCCACCACGTAGGTATTTTGGTCGTTGGAGCGGCCTTTGGTAAGGGTAGTGTAAAGGAAGGCTCCCAGCCAGGAAGTCAGCAGGAAGAGTGGCGAGATAAGCAGCACGCAAATCATGCCTTCCAACTGAAACAGCAGCGCCGTAGTCAGAAATAGCATTACAGTTACGATTGGACCCGCTACCAGGCGCCAGGTTTTGGTAGCCGTGGTCGGGGTGAAGTGAGCTGTAGCGGCGCCCAGCGCCATCGGGATTAGCAGCAGAAAGCAGAGCATCAGCAGTCCGCCGGCATTATGGAACAAGTTGCTGGCAAACACAAACCGGCCTAGTAGGGCAATGAGCAGGCCGGCGGCGGCGGCAATGACATAGTGCAGATACTGACGTTGGATAATGGCCATAGTGGGTAGGGAAGGAGCTGAACGAACCGGGCAAAAATGCGTAATTGTGCCCGTTCAATCTGCATAGCCGCTTGTGTAGCGATGCTTTTCTTATGTCATCCTCTCAACCTACTATCCTGTTCCTGCACGGCTTCGCTGAAAGCCGGGAGGTCTGGACTGAATTCACCCGCGAATTTCCGGAAGGTTACCGCCTGCTAACCCTCAACCTGCTCGGGCACGGCACCAACGTGCACGACATCCGCGACTACAGCATGGAGGCCCAAGCCCGCTACGTGGCCGAGCAGTTGCGGCAGAAAAACGTGGAGCGGGCCCTACTCGTGTGCCACAGCATGGGCGGCTACGTGGCCCTGGCCTTCGCCGAGCGCTACCCCGACATAGTGGCCGGACTGGTGTTGTTCCACTCCACGGCGCTGCCCGACTCGGAGGAGAAAAAGGCCAACCGCGACAAGAACAAGGACTTTGTGCGCCGCCACGGAGTTGAGAAGTTCATGGAGTCCTTTATCCGGCCGCTGTTTGCGCCGGCCAACCGGGAGCAGATGCTGGAGCAGCGCGAGTTTCTGGAAGACATTGGCCGTGCCATTCCGGAGGCTACCGTACTCGGCGCTCTGGAAGCCATGAAAAACCGCCCCGACCGTACCAAAGTGCTGCAGGAAGCTCGTTTCCCGGTGCTGTTTATTGCGGGAAAGGAGGACGTAGCCGTGCCTACCGAAAGCCTGCTGCCCCAGCTGGCCCTGCCGGCCCAGAGCCACGCCCTGCTGCTCAGCAACGTGGGCCACCTGGGCTACTTCGAGGAGCCGGAGCTGACGCGCCGCGCCGTGGTAGATTTCGCCGGGGTAGTGTTTCCTGCCGAAGGGAAATAGCTCGACTTTAACGAGGCTCGGAGTTGATACGTACAAAAAGCAGGGCCGCTCCACAACGGGGTGGCTCTTTTTTTACCTATACGCTATGAGCAATTCCTTGCCTACCCTCGTCTTTCTGCACGGTTTTCTGGAAAGCAGTGAAATTTGGGACGACTTTTTGCGCGACTTTCCTACCCGTTACCGCACCCTGCAACCTAACCTGCCCGGCTACGGCCCGGAGCCCCAAGTCAGCTCTGATTACTCCTTTGAAGCCGCCGCCGACTACGTGCAGACGCAGCTGAAAGAGGAAGGTGTTCATCAAGTTTTGTTAGTCGGCCACAGCATGGGCGGCTACGTGGCCTTGGCATTTGCCGAGAAGTTTCCGGCCCAGGTGGCCGGCCTCTGCCTGTTCCATTCCTCTGCTCTGCCAGATTTGGAAGAAGATCAGGAGCGGCGCCAGCGTAACCGCAAGTTTTTGGAAGAGCACGGGGTAGCGGCCTTCACCGAGGAGTTTCTGAAGCCTCAGTTCTCTGCTGCCCACCGCGAGTCTATGGAGCACCACGTGGAAATGCTGCAGCGCATTGGCGCGGCCGTGCCCCTAGAAACGGCCCTGGGAAGCATGGAGGCCATGGCCCGCCGCCCCGACCGGCGCCCGGTGCTGGAAAAAGCTACTTACCCGGTCCTCTTCATTGCTGGCAAAGACGACAAAGCCGTGCCCCTGGAAAAGACTCACGAAGAAAGCCTGCTCCCCGACCACAGCACTGTGTTGTGGCTGGCCAACGTGGGACACGTAGGCTTTCTGGAGCGGCCCACTGACACGCGCAAGGCCATCGAAGGCTTCGCGGAGCTGGTGTTTGGCAAACAGGTACCGCACTAAATCCTTTCAATAAAAACAACCAAGCGCCGATGCTGCTCTAGCACCGGCGCTTGGTTGTTTTCTTCGTAAGAAGTACGTTACCTACGCTTGCAGCAAGCCCATCTGCAGCATCTTCTCGGCAATTTGCACGGCGTTGGTGGCGGCGCCTTTACGGAGGTTGTCGGCTACTACCCACATGTTGAGGGTACGGGGCTGGGTTTCGTCGCGGCGGAGGCGGCCGACTAGCACGGCGTCTTTGCCGTGGGCGTCTTTGGGCATGGGGTAGCGGTTGTTTTTCACGTCGTCCACTACTTCCACGCCTTCGGTTTCGCGCAGGATGCGCCGCACGTCTTCCAGCTCAAATTCCCGCTCAAACTC
Source organism: Hymenobacter sp. 5516J-16 (assembly GCF_022919335.1). Classification (NCBI taxonomy): domain Bacteria; kingdom Pseudomonadati; phylum Bacteroidota; class Cytophagia; order Cytophagales; family Hymenobacteraceae; genus Hymenobacter; species Hymenobacter sp. 5516J-16. Next base: position 1,769,226 of record NZ_CP095058.1, on the reverse strand, counting down.
CACGTTTACGGCTTCCGAGTGGCCGCCAACAACCGGAATGCGCACGGTGGTTGCCGTGACCCGGATGTTCTCGTCGCCCATGATTTTCTTGGTTTCCTTCACCATCTTCATTTCCTCCTTGGTGTAGCCGTTATCCTCGAACACGTCGATGTGGGCAGCACGTTTAAGTCAATGGAGTGGGGGTAGGCCGGGGAGGTAACCTCCGCGCCGGCGCGCTCCTGCATGAGCTGGTCCACGGCCTTTTTGCCGGTGCCGGTTACGCTCTGATAGGTACTGACCACAATGCGCTGCACTTTGTAGGTTTCGTGCAACTTGTTCAGGGCCACTACCATCTGAATGGTGGAGCAGTTGGGATTAGCAATAATTTTATCGTCGGCGGTAATTTCTTTGGCGTTGATTTCCGGTACCACCAGCTTTTTGGTGGGGTCCATGCGCCAGGCCGAGGAATTGTCGATAACCACGGTGCCTACCTCGGCGAAGCGCGGCGCCTGCTCCTTTGAGATGGAGCCGCCGGCCGAGAAGATGGCAACGGCCGGGCGAGCGGCAATGGCGTCGTCCATGCTCACCACTTTGTATTTCTGCCCCGAAATTCAATTTCCTGGCCCACCGATTTCTCGGAGGCTACGGGCAGAAGCTCAGTGACCGGGAAGTTGCGCTCGGCCAGTACTTTCAGCATTTCGCCCCCGACCAGGCCGGTGGCACCTACTACGGCTACTTTCATGGATTCTAGGTGTTTGTCGCCGGCAAAGGTACATCACGAAATGTGGTTATATTTCACCCCTATTATTCCCGCCCCACTGGCGGCGGCTACCTTACGTATTGCTGCTTATTCTTCGTGAAAAAAGTACTATTCCTGGCGCTGTTCCTGAGCGCTGTTTCGGCCCGCGCTCAACTCACGGACACCTTCGCCGACGCCAACTTCACCCAAAACCCCACCTGGACCGGCGACGCGGCAGCTTTTCAGATCAACTCCGCCCAACAGCTGCAAACCAATGGCCCGGCCGTTACCGGCACCGAAATTCAGTTAGTGACGCCTTGCACCGCTACCACCGGCACTACCTGGGAGTTTTGGGCGAACCTGAAGCTGGCCACCAGCGGCGGCAACTACGCCGATGTGTGGCTCATGGCCGACCAAGCCGATCTGAAAGCCAGCGGCACCAAGGGCTACTTCGTGCGCCTGGGCGGCACCGCCGATGAAGTCTCGCTCTTCCGTCAGGATGCCACCGGTAGTCCGGTGTACGTGGTGAACGGCCAAGATGGCACCCTAGGCTCCACCACCAACAACCTCGTGCGGGTGTGCGTGACGCGCACTACCCAGCATGTCTGGACCCTGGAGCGAGACCTGACCGGCAGCACGGCCTACGTGCGCGAGGGCACGGCCACCGATGCCATCCACCAGCGCAGTGCCTATTTCGGGGTGTATGCTACGTATTCGCAGGCTAACAGCAGAGCCTTCACCTTCGATGACTTCCGGGTAACGGATGCCACGGCGCCCCTGCTCACGCAGGCCACCGTTACGGCTGCCCGCCAACTTGATATTACCTTTAATGAAGCCGTGGCTACCTCGCAGGTAGCGGCCAGCTACCGGTTGCTAGGGAGCGGGACCCCGGCCGTAACGGCTGCCACCCGGGATGCTGCCGATCCAACGCTCGTGCACCTGACGCTGGCCGCCGATGTGCCGCTGGGCGCCCATACGGTGGAGGTGCGGGCCGTGGCGGATGCCTTCGGTAACGTAGCCGCTGGCCCGCTAACGGCTACGTTCCAGAACAACGGTTTTGCCGTGGCGCCTACCATGAACCAGGTGCTCATCACGGAAATCATGGCCGATGAAACGCCGGTAGTCGGGTTGCCGGCCTCGGAGTTTGTGGAAGTGCATAATGCCTCGGCTACGGCGGTGCTGGATTTGGCCGGAGTGCGCCTGCTGAAACCGGGAAGTACCAGCGCGGCCGTGTTTCCGGCCGGCGCTACCCTGCTGCCCGGCGAGTACGCCGTAGTGTGCGGCAGCACCCGCGCCGCCCAATTTGCCAGCTACGGCAAGGTATTCGGGCTAACGAACTTTCCCAGCCTGTCCAACGCCGCCGACCAGCTGGTACTACGCGGTAAAGATGGCCGCACGCTGTTCGAGGTGAGCTACACCGACGCCTGGTACCAGGATGCCCGCAAGAAGGAGGGCGGCTGGACCTTGGAAATGCTGGACTCCGGCAACCCTTGCGCCGGGGCGCCAAACTGGCGGGCCAGCACCGATGCCACCGGCGGTACGCCCGGTCGGGCTAACTCCATCCGCGCTACCAACCCCGACCGCACCCCGCCGGTCCTGCTCCGCGCTTTGGCCCTGAGCCCCACTACGGTGCGGCTCTACTTCGCCGAAAAGCTGGACAGCACCGCCGCGGCCGTACCGGCGCACTACACGCTTACCCCCACGGCCCTATTACCCGCGCCGCCCCCGCTACCCCCGATTTTCGAACGGTAGACCTAACGCTGGCTACCCCGTTGGTGCCCAACCAACCTCTGACCGTAACCGTGCAGCAAGCCCTGGATTGCGTGGGCAACGCCAGCGGCCCGGCTACCTCGGCCACCTTTGCCCTGCCCGCCGCTCCCTCGCCCGGCGACGTAGTCATCAACGAAATTCTGTTTAACCCGCGGGTGGGTGGGGTCGATTTCGTGGAAGTGCTCAACCGCTCCAATAAGTACCTGAACATGCAGGGCTGGCAGCTCGGTAGCGTAGAAGCAACTGGTAGCACCATCCGGGCCGAGCCGATTAGCAGCGGGCCGCTGCTGCTACCCCCCGGTGGCTTGCTGGCCTTTACTACCCGCCCCGATATTGTCCAGAGTCAGTATCCCGCCAGCACTAATGCGACAAATTTGGTGGCGGTACCAGCCCTGCCGACCTTCCCCGATGATGCTGGCACTGTGGTAATGCTGGACGCCCAGGCGCAGGTGCTGGACCGGTACGCTTACTCCGAAAAGCAGCACCTAAAGCTCCTAGACCAAACGGAGGGCGTATCATTAGAGCGGATTCGGGCTGCCGGGCCGAGCGAGGCGCGCAACTTTCATTCCGCGGCTAGCAGCGTGGGCTATGCCACTCCGGGCCGTGCCAACTCCCAGCAGCAAACCGAACCGGAAGGGGCGGGGCTGCTCACGGTGGCCCCCGAGCTGTTCACTCCCGACGAAGACGGTCAGCAAGACTTTACTACGCTTACCTATCAACTGGAAGAACCGGGCTACGCCGGCTCCGTGACCATTTATGATGCCCAGGGCCGGCTAGCCGCCACCTGGTGCGCAACGAAACGCTGCCAACGCGCGGCTTCTGGCAGTGGGATGGCCTGACGGATCGGGGCCAGAAGGCAGCCGTGGGCTACTATGTGTTGCTCGTGGAGCTGTTCACCCCCAGCGGCACCAAGCGTGAGTTCCGCAAAACGGTAGTGGTAGGCGCCCGGCTGTGAGGCTCGCCCGCTGGTTTTCGGTGCTGCCTACCGTAATTGGTAATGATGCCCGGTACTGAGTTTTTAGGTCGTAAGCGCCGTTTAGACCAAGAACGCCTGCTTTAAGTGGACTTTTAGGGGTTTGCTTGGGGAGGAGTAATGCTAGGGCTGCTGACACCGCATGGTAACTGGTGAAAACAAGTGAAGCTCAACAATATTGTATTGTTTTGAGGTGATATTATATATTTTTTATTGCTCAACAATATCCTTTTAAAAAATAGGCGCGTAAGAATCAGCAGTTATTCACCTTAACTGCCTCATTCCATGAAAGTAATATCGCCTCGCATGCACGGCATGCTCGACTACGGTACCATTGCTTTGTTTGCCCTGGCCCCACGCTTTTTGACTTTGATGGCCCCTACGCTACGGCTTGCTACGTACTGGCCGCCGGCTACTTGCTCATCACGCTGATGACTGACTTCCCGCTGAGCGTCATGCGCATGATTCCGTTTCCGATGCACGGCGGGCTAGAGTTGGTAAGTGGCTTGGCTTTGCTGGCGGCTCCGTTCATCTTCGGCTTTCACGACGACAACACCCTTGCCCGTAACTTCTTCATGGTTATGGGGTAGTATTCTTGGGTTCCTGGATGCTTACTGACTGGCGCGCCGATACCCACACGCAAACGCATAAAAACGTTATGCCCCAGCACTAAGCTGCTGCGGTACTACACCTGAGGGCCCGACAGTGCAGTGCTGTCGGGCTTTTTTGTCAAGAACTGCCCGAATGCCTCGCCGGCTAATCCGGCCTGTCTGCGTGTTCAGGCTCCGGTTTACTGTTCACCCACCAACCTGTTGTCTTTCCCATGAAGATTCTGTCGCCTACTGCTCATGGCTTTATTGATGTCGCCTTCATTACGGTGCTGGCCATGGCGCCCATCATGTTTGATCTGGAACCGGCCGTTGATACTGCGTGCTTTGTACTGGCTGGGGGCTACCTGCTCATTACCTTACTCACTGACTTTAAGCTCGGTATACTCCGAGTAATTCCCTTCCCGGTGCACGGCTGGCTTGATTTGCTGACCGGCCTGGCCTTGCTGGCAGCTCCTTTCCTGTTCCACTTTGAAAGCGGCAGCGCCGAGCGAAACCTATCGTGGATGCTGGGAGTGGTTTCGGTTGTTACGTGGTTCATTACCGACTGGAAAGGCCAGACTCGCAGCATGATGACGGACCGAGGCTAACCACCCTACCGGCCGCCACTCGCCAAACAGCCCGCTGCTTCAAGCTGAAGTAGTGGGCTGTTTGGCTTCTATATATTATATCTAGTAAAGCGCGCTTTATCTAGCGCCGTAGCGTTAGGCCCAGGAAAAACTCCTGGTAGGTTTCGCGGGTAAGGGGAGGCCCGCGCCTAAGTCAAGCTGGCAATTCTCGCTGAGGGTGAACTCCGGGCCCACGTTGAGGGTAGTGCGCCACAGTGCTTGGCGAGTGTCCCAGCTGCTCATTAGCTCGGCGTATACACCCAGCACTTTGTTCAGGTCATGATTGACGGTGGCCGCGGGCATGAAGGATATAAAGTGCTGCCCCGCGTCCCGGTCATGTTCCCAGTTGCCGCGCATCTGCACCGACAACTCCGACGTTTCGGCCAGCTTGTACGTGAACGGAACCGACACGCCCGCTTCCCAGCCCCCATTCCCAACGTTGCCGCCGGTGGGCACGCGCACAAACGTAGCCACCGCCAGCGCCCCCGCGACTCTCCGTCGTCGCCGAAGATGTTGCGCTTTGCGCGCAACGTCAGGTCGCCGAAACCCCGGTTGCGCTCCGGAGCCGCGTTTTCCTGGGGCCACTCTTTCTCAATGGTGTACGATTCTACCACTAACTGCAGGTCAGTCTGCTCCGAAATGCCGAGCTTGAGTACGGCCTGGTTGAACAGCAACTCCCGCCGACGAACGCCCTGTTCCCGGCCGTTGCGCACCCGGAATAGGTTGGCTTCTACCTGAAAATGGCCGGGGTCAATGGTAAACGCACTTTCCGTGATGCCGGGGCGGTCGGGGTGGAGCTTGCGCAGTTGGGCGCGGGGGGTGGGCCGAAACAGCGTGTAGCGCGGCTTCGCTGCCGAGTCGGGGGCTTGGGCCGCGGCCTCACCAGCGGCACCCACCAGCGCGCCCGCCAGGAATAGAACGGGAAGAAATTTCATGAGGGGAGAGGTAGCGTATGCCGCTCCGTACGCAAAAACTACGCGCCCGATCATGCAGCCCCAGCAACTGACGGCTTACAAGGCGTAGCGCACCCCCAGGAATAGCCGCCGGCCCTGAATAGGAGCGTAGTTGTAGCTGGTGTCAAAGGTGTACCCCTGCGGATTATCGACGCCCACATTCTTATCGAAGGGTCAAAAGGCCGCAGCAGGGCGTAACGGGGCAGGAAGTTGAAAATGTTCTTGAGGCCTCCGTACAGCTCCAGTCCTTCCCGGAGCTTGCGTGTGGCCTGCACGTTCTGGAGGGCAAACCAGGGCGAGCGGCCGGGCCGGAAGTCGTTCGGGAAAACGGGCAGCGCCATCGGGCTGCTTACCTGGCCGGTGTAGTCCAGGGAGAGGTTCAGCTTTTCCAGCGCGTAGCTCACGGCCCAGGTGCCGGAAAAAGGCGGCGAGTGGAACTGTGCCAAGCGACGCTGCGGGCCACCCTCCGCCGGCTCCTCCCGCCGAAATACGTCCAGCAGGGTTACGCCCACCATTACCTTCAGGGGCGGGCCAGGGCTACGTCGGTGTTCAGCGTGAAGCCTCGGCTAACAGCATACCCATTGAGGTTGCGGTAAATGATTTGGTTGGGGTCAGTGTCGTAGTCGGGGCTGATTTTGTTGGTGAAGTAGGTGTAAAACACGCTGGCATCGAGGGTGACGGTAGCGCCGCTGTTGAGCTGTAGGAAGCGGTTGTAGTTCACGTTCACGTTCCAGCTTCGCTCGGGCTTGAGGGCCTCGGGCACTACTACCTGCCGGGCTCCGGTGAGGGCGGCGTGGTCTTCGGTGAACAGGTTGACTACTCGGTAGCCGTTGCCCAGGCCCACGCGCCACACCTGGCTGCCATCGGGCCGGCCCCACTTGTAGTTCAGGCGCGGACTTAGGATGCTGCCGTGGCGGGAGTTGTAATCGTAACGGAGGCCCATGAGCAGGGTAGCATCGGGCGTGAGGCGCCACTCATCCTGCGCAAACAGGCCGGGCAGCTGTACCAGGTCGGGGGCGTTGCGCGGAGTGTCGTTGGGGCCAGTGGTAGCCGTAGCGGGCGTGTTGTCGTCGTACCAAGTGGTGCGGTAGGTAGCGCCCGTGAGTAGGTTGTGGCGGATGCTCAACTCCTTGGCCCAGGTTAGCTGCCCGAAGCCTACCCGTTGCAAGGCCCGGTACAGGGTAGTGCCGTAGGCCGAGTTCTGGCGGTGCTGGTTGAAGGTGCCGCTGAGCATGAGCCGCTGCCCGCGCACCGGCAGTTGGTACTGGCCCAGCAGCTCGTAGCGGCTCGTGTACACGCTTTCCCCGTAGATGCTGTCCTGGCCGCGGTGCTCGGGCGTCCAGTTCAATTGGCCCCCAAATCGGTCCTCGTAGTAGTAGCGGCCGGCCAGGTTGGCTACCCGCTGCTCGGGCCGGGCCCAGGTCCATTTGTTGAATACCGACACGCGCTGCTGGGTAGGCACGTCGGTAAAGCCGTCGTCGTTCACGTCGCGGCGCTGGTTGTAGTGGTAAAGGTTGGTACTGAGCAGGGTAGAGGCCGCCCCAATTTTGCGCGCCACGCCCAGGTCTAGGTTCACGTCGCGGTGAGAAGTGCCAAACAGGTCGGCGGAAAAGCGCGGGGCCTTTGCCGGGTTTTTGGTGATGACGTTGATCAGGCCGCCCACCGCTTCGGAGCCGTAGAGCGTGGAGGCCGGGCCTTTCACTACCTCCACCCGCTCAATCAGGCTGCTCGGAATGCCGCTCAGGCCGTACACCGTGCTCAGGGAGCTGACCAGCGGCATGCCGTCAATCAGCACCATGGTATAAGGCCCTTCCAGCCCGTTGATGTGGATGTCGCCGGTACCGCAGACGTTGCAGTTAAGCTGAGGCCGCACCCCGTTAATCATGGCCAGATTCTCGAACAAGCACACCGCCGGGTTCTTCCGAAACAGCTTGGGCGAGTACAGCTCCACCGCCACCGGCGACTCACTCCGTATCACCTCATTCAGCGTTCCACTCACTACCACGTCGCCGAGGGCGTTGGCACTGGGGTTCAAACTCAGGTTGAGGGTAGTGGTTTGGCCCGCCGCTACGCTCACATTTCGTTCCGTGGGCAACAGGCCTACCGCGCTGCTTACCAGCTTGTAGCTACCCGCCGGCACCTTCGACAGCACAAAGCTGCCGTGCTCGTCGGCGGTAGTACCCAGGGTAGTGCCTTTCAGCCCGATACTTGCAAACGGCACTTCCTTGCCCTCTGACCGCACCACGCCCCGTACCGAGCCTGTGGATTGGGCCTGAACAGCCAAGTTGCTGACAAACACGAATAAGCAAAGTAGGATATGCTTCATTTAGCAGCAGCTTTACAAATTATTTAGATAAGCCTAAATCTGGTGGGCTGAAAAAAGCGCAGAGTGCGCGCTGTTAGGATTTAGACTTGGTTCTCCTGTTTGAAAAAGGACGGGCTGCAAGTAGTTTGTAGTTGCCTCACCCCTAGCCCCTCTCCAGGGGAGAGGGGGACTAGTTTTTAGCTTTCTAAAAGCTAAAAGGCAGTAGAGCAGACAATAGAACGGTTTCTAGAGCTAGTCCCCCTCTCCCCCATGTCGCGCATCAAGCAAGGGTAGGGGCTAGGGGTGAGGCAACTACACCCCACGCTATTCTTACCCAAAAAACGTTTCGTACAGTAAGTACACGTTCAAGGCGATGATGATGGTCGATACCACCCAGGCCAGCACCTGTACCCAAATCTTGTTCACGAATACGCCCATTTTGGCTTTGCTGCTCGTGAACATGACCAGCGGCACTACTGCGAAGCTTAGTTGCAATGAGAGGATTACTTGGCTGAGCACCAGCAGCTCGCCGGTACCCTTTTCCCCGTAAATTAAGGTCACGATGAAGGCTGGTACCACGGCAATGCCGCGGGTAATCAGGCGACGCAGCCAGGGTTTGAGCCGTATGTTCAGGAAGCCTTCCATCACAATTTGCCCGGCCAGGGTACCCGTGAGCGTCGAGTTTTGGCCCGAGGCCAGCAGCGCTACCGCAAACACAACGGAGGCGGCGCCGGCTCCCAGCACCGGAGCCAGCAGGGCGTGAGCCTGGTTGATATCGGCTACTTCGTGGTGGCCGTTTTTGTGGAAGGCCGCGGCGGCCGTCACTAGAATGGCCGCATTCACGAAGAAAGCCAGGAACAGGGCCACCGTGCTGTCGATGGTGGCAAACTTGATGGCCATACGCTTACCGCCTTCGGTCTGTTCAATCTGGCGGGTTTGCACAATGCTGGAGTGCAAGTAAAGGTTGTGGGGCATCACGGTGGCGCCCAGAATACCGATGGCCACGTACAGCATGCCCGGCGTGGTAACCACCTCCGGCCGCGGTACCAGCCCGCCTAGAATGCCAAACCAATCGGGGTTCGACACGATGATTTCGTAGAGGAAGCAGCCGAAAATCAGCACAATCAGGCCAGCCACGATGCTTTCCAGCACCCGGAAGCCCTTGTTCTGAAACAGCAGCACCACCATCACGTCCAGAATAGTCAGCACTACCCCCACGTGAGGGGAATCTTGAACAGCAGGTTCAGGGCAATGGCCGAGCCGATAACTTCGGCCAGGTCACAGGCCGCAATGGCTATTTCGCAGAGAAACCACAGCACCATGGCCGTCGGCTTCGAGAAATGGTCGCGGCAGGCCTGGGCCAAGTCGCGGCCCGTCACGATGCCCAACTTGGCAGCCAGGTGCTGAAGCAGCATGGCAAACAGGTTGGAAATCAGAATGACGGAAAGCAACGTATAGCCAAACCGGGAGCCGCCCGCAATATCCGTCGCCCAGTTGCCGGGGTCCATGTAGCCCACGGCCACCATAAGCCCCGGGCCCAGAAAGCCAGCAGCTTACGCCAGAAGGAAGCACTCTGCGCGGGTACCCGAATGGAGGCGTACACCTCCTGCAAAGAGGGCGCCGTGCGGGCCTTGCGCCACCCGGCTTCCGGCGGCGTGAGGGGCGGCGTTTGCGTATCGGGAGTAGAAGGTAAGACTGAGGGCATAAAGTGGGGCGATACGTCCGGCGAAGCGCCTGAAGGACTGGTAGTCACAAAGAAAGCTAAATTTAGAGTAGCCTAAATTTCTTTTTAAGACAGTCTACTTACTGCGTTTGTTTCAAAAAGTTGTCGTTACTGCGAGAAGCCAGGATTTTCCCGGAATTTTGCGCCCCCTTTTCTTGTCTTTGCTTGCCTGTACCGGAACCTGATTGGTCGGCCCCGCCGATAGCTCTGCTTCCTCACCGCACCCTCATGGCCCGCCGACTTCCTGCTCGTTCCCTGTTCTCGCTTCCTCTTAAAACGCGCTTTGCCCTGCTTTCGTTGGTGGTGAGTGTGGTGCTGGTGGCCATTAAGTTTTACGCCTGGCTGCTAACCCGCTCCCAGGCTGTGCTGACGGATGCGCTGGAGTCAATTATCAACGTGGTTGCCAGTGGGTTTGCGCTCTACAGCATCTATCTGGCTGGCTTGCCCAAGGACGAAAATCACCCCTACGGCCACGGCAAAATCGAGTATCTGTCGGTGGGTTTTGAGGGCGGATTGATCTGGATGGCGGGGGTGTATATCTTCTACACCGCACTGCAAGCCCTGCTGCATCCGCACGCCCTAGCCCGGCCCGATTGGGGCATGGCCCTGCTGGCGTTTACGGCCCTAGTGAACCTGGGTACCGGCTATTTGCTGATTCAGGCGGGCCGCAAGCACCACTCGCCTACCCTCGTCGGCGACGGGCAACATCTGTATCTGGATGCCGTCAGCACGTTTGTTTCGTGCGCTGCCCTGCTGCTGGTGGTGTTTACCGGCAACGTACTGTTCGACTCCGCCGCGGCCCTGGTGCTGGGCGTGTTCATCGTAGTCAATGGCTACCGCATGGTGCGCCGGTCGGTATCGGGGCTGATGGATGAAACGGATAGTGCTACCGTGCAGCACGTGGTAGCGGAGTTGCAGGAGCACCGCCAGCCGGCCTGGATTGACGTGCATAACCTGCGCGTGGTGCGCTACGGGGCCAACCTGCACATCGACTGCCACGTGACCATGCCTTACTACTTCAGCCTGGAGCAAACCCACGCCGAGGTGCACAACATTGAGGTGCTGGTAGATCAGGAGTTTGAAGTGCAGGTAGAAATGTTCGTGCACGCTGACCCCTGCACCTTCGCCGCCTGCTCCCACTGCCACATGCCCGACTGCCCCGTGCGGCAGCACCCCTTCACCCAGGAAATACCCTGGACCCTGGCCAACGTAGTGAAAAACGAACGGCACCAGCTCATAGAAGAGCCTCAGGAGCAGAATGGGTAAGGTTGCTACAGAACAACCCATAGTGTACAACTGCAAGTGCGTAGCGAGTACAACACACAATAGACTGTGCACATATCAACATAATAGCACGTCATGCTGAGCTTGTCGAAGCATCTCTACCGCTTCGCCTTCACGATTAGGTTAGTCAGAGGTAGAGATGCTTCGACTGCGCTTAGGATGACAGACGGGTTTAACTTATTTAGTCGACAATCAAGCACTACTCACCATTTCACTATTTCACCACCTCACTACTCTATTACTAACCGCTGCGTACCTGCTGCCGTTTTTACGGAGTAGAAGCCTGGCTGTAAACCGTGCAGGGATAGGGAGAGGCTGGACTGGCCGGCGGCAAACTGGGCAGTGCGTACTGCTCGGCCAAGCGCATCGTGGATGTGGACCGTGGCGGCAGTAGTAGCAGGGTTCGGGAGTTGGAGCGTAATGGTGCGGCTGGCGGGGTTGGGCCAGAGGCGCAGCTGGCTGTTGCGGCTGGCAGTGGTAGCCGTAGGCACAAACGCCCTATTTTCCAGCACCAGAATCTGGTCGTCGTTGGTGCCCGGCGTGGCTCGGCCGTCGCGGTTGCTGGTGCCCACGTACACTCGCCCCGCCGGCGAGACGCAAATGGCCCGCAGCCGCCCGAAGGAAGTCAGGGTGAACGCGCCGGTACCGGCCGTCGTGCCGGCCGCATCCAGCGGAATCTGGGTGAGCTTGTTGCCGCGTAGCGTGGCGGCCAGCAGGCTATTACGCCAGCCCGGAATGGCGGGGTGGTCGTAGTAGGTGAGGCCGGCCACGCCCACGGTAGGAGCCCAGGTGAAGATAGGCTGCCGCACATTGTTGGTCGTGCAGAAAGCCTGCTCCGCCGCCAAGTTGCAGAGTCCTTCCACCGTGGGCCAGCCGTAATTGGCATTCGCTTCAATGATGTTGACTTCATCTTCGGCATTTTCGCCGTGCTCAGAGCTGTAAATACGGCCATTGGAGGCCCGTACCAACCCTTGCGGGTTGCGGTGCCCGAACGAGTAGCTGCGGTTGCCGGTTACCGGATTATCGGCCGGAATGGTGCCGTCCAGGTTTAGGCGCAGGATTTTACCGTTGGGAGAGCTACGGTTCTGGGCCGAAGGGCGGTCCTGGGCGTCGCCGGTGGTCATGAGCAGGGTCCGGTCGGGTAAGATGAGCAGGCGGGAACCGCTGTGCGTGCTCACGGCCGGAATGTCGCCGAGCAGCACCACGGGGCTACCCAGTGTGCCGTTGGCGTACGTGAGGCGCACTAGCTTCTCTTTGTAGCCAGTATCGTTGTAGTTGTACACCACGTACACATAGGGCGACGTGGTGAAATCGGGGTGCAGGACCATGCCCAACAAACCGCCTTCCGAGGAAGTCGCCACGTCGGGCAACGTAATAAGCGGCGTCACCTGGCCCGAGTTTGGGTCGACGCGGCTGATGCGGCCGCCGCGCTCCGTCATCCAGATAAAATTATCGGGCCCCCACACCAGCTCCCAGGGCACCTGCAGGCCCGTCGTCAGGGCCGAAACCGTAACCGTGGTAGCGCCTACCGGAAACGTAGTCAGGGCAGGAGCCGTTTGGGCCCTAGCTCCCGTGCCAAGCAAAAGGCTACCCAAGATAAGCGAGTTCAGGTGTTTCATAGCCAGTGAGTTAAAGGGTTAAGTAGATCCAGTAAGCTAACGAAATGGAGCAGCTTTTGGATGAGGGGCACTGGTAGTTTTGTGGGAACCACCGTTCTTGGCAAGCATCCCCACCGGGTTGACTTCTTACCACTGCCGCTTACCCTCAACTTTTGGCCCCATGTACACCATCAGCACCGATCCGGCCCTTCTAGACATACCCCTGATTCACCGTTACTTAGCCGAAAGCTCCTACTGGGCCACCAACATCCCGCGCGAAACGGTGGAGCGAGCCATTGCTAATTCGCTCTGCTTCGGCGTGTACGCTCCGGATGGGGCCCAGGTAGCCTTTGCCCGCGTCATCACCGACCGGGCTACCTTCGCCTGGCTCTGCGACGTGTTCGTGCTGCCCGAGCAGCAGGGCCAGGGCATTGGCAAGCAGCTGATGCAGCAGGTATGGAGCCACCCCGACCTGTGCAACGTGCGCCGGCAGATGCTAGCAACCCTGGATGCCCACGGCTTGTACGAGCAGTTCGGTTTCCAGCCCCTGGCAAACCCGGAGCGCTACATGGAAGTGCGCCGCCCGAACCCCTACGGTGCTCCCACGGCTAACTAAACCAGCGCCGCCCGCCATTGGAAGGAGGATTCCTGCTGTTTCATTTGCGCACCGCCAATGGGTCGTTACTAGCTAGGTATCGGTCGGCTTCACTTTCTACCTGGTAGCGCCGAATTTCTCCCTTTGATCCGCGTTAGTTGCCACGTATGAATACCACTCTGGCTGCCCGCTGGCACCGCCTCACTACCCCTTTGCTGCCTGACGAAGCTCGGCGCACGGCCGCGTTTCAGCACCTGGAAAGCGCCTACACCGCCTCCGATAGGCATTACCACGCCCTACCCCATGTGCGCGCCCTGCTGGATGCCGTGGATCAGCACGCTGGTGTAGTGCAGGATATGCCGGTGGTGCAGCTAGCCATCTGGTTTCACGACGCAGTATACAACCCCCTGCGCGCCGATAACGAGGCCCGGAGCGCCGACTTGGCCCTGGAGTTCCTGCAGCACACTACCCTATCAGTGGAGCGCCGTCAGCGCGTGGCTTTTCTGATTGGGCGCACAAAAGACCACACCCAGCCCCAACCCGCCACCGACTCCGACCTGCTGCTTTTCCTGGATGCCGACCTGCAAATCCTCGGTGCGCCCGAGGCCGACTACTGGCAATATGCCCGTCAGGTGCGCCAGGAGTACCGCCTCGTTCCCGACTTCATGTACCGCCGCGGCCGCCGCAAGGTGCTGGAAAAGCTGCTCTCAACTGCTACTCTCTACCACACACCCGCCTTCCGGGAACGGCTCGACGCCCAGGCCCGGCGGAATTTGGCGCATGAGCTACGAACACTATAGGCCTGTACTACTGCTGTTTATTGCCCAACAGGTAACTCGCCTGCGCTTGGAACACGGTATTGCGTGGGCCTAGGGAGTAGAGGCGCGTGAGGTCATGGGTGTAACGTAGCGTGAGCCCTAGGCCCATGGATAGTTGGTACCCAACGCCAGCCGCACCACCTGCCCCTACCCGGTTGGAGCCGCGCACACTAGTGGAGGTGCCAGTGGAAGTTTCGTAGCGAGCGGCAGCTAGAAAGCTGACTTGCGGCCCAAGCTCGAAGAATAGACCATTGACGTTAATTTTCGCCAGCACCGGCACATCTAGGTAGTGCAAACGGGAGGCAAAGGTGCCATTGATATAGGTACTTTGTGAGCCCTTGGCTGAATACAGAAGTTCTGGTTGTACCAGCAAAAAACCGTCGGAGGACAGCGGCAGTTGGGCAAACACGCCCGCTACCGGTCCGAACCGGCGCGTTGGGCCTTTATAGCCAGGCGAGGTGACGCTACTATAGTTGACGCCCGCTTTTAGCCCCAAACGCACACCTTGGGCCTGGGTTAGCAGTGGCCAGCTGCTAAGCAGCAGCGCGGGACAGAGTAGAAAGAGCTTCTTCATTGAAAAAGTAAAAACGCGGACCTCTCCCACTAGAATTTAGCGAGACGGCGGCATGAAAAGTCGGCCTTATCGAAGTAGATGAGCAGTTAAAAGTAGAGTTGATTGGAGCAGCTAGCAACACTTGGTGGCTAATCGTGTCTGTAAGCCAATCTCTCACTTTGAATTGTAGCTTTGTTGATGCACAAACTACGCCTATTGGGGCTGCTGCTGGTTGTTGCGGCCCCGGCCTTGGCCCAGACTCCCGCTCCGTCTACTGCCGGGCTCGCCCCACTGACCGTCGAGAAAATCATGCGCGACCCGGCCCAGTGGCTGGGCAACTCGCCGAGTAATATCTCCTGGGCCGAGGATGGCAAAACCATTTACTTTAATTGGAACCCCGAAAAAGCCCGCCGCGACTCGCTCTACCGGCTGCCGCTGGCGGGTGGTGCCCCGCGCAAGGTGAGTTTGCGGGAGCAGCAGGCTCTGCCTACCACCAACGGAGAGTACGACCAGCGCTACACCCGCAAAGTGTACGAACGGGAGGGCGACATCTACCTGCTCGACCTAAAAACGCAGCGGGTACGGCGCGTAACCAACACGGCGGAGCGGGAAACCGACCCGCAGTTTGCCCTGCTGGGTCGCGTCATCAGCTACACCCGGGCCGGCAACCTGTTTACCTGGGACCCAGCCACCGGCGAAACCACCCAGCGCACGGACTTCCGCCGCGGCAACCGGCCTACCTCGGGCGAGCCCACGGATAAATCGGAGAAGTTCCTACGGGCCCAGCAGCTGGCGTTGTTTGAGGTGCTGCGGGGCAAAGACCAGGACGCCAAGGCCCGGCAGCGCCAGCAAAAGGCCCTGGCCAAGCTGCGGCCCAAGGCCATTTGGCTGGGCCAGCAAACGGTGCAAAACCTGCGCCTGGCTCCCGATGGCCGCTACGTTACCTACACGCTGGTGCAAGAGCCGGCCGCTGAAAAAGTGGCCCTGGTGCCCAACTTCGTCACGGCCTCGGGCTTCACCGAAGACATTAGCACCCGCACCAAGGTAGGCGCGGCCCAAACCGCCTACCAGCTGGGCCTGTACGATATCGGGCGGGATACTACGTTTGTGCTCGGCTATAAGGAGTTACAGGGCCTGGACGAACAGCCCGCCTACCGCAAAGAGTACCAGCTGCGAGCCAAAGCGCCTACCCCCGCCGACACGGCCAAGGATACCGCGAAAAAGGACAAGCCCGCCACCGAAGTGCGCCGCGTTATTCCGTTTGGGCCTTTCTGGTCCGATAACGGGCAGCACGCCTTTCTCGTCATTCGCAGCACCGATAACAAGGACCGGTGGATTGTGGCCCTGGACCCGGCCACGCAGAAAATCCGCCTCTTGGACCGCCAGCACGATGACGCCTGGATTAACGGCCCCGGCATTGGTTACAACGAGGGCAATGTGGGCTGGCTGCCCGGTAACCGCCGCATCTGGTTCCAGAGCGAGGAATCCGGCTTCAGCCACTTATACACCGCCGACATAACCTCGGGCCAGAAGAAAGCCCTGACCAGCGGCCGTTGGGAAGTGCAGAAGGCCCAGCTCAGCCGCGACCGGAAAACCTGGTACCTGACGGCCAACAAAACCCACCCCGGCGAGCAGCACTTTTTCCGCATGCCCTTGGAAGGCGGTGCGCTGACGCAAATTACTACCCGCTCCGGGGCCAATGAAGTTACGTTGTCGCCCGATGAGAAGACGCTGGCTGTGCGCTACAGCGCGTCCAACAAGCCCTGGGAGCTGTTTCTGATGGATAACAAGCCCGGCGCCAAGATGCGCCAGCTTACCCACAGCACTACCCCTGAGTTTGAAAGCTACCCCTGGCGCGCCCCCGAAGTTATCAGCTACAAAGCCCGCGACGGAGCCGATGTGTATGCCCGCCTTTACCGCCCGGCTAATGCCGTGGCCCAGGGTCCGGCTGTGATATTTGTGCACGGGGCCGGCTACCTCCAGAACGCGCACAAGTGGTGGAGCACCTACTTCCGCGAGTACATGTTTCATAACCTGCTGGCTGACAAAGGCTACACGGTGCTGGACATTGATTACCGCGGCTCCGCCGGCTATGGCCGTGACGTGCGCACGGGCATCTATCGCTACATGGGTGGCAAAGACCTCACCGACCAAGTAGACGGCGCCAAGCTGCTCACCGACAAGTATGGGGTCAGCCCCCAGCGCATTGGCATTTACGGCGGCTCCTACGGCGGCTTCATCACCCTGATGGCCATGTTCACCCAGCCCGACGTATTCCAGGCCGGCGCGGCCCTGCGCTCCGTCACGGACTGGGCCCACTACAACCACGGCTACACCGACAACATTCTCAACGAGCCCTACAACGACTCCCTGGCCTACGCCCGGTCCTCGCCCATCAACTACGCCGCTGGCCTGAAAGGGCACCTGCTCATGTGCCACGGCATGGTCGATACCAACGTGCATTTTCAGGACATTGTACGCTTGTCGCAGCGCCTGATCGAGCTGAAAAAGGACAATTGGGAGCTGGCCGTGTACCCCGTCGAGGACCACGGCTTCGTGGAACCCAGCTCCTGGACCGACGAATACAAGCGCATTCTTAAGCTGTTCGAAACCAATCTGAACTCGGGTAACTCGGGCCCTAAAACCACCAGCGGGCAGTAGCGGCAATGACAACGTCGTTGCGGCGGCTGCTCCGGCGGGCCGCCTACTGTACCGGGCTGATTCTGCTGGCTGCCGTATCGTTTCTGTTCTCGCCGGCGCCCCGAACCGAGGCCGAGTACTGCGGCACCTACCTGCACCTAACCTCCTTTGCCGGCTTCACCGCCAACTGCGACGGGTTTGTGTACATGGAAGACGCCCGACACCTGGCGCACTTGCTGGAGCCCCAGGAAGTTCGGCAGTCCCGGCCGTTGTTTATTCTGGTGGGTGCTGCCGTAGGCTACCCGTGTACGTGGCTGCTGGAGGCCTTGACTGCTAGTGGGTTACTGCCGAAGCAAGTAATGCAGCGCCTACCGTCCAAGTACCAACCCTTGCTGGGTTTCTACATCGGCTACGTACTGCTGAACTACGTGGTGTTGCTAGCGAGCATGTTGCTGTTTGTCCACCTGTACTACTGCCTGACGGATGGGCAGGGCAACGAACTGTTGCTGGGAGCCTTGCTGGTGTTCTTCGCCTCCAATCAGGTTACGAAGGCCTTTTTCTGGACGGTGCACCAACAGATGTTCACGTTTCTGGTGCCGCTGTTCTGCGTGTGGCTACTCTTGCAATCAACCCGGCCCGACTTACAGCGTCCGCGCCGAGTAGCGGCCTGGGCCTTCCTGACGGGCCTGCTGGCGTTGGTGTACGGTAGCTTTGTGCTGGTGCTGCCGTGCCTGCTCTGCGGCTTTTGGCAGCAAAACCGCCCCCTGCTTCCAGCTCGTTTGTTGGGTAGCTGGCTGGGAATGGCGCTATTATTCCTGTTGCCTACCCTACTCTGGATTGGGCTGCTGCGGTTGCTTGGCGTAACGTATTACAACCATGAAGCCAAGGCCTACCACCAACTGGTCTGGCTGCTGGATGCCTTCCGTCGGCCCTGGCCCGAGTTTGCGTCCCTGGCTGCTCAATACGCTCGTCGGTTTCTGAAGACGCTGCCCGCCGTAGGGCTATTTGCTGGGCTAGTGCTGGGGTTGCTAGGCTTGTGGCGATACTACCAATGGCCGGTTAGGTGGCAAGCGTTGTCTGCGGTGGTTGGGTTGCTGGCGCTGTTTACCAGCTTCTTTGCAGTGCTGGGCTACTACCAGCCCCGACTCACGTTTATTCTAGTGCCGTTGCTCCTGTGCTTGTGGGTAATTCTGCTGCCGCCGCGGTTGCCGAGGTGGTCAGTCTGGGTACTTGTGGGCGTGGCGCTGGGCTGGCACATGTGGCAAGTCGTGTCCTATGGTCCGTTTTCCTGAGGAGTTGTACTACTAGTTTATACATCCACCGCGCCCTGTTAAACACTAACGGGTGCGTTAGATGTATAGGAAGACGAGAACCCCGCGTAGAATAGCAAGCGCAGGTCGGCAGAATTAAGGAGCTGCTTGCCCGCTACATAGTAGCTGTTACAGTTGCCGCGTTAGCAACAAACCGCCGTAGGCGTGGCCGTTGCTGTTGAGCCCCTGAATGGGAACCACGCTCATCCGGCCGCCGCTGCTCTTGTGCAGCTGGGGCACCAGAATGCCCGCTCCCGCTCCCACAGCATAGCCCAGGAGGTTGTCGGAGAGGAAGTGCTTGCCGGCTTTTAGCCGCAGGTAGCCAACGGCTGCCGGTACGGCCGCTGCGCCCGCCCACACAAACGGCCGAGCCGGCGAGTCGGGGTGAAAGTCATGGAATACCTTGGCAGCGAAGAAGGTAGCCGAGGCCGTTGCGGCCGTGTGACCGGCGAAAAACGAGTTGGTGGAGTTGCGGCTGGTGCGGTCCGAAAGGTCGAGCCCCGCGTTGTAGGCCAAGGGCCGGCTACGTTCCACCAGCCCCGTTGCCATCGTGAACAGGGCCCCGGTGGTAGCCATGGTCTGGATATATAAGCCCCCAATCTGCCCAAACTTCTGGCGCACACCCCCATCGGCTACCATGAGCAAGGGCGCGGCAGCAAAGGAGGCGTAAAACGGATAGTCGCTGATGCGCTTGGCCGTGGCGCTGGAGTTGCCGGCGGCAAAGCGGTCGAAGCGGTTCACGTCGCGGCGGTCCAGGGCCAGGGCTTCGGCGTCAGTCAACCCGTCCTTGCTTTTGGCCAGGCTCAGGCCCAGCGCATTCACCCGAGCAGGCCTACGGTCACGGGAGCATCTACCCCGAAGCGGGTGTGGTAGGGCGAGGACGCCCGCTGGGCATGGGCGCTCGAAGTCAGAAACGTAAAAAGTATTAGCGTAAGAAGCCGAAGGTGGTGCATAAGAAACAAGCCAGAGGTGGAGAGAATATGTCCCTAAACGCAACGTCACCGGTTGAGTTAACCTCAAGCGTAAAAGGCCGGGCGGCTTGTTAGTCCCCGCTCTATTTGGAAGTTCACCCGCTCAGCCACGTAGAAAACTTGTAGCTTTGCAGCCCTTGTCCGGCAGTACAGCCCGGCTTGGGCAGGGGCTGCCGGCCCCTTGCGTACTCCTACCTTACAAGCTGATGCCCTACCTGTTCACCTCCGAATCTGTTTCGGAAGGCCACCCTGATAAAGTAGCCGACCAGATTTCTGACGCCATCCTCGACGAATATCTGCGGCAGGACCCGACCGCCAAAGTGGCCTGCGAAACCCTGGTTACCACCGACTTCGCCCTGGTGGCCGGTGAAATTAAGTCGACGGCCCACGTAGAAGCGGAGCCTATTATTCGGGAGGTGATTCGCCGCATTGGCTACAACAAGCCCGAGTACCTGTTTAACGCCGACACCTGCGAGGTAATGAACCGCCTGCACGAGCAGTCGGCCGATATCAACCAAGGAGTGGAGCGCGCCAAGCCCGAGGAGCAGGGCGCCGGCGACCAAGGTATGATGTTCGGCTACGCTACCCGCGAAACCGAGAACTACATGCCCCTGGCCCTCGACCTGTCGCACCGCCTGCTGCGCGAGCTGTCGGCCATTCGTAAGGCTGGCCAGGAAATGACCTACCTGCGCCCCGATGCCAAAAGCCAGGTAACCATTCGCTACAACGACGACAATACGCCCGAAGCCATCGAAACCATTGTGGTGAGCACCCAGCACGATGAGTTCGACCAGGACGAGCAGGCCATGCTCAGCCAGATTGAGCAAGATATTAAGACCATTCTGGTGCCCCGCGTGAAGGCTCAGCTCGGGGAAGAAGTGCAGGCTCTGTTCACGTCGGACATCACCTATCACATCAACCCCACCGGTAAGTTCGTCATTGGTGGTCCTCACGGCGACTCTGGCCTCACGGGCCGCAAAATCATTGTGGACACTTACGGCGGCAAAGGAGCCCACGGTGGCGGGGCCTTTTCGGGTAAGGATTCCTCGAAGGTAGACCGCTCCGCGGCGTACGCGGCCCGGCACATTGCTAAAAACCTGGTAGCCGCCGGCGTGGCCGACCAAGTGCTGGTGCAGGTAGCTTACGCCATCGGTGTGGCCGAGCCGGTTGGCGTATTTGTAACCACGTACGGCACCACCAAAGCCACGGGCTCGTTCGGCCACTCGCTCACCGATGGTGAAATTGCCGAGAAGGTGCAACGCCTCTTCGACCTGCGCCCTTACGCCATTGTACAGCGCCTGGGTCTGCAAAACCCCATCTTCGTCGAATCGGCGGCCTATGGCCACATGGGCCGGCAACCGGGCACCAAGCAGGTCCAGCAGGCTGATGGCTCGACCAAAACGGTGGAAACGTTCACCTGGGAAAAGCTCGACTATGTTGATAAGATCAAGGCAGAGTTTGGTCTGTAAATCTTAGTTGTTCATACTGGCTATTTATTGCTGGCCATGTACAAAAAAGCCCCACCTGATGAATTCAGGTGGGGCTTTTTTCTTAACACGAAAGCTGTTAGCCGTTAGTCAACTGCTAACAGCTCGCAAAAATCAGTGGCTAACTAGCTTCTCCTTATACTTAGTAATCTGCCGCTTCAGGTTTTCGGCGGCAGCATCAGTGGCCGCTTCGAAGGTACCGGCATCTTCCTGCGAGAACAGGGTAGTGCCGGGCACGTGCAGCTTAATTTCTACTGTTTTATTGTTTATCCCGTCTTTGTTATTCAGGCGAAGAATCACTTCTCCTTCAATCACGCGGTCATAGAAGGTTTCGAGTTTATCGAGGCGCTTCTGGATGAAGTCAAGCAGTTTTTGGTCGGCATCGAAGTGCACCGATTGCATCTGTACTTTCATCGGGAGTGGGGTTAAGGGTAAAAGGAAAAATCAGGCCTTGGGGTGGGCCTTGTCAAATACGGATTTTAGCTTGTCAATACTCAGGTGGGTGTACACCTGGGTAGCCGCCAGACTAGCGTGCCCGAGCAGCTCCTTAATGGCGTTCAAATCAGCTCCTTTGCCCAGCAGATGGGTAGCAAAGGAATGACGAAGCACGTGCGGATGCTGCTGGCCGGAAGCAGTAGTTATCTGGCTCAGATAGTGCTTCACGGTCCGGTACACAAACTTTTCGTAGAGCGGCTCTCCCTTGTCCGTAACGAGGAGGGCCCCCGGGCGTTGCTCTCCGGGGCAAATTCACGTTGCTTAAATTCTATATAGCGGCTCAACACGAGCAGCAGCGTGGGGTTTAGCGGCACCACGCGCTGCTTATTACCCTTGCCCGTTACCCGCACCGTTCGGCCAGCCAGGTTGAGGTCATCGGCCCCAATACCAATCAGTTCCGAGAGCCGAATGCCAGTGCCGTACAGCAGTTCCAACACCAGTTGGTCGCGCACGCCGGCAAACGTGTCGGGAAACTCAAAAGAGTTGAGCAGCCCATTCAGGGATTCCTCCGGCACGAAATCGGGTAGCTTTTTCGCCACTTTAGGCGAGGTGATGCGCAGCATCGGGTTCTTCTGAATAACTCCCGTACGAAGTAAGTACTTGAAGTAGGAGCGCAGGCAGGCAATTTTGCGGTTCACCGTGCGCGGATCTTGCTGCTTTTGCATCAGCTCCACTACCCAGGAGCGAATCAGCGTGTGGTCGGCCTGGGTAGGGTCGGTCAGTTCGTAAGTGCCGGACAAAAACTCGGCAAACTGCCGTAAATCGGTCTGGTACGAAAGCACCGTGTGTGGGCTGTAACGCCGCTCAAACCGTAAATAGTCAAAAAACAATTCCATATAGCAGGGGCCAGCCGCCAGGGCCGGACAACCAATGTATGGAATTCAAGGGAGAAAAAAACGAAATAGCCCGGACGCGAAAAAACCAGCTGATTCACGCTAAGCGAGTGAATCAGCCGGTTTTTTCGTCCTGACAAGAGCAGGGGCAGACGACTACTCGGCGGCGTCGGGGCCGTAGGTAGCCAGCTTGTAGATGGCCTTCTGCTTCTGCTTGCGGTTGGTGATGGACGGCTTCTGGAAGAAAGTGCGACGACGCAACTCTTTCAGAACGCCGGTGCGCTCAAATTTCTTCTTGAAGCGCTTCAGCGCACGGTCAACCGACTCGTTTTCTTTGATTTGGACGATGATCATATGTTCAGTGACTTAGAAACCCGGATTGAAGGGGCCGCAAAGATAACCACAGATTCAGCAGATTTGAAAATGATTACGCTGATTTTGTAGGAAATAGCCCGCCGAAAGGCTACACAACGCAAAATCAGTCGCAAAACTGCCAACGACAAAACGTTATTTCAGCAGGGCCCGAGCAATTACGAGCTTCTGAATTTCAGAAGTTCCTTCGCCAATGGTGCACAGCTTGGCGTCGCGGTAGTACTTCTCGGCGGGGTAATCTTTGGTGTAGCCGTAGCCCCCGAAAATCTGCACGCCTTCATTGGCTACCCGAACCGAAACTTCCGAAGCATAGAGCTTAGCCATGGCTGATTCCAGGTTCACGTTCAGGCCGCGGTCCTTCATATCAGCGGCGCGGTAGGTGAGCAAGGAAGCCGCCTCGATTTCCGTGGCCATGTCAGCCAGCTTAAAGCTGATGCCCTGGAAATTGCTGATGGGCTGGTTGAACTGCTGGCGCTCTTTAGAGTATTGCAACGCCGCCTCGTAAGCGCCCTGGGCAATACCCAGGCTCAGAGCTGCAATGCTGATGCGGCCGCCATCCAGCACTTTTAAGGCCTGCACAAACCCGTCGCCTACCTGCCCGATTACATTTTCCTTCGGCACACGGCAGTCGGTAAAAATCAGTTCGGTGGTTTCGGAAGCCCGCATACCCAGCTTGTCTTCCTTGCGGCCGGCCTCGAAGCCGGGCGTGCCCCGCTCGATGATAAAAGCCGTCATGCCGCGGGAGTCGCCTACCTCGCCGGTGCGGGCAATAACCACGGCCACGTTGCCAGTTTTACCGTGGGTAATAAAGTTTTTGGCGCCATTCAGGATGTAATCATCTCCATCGGCCACGGCCACGGTACGCATGTTACCCGCGTCCGAACCCGTGTTCGGCTCGGTCAGGCCCCAGGCCCCGATCCACTCGCCGGAAGCCAGCTTGGGTAGGTACTTGTGCTTCTGCTCCTCGGAAGCATGCTGCAGAATGTGGCCGGTGCACAGGGAGTTGTGGGCGGCCATGCTCAGGCCAATGCTGCCGTCAATCTTGGCCAGCTCCGCAATAGCCGTTACGTACTCCACGTATCCGAAGCCGGCACCACCATACTCCTGGGGCACCAGTACGCCCATTAGGCCCAGCTCGCCCAGCTTGTGAAATACTTCCGCCGGGAACTCCTGGGTTTCGTCCCAGCGCATCATGTGGGGCTTGATATGTTGAGCTCCGAAGTCGCGCACCATCTGGGCAATCATCGTCTGGTTTTCAGTAGCGACCAGTTCCATAGTAGTAAGGGTAGGGTGGGAGGTAAGAATGGACAGGCATAACCCATCCGAGCAAAATTTGGGTCCGCGAAAGTAGGATTTTACTGGCGTACAAGCCAGGGCCAGACCAAGGCTAAGGGTAGTGAATTTTGAAAGGGGCACTAATTCGGTTTCTTTGATGGTTTTTTAGGGAAATACTGCCCGCGCAGATTTGTTTCCTAAATTTTTTACCACCGAATCCGGTTGTCCCGGCTTGCATGAACCGACCCACTTGTTACCACCTGTTGCGTCTCTGGATGCTGTGTTTGCCGATAGTACTGCTTACTTTCTCCTGCACTACCTCCCGGGTGCGGCAGCAAAACATCCTGTTTCGTACTGATGGAGCCGGGCGCCTGGATACTGCGCGGCTGCGCGACGTAGTAAACCGGGCCGAACGCAACTACATCATCCAGCCCAACGACTACCTCGAGGTGCGGGTGTACACCAACAAAGGTGAGCGTATCCTCGACCCGAATGGCGAGTTGTTTTTCGGCTCGCCGGCCGGAAACAACACGGGTGGTGGCGGCTTTTCTCGCCAACGGGCTGGTGGTCAGCAAGGTTTGCAGGGGCAACAGCAAGGGCAGCAGCAAAATGGGCAGCAGCAGGGTCTCAATGAGTTTCTGGTTCAACACGATGGTATCGTGAAGCTACCCATGGTCGACTACGTCAAGTTAGCCGGTCTGACCCTGCTCCAGGCTGATAGCCTCTTGCAGATTCGGTATACTGAGTTCTACAAAGATGTTTTCGTAACCACTCGCGTCACCAATAACCGCATCATTGTATTGGGGGCTACCACAGGTGGGGCCCGCGTGATTCAGATGTTCAACGACAACATGAACCTGCTGGAAGTGCTAGCCCAGGCGGGCGGCATTTCGGGTGGCTTTGTAGGGCCTACCAGCGGCAATGGCCAGGCCGGGCGGGCTGATAACATTCGCTTGATTCGGGGTAGTTTGAAAAACCCGCAGGTTCAAATTATCGATTTGACTACCATCGATGGAATGCGGCGCGCCAATTTGCAGGTAGAGCCCAACGACATCGTGTACGTAGAACCCATTCGTCGGCCCTTCTATGAGGCCCTGGCCGATGCCAGTCCACTATTCGCCTTTTTAGGCGGGCTGTCGGGGCTAGCAACGCTCCTCATTGCCATTTCAAAATAAGTACAAGCACGCAGCGTTTCTCTTTGGCATTTCCAAGGAGCTGTTTTCACTACTCATTACTACATGGCGGCGAAAGAAGAGGCTGATCTGGAAGAACTAATTCGGAATGCAGGCGGCGAAGCCGAGGAAGAGGACGAAGGCGGCGGGCTGGACCTGACCACCTTATTAATGGTAGTGCGCAAGAGCCTGCCCTGGATGCTCTTGCTCATTCTGCTGGGCCTGACTGCCTCCTGGTTGTTCCTGCGCTACACGCCGCCCCTGTACTTGTCATCTTCCTCCATCAAAATTGATGAGAAAACGGAAGCCGGCTTGCTAGGACTGGAGGGTATAGGTGCGCAAGCTGAAAAGCAGCAAAGCATTAATAAGCTCTCCGGTGAGGTAGAGCTTATTAAGTCGGATATTATTTATCAGCGGCTAAAAGACTCCCTGGACTTAGCCGTGAACTACTACGTTCAGGGCACCGTCCTGGAGAATGAGTTGTACCGCACCTCTCCGTTCCGGGTCGAGTACGTTGCCACCCCCGAGGCAGTGTATAACGTGAAATTTGGGCTAAAGCTGCTACCGGGCAACCGGGTGCGGCTGCAATATGAGCACAACGGCCAGGAAGGCGGCGGAGAGTACGCTTTTGGACAAATTATTCGCGCGCTGGGCTTTACCCTACAAATATTTCCTACCAATCAATATAACGCGGCTGCTCTGGAGCCCAACTACCACTTTGTCATCAATGACGAAGCTAGTCTGAATGCTTATCTAAGCAAAAATCTGACGGTAGAAATCGGCAATGCCGATGCCAACATCATCGGTATTTCCTTCACGGACCACAACCCGCGCAAAGCTCACGACATTGTCAATAAGATTGATTCGGTTTACCTGGTAGAGAAGCTGGCCCGCAAGCAGGAACAAGCTGCTCGTGCCACGCGCTACATCAATGAGCAACTGGGCGAAAACCGTAAGGATTTGCAGCAGGCAGAGGAGAACATGCAGTCCTTTGTGAAGCGCAACGGCACCTATGACATCAAGGCCGATGTAGCTATGATTACCACGGCTCTCGAAGAGCAGGAGAAAGAGCGAGAAAAGTTACAAGAAGAGTCTGATGTGCTTCTGGAACTAGAGCGTCTGTTGGCCCAGCGACGCTTAACCAACCGGGAGGACGGTGACGTTTTTCAGAGCATACCGGCCTTAGGTGAGCTGAAGGATGAACAACTTTCGCAGCGGATTGTGGAGCTAAGCGACTTGCAATTAGATTTAGAGCGAGCCGAGCTGTCCTATCAGCCCGGCGCTACTACCGCTCTGCAGTTAAAAGAACAGCGGATAGATAACACCAAGAAGATAATTCGGGAGCTGCTGCGGCGTAATCAGCAATTGGTGCGGCAACAGCTGCTGAAAATGGATGCCAAGCGGGCCGAGCTGGAGAGCCGACTACGGGCCCTACCTGAGAAGCAGACGGAGCAAGCCCGGCTTCAGCGTCCCCTCGAATTGTACGAGAAGTACAATTTGAACATGATGGACAAAAAGATTGAGTTTGGCATTTCCATGGCCGGTACTACCGCCGATTTCCAAATTCTGTCACCGGCTACCATGCCTTCGGCGCCTATTTCGCCAGTGAAGCTGATGGTGTACGCCATTGGCCTGGCGGCGGGTATTATTCTAGGCCTGGGTCTGATTGCCGTCCGGTACCTCATGCACAACACCGTGACCAACATTCGGGAATTGGAGCGGGCTACCTCTGCCTCCGTACTAGGTATTATCCCAACGTACGATAAGGAGAAGATGGCCGTATCGAAGCTGGTAGTGGATAAAAATCCGAAATCGGCCATTTCCGAGTCCATACGTTCCATCCGAACCAACCTGGAGTTCATGGCTTCTTCCAAGAAGAAACGCCTGATTTCTATTACGTCGACCATTAGCGGTGAGGGCAAAACCTTCGTGACGGTAAACCTAGCCGGCATTATTGCTGCCTCTGACCAGCGTGTAATCATCCTGGACCTGGATATGCGTAAGCCCAAGGTAAACCTGGCTTTTGATGCAGAAAACGTGAAAGGGGTAAGTACTATCCTGATTGAGAAGCACACGTGGCAGGAATGCGTGCAGCATACCAGCATTCCAACCCTGGATTTTATTTCAGCTGGTCCTACCCCACCCAATCCCTCGGAACTAATTCTAAGCAACCGTTTCGACGAGCTGATTCAAAGCCTGCACGAGTCTTATGACGTGGTGATGATTGATACCCCGCCCGTTGGCTTGGTAACGGATGGTATCCTGATTATGCGCAAGGCTGATGTGCCGATTTACATTGTGCGCGCCAACTACTCTAAGAAGGCTTTCCTGAAGAATATCAATAAGCTGATGCGGGTGAATGGCTTCACTAAGCTCTGCACCATTCTGAACGATGCTCAGGGCAGTGGCGGCTATGGCTACGGGTATGGGTACGGCTACGGGTACGGGTATGGCCAGGGCTACTACGAGGACACAGCCCCAAAGGTGGCCTGCTGAGTCGGTTGCGGAAGCGAAATTCCTAACCCGGCCCAACGTCAGCTATGTCTTTCTTTCAGAAATTATTCGGGCGCCCTACCCCGGACGACAATACGCTACCCGTTACGCTGGCCGTACTGGGCGCCGACATGCACTCCCACCTCCTGCCCGGTCTCGACGACGGAGCCGAAACCCTGGAACAGTCGCTGGTGCTGCTACAGCAGTTGCAGGACCTGGGCTACCGAAAGCTGGTAATGACTCCTCACATTATGGGGGACTTCTACCGGAATACGCCAGCCGGCATCCGGGGGCGCTAGACGTGTTGCGGACTGCTGCTGTTCAGGCAAACATTTCTGGGGTAGAGCTGGAGTGCGCGGCTGAATACTACATGGATGAGAGCCTGGCCCGCAAGCTGGAGGATAACGAAGAGCTGTTGAGCTTTGGGGGCGAGCAGCGCTACGTGCTGTTCGAGACGTCTTACATCAATGAGCCCTTCAACCTCCAGGAGATAATGTTCAAGCTGAAAGCCGCCGGCTACCGGCCCGTTATGGCGCACCCGGAGCGGTATACCTACCTCTATGGCCGGTTCGAAGAGCTGGTTCGGATTCGGGAGGAGGGCGTGCTGATGCAAATGAATCTGAACTCCTTAACCGGTTACTACTCAGCCGGAGCCAAGCGCGTGGCCGAAAAGCTCATCGACGCGGGGCTGGTGGACATGGTAGGCACCGATGCTCATAACCTCAAGCACGTGGACAGCATTCGGAGCAAAGTGCTGCTAAGCGAGTACCTGCCCAAGTTGCTGGCTCTGCCCCTGCTGAATTCTACGCTGTAAACGCCGCTTTTTTCCTTCTTCATAAGTTACCCCCACTTCATGATTTTCGTCACTGGCGGCAGCGGCTTAGTAGGGAGCTTTGTAATCTCGGCGTTGCGGCAGCGCGGACTACCCGTACGGGCGCTTTATCGGCAGCAACCGCCCGCTCTGGAGTCTGCCGAGCAGGTAGAATGGGTAGAGGGCGACATCCGGGATGGGCTGGGGTTGCGGGCGGCTTTGGAAGGCGTTACGCACGTGTTTCACTGCGCAGGGCTGGTGTCCTACGCGCCCCAGGATGAGGACTTGCTGCAGCAGATAAACGTAGAAGGAGCCGCTAACCTCGTGGACGCGTGCCTGGAGCGCCCTGGTATTCGGTTAGGCTTCGTTTCGTCGGTAGCAGCGTTGGGCGGCACCGTGCCGGGGCCGGAGCAGCCGACGGCAGCCGGGCCGCTGGTGCTTGATGAAAATGCCAAGTGGGATTTGGGCGCTGAGCACAACGCTTATGCTACCTCTAAATATCTGGGCGAGCTGGAAGTGTGGCGCGGCGTGTCAGAAGGGTTGCAGGCTGTAATGATTAACCCTTCGGTTATCCTCGGGCCGGCCGACTGGGACCGAAGTAGCACCCGCTTGTTTCGCTACGCCTATAATGAGCACCGATTCTATACGCCGGGCAGCATTAACCTGGTAGATGTGCGGGACGTGGTAGACATCTTGGTGCGCCTCACTCTTGACACGAATTACAGTGGTCAGCGCTACGTCGTAAATGCCGGCGCCCTACCCCTGCGCGAGTTCATGACCCAGGCTGCGGCCTGCTTTAACAAGCGTCCACCCACCGTAGCCGTACCCGACTGGGCCGCCGAAACCATTTGGCGCCTGGAACACGTGCGGTCCTTGCTTACCGGGGCCCGTCCGCTCATTACCAAGGACACGGCCCGCGCCGGCCGCCGGGCCACCGAATACCGCGCCACTAAAATTGAGCAAGCCTTGGCATTTCGCTTCCGGCCCTTGGCGGACACTATTAGTTGGTGCTGTGCCGGACTTGTGCAGAGTAGCGGAGTAAATAGATAACAGCATCAGTAGGGCTGTCAGCCCTTACCCGCTCGCTAATGCTGCTCCTTATTTACTCCATTACTCCTCCAGAACCCATCGGCCTCCGGTGCGGTTATTGTATATTCAGGGCGGGAGGTGCTTTCCGCTGAAAATGCCCTCACTGACCCACGAAGTCTGCCGTTTTGGCGGCGGCGTGTCGATTGTAGCAGAATGAGAATGAACGAGAATTTTGAGGATCGGGAAGAAGTAGAAGCTACCGTGCGCCGTTTTGAGCAGATGGTAGCCCTCAACGAACCCGTGTTTTTTGACTTGGCCGATTTTGAGAACATCATCGACCATTATACCACCACTACTCAGTACGAAAAAGCCCTGCAAGCCTGCGAAGCAGGTATTGCGCAATATCCTTTCAGTACCGAACTCCTGATTGACCGCTCCCAGGTGCTGGCCATGAAGGGCGAGTATGCCGCCGCCAGCAGCCAGATTGAGGACGTAGCCCTGCTCGACCCCGACAACCCCGATGTGGCGGTGACCCGCGGCATTATTGCCACCCAAAAAGGCGAGTTTGCCGAGGCCATTGCCTTTTTCCACCAGGCCGCGGAACGCGCCCAGGACCGCGACGACATCTTCTTCAACTTGGGGCTAGCTTACCAGAGCTGGCAGAAGTTCAAGAGTGCTGCCAAGTACTACAAGCAAAGTCTGCGCCTGAACCCCGACAACGATGTGGCAGTGCAAGAGCTGCTGTATTGCCTGGAAGTGAGCGAGCGGCTGGAGAAAAACCTGGATTTCTTTCGCCGCTTCACTGATGACGACCCCTACTCAGCGGTAGCCTGGTACAACCTGGGCCAGGCCTACTACCGGGCGGGCAAGCTCGATGAAGCCATCAGTGCCTTTGACTATGCCATCCTAATTGACGGCAAGTTCTACGAGGCGCACGGATTTCTAGCCAGCGTGTACGTCACGCAGGAGCGCTACCGCGCCGCCATTAGTGAGTTTGAACTGAGCCACCCCGAGGGGGAGCCCAGCCCGGAAGCTCTGTGCAACATTGGCGAGTGCCACGAGAAGCTGGCCGAATGGGACCTGGCCCGCCGGTTCTACCAGCGTGCCATCGACCTGGACGCCGAGATGGATGAAGCCTGGTTTGGCATCGGCATTGTGATGAACGTGCAGGAAAAGTACTTCGAGGCCATTCATTTCTTCCGCAAGGCCGTGAGCCTTTATGAGGAAAGCGTAGAGTACTGGCTGGCCCTGGCCGCCGCCGAGTACCAGATTGGCAACATCGTATCGTCTATCGAGGCCTATGAGAAGGCCGTGGAAGTAGCCCCCGATAATAAGGATGCGTGGCTGAACTGGAGCATCATCCTGTATGAGCAGGGCAACTTCGATGGGGCCATTGACCTGATGCGCAATGCCGTAGAAATTCAGCCCATGGAGGCTGAGCTGCATTACCGCCTATGCGCCTACCTGCTAGCTGGCGGCCGGTACCGCGAAGCCTACGAGTGCCTGGAAAACGCCTTGGTGCTGGACTTCGACAAGCACCGTTTGCTGTTCGATTACTTCCCGGAGTTGGAGTCGCAGAAGGCCCTGGCCCGTCTGATTGATCAGTATCGGAAATAGGCGTTACTTTCGGTTAAACGGGGGCCTCTGCGGGTACCGGCTATGTAGCCAGTGCTTGCGGGGGCCTCGCCTTTTCTAAGCGGTTACAGAATTCGGGCGTACTTTTGGGCGCGGCACTACTTGGCTTTGGCATGGTTTCGAAGCCTGGCGCTGCTTTCACGTTCATCTGACTCTAGGTCTTACAACATGAATTACACCCTCAACCAACTCCCGAGCGCACCCAAAAACCCCGCGAGCAGGGCTTTACCATGGTCATGGACAAAGGCCTTAGCGTACGCGAAGCGGAGGACTTTCTGGAAGTAGGGGCCGCCTACACCGACATTGTGAAGCTAGGGTGGGCCACGTCCTACGTCAATCCCAACCTGAAGCGCAAGCTAGCAGTGTACAAGGAAGCCGGCATCCCGGTGTACTTCGGCGGAACCTTGTTTGAGGCCTTTATTATCCGGAACCAGTTCGATGATTACCGCCGGCTGCTAGAAAACTTTGGCATGGAGTACGCCGAAGTTTCCGATGGCTCCATTGACCTGAACCACGACAAGAAGCTGGATTTCATCCGCACGCTGGCCCAGGATGTGAACGTGCTGTCGGAGGTAGGCTCCAAAGATGCGGAGAAAATCATTCCGCCCTACAAGTGGATTTCGCAGATGAAAACCGAGCTGGAAGCCGGCGCCGTGAAGGTTATCGGGGAAGCGCGGGAGGCCGGCAACGTGGGCCTGTTCCGCAGCACTGGCGAGGTACGCTCCGGTCTGGTGGAGGAAATCCTGACCCAGATTCCCTTTGAGAAAATCATCTGGGAAGCTCCGCAAAAAGCCCAGCAGGTGTGGTTTATCAAGCTACTCGGCGCCAACGTAAACCTGGGCAACATCGCCCCCAACGAAATCATCAGCCTGGAAACCATCCGCCTAGGCCTACGCGGCGACACCTTCACCGACTTCCTGGACATGGACAACGTGGACGAAATGTTCAAGCCCGAGCCCAAGGTAGCCGGCAAGCCCGGCACCTCTATGCCCCGCGGCTAGGCCCTGAAGAATCCGCTTAAAAAAGGCTGCGCCATATGTGGGCGCAGCCTTTTTTGTTTTTACAGCCCGTGTTTCCAATCCGAAACCTTTCTGCCAACCAAGCTAGTAGCAGCGCCGTGCTGCCCCACGCTACCCAGTAGCAAGCTGTTTGGGATGTACGGCGCCACAGAAGCCAACCTCATCCACGGCAATTCAGTAAGAGAAAAGCCCGGCTGCGTGAGGCTGGGCTTTTGCTTTCTACTGATCTAGCCATTACCATGAATAAACATTTTTCCGGCTCCGCCCTGAGCTTGCTGACGCTGTTGGGCGCCTGCAGCGGACCTTCCAAACAAGAAAAAGCGGAAGCCGCCGCTACTACCCCCGCCGACACCGTAGCTACGGCCGCTACGGCCGTTAATCTGCCTCAGCCCTACGCCAGTAAGTCTACCACCAAGCGTAGCAAAGTTATCGGCTGGCCCCAGGGCAAAATGCCCACCGCGCCGGCTGGCTTCGTGGTAACCAAATACGCAGATGGCTTCGAGAGTCCGCGCAATACCTACGTGCTGCCCAACGGCGACGTGCTGGTAGCGGAGTCGAATACCATTCC
Source organism: Hymenobacter sp. 5516J-16 (assembly GCF_022919335.1). NCBI lineage: Bacteria > Pseudomonadati > Bacteroidota > Cytophagia > Cytophagales > Hymenobacteraceae > Hymenobacter > Hymenobacter sp. 5516J-16. The sequence continues at coordinate 1,736,610 of NZ_CP095058.1, read as the reverse complement.
GCAAGACCCGAAAAAGAAGGTGGTGGCTGCCCTGGACCTGGACCCTTCCCGGTCCTTGCGGGCCACCAGCGCCAACCGCATTACCCTGCTGCGCGACGCTAACAAGGACGGGAAGCCCGAAACCCGGGAAACGTTTTTGGCAGGTCTGAGCCAACCTTTCGGTATGCTGGTGCTCGACAACTACTTCTACGTGGCGAATACCAACGGGGTGTGGCGCTACCCCTACCAAACCGGTCAAACCAAAATTACCGGCCAGGGCCAGAAAATTATGAACCTACCGGCCGGGGGCTACAACAACCACTGGACGCGCAACTTGCTGGCGGGCCCCGGTGGCGAGAAAATCTACGTGTCGGTGGGCTCCGCGTCCAACGTGGCGGAACATGGCATCAAGGAAGAAGAGCGTCGGGCCAACATTCTGGAAATTAACCCTGACGGTAGCGGTGAGAAAGTGTACGCCGCGGGCCTGCGCAACCCCGTGGGCATGGATTGGGCCCCGGGCACTCAAACGCTCTGGTCGGCCGTGAATGAGCGGGACGAATTGGGCGACGAACTGGTGCCCGACTACCTAACCAGCGTGAAGCCGGGTGCCTTTTACGGGTGGCCCTACGCTTACTTCGGCCAGCACGAAGACCCCCGCCGCAAAGGAGAACGGCCCGATTTAGTGCAGAAAACTGTAGTGCCCGAAGTGCCCCTGGGCCCGCACACAGCTTCCCTGGGGCTGGCCTTTTATAAGGGCAATGCCTTTCCGGCCCAATACCGCAGCGGGGCCTTTATTGGGCAGCACGGCTCCTGGAACCGCTCGGAGTTTTCGGGGTATAAAGTGGTATTCGTACCGTTTGCTAACGGCAAACCCAGCGGCCCCATGCAAGATTTCCTGACTGGCTTCGTAGCCAATGCTGAGGAGAAGGAAGTGTATGGCCGCCCGGTGGGCGTAACGGTGCTGCCGGATGGGGCCTTGCTAGTAGCCGACGATGCGGCCGACACGCTCTGGCGCGTGGCCGCCCAGTAAGTTGCTCCTGAACATGATATCAAGCCCGCGTTTCCTTCTGGAAGCGCGGGCTTTGCATTGGTGGTCAGTAGAAATGGCCCTTTCGATAAAAAGATGCGTGCAAGCGTAACGCTCCGCCGCTGTAGCCGAATAACAGCAGATGTACTTCCTGTTTCGCGCTGATTATGCACTGGCTTTATAAAATTGCTTTACTCAGCACGTTGTGGCTGACTTTCCTTGGTGAAGGGCAAGCCCAGCCGGCCAGTAGCCCGCGCCGCGCCGTTGCCAAAGTCGCGGCCCCGCCCGCTACGCCTGCCAATGCGCTGCTGTGGAAAGTTTCGGGCAAAGGCCTCGCCAAACCCTCCTACCTCTACGGCACCATTCATCTGATTTGTCCCCAGGACTTGCGCATAAGTGAGCCGGTCAAACGGGCCTTCGCCAGCACCCGGCAACTCATACTGGAGCTGGACATGGATAGCCCTACGCTGCTTGAGGACATGAAAGCCGGCATGAAGATGAACGACGGCCAAACCCTGCACAAGCTGCTGTCGGCCGCCGATTACGCCCGCGTTAGTAGCTACCTCAAAGACAAGGCCGGCATTCCTATTGCCCAGGTCAGCATGCTCAAGCCCTTTATTGTCAGCTCCCTGCTTTACTCCAACCTGCTGGGTTGTGCCCCGGCTAGTTACGAAACCAGTTTCGTGAAGCTGGCCCAGGAGCAGCACAAGGAAATACAAGGGCTGGAAACGGTGCAGGAGCAGCTAGGCTTTTTCGACAAGATACCCTACACCGTACAAAGCCAGCTCCTGGCCGATCTGGTTACTCGCGAAGCGGAGGCCCAGCAGGAGTTTCAGCAGTTGGTTACGCTCTATAAGGCCCAGAAAATAGAGGAGCTGCGGGCCGTAACTAGCGCCAGTGCCTTTTCCTTCCCTGGCTACGCTGAAATGCTGCTCGACAACCGGAACCAGCGCTGGCTAGCTACCATTGCCCAGCAGGCTGCCGGCCAGCCCACATTCTTTGCCGTGGGAGCGGCCCACCTAGGCGGCCCCAAAGGACTCTTGGCCCTGCTGCGCCAGCAGGGTTACCAAGTCCAACCCGTAACCCGCTGAGGCTGCCCCTGCCGGCGGGCTGCTAAGCGTTGCTTCCCAGAAAGCGTGCTGCCAGGCTTACCCAAGGGCCGTATGTTTGCCCAGATGAACAAGCTCCTGACTACGTTACGCTACTGGGTAAGCTACGCCCTACCTCTTTCCCGCCGAATAAACTCGCGGTACAGCGGGCCGTTGACGGTAGAGTTGCACCGTGGCCGCAAGGTGCTGAACGCCCAACACGCTAATTACAGCTACGGCCCACTTCAGCAAATTTTGCGCTACGGGCTGTTTATCATAGCTCCCGACCCCACGGTGCCAGTGCTGGTGCTGGGCATGGGCGGCGGCTCCGTCATCGACACGTTGCGGCGGGAACGGAAACACACCGGCCCCATCACGGCCCTGGAGCTGGACCCAGCCATTGTGGAACTAGCCGCCACCGAGTTCGACATTCGCCCTGACGCCCAGCTGCACATTGTCTGCGCCGATGCATTTGCGTGGCTGCCTACTGCCCCCGCGGCCGCGTACGGCTTGGTCATTATTGATCTATTCATTGATCTAACCTTGCCCCACCAACTCAGCGAGGCTGGTTTCTGGCAGCAGTTGCGGCGGGTGCTGCAACCCGGCGGCGCCGTGCTGCTCAACACCCTAGTGCAGGCTCCGCTTTTGATTGCCGGGCAGCCGGCTCCCGCGTACCTAACCCAGCAGGGTTTCGAGGTGAAAGACCTGGAAGTGGAGTATAACCGTCTGCTGATCCTGCGGGGTAGGGGCCGCATCCGGCTAAAAGCCTGGCCCATCACTAGAAGTTGCAACGCAGAAACCCCTTTCTTTGCAGGCTCAACCCCCGCTCTATGGAAATTCTGAAGCATCTGCTCGACTTTATTCTGCACCTTGACAAGCACCTGGCCGAGATAATTCAGGATTACGGGGCCTGGACTTACGCTATTCTTTTCCTCATCATCTTCGTGGAAACCGGGGTAGTGGTGCTGCCCTTCCTGCCCGGCGACTCCCTGCTGTTCGCGGCCGGCTCGTTGGCAGCTCTGCCCGGCTCCCCGCTCAACGTGTGGGCCATGATGGGCCTGCTGATTCTGGCCGCCGTGCTGGGCGACACGCTCAACTACCACATCGGCGACTACCTCGGGCCGCGGGTGTTTCGGGAAAATTCCCGGTTTCTGAAGCGGGCCCACCTTGAGAAGACTCAGGCTTTCTACCAGAAGCACGGGGCCAAAACCATTATTCTGGCCCGCTTTATTCCTATCATTCGCACGTTTGCGCCGTTCGTGGCCGGGGTAGGCACCATGAGCTACACCAAGTTTCTGTCGTACAACCTGGTAGGGGCCGTGCTGTGGGTGGTGTTGCTCACGGGCGCCGGCTACTTTTTCGGGCAGATTCCGATTGTGCAGAAAAACTTCTCCCTGGTGGTGTTGGCCATCATTGTGCTGTCGGTGCTACCGGCTGTGTTTGAGTTCGTAAAAGCACGCCGCCCCAGTGGCAGCCGTCCGGTAGCGTAGGCAGATGTAGTAATTAACTGATAAAAACCGTTCGGCCTGAGTTGGGCTGAACGGTTTTTTGTTGTTGTTTACAACGCAATTACCCGTGTTTTATGCCTGAATTCGGACTTTTGGGTCGCTCCTTGCGCCACTCCTTCTCTCAGACCTACTTTTCCCAGAAATTTCACAATCTGGAGTTGGCTGATCATCACTACGAGCTGTTCGAGCTAGCTACGATGGATGAGCTGCCAGGCCTGCTGCACCAGCACCCCAACCTGCGCGGCCTCAACGTTACAATTCCGTACAAAGAGCAAGTATGGCCCTTCCTCAACGAGGTAGCGCCTTCTGCTGCGCGCGTGGGGGCCGTGAATGTCATTGAGTTCCGGGAGGATGGGCAGCTGATTGGGCACAACACCGACTATGTGGGCTTTCGGGAGTCGTTACGAGGCTTTTTGCCCAAGGCCAAATTGCCGGAGATGCGCGCCCTCATTCTGGGTAGCGGTGGTGCCTCCAAAGCCGTGGAAGTTGCCCTCCGGGAGCTAAACATCGGTTATTGGGTTGTGTCGCGCAATGCGCTAGGCGCGGGCCTTACCTACGAGGAACTGACGCCGCGCCTGCTGCAGGATCATCCGCTGATTGTTAACACGACCCCCTTGGGTACCACGCCCAACATAGAAGATTGCCCGCCCATTCCTTACCCCTACCTCACATCTCAGCACTACCTCTACGACCTTATTTATAACCCCACCGAAACTGAATTCATGAAGCGCGGCGCTGCCGCCGGCGCCCAAACCAAAAACGGCTTCGAAATGCTCTGCCTCCAAGCCGAAGCCGCCTGGCAAATCTGGAATCGGTGAAACGGTGAGATGGTGAAATGGTGAGTTGGCTGTTCTGTCATGGCGAGCGAAGCGCGGCTATTTTTTCCTTCACGAAGTACTACCTCTTCTAATGTGACAAGCCCTTGACGTCCGTGCTGGCGCCTAGGGCTTGTCTCGTTTCCAAGCTGGCCACAGAAGAGAGGACGGATGGCCGCGCTCCGCTCGCCATGACAAAACAGCCAACTCACTCATTCACCATCTCCCCGTTTCACCACTTACCCACCAGTGTTGCTACTGCCTTGCTTGGAGTCGTCGTTGCGGATAGTGCGGCGCTGGCGCTGGCCGCTGCCATCTACCTTACCGAAGCGGTAGTTGAAGGCCAAGCGCACGGAGCGCTGGTACTGGTAGAAGCTGCCGACGCTGCGGAACTGGTCGGTGATGGTGGTGTTGCGGAACTCGCGGCCGGGCGAAAGAAAGTTGTTGGCACTGAGCGTGAGGTCGGCCTTCTCCTTGAACAGCATACGCTTGAGACCCAGGCCGTAGTACACGCCGCCGGAGTAGCGCGTTTGGAGCTGTACGCCGCCCGTCCAGAAGCCGCCGTAGCCTTGCAGGGTGTAGTGGGTTTTGAATTTCAGCGACGAATTCAAGTTCATGTACATGGAAGCCAGGCTGCTGGTGCGGTTCAGGACCTTACTGCGCAAGCGGGTGTAGTCGCCGCTAATGTTGCTGCTCAGGTTCCAGTCTTTAGTAGGCTTAAGCGAGCCGTAGAGGTTCAGGCCGTAGGAGGAGTTGGTGGCCAGGTTGCCGTAGGTGGTTTCGGAGCGGGCCAGCGCCTCGTTGTAGCGGTAGAACTGCTCAATGGAGTTGCCCGTGCGCCGCGCAAACGCCGAAATGTTTAGGGAGGTTTTCTCGGCGAAGGTGCCGTAGCTTAGCTCGTAGCTATCCGTCACCTCGGGCCGGAGCGTGGGGTTGCCGTAGCGGATGCTGTTGGGCGTTACCTGATCGACGTAGGGATTGAGGTAGTAGATGTGCGGGCGCTGAATGCGGCGCGAGAAGCTGAAGCGCAAGGTCTGGCCTTCTTTCTTGAGCGTGCGGGTGGCGCTCAGGTTGGGCAGCACGTTCAGGTAGTCGTTCGAGAAACGGCCGTTTTCGCCCTGAAACTCGCCCTGAATGTCGGTGCGCTCCAGGCGGGTGCCCAGGCTGAACGTGTATTTTTTGCCCGCGGCGAAGTTGTAAGTACCGTAAGCCGCCAGCACGTTCTGGCTGTAATCAAAGGCATTGGAGCGGCGCGGACTCCGGGCAAAATCCGCCTGCCGGTTTAGCTGCAAGGTGTCCAGGGTATAGTCGCTGCTCACTTGGCGACGGATGAGCTTGGCCCCGGTTTCCAGGGTGTTTTTCTCGCCGAACGGGTGCGTGTAATCAGATTGAAGAGTGGTTTCCAGGTTCCTGGCCAGGTTGGCGCTTCGTTCCCGGTACTCCAGTAGCCCTTGTTTCACATCCGCCGATTTATACTGATCGAGGCGGTAGCTTTCGTCGGAATGGCTGCGGGTGTGCTGGGCCAGCACAGCCCACTCCCGGCGCGGCTGCTTTTCCCCGAAAGTGCGCGTATAGCCGGCGTTCAGGTCGTAGTTGCGGCTTTCCCCGTCGCGGTTGATGTCGCGGGAGTATAGCGTATCGCGCCTAGACTGGCCGGCATACTGGCTGAACAACTCCTGGGGCGAGTTGCTGCGGTAGAGGTTGCCATTGCCGCTGAGCGTGAAGCTGTGCAGAGGCGACGGGTCGTAGGTAAGCTCCAACTGTCCGTAGCCGCCGTTGCCCACGTTGCGGGAGGTAGTGCGCTCCGTAAGCTGACCAGTGGTTTCATTGGGTAGAAAATCGGTGCGCAGGTTGCTGCTTTTATAGGGTACACATTGTGGAAGCTGCTGAGCTTGGTGTTCACCCCAAACTTGCCGCGCTTCACGTTCAGGCTGCCGTTAAGACCTTGGTTTCGGTTGCCGGTATTGGCGCCCACGCTGCCGTTCACACCCTGCAAGCTGCTCTTCTTCAATACAATATTGATGACCCCACCCGAGCCTTCCGCGTCGTACTTGGCCGAGGGCGAAGTAACCACCTCAATGGCCTTGATCTGGTCGGCGGGAATCTGCTTGAGTGCCTCGGCCAGGTTACCGGACAGCAACGACGAAGGCTTGTTGTTGATGAGAATGCGCACGTTGCTGGTGCCGCGCAGCTGCACATTGCCTTCCCCATCCAGGTTCACCATGGGCGTTTTGCGCAGAATGTCGGCGGCCGTGCCCCCGGCGTTGGTGGCGTCCTGGTCGGCGTTGTACACCAGCCGGTCGGGCTTGGTTTCGATGACGGGCCGCTCCCCCGTGACGGTTACGCCTGCCAGGTTCTGGGCAGAAGCCGTGAGTGTGAGCGTCCCCAGGTTCAGCGGCTCGGCCGTAAGCGCCACGTCCTTCAGCTGACTCGAGTAGCCCACAAAGCTGATTTGCAGCCGAAAAGCGCCGGTTGGCAAATCCTTCAACTCAAACCGACCTTCTGCGTCGCAGGTGCCGCCCGTGAGTGGGGTAGTGCCCGTGGCGGGCAGTAGAGCTACGGTGGCATACTCCACGGGCTTCTGGGTGGCGGCATCTACTATGCGGCCCGTGATGCGCGCGGGACCTTTGGCCGCTGTGGTGGGGTAGCAGGTGAGGAGGTAGTTTGCGCCTGAACCGTAGGCGCGGCCAAGGCGGCCAGCAACAGCAGCGTAGCAGTATGCTTCATTGGGATAGTGGGAAAAGGATAACGCGCGTAATATTCTGAGGTCCGGTGCGTGCTGATACAGGAGTCCGCTCCGGTGTAATTGGTGGCAGAACGCTTCAAACCTAGACAGTATTTTCTTCTCCTAGCTAAAAATTAACCAGCAACTATATTCTAGTTTGTATAAACCTGTTTTCAAAACTGGTGAAGTGGTGATTCAGTGAGTTAGTGATTGAGTAACGGAGTGAGTAGCTGAGTAAACCGTGGTGTCATGGCGAGCAGAGCGACGCCATCCGTCCTCTCTTCTGTGACAAGCCTAGAAAAGTAACAAGCCCTTACCTCCGTGCGGGAAGTAAGGGCTTGTCTCGTTTCAGAGGGTAGCACGTTGGTCAGGAAGGATGGCGTCGTCGTGCCTCCTCGCCAGGACAACACTTCACTCAATCACCAAATCACTGAATCACTGAATCACCATCTCACTTATTGCTGACCTTGGCCGTTGCCTTCGCCTTGCTTGGTGTCGTCGTTTTGGATGCTGCGGCGGCGCTTCTGGGGCTGGGTGGTGGTTTTGCCAAAGCGGTAGTTGAAGGCCAGGCGCACCCCGCGCAGGTAGATGTAGTTGTTGCTCACCTGCCGGAACTGGTCGGTGTCGAGGGTGGAGCTGAGGTTGCGGGTGGCTTGCAGGAAGTTATCGGCATTTAAAGTTAGGTCGGCCTTTTCCTTGAGCATGGTTTTGCGCAAGCCCAGGGAGTAGAACGTCCAGGCACGCTGGCTGCCCTGCAGCTGGATGCGCGGCGAGTTCAGGCCACCGAAGAACTGCACGCTCAGGCCCTTCTCGAACTTGTAGCTGGAGTTCAGGTTCAGGTTGTACATCACCCCGCTGTTGGAGTAGGCCGAAGTGGTAATGCTGCCTTCCTCAAACGTCAGGGCTGGGCTTTCCAGCGACACGTAGTACACGTTTACGTTGCCGCTCACGTCCCACTTCGGCACGGGCTTCACCGAGGTAAACAGGCTCACCCCGAAGGTAGCGTTGCGGCCGATGTTGCGGAAGGTTTGGTTATTCACACCATTGCGGTCAATGAAGCGCACCGATTCAATAGCGTTGCCGGTGCGGCGGGCGTAGGCCGACATGTTCAGCACCGAGCCCTTAACAAAGGTGGTGTAGTTCAGCTCGTAGCTGTCCGTCAGTTCAGGACGCAATTCTGGCTCGCCGTAGCTGATGTTCAAACTGTCGGAGGCATTGACGAAGGGGTTCAGGAAGAAGATTTGGGGGCGCTGGATTCGGCGGGAGTAGGCTAGGCGCAACGTCTGGCCGGGCTTCTTGGGGTTGTTCGGCTGGAAGCTCATGCTCAGGTTGGGCAGCAGGTTGGTGTAGTTCTGCGACACGCTGGAGTTGTCTTGCTCCTGCTGCTGGAAACTGCCCGAAATGCGCGTATTCTCTACCCGCGCCCCCAGCTTAAAGCTAACTTTCTTCGAAGCCGAAAAGCCGTACGTTCCGTAACCCGACAGCACATCTTGGTTATAATCGAACAGGTTGGAGCGGCTGGCATCATACACCGGGTCGATGTTGGAGGATCCAAAGGGGCTGGTGAATACGTCGTAGTCGCTGCTCACGCGGCGCAGGATGGCCTTGGCGCCGGTTTCGAGCAGGGCGGTTTCCGAGAACGGGTGGGCGTAGTCGGTTTGCAGGGTAGTTTCGAGGTTGCGGGCCAGGTTGTCGCTTTCCTCCCGGTACGTCTTGGCCTGGTTTTCCTCCGAGCGGCCCGCGAACTGGTCGAGGTAGTAGGCCTGCACGTTGCGGTTGCGGGTGTGCTGGGCCAGTACGCTCCATTCCCGGCGCTTCTGCTCAAAAGTGCGGGTGTAGGCCCCGCTCAAGTCGTAGCTCTGGGTGCGGAAGCGCCGGTCAGTGTCGCGGGTAAATGAGGTGGCAGCGGGCAGCAGCACGTTGTTGAACTGGTCATAGTTGCCGCTGTTGCGGAACATGCTACCCTGCAAACCCAGCGTGAGATTGTGGTACTGGGCCGGGTCATAATCGAGCCCGAAACGGCCGAAGCCACCGCCGCCTAGCGTGTTGCCGTCGCCTTCCTGCCGCAACGATTCTCTTTCGCCACCCGGGGTTTTCAGGTAGCGCACCAAATCGTTGCGGTTGGGACTGTAAAAGCCAAAGCCGCTGACGGAGCTGCTCAGGCCTACCTTGCCTTTGCGGTAGTTGAGCGTGCCGTTGCCGTTGGAGCTGCGCGTGCCCGCTGCCAGCCCCACAGAGCCGTTTACGCCTTCCAGGCTATTTTTCTTGAGGATGATGTTGATAATGCCGCCCGTGCCTTCGGCGTCGTACTTGGCCGAAGGCGTCGTAATAACTTCTACGCTCTTGATCTGGTCGGCCGGAATCTGCTTCATGGCATCGGCTACTGAGGAGGCCACAATGCCCGAGGGTTTGTTGTTGATGAGCACGCGCACGTTGCTGGTGCCGCGCAGCTCCACGTTGCCATCGGGGTCCACGTTCACCAGGGGCACTTTGCGCAGTACGTCGGCGGCCGTACCGCCCGAGTTGGTCAGGTCCTTTTCGGCGTTATACACAATCCGGTCGGGCTTGGTCTCAATGACGTCCCGCTCCCCCGTGACCGTTACGCCCGCCAGGTTTTGGGCTGAGGAAGCCAGCTGCACGGTTCCTACCGTCGTCAGGCCCGAGTTAACCGTTACGTTGCGCGTTTGGGTAGCGTAGCCCACGAAGCTGATTTGCAGTCGGAACTCCCCGGCCGCCAGCCCCCGCAGAGCAAAGCGGCCCCGCTCGTCGCACACGCCGCCATCAACGGGCGTGTTGCCGCTCAAGGGCAGCAGCGTAACGGTGGCAAACTCCACTGGCTTTTTGGTGGTAGCATCCAGCACCGTGCCTTCCAGGCGGCCCGTTCCTTTGGGGGCCGAGGGCAAGATAGGCTTGGCAGCAGCACCCGCCGGGGCTCCGGCCGGCCGCTGACCCGCGGCCGGAGCCCCGGCGGGTGGGCCTGTTTGGGCGAAGACGGGAGCCGTAAGCAGGCTGGTAAGCAGCAGGGGAAGGGTAGCGTTTTTCATGAGATATAGCAGAAGATAGTTGCAAGGAGGGCGGCCACCGGGAAAAACCAAAACGACCGGAGCTGAAGTGTAGAAAACAGGGGATGAAATGTAACCGGCAGCGTATCAGGCAGAAGCAACTGAAACTGAAATTCAGCGGTAAGGACTGCAAAACTCCGATGGCGTTGCCGGAGCCGACTGTTTATTCAACCAACCCTATGTTTTCGTCCGGCAACGCCCACGGGCTGGCACTAAGCGGAGTGCTTAGTTGGTCACGTTGCGGCGGTAGAGCAGCACGTAGCCGGCCACCAGCACCCCGCCAAACCAAGCCAGGGCGTACCATTCGTGCTGGGCTACTTCGTGGGCTGCTTCCAGCACCCCCGCCTTGGAAACGCGCAAAGACATGGCCGTCAAGAAAGGCGCCGCGTACGGAATCTTGCTGACGTGTTCCCATTGCAGCAAGGCAAACGTGGCCACTACCGCCCCCATACCTACCCCCACCGGCACCACGAAAGAGCGCCAGAACAGGCTCACGACGTACTGCACCGCCAGTAGCCCCAGCGTGGCCAGGTAGGTGCGCAGCAGCATCCAGCCCACCGTCTCGAAGGGAATAACATGCGTCTGGAAGCCTTGCCCGGGTTCTAGCAACCCCAGTAGCGTGCCGGCGCTTAGCAGCAAGCCCACAAAGAGCAGCAGCGCGGCGGCATTCAGGGCCAGCACCAGCAGCAGCTTGGAGCCAAACACGGCCCCGCGCCCTACGGGCTGGGCGTATAGGTGCTTCCAGGCGGTAGCCTTGGTTTCAATAGCTACTACCAGGCTAGTTAGCAGCACCACGAACAAGGGCAGCAGCAGGGTGCCCGCCGTTTGCCAGGCCATGCTGATAAAGCGGGGCCATGGGTCGCCGCCCGCCTTCATAATCAGGTGGCCCTTAAAAAAGAAGATGCAGAAGGTGAGCAGCACTGGCAGGGCTCCGCTGAACAAAGTCAGGCGCAGGGCTGCCGTGCGCCGCAGCTTGAGCACATCGGTGGCTAGGGTGCGCCTCAGCTGCGTAAAGGGAGCTGGGGCTGTTGGCAGCGCGGCGAAATCGGGTAGGGTAGGCAGGGCAGTGGGTAGGGTAGCGTCCATCGTCAGGCGGAATAAGAAATAAGCAGGATGAAATGCGCGGCGCTGGCTTACTGCACGAGGTCGGCTTTGGCCTCGGTGAGGTGCAGGAAGGTGTCTTCGAGGCTGGGCTGCTCCAGGCGCAGGCCGTAGAGCGGCTGGCCCGCCGCCGTAAGGGCCGCGGCCAGCTCGGCGGTGTGCTCCCGCGAAAGCCAGGGCAGCCAGAGCGTGCCGGGTGCGGCTACCGTGGCGCCGGCCAGCAGGCGGGGCAGCAGGTTGCGGCAGGTGTCGGCATTTTCCGTTTCCAGCACCAGCCGGGCCCGGCCGGCTTGCAGACGCTGCAAATCCGGCAGACTGCCCTGAAACACCAGCCGCCCTTCCTGAATAACACCCACGTGGGTAGCTACTTTCTCGATTTCGTTGATGAGGTGGCTGCTAACCACAATGGTTTTGCCGTGCTCCTGGCGCAAGTGACGCAGCAGCTCCCGCATTTCAATAATGCCATTCGGGTCCAACCCATTCGTGGGCTCATCCAGCAGCAGCAAGTCGGGGTCCGAGAGCAGGGCAATGGCCAGGCCCAGGCGCTGCCGCATGCCCAAAGAGTACTCCCGGGCGGGCCGGTGGGCGTTGTCAGTGAGGCCAACGAGTGCCAGTACTTCGGCGGTGCGGTGGGCCGCTACCCCGCGCAGGCGGCGGGTAGCCTCTACGTTTTCGCGGCCCGTGAGGTGGTCGTACAGGGAAGGATTTTCGATGAGGGCGCCCACCCGGTTCAGCAGGGCTACCCGGTGCCGGGCCAAGTCGTGCCCGAACAAGTGCACGGAGCCAGCGGCCGGCCGCAGCAGCCCCAGCAACAGGCGCATGGTAGTACTTTTGCCGGCCCCGTTCGGCCCAGGAAACCGTAGATGCTGCCGGGCTCTACGCGCAGGTTGACATCGTGCAGAATGGGCCGCTTGCCGAAGTGAAAGTGCAGGCCGCGGGTTTCGAGTAGGGGAAGGGAGGCAGGTTGCATAGCGCCGAATTCAGGTGACAGTGAAGACGGCAGCAAACGTAGCGGCCCTGCTATAGCCCGCAGCCGCTATTCAACCAACACGACGACTAGCCCCCGAAACAGCTGCTTTTTCCAACCGAACCCCGTTGGGGCCGAACGGCGCGGCCCTCAACCAGTTAGCCACACATAAAACGGCGTTGGTAGGGCAAAATGAGGGGTTGATGGAGAAACCAGCCCGCAACCGGGCGCTACTACCGGGCCCGCCGGAAAAAAACGTTTCCGCTCACAGACTCTAGCCGTAGCGTTGGTCCCGTGCCCGCGCCCAAAGCACCCTTCACCTCATACCCGACAATGGGGTTCTGCTGGCGGTTGCTGAAGGCTACTTCCTTGTCGGTGTACACTTCGCCGGTAATGGTTTTCAGGGCCACGCTGGCGGGGCGGGCCGCGGGCCAGCTCACGTCCACGAAGCCGCTGATGGAATTGGCGTTCAGCTCGCCGGTAAGGCCCTGCACGTCCACGTTGCCGCTAATAGTGCTGATGCGCAAGTTGGTAGCGGCCGGCACCGTAATTTCATAGGCAATGTCGGCACACACCCCGGCGCGGCCCTCGCGCACGCCGCCCTTGGTATTGTCCCAGTTGCCGTAGTAAAGCGTACTGCCGTTGGGGCAGTCGCCTGGTTGGGCCTGGGCCAGGCGCTTGGCGTCCAGGTCAGAGGCTACCCGCAGATTGTTGCCGGTAGTTTGCAGGCTCATGGTGAAGGCATCGTTGAGCTTGTTCTGGTTGATGCTGACCGTGGCCCGCACCCGTAGCTGCCCGTCGGAGGCCGGGCGCACCCGGATAGTAGTAGCGTGTTTCAGGTCCAGCGTTACCAGCGAATTGCCGCCCACGGGGGCGGTTTTTTCTAGCACGGTTTGGGCCACGGCTTGGCTTGAGCCGCTCAGCAGCCCCACAGTCAAAAAGCAAAGAAGTAAACGGCGCATGATAAGGGTTGGGTAAGGATGAGGAATTGGCAGTGGGTAGGAGGGAAGTAGGCGGCTACTTGCCAAGGAAATGGCAGGGCCGGTTCGCCCTACTGCCCGCCCTGCGCTACTGAATAGAAGCCGGTTGATGAAGTGGCTGGGCTGGGTTGCCGGCCAAAGGGTAGGGCCTGACTTATTTGGCCTTGCGCACGTAGATGTCGCCGCTGATGTTGTGCAGGGCCAGTTTCGAGCCGCCGCCGTTCAGGGGTACCGACACGGTTTGGCCGCTCACGCGGGTGAGGCCATCGGGCGTGGGGCGCGGGTTCAGGTCGAAGTCGGTGTACACCTCGCCCGACATGGACCGCACCGTGAGGTTGGCCTTGGAAGCGGCGGGCATGGTCACGTCGAGCTTGCCACTCACCAAGGACAAAGCGGTGGGCTCGGCTGGCAGGGAGGCGAACTGCACGGTGATGTCGCCGCTGGTGCTGTTGCCCACCACGGGCCCCGTCACGTTGGTCAGGGTAGCATCCCCATTTTTCATCTTGAGCTCCAGGCTACCCGCTAGGCCGCTTACGCGCAGGTCGCTACCATTCCAGTTGGTTTCGGTGAATACTAGGGCCGTGCGCCGGGGTACCCGCAGGGTGTAAGTGACGGCCTTGCGTGAGGCCTGCACCACGCGCAGCACATTGCCCTGCGTTGCCACCGACAGGCCCAAGCGGGTGTTGTCTTCGGCTGAATTGTAGATGGGCCGTAGCCCTTCGGCTTGCTTAGGCGGCTCCTGGTAGCCGTTGCCGCGGATAATCACTTCATCCCCGTCGTAGCCTTCTACTACCACGTTGCTACCGTGCATTTCCAGCACAATGCGGCGGTTGTCGCGGGTAGGAAAGCGGGTTTTGTATTCTTGGGCCCGTAGGGCAGAGGCCGTCCCGGTCAGCAGGAGCAGGCTAAAAAAGAAGGAGCGTTTCATAACAGCGGGAAAAAAGAGCGAAAAAGAAGTTGCCGCCGGGGTGCGCGGGCCCACGCAGGTAAGGGGCGGCAATGCAACGGGTCAGATCAAAGTCAGATAAGTAGTCCTAGGCCTTGCTGGGCTTGCTGGCGCACTACGGGCAGCACATTGGGCTGGCGGGAGAGTTGCTCCAGCGGCGCCAGGGCCCGTTTGTCGCGCAGGGCCACCAGTAGTTCAATTAGGGTAATCTGCACGTTGGGGTCGGTTTGGTTGGGTAAGGCCTGCACCAAAGCGGGCCCCACGCGCGGGTCGGCGCGCAGGTGGTACAGGGCCTCCGCTGCCGCCAAGCGCACATTCGGGTTGGGGTCGGCGTTGAGAGTGGTGATGAGTACCTGCACGGCAGCGTCGCCGGGCTGCACCGTTGTGGGGGCTTCACTAACCAGCTGCAGGCGGCGGTTGGCTGAGGCGGGCTGGCCCGCCAGGGTAGTAAGCTGAGCAGCTAGCCCCGGCGCCGGGGCCGGCCGGATTGCTACCTCCGGCAAGGCCGCCGGCTGCAGCAGCAACCCCAGCACCGTGCCCACTGCCAGCAGGGCTACGGCCGCGGCTACCCGCAGCCAGCGCCCCGCCGCCGACGCTTCCCACAGCGGAATGACCGTGCCACCCGTGGCGGCCTTCTCCGAGTGAGCTACCATGAGCGGCGCTACTTCGGGCTCCTTTCCCTTCAAAGCAGCCTTTTCCTGGTTTAAAGCCTGCAGAAAATTCGCGCGCAGGGCTGGGGGCGGGGCGGGCGCCGGCAACTCATCGAGGTGGTGGAGCAGGGTGCGTAACTGCTGGAGCTGCTGCCGGCAGGCGGGGCACTCCCGCAGGTGCGCGGTTAGGGCCTCGGCGTCGCTGGGCGGCAGGGCGTGCTCGGCGTGGGCGGGTAGCAGCGGCTCCCAATGGGCGCAGTCAGCGGGTAGCAAGGTGTCAGTGGAAGAAGTCATGCACAAGCGGGCGGCCAGGGCCTCAAAAAATCAGCGAAAGTATAAGGTGCGCAGGGCCTCTAGGGCGCGGTGCGCTTTCACGCGGGCGGCTCCCTCGGAGCAACCTAGCATCTGCCCAATCTCGGCGTAGTCGAACCCCTGGAAGCGGTGTAAGTCCAGAATTTCGCGCTGGGCCGGGGAAGCAGGGCTAGCGCCTCCTGCACCGACTGGGCGCAATCGGTGGCCGTGAGGTGAGCCTGGGCGGCGCGGCCGT
Source organism: Hymenobacter sp. 5516J-16 (assembly GCF_022919335.1). Taxonomy (NCBI): domain Bacteria; kingdom Pseudomonadati; phylum Bacteroidota; class Cytophagia; order Cytophagales; family Hymenobacteraceae; genus Hymenobacter; species Hymenobacter sp. 5516J-16. The sequence continues at coordinate 1,721,215 of NZ_CP095058.1, read as the reverse complement.
GGGCCGTGGTGTGCTCCAGGTCGTGGAGGTCGGTGGGGCGGGGCGGCGCTGCTGCCAGTGGTCGGCGTGAACGTGGCGGGCCAGCTGGTACAACCACGTCCGAAAGCGCAGGCCCGCCCGGAAACTGGCTCGGTACTTCAGCACCCGCAGAAACACGTTCTGGGTCAGGTCCTGCCCAATTTCCTGGTCGCCGTGGTTGAGGCGAGTTAGGAAGCCGAACAGCGGGCCGTGGTAGCGCTCAAACAGCGGCGTGAGCTGGTCCAGGTCGTCGGCCTGCACCCGGAGCATGAGGTCTTCGTCGCTGAGAGAGGTAGAAACAGGCACGGGCAGAACAGAACAAGCGGCGGGACGAAAGAACCGAATCTGCTCCGAATACCGGCGGCTGCTTTATTCGTTACAACACCCGCAAAATATTTTTTGCGCCGCCTCCTTATGCTGCCTTACGGCCAGTTTTGCAGGAATCCCTACCCCAGATGAGGCCATAAGGAAAAGCAGGCTGCACATGAGGTGGTAGCCGAAAGCGGGCCCGTGCGGTGCGGCAGTAGGTTGGCCAGGTGCCAGCCGGTGTTGGTAGGCGTAAGTGCCGGGTTGATTGAAAAGGGCTGCTTTCGGAGGATAGAAGGCGTATTTTTAAGCATGGAAGTATCGTCCGCGCCCGTTGCTGCTCCGTTGTCCGAAAAATCAGTGCTTCCCCGGGTTGGCTGGCGGGCGCGCCTGCGGCCAGTGTTACGATCAGCCAACTGGTCGGCTGCTTCCGAAGACACACCTATTCCGCGCTGGATTCACGTGCTCCTGTGGCTGTGGCTGGCCGGCATCGATGCCCTAAAGCTCAGCGGCACCGTGGCCATGCTGCCCCGCTTTCCAGCCACGGCGGCCGAGTGGCAGCCGTTACTACCCCTGGTTGGGCGTCTGCTGCTGGAAGATATGTGCGGGGCACTATTGTTCTACCTGACCTGGCGCTGGCTGATTCCGCGCACCCTAGGCCGGGCCCGGGTTGTGCACTACGTGCTGCTAGCTGCCCTGCTGGTGCTGCCCTACGCGGCGCTGGTGGGCTGGGTCACCATGCAAACCTCGCGCAAAGGCGTGCAGATTTCCGCCTACCGAGTTACCAGCCCCGCCCAGGGCCAAAAAAAGCCCGTCACGACCATTGTGAAAAGCAAGAAGTCGGGCCCCCAGATGCCGGAAACCTGGATGCGCATCATCAGCGCGGGCATTATTGGGGTGTTTATCGTGGGTAGCAGCTCGGCCCTGCGCATCACCGGCGACTACATTCGGGGCAGCGCAACCGCCGCGAAATGGAGCGTCAGCAGCTGCTCACGGAGCTAGCCATGCTCAAAACCCAGATCAATCCGCACTTTCTCTTCAATACCCTCAACAACATCTACTCGCTCACCAGCCGCAAGTCCGACAAAGCCCCGAGGCGGTGCTGCGCCTGGCTGAAATTATGCGCTACCTGCTCTATGAGAGCAGCACTGATACCGTGCCCCTGAGCCGGGAGCTAGCCCATCTGCGCAGCTTCCTGGACCTGCAGCGCCTGCGCCTGCCGGCCTCCGCCCAGGACGCCATTCAGCTGGAAGTAACTGGCACCTCCCCCGATTGCGCCCACCCGATTGCGCCGCTGCTGCTCATGCCCCTGGTGGAAAACGCCTTCAAGCATGGCGACCTGACCGCCCGGCCCGTGGCCGTGCATATCTCCTTGGTACTGGCTTCGGATGGGCTGGTGCGGTTTTCAGTGCTCAACCACGTAGCGCCCGCCGATGCGGAGCGGGAGCTACCCAAGCAGCCCGGCGGCGTGGGCCTCGTGAACCTGCGGCGCCGCCTGGAACTGCTCTACCCGGCCGCTACGTTCTGGATGTGCAAACCCCACCCGGCCAGCACCTCGTTACGCTGGTGCTGCTGCAGTAAGCTATTTGTAGGGGTAGGAGGGTGTGCGGGTAAGAAGGTATGGGGTAGGAGGGTAGGAGTTGAACTGCATATCTTACCTTCCTGCTCTAAATCCCTCGCACTCCCATACCCTCACACCCGCACACCCTCCTACCCTCATACCCTAACAAAGCTACCCAAGCCATGACCTGCGCTATTCTCGACGACGAACCCCTGGCCCTGGACCTGCTAGCCGATTATTGCGCCCAGGTGCCGGGCCTGGAGCTAAAAGGACAGTTCGACGATGCCCTAGCCGGCCTGGCTTTCCTGCAGGATAACCCGTGGATGTAGTGTTTCTGGATATTCATATGCCTCGTCTTACGGGCGTGCAGCTGGCCCAACTGCTACCCCAGCCCGGTCCGCGCATTGTGTTTACTACCGCCTACGACCAGTACGCCGTGCGCAGCTACGAGCTGAACGCTGTTGACTACCTGCTGAAACCCATTGCCTTTGAGCGGTTTGTGCAGGCCGTGCAGAAGGTGCGCCAGCACTTGGCTGCTCCCGCGCCGGCCCCGGCAGCGGCCCGCCCGCCGCCAGCGCGGAGGCTCACCCCGTGGCGCCAGATGCCATGTTCGTCAAGAACGAGCACCGCCTGCAGCGCGTGGCTTTCGATGATATTCTCTACATCGAGGGCATGAAGGAGTACCTGATGATTTATACCACCACCGGCAAGGTGCTCACGCTCCAGTCGTTCAGGAGGGTAGAAGAGGTGCTGCCCGCCGACCGATTTGCGCGCATTCACAAATCCTACCTCGTGGCCCTCAGCCGCATTGAGCACGTGGAGCGGGGCAAAGTGCAGGTAGCCGGCCGCCTACTTCCCATCGGCGACACCTACCGGGATTCTTTCGCCAACCTCATCAAGGCGTACAACTTGTTGTAGGTGGTTGAGTTAGGTGTCAAGTTAAGAAGGCCGGGCTACGCTGAAACCCCCACCTTGAAACGTGTCCTGGCGAGCGGCGCGAAGCCATCCGTCCTGCCCAGCGTGCTACCCTGAAACGAGACAAGCCCTTACCTCCGCGCTGGAAGTAAGGGCTTGTCGGTTTATTAAGCTTCGAGCAAGTGAGAGAAAATATGGCCTCGATGTCGTCGCCACGACATTTCACTCAGTCACTCATTCACCAATTTACTATTTCGCCAGTTTGCTGGCAATCTGGGCGGTGTGCTGGCCTTGGTGACGGGCGCCTTCCAGTTCGTTGGCGCTGGGCTGCCGCTCGCCCTGGCCGCCGGCCACGGTGCTAGCTCCGTAAGGAGTGCCGCCGGTTACTTCCTCGTGGCCCATCTGGCCCTGCCAGGCGTAGGGCAAGCCCACGATGACCATGCCGTGGTGCAACAGCTCCGTGTGCAAGGAGCGGATGGTGGTTTCCTGGCCGCCGTGCTGGGTAGCCGTGCTCACAAAAGCACCGCCAACTTTGCCAATCAGCTTGCCCTGGGCCCAGAGGCCGCCCGTAGCATCCAGAAACGACTGGATTTGGCCGCACACGTTGCCGTAGCGCGTGGGCGTCCCAATGATAATGGCGTCGTACTGTTCCAGCTCCTCGGGCGTGGCCACCGGAATGTGCTCAAAGGCTTTCTGGGCCTGGGTAGCGCCAATCTTGTCGAGCAGGGCGGGGGTAGGGTTTCGGGCACCCGCTTGATGGCTACCTCATTGCCGGCAACCTGCCGGGCGCCTTCCGCCACGGCTTCCGCCAGCTTGTATACGTGACCATACGTGGAATAAAACAGCACGAGCGTCTTCATAAGCAGTTGGTTTTTTAGGTGAAAAACGAAAGACAAGTAGTAAAGCAGCGGTAAGCACATAGCGGTTGGCTGCGCGGCTACCGCCCGCTATGTGAGCGTTTTCCCCGCCCAATAGACGGTGTATTCGCTTATAAGATATGTACCTACATGGTAACGCTGGAATAGGTTGCCGATCTGCTTATCTTAAGCGGAATATTTCTGCGGTTTCCCTTGGCAGGCGGGGCTATAAAAAAAGGCCAGTCTGAATGCAACCTTACCCTACAGCGGCAGCATCTTACCACCACAGCCTTCCTTTCCACAATGAAGGTATCCTGCTTTATTTCTATCCGACTTCGCAACGTATGCAGCATTCTTACTTGCGCGGAACCGAGCTCCTGATGGGGCTGGCCGCTGGTGAGCGTCGTAACGCCGGACCCGCCGGGGCCGGAACTTCCAATGAGCGCCCTGTCGGCCTCGCTGGGAGGGAGCGGGCTGCGTAGCCTGTTGCCGGGTAGCGCCGCTGCGGCGCGCCCGGAGTCCCACTCCTCGTCGTTAGCTGCTCCTGTGCGCCCCTGACCCGCCTTCCCAGCTCTCAGATTCGGAGCTGATTGATGGTTGCCTAGATGGTAGCCGATTGATGCAGAAGTATTTATACGAACGATTTGCCGGCCGCATGATGGCCGTGTGCCTGCGCTACGCCCAAACTACCTTCGAGGCCGAGGACGTACTGCAGGAAGGCTTCTTGACGGTATTTAAAAATTTGGCCAGCTTCCGCCGGGAGTGTCCGCTGGAATTTTGGATTCGCCGTATCATGGTCAACGCCGCCCTGCGCCAGCACCGCCGCAACGCGCCCTGGTGGCCGTCAGCGACGGGGGCGAGTACCCAGAGGATTTGGCCGGCGAGGAGTTTACGCTTTCCAATTACAATTTCGAGGAGATGCTGAACATGATTCAGGACCTCGCCCCGCGCTACCGCATGGTGTTCAACCTGTTCGCCATTGAAGGCTACGGGCACAAAGAAATTGGCGACATGCTCGGTATTTCCGAGGGCACCAGCAAGTCGCAGTACTCCCGGGCCCGGGCCATTTTGAAAAGTAAAATCGAGCGTCTCGACGCTCATCGCACGCATGGCAGCATCCGCTCCTAACACAAATACTCCCGACCCCCGCTCAACCGGCGACCTAGAGCACCTGTTCCGGCAAAAGTTTGCCGAGGCTGAGGTGGCTCCGCGCGCCAGCTTCTGGGACCAGCTCGACCACGAGCTGGTAGTGCAGCAGAACGAGCAGGTGGTGCAGCAAAACGTGACTTACCGCCGCCGCCTGGTAGTACATCGTTGGGTTGCCGCCGCCTGCTTACTGCTGGCCCTGGGCTTTGGCAGCTGGGCTTTCCTGTGGCAGAATGGCGCCGCCGTGGGGCCCGAGCTGGCCGTGCAACTGCCGGCCGGGTCTGCTACTTCATCTGGTGCTGTAGGTTCAACTGCCGCGGCTACCTCCGGGTTCGGGACAGAAAATGCCGCTACTGCTTCGGTTTCTGCCGCTTTTCCAGCTACGGCTTCCAGCTCAGCCAGCGCCGTACCAAGTGGCTTGGAAGTTACTTCTGGTGCTACCGGGCCGGCGCTAGCCGCGCTGCTGCGTGGTAACTCTACCTCTGTGTATGCTGCGCAGAATGGCGCTGGGCGCTCAGCTACGGGGTTGTATTCTTCTGCTCCGGCGGAGGGAGGTAGCCTACTGGATGTGTATCGCCAAGTAACGTCGTCGGGGAATGGAGCTGGAGCCAGCAGCACCTCTTTCTTCGCTAGCCTGACGGGAATGCAGCCCCGCTCTGCGGCTCTGCGCAGCGGCTTGGGCCTAAGCCGCCCCGATACCCTGAAGCCTTCTTTGCTGATGGCTCCGCAGTTGCCGGCTTCGGCCCCGCAAGTAGCCGTTGCGCCTGAGCCCGAGCAGAAGGAAACCCCAAAGCTATGGCGCCGGCTGCGGTTGGGCGCCAGCTACGCGGTAGGTTCCTACAACCCCAACATCAACTTCTCCCACACCGATGGCCGGCTGCGAACGAACATGCTGACCAACGCCGTGCGTAGCTACTACCAAGATGAGGCCGAAGACGAGTACCGCCGCAACTTGCGGGCCGGCGTAAGTCAGCGGGCCGCCCTGGTAGCTTCCTACGCCCTCAACGACCGGTGGACCCTCACCTCCGGGGCCGAGGTGGGCCAGCAACGCGCTACCTCCGCCACTACTTACGGCTTTATCGATGGCAAGCAGGTGGGCCATGAGGCTGCCGATGTATTCAACCGGCCCGCGGCCTACAGCCCGGCTCCGGCCCAGCCTCGCGCCACTTCCTACCGCTACCGCACGGCGGGTATTCCGGTGGGCGTGCGCTATGGCTCCACCAAGCCCGGCCTTTCTCTGTACGCCAAAGTAGGAGCGGCCGTAAACGTGCTGCTGGGTAGCCGCTCGGAGCTGGAAGGCTCCCCGGAAGCTACTCGCACCTACACTCTAAAATCGGCGGAGTCGCCGTATCGGCAGGTGCTAACCTCAGTACGTGGGGGCACGGGCGTTCGGTATCAGCCGGCTACGGCCGCCTGGAACGTAGTAATTGGGCCAACTGCCGAAGCCGGCCTAACGACCCTTAACGCCCACCCCAACCAGCGCGGCGCGCGCCAAAGCCGCCCCTACAGTATCGGACTGGAAGCTAGCATGGAATTTGGAACGGCGAAGCCTCAGCCCATTGCTGCTCAATAATTCCTGCGCCGTATTGCCTTGTTTTCCATGAGTCGCCTTTTTCTTTCATTTTCACTAGGATTGCTGCTAACGGGCGCTGCATCCTGCTCCAATTCCCTCGATGAAGCAGTAGACGGTACCTGCGTAACCAACTTTTCCGCTACCCTGATTGAGCAGTTACAGCAGAAACCCAAGCAAACGCCCGCGGCCGAAGTAACCCAGTACACCTACCAAGGCCGCACCGTGTACCTAGTAACGGGCGGCGATGCTGCCAACTACAGCTACCTGTTTGACACCTGCGGCAATGTGATTTGTGCCGCCGCCGGTGGCCCCAACAAAACCGGCGACGGACGGTGCCCAGATTTTGCCGCCACGGCTACCAACGCCACCCTCCTCTGGCGCGACCCGCGGTAGCGGTAAGGTAGTGAATGAGTGATTGAGTGGAAGTGGTGAGTTAATGTACTGTCATGGCGAGGAGGCACGACGCCGCTATTTATCCTAGCCAATATGCTACCCCTTAAAGCAAAACAAGCCCTTGATGCCCGTGCTAGCGTCAGGAGCTTGTCACGTTAGTAGGATTTAGGATGCACGAGAGGAAGGATGGCTTCGCTACCTCGCCATGACATGCTTCACTCATGCACTTAGCTACTCAGTTACCACTTCACTTTCCCTCCGAACCATAAGTTGAGTTTTAGAGTTATCATAGGCTACCTTTCTGGCCTATATTTCCCCGCATGCACTACCAACTGACCTCGGAATTCAAACCCACCGGCGACCAGCCCCAGGCCATTCGGCAGCTGGTGGAAGGAATTAATAATGGCGAGCCAGCGCAGGTACTGCTGGGGCCACAGGCACGGGTAAAACCTTCACCATGGCCAACGTTATTGCCGAGACCGGCAAGCCAGCCCTGGTGTTGTGTCACAATAAAACCCTTGCGGCCCAGCTCTACGGCGAGTTCAAGCAGTTCTTCCCCAATAACGCCGTCGAGTACTATATCAGCTACTACGACTACTACCAGCCCGAGGCTTACATTGCTTCTACCGACGTCTTTATTGAAAAAGACCTGGCCATTAACCAGGAAATCGAGAAGCTGCGCCTGCACACTACTTCCACGCTGCTTAGCGGGCGCCGCGACGTGATTGTGGTAGCCTCCGTGTCGTGCATTTACGGCATCGGTAACCCGAGGAGTTTGGCAAAAATGTTATTTTCCTGGCCCCGGCCTGCGCTACTCGCGCAACAACCTGCTCTATTCCTTCGTCCAGATTCTGTACTCGCGCACCGAGGCGGAGTTTACCCGCGGTACATTTCGGGTGAAGGGCGACACCGTAGACCTGTTTCCGGCCTACGCCGACTACGCTTACCGCATTTTCTTTTTCGGCGACGAAATTGAGGCCATTCACAAGATTGACCCCGTAAGCGGCAAGAAGCTCGCCGACGAGAAGTCTGTTACGCTCTACCCCGCCCAGCTGTTTGTAACTGGCAAGGACACGCTCAATCAGGCCATCAAGGAAATTCAGTTCGACATGACCCAGCAGCACGCCTACTTCGAGAAAGAAGGCCGTGATGCCGAAGCCAAGCGCATCATGGAGCGCACCGAGTTCGACCTGGAAATGATTCGGGAGCTGGGCTACTGCTCCGGCATCGAGAACTACTCGCGCTATTTCGACGGCCGTCAGCCCGGCTCTCGGCCCTTCTGCCTGCTCGACTATTTCCCCGAAGACTACCTGTTGGTAGTCGACGAAAGCCACGCCACCATGCCCCAAATCCGGGCCATGTGGGGCGGCGACCGGAGCCGCAAAACGGCCTTGGTGGAGTACGGCTTCCGCCTGCCCTCGGCCATGGACAACCGCCCGCTTACCTTCAACGAGTTCGAGGGCATGGTGCGCCAGGCCGTATTCGTGTCGGCTACCCCCGCCGACTACGAGCTAACCCAGGCCAACGGGGTAGTGGTGGAGCAAATCATTCGCCCTACCGGCCTGCTCGACCCCGAAATTGACCTGCGTCCCAGCGGCAACCAGATTGACGATCTGCTGGACGAAGTAGACAACCGCGTGAAAATGGGTGACCGGGTGCTGGTAACGACTCTTACCAAGCGCATGGCCGAGGAGCTGCAGAAGTATATGGAGCGCCTGGGCATCAAGTCGAGCTACGTGCACTCCGACGTGAAAACCCTGGACCGGGTGGAGATTCTGCGCCAGCTGCGCCTGGGCGAAATCGACGTGCTGATTGGGGTAAACCTGCTGCGTGAGGGCCTCGACTTGCCGGAAGTAAGCCTAGTGGCCATTCTCGACGCCGATAAGGAAGGCTTCCTGCGCGACCAACGCAGCCTGATTCAGACCATGGGCCGCGCTGCCCGTAATGACCGGGGCAAGGTTATCATGTACGCTGACCGTATCACCGGCTCCATGCAGCGCGCCATCGACGAAACCAACCGCCGCCGGGCCACCCAGATGGCCTACAATGAGGAACACGGCATCACGCCCGCACGGTGCGTAAGTCGCGCGAGGCCATTATGGAACAAACCTCGCTGTCGGACTACCGCATTGCGGAAGCGCCAGGCTACGCCGGCCCTACTGAGGATGCCGCCCTGGCCATTGCCGCCGAGCCGGTAGTTTCCATGATGAGCAAAGTGGACCTGGAAAAGCTTATCAAGCAAACCGAAAAGCAGATGGAGGCTGCCGCCAAGGACCTCGACTTCCTAACTGCTGCCAAACTCCGCGACGAGCTGGCCGGCCTCAAGCAGGTGTTCAAGACCAAGCGCGACTAGCAGAGGCCCAATAAGTGCTTATTACGAAGCGGGAACCTAAGACTGTACTTCAGATGCTACCGCAGGTCCCTCGCTTGAAACGACAGTAATTTGTTGCGGCCTACCCACGTTTCTCTATCAGTTCAAGCATTCCTGTCAGCAAACTTTCTTATCTTTTTACATGAAAACTGCTCATCCACTTATTAGTACGCAGCCAGGGGTGCGGTTTGGCAAACCTTGCTTGGTAGGAACCCGCATCGCGGTTCAGGATGTGTTGGGCTGGTTAGCCTCAGGGATGAGCTTTGAGGAAATCGTCGAAGACTTTCCAGAGCTAACTTTGGAGCATATACGGGCGGCTTTGGCTTTTGCTGCCGCTATTGAGCAGCGCACCCGGCAAGTAGCCGCTTAAATGAGGTGGTTACTAGATGCTAATTTATCGTACCGGCTGGTACGGCGGCTTGAGTCACATATTCCGGTGTTACACGTCAGTCGTACTGGTTTAGCTCCTGCGGCTGATGACCGTCTAATTTGGGAGTGGGCGCGACAAAATGACTACCTGATTATTACGAACGATGAGGACTTTTATCGATTAGCAGGAGTGTATGGATTCCCACCCAAAGTAGTGCTGCGAATGGGCAACCAATCTACCCGCCATGTTGCGGAAACACTAGTCCGTCATCTAGTCGATATTCAATCTTTAGCAGACACTGCAGAGTTGGGCATTTTAGAGCTGTACTAGCCGTGTTCGATACGTTGTTCGATATGTCCCTAGAAAACTAGGGTGCACTGGACAGAATAGGCTGTAGGAATTAACGCTGTAACAGCAGTAGCGTTGAAACGTCAGCCCAAGTAGGCAGCCGCTCCGCCCGAATCTGGTACTTTTGGCTGACCAGTCTTCAGCGCTACCCCAAGTGGCACTAGCTTACGCACTGGCAAGTGGGTTCCTTCTGGGCATGGTACATACGCTAACGACCTGGGTACGGCAGCATCGGGCCCAGGTATTATTCCTGATATTGCTACTACCGACGGTTGGGCCGCTGCTGCTTGTATTGCCCGAACCTATATACCTCTGGGATGAGTCTAGAGTAGCCGTAAATGCGGCGGAAATGGCGTTAAACAACAATTGGTTGGTGGCGCACTTCGAAGGTCAGCCCGATTTATGGAACACTAAGCCGCCTTTGCTGCTGTGGTTGCAAGTGCTGAGCATTAAGCTGTTCGGGTTTAATGAAGTAGCCATCCGGTTGCCTACCGTGGGGCGGTGGTGGCAACTGTTAGCGCCTTATACTGGTTTAGTGCGAAAGTCTTGCGCAATGTAGCCGCGGGCCTGTTTGCGGGGCTCGTTCTGCTGACTACCGCCGGCTACTTCCGGGTACACGTGGCTTGGTCTGGCGACTACGATGGGCTACTGGTATGCTGGCAGCTACTCCTGCTGATTTTCTATTTCCAGTACCTAGAAAAAGCCCGCTCCCGAGACTGGTGGCTGTTTACTGGTGCCTTGCTGGGGGCCATGCTGACCAAAGGCGTGGCGGGGTTACTCGGGTTGCCAGGGTTGCTGCTGTACACGCTCTGGCAGGGTAGGCTGGGCTTTATACTACGAAACCGGCAGTTCTACGCTGCGGTAGCGGTGCTGCTTGGGCTGGTGGGCGGTTACTACCTGGGCCACGAAGTCAGCACCCCAGGCTACTGGCAAGCCGTGCGAGAAAACGAGTTGGGCGGCCGCTTCTCTACGGCGCTAAATGACCTGAGCGGCCCGTGGAACTACTACCTCGTCTACCTCAAAATTCGGGACTTTGTGCCCTGGCTGTACTGGCTAGCTCCTGCCGTTGTCCTGGCGTGGTGGCAGTCTAATCCGGTGCAGCGGCGGGCAGTGGGGTTACTGCTTATTTTCAGTGCCTGCTGGTTGCTGCTCATCAGCTGTGCAGCCACCAAGCTGGCCTGGTACGCCGCCCCCATCTATCCACCGCTGGCCCTACTAACGGGGCTAGGCATAGCCCGAATTTGGGAGCTGCTGCACGCGGCCTACCTGGGGCGTTACGTACCGCAAGTGGTTAGCATGGCGGGATTTACGCTCCTGTTCTTTGGCTTGCCCTACCGCGGTATGCTCCTAGATATGCTGATTCAGCTTCAGCACCGCACCCCGTATTACTTCTACCGAAATTACCTGTCAGCGCTGCCTGCTAGTACCCACCTAGCTTCCGTGGCCGTAGTGGTGCCCGATATCGTTAAAACGAACGTGGTGTCTACCGCCTGGGACCCCGGCCGCGAATACAACCCTGTGTTTACGTTTTACAAGCTGGCCTACAAGGCCGAGCGGAACCTGGACCTGCGCATTACCAGCGTCCGGCAGCTGGCCTCGCTGGTCCCAACCGATACGGTGGTCGTGTGTGACGAAACTTTGCACCAGCAAGTGCAGGCGCGGTTTGTTACCCGTACCCTGGGCCGCGCGGCTCCCTGCCAATTGCTGGTGGTACTAGGGCCTAAATAACCGGCGAGGAGCCCAGCAGCTCGATGTAGGCCGGCACTTCGGCCAGGGAAGTAAGCGTGTGGAAGGCTACCCCTACTAGTTGCTCGGCTGGTACTTCCTCCATAATCCAGGTGGTGTGGTAGGGCACATGCACGGCCTGAGCCCCCAAGCGGGCCACCGGTAGCACGTCCGACTTCAGGGAGTTGCCGATCATTAGGAACTGCGCGGGGCTTACCTGGTGGCGGGCGAGGATGCGCTGGTAGGTAGCCTCGTTCTTTTCGCTCACAATCTCGACGTAGTCAAATAGGTCGCCGAGGCCGGAGCGGGCCAGCTTGCTTTCCTGGTCGAACAGGTCGCCTTTGGTGAGCAGCATGAGGGGTAGCCCTGCCGCTTCAGAGCTATTAGTACTTCGGGCACATCGGGTAGCAACTCAATAGGAAAGCTGAGCAGGCGTTTGCCATGGTCGAGGATGTGCTGGATTTCGGTGCCAGTTACCGCGCCATCGGTCAGCTGAATGACGGTTTCAATCATCGAAAGCATAAACGACTTGGCCCCGTACCCAAACAAGTGCATGTTCTGGTGCTGCACTTCGTTGAAACGGCTCCCAATAACGCCCGGCTCGCCGTGGTGGGTTAGCAACTCATACAGCTGGGCCTCGGCGTAATCGAAGTGGGGCTGGTTGGGTCAAAGGGTATCGTCGGCATCAAAGGCAATCAGGCGAGGCGCGGGCATAAAGCGAAAGGTGGAGAGGGGCAAAGGCTTCGGTAAAGTTACCGAACTTGCGGCCCTATGAAGCAGCTAGTAGACCTAAGCACCTGGAACCGGCAGGAGCATTTTGCCTTCTTTTCCGCCTTTGAGGAGCCGTTTTTTGGGGTGGTGGCGGAGGTGGATGCCACCCGCGCTTACGCCCGAGCGAAAGACCTGGGGGTATCGTTTTTTCAGCTCTACCTGCACTGCGCCCTTACAGCCGTAAACGAGGTAGAAGCCCTGCGCTACCGCATAGAGGAAGGGCAAGTATACTGCTACGACCAGGTGCACGTTTCGGCCACGCTTACCCGCCCAGACCATACCTTCGGGTTTTCCTTTGTGCCATACGCCTCTTCGCTCACAGAATTTGGGGTAGGGCTGGCGGCCGAAATGGAGGCGGTGCGCCAAACCACTGGCCTGCGCCTGACTCCTACTACGGGCCGGCCCGATGTAGTTCACTTTTCGGCTCTGCCCTGGATTTCCTTTACCAGCCTGACCCACGCCCGCTCCTTTGGGCACCCCGACAGCATCCCGAAAATATCGGTGGGAAAAACCCGGCGGCAAGGCGAGGCGCTGCTGCTACCCGTAGCCGTCAATGTGCACCACGGCCTAGCCGATGGCTACCACGTAGGCCTGTTCTTGGCCGCTTTTCAGCGGGAGCTAGATGCTGCTGGCAACGAGTAGTTCTGCCTCACCAGCAGGGCACTGGCTCAGTGGCGCTACCGAATCAGGACCAGCGTGCCGATGACAATCAGGCCGGCACCTACTCCTGTCTGTAAGGTCAGCTTTTCTTCCAGAAACACGACCGAAAGAACAATGGCCAGCGCCACGCTCAGCTTGTCTAGGGGTGCTACCTGCGAAACCTGGCCGACTTGCAGGGCCTTAAAGTAAAAGATCCACGACAGCCCCGTGGCCAGCCCGAAAGCCCCAGAAAAAGCAGGTTGGTGCGCGAAAGAGTGTGCACCTCGGCCAAACCGCCCCGGAAGAACACGATGCCCCAGGCCAGCACCAGAATAACAACCGTCCGCACCGCCGTAGCCAGGTTCGAGTCGACTCCTTTGATGCCAATTTTGGCTAGAATGGCGGTTAGGGCCGCAAACAGAGCCGATAGAAGCGCATACGTCCACCACATAAGTCGCTAGAAGAAAAGGTACTACTTAGGGTACGAAGCCCGGACGCGGCCGCCAACTGTTTGGCGCTCCGAGCCCGGACTTGCTGTGGCTTGCTACCTCGTTCTACTTCGGCCGCCAGGTAAAGCTAAAGCCTGGCGTACCACTCAGCCCCCGCCGGCGCCCAGGCCGTAGCTGGGCAACCAAGTCGGCGAAAAGCCCATGCCCTCGGGCAAGCGGGGCTTGCGGCCCCAACGGTTGCGGTGGGTCAGGTAGCCGAGGTGGGCCGATAAAATGCCGAAGCCTGCGCCCGCCACCACGTCGCTTTGCCAGTGCTTGGTGTTAATCATGCGCAGGGCTGCCACGCTGGTGGCAATGGTATAGGCCCCAATGCCGTACCACTGGCTTTTGTCCCGAAACTCGTTGTGCACAATGCTGGCGGCCAGAAAGGCTTGCGCCGTGTGCCCCGAGGGAAACGACAACTGATCGGAGCCATCGGGCCGGGTTTTTCGGCTCAGATTTTTCACCGCAAATACCGTCGTGAGCATGATTAACTCACTTTTTAGCACCACCAGCCCCACGTTTAGCTGGTCGTTTTTAGACTCTACTCCCGACAAGGCCACCAGGCCCAGCTCAGCGTAGGGAACAAATATCAGGATGTCGTCGAGGCTGGTGCGGAAGGTAGGAAACAGCTTGTGTATGTCGCGGTTAGCTTCCTGGTTGGTATAGAAACCGCCCCCGTTAGAGGTGTAAGCTCCGTAGCCAATCAGCAAGGCCGGCACAATGGTCGCCTTGACCAGCTTGCCCTTGTACCAGGGCTGCTTTACAACGGCCGGCACCCCGGCCGGATTCTCGAACTTATGGGTGGTATCGGCGGGGGTAGCGGGCGGCAGCACCTGGGCCAGGCCCGGCCCGATGGATGCCGCACTGAGCGTCAGGCCAAGGGCAGTCCGGCGAGCAATAGAATTCATGAAGCGAAAGGTAAACATGAGCTGATCGGGAGGAAGCGGAACCCACACATAGGTTCTTAAGGCAGAGTACCTAACGATTTTGTAGCCAACTTGTCTGGATAAGGAGCGGCAAAGTATGCAGCTCAACGGCGCTAGCTGCCTTGTGCGGGCCGGCCCACTCCGTTACGGCTCAGCACTCTACGGCAGGCTTGAGCAGGGCAGGCTATTGAAACTGCAGGAACAACTGCTGGTAGGCTTACGGTTGTTTTCGTCGTTTCTGTGTACCCTTGCAGCCCCTACCGCCTTATTGCCCGCCCAAAATGCCCGCCGGAACCGTACTGCTCATCGACGACGAAACCAGCCTGCGCCAGCTCCTGGCCCGGGTGCTGGAACTGGAAGGCTACACCGTGCTGCAAGCGCCCGATTCCCGCCGCGGCCTGGAACAACTGCGCCAGCACGCCGACGAAGTGCTGGTAATCCTTTCGGATGTGAAGCTGCCCGATGGCTACGGCCTCGATTTGCTACCCCGCTACAAACAAGCTGCCCCGCTGGCGGAGGTGGTTCTGATGACGGCCTACGGTACCATTCCCGACGGGGTGCGGGCCATGAAGGAAGGCGCCTTCGACTACCTCACCAAGGGCGACTCCGATGACCAGTTGGTGGTAGTGGTGGAGCGCGCCGCCGAAAAAGCCCGCCTGCAACAGCGCGTCGCCGATCTGGAAAAGAAGGTAGGCGCCCAGTACAGCTTCGAGAGCATGATTGGCCGCTCCGGGGCCTTGGAGCAGGCGAAGAAACTGGCCCAGCGCGTCGCGCCCACGGATAGCACCGTGCTGCTGGAAGGCCCTACCGGCGCGGGCAAGGAGCTGTTTGCCCAGGCCATTCATCAGAGCAGCCAGCGCCGCGGCAAGCCCTTCGTAGCCGTGAATTGCTCGGCTTTCCCGAAGGATTTGCTGGAATCGGAGCTGTTTGGCTACAAGAAGGGCGCGTTTACGGGTGCGCTAGCTGATAAAAAAGGCCTGTTGGAAGAGGCCAACGGCGGCACCCTGTTTCTGGATGAAATCGGGGAGCTGGAGCTGAACGTGCAGGCCAAATTTCTGCGGGTGCTGGAAACTCAGCAGTTCACCAAGCTCGGCGACACCAAGCCGACCAGCGTGAACGTGCGCCTAGTGGCTGCCACTAACCGCAACCTCAAGCAGGAAGCCGCTGAAGGTCATTTCCGCCCCGACCTCTACTACCGCCTCTCCGTGTTCACAGTGCTGGTACCTGGCCTGAACGAGCGGCGCGAGGACATTGCCCCGCTGGCCGATTACTTCCTGCAGTACTTCGCCGCCCGCCTGCGCAAACGCCTGCGCGGCCTGGAGCCGGAGGTGCTCCAGCAGCTCCAGCGCTACGACTGGCGCGGCAATGTGCGCGAGCTGAAAAACGTGCTGGAGCGCGCCGCCATCTTGGCCGACGGCGACCTGCTCACCACGGACGACCTACCCGCCGAATTCCACTACCTGCCTACCCCCTCACCACCGACGAAGCCGCCGACCGCACCCTGCGCACCCTGGAAAAGCGCCAGATCCGGCAGGTACTCCAGGAAACCGGCGGCAACAAAATGGAAGCCGCCCGCCAGCTCGGCATCGGCACCAAAACCCTCTACCGTAAGATTCAGGAGTACGGGCTGTAGCAGAGGTCCAGTAAAGTCGCAGATGAGTCTGGTATATAGCGGGAAGGGTATACTGATAGTCATAGAATTTCCGTTACTTGAGTACGCCGGCTTATGAGGGCAGAAGGCAGGCAAACATCTGTGTTTTATCTACTTACTCATCTTTATGAAAAAGCATGTATTGGGCTTGCTGTTAACAGCACCGTGGCTGGCCAACGCACAAACGACTACTCCCTTCACCATCAAAGGCACGCTGGGCAAGCTCGATGCTCCGGCCAAGGTATACCTGGTGCGGCGCGGGGCGGTGGCGGATTCGGCCACGCTGAAAAACGGGGTATTTGAGCTGAAAGGTACCACGGAGGTGCCCACTACGGCCGACCTGATATTCCGGCGCAACGGCCGTTTGGGGAGCTTGTTCGGGCCGATGGGAGACCGTACGCGCGTGTTTCTAGAGCCCGGCACGGTCCTCATCACCAGCCCCGATTCACTGGCGCACGCCACTATCAAGGGTGGCCCGGCCATGAACGATTATCTGCGGCTGGATAAAGCAATGAAGCCGACTATTGCCAGCATGCACGCCTTGGGCGCCGAAGTGCAAAAGGCCACCGAGCAGCAGCGACAGGACCCGGCCTTCGAGGAGCGGATAAAATCCCGGTATGAAGCTTTCACCAAGGAGCTTGTCAATATCAACTACGCCTTCATTAAAGCCAACCCTAGTTCCTGGGCTAGCCTGGATGCCCTGCTGGGGCTCCAAATGATGGACCTGCCCCAGTACGCTACCGTGGCTCCGCTCTACGAGGCGTTTAGTCCTGCTCTCAAAAATAGTCCGCAAGGGCGCCAGTACGGCGAGATGGTGCGGGGACTGAAAGTTGTAGCTATTGGGGCAACGGCCCCTGATTTCACCCAGCAAACGCCCGATGGCAAAACCGTATCGTTGCGCGACTACCGCGGCAAGTACGTGCTGGTTGATTTTTGGGCTTCCTGGTGCGGCCCTTGCCGGCAGGAAAACCCCACGGTTGCCAAGGCCTACAGCGAGTATAAAGGCCGCAACTTCGAGGTACTGGGCGTGTCGCTGGATAACGAAAAGCAGCGCGACAAATGGGTGCAAGCCATTCAGGACGATAAGTTAACCTGGACGCAGGTTTCTGACCTCCGCGGCTGGGAAAACGCGGCTGCGCGCAGTTATCAGGTACGCGGTATTCCGCAAAACTACCTCATTGACCCCACAGGCAAAATTGTAGCCGCCAACCTCAAAGGCGCTGATTTAAAAGCTACCCTGGCGAAATACATCAAGTAATAACGCTGGCGGAGGAGCCAGCTTTCTGGTTAATAAACCTTACAACCGAGTTATTCTGACCGACACACCGGGTCAGAATAACTCGGTTTTTTTGCGTCGTAGAAAGTGGAGTTTTATAGGCAGCGAAATTTTGTATCAGATTACCAAGTAGATGCAAGGCAGGGGAGAGCAGGCTGACTATAAACGGGCCTGAATTGGCAAGAGGGGTAGCGTGCTATCAGACGGTTTCGGTAACCGAGCCACAGCTGCTAGCGCTGCACGGAATATTTCACCCTACCCATCTACCCCAGATGATTTCCTCTGCCGAAACGGCCATCGTGCTACTCGAAAATTTTCCGGAGCTAAGCCCAGCGTTACAAGTGCCCGCGGTGCGCCAGAGCATGTACCGGCAACTCGACTGCTTCGCTCTGTTCACCCGCTCTGCTGCCGAGAAAGGCCGTTTGGCCCTGCTCAAGCACTGCTTTGAGGTAGCCGACCGCCTCGTGCGCCAGGGCGACGCCTACCTGACTCGCGCCATGGAGAACGTGTACCTGCATTGCCTGCACCTCGATGGCAGCACCTACGGCAACCAGCTTGCCCGCCAGCTGATGCCCACCCGCCTGTACCAGCTATACCAGTATCCGCACACCAACATGCTGCCCTAGCGCAGCTAGCTCATTCACACTTGCATGGCACCCTTACTTATGATTCTGCTGCTCGCTGCTGCCGGCCTTGCCGGGTTCGGGCTCTTCTATAAATCCGTCGATTTTTTCGACCACATCTAACGCCACCTCGTGCCATGATGGTCACCCTGTTTGTCCTCTCCCTCGCCACGTTCGGCTACCTCTGCTACGTGCTGCTGCGCCCGGAGAAATTCTAACCTACTTCCATGAACAACGAACTACTCGGCATCGGCGCCATTTACTTCCTGACGCTGCTGCTGGCCCTGCCGCTGGGCCACTACCTGGCCCGGGTGTTTAAAGGCGAAAAGAACCTGTTTGATTTTATGCGGCCCGTGGAGGCCGGCATTTTCCGCCTTTCTGGCCTGGATGCCCGCCGCGAAATGAGCTGGCAACAGCACTTGGTGGCCTTGCTTACCATTAACCTTGTGTGGTTCCTGCTGGCTATGCTGGTCCTTTCTACTCAAGGCAGCCTACCCCTCAACCCTGACCAGAACCCCAGCATGTCGCCCGACTTGGCCTTTAACACGGCCATTTCCTTTCTGGTGAACTGCAACCTGCAGCAGTACTCTGGCGAGTCGGGCCTGAGCTACCTCTCGCAGATTGTGGTCATTACCTTCCTGCAGTTTGTGAGTGCCGCTACCGGCATTGCGGCGGCCGTGGTGGTGTTCAACGCCCTGCAAACCCGCGCTACCGATAAGCTGGGCAACTTTTACAACTACTTCGTCAAGAGCCTCACGCGCCTGCTGCTGCCGGGCTCTTTGCTGATAGCCTTGCTGCTGGCCTTCAACGGCACCCCCATGACCTTGCAAGGCAAGCAGGAGCTAGTAACCCTGCAGGGCGACTCCGTGGCCGTGTCGCGCGGGCCGGTGGCGGCTATGGTGGCTATTAAAGAGCTGGGCACCAACGGAGGCGGTTTCTACGGGGCCAACTCGGCTCACCCCCTCGAAAACCCCAACTACCTCACCAACGCCATTGAGAACATCGCCCTGGTTATCATCCCCGTGGCCATGGTATTTGCCCTGGGCTTCTACCTGAACCGCCGCAAGCTGGCCCTGATGATTTTTGGGGTCATGACGGTGGGCTTCGTGGTGCTGCTGGCCCCTACGGTGTACTATGAGCTGCAGGGCAATCCGGCCATCAGCCACCTGGGCGTAAACCAGGAGCTGGGCGCGCTGGAAGGCAAGGAAATGCGGTTTGGCGCGGCAGCTTCGGCCTACTGGAGCATCACGAATACCATCATCAGCTGCGGCTCGGTGAACTCCATGCACGACTCGTTCATGCCGCTTTCCGGGCTGACGCAGATGCTGGGCATGATGACCAATGCCTTTTACGGGGGCTGCGGGGTAGGGCTACTCAACTTCTTCGCCTACCTCATCATTGCCGTGTTTATTGCCGGCCTGATGGTAGGCCGCACACCCGAGCTGCTGGGCAAGAAGATTGAGGCCCGCGAGATGAAAATCGCCATCCTCGTGACGCTGCTGCACCCGCTGCTGATTCTGGCGGGCACGGCCCTCACCGCCCACCTCTACGCCGGCAACCCCACCGAGTACGCCGGCTGGCTGGCCAACCCCGGCTACCATGGCTTCTCCGAGATGCTGTATGAGTTTACCTCCGCCTCGGCCAACAACGGCTCCGGCTTCGAGGGCCTCGGCGACAATACGCCCTGGTGGAACATCAGCACGGGGGTAGTACTGCTGCTATCCCGCTTCCTGCCCATCATCGGCCCGGTGGCTATTGCCGGCTTGCTGGCCCGCAAGAAGTACGTGCCCGAAAGCGCCGGCACCCTGCCCGCCGACACGGCCACCTTCGGCGTGATGGTCATGGCCGTCATCGTCATCATTGCCGCGCTGGCCTTCTTCCCCGCCCTGGCCCTGGGTCCCATTGCCGAGCATTTCTCCCTGTATTAAGCTCCTCACGGGCGCCTCACCCCTAGCCCCTCTCCGGGGAGAGGAGGGACTAGCTCTAGCTTTTAGCTCTAACTTTTTCACTGCCGCACCCTCCACAACTAGCCCACTAGAAAACTGGAAGCTAGTTCCCCTCTCTTCCGGAGAGGGGGCTAGGGGGGGAGGCGCCCGACAGCACGACTTTTCATGTCTAAAGAATCTCAATCCTTGTTTCAACCCGCGCTGGTGCAGGAGGCTATCAAGCAGGCCTTCGTCAAGCTCGACCCGCGCGTGATGTTCCGCAACCCGGTGATGTTCACCGTGGAAATCGGGACGGTGGTGATGCTGCTCGTGACGCTGGGGCTGCTCGTGAAGCCCGATGCGGCCCAGGGCTCCTTTGCCTACAACTTCACCGTGTTTGTAGTCCTGTTTCTGACCTTGCTGTTCGCCAACTTTGCCGAGGCCATTGCCGAAGCCCGCGGTAAGGCCCAGGCCGAAAGTCTGCGCAAAACCCGCGAGGAAACGCCCGCCCGCGTTATCGACGAAAAAGGCAACCTCTCCTCGGTATCTTCTTCTCAGCTTCAAAAAGGCCAGGTATTTCTGGTGGAGGCCGGCGAAATCATTCCTACCGACGGGGAGATTATCGAGGGCCTGGCTACCATCGACGAATCGGCCATTACGGGCGAATCGGCCCCGGTAATTCGAGAGGCCGGCGGGGATAAGTCGTCGGTGACGGGCGGCACTAAGGTGCTGTCGGACCGCATCAAGGTAGTGGTGACCACGGCGCCCGGCGAGTCGTTTCTGGATAAGATGATTGCCCTGGTGGAAGGCGCGTCGCGGCAGAAAACGCCCAATGAAATTGCCCTGACTATTCTGCTGGCGGGCTTTACGCTGGTGTTCATCATTGTGTGCGTGACCTTGCAGCCCTTCGCCGCCTACGCCAACACGCCCATTGCCATTGCCTCCTTTATTGCTCTGTTCGTGTGCCTGATTCCGACCACCATTGGCGGGCTGCTCTCGGCCATTGGCATTGCGGGCATGGACCGGGCCCTGCGCGCCAACGTCATCACCAAAAGCGGTAAGGCCGTAGAAACCGCCGGCGACATTGACGTGCTGCTGCTGGATAAAACGGGCACCATCACCATTGGCAACCGCAAAGCCACGCACTTCTGGCCCGCGCCGGGGGTAGGGGAGCAGCAGTTCGTGGAGCTGGCTACCCTAGCCTCCCTCACCGACGAAACCCCGAGGGTAAGAGCATTGTGGAGCTGGCCCGCGAACAGCAAGTGAATCCCGAGCAGCTGCAAACCCGCCTGCAGGGTGCCGAGCTAATCAAGTTCACGGCCGAAACCCGCAGCTCCGGCGTGACGCTGGCCGATGGCCAACGCATCCGCAAGGGCGCTTCCGATGCCATTCGTCAACTGGCCAACAAAGCCAATCAGCCCTTCCCCCAGGAAACTGCCCAGCGAGTAGAAACCATTGCCAGCAACGGCGGTACTCCCTTGGTAGTCAGTGAAAACGACCGGGTGCTGGGGTAGTAGAGCTGCAGGACATCATTAAGCCCGGCATTCAGGAGCGGTTTGAGCGCCTGCGCAAAATGGGCATCAAAACGGTGATGGTAACCGGCGACAACCCGCTCACCGCCCGCTTCATTGCCGAAAAAGCCGGCGTCGACGACTTTATTGCCGAAGCCAAGCCCGAGGACAAGATGACTTACATCCGCCGCGAGCAGCAGGAAGGCAAGCTGGTGGCCATGATGGGCGACGGCACCAACGACGCGCCCGCCCTGGCCCAGGCCGACGTGGGAGTGGCCATGAACTCGGGCACCCAGGCCGCCAAGGAAGCCGGCAACATGGTGGACCTCGACAACGACCCTACCAAGCTCATTGAGGTAGTGGAAATCGGGAAGCAGCTGCTCATGACCCGCGGCACGCTCACCACCTTCAGCATTGCCAACGACGTAGCCAAGTACTTCGCCATTGTGCCGGCCCTGTTCATGGTCGCCATTCCGAGCCTGGGCGCGCTCAACATCATGGGCCTGAAGTCGCCGCAGTCGGCCATCCTGTCGGCGGTCATTTTCAATGCCATTATCATTCCGCTGCTGGTGCCGCTGGCATTGCGGGGGTAGCCTACAAGCCCATTGGTGCTTCGGCGTTGCTGCGCCGCAACCTGCTGGTGTATGGCCTGGGCGGCGTCATCGTGCCCTTCATTGGCATCAAAGCCATTGACCTGCTGGTGGGGCTGTTCTTGTAAGAACGAAACTCCCCTCCTCAGCTGAGGAGGGGACGCCGTGCCGAAGGCGCGGCTGGGGTGGTTGACCGACGTTGCTGATGTTGTTTACCTGAACGACCTAATCCCATATCGTTCAATGAGTATCAACCACCCCTGGCCCCTCCTCATCTGAGGAGGGGAACTAGCACTAACTCTAGCCTTAGCTTTCTAGCTTCTACTTCCATGAAACAACACCTGCTTCCCGCTTTCCGCCTGACCCTTGTGCTCCTGGTTGTCTGCTGCCTGATTTACCCGGCGCTGGTATGGGCCGGCGCGCAACTGGCCCGAATGGCGGCCAGGGCGAAACCATCAGCCACCGGGGCCGCGTGATGGGCTACGACAATGTGGGCCAGAAATTCACCCGGCCGGAGTATTTCTGGTCGCGCCCCTCAGCCGTGGACTATAACGCAGCCGGCTCGGCGGGCTCCAACAAAGGCCCCAGTAACCCCGAGTACCTAGCCACGGTGCAGGCCCGCCTCGATACGTTCCTGCTTCAAAACCCCGGCGTAACCAAAGCCCAGGTGCCCGCCGAGCTAATTACCGCCTCCGGCTCCGGCCTCGATCCGCACCTCTCGCCCGCCGGGGCTGCCGTGCAGGTAGCCCGCGTGGCCCGCGCCCGCCAGCTCGATGCCGCCAAAGTGCAGGCCCTGGTGGTTCAGCATACCCAGCACAGCCTGCTGGGCCCCGACCGGGTAAACGTGCTGCGCCTAAATGTAGCGCTGGATGAGCTGTAGAGACGCGACACTTCGCGTCTTGTCGTTGAACAGCCCAGCAGAACGCGGGTACACACAACATCAGCTAACAACGAGGCGCGAAGTATCGCGTCTCTACAGCTCAGCTCGCCTACCTTCGTTTGATCGTATTCTTTCGTCCTTATTCCCTCTACCCGCCGCACGCTACGGGTACTTCTCTCCCCATGAAATCCATTTCCCTACTTGCCCTCGGCCTGCTGTGCAGCGCAGCTGCTACCGCTCAAACCACCCCCGTTGCTGCCGATTCAGTAGTGACGCCGGCCGAGGCGCCAGCTACTCCGCCTGCCAACCCCCTCACTACCTACGGCTTCGTGGATGGCTACTATGGCTATGACATCAAGCACGCGGCCACTAACGACCGGCCCGGCTTCCTGTATTCCCACGACCGCCAGAACGAGTTTACCGTGAACAACGCCATCCTGGGGCTGCGTTACGATAACGGGCAAGTGCGCGGGGCCCTGGGCCTGCACGCCGGCACCTACGTTTCAGCCAACTACGCCGCCGAGGACCCGGTGCTGCGCCATATCTACGAAGCCTACGCGGGCTTCCGGCCGTTCCAAAAGGCGTGGCTCGACGTGGGCATTTTCGGCTCTCACATTGGCTTTGAGTCGGCCATCAGCAAAGACAACTGGACGCTTACCAGGTCTATGATGGCCGAAAACTCGCCGTACTACGAGGCCGGCGCCCGCTTCACCTACGAAGTGGACCCCAAGCTGACCCTAACGGCGCTGGTGCTCAACGGCTGGCAGAACATCCGGGAAAACAACCAGAAAAAGGCCGTGGGCACCCAAATTCAGTGGAAGCCAACCGACAAGCTGCTCATCAACAGCAGCACGTTCTACGGCAACGAGCAGCCCCAGGCCCTACAGAAGCGCCGCCGCTACTTCCACGATTTTTACGTGAGCTACGCCGCCACCGAGCGCCTGAGCGTGGCCGGCGTATTCGACGTGGGCAAGCAGGAGCAGGCCGCCCGCGGCAGCAAAGCCGATACCTGGCACACCGGTGCCGCTTTCCTCCGCTATAAGCTGGCCGATAAGTGGTCGGCCACGGCCCGCGCCGAGTACTACAACGCCGACCACGGCGTCATCATTTCCTCGATTTCGCCGGCCACCACGGATGCCGACTTCAAGGTAAAAGCCGCCTCCCTCAACCTAGACTACCTGCCCACCAGCAACGTGACTTTCCGAGTAGAAGGCCGCGTATTCCACTCCGGCCAGGATTTCCTTACTGACCGCAACGGCCAGCCATCCAACTCCTACGGCAACCTGACCAGCAGCATTGCTATTTCTTTCTAGGAAGAAAGTAGGCAGGTTGGGCTACACGTCTAAATAAAATCGTCTGTCATGCTGAGCGCAGCCGAAGCATCTCTCCTGCTGGCTAACCAATAGTCGTTAGGCTCCCCCTCTCCCCGAAGAGGGGGCTGGGGGTAAGGCGCCCACGCTAGAACGACCCCGGGGGCTGTACCCAACAGCACAGTAATTTCCACAAGCCTGTCCCATGACTCCTTCCAACGATGACGACCAGCAGCGCGACCTATCGGCGGAGCGGTTCCTGCGGCTGGTGCAGGAGCCGCGGCGCGGGCGGCTGAAGGTGTACATTGGGCTGGCCGCGGGGGTAGGCAAAACCTACCGCATGCTGCAGGAGGCCCAGGAGCTGCGCCAGCACGGGGTGGATGTGGTATTGGGCTACGTGGAAACCCACGGGCGAGCCGGCACCGTGGCCCAGCTGCAGGATTTGCCCCTGGTGAAGCGCAAAAACATCTTCTACAAAGGCCGCATGCTGGAGGAAATGGACGTGGCGGCTATTCTGCAGCGACGGCCGGCGGTGGTCGTCGTTGACGAACTGGCCCACACCAACGTGCCCGGCTCGGAAAACGAGAAACGCTGGCAGGACGTGGAGCAGCTGGTGCGGGCGGGCATTTCCGTGATTACGGCCGTGAACGTCCAGCACCTGGAAAGCCTCCACGACCAGGTGCTGCGCATTACGGGCCAGGACGTGGCCGAGCGGGTACCCGACCAACTCCTCAAGCTGGCCGATGAGGTAGTAAACGTGGACCTGACCGTACCCGAGCTGCGGGCCCGGCTGGAAGAAGGCAAAATCTACGACCCGCAGAAGGTACCCACGGCCTTGCGCAATTTCTTTCAGCCCGAAAACTTGCTGCAACTCCGCGAGCTGGCGTTGCGGGAAGTGGCCGGGCAGCTCAGCCGCCAGATTGATACGGGCGCGGCTGCCGTGCCCGCCCCGCGCCGCAACCACGACCGGCTGCTGGCCTGCATCAACTCCAATGCCCCGGCCGCCCGCGAAATCATCCGCAAAACCTCCCGCCTCGCCGACCGCCTGGGCACGGCCACCTGGTACGTGCTCTACGTGCAAACCGCCCGCGAATCGGCCGACCGGGTGGGGCTAGCTACCCAGCGCCACCTGCTGCGCAATCTGCAATTAGCCACCGAGCTGGGCGGACAGATTCTGCGGGTGAAGTCGGATGCGGTGGTAGCGGAGATACTGCGCGTGGCCCAGGAAAAACGCGCTACCCTACTTATTTGCGGCGTCACGCGGGAAAAAGGTTGGTGGCAGCGGCTAATCCGCCGTCCGGGTACAACGTCGGCCCTGATCCGGGCCGTGGCCCACACGGATACCGACCTGGATCTATTTCTGGTGACCTACTGATCGGCCTCACGTTGCCGCCAGCTTACTACCCTCTCTCATTCATGAATCTCAAAACCAAAATCACGCTGGCGTTTCTGACCATGTTGCTCCTGCTGCTGGGCGTCAGCGCGTTTACCCTGTACTCGCTTAACCGCCTGGACCGCAGCGCCCGCAACGTGTTGCGGGACAACCTGTACTCCGTGGAGCTAGGCCAGCACATGTTGCGGGCCCTTGACCGTTTGCAGGCTCAGGAGACCCCGCTAGATACGCAAGCCAAGCAACGGTTTGAGCAACTACTGGCCCGCGAGGCTGGCAACGTGACCGAACCCGGTGAGCAGCAAGTGGTTGATTCCTTGTTCAGTGAATTGGCCGATACGGAACGGTATCTGGCTTCCGATACAGCCTCGCCGCCGCTATGGGCCGAGCATATAGGCCAATTGCGGCAACTGACGTACCACATGGTAGGCCTGAACACCCAGGCTCTGACGCGTAAAAACGAAGCCGCCAACCGCCTAGCGACGGAGCAAACTGGCTACGTGCTGGCCCTACTCACATTTGCGGTCCTGACCTGCCTGTTGTTTGTGCTGAGCGTGCCCGAAGCCGCCGTGAGTGGATTGCGCAAGCTCTCGGCCAGCATCGAAAACGCTACTCACCAGGATTACTCCAACTCCATTCCGGTGGAAAGCCACGACGAATTTGGCGCCGTGGCGCGGGCCTTCAACCGCCTGCTGGTGCAGCTGCAAGACTACCGCACCTCCACGCTGGCCCAGCTGCTGGCCGAGCGCAACCGCATGGTTAGCCTCGTGAACAACCTCGACGAAGGCCTGCTGCTAGTGGATGAAAACCGCCGCCTGATTCTGGCCAATCCCGTGGCCCAGCAACTCCTAGCCCTACCCCCGAGCAACTCCTGAACCGCCCCGCCGAGGAAATAGCCCAGCAAAACGACCTGTTCCGGGAGTTGCTGCGCCACCTCGATACGCCCGCCGCCCAGCGCCCCACCGAAGCCGCTCCCGTGCTCACCCTGGCCCAGCACGACGAGGAAGCCTACTACCGCGTCAGCGTGAACGATGTGGTGAGTTTCAACGAAGCCCTGGATAAGATGGAGTTCGTGGGCTCCATTCTGACGCTGCGCAATGTGTCGGAGTACAAGAAGCTGGACCAAGCCAAGTCGAACTTCCTGGCTACGGTATCGCACGAGCTGAAAACGCCCTTGTCGAGCATCAATTTCAGCTTGAAGCTGCTGCAAAACGGCAAGGTCGGCCCCGTGAATGAGGAGCAGCAGAACATTCTGGCCACTATTAAGCAGGAAAACCAGCGCCTACTGCGGCTGGTAGGGGAGTTGATTGATGTGTCAAGGCTGGAGTCGGGCAATATCCAGCTCAACTTTCAGGCGGCCCGCGTGACTGAGGTAGTGCAGTTTGCCGCCGCTACCATTCAGCTGCAGCTCCAACCCAAGCAGCTCACCCTCGACATCCAGATTGCCGACACGCTACCTGCCGTGCGCGCCGACATCGAGAAAACGACTTGGGTGCTACTCAACCTGCTGGCCAACGCCATCCGCTACTCCCCGGAGCAGGCGCAAATTCATATTCGGGCGGCTCTTACCACCGAGGCCCAGCCCCAGGTCCGCATCAGCGTGCAGGACCACGGCCCCGGCATTGCCCCGCAGTATCAGGAGAAGATATTCCAGCGCTTCGTCCAGATTCCCGACAAAAACGGCTACAAAGGTGGTTCGGGCCTGGGTCTGAGCATCGCCCGCGAGTTTATCGGGAGCCAGGGCGGGCAGCTGTGGGTAGAAAGTGAGCTGGGCAGCGGCAGCACCTTCAGCTTCACACTACCGCTAGCACGGCCAGAGTAATCCAGGCTTCTTAAATAGCCATTCATTTACAAGTCAAGTCATAAAAAAAGCCCCATGCTAGTAGAAGCAAGGGGCTTTTTTATGAGCGGGAAACGAGGCTCGAACTCGCGACCCTCAGCTTGGGAAGCTTTGGGTTGTCTTATAAAAATGGCTTTAAATAGCGTTTTAGGCTGTTTTATGTTGCTAAAATGGCCTGTTTAACTACTTTTGTTTAAACCAACGTTTAAACCGGCGCTGGTTTAAACTGTATGGCAAGAACAACTGATTTCAAAGAAGGAAAAGCAACGGTTAAAGCCGTCTACTACACTAGCAAGACCTTAGCTGATGGTTCACACCCTTTTATGGTTCGGATTACCAAGGACCGTAAACTGAAATACATTGCCACTGGCCTTTCACTTCACCCTAAGTACTGGAATGAAAAGAAAGGAGAAATTCGGAAGAGCTACCCTGGCGACAGCAAAGCGTTGTGGAAAAAGCTGAAAGCCCAGGAAGCCAAATTTGAAGCAGCAGCGGAGGCGTTAGCCGAGGACGATAGAGTTCATGACCCTGAAATAGTAGCTGTAAAAGCAAACGAGTTACGAAAGAAGCTACGCCGAGTCGGAATACTAGCCTACACAGAAGAGTTAGCGCAAAGTATGTCAGCAGCCGGTCAAATTGGTAACGCTGGCGTATATCGTGACCTTGCGAACCAGTTAGCGAAATTTATTGCGTCTGAATGTGGCGCTTCGGAACCGCCAACTGGAAAGGGTAAAGAAAAAGACTGGCTCGAATGGGTGAAGCTCTACGACATTCCTTTCGATAGGGCAGACGTCGCCTTTTGTAACGAGTGGGAAATGGCACTTCGGGCTACTGGTGCAGCTGAAATTACCCTCTCACTTCGCTTTCGTACACTTCGGGCAGTTTTAAATAAAGCTATTGCTAATGGAGTAGCTAAAGCTAGTACTTATCCTTTCGCTCGTAATGTGGCAGAAAGACATAAGTTTAGCGTAGGCAAATTTGACGTTACCACTAGCAAAAGGGCCATTACCAGAGAAGATATTAGGCTCTTAGAGGATTCGCTACCCGATACGGATAGAATGCGTCTCGCCAAAAATGTGTTCTTATTCTCCTTTTACTGTGGCGGAATCAACTTTGTGGACTTAGCTCAACTTCGCTGGCGTGACTTACATGGTAGTGAAAATGGTTTACCACAGCGTTTACAGTACACTCGCCAGAAGACCAGGGGTAAGTTTTCCCTTCGGCTGTTGGCTCCTGCCCTCAACATAGTTGCAGCATACGAAGGGTTGACCCGCACTACTCAGGATAGCTACATATTCCCTGTTCTTAACTCTAATCTGCACCAAACGCCAACGCAGATAAAGAATAGACTGCACAAAGTGTTGGGGCAAGTGAACAAGGACCTAAAGGTGTTGGGGGAATCGGTAGGAATAACTACTCCTATTACTACTTATGTAGCCCGTCATTCATTTGCGACCAATTTGAAGCAATTTGGGGTAGCTACTGCTGTAATCAGTGAGGCAATGGGCCATAAGTCCGAGGCAGTTACCGCCGTGTACTTGGATTCTTTTGCCTCAAATACAGTTGACTCGGCTTTTGAACACTTGCTGTAAGATACCAGGTGGTAAACTCTACTTCTTTACATACGGCTACTGACTCCTAAGTTTGATTCGGCCTTAGATATGTCGGACACGAACCCCGACAACTAGCCTTCAAAAGTGTTAGAAGGACTAGTTATAGAAACTACTCTCTCAACTACTGGCCTTTTCTTTGCGCATATATAGAGCAGAACAATAGAAAAGTGCCTCTCTCCTTAAATATGTGTCATTTGTGCAGATTACTTTGTCTTAGAACAGCAATTATGCAAAGACCCTTATACGTGAGGCACATATCTAAGGAACGCCATACTATGCTGCTTGCTGGGTAGAACCTAAAGCATCGACTTTGTAGCGAACATTCATAACTACTCCCTTATTCCGAAGCACCTCAATCATCAACTTTTGGATGGCTTGCGCGTCGGAGGCTGGCACGAGGAACGAGTCATGCTTACTGAATAATACGTACCCCTTTTCCTTTGCTATCGGGTAAATGTGGTTAATCATCAAGTCGGCTTCAAACCGTTGCAGGTACACAGCTAAATTGAGCTTTTGGTCTTCTCCTTTCTTCATTTTGAGAATCTTTTTGACCTGCTTCACCCACTTGACTACGTCCTCGTACCGTTTGTACAGAGCAGAGTCTCGCTTAGGGTTGTATCCAGCACCACTAAAAAGCCAAAGAATGATTTCAGCTTTGGCAGCGTCACGGTCATTGCCAAAAATGAGGCTAGCTAGTTTATCGTAAATGACCCCTCTTCTAGCTTCACTTTGAAACCGGGCAGTGGACATTGTCTCCGGTACGGACGGGAGTTCAAACCCAAGACCAAGTACGTCTCCATGTTGCATGACGTGGGCTAACAAAGCTACCTGACTGTTGGAAATGTCTACCTCTACCAGTGGTTCACCATTCAATGTGACGAATGGTAAGAGCTTTTTTGGCAGTTCGGTCAGATTATGGTGTAGGCGGTTGTTCGTGGTTGATTGCCTAGTCCAGTACTCTTTGTTTTCCAGCTTCCGAATGACATGGTTGTAATGGAAGAGGATAGTCTTCCTCTTTCGCATTAGAAATTCTTTGGGGTAGCCACTACGTACCCTTTGCTTAATTTAAATAATTCCTTGCCGGGGTGGAGGCGTCGCAGTTCGTCAACGAGGTATTTCGCTCGGTTAATTTCTCTTTCATTAAATGATTTAACGCTGTCGAGATTTTGACGTACATTTTTTAAGCGAATATTATTCCGGTATTCGGGGAAGTTTTATTGATTATCCACTCCGAAATATCAAGGTTTTCAACGTGCCATTCTAACCATTGCTGCGCACCAATACTATCAACTTCAATATAGCGAAGGTCTGTTATAGTATGATTGTTGTGGAATTCGGAAGTTGTGACCTTGTTGAGTACACTTTTCATTACGTTAACTTCAACATGGCTGTATCCACCTTCCAATAAAATAGGATTGAAGCAGTACGCTTTACATTCTCTTCGTTTGATACTGAATGCCGGTTTTCCGTCGCCGTTGAGAACCGGATAAAGGACCTCAGCAGCAATTAACTTATTTAATGACTTGCTATAATTTTTATCTAGTTTCCGGAAGTAGTTGCTCGGTATCTGAACAGGGCATGAAGTAGCCCCACCTTACGCACCAAAGAAGTTAGGATGCGTTCACAGATGAGGACGGCAACAGCGTATTGCTTGTCGGAGAGTCTTAGGTGCGGTGCCAGAGACTGTTTTAGGGCCAGAAGCCGGGTAAGTAATGGAGTAGGTAGTTCGGTGGTGTAGAGTATGCGAGGGGAGGGTGTCATGGTGTGCTGAAAGAAGCAGTGGAAGTATCTTTTGTTCTGCAAATTTCAGTTCAAACCCTGCAAATGAAAGAAGGATTTTGAATGTTTTTTTAAATATTTTGGCGCGAATAATGATTAAATTATTTAATGTATAAAAAGACATATGTGGTTGATTAAATAATTTAATGGCAAGACTTGTTTTCGGTTCTTATGAGGGCCAATATCAGGTAATTTGGGATGCCAAGAATGATTAAATGATTTTTTTATGGATAGGTTGAGCTTGATGGGCCTTTTTTAGAAATATTGATGGTTCAAAGCTTTTTTTTAGACTAGCCGTTAAAAGTTGACTCCGTCAACTACTGCTTCGCAGATTATTTTTTTTATCTGAATTGAATGTTTAACCAGTCTTATCAAAAAGTCATGTTGAAAAGACTTATTGAAAAGGATATGTTGTCCTATGATATCCGTAAGGAATAGTGCAAGAGTGTATTGGATATATTAAAATAATAGGGTCTTTCAAAACCTTACAGGTAGGAGTAATGCCTACTTAGGCAGAGGCCATATACTTTCAGAGCAAGCCTGTGGTATTACTATCTCAGGTAAGCTCCTAAATATGCCAATTTAGGGAGCTTTGAGGTAGCTAAATTCTCTGAAACAGCCCTTTGAAGCTAAGCAAAGGGGTAAAGTGGTGTTCAGCTATTCTGAAAGATAGAAGTGCGTGTAGCAGGGCTAAAATCGTGGATATTTGAAAGCTGGTTAGCCGCATACTGTCGCCATTGTGGTGGACAGAGTAGCCCCTATCCAAAATTGCCCTCAACTAGTCTGTATTGTCCTTAACTATGCCCGAAGCCTTAACATTATTTAGCGCCGTCAAAGGTCTGGTAGGTCCCTTCGGCTCTATCGGAAAGGAAATCATAAAACGATTTAATCAGCCAAAGCTTGCCTGTTGGATGCCCCTCACAACTGGCCGTCATATGCCAGCGGGAGACATTCCACCGGACCAAGGCTTTAGTCGTGCTTATCGGGTAGAAGATGAAATCCTCTGGCAATACAAGCTAACTATTACCAACAACTCGCTTCATACGGCTTACAAGCTCCGGTTAGTTGAACCTGAGTCTACCCACTTGGAGCAGATAATGGATTATACAGTCCCGTTAGAGGGTCATAAGAGCGTGACGTATGCCTTTACTGTTATAGGGGCCTTTGACAGCTCCGAAGAAGCAGGAATAGCACAGTTCGATTACTGCCCTTATGAAGAATTTAGAATTGAATACGAAAATGCAAGCGGGCGACGCTTTTACACATTGTTTAAGCCAAATGAATTTAAGATAGAGCTGCGTAATGAATATGGAAGCGTAAAATAGACTTTGATTAAATAATTTAATTAAAAATAAGAAAGCCAATCTCATGTGAGGCTGGCTTTCTTCATTATACAAGATTGTTATACTTCGTCTAGTTTTTCGAGGTCTGGAATATCTACCAAGTCTCGCACAGTGACATTTAGCCCCCTTGCTAATGAAACGAGTAAGTCTAAAGTAGGGGTGGCTTTTGCTGTCTCTACTCGAAAGAGAGTCGGTTTAGCCACATTTGATTCATCTGCAAGCATTTGAAGGCTTAGGCCACGGTCTTCACGCAGCTTCCGTAGATGCTGCCCAAACGCGCTAATGCTTGCCGGGTTCTTCACAGCGGCAAGCTCAGACAGCTTAAAAAAAATATTGTTATCGTATACGATTACAATGGCGTTTATTTTCTATAATTGTACGGAATAAATTGTTGTGCCCATGAAAATAAAATTGTCTCTACTCCTTCTTGTGTCATTAACCTTAGTAAGCTGCGAAGAATTTAAGCGCAAGATATTCGGAGACACTATTGAAGGTATATATCGTAGTAAGGATAATCAGCAGGTAGAAATTACCGCTAGTAAGGTAATTATGACTGATGTTAGTGAAGATAAAGTTAAAACTCCGCCTTTGATATTTGATTATAAGCACGAGGGAAGCCACGTTTTTCTTGAAAATCGCTCAAATGTAGGTGGCTTACAGTCCATGATTATGTCCGTTACCAGTATAGAGTTTCAAGTAATAGACGATAACACTGTAAAAATGGTATCAACCGGTCTTCTCGGTGGAAAGACAAACACCTTCAGGCGAGTTGCTCAACAGTAGCTCTGCATATACCCACTCAGTCCATTCACTCCTTTCAAGCTTCGTCGTATGATACGCGTTGACCCGTTAAGAATCAGGTTTTAGTGTCAGTCAGTCAACAAGAGCCAGCTTACACAATTGATTTGGCCTCTTTAGGAGACGTTATTGATTGGCCAGTATTTGGGCCGTGGTTTGACATTGTCTTCCCCGAGTTTCACGTTGGGTACAGCATTTAGAATCAACTAGACCCGTAACACCAGCATTGATGAAAGAGCTAGTCACTGTCATTCAAAAACACGCACCACAAAGCGCTATTGATTGGGACGCAACAAACAAAGCCGTCGAACTCTACCGTGAATACATGAACTTAACACATCCAGCTGAAGAGCAGGAACCATACACCGCAATATCAAAAGGTATGGATGCTAGAATGAAAAGGAGGGAAGCGGCTGTGCAGGTTTTGATTGAGAAATACAGTTTAGATGCTTAGTAAAAAGACGCCTCACAGGGCGTCTTTTTGTTTATGCCTATGGTTCTCCTTGCCTAGTTGCAGAAGTGAGCGTGACGGGGCTAAAATCGTAATAAAAGGAGTTGTAAGCTGTTACTACGAAGTCGTAGTAGAAGCTACCCACCAGGTAAAAAATAAGCTGCCTAGAAAAGCGCAGGCTAAGTGTACAGCGAGGGAGAGCTTCAACACGTTTAACGGCTCTGCCCATGTTGCTGCTCTGTTCCACAATTTGATTCCTAGACTTAGCAGCACAATGCCTAGGGTTAGCACACTACCGAATAGGGCAAAGCCAACAAAACGTCGTAGGCAAATACCAATTAGCCCTTCTTCCCGAATCATGTTCTGTGCTGATTCTTCGGAGCCAATGTAGAAAACGCTTGCACAGAGTAGCGTGAATACACCACTTACCCCAATAAGCAGCCAGTAGCCGGAATGCAGCTGATACTTACTGTTTGCAGTAGACATAGACAAACGGATTTTTTGCGCTCACTATTAAGAGTTTATGCGCCGCTACTTGGTAGTTATGAATTTTATGTATTCCCTCATTGTCTCTCCGATAGTACCTGCCCTTGCCTTGAACACTTCCTGTCGATTAGCTAACCAAGCTAACAGAAGTTCCTTATCCTGAAGGCTGACAGTTGACTGCTGATAAGAGAGTGAGTACACGAAAAACTCTGCAGGCTCTTCCAGAATACGTCCAGTGAAATATAGGTGTCGCTTGTATATCTGGTCCATAAAGTCTCGCAACACCTTACTTAATTGTGTTGAGTCGAGTTCTTTGTCAAATACAACTTCAAATAGCACGCCCTTTGAGAGTTGTAACGGGTTTTATGGCTCTGTTTTATAAACCGTAACAGCTTTGGCATAATGAGGAATTCATAACGACGCAGAGGTACAGAGAGGTAGATTCCTTGCCTACTTGCCGAAGTGCCTGTGACGGGCTTAAAATTAAAGCGTAATGAACTTCTGTTATCCTGTTTGGCAACTGTGTACACACTCCAGTATTCAGAATACTGGACCGTAATAATTAATGGTATGCGACACTGGTTCCCCTTTAATGGCATCAATTATGACTACGTCTACTTCTCCTTGGGGCAACTTCCCATAGTATGAGGTGACGGTCAGGTAGCTGTGAACGGTCCAGAGAAAAGTCTTCGATTCTGGATTGTACTCCAAGTAAGCCGTGACTGGCTTGTACCCCGGTTTGATACCTGCTGCTTTGGCAATGGCAATAGCCTGTGCCTGTGACATGATACCACAAGTCTGTTTTTGCCAGTAGAAATCAGGTACAAAATCCAAATACGGGGGTTCTACTAGTCGCAGATACTGGTTGAATTTAAAAGAACTCTGGCCACTTATTGTATCGTACGCTGGACAGGCAGCGTATGGAATAGCTACGACATAACGCATATCAATTTTTACAAATCGACCCTTCGTCCGCTTGCCTTTGTTCAAACGCTGCCACCGTGTGCGTCCGAATAGATTGACGTACTCGTAGTAGGTATGCGGTTCGTAGGAACAATATTTGAAAGCGTCGGCTCCGATATGACTTTTCAGGACACTATCTGCTTTTGACCTGATACTGGCCGTGGTATAACGCTGGCCCACACAAATATTCGGAGCAATCAAAAGGGCAAAGGCTGTAAGTGCTATACCTACCCCAATGAGTTGTTGCTTCCGAGGAATCTTGGTGGGTAGTACAAATAATAGGTAGTAGTAAGTGAAAGCAAAAAGGCAGAAAAACAACAGGTTCATACAAGGATAAGGCCAATAGAGTAAGGATAGTAAGGTATGTCTTTCCGCGCCGCTACTTGGCTGTTATGAGCGAAGGGCAAGAGCTAATTGGTTACTGGACTTTGCGGGTGGACCTTTTCAGATTATGCAGCAGCTCAAGGGAAAGTCATAACAACGTCCTATGTTGTTCAGCCGCATACCCGCTCCCCGCTAATCAGGTGCTTGGCCCACCCATTCCCAACCAAAATGCACGAGAATGCAGGGCTCGCCTTCTTCCGTCATTCCACGCGTATAGGGTCTGTTTGCCACCCATGTAGCAGCCTGCTCAAACTCTTCGGGCGTGTAAGAACCTAACCGGGGGTACGCTCGCCAGGTGAGAGTTTCAATTCCAGGCACTGTCATGTATTCCAGGGGCAACGGAATATCGTGGGCCACCCCGAACCTGTTCTCGTAAAGCTGCCGCCGCTCATTTACAGCAACCATTAGTCGGGAGTGACAAAAATCATCGGCTGTAGGCTCATACAGCCAAACAGCTAGGTAAAAGGTCGGATACCGACTCTTCAACTGCGCGTACCAATGCGGAAAGGTGCGTACAAAACGCTCCACCCAGAGGGTTCGAAACTCCTGCTTGTGAGGCACGTCTTTACAGCAGGCCCAGGGTCGGCAATTACCTTGTGGTAGGTCTGTTGATAGCGGGCGAGCCAAGTTAAATCTACCAGCCGCATCAGGCTTGGCCTCTTCGCCTGTTGCCGCAAACTGCGGTAATGTCGCCGTAGGCCCCGAATTCGTTTACGTCCCCACTTCATGTATGACTTAATAATAGACCTTGCACTACGTGGTGAGGCATTCTACAAACTAGCAGGTGGATAATGTCTCACCTCCTGAATTCGGATAGAGGTCAGTCAGGCACCGTAGCGCACTATAAGCTTATTTCCACTGAGCGCTGCAAGATAAAGTAGTAGACAGTTAGTAGTCTGAAAAGCATCTTTTATATCAAATAGGGGCTTGCAGCAGTGACTTGACTTTGCATATCAGGTAGTAGCAAGTATAAGTCCCCTTTAAGCTGGCACCTTGCTCACTTACTGCTATCCGTGAAGCTTGAATAGTGGTCCCCCAATTTCAGCCAATAGGCCCCGGTGAACTTCACCACGCCCGCTAGGAAAGCGTTTTGAATTCTTAATAGGGCATGGTGGCTCATATAATAGCTCACGCTGGAAGAAGGACCATTTGTTACTTCCTCCAAGGACATGTTCAAGTAGCAGAAGCAGGGTAGGTCCTCCTTGTCAATGTACTGCGTCAACTCATTCAGATTCAGGCAGGAAATGGTAATGCGTTCCTCTTAGGTTGTCGCCGAAGGCCGGTACTTGTCGAAGTGCCCTTTTTAAATTTAAAGTTTGGCTTGACGGAGGCTGGTGTAGTTAGTCACTTTGCAAATGGTCGTTTTTAAAACGACTAACTAAGTCAATAAGCCGGACCAATAATGACGAAGCCACCTGAGCCGCAAAAAGGGTCGTAGAAGCTACTAGCAAGGTTTGGTGCATATTTGCAACAAATTCTTGTAGCGGTTAACCAAATTTTACGTAGAATTGGTTAACCATAAAAACAAAGAACCCCGCCTTCCGAGGGCGAGGTCCTTTGCTTTCGAGACTAGTTTAGTCGTTCCAGTCGTGAAAGATACGGACGACGTTAACTAGGAAATTAAGGGCGGAGAAGACTTTTGACCAGTTGTCTCCGGAAGGTTTTTGTTTCATACAATCTGCGCTGTACGCCGCGCCTGCGTTGGAGAAATGATGGCCGTAGAATGAGGGGAGGCTGTTTCCGAGGCAGCGTCCCTTTTTCTTTGGCCTTAATTTGAGGTTAGAAGTAAGGCACTGTTTTACATTGGAGTCGGACGGTTTAGAAGTAAGATATTGGTTGGTGGAGACAAAGCTCCGAAGTGGTGTTAGTTTATTTCTTTGATAGCGACATGCCAGTACGTAGTGCTGGCTTTTCTACTCCTATCACGGGCGTACCCCCGTTTCGTCCCACTGCGCAAGCAAGGCCCTCTCTATAAAATACAACAAGTTCGGTAGAAGTCCTAGTCCTTATAGGAGTAAATACGCGCTCAGGTAGTGGGCTTGAAGTCATTGGGGCTAGTTAAGAGAAGTTTCTCATGGGTTTGTCTGAACTATGAGGAAGTTGTGTCTATGTGTATAAATACGCTGCCCAACGTCGAGCTGGAAAAGCAAAGAGCAGGTTGGAGAGGTGGTAAAGCATATCCTTTACCCATAATCGGTAGAACCCCGATTTTGTCCCAAACTATTTCGAGCACATACCCAAAGTATCCTCTACCTAACCTAGTGTTGCAGTTAGGGGAAGACGAATTCCCCTGAGGCTAAGGGGCAAGATTAGAGTGTCCAAAAAGGTGGTGTGAAGTGTACATACTCTTAAAAGGTAAAAGGTCGGTTTTGTGACACGCTACGAAGTTCATAGCCTATAGATATTTCGTAAAGAACAGAAAGAAGCCCTCGTTCAGACCCCAGTAAGTAGTGCAGCTAATGCAGTCCAACACGAATTGTCAGCGACCAAGCAGAATATTTTTCAAGGCTGCTTGAGCAGGGCGGAAGGCGAGACGATAAACTTCATGTTGGAAGGCCGTTTGAGGAAGTGTAGGTGGTACCCACAAGTTACGGCGACCTAGTGAGGCCATTATTCATTTCAAAGAGCTTTCGGGTATGTAGACAGGGAATTTGAATAAGGTAAGCCTCGGACCCCGGATTTGTTACTATGGGGTAAAGCAGGTAAAGGCATTCTGCCTATTGTATTACTATTAAGAGGAATTGCTACCTATCTGGACAAAAAAGCCCACCTATACAAGTGAGCTTTCCTTACATATTTTAATAATTTGAAGTTATAGTGGGTAAAAGTGCATACTACTTCGGTTATAGTAACCCTTGCTGTTAATTGTCTATAAATCATGGCATTATATAATATGAGTTGTCACTTCTAGTACTATTGCCAGTCAGCTTAGGAATAAAGTCATAAAGTGTTGTTTATCTACACTTTGTATTTTGTTTGGTTAAATTTTTTAGTAATTATACGCTCAATGCACGAGGTTGTGCAGTAATCCTAACGCTCTTAGCCTCATGGCAAAGAACCTAACCCCCGGTATCCCGGCTCCAAAGAGCGGGCAATACCAAATTGTAGGCCCTCGGGGAGGCCAAGGCCCTGAAAGGACTTCTACAAAGGGCAATCCTTTACCACCAACCCCTAAACCAGGCTCAACTTATAAATTGGTTGATGCTACAAAGACTAAATAAGCCTATGTGAAGAAGAGAATTGCATTGCAATTCTCTTCTTTTTTTATGCTTGTACATTGATTGCGAAGGTTATGTAACTTGGTCCTTGCTGCAATAGAGGTGACTAGAATATATTATCTGTCAACTCATTGAACAATTGCTAAAAAATTGAGTATATTTAAAATAGCTTCCAAAATGAGTAGTAAAGGTGTATCCACCAAGGACGTGTTACAGGACCACTCACAAGCGAAAGTCAAGCTATACACTGACTACCTGTCATTGTATTTGAGCATTCTTGGCAATACACCTCACTTAGAGAGAATATGGTTGTTTGACGTGCTTTGTGGAGAAGGTAAATATAAAGATGGTGCAGAGGGAAGCGCACTAAGAGGGTTACGAACGGTTCTAGCTTATTTCACCTCGACACCGAGAACTAAGGTAAAGCTGAATGTTCGCCTCAATGATTGGGGCCAGTCGGACGTAGACCCGAAGCAGAAAAAAATCCAAAGAGTAGAAGAATATGCTTCTACTATTCCTCTACCACAGGACAAAGTGACTGTGCGGTATTCATGCTCCGAGTATGACACAATGCTTGAAGAGGTATGTACCACATTAAAATCTATAAAGTCCACCGAAAAATCGTTAGTTTTTATAGACCCTTGGGGTTATAAATCCATTAAGCCACAAAAGCTTATGGATTTGTTTTCTTGCAATCGTTGCGAAATCCTTTTGTTCTTACCGACTACGCATATGTATCGGTTCGCTAATGCCGCTACTATAGATATTGCAGAGGAAAAGGTGCCAGCCTGTTTCCTTCCCTTAAAGTCTCTTCTGCAAGAATTATTCGACAATGCGGTGCCTCGTTTCCAACGGTTCGAAGAATTTGAATCAGAACTTTTACAGCGACTACAAGAAAAGATTGGAGCAGGGTATAAATCTTCCTTTATGCTGGAGACAGCAAGTCGAAATAAGTATTCACTATTCTTTTTTACTCCACATGTGAAAGGCTTAGATGCTTTCAATCAAGCTTGCTGGAACTTGGATAAGGAGGCAGGCAAAGGTCATATACACCGCAAGAACCCAGGGCAGCTAACTTTGTCGTTCAATGGCTCAGAGGTTGAGCATATCAATCAACTTAGGTCATTCATCAAGTTAGGTCAAGCAACGAACCGGCAGATATACGAGTTCGGTGTGGTGAATAGACGTTTGACAAAATCAACGCACGCTGCCTTAAATCATTTAAGAGAAAGGGGAGAGGTTACTGTCGAAGCCCAAGATGGAAAACCTGTCCCGAAAAACGCGAACTACTTGGACTACAAGCCCAAGAGAGAAGTGTTATTTAAGTACACTGGATAATGGCACAGTCAAGTATTGAATGGACAGAAATGACTTGGAACCCTACTACAGGGTGCGACAAGCTTTCTGCGGGCTGTAAGTTCTGCTATGCTGAAGTAATGTCTAAACGACTTAAAGCTATGGGTATTGAGAAATACGCTGACGGCTTCAAAGTCATTAGAACACATGAATCAGAGCTCTCTCGCCCTTTTACGTGGAAAAAGCCAACTACTGTATTCGTCAATTCAATGAGTGACTTGTTCCATGTAAACGTGCCTTTAGTCTTTATTAAGAAGGTATTTGCTACTATGAATCAGTGCCCTCAACACAAGTTCCAAGTACTTACTAAACGTGCGGAACTGTTGGAGAACTTCTCTACAGAACTCACTTGGACTGACAATATTTGGATGGGAGTGTCAGTTGAAGACAGTCGGGTGCGTCATAGAATAGAGGGACTACGTAATAGTGGGGCAAAAACTAAGTTTCTTTCTTTAGAACCATTACTAGGACCTCTACCAGATTTAGACCTGACTGGTATTCACTGGGTAATAGTAGGGGGAGAATCAGGGCAAAATCCTCGTCCAATGAAAGAAGAATGGGTACAAGATATCCTACGGCAATGTGAAGCCGCTGGTGTAGCCTTCTTCTTTAAACAATGGGGTGGGAAGAATAAAAAGGCCGCTGGACGTCAACTTAATGGACGCACTTACGACGAAATGCCTGCTGAGCCAAGCATGAGGCAAGAACAGGTATTGGTATAAGTAGTCTCCTTTTGGAGTTTCTGATTCTTTATTTAAGCGCTGCTAGAATTGTTGTAACAGCCTTACACACAGCTTTTTAAAAGGTATAATATAGGTGGCTGTCCGCAATAACAGGTGGTAAGTGTGTTAGGAGACGTAATAGTTCAATGCTGGTGAATATCCTTTGTATAGGGCATCACAGTATTTTGGCTCAACCACTAACGCCTTCTGTCAATAACTTTTACCTAGGCCGCAATGAGAAATGAGTAGAAATCGGCCGACTGGAAAAGGCTGCTAAGTCGTTTTTTACTTAACTAAAACTTAATTCTTGCACTCATAAACTCAATTTGCAATGTTATTAGCAGCCATAAAGTCTTTAACTGCCAAAACCTTTGATTAATAATTCGTTAGGCATGTCTCTATAGCCTTGAACGCATCCACAGGTGCAAGGCCGACTGTGAAAAGATATTCCCGAGCCGTGGAGTTTCCCGGCACGAAGGGCATTGTTAAGGGCACCAACTGCTTCACTAAACATATCAATACTAGGCGCATTTGGTCTTTGCCGTTTAGGGTTGTCAATAACTATTTTTTTCAGATAAGGAAGAATCCTAACGCTTCCTCCGACATTTCTCAGTACAGCATGTTGCCTAAAGGCGAAGCGGTCATATTGACTAGACAATTCATCCATTGAATTGAACCACCGCTCATTAGAAGGGGTAGTGGCAGTCCAGCGTATGGGGTTATCTTTTGTCACCCAAATTGTTGGGGCCCAATCTTGTTCTAGTATTTCTAGGTCAAAGCACAGTAATACAGGGCCATATTTATTGTAACTGCTGCTCCTTTCATGAATGTCGCACGAATCAAAAAACAAGTCGTACCAAATACCAAGCTTTCTGTCAAGTCTATCCGACGACTGAGAAGTTTGGTCGAGTTCTCTTTCATGGGCTGATCCGCGAGCCAAGAGGTGGCCTGTTCGGAAGAAGGTACATGCTGTACGAACAGTATTAGCATGATATAAATATTCTACGCCCTTCTCACGCATCAACGCTACCACTTCTTTGCTTGGCAGTTCCATTAGCTTAAATTCTAGTTGTAATATTGAACGCCCTAATATCCAGATTGTTAGGCAGGGAATTAGTATGATTTAAAGGCTATTACTTAGGGCTATAAACTAGAAAACTTACAAGTCGCTGATTGCCTTTTGCATTGCGGCTTTTCGGTTCTCAACCCTATCCATTTTAGAACGAGCAATTTGTGGCTTGCTTACAATTGTGAGTGTAAGGACTGGTTCTTTGGACCCCTCTTCCTTTTTTACCTCTGCACTCATTTTTACTCGTTCTCCATTCCATTCAGCTTCATTCACTCCTTCATAAGGACGCTTTCCAGTCCCATAGGCCGCATATAGAGTTTCCGAGAAGCTAATGATATTCTCGCGTCCCTTAACAGTTACAGTAATAACTGCTAATGCGTCTTTGTAGAAAGTATACTGAATCTTGTCTAATGAGGCTGTTCCCACTTTTAACACATCAGTAGTACGGGTATAGCATTTAACACCAGCTTCAGAGCTCCCGCAGTATTCGTCAACTAAATGGCCGAATGAACTGACATTGCTTTCGAGCTTTGCGTCTTTGAAACCGTTCTTTTCATCCAGCTTAGCAATTGAGCCCTGAGCCAACGTAGGTAGATAAAAACTCAATGAGAAGAGGATAGTGAGAGTAGTGCGAGTTACGAGGCCTAGCATCCGAAATTAGTCTTAGAGGTATTTTAACCCGGCGCTGTGTTAGAGCCCGAGCTTGTCAGTTGTAAAGCTAAGCACGACATATGTAGCTATCCACCTGTTTAAACCAACGTTTAAACCAAAAGCAAAACAGCCACCCGTCTCTAAAGACAAGTGGCTGATTTACAATGAGCGGGAAACGAGGCTCGAACTCGCGACCCTCAGCTTGGGAAGCTGATGCTCTACCAACTGAGCTACTCCCGCGTGGTAAAGCAAAAGTACGCGGGGAAAATCAAATTCCAACTGCCTGCGTATCCTTCAGCTCCCTCCATTTGGTATTGTTTTTATTAGCGGCGCCCGGGCGCCGGATTCAACTGCTGCTTGCTTATGTCCTGGCCTCTTCCGCCTACTACCCGCCGCCTGGTTGGCTGGCTGTTCCTGATTGCTGGCTTTTTGCTGCTACTTGGTGTTGGCCTACGGCTCGGGGTGGTCTACTACGAATATGAGCGGCTGGGCCCGGATGTCCTGAGTTCAGGTCGGATTGTGATAAGCCTGACGATGCTGGTAGCGGCTGTAATGATGCTGCGCTACGGCTGGCGCGAACGGCGCGGCAACGATACCGTGGATTAGGAGCCTTACCTTTGCCGCTCTTCTTTGATCTGGTTTCCCTATTATGACCTCTCCGCTCCGTATTCTGGTAGCCAAGCGCAATGCGGCTACGGCTGCCCAATTAGCTGAGCTAGGCCAGCGCCTGTTTCATGAAACGTACGTGGCCCACAATACCCCCGAGGATATGGCAGCTTACGAGGCCGCTACCTTCGGCCCGGAGCAGCAATTACGTGAGCTACAGGACCCTGATACCGTTTTTCTGTTGGCTCAGCTGGTGCAGGAAGTCGTAGGCTACGCGAAGCTGAAGCTGCACTCAACCCTGGGCCTCGACCCTGAGAAAACACCCGAAGACCGGTTGGAAGTTGAGCGGTTGTACGTGAGCGAGGATTGGATTAGTACGGGGCTGGGCGCGGCCCTTATGCGCCGCGCTATTGAGGAGGCTCGTCAGCAAGGAAGCCGGGCCGTTGTGCTGGGAGTTTGGGAGAAAAATACCCGGGCCCTGGAGTTCTACCGCCGCTTCGGGTTCCGACAGATTGGCACTCACCTGTTTACGGTAGGCTCCGACGAGCAGACCGACCTGATTCTGCGTAAAGGATTACAGTAAACAGTGCCTGTATTCGCTCTTGCGTGGGGTTCAAGGTAGAGAAGAGTTGTCCCGCCTATCTTCTAACCATGTCCGCGTACCTTTAGCTTGTCGTCTACCTATCCTGCTTCCGTTGAAACTACTACGGCCTGTTTGTTCTCTTGCCTCTGCTGCGGTGTGGAGCCTTCCGCTGCTGCTGGCCGCGTGCTCCAGTGATGCGGGCGGAAACGAACAAGCCCAAGTGTCGCTGCCCACCGGCCACTACGAGGGGCCGGTTAGCTACCAGGGCAGCGAGTTGCGGGTAAGCCTAGATTTGCGCGAAGTTGCTCCGGGTAAGCTCCAGGCCGATATAAGCTTTCCGCAGCTGCCAGGGCTGGAGTTTGAAGCTGGCCGTCTGGCATACCAGGAGCCGCAGTTGCGGCTGGAGCAACAAGCCGGGCAAGCAGGCGGCATAAGTATTCAGGCCGTGCGAGAAGGCGACTTTCTGCGCGGTTTGTTGACTATAGACAGTGTGCGGGCTGATTTTGTCTGGGTGCGCCGGGGCGAGGCGGCCCCGCGGGGCTTCCGGGAGCAGGGCCTGACTGTTCGTTACGCCGGCCGCGCCCAGGCTGCGCGCCTCCTCCTCCCCGACGATACCCTGCGGCTACATCCTGCCATAGCACTGCTGGCCGTACCCCGCACGCAGGCCGCTGCCCAAACCCGAGCAGCTTACCTGGCCCGCCGCGGCTTCGTTACCCTGGTCCTAACCGCTCCGGCCCCGACTGATGCCGCAGACTCCAGCGCGTATTATGCCACGGCGGCGGCTTTAAGCACGTTGCGCCACCAGGCTGCGGTTGATTCCGGGCGGGTAGGGTGCTGGGGCCGCGGCTCCGTGGGGCCGCAGGTAGCCGGGGCCGCCGCCCGCGCCCGGCCGGCCGCTGCTTTTGTTGTCTTGGAATCGGTGGCGGCCGCTACCCGTGACGAAGCCAGCCATTACCAACCGCTCAGCCAGCAGCGCATTCCGGTGCTGGCGCTGTACGCCGGCCTCGATACAAGCGTGAACGTGCGCGAAAGTGCCCGACGCTTGCGCCTCGTACTTGGAAATCGTCGCGGAACGCAGATTCGCACGTATCCGCAAGCCGCCGCCGACTTTGTTCAGCCCGGCCGCTTAAGCGCCGATGGTCAGTGGCAGTGGCCCAAGCCAGCGGCCGGTTACTGGGAAGGCCTCACTGAATGGCTGCGTGAAGTCACAAAGTAGTTTTGACAAG
This sequence comes from Hymenobacter sp. 5516J-16, assembly GCF_022919335.1. Classification (NCBI taxonomy): domain Bacteria; kingdom Pseudomonadati; phylum Bacteroidota; class Cytophagia; order Cytophagales; family Hymenobacteraceae; genus Hymenobacter; species Hymenobacter sp. 5516J-16. The sequence continues at coordinate 1,676,561 of NZ_CP095058.1, read as the reverse complement.
TAGAATCCTCGGGGTTCGGTGTCGAAGGAAATGACTCTACTTATTCGGCAGTTAGGCTGCGTTAGTCAAGAATAAGCACGGCTAAGCCCCACTCAAGGCCTGCAAAAGGCTGCACGCTTAGTTATCGCCGGCAAGCTTTGAGGTGCCTTATTACAGTACCAATAACCCCTTTTCGCGCAGCAGCTGCCAACCCGGTGACAACAGAAACTGCTCCCAAGGTTGGCTGGCTGCGGCGGGGTAGGAGGTAGCCGCGTCTTTCAGCAGAATCTTGGTATCGTAGTCGGTAGCCAGGGTAGTGAGCAGCTCGAGTAACCAAGGGCCCAGTACTGCCGGTACGGTTACCTCAAAATCCTCGGCCTGTTCGTAGAAAGTCAGAATGGCCCGCTGTCCTTTTTTGGCCGGCTCATACCGCAGCTCCGGCGCATTGCCTAGCCAAAATAGGCGGTTGTTGGGCCGGGCGCCGTCGGGTTTGGCGGGCTCCTGCAGGGCCTGCTGAATCAGGTGGCGCGGCACGGTGGGCTTCGGTGTCCGGAAGTCAAACCAGAAGCTAAGCGGCTCGGTCAGGGCTACCCCGTGCAGGTAGTTGTACAAGGCCTTGGCCAGGCCCGGCCCGAAGGCCTCGTGGTCGGTGCCGGTGGGGTCTTCGTGCCACAGGTCGTTCCAGGCAAAGGCACCTTGCTCCGGTCCAATAGCTGCTACCTTATACTTCGCCGGGTTTTTACCCACGGGCGAGTGAGCCGTCATGGAGAAGCGGTGCCAGTAGCCACTCTGCACGATGCCTGCCTGAAACAGCTGCCGCACCACTTCCAGGGAGTCCACAGTTTCCTGGGTGGTTTGGGTTGGGAAGCCGTACATGAGGTAGGCGTGCACCATAATGCCCGCCTGCGTGAAGCCATCCGTCACGCGGGCCACTTGGGCAATGGTCACACCCTTCTCCATGAGAGCCAGCAGGCGGTCCGAAGCCACCTCTAGGCCCCGCTCACGGCTATGCAGCCGCTGGCGGCCAGGAGGCGACACAGGTCGGGGGTAAAGGTCTTTTCGAAGCGAATGTTGCCCCACCACGTAATGCTTACGCGCCGCTTGAGTAGCTCAATGGCTAAGTCGCGCAGGGCCAGGGGCGGGGCCGCCTCATCCACAAAATGGAAGCCGGTTTGGCCAGTCTGGGCAATGATTTGCTCGATTCGGTCCACGAGTAGGGTGCTCGGGGCGGTTTCGTAGCGCGAGATGTAGTCCAGGGTTACGTCGCAGAAAGAGCAGCGCTTCCAGTAGCAGCCGTGGGCTACTGTCAGCTTGTTCCAGCGTCCGTCGCTCCAGAGCCGGTGCATGGGATTGAGCACCTCGATTACGGAGAGATACTCCGTGAGTGGTAAATCGGAATAGTCGGGCGTGCCTACTTCAGGGTGGGGTACATCCGGAAATGGCTGATTGATGTATTCCACTTCGCCCGCCACATTCCGCAGGAAAGTGCGCTGAAATGGTAAATTTTGCGCTTCCACCGCGCCTTGCAGCACGGAGTGCACCATCTCAACCGCTGCCGCGCTACTGCCACTACCTACTCCCGTGGCGAGATATTCCGCCTCAACTGCTGCCTGATGCTCCACGAACTCAGCAGCCCTATTGCCCTTACCCAGCCATTCCAGTAGCCGCAGCCAGGGCCCTTCGCCGTCGTCCAGGGTCAGGAAGTCGATGTAGTCGAAGAAGCGCGGCTCGCGCAGATTGCGTAACTCGGTGTTGGGGTAGCCGCCGCCCATCAGCGTTTTAGTAGCCGGACTGATCTGCTTAACACGACCCGCCAAGCGTAGGGCCCCGTACAAGTTGCCCGGAAACGGCACCGTAAAACCCACCACATTGGGCTGTACCCGCGCTACTAACTCATCCAGCAGCTCCACTAGCATCTGGTCGAGCAGGTTGGGAGCCGCTTGCAGAGCCTCGTGCAATCCGTCGAAGGAGGTAGCCGACATGGCTAGCTTTTCGGCGTAGCGCGAAAAGCCAAACTGGGGCCCCACCGTTTCCTTGATTAGGTCGCCGAGGTCTTCTAGGTAGAGGGTGGCTAGGTGGCGGGCCTGGTCGGTGAGGCCCATGGTACCGAAAGCTGTTTCCAGGTCGGCAATATTGTCGAAGCGGCTGGCTTCGGGCAAGAACCGCGAGTGGCAAATGCGCGGGGCCAGCGTGTTGTCCTTGTTTTGCAGGAAGCGAATGACCGGCCCGATGGTGCTCAGGTAGCTCTGCTTCAGGCGCAGCATGCGACGGGCGTTGTCGGTGAGCGAGTAAGCGCCAGCCTCAATTTCGGCGAATACCCGGCCCAAGCCCTCTTTCGAGAACAGCTTCAGCACCAGCTCTAGCCCCAGGTCGGCCTGAGTTACCTGGTAGCCGCGCCCGCCCAGAAAACCCTTGAGGTAGGCCGTAGCCGGGTAGGGCGTGTTGAGCTGGGTGAGCGGCGGGGTAATGAGCAGGATGCGAAGCGAAGCGGACACGGCAGCACGGGGTCAGAAGCGGACAACAAAGATACGATGCCAGAGGTGCCCGTAACCGCCTTCACCCTACCCCTAGTTCCGGAGAGGTAATGCTACAAAAGCGCAGGCCGCTCCTTTTTCCCTGATAGGAAAAGTGAGCGGCCTGCACTTTTGCTTGTGCCTGGAGGTAGCCTACGCCAGCTGATCCAGCGAGAGACGCTTGGGCATCAAGTCGCGGCGGAATTCACTGACGGAACGGCCGGTTACCTGACGGAATTGATTGCTTAGATGCTGCCCGGAGCTGTAACGCATCTGCTCAGCAATTTCGCTGAGGGTCATTTCATTATAGCTCAGCATTTCCTTTACCCGTTCAATTTTCAGGCGGATCAGGTATTTCTCAATGGTGAGGTTGGCCGTGCGCGAGAATACCTTGCTCAGGTGAGAGTAGGTAGCCGCAAACCGGTCGGTGAGGAAGGCCGAGGTAGTTAGGGGCATGCGGGCAGTGCGCAAATGCTCCAGGTACTCTACCAGGGCGCTTTTGATTTGCTCGGTTAGCTGATCGGCGCGGCCCATCAGCACATCGAAACCCGCCTCGCGCAGCATGGGCGCCACGGAAGCCGGATCAGCCGGCGTGCTTTGATCAAGTTGCGCCTGGCCCAGCGTTACGTCGGTAGGATGGTAGCCAGCTTGTTCGAGAAGGCTGCGCACGGCTTCGATGCAACGTGGGCAAACCATGTTCTTGATGTGGAGAAGCGTCGTTTTCACGGATGTTGGGTTGAGTTCAGCCGCGTTGCGGTCCGCGTGGGTTTACGAGTAGTAGCCGCCTTTGGATTAGGCCGAGGGCGCCGCGTGGGTTCCGTCGGCGCTTCGGCCCATTCCTGACCAAACCAGTTGGCAGCCGCCCAGTTTACAAAGGGCACTACACCCAGGAACGTTACGGCCAGTAGCCAGAAAAATACGAAAAAAGCACTGAACAGCCGGCCAAAGAAGTGGTCCTGCACCCCAAACAAATAGCCTACCAGCGCCAGCGCCAGTAGAAAGCTAATTCCCGCCAGCATGGCGGCCCGCCGCAGGAGGGGAGTAGAGGCAAAAGCAGGAAGCGTTGGACGGGTCATGGCAGCGGCAAAAGGTAGACAAAGATACACGTCCGTCCTATTCAGTAGCCAGTAGCGGCCGGCGTAGGGTAGCCGTCAGGTGTAACAACAAGACATGGGAGAGGCGGGTTTTGGCGGTGGAACAAGGGTAGCAAGCGTAGGAAATACTCATACGCAAAAACTAGTGGCTCGGTCAGCCGTACAGGCCAAAATAGTATACGTCTTACTTCTCTTCCTAACCTGACCCATGAAAACCGCTGCTTTCCTCCGTGCAATGGCCGCTGCTGTGCTGCTCACTACTTCCCTCACTGCCTGTAATACCGGCGACAAAGCCGGGGATACCAACGTTGAGCGCAGCGAGGCTAAGGATCCGGGAATGGATACCAACATGCCCAGCCAAAACCCCGGTGCCGACTCCGCTACCTCGGGCACAGACCGAAATACCAAGAAAACCCCCACGGGCCGCGAGGTGTACGAAGATGGCGCCAACCGCAAAGACAGAAACAACGACGGCCTCGCCGACTAAGCTCAGGCCATTCTGAAGCCCTTAAACACAACAGCGCCGGCTCTCCTTGAGGAGGCCCGGCGCTGTTGTATTGGGTAGAATCCGTCTGCTAGAACTCTCGGTTAAGAGCCCAGAGCCAGGTTAGTAGAACACGAATCCGTTGGGGCCGATGCCGACCGTGAACGAGTCAATGGCGGCACCGGTGCTGCGGTAGCGGATTACCTTATCGGCGGCCGTGAAGGAGCCGATGCCGCCGTAAATCGTATTATCCTGCGGATCAACGCCGAGCCCGTAAAAGCTGCGCCGGATAAGCGGGGTAGTCGGCAGCTTGTCGTCGCCGATGGCCAGGGTGTACACGCCGCCCCGGTAAACGTAGTACAGCTGGTCGCGGCGACCATTAATGGTCAGGCGGCCCGGGGAGCTGGTATTGACCTCCACTTCCCGGGTTTTGGCCGTGAGTTGGCCGGGCGTAATCTGCGAGAGGCTGCCCTTGGTAGTGCGGGTAAAGTCGATGGTGTAGTTGGGGTTATATACCACCTTGCCTCCGCTCAGCACCCATACGTTGTTGTTGCGGTCCACCACCACGCTGTTCGGCGAGTCGCCTACCGGAATAGTGCCTTCCACGGCATCGGTGGTAGTGTTGATGACGGTAACGGTGTTTTCGCCGCTGTTGGTCACGTAAAGGCGGTTGCCAACTACGGCTAGCCGCTCGGGCTGGATGCCCACCGGAATGGTTTTGGTAACCGTGTTGGTCTTCAGGTTGATAACCGAAACCTGACCAGCGCTACCATACGCCACCGTTTCGGTAACGTACCCTTTCTCAGCGGAAGCGGCCGCGAAGTAACGGGGCAGTTTCAGGCTGCTGATGGTTGCTTTCGAGCGGAAGCTAGCCAGCGAGACGACCTCCAGCTTGTTGCTGTTGTTGACCACAATGTAGCCCAGCGAGTCCTGAATGGCCATGCTTTGGGCCACGTCGCCCAAGGCGCGTTTGTTGACGGTAGTAAACAGCAGAGGGTTCTTGATGGAGTTGCTCTCCTTGCTGAACAGGCTGATGTCAGAGTTCGACCGCAGGAAGTTTCCCTCGTTTACCACGAATACGCTCTTGGTAATGATTGGCGCTTCCGTGGGCGTTGGGTCGTTGTTGGGGTCGCAGGCCAGCAGGCTCAGCGTGGCGGCACTACCCAGCAGCATCCGGCTAGGTAAGCTGCTGAGGGCGGAAAATGGCTTCATAAAAAGGAGTTAAGGAAAAGATGACGGGTTAGTGCCACAGCACGCGCAGGCTCAGGGCCCCGTGCCGCAGGGGCATGGCGCGATTCTGGTAGCTCTGGTAGCTGCGGTTGGTGAGGTTGTAGCCCTGGGCCAGCACCAGCAGTTTCCAGCTTGGGCCCACGGCCAGCGTGCGGCCCGCAGTGGCGTTTAGCAGCAGGTAGGAGGGCAAAAAGCTGGTAGCCGAGGCATCGGTATAGCGGTAGCCAGTGAAGGTGAGCGTGGTGGTAAGCTGCCAGCCCCGCCACTGCTGATCGGCACTCAGGGCGGCCGTGTGCAGGGGCACGAACGGTAGTTGCCGGCCCACGGGGTCGGAGTCGGAGGCCGCACCCTGGGTTTTCTGCGAGTGGGTGAAGGCGTAAGAAGCCCGAGCTGCCAGCTGATAGGCTCCCGGCTGCCAGCTAAGCTGACTGCTGGCCTCCAGGCCCTGGGCCCGCACCTGCCGCAGGTTGCGCGGCGACCAGTACGAGGCGCCCGGCGTCCATTGCACCCAGTTGTCTACCAGCTGGTGGTAGGCCGTGAGTTCGGTTTGTAGGCGCAAGTGAGCTGCTGGCTTGGATAGCGTGTGCACTACCCCGCCTTCGTAGCCAAACCCTTGTTCGGGTAGCAGATTGGGGTTGCCGCCGGGGCGCCAGTATCGCTCGTTGAGGGTAGGGGCGCGGTAGCTGCGAGAGGCGCTGGCTTTCAGGCTGAGCGCTTGGGCGCCCAGTTGCACTACTTCCCATTCTGCCCCGGCCGTGGGCGTGAGTGGGGGCTGCTGGCCCGGCAATACGGCCTGGCGCACATTCAGGGACAAGCGCAGGCGGGACCGCGGGTCGTAGCGGAGCAGGGCAAAGCCGGAAAAGCGGTTTTCGGTGCGGGGCTGAGTGCCGTAGCCATCTACCTGGGCCGCAAAGTGCTGGGCCTCGGCCCCTACCCGTAAGGAGGCGTTAGGTGCGAAGGTCCAGGTATGCTCGGCTTGGGCCTGGGTAGTGCGCACCGTTGATTCGCTCAGGCCGCTCACGTCGTCGCGGTAGTTGATGACGTCCTCAAACCAGGCCACCCGGCCGGCCCACTCGTGGCGGGTGCTTACGTGGCGGTAACCGGCCATGAGGCGGCGACTTTGGTCCCGCTCCTGGGCGTTAGTATTATTGGTGCCAATGCCAGGCTGAATCTGGCGGTCGGCGTCGGTCAGCCATGCGGCGGCCGTTAGCTCCCCATGCTGCCCCAGGCGCAGGGTTAGGTCTTGGGTGAAGCTGGCTTGCTGCAGGGCCGCGTTTTCCTGCTCCCGGCGGACACGCCCGGTGGCTACCTGCTCGAAGTACGGGAAGTTATTGTCGGCCTGGCGGTAGAGCAAACTGGTGCGCACGGCTAGCTTCTCGTTGCTGAACCCCACTTCCAAGGTGCCGGCTCGCAGCCCAAAGCTGCCTGCTTCTACCTGCCCCACGGCCCGCCAGCCTACTCCCCAACGTACCGGCGAGGAAAGCAACACTGTGCCCCCACGGCTCCGTTGCCATAGGTGGCGCTGGCTGGCCCCGGCTGAATATCTACTTGCGTAGCGCCAGCAGTCGGCAGCAAGGCAAAGTCGGCTTCGCCTAGGGAAGGCAGGTTGATGTTGAAACCGTTCCAGAGCACCGCCGTGTGCCGGGCCGAGGTGCCCCGCATGGTAATGGACGCGAGTTGCCCGGGCCCGTAATTCTTGAGGTACAGGGCCGTGCGGGCGCTCAACACCTCTGCTAGCGTGCTGGTGCGGTAGTTGGCCAGCGCCAATGAATCTAGGGTGAGCCGGCGGCTTCCTACGGCAAATCGGTCGGGCCGAACGCCCGCCACGCGCACGGTAGGCAAACGCTGGGTGCGCGCCGTGTCAGGAGGTAAGGCCGATTGGGCCGCCAGGGGCTGCGCCACGGCCAGCAGGCTCGCGCAGCCGAGGAATGGGCCTAGCTGCTTTAGGGGCAGCCACTTCAGAAAATGCATCTTCCGAACCAAATTTTCGCAATCGAAAAATTCAGTTCAAAACCCCAGGGTTGCGCGGGCAGCAAAGCCACTCGCGGCTTCCTCGGAGCCGAGGCCGAAAACAGACGAAAATCTAGCCGCGCTGAAACGCCGCCACTGCATTCATTCTCCGCCCTTCCTCCGCAGGCGCTGAACATGGGAAATGCAGAGGCAGGTCTCCTGGCTTGCTCCGGGCGCGTCGCCTTCCCATTTCGGCGGCTTTCCAAGGAAAGTGCCTGTGAAACAGTGGCCGGTGATGACGCGCCGACTCGTGAAGCGTACAGTTGCGGGGACAGCTCCGGAATTAAACCGGATTCCCTTTTCAGCCTCGCCCCCAATCGGGGTCCGGCCACCTCTACGCTGCAAAGGTAACAGCAAAGTCAGAAAGAAGCTAGGAGAGCAATCAGATCAGCTGGGCCAGTAAAGAGAAGCTATTGGGTAGAGGACAAGAAAGCTCGGCTTTGTAACCTTTATGCAAACAGCCGGTACCACTAGCTCCTCCCTACCCAGTTATCCAGTCATGAAGCTGACCGCTGAGTTTTATCGTCGCCCCGATCCTGTGCTTATTGCCCGCGAAATGCTCGGTAAATATCTATTCACGCGCATTAACGGGGTGCTTACCGGCGGCCGCATCGTGGAAACAGAAGCCTACGCCCATATCAACGACCAAGCCTGCCACTCTCACCTGGGCCGCTACACAGCGCGCACCCGCGTGATGTACGAACCTGGCGGCGTGGCCTACACCTACCTGATCTACGGGCGTTACGTCCTTTTCAACATCATTACCAACGAAGCCGGTAAAGCCGACGCCGTACTGATTCGGGGCTGGAGCCTACGGAAGGCATTCCGGAAATGCTACTGCGCCGGGGCATGACGGAGGTACGCCGCAACCTCACGGGCGGCCCCGGCCTGCTCACCCAAGCCCTCGGCCTTACCACTGCTCACTACAGCCTGCCCGTAACCGGCGACGTCGTTTGGCTGGAAGACCGCGGCGACGTAGTGCCCGAGGACAGCATTGTGGCCTCGCCCCGAGTAGGCATCGACTACGCCGGCGAAGATGCCACTCTACCCTGGCGCTTCCGCCTCAAAGGCAACCCCTGGACTAGCCCGGCACGGTGAGTGAGTTGAAGTAGCATAACAACAGCCCGTCATCCTGAGCGCCGCGAAGGACCTTGTCACGCAGGAATAATGAACGTAACAACGTCTCGTTCTTGCGTGACAAGGTCCTTCGCGGCGCTCAGGATGACGGGCTTTTTCAAACTCACTAGGTCACCAACTCACCATTTCACTCATTTACCGCTTAGAGCTTCTCGCAGACCAGGACCATAAGTTTGCCTTCCAGATTGGTGGTAGCAAATAGGTACAGGTCGCCGCCCTCGCGGATGCCGGTGCGGTGGCGGAACTCGGCCACGGTATCGGGGAAGTTGCGGGTAGTGACGTGGGCGCGGGCCTCGGGGCCGAGGTGGGTGCGCAGGGCCTGGCCGTCGTATTTCTCCACCGCCTTGATGCGGAAGATGCGGCCGGGAAACTCCGGGCGCAGTACATCAGAAGTGTAGAGGTGGCTGTGCTGGTGCAGCTTGAGCATCTCGTAGGCCGTCCCGATGCTGCGGAACGCGCCGGCCTTGAGTACGGCCACGTTGGGTTCATACAGGTACTGCTGCGGCTCGGCGTAGCGGGCAATGGCGCGGGCTTCGCGCGCCCGGTTCAGCCGAAACTCCTGCTGCTGCCCGTTGCGTAGCAGGTTCACGGTGTAGCGTTCTGGGTCTACGGCTGGCTCTGGGCTTAGCTCGTATAGTACCTCCTTGCACTCATTGTCCACGGCTAGTACCCACAGCCGCCGCACGTGGCGCAGCTCCTGAATGGCCTGCTCAATGTCGAGCATGGGGAGGTTTTGAGCAGTACGCTCCGACCCTTGTGCAGGAGCAGGGGCATAATGCGCAGTACGTCCGGCTCGCAGTCTTGGAGGCGGAAAATCTTTTTGGCGGCCGTGTCCCGGCGGGCGGGGTCCAGGTACAGCCAGTCGAACGTATCGGGCGTGTTGCGCAGGAAATGTACGGCGTCCTCGGCGTGGCACTGCACGTTCTGAATACCTAGCTGCGCCAAATTATACCGCACCACATCGGCCAAAGCCGCGTTGCGCTCCACGTAGTGCACCTCGGCTACGCTAGCGGCAAAGTGGGCGGAGTCTACCCCGAAACCACCCGTGAGGTCAGCGAGGCGCTGGCCTTGCACCAGGGAGGCCTTGAACGCGGCCGTACGAGCCGAAGAGGCTTGCTCAACCGAGAGAGTAGGCGGAAAAATTAGGTCGGGGTTTTCAGCCCAAGTTGGGAGCTTGGTGCGGGCTTTCTGGCGGGCCTGAATCTGCCGGACTAGGTCCGGAACGGGGAGGCCGGGGTAGCGGCGGGCCTGCAACGCAAGCTGGGCGGGGTCGTCGTGCAAATGCTCCGCAACGTATTGCCGAGCCGCTGCCGGCAAGGGGTATTCCATGTAGGCTTCCTACGAAAATAGAGCCGGCCCGGACGCGCAGCGCCCGCACCAACCCCGAACAACAGATACTCAAACGTAAGCAGGATTCTGGCAATGCCGAACGGCCCGACGCTACGTTAGGAAGGGTACTAGTGAAAACAACCATTCCGGACCAGACATTGCCACGGAGGCAACACCTAATCCGGAATGGTTGTAAACGTGAAGCAGACTAGCGCAGGTTCCAGGTCAGAGCCACCATTGGGCGACCGGTACGGCTGGCGGCCAAGCCCACGGCGCTGGGCCGCAGCTGAACAGACCCCGTACGCGCGGCTGGCAGTCCGGCGTTGTTAGCTTCCACGGCCCGCTGAAAGTGGGAATTCGTGTTGCGGGAAATAAAGATGTTGCTGAGCAAGCTGGCTATGGCCACGCCGGCCGCTACCTGCTGCGTGCCATTGAAATACTGCTGCTTCTCATCCAGAGCCAGTACCTGCTGGCTGTAGAGGCCTACTGCTCCAACAAACGTGGCGCGTTCAGCTAAGTACAGCCACTTCTGCCGGCGGTAGCGGTTCAAGTTGTCTAGGGCTTCCTCGTTGCCAGCAAGGTAGGGGCGCAGGCGTTGCCCAAAGAAGCCGGCATTCTGATATTCGCCTTCTGTAGTACCCAGGCCCGTGGTAAAGAAGAAGTTCTTCTGCACCCCATTAAAGCCCCGCGCCTTGTCCTCCGGGCTTAGGCGAATAATGGTGTTGGCCTGTTGCGCCTGGGCCGTTAGGCTCAGCCCTAGGGCGCAGGAGGCAGCAAGCACGGAGCGGCGCAGGGCGCCGGAAAAGCGAGTTGGAAACAGCTGATGCATGAGTACAAATCTAGAGTACAATCATTCAGGGACCTAAGCGCTTTGGCGAGAAAAAAGTGCAATTCATCGAGGGAAATTTCGTGCTCCACTCAACAAAAGCCCAAGGCCCTTCGTTCTGACGGTCAGTTCACTAATTTGCTCTCTATGAAAACGCTGACTTCCTTCCTGCGTCCGGCCTTACTCCTGGCTACCTTGCCGGCGGCACTTACTTTCTCGGCCTGCTCCGATGACGACGATAACAACGTGGCAACTCCCGACCAAGGCAACGTTCTGATTTCTCACGCCGCGGCCTCGTCTAACGTGCAGGTAACCGCCCTGGCCGATGACAAGCAGATAGGACAGCTCAACTATGGCCAGAGCAGCGGCTACCTGAAAGTGAATGCGGGCACGCCCACCCTAAAAATCAATAACGGCAGCCAAACGGTTGTTACGCAGGGGGTAACGGTTGCCAAAGACCAGAATTACTCAGTGTTCGTGTACTCGCCGACTGCCACGATTGGTAGCGCGGCCCTGTTGCCGGTTTCTGATGATCTGTCGGCGCCGGCTGCCAACCAGGCCAAAGTTCGGTTGGTGCATTTGGCCGTAGGGGCGCCCTCTCCCGTTCGGCTCAGCGTGCCGTCACCGGTGCCCGGCGGCGCGGCCACTGACCTTACCACGGATGTCGCCTTTGGTGCAGCGTCTGGCTTTGTGGCGGTTAATGCTGCCTCGCTTGGCTTGAGCGTTACTGCTGCTGGCACGGGCACGACCCGCACGCAAGTGCTGGCCGTAGGCGATGGTAGCGGCTCCGGAACGGGTACCAAGAACTTTGAAGCCGGCAAAATTTACACCATTGTAGTGCGAGGCATTTCTGGGGCTGGGGTGCCAGCGGCTCAGCAAGCGCAGGCTGTCATCATCCAGAATAACTAAGCCACATTTACTGCCAGCTAAGCAAGGCCTGCTCCAATTAGGGGTGGGCTTTGTTGCTTTCGGGCCTACTAACAATTTGGCTATCTTTGTGGTTGAAAAGCGACAACGCATTCCAGCTACTACCATCATGGTTGATACCAAGACCACGGCTTACGTTCCGTACAAAGTAAAAGACATGTCTCTGGCCGAATGGGGCCGGAAAGAAATCCGCTTAGCCGAAGCCGAAATGCCCGGCCTGATGGCTCTGCGCGAGGAGTACGGCAACAGCAAGCCCTTGCAAGGTGCGCGTATTGCTGGCTGCCTGCACATGACCATTCAAACGGCCGTGCTGATTGAAACGCTGATTGCGCTGGGTGCCGACGTAACGTGGTCTTCCTGCAATATCTTCTCTACCCAGGATCATGCCGCCGCTGCTATTGCGGCCGCTGGCATTCCGGTATATGCCTGGAAAGGCATGAACGAGGAGGAGTTCAACTGGTGCATCGAGCAGACCCTGTTCTTTGGTGAGGAGCGTCAGCCCCTGAATATGATTCTGGACGACGGCGGCGACCTGACCAACATGGTGCTGGACCAGTTCCCGGAGCTAGCCGCGGGCATCAAAGGCCTGTCAGAAGAAACCACCACGGGCGTGCTGCGCCTCCTGGACCGGGTGAAAAACGGCACCCTGCCCATGCCCGCCTTCAACATCAACGACTCGGTTACCAAGTCGAAGTTCGATAACAAGTACGGCTGCAAAGAGTCGGCTGTGGATGCTATCCGCCGCGCTACTGACGTGATGATGGCCGGCAAGATTGCCGTGGTAGCTGGGTACGGCGACGTAGGAAAAGGTACGGCTGCCTCGCTGCGCGGCGCTGGTGCCCGCGTGATTGTAACCGAAATTGACCCCATCTGTGCCCTGCAGGCTGCCATGGACGGCTACGCAGTGAAGAAGATGGAAAACGCCATCAAAGAGGCCGACATCGTGGTAACGGCCACCGGCAACTGCGACATTATCACGGAGCAGCATTTCCGCGCCCTTAAGGATAAAGCCATTGTCTGCAACATCGGGCACTTCGACGATGAAATTGACATGGCCTGGCTGAACAAGAACTACGGCCACACCAAGGACACGGTGAAGCCTCAGGTAGACTTGTACAATATTGAAGGCAAAGAGGTAATCATCCTTGCTGAAGGTCGCCTCGTAAACCTGGGCTGCGCTACCGGTCACCCGTCGTTCGTAATGTCGAACTCGTTCACGAACCAGACGCTGGCCCAGCTGGAACTGTGGCAGAACGCCGACCAGTACGAAAATAAAGTGTACACCCTGCCCAAGCACCTCGATGAGAAGGTAGCTCGCCTGCACCTCGCCAAAATCGGCGTAGAGCTGGATGAGCTAAAGCCCAAGCAGGCGGACTACATCAACGTACCCGTGGAAGGCCCGTTCAAGTCGGACTTGTACCGCTACTAAGAGGTAGTTATTTCATGTGAAAAGCCCCGCTTCTGTGAAAGGAGCGGGGCTTTTTTGTGCCGACAGTTTATCAGTGGACGTTGTTGAGGCGGCCAGCGTATTCTTCAGAACTTGTGTATATACCTGCTCCCAGCAATTTCCACTCATGTAGCAGATGGATTTGGTAAGTGAGGCCCGTGTTGCTGGTGTTTACAATGCCGCCCAAATGCTTCCACTCGTGGCCCAGCATAAGGCCGGATATAGTAGTGTATAAGCCTAGCGCCCGCAGGGTAGAATCAGTGCGTAGGGCTACTACCCGAAGGTGAAGCGTGTTGTTGGCGTTAAGCGGGACAGTGGCGTTAGTGCTCCAATTGCCGATGGCTTCGCGGGCCCCGTCAGGTGACAGTAGGTTTTTAGCCTGCCTCGTGCTTTCCGACGAGCTTCCTCTAAAGGCCGTCAAACTAAGTAGGAAGAGTAGAGCCAGGCCTACCCCGATTTCTCGCCGGAGTACCTTGAATACCCGTACCCAAGCGTAGATAATCAACACTAAAAGCACAATATTCAGGCAAGTCCAGGCTAACGCTACCATTTCGACGCGGTATAAGGTAGAAGCTCAATCTAGAAAGAAGTTACGCTTTACCAGCCGCTCCGATTCTTGCCAGAGCTGCTGAGCGTTGGCCGGCGTGTTGAAAGGGTGCTTCACCGCCTCGGCCTTCTTCTTGATGTAGAACCCGCCACTCACCTGCCCGACTTCTGGGGCGGTTGCTAGGTAGAGGGTGGTTTCGGCGCCCTTTTGGGGCGAAATCATGAAAGGGCGCAATAGGGAGGTAGCCTTAGCCAGCCAACCTTTGGCATTAGAGCCGAAATTGCTGGCTATTACGCCGGGGTGTAAGCTGTTGGTAACTACGTTGGTAATGTTTCGTTCGCGCAGTTGTCGGGCCAGCTCCTGCGTGAACATAATGTTGTAGAGCTTCGTGTTGCCGTATTGTTGCAAAGGGCTGTAGCTGCGTTCTTGGCCTAAATCGTTGAGGCGGGGCTGGGCCATCTTGTAAGCCATAGAGGCCACGTTGATGATGCGCGCCGCGGGGCTCAGGAGCAGCTTGTCTAGCAGCAAAGCGGTTAGTAAAAATGGGCCGAGGTGGTTGGTGACCAGGGTCATTTCCAGCCCATCGACGGAAACCTGGCGAGGCTTGCCAAACAGCAACCCCGCATTATTTACCAGTAGGTCGAGCTGGGGTAGCGTTGGTTGAACTCGGCGGCTGCCCGCTGAATCTGGCTAATGTCGGCTAGGTCGCAAAGCAGCACATCTACTCGGTGCCCCAGGCCCACTGCATCTTGGATTTGTTGCCGGGTGCGGGCGGCTTTTTCGGCGCTACGGGCTAGCAGCACTACGTGGTAACCTTGTTGGGCCAGTTCCAGGGCAGTTACCTCACCAATACCAGAAGTGGCGCCCGTAACCAGGGCAATGGGCTGCACAGCTGTGGCCATACGAAGGAAGTGAGTGAGCTCCTCTATACGCAAATCTGCTCGTAAAGAGGTAAGAATTACGCAACTATCGGCTACGCACCGCTAGGGGCTGCACGTCTGCTGCATGGCATTCTCGAAGCTGCGCCCAAATAGAGCCCCGTAGCGAAACCTCCGGTAAGTCGAGTATCTAGAGGCAGGCTAGGGTAGGGGTACTTGGCGTACGAATGTCATGCGTGCTTCCGGCTCCGACTTGTAGCCTGTACAAATTGCGGATATTTGCGCCGCTATGCCCACCGTTCTCTTGTCCGTCGTCATCATTACCTATAACGAAGAGCGCAACATTGGCCGCTGCCTGGACGCTGTGCGTGCCATAGCCGACGACATTGTGGTGGTTGACAGCTTCTCGACGGATGCTACCGTTGCCATCTGCCAGGAGCATGGGGTCCGGGTAGTGCAGCACGCCTTCGAGGGCTACGTGCAACAGAAAAACTTTGCCACCGCGCAAGCCTACCACGACTACGTCCTGCAGCTAGATGCCGACGAAGTGCTGACGGATGAGCTACGCCAAAGCATTCAGGCGGCCAAGCAGAACTGGCAGGGGGGCGGCTACACTTTGGCCCGCTTAACCAACTACTGCGGCTCCTGGGTGCGCCACGGCGGTTGGTACCCCGACCGTAAGCTCCGGCTCTACGACCGGCGCCGGGGCCAGTGGGAGGGGCTCTTATTACATGAGCGATACGAACTGCAGCCCGGTCAGCCCGCGCCGCTACCCCTCACCGGCGACGCCTTGCACTATTCCTACGATTCCGTGGAGCAGCACGTCAGCCAACTCAACCGCTTCACCAGCATTGCGGCCGATGAGCTGTGGCTGCGGGGCCGACGGCGGGTGTCCTGGTTTCATCTGCTGCTCAAGCCCTGGTGGAAGTTCACCCATGGCTACTTCCTGCGACTAGGGTTTCTGGATGGGTTTGCGGGGCTAAGCATTGCCGTTATTTCTGCCTGGGGCGTATTTCTGAAATTTGCCAAGCTGAAAACGAAAGAAGCTGCATGACCACCTTTCTCCTCAGCCGCACCGATGCCATCGGCGACGTGGTACTTACCCTACCCGTAGCCGGTCGGCTAAAACAGCTTTTTCCGGACTGCCGAGTAGTGTTGCTAGGCCGCACCTACACCCAAGCCGTAGCCGAAGCGTGCCCCTGGATAGATGGGTTTCTCAACTTCGATGAGTTGCTGAAGCTGTCAACACCTGAGCAGGTAGTCACGCTGCAAGCTCAGCAGGCCGACGTTATTCTGCACGTTTTCCCGAATAAGCACTTGGCTCGCTTGGCCCGGCAGGCTCGTATTCCGGTGCGCGTTGGCACCCGCAACCGGTGGTTTCACTGGCTGACTTGTAACCGGCTGGTAGCCCTGAGCCGCAAGAACTCGCTCCTGCACGAAGCCCAACTAAACTTGCAACTGCTGGAGCCGCTACTCCAAACTGCGGCTTCCCTACCCCTGGCGGAGGTAGCACCCTTGGTCCGGTTGGTTTCCACGGTTGCCGTGAAGCCCGCCCATCAGGAACTATTGACCGCCCGCCGCCCCGGCCAGCTCAACATCATCCTGCACCCCCGCAGCCGGGGTAGCGCCCGTGAGTGGGGGCTGGCGCATTTCGGTAATCTGGCGCGCCTACTGCACCAAGCCGGCCACCGGGTATTTGTGACCGGCACGGCCGCTGAAGGAGAGGAACTGCGCGAATGGCTAGCGGAACACCGGTCCTACCTTGCCGCGGAGCTTACGGGCCAACTTAGTTTGCCGGAATTACTAGCCTTCATTGGGGCCTCCGATGGGTTGGTAGCCGGTAGCACGGGGCCGCTGCACGTAGCGGCAGCGTTAGGCCGTTATGCTCTGGGGCTGTACCCGCCTATTCGGCCCATGCATCCTGGCCGCTGGGCACCGCTGGGCCAGCACGCGGAGTACCTCGTTTTCGACCGGCCCGATTGCCAAGATTGCCGAACTCAGCCTGCCGCCTGTAGCTGTATTAAGGCGTTGGAGCCGGTGGAGGCGCTGGCCCGTATTCAGCAGTGGCAGCCTTTGCCGTCTGCGGCTTTCTGACCTACTTGCCTCCTCGAATGAGCCCGCTAACTACCCCTACAACTACCCTAGAGCCTGTGTGGCAGGCGTGGTGGCGCTCCGGCCGCCTGTCGCAGTACCTGCTGCTGCTGGCCTGTGTAGCTGGAGTAGTTGGGCTGCTGACTTCCCGCGCCCTAATAGCGCTCAGCCCAGTAGTAGGCGTATTAGCTGCTCTTGCCAACCCAGGAATTGCTCGTCAGGTACCTAGTTGGCTACGGTTGCGCACCGTGTGGGGGCCCGCCGCCCTGTACGGACTCCTATTGCTAAGCGCCCTCTACACCCAAGATTGGCCTACGTGGCGGCACGAGGCATTTCGGTTATTGCCGTGGCTGGGTGTGCCGCTGGCTTTTGGGCTGGCCGTACCTCTGAGTGGCCGCCAGCGCTGCGGAGTTGGAGTGCTCTATGTCGTCGGAGTGGCACTGGTGGGAGCGGCTACGGTAGGGCAGTACCTGCTAGATCCTACTGCTGCCAACATTGCCTTTGGTTCGGGCCAGAGCATGCCGTCCATCACCCGCATCTTCCACATTCACTTTGGGTTAATGCTGGCACTGGCAACTTTTTTTGGTCTGTCGTTGCGGCGCGAGCCTGTTGCTACTTCTCTGTTGCGAGGGCGTTGCTGCTGGCCGTAGCTATCTGCGTGCTGACCTTGCACGTGTTAGCCTACCGGACGGGCCTGATGGCGCTTTACGGCATGCTCCTGATCGACGCGCTACTACTGCTTTTGGTGCGGCGGCGGTGGTGGCTGGGCGGAGCGCTGCTCGTGGCTTTAGTAGCGGGGCCGTGGCTGGCGTATCAGTCCTTGGAGTCTGTGCGGCAGCGGGTAGAAGCCACCAGCTACGACATCGAGCAGTTTGAGCGCAACAACGATATCAACGAGTATTCCTGGTCGCGGCGGCTGGCAGCTTGGCAAACTGCTACCATTGTAGCCCGCCAGCACCCGTGGCTGGGGTTGGGCCGGCCGATGCCTACCGAGCCATGATGGAGCAGTACGACTGGCAGAACCACGGCCTGCGGCCAGAAAACCGCGTCATGATTCACAACCAGTATCTGCACCAACTGGTAGGGGCGGAATTGTGGGGCTGCTGCTCTGGCTACTCGTGTTATTCGGGCCTCTTGTGCAACCCGCACAGCGGCGTAACCCGTACGTGTATCGGTTCCTGCTGCTACAAGCGCTGGCCATGTCCGCTGATTCGCTGCTCGAATTACAAACCAGCTTCAACCTGTTCGTATTCCTGTATGGATTTCTGGTAGTGGCTACGGAACGAAGAAACAGCACCCCCAAAACCTTCCTTTCCGCGGATGGTATAAGTTCTACATTTGTCTAACGGCGGTATTTTTCCAATATTCAGCCGAATTTTTTTTGTGTCCATGAGCGACTCCCCGAACGAGTACCAAAACTGAGTAAAGAGGAAAAAGACCGGCGTTTTCAGGCCGAACTGATGCCTGTGCTCGATTCTCTGTACAACTTCGCCTTCCGCCTTACCCTCGATGAAGATGATGCAAATGACCTTGTGCAGGAAACTTATCTGAAAGCATATCGCTTCTTTGAGTACTTCGAGCAAGGAACAAACGCCAAAGCGTGGCTGTTTCGCATCCTGAAAAATTCGTTCATCAACGATTTTCGCAAAAAAAGTAAGCAGCCTGCCAAGGTTGATTACAGCGAAATCGAAGGGTACTACAACTCGGAAGATGTGGAGGCCGATGGCGACGCCGGCAGCACCTCAACCGACATGCGGCAGCAAGCCGTGCGTGACCTCATCGGCGACGAGGTGGCTAGCGCACTCAACTCGCTACCCGTGGATTTCCGTACCGTCATTATCCTCTGCGACCTGGAAGGGTTCACCTACGAGGAAATGGCCAAGGTGCTGGATATCCCCATCGGAACGGTGCGCTCTCGTTTGCACCGGGCACGCAATTTCTTGAAAGATAAACTCGAACGTTACGCTAAGTCAATGGGTTATGGCTCGGAAGGCGAAGGTGACGACGAATTGATTAGCGACGAAAACGAATAACTCCCTCCTGTTAGGTCCCCGTTATGGAAACCACTTCTACAAAGCAAACCAACCAAAGCGCGGTGCCCACCAACGGCCCCGACTGTGAACGCGTGAACACAATTCTTGACCAGATTATCGTCGGGCATGAGCCCACGGCGGAGGATGAGGATTACTTCATCAACCACGCCGAAGATTGTTCCCCGTGCTTTGACAGCATTGAGAAGCAACACATTTTCGTGGATTTCCTCGCCCAGCATGTTGGCCGGAAAGGAGCGCCTTCTTCTTTGTCAAACTCAATTCTTGCGAGAGTTAAAGCAGAAATGGCCTAATTTTGCCCGATGCAGGGTAAAATCATCGCCTTTTCGGCTCCTTCCGGCGCCGGTAAGACAACTATCGTCCATCGGCTTTTGGAACGGATTCCGGAGCTAAGCTTCTCTATTTCAGCGTGTACCCGCGACAAGCGTGGCCGCACCGAAGCCAACGGCAAGGATTATTACTTCATCTCCGTTCAGGAGTTTCAGGAGAAAATCCGGCACGATGACTTTGTGGAGTGGGAAGAGGTGTATGAAGGAGCCTTTTATGGCACGCTGAAATCAGAGGTTGAGCGCATCTGGCAAAACGGACAGCATGCTGTGCTGGATGTGGATGTAAAAGGTGGCCTCAGTATCAAAGAGTTTTACAAAGACCGCGCCCTTGCGGTTTTCGTGAAGCCTCCGTCGTTGCAGGTTTTGGAGCAGCGTCTACGCAACCGTGCCACTGATTCTGATGCTAGCATCTCGGCCCGTCTTTACAAGGCCAACTTCGAGCTGACTTTTGAAGACCGTTTTGATGTCACCATCGTGAATGACGACTTGGAACGGGCCATCGACGAGGCGGAAAGACTAGTACGCAATTTCATTACGGCTGAATCTGCCATTTTGTGAGCAGCCCTGCTTCCGCCCCAAACGGCCGGAAAGTAGGGCTGCTTTTTGGTTCGTTTAACCCCATTCATACCGGGCACCTGATTCTGGCTCACTCCATGGCCACCCACACTGACTTGGATGAGGTCTGGCTGGTTGTATCACCACAGAGCCCATTTAAGGTAGGCCAAGAGTTATTGCCCGAAGAAGCGCGGTTACGCTTAGTGCAACTTGCTATTGCTGGTAACGACCGATTACGGGCCCTCGATGTGGAATTTAGCATGCCCAAGCCTAGCTACACCATAGATACTTTGGATGAGCTGCGCCGTCGTCACCCGGGCTACCACTTTGTGCTCCTGATGGGAGAGGATAACCTGCCGGGTTTGTCGCGCTGGAAGGACGCTGACCGTATTCTGGCTGAGAATGAGGTGTATGTGTATCCCCGCCCAGGTGTAACGCCTACCGACAGCAAACCGCAGCCGGGAGTGCAGGTTGTAGATGCCCCCTTGCTCGATATATCGGCCACGTTTATACGCAGTTGTGTGCGCGCGGGCAAGTCGATTCGCTACCTCGTGCCGGAACCGGTGGAACAACAAATTCTGGCAGCTGGCTACTGGCGCACATAAGCAGTAGCGTAGATTCTTCACTCACAGAAAAGCCCCAGCTGATACCAATCGGCTGGGGCTTTTCTGTGAGTGAAGCCGAAATCAGATGGTCATGATTTCGGTTTCTTTCTTGCTCAGCAGTTCATCAACCTTGCTGATGTAGCTGTCCGTGAACTTCTGCACTTTCGCCTCGGCATCCTTAACGGCATCCTCGGCGGCACCTTCCTTCTGCAGCTTCCGGAGCGCTTCATTCACGTCCTTGCGAATGCCGCGGATACGAACCTTGCCACTTTCGGACTCATTCTTGGCCTGCTTTACCAGGTCGCGGCGGCGCTCCTCCGTCATGGGCGGAATGTTGAGGCGCACACCTTCGGCATCTGACTGCGGATTCAAGCCCAAGTCGCTATTCTTGATGGCCTTGGCAATTTCGCTGATCATGTTCTTTTCCCAGGGCTTGATGAACAGCGTCCGGGCGTCGGGAGCGGCTACGTTAGCTACCTGCGCTACCGGGGTAGGCGTGCCGTAATAGTCAACTCGCAAAGAATCGAGCATGGCCGGGGTAGCCTTACCCGCGCGGATTCGGGCAAACTCAACCTGCGTGTGCTGCAGGGCTTTGCCCATCGATTCCTCCGCCTCGTCCAGATAAAACTTAATTTCTTCGTCCACTTCTGAAATGTTAAGTGTTGAAAGGTGAATATAAAAGTGAAGAAATGCTGGGCTTGACTGCTAATGTACTACTACCAGTCCGCCGCCGCATGTGATTCTGCTCATGCCTGTTCGCCCGGAGTCTGCTTTAGCGCGGGTTGCAGGCTACTGTGGTGAGCATCAGCCGACTCCGTAGGTGCTGCGCCGTGCATACTTACCAACGTGCCTACACTTTCGCCGTCGAGCAAACGTTGCAGGTTGCCTTCCTTGTTCATGTCGAACACAATAATAGGCAGGTTATTTTCCTTGCACAGGGTAAAGGCCGTCATGTCCATGACGTTGAGTTTTTTCGCCATTACCTCATCAAACGTAATTTGGGGTAGCGCACGGCGGTAGGGTCCTTCTCAGGGTCGGCGGTATAAATGCCATCCACGCGGGTGCCCTTCAGTACCACGTCGGCCTCAATCTCAATGGCCCGCAATGAAGCCGCCGAGTCGGTAGTGAAGTAGGGGGAGCCGATACCAGCCCCGAAAATAACCACGCGTCCTTTCTCTAGGTGGCGCAGAGCCCGCCGGCGGATATACGGCTCGCATACCCGCTGAATGGTTACCCCGGACAGCAGGCGCGTGTTCACATCCAATTTCTCTAGGGCACTTTGCAGGGCCATGGAGTTGATAACCGTGGCCAGCATGCCCATGTAGTCGCCCTGCACCCGGTCGAGCCCGAACGCTTCGGCCTGCACCCCCCGGAAAATGTTGCCGCCCCCGATAACTACGGCTACCTGCGTACCCGTAGCGGCTACTTTCTTGATTTCTTCGGCGTACTGCATGAGCCGGGTGGCATCGATGCCGTACTGTTGCTGACCCATCAGGGCCTCGCCGCTCAGCTTCAGCAGGATTCGGTTGTACTTCAAAACGAGAGAGGTTAAGCGTGGAACGCGGATGTACGTAGGAAGGCCATAAGCAGTACCCTTGGCAGAAGCCCGTGGTAGCCGTTCTGGCTCAATAAATAGGAAAAAGGCAGGTTAGCTGAACTGAATCAGCACCTGCCCTTTGGTTACGTTGTCGCGCAAATTGACTTTAATGGCAGCTACTGTGCCTTCGCCCGGCGCCTTCAGGATGTTTTCCATCTTCATAGCCTCCAGTACCAGCAGCGGGTCGCCTTTCTGAACGGTCTGGCCGGGTTCCACCCGAATATCGACAATCAGACCGGGCATAGGCGCCTTCAGCTCGTTTACCTTGCTGGCGGCCGTGTTGCTCATGCCTAGCTTATCAAGCAGCAAATCAAAACGGTCCTTGGCTTGCAGTTGCAGTTGCTGCCCGTTCAGCTTGAGCACTACCGTTTTGGTGGTGTAATCGGCTGTAATCAACTCGGCGCTGTAGGAGCGGTTGTTGTAAAGCAGATGGTAACGGCCCTGGCCCAGAGGCGTCAAGTCCCATTCAAAAGGCTGCCCATTGACGGTAGTAAGACCATTGGGGCGGTAATCAACCTCCCAAGTTTGGTCGGGGGTGGCGTCGGTGCGTACCTGTAGCATAAGAAGAGGGCGGGAATGGGGCGGAAAAGGGCTTAAAGATAGGCCAATTCTGAAATAAATTCGGAACTTGACCCTCCAATACCCTAGTGCCTTTCCGCATGAAATACCCGGTCCTCGGTGCCTTTATCCTGACGCTTCTGTGCCAGTTTACGGCTTCCGCTCAGGCAGTTAAATCCAGTCGTCCGGCCTCGAGTGTTAGCCATCCGGCTCGCAAGAAAACTCCCGTGTCCGTTGCGCCCACCCCCGCGCCGGCCCAGCAACCCGTGCCGAACTGGCTGCCCTCCACCAACCCTGTGCAGCCCGCTGCCACCATCCTCCATGACCTGGTCGATACCAAGCTGGACGTGCGTTTCGACTGGGCCAAGCAGTGGCTCTTGGGTACGGCTACCCTCACCCTGCACCCACACTTCTACCCCCAAAACCAGTTGGTGCTCGATGCCAAGGGGTTCGACGTGAAAAGCGTGGAGCTTCTCAACGGTGTTAAAAAAGGCCGGGACCTGAAGTACAGCTACGATAAGAAGAAGCTAACCATTACGCTGGACCGCCAGTATCCGCGCACCGAGCAGTATCAGGTCCGAATTCAGTACGTGGCCAAGCCTAATGAGCTGCCTAAGGGTGGGAGCGAAGCTATTACCGAAGACAAGGGTCTGTACTTTATTAATCCTCTCGGCACGAACAAGGACAAGCCCCGCCAGGTATGGACCCAGGGTGAGACGGAGGGTAGCTCCTGCTGGTTCCCAACCATTGATAAGCCCAACCAGCGCATGACTCAGGAAATCAGCCTGACGGTTGAGAATGGGTTTAAAACCTTATCGAATGGCTTGTTGGTATCCTCCCGCCGTAACTCGGACGGCACCCGTACGGATGTCTGGAAGCAAAACCTACCCCACGCGCCCTACCTAACCATGCTGGCCGCCGGTAACTTTGCAGTGGTGACAGACACGTGGCGCGGCAAACCCATTGAGTATTATGTCGATCCGCCCTACCAGTACACGGCCAAGCAAGTGTTCGGCAATACGCCCGAAATGCTGGATTTTTTCTCCAAAAAGCTGGGGGTGGACTACCCCTGGGAGAAGTACGCGCAGGTAGCCGTGCACGATTTTGTGTCAGGGGCCATGGAAAATACCTCGGCCTCCACGTTCCAGCAGCAGTTAGTGCAATTCAACTCCCGGGAGCTAGCCGACATATCCTACGAGCCCGAGTCCGTTATCGCGCACGAGCTATTCCACCAGTGGTTCGGCGACTACGTAACTACGGAGTCTTGGTCTAACCTGCCCTCAACGAGTCCTTTGCCGATTACTCCGAACTGCTGTGGGCCGAACAGAAATACGGGGCAGATGCCGCCGCGCTGGTGCAGCAAACCAAGCTCCGCAACTACCTAGAGGAAGCGCAGATGAAGCGCGAGCCATTGATTCGCTACCGCTACGCTAACCGGGAGGACATGTTCGACCGGCACTCCTACGACAAGGGTGGGCGCGTGCTGCACATGCTACGCAAGTACGTAGGCAATGATGCCTTCTTTACTTCCCTAAACCGCTACCTCACCCAGAATAAGCTATCCAGCACGGAGCTTGCCAAGCTGCGCATTGCATTCGAGGAAACGACTGGAGAGGACTTGATGTGGTTTTTCGATCAGTGGTTTTTGCAGCGCGGCCACCCAGAGCTGCGCGTTACCCACTCTTTCGAGAATAGCCAAGTAGTGTTGCACGTGCAGCAGGTGCAGGATACCCTGTACCAGCCCGTCTACCGCCTACCAGTTACGGTGGCTACCTGGAACGGCGGGCAACCCACAGAACATCGGATTCTCATCACCAAAGCCGACCAAACCTTTCACCTGCCCGTCAATCAGCGGCCTAACCTCGTCAAGTTCGACCACGAAGGAACGTTGCTGGCGCAGGTTGATGAGACCCAAACGCAGGAGGAACTATTGTATCAGCTGAGCCACGCCCGCGGCTACCTACAAAAATACGCCGCCATTCAAGGCCTACGCAGCAAAACCGCTGACCTCACAGTTAGCTCTGCCTTTCGGAATGCCTTATCAGACCCGTTCTGGGCTACCCGGGTAGCCGCACTAGATGGACTACGGCGGTACCGGGGCGCCGAGGGCAGCGCAGTTCGTAAGGATTTGCAGCGCGTGGCCCTGAATGAGAAAAAAGGGGTAGTAAGAGCTGCGGCTATCAGCGTTTTATCCTCCTTCCAGAATGAGGACTTCAGCGAAGTGTACGCCGCTGCCCTAAAGGACAGTTCGTATCTGGTGGTAGGGGCAGCCGTTGATGCCTTGTCTAAAGCTCCTACTGCCGCCACTCGTACTCAGGTAGCCGCCCTGCAAGAAACCAAAAATTCCGCCCTACTTACAGCTTTGTCGAATTACTACGGGCTCAATGGTACCCTCGACGACTACTCGTGGTTTCTACGGCGCAGTCAGGATGCCCCCGCGGAGGTACTGTATGTGATGCTTGAAAACTTCGGCACACTCATGCAGCGCATGCCCCCATTGAGCGGGAGAAAGGTATCCAGCGCTTAGAGACTTTAGCTCGGACGCATCCACAGATGTACGTGCGGCTCGGAGCATACAAGGGTTTGCATCAGCTTACAACCAGCATGCCCACGCTCAAACCTATCTTGCAAGACATCCGCAACAAAGAGAAAGACGACAGCCTAAAGTCGATGTACAGCCTTATTCAATAAAAAAAACCAATTTTTTTCAGGCACGATGAGCCCAAGCGGGCTGATCGTTTTTGTTAGGTAGTCAATTGGTTAGGTAATGATAACGCGAGAGTAGGAGCTAGTCAGCAGAAAAAAGTTAAAACCTTTTTTTACGGTAGACTTGACTTACACCAGAAAGCCTCTAATTTTGCAACTCCAATCGACACAGTAACCGTAGCGGCTACTACCAGAACGGAGGGCTTCTTTCTTACAAGCGGTAAGAAAGCAGATAATTGGGGGGGTTCCAGAGTGGCCAAATGGGACAGACTGTAACTCTGTTAGCGCAAGCTTTCGAAGGTTCGAATCCTTCTCCCCCCACAATAGTGAAAAGAGCAACTGGTAGATTCGTTTTACTAGTTACTCTTCTTTCACACACGCGGGAGTAGCTCAGTTGGTAGAGCGGCAGCCTTCCAAGCTGCAGGTCGCGGGTTCGAACCTCGTCTCCCGCTCGGTGCCCAAGGCGGCAGTGAGAAATAACAACCCATAGCGTCGGCTGGCAAATGTTCTTCTCCTGTTGTATCTTTGCCAAACCTAAAATAAGCCGTTTTAGCTCAGTGGTAGAGCACTTCCTTGGTAAGGAAGAGGTCATGGGTTCAAATCCCATAAATGGCTCAGAATTTACGAGTACCAACGGGGCAGCGCGACTGCACCGTTTGGCTCTGTCAGCAAGTAAAGCGACGTGCAGTCCCGACTAAGCGGAGCTGTGTTTCGCTTTCTTACTGTATAGACTAGTCGCGTTTTCCCCCTCTTTACCTCAAAATTCCTCTTAATCTCTTTACAATGGCTAAAGAAAATTTTGACCGGTCCAAGCCGCACGTAAACATCGGCACGATTGGTCACGTGGACCACGGCAAAACCACCCTGACGGCTGCTATCACCATGGTGTTGGCTAACAAAGGTCTGGCTGCCAAGCGCGACTTCTCTTCGATCGACAATGCTCCCGAAGAAAAAGAGCGTGGTATCACGATCAACACGTCGCACGTAGAATACGCTACCGAAAACCGTCACTACGCTCACGTTGACTGCCCTGGTCACGCTGACTATGTGAAGAACATGGTAACGGGTGCTGCTCAGATGGACGGTGCTATCCTCGTGGTAGCTGCTACCGACGGCCCAATGCCCCAGACTCGTGAGCACATCCTGCTCGCCCGTCAGGTAGGTGTTCCTCAGCTGGTAGTGTTCATGAACAAAGTGGACATGGTGGATGACCCCGAGCTGCTCGAGCTGGTGGAAATGGAAATCCGCGAACTGCTCTCGTTCTATGACTTCGACGGTGACAACATTCCGGTTATCCAGGGCTCGGCTCTGGGCGGCCTGAACGGCGACGCTGCTTGGGTTCCCAAGATTGAGGAGCTGATGGCTGCTGTTGACAGCTACATTCCAATTCCTGCTCGTCTGACCGACCTGCCCTTCCTGATGCCCGTAGAGGACGTATTCTCTATCACGGGTCGTGGAACGGTTGCTACCGGCCGTATCGAGCGTGGTATCATCAACTCGGGTGAGCAAGTTGAAATCCTGGGCATGGGTGCTGAGAACCTCAAGTCGACCGTAACGGGCGTTGAGATGTTCCGCAAAATCCTTGACCGTGGTGAAGCTGGTGACAACGTAGGTCTGCTGCTCCGCGGTATTGAAAAAGAAGCCATCCGTCGTGGTATGGTTATCTGCAAGCCCGGTTCGGTTAAGCCTCACACCAAGTTCAAGGCTGAAGTGTACGTACTGTCGAAAGAGGAAGGTGGTCGTCACACTCCGTTCTTCAACAACTACCGTCCTCAGTTCTATTTCCGCACCACCGACGTAACCGGTATCATCTCGCTGGGCGAGGGTGTAGAGATGGTAATGCCTGGTGACAACGTAACCATCTCGGTTGAGCTGATCAACTCGGTAGCTATGGAAAAAGGTCTGCGTTTCGCTATCCGCGAAGGTGGCCGTACTGTAGGTGCTGGTCAGGTAACTGAAATCACAGAATAGTTTCGACCTTCCCTGGTGAAATAATGCAAATCCGCTCTCGATTTTTTCGGGGGCGGATTTGTTTTGTTTAAAGAGTTCCATACATTTGCAGTCCCAATCCAGCACCTTGACTGGATAGGACGCATACACGGGCGTAGTTCAAGGGTAGAATAGAGGTCTCCAAAACCTTTGATGGGAGTTCGAATCTCTCCGCCCGTGCCACTAAGAACTACGGCTGCTTCGGCAGCCGTAGCTTTAAACACCAAACTGGTGCCGCTATCATGAGCAAGCTAACAAACTACTTCCGGGAAACCTCCGAAGAGATGCGCTACAAAGTGACGTGGCCTTCATTGGAGGAACTGCAGAAAAGTGCCGGTCTGGTGCTGATTGGTTCGTTGCTGTTTGCCGGGGTAGTGGGCTTAATGGATGTTGCTTTTAGCAAAAGCTTAGAAGCATTTTACCAATCGTTCCGTTAATCGGTAGAGTATACGACAATGGGCGAGTTGAAGTGGTACGTAGTCCGCTCGGTAAGCGGACAAGAGAAAAAAGCCAAGACCTATCTGGAAACTGAGATTGGCCGTCACGGGCTTTCTGACTTAGTACCCCAGGTATTGATTCCGGTGGAGAAGGTGTTCGAGATGCGCAACGGCAAAAAGCGCGTGCGTGAGCGGAACCTGTACCCCGGATACATCATTATCCACGCTGACCTGACTCACGGAGAGGTAGACCACATTATTACTAGCACGCCTGGAGTAATTGGCTTCCTAAGTGATAAAGAAGGGAAAGCTGCTAATCAGAACACGAAGCCAGTTCCGCTGCATATTTCGGAAGTAAACCGCATTCTTGGGATTGTGGATGAAGCGGAAGAGCAGACCGCTACCCTGGAGACGCCTTTTGTAGTTGGTGAGTTGGTAAAGATTGTGGATGGCGGTTTCGCGGGTATGTCGGGTACAGTATCGGAGGTGTTCGAGGAACGGAAGAAACTGAATGTTATCGTCAAAATTTTCGGCCGTAGCACTCCTATGGAGTTGAGCTACACCCAGGTCGAGAAGGAAGCGTAGCTCATATAACGTCACCGGTTATCCGCTCCGGATCGGTGGTGCTTCCACTAGGAGCAAGTAAAAACTGAGGAAGCTGCGTGTTACGATGCAGATTTCGAAGCCTTTCAAACCAAATGGCCAAAGAAATTAGAGGTTATCTGAAGCTTCAGATAAAGGGAGGTGCCGCAAACCCTGCGCCGCCGGTTGGACCTGCACTTGGTAGCAAAGGCCTTAATATCATGGAGTTCTGCAAGCAGTTCAATGCTCGCACCCAGGATAAGGCCGGCCAAGTTTGTCCTGTACTCATCACCATGTACACCGACAAGTCGTTTGACTTCGTGGTGAAGACTCCTCCGGTGCCGGTTCTCCTGATGGAGGCTGCCAAGCTCCAGAGCGGTTCGAAAGAGCCCAACCGTAACAAGGTTGGCTCGGTGTCATGGGACCAGGTACGCACCATCGCCGAGACGAAGATGCCAGACCTGAATGCTTTCAAAGTGGAGTCGGCAATGTTGCAAGTAGCCGGTACGGCTCGTAGCATGGGCATCACTGTGTCGGGCACTTCTCCTTTCGCTGAATAATTTAACGACGGAGTAAGACATGGCACAAGTAAGCAAAAAGCGCAAGGAAGCCCTTGCCAAGCACGACCTGACCGAAGTTCGGAATCTGGTAGAAGCCGCCAAAGTGGTAAAGGATATCACCTATACCAAGTTTGACGCTTCCGTGGATATCGACGTTCGTCTGGGCGTTGACCCCCGCAAAGCTGACCAGATGGTACGTGGCGTAGCCACGTTGCCCCACGGTACCGGCAAAACTGTTCGCGTTCTGGCCTTGGTTACCGCCGACAAAGAAGCTGAAGCTACTGCAGCTGGTGCTGACTACGTTGGTTTAGATGACTATATCTCGAAAATCGAGAAAGGTTGGACCGATATCGACGTAATCATCACGATGCCGTCGGTAATGGCTAAGGTTGGCCGTCTGGGTCGCGTACTGGGTCCTCGTGGCCTAATGCCAAACCCCAAGTCGGGCACGGTTACAACTGACGTAGCTAAAGCTGTACAGGAAGTGAAGGCTGGTAAAATCGACTTTAAAGTTGACAAGACCGGTATCATTCACTGCTCAGTAGGCAAGGTGTCGTTCGACGAGCAGAAGCTCGCTGAAAACGCCATCGAAGTAATCCAGACGCTTCAGCGTTTGAAGCCTTCGTCAGCTAAGGGCACTTATATCAAGAGCATCACGCTTTCGAGCACGATGTCGCCTGCCGTTCCGGTTGACACCCAGGTAACTTCCGCTTAATTTTAATCAACACGACGATATGATCCGGGAAGAAAAACAAGCCCTCGTCGACGAGTTGAGCGAGAAGTTTCAATCGCACAACGCGTTCTACATTGCCGATGCTTCGGGAATGTCGGTGGCGAAAATCAACGAATTCCGTCGCCTGTGCTTTAACCGCGGCATGGAGTTCAAAGTGTACAAGAACACCTTCATCCGTAAGGCTCTCGACACCCTGGGTGGCGACACTTCGGAGATGGACGCAGCGCTGAAAGGCCAGTCGGGCATCCTGTTCTCGAAAGAGTCGGGCAATGCTCCCGCCAAACTGCTTCAGGACTTTTACAAGGCACAGAACTACGGTAAGAACGTAGAGCCCCGTCCCGCGCTGAAAGGTGCCTATGTTGATGCTAGCATTTACATCGGCGCCAACCAGCTCAGCAGCCTCAGCACGCTGAAAGGCAAAAACGAGCTTATCGGTGATGTTATCGGTCTGCTCCAGTCGCCCGCCAAAAACGTTATCTCTGCTCTATCGAGCGGTGGCAACATCTTGGCTGGTCTTATCAAAACGCTTTCCGAAAAAGAAGAGGTTGCAGGCTAACCGCTGCTCATCTTTTTCACTTTCAATTTCCTTCAACAACCCCCTTTTTAACAATCTACAGAAATGGCAGATTTGAAAGCATTCGCCGAGCAGCTCGTTAGCCTGACGGTAAAAGAAGTAAACGAACTGGCTACTATCCTGAAAGACGAGTATGGCATTGAGCCTGCTGCTGCTGCTCCAGTAATGGTAGCTGGTGGTGCTGGCGCTGGTGCTGCTGAAGCCGCTGAGGAGAAGACTTCGTTCGACGTAATCCTGAAGGCTGCCGGTGGCCAGAAGCTGGCTGTTGTAAAGCTGGTGAAAGACCTGACCGGCCTGGGCCTGAAAGAAGCCAAAGAACTGGTTGACGGTGCTCCTAAGCCCCTGAAAGAAGGTGTTGCTAAAGACGAAGCTGAGTCGCTGAAGAAGCAACTGGAAGAAGCTGGCGCTGAAGTAGAAGTTAAGTAATTTCTGCTGCCTGCTCGTAAAACCAGCAAATATGGAGAGGCCTGGCAACTAAGCCAGGTCTTTTCCTGTTTGTAGGCAACAAACTAGTCGGAAGTCCGTTTGCACGCCGCTTTGCGGCTTTTCGTGCCTACGGCTGCCAGAAGCGCGAGGTTCTGCTTTGCGCTTTCGTGCGCCCAAAACTTCCGTTCTCCTCAGGTTTCTGGCCTTGCTAGTTACTTGAGTTGGATTCTCTCAGTATCCATTTCCTAACCCCACATACATTGGCTACACCGAAAGCACAGACAGGCCTGCAAAAACTGCAGGCGGCTGACGAGCGGATCAACTTCGCCAAGATTAAAAAGGTTATTGAGTACCCGGATTTCCTGGACGTGCAGGTTCGCTCGTTCATGGATTTCTTCCAGTTGGAAACGGCTGCCGAGAACCGTACCGATGAGGGTCTTTTCAAAGTATTCGCCGAGAACTTCCCGATTTCGGACTCGCGTGAAAACTTCGTGCTGACCTTCATCGACTACCACGTTGACCCGCCCAAGTACTCTGTTGACGAGTGCATTGACCGGGGCTTGACGTACTCGGTGCCGCTGAAAGCTAAGTTGCGCCTCGTCTGCAACGACACGGACAACGAAGATTTCGAAACGATTGAGCAGGAAGTGTTCCTCGGGAACATTCCCTACATGACCGAAAAGGGCTCTTTCGTGATTAACGGGGCAGAGCGCGTTATCGTTTCGCAGCTGCACCGTTCGCCCGGAGTGTTCTTTGCCCAGAGCAAGCACACCAATGGCACGAAACTGTATTCGGCCCGTATCATTCCGTTCAAAGGTTCGTGGATTGAATTCGCCACGGACGTGAACAACGTGATGTATGCGTACATCGACCGGAAGAAGAAATTTCCGGTTACGACGCTGCTGCGTGCTATCGGCTACGGCACCGATAAAGACATTCTCGACCTGTTCGGGCTGTCAGAAGAGGTGAAGGCCGATAAGAAAAATCTCAAGAAAGCAGTAGGTCGCAAGTTAGCTGCCCGGGTACTCCGCACCTGGACGGAAGACTTCGTGGACGAGGATACCGGTGAAGTGGTGTCCATCGACCGGAACGAGGTTTTGCTGGAGCGTGACTCGACCATCGAGGAGGAGGACATCGACGTAATCCTGAATGCCGGGGCCAAGTCGGTGATTCTGCACCGTGAGAACGTAAACATTGCCGACTACGCAATTATTTACAACACTCTGCAGAAGGACAACTCCAACTCGGAGAAAGAAGCCGTGGAGCAAATCTACCGTCAGCTCCGGAACACGGAGGCTCCTGACGAAGAGACAGCCCGCGACATTATCCAAAAGCTATTCTTCTCGGACAAGCGCTACGACCTCGGGGATGTAGGCCGCTACCGTATTAATAAGAAGCTGGGTATTGACACGAACTGGGAGGCTCGCGTGCTAACCAATGAGGACATTGTTCTCATCGTGAAATACCTGATTGGTTTGATCAACTCGAAGGCCATTGTCGATGACATTGACCACTTGTCGAACCGCCGGGTACGTACGGTAGGGGAGCAGCTTTACGCTCAATTTGGCGTAGGTCTGGCCCGTATGGCGCGTACCATCAAGGAGCGCATGAACGTGCGCGACAACGAGGACTTCAAGCCGGTTGACCTGATCAACGCCCGTACGCTGTCGTCGGTAATCAACTCCTTCTTCGGTACTAACCAGTTGTCGCAGTTCATGGACCAGACGAACCCGCTGGCCGAGGTGACGCACAAGCGTCGCGTATCGGCACTGGGGCCAGGAGGTCTGTCGCGCGAGCGGGCTGGTTTTGAAGTACGTGACGTTCACTACACGCACTACGGCCGCTTGTGCACCATCGAAACGCCGGAAGGACCGAACATCGGTCTGATTTCGTCGCTGTGCGTGCACGCCCGGGTAAACTCGATGGGCTTTATCGAAACTCCCTACCGTACGGTAGAGAACGGTAAGGTCGACATCACCGAGAACGTGAAGTACCTGACGGCCGAGGAGGAAGATACTCACCACATCGCGCAGGCCAACGCCCGCATCGATGAACAGGGTAACTTCATCAACGAGCTGGTAAAAGGCCGTTTCGAAGGTGACTTCCCGGTAGTAGGTCCGGATGAGTACAGTTACATGGACGTAGCCCCGAACCAGATTGTATCGGTGGCTGCTTCACTGATTCCGTTTCTGGAGCACGACGACGCTAACCGTGCCCTGATGGGTTCGAACATGCAACGTCAGGCGGTTCCGCTCTTGAAGGCTGAGGCTCCCATCGTGGGCACTGGCCTGGAAGGCCGCGTAGCCATCGACTCCCGCACGCTGGTAGTAGCCGAAGGCGACGGTGTAATTGACTACGTAGATGCTAACCGCATTGTAGTGAAGTACGACCTGACGGAAGACGACATCCTCGTAAGCTTCGACGCTGAG
Organism: Hymenobacter sp. 5516J-16; assembly: GCF_022919335.1. Classification (NCBI taxonomy): domain Bacteria; kingdom Pseudomonadati; phylum Bacteroidota; class Cytophagia; order Cytophagales; family Hymenobacteraceae; genus Hymenobacter; species Hymenobacter sp. 5516J-16. Next base: position 1,643,938 of record NZ_CP095058.1, on the reverse strand, counting down.
AAGATTTCGTACGACCTGATCAAGTTCCGTCGTACCAACCAGGATACCTGCATCAACCTGACACCCCTCGTGAAGAAGGGTGAGCGGGTAACCAAAGGACAGCCCCTCTGCGAAGGCTACGGCACGAACAAAGGTGAGCTAGCTCTGGGCCGCAATATGCAGGTGGCCTTTATGCCGTGGCAGGGCTACAACTTCGAAGATGCTATTGTCATCTCGGAGAAAGTAGTGCGCGACGACATCTTCACCTCGATTCACATTGAGGAGTTTGAGTTGGAAGTGCGCGAAACCAAGCGCGGCGAAGAAGAGCTGACCTCGGAAATTCCGAACGTGAGCGAAGAAGCCGTGCGCAACCTCGACGACAACGGTATCATCCGTCTAGGCGCTGAGGTTCGCGAAGGTGACATTCTCATCGGCAAGATCACGCCGAAAGGCGAAACCGATCCGACCCCGGAAGAGAAGCTGCTCCGCGCCATCTTTGGTGACAAAGCCGGCGACGTGAAAGACGCCTCCCTTAAGGCGCCACCGTCCCTGAATGGGGTAGTAATTGGCACTAAGCTGTTCTCGCGTCCGAAGAAAGACAAAAACCTGCGGGCCAAGTCGAAGAAGGAAGTAGAAGAACTGAAGGAGTCGTACGCTCGGGAACTGCGCGGCATCAAAGCCGTGATGATCGAGAAGCTGGTGCAGCTGCTGGAAGGCAAAACCTCCCAGGGCGTGAAGCACAAGTTTGGCGACGAAATCCTGACCAAGGGTGTGAAATTTGGGAAGAAGAACATCACGGAAGCGTTGTTCCCCGAAAAGAACCCCTATAAGGATGAGAGCAACTACGCCGTGCCGGAAGAGGTGAACATGTTCAAAGACCTCATTCTGGAGAACTGGACCGCTGATGCGCGTGTGAATGGTATGCTGCTCGACTTGGTGAAAAACTATGCCAAGAAGCGCAACACCATCACGGCCCGCTTCAAGCGCGACCGGTTCACGCTGGAAGTAGGCGACGAGCTCCCCGCCGGCATTGTGCAGCTGGCCAAAGTATACATCGCCAAGAAGCGTAAGCTGAAGGTGGGTGATAAAATGGCCGGCCGTCACGGTAACAAAGGGGTAGTAGCCCGCATCGTGCGCGATGAGGACATGCCTTTCCTGCCTGACGGTACTCCGATGGACATCGTGCTCAACCCGCTTGGTGTACCGAGCCGGATGAACATTGGTCAGATTTACGAAACCGTACTGGGTTGGGCCGGCCTGAAGCTGGGCCGCACCTACGCTACCCCAATTTTCGATGGTGCTACCGAAGAGGAAGTATCGCGCGAGTTGACGGAAGCGGGTCTGCCAACCTTCGGCCGGGCGTACCTGCACGACGGTTTAACCGGTCAGCGTTTCGACCAGCCGGTAACCGTAGGTGTGATTTACATGCTGAAGCTGGGTCACTTGGTTGATGACAAGATGCACGCCCGTTCTATCGGACCGTACTCGCTCATCACCCAGCAGCCCCTCGGCGGTAAAGCCCAGTTCGGTGGTCAGCGCTTCGGCGAAATGGAAGTGTGGGCTCTCGAAGCCTTCGGTGCTTCCAACGTCCTCCAGGAAATCCTGACGGTGAAGTCGGATGACGTGGTAGGCCGTGCTAAAGCGTACGAAGCCATTGTAAAAGGCGACGTACTGCCCAAGCCGAATATCCCCGAGTCATTCAACGTACTCATTCACGAGTTACGCGGTCTGGCCCTGGAAATTACGCTTGACTAGGGTTTGAAAGAAGTGGCTGCTGACGCACATGTGTCGGCAGCCACTTTTCAAGTCTTATTATATAGAGTACCCGCGGTTCGGGAAATCGATAACAGCCGCTGCCGGCGTCGTTCCGAGATATGGTCAGAACGACATCAACCTTCGGTAGTAGTTGGCCGCAACTTGATTCAGGTTCTGAATCACCCAATTACTAGACCTGGCGGAAACCTACTGCGTGGCGTACCTATCCGACCCGCAGAGCACTTTTCGCAGAGTCGAACTGTTACGTTCTTTCCGACTACTCTTAAGATTAGCGGAACCAATGAACAGATAAAAGCCACCAGCTAACAACAGCTACTCTACATGGCGTTTGCAAAAAACAAGAAACTGGTACAGGACTTCTCGAAAGTTACTATTTCGCTGGCCTCGCCCGAATCCATTCTGGAGCGGTCAAACGGTGAGGTAGTAAAGCCCGAGACGATCAACTACCGGACGTACAAGCCCGAGATGGGCGGCCTGTTTTGCGAGCGGATTTTCGGTCCGGTAAAGGACTGGGAATGCCACTGCGGCAAATACAAGCGGATTCGCTACAAAGGCATCATCTGCGACCGTTGCGGCGTGGAGGTGACCGAGAAGAAAGTGCGTCGGGAGCGGATGGGCCACATCGAACTGGTGGTGCCCGTTGCGCACATCTGGTACTTTAAGTCGTTGCCCAACAAAATCGGCTACCTGCTGGGCCTGCCCACCAAGAAGCTCGACCAGATTATCTATTACGAGCGGTACGTAGTCGTGCAGCCCGGTGTACTTGCCGAAGAAGGCGTACAGCAGTTGGACTTCCTGACCGAAGACGAATACCTCGACATCATCGACAAGCTCCCCCGCGAGAACCAGATGCTGCCGAATGAGGACCCGAACAAATTCATTGCCCGGATGGGAGCTGATGCGCTGCAACTCCTGCTGGAGCGCACCAACCTCGACGAGCTGTCCTATAGCCTTCGTGACTCGGCTGCCCACGAGACTTCGCAGCAGCGTAAGGCTGAGGCGTTGAAGCGTCTGCGCGTGGTAGAAGCGTTCCGCGACGCGGCTACCCGCATCGAGAACAAGCCTGAGTGGATGGTAATCCGCATGGTGCCGGTGATTCCGCCGGAACTACGCCCGCTCGTGCCGTTGGACGGTGGCCGTTTCGCCACTTCCGACTTGAACGACCTGTACCGTCGCGTTATTATCCGCAACAACCGCCTCAAGCGCCTAATCGAAATCAAGGCTCCCGAGGTGATTCTGCGGAACGAGAAGCGCATGCTGCAGGAAGCTGTTGACTCGCTCTTCGACAACTCGCGTAAGGTGAATGCCGTGCGCGCCGAAGGTAACCGGGCCCTGAAGTCGCTGTCTGATATGCTGAAAGGCAAGCAGGGCCGCTTCCGTCAGAACTTGCTCGGTAAGCGTGTGGACTACTCTGGCCGTTCGGTTATTGTAGTAGGCCCCGAGCTGAAGCTGCACGAGTGCGGTCTGCCCAAGAACATGGCGGCCGAGCTGTTCAAGCCGTTCATCATCCGTAAGCTCATTGAGCGCGGTATCGTGAAGACGGTGAAATCAGCGAAGAAAATCGTTGACCGCAAGGACGCTGTGGTATGGGACATCCTGGAGAACGTGCTGAAAGGCCACCCAGTGCTCCTGAACCGGGCTCCTACCTTGCACCGCTTGGGTATCCAGGCGTTCCAGCCCCGCCTCATTGAGGGCAAGGCTATTCAGCTGCACCCGCTAGTGTGTACGGCCTTCAACGCTGACTTTGACGGTGACCAGATGGCTGTGCACGTTCCCCTGGGACCGGCTGCTATTCTGGAAGCCTCCATGCTCATGCTGGCGTCGCACAATATCCTGAACCCGGCCAACGGCGCGCCCATTGCGGTACCGTCGCAGGACATGGTTCTGGGCTTGTACTACGTGACCAAAGGCAAGCGCAGCACCGACGATGAGCAGATCCAGGGCGAAGGCCGCATGTTCTACTCGGACGAGGAGGTAGTAATTGCCCTGAACGAAGGTCAGCTCTCGAAGCACGCCTATATTAAGGTGCGCACGCAGGTTCGCGACGAAGAAGATAACCTCGTTACGAAGATCATCGAGACCGTAGCTGGCCGCGTGCTGTTCAACCAGCTCGTGCCCACCGAAGTAGGTTTTGTGGATGAACTGCTGACCAAGAAAAAGCTGCAGCAGATCATTTCGATGGTGTTCAAGCGGACCGGCATGGCCCGCACCGCACAGTTCCTCGACGACATCAAGACGCTGGGTTTCCAGTCGGCTTACAAAGGTGGTCTGTCGATGGGTCTGGGCGACATCCAGATTCCGAAAGAGAAGGATGCCCTGGTTCTGCAAGCGCAGAACGACGTGAAGGCCGTTACTCAGAACTACCAGATGGGTCTGATTACCGACAACGAGCGTTACAACCAGGTTATCGATATCTGGACCCGCATCAACAACCAAATCACTGAAACCCTCATGGGTCGCCTCGAAAAGGAGAACCAGGGCTTCAACTCGATTTACATGATGATGCACTCCGGTGCTCGTGGCTCGCGCGAGCAGATTCGTCAGCTCGGCGGTATGCGGGGTCTGATGGCTAAGCCGCAAAAGTCGCTACAGGGTTCAGTTGGTGAGATTATCGAAAACCCGATTCTGTCTAACTTCAAAGAAGGCCTGGACGTAATCGAGTACTTCATTTCGACCCACGGTGCTCGTAAGGGTCTGGCTGACACCGCTCTGAAGACGGCTGACGCCGGCTACCTGACGCGTCGTCTGGTAGACGTATCGCAAGACGTCATCGTGAACGAGGTGGATTGCGGTACCCTGCGTGGCATAGAAACCTTCGCCCTGAAGGATAACGAGGACGTAGTGGAGCCGCTGGCTGAGCGTATCCTGGGCCGCGTGGCCGTTCACGACATCGTGGACCCGCTGACGGACGAGGTTATTCTGGCAGCTGGTGAGGAAATCACCGAGGAAATTACGCGTCGTATCGACAACACCAGCATCGAATCGGTGGAAATCCGCTCGGTACTGACCTGCGAATCGAAGCGTGGTATCTGCGGCAAGTGCTACGGCCGTAACCTGTCGTCGGGCCGCATGGTCCAGAAGGGCGAAGCGGTTGGCGTAATTGCTGCCCAGTCCATCGGTGAGCCTGGTACCCAGCTGACCCTGCGTACTTTCCACGTAGGTGGTACAGCTTCTAACATTGCCGTTGAAGCTAGCCTGCGCGCCAAGTTCGCCGGGGTGGTTGAGTTCGAAGATATCCGGACTGTAGAAACCGCAAACGCCGATGGCGAGCCGGTGAAAGTAGTGATGGGTCGCTCGGGCGAAATCCGCATCGTAGAGAAAGGCACCGGCAAAGTGTTCATCTCGAACCACGTTCCCTACGGCTCTTTCCTGCTCGTTGACGAAGGTCAGGAGGTAGAGAAAGGTCAGGAGCTCAACAACTGGGACCCTTACAATGCCGTTATTCTGGCCGAGTTCGACGGTACCATCCAGTACGACGCCATCACGGAAGGCATTACCTACCGCGAGGAGTCGGATGAGCAGACGGGTCACCGCGAGAAAGTAATCATCGAATCGAAGGCGAAGGACCAGAACCCCGCCATCATCGTGCGCCCCGGCAAAAAGGGCGACATGGAAGGTTCGAAAGGCTACTCTATCCCGGTAGGTTCGCACTTGAACGTCGAGAACGGCGAGAAAATCAAGGCTGGTCAGATTCTGGCCAAGATTCCGCGTGCCGTGGGCAAAACCCGCGACATTACCGGTGGTCTGCCCCGTGTTACGGAACTCTTCGAAGCGCGTAACCCCTCGAACCCGGCCGTTGTGTCGGAAATCGACGGTGTGGTAACCTACGGTACGGTGAAGCGTGGTAACCGTGAAATCTTCGTGGAGTCGAAAGACGGCGTCAAGAAGAAATACATGGTGCCGCTGTCCAAGCACATTCTGGTGCAGGACAACGACTTCATCCGCGCGGGTGCTCCGCTTTCCGACGGTGCTATTACGCCTTCGGACATCCTGAGCATCCAGGGCCCCGGTGCCGTGCAGGAATACCTCGTGAACGAGATTCAGGAAGTATACCGCTTGCAGGGTGTGAAAATCAACGATAAGCACATCGAGGTGGTAGTTCGCCAGATGATGCAGAAAGTTGTGATTCTCGACGCTGGCGACACGTCGTTCCTCGAACACCAGGTAATCGACAAGATTATCTTTATGGAGGAAAACGATACCATCATCGACATGAAGGTGGTAACCAACGCCGGCGACTCGACGAACCTGAAGCCCGGTCAGATTGTGACGGCTCGCCGCCTGCGCGACGAGAACAGCAGCCTGCGCCGCCGCGACCTGCAGCTGGTAGAAGTACGCGACGCCCAGCCGTCCGTATCCCGCCCGACCCTGCAGGGTATCACCCAGGCGTCGTTGGGTACCCAGTCGTTCATCTCGGCCGCTTCCTTCCAGGAAACGACCAAGGTGCTGTCGGAAGCTGCCATCCGTGGCAAGGCCGACGAACTGCTGGGCCTGAAGGAGAACGTAATCGTAGGTCACCTCATCCCGGCCGGTACCGGTCTGCGCGAGTACACGCGTCAGATCGTTGGCTCGAAGGAGGAACTGGAAGCCCAACAGGCCGCCAAGACCGAGGAAGCCGCGGCTCCTACCAAGCGTCCCGCCCGCGCCTCGCGCCGCGAGTCGGTGTCGGAGTAAGCTAGGAAATTGAGTAAATGAAGAAAGCCGGCTGGGGAAACCCGGCCGGCTTTTTCTTATCTAACTTCACTTAAAGGTGATGCTCGCTATTGAGACTACTATTATGCAGAAGAACCGTTTTTGGGTGGCAATATTTTTTATTCTACAAGCAATAAGCAGGATTATCGTTCTAATTGAAAGTCTAAAGAGTTTTAGAGTATATAGTAAAGTCGAACGTGTAATGAGTCGAGCACGACTATTTGCACGTTTACTGCCTGGGATATGGGCGACTTTATTCGTCTTATGGTTTATTATGATGGGTTTCGGATACAATGCCAACTTTAGACCTAATAGTTTATGGGATGATATATCCAATGTGATAATCCTTCCTATAGTATTCCTTTATGCATGGCCAATGGGTATCTTAATCTTGCTTGGGCTTATTATTGCTGCTTATCTAATTGGCTACGAAACCCTAAAAAAGCTTGTCCAAAAACGGTCGTGACATTGCCCAAAATAAACAGTATGGTAATATGAACCAACCAACGAAACCGGAAGGCGACGCGCCCCAGACCCAAGACCCCAACGCCATCAGCATCGAATTGTCGGAAGAAATTGCCGAGGGCGAATACGCTAACCTTGCCATGATTGCGCACAGCAACAGCGAGTTTGTCATTGACTTTATCCGGCTGATGCCGGGCTTGCCCAAAGCCAAGGTAAAGTCTCGCATCATTCTCACGCCCGAGCACGCTAAACGCCTCGTGGCCGCCCTAACCGAAAACATCGAACGGTTCGAGCAAGCTAATGGCGCGATTAAGGAACAACTCAATGACGGTCCGCTGTACCCAATGGGTTTCGGCGGTAAGGTAGGAGAGGCGTAGACCTGAAGATAATCATACGTCAGCAAAGGCTTTTACCGGGTTGGTAGAAGCCTTTGCTTATTTATGTCCAATTTCAAGCTTACCTGCTCCATCCTGGCTAGGCCGTTATCTTTGCGCTATGAACTCTCTGATTTATCTGGCTTTTGGCTCCGTTGATATTCGAAACGAGGCGCTCTACAGCATCTTGTCTTATTACCAGCAAGAGCCTACCCCCAGCCGGAGACGCAGATTCTGGTGTACACGGATGACGCTACCGCGTTCCGGCAAGTGCTCGGCGACCGGCCGGCTATTCAGTATCCAACCGTAGCGTCCGAGCAGTGGCAGACGTGGCGCGGCGCGGCTAATAAGGTTTACCTACTCAAAATTGGCGTACTGGAACACGCTGCTGCGCATTATCCCGGCAATCTGCTTTTCCTGGACACAGACACTATCTGGCGCCAAAGTCCTATCCCTTTGTTCGCTGCCATAGAGGCCGGACAGTTCTTTATGCACCAGAACGAAGGACGTTTGATTACTGGCAACACGCTAAGCCGTAAAGTGTACCGGCACCTGCGAGGGCACCAGTGGGAGGTAGGCGGCAAGGCGTTCCGAGTAACTCCCGAAACCGAGCTGTTCAACTCCGGCGTTATTGCCTTGCGCAGTGACAAGGCCTACCTCTTGCGGGAGGTGATGACACTGGCCGAGCAGCTCTACGCCACTTACAACAAACACATGATGGAGCAGCTGGCCTTCAGCCTGCGCTTGGCCGCCGAAGGGCCCATTGCCGATGTGCCCGCCTTTTTATGGCACTATTGGAATCTGAAAGAAGCTCGGCCCGCCATTACTCATGTCTTCGCCACGTATGCCGGTCAAGGCTCGGACGAGTTGCTGCGGCGACTACACCAGTTGAACCTACCCGCGCTACATGAGCAAGAGTTGGCCTATCGCAACCTGCCGGGCTGGCAGCGCACCCTGCGCAAGCTCACGGGGCGCCGGTGGCAGCTGCCGGCATTGGAAGTATAGTGGGAAGTAGGAAAGGTAAGGGCCTTGGCCGCAAAGCTCCGGGCTCGGCGCTAGTGGTTACCAAAAGTAGGTTTCAAAGCGAGAGAAAACCCGGCAGTGGTTTCCCTAAAATTAACTCTTTCAACCCGTTTGCTATTTCCGGGCAACTTCTATACCTTTGCAAGCCTAATTTTTGGGAGAGAACCCTCCTTGACAAAACATACCGTAGATGCCTACTATCAACCAGTTAGTACGAAAAGGCCGCGAGAAGCTGACGACCAAGTCGAAGTCGCCGGCCCTTGACTCGTGCCCGCAGCGCCGTGGCGTTTGCACCCGTGTGTACACCACCACGCCTAAGAAGCCGAACTCGGCTATGCGTAAAGTTGCCCGCGTGCGCCTGACCAACGGCAAAGAAGTTAACGCCTACATCCCTGGTGAAGGCCACAACCTGCAGGAGCACAGCATCGTGCTGATCCGTGGTGGTCGCGTGAAAGACCTTCCCGGTGTGCGTTACCACATTATCCGTGGCGCTCTTGACACCGCCGGTGTAAACGGCCGTCTGCAGCGCCGCTCCAAGTACGGCGCCAAGCGTCCGAAGCCCGGCCAGGCTGCCGCAGCAGGCAAAGGTGGCAAACCCGCACCCGGCAAGAAAAAGTAATTGAATACGAGTACGGTAGTGCCCAGTGCCGGATAGCACATGGTTCTTATCCCACTGCTCGCTACCCACGCTCATTTCTACACCCATGAGAAAGTCAAAACCGAAAAAGCGCATCCTCCTGCCCGACCCTAAGTTCAAGGAGACGCTGGTAACCCGTTTCGTCAACTACATGATGTACGACGGGAAGAAAAACCTGGCCTACACCATTTTCTACGATGCCTGCGAACTGGTTGAGCAGCGCACCAAGGAAAGCGGCCTGGAGATGTGGCGCAAAGCCCTCAACAACGTAATGCCGACCGTGGAGGTGAAGAGCCGCCGCGTAGGTGGTGCTACCTTCCAGGTGCCCACCGAGGTTCGTCCGGACCGTCGTATTGCTGTTGGCTCGAAGTGGCTGATTCAATATGCTCGTCGTCGTGGTGAGAAAACCATGAAGGACAAGCTGGCTGGCGAAATCATTGCCGCCGCCAAAGGTGAAGGTGCTGCCGTGAAGAAAAAGGACGACACGCACCGGATGGCAGAAGCCAACAAGGCTTTCTCGCACTTCCGCTTCTAATTAGTTGTTGGGGTCTTAGGGTCTTAGGGTCTTGGTTTTTTGTTCAAGAGTTTGAATAAGCTAGCTGAACGATAACCAAGACCCTAAGACCCTAAGACCCTAAGACCCCAACACAAAAACATGGCTGTTAATAAAGATCTGCAATACCTCCGGAACATCGGGATTATGGCGCACATCGACGCCGGTAAGACCACCACGTCGGAGCGCATTCTCTACTACACCGGTAAAACCCACAAAATCGGGAAGTGCACGAAGGTGCTGCCACGATGGACTGGATGGAGCAGGAGCAGGAGCGTGGTATCACCATCACGTCGGCTGCTACTACTACCTTCTGGAACTACCCCACGGTACAGGGCGACCCGACTCCGGAGACCAAGCAATACAAAATCAACCTGATCGACACTCCCGGTCACGTGGACTTCACCGTAGAGGTGGAACGTTCGCTGCGTGTTCTGGACGGTGCCGTAGCTCTGTTCTGCGCCGTTTCGGGCGTGGAGCCGCAGTCGGAAACCGTTTGGCGTCAGGCTGACAAATACAAAGTGCCCCGCATCTGCTTCGTCAATAAGATGGACCGTGCCGGCGCTGACTTCTTCAAAGCCGTTAATGAGATTAAGGAGAAGCTGGGTGCTACGCCCGTGCCGCTGCAAATCCCAATTGGCGCTGAAGACACCTTCAAAGGTGTAGTTGACCTGCTGACGGGCAAAGCCATTGTGTGGGACGACGAAACCCAGGGCAAAACCTACAAGGAAATCCCGGTTCCCGAAGACCTCGTGGACACGGTAGCCGAGTGGCGTGAGAAGCTCGTGGAAAGCGTAGCTGAGTACGACGATACGTTGATGGAAAAATTCTTCGACGATCCGGACTCCATCACCCGCGAAGAAATGATGGTGGTAATCCGCAAAGCGGTTATCGACATGAAGTTCTCGCCGGTAATGTGCGGCTCAGCCTTCAAAAACAAGGGTGTGCAGTCGATGCTGGATGCCGTTATGGCCTACCTGCCGTCGCCGCTGGATATGCCCGCCGTAGTGGGTACTAACCCCGACACTGGCGAGGAAATCGAGCGTCACCCCGACAACGACGAGCCTTTCACCGCGCTGGCGTTCAAAATTGCTACTGACCCGTTCGTAGGCCGTCTGTGCTTCTTCCGTTGCTACAGCGGTCAGCTCGACGCTGGTTCGTACGTGTTCAACAACCGCACCGGCAAGAAGGAGCGTATCTCGCGCCTGATGCAGATGCACTCCAACAAGCAGAACCCCATCGACAAAATCCAGGCTGGTGACATTGCTGCCGGCGTGGGCTTCAAAGACATCAAGACCGGTGACACGCTGACCGACGAGAAGTCGCGCGTAGTACTGGAGTCGATGTCCTTCCCCGAGCCCGTTATCGGTTACGCTATTGAGCCCAAAACTCAGGCTGACGTAGATAAGATGGGTATGGCTATTGCCAAGCTTGTGGAAGAAGATCCTACCCTGGTGGTGCAGACTGACCCCGAGACGGGCCAGACCGTACTGAAAGGCATGGGTGAGCTTCACCTCGAAATCATCATCGACCGGATGCGTCGGGAGTTCAAGGTTGAAATCAACCAGGGTGCTCCGCAGGTAGCGTACAAAGAAGTGCTGACCAAAACGGTCGAGCACCGCGAAACCTACAAGAAGCAGACGGGTGGTCGTGGTAAATTCGGTGACATCGTATTCGAACTCGGTCCGAAACTAACCGATCCAGAGAAACCCGGCTTGGAGTTCGTGAATGACATCACCGGTGGTGTTATTCCTCGCGAATTCATTGCCCCGGTTCAGAAAGGTTTCGAAGAAGCTATGAAGAACGGTCCGCTGGCAGGCTTCCCCATTGAGGGTATGCGTGTGCGTCTGTTTTTCGGTTCCTACCACGACGTTGACTCGGATGCCCTGTCGTTCGAACTCGCTGCCCGTGGTGGTTTCCGCGAAGCTGGCAAGCAAGCCGGTCCGAAGCTGCTCGAGCCCATCATGGCCGTAGAGGTAGTTTCGCCGGATGAGTACACCGGCTCGGTAACGGGTGACCTGAACCGTCGTCGTGGCATCATGAAGGGCATGGACACAAAAGGTGGTGCCAACGTTATCAAGGCTGACGTTCCGCTGTCGGAGCTGTTTGGCTACGTAACGTCGCTGCGTACCATCTCGTCGGGCCGTGCTTCTGCCTCGCTGACGTTCTCGCACTACGACCAGGTGCCTACTAACCTTGCTGAAGGCATCATTGCCAAGCAAAAGGGTAACGCCATTCGCTAATACCGCTTTCATTCAATAGACATGAACCAGAAGATTCGCATCAAACTCAAATCCTACGACCACAACTTGGTGGACAAATCGTCGGAGAAGATTGTGAAGGCGGTGAAGGCTACGGGCGCTATCGTAAGCGGCCCCATTCCATTGCCGACCGACAAGGAAAAATTCACTGTTCTTCGTTCGCCCCACGTGAACAAGAAGTCGCGTGAGCAATTCCAGCTCTGCACCTACAAGCGCCTCGTAGACATCTACTCGACTTCGTCGAAGACGGTAGACGCCCTGATGAAGCTGGAACTGCCCAGCGGCGTTGACGTTGAAATCAAAGTCTGAGGACTGATTTCCTAGCTGCTTAAACAAAACACCCCACTGGTTTTTGAAGCCAGTGGGGTGTTTTGTTTTTTATCGATGCAACTTGTGCCTACGGTAAAAGCTCCGCTGTATGGCGGAGCTTGCTCTATTTTTGCAAATAGAGCCCCCTGTGTTCAGTATTGTGTTGCATGACTTCTTCCCTGGGATCTGTCCTAACCCTTCACCGGCTACTGATAGCTGCTACCTTCTTTTGCGCTTGCATCATTGTAGGGCTGTTTACGAGTACCTTCTTTCGTATTCTGCCCAGCATTGGGATGGCTGGCATTCTACTGACTGGGCTTCTATGCTATGGCCTGCATAGAACAGAATATAGCCGAAGTAACACCGGCGCATACGGGGCCTTTCTGCTGGTTTATGTGGTTCATCTGGGCTCTGGCTGGCTGACTTCCCCAGACAATATGGGCGACTACCAGCGTGACTTGGTTTTGCAGTTACCCTTCCTGATTCTACCTATTGGTTTTTGGCTGTTACCTCCCTTGCCAGCAAGCTACCTGCGCAAGCTGTGGCTAACTTTCATTGTTGTAACGCTAGTGGCTGCGCTGTTGAGCACTGGTAACTACTTAGCGCATTTTGAGCAGATCAACGAGTTATATCTGCACTCCAAGGTGATGCCCACGGAACCTGACCACATTAGGTTTAGTCTTATCATTACCCTTGCTATTGCAGCCGGGGCAGGATTGATAGTTCATGGAAGCCTAAAGCGTACGGCTCGCGTAGGCCTGATTACTGCTCTAGTAGCCTTAGCGCTGTACCAGCACATGCTAGCCGTGCGTAGCGGACTGATAACCTTTTACTTCCTGGGAGGGGTAGTCTGCTTGTGGTTGATTATTCAACGAAAGAAGTACCGGCAAGCGGCAGCAGTAGCAATAGGTCTTATCCTGCTACCCGTTATCAGCTACATCTGCTTTCCGACCTTCCGGAATAAGTCTACCAATACTAAAGAGGATGTGGGACGGGTTGAGAATACGGCTTCTGCCAACAATTACTCCTTGGTGGGGCGGGTGTATTCCTATAAGGTAGCGCTGAAAGTAATTCAGGATAACTTATGGGTAGGAGTGGGAAAGGCCGATATAGCAGATGAGATGGCAACCCGGTACCAGCAAGAGTTTCCCACGATTCAAGCTGCTTCGTATATCCAGCCCCATAATCAATACTTGTACTCAACAGTTGCTTTTGGGGTGGTTGGGCTACTACTATTCATAATTGGGTTCTATTATGCGGGCTTGTGCATTTGGCCTCGTTATGCCCCACTTCTATTAGCGCAGTATCTTATTGTAACCTTGTCTTTTCTGGTCGAATACACACTGGAAACTCAGATAGGGCTTGCATTCGCCTTATTCTTCTTGTTGCTAGCCTTGGAAGGCAGCAAGCCCATTGCAACCCAGGAAAGCGAATGGAGACCTGCTTAGCTAGCTAATGTTACCAGACTTTAAGTGTTTTTGGATTATACCGCAGCTCAAGCTTTACGCTATAAGTTTATAGTGACGTGTAAAGGCAACTGCCGTTTGATACTCAATGTAGATAGTCCTTTCAAAACTCATTGAAGATCAGGACAACCCAATAGGAGGGAGGCTAACTACGTGGTACTGAAAATATTTCAGAACGGGGTTAGATTATCAGATAACAATTTCCTAGCTTTGCACTCCATTTCCGAAAACGCCACTTGGGCGTTTTCAAGTGTGTCTTTTTTAAAAACCAACAGAATGCCTGGCATCATCGGTAAGAAAATCGGTATGACAAGCCTCTTCACTCCGGACGGGAAGAACATTCCCTGCACGCTCATTGAGGCGGGTCCGTGCGTAGTGACGCAGGTTAAGACCATCGAAACGGACGGCTACACGGCCATCCAGCTCGGCTACGGCGAGAAAAAGGCGAAGAATACCACCAAAGCACTGGCTGGTCACTTCGCGAAAGCCGGAACCACCCCAAGAAAAAACTCGTTGAGTTCCGCACCGACGAGGCTGGCACCTTTGCTGCCGGCGCTACCATCGACGCTACCCTCTTCGAGGAAGGCGAATTCGTTGACGTAGTAGGTACCTCAAAAGGTAAAGGTTTCCAGGGCGTTGTAAAGCGCTACAACTTTGCTGGTGTTGGTGGCCAAACGCACGGCCAGCACAACCGTGGTCGTCACCCCGGTTCTATCGGTGCTTGCTCCTGGCCTTCGCGCGTATTCAAAGGAATGCGCATGGGTGGCCGCATGGGCAACGACCGGGTGAAAGTGCAGAACCTGAAGGTAATGCGCATTGTAGCCGACAAGAACCTCATCGTGGTGAGCGGCTCGGTTCCCGGTGCCAAGAACTCTTTCGTGGTCCTGGAAAAATAACCTAGCAAATGGAACTGTCAGTATATAACATCAAAGGCGAAGACACCGGCCGCAAGGTTACCCTGTCTGACGCCATCTTCGGTCTGGAGCCGAACGAGCACGTGATGTACCTCGACGTGAAGCAGTACTTGGCTAACCAGCGCCAGGGCACGCACAAGTCGAAACAGCGTAACGAAGTGCACGGCACTACCAAGAAGCTGAAGAAGCAAAAAGGCACCGGTGGTGCTCGTGCCGGCTCCATGAAGTCGGGTGTATTCGTGGGTGGTGGCCGTATTTTCGGTCCTGAGCCTCGCGACTACGGCTTCAAGCTGAACAAGAAAACCAAGCGTCTTGCTCGTCTGTCGGCTCTTTCGAGCCTGGCCAAAGATGGCAAGGTAGCCCTGGTAGAGAACATCAGCCTATCGGCTCCAAAGACCAAGGAGTTTCTAAACATCCTGAACGGTCTGAAGCTGAACAACGGCAAGAAGACTCTGCTGGTAACCGGTTCGGTTGATAAAAACGTGGTGCTGTCGGCCCGCAACATCCAGCGCGTGAGCGTAGCTACCCCGGTGGCTCTCAACACCCACGACCTGCTGAACACCGACACGCTGCTGCTGTCGGAGGATGGCCTGACGGCATTGGAACAACTCTATACCACTGCTGAGTAATGAGCATCCTGAAGAAGCCCATCGTGACCGAGAAGGCCACGGCTCTGAACGAAAAAGGCCAGTATGCCTTTGAAGTTACGCGCGAAGCGAACAAGGTTCAGATCAAAAAAGAGATTGAGCAACTGTACGGGGTAACGGTAACGGGCATCAGCACGATCCGCACCATCGGCAAAGTGAAATCGAAGTTCACGAAAGGCGGCGCCGTTTCCGGCCGTCGCGCTCATGGCAAGAAAGCCATCGTGACCGTGAAAGAAGGCGACGTTATCGACTTCTACAGCAGCCTCTAAGTCTGCCTCCTGCCAAGCATTTTCCTTAAACAAGAGTAATGGCACTCAAGAAACTAAGACCAACATCACCGGGTCAGCGCTTCCGCATCGCCCCGGCCTTCGACGAAATTACCGCGTCGACGCCGGAGAAGTCGCTGTTGGCACCCCTCAAAAACTCCGGTGGCCGTAACAACTCGGGCAAAATGTCCAACCGCTACATCGGCGGTGGTCACAAAGCCAAGTACCGTATCATCGACTTCAAGCGTGACAAGGCTGTTGTGCCCGCCACGGTGAAGACGATTGAGTACGACCCCAACCGCACCGCCCGTATTGCTTTGCTGCAGTACGCTGACGGCGAGAAGCGCTACATCATTGCTCCTGCTGGCTTGACCGTAGGTGCTACTGTAGTATCGGGTACGGGTGTAGCTCCGGAAGTAGGCAACGCCCTTCCCCTGCGCGAGATTCCGCTGGGTACTATCGTCCACAACATTGAGCTGATGCCCGGCAACGGTGCTGCTATGGCTCGTTCGGCTGGTACGTACGCTCAGCTGGTTGCCCGCGAAGACAAGTACGCCACCCTGAAATTGCCCTCCGGCGAAATGCGCATGGTACTGGTTACCTGCATGGCTACGGTTGGTACCGTTTCGAATGGTGACCACATGAACGTACGCCTCGGCAAAGCTGGTCGTAACCGTTGGTTGGGTCGTCGTCCGCGCGTTCGTGGTGTCGCTATGAACCCTGTCGATCACCCCATGGGTGGTGGTGAAGGTAAGTCGTCGGGTGGTCACCCACGCAGCCGTAACGGTATCTTCTCGAAAGGCCAGAAGACCCGGAACAAGAACAAGTACTCCGAGCAGCTCATCGTTAACCGCAAAGGCAAGAAGTAAGCAATGGCACGTTCACTAAAAAAAGGGCCGTACATTGACTTCCGGCTCGAGAAGAAAGTAACGGCAATGGATGAGTCCGGCAAAAAGTCGGTGGTGAAGACCTGGTCGCGCCGCTCGATGATTTCGCCTGATTTCGTTGGCCACACCTTCGCCGTTCACAACGGCAATAAGTTCATCCCGGTATATGTGACGGAGAACATGGTAGGACACAAACTCGGTGAGTTTGCTCCGACCCGTAACTTCCGCGGCCACATTGCCAAGAAAGATAAAGGCAAGCGCTAAGATGGAAGCAGTAGCTAAACTCCGTAATGTGCCCACCTCGCCGCGCAAAATGCGCTTGGTGGCCAACCTGGTGCGCGGTCAGAAAGTAACCCGTGCCCTCGGCCTGCTGAAATTCGAGGCTAACTCCGGTGCTGCCCGCGTTGAAAAACTGCTCCTGTCGGCTCTGGCCAACTGGCAGCAGAAGAACGAGGACGAGCGCATTGAAGATGCTAATCTCTATATCAAGGAGATTTTCGTGGACGAAGGACGTCAGCTGAAGCGCCTGCGCCCTGCCCCCAGGGCCGTGGCCACCGCATCCGCAAGCGTAGCAACCACGTGACGCTGGTGATTGATTCGAAAGTAGAACCGCTGGGTAGCAAAGCTGCCGCCAAGCAGGCTGCTGAAACGAAAAGCACCGATGCTAACGTTGAAGCCAAACCTAAGACTACCCGTCGTAGCTCGGCTAAGAAATCCACCGAAACCACGGCTCAGGCCACCGCATAAGCACTATGGGACAGAAAGTAAATCCGGTTGGCTTCCGTCTGGGCGTCATCAAAGGATGGGACTCGAACTGGTACGGTGGCAAGGACTTTGCCGACAAGCTGGTTGAGGACGAAAAAATCCGCAAATACATCAACGCTCGTATCCCGAAAGGTGGCATCAGCCGCATCGTAATCGAGCGCACGCTGAAGCGCGTAACTATTACCATCAACACGGCCCGTCCGGGTGTAGTAATTGGTAAAGGTGGCGCTGAGGTTGATAAGATCAAGGACGAACTGAAGCAGATTACTGGCAAAGACGTTCAGATCAACATCTTCGAGATTAAGCGTCCGGAACTCGACGCTAAGCTGGTGGGTGAGAGCATTGCTCAGCAGCTCCAGGCTCGTATCTCGTTCCGTCGCGCTATGAAAATGGCAATTCAGGCTGCTCTGCGCGTTGGTGCCGAAGGCATCAAGATTCAGTGCGGTGGCCGTCTGGGCGGCGCTGAAATTGCTCGCTCCGAGCAGTACAAAGAAGGCCGTACCCCGCTGCACACCCTGCGCGCTGACATTGACTATGCTTTGTCTGAAGCTCAGACGGTGTATGGCAAAATCGGCATCAAAGTATGGGTAATGCGTGGTGAAGTGTTCGGCAAGCCCGACCTCTCTCCAAACCAGCAGCCCGCTGGTGGTCAGGGTGGCGAGAGCCGTGGCAACGACCGTGGCCCACGCGGTGAGCGTGGCGACCGTGGCGGTGACCGTGGCCCGCGTCGTGACCGGAATGACCGTGGTGGCGAAGGCCGTGGCGGTGACAACCGGGGTGGCGGTCAGGGTGCTGGTGGCCAGCGTCGTGGTGGTGGCCCAGGTGGTCAGAACCGCGGTGGCCAGGGCGGTGGTGCTCCCCGTCGCTAGCCTTTTTCTTTTCTCTCGAATTTCAATTCTAGATAACTCATGTTACAACCGAAAAGGACCAAGTATCGCAAGATGCAAAAGGGTCGCGTGCATGGCTTAGCCCACCGCGGCAGCTCCATTGACTTCGGTTCGTTCGCTATCAAGTCGCTGGAACAGGCATGGATTACGGCTCGCCAGATTGAGGCTGCTCGTATCGCCATGACCCGCGCCATGAAACGCGAAGGTCAAGTATGGATCCGCATTTTCCCGGATAAGCCAATCACCAAGAAGCCCGCTGAGGTTCGGATGGGTAAGGGTAAAGGTTCACCCGAATATTGGGTAGCCGTAGTGAAGCCCGGTACCATTCTGTTCGAATCCGACGGCGTTTCGCTGGAAGTAGCGCAGGAGTCGCTGCGTCTGGCGGCTCAGAAGCTGCCAGTACGTACCTCGTTTGTTGTTCGTCGCGACTATCAAGAAGCTTAAAAGATGAAGAACGCCGATATCCGCGCCCTCTCTATTGAGGACCTCAAAAACCAAATCAAGACGGAGCAGACCAACGGTCAGAACATGCGTTTCGCGCATGCCATCTCGCCTCTGGAAAACCCGATTCGTCTGAAGCAAGCCCGCAAAAATGTCGCCCGTCTGCTGACCGAGTTGAAGCGTCGCGAGAACGAGCAGGCTACTAACTCTGCTAACTAACGATGGCAAGCAACGAAGAACAGCAGGCAACGGCCGCCACGGAGCGGAACCTGCGCAAAGAAATCATCGGGCGCGTTACCTCCTCCAAAATGGACAAGTCCATTACGGTGATGGTAGAAAGCAAAATGAAGCACCCAATCTACGGTAAGTTCGTTACCAAGTCGACCAAGTTTATGGCTCACGACGAAAATAACGAATGCGGCGAAGGTGATACGGTTCGTATCATGTCGACCCGTCCGTTGAGCAAGAACAAACGCTGGAGACTGGTAGAAATCGTAGAACGCGCCAAGTAAGATGATACAGCAAGAATCCCGTCTGACCGTCGCTGATAACAGCGGCGCCAAAGAAGTTCTCTGCATTCGTGTCCTCGGTGGCACGGGCAAGAAATACGCCAGTGTAGGCGACAAGATTGTAGTGGCAATTAAGTCGGCTATTCCTTCCGGCAACGCCAAGAAAGGTGCTGTTTCGAAGGCAGTAGTAGTTCGCACGAAGAAGGAAATCCGTCGTAAGGACGGTTCGTATATCCGCTTCGATGACAACGCCGCTGTACTGCTCAACAATAACGACGAGCCCCGCGGTACTCGCATCTTCGGCCCCGTGGCCCGCGAACTGCGCGAAAAGCAGTTCATGAAGATTGTTTCGCTAGCTCCTGAAGTTCTCTAAGCAATGGCAACGAAAACGAAAGAAACGCCCGCGAAACTGCACGTGAAAACTGGTGACACCGTTCTGGTGATTTCCGGCGACGAGAAAGGCAAAACCGGTGTAATTAAATCGGTGAACCGTTCGACGCAGCGTGTTATCGTGGAAGGCCTGAACTTGGCAACCAAGCACAACAAACCTAGTGCGAAGAACCCCCAGGGCGGCATCACCAAGATCGAGGCACCGATTCACGTGAGCAACGTGAAGCGCGTTGAATCGACCAACGCCTAATCTGCTCTACGACCATGGCTCGACTGAAAGATAAATATCAAAAAGAAGTAGTACCGGCGCTCCAGGAGAAATTCCAGTTCAAGAGCATCATGCAGGTACCGCGCATTACCAAGATCTGCATCAACCGTGGCATTGGTTCAGCAGTAGCTGACAAGAAGCTGGTGGATAACGGTGTAGATGAGCTGACGACCATCACTGGTCAGAAAGCCGTTGCTACCATTGCTAAGCGTTCTGTATCGAACTTCAAGCTACGCGAAGGTATGCCTATTGGCGCCCGTGTTACCCTGCGTGGCAACCAGATGTACGAATTCCTGGATCGTCTGCTGACCGTGGCTCTGCCCCGCGTTCGTGACTTCAAAGGCATCAACGACAAAGGCTTCGATGGCCGTGGTAACTATACCCTGGGCATCAAGGAGCAGATTATCTTCCCCGAAATTTCGATTGACAAAATCAAATCGATTTCCGGTATGGATATTACCTTCGTAACGACGGCTGAAAACGACGAGCAGAGCTACGAGCTGTTGCGCGCCTTCGGAATGCCGTTCGCTAACGCCAAGAAACAGAACAATGGCTAAGGAATCAATGAAAGCACGGGAGCGGAAGCGTATTGCTACCGTGGCCCGTTACGCCGAGAAGCGCAAGGCTCTAAAAGAGGCTGGCGACTACGAAGGTTTGGACAAGCTGCCCCGCAATGCCTCGCCCGTGCGTCTGCACAACCGCGACAAAATTGATGGCCGTCCCCGTGGTTATATGCGTAAGTTCGGCATCAGCCGCGTACGTTTCCGCGAAATGGCCCTCGCCGGCAAAATTCCCGGCGTGACTAAGTCCAGCTGGTAGTACCGCTGTTCCCACCGCCAAACCAGAGCTTTCTGTAAGGCATTATTATTTGGCAGGTTGCCGAAAGAAACCATTGGCCGAGCCTCAATAAGCCGAGCCGAGTAGTCTTAACCGAAAATTTCGTCGCCTCTTTCCGTGGCGGCGAAATTTTCATATCTTTGCGGCTCCCTAAAAATGGGCGCTTCATTTTCATAATCGAATGAACACAGATCCAATTGCCGACTACCTGACCCGGGTGCGCAATGCCATCAAGGCAAACCACCGGGTAGTAGAAATCCCGGCCAGCAACATCAAAAAGGAGATAACGAAAGTGCTCTACAAAAAGGGCTACATTCAGAGCTACCGTTTTGATGATGCCGCAGTACAAGGCACGATCAAAATCGCGCTGAAGTACAATCCGGCTACCAAAAAGCCCGCCATCACGAAGTTGGAGCGCATCAGCACACCGGGTCTGCGTCAGTACGCCCATGTGGAGAACCTGCCCCGTGTATTGAGCGGTTTGGGTATTGCGATTCTGTCGACGTCGAAGGGCGTAATGACGGAGAAAGAGGCGAAAGCCGAGAACGTGGGCGGCGAAGTGCTGTGCTACGTCTACTAATCTGAAAGGAAAACGAGACTATGTCACGCATTGGTAAACTGCCCATCAGCCTGCCCGCCAACGTGCAGGTTGAAGTGAGCAACGAAAACACGGTAACCGTGAAGGGCCCTAAGGGTACCCTGACTGTTCCGGTTGACCGCGACATTACCGTAGCTACCGAAGATGGTCAGCTGGTAGTGACCCGCCCCACTGAACAGAAGCGTCACAAGGCCATGCACGGCCTCTACCGCTCTTTGCTGAATAACGCTGTTAACGGTGTTAGCAACGGTTTAGAAGAGAAGTTGGAGCTAGTAGGTGTAGGTTACAAAGCCGCTATGGCTGGTACTACCCTCGAACTGTCGCTGGGTTACTCGCACAATATCTTCCTGGCTCTGCCCAAGGAGGTAACAGCTACGGCTGTAACTGAGAAGGGTAAGAACCCTATCGTTACGCTGACCAGCATTGACAAGCAACTGCTGGGCCAAGTAGCCGCTAAGATTCGCTCGTTGCGCAAAGTTGAGCCCTACAAAGGCAAAGGCGTGCGCTTCGTGGGTGAGCAGATTCGTCGTAAGGCTGGTAAAACAGCTTCGAAATAACATCACACCATGGCTTTCGATAAAGCAACTAGAAGAAAACGGATCCAGCGCATCATCCGCACTAAAGTGTCTGGCACGTCCGAGCGTCCGCGTTTGTCGGTATTTCGTAGCAATACGGGCATTTATGCTCAGATTATTGACGATACAACTGGTCACACGCTGGCGTCTGCTTCCTCGAAGCACGTATCGGTGGAAGGGGGCAACGGAGTCGCCCTCGCTGCCGCAGTCGGCAAAGAACTTGCTGCCCGTGCTACAGGAAAAGGAATTTCGAAAGTGGTATTTGACCGTTCCGGTTACCTCTACCACGGCCGCGTAAAATCATTGGCAGAAGGAGCCCGCGAAGGCGGCCTCAATTTCTAAATCATCATGGCAGAATTTAACAACGGCCCTCGTGGTGGTAGCGGCGATAACCGCGGCGGTGGCAATGACCGTCGTGGTGGTGGCAATGACCGTCGCGGCAATGATCGTAACAACGAACAGCAGTCCCGCACCGGCGACTCTGATCTGAAAGAGAAAGTGGTTGCTATCAACCGCGTAGCCAAAGTAGTGAAAGGCGGTCGTCGCTTTAGCTTCTCAGCCATCGTGGTAGTAGGCGACGGCAATGGCACCGTAGGCTATGGCTTAGGTAAAGCCAACGAAGTAACTGACGCCATTGCCAAAGGCATTGACGACGCGAAGAAAAACCTGGTGAAGGTTCCGCTGTATAAGCACACGGTTCCTCACGTAATGGAAGGTAAGTACTCGGGTGGTTTCGTGCTGGTACAGCCAGCTGCTGCTGGTACGGGTGTAATTGCAGGCGGTGCTATGCGCGCCGTGTTCGAAAGCGCCGGTATCAAAGACGTACTCGCTAAGTCGAAAGGTTCGTCTAACCCCCACAACGTGGTAAAGGCTACTTTTGACGCCCTGTTGAAAATGCGTGACCCCATGCAGATTGCTCAGCAGCGTGGCATTACTCTCTCCCAAGTTTTTAACGGCTAAGAGCAGATGGCACAGATCCAAATCAAACTTGTAAAGAGCGTTATTGACCGCCCCGAGCGTCAAAAGCGCACTGTAAAGGCCCTGGGCCTTGGCAAGATCGGCAGCACCAAGGCAGTAGAAAATACGCCCCAGGTAGCTGGCATGATTCACGCCGTACAGCACCTGTTGGAAGTAACCGAACTCTAGGAATCTCCCGAAAATGAATCTCAGCAATCTCCAACCCGCCGCTGGCTCCACACGCAATGTAAAGCGTATCGGTCGTGGTACGGGTTCCGGCCGTGGCGGCACCTCGACGCGCGGTCACAAAGGTGCCAAGTCCCGTTCGGGTTACTCTAAAAAATCGGGCTTTGAAGGCGGTCAAATGCCTTTGCAGCGCCGGGTACCGAAGTTCGGTTTCAAGAACATCAACCGTGTTGAGTACAAAGCCGTCAACCTTGACGTGCTGGCTGCCCTCACTGAGAATGGCATTACTACTTTGGATGCTGCTTTCTTTGTGAATGCTGGTTTGGCTTCGAAAAACGCCAAGATCAAAGTTCTGGGCCGTGGTGAAATCACCCAGGCTTTGGAAGTCCATGCTCATGCTTTCTCTAAGTCGGCTGTTGAAGCCATTGAGAAGGCTGGTGGCAAAGCTGTAACGCTGTAGCGTTTAAGAAGCAATGAAAAAACTTATCGAGTCGATAAAGGAAGTTTTTAAAATTGAAGATCTGCGCACGCGGATCTTCAATACGCTTTTTTTCATTGCCATCTACCGGCTGGGTTCTTATGTGGTGCTACCCGGCGTCGATCCGACTCGGCTTACCCAAGGAGGCGCTACCGGAGTATTGGGTATTTTAGATACCCTGCTCGGGGCGCCTTCAGCCATGCGTCAATTTTCGCGCTGGGCATTATGCCCTATATTTCGGCGTCAATTGTACTGCAATTGCTAACTATTGCCGTGCCTTACTTCCAGAAACTACAGAAGGAAGGCGAGTCCGGACGTAAGAAGATCAACCAGTACACGCGCATTCTTACTATCCCTATTGTAGCCCTACAGTCAGTTGGCTTTATTGCTACGATCAATGCAGAGGCCATCGTAAATCCCGGTGTCTTCTTTACCGTCTCTACAGCCATGATTGTGACAGCAGGTACGCTGTTTTGCATGTGGCTTGGTGAGAAAATTACCGATAAGGGAATAGGCAACGGTATTTCCATGATCATTATGATCGGGATTGTATCGCGGCTTCCAGGCGCTCTGATCGGTGAAGCTACGGCTCGCACCATGCGGGGTTCACTAGTTTTCCTGATCGAGCTAGTAGTGCTGTTCCTAGTCGTTATGGCGGTTATCATCCTCACGCAGGCTGTACGCCAAATACCAGTTCAGTATGCCAAACAGGTAGGCGGTGCGGCTACACTTAGCTCACAACGCCAGTATATTCCGATGAAGGTAAATGCAGCCGGAGTAATGCCAATCATCTTTGCTCAGTCGCTGATGTTTGTGCCTGCTATTGCTGCTTCTGCTTGGAATAAGAACAGTGATACGGCTACCCTCATTGGTACTTGGTTTCAGCCGAATCACTGGGTATACAACGTAGTATTCGGCTTGCTCATCATCATCTTCACGTATTTCTACACTGCTATCAGCGTTAACCCCAATCAAATTGCGGATGATCTGAAGCGCAGTGGCGGTTTCATTCCGGGGGTTAAGCCTGGTCGTGATACTTCAGAGTACATTGATGAGGTGCTAACTCGAATTACCTTGCCTGGTGCAGTGGCGCTAGCGGTTATTGCTATTCTGCCTTCGTTGGCTACTGTAGCAGGCGTAACGCGTCCTTTTGCTCAGTTCTATGGTGGTACCTCACTCATCATTATGGTAGGTGTAGTGCTGGATACTATGAACCAAGTGAAAAGTTATCTGCTCATGCGTCATTATGACGGCATGATGAAAACCGGTAAGGTTCGGGGCCGCTCGCAAAATATTGCCCTCGCTTCGTAAGATGATCTTTTACAAGACTGAGGAAGAAATTGAGTTCATGCGAGCTAGTGCGAAAGTGCTGGCTCAGGCCCACGGAGAAGTGGCCAGTATGATCCAGGAAGGAATTACAACACGTCAGCTGGATCAGCGCGCGGAGGAATTCATTCGGGACCATGGCGGACATCCTTCCTTCAAAGGGTATAATGGATTTGAGTACAGCCTTTGTATCTCGCCTAACTCGGTAGTAGTGCATGGTTTTCCAGGCGACTACATGCTGAAAAGCGGGGATGTCGTGTCGATTGACTGCGGAGTCTTGCTTAACGGGTACCACGCGGATAGTGCATATACTTACCCAATCGGGGAGGTAGCGCCGGAAGTAACTAAGCTGTTGGAGGAAACCAAAAAGTCATTGTATCTCGGTATCGAGCAAGCAGTGGCTGGTAACCGAATGGGTGACGTCAGCTACGCAATTCAGAGCCACGTTGAGAAACAGGGCTATGGCGTTGTACGAGAACTAGTCGGTCATGGCATTGGCAAGAAGCTACACGAGCGGCCTGATGTTCCGAACTATGGTAAGCGTGGATCAGGACTGAAGCTGCAAACGGGCTTGGTTATGGCCATTGAACCAATGGTGAATTTAGGTACGAAGAGCATAATTCAGGAGAAGGATGGCTGGACTATCCGGACCAAGGATTTGAAACCATCGGCCCATTTTGAGCATACCGTGGTTGTTCGTAAAGACAAGGCGGAAATACTTACCTCCTTCGAATACATAGAAAAAGCCTTACAGTAGCCTTATGGCAAAACAAACTTCCATTGAGCAGGACGGTGTTATCCTGGAAGCCCTATCCAATGCCATGTTCCGTGTGGAGCTGGAGAACGGTCACCAGTTGATTGCCCATATTTCGGGCAAGATGCGGATGCACTACATCAAGATTCTGCCGGGAGATAAGGTAAAGTTGGAAATGTCGCCCTACGATTTATCGAAGGGACGAATTGTGTACCGTTACAAATAACCCGACGACATGAAAGTCAAAACTTCGGTTAAAAAGCGTAGCGTTGATTGCAAAATCATCCGCCGCAAAGGCAAGCTCTACGTGATCAACAAAAAGAACCCACGCTATAAGCAGCGTCAGGGCTAGTAGCACCAGACTTTTTAAGAAAGCACATGGCTCGTATTGCAGGGGTAGACATCCCAGACAACAAGCGCGGCGAAATCGCGCTGACCTACATTTTCGGCATTGGCCGCCCTTCTGCTCAGCAGATCCTCACCAAAGCAGGCGTTGACCTGAATAAAAAGGTGAAAGATTGGACTGAAGCTGAGGCGGGCGAAATCCGCGGCGTGATTGCCGCTGAGTATAAGACCGAAGGTGTGCTGCGCTCAGAAGTGCAGTTGAACATTAAGCGCCTGATGGACATCGGTTGCTACCGGGGTTTGCGTCACCGCAAAGGTCTGCCGGTTCGTGGTCAGCGTACCAAGAACAACTCCCGTACCCGCAAGGGTAAGCGGAAGACCGTTGCTGGCAAGAAAAAGGCTACTAAATAATCTGTAGCGGGAATCGAAGCCCAGCTTCTTTTGTTAGAGGCGGGCTTCAACACCTTCCGCAGTATTTCGCGATAACCAAATGGCACAAAAAAGAAAAGACAAAGCCAAAAAGCGCGTTGTCGTTGTAGAACCCGTAGGTCAGGTACACATCAAGGCCTCGTTCAACAACATCATCATCTCCATTACCAACAACAACGGCCAGGTCATTTCCTGGGCTTCGGCTGGTAAAATGGGTTTCCGGGGTTCTAAGAAGAACACCCCTTACGCAGCTCAGATGGCTGCTACGGACTGCGGAAAAGTTGCGCACGACCTAGGTCTGCGCAAAGCTGAAGTGTTCGTGAAGGGTCCGGGCGCTGGCCGTGAGTCGGCTATTCGTACGCTGGGTAACGTGGGTATTGAAGTGACGACCATTAAGGACGTGACGCCGCTGCCCCACAATGGCTGCCGTCCTCCCAAACGTCGTCGCGTTTAATTACTTGGACAGGCTGGCGTAAGCTAGCCACCGGTGTCGGGTTTCTGATGCGCCTTTACTCCCCTGCAAGGAGCGCCTCCGAAGCCCGACACGCGCAGTTCAACCCCCACTCAACTCAACAAACCTGAAATGGCACGTTATACTGGTCCTAAAACCAAGATTGCCCGTCGCTTCAATGAGCCGATCTTCGGCCCGAGCAAGGCACTCACCAAGAAAGCATACCCCCCGGCCAGCATGGCCGTGGTCGTCGTAAGAAGCAAAGCGAGTACGCTGTCCAGCTGATGGAGAAGCAGAAAGTGAAGTACATGTACGGCGTACTGGAAAAGCAATTCGAGAACTTGTTCCACAAAGCAGCTACCCTGCCCGGTATCACCGGTGACAACCTGCTGGCTTTGCTGGAGTCGCGTTTGGATAACACGGTATACCGTCTGGGCATTGCCCCTACGCGCCGTGCTGCTCGTCAGCTCGTTCTGCATAAGCACATCACTGTTAACGGAGAGGTAGTGAACATCGCTTCGTACCGTCTGCGTGCTGGCGACGTTGTTGCCGTGCGTGAAAAATCTAAGTCGCTGGAGGCTATTACGACGAGCCTGAGCGCCCGCAACGCCCGCGCTTTCTCGTGGCTGGAGTGGGATGGCAAGGAACTGGTGGGCAAGTTCATCAGCGCCCCTTCGCGCGAACTGATTCCGGAGAAAATCACGGAACAGCTCATCGTCGAGTTGTACTCGAAGTAATTTTTGGAACGGCCCGGCAGTCCGGGCCGTTTCTCTGCTTCGACTTTTTTCCTTGTTATAACTGGAACTGGGTAGCAGGCGGTAAGAAATTAGGCTATTTTGGCCGCGTTCTTACTGCCTGCTATTCACTACTTCAAACGCCCCACTTATGTCAATCTTAGCTTTTCAAATGCCGGAGAAGGTAGTAATGGAGAAATCCGACGACTTCTACGGAACGTTTGAATTCAAACCGCTGGAGAAAGGCTACGGCGTCACGATCGGCAACGCTCTGCGCCGCATCCTGCTGTCGTCGCTGGAGGGCTATGCCATCACGTCGGTTCGCACCAACAGCGTACTGCACGAGTTCATGACCATTGAAGGGGTGATTGAGGACATGTCCGAAATCATTCTGAACCTGAAGCAGGTTCGCTTCAAGAAAGTGAGCGACGCCATCGAGGACAAAATCACGGTGCGCGTTAAAGGTCAGGACACGTTCTCGGCTGGTGACATCAACAAGTTCACCAACGGTTTCCAGGTATTGAACCCGGACTTGGTTATCTGCAACGTGGACCCTAGCGTAGAGCTGGAGTTTGAGTTCACAATCCAGAAAGGCCGTGGCTACGTTCCCGCTGAGGAGAACAAGCCCGCTGACCAGGTTTTCGGTCAAATTGCCATTGATGCCATCTTCACGCCCATCAAGAACGTGAAGTATAGCATTGAGAATACCCGTGTTGAGCAGAAGACCGACTACGAGAAGCTCCTCATCGAGATTCACACCGACGGTTCAATTCACCCGGAGGACGCGCTGAAGGGTGCGGCCAACATCCTAATTCAACACTTCATGCTGTTCTCGGACAGCACCATGACCTTCGAAACGGCGAAAGCTGAAGAAGAGGAGACCGTGGACGAGGAGACGCTGCACATGCGCAAAGTTCTGAAGACGCCGCTGGCGGACATGGACCTGAGCGTGCGTGCGTACAACTGCCTAAAGGCCGCCGATATCAAAACCCTCGGCGACCTGGTGCAGCTCGACATGGCCGACATGATGAAGTTCCGCAACTTCGGCAAGAAGTCGCTGACCGAGCTGGAAAACCTCGTTGAGGAAAAGGGCCTGACCTTCGGGATGGACCTGGGCAAGTACAAGCTCGACGAAGAATAGGCTACTGACTAATGAGAATGCGCTGACAGTGAGAAATGTGCGATAAGCATATTTTCACTTCAGCGCATTTTTCATGTCGGCATATTTCCTACCTTTGCACTCCATTTTCACACTTTCATAACTAGTGGGCCCCAAGGGACGACGGTTCTAATGTGAAGAACTTAGTAAGTGTTCTTCCGCCGTGGTCGTCGTTCGCAAGCTCACACCTTTTTTCATTTTATGCGTCACGGTAAAACCATCAACCACCTCGGCCGCACGGCCTCGCACCGCAATGCCATGCTTTCGAACATGGCCTCGTCGCTGATCCTGCACAAGCGTATCACGACTACGGTTGCCAAAGCCAAAGCACTGCGCAAGTTTGTAGAGCCTCTGCTCACCAAGTCGAAAAATGACACCACGCACTCACGTCGTCTGGTGTTCTCGGTTCTGGAGAACAAGGAGACTTTGAAGGAGCTGTTCGGCACAGTCGCTTCTAAAATTGCTACCCGCCCCGGTGGTTACACCCGCATCATTAAGCTGAGCGACGTACGTCTGGGTGACAACGCTGAGATGTGCATCATCGAGTTGGTTGACTTCAATGAGACTCTGCTGGAAGCTAAGACTGCTGGCGAAGCCAAAGCTGCTGCTCCCACTACCCGTCGTTCGCGCAGCAAGAAAAAAGCTGACGCTCCTGCCGCTGGGGAAGCCGTTGCTCCCGCTGCCGTAGTTGAAACGGCTGCTCCTGCTGACACTGCTACCACCACGGTTCAGGAAGGCGAGACCCGCGACGAGGCCAAAGCTGACGAGGAAGCTGCTTCGTAAGCTCAGCTGATTCTGCTTTTCAAAGGGGATGTTCCTAATAGGAGCATCCCCTTTTCTTTTAGAGGTCTTGGCGGGCGTACTGTGAAAGGAGACGACCATGTCAACCGCCTTTATCAATGCACATCGAGGTTTGGCCAGCGGAAGTTTGCTGCTAGCTGGAAGGGTAGGGGAGTACTCAGTTGAAAGCTTTGTAGGAAGGCTAAATTCTGAGGGTGAAAGGTCGGGGCTAATTTTTACCTTGCGGCGCAATGGCCAGGCAGGCTGTTGCTAGCTTTGATCTTCGTTTAATTCAACCCCTTTCCTCATGAGCATTATCACCGAAATTCACGCTCGTCAGATTTTCGACTCTCGCGGCAACCCGACTGTTGAGGTGGATGTAACCACCGAGAACGGTACCGTAGGCCGTGCCGCTGTGCCTTCGGGTGCTTCGACTGGTAAGCACGAAGCCGTGGAACTGCGCGACAACGACGAGTCGAAGTACATGGGCAAGGGCGTGCTGCAAGCGGTGGAAAACGTGAACAGCAAAATTGCCGAAGAGCTGATCGGCTTCTCGGTATTCGAGCAGGGCTTGCTTGACAAGATTATGCTGGAGCTGGACGGAACGCCGAACAAGGCGAATTTGGGCGCCAACGCTATACTGGGCGCTTCGCTGGCTATTGCCCGTGCGGCGGCTTCTGAGGCTGGTATGCCGCTGTACCGGTACGTAGGCGGGGTAAACGCTACCACGCTGCCCGTCCCGATGATGAACATCCTGAACGGTGGCTCGCACGCCGACAACAGCATCGACTTCCAGGAGTTTATGATTATGCCGGTGGGTGCTCCTTCCTTCTCGGAGGCACTGCGTTGGGGCACTGAAATCTTCCACCACCTGAAAAGTGTGCTGAAAAAGCAGGGCTTAAGCACGAACGTAGGCGATGAAGGTGGTTTTGCACCGAACATCAAGTCGAACGAGGATGCCATTAAAGTGGTGTTGCAAGCCATCGAAACGGCTGGCTACAAGCCCGGCGATGATGTGATGATTGCTCTGGACGCCGCCGCCTCAGAGTTCTACTCCGACGGGCATTACCACTTTAAGAAAAGCACCGGCGACAAGCTGACGTCTTCGGAGATGGTAGCGTACTGGACTGATTGGACCAAGAAGTACCCCATCATCAGCATTGAAGATGGCATGGATGAGGACGACTGGACGGGCTGGAAAAACCTGACCGACAGCATCGGCTCGACTACCCAACTGGTCGGCGACGACCTGTTCGTGACCAACGTAAACCGCCTGCAGCGTGGTATTGATGAGAAGATTGCCAATGCCATCCTCATCAAGGTAAACCAGATTGGTACGCTTTCTGAAACGATTGACGCTATTAATTTGGGCCGCCGCCATGGTTACAAGAGCATCATGTCACACCGTTCGGGCGAAACCGAAGACAACACGATTTCTGACCTAGCTGTGGCGTTGAATACGGGCCAAATTAAAACGGGCTCGGCCTCGCGCTCCGACCGGATGGCGAAATACAACCAACTGTTGCGCATTGAGGAAGAGTTGGGCGAAACGGCCTACTTCCCTGGTCGCAAGATGTAATTGATTCCTGTCAAATAGTACTTTAGAAAGCCGCCGGATGCACTTGCATTCGGCGGCTTTCTTCTATATTTGGCTGTCATAAGCTATTCGCTACCAAGCGCTACTCGGATATCCGTAGTTGAGTAAGCTGCAGGTGAAGTGCCCAAACCTCCTCTACATATACCTCCGCTACTATTCTTGTACAACCATCAGGGGCAAGCACGCCCTCTTATCTACGCTAACGGGTAGCTGATGTTGTTTAGTTGGCCACTTCTGACCTCACTGCGTTGCTTTCTCTTGCCTACCCTTTGGTGGGCAGCTTGCTTACGAAGCGCCTTGCGAATACGTGGCTCCGCCATCGGTGCCGGACTTTCTTTGCTTTTCACATTCTAGTTACTCTATGATGCAACTCTATTCTCGTTTTCTGCAGGGCCTAACGGGTCGGCGCCTTGGCTTGCTGGCGCTCCTGCTCTGGTGGGGACAACTGGCGGCCTCGGCCCAAACCTACCTGATGCCGGCTAGTGGCTCCGCCAGCTATACTACCTGCAGTGGTACCTTATATGATGATGGTGGCCCCAACGGGGTGTACTCCGCGTACGCCAACGGCACAGTAACCCTAACGCCGGCCGTGGCAGGTAACAAAATCAAGCTGGAATTTTCTTCCATGATGGTGGAGTCGAGCTACGACCGACTCACGATTTACGATGGTGCCAGCACGGCTGCTCCCGTTATCGGCATCTTCGATTACAACCCGGGCACGGTGTACGCTACTACTAGCAACGGCTCGCTTACGCTTCGCTTTACCAGTGACAGTTACGGGCAGTACGGCGGTTTTGCGGCCAACGTATCGTGCGTGACGACTGTGCCACAGGCCGATTTGGCAGTGCAGGCCGCTGCGGTGCAGCCCCTGGCAGCCGTGGCTGGCGGCAACCTGCAACTGAGCTGCTCGGTGTATAACCTGGCTGCGGCTTCCGCTGTGAGTAGCACGGTGGGCTATTACCTTTCCACGGATGCTACCCTGGACGCGGCCGATGTGTTGCTGAGTAGTTCTCAAGGTGGGCCGCTGCCTTCCAACCAAAGCTCCTACCGGACGGCTTCGGCTACCTTGTCCAGCAACATCATGCCCGGCAACTACTACGTGCTTTTCGCGGCCGACCATTTAAACACGGTATCAGAAAGCAACGAGGCCAACAACGTAGCAGCTGTTTCGCTGAATATTTTGCCGCCTTCTGTGGACCTACTGATTCAGCAAGCAGCCATAAATAACACAACCACGTCGCCTGGCAGCGTGCTGAACCTTTCCTGCACTATTCAAAATCAGGGCAATACTATTGCGTCTAACAGCAGCGTAGGCTTTTACTTGTCCAGCAACACTACCCTAGATGCTGCCGACCAGCTGTTGACTTCTTCCTTCGGTAGCCAGCTTTCCCCTAACTACCCTCAGTACCGGAGCTCTTCCACGAACCTGCCCGCCAATACCCAGCCGGGTAATTACTACATCCTGTTCGTGGCTGATTACCAGAGCGTAGTTACGGAAAGCAACGAAACCAACAACGTATCGGCGGTTGCCCTTACGGTGGTGCCGCCCAGCCTGGATTTGGTTGTTAACCAAGCCCAGTTGAGCCAAACCACTCCCGTAGCTGGCGCCTACATCAACTATAGTTCCAACGTGTACAACCAGGGCAATACCGCGGCGCAGACTTCGGGCCAGGGGGTATACTTGTCGACGGATGCCGTGTGGAGCGCTAATGACGTGTCGCTGACCAGCAACCAGGTGCCCGGATTAGGGGGTAGCCAAGGATATTCGATATACGGGGCCTTCACGCTTCCCTCGCCGCTGGCTGCGGGCACCTACTACGTGCTGTTCGTGGCCGATTACCTCAACCAGGTAACGGAAACCAACGAAGCCAATAACGTGCGGGCCGTGGCCCTGCAGGTAGTCGTGCCTACTATCGACTTGACCATACAGCAGCCTTACCTGGGTAATTCCAACGTAGCGCCCGGCAACACGTTCACGGTGAGCAGCTACATAACGAACACCGGCAACGCGGTGGCTACCAATGCTACGGTTGGCTACTACCTGTCCAGTAACACCGTACTCGACGCCAGTGACGTTCTGATCGGGAACAGCCCGGGCAGCAGCCTGAGTGGCAATGCATCCAGCAACAGGTACGGCTCGCTTACCGTGCCCGCTAACACGGCTGTGGGTACCTACTACCTGCTGTTCGTGGCCGATTACCTGAGTCAGGAAACAGAAACCAACGAAACCAACAACGTAGCCTCCGCTATCCTGCGCGTGGTGCCGGCCGGGGTCGACTTAATTGTCAGCCAGACCTCGATGTCGCGGACTACCGGGGCGCCGGGCACGGGAGTGAACGTTTACTCCACCGTCGTTAACCAGGGCACTACAGCGGCCAGCACCAGCAGCGTCGGCTTTTATCTGTCGACGGACGCCGTGTTCAACACCACCGATGTGCTGCTGGGCTCCGCTACGGGCGGATATCTGCCGGCTAATGACTACTCCGGCCGCTCCAGCTTCCTGACTATTCCGGCAACTACCGCGGCGGGCAACTACTACATCTTGTTCGTGGCCGACCACCTAAGCCAGGAAACAGAAACCATTGAAACCAACAACGTAGCCTCAGTGAGTTTCATAGTCACGGCGCCTTTCAGCGGAATAGTAGTACCGCAGTTCGGCACGAATAGCATAACTGCCTGCAGCGGAACCATCTATGACAACGGGGGCACGGGTAACTACGTCAATAACTCCAACGGCGCCCTGACCATCCTCCCGGGTACTACCGGCGGGCGGGTGCAGCTCACATTCAGCTACCTGAACCTGGAAACCTGCTGCGACCGGCTGATTGTGTACGATGGCCCCAACACTAGCTCACCCATGCTGGGCTACTACAGCAGCAACCCCGGTACCGTGGTAGCCTCTCCCTCCATTAACAACAACACCGGTGCCTTGACTGTTGCCTTCCTCAGCGACGGAAGCTACACCTCGGATGGCTTCGAGGCTACCATATCGTGCGTGGGCGGCACTACCGGCCCCGTTGATTTGGTACCGCAGCAGCCTACCGCAACGCCTACGGCGGCCACTGCCGGCGGCACCGTTGTGATGAGCACCGTAGTAAACAACACGGGTACCGGCGTGGCCGGCAGCAGCGCCGTGGGGTACTACCTCTCCACTGACAACTCTTTCAGCACTAATGATGTATCGTTGGGGCTACCGGTGGTGTTTCCATCAGCGGTGGGCAAAGCGCCACGCGCGGGTTGTCGGTAACCATTCCGGCTAGCACCGCTACCGGACAGTACTACGTGCTACACGTGGTAGACCCGCTAAATGCCGTAGCGGAAACCAACGAAACCAACAACGTAACCAGTTCCGCCGTGAGCGTGGGCGCGGCCCGCCCCGACTTGGTCATTCTGCAGCCGGCTCTGCAAAGCGCCAGCATTGTCGCCGGCAACAATCTGGGCATTAGCTGCCTGCTGGCTAATCAGGGCTCCGCTGCCGCTACGGCTAGCACGACGGGTTACTACTTATCAACGGACAATGTACTGAGCAGCAACGACGTGCTGTTGGGTACGGCAGCGGCCGGCGGCATGGTAGCGGGTAGTGCTACCCCTTCCTTGGCGCTGGTACTTATTCCGGCCGGCACCGCAACGGGTAGCTACCACGTGCTCTTCGTGGCCGACCAGGCCTCGGCTGTAACTGAGGCCAGCGAAACCAATAACGTAGTTTCTCAGCCCTGAGCGTCACCATTGTGCAGGGCACTCCCGACGAGCAGCTGCAGGGCTTTACGCTCCAGGTATATCCTAACCCGGTGGGAACAGAGGCGCAGCTGCGCGTTAAGTTGACCGGTACGCCAAACGGCAAAACTGCCCAGGCCACGCTGATTAACTCTATCGGCCAGGAAGTAGCCCGGCGCGACGTACCGCTGACCGGAGCCTTAGCGCCAGTTAGCTTCGATACCCGCCCGCTAAGCCCGGGAGTGTACCTGTTGCGCTTGAGCGGAGCTGGCCTGCACGCCACCCGTCGGATCGTGATAGAGTAGCACTGAGGTTAATTAATCAGCTAAGCAAAACGCCCACCCAACGTGCTGTTGGGTGGGCGTTTTGCTTGGGTGTAGAAGTAAAGGCGCGGTAGTAGCCCGCCATACAACCGGCCGCGTTTGTTCAGTATATTTGAGCTATGGGCTTCTCTGATATTCTTGAGCGTGTGCCGCGCTTTCTGCGCAGCTTTTACTTTCTGGCGGGCCTGAGCTTCCTGGTCTGGATGTTTCTATTCGATGCCAACGACTTCCTGAAGCAGTACGATATGTACGCCAAGTGGCAGGAGCTGCAGAACGACAAGGAGTACTACCTGCGGGAAATTGATATGGTGAAGAAAGACCGGGCCGAGCTGCTCAGCAGCCCGGAGCTGCTGGAGAAATTTGCCCGCGAGAAATACATTATGAAGCGTCCGGGCGAGGATGTATTTGTACTGGTTCCGCAGGCCAAGGAGCCGGAATAGACAGCAGTTGTGGCGTGGTAGTTGCCACGGGTCAGGCAATGAAGAACGACCAGACTATAGCCTTGGTCCTGCGCCGGGCACTGCTGTTTGTGTTGCTGCTGGCCTGCCCGCTGCTAGCCACATCAAGCCAAACTCTACCCTCGCAGATACAGGTAGCCCGCCGGTTTCTGGTAGCCATCGTGCGGGGCGAGTGGGCTACCGCCTACCAATGCCTGGCGCCCGAAACCCGACAGGGCCTCTCGGTAGAACAGTTTCGAGCCGCTGCCCAGCCCTTCGTTGCCCAAAGCCAGCACTACGGACCGGTTATCGACCTTTACAAGCTGGGCTACCGGCTGCGCGGGGCCGAAACGCCCCAGCCCTTCGTGGCTTTTTCTTTCCGGGCCGATACGCTCCGGCGCCTGCCCCACTTCCAGCTCGACGTTACCTTCCGCGACTCTACCGCCCGGCAGGTGCAGGGGTTCGGCCTGATACCCTTGCAACCCGTTACCAACCAATAGCGCCGCTGCTACCGCAGTGGTAGTCTCTTGGGCGCGTGCTGTTGTGCAGTGCTGCTCTAGCGCAGCGAAGAGCTTTCGTTACCCTGGTAGCGAAATCTTCCCCATACTAACGGCCGGTACCCGCTGCCGGCCCGCGCCTAGGCTAACAGGCTGACCAGCTACGGCCTCATTGGCCAGCACCGCAAACAGAATAGCTTCCTTGGCATCTGGTAACATGCCCAGCGCCTGGGTGGTAGCCAGACGGCAGCCCGGCAAGTGCCGCTGCAAGGCCGCCCGCAAGGCCGGGTTATGCGCCCCGCCGCCGCTCATATACACCGCTAGTTCTGGCCGGTCTCCAAACGCCTGCGTAACTGCGCGCGCTACTCCCAGCGCACTACATTCCGTGAGAGTCGCCAGTGTGTCTTCCAAGCCTAGGGCAGTGGTAGCAGTAAGCTGTTGGGCCCGGTACAAGTAGGCGGGCTGAAAAGCTCCGGGCCCGTGGTTTTAGGTACCGGAGCCGAGAAGAAAGGATGCTCTAGCAACGCGGCCAGCAGACCTGCGTGCACGTGCCCAGCAGCGGCCAGGCGCCCATCCTCGTCGTAAGCCAGAGCTGGCCGATGGGCCCGCACGGTGGCATCAAGTAGGGTATTGCCGGGGCCAGTATCGGTGCTGAATGCCGTGCTGGCATCCTGACCAGTGCGGGGCAGGTAGGTGAAGTTTGCAATGCCGCCTAGGTTTAGTAACAGCCGTTCCTCAGCGGCACTGCTCAGCAGCAGATAGTCTCCATAAGCTGCCAGCGGGCACCTTCACCACCGCCGGCAATATGCTTCTGCCGAAAGTCGCTGAGCGTGATAATGCCCGTCAGCACGGCTACATGGTCGCCGTCACCTAGTTGCAAGGTGGCGTTTAGCGGAAAGTCGGGGCGTTGGTGCTGGTGTTGGGGGGCGTGGTAGATAGTTTGGCCGTGGCTGGCTATCAAGTCTACTTCACCCGCGGGCACGTGCCATTCCCGTAGGCATTCTAGCACTAGGTGGGCGTGCAGGCGGCCCAGCCAGGGGTGCAGCAGCGTTAGGTACTCCAAGCTAACCTGCTCCCGCGCAAATACCTCTCGTATTCGTCCACGCACCTCATCTGAATACGGCACCGTCGTAAACTGCTCCAGTTCCAGTTGAGTACCTGGCCCATGCCCCTGCACCCGACAGAGCGCTACGTCTAACCCATCCAGGGAAGTTCCCGACATTAAACCAATGATACGGCGGCTAGGCTGTTGGCCAATCTGGGCAAGGCGGATGAGGTGGGGATTCATGTACGAGAGGAAAAGTATGTACTATCTACTACTGCTTAAGCGAGGCTAAAACAATTTTTATACTGCCTATTACTGAATCACAGGGAAGAGTCAACTTCGCGCAACGATAAAGATAGCGGCAAACAACACAAAAATGCCCCACTGAAAGCCAGCAGGGCAGTTTCGCTTACTCAGCTAGGTGTAGTGGATAGTGTGCCTCTTAGTTGGCCTCGATATACTAGGAGCATTGGTGCTCTGGCCTATTCGATTTTTTTGCCAGCCATAGCTTGGCTGATGGAGATGTTCATCACCCGCTCAGCGAAGGGGCGGGTAAGTTCTTCGAGCTCATCCACGGCCTTTAGAATCGTGTCCTTGTCTTGGGTATGCAGAGCAGTTTTCAACTGCTCTACCCCAGCGTTGGTTTGGGTAGTTTCTTCCGGGGTGAGGTGTTGTCCGTTTTTAGCCACGAAGCGCTCTACTTGATACAGCATCTGCTCGGCCACGGTGCGGGCCTCAATGACCATGCGGGCGGCAATGTCCTCGCGGGCGTGGGTCATGGAATCCATCAGCATCTGCTCTACCTGCTCGTCGGTAAGGCCGTACTGCGGCTTGATTTCCACGGCCTGTCGGGTGTTGGAGCGCAGTTCGATGGCCTCTACTTTCAGGATGCCGTCAGCATTCAGAATAAAATTAACATCGACCTTAGGCAAGCCGGCCGGCATAGCCGGAATACCGCGCAAGTCAAATTCAGCCAGCTTACGGTTTTCCTTAACTAGGTCCCGCTCCCCTTGGTACACCGAAATCTTCAGGTTTACCTGCCCATCCACGGAGGTAGTGTACTGGCGGCCGGCTTTGGTCGGAATCTTGGAATTACGCGGGATAATGGGGTCCATCAGGCCACCCAAGGTTTCGATGCCCAACGTAAGCGGGGTCACGTCCAGCAGCAGCACGTCGCGACGGTTGCCACCCAGAATATCAGCCTGAATGGCAGCGCCCAAGGCTACTACTTCGTCGGGGTTCAGCGAGTTATTGGCCGGCTGCTGGAAAAACTCCGACACGGCATCGTACACCAGCGGCACGCGGGTAGAGCCGCCCACCAGCAGCACCGCATCCAGGGCCTGGGGCGTGAGCTTGGCATCGGTGAGGGCCTGGCGGCAGGAGGTAATAGTGCGCTCCACCAGGGGCCGAATCAGGTCGTTGAATTCAGCCTTGGTGAGGCGCAGCACGAGGTCATTGAAGTTGGCCGCAAAGTCCTCGTGCTGGCTGAGGTAGCGCTTGGCGGCCTCGGCAAGCAAGCGCAACTCCTGCTGCAGCGAGCCGCTGGCGGCTACCGCATCGGCCAGCGCATACTGCTGCGTCCAGTGGTTGATGATGGCGCGGTCCAGGTCGTCGCCGCCTAGGTACGTGTCGCCGTTGGTGCTCAGCACCTCAAAAATGCCCTGCTGGATGCGCAGGATGCTCACGTCGAAGGTACCGCCGCCCAAATCGTACACGGCCACGGTTTTTTCCTCGTCCGGTGAGAGGCCGATACCGTAGGCTAGGGCTGCCGCCGTGGGCTCATTCACGATGCGCAGCACTTCCAGCCCTGCCAAGCGGCCGGCGTCGCGGGTGGCCTGGCGCTGGGAATCGTTGAAGTAAGCCGGCACCGTGATAACGGCCTTGTTCACCGGCGTTTTAAGGGCGTGTTCAGCGCGCAGCCGCAACTCCTTTAGAATCTCGGCCGACAACTCAATGGGGGAGTAGAACGTGTCGCCTACCCGGATTTTGACCAGTCCTTCTGAGTTGTCATCAATAACTTTGTAGCCAAGCTCCTGGGCGTGCTGCCCCAGGTCCTGGTACGACTTGCCTAGCAGGCGTTTCACGGAATAAATCGTGTTCTGCGGCTCCGTAAGCAAGTATTCTTTAGCATCGGTGCCCACAATGGGTGAGTCGCCGCCCCAGGAAAGTGCACTACCGACGGCACAATGGTGCCGCGGCCCTGGTCGTTGATGGCCACGGGGTGGCGACCATCGGGGTGGATGTAGGCTACCAAAGAGTTGGTTGTGCCCAAATCGATGCCGACGATGATTTCTTCCTGCTGAATACTCCCGGTAGAGAGGTTGATTGCAACTTTGGCCATAAGCAAAAAGCGCGCTGCGGCGCGCCGGAAAAGTGCGAGTACGTGAGCGGTGGCTACTATAACCGGCCTGCGCCCTGAAAGGCACAAAAGTACAGAACAAAAGCGCGGAAAGCAGGGCCTGGTCAACGGCCCAGCGGCAGTGAGAGGGCACACCACTCCGCCACAAACCACCTGGGGTCAAATGATGCTCAGGGTAGGACGGAAGCGGCGGTTATACCTGTAACCAGCGTTGCCAATCCAGTATGGATAAATAGAAAAATACTTGTAAAAGATTCTGGCTAATCAAATCCAGTGACCAGCTTATAAGCGTAAGGCAATAGTATACTTTTTCTGTGCTGCACTACTCTGCTTACGCTGGGTATTAACTCGCTTTGAGTATGCTAATAGCACTACATATCAGCAAAATACTGCTCATGAGGCTGACTTTTCAGGCTTGAATTACGCGCTAGCGTATTGTTTCTCTCGCTAGAAAGCGTGTGCAAGGCGCCTTGTATTTTACTGGCCTTTTACTTTACTGACGAAATATGAATAAATCACTTACTCTTTAGCCTCTTATAGCACTCGCTAACCCCGGAGGCTTCCTAAGAGCCAGCAGATTCAGCTTGGTGCTAGTGGCTTCACCTAACCATTCGGGCTTGCTTTGGCCGAACAACCGTAAAGCTCGATAGTGGTGTGAGTTTGCCGTCCCTGCAAATTTTAGCGGTACTACCCCTCTAAAAACACCCATAGTAAAACCAATTAGTCGGGTCACCCATGACCGGCCAGTTGGCTACTGCGGGTGGATAGCCGGACCCTGGGTGAGTTCGGCTATCTTTTTCACTGGCGAGAACTGGAGCCAGCAGCATACGCTGCTGGCTCCAGTTCTCAGCTTCAAGCCCACGTGGAACGGAACCCTACTTTAAGGCTGAATCCAGAATCCAATCAGTTGGCGCAAAGAAAATGAGCAATTCGCAGTACGCTTCGCTTGTATGCCGCGGTGCAAATGCGGATTTTTCGGCTTCTTATCCCGTCTGTCTCCGTGAAGAAGCTGTTCTCTTACCTCGCTACCCTGGGCCCGCCTACACTGTGGGGCCGGCTGCGGCACTACGTAGTACCAATGATGCTGAGTGGGGTAGGAGTAGGCTGCCAGTCGTCGGTGGGCGAGGCCGTAACAGCGCGCCTGCCTCCTGCGCCGAGAGTACAAGTTCCAGCACCAGACGATTCAGCCCGGGCGGTTCTGGCCGTAGGATCCGATTCGATGCGGCTGAATCTCTTGGCTCCTTTACCAGACCTGCCCGACTCCTTGCGCCGTGCCGTACAGGTGTTGCACGCTCAGTTGGGCCCCGCAGCTCACGACCTGCGCCTGGAAGTGCTGGAAAGGGCGTGCGTAGGTTACCTCAACCTGCGTCAGGAGGGCTTGGTGCGCCAGGCTGGGGTGCTAACGGTGGCCGACATGGATTTGCCTTCATCCAAGCAGCGCCTGTGGGTTCTGGATCTGGCCGCCCGGCGCGTGCTTCACCACAGCCACGTAGCTCACGGCCGAGGCTCAGGCCAACTGCGGGCCCGTCGTTTCTCCAACGTTATGAAGTCGGCTTGTACGGCTTTGGGCTTCTACTGCACCCAGGATACATACCAAGGTCGGCACGGGCTTTCGCGCCGGCTGCGGGCCTTGACGCCAACCAGAATGATAATGCCCTGCGCCGCTACGTGGTGCTGCACGCCGCCGATTACGTCAGCCAAAACTACATAGCGCAAAATGGGCAGGTGGGCTACAGCCGGGGGTGCCCGGCACTACCCCCAGAACAGTACAAGGCCATTATTCACGCGGTAGGGGAAGGCAGCTGCTTGTACCTGAGTGGGCCGGGAGCTACCTCCAAGTGGCTGAATGGAGCCGGTGCCGCGCAACGCCTAGCGGCACACGGATGGAGGTAGAGAAAACATGCTTCTACCTGAGCTTAACACTAGTACAGCTACGGTTGAGCTTGTTATAGCATTTAGATTATTTATTGAGTATTTCTCACCTATGTTGCTACCTTAATAGGTGTAATAGTACCTGAAAAACACTTATACTCGGAGCATAACTGACTAGCTTACAACATTATAATATTGGTGTTATAAATAAAGTTAAAATAATAGTGGAAATAAGTAAAAATATAACTTTTCATTTTGACCGTGACACAGTCATATTTCATCGGGCAATTCATATGGTTCGGCTAAAAGGTAGCAGGCAATTGAAAATATGGGGGGCAAACCGCGTAGTTTTGAGTAGCATAATGGGAAATAAGTTCCCAATATGAGTGATGATTGCTGGGTTGTCTCACTTGCTGCGGGTATGAAGCTGTAAAACACTTGTTGCGACGTAAAAGCCTGATGTTGTGTGGTAAGCATAGAATTAATAACTTTCGCCTCTTTGTTACTGCCTACCAACACAATATTATCCAACGACTTTATTTTTCCAATAATGAAACAAAACGCTTTTTCGCTAGTATGTAGTCGCGGCTATATAGTGCATGCTGCCCTACGCTTAGCTAAGCAATTTTAGGTCTACGCTTTCCTAAGCGAGCCTAGGCATCGAGCCTTACTTCCTCCTGACTCTCAGGCTATTCAAGTAGTAGCCTCCCCATCTTACATCACTTACTTGGGTAAGTCCGCGCTGATATATACAGCTTAAACTACCCCTGCACCCCGATTCAATGATTAAACTCTCTACTATTTTTTGTGCGCTGCTGACGCTTCTTCTCGGCAGTTGCGCTTACGATAAAGCAGATGAAATTGCGGGCCCTAAGGTGCCGTGCACTACCCCGGAGGTAGTTTCGTACAGCGTATCTATCTCGCCCTTGCTTACCAAGAACTGCCGCACCTGCCACAACGCAGTGCTGGTAACGGGCAGCGTGAATCTGGAGGACTTTTCTGTGATTCAGAAGTACATCCGCTCCGGCGAGCTGATGGGAAACGTGAAGCACCTGCCTGGCTATAATCCCATGCCGCAGGGTGGAAACAAGCTGTCGGACTGTGATATTGAGCTGTTGCAAAAATGGGCTGACGCTGGAGCACCTAACAACTAACCTAGGATGCACAGTCTGGTCCGTTACCTGCGTTTACCTCTTTGTAGCCTTATGCTGTTGGTTGGTGGCATTACCACTAGCCAGGCCCAAGGCAAGTATATGACCCAGAAAGGGGTGGTCAGCTTCTTTTCCAGTAGCATCCTGGAGGATATTGAAGCTCATACTGATCAGGCCGCCGCGGTGGTTGATCTGCAAAGTCAGCAAATAGCCTTTATCATTCCTATCAAGTCGTTTCAGTTCAAGCGCACCCTCATGCAGGAGCACTTCAACGAAAACTACATGGAGTCCGACAGGCTGCCCAAATCAACCTTTAAAGGCAAGATTCTGGACCTGAATGCAGATGCCCTAGCCAAAGGTCAGTCGCAACGGGTAACGGTGGAGGGCGACCTAACGATTCATGGCGTAACCAAGCACTTGACGGTTGCTGGCGCGTTGGAGCAGCAAAAGGGCACCCTATTGGTAAATGCCTATTTCAGTGTGGCTCCTGCTGACTACGGCATTGAAGTTCCGCTGCTGGTGCGCGAGAACATTGCCAAAATTGTGGGCATTAAAGTGGTGCTGAC
Organism: Hymenobacter sp. 5516J-16; assembly: GCF_022919335.1. NCBI lineage: Bacteria > Pseudomonadati > Bacteroidota > Cytophagia > Cytophagales > Hymenobacteraceae > Hymenobacter > Hymenobacter sp. 5516J-16. Next base: position 1,601,259 of record NZ_CP095058.1, on the reverse strand, counting down.
CTGCGAGGCAGTTTCCCAGCTCACTGTTAAATAAATACTACTACGTGCAGGTGGCGCCGCTCGCGCGGGCCTCTGTTCCACTCCGCTTTTGCTTTTTTCTATGCAAACAACTTTTCCTCACTACCGAGGCCGCTTGGCCTCTTTCCTGGTGGTTCTGTTAAGTGCCTGGGCCGCGCCGGCCTGGGCTCAGGACGACCTGCTCGGGCAGCTAGAAAACCAGAAACCGGCAGCTACTGCTCCCGAACCCGTAGCAGCTACCTTTAAAAGCACCCGCCTGATTAGCGGGCACACCATAGAAACGCCGGGCCAGGGCACGCTGGTGTTCCTGATTTCCCACCGCTTTGGCACCATCAACAGTGGCGCTTATAACTTTTTCGGGTTAGACCAGGCCGCCCTGCGCCTAGGCTTAGAGTATGCCGTTACGGATAAGTTGGAAGTAGGTATCGGGCGGAGCAACATCGAGAAAACCCTGGATGGCTTCGTGAAATACCGCGCCATTCGCCAAACCACGGGTAGCAAAGTGATGCCGGTAAGCGTAACGCTGTTTGCCAACTCGGCCATGAACATGCTGCGCGACGACCGGACTTGGTACACGGTGCCGCGGCGCATGACTTTCTCCTACCAGGCCCTGATTGCGCGGAAGTTCAGCCCCAACCTGTCGTTGCAACTCATGCCCACCCTGATTCACCGCAATATGGTGCAGGATAATACGCAGTCGAATGACGTGTACGCCGTTGGATTTGGCGGCCGACAGAAACTTACTAAGCGCACTTCCCTCAACGCCGAGTACTTCTACTTGGTACCGCGCACCAAGCCAACCGGCGCGCGGAACGCCCTGGCCCTGGGCTTCGATATTGAAACCGGTGGCCACGTTTTTCAGCTGCACCTGACTAACTCCCAGGGCATGATTGAAAACCACTTCGTGGCTAATACCCGCGGCGACTTCTTTAATGGGGACATCTACTTCGGGTTCAACGTGAACCGGAACTTCACCGTCCGGGCCAAAGAAGGCTTTCGCAAATAGTTTGTTTTCCTCCATCATTCACCTCTCAGCTCATTACGCATGAACTTGAAAACTACTGCGCTTTTCCTGCTTCTGACCGGCTCGGCCTCTCTGGTAGCCTGCAAGAAGGATGACGTAACTACCCCTGCCACCGACACCGTGCAGCTGACCGGTACGCTGGATGGCAAGCAGGAAGTGGGCCCGAACAACTCCACGGCCACGGGTAACATGACGGGCAACTACAATAAAACCACCCGGGTGCTCACGTACACGGTTACCTACCAGGGTGTTACCCCCACCATGGGCCACATTCACCGCGGGGCGGCCGGCACCACCGGCGACCCGTTCCTGGCGTTTTCCAACGTTACGACCTCGCCCATCACGGGTACTTCCACGCTGTCGGAGTCTGACGCGGCCCTGCTGCTGAGTGGCCAAACCTACGTGAATCTGCACACCAGCGCCTTCCCCGGCGGCGAAATCCGCGGCAAAGTCACGCTGAAATAAGTGGGCCTGGTTCAGAGGAAAAGCATATTGGCTATACGGTAACAAGTACAGTGAAAGGCAAACGTTTGATACAGGCCAGCCTGGGTCTGCTGGGGTTACTGCTCGTGTGGGGAAGTTGGGAAGATCCAAATCTTCATCAGTATGTACAACCTATTAAAGTGCTGCAGCTGCAGGTAGAGGGGTTGCATACGCCCGCCCAGGTAGCCACCTCGCAGCAGCAGGTAGCCGCCGTGCCGGGCGTAGCCGCGTGCGTAATCAACGCCAACACCCAGGTTGCTACCGTGCTTTTCCACGAAGACGATGTCTCGGAGCGGGAAATAGAGCGGGTGCTGTCCGTGGGCGGAACCTTCCCCGTGAATCGGCCGGTGATGGTGGCCGCGGCCCCCACTGGGCGCGAGTGCCCGGTGCCCGCCAGCTACCTCGAAACCCTGGACCAAATTCGGTTTGCGTTTAATCTGCGCCGTCTCTTCATCAACATCTGAGCCGCTTGGGCGGGCCACCCGGCTGGCGTTGCTACAGTGCTCCTTACCATTTTTCTTTTCACATACCCCTTACTCCCTACTCTATGCACCAACCCCGACTCAAGTTTGCTGCTGCTCTGCTCCTGAGCGGCAGCCTGTTCTTCACTACGGCCTGCGGCGCGAAGGAAGACGAGCCAGAGCCTACCCTGTATGAGCGCATGGGCGGCCTGAAAGGCGTAGAGGGTTTTGTTGACGTGCTGATGGCCAACGTGGCCGCCGAAACCAGCGTGCAAAACTCTTCCATGCTGCGCACCCACACTCCCCTGCTGAACGACCCCGACAAGCCAGCCCGCCTGGCCCGCCTGCGGAACAACTTCATCAACCAGATGGGCGAAGCCACCGGTGGCCCCTGAAGTACACTGGCATGACCATGCTTTCGGCCCACAAAGGCATGATGATTACCGAGAAAGAATGGTCGGTATGGCGCCAAGCTGCTGATGCTTCTATGGCCACGAACAACATCGGTGCCAAGGAAAGAGCTGAACTGGCTAAAATCCTGGACGATATGAAGGACGCCACGGTAGGCCACTAAGCAGCCTCCCGCTAGCGAAGAAAAAATCAAAAAAGCCCCGCCGAATTTTCGGCGGGGCTTTTTGCTGTGCAGAAGCAGAGGTAGGCGACTACCGCACTACTACCTTCCGACTGAGGCCTAGCTCCGGCACGTGCAACTGGTACACGCCGGCTGGCAGCGCGCGGCCTACGGTGAGGCGCTGCTCCGTAGTGCCCGGGTACAGCCGCACCGACTGCTCATGCACCAAGCGGCCAGTCAGATCCAGCAGGCGTAGCGTGGCCGTCACATCCTGCTCCGACTGCAGCACCACCTCAATTCGGTCAGCGCTGGTGGGGTTGGGGTACACCAGTAGGTCGGTGCCGGTGGGGGTAGCGGCCGGGGCCGCCGTTACCGTGCTTTCGCGCAGGGCCGTGCTGCTAAGTACAGTTGGGGCCGTGTAGGTAGCCTTCACAAAGGCCCGCTGACCAGGGTTGGTGGCCACCGCGTTCTTAGCCCGCAGCGTAATCCAGCCGGTGGCAGTGGGAGTGTAGGTACCGGTAAGGTTGCCCGTTCCGGTTTTGCTGCTCAGCACCGTGCCGCTGCTGTTGATTAGCTCCACGGCTAGGCTGCGGGTGGCATCTGTAGGAAACAGGGTGTAGCTGACGGCTTTGCCCGAAGCCACATAAATGCGGCCGGCCGTGCGGTACGCCGTAGAGGAAGCCGGCAGCTGCCCGCCCTGCTTCAGCGAGGAAGCGTGCGAGTCGCCCAGGTCATCGGCTAGTTCCCACTCCTGGGTGGTAGCCATGGCCGCGCGAGTATAGTTGGTGCCAATGCCCGTGGGGGCCCACACCGAGTAGCCCCGACGGCCGGCGCTAGCCGTGCCGTTGCAGGGTGGCGTATTGATGGTCACAGTCTGGGTGCTGCTCACCGTAACGGTAGCCGTGCCATTAGCCCCGGAATAATCTTTGAGCACCGTGCCGGGGGCAAAGTCACAGGCAACGGTATTGTTCTGCCAGGCCGAGAAGTTGTCGTTGATACCGATAATGGCCTTGGCGCCGCGCTCAATTACGAGGTGGTCGGGGGCTTGGTAGCGTACTTTGTAGGCTCCGTCCTTGAAGCGCAGATTCTGGTGGCACCAAATCAGGTTCTCGATGTCGGCGCGCAGGGGCAAATCAGTAGTGCTGGTGGGCTGGTGCGAGTAGCGCTTGCTGGTGCTGCCCACGTTAAACAAATCCTCGAAAAAGATCTGCGGGGAACCGTCCAGGGCCAGGGCCGCTGCATACGTAGCCGACAGGCGCGGGTCAAACGGATCGATGTGGGGGGCTAGTTCCGAGCCAGTGTTCCAGCCGATGTAGTTGCCGTTGGCGTCTACCTGGGGCCGGAACGTGTCGTGGTTGTTTACGAACGGCACGGTGCGGTGCACGTACTGCCCGTTGATGTTTACTACCCGCGCGCCCTGCTGGTACCCTGGCAACGAGCCTATGTCGAAGTTGCCGCCCCGCTCACAATGCTGTAAAGGCCATTGCGTAAGGAAAAATCGAAGGTGCCGGCCCGGTTCTGTACGTTGGCCACCCAGCCGTCCATCTGGCCCGCGGAGCCTACCCATTCGCCCACGGCGTACATGGTAGCGCTACCCGAGGCCCAGCCCGCGTTGCTTTGCAGGTTGTAGAGGAAATCCTCGGAGGCAGCATCGGGGAAGTGTTTTACGGCATCCATCCGGACGCCATCAAAGCCTACTTGCTTCTTGTACCACACCAGCCAGTTGCGCACGTTGGTGCGCATGTAGTCAGCCGATTGGGCGGGGTTAAAGGTAGCGTTGGAGCTCTGACCGTAGGAGCCGTTGTAGTAGCTTACGTCGGGCCCGAAGTACACGGCGTTCCAGTCGCCGGAGGTAGAGTTGTTGCCCGGGTTGGGGTTGAAGTTCTGCCAGTTTTTAGGAAAGCGGCCGTTGCGGGCCAGGTAGTTCGCCGCATCTTCCGCGGTAGCGGGCTTGCTGTAGCTCACGTAGCGGAAGTTCTTGTACTTGCTGGTGGAGCCATCCTCCCAGGCCGCCGGGTCCTGCCCGCCGGCACCGGTCTGGGAGCCCGCGCCATCGTTGTGGTTCAGCACGATGTCCTGCACTACTTCAATACCGTTGGCGTGCAGCACAGCCACGGCCCGCAGCAGCTCATCCTTGGTACCCAGACGGGTAGCCGTGAAGCCTTTCTGGTACTTGTCGCCCAGGTCGTAGTTGTCGAAGGGCGAGTAGCCGTTGCCTTGGTTACCGTTTTTGATGCTTGGGGGCAGCCACACGGCATCAATGCCCATGGCTTTCAGCCGCGGAGCCAGCAAGGCAACGTAGTTAGCCCAGCCATTCGGGTAATTGCTGTTCCAGTAGTCCCACCAGTAGCCCTGCAGGACTACTTTCTGGGCCTTAGCGGGTTGCCCGCCCAGCGCCAGCAGTGCCGCGGCGGCTAGGGTGAGCTTGCGCATCCAATGTGTACATGTGTGCATGTGAGAAATGTGGGAATTGGTTGGTGGGAAAAAGAAACGACGCGCATTGCGCCGATAAGAGCGGATTTGGGGCCTCTAATGTGGAAAATTGGGTAGTGAGAAGCTGGTGTTGTATTGCTGAATGTTAATGTTCTTTTTGCCGTTTTTCACCGAATGGGAATCTATCTGCTGAATTGCGCCTTTAAATAGAGGGGTACAGATTTCGGGGCCTGTTTATGTATCTGCAATGGGCTCTGTTTCGTAAAACCCGTAATGTCTGTTTCGTGCAGAAACAAGCACTTTACTGAAAACCCGAAACTGAACTGTGTCGATGGAAAATCAGAGTGTAGTTCGCCGCCAGCGCCTGAAGCGCCGCACCCGTCGGATGGCTCGCCGCGTGCTGCCGTTTGTAGCCTCTCTGTTCCTGGCTACTCCGTTGGCCGCTCCCGTGACCAAATCGAAAGCTGCTACCACCGGCTCGGAGTTGCGCTCCATTTCGCCGGAGGCCATGAAAGCTGTGCTGTTTGACCAGCGTATGCAGAGCCTGTATCAAGAGTTGGGCGTGGAACAGCAGGGCCTACGCTATGAGGTGTTCCAGAAGGCGATGACGGGCTACCTCAACCTGGAGCAGGAAGGTAAGCTTAGTAATAAGCAGTTACTAACCGTAGTCGACTTCGGTTTGCCTTCCACGCAAAAGCGCCTGTGGGTGCTGGACCTGGCCAACAAGCAGGTTAAGTTCCACACGCTGGTAGCGCACGGCCACAACTCCGGTGAAAACATGGCGACCAACTTCTCCAACGAGAACGAGTCGAACATGAGCAGCCTGGGTTTCTATGTAACCCAAGGCGAGTATACCGGTAAGCACGGCCTGTCTTTGAAATTGCAAGGCGTAGATGAGGGCTACAACACCAACGCCTTGTTGCGCTCAGTGGTCATGCACGGCGCTGAGTATGTGAGCGAAGACTTTATCCGGCAGTACGGCCGCCTGGGCCGTAGCCTTGGCTGCCCAGCTTTGCCCATGGATCAGAAAGACGCCATTATTGAGGCTGTAGGTGGCCAGACGTGCCTGTTCTTGAACGGCCCCGATACCCAGTACTCGTCGAAGTACTTAAATGAAGAAGTGGCTATGAGCAAATTGCTCAGCGACGCCCACCTAATCTAGCACGTTGTTATTCGTAAGAAAGCCCGCCTGGTATTCCAGGCGGGCTTTTTTTATGATAGACAAGGTAAAACCCTCTTACAGCTTTACTCCAAACTTAGCGCCGACGGTTTCCAGGTCCTGAACAACGGGGTCCAGCAGCGGAATTCCGTCTAGCAGACGGTGCGCCGATATTTCCCGCTCCGGGTCGCCGGGAATACGCACGTGCTGGCCTTCCGTGGCGCGGGCCTGGCGAAAAGTGGTAATCCAGTTATCCATGTGGGCCTTGAACTCGGCGGCCGGCCGAAAGGCATCGACTCGCATAGCCCCAAAGAAATGGCCCAGGCCCTCGCCCACGGGATTGGCCGAAGGTTGCAGGAAGGCCACGAACGGTGGCACCCACGGCCCGTAGTTGGCGCCGCTGAGCACAGCCGAGAAAATATCTACCACGGCTCCCAACCCGTACCCCTTGTGCGAGCCAGTAGCACCACCCAACGGAAGCAGGGCCCCGCCGTTTTTTACGGCATTCGGATCCGTGGAGCCCACGCCGTGCGCATCTTGGGCCCAGCCTTCGGGAATGGGCAGGTTCTTGCGTTGGGCAATTTCTAGCTTGCCGTTAGCGGCGGTGGTCGTGGCCATGTCCAGCACAAAATCGGGCTGGTCGCCGGCGGGCACGGCCACGGCAATGGGGTTAGTGCCCAGTAGGCGTTCCAGCGAATACGTGGGGGCTACCAGGGGGGAGGCGTTGGTCATGGCTACCCCAATCATGTCGTGGGCCAGGGCCTTCATGGCGTGGTAGCCGGCAATACCGAAGTGGTTGGAGTTCTTTACTGATACCCAGCCCGTGCCTACCTGCCGGGCCTTTTCCAGAGCTACCTGCATGGCTTTAGGCCCAACTACCAGCCCCAGGCCACCGTCGCCATCTACTACGGCAGTGCTAGGCGTTTCGTACGTGACGCCTACCCGGGGCGTGGCGTTGATGCGGCCGGCTTCCCAAAGCCGAACGTAACCCACGAGGCGGGCCACGCCGTGCGAGTCGATGCCGCGCAAATCGGCGGAAAGCAGGGTTTCGGTGGCTAGAGTAGCGTCTTCGTCGGAGCAGCCGATACCTTTAAAAACAGACTCTGTGAAGGCAAAGAGCTGGGTATAGGGAAAAGTCGTTGGCATGAGGCAGGGTAGGGGGAAGGATGGCGGGAGGCCGCATTAACCGATTACTGCTCCAGCATTTCGGCTAGCAGGCCTTCCTTGAGGGCGTAGGCGGAAGTGTGGATGCTGGTTGCGCCGGTCATGTTCAGCACCAGGGCAATCAGCACACTGGCTACCACTAGCATATCGGCGCGCATGGGCAAGATGCCGGGCAGCGCTACCCGCTGCTCGTGGGTTAGGCTGAGCAGTTGCTGGTAGCTGGCCTGGAAGCTGCTAATGGCTAATTCGGTGCGGGGCGGTAACTCGGCTTCGGTCCGGAGTCGGCCCAATTGCATGTCCGCCAGACTATCGAAGCTGCCCGAGGCCCCGACAATGCCTACCGGCTGGTACTGCTGCACTGCTGCGGCCAGTGGGGCCAGTACGGCCGTTAGGTACTCCTGCTCGGCCGCTACCGCCTCGGGAGGAAACACGCCGCTGGGGTCAGGGAAAAACTTGTCGAGTAGGCGCTGGGCCCCAATTTCAAAGCTCTGCTTCCAGAAAATAGTTGTGGCATCAGCAATGATAAACTCCACCGAGCCGCCGCCGATGTCCATGATTAAATGGGGCTGGGTGCCCAAGGGCACGGCCCAGCGCACGCCTTTGGCAATCAGCTCGGCCTCCCGCTCGCCCGGAATAACCTCTACCCGAATGCCGGTTTGCTCGAAGATGGCCTGGGCCAGGGCCGGCCCATTGCGGGTCACGCGCATGGCGCTGGTGGCCGTGGCCCGCACTTCTGTTACTTGGTGCAGCTCAATTTCCTCCTTGAAGCCAACCAGCGTATGCAGGGCCCGCTCAAAGGCGGCTGGGGCAATTTCGCCCTTGCTGATGCCGCCCTCGCCCAGCCGCACGCCCACCTTGGTGCGCAGCAGCGTAACGGGCTGCTGGTGGCTAGGCTCGGGCAGCTCCACAATGAGCAAGTGAAACGTATTCGTGCCCATGTCAATCAGGGCCAGACGGCGGTGGCGCATAGGGGAAGGGTAGGAGGGTGTGAAGAAAGGAGGGTAGGGGAGGTAAGCTAAAGGAGCATCATTTCATCAGAACGTCATTTCGAGCGTAGCCGAGGAATGACATTCATCTGTCTTACCTCTTTACCGCCTACTAGGTAGCAAACCGGCAGAAGGTGCCGAGCGGCAGCTTACGGGCGGCCGCGTCGTGCAGATAAATTTCCCCGATTTCGCGGGTGTGGCGGGCCTCCGGGAAAATTTCGTGCACCAGGTTTTCCAGAATCAGGGCCGAGAAGCCCAGGGAGTACAAGTTCACCAGGAAAAAGTGGTCCTGAGGGTCTAGCAGCTCCTTACACAGCTTGAGCATCTCGTTCAGTTCGTCTTCCAGCTGCCACTTCTCGCCGTTGGGGCCACGGCCGTAAGCAGGTGGGTCCAGAATCAGGCCCTGGTACTTGCTGCCACGTTTCACCTCGCGCCGCACGTACTTCATGGCGTCTTCCACCAGCCAGCGCACCCCATCTAGGCTCGAAGCTTCCATGTTGTCGCGGGCCCAGAAGTTCACCTGCTTCACCGAGTCGAGGTGAGTGACGTCGGCGCCAGCGGCGCGGGCGGCCAGGGTAGCGGCCCCGGTGTACGCAAACAGGTTAAGCACCCGGGGCTGGGCAGCCTGGCGCTTGCGCGTTTGCTGGTAAATGAACTGCCAGTTGGGGTCCTGCTCCGGAAACAGCCCGACGTGCTTAAACGACGACATACCCAGCCGAAACCGCAGCTTCAGCCCATCGGGCCGCTCATACCCGATAATCCACTGCTCGGGCGTGCCCGGCTTTATTTTCCACTGGCCCCGCTCCTGGCTGCCTTTTTCGCGGGTGAAGATGGCATTGGCGCGCTGCCATTCCGAAGCCGGCAGGTGGGGGTCCCAGATGGCCTGGGGTTCGGGGCGAGCCAGGATGTGTTTGCCGAAGCGCTCCAGCTTCTCAAAGTTGCCGGCGTCAATCAGCTCGTAGTCGGCCCAGGGGCTGGTGGTGAGGAACGTGTACATAGAACTACCTTTACGCTGCCCGCGGGGCAGGCTGGCAAAGGTACGGCATGGCGCAGCATTGGCCGGCACGAAACAGGGTAGGAAACGTAGCAGAAGAGGAAGCATGCGGGAAGTAGCCCGAATCACGGAACAATTGCAGCGGGCTTTCGACGGCGACGCCTGGTCGGGACCGTCGTTGCAGGCAACCCTGGCCGGCCTGACGGCAGCCCAGGCCGCGGCGCGACCACTAGCGCAGGCGCACAGCATTGGCGAGTTAGTTTGCCACCTGACTACCTGGACGCTAACCGTGGCGCAACGCCTAGAGCAGCGGACTCTAACGCCGCTCGCCGCTCCCGACTGGCCTCCGTTTCCTGCCACCCCCGATGAGGCGGCTTGGCAGCAGGCCCGGCAGGAACTCGTGCGGGCTCATCAGCGGTTACTAGCCGCCGTGCAGCGGCTGCCAGATGCCGACCTGGATATCGTGCCTGATTCCGGCCGCTACCCCGCCACCGGCTCCTCAGATTCCTGGTACGTGCTGCTGCATGGTACCGCCCAGCATTATCTTTACCACGCCGGCCAGGTAGCCCTGCTGCGCAAATCTTTCTGACTCTTTTTTGCTTTTCCCGTGACGTTATCCTTTTTCAAATACCAGGGCACCGGCAATGACTTCGTGATGGTGGACGACCGTTCCCGCCAGTTCGACGAAACCAATTCTCACTTAGTGCGCTTCCTCTGCGACCGGCGCCGCGGCATCGGGGCCGATGGGCTGATTCTGCTTCGCCAGCACGCCCAGTACGATTTCGAGATGGTGTACTTTAACGCCGATGGCTACTTGGGCTCCATGTGCGGCAACGGGGGGCGCTGCACAGTGGCCTTCGCCAAACAGCTCGGCGTCATCGAAACCCAAACCCGGTTTCTGGCCGCCGATGGCCCCCACGATGGCCGGGTAGATGCCGACGGCACCGTGCACCTGCGCATGCAGGACGTAATTGGCCAGCAGGAGGTAGAAGAGTACGGCGTGTTTCTGGATACTGGCTCCCCTCATCTGGTCCGCTTTCTGCCCGCCAGCACTCTGGCCGAGCTGAACGTGTACACCGAGGGCCGCGCCTACCGCTACAATGAGCGGTTCCGGGAGAAAGGCACCAACGTCAACTTTGTAGAATCGCCGGCTACCCCGGCCAGCCCTGGCAGGTGCGCACCTATGAGCGAGGCGTAGAAGACGAAACCCTGAGCTGCGGCACCGGTGTCACGGCCGTGGCCCTGGCCGCATCCCGGCGCGGTGCTACCAGCCCCGTGCACCTGCGCACTCCCGGCGGCGACCTACGCGTGGCCTTCGACGCCAAACCCGACGGCTCCTTCACCAACATCTACCTCAGCGGCCCCGCTACCCGCGTCTTCGATGGCAAGCTTGAGGTAGCCGACAGACAGAAATAGCCGCCCCGTTGTCTCATTTAAACACAACGACCTCTCCGACCAGGGAGGTCGTTGTGTTTAGTGGTAATTATAGTCGAACTATTAGGCTGATTGCCTGGCCGGCCTGGGTGCTCACGTATACTGCGCTCTGCATGACGGTCTTTCGATTTAACGACCACATGACCATCACGTAACCAAGCTTGAAAGGCCATAACAGAAGCCTTTAGCCTCGTTTTAAGCCCCGATGCGTAGGTTTACCGGGCACCTGCCGACTACCTCCCTACCTATGCTCTCCTCCGACCTGATTTTTCTGCGCCCTCTTGAAGCCGAAGACCTCGATTTCCTGTACGCGCTGGAAAATGATCCGAGCGTTTGGGAGTATCGGACACGTTGGTGCCGGTTTCGCGGCATGTGCTGCGGCAGTACCTGGATAATGCCGCCGCCGATTTTTTTGAGGTGCGGCAGATGCGGCTGATTATTTCCGACACTGGCAGCGGTGCGGCAGTTGGCGCTTTGGACATATTCGGGTTTGAACCCCTGCACCAGCGGGCCGCCGTGGGCATTACCGTGCAAGGCGAGTATAGGCGCCGTGGCTACGCTAGGGCAGCGTTAGAATTAGTTATACCGTACGCTCGGCAGGTATTACGGCTGCATCAGGTGTATTGTACTATTTCGGCGACTAACCAGGCTAGTATTCGCCTGTTCGCGGCGGCGGGCTTTACGGAAGTTGGCGTACGCAAAGAATGGTTGCGCACGGCGCAGGGCTGGCAAAATGCCGTTGAAATGCAACTAATACTACAGCAAGGCACGTAAGGCCTTTTGAGTCAGGCTCAACTGTCTAACGCTCTTAGTTGAAGCTCAGCCATACCCTTTTTCCGGGGGTAGCGTATGATAGGTAAACAGCGGCCGGCCGTCTTGGTTTCCGGGCGGGTAGTGAAGCTGCTGTTCTAACGTATTATCTCGCTTCTATGTCGCTGTCTCCACCAGCGGAGCCGCCAGTGCGCGCCTCCGAACCTGCTCTCTCCTCCAAACCTGCTGCCCCTGCCGTAACCCTACCCTATAACCTGCCCGACCTGGTTTGCTTTGCGCATTTACACTGGGATTTTGTGTGGCAGCGTCCGCAACACCTAATGTCGCGCTTTGCGCAGCATGGCCGGGTGTTTTACGTGGAAGATGCCTTCTACCACGCCGACAATCTGATTGAGCCGCACATTGAAGTAAAAGAGCGGCAGAACGGCCTGAAAGTACTGGTCGTGCATTTGCCGGACCAACTGCGCCACCAGGAGCAGAACTCGGAGCAGGCGCAATACGAAGTGCTCCGTCGGTATTTTGAGGAGCAAGGAGTTCAAGACTTTATTGCCTGGTATTATACCCCGATGGCAATTGGTAAATCGCGCGGCTTTCAGCCGGTGCTTACCATTTATGATTGCATGGATGAGCTGGCGGCCTTCAAGTTTGCGCCCCCAGCCTTGCGCGAGCGGGAGCAGGAGCTATTTCAAAAAGCCGACTACGTCTTCACGGGCGGGCACACCCTGTACGAGGCCAAAAGCCAGCAGCACGCTGATGCGCACCCTTTCCCCAGCAGCATCGACAAGGCCCACTTCGGCCAAGCCCGCCAAGAGATGCCCGAACCCGCTGACCAAGCCGGCATTGCGCATCCCCGCGTTGGTTTCTTCGGGGTGGTAGATGAGCGCCTCGACATTGAGCTACTGCGCCAACTGGCCGATGCTCACCCAGAATGGCAGTTCGTCATTATTGGTCCGGTAGTCAAGATTGACCCCGCTCAACTGCCGCGCCAGCAGAATATTCACTACCTCGGTAGCAAAGATTATCAAGAGCTGCCCGCCTACCTGCGCGGCTGGGACGTGGCTACGTTGCTTTTCGCTGATAACGAAAGCACCAAGTTTATCTCGCCCACAAAAACGCCGGAATATTTGGCCGCCGGCCGCCCGGTGGTTAGCACTCCCATCCGCGACGTAGTGCGGCCGTACGGTGACCTGAACCTAGTACAGATTGCGGCTACCGCTGACGAGTTTGGGCAAGCCATTGCCAAAGCGCTGCTCCAACACCAGGATGCAGATTGGCGCCAGCGTACCGATGACTACCTCGCCACCATTAGCTGGGACCAGACCTGGCAGCAGATGGTTGAGTTGATGCAGAAGAAACTACCCTCCGCTACTACCAGTACTTCCACTGCCAATTCGGCCACGGCGTAACTGGTAAGGCGCTACTTCTTCACTGGTTGGCGCAAGCCCAGGGGCCGGAAGGCCACCTTGCTTCCCACCAAACGTTGTTTCTCGCTCCTTACTGCACACCGCCCTCCTTTCCCCCTCATTCTTCCCTAAAAAACCGCTTTGCTATGTTCGATTATCTCATCGTCGGAGCCGGGTTTGCCGGCAGTGTATTGGCCGAGCGGCTCGCTACGCGCTCCAATAAAAAAGTACTCATTGTAGATAAGCGCAGCCATATTGCTGGCAACGCCTACGACCACTACAACGAAGAAGGTATCCTGGTCCACAAGTACGGTCCGCACATCTTCCATACTAACTCGAAAGACGTATTCGAGTACCTGTCCAATTTCACCGATTGGCGCCCTTATGAGCACCGCGTACTAGCTTCCGTTGATGGCCAGCTGGTGCCCATGCCCATTAACCTGGATACCATTAACAAGCTCTACGGTTTGTCGCTGAACAGCTTCGAGGTAGAGCAATTCCTGGAGTCGTTGGCCGAGCAGGTGCCGGTTATCAAGACGTCGGAAGACGTAGTAGTAAGCAAAGTAGGCCGCGAGCTGTACGAAAAGTTTTTCCGCAACTACACCCGCAAGCAGTGGGGCATGGATCCTTCGGAGCTGGATAAATCGGTGACTTCGCGCGTGCCTACCCGCACCAACCGCGACGACCGGTATTTCACCGATACCTATCAGGCCATGCCGCTGCACGGCTACACCCGCATGTTTGAGCGCATGCTAGACCACCCCAACATTAAGGTGATGCTCAACACCGACTACCACGACATCGTCGACTTCATCCCGTTCAAGGAAATGATTTTCACGGGCCCGGTAGACGAATACTTCGACTTCAAGTACGGCAAGCTGCCTTACCGCTCCCTGGAGTTCAAGCACGAGACCCTGAACCAGGAAAACTACTTGGCTGCACCGGTAGTAAACTACCCCAACGACAACCTGTACACGCGCATTACGGAGTTCAAAGCCCTGACCGGCCAGAAGCACCCGAAAACCAGCATCGTGTACGAGTATCCGAAGGCTGAAGGTGACCCGTACTACCCCGTGCCACGCCTCGAAAACGCTGAACTGTACAACAAGTACAAGAAACTGGCCGACGAAACCCCGAATGTGCACTTTGTAGGCCGCCTAGCTACCTACAAGTACTACAACATGGACCAGGTGGTAGCGCAGGCCCTGACCCTCTACAAGAAACTCACCGAGAAGCCCGAGGAGGCTCAGAAAGTAGCAAAGCCAACCATTATCGGTTCGGCATCCATCATGGAAAAGCTCGTGCCGCGCGACCCCGCTAAGGAATAGCGCAGATACGCACCGGTTGCCAAGCGTCTGTCACGCTGAGCTGGTAGTAAGCAATGTTGCTCAGTAAACGCCCCTGGCTGCTACTGTAGCGCTGCTTACTGCCGACTCAGCGTGACAGAGTTGTTTTCAGCTACCTGTAACTCGACACTGGTAGAACGGAGCAACCTGTTTTAAATCCTGAAGAATATGGAAAAAGTAGAAATGTGGGGTGGTATTGAGTGCACCATTCGGCGAGTTGGCAACGGCTATTCCGACCAGCTCGTGAGCAGTGGACACCGCACCCGGCTCGAAGACTTGGACCGCTTCGCTGAGTTGGGCATCCGCAAGCTGCGCTACCCCATTTTGTGGGAGCAAGTAGCCCCGGAAAGCCTCGATACCCCCGACTGGACCTGGACCGACGAGCGAATGAACCGCCTCCGGGAGTTAGGCATCGACCCCATTGTAACGCTGCTGCACCACGGTAGCGGCCCCCATTACACGGCCCTGCACAAAAAGAACTTTGTATCGGGGCTGGCGCGCTTTGCGGGTATGGTAGCCGAACGCTACCCTGGATCAAGCACTATACTCCCGTTAACGAGCCCCTGACTACGGCGCGCTTCAGCGGCCTCTACGGTATCTGGTACCCCCACGGCCTCGACGACAAAACGTTCGTACGCATTCAGCTCAACCATATCAAGGGAGTGAAGGAAGCCATGAAGGCTATTCGGCAGGTCACCCCCGATGCCCAGCTAGTACAAACTGAGGACCTGGGTAAAACCCACTGCACGCCCAAGCTGGCGGCGCAGGCCGAATACGAAAACAACCGCCGCTGGCTCACCTTCGACCTGCTTTGCGGCCGCCTCGACGAGCACCACCCACTGTGGAAATATCTGCGCCAAAACGGTGCTTCCCAGGTCGAGCTGCTGGAAATGGTGCAACATCCGCTACCTCCTGATGTGCTGGGCATCAATCACTACATCACCAGTGAGCGGTTTCTGGACGAGAACCACCAGTATTTTCCCCACCAGCACCTGTGCCAAAGCGAGGCCCGTGTGGATTATGCTGATGTAGAAGCCGTGCGTGTGCGCCTAGTGCAGATGACCGGTATTCATGATTTGCTGCTGGAAGCCTGGGAGCGGTACCAGCTACCCATTGCCGTGACAGAGGTGCATCTAGACTGTACCCGGGAAGAGCAAATGCGCTGGGTAAAGTACATCTGGGACGCGGCCAACCAGCTGAAGCAGGAAGGAGTAGACCTGCGCGCCATTACCATCTGGTCGTTGCTGGGTGCGTATGATTGGAACACGCTGCTCACCCGGGAAGGAGCATTTTACGAAAGTGGCGTGTTCGACCTGCGCGGCGGTACTCCCCGCCCCACGGCCCTGTTCAAGATGGTGAAGAGCCTGGCCACCGAAGGAGAATACAACCACCCCGTACTCCGCAACAAAGGATGGTGGGAGCGAGACGACCGATTTCTCTACCATCACCATTGTCCTACCTCCAAAACCACCTGAGCTATGCAAATTATTGACCTTAACGACCAAGCCGTGGGAGCCATCCTGCCGCCCGTGCAGCCCCTGTTGATTACTGGCGGCAATGGAACCCTGGGCCGGGCCTTTCAGCGTCTGTGTGCCATCCGTGGCATTGACTTTATTGCCCTGGGCCGCAATGAGCTGGATATATCCGACCCGCTGTCCGTGGAAAAAGCCCTGGTGCAGCACAACCCCTGGGCCGTGGTTAACACCGCTGGCTACGTGCGGGTAGACGAAGCGGAAAACGACTTCAAGCGCTGCTACCGTGAAAACACCCAGGGCCCGGCCGTGCTAGCCGCCGCCTGCGCCTACCGTGAACTGCCCTTTCTGACGTTTTCCTCGGATCTGGTGTTCGACGGCAACAAGTCGGCGGCCTACGTGGAAAGCGACATGCCCTGCCCCCTGAACGTGTACGGCAACAGCAAGCGCCTGGCGGAACGCGACGTACTACGCCACATGCCCCAAGCCTTGGTGGTGCGCACCAGTGCGTTCTTTAGTCCCTGGGACGAGTACAACTTCGTGTATGCCGCCCTGCGGGCTGCTCATACCAAGCAGGCATTTGAGGCCGCCGATGACGTGCTTATCTCGCCTACCTACGTCCCGGACCTGGTAAACGTAGCCCTGGATCTACTCATCGACGAGGAGCGCGGCGTGTGGCACCTAGCTAACCAAGGCGCCTATACTTGGGCCGATTTGGCTCGTCTCACCGCCGACATGGCCAGTCTGGATACGTCCTTTGTGGTACCCCGGTCCATGCAGGCTCTGGGGCTAGCAGCGGCCCGTCCTGCGTACAGCGTACTGGGTAGCCGCCAGGGCAACTTGCTGCCTTCCACGGAGGAGCGCCTGCATACGTGCATTCCAGAAATGCTGGCCGCTATAACCAACTCGGTGGAAGAGCCGATGGCCGTTGCCTCTTAACCGCTTTTTAGTGCTGGTTTCAGTTGAGTAAACAAATACCCCGCCCTTAAGCACGTACACCTTCCTTTCGTGAAAACCCCGCAGCCTGATACAGGAGTGGGGTTTCCTCGTTTTTGGGCTAGGTGGCGCTTAGAAGGCCGGAAGTTTTCGCGCTGGTGTAATTTGCGAGTCCTCTCTGGCCCGACTGCTGCCCATGCAAAATAACTTCGATGCCGTGCGGCTGGCCCTGGCCCTAACAGTGGTACTGTGCCACCTGGCCGTACTGTCGGAACTGCCGGCTTTTCAGCCTTTCCTGGCCGTTTTATCGGCTGATTTCGCGGTGAAAGGCTTCTTCGTTATCAGTGGCTGCTTAGTTACGCGCAGTTACTTAAGTAGCTCCTCCGTACTAGAGTACGCTCAAAAGCGCATCCGCCGAATTTACCCGGCTTACCTGGGCGTCATCGGGCTGGCCTGGCTGATTGGACTGGTAGCCACTACGCTGCCCACCGCTGATTTTGTGCGCCACCCGGCCGCTTACCGTTACCTGGCGGCCAATGCTACCTTCCTAAACTTTCTGCAACCTACCCTGCCCGGCGTGTTTGAGCGCCACCCAGTTTCGGTGCTGAACGGCTCGCTTTGGACGATTAAGGTGGAGCTGTGTTTGTACTGCTGCGTGCCCGTGCTGGTGTGGCTGTTTCGGCGCCTTGGGCCGTACCGCACCACTGCGCTGGCCTATGCTGGGGCCTTGGCCTGGAGCTGGCTGCTACCCCGCGTGCCGGGGCTAAGCCCTAAAGTAGTTACGGAGCTGGCGCGGCAGTTTCCGGGCATACTGCATTTTTTTGCCCTAGGTGCCTTGTTCACGGCCGAGGAGCGCCGCCTTGGGCCCTGCTGGGCTGGGTAGCCCTGGTTACCGGAGTGGCCTTCCTACTGGTTCGTCATCATGGTTTGCGTGAGGTTGTCGAGCCCGTGTTTTATGCGGCGGCAGTGCTCTGGCTGGCTACCCGGCTGCCCGTGCAGCTACCCGCCGGCAAGTGGGGCGACTTATCGTATGGTACTTACTTGGTGCACTTTCCGCTCATTCAATTGTTTATCCATCTCGGAGCGTTCCAGACGGCTCCGTGGTTGAGCTTTGCTGGGGTGTTGCTTACTGTGCTGGGGCTGGCGTTCTTATGCTGGCATGGGCTGGAAAAGCGCTGGCTAAAACGCAGTGCGCAACGGGCAATTATCAGTTCCGATAACCTGGCTGTGAGCAAGCGCTGAGCAGGGAAGAAGCCCCGCCATGAGTACCCTTACGAAGCCGCCCGCCGCCCCGAAATCCGTCAGATTGTCTGTTCATTACGATATGGGGCGATTTTGGCTAGAAATCCTGTAAATTTGGGATGCGCCCCGGCGTTTCAATTAAGGTAAACCAGCATGTTTGATTTTCTAGGGAAAACCGTCGCCAAGATTTTCGGTTCTAAGTCGGACCGGGATTTGAAGGAGATTGTTCCGTACGTGGCGCTCGTAAACGCCGAATATGCCAAACTGGCACAACTCAGCGACGATGAGCTGCGCGCCCGTACCGACGAGGTTCGGGCCCGGATCGACGCCTACCTGAAAGCCATCGACGACCAAATTGCGGCCCTGCACCAGCGCATCAACGACGATGCTTCCCTGGACGCCGTGCAGAAAGAACAGCTCTTCGACCAGATTGATACGCTGGAAAAGCAGCGCAACAAGGAGTTGGAAGTAGTACTGATGGAAGTGCTGCCCGTAGCCTTCGCCATTGCCAAGGAAACGGCCCGCCGCTACACCCAGAACGGCCAGCTGGTAGTAACTGCCACCGATTACGACCGGGAGTACGCCCAGCGCAAGCCCAACGTGACTATTCAGGGCGACAAAGCCATCTGGAGCAACAAGTGGAAGGCCGCCGGGGCCGACGTTACCTGGGACATGATTCACTACGACGTGCAGATTATCGGCGGCGTGGTGTTGCACCAGGGCAAGATTTCCGAAATGGCGACGGGCGAGGGCAAAACCCTGGTTTCGACGCTGCCTGCCTTCCTGAATGCCTTGGCCCGCCGCGGCGTGCACCTGGTAACGGTAAACGACTACCTGGCCAAGCGCGACTCAGAGTGGAATGCGCCGTTGTTTGAGTTTCACGGCATCACCGTGGACTGCATCGATAAGCACCAGCCCAACACGGATGCCCGCCGGCAGGCTTACCTGGCCGACATTACCTACGGCACCAACAACGAGTTTGGCTTCGACTACCTGCGCGACAACATGGCCCGCGACCCGCAGGAGCTGGTGCAGCGCCGCCACCACTACGCCATGGTCGACGAAGTGGACTCCGTACTGATTGACGACGCCCGGACCCCGCTCATCATTTCCGGTCCCGTGCCCCGCGGTGATGTGCACGAGTTCTACCAGCTCAAGCCCCGCATTCAGATGCTGGTGGACGCCCAGAAAAAGCAGGTGCAGAACTACCTCGTGGAGGCCCGCAAGCTGATCAAAGAAGGTAAAGACGGCCCTAAGGAAGGCGAGGGCGGCCTGATGCTGTTCCGCGCCTACCGCGGCCTACCCAAGAGCAAGCCCCTGATCAAGTTCCTGTCGGAAACCGGCATGCGCGCCGTGCTGCAGAAAACGGAGAACCACTACCTGCAGGACAACCAGCGCCAGATGCCCAAGGCCGATGAGCCGCTGTTCTTCACCATCGACGAGAAAAACAACCAGATCGAGCTGACCGAAAAAGGCATCGACCTAATTACCGGCCAAGGCGAAGACCACAACTTCTTCATCATGCCCGATATTGGCACTGAGCTAGCCAACATCGAGAAAGACCCCAGCCTGAGCGGGGAGGAGAAGCTACACACCAAGGAAAAGCTCATGGACGACTTCCAGGAGAAGTCGGAGCGTATCCACACTATCAACCAGCTGCTGAAAGCCTACACCCTGTTCGAGAAGGATGACCAGTACATTCTCACCGACGACGGTAAGGTGAAGATTGTGGATGAGCAGACCGGCCGCGTGATGGAAGGCCGCCGCTACTCCGATGGTTTGCACCAAGCTATTGAGGCCAAGGAAAACGTGCGCGTGGAAGACGCTACCCAGACCTACGCCACGGTAACCTTGCAGAACTACTTCCGCATGTACCACAAGCTGGGTGGCATGACGGGTACGGCCGAAACCGAAGCCGGCGAGTTCTGGGAAATCTACAAGCTCGACGTGGTGGTAATCCCCACCAACCGCGGCATTGCCCGCAAAGACGAGCACGACAAGGTATATAAAACGGTACGCGAGAAGTACAACGCCGTAGCCGAAGAAATCCAGACCCTGGTGCAAGCCGGCCGCCCGGTGCTGGTAGGTACTACCTCCGTAGAAATTTCGGAGCTGGTAAGCCGTATGCTGAAGCTGCGCGGTATTCCTCACCAGGTTCTGAACGCCAAGCAAAACCAGCGTGAGGCCGAAATCGTGGCTGGCGCGGGCTACCCTGGCACCGTGACCATTGCCACCAACATGGCCGGCCGTGGTACCGACATCAAGCTCAAGGAAACCTCCAAAGAATCGGGTGGTCTGGCCATTATCGGCACGGAGCGCCACGAGTCGCGCCGCGTGGACCGCCAGTTGCGGGGCCGCGCCGGCCGCCAGGGCGACCCAGGCTCCTCGCAGTTCTTCGTGAGCCTGGAAGACAACCTGATGCGCTTGTTCGGCTCGGACCGCATTGCCAAGCTCATGGACCGCATGGGTCTGGAGGAAGGCGAAGTGATTCAGCACTCCATGATTACCTCTTCCATTGAGCGCGCCCAGAAGAAGGTGGAAGAAAATAACTTCGGCATCCGCAAGCGCCTGCTCGAGTACGACGACGTGATGAACGCCCAGCGCGAGGTAGTGTACAAGCGCCGCCGCAATGCCCTGCACGGCGAGCGTCTGGAGCTGGACATCTGGAACATGATCTACGACGTCTGCGAGGACATTGTGGTGGGCCACAAAGGCAATAACGATTACGAAGACTTTAAGCTGGCCATCATTCGCGTGTTCGGTTACGACACCCACCTAACGGCCCAGGATTTGGGCGGCATGCAGGCCGGGCAGCTTACTCAGAAGCTCTACGATGAAGCCTTAGGCTATTACCACAGCAAGAACGAGTTCATTGCTGGCAACTCCCTGCCCTGATCAACGACCTGCTGAGCCAGAACTCGCCCTACGAGAACATTGCCATTCCCTTCACCGATGGCCGCAAGCAGATTCAGGCCGTTGCCAACCTGCGTCGCGCTCAGGCTACCGGCGGCCACGACGTAATTCGGGGCATGGAAAAGGTAGTAGTGCTGTCGGTTATCGACGAGGCCTGGACCAAGCACCTGCGCGCCATGGACGACCTGAAGCAGGTAGTGCAGAACGCCGTGTACGAGCAGAAAGACCCGTTGCTGGTCTATAAGTTCGAGTCATTCGAGCTGTTCAAGCGGATGATTGGCAAGGTGAACGAGGATACTATTCAGTTCCTGTTCCGCGCCGACGTGCCCATGCAGCCCGGCCAGGATGGCTACGACGAGCCCGAGTATTTTACCGAAGACGAGCTGCCCGTAGCGCCGCCCCAGCCCAAGCTGAAGGCCGAGAAAGAAATATCGTCGGTCTCGCTCGGAGCAGGCCCGGAAGATCTGGAGCAGGACGGTGCCCAGGTGCTGGAAAAGCAACAGCCAGCCAAGTCGCAGAAGGTTGCCAACCGTAACGAGAAGGTGAGCGTGCAGTACATGGACGGCCGCATCGTGCGCGACGTGAAGTTCAAGTCCGTTGAAGACGACCTGCTGAATGACCGCGCCGTGCTGATCGACTAACCATCAGCCGGTAAATTACGGGCGGGCCGCGTTTCCAGTTGGAAGCGCGGCCCGTTTGTTGTAGCATGCGGGGCCGTCTAGGCTACCGTTTCCGTCTGTTACCTTTGCCTTCCTATGTCGCAGAAGATTGCCGCTACCATCGACCACACGCTGCTCCGGCAGGATGCTACCCCCGATCAGATTACGCAACTCTGCCAGGAAGCAGCCGCGCACCATTTTGCTAGTGTATGCGTGCCGCCGTGCTACGTGCGCTTTGCCGTGGGGCAGCTGCTGAATACGGGCGTGCCCGTGTGCACAGTAATCGGGTTTCCGCTGGGGTATTCTTCCTCGAAAGTCAAATTCTTTGAGGCGCATCAGGCCCTGGCGGAAGGTGCTACCGAGCTGGATATGGTCATTAATGTAGGCGCGCTTAAGGCCGGCCGGCTGGCAGAGGTGGAAGAAGAAATTGGGCAGCTAGCGGAGTTGTGTCACCTGCGCGGGCCATTCTGAAGGTGATTATTGAAACGGCCCTGCTCACCGAGGACGAAATCATAACGGCCTGCCAGCTCTGCCAGGAGGCGGGCGCCGACTTCGTGAAAACGTCCACCGGCTTTGCCAGCCGCGGCGCCTCTGTGGCGGACATCATGCTGATGCGCCGCTCTCTTCCCGGCAGCATCCGGATCAAGGCTTCAGGCGGCATCCGCACCCGCACGGCCGCCCTGGCCCTGCTGGCCGCCGGCGCCGACCGGATTGGCTCCTCCAACAGCCTGACTTTGCTGCAAGAAAACTCCCATGAAACATCCGCTACGTAACGTGTTGCTGCTGTCTGCTTTATTTTCCCTGGGAGCCTGTGCTTCCTCCGGCCCCGGCGCACCCGCCAGTACGAGTGCGGCGGATACCACGCGCCGGGCTCCCACCACTGCCGCCCAGGCCCCACTGTCCCCGCCGAAGACTTGAGCCGCTACCGGCCAGTTTTTGCGGCTCCGAAAGCGCCCGTTGCCGCGCCCGCCGGGCCCGCCCGCGTGGTGGCGCCCACCAACCACGTAACCCCCAGATTGAGCAGCGCCTGCGCGACCAGGCCTTCACCAACCAGAACGTGAAGTATGCCCAGGGCTACCGCATTCTGGCGTACGTGGGCTTGCAGAAGGAGCAGGCCATGGCCGTGCGCCGGGCCGTTATCAGCCGCTGCCCGAGGAAACCGATTACCTGGGCTACAAGCAGCCCATTTTCCGCCTCTGGATTGGCGACTACCTTACCCGCCTGGAGGCCGAGCAGGCCCTGTTGCGCATCCGGCCGCTGGCTCCCAAGGCCGAGCTAGAGTCGGCCCAGGTGATTATCAACAAGACCACTTTCTAGCCGTGGCGCTGGTCCGGGAGCTGCACTGGGACGAGCTGGACCTGCTGCAGGGGCTAGAGGTGGTGCCCACGGAGGGTAGTGGGGGCGGCATTCATTCTCAAGTTGAGCAGGACGGGCTGCGCCTATTGGTAACTCTCTGGCCCCACGCTGGGGTAGTAGACGTGACGCTGCTGCAGGTGAATACGAAAGCAGTTTTGCTTGATTTTACGGTGGCCGTGCGCGGGCGAATTCGCTACAACAACGACCAGCGTGGCCACTACCTGGAGTTTCCGGACTGCGTGTTGGTGAGCCGAATTTCTTTCTCCATTGAGCAGGATGAAGCCGCGTTCAACCCCAATACCGTGGGCCGTTCCATGCTCCTGACGGTGCGCCCGCACCTGAGCGTTTTATTTGAATAGACCTGTTTCCCATTCCTGGCATATGCTGCACCTGATTCCGCGCATCAAAACCCTGGCGGCCGAAATGGCGGCCGAAACCGTCGCCCTGCGCGAGCACCTGCACGCCCACCCCGAGCTGTCGTTCCAGGAGCACCAGACGGTAGCTTTCGTGACCGAGCAGCTCCGCCAATTGGGCCTGCCCACCCAACCCATTGCCAATACGGGCGTAGTGGCGCTCATTGAAGGGCGCAACCCCGGCTCCCGCACCGTGGCCCTGCGCGCCGACATGGATGCCCTACCCATTACGGAGCAAAATGAGGTAGCCTACAAATCGACGAATCCGGGCGTGATGCACGCCTGTGGCCACGATGTGCACACCTCGTCCCTGCTGGGGGTAGCCCGCATTCTGGTGCAGCTCCGCGAGGAGTTCGAGGGCACGGTGAAGCTGATGTTTCAGCCCGGCGAGGAAGTGCTACCCGGCGGCGCTTCGCTTATGATTCAGGAAGGTGTATTGGAAACCCCCGGCCGGCCAGCGTGCTGGGTCAGCACGTATTTCCGCGTCTGCCGGCCGGCAAAATTGGCTTGCGTGCCGGCCGCTACATGGCCAGCACCGACGAGCTGTACCTGACCGTGCGCGGTAAGGGCGGCCACGGAGCCATGCCGGAACAAAATATTGACCCCGTGCTGGTAGCGGCCCACCTTATTGTGGCCGCCCAGCAGATTGTGAGCCGCCGAGCCAACCCCAAGCTGCCTTCGGTACTGTCGTTTGGGAAGGTCATTGCCCAGGGTGCTACCAACGTCATTCCCAACGAAGTATACCTGGAAGGCACTTTCCGGACGCTGAATGAGGAATGGCGCAACGAGGCCCACGAGCATCTGCGCCGCCTGTGCGAAGGACTGGCCGAAAGCATGGGCGCCAGCTGCGAGCTAGAAATCCGTAGGGGCTACCCCTACTTGGAAAACGAGCCCGCCCTCACGGCCCGCACTGAGCAGGCCGCCGTGGAGTACCTGGGCCGCGAAAACGTGGTGGAGCTGGACCAGTGGATGGCCGCTGAAGACTTCGCCTACTTCAGTCAGGCCACCAGCGCCTGTTTCTACCGTTTGGGCACGGCCGCCGTAGATGGTAGCAGCCGCTACACCTCTTCAGTCCACACCCCAACATTTGATATTGACCCCCAGGCCCTGGAAACTGGCCCGGCCTCATGGCCTGGCTAGCTGTGCGTGAATTGGCTGAAAAGTAGTAGCCTGTGTAAGATACAATAACTAATCTCCTTCCATCTGGGGCACAGCGAACGGCCTCTACCAAGATTAACCCAAAGAATTAATCTTGGTGGAGGCCGTTCGCTGTGCCCGCCTATATGGTCTGACATGCAAATCAAGGTGGTAGTATATTGCTAACCAAGGCATTAATTTATTCTATGTATTAAGAGCTGATGGTAGCAGATACAACACTAATCTGGAAGGTTAAAAAAACTAAGTTGGGGCTTGAATCTACCGTGGATGGCTGCAGTAGTTGGATGCGTTACATGGTGTCAATGTCAAAAAGGCATAGCATCGGTCAGGTAATAAATTGCGTTTGGATGCTTGTAAAGCCGATAGTGGCTTTGATCTGATAAAGATGTCATTTGCCTCTATTGTGAAATAAGACAAGTTGTCATAATAATTTAGCTTTTAGCGTTTGGTATAGATTTTATAGAAGTAGGGTGTGTCCGACTAGACACTAGAACACATTACCACTAACGCTAACTTCTATTTTACCATGGCAACGCTTCTGTATAACAATCTGCCCGCTTTGCGTCCTACCCGTGCTATTAGCTCGGTATTAAATGAAATGCTGCGTGATACGCTGCCTACGCAAGCGGCTCCTTCCCAGAGCTTTATTCCCCAGGCCGACATTGTAGAGTCGGAGCAGGGCTTTGAATTGCACCTGATGCTGCCCGGCGTAGCGAAGGAAAACGTGAAAATCGACTTCCAGGAAGGTAAGCTAACCGTAACGGGTGAGCGGAAAGCCCCGGAGGCAGCTGAAACCGGTCCTAAGTTCCGCCGCGTTGAGTCCGGCTACGGCACCTTTACCCGTACGTTCCGCCTGCCTGATACGGTTGACGTAACCGCTATTGAAGCCCAGCTTCAGGACGGAGTACTCCGCCTGACCATCCCTTCGACAACAAAAAGGTGACCAAGCACCACATTGAAGTACGCTAACTGCGGCATCAGGAAAAAAGGCACCGCGCATTGGTGCCTTTTTTCTTGCCCTCCGTGTTACTACATTAACCGCCGGGCGGTAACCGCATCCTGAGGCAGAAATAATCTACCAACGGGTCGTTTTTATCCTCCAACAGACATGCAACCGGACACCATCTGCCGGGCATCTAGCGTTAAGTAGCAACCAGTAATTGCCCTGCCTACCTCGGAGCCGCTAGGTTATGGTTCGCTCACGATTCTGTTGTATTTTCAACTCGACATCTTTCATCTCACCTCTTTCTTACCCATGCAAGCAAAACAAATGATGCTCGGTCTGCTCGGTTCCGCCATTTTGGGCGGAGGCGTGGCTGTGGGTGGGTACAAGCTGCTGGAGCCGGAGCGTGGCCTTGCGCCCCAGGCCGTAGCCGCCGACCCGAACGTTCGCTATACCAGCGAGTTGCGTAACAGCACGTATACGGTACCCGAGGGCTTAAATTTTACCGCCGCGGCGGCTTCCGTGACGCCGGCCGTTGTGCACGTCATGACGGAGTACGCGCCTAAGGCTTCTGGCCAGGGTGATATGTCGCGCATGGACCCCTTCCTGCGGCAGTTCTTCGGCGACGATTTAGAGCAATATCATGGTCGGGGCCGCCAGCAGGGGCCACAGCAGGGCTCTGGCTCGGGCGTTATCATTGCCGCGAACGGCTACATCGTCACGAACAACCACGTGATTGAAAAGGCTGATAAGATTGAGGTGGTGATGGACGACAAGCGCAAGTTCCAGGCGGAGCTAGTAGGCGCCGACCCCAACACTGACCTGGCCCTGCTGAAAGTAAAGGCTGATAACCTGCCCTTCGTGCGCTACGGCAACTCCGACAACGTGAAAGTAGGGGAGTGGGTACTGGCCGTGGGCAACCCGTTCAACCTGAACTCTACCGTTACGGCCGGCATTATCTCGGCTAAAGGACGGAACATCAACATCCTGCGCCGCGAGGATAACATGGGCATCGAGTCGTTCCTGCAAACGGACGCAGTGGTAAATCCCGGTAACTCGGGTGGTGCCTTGGTTAACCTGAACGGCGACCTGATCGGCATTAACTCTGCCATTGCCTCGCACACGGGTTCGTTTGAAGGCTATTCGTTTGCCGTACCCAGTTCCATTGTGAGCAAGGTGATTGACGACCTGCTGAAATACAAGACGGTGCAGCGGGCTTTGCTCGGCGTACAGATTCGGGAGGTAGATGCCCAATTGGCCTCCGAGAAGAAGTTAGCCTCCTTGAACGGCGTGTATGTAATGAGCCTGGGCAAGAACAGCTCAGCTGCTGACGCCGGCTTGCAGGAAGGCGACATCATCACGGAAATCAACGGAGTGAAAGTGAATACCTCCTCGCAGCTGCAGGAGCAAGTAGCCCGCTTCCGTCCCGGCGACAAAATCAAGGTTAGCTACCTGCGCGGTACTGATGCTCGCGTATCTACTGCTACGTTGCGCAACTCCACCGGCACCACCGACATTGTGCGGGAAGAAGTAGCTACGGCGCTGAAGTACGAAGGCGCTACCCTGGCCCCCGTAACCCGCCAAGAGCAAAGCAAGCTGGGCATTGATGGCGGCGCGAAGATCAACGGCGTGAAAAGCTCCAACTTCCGGGAAACTGGCATTGCTGATGGCTTCATCATCACCCGTATTGACAAGAACAAGGTGTCTAAGCCCCAGGACGTGCAGCGCTACCTCGAAGCCGCCAAAGAAACGGACGGCGCCCTGGTGGAAGGTGTGTACCCCGACGGCCGCAAAGCCTATTACCCCATCGGTCAGGCGCAATAACCTGCTCGTTGCTATTCCGTAAAAAGCCCCTCCGCTGCGTAGCGGAGGGGCTTTTTCGATTTTATCAACCTACTGAAGCAACCTAGTTGGTTGCATTGCTAGGGCGAGCATCTACGCTGGTTCTTTTACCCAAGCTATGGCCTGGCCTTCATCGATGAACAGCCGCAACTGGTAAGGACGCTCAGCGGCCAAGCCAAAGGCCAAGAACTGCTGCTGCGTGGGGTCAACTTCGTAGACGCTGAGCCGGGCCGGGGAACACAGAACGGCAATGCGCAGAAGCTGCGGGGCCAGTTGGGCGGCGGCTTGCAGATAGAACTCGTGCGTTGTCCAGTGTCCGATTTCAGGGTCAAGCTGGTCACGGCGGCGCACATCCAGCAGCCAGCGGCCTAGCTGGTGCTGAGACGCCGCGGCTAGAACCGCGAAATAGTCGGCCCGCAGTTGCGAAGGCGGGCATCAGCGGCCCACCGAGCCACCAGGATGCCCAAATCGGGGCGCGGGTGATGGTACAAACGGTAGTAGGCATGCGTGAAAGATAGGCTGTCTATGGCCGAGCGGCAGCAGGAACGATGCTTGTTAAGCAGGGTGTAACCACTGGATGGCGTCGGCCTCGTTTAAAAACACCCGCAGCCGATACGGTTGCGCGGGGTCCTGGGAACGGATAATAGCCGCATGCTTAGCCGCCGGCTCCAGTTTGATAGCTTCGAGGCGAGTTGGCGAAATAAGGTAGGCCACCAACAGCTGGGCAGGTAGCAGGGCGGTAGCTGCCGCGGGCAAAAATGTATCGGCCATCCAAGCAGAGTTTTCGGCCTGCACGGCCACGCGCCGGCGCACATCCACCAGCCAGTGCGCTGCGCCCTGCTGCTGGGCTAGCTCAAGTGCGGCCTGGCAGCCTATTTGAACTTCCGGAAGAGTAGCGTCGCGCAGCCAGCGCAACGTAAGAAGGCGTAAGTCGGGGCGGTGGGCAAGTTGTAGATAATCGGAATAGGGGGCAGACATGGAGGGCAGGCAAGGTAGCGCGGGTCAAAAATACATACTGCCCGGTTATGGCGGTAATTGGCGCGGCCGGGTACAGGAGGTGTGGGCGCGCCGGGCCGGTGGCCGCGGTAATAGCACCACGCGGGTGTTAGTTTTTATACCTTGTTTTGCAAAGTAAGCCGCTGCTTTAGGCCAAGTAACAGCTACCAAGCCCTGAGCCAAGCGCCAGCTTTCCACCGCACCTTCCCCCCAACCCTTACATATTCCACATGAAACAAGCCCTCGAAGAAGCTCTGGCTACCGGCACCGACGTGCAGGAACACGACCCCACGGTATTCAGCAAGTTCTGCGCGAGCTGGGCGTGGAAGCTCGCAATGCAGCCTGGAGTACGGGCCTGCAGTGGGGCGGCGCCAGCAATGAGCACACCCGCACCATTCACTCGCCCACGGATGGCCACCCGATTGGAACGGTAGCTTTTGCCACCCCCAGGAGTACAACACGGTAGTAGAGCAAGCCCAGGAAGCGTTTAAAACTTGGCGCTTGGTGCCAGCCCCCAAGCGTGGGGAAATCGTGCGGCAAATTGGCAACAAGCTGCGCGAAAACAAGGAGGCCCTGGGCAAGCTGGTCAGCTACGAAATGGGCAAAATCCTGCAGGAAGGCCTGGGCGAAGTGCAGGAAATGATTGACATCTGCGACTTTGCCGTGGGCCTCTCCCGGCAGCTGCACGGCTTTACCATGCACTCGGAGCGGCCGGCCCACCGCATGTACGAGCAGTATCACCCGCTGGGGGTAGTCGGCATTATTTCGGCCTTCAACTTTCCGGTGGCCGTGTGGAGCTGGAACGCCATGCTAGCTGCCGTGTGCGGCGACGTGTGCATCTGGAAGCCCTCCGAAAAAACTCCGCTGGTAGCGGTAGCCGTGCAGCACATCCTCAAGGATGTACTCCGGGAAAATGAGCTGCCCGAGGGAATCTTCAACCTCATCATTGGCGATGCGGAAATTGGAGCCGCCATGGCCGCCGATACCCGCGTGCCCCTGGTGTCGGCTACGGGTAGCACGCGCATGGGTAAGAAGGTAGGCGAGGTGGTGGGCGGCCGCCTGGGCCGGGCCCTGTTGGAGCTGGGCGGTAATAACGCCATCATCCTTACGGAGCACGCCGACCTGGACATGGCCATGCGGGCTGTGGTGTTCGGGGCCGTGGGCACGGCCGGGCAGCGCTGCACTACCACCCGCCGCCTCATCATCCACGAGCGTATTTTCGAGGACGTAAAAGCGCGCCTACTCAAGATTTACCCCAACTTGCCCATCGGCCACCCCTTGCAGGACGGCAACCTGGTCGGCCCCCTGATTGACAAGGCCGCTGTTGAATCATTTAGTCAGGCGCTGGCTGCGGTGCAGCAGGAGGGTGGCACGCTGCTGATAGGGGGCGAAGTGCTGGCAGGAGCTGGCTACGAAACCGGCACCTACGTGAAGCCCGCACTGGTAGAAGCCTGCAACGAGTACCACACGGTGCAGGAAGAAACCTTCGCCCCAATTCTCTACCTAATTAAGTACAGCGGCGAGGTAGAAGAGGCCATTGCCATCCAGAACGGGGTGCGCCAAGGGCTGTCTTCCAGCATCTTCTCCCTGAACATGCGCGAAACGGAAACCTACCTCAGCCACGCCGGCTCCGACTGCGGCATTGCCAACGTCAACATCGGCACCAGCGGGGCTGAAATCGGGGGAGCTTTCGGGGGCGAGAAGGAAACTGGCGGCGGCCGCGAGTCCGGCTCCGACGCCTGGCGCATCTACATGCGCCGCCAAACCAACACCATCAACTACAGCACGCAGCTACCCCTGGCCCAGGGTATCAAGTTCGACGTGTAGGTATCGTGCGGACCGCTTGAAAAGCCTGCTCAGCACTACACTGAGCAGGCTTTTTTTATTAATCGGCTATTTCAATGTCGCCGTGGCCTTTTCCCAGGAAGGCGAGCTGTTCTGGTTCGTACAGAACGTAGTACATGCGGTAGGTCTCCCCTTTTTTGTACTTGTCATCTGTGAAGCTTACACTGAACCCGCTCAAGCCAGTTTGAGGATTCCACGGTGTATTGCGAGAAGCAATGTTGCCTTCCTGCATCACTTTATATTTCCGGTTCACAATGACAAAGCGGATTTGGGTTCCCACGCTTACCTGACTTGCCAAATCAAAACTATAACCAAAGGTGCTGAATTGCTTTACTGGATTAGGATAAAATCCAAACTGTTGATTGGTCACAAGTCGGGATTTAGTACCATCAATGCCCACCGGTAGGTCTTTGAATAAGTCCTTTTCCTTGTCATTCCATTTGTCATCAAGCTTCCAGTCCGACTCATCAACATGCCCATTCGGAACGTTGGCAATGGTCTTCTCCGTTACACCGCTTTCATCTCCAAAATCTATCTTCTCGCAGGATGATGTTAAGCCGACAGTGAGTAGCAAACCCAGGCTGATATGATGCAGGCGCATACTAATAGTGAAATAATAGATGAGCAAAAACAAATGGAGCTCCAAGATAAGCTATGAGCAGTGAGATGGCAACCCGGTGCAACCCTGCCCGCGGCCCACTGTCTTTCACTTGCTTACCTGAAGAGCACCTGTCGTTTTTGCCCGGAAAGTTGGATATTTACGATTCTTCCGTTTCCGAACTCCCGCCAACCCAGCCGCACCCTATGGAGGCATTTTCGTATACCGATATCAACGCCCCGCTAGTTGAGCGGTGCCGCCTAGGCGACCGGCGGGCTCAGGCCGAAATTTACAAGCGCTACTCCAAAGCCATGTTCAACGCCTCTTTGCGCATCACCGGCGACTATGCCGAGGCCGAGGATGTGTTGCAGGAGTCGTTTCTGAGTGCCTTCCGGGAGCTGCACAGCTATAAAGGCGACTCCTCGTTCGGCTCTTGGCTGAAGCGCATCGTCATCAACAAAAGCATTAACTGCCTGCGCAACCGGCGCCTGCAGTTGGTGCCCCTGGGCGACCAGCACGACGGGGCCGCCCCAGACCACGACGACCATGGTCCCGACATGGAAGACTTAGGCTGGCGCGCCGACGTAGTGCGGCGTTGCGTGCAAGAGCTGCCCGATGGCTACCGGGTGGTGCTCTCCTTGTACTTGCTGGAAGGGTACGACCACGCTGAAATTGCCGGTATTCTCAACATCACTGAATCCACTTCGAAGTCGCAGTACAGCCGCGCCCGTAAGAAGCTCCTGGAGCTAGCTCGCCAGCACGGATTGTAGTACTAGCGCCCCGATTTATCCCCGACCTGATGCTGCCACTGTTGTTGGTCGCGCTGGCCCACCCCCATTCAAGACCAGCTCGCCGCGCTAAACAGCAGCCTGCCCATTACCACCTGACATGAACGAGAAGAAAACCGGACTGGAAGCCTTTGTTGAGCGCCACCGCGCCGACTTCGATGTGTTCGAGCCGCGCCCGAATCTGTGGGACGACATTGAGCTGGAACTAACCCTTCCGGAAGCTGCTGAGCAAGTAGCTCCCCTAAAAGTTGTGCCCCTGTACGCTCCCCAGCCCACGGAAACCACCGCCGCTTCGCTGGCCCCGGATACCGCCGTGCGTTCGGCTCGCCCCTATGGTATTGCAGCGGCTGTTGCGGCCCTGCTCATGGTGGGCGGTTGGTTCTGGCAGCATAGCTCTGAGGCTACCCACTGGACGCGAAACAACCAGGTAACTGTAGCCCGCCCCGCCACAGCAGCTTCTGAAGAGCCGCCGCTGGCAGCATCCTCGGCTGGGCTGCTGGCCACGCCCGCCACCGCTGGGCCAGAGCAGCGACTGGCCGGTGCCGTGCATCGCATGGAAACGTACTACGCTACCCAAATTACGGAACGCCAGCAGGAACTACAGGCTTTAGACAAGGAGGCGCCGGCCACGGCCCCGCGGGCCGATTGGCAGCAGGAGCTCAAAGGCCTCGACTCTACCTACCAGCAGTTGCGCGCTGAGCTGTACCGCAACCCGGAGCCGGAAGTGGTGCTGGACGCCATGGACCGCAACCTGCAAATCCGGCTGGATTTGCTGAATCAGCAGCTACGCACCCGGGAGCAGATCCGCGACTATCATTCCCAACCCTTTATAGCGACGGAGAGCCGCCGAACTCCCTAGGTTATGCACCGTTCTTTGCTTTCCGCTAGCCACGTAGGGCGCCTGTTGGCCCTCACTGGGGTATTGGGTGTGGCCGGCGGCCCTGCCTGGGCTCAGCTATCAGCAACTCCCGACCATACCACGGTACATTACGAGCAGCCTACTGTAACGACTTCGCTTGGCGCTGCTGAGCAGGGTAGCCCGCTAGACGCGCGGCAGAGCAGCGGTCAAGGGCCCCAAGATGAGGCGCAGCCTACTCCAGCGGTGGAAAAAGTGCGCAAACTTAGCCGAACGTTTCCGGCCAGTGCCACCAAGCTCTACACCCTGGATACCCGTTACGGTCGGGTGCAGGTGAACGTGTGGAACCGGGCTGAAATCCGCACCGACGTGGACATCATTACCCGCGCTGAAACGGAAGAGAAAGCCCAGCAGCTGCAGGATATGATTCAGGTGCAGCTCCAGGACCAAGACCCCGCCACCGGGGGCATCACGGCCCGTTCCCGCTTCGGAGCCATGCCCCGGGAGTGTTGGAGCCGCACCAAGCTCTACGAGGTGAATTACACCGTGTGGGTGCCCAAGGATACGCCCCTGGCCCTGCACAACACGTTCGGCGAAATCAGTCTGACCAGTGACCTGACCGGGGCCACGGAGCTAGCCATTGAGTACGGCAGCCTGCGCACGGCCCGTTTGGAGGGACCCCGCAACTCCATCCGGGTCGGTAACGCTCAGTGCGCCGTGCCCTACGCCCGCCGCGTCACCGTAGATGCGTCATACTCCAAGCTGCGCCTGGCGGAAGGCGGCACCGTGGAGCT
Source organism: Hymenobacter sp. 5516J-16 (assembly GCF_022919335.1). Lineage (NCBI taxonomy): Bacteria > Pseudomonadati > Bacteroidota > Cytophagia > Cytophagales > Hymenobacteraceae > Hymenobacter > Hymenobacter sp. 5516J-16. Next base: position 1,568,201 of record NZ_CP095058.1, on the reverse strand, counting down.
GCGCAACAATTACTCCGATATCGACATTGGCTCGGTGCAGGACCTGACGGTGCACAGCAAGTACGGCGACGTAGTGCTGGGTACAGTACGCAACCTGCGGGGTAGCTCGGGCTTCTCTAAGTTCAGCATTGATAAGCTCAGCAACCAGCTAGACATGAAGCTCCAGTACTGCCCCAGCTTTGAAGTGCGTAGCACCGGCAAAAACTTTCGGCAGATCAACGTGGACGGGGGCTACAGCACCATTCTGCTCAACTTCCCGGACGGAGCCGGCTTTAACTTTGATGTCAATACCGACCACGGCAAGCTGTTGGTAGACAAACGGTTGGTGAGAGTTGATTCTGAGGAAAGCAGCCCCTCTACTACCGATATGCAAGGCAGCTTCGGAGCCGTACAAACTCGCAGGGCAGGCAACGTCAATATCAAAGTGCGCTACGGCAACGTGAGCTTCCGGCGCTAGGCGTTTACGCTCACGAAACACAACGTCCAAAAGCCAGGAGGCGAACGGTAAACTTATTTACTGTTCGCCTCCTGGCTTTTGGGCGTGTCACGGGCGGGCAGCGGCTGGCAATGTGGCGTACACCACTGCCGCGCTGGTTATTGGTGAGCTGCCGGAGTTGGAGCTCCGCCGCAAAAGCCTTACCTACGAGTACTAGCGCTAACCATGAACTCAGTTTTCGAGGCCGCTACCTGAAAGGGCAAGGCTTCCCTAAAAGGCCCTAACTTCCGCCCAACTCATCCTCAAGGCCATGACTACCCAACCCCTTGCGCCCGACACTGGTCGGATGGAAAAATTCTGCCGCGACATCAGCAACCCCCTGAAGCTGCGGCTTTTTATGCTGCGGCGCCTGCCCATGGCTTACTTGGCCGGGCTGCGGGTAGCGGAGCTGACGCCGGAACGAGCTACCGTCACGGTGCCGTATAAGTATCTTACCCAGAACCCGTTCCGAAGCATCTATTTTGCCTGCCTGAGCATGGCTGCCGAAATGGCCAGTGGCCTGCTAGCCATGATGCACGTGCAAAGCGGCTCACCGGTTTCTATGTTGGTAGTAGGGCTGGAGGCCGAATTCAACAAAAAGGCCGTGGGCCTCATCCGCTTCACCAGCGCAGACGGGGCCGCCATTGGCCAGGCCATTGCTGAAAGCCGCGCGACTGGCGAGGGCCGGACGGTCGTATGCACCAGCACTGGCCTAGACCAAGCCGGCGACGTAGTGGCCACGTTTCGCATCACTTGGTCGTTCCGGGCAAAACTAAAGTAAAGTTGAGGTGCGAGGGTAGCAGGTAGTAATCAGTAACTATACCTGATTCTTTTAGCTGGCGAAGGAAAAATTATGGGCGGCCGATGTGGAATAGAGTACTGGTTAGCATCCAGTAGCAAAGCCTTCCTCCCGCAACCGTTTCTGCGTACTTCTTTTCCCCAGAGGAGGTGCATGCGGGTAGGTAGAAGACGGACCATAACCTCCCTTCTAGTATGAAGATCATTCTAATGCTTGTGCTACTGCTGCTTATTCAAGCATCCGGCGCGAAAGCCTGCTCCTGCGTTGACAGGGGCGGTTCTGAGAAGCAGAAAATTGCGGCGGCCTACCAGCAGGATGCCCTGATATTCGTGGGACGGGTAACGGGCGTGGAAACCATTGTAACAACCGACACGGTGCAAGTATCGGACCGGGGGCCGGTTGAGCAGCGCATACGCCTGATCCGGCGCGAAACGTTACGCTATACCTTGGCCGTGGCGCGGCAGTTCAAAGGCCAACCTAGCGGACCCATCGTTTTTGTATCCACTGAAACGCAGGGCTCCGCGTGTGGCATACGGTTCAACGTGGGCTCCACGCAGTTGGTGTATGCATTCCAGGTCAGCGAAAAAGCTTCGCTGTATGGGGGGCGCCCACACCTATTGCCCCTTATTTTGCTACCAGCATCTGCAACCGCAGCCAAGAACTCCGAAGCGTCAGATCTGCCGAGTTGAAGCAATTGGCCAAGTTGGCAAAAGCCGATTAACGCCCGTTTTGCTTACTCTTCCCGCAGGCTTTCCTTGGTGATGACGTCGACTAGGCCGTCTTCGCTGACTACGATGGCTAGGCAGGGGTAGGGGGAGCTGTCGACGTAGCGAATGGCGGAGTTGTAGCGGGCCCCGCGGGTGCTGGTGCCGTGGCCAGAAGCCTTGCCATCGAGAATGACGCCGATGGAGTAACAGTAGCCTTCCGGGTCGAGGAGCACGGCTCCGTCGATGGCCGTGACCAGGCGCGTGATTAAGGGCGTCAGCGGCACGGGCTCAATCAGGGTGCATTGTAGCTTGAGGCGGTCGGCTTCGGCCAGGGCTTCGGTGGTAATAACGAGCAGGGTGCCGTGCTTCTGGCGGCTGGCTTCTACTACCACGTCCCAGAGTCGCTCTATTTTGACGGGGTCGGTGAGCTGGAATATGTGCTTTAAGTCGCGGCGGAAGCGGGCCCGGTGCAGGCGGGTGCGCGGCAGGCTGGGCATGCCGTAGTGGGCGCGCATGAGCACTTGCCCCCCGTGCTGAAACTCCCAGGCGTAGTGGTTCACAAAGTTGATAACAAACAGGTCTTCCCGGCTGGCATCGTACTGGCCCACTTGGCGACCCAGGGCGTACACATTTTCGCCATCGGCTAGCAAACTCACGTCGGGGGTAGTCATTTCGAGCAGCTTACGCACGGCCCGGTAGTCGGTGAGCGGGGTAGGGCAGGTGAGGGCGAATACCTCCGAGAGGTTGGGGTGGCCGCGCCGGGCCAGCACCACCTTGCCTACCCCTTCGGCCCCCTCGTAACGCAGGGAGGAAATGGTATTGCAGGTGGTGAACAGCTTGGCCGCGGCCGGGTTGGTGCCCAGGTCCTGGGCCGGCGTATCCATAAACAGCTTGCCGGCCGAGCGAATAATCTCGTCGGTGTCGCGGGGGCGCACCAGCAGGCCGGAGCCGGGCTCGGGCTCGGTCAACGATTTCAAGCATTCCTCGTGAAAGCGCAGCACCGCCGCCATCAGCAGGGAGTGCGAAAGCAGGCGGCCATCGGTGTAGTACCGGTTTTTCTGGAGGGTAGGGTAGGCCTGCATGGCCTTGCGGTTGAGGCGCAGCACCGGCACCACGGAGTGCTGGTTGATGGGTACGGGCGCCCCGGCAAAGTACAGGTAACGGGAGCCAATGGCCAGCTCATCCAGTACTTCCTGCACGGCCTGACGCAGCCCCAGGGCCGTTTGCTTGCGCTGAATCATTTCCTCGCTCATCAGCTCCCGGTCGGGTGAGTTCCAGGGCTGCAGGTAGCGGTAGTACCGGCCGCGGGCCTGGGCCTCGGCAAAAGCCTCCGAGTTCAGTCCGCAGTCGATGGGCTCCAGGCACACCGGCACGGCTTCCACGGCCTCGTCTACTTCGGCCGGCAGGGCCAGCAGCATCACGTAGGGAGCCAGGTCCTCGTCCAGGGCATCGAATATGCCTTGCGCCACGGTTTGCGCCGCCTGCCGGAAGCGCGTTTGGTAGGGCCAGATAGAAAAGCTGGTGGGCAAGGGTAGCGGCGTGCCAAAGGCAACGGGCGGGGCGGAAAGCAGCGGCAGGGGGGAAAGCATAACGGAAAGAGAAAGTCAGTTCTACGCCAGGGCCAGACCTGAACTTGCCAGCCTGGGTACTCTAGGCTGACGCACACAAGGAGAAACTACTTTAAAGAGACCAATAACCGCCCCAACGTTGCCTGCAAACGCGCAGCCGATAGGCTATATTCTGCGGAAGCACCAGAAATAGGGTCGCGGCAACGAGTAAAGGGTAAGTACCGAAAGGGCTAATAGAAAATCGTTATTCGGCCGCAGGTATGGCCACGTGTTCCGCCGAAGTACTCCCGGCCCCGTGTCGCGCTTACCACGAAAGCCCAAGCGGATAACCTGGCCGGCGCATGGTATAACCGCTGAAAAGTTAAAATGCTTTCTGACCTGCTAGCTGCTACCTAGCTCAAGCAAGACAAACCGCTTCGCCCTTCATATGCAGGGCCCTTATGCAGAGGCTACGCCAGAGCAGCTCTAGCGTCGCCTCTGCATAACGCGCGAGGTACTTTTCAAACCAGCCTTTTACCTGAAGTTCACAGATTCTAAAGCGTGTGGATAGTAGGGTAGTACCTAGAAACCATCAGGCAGAGCGTGGCTAGGGCATGACGGGCTTCTACGTATTACCCGCGCCCGCTAAAGCGTGAATACGATCGGCAGCACCATTTTCTGCTTTAGGGGCTGGCCTTTGTAAGAAGCGGGCTGCCACTTGGGGGCAGCTTTAATTAGCCGGATGGCCTCTTCATCAAGGCCCGAGCCCAGGCGCTTCACTGGCTTGATTTCCGTCAGGGAGCCGTCTTTTTCCACTACAAACTCCATCATCACGCGTCCTTGCACCTTGCGTTGGCGGGCTAGGGCCGGGTACTTCTGGTTTTGCTGAATCCACTCGAAAAACGCATCGGTGCCACCCACGGGCCGGGCCGGCGAATCGGGCGCTACCACCTGGGTAGTAACGCCGGCCGGGGCGGGCGCGCCGCCAGCCGCCGTAGCAGCCCCCGCCTCCCCCGGAATCTGGAAGCTGATGGGCACCGACACCCGCTGGCGCACCACGCCTCCGCGGTGCTGGGCGGGTGTCCAGCGCGGGCCGCCCTTAATCAGCCGGATGGCCTCCGCATCCAGGGCCGGGTTAACGGGTTGGGCTACGGCCACGTTGGAAATCGAGCCGGTTTTCTCTACCACGAACGTTACCGTAACGGTGCCTTGTACGCCGGCTTGCAGGGCCGCCGTGGGGTACTGCTGCTTGTCGGCCAGGTACTGGGCGTAGGCCTCTAGCCCGCCCAGGGGCACGGCCGGCTGGGCCACGGCATCATAAATTTCGTTGGCCGCGGGCTGCTTAGGGTATTTTAACTTCTGCTGAGCAACCGCGGGGGCCGCCATGGCCAATACACCGGCCAGCAGCAAGGGGCGAAAAGCGTGTTTCATGGAAAGAAGCAAGGGAACAGAAACCCAGTTGGCACAACAACCGCACCAGCCTAAGGCGGAGTTTCGGCTATCTACGAAAAGCGGCGCTTTTCGGTAGCTTTGGCCTGATGGCACCTGACTTAACTTCCGCTCCCCATAACTCCCTGCGGGCTCCCGAGCCGGTGGGCCTGTACCCCCACGCCCGCCGCGCCGGCAACCTGCTGTTCTTGTCGGGGGTAGGCCCGCGCCAGCGCGGCCAGGCGCAGGTGCCCGGCGTAGAGCTGAACGAGGACGGCACCATCCGGCGCTACGACTTCGAGAGCCAGTGCCATGCCGTGTTCCAAAATGTGCGCTACATCCTGGAAGAAGCCGGAGCCCGGTGGGAAGACCTCGTGGACGTTACCGTGTTCCTGACCAACATGCAGGCCGACTTTGCCACCTACAACCGCCTCTACGCCCAGTATTTCCAAAGTAACCAGCCCTGCCGCACCACCGTCGAAATCAACCGCCTACCCACGCCCATTGCCATTGAGCTCAAGTGCATTGCCGTGGTGGCGGGGTAGGAACCTGATATGGATACAGCAACGTGAACAACTACTTTATAACAAGTTTTCTGGCTCTTATACTGTCGGCCGGAACGGGTAGTGCGCAGCCCAGTTCCGGGGCCCAACCCGCCTTGAAACCTACAGCTTGGGCTGCCGCCGCGGCTGTGGCAGGTGATTATGAAGGGACCTTAGGGGGCAAATACCCGTTTCGACTGTCCATTACTACCCAGCAGGGCCGCCAGCAGGTAGCCGGCTGGTATTACTACCTAAGTCAGCAAAAACCTATCTGGCTGGATGGATATGTAACGCCCGCCGGCGACCTGTGGCTAGGCGAGGTAAACCTGGACCGCCCCGAACTGACGGAGCGTTGGGATGGGAGCCGCCAGCCCCGGCAGCCATTCGCGTATTTCCATTTGCGTCGGGCGGCTGCGGGCACGCTGGCCGGCACTTGGCGGGCGGCCAAATCGGAACGGCAGCTGCCCGCCCAACTGACGAGCTACCGCAGCACCGGTTTTGCCGAGAAAGCGCACGTAGCAGAGCAAACCTATTTTGGGGAGTATACCGAGCCTGTATTTACCGTGCCTGATTTCCGCGTGTCAGAGAAGTTGTGGGCCGCTTTTAATGTAGTGGACATGGCCAATATGACCTGGGAGGAGCTGCAGGAAGAAGCGAAAGCGCGAAGGGCAGGGGAAATACGCGGTTACCTGGGTACTGATGCAACAGTGACCTACAACGACTTGGGCCTGCTGAGCGTGTGGCTACGAAGTGAGCAAATAACGGGGGAGGGCAGCTGTTTGCCCGAATGTGGTCGGTGGTGATGGACCTGCGAACCGGTGAGCAGCTGACCGATGAAATTGACCCTGGCAAACAGACCGCGTTTCTGGCCATCTGTGAGCAGAAGCTGCAACGAGAAATCAGCCGCTACCTGCACGAAAACCCGCAGGACTCCACTGATACCGCCGGGCTGCGCAATCAGCATATCGATGCGCAGCATCCACCCACTGACCTGCACATAACCGCTGACAGCGTAACCTTCCACCACGCAGTAGACTACGATGGCATGACCCACTTCGTGCGAAGAGATATGGAGTATGAATTTCGGCTGGCTTTTAGCTTTGCTGAATTGGCGCCGTTTCTGAAACCCGCCAGCCCCTTGCACCGGCTGCGCAAGCCCTAGCCCTACCTCCTCTCGGGCCTGCGTACCTTCGCCGCCTCACCCGATCCTGTTGCTGTGCCTGCTTCTACTGCTTTCCGTTCGCTTTCTATTCCGCCCGCCGAGCTATTCCAGGAAAACCTGACTCACTACACCGAGCGCGAAAACTACTTTGCCGGCCGGCACCGGCTGGTAGCCCTGGTGCGGCTGCTGGTGTTTGTGGGGCCGCCGCGGGCGTGTGGGCGTTGTTTAGCCAAGGCAAGGTAGGGGCCGGCTTTGTGGTTATTCTGGTGGCCTATCTCGTATTTCTGGGACTGGTGCGCTGGCACAATACCGTAGGCTATCAGCGGGAACACCAGCGCCTGCTGGCCCAACTCAACCGCGACGAAATAGCTCGGCTGGAAGGCAAGCTGGCTGGCTTCGACCCCGGCCTGCGCTACCTGGATGCCCAGCACGCCTACGCCGCCGACCTGGACGTATTCGGGGCCCACTCCTTGTTTCAGCTCCTGAACCGCAGCACCTCCCGCCTGGGTCAGGACTGGCTGGCCGGCTGGCTGCTGGCGCCTGGTCAGGCCGCGGTGCTGGGGGAGCGGCAGCAGGCCACCACCGAGCTGGCCCCCGATGTGGCTTGGCAGCAGGAGTGGCAGGCCCGGGCCCGGCACTACCCCCGCCAGGAATCGGACCCGCGGCAGTTTGCGGCTTGGCTTCGGGAACCAGATTTCTTCACTGGTAAAAGCTGGTTGCTGCCCTTGTTGGTGCTATTGCCGGTAGTAGCCGTGGCCGCCATCGTCGTCGCCCTGAACGGCCTGGGCACTTGGCCGCTGCTGGTGCTACTGCTAACCACGGCCCTGAATGCCCGTTTCAGCAGCCTCCGCGCCGAATACTACCAGCACGTAACCACCATGCGCGACGCCCTGCGTGCAGCCCACGACCAACTGTCCTTGTTCGAGGCCGGGCAGTGGCAGAGCCCGGCCCTGCGCCGCCTGCACCGCACCCTGCACGCCACGGGTGGGGTAGCAGCGGCCCGGTTGCTGGAGCGGCTGTCGGGGGTGGCGGGCTGGTTTTCGGCCCGGCAAAATCCGGCGGTGGCGGGCCTGCTGAATACGGTGCTGCTCTGGGATTTGTGGGGCATGTGGCAGCTAGAGCGTTGGAAGCGGCAGCTGCAGCATGGCCTGGAGCCCCTGCTAGAGGCTGCCGCCGAGCTGGACGCCCTCGTGAGTTTGGCCGCTTTCCGGGCCGCCAACCCAACCTTTGCCCAGCCCGAGGTAGCGGCCGCACCCCTGACGGTAGTAGCCGAGGCCATGGGCCACCCGCTGCTGTTCGCCGAAACGGGTGTACGCAACGACTTTCGCACGGAAGGCGCGGGCCAGACGGTGGTTGTGACGGGTTCCAATATGGCCGGTAAAAGCACGTTTCTGCGCACGGTGGGCCTGAATTTGGTGCTGGCCCAGGCAGGCGCGGTGGTGCCAGCACACACCTTTACCTGCGGACCCGCCCAAGTGTACACCGCCATGCGTACCAACGATAACCTGGCCGAAAGCACTTCCTCGTTCTACGCTGAGCTCAAGCGCCTGCGCCTACTCCTGGACCTGACCGCGCCCACTAGCCAAACCACTGCGCCGAGCGGGCTGCCGGTTTTCTACCTGCTCGATGAAATTCTAAAGGGCACTAACTCCGAAGACCGTCACCGCGGCGCACGGGCCCTGGTGCACCAGCTGCGGCAGCGCGCCGCCAGCGGCCTTATCAGCACCCACGACCTGGAACTGGCGGCTCTGGAAGAGGAACTGCCCGGACACGTGCGTAACGTGAGCTTCAACAGCTTCCTGAACCCCGACGGTACCCTGCGCTTCGATTACCACCTGACGCCCGGCGTGTGCCGCTCGTTTAACGCCAGCCAGCTCATGCGCCTGATGGGTATTATGCTGGATTGAAAAGCGTAATGGGCAAAATCACTGATTTAAAACAGGCCGTTAGGGCAGGGCAAGATGGCCTCTTAACCGATTACCCTACTACCCCAGTCCGGGCTAAATAGTGGAGCTGCGGATAGCTGCAAGAGCGCCTGAATTCGTAGAAGGCCGCGAAGACCCCGCGTTTAACATGAGGTTAATGCGCGGTTTCTACCTTCCGTTTCATTTGCGTTAGCCCTAACTCCTTCTGCGTGTACATTCGCGAAAACCTCCGCCTACACATTATCTGGAAGCTCGGCTGGAAGTCGGTCACGATTTTTACCGTGTACAGCCTGCTGGTATGCCTGGTGTACGGGCCACTGAACTTCCATTCCGTGGCCATTCCGTGGCAGCCGGTAGCTACCCTAGGTACGGCCGTTGCCTTCTACATCGGCTTTAAAAACAACGGCTCCTACGACCGATTCTGGGAGGGCCGTCAACTCTGGGGTGGCATCGTGAACAGCAGCCGCACCACGGCCGTCCAGATTCTGGAGTTTATTACCTCCGTGGTTGATGCACCCGGCCTGGACATGCCCCCGCCTCCGCCGAGGAGCTGACCGGCCGCCACCGCCGCATGGTGTACCGGCAAATTGCCTGGTGCAATGCCTTGCGCATTCATCTGCGCCGCCAGCCGGAGCAGTGGGACACCGCCGTAGCTCCTTTCCTGGAAGAAGAAGAATCAGAATACCTGCGCGCCACGGCCAACCCACCCGCTCAAATTGTGCGCCAGCAGGCCGCCGAGCTGCGGCGGCTACGCGAGGAGCGGGGCCTGCTCAACGACTTCCAGCACGTGACCATGATGAACACGCTGGAAACGCTCTACAACCTGCAAGGCGGCTGCGAAAGAATCAAGAACACGCCCTTCCCGCGCCAGTACGCCTTCTTTAGCATGGTGTTCGTGTACTTGTTCACGGCCTTGATGCCGCTGGGCCTGGTGATGGAATTTGCCAAGCTTGGCCCGGACCACATCTGGCTGACGGTGCCGTTTTCGGTGATGGTGTCCTGGGTATTTGCTACCATCGAAACGGTGGGCCACAACAGCGAAAATCCCTTCGAAAACAACATGAACGACGTGCCGATGACGGCCATCTGCCGCTCCATCGAAATTGACCTGCGCCAGATGCTCGGCGAAACCGAAGTGCCGGCCAAGCTGGAGCCGGTAGAAGATATTCTGTACTAAGGGCCGCGTCCACGCGTGTCATGCCGAGCCCAAGCGAGGAATCTGTAGTTACCATGCAACGGTTTACCTCAGATTCCTCGCTTGGGCTCGGCATAACACGTTTTTATCCAAGCTCAACCTTAACCCCAGCCCAAGCCCCGGCGTACCTGTGGAGGACTTCCATCCTGAACCAGACCCCACGCCGCTATGCCTACGCCCAACCCTACCCAGACTTCCGGTGCTACCATTTCCTCCTGGTTTGGTACTGCCGCCCCACTGCCATCGTTTGAGCCCCTGCGGGAAAACCTGACGACCGATGTAGTGGTAGTAGGTGGTGGTATTGCCGGCCTCACCCAGGCTTATTTGCTGGGGTTGGAAGGCAAAAAAGTGGTGCTCCTGGAAGACGGTGAGTTGGCCAGCGGTGAAACCGGTCGGACTACGGCCCACCTCAGTTTCGCCCTCGACGACCGGTATACAACCCTGGAGGACCTGTTCGGCAAAGACGGGGCTCGCCTGGCCGCCGACAGCCACCGCGCCGCCGTGGACCGCATCGAGCAGATTGTTAAAAAGGAAAAGATTGACTGCGACTTTACGCGTCTGCCGGGCTACCTGTTCCTGCCCCAAAGCGGAACTCCTAAGGAGCTAGATGATGAGCTGGAAGCGGCCCACCGCGCCGGCCTTACCGATGTAAAGCGCCTACCCGATGCTGGGACCCAGGGTTTCCAAACAGGCGAGTGTCTGGTATTTCCTAACCAGGGGCAGTTTCACATTTTGAAGTACCTGCGCGGGGTAGCGCAAGCCATTGAAAAGCAGGGTGGTCGGATCTTTACCCGCACCCACGTGACGGAAGTGCACGGCGGCTCCCAAGCCCGGGTGGTGACTACCGGCGGCCACGAAGTGCGGGCCCAGGCCATTGTAATTGCCACGAATACACCCTTCAACGACCGGGTAGTGATGCACACCAAGCAGCACCCCTACCGCACCTACGTTATTGGGGCGCGGGTGCCCAAGGGCTCCGTCACGAAGGCGTTGTACTGGGACACTGCCGACCCCTACCACTACATCCGCCTGCAAGAAGTTGAAAACGAGGACTACGACCTCCTCATCGTAGGCGGCGAGGACCACAAAACCGGCCAGGAGCCCGACCCGAGGAGCACCTGCGCTGCCTGGAGTTCTGGACCAAAGCCAACTTCCCCACCGCCGGGCAAGTGGACTACCGCTGGTCGGGGCAGGTGATGGAGCCGGTGGACGGGCTGGCCTACGCCGGCCGCAATCCGCTCGATGAGGACAACGTCTACATCATCACCGGCGACTCGGGCCACGGCATGACCCACGGCACCCTGGGCCCCATCATCATCACCGATCTAATTGTGGGCCGAGAAAACCCCTGGGCCTCGCTCTACGACCCCGGCCGCGTGACCGTAAAGTTTGAGTCGGTGAAGGAGTACGTGAAGGAAAACGTGCAGGTAGCCGCCGATTATGCAGAGCTGCTAACCGGCGGCGACGTGAAAACGGCCGAGGAGGTAACGCCCGGCTCCGGGGCTATTATTGGCCGGGGCCCGCTAAAAGTTGCCGTTTACAAAGACCCCCAGGGCCAAGTGCACGAGTGCTCGGCCGTGTGCCCGCACCTGGGCTGTATTGTGCACTGGAACAAGCTGGAAACGAGCTGGGACTGTCCCTGCCACGGCTCCCGCTTTGATGCCTACGGCAAGCTCATGAACGGCCCGGCCAATTCCGATTTGGCACCCGCGGAGTAGGGCCCATGTCGTACCTTGCACCCCTGAACCGAAGCTGGTGCGTATAAGCCGGGTGTAACTTTCGGGGTAGCCACCATGGATGAACGGATCCGTTCCTTTCAATACTTTTTCACTAGTCAGGAATTTTCGGATGGTCTGCGGACCACGCTTTCCATTCTGCTGCCCGGCCTGGTGCTGGGTCTGTACGGCGACTTAGTTGACGGGCTAACGGTGTCGTTGGGGGCCGTGTGCGTAAGCCTCACCGATACGCCGGGCCCGATGGTGCACAAGCGCAACGGCATGCTGGCTGCCACCGCCCTGATTGGGATTATGGCATTGGTGACGGGGTTTCTCCACTCTTACCCGGCCTTGCTGGGGTAGAGGTTGTGGTCTGTAGCTTTATTTTTACCATGCTGCTGGTGTACGGCAACCGGGCCGGCGCCGTGGGCACGGCCGGGCTGCTCATCATCATTCTGATGCTGGACCGGCCCCTGAAACCGGCGGAAATACTACCCTACGCGGGCATGGTAGTGGCCGGCGGGCTGTGGTACCTGAGCGTGACCATGCTGCTCTACACTTTGCGCCCGTACCGGCCCGCCCAGCAAGCCCTCGGCGACTGTATTCGGGCCATTGCGGATTTCCTGCGCCTCAAGGCTGAGTTTTACCGCACCGGCACCAACCTGGAAGCCGACTACCGCCGCCTGGTAGCCCAGCAGGTGACGGTCAGTGAAAAGCAGGATGCTGTGCGGGAGTTACTGTTCAAAACCCGGCAGTTGGTCAAGGAAACTACCGGCACCGGCCGCCGCCTCGTGCTCACGTTCGTGGACGTAATAGACCTCTACGAGCAAATTACCATCACCTACCACGACTACGCGGCCCTGCATCAGCGCTTCGAGGCTACCGGCGTGCTCGACGATATTGCCCGCGAAATTGAGGAGCATGCCGCCGAGCTAGAAAACATCGGGTTTGCTATTCAGGCCAACCACGGCTACTCGGCTCAGCGCAACCTGCTGGCAGGCTTGGAAAAGCTCAAAGCACAGATTGACGCCCTCGATGACCCCAAGCGCCCGGGGCACACGCTCATGCTCAAGAAAATTCTGGTGAACCTGCGCAACCTCAGCCAGCGCCTCCAGGATATTCTGGCCTACTTCGATGCCAACGCCCCCGCGCCTTCCGGCCGGGAGCTGGAGTTTGGCCGCTTCGTAGCCCACCAGAGCTTCGACCTGAAGCAGCTCCGCGACCATCTGACGTTGCAGTCCAGCATTTTCCGCCACTCAGCGCGCATGTTTGTGGCCTGCCTAGTAGGTTTTCTGGTAACCAAAGTGCTACCTGGCCACCACAGCTACTGGGTGATTATGACCATTACCTACATGCTTAAGCCTGCCTTCAGCCTCACCAAGGAGCGCAACGTGCAGCGCGTGCTTGGTACGTTGGGTGGGGCGCCATTGGGGCCTTGGTGCTCTGGCTGATTCCCGACCGCACGGTGCTACTGGTGCTGCTGGTGCTGTTCATGCTGGTGTCCTACAGCTTCGTGCGCATCAACTACCTGGTCACCGTCACCTTCATGACGCCCTTCATCCTGATTCTGTTCAGTTTTCTGGGTTGGGCTACGTGCAGGTAGTGGAGGAGCGGGTATTTGATACGGTGCTGGGCTGCCTGATTGCCTTTCTGACTGGCTACTTGCTGTTTCCCAACTGGGAGTCGGGCCAATTGCACGACCACCTCAAGGCCGTGCTGCGCGCCAATCTTCACTACCTCCGTACCCTGCAGGAAGCCTTGGTCGGCTCGCCCGTGGCCCTGGTCGACTACAAACTGGCCCGCAAGGATGTGTACGTCAGCTCGGCCAACCTGGGAGCGGCCTTCCAGCGCATGATGTCCGAGCCGCGCGGCAAGCAGCACCGGCCTACGGAAGTCCACGAATTTGTGGTGCTCAACCACATTCTCTCCTCCAACGTGGCCTCGATTAGCTCCGCCATGCTGGCCGGAGAAATGCGCCCAGGCCTACCTGCTGCCAGCCTTAAAGCCCTGCGCCAGGCCCAGCAGGCCCTGCACCGCAGCCTCCGCCGCCTCGACCCCCAGGAGCCCGAAGTTGTGCCCACCGAACCTGCCACCCCCACGCCGCCCGCCATGCCCGACGCCCAGCTCAACGAGCAGCTGGAGTTTATCCAGAAAGTCAGCAGCGACATTAGTAAGGTAACGGAGTCGGTACTACGGTAACGTATGTTGTTCTATGACAGCTACGAGTTACGACCCTCCGGTAGAGCCAACCCCTCTGGAAAAATCTATTCTAGAGTGGCTAGTTGATTTTCACGCAGTACCCGGTCTTTCAGAGCAGGTTGGCCTTTGCCGGGTAAGCGTCCGCGAAGACAGCGGTGTAGGGTTCTTCACGACGCTAGTACTCCCCCCGTTCACCCCTTTATTGGACTTACCCCACAGCAGCCAAGTGTATTTAGATGGGTGCGTGGTGGTTGCTCCTGAACTCACGCATGGCGCCGACTGCCTGTTGTTTATGCAGCACGGAAAAATTGCTCTTCTGGAAGTAGTTGCTTTCGACGAAGGAAATCCTAGCTACCTGTCGAAGTGGAAAGTGCTTCCACGGAAGCGCGGGTAGGAGGTGGCAAGATGACGGCTTGGCTATGCCGGAATTAGTTAGATTGGTGGGCTACCTTACTAACGATCAACTCGTGACCCACCTTGTCCTGCGCGAGAGTACCGGCCTGCGGTACTTCACTTTCTTCTACCTGTATGTAATGCAGGGCATTCCGGCGGGCTTCGGGCTAACGGCCATCGTCAACTACCTGACCGGGCGCGGGCTAGATGCAACAACGGTCGCTTCTTTCTCGGCGGCCATTGGGCTACCCTGGACCCTGCAGTTCGTGTGGGGGCCACTCATTGACAAGTACCAGGAATCGGTGATTGGGCAGCGTAAGCAGTGGGTAGTCCTCACGCAGTTGGTGGCGGCGCTGGCCTCCCTGGTGCTGCTGCTGGTCCGCGACCCGGTTGCCCAGCTTAAGCTGACGATGCTGGCCTTTGTGGTGCACAGCGTGTTTGCTTCCATTCAGGATGCCAGCGTCGATGCTATTGCCATTGCCGTGGTGCCCGAGGCGGAGCGGGGCCGGGCTAATGCCTTTATGCGCGGGGGCTTCTTGCTGGGCTCGGCGCTGGGGGCCGCGGGTTTGTCGTGGATGCTGCACCGCTACGGCTTTTTCTCGGCGGCGCTGGCACAGTCGGTGGTTCTACTGGCCCTGACGGTGCTCACGTTTTTCATCCGCCTGGAGCGCACCGATCAGCTGCTGCCGCGCTTTGGGTCGCTGCCCGCTACCGCCCGCCGCAACGCCGATAACCCGCCGGTGGGCTGGCTGTTTCGGGAGCTGTACCGCGCCATTACCGAGCCTCGCACCTTGCGTCTGTTTGGTGTCATTGCCGTTACTTACCTGTGCTTCGGCGCGTTTGGCTGGGCCTATTCCTACCACCTGATTCATGAGCTGCACTGGGCCGATAGTGACGTTTCTATTCTGCAGGGTAGCTGGGGGAGTGCCGCCACTTTGTGCCTGATAGTGGCCGGCGGCATCCTGGCCGACCGAATTGGGGCGGCGCGGCTACAGCGCCGAGTCATGCTGGTGCTGGGCTTGTTCCTGCTAGTTTTCTGCAGCCTAAGCTTCCTGTGGCACTATGAGCCGGTAGCTACCCTGGGCCTGCTCGTTTGGAACATGGCCGACCCCAGCCTGAGCGTAGCGGCGCTACCGCTACTCATGGCCCTGTGCCGGCCCCGCATCGAAGGCTCCCAATTTACTACCTACATGGCCCTAGTGAACCTGTGCGGGGTAAGCGGCTCCCTCCTGACGGGCTGGGCGCTACGCATAATGTCGGCGCCGGTATTGGGGCTGGTGTGCGCGGTAGTGGTGCTTGGCCTATGGTTGCTGCAGCGCCGGGAAGGACGGACTACGGCGGCGGCTCCAGCAGAAGCCGTAGCCGCTGCGCAGTAACAGGCGGGCCTTTCAATAGCGGTAACCTGACAGCCCGTGGTTCTGGCCTGCCTTAGGCTAACCGGTAAATAAACTCCTCTATTTCGGTTTGGGGTGCAGTGGCAAAGCCTTTGTCCGTGCCGATTTTTACAAAGTCGCATCTTTCCAGCACCTTCTGCGAGCCGACATTATCAAACGCTACCCGCCCGAAAACGGGTCTTGCGCTTTCCAGGCGCAGAAACTGCTCCAGGGCCGCTGCTGCAACGCCCCGGCCCCAGAAAGTTCGGTCTATCCAATACGTAATTTCAGTTCTCCCACCTGCTACAAACGTTGCCATACTGCCGACAATGGTTTTCCCAACCAGGATGGTCTGCATGTGAATAGTGGGGTCGGCGAGGTGCCGGGTGAATTTTGCCAAATAGGCTTCTCTATTGGTGTGGTCCTGGGGTAAAGGCGGCTACGTAATTGGCTTTCTCATCAAGCTGAAACTGAAAGAAGAATTCCAGGTCGGCTGGTTTGGTTGGGCGGAGGCGTACGGGGGTAGGTAGCATGCGAAAAAGGAGTAGCCGGAGGTAAACTTACTTGCCGTCGTACTGCTGGGCCATCTGGCGGTAGTAGGTTTGGAGCACGTAGAAAGCTTTCTTCTTGACGCCGGTGCTAGATATTAGGCCCTTGCGGTTGAAGCCGTTCTGGTACACCGGGTGCTGGCGGCGGGTAGCCCGGAAGTCGGCCAGAATCCAGGGCGTCATGCCACGCAGGCCCCGGATGGTACTGAGCATCTTGAGCTGGTTTTGGTAGAGCGCCTCCTGATATTCCTCGCTCCAGCGGGTATCGGCGTCGGCGTGGTAGCCGGCCAGGGCGTCGCCGCCAAACTCACTGATAATAACGGGCTTGTTGTATTTGATGTCGAAGGTGTACTGGGTGATTTCGCTCGGCTTACCGCCCACGTACCAGCCCATGTACTCATTGAAACTGGTCAGGTCCAGCTCGGCGCCCAGTGGGTCGTCCACGGTCACCTTGAACCCGTCGCGGTGCAGCTCCAGGGCGGCGGCAAGCAGGCGGGTATCATCCAGGGCGCGAGCTTTGCGCACTAGGCTGGTCATGAACCTGAGGCGCGCCTCGCCGGGCGGGGTCTCGTTGCCCACCGACCATACTGCCACACTAGCGCGGTTCTTTCCCACCGAAATTAGGTCGGAAAGCTGGGCTTCAGCGTTTTGATAGGTAGCGGGATTTTCCCAGGCTATGGTCCAGTACACCGGCACTTCGGCCCACACCAGCAAACCCATTTCGTCGGCTAGCCGGAGCATGGTTTCGTTGTGAGGGTAGTGGGCCAGGCGCACGTAGTTGCAGCCTAGCTCCTTGGCCCAGGTCAGCAGCATGCGCAGGTCGCCCTCGCCCCGGGCCCGGCCCGGAATCAGTGGGTTTTCGTCGTGCATGGAAATGCCGCGCAGGTACACGCTCTTGCCGTTAAGCAGAATGTCCTGACCGCGGGTTTCAATCGTGCGGAAGCCAATCTGGTCCTGCACTACATCGGCGCCGCTGCTTACCCTCACCGCGTACAGCTTCGGGCTCTGCGGCGACCATACCTTCAGCTTCCGGGCCGGCAGCCGGAAGGTGGCGCGGCCCTCAGCGTCCGTTTTTAGGGTGTGCCGAAGGCCCGCTTCGGCAATGCTGAGCGTCACCGCCTGGCCGGCCTTGCCTTCACCGCTGAGCTGCACGTAGCCCGTTAGGGTGCCCGGCTCATTTTTGGCCAGCTGCACTTTGTAGTCGGTGATAAAGGTGGCAGGCGTTTCAGCAATGAACACGTCGCGGGTAATGCCGCCGTAGTTCCACCAGTCGGTGTTGATGGTGGGCACGGCGTCGGGGCGGCGGGTGTTGTCGGCTTTCACTACCACGAAGTTGTCGCCGCTGGGACTGAGCTGGTTGGTGATGTCGTACTGAATCGGGGTGAAGCCGCCCTGATGCTTGCCCAGCTTCTTGCCGTTCAAGTAGATATGCGACTCGTAGTTAATAGCCCCGAAATACAAAAAGTAGCGCTTTCCGGTTTTAGGTGTTAGGGTGAAACTCTTCTTGTACCAGATGGTACCCTCGTAATAGAGCAGCTTGGGGTCCTGGGAGTTCCAGTCGCCGGGCACCTGCAGAGCCGCCGATTTATCGAAGTCGTACTCAATTAGCTCGGTTTCCTGGTGGGAGCTGGGCTTCTGGTTGTCGTAGTAGCCGCCCTTACCGGTTTTCGACTGGTCGAAGGCCTCGCGGCGGTAGTCATAGAAGCCATTTTCGTAGGGGTCGATGATGTAGTTCCAGCTACCGTTCAGGCTTAGTACTTTCCGCCCCGGCGCGTTCTGCAGCAATGTAGCCTGGGCCAGCAGCGGCCGGCTGCCGAAGGTGGTAGCTAGCAGCAGAACCGCCGCCGTCAGGGCCTTTATCCGGTTTCGTGAAATCATAACTTGGGTAGGAAGAGGTAGGATAGGAAGGTCGGAATGGCCGCAGCCGAAGTATCTACTAAAGATTAGGAAAGCCGCCTGGAAAAGACAGCGTGCTGGTCAATTTATCTGTCAACCTGTTTAGGAAGTCATCAGACCGTCACGCCGAGGCGGAGCCGAAGCATTTCGCTCGAATCATTGGGTGGCATTACAACCTCAGCACGCCAGATGCTCCGCCTCGGCATGACAGTTACGGGTATCCCAGCCACAAATGGTGTTCCTACCCAAACAAAACCGGGATACTCCGGCCAGTTGGTAGCGGCGGAGTATCCCGGTGAGTGTAGGTTAGGAAAGCTGGTTACTTAGCGGCCTGCGCTTCCGGCTTGAGCGTGCGGGCCAGCCAGTCGAAGAACACGCGGTTCCAGAGTACCGAGTTCTGGGGCTTGGAAATCCAGTGGCCTTCATTGGGGAAGTAGAGGAAGCGGCTCGGGATGCCGCGCAGCTGAGCCGTGCCGAAGGCTTCCATGCCCTGGCCCTCAGGCACCCGGAAATCCTTACCCCCGTGGATGACTAGGATGGGCGTGTCCCAGTTTTTGGCGAAAAGCTGAGGATTGAAGTCGGTGTAGCTTTTGTGCAGTGTGGCATCCCAGGGCGCGCCACCCATGTCGTGCTTGGCGAAGAACATTTCCTCGGTGCTAGGGTACCAACTCGTCAGGTTGTAGAGGCCGGCGTGGGCAATGAAGGTTTTGAAGCGGCCCTCGTGCTTGCCCGCCAGTTGGTACACCGAGTAGCCCCGTAGGAGGCGCCCACGCAGCCGCGCCGGTCCTTGTCTACGTAGGGCTCCTGGCTTACGGCGTCAATGGCGGAGAGGTAGTCGCGGATGGGCTGGCCGCCCCAGTCGCCCGAGATGCTATTGTTCCATTCGGTGCCGAAGCCGGGTAGGCCGCGGCGGTTCGGGGCCACCACAATGTACCCGTTGGCGGCCAGCAGCTGGAAATTCCAGCGGTAGGAGAAGCTCTGCGTAATCGGGCTTTGCGGGCCGCCCTGGCAGTAGAGCAGGGTAGGGTACTTCTTGCCCGGGTCGAAGTCGGGCGGATAGATAACGTAGACCTGCATCTGCTTGCCATCGGTGGTGCGTACCCAGCGGGCTTCGGTTTTACCGGTTTTTACGCCGGCCAGCTCCGGCTCATTGATGCGGGTAAGCGGGGTTTCGCGGCCGGTTCTTAGGTCGATGCGCACGAGGTCGGCGGGCTGGGCCTGGGTGGTTTTGTTGGCAATGGCCACGTCATTACCCGCCAACTCGAAGGCGTTGTAGTTGTGCGCGCCCTTGGTCAGCTGCTTGATTTTACCGCCCTTGCTCGGAATGGAAAACAATTGCTCGGTGCCTTCCAGCACGCTTACAAAGTAAATCGTCTTAGCATCGGGGCTCCAGCGGATGTTGGCCGCCGCCTGCTCCGAGCCGTTGGTAATGTCCTCGCGCTTCTTGGTCTTGAAGTCGTAGACCACAATGCCGTTGCGGTCCGACTCGAAGCCGGGCGTCGCCATGCTCAGCCAGGCTACTTTCGAGCCATCGGGCGAGAAGCTTGGCTCCGTGTCGTAGCCGCCGAGGCCTTCCGAGAGGTTCTGGGTTTTGCCTTCCCGGATGTCGTAGAGGTAAATATCGGAGTTAGTGCTTTCGGCTTCGGCCTTGCCGTAGAGCTTGCGTGAGGTGTAGGCCAGGCGGTAGCCGTCGGGCGAAAACGCCAGCTGTTCGGAGCCACCCAGCGGAGCCAATGGGGCGTCGAATTTCTCGCCGGGCATTACGTCCTTGCCATAGCCGGTGGGCTTGCCATCATCCCCCACGGGCTGGAAAAAGACGTGGCTGGATTTAAAGTCGTCCCACACGTTCCAGTGGCGGTAGTTCAAATCGTCGATCAGCTTGGCATCGGCCTTGGGAAGGTCGGGGTACCAATCCTGCACCGATTTGCCGGTTTTCACGTCCTGAGTATACAGGATGAACTTGCCGGTGGGCGCGTACTTCAGGTTGGCTAGGCCCTCATCGGCAAACTCGCTGAGCTTCTGCTTGCCCGAGCCGTCGGCATTCATTACGTAAAGCTGGTCGGTGCCGCCTTCGCCGGAAAGAAAGGTCAGCTTACCATCGGACCGCCAGTTCAAGGTGCTTTCGGAGGTAGGCGTGGTAGTGAGTTGCCGGGCCGCGCCACCAGCTACGGGAACCACCCAAATGTCGGTGTTGCCTTTGTTCTCGCTTAAGCTATAGCGCGTCACGGTGTAGGCCACCGTGCGGCGGTCTGGCGACACCTGCATTTCGCCCAGGCGACCCAACTTCCAGAGCAGCTCGGGCGTGTACACGGTTTGTTGGGCTGAAACGGCCAGCGGCAGCAGCGCCAGCGCGGTCAGAAAAGGTTTTTTCATGAGATGAAGTAGCAAAAAGGGGAGGAGCAAGTTAGGCAGAAGCCGCCTAGCAGGAAATAAGGCCAGTGGGCTAGGCAGCCAGCTCTGCTTCTACCTCATCCGGCCGCCGCGTACCTTGCATGCATGCCCGACTTTCGTTTGCGCGTTTTTCAGTCCGTTGCCCGCCACCTGAGCTTCACCAAGGCGGCCCAGGAACTCTACATCAGTCAGCCTGCCATTACCAAGCACATCCGGGAGCTGGAGCAGAGCTACGGGCAGCGCCTGTTTGAGCGCCGCGGCAACCGCGTCAGCCTCACGCCAGCCGGCACCTTGCTGCTGGCCCACGCCGATGCCGTAGCCCAGCTTCACCAGGAGCTAACCGAGCAACTGCACAATCTGCACGGCGAAGCGGCGGGGCGTTTGCGCCTGGGGGCCAGCACTACCCTTACGCAGTACGTGCTACCTGGTATCCTACCCGGCTTCCAGAAGCGCTACCCCCAAGTGGAGCTAACCCTACTGAACGGCAACTCCGAGCAGATTGCCGAGGCCATCCTCAGCGGGCAACTCGACCTAGGTTTCGTGGAAGGCCGCGCCAAAAACCGCGACCTGCACTACGAACCCCTACTGGCCGATGAGTTGGTAGCCGTGCGCCGCGCCACGCCCGCCGGGCCGCCGCCCGAGCCCATGCTGTTAACCGAAGCGCTAACCCATCCGCTGGTGCTGCGCGAGCGGGGCTCTGGTACGCTGGAGGTACTGGAGTTTGCCCTGCGGGAGCAGAAAATCAAGCTTACTGACTTGCGGGTGGCATTCTACTTCGATAACACCGAAGCCATTAAGTCCTACCTCGAAGCGGCTCCCGAAGCCCTAGGTTTCGTTTCCCGCCGGGCCCTGACGCGGGAGCTGGCCGCGGGCCTACTGGAGATTGTGCCGGTGCAGCACCTGCAGTTGCCCCGCAACTTCGAGGCCCTGTGGGTGCAGGGGCAGCCCTTGTCTCGCCCAGCGGAACGCTTTCTGCGCTACGCCCAGCGTCAGTATAACCTATAGTTATTGCCGATAACCTTTTAAGATTATCGGGAGGGCAGGGGCCAGCGTACTTTTGGGGAGTTGATTGCTCGTTTCCCACCCATGAAAGTTACCCCACCCGTTGCCGCTCCTCCCGTGCTGGTCGATGCGCCCGAGCCCCACCCCTGGGCCGCCAAAATTCGCACTGCAGCAACTACACTTCCACCGCTAGCACCTAGCGCAGGGCAAGAGAAAACCCGGCCGGCTTGGGTAGCTCGTGCAGTGTTTGGGGTGCTGCTCGTGTTTTGCCTAACACCCTGGGCATCTCCGCCGCTGGCCTTGGCCCTGGGGTTGGTGCTGGCGCAAACGGTAGGAAATCCTTTTCTGGCGCAAACTCGCAAGCTTACCCCCAAACTGCTGCAGTACTCGGTTATCGGGTTGGGCTTTGGCATGAACGCCCACGCGGCGGTGCAAGCCGGGCAGGAGGGCGTGCTGTTCACGGTGGCTTCCATTGCCGGCACGCTGGCGCTAGGCTACGGGTTGGGCCGCTGGCTGGGGCTAGGCCGCCACGTAACGCACCTAATTTCTTGCGGCACTGCCATTTGCGGAGGCTCCGCTATTGCGGCGGTGGGCCCGGTATTGAAGGCCAAAGAGGAAGAAATGTCCGTGGCGTTGGCTACGGTATTCGTACTGAACGCCGTGGCCCTGTTTGCCTTTCCGGCCATCGGTCATGCCCTGGCCATGACCCAAAACCAATTCGGCCTCTGGTGCGCCATTGCCATTCATGATACCAGCTCCGTGGTGGGCGCAGCCACCGCCTACGGCGACCAAGCCCTGCAGGTGGCTACTACCGTGAAGCTGGCTCGCGCCCTCTGGATTATTCCCGTGTCCGTCGGTACGGCGTTGCTGTTCAAGCAGAAGGGCGTCAAAATCAAAGTGCCCTACTTTATTCTGGGATTCATTGGGGCCATGCTGCTCAACACCTACCTGCCCGCGCTGCAGGCTGGTGGGGCCTGGCAGGAAGTCGGGCCGCTGCTGGTACAGCTCGCTAAAATGGGCCTGACGGTGACGCTATTTTTCATTGGGGCTGGGCTGTCGATGCAGGCGGTGAAATCGGTGGGTCCCAAGCCCTTCGTGCTCGGCGTGGCGCTTTGGCTGCTCATCTCTACGGTCTCGCTCTACGTGATTCTGCACCGCTAAGACAGCCTTGCTCAACCGGCGCAACACAGTAGCGGCCCGACTTCCGGTGGAGTCGGGCCGCTACTGTATAGGCTGCTGCTAAAAAAACTACTCGCCGGACTTTTTGCGACCGGAACCGCTTTTTTTGCCTCCGCCATCCTGCTTGTTCACGGTGGCCCAGGCCCGCTTTTCGGCTTCTTCTTCCGAAAGGCCGCGCTTCTCGTAGCTTTCTTCGATGTGCTCTGCCTGCCGCTTTTGCTTGTCGGTGTAGGCCGATTTGTCTCCTTGTGGCATGATGCAAGTATCTTGAGGGTGAGGTGATTAAGTTGGCGCTGTTACTAAAATATACGCGCCGGCAGGGGCCTGGTTATGTTGAGCTACTGCCCCGGGTTACTCGCCCCTGCCTATCTTCGTCCCGCCCATCTACGTACTGTTTGCCATGCGCCAGCTCGCCATTATTCCGCATCCCGCCGCCAAAATCACCCTGTTCAGCTGGAACGGTAAATACCTGATTAAGCTGGAAAAGGGCCCCTAGAGCAAACCTATAAGGTAAGCGAGCTGGACCTGACCAGCGAAGCGGATATACATCTGCTCCTGGATGATGAATTCGTGCAGGCTGCCGTGCAGCGCTTCAGCGCCATGCAGCAAGATTTGCAGGCTGCCTTCGACCGGCACGGTATCTGATACCCGGCTCCGGGCCGGTTTCTCGGTCATCTTGTTTCTTCCCTACCCCTTGCTTTGCTTCTTATGAAACAATTTTTCGGCTTATACCTCCTGCTGGCGGTGCTGCTGGCCCCGGCCGCTACCCACGCCCAGCTCTACGACGCGCGTACTAGCAGCGTCAACTACGACAAGCGGGAGCGGGACGCGGTAAAGGTGCAAGTAGAAGGCACCGCCCAGTGGACCCGCGACTACTGGCAGGCCTGGCTGAAGGATACTTACAACATTAAGCTGAAAGGCTCCGGCGTGTTTGGCGTAGGCAAAAAAGACGTGCTCGAAGCCAAGCAAGTGCCCATGTCCAGCGTCACGGGTAAGCTACTGGACCTGTATTCCACCGTCACTTCACCCTCCGACACGGTGTCGGAGTTGTCGGTGTGGGCCGCCATGGGGCCCGATTCGTTTTTGTCGGCTACTGGTACTCCCTCCGAGTTCAGTTCCCTGCGCAACATGACCCAGAGCTTTGCAGCCGCCGCGCGCACCAAAGCCTACCGCGAACAGATTGCCGAAGCGGAGAAGCAGCTGACCGCCGCCGAGAAGGATAAGGAAAAGCTTGAAAAGGAGCGCGCGAGCCTGGCTAACAATACCAAGTCGAATCTGGAAAAGATTGAGCAGCTCAACAAGCAAAATGCTGACAACAAGCTCAAGTCGGCCGAGGACTCCGTGAAGCTCATCGACAACGTTCGGCTCACTGAATTGCGTAAAGCGCAATTGGAGCGTCGCCGCGCCCGCCTCACCAACCTCGACCGGAAGTAGGAGCCTTTGCTGCCGCCTGCTACCTTTCTTCTGCCATGGAAAAAGACCCTTCTCCCCTCGACACCCTGCGCCAGCTAAAGGAGTGGCTCGATGCGGGTACCATTACGCCCCAGGAGTTCGAAACCCTGAAAAAGAAGCTGCTGTTCAGTGAATCGGCGGGTGTTACTGCCAGCTCGGCAGCTCCACCTGCCGCGCCTGCTCCGCCCACTACCCCCGCCCCCCGGTGGTACCCATGACGCCGGTGCCGCCCGCGCCTCCGGTTGCTACCCCGGCTCCTTCGGTAGCGCCGCCTACCCCGCCCGCTACGTTTAGCCAAGCCGTGCCCATGACGCCGGTAGGGGGCCCGCCGCCCGCCTCAACAGCCAGTACGGGTGGCAGCCCCGTGGAAGATCCGCTGCTGCCCCCGTTACGACCTCACGGCCTTTGCACGCTGCCTACGTAGCGGAGCCGCCCACGCCCCCCACTACTACTCCCGGCCTGTCGCACCCTCTCGAAGCCGGCCGGCCCGGTTCTTCTCCTACCCGCGACGACGCGTTTATGCCTCCGGCCGCGGCAGTAGGAGAGAGCGAGCTAGTGGAGGATGAGTCGTACGTTGCGCCGCCCAAAAGTCCGCTCGGCACCATCCTGATTGTGGGCGGAATTTTGGCCCTCCTGGCCTTGGTTGCCTACCTAATGCTGGGCAATCAGGATTCGGAGCGCCTAACCAGCACCACCCTAACCGCCGCCGATTCGTTGGCAACTCGGCCGGAAGAAGGCCCCCAATCGGAGCAGATTGACTTGCCGCCCGCTGCCGCACCCGAAACTGTCCGGGTAGCTCCCGTAGCTCCGCCCGTAACTACCCCCGCCCCCGATTCGGTAGCGCAACCGGCAACTGCCCCCACCGAGGCGACGGCCCCGCCCGCCGCCCCCGCCGTGGACGAAGGTGCAGCCCAGGCGCGGATTGAAGGCGTGCTGCAGAATTACTACGCCGATTTGCAGGCGGCGCCTTTCTCGGCAGCAGCCTACTTCGCGCCGCGGGTAGAGCGTTTCTATCTGCAGCAAAACACAACCCCCGCTGCCATTTCGGCTGAGCTGGAAAAATCGCACTTTCCGGAGTTTCTGGAGGGGCAAACCACCATTGAGCCCGGCAGCCTAAAGGTGAGCCCACCCGTCAACGATGGCTCCCGGGTAGTGACTTTTATTGAAAAAAGCTCAGCCCTGCGCCAGTCGCTGCAGAAGCGGCAGCAAACCACAGCGCAGGTGCGGGTGCGCTTCGATAAGAACTTCAAAATCGTTTATCTGCGCCAGGAGCGGCTGCTAGAGAATACGTTTAGCGAGTAGATGCGCCAGGTTTCGCAACGGCAACCACCTGGGCAAGCGGCTTTTTCCTGCTTATTTTTGCCCCTCCAACGCGCGCTTTCTGCAACGGGAAGCGCGCGTTGGTGTTTTTACCGCCCCGGATTCTCTTGCTA
This sequence comes from Hymenobacter sp. 5516J-16, assembly GCF_022919335.1. Lineage (NCBI taxonomy): Bacteria > Pseudomonadati > Bacteroidota > Cytophagia > Cytophagales > Hymenobacteraceae > Hymenobacter > Hymenobacter sp. 5516J-16. The sequence goes on along the minus strand of NZ_CP095058.1, from coordinate 1,542,840 downwards.
CCCAATGCTTACCCCCCTGTCTCGCTTAGCAACGCTGGCCGTTTTACTGACTTTCGCTTCCTGTATTACCGTTATTAAGCCCGGCAAAGATTTCGCCCGCAACCCTGAGCCGGAAGCGCCTGATTACCGCATGGAGGACAACTGGGCCGCGCTGCCCGACCGCCGCGACTCCGCTGACCTCGTACCACGCCACACTTTACTGCACGACCAGCAGCGCGACGCGCCCGCCGACGTCTTCTTCGTGCATCCTACTACCTATTTCAGCCGGTCTCAGTGGAACGCCAGCCTGACCGATGCGCGCGTGAACCGCTTCACCGATGCCAGCACGATCCGCAAGCAAGCCTCCGTATTTAACAGCACGGCCCGCGTGTACGCCCCGCGTTACCGGCAGGCCACGCTGTTTTCCTTTTTCGACGAGAAAAGCACGAACGGTAAAGAAGCCCTAGACCTGGCGTACAGCGACGTAAAAACCGCTTTTCAATACTACCTCGACCACTACAACCAGGGCCGGCCCGTCATTATTGCTGGTCACAGCCAAGGCACGTTTCACGCCACGCGGCTGCTACGAGAGTTTTTCGACCAGAACCCCAAGCTGCGCAAGCAGTTGGTGGCAGCCTACCTGATTGGCTACAAAGTAAAACCCGAGGAATACCAGGTCCTGCGTCCCTGCGACGACTCCACCCAAACCGGCTGCTACGTGGGCTGGAACACCGTGGAGTGGGGCCACGAGTACCCACCTTTTCAAGGCGGCGTGGCCGTAAACCCGCTCACCTGGACCCGGGACACAACTACTGCCCCCGCCCGCTTAAACCTGGGTGGCGTGCCCTATACCTTCAGCGGGGTTGATAAGCGCGTGGTTGACGCCAAAGTCCACAACGGCCTTGTCTGGATTCACCCAACCGTGCGCCCCGGCTACCCCCGTTTCCTGCTGCCCGGCCGCTCCGAGCTGCGCCACTCTTTCCACATCGCCGACTACTCCTTGTTCTATTACAACATCCGTCAGAACGCTGAAGCGCGCGTCCGGGCCTACCGTATGTTTATGCACGGGGGGTAGTTGATCAACCGTTCAAAAAAGGTTGAACGAGATGATATGTTTATATTTAGCGACATAACAAGTGCACATCACTATGAAGATTTATCCTTGGTTCCTGGTCGCCATGACTGTCAACTTCGCAGCCGCAGCCCAAACTAAGCCGGTTCTGTACCCGAAGCTGAGTAAAACGCTGGATAGCTTGGCATACGTGGACCAGTGGCCGATGCAGCGACTGTTTCAGCAGCTTCCTGATAGCGCCGGCCGAAACCTGGTAGATGTAGAAAAAGAAAACTACGCCCGCCACCAGCCCGTCCTGGAAAAAATTGTGCGGCAGGTTGGCTACCCCGGCTTCCGGCAGGTCGGCGAAAAAAGCGCCGGCAACTTCTGGCTACTGGTGCAGCACGCCGACGCCCACCCCGACTTCCAGCGCCGCATGCTCAAGCTAATGTTGCCCGAGGTGAAGCGCCAAAACGCCAGTCCGGTCAACTACGCCTACCTCACCGACCGTGTAGCTACCAATGCTGGCCAGCCACAAGAGTATGGAACCCAAGTCACGTATGAAGGGGTGGGTACGCCCGCAGCCAAAGCCGTGCCCAGGTCTCTGCGCGACCCAGCCCACGTCAACCAGCGCCGCGCCGCCATCCGCATGGAGCCGCTAGAAAAGTACCTGGACATGATGACGAAGACGCACATTGAGATGAACAAACCGGCGTCAGCCGTGCAATAGCGTCAGACGCAAAAAAGCCCCGCCGGAAGTAAACGACGGGGCTTTTTGCTTTTAAACTTCCGCGAAGCTTAGCCTACAATGGCTACGCGCTTAAAGTCCGAAATGGTCAGGCCTTTTTGCGTTTTGTCGAGCAGTTGGGCGATGGTTACCGAGTTGTCCTTCACGAATTCCTGGTTGAGCAGGGTGTTCTCCTTGTAGAACTTGTTCAGCTTGCCCTGAGCAATCTTCTCCAGCATCGCCTCGGGCTTGCCTTCCGAACGAGCCTGCTCTTTGCCGATTTCGATTTCGCGCTCAATGGTAGCAGCGTCAACGCCATCTTTGTCGAGAGCAACCGGGCGCATGGCCACGATTTGCATGGCTACGTCGCGGCCTACGGCGGCTACGTCGGCGCCACCTACGTTCTTCATGGCTACCAGAACGCCCTTCTTATTGTCCGAGTGGATGTAGGAAGCTACTTTCTCAGCCGTTACGTTCTCGTACGCTACCACGTCCAGCTTCTCCCCGATTTTGCCCATCAGGTCGGTGATGTGCTCCTGCAGGGAGCGGCCATCTTCCTGGGCCGAAGCCAGCAGCTCTTCTTTCGAAGCGGCGTTGCTTTTCACGGCCGTAGCCAGAATTTGCTGGGCCAGGTTTTTGAAGTCTTCCACTTTGGCAACGGGCTCGGTTTCGCAAGCCAGCGCTACCAGTTTGCCGTTGGTGCCATCTTCGCTAACGGCCGCCAGCACGAGGCCTTCGGAGGTAGCATTTTCTGAACGCTTGTCGGCAATTTTCTGGCCCTGCTTGCGCAGAATGTCGCGAGCAGCTTCGAAGTCGCCATCGGCTTCGGTCAGCGCTTTTTTGCAATCCATCATGCCCGCACCCGTCATGGTGCGCAGCTTGTTCACGTCTGCGGCGGTAATTGCTGCCATTTCTTTGGGAGTTAGTAGCTAGAAGCTAGTAGTTAGAATGAAATGAGAGGGTAGGAGGGAACGTAAAGAAGCTAGGAGCCAAAAGTCAGAACTGAATGGGCAAGTGGCCGGCATCACAGATTCTAACTTCTAGCTCCTAGCTTCTACTTCCTCCAAGACTATTCGTCGGCGTTCTGCTTCTCCTGGATGCCTTCTTCTTCGGCTTGCTTCTTGTCGGCATCTTCCTTGTCGACTTTCCGCTCCGACAGACCATCCTCAATAGCCTTACCCATTACGCTCACGATGAGCTGGATAGACTTCGAAGCGTCGTCGTTGGCCGGGATGGGGAACTGAACCAGCTCGGGGTTCGAGTTCGTATCGCAGATAGCGAAAACCGGGATGCCCAGTTTCTGCGCTTCTTTCACGGCAATGTGCTCGCGCTTAACGTCTACTACGAACAGAGCAGCGGGCAGGCGGCTCAGGTCGGCGATGCCGCCCAGAACACGCTCCAGCTTCTCCCGCTCACGCGACAGCATGAGACGCTCGCGCTTTGCAAGAGCAGCGTAAGCGGTGTTTTCCTTCACCATCTTGTCGATGGTGCTCATTTTCTTCAGCGACTTGCGAACGGTAGTGAAGTTGGTGAGCATGCCGCCCAACCACCGGTCCGTTACGAAAGGCATTTTCAGGCGCTTAGCCTCTTCCGTTACAATTTCCTGCGCCTGCTTCTTCGTTGCCACGAACATCACCTTGCGGCCGCTCTTGGCAATGTTGCGGATAGCGGCCGAAGCCTGCTCCAGCGAAACCAGCGTTTTGTTCAGGTCAATGATATGGATGCCGTTCTTCTCCATGAAGATGTACGGCGCCATTTTCGGGTCCCACTTGCGCGTAAGGTGACCAAAGTGGGCACCGGCATCAAGCAGTTCTTTATATGTGGTGGACTGAGCCATGATAGATTTCCTCTGGGATTAGCGTTTCGAGAACTGGAACGAGCGACGAGCCTTACGCTTGCCGAATTTCTTGCGTTCCACCATGCGCGGGTCACGGGTCAGGAAGCCTTCTTTTTTCAGCGCGGGGCGAACCTCCGCGTTGTCGCCCACGAGGGCTTTCGAGATGGCCAGACGGATAGCCTCGGCCTGGGCCGAAATGCCACCACCGCGCACGTTTACCTTGATGTCGTACTGGCCGACTTGCTCGACCGTCGCCAAGGGCTGGTTCACGATGTTTTCCAGGAGCTCGTTAGCGAAGTACGCCTTGATGTCCCGGCCGTTGATAGTGATATTCCCTTGCCCGGCCTGCATGTAGATGCGGGCCACCGAGGTTTTTCTTCTACCAGAGGTATTGGAGATTTCCATTAAGTGAAGAAGTTAAGAGAGGCCGAAATCGGCTTAGAGATTCGTGAGAGAAACAGCTTTGGGCTGCTGAGCTTCGTGGGGGTGGCTGGTGCCGGCGTACACGAACAGGTTGCGGAACTGCTCCGCGCCCAGCTTGTTGCCCTGCAGCATGCCCGAACAGCGTGCTCAATCACACGGGTCGAGTCCTTGGCTTTCTTGTCGCGCAGGTTAATGCGCTTCTGACCGCCGGGGTAGCCCGAGTGGGTGATGTAAATTTTGTCGGTCATCTTTTTGCCAGTCACGCGGAGGTTGTCGGCGTTGATGACGATGACGTTGTCGCCACAATCCGAGTTGGGCGTGAAGGAGGGCTTGTGCTTGCCACGCAGCATGTTGGCAATTTGGCTGGCCAGACGACCCAGGGTAGCGTCGGCGGCGTCAACCACAACCCAGCCCTTGTTGGCGTTGGCTTTGTTGACGGATACCGTCTTGAAGCTCAGATGATCCATTGGGGAGGAGGATAAGCGTTTGAAAATGAAGAAGAAGCCGAACAGGGTTCGGGGAAAACGGACACAAAGTTACCGTCTTTCCCCGAATATTCAAGCGGGGGGCTAATTATTGTCTCTGAAACACTTGCAGAGTGGCCTCCCCAGTACGGCTGTGTACTTTTACGGCCATTATGCTACCCTCTACCTCTCCTTCGGCACCGGCCGTTGCCTTACCCTCCAGCCGCCGGGCGTACGCCCTCCTGCTTGCCTTGCTGCTCGTGTCGTTGCTTACAGCCTTTATCACGGAAGGCACCTACGATTCCGGCGACAGCATCAACCACTACCTCTACGCCCGCTACGCCTTTCAGCACCCCATTAACTTCTTGGAGTCGTGGTCTAAGCCTTTGGTAGTGGAGTTGATGGCGGTTCCGGCGCAGGCAGGGCTCCGTGGGGTGATGGTGCTGCAGTGCCTGCTGGTGGCTGCGTCGGCCTGGTTTGCGTACGGAGCCGCCCGCGCGTTGCGTCTGCCGTGGCCCTGGCTTGCCATTCTGTTTTGCTACGCTTCCCCGATTACTTCCGCATTCAATTTTCGGGGCTGACGGAGCCGCTTTTTAGCCTGGTGCTGATAGCCAGCGTGGCCCTGGCCCTGCGAGGGCAAGCTCGGTGGGGAGCGGCTGTAATTTCCCTGTTGCCGTTCGCCCGGTCAGAAGGTTTTATCCTATTGGGAGTGTACGGCTTCTATTTGCTGGTAACTCGCAACTGGCGGGCGCTGCCGTGGCTAGGGCTGGGCTTTGTGGTGTACGGGGTGGCTGGATTGTTCGTGTACCAGGACTTTCTGTGGGTGTTTACGCACAATGCCTACCCCGTCCGGAATGAAAGCTACGGGCAGGGGCAATGGAATCACTTCATCATCAGCCTGCCAAATACGGTAGGATGGGTGCTGTACGGCTTGTTTTGGCTAGGAGGCCTGCGCATGCTCTGGGAATGGGTGAAACCAGCGACGCGGCTGCGGCCGGAAAAGTTCACGGCCGAATTGCTGCTGGTGTATGGCAGCGTGGTGGTCTTTATCGGAGCCCACACTATTTTCTGGACGTTCGGGATTTTTGGTTCGTTTGGGCTTACCCGGGTGCTGTGCTGCATAGTACCCTTGGTAAGCCTGATTGCCTTGCGTGGGGTAGGCGTTATTACTAGCATGGGCCGCACGGAGGTAGCACGGCAACGGATTCGGGTGGGCCTAGTCGTAGCCGTGGTGGGCTTTCTGTTCTGCGGGGCTCGGGCAGCTTTTCGGTGGGAGCGAGACTTTGGCCGTCCCTCCGACCAGTTGCTGGCCGACGCTGCGGCCCGCTGGACCCGGCGTCAGGGTGCATTGCCGCACGTCGTGTTTCAGCATCCCTACCTAGCGTTGCCCTTGCAAACCGATCCATTCGGGCCCGGTCATAGTTTGATGCCCGCCGTGCGCGAGCAGAGCTGGCCGCTCCCCAGCGGCACGTTGGTAATCTGGGACGACTGGTACGCAGTGATGGAAGGCCAGGTGCCGTTCGAGACGCTACGCAATGACCCGCACTACCGGCTACGGTGGCTGGCCGCCATGCCCCGCAACCGCCGCAAACCTACCGCCGACTCCGTGCGCATTGCCATTTTCCAGAAGTTGTAGGGCTACCAGCCAACAAGTAAAAAGAGCGGCCCCAATTACGGGGCCGCTCTTTTTCAACTAGCTAGTACCACGAGACTACTGATATTGCCGAAGCGTATCGACTAGCACCCGAAAATCCTTGGGGTAGGGGGCCTCAATGGTTACTTGCTCACCATCCATTTTGGCGAAGGTAAGCTGGGCGGCGTGCAGGGCAAACCGCTTGATAAACGGCTGCTCATCCTCGCCCTGCTTCATGTTAAACTTCTTCTTGAGCGACGACAAGTAGAAATCGTCCCCGCCGTACATGCCGTCGCCCACGATGGGAGCCTGCAGGTACGCCAGGTGCAGCCGGATTTGGTGCATGCGGCCGGTAATGGGCTGGCATTCTAGCAACGTGTGGCGGGCGTAGGCTTCCAGCGTGCGCACCAGCGTTACGGCCGGCTTGCCCTTGTACGCCAGGCGCGCCTTGCCCTTGGTGGTGGTTTCAATGCTGCGGTCCACGCGTAGGCCATTGTAGTCGTGCACGCCCCAGGCTACGGCGTGGTACACTTTTTTTACCTCGCGGTTTTCGAACTGCATGGCCAGGTGGCGGTAGGCCGCCGGGTTTTTGGCCAGGGCCAAGGCCCCGCTGGTTTCTTTATCGAGGCGGTGGCAGGCCTGAATATCGTCGTAGTGCTCCCGCGCTAGGCGTAGGATGTTCTGTGCCCCGCCGAACCGCTCGTCGAGCGTGGCCAAGAAAGGGGGCTTGTTGATGATGACGAAGTCCTCGTCCTCAAACAGAATCAGGTCAGTGAAATGGGGCAGCTTCATATAAGAGCTCCAAAGGTACTTACTTCTTAGGTGGCATTTGCAGCCAGCGCCGCAGCCGCGGCCCGGGGCTTGGGCAGCTTGAACTCTAGGGTAGTACCTTGGCCTACCTCGCTGTGCACCCGGATGGTGGAGCGGTGCGCCTCCACAATGTGCTTACTGATGGCTAGGCCCAGACCTGAGCCGCCCGCCTCCCGCGACTCGCGGCTGCGGCTCTTGTCGATGCGGTAGAAGCGCTCGAAAATGCGGTTATGGTGCTGCTTCGGAATACCTTCGCCGTCGTCCTGCACGCTAATACGTACCCCTTTGCCGCTTTCCGCTACGGCTACCGTGACGTGGCCATTTTCGCGGCCGTACTTAATGGCGTTGTCAATCAGGTTAATCAGAACCTGCCGAATACGGTTCCGGTCGGCCAATACGCGAGTTTCGGCGTTCGGCAGCTGCGATGGCGCCAGCGCCAGCGTAACGTTGCGCCGGGCGGCCTTCAGTTCCAGCTGCTCAAAAATGTCGCGCACTAGCTGCGAAATATCGAACACCTGGCGGCGCATGCGCACCACCCCTTTCTCAAGCTGGGAAATAGTGACTAAGTCCTGCACCAGAGAATCTAGGGCGTCGAGGCTGGTGGCGGCTTTCTGGAGAAATTTCTTGCGGGTGTGCTCGTCAATATCCTCGTCATCAAGAATAGTATGCACAAAGCCCTGGGCCGCAAAAATTGGGGTTTTCAGCTCGTGCGATACATCGGCCAGGAACTCTCGCCGTAGCACTTGCAGGCGCTTGAGTTCGTCAATTTCCTGCTGCTTGCGCTGGGCCATGTCCAGAATCTCGTCGCGCATGCGCTTGAGTGGTTCCGGCCGAAACAGAAACTTGTTCGACATGCGTCGAAATTCCTTGCGCTTGATATGCTCCAGCCCTTCGTACAGGGTGTTGATTTCCCGAAAAATTAGGGCCTCAAACATTAAGTACAGCAGTAGAAAGCACGCTGCTATAGTAACGCCCGCTGCTAAAACTCCTTCGCGCATGGGCAGGGTAGGCGCCACCCATACCAAGGTGGTCAGCACGGCCGCTACCAGCAAGGACAGGATAACAGCAATAGCGCGCGAGGAAATCGTAAACCGCATGGGGTGAAGTGGTGAGCGAGTGAGCTGGTGAAATGGTGAGGTTGATGTTCTACCTGCGCACACTGCGCTAGTGGGCTAGCGGAACATCAACCTCACCATTTCATCATTTCACCAACTCACTTAGTTGTCCGTATTAAACTTGTAGCCGACGCCTTTGATGGTTTGAATATGATGGTCGCCGACTTTCTCCCGGACTTTGCGCACGTGCACGTCCACGGTGCGGGCTAGCACGAATACGTCGTTACCCCAAATGTTCTGGAGCAGCTCGTCGCGGCCGAATACTTTGTGGGGTGAAGCGGCCAAAAACGCCAGTAATTCAAACTCCTTTTTGGGCAGCGTAATCTTCCGGCCCTCCTGGAAAACGGCAAAACCCGTGCGGTCAATCTTGAGCCCGTTGATTTCGATGGTATCCAGCTGCACTTGCGGGTCTTTGTCGCGGCGCACGAAGGCGGCTAAGCGGCTGAGCAGGGCCCGGGGCTTAATGGGCTTAGCAATAAAGTCGTCGGCGCCGGCCTCAAACGCGGCCACCTCCGAAAACTCCTCGGCCCGGGCCGTTAGGAAGATAATGTAGGTATCCTTGAAGCGGGGTAGCTCCCGGAGCTGGCGGCAGGCGGCAATGCCATCCAGGTGGGGCATCATCACGTCTAGCAGAATAATGTCGGGGCCGAATTGCGGGGCTACTTCCAGGGCCTTGCGGCCGTCGGGGGCGCTGGCTACCTCGTAGCCTTCCTTGCGCAGGTTGTACTCCAGCAGTTCCACGATGTCCGGATCGTCATCGACTACCAGGATTTTGTACGCGTTGGGGGTGACGGTTGGCTGCACAGGACGAGGTGGTTTGGGGTAAAACAGAATGCGCGAAGACAAAAGTACCGCCGGCCGCCGGGCCCGGCGTATTACGTTTTCATTACCAGCGGCCCGGGGTGACGAGGGCGCCGGCAGCGGAATCGGCCACACGAAGTCGACCAGGGAAACCGCCGGCTTGGGAGCAACCGGGGAAGCAACCGGCCGGGGCGGCAGCAAGGTAGGACGACGTCGGGAAGCTAAGGTAGTCTGCATCAGGTAGAAAGAAGTCGGACTGAGAAGAGCACTAAAAAAGAAAAGCGGCCCCCAACGGGAGCCGCTTCACAAAAGCATCAGTTTGTTGCCACCAGATTCAGCCGGTTTCGGAGGCCTTTGTACTTGTACATGTCCACCTTTACGGAGCCCACGAACATTTCCGCCTGAATCAGTACCGGCACTTTGTTCCGGTCGTCGGAGAGATACACCGAAATGGCGTTTTCTCCTTTAAAGAGCTTGTTGCTGGGCATTTTCGGGACCAGGCGAATGGCGCGGATGACGCCCGCTTTGGTTTCCACCGTTTCCCGGCCCTTGTAGATGACATCCATGTTAAAGACGTCGTTGTCGAAGAACCCCTGAACCTTGATTACTTCCCCGGGCCGGCGCTGGTCGTAGTTGAGCGTGCGCAGGAAGTAAAAGCCGCTGACTAGGTCCTGGACGTTATTAGGCGTTTTGAACGTGCCCTTCTTTACGTCGTTCTTGTCCTTCTTATGACTTTCCACGTTAGCAATGTCGCGCTGGTGGTCGAAGTCTATGGTCTCGCGCTTGCGGTAACTCTTCTCCTCAATGTTGCGGAAGAAGCGCTGAGGTAGAATACTGGTAGTATCGATGTAGGAGCGCCAAGTATCCCGAATCCGCAGGAAATAATCGAAAGAGCCCAGGGTGCGGCCAGTAACGGTAGCCCGGTAGCAGGGCCGCTCATTAATGCGGTGCACGGCGTCGTCTACCTCAATCGTGGCCTCGGCCGCGTTGATGAGCCCATAGTGCACTTTATATTGAAGTACTTCCCCGCGCTCAAAGCTAGAGTTTGGGACCGTGCGCGTCGGTTCGGAAGAAGGGCCAAAAGCAGTCAGGACCGCTGCCAACGGCAGCGCAAGTACAGGAAACAAAAGCCAGCGGCGAATCATGTAAAAGCGGCGAATAAGGGTGTAGCCGGTGCCTACTCAAATGGGGTGCCAGCAAAGATAATCGGATTATAACAGCACAAGAAATAGCCAGTATGAAAACAGTAGCTCATCTGAGTAGGTAGCCGCCGGCCTTGCTTTCGTCGGCTTCATAGCCGCGCTACAGTCCAGCCTAGCACCCTGACTGCCAAGCCATAAAAAAAGCCCCGCCAGAAATGGCGGGGCTTTTCAAAAACAGACTTCAAGGAAGTCTTACAGGTCAGCGGCATCATCGTCCTCATCCGTGGAGCGGTCTTCCGGAATAGCGGCCAAAGCAACTTCCGGCTCCCCTTTCACCATGGCCCGGATCTGAGCCTCGATTTTGTCGGCTAGGTCGGGGTTGTCCTGGAGGATGGTTTTCACACCCTCGCGGCCCTGGCCCAGGCGGTTGCCATCGTAGGAGAACCAGGAGCCTGACTTGGCAATAATGCCCATGTCAACGCCCAGGTCGAGAATCTCGCCTACTTTGGAAATGCCTTCGTTGTAGATAATGTCGAACTCAATCACCTTGAAGGGCGGCGCTACCTTGTTTTTTACCACCTTCACTTTGGTGCGGTTACCAGTCACGTTGTCCTTGTCTTCCTTGATCTGGCCGATCCGACGGATGTCGAGACGAACCGAGGCGTAGAACTTCAGGGCGTTACCACCGGTAGTCGTTTCGGGCGAGCCGAACATAACCCCGATTTTTTCCCGCAGCTGGTTGATGAAAATGCACAGGCAGTTGGTCTTGTTGATGGTGCCGGTAAGCTTACGCAGAGCCTGCGACATCAGACGGGCGTGCAGACCTACCTTGGAGTCACCCATGTCGCCTTCCAACTCGCCTTTCGGTACCAGAGCCGCTACCGAGTCAATAACGATGATGTCGATGGCACCCGAGGAAATCAGCTGATCGGCAATTTCCAGGGCTTGCTCCCCGTTGTCGGGCTGGGCGATGAGCAGGTTTTCGGTGTCGATGCCGAGCTTCTTGGCGTACAGCGGATCGAAGGCGTGTTCGGCGTCGATGAAGGCCGCAATGCCACCCTTTTTCTGGGCTTCGGCAATGGCGTGCATCGTTAGCGTGGTTTTACCCGACGATTCTGGGCCGTAGATTTCTACGACGCGGCCTTTAGGCAAGCCGCCTACACCCAGGGCAATATCCAAACCCAGCGAACCGGTGCTGATGACCTCGACGTCCATCACCTTGTTGTCGCTGAGCTTCATTACGGTGCCTTTGCCGTAGTTCTTGTCTAGCTTATCCAGGGTCAGCTGGAGAGCTTTCATTTTCTCGGCATTGGCGTTGACGGCCTTGTCAGTGGTTGCAGCCATACTATAGGAGGGGTTGTTTGGAAATGCTTAGGTTTGGTGAATGTAGCCCTTTTTGGCCGGCTCACATAAGTGCGCAGCAGGCCGGCTCAGGCTACCGTGCCGGGCCCTTTTCAGGTCGGCTAATAGTAACGCGGCTGGGCTATATTTTGTGCCCACAATGCTAAAAAAATTCGTTGAGTTTAGGTGAATTTTCCGGTGCTAAAATTTTTGGGAAACACGCGCTTTTCTACCATCCTGATACTGACGTTGGTAGCCGGGCTAGGCAACATTTCCGTGGGGTGGGCCCAGCTCGACAACCGGGCATTTCAGTACACGTTGCCCGTGGGGCCCGCCTACGAGCGGCAGCTGCGCCTCGATGTGCAAGGGTTTCTATTCAACAAGGACAACGAGTACTTCAACAAAATTGATCCGGGTCTTACCTATTTCGGGGCCCAGCTGGCGCCCCGGCTGGTGTATTTTCCGTCGGCCAATCTGCGACTGGAGGCCGGGGTGTTCCTGTGGAAAGACTACGGCACGCCCCGGCTTCGGCAGGTACGGCCCCTGTTCACGCTCAAGTACCGGCAGGGCTACCACAACCTGATTTTCGGTAACCTGGAAGGGCATCTGAATCATGGCTACATCGAGCCGATGTTTGACTTTGAGCGAGTAATAACGAACCGCTTGGAAGAAGGCGTGCAGTACCAGTACCAAACGCCCCGGTCGCGCCTTGATGCCTGGGTGAACTGGGAGCGGCAGCAATACCGGTTCAGCAACTTTCAGGAAGAAGTAGCCGGCGGCCTCAGTGCTGAGCGCACCCTGCTAGGAGACTCGACCGGTTGGTTACTAAAGCTGCCGTTTCAGTTCACAGCCACCCACCGCGGTGGCCAGCTCGATACCATCGATAAGCCCTTGCAAACCCTGTTCAACCTGGCAACTGGGGTACGGGTCCGGCGGGCATTGCCTTACCATTTGGTGCAAGCCGCGCATTTCGATGGGTACGTTACCTACTTCACTGATTACTCTTTTACCCGAGTACTCCCATTTGCAAGCGGCACCGGCCTGTACCTGAACGCCGGGCTCGATACGCGCCTCTCCAACCTGCAGCTCGCGTACTGGCAGGGTAGCGGCTACATTTCCCCCATAGGTGGGCGGCTGTATCAATCTGTCTCAGTATCCGTGGCCGACCCCGACTACATCGAAAAACAGCGGCAACTGCTGATTCTGCGGGTGCTGCGCGACTACCGCCTGCCGGGGAACGTGACGCTGACTACGCGCTTCGAGCCGCTGTATGACCTGAACAACGGGTTGTTCGACTTCTCCTTTGCGCTCTACCTGAACTTCAACCAGAGCTTTCTGCTAACCACGCTCAAGCGCGCGAACGATTAGCCAGCTAAGCCTCAAAGCTGGACCATTGCCTGCTAATTTCCTGCGTTACTGCTCGCGCTTTAGGTAGTAATATAGAATATCGGAGGAAGCCAGGGCCCGCAGTGGCCAGGGGCGCGGCCGAGGAGCCAAGGGCTGAAACCCCACGGCCTCGGCCACAGCGCAGCTGCGCGGGTTGGTGGCGCGGCAGCGAATAAGCAGACGAGCCGCTCGCAAGGGGCCAAACCCAAATTCCACGACCGCCGCTAGCGCCTCCCGGGCGTAACCGTGGCCTTCGGCGGCGGCGGCGAGGTAGTACCCAATTTCCAGCGTGACGGGAGCCGTCCAGTTGGGTTTCAGGCTGATGTCGCCGAGGTAGTGGCCAGTAGCGGTGTGCCAGATGCCTAGCACGTAGAGCCGGCCCGCGGCCCAATCCTGCCGGAACTGCGCCAGCACCTGCCCGGCATCGGCGGGCGTTTGCACGCTGGCCTCCCGGGCCGGAAAGGCGGGTCGGAGGCGAAACCGGTTATCCTGAATCAGCTGGTAAAAGGCTGAAGCATCGGAGGGGAGGTAGGGCCGTAGGGTAAGCCGCGCTGCCAGCAAGGGCGCGCCGGAAGGGCTAGGCAGGGGCAGGGCAGCGTCGTACATGATTTGGGGCAATATGGCCGGAAGTACTACGACGGACACCCCAGCAGCGGCCAAACCGCTACCCCCAACCCGTTGTTCCGGAAACCCCGAGGCCGGTCTGTCGTTCAAAATGCAACCTAACTACCTGCAAATGAACTGCTGCAGCTAAACCAGGTACCTGCATTCTATTTTTCAACCTTTTCTTCTTTCCTATTATGTTCGGCAGACTCGCAAATAAGGTAGCCATTGTAACGGGCGGCGGCGCAGGCATAGGCGAAGCCATCAGCAAAAAATTTGCCCGGGAGGGGGCTGCTGTAGTTGTCGTTGGCCTCGGCGACGACCCGGTGCGCGACGTGGTGGACGAAATTCTGGCGGAAGGCGGCCGGGCCATCGGCTACCTCGGCGACATTTCCTACGAAGAAACCGCCAAAGCCTGCGTGAAAGCAGCCATTGATGAGTTCGGCAAACTAGATATTCTGGTTAATAATGCCGGCGCCTTCCCCACCGTCTCCACCATCGACAAATACCCTACGGAGGCGTTCGAGTACATGATTAAGAATAATATTTATTCCAACTTCATGATGACCCGGGCCGCCATTCCCTACCTGCAAAAGACCCACGGTAACATTGTGTCGGCGGGTTCCGAAGCGGGCCACATGGGCGAGCCGCAGAACACCCCTTACGGTGGTACCAAGGGCTTCGTGCACGCTTTCCAGCGGGGCGTGGCCGTGGAGCAGGCCAAGTTTGGAGTGCGCTCCAACATTGTGGGGCCCGGCCCCATTGATACCGCCTGGACCCATAAGGAAACCGGCCCGATGAATGCCAAAATGGAGAAGCTGACGGTGCAGGGCGTACCTCTTGGCCGCCGCGGAACGCCCGAGGAAGTGGCAAACGTGTACCTGTTCTTGGCCTCCGATGAGGCTAGCTACGTTACCGGCGCTACCTACTACGTCGATGGCGGCGTTACAATTTCCAAGGGCCCGCACGGCGACGAAGTGCCCAGCCACCTAAAGCAGGAGCCTGCCGGCGAGCTAAATCTTAAGCACTCTAAAGAAGGCAACACCAAGGTACGGAAGGACGCAATGGCCTCGATGAGCTAAATCACGGACTGAGGCGGATTCTTCAGGTTACACGGACACCGGTTTCGACTTCTTTCTGGCCACACGTTGTATCACGAAAACAAAAAAGACGCTCCCGTCAAGGGGCGTCTTTTTTGTTGAGCCGATAACTGGCTCAAAAGCAGGACAGAAGCTGTGTAACCCGAAGAATCCGGCTCAGTCCGTGAGTTATTTTTGCAGTTCAAGACCTACACCCGAGCGAGACTGAGGTGGGCTGCCCAAGGCGTGTTGGTTGCGCATTACGTTTACTTGGCGGGCAGCTTCGTTGAAGTACTCTAGTCGGCGAATGAGCATTTCCTTGGTGAGCAAGCGACCTTCTGGCGTGCGCATTACGGCTTTCTTATCGGCCAGAATACGCTGCATGAGGGCTTCCGTGTCAGCTTCATTCTGGCGGAACTGGGTGTAGAACTCGCGCAGGCGCTCTAGGGCACTTTCCGTGGTGAGGCGGAACTGGCCGCCGCCTTGGTTCAGCACCTCGCTCAGCACATACACCTCCAGCGGCAACGACGTGCCGAGTGCCGTCGGGCGAATATCCAAGCCAGCCTCCAGGCCGCTCAAAATGATGTCGAGGTTGCGCTCAAATTGCTGGTAGTACCCGGCTGCTTCCACTAGTGAAAAGTTGAATGTTGAAAGGTAAACGTGAATGGCTGTAGAGCGGATGCTGTTCGGCGTCCGCCTCAGGGCCGTTCATCTGGCTAAAGAAGTTCTTTTACGATTTGCTCCACAGTAACGCCCTCGGCCTCGGCTTTAAAGTTGCGCACCAAGCGGTGACGTAGGATGGGCAGGGCCACGGCTTTTACATCTTCAATATCAGGCGAGTATTTGCCGTGGAGCAGGGCGTGGCACTTGGCCCCAACAATCAGGTGCTGGGAGGCCCGGGGCCGGCGCCCCACTCCAGGAGCTGTGAAGCTCGGGCTGCGGCCCGGCCCGTATTTGGGCGGGTCTTGTGCACCAAGCTCACGGCGTATTCTATCACGTTGTCGGCTACTGGTACGCGCCGCACCAGCTGTTGGTAAGCCTGGATTTCGGCGGCGTGCAGGATTTTACCGACCGTGGGCTTGGTGTCGGAAGTCGTGTTTTTTACGATTTGCAGTTCCGCCTCGTAGCTAGGGTAGCCCAGCTCAATGTTGAACATGAAGCGGTCTAGCTGAGCTTCGGGCAGGGGGTATGTTCCTTCCTGCTCAATGGGGTTCTGGGTGGCCAGCACGAAGAACGGTCGCTGCAGGGGGTAGCGCTTGCCCGCTACCGTTACGGCGTATTCCTGCATACTTTCTAGCAGGGCCGCTTGGGTTTTGGGTGGGGTCCGGTTGATTTCGTCGGCCAGCACAATGTTGGCGAAGATAGGCCCCGGTACAAAGTGGAAGTCGCGCTGCTGATTGAGGGTTTCCGAGCCTACAATGTCGGAGGGCATCAGGTCGGGCGTGAACTGCACCCGGTTAAAGGAAAGGTCCAGCGAATCAGCAATAGTCTGGATGAGCAAGGTTTTGGCCAGGCCCGGCACACCCACCAACAGGCAGTGGCCCTGCGAAAAGACGGCCGTCAGCACCAGTTCTACTACCTCTTCCTGCCCGATAATAACCTTGCCGATTTCCTGGCGCAACTTCTGGTAGGACTGGGCCAGCGCGTCGGCGGCTTCTTTATCGGAGGCGAATGTCATATGTAGGAGAAGAAGCTAGAAGTAAGGAGCTAGGAGTGCAAAGCCCGGAGCGAAAGAATGACGATTCTAGCTCCTGACTTTGCACTCCTAGCTCCTATAACGAAGAATTCAGCAGCCGGCAGCCGGAGTACTCCGGGTCCACTTCGAGATATACGGTGCCGCGGTTCTGGGCAAACCAGGCATCCAGGGCTTTGTTTTTCTTTTCGTTGAGGGCTGCCGCGGCAATCTTCTGGTAGTCGTCGGTGAGGTTGGCTTGGTGCGGGGCCGTGTTCGACTTCAGCCACAGAATCCGCACGGCTTCCTTACCATCATCGGTACGATAGGGTAGGGGCGGCGTAATGCTGCCCACTTTCATCGTATCGATGGTGAAGAAAATGGCCGGATCAACCTGGTCTAGGGGTAGATAGGTGCTGGCGTCGCGGCGGTTCTGGAGCAGGCCTCCGTTACCGCTGGTTAGCTTGTCATCGGAGTTGTCCTTGGCTGCTTTAGCAAAGGTGATGGTGTCGCCGAGGATGCGGCGGCGCAATTTGGCTAGCTCCTGGGCGGCTTCGTTTGTGTCGGCCGCGCCGGTTTCGGGCTTGAGCAGAATGTGCCGGGTGCTAAACGAGTCGCCTTTGCGCTCAATTAGTTGAATCAGGTGAAAGCCAAACTGCGACTCTACGATGGGCGACAACCCACCGGGCTCTAGGCGCAGGGCCGCTGCTTCGTACTCTGGCACCAACTCCCGGCGCTTAAAAAAGCCGAGGTAGCCGCCTTCGGCCGCCGATCCGGGGTCTTGGGAGAATTGCTTGGCCAACGTAGCGAAGTCTTCACCAGCCACAATACGGGCACGCAACTCATTGAGCTTGGCTTGGGTTTGCTGCTTGGCCTTGGAGTTGGTTTTCGCCAGCTTCACAATCTGGCCTACCTCTACTTCCGTGGAGTAATAGGGGAGACTGTCCTTGGGCATGCGCGCGAAAAACTGACGCACCTCCCGCGGTGTTACCAATACTTTGCCCGCAATCTGTTCCTGCATTTTCTGCTGAATCAGCTGCTCTTTCACCTGAATGCGCAACTCCTCTTTAAGCTGCTTTACAGGCTTGTTATAGTACTCTTCAAGCTTTTTCTCGGAGCCAATCTGCTGGATGAAGTACGCCATCCGGCGGTCTAGCTCGCCCTTTACCTGCGCGTCTTCTACCACAACCGAATCGGTTTCGGCCTTGGCGAGCAGTAGCTTATTTAGAGCTAGGCTCTGCAGAATGCGGCATTTGGTATCGGGCGGCAGGGGCTTTCCTTCGGCACGGGCTTCTTCCTGGGCGTAAATGGCCTCCAGGTCGGAACGGAGAACAATCTGGTTATCAACTTTGGCAATGATGCCGTCAACTACGCGTAGCCCTACCGGCCGGCCGATGCCCAGTTGGGCGTAGCTGGCCGTGGCAGAAGCGGCCAATAGGGCCGCACTGAGCAGCACCTTCCGGGCCGATACTTGCAAAAAATGAATCATGGAGTAGTTCCGTAATGCCCTGGGCGTAACCTCACGCACGCAAAGGCCAGACAGCAGGCAAAACGCCAAAAGCCGCCCGTAAATTTCATCATAAATCCTTTCTCCGGCAAAAACAACGGGTAGGCCCTTTTGGTGCTACCACAATCCAGAGAGCGGGCTTTAGTTCTGGAGGTTGCATAAAGACGTAGTGCCCTTTTACTGAATAATTGAAAAACATCATCCTGAGCGCGGCGAAGGACTTTTCCTACTACTGAACGAGTCGTTGCTACGATACTCGTTCAGCGGTAGAAAAAGTCCTTCGCCGCGCTCAGGATGATGTTACTTGAATTATCGTGGCTTTTATTTAGTCACCAGCTTGTCAACTTCAGCCTGGTTGACTTTTACCGGGTACTGGGCGCGCAACTGGTTGAGCCACTCTTTCTCCAGGTAGTTTTGGTAGTCGGAAGTGGCTTGGCCGCGAGCCTCAGCCAGGGTTTTGGGCCCGGCCGGCAGCTGCTTCTCAACCCTGATGGCGTAGTAGCGGCCGTCTTGCTGAGCGGTATATGTGCCGGGGGCGCTAGTCAGGAACTGGTCCACGGCTTTGTTATCACCCTTTTGGAAGCTGCGTTGCTGCACCTGCACGGCCAGAGGATTCTGCCCGTTCATCATTTCCTCCAAGGCCGCGGGATTGGTTGTCGTCAGTTCGAATGCTACCTGGGCGGCGGCCGGTTTGCTTTCGGCAGTGGTGCGCAGGCGCTCGGCCGTTACCCCTTTACCTCGCAGATAGGCAGTTACTCGGTCGGCGCGGCGGCGGGCTAGGGCGGCTGTTTCGCCCCGCTTCACTCGGCCCACCACGTTTACGCTCAGGGTCGGGTCAGAAGTAAGGCGAGCTGCTACATCGTCTAGGGCAGGTACAGTAGCTGGCAATTCGGCCGAATTGGTGCGGAAGGGTAGCGGAGCCGGCAGCCCATTCTTCAGCTGGTAACGACCTGCTTTCTGATACTGCTGAGCTCTGGCCAGCAGTTCTGGGCTGGCCGCGCTGATGACGGTGGCCTGCACGCGAGGCTCCCACTGATACTTGGCCTGGTTTTCCGTGAAGAATTTCTGTAGGCCTACTGTGTCCTCAATGGCCTTGCTCCACACCTTCTCATCCATGAGTTGGAACAGCAGAATACCGTCGCGGTACTCTTTCACCAGCATGCGGTAGTCCTCATACTTCGTCTCCAGGTTGGCCTTCTCGTACTCGGTCAGGCTCTGGTCCACGTACTGGTCGTAGAGCTGCTGCATGGCAAAACGGGCGTCGGCGCCGGCGCGGGGCTTCTGGTTTTGCTGGGCGTAAGTCAGGAAGTCGGATACTAGGTAGGGTTTGCCGCCGATGGTGAACAGTGTCTGGGCGTCGCCAGTGGGCTTTTTACCTTTGGCGGGGGTAGCGGCCGGAGCCGTGTACTGGAAGCGGCCCGCTACCAAGGCAGTATCGGCCTTGGCGAAGGCGTACTCTTTGCCAGCTTGATTTTCAGTGAAGTTATTTTCGGTGCGTACGCGCTTGAGGAAGGCGGTGCGGTTCAGCTCCGAGCGAGAATCTTTGGCCACCTTGCTTTTGAGCGTGGGTTCCATAGCCTCAAAGGAAGGCACAGGCTGCTTTTCCATCAGCTTGATGATGTGCCAGCCGTAGGGCGTCTGTACGGGCTGGGAAATGTCGCCGGGCTTCTGCAGCTTAAACGCTACTTCTTCGAAGCTCGGAATCATGCGGCCAGTACCAAAGGGCGGCAATTCCCCCCCATTGGCCGCCGAGCCAGCATCTTCCGAGAACTGCCCAACGAGCTTTTCCCAGTTTTCGCCCCGGCGGGCCAAGCGGTTATACAACTCATCCACCTTCTTGCGGGCCGTCGCCGAATCAGCGGCGGGCATACCGGGGGTAGCCCGAATCATAAGGTGAGCTACTTTGATTTCGCCCTGGGCCGGCCGCACATCGTTCACCTTGATAATGTGGTAGCCAAAGCGCGTGCGCACCGGCTGCGACACCTGGCCCGCCGGCGTGGCATAAGCCACCGACTCAAACGGATACACCATTTGCATGGCGGTGAAGTAGCCCAACTTGCCCCCGTTTTCGCGGGCCGAGGGGTCCTCGGACGTTTCGCGGGCTACCTTGCCGAAGTCTTCGCCCCCGTAACGCGCTGGCGCAGAGCCGTAATTTTTTGGTAGGCGGCTAGCGTATCCTTAGGGGCCGCATCGGGCTGCACGCGCACCAGAATATGAGCGGCGTTTACCTCCTTGCTGAGGCGGTCATAAGCCTCGCGCACCAGCTTATCCGTTACGCTTTTCTCCGTGAGGTAGGGCTGGGCCAACTGCTGCTTATAGCCCTCCAACTCCCGCTTGAAGGCCTGGGTAGTGTCCAGGCCCCGCTGCTCGGCGGCTAGTACTTTCAGCTTGAAGTTGGTATAAAGGTCGAGGTATTCCTGTACGCTGGCCTTGGTGCCGTATTCCGGGGCCGAGCTATTGTTCTTGCGGTAGACGTAGGCAAATTCCGAGGCCGGCACTTCCGTGCTGCCCAGCGTTTCCAGCGTCGGCGACTTGGCCGCAGTGGTAGGTTTGGAGGCTTGGCACCCGGCCAGTAAAGCGGCCGCGGCGGTGCTGGCAAACAAAATGCGTTTATGCATACAGAGAATAAGGAATCGGCAAAGCGGGAAATCTGGCCGGCAACGGCCCGGGTAGGGAAAAGCTACTGTTGCAATTTTACGGATTTTTTCGCGTAGCCGGAGCGGAAACTAACCGAACACTACCGCCCGGATGGGCCATAAAAAAAGCACTCCGCGCACGGAGTGCTTTTCTGATTACTAGACTCTAACGAGTCCTTAACCAAGTTTCTTGTACAGCCGGCACAGATTATGACCGGCGTGGGTGGTAAACTCCACCCGGTCCATAATGCGGTTAACCAACATCATACCTACTCCGCCTTTTTTGCCAATACGCACGTACTCCTGCAAATCGGGTTCGTGGTAGCTGGCGGGGGAGTATGACGTCAGATTTGTGTCCTCGATTTCGATGCCAAACTCTTTATTTACTACCGCAATGCGTACATCCAAAAACTGCGACTCGTCTTCGCCATTGCCGTGAATAATCAGGTTGGCTACTACCTCATCCACGGCCAGAATAATCTGGTTGACCAGCAAGTCAGAGAGATGGTAACGGAGTAAAAAGTCGCTCACGAAATCACGCACCACCTTAAGGTTGCGGCGTGTGCAGCTGATTCGGATTGCGTGTTCCATTCCCCTCGGTTGCTCAGATGAGCGACTAAATAGCAGTAGCTTCAGCCTCCGACGGTACAATCGTCATCAGCGAATCAAGTCCCAGAATTTCAAAAACGTTGTGCACCTTCTCCTGCATGTTGAAAAACACCAGCTTGACGCCTGCATCTTGGAAACGCTGCAGATGAGAAATAAACACGCCTAAACCGGCCGAGGAAATGTAGTTGAGCCGGCGGCAGTCAATCAGTACTTTCTGGTTGTCCAGAATTTCAGCCTTATTAAGCTCAGTATCAAGAACTACGGACGAGCTGGCATCCAACTCCCCGTCCAGGCTCAGGGTAAGAGTATTTTCGGTTGATTGTTGAGTTATTTTCATACCTCCGTGCTACGTTAAAGGCTGGGTTCGGGTTGGGACGCTTTGAACTTAATAACCAATAAGGTTTGGTCGTCGTGCATGGGTTGGCCCCGGCTGAACTCGTTTAAATCGGTGAGGATCTGTTCCTTAATCTGGTCGGCATCCAGGTAGTAGGTGCGCTCTAACATTTGCTGTAACCGCTCCTCTCCATACTCCTCTTGGTCGTTGCCCCGGGCTTCCACAATCCCGTCGGTGTAAATGACCATGACGTCGCCGGGGTTGTAGTCGTAAAACTGGTTTTTGATGTACTTCTCGTACCCGTCGTGCCGGATAATGCCTAAGCCCAGACCGGCCGTACGGAAGTAGGAAACCTCTTCCTTAATGGAGTGGTAGTACAACGTGTGGCAGTGGCCAGCTCGTGCAAACACAAAGCCACCGTGCTCATAGTCAATGATGTAGAGCGAGGCCGTGATGAAGGCTGCCTTCTCTAGGCAGCGGGCCAGGGCATTGTTAGCCTGGGCCATGAATTTGCTCGGCACCGGAAATTTCTCCCGCTCGTTGCGGGCCAAAGGGTTTTCCTGCATGAGGGCATGGAAAATACCTTTCATCTGGGCCACGTGGAAAGCAGCCGTTACCCCTTTGCCAGATACGTCGCCGATAAGCACGGCCAAACGCCGACCAGGTAAGTGCAAGAAATCGTAGAAGTCGCCGCCTACTTCCGTGGCCGCTAAGGCGTGGGAACTGATTTCAAACCAGTTGTCAATCGGTAAGTTTTTCGGTATCAGGCTGTCCTGTACCGCCGAAGCAATCTTCAACTCATCCTGTACCCGTTGGGTGTCCAAGGAAGCTTGCACCAGCTGCAAGTTCTCAATGCTGAGTACGGTCTGGCTGGCAAAGGTTTGCAGGATGCTCTGGTTTTCCCGGTCGAAGCCTTGAGTAGAAGACTTCAGCATGTACAAGGAGCCGTACTGCCGCTTGCTGGAGCGCAGGGGCATCACAATGAGAGAACCGAAGGGTAGCTCCAGATTCCGGAAGCCACTGCTGTTGGGCAGATCATTGTTGAGGTACTCAATGTGCCCTAGGTTGTAATCGATAAGCAGGTGGCGAATGCCCTGGGCCTGCTCAGGGGCAATGTGGTAGTGCTGACCCACGTATTCCTCCTCGGTGCTGTCCAGCTCCAGCCACGCAGCATCGGCTTCCACCGTTTGGATAGCTGAATCAAAGAACATGCGGTACACTTCCTCGGCATTCTGTCCGCGCTGAATCAGTTGGGTGAGGCGTTGCAGGCTTAGGATTTCTTCCCGCTTCTGCTCAAATACGCCCGCCGTGGGCAGGTTAAAAAACGTAACCAGCAGGCCCATTATGGCAAAGAAGCTGGCAGAAAAGGCATTGAGAATCAGAAACTCGTGCTGGGTGCCGGGCGCAATCAGCTGCGGATCTTGCAGGGTGTGCAAGAAATAAAACACAAACACCCCATGCTCAGAATAACGGCCAGTTGCAGCAGCACAGCCTCTAGCTTCTGGCGGCGACTGAGGTAGGCTACCCATTTCTGGTGGCTGCTAATGTAGGCGCCAAACGCGGCCATAACGCCCAGTAGCGCTGTGTCGAGCCCAAAAGGCGGGGTCCAGGTGAACAGCCGCAGCAGCAACGTGGCACCCAGCAAAACTTCAAACCAGGTCCAGAGCGTCCGAAGCCGGGCCGAGGAACGGAACAGCACCAAGGAGCGCCAGACGTAATTCGTGCGGGCCAGTAATACCACGAACAAGCCAATGTTCACGGTATAAATTGCCGTGAAGGCTAAGGAACTGGTGTTGGGTAGGTTCTGACGGATAAGCTGCTGGAGCAAGTGCAGGCCCACGCAGGCCGTAGCCAGCAACCCCGGACCTAGCACTAAACGGCGCAACAGCCCAATAAAGTCGAGGCCCCGGAGGCGGTCAGTTACTGCCCGCTCCTGCAGGAAAATGGCGGCCGTGAAGATGGCTTGCAGCAGCAGCAGCAGCCAGCCAGGTAGTGCCACCGCCTGCCCCAACAAGGTTGGATGCGCGTACAGCAGCGCGCAAGCCAACAGCCCTAGCCA
This sequence comes from Hymenobacter sp. 5516J-16, assembly GCF_022919335.1. Taxonomy (NCBI): domain Bacteria; kingdom Pseudomonadati; phylum Bacteroidota; class Cytophagia; order Cytophagales; family Hymenobacteraceae; genus Hymenobacter; species Hymenobacter sp. 5516J-16. The sequence goes on along the minus strand of NZ_CP095058.1, from coordinate 1,519,632 downwards.
GCTCAGAATAGAAAAGGGTAGCAGAAGAGAATTCAGCTTCCGGGCAAACGACATGTAGGTGGGAGTACTAGTATTCAGGGGCCGGAGAGGAAAGCAAATGGATGCCCAAGATACGCGGTGCGCTTGAAAAGATACGCTTGCCCGCTGCATTTAGCCAATGGCCCCTCTTACGGAACCGCGCAAAAAAAGCCGACTGCTACCAGGCGGCCGGCTTCTTTCGTGCGGTCTTAAAGGGGCAAACGTAAGGAAAACTTACCGGCTGCTATAGTTAGGAGCCTCACGGGTAATCTGCACGTCGTGGGGGTGCGACTCGCGGAGGCCCGCCCGGTAATACGCACGAAGCGAGCGGTTTGCAGGGCCTCAATGGTGGCAGCGCCGCAGTAACCCATGCCGGCGCGCAGGCCGCCGGCCAGCTGGTAGAGCACCTCAGCGGCGAGTCCTTTGTACGGCACGCGGCCCACAATGCCTTCCGGCACCAGCTTTTTTACGTCGTCTTCAGCATCCTGGAAGTAACGGTCCTTGGAGCCTTCTTCCATGGCTTCTACCGAGCCCATACCGCGGTAGCTCTTGTACTTGCGACCCTCAAACAGGGTAACCTCACCGGGGGCTTCTTCGGTGCCAGCCAGCAGGGAGCCAATCATGATGGTGCCGGCGCCGGCCGCCAGGGCCTTCACTACGTCGCCGGAGTACTTGATGCCGCCGTCAGCAATGAGCGGCACGCCGGTACCTTCCAGGCCGCGGGCCGCTTCCAGCACGGCCGACAGCTGGGGCACTCCAATGCCGGCAATGATGCGGGTGGTGCAGATAGAGCCGGGACCCACGCCTACTTTCACGGCATCAGCGCCGGCGTCGGCCAGGGCACGGGCACCTTCGGCGGTGGCTACGTTGCCGGCAATAACTTCGAGCTTCGGAAACTTAGCTTTGATGCTGCGCACGGCATCCAGTACGCCCTTGCTGTGGCCATGGGCGGTATCCACGCTTACTACGTCTACGCCGGCTTCTACTAAGGCGGCAATGCGGTCCAGCAAATCCGGCGTCACGCCTACGGCGGCGCCCACGCGCAGGCGGCCGAACTCGTCCTTGCAGGCATTGGGCGTGCGGCGGCGCTTCCGAATGTCTTTATAGGTAATGAGACCTACCAAGCGCCCTTCGGTGTCAACTACCGGCAGCTTCTCCACTTTGGAATCCTGCAGAATATCTTCGGCCAGGGCCTGGTCGGTGCCGGCGTTGGCCGTTACCAGGTTGTCGCGGGTCATGACCTCGGAGACGGAGCGGGTCATGTCTTTCTCGAAGCGCAGGTCGCGGTTGGTCAGGATGCCCTTCAGGCGGCGCTGGTCGTCCACAATCGGAATGCCGCCAATGTTGTTGTGGCGCATTAGCTGCTTGGCGTCGGCCAGGGTAGCGTGCTCTTCCAGCGTGAACGGGTCCAGGATCATGCCGCTCTCGGAACGCTTCACGCGCCGTACCAACTCGGCCTGAGCCTTGATGCTCATGTTCTTATGAATCATGCCGATGCCCCCTTCCTGGGCCATGGCAATGGCCATTTCGGCCTCCGTCACGGTGTCCATGGCCGCCGAAACGAACGGCAGCTTGAGGCGGATGTTGCGGGTGAGCTGGGAGCTGGGGTCGGCGTCGCGGGGCAGGGTTTCGGAGTACCCGGGCAGGAGCAGGACGTCGTCGTAGGTAAGCGCCTCGAAGGCAATTTTGGCAGCGTAGTCGGCCATGGCAACAAGAAGGTTAGGTTCCGCTTATTGCCAGGTAAAATTACGGCGAATAATTGAGTTTCCGGTTTTTACCTGCTCTTTTCGTGTTGCCGTTCTGTTACGATCCGTTTCGGGCCGGGCGCCGGAACAGGGGCCATTCGGCAAAACCCCACGGCCACTTTCAGGGTTACACCAGCTAGCTGGCCTGTTTCGGGGCCAGCATCCTTCACCATTCCTCCCTATCCATGGCAACCACCAAAACCTGGTTTATTACCGGCGTCAGCACCGGTTTCGGCAAAGAACTGGCCGATTACTGCCTCAGCCAAGGCGACAACGTAGCCGCTACCTTCCGCCAGCAGGCCCAGGCCGATGAATTCACCAAAAAGGCTGGCGCAAACGGCCGCGGCTTTATCTGCGACGTGGTAAATGAGCAACAGGTGCAGCAGGCCGTGCAGGCTGCCATTCAGCACTTCGGCCAGCTTGATGTGGTAGTGAACAACGCGGGTTACGGCTCCTTGGGCAGCATCGAGGAAATTGACGATGCCGAGGTGCAGCGCCAGTTTGAGGTCAATGTATTCGGGCCCCTGCGGGTGCTGCGGGCGGTGTTGCCCCACCTGCGCGAGTGGAAAAGCGGCCACATTCTTAACATCACCAGCATTGGCGGCTTGAAGACCTTCCCGGGGTAGGCGTGTACAACGCCAGCAAGTTTGCCCTGGAGGCGCTGGGCGAAAGCCTGGCCCAGCAGGTAGGCCCGCTGGGTATTAAGGTAACCAACATTGAGCCCAGCGGCTTCCGCACCGACTGGGCCGGTCGCTCCGCCTCCTTCGTTGACACGGCCATTGAGGACTACCGCGCCACCGTGGGCGAGAATCTGAAGGGCATCCAGAGCTACAGCGGCCGCCAGCCCGGCGACCCCCAGCGCGCCGCCCGCATCATGTTCGACCTCGTGCGCCAGGAAAACCCGCCCTTGCATCTGCCTCTGGGCAAAGCCGCCGTGAAAGGTGCCCGCGACAAGTTTACCACCCTAGTGAAAGAGCTGGAGCAAGTTGCCGACCTCGGCGACTCCGCCGACTACCCGGCTGGGGAATAGCCCCGTGAACAACGCAGTAAAACAAAAGGCCGACTACCCCAGGGTAGCCGGCCTTTTAAGTAGAAGAGGGGAGGAGCTAAAATTTCGCCCCGACGCTAAACTGCAACTCCCGCACCCGGAATTCCGATTCGCTGCTGATGGCCCTACCCCGGTAGGTGCTCTCGAACTTGGAGGCTTCCGGAACCAGCACGTTGTAGGGCGTGTCGGAAGCGGTGAAAGACAGTAGGAGCCGGTCGTTGGTGAAGTACAGGCCGGGTTGGATAAAGCTGTAGCTGTAGCCGTTTTTGCTGAGGTTAATCATTTGGCCGAAGGAAACACCCGGCAGCAGATGACCCGATTCACCTAAATTAAACTGGTAATGGATGCCCCAATCGAGGCGGGCCCGGGTGAGCAGGCGGCTGATGTGTTCCCGGGAGTAGCTGGTGATGCCGGGAGCCGGGAAGCTTTCCTGGTACCCAGTGCGAAAGTTCAGCAGCTGCATATCCACGCCCACAGTGCCGGACAGCACCACGCGGTTGGAAAGCGGCTTAAAGGCTTTCACATCAACGAAGCCGGAGTACGTGTCCCGCATCTCGGGTTGGGCATCCTCGCTGCCGGAGTACGACATGGTGCGGAACTGGGTGATTTTGGGTCCGGCCTCCACGTATACTCGCCAGTTGGTGGTGTCCTGCGCCGCGCCCACGTGCGCCGACAAACAGGCCCAAGCACTCAAGGCGGCTAGGGTAACTTTTTTCTGCATGCTATAAAAAAGAAGGGGTGGCTACGAAAGAACCGGCCACGAAGGCCAGTGCCCACAAGACAACTCAGGGCGCCGCACCCCTTAACCGCCTCCCCGATAAACAGGGCGTAGCAGCTGGTGCTTTACTCTCGATTCCAGCCCCTTATTTAGGCGCAACGAAACGTCCGGCCTACAGCCCGTTCTGCTTTTTCGTGCCCCGAATGGCCTGGGCTTCCAAGGGATTTTCAGGCCAGTAGTGCTTAGGGTAGCGGCCGCGCAGTTCCTTGCGCACCTCGAAGTAGCTGCTGGTCCAGAAGCTGCGCAAATCGCGCGTGACCTGGGCGGGGCGGTAGCCGGGAGAAAGCAGGTGCAAGGTGAGAGGTACGCGCCCGCCCGCCACCGTAGGCGTGTCCAGCAGCCCGAATACCTCCTGCAAGCGCACCGCCAGTACCGGCGCGGCGGGGTCGGCATAGTCTAGGCGGATGCGGGAACCGGTGGGTACTTCCAGGTGGGCGGGAGCCAGCCGTTCCAGCTCCTGACGCTGGCCCCAGCCGCCGGGTAGCAAACCCAGCAGGGCCTCCCCGAAGTCAACGCGGCCTAACTCCGCCCAGCTTTTTACCCCCGTCAGGTAAGGCCCCAGCCACTCTTCCAGGCTTTCCAGCAGCGCGGCATCCGAAACGTCGGGCCAGTTTTCGGGAAAGATATGGTGCAGAAAAGCCAGCCGTTCCCGCAGCTGAGCGGCGGCTTCGCTCCAGGGCAGGCGCGCCACCCCGCCTTCCCGAATGGCACCTAGCAGAGCGGCCGTAAGCAACTCGGGCGCGGGGTTGGGAAGGGTCGTATCGGCTAGCACTAGGGCTCCCAGCCGCCGCAGCCGCCGCGCCGTGACGCGGCCCGCTGCTTCGTCCCAGCGTACTTCCTCGCGCGTGTCTATCTGCGGCTCGAAATACTGTTCCAGCTCGGCTTTGCTCAAGGGGCAGCTAGGCTGGCCCGGGGCTGGGCAGCAACCCCGTCAAGGGCCGCCACGGCAAAAAACACGTCCTGCTGCCCGAAAAACTCAGCCGGTAACGTAGCCCGCTGCCCACTGAGTAGGCGCACCCGCTCGGGCGTTTCGCGTTGGGCGAGGCGGTCGGGGTAGGCGAAGGCTGCCAGCAGCCCGGCTGCATCCGGCTGAATTTCACCTTTGGCTCCCGCGCGGTGGCGCAGTACGGCCGCTGCTTCCCGCACCCGCCGCACGGCCGCCGCATCTGGCACCAAGCCCGGAAGTGGAGCCCGGCCCGTTGCCAACGCTTCGAGGCGCAGGCGTAAATCAGGCGGACCAAACGTGCCGTCGGCGGGGCGCAGAATGTCGCGCTCCGTCAGCAAAGCAGCCAGGGCGCAAGCCGTAGCTCCGTGCCCGACTTCTTGCCCCCGTACCACCAAGTGAGCCAAACGCGGAGCTAGGCCTAGGCCCGCCAGCGCGCGCCCGTGGGCTGTTGGGTAACCCTCAGCCGTTAAAGCTTGCAACCGTGTTAGCAGGTCGCGGGCCTGGGCTAAAGCCGGGGCGGGCGGCGCATCCAGCCACCGCAGGGCCGTAGCGTCGCGGGCACCCCAAAGCGCCAGTTCCAAAGCGAGGGGGCTGAGGTCGGCGGTGAGGATTTCGGGGGCCAAGTGGTGGGGTAGTTCCCGGTACTCAGCTTCGGTCCAGAGGCGGTAGCAGGTGCCCGGACCCAAGCGGCCGGCTCGCCCCCGGCGCTGGTCGGCGGCGGCTTGGCTTACGGGCTCGGTGCCGAGGGTAGTGAGGCCGGTGCGCGGCTCGAAGCGGGGCACCCGGGCGTAGCCCCCATCCACTACAATCGTAACGCCTTCTATGGTCAGACTGGTTTCGGCAATGCTGGTGGCCAGCACTACTTTGCGCCGACCAGCCGGGGCCGGGCGCAGGGCGGCGTCCTGCTGCTCAGCGGGCAGCTCGCCGTGCAGCATGTGCACGTCTATGTGCTCGGGTAAGGAAGCCAGCTTGTCGGCTACCCGGCGCTGGTCAGCTAGGCCGGGCAGAAACACGAGCACGTCGCCGGTAGCGTGTTGCTGCAAGGCTTCCCGGATGATGGCCGGCGTTAGGTCCTGGAGCTTCTCGTGGGGCCGGCGCGACACGGTAGCCGCGCGTTGCGGACTCAGGTAGTGGGTGTCAACGGGAAACATGCGGCCCAAACTGCGCACTACCGGGGCGCCTAGCCAAGCACCTAGCCGGTCGGCGTCCAGCGTAGCCGACATCACCAGAATCCGCAGGTCTGGGCGCAGCACGCTTTGGGCGTCCAGGGCCAGGGCTAGGCCTAAGTCAGCCTGCAGGCTGCGTTCGTGAAACTCATCAAACAGCACGGCGGCTACGCCTTCCAGGGCTGGGTCGTCCTGGAGCTGGCGGGTCAGAATCACTTCCGTTACTACCTCAATTCGCGTCCGGGCCGATACTTTGCTTTCCAACCGCATGCGGTAGCCCACGGTTTGGCCCACCGGCTCGCCCAATAGCTGCGCCATGCGGGTAGCGGCCGCCCGCGCCGCCAGCCGCCGCGGTTCTAGCACCAGGATGCGGCCGTCTTCGCGCCACGCGGCTTCTAGTAAAGCCAGGGGCACCAGGGTGGTTTTGCCGGCTCCGGGCGGGGCCTGCAATACGGCTACGCTGGAGCTGTCAAGCGTGCGAAGCAGCTCAGGCAGGGCATCCAGAATGGGAAGGGTGGGGAAGTGCACGGTGGGCGGTTGCTATTGGCTTCGGATGATTAGTACACGGCCACCGTGGGGTCTACCCGCTGGCTCCAGGCGTGAATGCCGCCACGCAGGTTCAGTAGGTTGGTAAGCTCGTGGCGGTGTTGCAGGTAGGCTAGGGCCTGCATGGAGCGCACGCCGTGGTGGCAAATCAGCACGGTGGGCCGGTCGGGGTCAATTTCCTCGGCCCGGCTGGCCAGCTCGCCCAGCGGAATTAATACGCTGCCCTCAATGCGGCAATACGTAAACTCTTCCGGCTGGCGCACATCAATCAGCTGCACATCCTGGCCGCCCTGGAGGCGGGCTTGTAGGTCTTCGGGGTAATTTCGGGCAGCATAACAACCGGTCGTAAGGAGAGAAAATGCCTGACAAGCCACAAAATTACCCTAATGCTCGTTAGCTTTGGCCGTTTCCGTCGGGCGGCTACCCGGCGCGGCCATAACCCCTTCTTTCCGTTGTCTTTCTGTGTTGGAGCCCTTATATGAGTTCTGGACCGCCGCTGCCGGCGGTAGTCCGCTGGAATGGGTTGCCGTGCTTACGGGCTTCGCGTGTGTATGGCTGGCGGCCCGGGAGGTTATCTGGAATTTCCCCGTTGCCATCTTCAGCTGCGCGCTCTACATCGTAGTCTACTACCGCCAGGACCTGTACGCCGACAGTCTGCTGCAGATTATGTTCATTGGGCTGAGCGTATACGGGTGGTACGAGTGGCTGTACGGGGGCCGTAGCCGGACCGAGCTGCACGTCTCGCGCACTACCCGGCCCGAGTGGCTGCTGTGCGCCGTGTTCATCCCGGCATTCACCGCGGGCTTTGGCTACTACCTGGCCCACTACACCAAGGACTCCGTGCCGTATTGGGACAGTCTGACTACTGCCGGCAGCCTGGCCGCGCAATTTTTACTGATGCGTAAGCGGCTTGAAAACTGGTGGTTGTGGGTAGTAGTGGATATTATCTACGTGCCCATTCTGTGGTCTAAACAGCTTTATCCCACTAGCGCCCTGTATGCGCTGTACTTGGGGCTGGCTGTGTACGGCTACCTGCAATGGCACCGCGCCTACCAGCGCCAGCAGGCTGCCGAACTTCAAGCCGCCTGATCATGCTGCGAGTTGCGCTGACCGGCCCCGAATCGACGGGAAAAACTACCCTGAGCCGCCTGCTGGCTGAACACTACCACACGGTATGGGTCCCGGAGTATGCCCGCCACTACCTAGAAGAGCGCGGGCCGAACTACACCCTGACCGACCTGGAGGAAATAGCCCGCGGCCAGTTGGCAGCGGAGGCCGCTGCCGCCGCTGCCGCCGCCCGCTTAGGCCAGCCCATTATCTTTTGTGACACCGATTTGCTGGTGATAAAAATCTGGTCAGAGCACGCCTTTGGGCATTGCCCCGATTGGATTCAGCGGCAGGTGCAAGTGCAGCAGTACGGCTTGGTGTTGCTGCTAGGCGTGGATTTGCCCTGGGAGCCGGACCCGTTGCGGGAGCACCCCAACCACCGCCAGTACTTCTACGACCTCTACCAGCGGGAACTCCGCGAGCAATTTTCGAACTTTGCCGAAATCAGCGGTACGCCCAGTCAGCGGTTGGAAGCGGCCTGTTTTCACGTCGATGCGCTGCTGGCCCACCGCCGGCCGGCGGCGGCCGACTCGGCCTACCTGGCCGGCCCGCCCCCGACGAAACGATACCCTTTCTCTGAAAATTTCGTTGTGCTACCTCGTTCCCTCTCCGGTATCCCGCGATTCGTATTTGCATGACGTATTACCTTGAAAACGAGCAGTGCCGTGTGGGCCTCAACGCCCACGGCGCCGAGCTCAGCAGCTTTGTTCGGAAAGATCTGGCGAATCTGGAGTATATCTGGCCGGCTGACCCAGCCTTCTGGAACCGCCACGCCCCGGTGCTTTTCCCCATCGTCGGGCGCCTACCCCAGGACGAGTACACCCACCAGGGAAGCCGCTACAGCCTCAGTCAGCACGGTTTCGCCCGCGACCAGGAGTTTCGGGTGCAGCAGCACTCGGGTACGGCCGTTGCCTTTGAGCTGCACGCTACCGAGGAAAGCAAAACGCGCTTTCCCTTCGATTTTGTGCTGCGCATTACCTACCGGCTGGCTGGCTCCCAACTGACCGTGGGCTGGGAAGTCGAAAACCCCAGTCACGAGGAAATGCTCTTTAGTATAGGGGCCCACCCAGCCTTCCGGTGCCCGCTAGTAGAGGGAGAAAGCTTCGAGGACTACGACTTCGTGTTCGACCAGCCAACCACCGCCGAGCGCTACCTTCTGGATGGGGGCCTGCTAACGGGACAGAGTGAGCCCCTGTTGCAACACCAGCAAGTGCTGCCGCTCAGTTACGAGCTATTCGCCCAGGATGCGCTGGTGCTCAAGCACTTCGACTTTTCTCACCTTACCCTGCGCAGCCGCCGCTCCGGTCGCGCCGTGCGGGTCCGCTTCGAAGGGTTTCCCTACCTCGGTCTCTGGACCAAAGGTCCCGGGGCACCCTTCGTGTGCATCGAGCCCTGGCAGGGCATTGCCAGCTCCACCACCGGCTCCCCGGAGCTGGCCGATAAAGAAGGCATCCTGACTTTGCGGCCCGGCCAGCAGTTTTCAACCTCCTACAGCATCACCGTTGAGTAACCTAAGCATGACCTCCGAGATTACCATCCGCCCCATTCAGGCGGCCGATACCTACCCGCTTCGCCACACCGTGCTGTGGCCCCAAGAGTCCATCGACTACGTAAAGCTGAACCAGGACGAGCAGGGCCACCACTACGGGGCCTTCCGCAACGGCAAGCTGGTTTCCGTCATTTCCCTGTTCATTGACGGCAACGTGGCCCGCTTCCGCAAATTCGCTACCCGCCCCGACTGCCAGGGCCAGGGCATTGGCTCCCAGCTGCTGCGCCGCGTGCTAGATGAAGCCCGCGAGAAAGGGGCTCAGCGCATCTGGTGCGACGCCCGCGCCGTGAACGAGAACTTTTATCGGGCCTTTGGCCTAGAACCCGAAGGCAACCGTTTCTACCGCGGCACCATTCCGTACGTGCGTATGGCCAAGAGCCTGTAGCCGCTCGATAACCATACACTAACAGCCGGGCCCCGTGACCAGATAGTGTCACGGGGCCCGGCTGTTTTGTGAGCGGCAAGCTAGAATTCCAGGGGTACCCGGGGCGGTTGTAGTCTGGCTCCCAGTCATTGATAGGACGGGAAATGCCGGGAGGCAGGTCGAAATCAGGTAGTCCGTCGTCGAGCGGTTCGCCACCGTCATCGTCATTGTCGGGGCCGGGGGTGCCGGGTGCGGCGGCGGGGTAGTACCAACAAAAGCCCGGTGAACACAAGTACCACGAGCAGGTAAAGGAGGCTGGTGATGGTCATGGCGGAGAGAGCAAAAGTTCAACAACGGGACTCACGAAAACGGCAGCAGCTACAACAGAAACGGAGGTGCGGGGCGGGTTGTTTTCCCAAGCCATCATTTTGTGAGGCCTAGCATGCTACCATCTAATTTACTTGATTGTCAAGAGATAAAGTACTGTTTGGCTCTTGATTTATAACTAGATTGTCTGGGCGTAGCGCAAAACTCAAAACTTCCGGTGTACCTTTGGCCCAGAAGTTTTAGGGGTGCCACGCTAGTAGCGCGCGGCTGAGATCATACCCATTGAACCTGCCCGGGTAATGCCGGCGAAGGGAACAAACGATCCGCGAACGAAAAACCTGAGGTGCCGACCCCTGGCACCGGGTCCGTTCCATTTTTTCCATTTTTCACCGTTGAAAAATTCTTTACTCACCGGAGCAGCGCTGCTGGCGCTATCCGGTACGGCATGGGCGCAAGGCCCCGTGTCCGGCACCGTTACAGATGCGCGCACCGGCACGCCCCTGCCCGGCGCTACCATCCTGCTGGATGGCACCCCAGCGCCGCTACCACTGCGGCCGGCACTTTCACCCTGCCCACTGTGCCCGCCGGCCTCCACGAGCTGCGCGTAACCTACCTGGGCTACGAGGCCCTAGTGCAAAACCTGCAGGGGCAAGCAGCGGAACAGCGCTTGGCGCCGGCCCTGCAACCGGGGGCGTGGCCATTGGTGAGGCCCTCGTAACGGCCTCCCGTGCCAACGACCGTACCGCCACCGCCTACACCAACTTGGGCCGCCAGGACCTGCAGAAACGCAATTTCGGGCAGGATTTACCTTACCTACTGGACCAGACCCCTCGGTGGTCGTGACTTCCGACGCCGGGGCGGGGTAGGCTACACCGACATTCGCATCCGGGGCACCAGCAACACGGGCATCAACATGACCATCAACGGCGTGCCCCTGAACGATGCCGAGTCGCATGGCTCGTTTTTAGTGAACCTGCCGGATCTGGCTTCATCTATCAGTAGCATTCAGGTGCAGCGGGGGTAGGTACCAGCCAGAATGGCGGGGCAGCTTTCGGGGCCAGCCTCAACATCTCTACCCTCGATAACCGCCGCGAAGCCTACGCCGAAACCCAGAACACGTTTGGCTCCTTTAACACCTGGCGCAACAACGTATCGTTCGGTACGGGCCTGCTCGGCGGGCATTTCACCGTCGATGGCCGCCTCTCGCGCATAGCCTCTGATGGCTACGTGAAGCGCGGCGCCTCCGACATGAAGTCGTACTACCTCTCGGCCGGCTACCAGGGCAAAAGCACGTTGCTCAAGTTCATTACTTTCTCGGGCCGCGAGAAAACTTACCAGGCCTGGAACGGCGTGCCCGAGCCCGCCATTACCGGCGACCGGGCCCTGCTGCAGCAGTACATTGATAACGGGGAACTGAGCACCGCCGACGCGGAGCGAGTCCTGCGTGAAGGCCGCCGCTACAGCTACTACACCTACGACAACCAGACCGATAATTACCAGCAGAACCACTACCAGCTCCATCTTTCCCAGGGCTTGGGTGAAGACTGGAACCTGGGCGCGGCCCTGCACCTAACGCGGGGCTTCGGCTACTACGAAAGCTACCGCGCCAACCGCAAGCTAGTCGACTATGGCCTGCAAAACGTGGTGCTGGGCGATACCACCATCAAACGCAGCAACCTAGTGGACCGCAAGTGGCTGGATAACTACTTCTACGGCGGCACCTTCGCCCTGAACTATCAGCCCCGCGAAGGCAAGCTGCAGGCTACCCTGGGCGGGGCCTGGAACCGTTTCACCAACGACCATTACGGCGAAGTTATCTGGGCGCAGTACGCCTCCAACGGCAGCATTCGCCAGCGCTACTACTTCAACGACGCCGTTAAAACGGACTACAACGCCTACGCCCGCGCTACCTGGCAGGTGCTACCCATCCTGGGCGTGTACGGCGACCTGCAGGTGCGGCGCATCCGGTATACTATTGATGGGGTAGAGGACGACCAGAACGACGTGACTACCCGCGCCAAGTACCTGTTCTTCAACCCTAAATTGGGTGCCACAGTTACCCTGGCTGCGGGGCAGCAGCTCTACGCTAGCTACGCCGTGGGCCAGCGCGAGCCCGTCCGCTCCGACTTTACGGACCGCCCGGCCGGCGACCAAAGCGCCAAGGCCGAGTACCTGCAGGATGTCGAAGGGGGCTACCGGCTCACGTTGCCGGCTACCTCCTTATTTGGTCCGGTCACGGCCCTGCGCTTTGAGGCCAACTACTTCTACATGAAGTACCGCGACCAGCTGGTTGCCACCGGCCAGCTCAACGATGTGGGCACGGCTCTGCGCACCAATGCCCCGCGCAGTTACCGCACCGGCGTGGAACTGACCGGCTTTGCCTCCGCCAACGACAAGCTCAGCCTGAGCAGCACCCTCACGCTCAGCCGCAACCGCATCCAGAATTTTCGGGAGGTAACCTACGATGCCAACTACAACCCCGTGACGGCCGCCGAAGGGCGCAGCACTACCATTTCCTACTCGCCCTCCGTAGTGTCGGCGCACACCCTGGAGGGGCAGCCAGTGCGGGGGCTGCGCCTGGCCCTGCTCTACAAAACCGTGAGCCGCCAGTACCTCGATAACTCCACCAGCGAAGACCGGCGCATCAAGCCCTACCAAGTGCTGGATTTTCGGGCCCGCTACACCGTTCGGCCGCAGTTCATGAAGGAAATCGAGCTGGGCTTGTTGCTCAACAATGTGCTCAACCGCTGCTACGTGGCCAACGGCTACACCTATGGCTACCCCGGCCCGATGGCCAGCAACAGACCTTCAACTGGTACTTCCCCCAGGCTACCCGTAACTTCCTGGCCTCGGTAGGGTTAAAGTTCTAGCCAACCTGAACAGTAAGGCGCTTAAATAGCTGGTAAAAGCTGGGTGGAAAGCGCTGTTATACAGATCAATTTTCATACTTTCGGCACAGGCTTTGCACGAGGCCGAGTAGTAAATTTCCCGATCAGGAATCTGCCTCCTGGTCGTTTTTCGGTGCCTGAGTTGGGGTGGGTCTTTGGCATTCCCAACCTCGCCTCCCGGTACCCCAAAACCCTGACCAGTCCCCTATCTGGTCAGGGTTTTTCGTTTTTCAGCCTTCCCAGAAACTGCCCGGCGGTCCGTAGCGAAATACGTATCTTTGGCAGTAAACCCACCCCCTTTCTACTATGTCTTCCCAAGCTGACGTTCTCTCGACCAAGGCCCAGGTGCAGCGCAACAAAGGCTCGCTTAACGCCGCAGGTTTCACGGATTACTATGACATCGACGGGCTGCTGACGGAGGAGCACAAGCTCATCCGCCAGAGCATCCGCGACTTTGTGAAAAAGGAAATTTCGCCCAACGTGGAGCAGTGGGCCCAGCAGGCGCACTTCCCCTCGGAAATCGTGCGCAAGTTTGGGGAGGTAGGAGCTTTTGGGCCCACCATTCCCACGGAATACGGCGGGGGCGGGCTGGACTACATCAGCTACGGCCTGATTATGCAGGAAATCGAGCGCGGCGATTCCGGCATGCGCTCCACGGCCTCGGTGCAGGGTTCCCTGGTGATGTTCCCGATTTACCAGTACGGCTCGGAAGAACAGCGCCGCAAGTTCCTGCCCAAGCTGGCCTCGGGCGAGTGGCTGGGCTGCTTCGGCCTCACCGAGCCCGACCACGGCTCCAACCCCGGCGGCATGACCACCACCATCAAGGACATGGGGGATTACTACCTGCTCAACGGCGCCAAGCTTTGGATTTCCAACTCGCCCGAGTCTCAGGTAGCCGTGGTGTGGGCCAAAGACGATAACGGCCGCATCCGGGGCGTTATCGTGGAGCGGGGCATGGAAGGCTTTTCTACCCCCGAAATCCACAACAAGTGGAGCTTGCGCGCCAGCATCACCGGCGAACTGGTGTTCGAGGACGTAAAAATTCCCAAGGAGAATATTCTACCCAACATCGACGGCCTCAAAGGTCCGCTCAGCTGCCTCGACTCAGCCCGCTACGGCATTGCCTGGGGCGCTTTAGGGGCGGCTATTGACTGCTACGAGTCGGCCCTGAAGTATTCCCTGCAGCGCGAGCAGTTTGGTAAGCCCATTGCTTCCTTCCAGCTCCAGCAGCGCAAGCTGGCCGAAATGATTACTGAAATCACGAAGGCTCAACTGATGGTGTGGCGCCTAGGCATGCTCAAGAATGAAGGCAAAGCTACCTCGGCGCAGATTTCCATGGCCAAGCGTAACTCCGTAGAAATTGCCCTGGAAATCGCCCGCGAAGCCCGCCAGATCCACGGCGGCATGGGCATTACGGGCGAGTACCCCATCATGCGCCACATGATGAACCTAGAATCAGTAGTAACCTACGAAGGCACCCACGACATCCACCTGCTCATCACCGGCGCCGACATCACCGGCATACAGGCGTTCAAGTAATACTACGATTGACTTAAAAAGAACAGCGCCGCCCTCTGCAACAGAGGGCGGCGCTGTTCTTTTCAATGGTATGTTGCTGCAACTGCTACGAAGCAGCAGCCACCCAACGGGCTACTTTTTTTCCAGATAGTAAATCGTTTGGCTGAAGACGGTGTTGCCGCCGCTTGCCACGTCGCTGGGAGCCACGCTTACCAACCGCCAGCCGTCAGCAGTATACTGGTTTACCGCGGCCATAGCGGCTTTGTGAACTTCCGTCATGTTGCTGGCCATTTGCTTGGCGCTGAAACGGCTGAAGTCGATTTCTCTGACTTGCTCTTTGCCCTCGGGGAAATAGTGACGATGCTAGCCTGGGCATTAAACCCCAACGAAACCCGCGAAATAATCATCATATATCCGCCGGGGCAACCTGAGAGGAGGCAGGCACGAGTGGCGCCACCGCAAGGGCAGAACCTAAGGAACAGGTGCTAAGAACAAGGGCCGCTAGAAGTACACGAGTTTTCATCAGAGGTAAAAAATGTAGAAGAATAAGAAAGGGGAACTGCTGAGCCGTAAAGTACAGACTTGTCAGCCAAAGTGCAGCAGTGACTATTAGTCTAGGCCTGGTAGATTTCTGCCACCGGCCTCAGCCATCCGGTGAGGAGTGCTTCGGGTGGGTCGTTAAAAGCTCAGGAGGCCGTATTGTAAGTCAGGTAAGTTCTGGTTGGGCTGGCCTAAACCCGTTCCAGAGTGTATGTTTACGCCGCTACACTCCACTTACTACCCATGTCAACTGCTTCTCAACCGCTGGTACTTCTTGAATGCCTTGTGGCCGGTACTACCCACCGCGACGGTCTGCGGGCTTTTGAGCCGCGCCTGCAGCCGGGGCAGCAACTGGCCCTGGCGCGCGAGGCCGATAGTGTGTATGATGATTGGGCCGTGCGCGTGCTAACCACCGGCATCGACGCCTTTTGGCTGGGCTACCTGCCCGAGGGGCGCAACGAAACAGTGGCCCGCCTGCTGGATGCCGGCTACCCCCTCAGCGCCCGCCTAACTCACAAAGCCTGGGAAGAAGACTGGCTGCACCTGGAAATTGAAGTGCTGCTGGTAAACTAGTTCACCACCTCGTCCAATCACTATTTTACAGCGTATCGGCGAGGGCCAAAATTTCCTGGCGGGCCTGCTGAATTTCTGACGATTCGGGGAAGGTTTGCTGCACCCACAGCGTGAAGCCGCTGACCATTTCGCCCACGGCCTGCCGGTTGCTGACGGGCTCGGCCTCCACGGTGGCTGCCTCGGCTTCAGAAAGCGTGGGAAAGGCGTCTTCCAGCCCCAGCCGGCTCATTACATCCGACACGAAAATCATCCCGCACACCTGCATACCCTGGTAGAGCTGCACTAGCTCCGGCATGGTGAGGGTAAGCTGTTCCCGCGCCCGCACGCGGCTCAGGTGTTCAATCAGCGGCTCCAGGGCGGGTGGTTGCAGGTGGGGAAGCTCCCCTACGGCTCGCAGAAACGGATGGTCGGCGGTGGCGGGCAGGCTGTGCACGAGCAGCAAGGCCAGCCGCAACATCTGCAGTTGGGGCTCCGATAGGCGCAGATTGGCTGCCGGCGGGGTAGGGGAGGGCTGGGTTGTCAGCAGCTTGGTAAAAGCCTCCTCAATCTGAAGCCGGTGCAGGCCCAACGAGGCCGTGCCGGCGGGTGCTGCTACGTGTTCTTCCAGCGTGTTCAGAAAGGCGGCGCTCAGCTCCAGGCAGTAGGTTTTCAGGTATTCCAACTGGGGTTCATCTATCTGCATTTGCTCCCGCACGTAGGCCAGCACGGGCGTAGCCAAGGACGTTTCCAGCGTCAGCCGGCCCAGCAGGAGCAGGTGGTATAGGTCTAGGGGTTCCGCCTGCAGGCTGGCTAGTAGCTCCTGGTGGTTCTGAATCTGGTTCAGCTCCTGTACTTTTCGGCCATCGAGGGTAGTAAGCGCGGTTAAGCGTTGCGTTTCCGGCTGGCTGAGCAGCTCCGCCGCTGCCATGCCGTGCAGGCTTAGGCAGTGAGCCAGCTGGTCGTAAAAGTCAGTGGGAAGGGCATCAAGCCAGGAAGCAGCGGACATGAGAAGCAGAGCGGGTGAAGCGGCAAGATACGGGTCAGGGAGAACCTGAAAAGGGGTACGAGCAAATCCGGTAACAAGATTTTACTAACCTGATTAGTTAAATAGGAATACGTGGATATTTTTTGCTAAAAAAGGCACCAACCCAACTCGCCAACTGTTACCTTTCCACACGCTGAACTACATTGTACGCTTATGCGCGAACCGTATATGACTGGTGGCAACGACCACATGGATGCCACTGAAAAGGACATCGACAAGGCCCTGCGGCCCCTTTCCTTCGATGATTTCACCGGCCAGGGCAAGGTAGTCGAAAACCTAAAAGTATTCGTGGCTGCCGCCAAGCACCGCGGCGAGGCCCTCGACCACGTACTGCTGCACGGCCCGCCCGGCCTAGGTAAAACTACTCTTTCGCACATCATTGCCAACGAGCTGGAATCGGGCATCAAGATGACGAGCGGCCCGGTGCTGGACAAGCCTTCCGACCTGGCTGGCCTGCTCACGAACCTGGAGCCGAACGACGTGCTCTTCATTGATGAGATTCACCGCCTGAACCCGGTAGTAGAGGAATACCTGTACTCGGCCATGGAGGATTACCGCATCGACATCATGCTCGATTCGGGTCCGAATGCGCGTTCGGTGCAGATTTCTTTGTCGCCGTTTACGCTGATTGGTGCCACTACCCGCTCGGGTATGCTGACCTCGCCGTTGCGGGCCCGTTTCGGCATCAGCGCCCGCCTAGAGTACTACGATTCAGCCTTGCTGACCACGATTGTGCAACGCTCGGCCGAAATTCTGGGCACGCCTATTTATGAGGATGCAGCCTTCGAAATTGCTCGTCGCTCCCGCGGTACGCCCCGGATTGCCAATAACCTGCTGCGCCGCACCCGCGACTTCGCCCAGATTAAAGGCACCGGCACTATCACCCGCGAAATTGCTCAGTTTGCCCTCAACGCCCTCGACGTAGACCAGAACGGCCTCGACGAAATGGACATCCGCATCTTGAGCACCATCATTGACAAATTCAAGGGTGGCCCCGTTGGCCTAGGCACCATTGCCACTGCCTGCGGCGACGAAGCCGAAACCATTGAGGAAGTGTACGAGCCCTTCCTCATTCAAGAAGGCTTCATCAAGCGTACCTCCCGGGGCCGCGAAGCCACCGAGCTGGCCTACCAGCACCTGGGCCGCCAGATGCCCCAGCACCTGCGCGGCAACACCGGCACGCCGGGGGAGTTGTTTAGTTAAGTTATAGGACGTTTTGCCAAGCGGCGGAAAGCACCAAGTTGGGTAGTTTTCCGCCGCTTTTTTGCGCGATAAGTTAGGCGCTTATGGGCAGCAGTAGTTGTGGGAATAGCACAAGTAGCAATTACTAGATGAATACCAGGAAATTTGCAGCTGAGCTTCAGTTGATTGGTGTTAACCCTTTTGTGGACGTGCCCCTTGAGGTACTGGCTTTTCTCTTTGAGCAGGCTGGAAAAGCCAAAGGGCCTATTCCGGTGCGAGGTACCGTCAATCAGCTGCCGTATCAGCAAACACTGGTAAGATTTAGTGGGGCGTGGAGGCTGTACATCAATCTGTCGATGCTAAAGAACTCGCCCAAGCGGATTGGCGAAACTATTCAGGTAACTATTGCATTTGATCCGCGAGAACGGGCCTTGCCCGTGCACCCGCAGCTAGCTGAAGCACTGGATAAAGTCAGGGAGGCGCAACAGGTTTTCAATCGGCTAACTCCTTCCCGGCAGCAAGAAATAATCCGCTACATCACCCGCTTGAAAACCGATGAAAGCCGGGCCCGCGCTGTAGGCAGAGCAATTGATTTTCTGTTGGGTAAAGGTCGGTTTATCGGGCGCGATACTCCATAGTGTTAATGCAAACGAGCCAGATAACGCCGCTGGCTGAACGGGGCAACCCGGGATAGAATGCTGTAGCTTTGTAATTCGTCGCCTCCCTTTTCATGCTACCCACCGCCCACTATACTGCCTTTATTAAACGCCGGGCGGCGGAGCTGGGCTTTATGTACTGCGGCATTTCCAAGGCCGAGTTTCTGGAGGAGGAGGCGCCGCGCCTGGAAAACTGGCTAAACCGCCACATGAACGGGCAGATGGCCTACATGGCCAACCACTTCGATAAGCGCCTCGACCCGCGCCTACTGGTGGACGGGGCCAAGTCGGTGATTTCCCTGCTGCTGAATTACTACCCCCCGAGGAAGCCCAACAGCCCGAAGACACGCTCAAAGTCAGCAAGTACGCCTACGGCCGCGACTACCATTTCGTCATCAAAGACAAGCTTAAAACCCTGCTGCAGGATATGCAGGAGGAAATAGGAGAGGTAGGCGGCCGTTGCTTCGTTGATTCAGCGCCGGTGATGGACAAGGCCTGGGCTAAGAAGAGCGGCTTGGGCTGGGTAGGAAAAAACTCCAACCTGATTACGCCCGGCGTGGGCTCGTTCTACTTCATTGCCGAGCTGATTGTAGACGTGGAGCTAGCCTACGATGGCCCCATTAAAGACTACTGCGGCTCCTGCCGGAAGTGCCTCGATGCCTGCCCTACTCAGGCCATTACGGAGCCCTACGTGGTAGATGGCAGCAAGTGCATCAGCTACTTTACCATTGAGCTGAAAGACCAGATTCCGCGGGAAGTAGAGGGTAAATTTGGCAACTGGGTGTTCGGCTGCGACATCTGCCAGGACGTGTGCCCCTGGAACCGCTTTGCCAAGCCGCACCAAGAGCCGCAGTTCAACCCCCACCCCGGCCTGAAGGACCTCACACCCGGCGACTGGCAGGAAATCACCCATGAGTTGTTTTCGGAACTGTTTCGGCAGTCGGCGGTAAAACGCACGGGTTACGCGGGGCTGCAGCGCAACATCCGGTTTGTGTTGGGCGAGGAGCCGGCCCCGCTACCGCCCGTTGTTGCCAATTCAACGGAGCCGAAAATGTAAGCAGCTAGTTAGGCCCTAAACACGCCGGAGCCGGAAGCAGGCCTGCCCATAGGCAAGCGACTTCCGGCTCCGGCGTGTGGAAAGAAATGGGTTGGTTAGGCGGCAACCGTCGGCTGGGTGAACACACGGTTCAGGATGCGGCGGTACAGGGCGGAGAACTGCTGGTAGCACCAAGCTTTCAACTCCGAAAGCTCTGCCGGCACCAAGGTGCGGAGGGCTTTGCGTAGCTCCTTCTCGAAGAGAATCTTGTCGAAGCTCACTTTGAGCAGAATGGTTTTAGCGTACTCGAGCATGGGTGAAGTTGGTTTTCACTAAATGGTAAAAGAGCGGTTCATTAGGTGGGTCGGGGCAGTGTACGAAAGCAGTTAAAAAAAGCTTAACTGTACCGGGGCTCTTTTGCGTCTTTTGTCGAAAGATACAAAAAAATAAATCCTGAGTGCAAGTGTCAGACAGCCGCCTCTACAAATCGGTTCCAGAAGGCCACGAAAAAAGGGACGCCGAGGCGTCCCTTTTTGAGAAGAATTCAGAAAACGAAATATGCAGCCTGTTTTCGCGTGTTTGCTAGTATATAAATAACAGCGCCAGCTCAGTGGCGGTAGTCGCATCCAGGGGCTCGTCAAATGCTTCTGCAACCTTAGCCAGCAGAGCTTCCCGGCTTAATAGTGGGTCGCCCACGTTAATAGGTAGCGTGGTTTCAAAGGGAACGGCACGTGGGCCGGGCGTATACTGTACTACGGCAGCCTCGCCGGCGTACGCCTTGTCGGGGTGGTGCCGGCGGTGGTAATGGCCGCATCAGAGGGGCTTACCCAGCTCTTAACCACGGCCCCACGCTGCCGGCGCATGGTACGGATATGGGAGGCGTGACGAGCTTCCGTGGAGTGTGTGCGCACAAAGGCCTCCAGCAGGTAGTTATCCGATACCAGAAACTCTACCTGTCCTTTGTAGGCCCGCACCCCGGCATCCTCAAGCAGCTGCGCTACCCTCAGGAAAGTATCTAGGTTGGTAAACACATCCGGGTATAAGGCCGGCTGGGCGCCGTTCTTACTGCCAGTAAAGTCGAAGTTAGGCTTGGCGGGAACTACGGCACCAGCCTCGGTGAGCAGGCGCTGCAGCAACGCTACGTGCTGATTTTCGTGGGTGGCAATGGTTTGAATGGCTGTCCGGTTCTCAGTTGAACCGAAGAAGGTAGCCGCATTGGGCAGGGCCAGCGCCCGAGTGTAAAACTCGCTTTCTAAGTATTCCAGGGTAAGCGCCAGCTTTATTACATCCAGAACGGTGGTGTTCAACAGCTTAGCTTCTGCGGGGTAGGCAACGCCGTTACTACCGCTGGTAGCAGGGCGCCTACCTTGCCTAGGCGGGTAAGCGCCACTCGCCGCACCGATATGTCGTCGGTCGGGGTGGTAGTAGCAGGAGAAAGGTCGGCAATTCGAGACAGGAAAGTCAGAAAATCCATAACGGCAGGCGCAGCTTAGATAGTAGGCAATGACGTGGCCACTAGCGTTATGGGCACGTATTTGGCAATGAGGGCGGTTACTTCCACGGGAGTTTTCACGATATCCAGCCCGGCTAGGTCGCCAGTGGCCGTCACTACATCGGCATCGGCAAAGGAAGAGGCCTGAACTTGGTCGCGCACAAAAGCCGCGTGGCGAGCTTCCACCGAAGCCAGCTTTACCAGCAGCTTCAAGTAGGTAAGGTGGCTACCGTCGGGAGCAATTTGAAGCAGCTTGGCAACGCCATTGTACGCCGCTACGCCCACATCCTCCAAGGTACGGGCGGCAGCGTACACCTCGCTCCGGCTGGTAAGAGCAAGAGAAGTGAAGTTGAATACCAATGCGTTGGTGCCAGCATTGGCATCATATGCATTTGAGCCTAGCGCAAACTTCAACGTTTCCCGATGAATTACTTCATGGTCACGCAGATCTATGAAAGCGGCCCGGTCGGCGGCCGTAAAATCGAGGGGGAAACTACTCACCACCTTCTGGTAGAAAGCGGCTTCCAGCTGCTCTAACAGGTACACGTAGTTGAGCAAACCCAGATTGTCGTTGGAAAACGTGAGGGCGCCCGGGGTGGTAGGAGTTGGGGTTTCCGTATCGTCGCTGCCGCAGCCAGCTAGCACCAGGGCAGAAGAAGCGGCAGTAGCACCCGCTACGCGAAGAAAAGAACGGCGGCGCAACGTACGCCCCAAAAAGGAGAAAGCAGAGTCAGACATGCGGTAGTAACTCGGCGGGGAGCAGCCCAACGCAGGCCGCAACTTCCCGATTAACAAAGGTACTCCGATAAACCGGGATGCACCACTACGAAGAGTAACGGCCGCACCGAAAGGTTGCGTGCGGGCAAAAACACAAAAAAGGACGGCCCCGAGAGGGCCGTCCTTAATTAGACGCAAACGGTAGTTTTTAGAACTTAACTACCGACCGTGCGATATTAGTTACCGTCGTGTTATCGAGCGGCTCATCGAAAGCAGCGCTTACATCGGCTTCGGTGTAAGTAGCACCGATACCCGTGGTGAGGGTGAGACCAGCTTGCATGATGTTACTTTCTGCTGGGAAGTTAGCGGCTGGAACTCCAGCACCATAAACCGGAGTAGGAGCACCATTAGACTCAGCACCTACAATCCACGGCATGATAGTGGTCTGAGCACCAGCTGTTGCGCCACGACGCATGTAGCGGATGTGAGCTGCGTGACGAGCTTCTACTGAGTGAATCTGCAACGCTACCGTCAGCAGGTTCACTTGAGTGCCACCTACAGTGGGGTTCAGCGTGCGGGGGATGTTGCCAGCTTGACCTTTGTAAGCTCGTACTCCAGTATCCTCGAAGGCCTGAGCAAACGTCAGGAACGATGCGTAGTTGCTGAAGGCGGTAGTACCAAAATCAAAGGTAGGAGCCGCGGCAGCAGCAGAGCCTAGGGCAGCCGTCAACAAGTTTACGTGTGCCAACTCGTGAGTCCGGATGGTTTCGATGGCTCCGCGAGCGGCCGAGCCGCTAGTCAGGTTAGCCGCCAAGGTAGGGGCCCTTAGTGCCTGATCGTAGAAAGCATACTCCAGGCGCTCCAGCAGCAGCGCGTAGTTCAGGACGTCGTTAACGGCGGTTAGCGTGTTCTGGCCAACAGCCTTGTTGAAGGCAGATCCGATGGCAATGGGGGCAGCAGCCAATGCTACTTTCTTTCCGAAGCTACCTAGCGCGTTCAGGGCGCTACGACGGTGGGTAAGACGATCCGCAATTTCTGGATCAACCTTCTCTAGCTCGGTAATTATTTGAAACAGGTTCATATGATTCAGTGGTCAGATGTGAGAGGAGAAGGTTATTTACCGACGTTGCTGCCGTTGATGGTTTCGCGGATGAACGGCTGAGCAGCGGTAAGTACTTGAGCTACCGTCATGGCCTTATCTAGGCCGTTAGAGTCAACCGTTGTGTTGTCAGCGAAAGTGCCATTGCTGATCAGGTCGCGGATATAAGCAGCGTGGCGTGCCTCTACCGATACGATTTTGCCAGCAACGCCGAGGTAAGCCGGGTTCTGAATAAGAGCACCAGCGCCATTATAAGCAGCTACACCCAAGTCTTCGAACGTTTTGGCGGTAGCCAGTACCGAGCCACGGTCGGAGAAGTTAACGGCGCTGAAGTTAGGTGTCAGACCAGGAATGATCTGTGAGGCGGCCGCCCCCGTAATAGCAGTCTTGAAGAAGTCGCGGTGAATGGCTTCGTGCCGGGCAATGGCCGTTAGGGCAGTGCGCTCATCAGCAGTAAACCCGGATGCGAAGTTGGCTATTACCTGAGCGTAGAAAGCAGCTTCCAACTGCTCCAGGGCGTAAGCGTAGTTCAGCACACCTACGTCACCGGAGCCTAAGTTTACCGTGCTGGTGGTCGTTGGAGTGGTTACATTCTCGTCATCGTCATCGCAGCCCGAGAGCAGCAAAGCGGTAGCACCGGCAGTAGCGCCGGCATACATGAAGAAGGAGCGACGCTTGATGGGCGTATACAGCGGCTTGGCGAATTCCGCTTCGTCGCTGCCTTTTTGCGTGATGTTGGACATAGCAAGGATGGGTTGGGTGAAAAAAGTGAAGGCAATACGAAGCCACCCGCAACGGAGCGGTTTTTTTGCAAGCCCCATAAACTGGGGCAACCAAAAGGTGGAGGGTGGTTTTGAGGGGAATTACGACCTAGGTTCATCTATGGATTTAAAAAAGCCAAAATCTTATAAGCCGAGTTCTGTAACCATGGAAGGGGTACAAGCAAAGCTGAGCAGTGAAGGCCCTTTACCTGGCACTAACACCGGTTTTCTCTAGCTTTGGCAAGTTGACTTGTTGTGAATAGCTCATGCGCTTTTTCTTACTTCTTCTGGGCGTGCTATGGGTAGGGTGTGGTCTGGCCGCTGGGCAGAACCAGCCGCCGACTGCTGACATTGTTCTGGGCAAGTCGGTGTTTCCCATCAACGAGTACTACACCATTAGCTTTCGGCTGCGGGGCGCTCCGCTGGAACGCTATTCCGCCTTTCCAGAAATTGAGGGCTTTAAGAAAAGCGGCAAGTCTAGCACTACTACCACGCGCACAGTAAATGGCCAAAGCTCTACGGAGCTGACCATTACGCAGCGCTACGCCGCTTTTGCGCAGGGCACCTTCACGCTAAAGCCCTTTAGCATGACGGTCAACGGCCTTGCAGTTCGCTCGGAGGGAGCTACCCTGCGCGTTAATCCCCAGCAGGCCGCTACTACGCCCGCCGTGCCCGCACCGCCGGCGCCCGGGGCCAGCCCTTTACAGGGCATTGGGTTGCTGGATAAGCTGTTTGGTAAGCCCAAACCTCAGGAATACGTGGAGCCTCAGGACCAGGCCTTTCTGGCTGTAGTGCCGGATAAAAACAGCGTGTTTGTGGGCGAAGGTGTGCACGTGGGGCTGTACTTCTACTTGGCCCCGCAAGACCAGGCCGTGCTAAACTTCTACAACTTTGCCCAGCAGCTCCCCAGCATCATCCGTCAGCTTCGGCAGCGCACGGTGTGGGAAGAAAGCTTTAATGAGCAAGAAGTGCTGCCTGAAAACGTGACTGTAGGCGGCAAGCCCTTCCTGCGCTACCGGCTGTGGGAGGCTGAGTTGTACCCACTAAATACCCAGCCCCTCACATTTCCGGCCGTGGCCCTGCAAATGGTGAAGTATAAGGTGGCTAAGAAGCCAGCACCGGGCCTTGATAACCGCTTGGCAGGCTATAAAATCTATTACTCATCGGCCCGGACTATTCCAGTGAAGCCCCTGCCTGCTCACCCGCTCCGCGACCAGGTGCCAGTAGGCAGCTACGAGGTAAAGGAGGCCATTGACCGCACCACTTTTCAGACGGGAAAGGCCTTCACATACACCTTCACCGTGGAAGGAGAAGGAAACTTAGCGGCTATTAATTTGGAGGCGCCGCCCGCTTCCGAGGCCCTGGAGGTGTACGGCCCGGAGGTGCAGCAGGAGCTTACCCGCGAGGGCGGGAGGGTAGGGGGGCGCAAGAGCTTCCAGTTCCGGTTGGTGGCTCGTCGGCCCGGCCCCGTAGCCCTCGACACACTGTTTCAGGTGGTCGTGTTTAACCCCGCCACCGCGCGCTATGATACACTGCGGGCCGAGCTACAGCCGGTAGTGCGGGGACCCGTACGTACTGATTCCACCTTCCGCGCGCGGCTAGACGACCCATTTTACCGTACGGCTCTGCCCGAGGCAGATGCTACCCCGCATCCGCGCGACACTTACCGAGACGTGCGCCGATACGCCAATATGGTGGTAGTGGCCCTGCTCATGATGGCCGGCATTGGGTGGTGGCGAGCTAGAAGGTAAAGCGCGGAAATGGTAGCCGGTGAGCTAGTGAAATTGTGAAATGGTGAGTTTGCTGTGCTACTTGCGCCGGTGGTACAGCCTAAATAGCAAACTCACTACCTCATCATTTTACCAGCTTACCAGATGAACACCTTCGGCACCCTATTTCGCATCACTACCTTCGGAGAATCGCACGGGCCGGGAATAGGGGTAGTGCTGGACGGGTGTCCGGCGGGGCTGCCCATAACCGAAGCCGACATTCAGACTGCCCTCGACCGGCGCCGGCCGGGGCAAAGCGACCTGACCACCCCGCGCAAAGAGGCCGACCGGGTCGAAATTCAGTCGGGTATTTTTGAGGGTTACACGACGGGCACGCCCATCAGCCTGTTCATTCGCAACCAGGACCAGCACAGCCACGACTACTCCCACATTGAGCACGCCTACCGTCCTTCCCACGCCGACTACACCTACGACCAGAAGTACGGCCGGCGCGACTACCGCGGCGGCGGCCGCAGCTCGGCCCGCGAAACCGCCGCGCGCGTGGCGGCCGGGGCCGTAGCGCAAAAACTGGTGGAGCAGCACGGCATCCGGGTGAGCAGCTACGTCTCGCAGGTAGGGGCAGTGGCTGTGCCCGTAGGCTACGAGCAGCTAGACCTAAGCCTGATTGAAACCAACGCCGTGCGCTGCCCCCACCCCGAAACCGCCGAGCGCATGGCCGAGCTTATCCGCCAAACCCGCGACCGGCACGATACGGTAGGCGGCCTGGTGACGGGGGTAGTACGCGGGGTGCCGGCCGGGCTGGGCGAGCCAGTGTTCGACAAACTGCACAGCGAATTGGGCCGGGCCATGCTCAGCATCAACGCCGTGAAAGGCTTCGAGTACGGCTCAGGGTTTGCGGGCGTGCTGCTCTTCGGCTCCGAGCACAACGACGCGTTTTATACCGACGAAGCCGGGCAGGTGCGCACCCGCACCAATCATAGCGGCGGCATTCAGGGTGGCATTAGCAACGGGCAGGATATTTACTTCCGCGTGGCATTCAAGCCGGTAGCCACCATTCTGCAGCCCCAAGCCACCATCAACGACCAGGGTGAAGCCATTAGCCTCGCCGGCCGCGGCCGCCACGACCCTTGCGTGCTACCCCGCGCCGTACCCATCGTGGACGCCATGACCAGTCTAGTGCTGGCCGATATGCTGCTACGGGCCCGGGCCAACCGGGTGTAGATTACGGTTGCTCCAAGGAGAGAAACTAGTAATCCGGTTCCAATCTGTGGCCAGAAGGGTAATTTCACCTAGTGTCCGTAGCTGGTGCTGGCTCAATCCACGGATACGGCTTTAGGCTGCGCTTCAAACCCAATAGATTCAGCTGTGGGCTGACTAGCGGGCGGGGCGGGTGTCCGTTCAGGCTCAACCACGAGTCGCAGTAGATGGCAACGGGACGGAGGCCACGGTGCTGGTAGTTGCGGGCCAGCAGGTGGGCAAACTGCAGGATCAGGTCGGGGCTGTGGGTGAGCTTGTTTGCTTGGTTGCGGGTTAAATAGGTAGCGGGAAGTGCTACTTCCTCGCGGCCATCGGGCAGGCGCACCCGGAAAACCGCCGACCCCGACTTCGTGCGCAGCATTAGGTGCCAACTGAAGCGGTGGCCTTCCTCGGTCCAATGAACTTGACCAGGATAAAGCAGGTAGCGCAACGGCAGCGCAAGCTGCACAAGCAGGTAAAAGGTCAGCCCAGCCAGTAGCCAGTGTTGGGAATACTTCGAGTGCGGCAAAACCTGCGTCCCCGCATCAGTTTCCGCGTCAGCAAGCAGGAGGCGCTGCCGAAACCAACGCCCCACGAACCCCGGGAGGTGACGCGGGAAATCGGGGGCAAAAAACAGGCTGGTCAGCAGCAAGGAAAACCAGGGAAACGTACCCAGTCCAAACACTACCACGTTGGTCAGGTGAAAGAACACGGCCAGGCCAAACGCCCACGGCCGGGTCCGGCGGATAAGGAGTAGGGGCACTACCAACGCATCGAATAGTAGCCCGCCGTAGCTCATCAGCCAAGCCGTGGGAGCCGCCGCCAGCACCGGCCCCAGCAAGGGGTAGTGCGCTTTGGCCCCTAGCCAGATGCCCAAGGGCCGGGCCGCTAGCCAATCGGGGTTGAGCTTGGCCAGCGCCGCAAAGAGGTACACCAAACTCACTTGAAACAGCACCACTAGGCGGGTCCAGGCGGGGGTAGTAGCCGCGGGTGCTACCCGCCCGGCCCGTACATCGGCGGAGGCCGCGCGGTGGGCGGGTAGGCAAGCCAGAACGGCCGCCAGCAGGGCGTAGAGGTAGAAGTGGTTGATGTATTCGGTTTCTTCCAGCAGCAGCAAGGCCACGTAGCCCAGGCTTAGCAGCGCGGCCATCAGGCGGTAATGCCAGCCTGCTGCCACGGCCAGGCCGGCTAGTATTACCAGCCCGTACACGGCGTAAATCCCGGGCGCGGGTAGGGCGGGCAGCCATTCCCAACCGAGGTAGCGGAAGTGAAATTGTGGCTCGGTATAGTTGCGCACCCGGCCTATCACCAACCCGCCGGCGTGCTCCAGAGCCATCAGAAAGCCCGCTCCCAGCCGGAAATACACCAGCCAGGCAATAGCAACGGGTCGGAAAAGGGCGAATTTTAGGCGTGCCTGCATACCACCTGCCATACGCGCGTTCAGCGGCTGCGGATTGCCCGCTGCTAGGAGCCCCACAGCAGCCACCCGCTGATAATGCCCAGCACCGGCAGCAGGTAGGGCAGGGCATAGCGGCCAATGTAGCCGAAGAAGCTAGGCATGGGCACGCCTTCCTTCTCCGCAATGGCGCGCACCAGAAAGTTAGGCCCGTTGCCGATATAGGTGAGGGCTCCGAACAGCACGGCCCCACTGGAAATGGCCCGCAGTAACGGCTGCGTGGCCGCGTCGGCGGCAAAGTGCTGCACGGCGCTGGCCTGGGCGAAATCAAGCTGGTGCCCGGCCAAGCTCAGCCCCAGAAAGGAAGCGTAAGTAGGCGCATTATCCAGAAAGGCCGACAGCACGCCCGTCAGCCAGTACAGCGCCGCCGGAGTGAGCCGACTTGCCACGGCCGGATCAGCCGCTACCTGGGCCGCGGTTTGCAGGGCCGGCATCATGGTCAGGAAGATGCCGAAGAAGAGAAACCCTACCTCCCGCATAGGGCCCAGGGTGAAGTGATTCGCTGCCAACGCTTTCGGGTGCGCTGTGCGGTAGCAGCCCCAAGCCGCCAAGAGCTGGATAGTTTCGCGTACAAAGGAGATGTTCAGTCCGGCTATGGGCAAGGTCGGTAACCAAGAAATTTGACTGGGGTTTAGAAAAACAGCCCCCAGCACGAGCAGCAACCACAGGAAATTGTAGCGGCCGTTGAAATCGTAGAGGGGTAGTCCTTTTTTGGAATGGGCCCGCCGTTGCTCACTGCGAGACAGCGGGGCGGGGAAGGCTGTGCGCCGATCCAGCAGCCAGAACAGCAGCAGCAGGAGCCCATTGGCTAGCAGCCAGGGAATAAGCAAATGCTGAGTAGTCCAGAAAAACGGCACCCCGCGCAAGTAGCCAATAAACAGGGGTGGGTCGCCGAGGGCGTGAGCAGGCCGCCTGCATTGCTCACAACGAAGATGAAAAACACGATGTGGTAGGGTCGAATTCGCTGGTCGTTGAGCCGGATAAACGGCCGGATCAGCATCAGCGAAGCGCCCGTAGTGCCCACCACAGATGCCAACAGAGCCCCCACCGCCAGCAGCAGCACGTTGCGGCCCGGCGTACCCGGCACGTTGATGTTCAAGTACAAGGTGCCACCCACCACAAACAAGGCCGTGAGCAACACCACGAAAGAAATATACTCGGCCAGCGTTTCCACGGCCGTGTGCCAATCGTGCCGGACCAAGCCGTAGTAGCCCAACATCAGCAAACCTAGCCCCACGGCTACGTGGGCATACCACCGCTCCCAAAAGTGAGGAAACAATAACGGCCCGGTCGCAATTAGAGCCAGTAACCCGAAGAAAGGCAGCAGTAGCGGCCAGGCCGGTGGCGCAGCAGCAGAGAGAAGAAGCGGATAAGTCATAGACACCGGTAAAGCTACGGGCAACCGGCATCTATGGCTGGAGTAGCCGGGTTTGATTCCGCGAGTTTAGGGCAACCTGACGTAGGCAGCTTGCTAGCGCGGCTACCTACGTCAGGCTACCCAAGACCTACAATGTCAGGGCAACATCTGAAAAGTGCACTTCTGGTCGGCAACTCTTGTTCCTACATTCGGTTACCTTTGTAACCATTGCCGCCCGAGGCGGTTTATCTGGTCCGGCCGTTACTTGTTCGGCCGACTTTCTCCCGCGTGTCTCCAAGTCTTTCAAACATGGCTGAACAACTCACTGCCCCCGCTGCGCCGGTTTCTATCTACGCCGAAGCCAGCCCCAACCCCGAATCCATGAAGTTCGTGCTCAACACCCAGCTGCTAGCAGATGGGGTGAGCGTGGACTATCCGAACCTGGAAGCCGCCGCTAACTCGCCGCTGGCCCAGGAGCTATTCAACTTCGATTATGTGGGCCGCGTGTTCATTGCCCAGAACTTCGTGACCATCACCAAAACCACCGAGCACCAGTGGGCTCAGCTGATTCCGGAGCTGCGCACCTTCCTGAAGTCGTACGTGGAAGCCGGTGGCCCCATTTTTACCGTGGACCCCGCCGCCGAGCAGCGCGCCGCCCAGCAGGCTGCCGCCACCGGCGACGCCTCGGAAGCTGACCAGCAAACCAGCCAGAAAATCATCGACCTGCTCGATAACTACGTGCGCCCCGCCGTGGAGCAAGATGGTGGCAACATCACCTTTAAGAGCTACCACGAAGGCATCGTAACCGTGAACCTGCAAGGCTCATGCTCCGGCTGCCCTTCCGCTACCGTTACCCTGAAATCGGGCATTGAAAACCTGCTCAAGCGCATGGTACCTGAAGTGAAAGAGGTAGTAGCCGAAGGCGTTACCGCCAGCTTCTAAGCTATACTGAGCATTGGGCGCTACCAGTTTCAGCGTCACAGATTCCAAATCACAAAAAAGCCCGGTCTAGTAGGCCGGGCTTTTTTGTGATTTGGTGTTTATGGATGCACCCTATAAGGAGAAGAGTTGTCCTGCAGAGGGAAGCCAAAGCATCTGGCGTGCTGAGGCTGCAATGCTACCCAATGATTCGAGCGAGATGCTTCGACTGCGCCTCTGCAGGACGTTCAGCGTTATGTTGCCTCTCTATTATTTTGCTCTTACTCTTTAGAAATACGGCTCAACCTGTCCTTCCGAGCGGAGCGAGGAATCTGGGTTACTCACGGGAGGCTAACCCAGATTCCTCGCTCCGCTCGGAAGGACAGTTCTTATTTCATTAATAACTGGTACCTAGCGCCTACCCCCACAAGCAGCACTAGGGTTGGAAACGGTTCTTGGTTACTGGATTATACAAAAGAAAAAGCCCGACCATAAGGCCGGGCTTTTTTGTAGTAGCCGTTGGTTGCAACGCTAGCAACCGACAACTATTACCTAACGACAAAGCTACACCTGAGCCGTGCTCAGCTTGGGTGCGTCGGCGTCGGTGGAGGTATTGAGGCGCTCCTTTTCCTTGCGGCCGTAGGTGTCCAGGATGAGCGGCGCGGCAATGAACAGCGAGGAATATGTACCGAAGATGATACCGATAATCATGGCGAAGGAGAACGAGCGAAGCGTTTCGCCGCCGAAGATGTAGAGTACCACCATCACCAAAAATACCGTCGTGAACGTAATCATGGTGCGGGAGAACGTGCTGTTCAGGGCCGGGTTTACTACCTGGGCGAAAGTGAGGTGCTTGTTTTCGCGCAGGTATTCCCTGATTCGGTCGTAGATAACGATGGTATCGTTCATCGAAAAACCGATGGTGGTCAGCACGGCCGCCACGAACACCTGGTCCATTTCGTAGTTCAGGCCCAGGGCCCGCGCAATCGGGAAGGAGGCAATTACAATCAGGGCGTCGTGGAACAGGGCCACTACCGCCGCCATCGAGTACTGCCACTTCTCAAAGCGCAGCAGCACGTACACGAAAATGGCCAGCAAGGTCAGGCCCAGACTCAATACCGAAGTCCGCTTGATGTCATCGGCAATGGTAGCTCCTACCTTCGAGGAGCTCTTGATAGTTGGGTTTTCGGCGCCGTACTTGGCTTTCAGGCCCGTCAGCAGCGCCGACTGCACCTTATTATCGGCTTCCACGCTTTCGTCGTTGGCTAGGTAGCCCGTTGTGATGCGCAGGCGGCTGTCGGCACCAAAGGTTTTGGCTTCCGTGCCAGCGCCCCCGAAATACTGGTTGGTCAGCAGGTCGCGCACGTCGGAAGCAACTACCGGCTTGTTGAAGTCCACGATAAACTCGCGGCCCCCGCGGAAGTCAACGCCCAGGTTGGGGCCGCCCTGCAGGTACATCAGCACGAAACCGATGAGGATAAACACCGTCGAGAAGGCGTAGGCAATCTTGCGCTTGCCCACAATGTCGAGGTTGATGTTCTTGAACAGGTTACGCGAAATCGAAGTGCTGAAGCTCAGGTTGGTGTTGCCGTTCTTCACCATGCGCTCAATGATAAGGCGCGATACGTACACGGCCGCCAGGAAGGAGGTAAACACGCCAATACCCAGGGTAATGGCGAAATTTTGCACCGGACCCGTGCCGAAGAAGCCCAGAATCAGGGCAATAATCAACTGAGTTACGTTGGAGTCGAAGATGGCGGTAGTAGCGCGCGAGTAGCCTTTGTTGATGGCATCGGTGGGTTGCAGGCCGTGGTCCAGTTCTTCCCGGATCCGCTCGAAAATCAGTACGTTGGCGTCAACCGAGGCCGCAATTACCAGCAGCAGGCCCGCAATACCCGGCAGGGTCAGGGCGAAGGACAGCTGGGCCAGCACGCCCATAATCAGGAACAGGTTGAACAGCAGCACGGCGTCGGCTACCAGACCGGCGCGGCCGTAGTACACGGCCATGAACAGCATGATGATAGCCAGACCACCAATCACCGAGAACAGACCCTGGTTGGTAGCTTCGCGACCCAAGGAAGGACCCACAATTGCTTCTTCCACGATGCGGGTAGGAGCGGGCAGCTTACCAGCCTTCAGAATGTTGGCTAGGTCCTGCGCTTCTTCGATGGTGAAGTTGCCGGAAATGCTGGAGTTGCCGCCCGCAATTTCAGCCTGCACTACGGGCGCTGAGTACACGTTGTCATCGAGCACAATGGCTACCTGACGGCCAATGTTGGCCGCGGTGAGGCGCTGCCACTTGCGGGCGCCGCCGGGGTTCATTTGCATCGATACCTCGGCGCGGCCGCTCATCTGGTCGAAGTCGCCGCGGGCGTCGCTGATTACCTCGCCGCCAATCGGGGCTTCAACCTCCCGGCTTTTGCGGATGGCGTAAAGCTGCAAATACTCCTGGCCTTCAATCACATCGGGCTTCACGCCCCACATGAAGGTGAGGTTGGAAGGCAACACGGCGCGAGTATCGGGGCTGCGCAGCACGGCATTCACGCGGGCCGTGTCGCGGATATTGGCGCCCAAGGTGCCGGGCATGGTGAACAGGCTAGCAAGCACACTTTTCGTAGGAGCCGCTGCCGAGTCGGCCTTCGCCGTGGACTTGGTGTTTTTCTTGGCGAGCTGGCTAGCCAGGGAGGTTGTGTCGCCAGCCGTGGTAGCGGCGGCCGTAGCAGTGCTATCAGTGGTGGTAGCGGCGGCCGTAGCGGGGGTAGTGGTGGCCGTGGCTTGCTCTTTGGCGTTCAGCACCTGGTCGAGCTGGTTGAGGTAGGGCGCAAATTCATCTTGACGCCATACTTCCCAGAACTCCAACTTAGCCTGGCCCTGTACCAGCTTCCGCACCCGGTCGGGGTTGTCGACGCCGGGCAGCTCAATCTGGATGCGGCCCGTGCCTTTTACCCGCTGAATGTTGGGCTGGCTGGTACCGAACTTGTCGATACGGGTGCGCAAGATGTTGAAGGAGCGGTCAATGGCTTCTTCCACTTCCTTGTTAATTTCACCAATAACCTTCTCGTTGGTCGAGTTGATGTCGATACCGCGGCTCTTATTGGTGGTGTTAGCAAACACGCGGGCCAGCTTGTCGTTAGGCGCTACATCGCGGAAGGCCTGGGCAAACAGGGTCGTGAAGGGCGTCGACGGGTTAGTCTTGCGCAGTTCCTGAGCCTGGTCGATGGCCTTGTTAAACACGGGGTCTTTGGAGTTGCCGCTCATGGCGCGCACGATTTCCACCGGCGAAACCTCCAGCGTTACGTGCATGCCGCCGTTCAAGTCTAGGCCCAAGCCCAGTTCCGACTGCCGTACATCCTTGTAGGTAAGGGGTCCGAACACGGGCGCCCGCCACACCGAATCGAGGTAGTGCTGACGTGCTTTTTCGTTGATCTGGCCGCTACGCGAGGCGTAGCGCGCCGCATCCTTCTGCACCCCGCGCGACACGAGGGTCAGCGAGAGGAAGTAGATGCACAACGCCGACACCAGAAGCGTCAGCGTAATGATGAGTCCTTTATTACGCATGAAATAAGTAGTTGATGTCTTGTGGGGGAGGCGCTGATGCGCAAAAGCCGGACCCGGAAGAGTAGTGATCAGAAGGCCGCACGGCGGCCTAAAAAGGGCGGGGGCTGCATCAGCAAGAGCACAACCCGCCAGTCATCTACAACAGCACAAAAGGCCCCGGCCGCTAGGGAGCCTGGGGCGAGAGAGCCGCAACCAACAGCCGCACCCGAAACCAGTCCGGCACGGCGCTAGGAGAGGGGCGCGGCCCCGCGAGGCAAGTCGGCAGCCACTGCGCAAAGGGCAGTTCCAGGGGTGCCGGAAGCCACGCATCGGCCGCTGGAGCCACAAAGAACCCAAGCGGCGAAGTAGCTTCGAGCGTGACGCGTTGCTTTACCACCGCCGCCCGCGGGCCTGCCGCTACCCGGGTAGTACCACCCGTAGGCAGCACCCGCAGCGTAGCTACGGCCTGATGGTTCAGCCCCAGCACCATCAGCAAGGTAGCTGTGATGAGGGCGAAACGCAGACGAGGTAAAAGGGCGGAGAAGGAAAGCAACGAGTTCGGGGTAAGAGCTACAAATATAGCTTTTTGCCTCCGGAGCCGCAAAAGCAATATGCCGGAGAAGAACTCTGCACTGAAACCCGTGAAAAGCACGTGTCCTTTCGAGTGGGGCGAGGAATCTGAGTCAGCCGCTAATGAGTAACTCAGATTTCTCGCTCCCGCTCGGAAGGACATAGTAGGTAGCCCGAAACCGTCGCCAATGATTACATCAAGTCCTCCAGGGGGTAGCGGGCCTGGCTCCAGAACTCGTCGAGAGCTATGAGGCGGGGCTTGAAAAAGGAAATCAAGGCGGGCCAGTCCTCCCGGTTCAGGGGCTCACGCCGCGCAGCTCCTGCTGCACGCGGCTCAGAAGTTGCCCGTTTTCTTCGGCCTCGGGCTGCCACTCCCACTCCTGGCCCGGAATAGTGGGTAGCATGTTGTGCAGGGCCTGCAACTGCTCGAATTGTAGGGCCCGGATGTCGGCGTCGGGGTGCAATAGCTCCAGACCCACGGAGGCACGGCGGTCCTCGGTGCGCATGCGCAATTGCACGTGCTTAAGGCCGGTGCGGTAGTTAATCCAGTTGACCGGCTCGCCTTCGGCCGAGGGCACCGGGGCCATGTACTGACCAAATGTGGTCCAGAAGGCGTGGCGCAGTTGGGCGGCTTCGGCTTTGCTGTACATGGGTGGAGGTAAGAAAGGTTACTGCACCGAGCGGCCGATTTCCACCCGGCTGCGCAGGAACGACACCAACACATCCAGGCCTTTGTCGAAGTGGCGGTTGTTGGGGATGATGATGTCGGCGTCGTGCTTGAAAGGTTTGATGTACTTCTCGTAAGTAGGCGCCACGTGGTTGGTGTAGCGGTAGAGCACATCCTCCAAATCATAGCCCCGCTCGTCCCGGTCGCGCACGATGCGGCGCTGCAGCTTCACATGTTCCCGAGCATCGATGTACACTTTCAGGTCGAGCAGCTTGGCAACTTCCTCGAAGTAGAACACGAAAATACCTTCTACCACCACAATAGGCGCGGGCCGAAACACCAGCTCGGCGGGCACTACGTTGGGGTTATTGAAGGTGTACTCTTGGCGGCGCACTTCCAGGCCCTGGCTGATGCGCAGCACATCGGCCGCGTAGGCCTGGGAGTCGATGCTGCTGGGAAGGTCAAAGTTCGTGACGCCCTGGGAGTCAACTTGCTGGCTTTCCCGTGGATGGTAATAATTGTCCTGCGAAATCAGGCAGATTTCTTCTTCGGGAAACGAGGCCAGCAGCCGGCGTAGAAATGTGGTTTTGCCAGAGGCGCTGCCGCCCGTAATTCCGACGATGAAAGGGTGTTGCATGGAGGTGGGAATAGGCCCGTACCGGCGGGGCCAACCCTGCAAAAGTACGAAATCTAGCGGAGGGGTAGAGGTGAAATAGTGAAATGGTGCGTTAGTGAGGTAGTGAATGAGTGAGTTTGCCGGGTGCAAGCGCTTGCCCAGGCTGTCCTGGCGAGCGAAGCGTGGCCATTCTTCCTTACTAGTGTGCTACCCTTACCTCTGGCGCGGAGGTAAGAGCTTGTCATAATAGAGGGCTTCGGGCAAATGAGAAGCAGGATGGCTTCGTCCTGCCTCCTCGCCATGACACACTTCACTCATGCACTACCTCACCGTCTCACTAGTTCACCATCTCACCGTGTAAAAACTGCACCAGCCCGGCTACGGCGCGGGCGCGGTGGCTAATGGCGTTTTTTTCGGCCAGGCTCATTTGGGCGAAAGTGCGGCCGTCGCCTTCCGTTGGCTGGAAGATGGGGTCGTAGCCAAAGCCATCCTGGCCGCGCACCTGCTCGGTAATTACGCCATCAACGGCGCCGGCAAACTCATGCACTTCGCCGCCGGGTAGCACCAACGCCACTACCGTCCGAAACTGCGCGGCACGATTCGAGTGGCCTTGTAGCTCCTGCAGCAGCTTAGCCACGTTGTCGGCGGCCAGGCGCTGGGGGCCAGCGTACCGGGCGGAATACACGCCGGGCTCCCCGTTCAGAGCTGCTACTTCCAGGCCCGTATCATCGGCAAAGCAGGCTACCCCGAAATGGTCCCACACGTACTGGGCCTTCTGGCGGGCGTTGCCTTCGAGCGTGTCCTGGGTTTCGGGTAGTTCGTCCTGGCAGCCAATGTCAGCCAAGCTCAGCAGCTTAACAGAAGGCGGCAATAGGGGGCGGATTTCGTCCAGCTTGTGGGCGTTATTAGAGGCGAAACAGAGGCGCATGTAGGCTGGTAATCGGGTAAACGGTGAAACAAATAGCAGCGGCGAGATAGAATGCGCCGGGTCAGCGCGCCGCACCACAAACGCAAGGTTGTCGGCAAAACGACGAAAACGCAAGCTGGCGTGACTTAGCGAAACATGGTTTTGACCGTTTGCCAAGAGTGCGCCAGTAGGCGGTCAGCTTGAGCCGGACCGGCCGCGACTTTCGGGGGGCGGCCCGGGGAAGCAGCCGGCTCGGCCGGCGCCAGGGAGGTAGCATACACCAGCACGACGCCAGCTAGGAGCAGGAATAAGACGGTAATAATGCGGAGCATAACAGTAGGAGTAGTGGCTAGAATGAAAATGACGCGGTAAGTATAACCAACCCTGGTCGGAAACATAAGGCGCTGGTCATCAAGTCAGCGGGGGCCGGGCGAAAAGATGAAAAGGGCTTTTGAAATCCGGGCGTAACGCGTACTTTTGCAGTCCCTTCCGCAAAATCGGCAGGCAACAAGGTACAAACGGCATCAGACCATGAAAAAAGACATCCACCCCGAGTATCGCGAAGTCGTGTTTCAGGACACTTCCAGCGGCTTCAAATTTGTAACCCGCTCGACGATGGGCTCGAACGAGACCATCACGATGGAAGACGGCAAAACTTACCCCGTTATCAAGGTGGAAGTTAGCTCGGAGTCGCACCCCTTCTACACCGGCAAAAACGTACTGCTCGACACTGCTGGCCGCGTAGAGAAGTTCATGAACCGCTACAAGAAGAAGTAATTCTGCTAGGCAAGCGGCAGTTAGCTGCTCGCCAGTCGTTTTTCTGAGAAACTCCCTTTGTAACCCGAAGGGAGTTTTTTATTTGCCAATTTTGCCCTTGCACGTAGCTCTGGCGGCTGCACTGTTCCTCAGCTCACCGCCCGGCGCCTTCCGCTAACCGCTTTTCTGCCATGCACATCCTGCTCTTCGACGACCCGGCCATTCGCCCCCATCTGCTGCCCTTCACCTTCACGCGACCAATAGCGGCGCTGCGCTGCGGTATCCTGACTCTGGCCGAGAAATGGCAGCATCGCCTGCGAGCCGAGCGGGTAGGTTACCTCACCGAAAGCTATCTGCAGGCCAAGTTTCCGGCCGGCGATACGCAGGGTCCGGCTCTGGTCATCAACGGTGCCGTGTGCCCCGATGAGCTGCTGACCCAACAGGTGCAGGCGCTGGCCCCCGGCGAGGCCTTGTTTGATGAGGAAATGCTGGTAGCAGCTCACCTAGCCGATGCCAGCCAAGTAGCGGAGCTGATTCAGGACGGCTTTCAGAAAACCCGCGAAGTAGCCGAGCCGGTCACGGCTATTAAAGAAGTGTGGCACCTGTTTCTGCGCAATGGGGCCGAGATCCGCCGCGACTTTGACCTGCTGACCAAGGGTAGGGAATCGGCGCCGGTGGGCGATGCGCACACCATTGTGTACGCGCCGGAAAACGTCTTTATCGAGCCGGGCGTGAAGATTCGGGCTGCCATTCTGAACGCCGAAAATGGGCCAATCTACCTGGGCAAGAACTCTCAGGTGCACGAGGGCGCCATTATCAGCGGGCCCTTGGCCTTGTGCGAGGGCAGCCACATCAACGCCGGCGCCAAAATGCGTGGCGACAATACTGTCGGGCCTTATTCTAAAGTTGGTGGTGAGGTAGGCAACAGCATCCTGCTGGGCTACAGCAACAAGGGCCACGACGGCTACCTCGGTAACTCCGTGATTGGCGAGTGGTGCAACCTGGGCGCCGATACCAACACCTCCAACTTAAAGAACAACTACGCCCCAGTTAAAATCTGGAGCCACTCGGCGAGTCGTTTCGTGAACACCGGCCAGCAGTTCTGCGGTCTAATGATGGGCGACCATAGCAAGTGTGGCATTAACACCATGTTCAACACTGGCACGGTGGTCGGGGTAGGCGCCAATATCTTCGGAGCCGGTTTTCCGCGCACCTTTATCCCGAGCTTCAGCTGGGGTGGCGCCGCTGGGTTCGAAACCTTCAAGCTCCCGAAAGTAAACGAGGTAGCGGAGCGCGTTATGGCCCGCCGTCAACTGGCCTACGATGAAACCGAGCAAGCCATCATGCGCCACGTGTACGAGGCCACGGCCAAAGACCGGGTGTGGGAGAAAGCTAATTAAGAATGAGGAGTTAAGAAGGAAGAGCTACACCAGTGTCCGCGCCAAGTAGGTTTGTGGGTGCGAGCCGCTTCATTATCTGCTTCTCAGTTGTTCTTTCCTCATTCTTCATTGCTCATTCCCAATTAAGTCCAGATGCGTTTTTCTGAAATTCCGGGCCAGCAGCAGGTTAAGCAGCTTCTCATTGGGAGCGTGCGGCGCAACCATGTCGCCCACGCTCAGCTGTTTCGCGGGGCGGAGGGCTCGGCGGCGCTGGCTTTGGCCCTAGCGTATGCTACCTTCCTGAACTGCGAAAACCGCACGCCTGAGGCCGAGGACTCGTGCGGGCACTGCCCGAGCTGCCAGAAAACCGACAAGCTCATTCACCCCGATCTGAACTTCATCCTGCCCGTCACGACGACCAAAACCGTGACCAAGGATGCCATCAGCAGCAAGTTCGCGGCGGAATGGCGCGCCTTCGTGCTAGAGAATCCCTACCAGGGCCTCAACGACTGGATGCAGCACATCGGGGCTGAAAACAAGCAGGGCAGTATTTCCAAGGAGGAAAGCCTGCAGTTGCTGAAGCTGGTTTCTTTGAAGGCATTCGAGGCACAGTTCAAGTTGGTCATCATCTGGCTGCCAGAATTAATGCACCCCTCGGCGGCCAACGCCGTGCTGAAGCTGCTGGAAGAACCGCCACCCGCCACCGTATTTCTGCTAGTCAGCTACGCGCCCGAGCAACTGCTGCCCACCATCATCAGCCGGGTGCAGCCGGTAGTGGTGCGGGCCCTTGCTGAGGAAGAGCTGACGGCCTGGCTGCGCGACGAGCAGCAGGTGCCCGAGGTGAAGGCTCGCCAGTTGGCTCAGCTGACCGAAGGCAATATTGGGGCGGCGCTAACAGCCCAGGCAGCCGGCCCCGCCGACACCGATTATTTCGACTTGTTTGCGAAGTGGATGCGCACTTGCTACGGCAACAAGGTGCTGGAAATGCTGGAAAAGGCCGATGAATTTCAGAAGCTGGGGCGCGAAAACCAGAAGGAGTTCCTGCAGTATGCCCTCACACTGCTGCGCAAAGTGCTGCTGTTCGGCCTCGATCCGCAGTTAGTGCCGCACCTGCCCGCCCAGGAGCAACAGTTCGTGCAGGGCTTCAGCCGCTTTGTAACGCCGCGCAACGCCGAGCCCATAACCCAGGAAATCAACGAGGCCCACTACCATGTGGAGCGCAACGCCAACCCCGGATGGTATTCGTGGACGCTTCTCTGCGCGTAGCCGAACTATTGCGGGCTGCCTAGCTAAGGTCGAACCCTCGCCTCGAAAAGGGGCTTTACAAGCTAAAAAGAAGGAAAATACAGCTTGCTAAAAAGCTATAGTAGCTGTTAAATGAGCTATAGCCAGCGTCGGCGTTACTGGCTGGCGTATCTTTGCCGGTGGCTTCTGAGCCACCGCAACGTCCTGTTCTGCTACCGTATGGGTAGTGGCCGCTGGCAAAGAAAGGATTTGCGCTCTACATCTGTACTATCTGCATTCTGATTTTGAAAACGTCCATTCGCATTGGCACCCGAGGCAGTAAGTTGGCCCTATGGCAAGCTAACCATGTAGCCGACCAACTCGCCGCCGCCGGCCTCACCCCGGAAATCGTCATCATCACGACCAAAGGCGACGTGGTGTTGGACCGCTCCTTGGATAAAATTGGGGCCAAAGGCGTGTTTACCGAGGAGCTGGAGGAAGGCCTGCGCACGGGCCACGTTGATATTGCCGTGCACAGCGCCAAAGATGTGCAAAGCAGCATTCCGGCCGATTTGGAGCTGCTTGCCTTCATGGAGCGGGAACGGGTAAACGACGTAATCGTGAGCTTCGACCCGAACCTGGACCTGCAGCGCCCCGATCTGGTGCTGGGCACCAGCAGCACCCGCCGCAAAGCTATGCTGCGCCGCTTTCTGCCCCATGCTACTACCGCCGAGGCCCGCGGCAACCTCCAAACCCGGCTGCGGAAGCTGGAGGAAGGCCAGTACCACGGCCTCGTGCTAGCCTACGCCGGCGTCCACCGCATGGAGTACGACAAGCTGATACGCCACGTGCTGCCTGAAACTCAGTACGTGCCGGCCACCGGACAGGGAAGCGTGGCCATTGAGTGCGCCCGCAGCCTAGACCCGGAGCTGAAAGCCCACCTGCGCCGCAGCCTCGACCACCCCGCTACCCACGCCTGCCTGGCTACGGAGCGGGCTTTCCTGCGCACCATGGAAGGCGGTTGCAGCATTCCGTCCTTTGCCTTGGCTACCCTTTCCGCCGATGGCCAGCACGTGCAGTTGCACGGCGGCCTCATCAGCCTAGATGGGCAGGAGTTTATCGAGGAAGCCCAGACCGCACCGGTTGCGCAGGGAGAAGCGCTGGGAGTTCGTGTGGCTGAAAACGTACTAGCGCGGGGCGGCCAGCAGATTCTGGATAGCATCCGCCGGGAGCGGAGTGAGGCGTAAGCAACTTGCTTCGCCAGTACTTATCCAAGCAAAAGGCCGCCCTACCAAAGAGCGGCCTTTTGCTTGGGTTAGGATTGCAGTTCTACCGGGCGGAGTGGTTGCCGGCCTCGGCCGAATAGCGCGTAGAGAATGAGCGCCAGGATGGCACCACTGGTATCAGCAAGCATGTCCTTTTGAGCATCCCAGATGTCGCCCTGGCTGCCCAGGAAGGCGGCTCCGGCGTCGCCCCCAGCTACCTCGGCGTACACCCATTCAATCAGTTCGTAGCTCATGGCTACCGTCCCAATAACGCAGAGCGGAAATAGGTAGCTGATAACACGGCTGCGGATAAGGTCGCGCTGGTCAGTGTACTCCAGCAAGGCATACGCGTAGAAGCCAACCGAAAAGTGCGCCACCCGGTCGTACATGTTGCGCTTAAAGCCAAACAGGTTGTTAAACCAGTCAAAAGGCACCTTCTCGAAGGTATAATGGCCTCCCACGGTATGCATGAAAATCAGCACACTCATCAGCCCGTACGCAAGGTTTGAGAACCGCACTCCGCGCACGTAGAGCACTACCAAGGCTACTACAATCAGGATAATGGGCAGATTCTCGGCCCACCACGTGCCCCGGTCGGCAGGATGAAGGCCCAGGACCACAAACTCCACCAGGTAGATGACCAGCAGAAGTTTCGAAAACCAGGAAGAGGGAGAGGGGTAGCCGTTGCGTGCATAAGGTTGGCGTGCGAAAGATGAGGTAGGCAGCCCTTACGGCTTCCCCGTGATTTAGCTGTGTTTCCACGGAAAATGTACCTTCCTTGCCGGCCTGCTACCAGCACAAGGTGTCTTGCAGTTAATTGTAGCCGCCAGTTAGCGGGCCAGCTTTTCGGCTCGAAAGCGTGTTGCGGCACAACTTTCGCGGGAAGGCAACAAGGCGGCTATCCGGGCTAGCCACAGACGAGAAGCCGCTGGCAGAATTTGTCGCTGAGCTGGCGTAAACCCCGTAGTTTTGCTTGTATTCTCCGCATCTGTCTTTCGCTATGAAATCTTTCTTCCGTTACACGCTTCTGGTGGGCCTGATAGTTGGACTGGGTGCTCCCGTGGTCAAGGCCGCTAAAGGTCCGCGCAAAAGCAAAAAGGATGAGCTGGTCACCATCAGCACGTCCCAGGGCGACATTCGCCTGATTCTGTTCAATGAGACGCCCCTGCACAAAACCAACTTCCTGAAGCTGGCCCAGAGCGGGTTCTACAATGGCACCACGTTCCACCGCGTGATTCCCAACTTCATGGTGCAGGGCGGCGACCCCAGCTCCAAAGACTCTGACCCGACCAACGACGGTAGCGGCGCGCCCGATGAAAAAATGATTCCGGCCGAAATCCGGCCGGAGCTTACCCACAAGCGCGGGGCCGTGGCCGCCGCCCGCACCCCCGACTTTATAAATCCTCAGCGCCAGAGCAGCGCCTCGCAGTTTTACATCGTCCAGAATCCGCAAGGCACGCCCCATCTGAACGGGCAGTACACCGTATTCGGCCAGGTCATTAGTGGGCAAGACATCGTCGATAAGATAGCCCAGCAGCCCACCGCCGACCGTAACCGTCCCGTTACGGATATCAAGATGACGGTGAAGGTAGAGAAGCTCAGGAAAAAGAAAATTACCGAGCTCTACGGCTACCAGTACTAAGTTTCCGCCGGGAAATTCCACGTGCTTTTCTCCGCTGCTCACCTCACCTGGAGCCCCGAAACCGAATAACCCACCCATGAAAATTCTGATTACGGGCTCTAATGGGCTGCTGGGGCAAAAGCTGGTTGAACTATTGAAGCAGCAGTCCGGCGTGGAGGTAGTTGCTACCTCACGTGGGGCCAACAAACTGGCCGCCGTGCACCCACAGGTTCGGTTTGTACCCCTGGATGTAACGGTGCGCGAGCAGGTACTGGCAGTAATCGGGCGGGAGAAGCCTACCCACCTCGTGCACACGGCCGCCATGACCAATGTGGATGAGTGTGAGCTGCACCAGCAGGCATGCTGGGAGCAAAACGTGACGGCCGTAGCGCATCTGATTGAAGCCTGCGAGCTGCACCAGGTTCACCTCGTGCACGTCAGCACCGATTTCGTTTTCAGCGGGGACGAGGGCCCCTGGCGGAGGAAGCGGCGCCAGCACCCGTCAATTTTTACGGAGAAAGTAAGCTGGCCGCCGAGCGGCTCGTGCAGGCCTGTCGAACGCCCTGGGCCATTCTGCGCACGGCCCTCGTGTATGGGGTAGCCCACGAGTACGGCCGTACCAACATTGTGCTTTGGGTGCGCGACTCGCTACGCGCGGGCAAGGAAATTAAGGTGGTAAACGACCAGTTCCGGACGCCCACCCTGGCCGAAGACCTGGCTCAGGGCTGCTGGCTGGCTGCTAAGTTGCGCGCTACGGGCATTTACCACATCAGCAGCTGCGAGCTGTTTACGCCCTATCAGCTAGCCCAGCAGGTCGCCGCCTTCTACCAGCTCGATGCCGGCTTACTGGTTAAGGTCGACGCCAGCACATTCTCGCAACCTGCCACCCGGCCGTTGCGCACAGGTTTTATCATTGCCAAAGCCGAAGAGCAATTAGGCTTCCGGCCTCATACCTTCCAAGAAGGTATTGCCCTGCTCGCGCGCCAGACAGAACCTGCTGCCTGAGCACCATGAACGAGTAGACCTGAAAACCGGTCCGTCCCGAGGCTCCGATGCAATTGTTGCGTAAAGGGTTAAACGCAAAAAACCCGCAGACAACGCCTGCGGGATTTTCACACACCTATTGCAACAACCTGAAGTAGCGCCGCGCATCACGAGCAGATGTAAGCGCGGCCTACTATAATTATATAA
Organism: Hymenobacter sp. 5516J-16; assembly: GCF_022919335.1. NCBI lineage: Bacteria > Pseudomonadati > Bacteroidota > Cytophagia > Cytophagales > Hymenobacteraceae > Hymenobacter > Hymenobacter sp. 5516J-16. The sequence continues at coordinate 1,476,122 of NZ_CP095058.1, read as the reverse complement.
TTACCCAAAGCGAGAAAAGGGCCGTAACCGCGTTTCTTCGCCGAAATCGCACGGCTACCACTGAAGTGGCCCGTACAATTTTGGGTATGCTTTCCTAAGTAGTTTAGTTGATGAAGAAGAGTAGTACCTATCGTGCTACCTGTTCCACATGACAATATTAATAGCCAATACTAGGGGCTGTAAAGGACACTTTCGCGTGAACCGTGACTTGTATTCAGGAAATATAAAATAGGTTCTATCAGGTGCTGAACTAGTCAAGATGATTAACTAGCTTCTGAAAATTAACTAGTTGCATTTATTTACTGTAATCAGTAACGACCAGATGCCTGGATTTAGAGGCCTATTTTGTGACATCAGATCGAGTTTCGCCCAACCTAGCCAAGCTGTGCAGGCTTACAATGGTAGCAGCTAATGCCAAGCCAGGCCACAGGGCCAGCCACCACGCGGTAGGCGCCTGACGCACAGTAGATAACAGCTTGCCCCAGCTCGGAATATCAGGGGAAAAGCCAACGCCTAAAAAGGACAAAGTGGTTTCCAAACCAATGAGAGCGGCAACGGTCAGTGGCAGTTGGACGACTAGCAACGGCCATGTATTAGGCCAGATGTGACGCCGGAGCAACTGAGCATTGGTAAGGCCCAGCATGCGAGCAGCTTCTACGTAGGGCCGGGCCGCTACCTGTAGCGTTGCCGCCCGCATGATACGAGCGGGGGTAGTCCAGCAGGTGAGGGTGAGCAAGGCAATTATTCCGGCGGCGGAAGGGCGCTGCACGGCTGCTACTCCAATAACCAGAATCAGAATAGGAATGGAGTCCAGCAAGTTGATGCCTCCCATCAGTAGGGCATCAAGTGGGAAGGTGATGGGACGCCGCGCCCAAGCCGTGTGCCGCAGAAGCAGATACACCAGTCCACTCGCCGCCAGCCAGAGCGTAACTCCGGGAACGGGAGAGGTTAGTAGTTCAGGTAAGAAAAATAGCCCAAACCCTACCCCAAAAACTGTTGCCATTGCCAACGCAACCGAGGTTACAGCCCGATTACTCCAGTAACCAGCTGCGCTACCCAGTACTGCCCCAGCAACAGGGTTAGAACTGTCGCCGGCACGCTGCTAAACACCACGGTCCGGCTACCCTGCAGCAAAGACACGCCCACATCAAGGCCCTGCGGATCGGTTCCTAGCCAATGACCCGCTTGGAAAGGCGCTTGGGTAGTGTGCAGTAAATCGGGAGCGGGAACGGAGGCAGGAGCTAACAACGCGGCAATGGTAACTCCTACCAGCCAGCTGCCAGCCGCAATTTTTCGCCCAGACAGCACCCCCGTCTCCAGTTCATGCGTGCATCCGGATTCGAGGGTCCAGTGCCAGATACAGGGCGTCGGCTAGTACTTGGGCCGCTACGCGCACTAGCGCAACCAGGCCCACGGCCGCCAGCAGCACCGGGTAATCTTGCGCGGCCGCAGAATCAGCCAGTAAGCGGCCCATTCCTGGCAAGGCAAACAGCACTTCTACGATGGTAGCCCCGGCCACCAAGTTGGGAAACAACGCCGAGAGTAGCGCAACGGTAGGCAGCAGGGCGTTGCGCAAGGCGTGGTGGCGGACAACGCGGGAGGAGCTTGCACCTTTGGCACGAGCCGTAGCAATGTAAGGCTGTTGCAGCTCGCGCTGCAAAGTCCCGTTAAGCTGCACTACTAGCCCAGGCACCGTCACCAAAACCAAGCTAAGCGCGGGCAGGGCCAAGAAGTAAAGCAGGCGGCCTGGTTGCTGCCACCACGCCACAGCCTCATATTCAAGCCCTAGGCCAAAAGCCGGAAACCACGCCAAAACATCTGGGTTGGCAAGCAGTAGCAACAAGCCAGTAGCCAGTAGAAATAGGGGCAGAGCCTGTAAGAAATGCAGCCCGCTCAGCCAAATGCTACGCCACCGGGGCGGTAGCTCAGCCACAGCACCAGCCCCAGCGTAAGGCCCGTGCTTACCAAGGCTGCAAGTAGTGTTAAGGGCAAGGTGTAAGACAACGACCGACCTAATATTTCCGTTACCGGCGCGCCGTCGCGGTAGGAGGTGCCCAAGTCGCCGGCCAGCAGCTGCCGAAACCACTGATGATACTGGTTGCGGGTGCCGTGCCAGCGCCAAGCTAAGCGCCCTGCGGCAGCGGCTGAGTCTAGGGTAACGTAGAACAGGGGCATATCCAACCCGTACCGCCGCAGCAACTGTTGGGTGGTGCGGACCTGGTCGGCTGCGGAGAGTAGGCGGCCGTTTCCTTCCGTAGAATTTTGCAGGAAAGTATCCTGGTCAGTGTTGGCGCGACTGAGCAGAAACAAGCTGGATATAAGTAGCCAAGCCGCGAGCAGCGTCCGGATGGTATAGCGCAGCAACGGCCACCCTGCCATAAACCTTTATTGAGCCGGCAGGGGTAGGGCCGAATGCGGGCGGCTTCATAGCCCGGCTTCAACCCCGTGACGGGAATGGGCCCCAAGCGCCGCGAAGCGGCAATCCGGTGTTTCAGAAAGTAAAGCACTGTAAAAGGGCGTTCCTGCGCCAATAAGCGCTGAAATCGGCGTAGCAACACCGTCTTGCGCGCGGGCTGCTGGGTTGCTACCAACTGCTCAATTAGGGCATCGGCAGCGGGGTTAGAAAAGCCTGTGAAGTTGCTCACGCCTACGCTTGAGGAATGCAGTAACGAAGTAAAATCGTAGGAAAAAGGCTGCCCCGACAAGTTACTAATGGTAATATCCGTGTCGCCGGCGCGCACCTGGCGGCTCAGCAAAGAGGGCTCCGTAGGACGAAGCTCAATGGAAATACCCAGGGCGGCCGCAGCGGCTCTGAACTGCAGGGCCGCAGTTTCGAAGCTAGGCTCACCGGCCCGGTAGCTCACCCTGAGCTTAAGCAACACCGGCTGCGCAGTGGTGCCGCGCTGCCAACTGCCCGTGGCTGAGCGTTGCCAGCCGGCTTGCTGCAGCAGCCGAACGGCCTGGGCCGGGTTGAAGTCGGGCAGGGGCAGGCTGTCGTTGTAATAAGGTTTCAGGCGCGGGCTAATCAGGCCTACGCTGGGGTAGGCAGCTCCCTGCTGAGAGGCCTGAATGAGAGCGGGAACATCGAAAAGATGCGTCAGGGCCTGCCGGGTAAGCCGGTCCTGAAGTGCTGGCTGGCGCACGTTGAAGCTCGCCGTCAGAAACTGGTAGGAATCGGTGGTGTAAAACTGCAGCCGCTCCGTATCGGTGGCCGACTGTTGCAGGCGGGCAAATTCGCCGGCCGGCATCATGGCGTATAGCTCCAATTCTCCGCGCCGCAAGGCCAAGGTAGCGGTGCCAGCGTCCGGAATTACCTGAAACGTCAGGCGCTCAGGGTAAGCCTGCAGCACAGCGGGTGGCGTGGAAATCTTGTCGGCCCACCAATTGGCTTTGCGTTGTAACGTAAGGGAACGGCCGCTTTGCCACTTTACCAGCCGGTAGGGCCCACAGCCGGGCGCACGTTCCGGATGGCGAGCCAAGTTCAGAGATTGGTACCGCCGCGCAAACTCGGCGGCCAGGGCCGGTTGCTGCTGCCGGCGTAGTTCCGGCACGGAAACGGCCCGCAGCTTGCCCTGCGGATCAAGGGCGTATTCAGGAAGGATGGAGTAGTCTCCGGAAGTGCCGACGTCTTGGCTGGCAACTACCAGCGTAAAGCGGCGGGAATCTTTGGGGTCCAGGCGAATGTCGCGAATAACCCCGTAATGAGCCTGGGCTATTTCAATGGGCAGCCCTGGGCAGTTCATAACCTTTAGGGTGAAGGCCACATCACGCGCTAGCACGGGCGAGCCATTATCCCAGGTTGCCTCGGGGCGCAGCTGGTAGGTAACCAGTTGCAGGGAGTCGTTCAGGGCTTGGGTGGTAGGCACTGCGGCTGCCAGCCAGGGAGCGAAACCGTGAGCTGCTTCGCTGGTCCGTAAGAGGCTGCAATGCAGAAGGTTAATGGTTTCGTTCGAACTGGGATTATCGACAATAAGCGGATCTAGATTCTCGGGGTCCCGGGCCCATCGGATACGGATAGTAGAGGTAGTATCAGCAGGAGTGGGGGAGCAGGAGGAGCAAAGGCTGGCCCACAACAGCAAAATCAGACCGGGAAGAAGTTGCTTCATGAACGGGTAACCACGCAGAGTATTAGGCCCGGCAAGTTACCACGTTTTAAGAGGAGATATTAGCACACGCTGCTTACAGAAGCGAAATGCTTGTAGCCTTCACCCCATCCATTGGTGCCGTGACCTAAAGCCAAATAACCTTCGCCCCAGCCATTAGTGCCATGGCCTACTGCCAAATAACCTTCACCCCAACCATTAGTACCGTGACCTACTGCCAGGTAGCCTTCGCCCCAACCATTGGTACCATGTCCTACTGCTAGGTAACCTTCGCCCCACCCGTTGGTGCCGTGACCTACGGCTAAGTAGCCTTCGCCCCATCCATTGGTGCCGTGACCTAAAGCCAAATAACCTTCGCCCCATCCATTAGTACCATGCACCGCAACAGGAGCGGAGACTATGGCGGCCGGTTTCTGCTGGGAAGCAGTAGTGATAGTGAGAGCTGAGAAGGGAAGCAGGCCGAGGATGAATACCTTTAACATGATCTGGAATTGTTTGTGGTTCAAGTGATTGACTGACACAAAGGTGGGTTCCAAACCAGCCTGCGTAAAGGAAAGAAAATGCGTAAACGTGACGCTGTTTTAAGCTCAGAATCACGTTATGCTAAACTCGTATTTATGCCTGTTTTGATATATAATTGAATTATTTAAGTAGAAAATCGGCAAAAATGCTGGCCAATTTCAACTGAAATGTGACATGCGAGCTAAGAATTATACAGAAAAACCCAAGTACAAAAGAAGGACAGCACATCGGTTATGCAAAGGCCTTAATTTTCTAAATTGTGACATAGATTTGCAGGCAAGCATGCACTGCATAGCTGCCTAAAAACACTGTATAAGCGCTTTGAGCTATGAATGAATTAGCTACTTTAGTAAAAATTGTGACAGATCGTAGATTGGCGGTATTGCCTTTTCTAGATTTCTCGGCTCGTAGAACGGCGAATAAAGATCTGCAGCTTGTTCGGTTGCTGGAACAAGAGCCTAATATCACCCAAAACAAGCTTGTAAAAACGCTGTATGGCAATGCGGAGGCAAAAAGCCAGACTGCATTTCGGCAGCTTAAGTCGAGAGTACAGCAGAAACTACTGAATCACCTGTACTTTCTTGACCATACCGACATCCGCCACATGGTTGCCCGGCGACACGAGCAGCACTGCCTGGGCCTTTTGCACCAAGCGCGCATCTTGACCGGAGAGGCAGAGTACACTTTGGCGGAGAAGCTATACCGGAAGGCATTGCTAGTAGCCTCTGAAGCGGAGCTAACGCAGTATGCCGTTATGTGCACCCGCATTTTACGCAACATGTACGCTGAAATGCGTAATCCGGTCCGGTTCAAAGCGATGAACCAGCAACTTAGCAAGCTGCAGGAAAGATTAACGCTGGAAGATGAAGCAGAGCAACGGTTTTATGAGGTCAAATTACTCTCCATCTACCGGATTCGGGCCCGGCAGTTTCTGATGCAACAGTTGCCCTTGCACTTGGAACACCTCGAGAATCTGCATAAGAAAGTGAAGAGCTATAACACCTTTTATTACTTGTATGTAACCAAGTTATCCAGGGAAGAAGCAATAGGTAACTACCAAGAGATTATTAAAATAACGGCCGATACGGAGCGAGAGTGGCAGCAGGGCCGCATCAATCAGAAGCGCTTCGACAAGCGCTTTAACAACTATATGAGCGTGTACGCGCACCTGCGCTGCCGCAAGGCAGTAGAGGGGTTAAAATTGGCAGAGGAATACTTTAAAGATTTCCACTACTCATCCGGAAACTGGTTCTATTACCTAGAAACTTACTTCATGCTGGCCGTGCATGCCCGGCAATACGAGCACGCCTTCGACTTACTTTCTCAGGCTCGCAAGAACCCCTATTATGGCAAGCAACGTTCGGCCGCGCAGCAGCGGTGGGAGTTGTATGAGACGTATCTGCTCTTCGTCCGTTCGGAAACTTCGCCGCTTAAAATGCGGCAGTTCGCCCAGTTCGTGCAGACGGTACCCGACTATAGCCGCGATAAGCAAGGCTACAACGTAGCTATTCTAATTCTACAGTTTTTATACTTCCTCCGGCGCCGCGACATTGAGGGCTTGCTGGCGCGTTTGGAAGGGTTGCGCAAGTATGAGCAGCGCCACCTGCGGGACCCCGCTACGCTACGTAGCCAGCTGTTCTTTCGAATGCTGCTGATGACGGTGAAGGAAAACTTCGTGCCGGAAGCCTGCGAGAAAAAAACGGCGCCTCTGCTGGAGCGTCTGCGGGCCGCGCCCCAACCTGGTGAGGCTTACGGCGAAATAGAAATTATTCCTTACGAAGACCTGTGGGAGCTAACGTTAGGAATTCTGCAGCAGTTGGCCGCTACCCAGGTAGCAAACGAACAGGCGGCGCAACGCAGCAGGGTGATGTAAAAGAGAATGCGCGTGTACAGCCTCAGAAGGCACAGAGACGGGCAGCAGTACAGCGTGTAACGTAACGTCTTGCAAGTGCTAGGCCTGGAAGGCCGCAATGCCTAAGGCTACAGAACCAAAGCCTTGAGATATTTATAGTTTGCCTAGCGGCAACACTGGCTAGGGCCAACTTCTGTCATCATCTAAATAGCTGAACGCCCGAATCCTACAGTTGTTTATGCGCAAGTGTTACGGCACTACTACCAGCGTGCGACTCACGCAGTGGCTGCTAGGGCAGGAGTCGGGGCCGTTGCCGCGCAGGCTCATGCGAACCGGATACTGGCCCGGCCGCCGAAAGGCGTGCCGTACCTGCCGGCCGTTAGTCACAAACCCGTCCCGAAAGTCCCATAGCACCACCACGTTCTGGCACAGCGGCAACTGCGAATCTAGAGCATCGAAGACAACGGGCTGGCCTACCCGCACGGTGTCAGTGGAGCCGGCGCGAAAGTTGAGCACAATTTCTTGGGTGAAATCGACGGGAATGAGCCTTTCGGCGCGGCGCACCTCGCCAGTGGCTTCTTCCACCACATCCAGCCGCACGGTATAGAGCTTACGCTCCTGGTAGCAGTGGGAAATAGCTGGGCCAGTGAGCTGCGTGCCGTCGCCCATGTCCCAGCGGAACGTCAAGGGCCGGCGCCGGGGTCAATGGCCCGGCTGGCATCCAACTCCACGCACAGCTCCACTACCCTAGGTGCGGGACAGGCCGCGCTAAGCGTGTCGCCGGCCTGCTGGGCACGGGCCGCAGGCAAAGCCAGCAACCAGCCAAACACCAGCAAGCAGCATGGCAGAAGCCGCCGACGGTAAGTGCGGAAACGGAAAGGTAGGCAGGGGGGAGCAGGCAACGCCGACGAGCTAAAACTTATTAAGACGCTGAAAAACCTCGCGCTGATACGTCTGGCCAATAGGAATGTGCTTCTCGTCGATGACCACCGTGTTGTCTTCAATGGTCTGCACCCGTTTCAGATTAACGATGAAAGAGCGGTGCACCCGCACAAACAGGGTAGAAGGAAATTTTTCCTCTACCGCCCGCATCGTGCTGTACACAATCAGCTTGCTCTTGGCCGTCACGATGTGTACGTAGTCGCCCAAGGCTTCCACGTAGCGGACGTCATCGAATAACACCTTCAGCAGCTTGTTATCCACTTTCACGAAGGTGAACTGCGTGTTTGTGGGCGCGACAATGGTATCGAGGGCTGGGTTCAGGTGAGTTTCGTGGGCGGCAAGAGCTTTCTGGGCGGCCTGCAGGAAGCGGGCGTAGCTGATGGGCTTCACCACGTAGTCAAGTACTTCGTGCTCAAAGGCTTCCACGGCGTAGCTCTTGCTGCTGGTAATAAGAATAACCAGCGGCGGGTGCTGCAAAGTGCGGACTAAATCCAGCCCCGACATCAGGGGCATTTCCACGTCGAGAAACAGCAGGTCGATGGGCTCCGTGCGCAGCACTTCGGCGGCAGCAATGGCGCTGGAGCAGCTGCCGGCGTGCACTAGAAAAGGCGTAGTTGCCACGCAGTTTTCAACGATCTGCAGAGCAAGCGGGTCGTCGTCAACAACCAGGCAGCGGAGAGTGGTAGCAGTTTCGGCCATAACGTCAAAGGTACAAGGTGCCCCGGAAAAAGCACAGGTGGTTTACCCGGTACTTTGTGACAAACGCCGCTGAAGAAGCGGATATAAACGGGTGAACTGCTGTTCTATATCCTCCAACAATTCCGCTAGCGTCCCGGGCTCATGACCTAACCGGCTTTGCTGCTCCAACTGCTCCAGTTGTTGCGCCAGGCCCTCAACGCCAAAATAAGCAACCTGCCCCGGAGCTTGTGCGCCAGAGCGGCTATTTCCGTGCCCGAGGCCGCTGCCGCCGCCAAGTGGAGCTGGCCCAGAAGGGCTGGCGCCTGCGTCAGAAACGTTCGAACAATCTGGTGCACGAAGGCCTCGTTCCCGCCCGCTAACTCCTCCAACAAGCTCCAATCGGGCGGCTGTATGGCCGGCCCGCCCGCAGCCAAACTTGCTGGGCGTACGGGGGTAGGGAAGTAGGGACCGAGCTGGGGCTTCGGTGCGGCCCGTGAAATAGGCCAAGCGGGCGTAGAGTACGGCGGGGTCAAAGGGCTTGGCCAGCGTATCGTTCATGCCGGCGGCCAGGGCCAGGGCCCGGTCTTCGGGTAGGGCCGAGGCTGTAAGGCCGATAAGGGGTAGGCGCCCGGCGTCGGGGAAGAGCATGCGCAGCTGGCGGGCCGCCTCGTACCCATCCATTTCCGGCATCTGCACATCGAGCAGCACGGCATCGAAGGGGTGCTGCTGGGCGGCTGCCACGGCCAAGCGGCCGTTGGCGGCAATAGTTACCTGCACATTCCAGGCTTCCAGGGTTTTGCGGGCTACCAGTTGGTTCAGGTCGTTGTCTTCGGCCACCAGCACCCGCAGGGCCGGCTCGAAGGGCGCTAGGGAAGCCGCCGCTTCGGGCCGGACGCTGGCTTCGTCGGCGGGTAGGCAAGGAATTTCAAACCAGAACGTGGAGCCCTGGCCCTCCGCACTTTCCACCCACACCCGGCCGCCGTGCAGGTGCACAAGGTTACGGGCAATGCTTAGGCCCAGCCCCGTGCCGCCAAACTGCCGGGTGGTGCTAGCGTTGGCCTGGGAAAAATCCTCGAAAATGGCGTCCAGCTTATCGGCGGCAATGCCAATCCCGGTGTCCTGCACGGCAAAGCGCAGCCGGAGGGGCGCTTCTGCCTCTGCCGTTACGCTTACCCGCACGCTAACGCCCCGCGGGTTGTGAATTTGATGGCATTGCCCACGAGGTTTACCAGCACCTGGTTTAGGCGCACGGAGTCGCCGAGAATAGCGGCGGGTACCTCGGCCGCTACCTCGGTGCGCAGGTACAAACCCTTGGCTTCGGTGGCAAACTGGAACATGCGCGCCACCCGTTCCACCAATTCGGGCAGGCGGAAGGGCGCTTGCTCCAGGGTAAGCTTACCGGCCTCCATTTTTGAGGAGTCCAGGATGTCGTTGATGATAACCAGTAGGTTCTGGGAAGACGACTGAATGGCCTCCAAATACTCGCCCTGCTCAGCATCTACGGGAGTATTGCGCAGCAAGTGAGTCAGGCCGATAACCGCATTCATGGGCGTTCGGATTTCGTGGCTCATGTTGGCCAGGAACTGAGCCTTCGCCCGGCGCGACGCCTCGGCCGCGTCCCGGGCTACCACCAAGTCGGCGTTGATCTGCTCGGTTTGGGCTTTTTGCTGGCGCAGCTCGGCGGTTCTTTCGCGCACGGTGGTTTCCAGCTGTAGCTTTTGGCGGCGCAGCGTGATTTCGCGCCCCCGTACAAACGCCCAAATAGCTGCTCCCGCTGCCAGCACGCTCAGCGCGGCAAACCACCACGTGCGCCAGAAGGGAGTTGCAATGCTGAAGTTGGCGGCAACCGGCCTCGACCAAGGGCCGTGTTCCCCGGAGCGGGCCCTAACTTCGAAGGTATACTGGCCCGCGTCGAGGCGCGGAAACTGCGCTTCGTCCACAGTGGTAGGACGGCTCCATTCCGCGTGGTAGCCCCGCAGTCGGTACTGGTACTGTACGCCCGCCCGGCCCGGCAGCAGGCTGATGCCCCGAAACCGAAATGACACCCGGTGCTGGGTAGGCGACAAATCACCTAGTTGCTGGGGCGGGCGGGCAGCACCATCTACCTCGCTGGTTAGCAGGGCTGGCTGCGGCGCGCTGGAGGTAGGCAACAGGTGTGGCGCATCGGTGCGCAGGCGCAGCAGGCCGGAGCGGGTGCTAACCCACATGCAATACTCGTCTTGGGCTGCGGCAACCTGGGGTAGCAGGCCTTGGACCAGTGGATTGTCGGGCAACGTAGCCGGGGCAAAATGCTGCCTGGAATCCGCGAAACTGATGGCATTGCGGTGAATGACTGCCACCTGCTTCCGGCGAAAGTTGGGCTGGAAGCTGCCGCCCCAACGTATGGGTAGCAAGGTGTAGACATAAGGCGAAGCCAACCCCTGCGCAGTGCTGTAGGCTTGAAATTTACCTTTCGAGTAGCACAGGATTCCAGTGCCTTCCGTTCCAATCCACACGCGACCGGCCTCATCAGTCAGCAACGCCGCTACATCAATGCCACCTTGGGGAAAACGATGGTACCGAAACTGCCCGCGCTGCCACACGGCCAGGCCCGTGTCGTGGGTGCCCACCCAAATGCCGCCGGCCGTATCAGTTGTGAGGGCGTAGATGGTGTTGTGCAGCAAGCCATTGGCCGTGGTGAAGTGCTGGGCTGGCCGGGCGGAATCAGCGGGCAAACGGTACACGCCGTCTAGTGCCGTGCCTACCCATAGGTCGCCGTTGGGGTGCTGGGTGAGGGCCGTAATGCTTGCGTCCGTTGGCAGCCGTCGTACCCGCTTCATCATGGGCTTGGGGCGGTTAGCTGAGAGTTGCATTTGCCAGAGACCATGCCCGGTGGTGCCCGCCCACACAGAGGCGGGGGAGAGTTAGGGTTGGAGCCATCGGCAACCGGGTGCCCACGCTCGTCCGGCGTTTCTAGCACCACGCTCGGTGGGTAGGGTAGCAGCTTGCCGGGGAAAACAGTCAGCGGCGAAGTGCGCCGGGAATTCTTATCTAACTGAAACAACTGCCCCGTGCTGAGCATACCAAAGGCTTTATTCTGACTGAACAGCGCCCGCACTGTGCCCGTGGGCGAGTTTTCGGCGAAAGGAAAAAAGGTAATATGCCGGTCTGACCAGCGCCACAACCCCCGCCCGGCAGTCCCAATCCAGACATTATGCTCCCGGTCGGTTAGCACGCATTGGGCTACGGTGCCAGGGGGTAGTACTTGCGATAAGGAAACCGCACCATTAAGAGCAGCCAGTGTTGTATCCGGGGGCGCAATACCCTGCGGGGCCGAAAAACCCGCTGCCCGTGCCGCCTGGGCAGATACCCGCTGCAGCCGCTGCCCCTGCCAGCGCGACACCGCGCCCTGATAGTGCCCAACCCACAGCTGGCCGGTGCGCGGGTGCACGTACAGGCGAGTGACAAAATCCTCGGCTAGCCCATTGGCGGTAGTAAACGTGACGAATTCTGTGCCATCAAAGCGTACCAAACCCTCGGCGGTACCAATCCAGAGGTAGCCGGCACGGTCCTGGGCCAGGGCATAGATGAAGGGCTGCGGTAGGCCCTCAGCGGCCCCAAACTGCGTTACAAACCGCTTAGCCGGCAGTAGCTGCGCCGTAGCCGCGGCACTAAACAGCGCCCAGCACAGGAAAACTAGAACAAACCAACGGCAAAAGCGCATGAACGAAACGGGTAGGATCAGCAAGTTACGCCCTTGCCCTACGGCGCGGGTGGCGCTTTGGCCGGGCGGTAGATTTTCCTCGTTGAATCCCGAGAACAGGCCGCTTGGTGAGCTGCAACTAAACCATAAGACTGCGTTACTACCCGCTGCCTAGGCTGGCAACGGCGGGTAGCAGCGCAGTCTTTTCGCCTTCCTTCGTAGCTCCTACTTGCCTGTCACTTTAAACTCGGTGCGGCGGTTGAGCTGGCGGCCGGCCTTGGTAGTATTGGGCGCCACCGGCTGGGCGTCGCCGTAGCCAGCAAAGGTCAGGCGGCCTTTGTCGATGCCCTTCCCGACTAGGTATTCCACGACGGCTTTGGCGCGGCGCTGAGACAGGTCCTTGTTGTATTCAGCTTTACCTACGTTGTCGGTGTGGCCGGAAATTTCCAGGCGCAGGGCAGGGGTTTCGGTGAGTAGCTTCTGCAGGCGCTCCAGCTCCCCGGTGCTTTCCTTGCGTAGGGTAGCCTTGTCGAAGTCGAAGAAAATATTGTTGAGCACCACTTTCACCCCTACGTCCAGCTTCTTGAGGGCAATGTCTTTCATTACCTCCGAGTAGGCGGCGCCGGCCGGCAAATCAAAGTTTTCGGAGTGGAACAGGTAGCCGTCTTTGCGCACCACAATGCCATAGTTGATACCTGAAGGCAACGATACCAGGTAGCGCCCTGACTGCGCATTGCTCTGAAACGAGGCAATAACTTGGTTCAGGGAGTTGTCGATAACGTCGATGGTAGCCTCGGTGGGTTGCTTGCTGGCCTCGTCGGTAACTACTCCTTTCAGGATAGTTACCTGGGCCGAGGCAATGGCTACCGGCGGGGCCAGCAGGGTTTCCTTAACCGGCTGCACGCGCGAGGCCAGTAGTTGGTCTTCCTGGCTGAGCAATGGCGGCTTTTCGGGCCCGAGAAAGGTAATCTGGTATATGTCCTTGGAGCCTAGCCCATCATCCCGGAACGAGGAGTAGTAGCCGTGGCGGCCCGAGGCGGAAATCACGAAGAATACGTCGTCATCGGGCGTGTTGATGGGCCAGCCCAGGTTTTCCGGCGGGCTCCATTTGCCGTTCTGGAACACCGATTTGAAGATGTCGTAGCCGCCCATGGAGTTGTGCCCCTCCGAAGAGAAGTACATGGTCTTGCCATCGGGGTGCAGAAATACGCCCTCCTCCCCGTACTGGGTGTTAATGGTGGAGCCTAGGTTCACAGCTGGGCCCCGGCCCTCAATTTCAATCCGGTAAATGTCGCGCCCCCGATGCCGCCTTCCTTGTCGGTGACGAAGTACAGGCTGCGCCCGTCCGGGGTGTAGGCCGCCGACGACTCGTGGGCCTTGGAGTTGATGCGGGAGCCTAACTTCTGGGGCTTGCGCCACTGCGCGCCTCGCAGGTTGGCCTCGTTCAGGTCGCCGCCGTTTTCCTCCAGGTATACCAGTAGCCGCTGCCCGTCGGGCGCCAGGCCTACGGTGGCATCGTGGCCCTCGGTGTTTACCGGCTCGCCCAGGTTGCGCGCCGCTGACCACTCGCCCTTGCCCGTGCGGGTGCTTTGGTACACGTCCTCAAAGAAGCCACCGGTTTCGGGGTCCTTTTGGCCACCCATGGAGTTGTCGCGGCGCGAAGTGAACAGGATGACGGATTCATCGGCGGTGATTACCGGCCCGTAATCGGCGAAGGCCGAGTTTACGCCCGGCCCGGCATTGTCGATAAACACGCGGCTGGGTTTAGCCGCCAGCTTCCGGCCGTTCTCGCACTCCCGGATTTTCTTCTGAATATCCTGGCTGAAACCCGCCGTATTCTTGGCGCCGGCCGCCGGGGTAGCACGCTTGTACTCGGCAATGGCCTCGTCCCACTTGGCATTTAGGTGTAGCCCGCGGCCTAGCAAGTAATGAATGCGCGGGTCTACGTCGGGGTTGAGCTGGTAGGCTTTCTGCAGGTATTCCAGGGCCCGGGGCTTAAAGCCGGAGTGCAGGTAACAGTCCCCGATTTTGAGGTTGAGTTGGGCGTTATTGGGGTTGAATTTTTGGGCTGCCAGGTAGTGGGGGAGGGCCTGCTCGTAGCGGGGTGGGTCCAGGTCGTAGAACTCGTCGCCGGCCTTAATTTCCTTCTGTGCCGTTTTCAGCCCTTCCTTATCACTGCCGAACTGGTCTTTGCTGAACTCCACGTTCTGGGCCGTAGCCGCCGTGGCCGAGAGTAGCAGCAGGGCGAGTAAATACTTGTGCATATTCAATGGTGGCGTTACCGGCTCATCATGCAGAGGCGAAGGCGAAGCATCTGGCGTGCTGACGGTGGTATGGTAATTTGATTACTCACGAGCGAGATGCTTGGGCTGCGCCTCTGCAGGACGTTCTGAGTTTAACAGGAGGTAGGTTGCGCCTTATTCAGCTCCGCAGCCGGAATTGGCCGCGTGGGTGTTACCTATTTCCAGCCCCAACTCGGCCGCTTTGCGCCAGTCTTGGCAGGCGGCTTCGGGTTGGCGGAGCATTTCGCGGGCATGGCCGCGGTTGAGGTAGGCTTCGGCGTACTGCGCGTTTAGGCCAATGGCTTTGGTAGCATCGGCTTCGGCGCGCTGGTAGTCCTCTAATTTGAGGTAAGCGGCGGCGCGGTTGTTCCAGGCAAAGGCATAGCTGCCATCCAGGGCCACGGCCTTGCTAAAATCTTCCACTGCGCCTTTGTAGTCGGCCTGCTCGAAGCGGGTGCTGCCGCGGTTGGTGTAGGCGAGGGCGTTATCCTGTTTTTTGGCGAGGTAGTCGTTGTAGTCCTGCAGGGCACCTTTCAAGTCGCCGGCGCGGCGGCGGGTAGCGGCTCGGTTCAGCAGGGCCGGTAATAGCTCGGGCTGCAGCTTCAGCGCTTGGGTATAATCCTGAATGGCGGCGGGCAGGTTGCCTAACTGGCGCTGAGTGCTGGCCCGGTCGTGCCAGGCGTAGGCGTAGGTAGGGTCCGCTTTGATGGCCGCGTCGAAATCAGTCTTGGCAGCTTGGTATTCGGCTTTCTCGAAGCGTAAGGCGCCGCGGTAGTACCAGGCGGGCGCGTAATCAGCCCTCAACTCGGTGGCTTTGCCGTAGTCTTGTTCTGCCTCCGTTGGCTGTTTCAGGGCCTCGCGGGCCTGGCCACGTCCGAAGTAGGAGCCAAAGGTGCTAGGGTCGAGCTTAATGGCCTGGTCGTAATCCTGCACGGCGGGCTGGAAGTCTTTCAGCTCGTAGCGTACAGCAGCCCGGTTGTAGTACGCTTTGGCAAAATCAGGCTTGGCGGCCAAAGCCCGGTCGAAATCCTGCAGGGCGGCCCGGTAGCTTTTTTGATTGTACTTGGCTACGCCGCTGTTATAAAGCTTCTCAGCAAGCTGGGCTGGCGGCAGGGTAGTAGCCCGCACCGTATCTACCTGAGCATGGGCCGCAACAGCTGCCAGCAGTAAGGTAGCGGACAAGAAAGGTATCTTTTTCATAGCATCCCGCCAGTTTCAACGGCGCGGGATAAATATAATTTTAATTACGCAATGGTCAGCAAATCAGATCAATGAATGTAGGCAAGTGTAAATTTATCAAGATGTAATATACCCAATTGTGTTACGCTGCTTATAGGCCGCACGCCGATTTAAGCGGTGAGCTGGGTCCGAACTAACTCTTCCCACTCCCGGCGCAACGTGCCATGGAACGCGGGACGCCCGGCGCGGCGGTACCAATACGCGGCGTTGCCCTGGTCACCTTCTTGGCGGTGCAAAAAGGCGTGCAGCCAGTTCTGCAGTGGGTCGTGTTCATTATCCTGGGCAATGTCGTGGGCTTGGTGCCACTCGTCGCGGCCGGCGTGCCAAAGGGCAATCAGCAGGGGCGACAGGCCGGCGGGCGGCTCCGGCTGGGTCTGCGAGGCAAGGAAAGCGGCGTAGGTCATAGTGGTAAACAAACGGTCCGGTAAAAGCTACCCGCAATTGCCGGACCAAGCTTTACGGAAAGTAAACTTCCGGGCCCGGTTCGTGGTTCTATACGCCGACCGTGGCAGTGCGGCGGCAGTTACGTAATTTCGTGCTGCCGCCGGCCTTCCCGTCGTCGGAATAGTTCACCTTAAAGCCTAGCTTTCACCTATGGCCACGTATCCCGAATACATGGTAGCGCCGATTCGCCAGGACCTCGTTGAGGCCGGTTTCGAGCAGCTGATGACCCCCGAAGAAGTTGACACGGTGCTCAACGAGCAGAGCGGTACCGTACTGGTGGCCGTTAACTCGGTGTGTGGCTGTGCCGCCGCCAAAGCCCGTCCGGCCCTGAAAATGGCCGTTTCTAGCTCCGACAAAAAGCCCGCTAAACTGGTAACAGTATTCGCTGGCATGGAAACGGAAGCCGTGGCCAAGGCCCGCGAGCATATGCTGCCCTACCCACCCAGCAGCCCTTGCATTGCCCTGTTTAAAGATGGTGAGCTGGTGCACATGATTGAGCGTTACCACATTGAGGGCAACGATTTGATGCGCATCGTGAACAACCTGCAGGGTGCCTTCGAGGAGCACTGCTAAACCTGAGCTGCTGCTTTTGCCCATCAGCAAGAGTATCTGACCCAAGCAAAAGCCCGTCACAACATTCGGTGTGACGGGCTTTTCTATTAGCTGCCGGGTGTAGCTAGCTTATTTCCGCAGCAGAAACGGCCCCAGTACCAAGGCATCGAGGCCGGAGCGTAGGTAGCAATCCAGGGCGTCGGCCGGCGACTCTACCATGGGCATGCCGTTGAGGTTGAAGGATGTGTTCAGCAACACAGGTACCTCACTTCGCTTTTCGAAGGCGAGCAACAACTCGTGAAACAGTGGATTATCGTCGGCCCGGACGCTTTGGAGCCGGCCCGTGCCATCGTCGTGTGTGACGGCCGGGAGGCGCTGCTGGGCTAGCGGGAGCAGCGGAAATACCTTTTCCATGAAATAAGCCGTTTCACCCGCTGGCAAATCGAAGAACTCGTGCTGACGTTCCACGGGCACTGCGGGGCAAAGGGCCGAAAGGCTTCGCGGTATTTGATGCTGGCATTTACCCGGGCTTTCATGTCGGGCAGGGTAGGATTCGCCAGAATACTCCGGTGACCTAGGGCGCGCTGGCCCAGCTCCGAAGCTCCCTGAAACCAGCCTATTACCAACCCTTCGTGAAGCAAATCCGCCGTAGCTTCAGTGAGATTAGATGGGCACTCATACTGCAGCTTGCGGCGCTGGAGCTCCTTTTCAACGTCAGCCGCCGCGTATTCCTGGCCAAAGAAATTATGCGTGCTAGCCCGGCTTGGTTCGGCCGGAAGGTTGAGCACGTACTGCCAGCCGTACAAGGCGCTGCCCACGCTGATGCCGGTATCGTCGGGGGTAGCGCCGATGTATACTTCCTGGTAAGGTATCCGTTGGGTGAGCTTGCCGTTGAGCACCGAATTCATGAGTACGCCCCACCCAGCACCAGGCGCCGCTGGCCGGTACGAGCGTGCAGGTTGCCTAGAAGCTCAAACACGACCTCCTCAGTGATGCGCTGCACGGCGGCCACAATATCAAATTCGCGCTGGGCGGGCTCAGCGCCGGGGGTAGGGGCGCTCCGAGCAGCTCCACTAGCTTGGGCGAGTAATAGTGCGGCGTAAAAAACAGGAAGAACTCGAAATAGCGTAGGTCCAGCTCAAAGTGCAGGCCGCTTACCTGAATTAGGGGCCGCAGCACTTCGTAATAGGTCTGCGGATTGCCGCGCGCCGCCAAGGCCATAATCTTCCACTCGTCGCCGTTGGGACGGAAGCCCAGGAACTCCGTGAAAGCGCCATAAAACAGTCCCAGTGAGTGAGGTGTGCGGTTGGCGGCCAGTTCCTGTAGGCCTGCCGTGGTAGCCGTGCCCATCAGCCCCGTGGTGGTTTCGCCAAAGCCATCGGCTACAAAGAAGTCGGCCTCCGCGAAGCCTGATTGCAGCAGGGCATTAGCCAGGTGGGCGCGGTGGTGGTCCACATAATGCAGCCGCATCTGAGTGCCCTCCGAACCGGTCAGCGTTTGATTGATGCAGCTGACGCCGCCTTGCAGTGCGGCCAGTTCATTGAGTGTGAGCTGGGCCAGCTTGCCCCGGTTTTGGAAGGCATCGGCTAGGGTTTGCTGGGGCTGCAGCAGGTAGGGAGCTGGGTTCCAGCCGATAAACACGTCAGCAATATCCGTCAGCTCAATGCCGGCCACCTCGCAGCAATACCGAATAGCCAGCCGCGGAAACGACTTATCCTGTTTCACCCGGCTCAGCCGCTCCTCCGCAATGGCTACCCGCACCCGCCCATCTGGCCCCAGCAAACACGCCGAGGAATGAAAGCCGCTGCAATTGATACCAAGAATGTACTGTGCCATTAGAAATCAGGAAATGCTACCTACCCGTCAAAAGTACACATTCTGAAAACGGCCATTTCGGCCCGGCAACTGGACCCCAACGCTACCCCACCACGCAGCAAAAAGCCCGCCATCTGGCGGGGCTTTCCACTAAATCAACTCCAACACAAAATCCGACAAATCCGTCTGAATCCGTTGTTTAGTTGGCTACCTCACTCAGGAATTTGATGCGCATCAGGCGCAAGTCCTCTTCAGTGTAGTCGTCGGTGCCGAGTTCCTTGAGGGCCGCGGCAATGTTATCGGTTTGGGCCGTCATGAAGTAGTCATAAATCTCCTCCTGCCGCTCCTCATCCAGCACTCCGTCAATGTAGTAATCGAGGTTGAGCTTGGTGCCGGCGTAGCAGATGTGCTCAATTTCCTCCATCAGCTCCCGCATGTCGATGCCCTTAGAGGAAGCAATTTCCTCCAAATCCATCTTCTTGTCGATTTGCTGAATGATGTAAATCTTGATTTTCGACTTATTAACGGCTGATTTTACCACCACGTCGGCGGCCGTTACAATGTCATTCTCGTCCACATACTTCTGGATCAGGGCCAGGAAGGGCGCACCAAACTTCTGGGCCTTGCCCTGGCCTACCCCCGACACGTGGGCCAGGTCATCCATTTTGGTGGGGAAGGTCGTCGCCATTTCCTTCAGACTCGGGTCCTGAAATAGCACGTAGGGGGCAGATTTTTCTGCTGGGCCACTTTCTTACGCAGGGCCTTCAGCATGTCAAACAGGGCCTCGTCATGACCGGCGGCCTGCTGAACTTCTTCTTGTTCCTGTTCCTCTTTCACCTCTTCCTCGTAGTTATGGTCCTTGGTGAGCTTGATTGAATGCGGATTTTCAATGAAGTCAATCCCCTTGGCCGTAATCTTGACCACGCCAAAGTTT
Source organism: Hymenobacter sp. 5516J-16 (assembly GCF_022919335.1). Lineage (NCBI taxonomy): Bacteria > Pseudomonadati > Bacteroidota > Cytophagia > Cytophagales > Hymenobacteraceae > Hymenobacter > Hymenobacter sp. 5516J-16. The sequence continues at coordinate 1,457,077 of NZ_CP095058.1, read as the reverse complement.
TCGATGTCCTTTTCCAAGTAACCACTGAGCAAGGTCTGGCGCAAGAGCGAGTGCCAGAATTGAGCGTCGTGGTCTTTGCCCTGCCCGTAGATGGGTAGTTTGTCGTGGCCGTAGCTTTCCACGTGCGGGTTGTTCATGCCCATGAGCACGGTGCCAATGTGGTCGAGGCCAAACCGTTCGTCGGTTTGCACTACCGCTTTCAGGGCCATGCACACTTCCTCCTTGGCCTCAAACCGCTCTTTAGGGTGCTTGCAGTTGTCGCAGAAGCCGCAGTCCTTCTCGAAATGCTCGCCGAAGTAGTGCAGTAACTGCTTACGCCGGCACACCGCCGAGTCGGCGTAATTGGCCATTTCCTGCAAGAGCAGCTTGGAGTTGTCGCGCTCCGTGACGGGCTTGTCCTTGTTGAACTTCTCCAGCTTCACAATGTCGTCGTAGCTGTAGAACATCAGGCAGTCGCCCTCCAGGCCGTCGCGGCCACCGCGGCCGGTTTCCTGGTAGTAGCCCTCAATGCTTTTGGGCGTGTCGTAGTGAATGACAAAGCGCACATCGGGCTTGTCGATACCCATGCCGAAGGCAATGGTGGCCACAATTACGTCGCAGTCTTCGTTCAGGAAGGCGTCTTGGTTGGCCATGCGCACGTGCGGGTCGAGGCCGGCGTGGTAGGGGAGGGCGCGCACGTCGTTGACTTTCAGCAGCTCAGCAATTTCCTCTACCTTCTTGCGGCTCAGGCAGTACACAATGCCGGCCTGGCCCTTGCGCAGCTTCACGTACTGAATCAGCTGCTTTTTGGTGTTGTGCTTGGGCCGCACCTCATAGTAGAGGTTGGTGCGGTTAAAGGACGTTTTAAAAACCGAGGCATCATCCATCTGCAGGTTCTTCTGGATGTCCTGCTGCACTTTGGGGGTAGCCGTAGCCGTGAGGGCAATGATGGGCACCTGCACGCCCAGCCCATCAATAATGCTGCGAATCTTGCGGTATTCGGGCCGGAAGTCGTGGCCCCACTCCGAAATACAGTGGGCTTCATCAATGGCCACAAAGCTGATGGTAGCCTTGTTGAGAAACTCGATGGTCTCGTCCTTGGTAAGGGATTCGGGCGCTACATACAGCAGCTTCACTTCGCCGCTAATCACGTCCTTCTTGACCTTATTCATTTCCGACTTCGACAAGGTCGAGTTCAGGAACTGGGCATTCACCCCGAAGGCATTCAGCTGGTCCACCTGATTTTTCATCAGGGCAATAAGCGGCGAAATGACGATGGCCGTGCCCGGCAACACCAGCGCGGGAAGCTGATAGCACAGGCTTTTGCCGGCGCCAGTAGGCATGATGACGAACGTGTTATTGCCCGCAATAACGTTCTGAATGATGTCTTCCTGTACGCCCCGGAACTGACCGTACCCGAAAACTTCCTTTAACTTGCCTTTCAAATCAGCCTCTTGCTGCACTTGTTGTTTCACGGCTGGCATGGACATCCTCACTTACTCAATTGGGGTGGTAGATTGGATAAACAACACAACGTGTTGCTTATCCAATCTAAGGATTTTATGGTATTCGGTGCTAAGCGAAGGAGGTAAAGAATTGGGGCCAACCCCAAAGTCACCGGCACTGTTCAGCTCCCGATACGCAATATCAAATTTAGATTGAAACCGCAGAACGAACTCAACTTACTTGCAAAAAAAGTGCTTCAGCAAGAAGCGGAAGCAATTCAGGGAGTTGCCGATGCCTTAGCCCGTACTCCCGATTTTGCACAATGCGTAGAAGCCATTCTCTCTTTGCGGGGAAGGGTAGTGGTAACCGGCATTGGCAAGAGCGCCCACATTGCGGCTAAAATGGTGGCTACCTTCAACTCCACGGGTACGCCAGCCCTGTTCATGCACGCCGCCGATGCCATCCACGGTGACCTGGGCATGATTCAGGCCGAGGACTTTGTAATTGCCATCAGCAAGAGCGGTGATACGCCCGAAATCAAGGTGTTAGTGCCCCTGCTCAAGCGCAAAGGAGTGCCGCTGGCGGCCCTGGTCAGCAACGCTGAGTCCTACCTAGCTGTGCAGGCCGACTACGTTCTGCACGCTCCTGTGGAGCGCGAAGCTTGCCCGCACAACCTGGCCCCAACTACCAGCACTACCGCGGCCCTGGCCCTAGGCGATGCGCTGGCCGTGTGCCTACTGGAGTGCCGCGACTTCAGCCGACAGGATTTTGCCCGCCTGCACCCCGGTGGTACGCTGGGCAAACAGCTTTACCTAAAAGTTGGTGACCTAAGCCGGCAAAATCAGCAGCCGCGGGTGGTAGACACGGCTCCGCTCAAAGAAATCATTCTGGAAATTTCGGGTAAGCGCCTGGGCGCTACGGCCGTACTGGACAGTGATAATGCCCTAATTGGCATCATCACCGACGGCGACCTGCGCCGGATGCTGACCACGTTTGAAGGCCGGCTGGAAGCCGTCCGGGCCCGCGACATTCTAACGCCTGCCCCCGTGACAATTGACGTGGACGATTTCGCCGCGGAAGCCCTCACGCGCATGCAGGACCGCAACATCACCCAGCTGGTAGTGACTGAGCATGGGCACTTCGCAGGCTTTATTCATTTGCATGATTTGCTGCGGGAAGGATTGGTATAGTAGCTCGTTCAGTATGAGTACTTAGGTGCTTCAGCTACAAGTACTGGATGTAGTTGAGGGTTAATGAGTATAATTAAATAATTTACAAGAATTATTATATATAACAAATATTCCGTTATCATTGCCCAAAGTCATAGTAGAGAATAAGCTGCTTATTGGTACATTTTACGCTTCTCGTAACCAGCTTAAGTTTCTCGGTTTGGGCTTTTAATCAGCTTACATCCTCTTGCTAAACACGGGCTTCACGTCCGGCTTCGATGGAACAGCATACGTATCTCGTTGTGATGGCTGGCGGCATTGGCAGCCGCTTCTGGCCCTTTAGCCGCACGCATCATCCTAAACAGTTTCATGATGTGCTGGGGCTCGGGCGCTCCATGCTTCAGCTCACTGTCGACCGGTTTCGGGGAATTTGTCCGCCCAGCAACGTATTTGTCGTCACGAACCGTGATTATACCGAGTTGGTCCAGCAGCACCTGCCGGAGCTTCCGGCCGATCAAATTTTGGGCGAGCCCATTGGGCGGAATACAGCGCCTTGCATTGCCTACGCCAGCTACCGCATAGCCCAGCGCGACCCGGAGGCCATCATTGTGGTAACGCCGGCTGACCACGCCGTCATGCACGAGGAAAACTTCCGGGCGGCCATTCGCACGGCTCTCGACGGGGCCCGCACCCACAATGTGCTCATTACCCTTGGCATCCAGCCCTCCCGCCCCGATACCGGCTACGGCTACATCCAGTTCATCGACGAGCCAGTGCAGCCCCAGCACGTGCAAACCGCTCCTGGGCACGAGGATGGTGTTTTCCCGCAGGAGCTACGGAAGGTGAAAACCTTTACCGAGAAACCTAATTTGGAGCTAGCCAAGATGTTCGTGGCCAGCGGAGACTTCCTGTGGAACTCCGGCTTGTTCGTGTGGCGCGCTGATGCCATAATTCAAGCTTTCCACCAGTACCTAAGCGACATTGCTGAGGTATTCGATGAGGGCTGGAACGAGCTAGGAACTCCTGAGGAGGAAAACTTTATTTCCCGGGCTTATACCCGCTGCCGCAACATCAGCATCGACTACGGGGTGATGGAAAAGGCTGATAACGTATACGTGCTACCCGCTGACTTCGGGTGGAGCGACCTAGGCACCTGGGACTCCCTGCACCGCATGGGCCACCACGACGCCGACGAAAACGTGGTAGACGGCAACGCCCTACTCTACGATACGAGCGAGTGCGTTATTAAAACACCGCCCGAGCGCCTCGTGGTAGTACAAGGCCTGGAAGGCTACATTGTAGCCGAGTACGACAACGTGCTGCTCATTTGCAAGCGCACCGAGGAGCAGCGCGTAAAAGAGTTCGTAGCCGACGTGAAGTCCAAAAAGGGCGTAGGCTATAATTAAGCATTAGGAATCGGAAGCAAAAAATCGAACCGGCTATCATCCTGATACAGAAAGGATGACAGCCGGTTCGATTTTTTGATCTTAGCTACAGCTTTCTACTTCTTCACTAGGCGTTGGCGTAGCACTTCGTAGAGCATAATGCCGCTGGCTACCGATACGTTGAGGGAGCTAATTTGCCCGGCCATCGGGATGCGGAGCTTGTGGTCGGCAAGGCGCAGGTATTCGGGGCTGATGCCGTCTTCCTCGCTACCCATCAGCACGGCTAAAGGACCCGTCAGGTCCACGGTTTCGGCTTCCAGGCTGGCGTCTGACTTTTCGGTACAAGCCACCACCTGCACCCCCGATTCGCGTAGGAAGGTCAGGGTGTCTTTCAGGTTGGGCTCCCGGCACACCGGAATCAGGTTCAGGGCGCCGGCCGAGGTTTTTAGCGCGTCGCCGTTTACTTGGGCGGCGCCGCGGCTGGGCACTACAATGGCGTGTACGCCCATACACTCGGCGTTGCGAGCAATAGAGCCGAAGTTGCGCACATCCGTAATGCGGTCCAGCACCAGCAGAAGCGGGGTTTTGCCTTCCTCGTACAAGCCCGCCAGAATGCTGTCTAGGGGCATGTACTCAATCGGCGACACGTAAGCCACGGCGCCCTGGTGGTTTTTGCGGGTAATGCCGTCGAGCTTCTCCACGGGCACCATCGACACCGGAATGTTGGCCGTTTTGGCCAGGGCCGTAATGTCCTGGGTCATGGAGTTCTTCGTGCCACGCAGCAGGAAAATCTTGTCCAAGGTGCGACCGGCGTTCAGGGCTTCCAGGATGGGCCGTAGCCCGAAAATCATGTCGATGCTACGGTCCTGGGCTGGGCGGTGGGGGTAGCGTGGCTTGTCTGAACGGCTACCTTCAAAACGGCCACCTTCGGCCCGGCTTCCCTCGAACCGTCCTTCCTCAGAGCGGCCTTCTTGCTCGCGCGGAGCTGGCCGCCGGTTAGGAACGGGGCGGTTTTCAGAATCAAAAAATTGGCGGCGCTCAGTTAGCGGCCGGGGCGGGCGGTTCGTCCTTTTCTCCATTGCTCCACGGCGGCATACCAGAGTTGTTCGTACTCGGGACGGCGCACCAGTTCATAGTTATCGGGGGCAAAGGTACTGGGTTTAGCGCGGAACACGAAGGTTCCGCCCAATCCCTGGTCGGCGCGGTAAAGCCACCGTTCTTCGCCTGCCTCCCGGTACACGGTTTCCGGCGGGCCCAGTACTAAGTACAGCATCCCTCGGTCGGAAAGCCAGCCGGCTTTATGGGCGGAAAAAAGTTGGTTGGCTTCCTGTACGCGGCCATAATAGGTGCGAATCAGCTGGCGGGCAATGGTTTGGTTATTGCCGGCCACCGTAAGCCAGAATTGGTCCACGGCTTTTTTGGGGTCAGGGGCATCAAACAGCTTTTTACGCTCAGCTGAAGTTGTCAGGTAGAGTAGGGGTGCAATCAATTCATCGGCCGACGTTAGGGCTGGAAAGGTATTATCCTCCACTAGCAGCCCACTGCGCGGCTCCTGCTCGCTAACCCGCAGCAAATACAGTCCCGCTTGAAACCGGAGCAAGCTGCCTGCCCGGTAGCGCACCGAGTCTTGGGCACTGAGCTTGCGCGGTTGGGCAGGCTGGGCGCCGGGCCCGGCCATGGGCGGAGCGGCGGCTAGGGAACTGAGCGGGTAGCGGTAGGCCTGCACGTTCAGGTCGGGGCCGTAGGAATCAATCATGAACGGTTCCCCGGCGCGTACATAGTGACGCAGCAACGGCTGCCCCACGGAATCAGTCAGAATGAAGGACCGGGACAAATGCTCCGGCGTCAGGCGGAGCCAGGCGGCTTCGCCCGAAGCAGCTTCGTCGGCGGGGCCCGTCGCCAGGCTAAGCACCTGGCCCACGCGCAGGCGGTTCAGAGGTAGGCAGAAATCCAGGGTAGCCGTTTCGCCTTCCCGGCGTAGGCGGCGTGCAACATGACGAACGGTATCTTGCCACAGCACCCGTTTGGCGTCGTAATCAGCCCATAGGGCAACATGCAGCGGAAAGCCGCGCCGGATCTGGGCAGCGCTGGGAAAACGGAGGTAGAGCCGCACACTGTCGCCTTCCCGCCGGGTATCTATTACAATGCGTCGGTCGGGCCGGTACTGGGCAGCAAAATCCCGGCGCGGTGCGGCTGCCAACGGCAGGCTGCTCCCCAGACTTAACAGTGTGAATAACAGGTAGTAAAACGGTTTCACGAGTGGGAGCAGATAAAGAGTAGGAGGACAAGGTAGGCTTTCTAACGACAGAAGCCGACCCCATTGCTGGAGCCGGCTTCTGAGCGGCAAAAACTGTGCAGCTTAGCGCTGGTAGTACTGCTGGAGCAAGCCAATGGCCTTGGTAGCCCGTTGCTGGTCGCCAATCTGCTCGGCGGCGCGGCCGATGCTGTTCAAGGACATTAGGTAGGTCTGGAACTCCTGATCGAAGAGGGCGCTGTTGTGGGTGCTGTAGTAAGCCAGGGCCCGCTCGGCGCGGCCGGTCATGGTGTCCATAATTTCGTTGGCGCGGTCTTTTTCGCCCACGGCCACCAGAGCCGGAATAAACTGCGGCACGTAGTAATCATAAGGAATAGCCTTGTCGGGCATTACCTCGAAAGCCTTGTCGAGCACTTGCTTAGCGCGGGCTTTGTCGCCCTGAGCCAACAAGCTGTTCGCTAGGCGCGAGAACTTGTCGCGGTAGTTAGCCGGGAAGCGCAGGTTGTTCTCGTCGTAGAAGATATTCGGGTTGTTCAGGCCCCGGAAGGCGAATTTCTTCATCAGGTTGTCATACATCAGCTCCGTAGCCACGTAACCCTCGTCGCTACCACCTTTGGGGTCGTAATTCGGGTCTTTGGCGGGCAGGATGCGGTAGGCCATGCCATCGAGCTGGAAGTAGGGTTGCAAGCCCATGAAGTCGCGCGAGTCTACGGTGCTGGAGAAGTACACCGGACGCTGCCAGTTGTTGGTGGCCAGAATGTCCAGAATTACGAGGCTCTTCTTCTCAATGGCGCTCTTGCCTACTTCCCATTCCATGCGCGGCACCAATTGGTCAAGACGGTCGGCGGGAATAATGCCCATTTTAGCCACGGCGGCCGTATCAATGGGCAGGTAGAACTTGCGGGAAGGGAAGGAAAGCAAGGACTTCGAGCCGTCGCCGTAGCTTACTTGCAGCAGCGGGCTGTTCTGTCCTACCAACTGCATAAACTGGCGCACGTCTATCTCCTTAACCGAAGGATTCTCGGCGTAGGGGAGGTAGTCGTTGGTGCCCTGCTTGTAATTAGCATTCTCCATCGAGATGGGCAGCGGCTGCGACTTATACGAGCGGCGCTTCATCTGGTCGATGTACCAGTCGGTGTTCAGGTAGCTCAGTACGGCCACGCGCACGTCGGTGCGTACGCCTTCCACCTCCTGGGCGTACCAGAGCGGGAAGGTGTCGTTGTCGCCGTTGGTGAAGACAATGGCGTTGGGAGCCAACGAGTTCAGCAGGTTCTTGGCCGAATCCACGGAGTTGTAGCGGTCCGAACGGTCATGATCGTCCCAGCCCTGGGCCACCATAATGCCCGGTACTACCAGACCCAGCAGCGTAACCACGCCCGCCCGCGCTGTTTCCGACTTCACCGCTTTTTCCAGCAGCTCAGCCAAAGCCAGCACGCCCAAGCCAATCCAGATGGCAAAAGCGAAAGTGGCGCCAGCAAAGGTGTAGTCCCGCTCGCGGGGCTCAATGGGCGGCTGGTTTAGGTACACCACAATAGCCAGGCCCGTCAGCAGGAACAGCAACCCTACTACCAGGGCATTGCGTCCGTCGCGACGCACTTGGAAGAACAGGCCTAACAAACCCAAAATCAGGGGCAAAGCGAAGAAAGCGTTGCGAGCTGGACTGTCGGCAATGCGCTCCGGCAGGCCCGCGCCGGTGGGGCTACCCCACAAAATGCCTGACTGCTGAATGTCGCCCTCGCGGCCCACGTAGTTCCACATGAAGTAACGCCAGAACATATGGCCCATCTGGTACTTGAACAGGAACGACAAGTTCTGGCCCATGGTGGGCTTCACGCCATCCTGAATGTCAACCCACTTTTTGTAGTTGTAGAGGTGAAGTGGATCAGAGCTATACAGGCGCGGGAGCAGCATTTTCTCGCCGGGCGCGTACTGCAGTTCCGGACGGTACTCGGCCACCACATACTTGTCGCCCTGGCGCACGTAGCGCGGCGCACCGTCTTCCTGAGCAATGGGCTGAGCGTTAAACTGAGGACCATACAGCAGGGGCCGGTCACCGTACTGCTCGCGCTTCAGGTAACTCACGAAGGAAAGCACATCCTCCGGGGCGTTTTCGTTGATGGTAGGGTGGTAGGAGCTGCGGATGGGAACAATCAGGTAGCTGGAGTAGCCAATCAGAATGAACACGAAGCTCAGCATCACGGTGTTCAGCAGGCGGCTGCGGCGCCGGAACGACTGCCGGAAGCCAAACCAGATTAGCCCCACGAACAGCAGCAGAAAAATCACCAGGCCCGAGTTGAAGGGTAGGCCGAAAGAATTGATGAAGAATACTTCAAATGCGCCGGCCAGAGTAGGTAGGCCCGGAATGATACCGGCCAGAATCAGGCCCACAATTACGCTGCTCACTACCAGCGTAATAATGCCGCCCTTGGTGGTGGGGTTTTGGGTACGACGGTAGTAGTAGATAAAGCCTAGGGCCGGAATAGCCAGCAGGTTCAGCAAGTGCACGCCAATGCTCAGACCAATCACGTAGGCAATCAGCACGAGCCACCGGTCCGAATCAGCCTCGTCAGCGCGGTTTTCCCACTTTAGCATTAACCACACCACGGCTGCCGTGCACAACGACGACATGGCGTATACCTCAGCTTCTACGGCATTAAACCAGAACGAATCGGAAAAGGCGTAGGCCAGAGCTCCCACGGCGCCTGCTCCCAGAATCAGCAGGGTTTGGCCGAAGGTAGGCTCCAGGTTCCGGTCGTCGTGCATGCCGGGGCGGTGCAGCACCAGCTTCTTGGCCAGCATGGTGATAATCCAGAATAGGAAAAGCACCGTGAACGAGGAACTCAGGGCCGAGAGCGTATTTACCAGCACCGATACCTTCGTGACGTCGCCGAAGGAAAGCAGGGAAAACAAGCGGCCCAGCAAGAGAAAAGTAGGGGCTCCGGGCGGGTGGGGCACCAGCAGCTTATAGGAGCAAGCAATAAATTCGCCGCAGTCCCAGAAGGAAGCCGTGGGCTCCAGGGTGAGCAGGTAGGTAACAGTAGCAATGGCAAATACCAGCCATCCCACTAGGTTATTCAGGCTTTTGTAACTCCGCATACGAAATAAAGTGAGGCTGACCACGGCCAGCCCGCTGCTGAACGACGGGTTTTTAAGGTCCGGAAAGGAAATCAGTGAAAGATCAAAAGTAGAGAATAAGTAGCGAGAGGCGGTAGGCAGGTTGCGTATCCGGGCTAGTTTCTACTCCGGTAATTACCCGGGTACAAAAAAAGCAGCCTGGGAGCAGGCTGCTTTTGCTGTAAGACTTTCGGGGAAGTCCTAGTTCTGTAGCATAAGGCGTTTGGTTGAAACCACCTTATCGTTCTGCACCAAGCTGTAAAAATACATACCCGGGGCAGGTCCGAAAGGTTCAAATTCATGCCGCCATCGGCCGCCTCCGGCCGCAACCCTACGCTACGCACTTCCCGTCCAATAACGTTGCTCAACCGCAGCTTATAATCAGCCCACGGCAGTTTTTGGCCCACGGAAATAGTAATCAGGCCCCGCGACGGGTTTGGATAAACGGAAAGTGCGGGTGTAAGCGTACGGGCCGCCGCTGAAGTAAGTGCTGCGCTCGGGCTTACTTGTTGCCAAGAGGTAGCAGCTCGCGCCGGAAGCTGGCGCGCCGTAGCGGCTTTCAGCCGGACAGTGGCCGCCAGCAAAGGCAGTTGCCACAGCAACAGCAGCAATACAGGGAAAAAGCGCGTAGTAAGTTTCATGGCATTCAGGCGACGTCTGGGGCGCACAAAGTAAGTGTGCGAAGGAATTAAATAAGTAGGGGCATCCTCAACGGGACAAAGCGGCAGGCAGTGCAGCTGCCACCTGGAATGACAACTACCGTGCCTTGTTGTCAGGGTAGGTTTGCCAGCCAGATGTCTGGTTAGAGGAAGAAGTTGCATGCAGGTTTAAGTAAACTTACGACACGCGGAAGTAAATAGTTGAGGGTGAAGGTAGTAAAATTTCAAACGATAAAGGCGAAATCCTCCTAGCTAGACGTTTTGGCTTAACCGCTGACAACCTGTTAAACGGATATACTGGAGCGGGTGACAGCCAGAAATATTCTATTTCTACCTCATGTATAGCGAATTTCTTTTAAATCAAAATAATACAGTTGGCCGTTGCTGGCAAGGGCTAGGCGACCGGCTTCATCAACCCCCATAATCTGGCCCTTTATTCGGCGGCCGCTCACCTCATACTCGTGCTCCTCCTGAAACTGGTACAGCACCCGCAGGTACTCCGTGCGAAGCGCCCCTACCCGCCCTGCTCGTAACTGCAAATACCGGCGCTCCAGGCTTTCCAGCAATCGGGCGGCCAGCGTGGGCAGTTCATAGGCCCGCCCGGTCAGGCACGTCAAGGAGGTAGCGGTTGCTACGTCAAACTCCCGCTGGTTAATATTTAATCCAATTCCGACGATACTATGCTGAATCTTCGGGCCGCTTAGTGTGTTCTCAATCAGAATGCCTCCTAGCTTTTGCTGGCCGAAGAAAATGTCGTTCGGCCATTTCACCCGCAAGGCTGGATCAGCGCCGAGCAGGACCGTCAGCCAATCATGCACCGCCAGGGCCACGGCTTGGCTTAGCAAAAACTGATCGGCGGCGGGCAAGAAACTAGGGTGCCACACTACCGAAAGCGTCAGGTTTTCGCCCGGTGCGGCCTCCCATTGGTTGCCTCGTTGGCCCCGCCCGGCGGTCTGTTTGTCGGTAATGACGCAACAGCCGTCCGTGGCCCGGTTTTGGACAGCTAACTGGTGTGCCTCGGTGTTCGTCGAGGGGCATTCGGGCAACCAGACAAGCTGTTGGCCCGTGAAGAGCGTTTGGGGGGATATAGCCTCCACGTGTTTTTCGTACTTTGTGACGTTCAAACCTAACAATACCCCATGAAAAGTACCCTGGTTCGGCAGGATTCGGACAAGTTGGCAGATGTAGTAGTGCGCGGCATGCAAGAGAAGAAAGCAGCCGATATCGTGGTGCTCAATCTTAAAGACCTCAAAAATGCCGTAGCCGATTATTTTATAATCTGCTCGGCTTCTTCAGATACGCAAATTGACGCTATTGCCCGCTCAGTAGAAGAGGAGGTAGAAAAGCTCACTGGTCAGAACCCTTGGCAAACCGAAGGGCGCATGAACCGGGAGTGGGTCCTGCTCGACTACGTGGATGTAGTAGTGCACGTCTTCCTGCGTGACCGGCGCCAGTTCTACGGCTTGGAAGAGCTGTGGGGCGACGCGCAAATCACGTACGTGGAGGAAGAGGAAACTCCGGCGGTGGTAAGGTAAAACTCACCCCACGGCGTCTTGCAAAATACTGGCGGATGCGCCAACAATCATTCAAGTGGCGTGTTGCGCCTTTGTTTCTTGTCTTAGCAACCTCAATTCATGTCTGATACGACGCCAAAAAAGAAAAAACCTATGCTGCCCAACCCCGCGCCACGGCCCGGGATGCAGCTCTGGGTGCTGACGGGCTTGGTGGTGCTCATCCTCGGGATGGTGTACCTCTCGCGCAGCAACCCCGTGATTGAAATTACGCAGAAGCGCTTCGAGCAAATGCTTTCGGCCGGCGACGTGCGCGACGTAACCCTCGTGAACGACAAGCAGGTTGAGGTTACGCTTACCTCCGACGCTACCAAGAAGCCTCCGTATGATGCCGAGCTGAAGCGCCGTGGTCCGCTTTCCATGGAGCAAGGTGCTCAGTACGGCTTCAGGGTGGTTGATGGCAAAACTTTTAAGACGGACCTAGACAGGGTGCAGTCTACTTTACCTGCTGACCGCCAGGTTGGTCTTAAGGTAGTGGACCGCACGGGCTACAGCGAGTACGTGACTACCTGGGGCTTCATGATTGTGCTGTTCGTGGGCTTCTGGTTCCTAATGCGCCGCATGAGCGGAGCTGGGGGGCCGGGTGGTCAAATCTTCAATATTGGCAAGTCCCGTGCGGCGCTTTTTGAAGGCGGCGACAAGGTAAAGATTACCTTCAAGGACGTAGCCGGTCTGGAAGAAGCTAAAGAGGAAGTGCAGGAAATTGTGGAGTTCCTTAAGAACCCCTCGAAGTTCACCATCCTCGGTGGTAAAATCCCGAAAGGCGCCTTACTAGTAGGTCCTCCCGGCACCGGTAAAACCCTGCTGGCGAAAGCAGTAGCAGGCGAAGCTGACGTGCCGTTCTTCTCCCTGTCGGGCTCCGACTTTGTAGAAATGTTTGTGGGAGTGGGCGCCGCCCGGGTGCGTGACCTATTCAAGCAGGCCAAAGCCAAGGCTCCGTGCATCATCTTCATCGACGAAATTGACGCCATTGGCCGCAGCCGCTCCCGCGGTAACGTGCCCGGCGGCAACGATGAACGGGAAAACACGCTGAACTCCCTGCTGGTAGAAATGGATGGTTTCGGTACCGACTCTGGGGTTATTATCCTGGCCGCTACCAACCGCCCCGATACCTTGGATTCGGCCCTGCTGCGTCCGGGGCGCTTCGACCGCCAGATCAGCATCGACAAGCCAGACATTAACGGCCGCACCCAAATTTTCAACGTGCACCTGAAGCCGTTAACCTTGGGCCCCGATGTGGAAGCCAAGAAGCTGGCCGCTCAGACGCCTGGTTTTGCCGGCGCTGAAATTGCCAACGTCTGCAACGAAGCCGCCCTTATTGCCGCCCGCCGCGATAAGAAGATGGTGACCATGCAGGACTTCACCGACGCCGTAGACCGTGTCATCGGTGGTCTGGAGAAGAAAAACAAAATCATCAGCCCCGGCGAGAAGAAAGTAGTTGCCTACCATGAAGCTGGCCACGCTATTGCGGGCTGGTTTCTGGAGCACGCTGATCCGCTGGTGAAAGTTAGCATTGTGCCTCGGGGGGTAGCGGCGCTGGGCTACGCGCAGTATCTGCCGCGGGAGCAGTTCCTCTACAACACCGAGCAGCTCATGGACGAAATGTGCATGACCCTGGGTGGCCGCGCCGCCGAGGAGCTAGTGTTCGGCAAGATTTCGACCGGTGCCCTTTCCGACTTGGAGCGCATCACGAAAACGGCCTACAGCATCGTGACCATGTATGGCATGAACGCCAAGCTGGGCAACGTTTCGTTCTACGACTCAAAAGGTCAGAATGAGTATGGCTTCACCAAGCCGTATTCGGAGGCTACCTCGCAGATGATTGACGAGGAAGTACGGACCATTATCGAGCAGGCTTATATCCGTACCAAGGAGTTGCTGACGGAGCGTCGGCACGAACTGGAGGTAATTGCCAAGGAACTGCTGGAAAAAGAGATTCTGCTCCAAGATGACTTGGTGCGCCTCGTGGGTCCTCGTCCCTTCGACAGCCAGACGACGTACCAAGCGCACATGGCCGGTACCGACCGGAGCGAAACGCTCAGCGAGCGGAAGCAGGAACACCCAGGTGTTCCGCTCGGCAACGACCTCCCAGACCTGAATCTGCCCGGTATGGACAAGGACCAAAACGGCACTACTGGCACTGCCACCGAACCTAGTGGTAGCGCAGTAACGCCGCTCTAATCTAGCCCCTGGCACTCACAGAAAAGCCCCTTACCGCTACGGTAAGGGGGCTTTTCTATGAGTAAGAAAGTTGACTTGCTACTTATATTTTGGTTGGCGTTCCTGCAGATAAACTCGGAAAGCCGGTAAGGCTTTGGCCTTCTCAAAACCATGCCGGGCAATGGCTGTCCGTACGGCGGGTAGTAACTCGGCTAGCCACGCCTCAAAATCGGCGGTGGTAGCGTTGTAGCTTTCCGGAGAGGAGGTAGTTGCGGCAAGAGGAGTAGGCCTATCGTTCATGTACAGTTCGTTTTAAAACGGTATTTGCCAAAAGAGTGCCAGCTAATCACTGCCTAGGATTTGTACAAATTGACTTCTTCTACATAGTTCTGATCAAGTATAATAAAGCCCGTTTATAGTCACTATTTGCCTATAAGGTGTTCAAGTACAGCCCAAAATTTTACGGGGTAGTTCAATTATTGCCTCAGTATCGGGTCGGAAATAGGTAAGGGTAGGGCCAGGCTTCTTAAAATCATGCCGCCGTAGAACGCAAACCGAATCCTTGTACCTTTACTTTCATGGCGGATACTTCTCGTGATATTATCCTGCGGCGCATTCGGGAGTCCTTGCGGCAGCCGGCGGAGCAGCCGGCGCGCCCCGACTTTGCGGCGCCCCTGCACCCCCGGCCCACGTCGGATGATGACCTGGCGGTAGCGTTTGCGCAGAGCTTTGTGCGGGTAGGGGGCGTGTTCTACTATTGCGAGTCGGTGGAGCAGTTCTACGATGCGCTTTTCGCCTATAAGCGGGAAAAGAATCTGGAACACCTTTACGTATGGGAGCCCGAGCTGAAAAAGCTGCTGCACGAGGGCAATATTGTTTTTCAGGGCGATGAAGCGGACTTTCGGACCAACGCCGACGCTGGGCTTACGAGCTGCGAGGCCCTAGTAGCCCGCACGGGTAGCGTAATGGTAGCCGCCGGCACGGCTAGCGGCCGCCGCCTCAGCATCTACCCCGATCAGCACCTGGTGGTAGCGCGCACCTCCCAGGTGGTAGCCGACATTGGCGACGCCCTGAAGCTGATGCAGCAGAAGTACGGGCCCGATAAGCTGCCCTCCATGATTTCCCTGACCACTGGGCCAAGCCGCACGGCCGATATTGAAAAAACGCTGGTGCTCGGCGCCCATGGCCCGCGCAGCATCGTCTTGTTTTTACTGGATGACGCGCCCGCCGCAACTACCTGACCTCGCGTTGCCCCCGGGCCGCCGCGTGTATTTTGCTTCTGATTTTCACTTGGGTGCCCCCGATGCTGCCCGCTCTCTGGAGCGGGAACGGCGCATTGTGCGCTGGCTGGATATGGCCGCCCAGGATGCGGCAGCCATCTACCTGCTAGGCGACATCTTCGACTTTTGGTTTGAGTACCGCCACGCTATTCCCGGGGGTTTATTCGGTTGCAGGGCAAGCTAGCCGAACTAACCGATGCCGGCCTGCCCGTGACGTTTTTTACCGGCAACCACGATATGTGGATGTTCGACTACTTCACCAAGGAGTTAAACATTCCTGTCCTGCGCAATCCGGTAAGTCAGCGCATCGGGGGGCACACGTTTCACATCGGCCACGGCGACGGGCTGGGCCCCGGCGACCATACTTATAAGGTATTGAAGCGCGTATTTGCCTCGCCGGTAGCGCAGTGGTTGTTTGCCCGGCTGCACCCTAATTTAGGTATCGGCATTGCTAACCGCTGGAGCCAGCACAGCCGCCTGCAAAACGGCGCCGCTGATGAGCAGTACTTCGGGGAGGAAGAATGGCTGCTGACCTACTGCCGACAAGTACAGCAGCAGTTTCCGCACGAGTACTACGTATTCGGGCACCGCCACCTACCGCTGGATGTGGCAGTTGCCCCTGGTAGCCGTTACGTTAACCTAGGAGAATGGGTCAATTATTGCTCCTACGGCGTTTATGATGGCAATCAGCTGGCGTTGCAGCACTTTGAGCAAGGGAAACAGAGCTAAGAGTATAGCGCCTGGAAATATGAAATGGACTGCTGCCTGTTCCTTAGTTCTAGGGTTGACGCTTACCACTTTGGTTGGTGCACAGGCGCAAACTACGGCGCCCGCGGCGGGCTCTGTGGCACCTGCCGCGCAAGCCGCGCCCGTCGTAACCGTTCCGGCCAATACGAAAGCTGCCGGTAGTACCTGGCAGCTGCTGCGCACTATTGCTCTGGCCCAGCCCGGACCGGCTTCTCTAGACCGTCGCGGTAACCTCTACGTGACGGATTCCCAGAATAATCTGCGCCAGTACGGGCCCGATGGGCAGGCCCTCAACACGTATTCGCCCCCGTTGCCGGGGCATACGGCTCAGGTAGAAGCCTGGAACACGGCCAAAGTTCTGGTGTTCTACGATGACCGCCAACAGGCAGTGCTACTTGACCGGTTTCTGACGCCGATTGGGGAAGTGCGCTGGCCGGACTACCTCGACGGGCAAGTGCGGGCGGCTACCTTGGCTCCCGACGACCGGTACTGGCTGCTCAACGAGTCGGACCTAACGCTGCGCCAGTTTGATGCGGCCCAGAAACGGTTCACCATCACTACCCCGCTCGACCTGCTTATTGGTCGTACCCGCCCCGATTTCCGGTTTCTGCGCGAGTACCAGAACAACCTCTACCTCGTAGACCGCACCAGTGGTATCTATGTATTTGATAACCTGGGTAACTACCGCAAGAAGCTCCCGCTTTTGGGGCTGAGCTACGTTGGTTTTCGGGCCGACGAGCTGTACTACCTGGCTCCTGATGGCCTCCGATTTTTCCACCTGTATACCCTCGCCGAGCGGGCGGTACCCTTGCCCGTGGCGGGCGCCCAGCAGGTGGTTGTCAGTGACCAATATGCCTACGTGGTAAGTGCTGCCGGCATTCAGGTGTATAAAATATAGGCCCTTGCTGAGGGCAGGAAGCTGCGCAACAGCAGCTGACGGCTTGTGAATCAGGAAATAGCCGAGCTTAAGGAGGGCCTGAGGAGGTAGTACGGCCGGGTGGTCGTAACTCGTACTGGGTGCGTGGCGTTATGCTAACAGGCTGGCTTTGAGTCAGTGCCTGTTCTGTTTCACTCCACCATACTATTCAGTTATGAAGGCACTCGTGTATCACGGAATGAGAGACGTGCGCGTCGATACCGTTGACGACCCCGAAATTGAAGATGCGCGCGACGCAATTATCCGCGTGACGAGCACGGCCATCTGCGGCTCTGACCTGCACATTTACAATGGCAGCATTCCGCAGCCTCGGCCCATGGTACTTGGTCACGAGTTTATGGGCATCGTGGAAGAGGTAGGCAAAGGCGTGAAAGGCAAGCTCAAGGTCGGCGACCGGGTAGTGGTGCCGTTTCCTGTTGCCTGCGGCACCTGCTATTTCTGCAACCACCAACTGCCCGGCCACTGCGAAAACTCCAACCCTGACCACTACGGCCCCGAAGGTGGGTTGCTGACCGAAAAAGGCGGGGCGCTGTTTGGCTACACCGATATTTACGGCGGCTATAACGGCGGCCAGGCTGAGTACGTGCGCGTACCCTACGCCGACTTCGGCCCCGAGTAATTCCGGATAGCCTCACCGACGAGCAGGCCCTATTCCTGACGGACATCTTCCCAACGGGTTATTCCGGCATTGATTGGGGTGAAGTAAAAGGCGGCGAAATTGTGGCCATTTTTGGGGCCGGACCCGTGGGTATTATGGCCGCGAAATCGGCGTGGCTGCGCGGGGCGGCCCGGGTAGTGGTGGTTGATACCCTGCAGTACCGGCTCGACAAGGCCCAGCACGCCACAAACTGCGAGGTTATCCGCTGGGAAGATGCTAAGTCGGTAGTGGAGCAGATCCGGGAGCTGAGTGGCGGGCGTGGTGCCGACGTGTGCGTGGAATGCGTGGGCTTCGAGCCTGACCGAGATTTGCTGGACCGGGCCAAGGCCGTTATCAACCTGGAAAAGGGCTCCGATAAAGTGCTGCTGGCTTGCATGAGTGCGGTTCGCCGGGGCGGCATCGTGTCGGTGCTGGGCGTGTACAGCTCCCCCTTCGATAACTTCCCTATTCATCAGTTCTTTGACAAGGGCATTACCCTGCGGGGCGGGCAGGCACCCGCTCAAAAGCACATTGATAAGCTGCTGCAGTATGTAATTGAGGGCAAAGTGGTGCTGGATGACATCATCACGCACCGGCTGCCCTTGGCCGAAGCCGCCCACGGCTACGACATTTTCCGCAATAAGAAAGACAACTGCGTGAAGGTGGTGCTAAAGCCCTAACCGGCGCTCTTTCTTACCTATTCTTGCCTAGTACAAAAAAGGGCCGGCTACTTGCCGGCCCTTTTTTGCGTCGGTTTGGCTTGGCAGACGGCGCTCTGTAATCCGGGCTATTTTCTACTTACATTTGAAAGAGACGACTTCGGTCGTTGCCGATCCTGTTTTGCCTTTTTACAACCAATTCCTGCTATGTCTGCTGCTTCTTTCTGCCGTGCCTATCTCCGTTTCGTGTTGGTAGCCGGCAGTGTGGCTAGTAGCCTGGTAGGTAGGACCCAAACGCTGCCAGTGCGCACCAGCAGCCGGGTAGCCCCGGGCCTAGAAGCCAACCGCGCCGGGCGAGCCTTGCGCGTAAGCGTTACCAACCCGGCGGCTTTTCAGCAGTGGCTAACCCAGCACCAACCGCGGGCTGTGGCAACGGCCGAGCCTCGGCACGCCGGGCTCTGGCAGGTGCGCGGCGTTACGCCCGCTGAGCTAACGCAGTGCCCTTGGGTGAGCTTCGTGGAGGTAGCCGACCGCCGGGCCCAACCCGAGCGCCAACTCAACACCGCTGACCTCGCCGCGAATAAAGTTACCACGGTGCATGCGCGCTACCCCGCCTTAGCGGGCCAAGGTCTGACAGTATCGGTCAAGGAAAGTCCGCTGGACATCAATGATATTGACTTTAAAGGCCGCCTGGTTAACCCCGATCCACAGGCCCAGCTGCTGAATTCGCACGCCACCATTATGGCTACACTTATTGCCGGGGGCGGCAACTCCGCCGTGACCGGCAAGGGGCCGCCTGGCAGGCCCGCATTGCACAGTCGAGCTACGATAACTTACTTCCTGACAATACTACTACGCTTGCCAGCCAGGGCGTATCGGTGCAAAACCATTCCTACGGGGTAGCCGTCGAAAACTTCTACGGCCTCGAGGCTCGCGCCTACGACCAGCAGGTACGCCAGCGGCCCGAGCTGCTGCACGTATTCTCCGCTGGTAATTCGGGTAACCAGCCCGCGCCCGCTGGGTCTTACGCCGGCTTGGCGGGGGTAGCCAACCTCACGGGACAGTTCAAAAATTCCAAAAACACACTGAGCGTGGGCGCGACAGATGCGCTGGGCCAAGTAGTACCCCTCAGCTCCCGCGGCCCTGCCGCCGACGGCCGCCTCAAACCGGAGCTAGTAGCTTTTGGCGACGGTGGCACGTCCGACGCGGCGGCTTTGGTGTCGGGTATCAGCCTGCTGGTGCAGCAGGCTTACCGCGACCAGCAGAGCAAGCTGCCCGCGTCGGCGCTGGTGAAAGCTGCCTTGCTAAATGCTGCCGATGATGCCGGCCGACCCAACGTGGATTTTGTGGCTGGCTACGGGCAGGCTGATGCGCTGGGCGCCGTGCAAACCATTCTGGAGCGCCGCTTTGCGGAAGGTTTGGCTACGCAAAGCCAGGAGCAGATTTTTACGATTACCGTTCCAGCCGGAACGCATCGGCTAAAGGCCACGCTGGTTTGGAATGACCCTGAGGCGGCCGCCAATGCTACTACTACGCTCGTTAATGACCTCGACTTGACCCTGGCACGGCCGGCTACGGGGCAACGCTGGCTCCCCTGGACGCTCAGCTCCTTTGCTCATCTGGACTCGTTAGCCCTACCCGCGCGGCGGCAAGCCAATCACCGCGACAATGCCGAGCAGATTACCCTGGACCTACCAACAGCCGGCACCTACGAATTGCGGGTGCGCGGCTACAACGTAGCGCAGGGGCCGCAGGCCTTCAGCTTGGCTTACGAGTTTGAGTCGGGGCTAACGTGGGTACATCCCACGCGGGCCCGCAATCTGCGGGCTGCAGAATCGGCGTTGCTGCGCTGGCAGTGGGCGGGGCCAGCTACGGCGGCCCGCCTGGAGTATCGCCCGGTGGGGCAACCTACCTGGACTATTCTGGCGCCCTCCGTAAACTTAGCCCAGCAAACGTTTCGCTGGACAACGCCCGAAACAACGGAGCTAGCTCAGTTGCGCCTCCTAACCGGCGCAGGTACCGTGGAGTCGGATACGTTCTTCGTGGCCCGGCCGCTGGCCTTGCAGGTTGGCTACAACTGCCCCGATGAAACCCTGCTGACCTGGGCGCGGGTGCCGGGTGCTACCCGCTACCAAGTGTACCAGTTGGGCGCCACTCACCTGCAGCCCTTCCGTTTAGTGGCGGATACCGCTGTGGTGCTTACCGCAGCAGAAGCGGCTACCCGCCACTTTGCCGTGGCTCCCGTCATACAGGGGCGGGTAGGGGAGCGGGGCAGCACCACGGATGTAACGCAGGTAACGCACGGCTGCTACGTGCGCTCCTTTCTACCCCGGCAATTGGTCACGGATACTGTGCGGCTTGATTTAACCCTGGGCACTACTTATCGGCTGCAGGCAGTGGTGTTGGAGCGCCGCCTGGCGGACGGCTCCTTTCAGACAGTCCAGACGATTACCCCGGTGCGCCGCACCAGCCTAGTGCTAACCGACCCTAGTGCCCTGGCCGGCCGGGCTCAGTACCGGGCTCGTCTGGTGCTCACTACGGGGCAACTGCTGTACAGTGCCATCGAGGAAGTGTTTTTTGTGCCCTCAGCCTCCGATGTGCTGGTATACCCGGTGCCGGTGGTGGCGGGCGAACCGCTCACCTTAGTCGGGCCCCGAGACCAGGCCCTGCACATCCGCATATTCGACCTGACGGGCCGTTTGCGGCTGGAGCGCACCACGGATGGGGGTACTATTCAGGCACAGGATACCCATGCGCTAGGGAAAGGTACCTACTTACTCCGTATCAGCGTTGCGGGCAGCCGCGAGGTAACCCGGCGTATTGTGGTGCTGTAGCAAAATCCCTAAACCGTCCTGTCCGTCACCTAAGTATTCTGCTGGACTTGCGGATGCTAGTTTCGCCGTGCTCGGTAGTGAGACAGTCCAGCTATATAAAGGAGAAGCTTCCCTAACGTGTGCGGCCTGCCGTGAGGGAATTGCGTGTGAAAAGGTGCCGCTTTGTAGGTGACTATGCTTCTCGGTAAGGGCTCTGCAGATTGACGCGGCCAAGCAACTACCAGCAGGGGTAAATAAATTGATGACGACGGGTAGCCTCAGTCGTGCGTCATGCATAAGCTAATAGGCAGGATGCAATGGTCAGCCGTCAAACTCTATTACAACAAAAGCCCTGGCTCGGATGAGCCAGGGCTTTTGTTTGCTTACTGCGTACTACCCGAAAGGCTAGTAAACGTAGTTCAGAGCAGTTACGTCGTTGGCATTGAAGGGGCGGTTAGCGCCGCTGCCAATGCAAGCCAGCATCCAGGAGTTAGGATCTGGGCTGGTGGGCGTGCCGGGGATGTGGATGGCGCCAACGGTGCTAGCACCTTCGTTCGTGGCAGCACCACCGCAGCTGTACTGACGGCTCATGTAGTCCGTGTGACGGAAACCGATGCAGTGACCTACTTCGTGAGCCAGAATGGTAGCAATGTACGTGGAGGCATTGGCCGTGCCAATAGCACCAACGTTAACTGAAACCGAGCCGTAAGGGTTGCCGCCCGAAGGGAAGCCAGCCGAAGCCAGGTAGCTAGAACCCGAAGGAGCCGCGTTCATAACGATGTTGCCACCCGAGGTAACGCGGGAGAAACGGAGGCTCAGGTTTTGAGCATTGTAACGACGGATCAGCTCGTCGGTGGCCGTGATGTAGGCCGAAGGCAGGCTGGTCGAAACGCGGATAGTGATGGTGCGGGGCAGACCACCTACCAGGTTGGTGGTGCGGTACTGCTCATCCTGGCCTACGCGCATCATCTTGTAGTCAGGCGTGCTGGCCAGCATTTCGTCGGTCAGCATGATGTCGCCTTCCACGATTACACCACCGGCTACTTTCTGAGCACCAGCCGTCGAGAAACCAAGCGTTTTGATCTGGTTAACAGTCGTCTCCGATACCTCATTTTTTACTTCAACATTGGCTTTTTCCTGACAAGAGGAAAGCGACAAGCTGGTAGCAGCCAACAGGGCGAGGGGGGCGAGTACTTTTAGTGTCTTCATGTGTTTTGGTTGTGGTTAGGTAAAAGAACGCTGTAAACATAGGCTTTCGTTATCGATATTTCAAAACTAAGGCTCTGTAATTGTCAAAATTATATACAAACAAATAGCGCGTTATCAAACTTGCAATCCTTCTACAGTTGAGCAGAAAATAGGATTTATCCGAATTATGAATTTTTGATGAAAATTGATTTTTAATGGCACGAAGCGAATATTTGCCCCAAATGCTCAACCTCTTGAATAGCACTGCTTGGGCCGCTTCAGGCCGCCAATGAACTGATGATATATTTTGAGGCGTTAGTGCCAGCACTGCCCGCCGCCTTGAAATCTGTATCTTTGTCTAGAACCGATTTCAGGCGGAAGGCTACCTTTCGCTTTACCATATAGATCTTTCAGGCCGTGGCTTGCTCATCCTGCTCCTCCTCCGGCGGGGGCTGCTCCACTACATCTGCCAAGGGCTGCGGCTCTAAAGGCAGCTGCAGTAGCGGCTGTACCCGCCTTAATGTATTCGACTGGCTCCAGGACCTGGATATGCCCAGCGACTTTAAAGAGTTTGACCTTGTAGAAGTCCGCTTTAAGGGCGGACGTAAAGACTTTTACCGCAATAAGAGCCGCCTGCCACTCGTCACGGGTGATGCTGTGGTCGTTGAATCGGCCGGCAGCGGCTGGCATCTGGGGCACGTTTCGCTGAAGGGCGAGCTGGTGCGCCTGCAGATGAAAAAAAAGAAAGTGCCTCAGGACTCGAAAGACATCCGTACAATTTTGCGGGTAGCTACCGAGCAGGACGAGGAACGTTGGCAGGCCGTGCGCGACCTGGAGACCGGCACCATGTTCAAGGCCCGCGCCGTGGTAGATGAGCTGCGCCTGAAAATGAAGCTCTCCGACGTGGAGTACCAGGCCGACCGTACCCGGGCAACCTTTTTCTACTCCGCCGACGACCGGGTTGACTTCCGAGACCTGATCAAGCGCCTGGCTGACGAGTTCCGGGTACGGGTAGAAATGCGCCAGATTTCCTTGCGCCACGAAGCCGGCCGCCTCGGCGGTATTGGTTCGTGCGGGCGGGAGCTGTGCTGCTCTACCTGGCTCACCGACTTCAAGAGCGTCAGCACTACCGCCGCCCGCTACCAGAACCTGAGCTTGAACCCCGCCAAGCTCTCGGGCCAGTGTGGGCGCCTTAAGTGCTGCCTGAACTACGAGCTGGATACCTACCTCGATGCCCTAAAGGATATTCCGCAGGTGCAGCGCCCCTTGCTCACGGAGAAAGGGGAGTACACCCTCCAGAAAACCGACATCTTCAAGAAGAAAATGTGGTTTGCCGTGCGCGGCGACAACAACTGGGTGGTAGTACCCACGGAGCGCGTGCGCGAAGTGCTGGACCTAAACAAGCGCGGCGAGAAGCCCGAAAGCCTACTGATGCCCGTGCGCGAGGAGGAAAAAGCCCCTGAGGTTACGGCCATTGTGGAAGGTTCCCTGGAACGCCTCGACGATAAAATAAAAGCCTCCAAACGCAGCAAGCGCGGCAAGAAGAAAAAGGGTTCCGAGGACGTAGCGCCGGTAACGGCCAGCGCCCCCGGGCCGGCCGCTCAAGCGCGCCCCGCCCGAGTGCTACCCCGAGCCCCGCGAAGCAACTGCCCTTCCGGCCACGGCTGCGCCCGAAGGAGAAGCCGCCCCAGCCGGGGAGGAGCGCAGCCGCCCCCGCGGTGCCGCTGCCCGTCCCCTGAACCGGCGGGGCCGGGGCCGGGGTGAGGGCAAGCGCACCGACGCGGGCCGAACCGGGGAAGGAACTTCTACCCCCGCAGGCGCCGCTGATACTGCCCGCCCCCGCGTGAAGCACGTCCGCCGCGGGCCGCCTCCGCCGGCGAAGCGCCAGAAGGCGCGGCTGGGAGAGGTGACACGGGGGAGGGCCGCCGCAACCGTTCGGGCCGGCGGGGTAGTGGTGGCCGCCCGGGCCGTGGTGGTGCAGGTCCTGAGGCCGGGCCTACTTCTTCTCCTGCTGCCTCCTGATGCTGTTGCGTATGCGTTTCCTCTCTCGTGTACTACCGGCCCTGGCGACGGGGCTCCTGCTACTGTCGGCCTGTGACCAAAACCAGGTATTCGAGAAGAATATCGACCTGAAGTCGCCAGCCGGTGACCCCTACGTGTGGGCCGTGCAAGACAAGCCGACCTTTGAGTTCGATATCACCGACACTACCCAACGTTACGATGTGTACTTCAACATCCGCAACGCCGCGGACTACGAGTACTACAACCTGTACGTGAAGCAAACTCTCACGGCCCCGGATGGCAAGCCCGTGTCGCGGCGGCTGCACCAGATGCTACTGCTGGACCCGCAAACCGGCGAGCCGCGCGGCAGCGGTACCGGCGACATTTACGACCACCAGATTCTGGCCTTGCCTAACCAGCAGTTCCGCCAGGTAGGGCGCTATAAGCTCATGCTGGAGCAGTACATGCGCCAGGACCAGCTCCGCGGCATTATGGCTGTGGGCGTGCGCGTGGCCCGGCGGCCAGCCGGCAGCGAGTAACATAACGCGAGGAGCCCGTAGTTTACCAGCAAAAAACCCCGTTCGGCATGCCGAACGGGGTTTTTTGTTAGGTCAAGACAAGAGTCAGGGTCGCTTAGATGCGCTCCACCTTCACAGCGTTCTGGCCCTTTTTGCCATCGATGATATCGAATGATACCCGGTCGTTTTCGCGGATTTCGTGAACGAGGCCCGTCTGGTGCACGAAAATCTCCTGGCCATTTTCATCTTGAACAATGAATCCATAGCCTTTCGACTCATTGAAAAACTTCACTTTACCGGTTTTCATAGCGGAGTGTAAGCGGTTGTGGGGTGAAAGAATGGCGGTAAATCTACATGGTTTTCCAACTTAGCAAAAGTCTGCCGGGCCGAACGCGGGCGAAAGGGCTACGTATGAAAGCCTATTCCAGCTCCTCCATATACCCTCGCCATGACTGATTCATCTAACCCCGCTTCTTCCACGCCCCAACTGCCTACCTCTCCTGCCACGGCTAACAACGAGCCGCAAGCAAGTGGGGTGGCTGCGGAGCAGTCGAGCCTTGAACCCGTGCCCACGGAACTGCAAACACCGGCGAATACCACTGGTCAGCAGCCCTTTGCCCACGACCCCAACCACGAGCAAAACGAGGTAGCTGGCGCCAGCCGGGGCGAGTTTGGCCGGCAATCAGACCAGGGTATTACCCAGGGCGGGTACGGAGCGGAGCTTAGCCGGGGCAACGCTACCTACGCCGGCACTCTGGATACCCCTGTGCCCACTACTGGCTACATTGGGGAGCGGCAGCAGCAGCCCAATGATTTTGTAAGTAATGAAAATGGCAGCTATGGCACCCAGCCCGTCGGTGCTACGGCGCCCAGTGGGTCGGCCGTCGGCACGGATTTCGCCAACGACAATGCGGCTCCCAAGGGCACTGATTCAGGCTATGCAGAGAACTACGGCACATCCTCGCTTGGGGGAGCCCGGGCCGGGAGCGGCCAGCCCGATGCTAGCCACCGCAACCAACAGGAAGACTACAGACCAAACCATCCGGAGGGTGGCCCCGAGGGCCTGCGGACGGGAGTAGCCCCCACCAACACCAGCCAGGGCAGCAACGAGGCCGATGCCACGCCTACCCGCGGCTCGCGCAGTGGCTACCAGGCTGCTGGCTCCCCTGATGCGCAGGGCGGCCAGCAAAGCGGCTTTGGCTCCAAGGGCGGCTCGTATAATGATGAGTACGCCTCGGCTGCTCCCAACGACCAGCAGGCGGGGGCGCCTACCCGCGGTGACTACGACAGCCAGGATGCCGCGCGCAACTACGGCGGCGCTTCCGACGACCGCACCGGCTCCGGCGAAGGCACTGACTATGGTCCCATGCCGACCCGCAGCGGTGGAGCTGACTAATGGTGCTGCCGCCTCACCGCAACAGCCCTGCCCAACCGCTACGTACGGTTGGGCAGGGCTTTTTTAGTGCTTGCGCGTCACGGAAAACAGCTTGCCTTTCTCGTTGCTGAAAATGAAATCCTGTTCATTCACGAACACCAGGGCCTCAGCCTGCCCTGACTCGGGCAGCGCCAAGTTGCTTTTCAAGCCGTCGAAGAGGCGGCGGCCGGGTAGGCGCTCAAACAGGTAGGCCTGCTCGTAACCCAGCAGCACTACACGCTTGCCATCGGGGCTGATATCGGCGCTGGTAACCCAGGTGGGCAATTGCAGGCTGTCGGCTAGGCGGGCCAGGTGGCGCCCCGGCCGCGCCGGCAGCACGTATTGCTTGAGCCAGTGACCTTCACCCCGGTTTTTAGTGAAGAGGTACAGACTGTCCTGGTAATAGTAGAAGGCCTCACAATCGAAGTTGCGCTTGGGCTTGCGGGGCGGGAAGGCCCGCTGATCGGGGTAGCTGAACTCGATGGTGTCAACTTGGTTGAGGCCAGAGCCGCTGAGCCGGTAAATGCACAGATTGCGCCGCTTGTTCTGGTTGTTGCCAAAGTCGCCCAGGTAAAGGCGCTGCTCGTCGTCCTGGGTTAAATCTTCCCAATCGATGTTCTGCAGGGGTGCCAGGTCCAAGGTTTGTAGCAAGTCGCCCTGGCGGGTGATTTTGTACAGGCGGGCCGTATTGCCGCCATCGGCGTGGGTCCACAAGTCGCCCTCGGGGCCGGCTATTTCCAGCCCTGAGCTTTCGGCTACCCGTTGCCGGTCGAGTCGCCCGATTTCCTCTACCTCATATTGGTCCTCCGCGCTGCCAAAGTCGCCCCGACCTTGGTCGGAGCTACAGCCACAGTAAGCTGCAGCCGAAAGGAAAAAGCCGAGAACTAGCTTCTGAGGCGCTGAGAAAGGCATAAAGGACGCATGAAATCTACAACCCGGGCAAATAATAGCCGGAGCTACGGGAGCCTACGCTAAGTAAGCACGTCCCACGGCCGAAAATTACCATTTCCAGCCGGAAGCCGCCGCACTAGCCGCCGCAAAGGTGGTAGTTGCCTCTGCTCGACCTCAGGGTAACTCAGAATCGGCGCGGTTTATAGGCCTTTATTTCAGCTCCAGATAAGGCGCTAGTTTGTCAAAAGTGGTCTGGTCCAGAATCCGAATCTGACGCAGATCAGTGGGCTGCCGAAACGGGCCGTGCTGCTGCCGAAAAGCAACGAGCACGCGGGCCAGGCGCTTGCCAACGTAGGGGTGGGCCTGCAACATCTCGAACGAGGCATTATTAACATCCAACATAGCTGGCGCGAAGCCCGGGGCCACGAAGGTGTACTTGCGCAGGCTGTCCACCAGGTCGGGCGCGTCGCGCAGGGCATAAATCTCGGCGGTTTGCTCCTTGCTTTGGAAGCCCCCGAGTCGCTGCCGGTACTCTATAATGCGCCGCGCGTAGCCCCGGCCAATACCCCGAATTTGCATGAGCTGGGTGGTATCGGCGGCGTTGAGGTCAAAGGCCGCCAAGCGGGTAGGCTTGTGCGGAAACCGGCTTCCCGCGGTTTGCTCAAACGGCTTACGGTCTGGGTACGGGCCGCGGCTGGGGTAGGAGCGGGCCTCGCGCGGAGGTAGCTGATCCGGCAGCTGCATGTAGGGGGCTAGGCGGGCGTACAAGTCGGGTTCCAGGCCGTAGGTCCGTTGAATCTGCTCCTTAGCCCGAAAGCCGCCAATAACCTCCCGGTAGTGGACCATGCGGCGGGCTACGTAGCTCGGCAGGCCCCGGGCTTCCCAGTCGGTAGCCGTAAGCTGGTTGGGGTCGAAGGGAGTTAGCGCAACTTGGGGCACCGGCCTACGCCGCGGGTAGCGGCTGGCAAAGGCCGGCCGGGTAGTGCGCCGGGCCGCTAGTTCCGTAGCCCAAGCGTTGAGCTGCTGCTGGTCGGGGCAGGGTCATAAGCCGGCAAGGCCGGGCGCAATAGGCGAGGAAGCACCAGCCACAGCACGATCAGGCCTAACAACACCACAAAGCCAGAGGTTTCGCGCCGGGAAAAGCCGAAGTAGCGCCGCACGGCACGCAGCACCGGCCAAGAGCCGCGCCTTCGACCAGAAATAGGAGCAGGCCGGGAAGAAGCGGGGCGCGAAGCGGGCATAGCAGAATAAGTAGAGTTTAGTCATAATATTACTGACTTCGCAAATAAACGAAATCAGCGCAACGCTCCACTTTATTTTATTTCTGCTACCCGTGGCGCCTACCGCCGAATCTTCACATCTACATCGTAACGGTAGCGGGGCGGGCCCCCGAGTGGAACGGCAAAGAAAGGCAGAGCCACGTCGTACTGGTCCGTCACGTAAAACACTAGGTCGTTGGAGGCCTTGGAAAGCGAGGTGATTTGCAAGTCCAGGGACAGGCCGTGCTCCTTGTCCGTGATGGGATGGACGCTGTTGGCCCAGCGGTTGTCGCCGCTCACGGTGGCGGAATGACCGTTTTTGGCGACGCTAAAGATTTTCAGGGTCACGTCCCCATCCACGTCGAAGTTGCTTTGCTTAATGCTCACTACCCGGTCGTTCACGAAGGGGTAGAGGTGGGTTTTGGCCTTGAGTTGGGGCGAAAGCCGGAAGCTGTACTCGTAGGTAAAGGCATTTCCACCTTCCACGGGCACGTTCTGGGTAGGCGACGTGCTCAGGAAATATCGGTACAGGTTGCCGTCGTCGCCCTTTTTGCCCTGGGCCACCAGCTTAAACACGTAGCCATCAAACTCCTTGACAAATTCGCCCTCCAGCGGGTTAAGGGGCCCGAAGGTGTACCAGCGGTTGTCATAGGTTTTCTCGGCACCGAAGGCCATTTGCTTCAGCAAGGTACCCGAGCGAAAGTTGCCCTGGGGCTCGGTGCGGCGGGCATCGGGGCCGGAGTGGGCGCCCGGCCCGCCGTAGAGACTGAACTCGGTGGTAGTGTTCCAGCCAAACTTGGCCTCGTCATGCTGTCCGCCGCAGTCGGGGTCAAACAGGCGGATGTAAACCGGCTGGCGGTTTTCCTTCGGAACCAGAAAAAAGAACGTCTGGGTGAAGTCATCGTCGCCCCAGCTTTTATCGGCCTGCGCCCCAAACGTGACCAGGAACGCTACGTTTTCGCCCGGGTTGGGCACGGCCTGGGCCGTGGCCCCGGTGGGCAACAGCATCGTGAAAATCCCCAGAAAGCTCAGCAGTACGTATAGAAAACGAGGCATGCCCCGAAGGTACGCTACCCACTGAATTTTACTTCAATCTGGCCGCGCAAGCACTACGGACATTGACGAAACCGTTTGCGGGGTGTATCATTACAGTCTATTCCGCTTTACCGCCCGTCCACTATGAGCGCCACCGCCCGTCGCACAACTGATTTTCTGGATTCCCTGGCTGCTGAACTGCAGCGGGTACGGGACATCACCAACCGCCGCTTCCGTCCGCTTACTGACGACCAGCTGAACCGGGGGCCGGGGCCGGGCAAATGGAGCGTGGGCCAGTGCCTGGAGCACCTCAACATCGTAGGCGGACTGTACTTGCCGGTAATGAGCCGCAAAATTAAGGCTGCCAAGGAGCGTGGCTCCAAACCGGCGGAGCTGGTAGTACACGGGTTTTTCGGGCAGAAAATGACCGAGGCCATGCGGGTGCCGGCCACCGAAAAAACCATGAAAACGCCCCAGCAGTACGCCCCCAGCGGCTCGCGCCTACCCCGCACGGTGCTGGAGGTGTTCAGCCGCCAACTTGATGAGCTGGACAGCCTGATTGAGCAAACCCGGGACATCAACGCCAACGCCGTGCGTATTCCTAACCCTATTATTCCGCTGCTGCTCCCGCGCCTGACCGACGCCTTGGAACTGCTGGTAGAACACATGAAGCGCCACATCCTGCAGGCCGAGCGGGTGCTGGATGGCCAGCGCATCAACGCCTAACCCAGGAATTTCCCGCGTTGCTTGGTGGACAGCGAACCAGAGGCAGGAAGTATTTTAGAGCGAGTACTGGCCCTCGCCACAGCCCGAATCCCGGGTTGCTCCGCTTGGAGTGGCCGGGGATTCGGGCTGTAGGGGTTGCCGCGGCGAAAAGAAAAAGAGCTTTTTAGCGAGGAGCTGTATGGAATCAGCGCGGCCCCGGCATCAGCTGTTTACCAATTTGCCCGCCTGATCCGTTCTACCCCTATGCGTCCTTTCCTGTTAAGCTTGCTGGCCGTGCTGCTGCTGTTTTCCGCGGGCTCCTCCCAAACTACCCCGCCTGGCAACGGCCCCAGCGGCAACCCGGCTACCTGGAAAAAGATAGACCAACTGCTGGCCAAAGACCAGACAGCTTCGGCTGCCAAGCTGCTGGAGCCCCTGTACCAGCAAGCCCGCCGCCAGCAGAACACACCCGAGCACCTACGGGCCTTGCTCTATAAGCTGCGCCTGCTGGAAGCCCGGGAGGAGGAGGCCGATGTGCAGGCGATTCAGTTGGTAGAGCAGGACTTGAAAACGGCGCAATTTCCGGCCCGGCCGGTGCTGCACAGCCTGCTGGCCCAGCTCTATGAGCGCTACTACCAGGGGCACCGCTACCAACTCTACGACCGGACGCGCACCCAACCCGATACCGCCGACCAAAGTCGCACCGACCTGCGCACCTGGGATGCCGCCCGCTTGGGTGCGGCCGTAATTCGGCACTACCGGGCCTCGGTGCAGGACGAGCCCCGCCGCCAGCAGCAGCTAAAATTAACTACCCTGGGCTCCCTCAGCCGGGGCGGCAGCACTGAGGGTCGCGCCCTGCGCCCCACGCTGTATGAGTTGCTGGCCCACCGCGCCGTGGAAGGCCTTCGCAACGATGAATACTACGTAACCCGGCCGGCTCAGCAGTTCCAGCTGACGGATGCGGCCTTGTTTGGTTCGGCTGCGGAATTTACCCGCCTAAAACTGCAGGCCCCAGTAGCCGACTCGCTCAATGGGCAGTTCCATGCTCTGCAGGTCCTTCAGCAGCTACTGGCTTTCCGCCTGCAAGATGCCGCCAACCCCGCCGCCCTGGCCGATGCCGACCGGTTGCGCCTGGAATTCGTGCACGAGCACTCGGAGCTGCCCAACAAAGCCGAGCTATACCGCACTGCCCTAGCCCGCGCCGCCGAAATGTACAAGGTCCTACCCATCAGTGCGGAGTTCCGGGTGCTGGAAGCCGGTACCTGGCAGGAAACCAACCCCGCTAAAGCCCACGAGCTGGCCGTAGCGGCCGCCACGCAGTTCCCAAAGTCGCGGGGAGGACGGCAAGCGGCGGCCCTGCGGCAGCAGTTGGAGCGCATGGAGCTAGGTTTTACTGCCGAGGAGGTGCTGCTGCCCAATCAACCCTGGTTGCTGCGCCTGATGGTGCGCAACGTCCCGCGCCTCTACGCCACGGCCTACCGCATCAACAACGCTCAAGTTCTGCGCCAGCTGGAGCGGCCGGAACTCCAGCAGGATAAAACCTGGCGCCAGCGCTACGCCCGGGCCTTGGCCGCCAAGCCCGCCGCTACCTGGACCCTCGACGCACTTGGCCCCCAGGACTTTCGCAGCCACACCGTGCAGTACGCCGGGCCGGCTTTGCCGCTGGGGCACTACCTCATTGTGCTCAGCACCGCTGCCAACAATCCCAACAAGGAACAGCCCGGCGCGGTTACCACCTACGGTCAGGTGCAAGTGAGCGAGCTAAGCTACGTGCGCCGCAGCGCCGGCCGTACCGCCGGCCCCGAGTTGCTGGTGTTGCACCGCCAGAACGGCGCGCCCCAGGCCGGCGTGCGGGTACTGCCCTTTCTCGCTACCTATAATCAGGCGGCTCGTCACATGGAAGTGCGGCGGGGCAGCCTGATCAAACTACCACCGGGGGCAGGTGAAAATTCCCCTTAGCACTTCGTCAGACTACACGCAGTTCAGTCCGGCACTGTTGAGCTACGGTGCTGACTCCCTCTGGACGGAGGACCTGGGCAATTTTTACTCCCGGAATAATCAGCCGCAACAACCAGAAAGTCGTCCGCGCTGGCATTTATTTCTGTACACCGACCGCGCCATTTACCGCCCGGGCCAAACGGTGTACTTCAAAGGCATTCTTACCGAAACCATTCGGGCTGTCACGCGGCCCTTCACGAAGCATGGGGTTGCCGTAGAGCTAAAGGACGTGAATGGCCAGACGGTGAAGACCCTGAAATTTACAACCAATGACTTCGGCTCCTTTCACGGCTCCTTTGTGCTGCCCACGGGTTTGCTAAACGGCGAAATGTCGTTGCAGACGCAGTACGGCAGCCAAAGCTTCGCCGTGGAGGACTACAAGCGGCCTACCTTCCAGGTCGCGTTTGAGCCAGTGAAAGGCGTGCCCGTGCTGAGGCAGGAGGTAACGGTGCGCGGCACGGCCACGGCCTACGCCGGCCAGCCCATTGACGGGGCCACGGTGCGCTACCGAGTGGTGCGGCGCACGTTCTGGCCCCTGTACGGCCGCAGCATCTACGGCAATAGCCGGCCCGAGCAGGAAATTCTGAGTGGTACCACTCGCACCGATTCGGCCGGAGGCTTCGCGGTAACGTTCCTTGCCAAAGGGGAGGTTCTGCAACAAAGCAAGCGCGGTGGCTGGGCCCCTGGCTATGTGTTCGAGGTAACGGCCGACGTGACGGACGCCGCCGGCGAAACCCGCACCGGCACTCAGCGCGTGAGCCTGGGCACCGAGGCCCTGACGCTACGCCTGGAGCTACCCGAGTTGCTTAACCGCGCCCAGTTGCCCACGCCCCGCCTCATCAGCACCAATGCCGCCGGCGAGGCCCAGCCCGCCAAAGGTCAGCTGCGCCTTTACCGCCTCACGCCACCCACCCGCGCCCTGCGCCCCCGCCTCTGGGAGCGGCCCGAGCGCGAGGCCCTGAGCCAAGAAGAGTTCAAGCGCCGCTTCCCGCTGGATGCCTATGGCAAGGAAGACAACGACAGCACCTGGGCCCGCACCCTGGTGCTTACGCAGGACTTCGACACCGACAAAACCCCGCTGCTGCCCGCCCTGCAAACCGCCCTGGCCACTCAAACGCCGGGCCGCTACCTGCTGGAAGCCACGGCTAGCCTAGGAGCGGCCGGTCAGCCTGCGGCCCGCACGGAGCAGCGGTTTACCCTCTTCGACCCCACCACTACTACCCTGCCCGTACCCACAGCCAACTGGTTTGTGCCCCTGCAAGACAGCGTAGCGCCCGGCCAAACGGCCCGCTTTCTGGTGGGTAGCTCTCAGGAGGGCGCCCGAGTGCTGCTGGAAGCCGAAGCCAAGGGCGAAACCCTGCACCACCAGTGGCTGACGCTACGCGCCAATGAGCAGCGCGTGGTGGCAATACCCGTGCCCGCCGCCCTCGGTGAAACCCAACTTTACGTGCACCTCACCCAAGT
Organism: Hymenobacter sp. 5516J-16; assembly: GCF_022919335.1. Taxonomy (NCBI): domain Bacteria; kingdom Pseudomonadati; phylum Bacteroidota; class Cytophagia; order Cytophagales; family Hymenobacteraceae; genus Hymenobacter; species Hymenobacter sp. 5516J-16. The sequence goes on along the minus strand of NZ_CP095058.1, from coordinate 1,423,794 downwards.
GCGCGATAACCGCCTCTACACCCACATGGCCCCAGTGCAGGTAGCCACGCCGCCCGCCCCGCTGGTGCTCAGCATTGCTACCTTCCGTGATAAGCTACAGCCCGGCCAGAAGGAAACCTGGCGCGTCACCATTCACCAGACCGATGGCAAACCCGCCGACGCCGAGCTGCTGGCCACGCTCTATGATAAGTCGTTGGACATATTCCGGCCCCACGATTTCGCCGCCCCGAAGTTCTACCAGCCTTATTTCCCCCCACACTGGCCTGGAACGGCCACTTCGGGACGGAGGATGGGGTGGAGCTGTTCAACCGATACGTTGCCTCATATTACCCGGCTGCCATTCGCTACCCGCATCTGAATATGTGGGGATTATGGGGCAACGATGAAATTCCGGACCAAGAGGAATCAAAAGATAAAGTAGTAGCCTTGAAAACCATAAGAGGCAACACTGATAATCCTGCTGACTTAGCCGGTTTAGAATCTAGTGAAGGCGCTATGGCCGTTGCTGATCAGGAAATGGCTCCAATGGCCGCCGCTGTATCTGCTCCTAGAATCCAAGTGCGCGGGGTAGTACGGTCGGCTAAGTTCCGAGAAACTACTAATAGTGGCTCCACGCCTGCCGCCTCTCAACCCGACCTCAGTGGCGTGCAGGCTCGCAAGGATTTTCGCGAAACAGCTTTCTGGATGCCCGCCGTGCGTACTAATGCCCAGGGCGAAACTGTGCTGGAATTTCAACTGCCCGAAGCCGTGACGCGCTGGCAGCTGCTGGCCCTAGCCCACGACCAGCAGCTACGCACCGGCCTGCTGCGCCAGGAGCTAGTAACGCAGAAGAGCCTGCAGGTAACACCCAACGCCCCGCGCTTTTTCCGGGAAGGCGACCAGCTGACTTTCTCGGCCAAACTCAGCAACCTCACCGCCCAGGCCCTCAACGGTACAGCCCAACTTCTTCTGCTCGATGCCCGCACCCAACAGCCCCTAGAAAACCAAGTGTTACGCGGCCCCGCGCAGGTAAAATTCAGCCTCCGCGGCAACCAGAGCCAAGCTGTCAGCTGGAACCTTACCCTGCCCGAAACTGCCGAAGACCAGCTCCCCATCGAGGCCATAACCTACCGCGTAGTGGCGCGGGCGGAAGTGGCTAGTCAGTCTGAAAAAGGCAAGACCGACCGTAAGCTTCGTAAGAAGTCAAAGGGTAGAGAATCAGCGGCTCAAAACCAAGGCACGGTAGAAGACGGGGAAGAAAATACGCTGCCAGTGCTGCCTAACCGCCTGCTCATTACCGAAAGTCTGCCGCTGGCGGTGGTGGGCCCGGCTGCTCGGGAGTTTGAGTTGAAGAAGCTCACCAGCACTACCTCCAGCACCCGCCGCAACTACTCGCTCACGCTGGAAATGACGCCTAACCCGGCCTGGTACGCCGTGCAGGCATTGCCCTACCTTATGGAGTACCCCTACGAGTGCTCCGAGCAGACCTTCTCCCGCCTCTATGCCAACCTGCTGGCCGCCAAAATTCTGCAGAGCAACCCGCAGCTGCGCACCGTGCTGGCTGAGTGGCAGCGGGCCGCTCAGGCCGGCGACAAAGCTGCCCTGAGCAGCAAGCTGGAGCAAAACCAGGAGCTGAAAGCCTTGCTACTGCAGGAAACGCCCTGGGTGCGCGACGCTCAGAACGAAACCGAGCGGATGCGCCGCCTTGCCGAGCTATTTGATGAGCCCCGCCTGAAAGCCGAAACTGCCCGTGCCCTCACCAAGCTCCGCCAAATGCAGCTACCCGACGGGGCCTTCCCTTGGTTTGAACGCATGCCCGCCGACCGCTACATCACCCAGCTCATTGTGGCCGGCTTCGGCAAGTTGCAGAAACTAGGCGCTTTCGAGGCCCAACAAGACCCACAGGCCCGGCAAATTCTGCAGAACGCCGTGGCCTACCTGGATGGGGAGCTGCAGCGCGACTACACCCAGCTCCGCAAGCAGCCGAAAGTAGACCTTAAGCAAGACCACCTTACCGACTTGCAAGTGCAGGCCTTGTGCGCCCGCAGCTTCTGGCCGGCGCTGGCCGTGCGTAAGGAGGCCCAGCCGGCGCAGGCGTACTATCAGCAGCAAGCCGCTACCTATTGGCTCGGTCGTACGCGCTACGTGCAGGCGTTGGCGGCCCTGGCGTTGCACCGCGCCAAAACCCAGCCCGCTGCCGTTAAGCGCATCCTTACGGCCCTGCAGGAAAATGCCCTGCACTCGCCTGAATTGGGCATGTATTGGAAAGAGGTGCGCGGCGGCTACTACTGGCGCGAAGCCCCTACCGAAACCCAAGCTACCCTCATTGAGGCTTTTGATGAAGTACTGAACGACCAGAAAGCTGTGGATGAAATGAAGCTGTGGCTACTTAGCCAAAAGCGCGTGCAGAACTGGGCAAGCACCCGTGCCACCGCCGATGCCTGCTACGCCCTGCTACTGCGCGGTTCCAATTGGCTGCAACCCACCAAGCCCCTGCAGGTAGCGGTAGGAGGGAAAGCCGTGCAGCCTACCAGTCAGCAGGCTGGCACCGGCTACTACAAAGTAACCTGGCCCGCCACCGAAATTAAGCCTGCCCAAGGCCGCGTAACGGTGCAGAAGCCCGATGCCGGCGTGGCCTGGGGCGCCTTGTACTGGCAGTACTTTGAGCAGCTAGATAAGATTACGCCCGCCGCCACGCAGCTGCAACTGGAGCGCCGCCTCTACCGGGAGCAGCGCACCGCTGCCGGCCCCGTACTGGAGCCCCTCACCGCGGCCACGCCCCTGCGCGTCGGCGACGTGCTGGTGGTACGCCTGGTACTACGCGCCGACCGAGACCTGGAGTACGTGCACCTCAAAGACCAGCGCGCCGCCGGCCTGGAGCTCATCGGCCAGACTTCTGGCTACCGTTACCAGGGCGGCCTGGGCTATTATGAAAGCCCCCGCGACGCGGCCACCAACTTCTTTATCAGCTACTTTTCTAAGGGCACCCACACCTTTGAGTACCGCCTGCGGGCGGCCCAGGCCGGCAATTTCTCGGGCGGCCTCTCGCAGCTGCAGTGTCTCTACGCCCCGGAGTTTACGACCCACTCGGCAGGCGTGAGGCTACAGATTGCCGCCCAGCCCTAACGGCTGCCGGGTGGTAGTATCGGCGGAAGGAGCTGTACTATACCTGCAGATTATCTGAACTTTAGCAGAGCGTTTTGAGCCAAGCCTTTGTGAATAGTACATTTGCCGCTCGTTTATTTATCAGGAAGGATGAAGTTGATGCATAAACTAGGAATGGTTACCGTTCTACTGCTCTGGAGCAGCGGTGCGGCCTGGGCTCAGGGAGACAAAAAGGCGCAAACAGCTACCCCCACCCAGCTCCCCGGCGAGGAAAAGCTTTCGGCGCGGGAACGGGCTGAGCGGGATTTTCTGATGCCCGTGCGACGCAAGCAGGCCGCTACCTTGCGGGCCGCCGCTGAGGAAGCCGGAGCCCACCAGCCCGCCGTGGAAGTAACCGCCCGCAACCTAGAAGCCACCGAGGACGACAAGCCTGCAGAAACCACCGAGGCTAAAGCCGCTCCCGCTGCGGTTCATCACCGCAGCACAACCCACCGGCGCACTTCCTCATCTTCCCACCGCCGGAGCACAAGCAGCCACCGCTCGTCATCGGCGCGCAAAAAAACAACGAGCAAAAAGTCGACTGCCAAGAAAAAAACCACCAGCCGCCGACGGCGCTAACGAAGGGGCACTACTCGGCGGCATCCTCAGTTGACGGCAGAGAATGACTGTAGCGCGGCGTGTGCCATTGCCGGTACTTCTGCTTACCAATGGCACGGGGCCCCAAACGCAGACCATACCCCAGCTGGGCCGTGACGTAAGAACCCCGATGCCGTAGGGTTATGTTACCCTGTTGAATGGTACCCGTATTATCCAGGTACTCCAAGCGTTGGGTGCTGACTTCCACCAAAGGCAGCAGGCCGCGCTGATAGTCTAGGCTGAACAATAAGAACTGCCGACCCGGAAAGGTGTAGTGTACTTGCAGCGAGGCGCCTGCCAGGGGCGTCATTCGGCGCGGAAAGTGGGTGTTCAGCAACACCAGGGGCTGGTCGGGCTCGGGCCAGGTGTTAGTGTTGCCTCCGGCCGTAAAGAACCAGTTGTATGTTGCCAAGCTGCGGCGTAACTGATAAGCGTACCCCACAGTAAGGCCAGCGTCGATATTCCAGCGCGGCCCTATGGAAAAAATATCCAGGTACTGCAGGCCCAAACTGGTGTGCAACAGGCCCATGGCGCCAACACCAGTTCCCTGCCGCCCATACTGGCTGCGGTACTGTAGCATAGGGGACAACCCGGTAATGTGCTGGCCAGCAGTTAGTCCCAGATGCGGAGTCAGCGGAAACATGGTCCGGAGCTGAGCGGCCAGCTGAAAAGAGGCCCCGCCACTAAAGCCCGCTGGTGCGGTAGAATGGCCGAGGCTGGCGGCGGAAAGCGAAACGCCTATGCTGCCGCTTATTTCCGGCGTGCGTTGCGCGTAGGCCGTGCTGCCGGCTACACTACTGCCCAGCACCAAAAGCCCGCTTAACTGCAAGACACGTAATAAATTGGTCATAATTCAGAGTAGGATATGGATACAGGTATAATGCGTAAACCAACGGCTAAATAATAGCTTTTCTCCAGACCAGCCTAGCAGCCTGCAAGCAAAAAGCAGAACCCTACGGTGCTAGCACCGCAGGGTTCTGCTTTTTGCTTGCAGGCTGCTTAGCCGCTACCCCTTACGCGTCTTGGGGCATGAGGCGCACTACTAGCCCGTCGAGGCGGGGGGTAATGCGGATTTGACAGGAGAGGCGGCTACCCTGGGTCATCACGGGCAGGCTTTCCAGCATGGCCAGCTCATCGTCGCTGGGTTCCGGCAGCTCAGGACCGGCCAGCACCTCCACGTGGCAGGTGCCGCACAGGGCCATGCCGCCGCAGGTAGCCTGAATGTCGTAGCCATCGGCCTTCATGATTTCCATCAGGCTCAGGCCCATATCGGTGGGGGCAACTACCTCCCGGCGCTGGCCGGGGCTTCCTCCACATACACGCGTACTTCGTCGGTCATATTATAGGGTGTGAGGGTAAGAGGGTAGGAGGGCGTGAGGGAAAAAAAGTAAGAAGGTGCTGCTGCAAACTCCTGCCCTCACACCCTCTTACCCTCCTGACCTTACAAGGTGGGTACCCCGTTTACAGTGGTGTATTTGAGTACGTATTTCTTGTCGGGATTGATGTATTTGAATGCTCCCTGGCACATCAGGGCAGCCTCGTGGAAGCCGCAGAGAATGAGCTTGAGCTTGCCCGGATACGTGTTGATGTCGCCGATGGCAAAAATGCCGGGCTCGGAAGTGGAGTAGTCCACGGTGTTTACTTTCACGGCATCATCTTCCAGCTCCAGCCCCCACTCGCCAATGGGCCCCAGCTTGGGCGTGAGGCCGAACAGCGGAATAAATGAGTCGGCCTCTACCTGCGCAGCCGTGCCGTCGTTGGCCGTAATCGTGACGCCGTGCAGCTGGCCGTTGCCGTGTACGTGCGTTACGTTGCTGCTCAGCACCAGCTTCACTTTGCCGGCCTCGTGCAGGTTCTTTACTTTCTCGGCCGAGTCGGCGGCCCCGCGGAAGGTAGTGCCGCGGTGTACCAGGGTCACTTCCTTGGCCACGTCGGCCAGGAAAATGGTCCAGTCCAGGGCCGAGTCGCCGCCGCCGGCAATAACTAGGCGCTGGTCGCGGAAGGTTTCGGGGTCGCGCACCATGTAGTACACGCCCTTGCCACCCTCAAAATCAGCTAGGCTGTCGATGGCCGGCTTGCGCGGCTCAAAGGAGCCCAGGCCGCCAGCAATAGCAATGGCCTTACACAGAATTTCGGTGCCGTCAATGGTAGTCACCCGGAAGGAGCCGTCCTCCAGCTTTTCGTAGCCTTCTACCCGCTCACCCAAGGTAAACGTAGGGTGGAAGGGCTCAATCTGGCGCATCAGGTTCTGAACCAGGTCACCGGCCAGCACTTCCGGAAAACCGGGAATATCATAGATGGGCTTCTTGGGATAAATCTCCGACAGCTGCCCGCCTACCTGGGGTAGGGCGTCGACTACGTGACAGCGCAGCTTCAGCAGGCCCGCTTCGAATACGGCAAACAGCCCCACCGGGCCAGCTCCGATAATGCAGATATCGGTGGAAACAGAATTCATTAGCAGAAGGTGAAATTAAAAAGATGGCGACCAGAACGCAGCAGTATAACCACCTAGCCGCCCAAAACGTTGGGGCGAGCCTCGTTCGCGGCCGCAAAGATAGGCAGGCTACGGCAGCCGACCCACCTTCACGCTTAGGCTACGAACCCAGACGTCACCGGCGCGTTGTGTTCCTGCAAAAAACGCTCTGCCTCGGCCCGATCCGTAAACCGAAAGACGGGCAACGCCAGCCGCTCCCCCAAGGCCCGACTCAGAGGCTGCATGGTAAGCGAGAAGGGGTGAACCTCAGCCATAGCGGCTAGTCCGGCTGCTTTAAGCAGCTCTCGCAGCGTCACGTACAGGGGCAGCAGGCGCACATTGGGCCCCAGCGTGCGCGACACGTCGCAGAGCATGGTAAAGCCGGGGCGGAGCTGCTGCAAAACGCGCTGCCAGTCAGCTAAAAAATAGGGCATGTCCTGGGCTAGCGTTTGCTCAGCACGCCGCTCATATACTACGTGGTTGTGAAGCAGGCCTAGGTAAATCCGATATTCAGGTCGGTAGGCGACAAGTTGCATAAGGAGTAGCAGGTAGCAGCAGCATACCGACAAACGGCTCAGCTCACAAAAAAGTCCCTTCTATAAAAAGATAATTCACATTCAGGTTCGTGGCACCCCACTGGTGCTGGTAGGTTGGCCGGAAGAATCAATAGGCCCAGCGCAGTAACGTAGGTATTCAGGCAAGCTTACTTCTCCTTTATTACAAGCGAAAAGCACACGGATCGGCTACCCCCAACGGGCGGGTAGAAGCTGGGCGCCGCAACGGGCCTTCAGCTAGCTCCTTGGGCTCGCGCGCCAGCCCAGCAGACGCGGCTGGTAGCATTCGGTCGCGCGGCTTTTAACCATGCAAGTGAAAATTGTAAGCGGTTGATAAACAAAAATATATGATATAAAAGGGCGCTAGAGCGCTGCGTTGCGGGCGGCTGAGTCAGGTAACAATTCAATAAACTAGGGGCATATTGGGGTAACAGGGTGGGTCTACTTTTGCTGCCACTATGCAGAACACAATTACCCGGATTACCCTCGTTTTTCTCCTCTGCTGCGGTACCTTGTTTACGGCCCTGGCGCAGAGCACCGGTACTATTCAAGGGGTGGTGAAGGACGCCGCCACCCGCGAAGGAATAGTGGGAGGCACGGTCCACCTGGATAAAACCAGCATTGGCGGCCCCACCGACGTGGATGGCAACTTCCGGCTGGAAAAAGTACCGGTTGGGGAGTACGCCTTGGTGGTGTCGTCTGTCTCGTACAAAACCACAACCATCCAGAAAGTAACCGTGACGGCCGGCAAAACGACCGTAGTAAACACTCAGCTGGAAACCGACCAGCAGCAGCTCAGCGAGGTAGTGGTAACGGGCGTGCGCCGCACCAACACGGAAGTCTCAGTCATCTCGGAAATCAAGCAGGCCAACGTGGTCGTGAGCGGGGTTTCGTCGGAGCAAATCGTGAAAACCCAGGACCGGGACGCGGCTGAGGTTGTGCGGCGCATTCCGGGCGTAACCATCGTCGACAACCGCTTTATTCAGGTGCGTGGCCTGAGCGACCGGTACAACGCCGTGTGGCTCAATGATGTAACGGCGCCCAGCTCCGAAACTGACCGCAAATCCTTTTCCTTCGACATTGTGCCCAGCTCCCTGCTCGATCGGGTGCTGGTGTTTAAAGACCCCTCGCCGGAACTGCCCGGTGATTTTGCGGGCGGCCTGGTAAAAGTGTACCTGCGCAAGCCAGCCCAGAATGAGCGCCTATTGACGGCCAACTACTCCTCGGGGTACCGCAACGGCACCACGGGTAAGGACTTTTTCACCGACAAAACGCAGGCCGGCGACGCCTTCGGGTTTGGTGCCGTGAAGCGGGGGCTGCCGGGCGGCTTCCCTACCCTGGGCACTGCCTACCAACAGTATGAGCGGGATTTCTACGCCAAACAGCTCGAGAACACCTTCCCGATTTACAAAATGAAGGCCATGCCGGATGTGCGCTTTAACGCGGCCTATCTGGACCAGATCAACCTGAAAAACCTGACCATCGGCAGCATCACGTCGGTGAACTACACCAACACGTTTACCCGCTTCCAGATTGACCGCAACCAGTTCGACGGAGCCGGCCAGCGCACCGACCAGTTCAAGGATGATCAATCTTCGAACAACGTGCGCCTGGGGGCCATCCAGAACTTTAACGTGGTGCTAGACAACGGCGACCGGCTGGAGCTGCGCAACCTGTTCAACCAGCAGGGCCGCAACCAGGTAACCACCCGCCAGGGCTACGACAACGATGGCCGCCTGGTGCGTAACAGCTACCAGCTCGGCTACCAAGGCCGCACCACCTACACCGGCCAGTTAGCAGGCCAGCACACCTTTAATAAGGAGAAAACGACCCTCGATTGGGTAGGTGGCTACGGCTACTCGAACCGCAACGAGCCCGACCTGCGCCGCGTGTCGTACCAATCGATTCCTTCGACTACCGAAGGCGGTGCCCCTACTGAAACTGTGCTAACTCCGGGTGCCGGCCAGGTAGACGTGAACAACGCCGGCCGCCTGTACCAGAAACTTTCCGAGCACAGCTACACCCTGAACGCCAACCTTAAGCACCAGGTGAAGGTAGCGGAGCGGACCGTGGAGATTGGGGCAGGAACGTACCTAGAGTATCGGAAGCGCCATTTCCAGGCCCGGGCCTTTGGTTATTCCCTGAACGCGGCGGGCCTGCAAGGGCTGCGCAGTGAGGCCGTAGGCAACATCTTTGACCCCCAGAACATTGGCGCCGACGGCTTCCGCCTGACCGAAGACCTGAACTCGACTTACCGCTACAGCGCCTCTAATGAGCTGGAAGCGGCCTACCTCTCCTTCAATATCCCCATCACGGAAAAGCTCAAGCTGGTAACCGGTGCCCGCTACGAGCGGAACGTGCAGTCCATTGCTACGGGCATCAACGGTCAGCCTGTGGAGCAGGAGGTAACCACCAACTTCGTGCTGCCTTCCGCCAACTTCAGCTACAGCATCAACGAGAAAAACCTGGTGCGGGCTTCCTACGGCCGCAGCCTTAACCGCCCCGAGTTCCGCGAAGCCGCCCCGTTCTTCTACTACGACTTCGACTTCAACGTGCTGAACTACGGCTCGTTGTACCTGAATCCGCTGACGCCGCTCAAGGTAGCTACCATCGACAACCTGGATTTCCGCTACGAGTTCTACCCCTCCAGCGGGGAGCTGATTCACGTGGGCGCCTTCTACAAGAAGTTTCATAATCCCATTGAAAACACGGTGGTGCTGACCACCAACCTGGCCTACACCTTCGCCAATGCCCCGAGCGCCTACGCCTACGGGCTGGAGCTGGACCTGAAGAAAAGCCTCAACTTCCTCGACAACGCCTTCGGGACAACCGGCCTGCGCAACCTCTCGGCCGTATTCAACGCCTCCCTGATTAAGAGCCAGGTATCCTTGGGCGAGAACTTTGTGGCCTGGGACCAGAAGCGCGCCCTCCAGGGCCAGTCGCCCTACGTGTTCAACGGCGGCTTGTACTACCAGACGCCCACCAACAGCTGGCAGGTAACGGCGCTTTACAACGTGTTCGGCCCCCGCATTCTGTTTGCCGGCAGCAACGACTACCCCGACGTGGTAGAGCTACCCCGCCACACCGTGGACCTTTCCTTGACCAAAACGGTCACCAGCCGCCTGACTCTGAACGCCGGGGTGCAGGACGTGCTCAACCAGAAAGTAAACCTGGTGCAAGACTTCAACCGCGACAAGAAGTATGAGGCGAAGAATGATCCTTCGCTGGCCGGCTACCGCCGGGGCACTTACTACACGCTGGGCCTGCGCTTCAACCTGGAGCCCCGCGCCCGCGCCCTCACGCCGCTTCCCTAACGTTTCCTTTCTCTGCCTTTCCGCAACGAGTTTCATTTCACCCTTCGTATGAAAAAGAACACGGTATCTCTGGCTTTGGCTGCCACGCTGTTAGTAGGCCTGGCGGCCTGCAGCAAGGAGGACACAACGCCGGCTCCTAACGTAACCGGCAGCGGCACCACCCCCACGCCACCCACCACTACCCCACCGGGCAAGTAGTAACGGTAGGCGGCACGGGTATCACGTCCATTACCACCAATACCACCTGGTCGGCGAGCAACAAATACTTGCTGAAGGGCTTCGTGTACGTGCGTTCCGGCGCTACCCTGACCATTGAGGCAGGCACCATTATTAAAGGGGATAAGGACACCAAAGGCGCGCTTATTGTGGAGCCCGGCGCCAAGCTGATTGCCGCAGGCACGGCCGATAAGCCCATTATCTTTACTTCTAACCAGCCGAAAGGCGCCCGTAACTACGGCGACTGGGGTGGCGTTATCATAGCCGGCAACGCGCCGGTGAACACCCTGACGGGCACTTCGCAGCCCGTGGTAGAAGGAGGCATTGACACCAAATACGGCGGCACCAACGAAGCCGACAACTCTGGTACGCTGCAATACGTGCGCATTGAATTTGGCGGCGTGGCCTTCTCGCCCGACAATGAAGTGAACGGCCTGACGCTGGCTGGGGTAGGTAGCGGCACGACCATAGACCACATCCAGGTTTCCTACAGCGGCGACGATGCCTACGAATGGTTTGGCGGCGCTGTAAACGCCAAATACCTGGTGTCGCACCGCACCTTCGACGACGACTTCGACACGGACAACGGTTTCTCGGGCAAAGTGCAGTTTGCCGTTTCCCTGCGCGACCCTTTGCAAGCCGACCAGTCGGGCTCGAAGGCCTTTGAGTCGGACAACGACAGCCGGTCGAACCCCACGAAGCCCCAGACTTCGGCGGTATTTACGAACGTGACGGCCGTGGGGCCCATCATCAACACCAGCGGCGGCAGCTACAGCCCCCAATACACGGCGGGCGCCCACATTCGCCGCAACTCAAGCATTAGCATCCTGAACTCAGTGATTATGGGTTACCCCACTAATGTGCTGATTGACAATGCTATGACAGCCGCCAACGCCGCGGCCGGCGACCTACGCTTCAAAAATAACATTGTGGCCGGCAGCCTCACGGGCTCCAACTCTGCCGGTGGGCAGCGCAGCCTCATTTACATTGGCGGCACGGGTGGCGGCGGAAGCCTAACGACCAACAACGTCATGGCCTCCGATTCCTCAGCTTGGGGTAGCGCCGTCGGGCCAATTACCTGGCTTAAGGCCAACGGGAACCGCCGCTATATCACTGCTGATAACGTGCAGCTGCTGAACCCCTTCAACCTGACGGCCCCGAGCTTCCTGCCGCGTAGCGCCTCGCCCATTGTGGCCACGAACGGCGTAACTGCCAACTTCACGGACAGCAAAGTATCGGATAGCTTCTTCACCAAAGTAAGTTACGTGGGCGCCTTCGCTGGCACTGGCGCTTCCAGTGACAACTGGCTGACGGGCTGGACGAACTTCGACCCCCAGAACACCGACTACTAAGTGCCTTAAGTGCTTGGTTGCTACTAGAACAGAAAAGCCGGAACTGAGGTCAGTTCCGGCTTTTCCTGTTCTGGTAAGTGTGCACTGGGGCCCAATGTGCGCAACTGCTGCCACTGTTTCTCCTGTACTCCTACGGCTTTGATTTCTGCTGCTGCTTCTAGCGCTATTTCACTCCTAGATTAGGTTTGTAGGCACACGCAGCAATTTATGAGGATACGCATAGCCAGCAGTGCAGCTAGAACGTTTGAAAAGTAAAACCGCACCCTGCGTCACAAACTAAAAAAGAAAAACCCCGATTCTAAGGTAGAATCGGGGTTTTGCAAGTGTGTGGTGGTCACGTAAGGAGTCGAACCTTAAACCTTCTGATTCGTAGTCAGATGCTCTATCCAATTGAGCTACGCAACCGTTATTTACCGTGTAGCGGAGCGTTCCTCCGTTTTGGTTGTGCAAAGATAGCGGGGAAAAAGCGGGCGGTGCAAATGAGAAGGTGAAATTTGTCCTGAAAAACCTGGCTGGCAGCTGCAAGGCGCTGAATTTCAGCTGAAATTTTTTTCCTCGTGTTTCACTCCGCGCTCCAGGGCGCGCTTAAGGGCCCGGGTAAATAGGAAGTATAGCCCGAACAGGGATACCGCTACCAGTACCACCACCAGCACCTTGCCAGCCGTGCCCGTGTCGGGGTCCTGAATGAGCAGTAGCACGTCCTGGGCTTTCGTTCCGAGCCAGTAGAAAAACAAGGTGCGCGGCAGCATTCCGACCACCGAAGCCGTCAGAAACTGGCGGCGCGGCACCCCCATCACGGCCAGAATAAAGGTGATAAGGGCAAAAGGCAGCACGGGGGAAAGGCGCGTAAGCAACACTAGGCGCCAACTGTCAGCTCGCAGTTCGTGCATGATGGCGTGGGCCTTCGGGAATTTCTCCAGCAGCCCAATGAGCTTGCCTTTGTCGAGGGAGGTAGCCAGCATGTGCCCGAACAGGGCCGCCAACACGTAGGTCAGCAACATGCCAGCAAAGCCGGCCCAACCAAAGTAAAAGGCCGTAACCAGCACGACCACCGTGGTGTGCGTGAGAGCAAACGTCATGGTGAAGGCCACTACCACGAAGTAAAGCAGCATTTGCAGCGTGGAGGGGTTGCGCAACCACTCAGCGTTTTCGTGCAGGCCCCAGGCCAAGGCACTGTCGCCGACCAGTGGCAGCACCGCCAGCAGAAAAAGGGAAACCAGGGTGGACGTATTCTGGTGGAAAAGCTCTTTCAGGAAAGCCATAGGCAACAAAAACAAACGGGCCGGCGCACACGTGGCCGGCCCGAAGGTAAGAACGTAAGAATGGCTCGGAAGGCTACGCTTCCGGATCGGTGTTGGGGGTAGGGCCCCGGCCAGGGCAGGCTCCTCCGTGCCTTTAGCTCCGAAGAAGCGGCGGATGGCCGTCCAGGCGCCAGCCAGCAGGGCCAAGCCAATTTTCCAGAACTTAAGAAGCAGGGCGAAGAAACCTACTTTGGCCAGCACCTTGCCTGCTACCAGCCCGCCAATGCCGTAGGCTGCCACCTCGTCCAACTCGGGGTTAAAGTCGGCGTATTGCAGGCCTTTGCTAAAGGAAATGCTGGTGATGACGGCTGGAATAGTTTGGCGCACCTCAGCAAGCTGACTCACCGAGCCTACTGCGTTCAGGTTTAGTACGCCCTTGCGGCCCAACAGGCGCACGTTGTAGTTGAGCGTGTTTTCCATGGCTTGCCCAAACTTCAGCTCCTTGGCCCAGTGCAGCACGTTCAGGCTCTTATCATAATAAGGCTTGGCGGCCCAGCCTACTAACGTAACGGGCTCGTAGCCAGCATCGGCGCGCTCTTGGTTGGCTTCCTCGGTGTCAGCCTGCATGTCCTTGAGCAAGTCATCGTAATCAATGTCCTGGGCGTCATCGTCTTTCACGTAGCCCATCTTCTCGTATTCGACTACGAAAGCCCAGCTGCCGGCATCCAGGGGGCCTTTGCTGTCGGGAAAGATCATGCCCAAGGACTCGCCGTTGGGGTTGCCCCAGAACTTGGTGAGCACCTGCGTGCTTTGCGCGGCATCGAGGTAGCGGAAGCCAGCGGGCAGCGTGATTTCGCCTACGCTCTCGGGTAGTGTGATGCGCCCCGTCTGGTAATGGAGCGTGGCCTGCAGGGAATCAACCTTGGCCTGGTAGCGGGCGGCTGAGTCGGTAGAGGTGGGGGTAGAGGCAGCCGCAAAGCTGGCAGCCGGTACTCCGGCCAGAGCCAGAAGAAGTAGAAGTTTTTTCAAGCGTATAAATAGAAAAAGGTGACATAGATTTTGCTGACAAGATAGGAATATACCCAGCTAACCCGCGCGCTTCTCACTGCCTACACAAAAATAAATTGGCGAAAAGCGAGCTACTTAATCGTGTTAGCTGTTGTAGGGGCCACGTGGGAAAGAGGCCTGTTTTTTTACCTTTGCCGCTCCCATCACCTACCCCTCTTCTGACGCTACATCCTATGAAATTCGGAACCAAAGCCATCCACGCGGGTGTGTACCCAGACCCCACCACCGGGCCATCATGACCCCAATTTATCAGACCTCGACCTACGTGCAACGCTCTCCCGGCGACCACAAGGGTTTCGAGTACTCGCGCACCCATAACCCTACCCGCTCCCAGCTCCAGGATGCGCTGGCGGCCCTCGACAACGGCAAGCACGGCCTGGCTTTCGCTACCGGCATGGCCGCCATCGACTGCATCGTGAAGCTGCTGCAACCCGGCGACGAGGTCATCAGCACCAATGACCTGTACGGTGGTTCCTACCGTCTCTTTACCAAGGTGTACCAGAACTACGGCATCAAGTTCCACTTTGTGCCCATGCACGATATGACGGCCGTGGAAGCCGCCGTGACGGAGCGCACCAAGCTAATTTGGGTGGAAACGCCTACCAACCCCCTGCTCAACGTCATTGACATTGCCGCTGCTTCGGCCGTAGCCAAAAAGGCCGGGGCCCTGCTCGTGGTGGATAACACCTTCTCGACGCCCTACCTGCAAACTCCGCTGGAGCTGGGCGCCGATATGGTGATGTACTCGCTGACCAAGTACATGGCCGGCCACTCCGATACGGTGATGGGTGCCGTGATTGTAAACAATGATGAGCTGCATGAGCGCCTGAGCTTCTACCAGAACGCCTGCGGCGGCACGCCCGGCCCCCAGGACTGCTTCCTGGTGCTGCGCGGCCTCAAAACCCTGCACGTGCGCATGCAGCGCCACTGTGAGAATGGCCGCAAAGTAGCCGAGTTTCTCAAGGCCCACCCCAAAGTGGGGAAGGTATACTGGCCCGGCTTCGAGGATCATCCGAACCACGCCGTGGCCGCCCGGCAGATGCGCGACTTCGGGGGCATGATTTCCTTCGTGCTTCAGGGCGACCGGAAAGAAGATGCCATTGCAGTCCTCGAAAAATTCCAGCTCTTCTCCCTGGCCGAAAGCCTGGGCGGCGTGGAAAGCCTTTCGGGCCACCCCGCCACCATGACCCACGCCAGCATTCCCGCCGAGGAGCGCCGCAAGGCTGGCCTCTCTGACTCGCTGATTCGGTTGAGCGTGGGCATTGAGGATGCTGAGGATCTGCTGGAAGACCTGCAGCAGGCCATTGGGTAGTGCAGGCAGGCAAGATACTTCTTGGGGTAGGCCTGCTGCTGGGCTCAGCTGGTGCGGCCGTGGCTCAGCAGCAGGCTCCGAAGCCGGCCGGCGCGCCGTTTAGCCGGGCCAATATCATTTTGGCCTACACTTCTGCTCCGCCTGACTCCGTACTGACGCGGCTACGGCAGCATGTAGCCTCCCGCGGGTTTATCATCGACAGTCTGGACGCTTCCCGCGGCTTGCTGACAACCAAGGTGGTAGTGCCCGCCCAGCGCCCGGAGGAACAGCTGAAGCTGCGGGCTGTGCGCGTGGCAGGCGGCTGGAAACTGACGGGTCTGTTTACGTTGGAAGGGCCCGGACGCGGCAATGCTACTGCGTTTCCGGCGCAGTTCCTGGGCCTGGAAAACGCCCCTGCCAAAACCGCCTTTCGGCAGGTGGAAGCCCTGGCCCGGGCCGTGCCCCAAGCCACGCTTCGCTATGACCGGGGCAAAGTCAATTTTAGCGCCTTCACGCAGCTGGAAGAAGCCCTAAAAGCTGTGTGGTAGCAGAAAATTACCTTGTTTTGAACGCCCGGTCTTATGGCCGGGCGTTCGTGTTTGGGGTGGGGTAGGCGCGGCCCCAGGTTAGCCGACAAACTGGGGGTAGGCAAACGCCGGTGGCAATCTGCCGCAATGGAAATGGCGTACATCCTGGCTCACGTTTTCTATCTGCCTGCTTTCCTGATGCGGATTCTCCCTTTTCTCTTCCTGCTGCTGGGGTTCAGCTGCACCCAGCCCACCTCAGATCCGGCTCCGCGGCCTTCCGTGCCTACTGCGCCAGCCCCCAACAGCGCCCCCATCAGCTACCTGGCCCTCGGCGACTCTTACACCATTGGCGAGGGGGTAGGGGAGGCCGACCGGTGGAGCGTCCAGCTCGCCCGCCAGGGCCAGACGGTCGGGATTCAGCCCCCGACATCATTGCCCAAACGGGCTGGACCACTGCCCAACTGCTTCAGGCCATTCGGGCCAGCAATACTACGCGCACCTACGAGCTAGTTTCCTTGCTTATTGGCGTGAACAACCAGTATCAGGGCCTGCCGCTGACTACCTACCGCGCCGAGTTTCGGGAATTGCTGCAAACGGCCACGCGCTTTGCCGGCGGCCGCCCAGGCCGGGTGGTGGTGCTGTCCATCCCGGACTGGGGCCAGTCGCCCTACGCCCGCCGCCTAGACCACGCCCGGATTGCCTCCGAAATTGACCAGTACAACGCTGTAGCCCGGCAGGAGTGCACCCAGGCTGGCGTGACTTTCGTTGATATTACCGACCTGACCCGGGCGGCGGCTGGCGACCCAACCCAGTTTGCCAATGACGGGCTGCACTACTCCGGTAAGCAAATGCAACAATGGGCTCTGCGAGCGTGGCCAGTGGTGCGCCAGCTGTTGCTCTAAGGGCAGCCGGCACGGGGTAGGTGGCAGAGAAGGGAGCCGGCAGAAGCTACCCCTTTTTGCGGCCCCATAAGGTAAAAGCTGCGCGGCCCCGTCAGCGGGGACAGGCTTGCCTATCGGGCCTTTGATTTTATGAAAACACCTTCCCGCTTTACCGGCAAAAAGTACCTGAACACCGTGCCCACCAGCATGGCCATGAACTACGGGCGCCTATTGCGCCGCTGGCTGCTGGGCAAGGAAGAGCGGGAGCCCCGCCGGCCCCTGGGCCCCTTCCGCACCGATGCGGCCGTTTTGCAGGAGCCCGTACCCACCACCGCCCTCCGCGTTACCTGGTTCGGGCATTCGAGCACCCTGCTGGAAGTTGATGGCAAGCGGTTTCTGACTGACCCAGTGTGGCGGCTGCGGGCCTCGCCGGTAGCCCTGGGGCCCAAGCGCTTTTTCGCCCCGCCGCTACCACTGGCTGAACTGCCCAACTAGACGGCGTTATTCTCTCCCACGACCACTACGACCACCTCGACAAAGACGCCATTCGAACGCTGGCTCCAACCGGCGTGCACTTCTACTGCCCACTGGGGTAGGCGCCCACCTGCGCCGCTGGGGCGTACCCGCCGCCCAGATAACCGAGCTAGACTGGTGGCAGGAAGTTCAGGTAGGAGAGACCCACACGCTGGTTGCCACGCCCGCCCGGCACTTCACCGGCCGCCTCACCCGCGACAATACGCTCTGGGCCTCCTGGTGCCTGCTCGGGCCCACGCACCGCGCCTTTTTCGGCGGCGACTCCGGGCCCTACGAATCGGGCTTCCGGGAAATAGGTGCCGCCTACGGACCTTTCGACTTGGTGATGCTCGAAATTGGCGCTGCCGATGCCCAATGGGCCGATATTCACATGGGCCCCGATGAGGCGCTGGTAGCACACCAAGCCTTGGGCGGCGGGGCCCTGCTGCCCCTGCACTGGGCCACGTTCAACCTGGCTTTTCACAGCTGGTACCAACCCGCCGACCGCCTCGTAGCCGCCGCTGCCCCGCCGTGAAGCTGCTACTACCCGCTCCCGGACAGCGCGTAGAAGTAGCCGCCGGGCCACTGCCTGGGCAGTGGTGGCAGGCCTATCGGTAGGCGTAATGGGCTCTGGTTAAGCAGGCTGACTCACGCTAGCAACAGAACCCACTAACTGCCTCGCCTCCAGCTTCGCATGATGTTCTGTTGCGCTGCTTTTCACACACTAAGCAAGTAGTAACCTAAATAAGAGGGGAGGCGCAAACAAAACCGCTGGCTGCTTGTAGTAACCGCACTTGCAGCCCGAAGGAGTAATTCGGGCTGCGTCTTTTACCATTGCCGCGTGAAAAATTACTTCTCAGCCGCTTCTGCTTGGCAGGTCCGCCGGTTGAATCCAACTGGCGTTTTAGTGCATATGTCTTGCTTGCCCGCTGCTGTGGTGGCAGCCGGGGCGCAGGTTGCTGTTGCTGTTGTAAGTAAAGTGCATGGCTGCGTATGAGCGGCCCCTGGGCTAGTAGCTGCCCGTTTTTCATTCCTCCTGTTGCTTGCTGTTTGAGCTGAACGCTACCGGCCCTGGCCCTCAGGTTGCGTATGCGGCAAAGAGGCCGTTGGTTTCACTGGCTGCCTCACGCGCGTGCTGGCTCCGTGTTGATGGAGGAAAACCTGTCCCTTTCGTGAGTTGAACCGGCCACGGTCCCTGAATGGGCGCTGATGACTGGCCGTATGTTTCTTTTTCCGTTTCTTATGAATTCTCTTTTCCCAAGCCGAATCGGGTTGGTTGCGGCATTGTCGCTGACCAGCTTGGCTGCTGTGGCCCAGAACGTGTCCGTATCGGGGCGCGTAACCAATGCTGCCGGGCAGGGCCAGCCGGGCGTAACGGTGCTGGAGCGTGGCACCACCAACGGCACCAGCACCGACGCCGACGGCCGCTACCGCCTGGAGGTAGCACCCACGGCCACCCTGGTTTTCTCCGCCATCGGTTCCACTACCCAGCAACTCCCCTCAACGGTCGGACCAGCCTGGACGTGCGCCTTACGGACAATGAAACGGCCCTGAATGAGGTGGTAGTCACTGGCTCGCGCGCCACGGAGGGCCGGTCTAATATCCTGACTACCTCGCCCGTCGACGTTATTTCGGCCCGCGAAATCAAGGCCTACGCCCAGACGGACGTCACCCAGATTCTGACTTACATTGCCCCTTCCTTCCAGAGCAGCCGCCAGACCGTAACCGATGGCACCGACTTCGTGGACCCCGCTACCCTACGCGGCTTAGGCCCCGACCAGGTGTTGGTGCTGGTGAACGGCAAGCGCCGCCATACCTCGGCCCTGGTGAACATTAACGGCACGCCCGGTCGGGGCTCCGTGGGCACTGATATGAATGTTATTCCGCCCGCAGCCATCAAACGCATTGAGGTGCTACGCGAAGGCGCGGCGGCTCAGTACGGCTCCGATGCCATTGCCGGCGTTATCAACATCCAACTTAAGGACGACACCACCGGCGTGTTTGCCAGCAGCACCGTGGGCCAGACAGTGGAAGGCGACGGGGAATTGGTGCAGGCTGATGCCAATGCCGGCTTTGGGCTCGGACGCCGGGGCTTTGTGAACGTGAGCGGGCAGTTCAGTAACCGTAGCTTCGTAGACCGCAGCCGCCCCGATACGGCCCCACTAATTTACCTAGGCAGCGGCGGCAACTACCCCAGCGGCCTCACCGACCAGCAAAAGCGGGAGTTGAAAGCTCAGGACGATGCCCTGGTAGCCGAGCGCGGCTTCAACCGCCGCAACATCCGGGTGGGTAGCTCCGACGTCCGGACCTACGGGGGCTTCCTGAACGCGGCCTATACTTTGGCCCCGAGCCTGGGGCTGGAAGCTTACGTGACGGGCGGCCTAACCCGCCGCACCGGCCGGGCCGGCGCTCTTTACCGCTTACCCAACCAAGCTACCCAAAGCGACCTGACCATCTACCCGAACGGCTACCTGCCCTTCATTAACAGCACCGTCGATGACGCCTCCTTGATTACGGGGGTGCGCGGCACGGTGCTAGGCTTCGCCGCCGATCTGAGCAATACGTACGGCCGTAATAGCCTCCGCTACGACGTCACGAATACGCTGAACGCTTCTTTGCCTCAGGGCACTAGCCCCACGGCGTTCTACGCCGGCACGCTCACATTTCAGCAGAACACCGTGAACTTGGGCTTCTCGCGCAAGTTTACTAGCGTGCCCGCCCTGAGCACGTTGAACGTGGCTTTCGGGGGTGAATTCCGGACGGATATATTTGAGATTGAGGCCGGTGAGGAAGGCTCCTACCTGGCCGGCACCCGTACCGTGAACGGGGCCCGCGCTGCCTTCGGAGCCCAGGGCTTCCCCGGCTACAAACCCCAGGACGCTACCAACCGCACCCGTACCAACGTGGCTGGCTACCTGGATTTGGAAAGTGACATCACGGAAAAGCTGCTGGTAAGCGTGGCAGGTAGGGCCGAACGGTACTCCGATTTTGGCAACAACGTGAGTGGCAAGCTAGCCGCCCGCTACAGCCTGCTGCCCGATCTGGCCGTGCGCGGCAACCTGGGCAACGGCTTCCGGGCGCCCTCCTTGCAGCAGCGCTACTTTACCAACTCCAGCACCCAGTTTACCAGCGGAGAGCTGCGCGAGGTGCTCACCACCAACAACGACGACCCCCTAACCCGGGCCTTCGGCATTGGCTCCCTGAAGCAGGAAAAGTCGAAGAACTACAGCCTGGGCCTGACGGCGCGCGTACTCCGCACGATTACGCTCACCGTGGATGCCTACCAGATTGACATTGACGACCGAATTGTGCTTAGCAGCCAGTTCAACCGCGGCAATGCAGCCGTGAATACCATTCTTGGCACGCTGCCGGTGCAAGGCATCCAGTTCTTCGCCAACGCCGTGAACACCCGTACCCGGGGCCTAGATGTGGTAGCCAATGAGCGGTTGCAGCTAGGCGTTGACAGCCGCCTGACCCTGACGGCAGCGGCTAACTTTAACGAAACCACGGTGCGCAGCTTCAACAGCTCGCCCTTCATTGATGCCAACCCCAGCCTGCAAAACACCCTCTTCGACCGGGCTCAGCGCGCCCGCCTTGAAAACGGCCAGCCCCGCAGCAAAATCAATCTCAGCGCCGACTACGGCTACCGGATTTTCAGCGTGAACCTGCGCACGGTGCGTTTCGGGGAAATCCAAACCAAGGACGCCAACCCCGACCGTTCCTACATCGACCAGACGTTCGCGGCCAAGTGGGTAACGGACCTCGTACTCAGCGCCCAAGTGCACAAGAATGTGGGCGTGAGCATTGGGGCAAACAACCTCTTCAACGTTTACCCCGACCGCCTCTACCAGGACCCCAACAACAACGAGCAAAGCCTAACCTACTCCACACTGGATGCCACCAACCGGGGCCGCTTCCCTTACAGCTCCAACCAGTTCGGCTACAGCGGCGCCTTTTACTTTGGCCGCCTGAATGTGTCGTTTTAAGCGCTGATCGCCTTGTTATAGAAAAGCCGCTCAGATAAGATCTGAGCGGCTTTTTGTGTTATTAGGCTAGTTCGTCTGCTCTACGCCCACACCTAGCCAGCTAGTACAATGCTGCTTGTCATTCCGAGTGAAGCGAGGAATCTGAGCTAGTTGCTAACGAACAACCCAGATTCCTCGCCTCGCTCGGAATGACAGCAGGTACGCCTCAGAATGACAAGGGGCTATGACCTGGAAGAGCAGATTTGCCGCGTCTGATAGCTAATTGAGCAGGCTCAACAGAAATAACGGATATAAGATGCTGAACCCAATAGACTTGGGTTGGCGGCCCCTTGCCTGCAGAGCTGAACAACTCTAGTGTTGTGTATTACCATTCCATGATTATATTGACTCAATTGTAGTCTGCTGCGCCGGGAGATTCTGCAAGTCACCTACTGCCTAACGCCTCTTACCTCAGATTGTATGAAGAGACTTCTCCTGCCCGCCGTTGCTATTGCCCTGGTAAGCCAGGCGCAAGCCCAGAACGTCACCGTTACGGGGCGCGTGACCAATGCCGCCGGCCAGAGCCAGCCGGGCGTAACCGTGCTGGAACGCGGCACCAACAACGGCACCAGCACCGATGGCAACGGCCGTTTCGAGCTTTCCGTGTCGCCTACTGCTACCTTGGTTGTCTCGGCCATAGGCTCGGCTACCCAGCAGATTCCACTCAATGGCCGCACTACCCTGGAGGTGCGCCTGCAGGATGCCGCCACCGATTTGAACGAGGTAGTCGTAACCGGCTCACGCGCTACCGAAGGCCGTTCCAACGTGCTGACTACCTCGCCCGTCGACGTTATTTCGGCCCGCGAAATCAAGGTGTTTGCCCAAACCGACGTCTCGCAGATCCTGACCTACATCGCGCCCTCGTTTCAGTCGTCCAGGCAGGCAATTTCCGATGGCACCGACCACGTGGACCCAGCCTCCCTGCGCGGCTTAGGCCCCGACCAAGTACTGGTGCTGGTGAATGGCAAACGCCGCCACTCCTCGGCCCTGGTGAACATCAACGGTACCGTGGGCCGCGGCTCGGTAGGAACTGACCTCAATACAATTCCGAATGCGTCCATCAAGCGCATTGAGGTCCTGCGCGACGGGGCCGCCGCCCAATACGGCTCCGATGCCATTGCCGGCGTTATCAACATCCAGCTCAAGGACGACACGACCGGCGTGCAGGCCAGCAGCACCGTGGGCCAGACCTACGAGGGCGACGGGCGCCTGTACCAAGCCGATGCCAACGTGGGCGTGGGCCTGAACGGGCGCGGGTACCTGGATTTGAGCGGGCAGTTTAGCAACCGGGGCTATACCAACCGTAGCGGCGTAGATACGGCTCCGTTGATTTACTTGGGCGGCAACAGCGGCACCTTCCCCGCCAGCGCCAACACCGAGCAACTGCGCCGTGACCTAAAAGCCCAGGACGACGCCCTGGTAGCCCAGCGCGGCTACGACCGGCGCAACCTGCGCCTGGGTCAGTCGGAGGCTCGCACCTACGGCGGCTTCCTGAATTTTGGCTATACCTTGGTGCCCGCCGTTGGGCTGGAGGCCTACGTAACGGCTGGGGCGTCGCGGCGCACGGGCAAGGCCGCTGGCTTTTACCGCCTGCCCAACCAAATTACGCAGACTGATGCCACCCTGTACCCCAACGGTTTCCTACCCTTCATTAACACCACCATCATTGACCAGTCCATTATTGTGGGGCTGCGGGCACGGGCCCTGGGGTTCGACATTGACCTGAGCAACACCTACGGCCGCAACGAACTGGCTTTCGACATTAGCAACACGCTCAACGCTTCCCTACCGGTGGGCATCAGCCCCACGAATTTTTACGCCGGTACCATTGCCTTTCGCCAGAACACGAGCAACCTAAACTTCACGCGCCGCTTCACCAACGTAGCCGTGCTGAGCACCCTGAACGTAGCCTTCGGGCCGAGTACCGCGACGATAACTACCAGATTGAGGCCGGTGAACGAGGCTCCTACGAAAACTACGGCCGCATAATTGCGCCGGGTCCGCCGCCCACCTTCGCGGCGGCCGGGGCCCAGGTGTTTCCTGGCTACCAGCCCTCTGATGCCCTGAACCGCTCCCGCACGAATACGGCCGGCTACGTGGATCTGGAGAGTGACATTACGGAAAAGTTGCTGGTAAGCGTGGCGGGTAGGGCCGAGCGGTACTCCGATTTTGGCAACAACGTGAGCGGTAAGCTGGCTGCCCGCTACAGCCTGCTGCCCGATGTGGCCGTGCGCGGAGCAATCAGCAACGGCTTCCGGGCCCCGTCGTTGCAACAGCGCTATTTTACCAACACTAGCACCCAATTCGTGCAGGGTGCTCCCAACCAGGTGCTGACCGTTAATAACGACAATCCTATTGTGCGCAACGGCTTTACGGCTGGCGGCGTGGGGCAGCAGGGCTTCGGTATTGGCTCGCTGAAGCAGGAAAAGTCGAAGAACTACAGCCTGGGCCTGACGGCGCGCATCCTCAAAACCGGTACTATCACGCTGGATGCCTACCAGATTGACATTCAGGACCGCATTGTGCTGTCCTCGCAGTTTAGCCGCGCTAACCCCACGGTGGCCGCCATTCTCGGAACGCTGCCGGTAAGCCAGGTGCAGTTCTTTGCCAACGCCGTGAACACCCGTACCCGGGCATTGATGTGGTAGCCAACCAGCGCCTCGACCTGGGTCCCGGCCGCCTAACCCTGACGGTGGCGGCCAACTTCAATGAAACCGAGGTGCGTAAAGTCAACAGTTCCCCAACCATTGATGCCGACCAAACCGGCCTGCAAAACACCTTATTCGACCGCCAGCAGCGTGGCCGCCTCGAAAACGCCCAGCCCCGCAGCAAAATCAACCTCACGGCCGGCTATACCCTGGGTATTTTCAGCGTGGAAGCCCGCACCGTGCGCTTCGGGGCGGTGCAATACAAGGATGCTCGTCTGGATAACCCCGGTGCTAACAACGGCTTCCTGTTCTCCAGCATCGACCAGACGTTCTCGGCCAAATGGGTAACCGACCTGACGCTGAGCGCCCAAGTGACCCGCCAGATCGGCCTGACGGTAGGGGCCAGCAACCTCTTCGATGTCTACCCGGATAAGTACCGCGTGAACGTGTTGAACAACGAGCAAAACGTGGCCGTAGGCGCTTTAGCCTATAACTCCTCTCGCGACAATACCAACCGGGGCCGCACCATCTACAACCCCAACCAATTCGGCTACAACGGCGGCTTCTACTTCGCCCGCGTTATCGTGAACCTGCCTACTTCCAATTAAACAGCTGTAGTGTGCGGAAGAAAAACGGCCGGCTCCCTCTAGGAGAGCCGGCCGTTTGGTATCGTGATAACCAGCAAACACTACTCACGCAGGAGCCGCACCTGCCGCCCATCAGCAGTGCGGGCTACATAGATGCCGGGAGCAAGGCTGGCGGCTGGCTGCCACACCACACTGCCATCCGGCTTACTAGTCAGCTGAGCCACCGTGCGACCCAGCCCATCCAGGACGCTTACCGTTTGAGTTCCGGCTTGGCCGAGTTGGAACTGCACCTGCTCGCGGAATGGGGTAGGGGTGGCAAAAATCGACAAAGGTTGCTTACCAAATTTGGTAGATAAAACTTGGCTGGTAACCAAGAAAGTAAGTGTCCGGCTGTCGGAGCCTAAGAGGGGGCATCCATTATCAGTTACGGCAACAGGCAGATAATAGCGGCCCAGCGGCAGGTTGGCCGGAACCTGCCACGTTAGGCGGGATTGGGTAGCCGACACAGTTTGAAGTGAAACGCCAGGCACAACGGTAGCAGCGGCGGTGCTAAAACTCAGCATCTGGCCAGCATCAGCGTCACTGGCATCCAGGGTAACAGAAATGGTCTGCCCTGGATTTGCCCGGATGGCTTTTTCGAACGGCTGGGTAGCCGCTCCGACCTGAAGAGAGGTGAAAGTAGGATTGGTATTACCACCAGGATTTGCCAGGTACGTAATGTCGCGGGTAATACTCCCAATGAGCGTCCAGGTAGAGTTGATACGCCGATACTCTTCCACTTTTACAGCTATAACGTAGGAGCCCACTATCAGTGAGAAAGGAGAGGTAGTAGCTTCGCCGGTAGCGGTGTTGAGCTGGAACGGAGAAGGCATAAACCCCGCAACTGGCTGAGCGCAGGGGAGAGCTGGTAAAGCAGCGCGGTACCCTCCTCCATCCATAGGGGTGACTAGCTTATGCACCAATGAATCGCCATCAGGCTCGAAAGAGCTAAAGCTGTAGCGCTGCATTTGGTTTCCTTGTAGGGTAGGAAAATCAGTATTAATAAACTTAGGAGAAGTGTTAATCAGCCCCGTCGAATTGTCCAGTAGCGCTTCGATATACACGCCCTGATCAATTGGGTTAGTAATATTCATTATACCACCGGTTCGATTTACTTGACTTACGTTCAAAACCCACCGCGCTGGTGGTAGCTGCACTTCTGTTTCAAAGACAACTGCCCGTATGGCGCTGGGGCTGGTGCAACTAATAGTGTTTAACGTGAACTTCCGAGTTGCTGTTAATGGAACAATAAAGCTACCCGGTAGCAAATCTGAGCAGCCGCCGCGGCCACACACTAGTGTAATGTGGCTAGTTCCCGCTGGTCCAACGCCTTCATAAAGTTTTACCGTGATGTGGTATCGGTCGGGAGAACCACTCACAGGCTCATAAAAAAAATTCACCACCCCGATTATGAGTGGCGAATAACGGAGTAGTAATTAATAAAAGGGCCCCAAGTGCCATCAGCAGGCGGAACACCGAAGAAGTGGGCATGGTAAATAGGTTAAGAATGAAAGGAGTATGTTGTAGTAGTCGGAGCTAAGCATTACGGCCCGATATAAGTAGATGTAGCGGCTATTAAGCCGCTACATCTTGTTTCCAAGATAGTTAAGCGCCGTCTTACTTCCCACTTGCCGTAGAATTGCTGTCCAGAATCTTGAGCAGTTCGTTGAGCTTGGGCGTCAGGATGATTTCAGTGCGGCGGTTCAGGGCCTTGTTCTGGGGCGAGTCGTTCTGGGCCACGGGCACGTATTGGGAGCGGCCCGAGGCCGTGACGCGGGCCGGCGCTACCCCGCCCGTGGTAAGTAAGCGAGCAATTTCGGTGGCGCGCAGCACGCTCAAATCCCAGTTGTCCTGCATGGCGGCGGTGGGGCGGCTAAAGGCTACGTTATCGGTGTGGCCTTCTACGACCACGTTCACGTCGGGCTGGTTTTGAAGTACGGTAGCCAATTGCTTCAGGGCCTCCTGGCCTTTGGGGTCCACTTTCGTGGAGCCGGACTTGAACAGCAGCTGCTCGGAGAGGGACACGTACACTTTGCCATCCTTCATTTTCACCTGCAAATCAGTGCCTTGGAAGCCGCGCAGGGCGTTCGTTACGCTGGCTTTGAGGTCGTCCACGGCTTTGTCTTTTTCAGCCAGGGCTTTTTGCAGCTCCGCTAGTCGGGCTTCGCGCACTTTCAGGTCGGCGTTGAGCTTGTCGATGTCGGCGCGGCTTTTCTTCAGGTTGGTGTCCAGCTCGCCCAGCTCGGCCTCGCGGCGGGCCAGGTCCTTGGCTACTTTGTTGTAGTCGGCCGACTTATCGGCCATGGCGCGGTCGGAGTTCTTGAGCAGCTTGTCGTAGGAGTCGGTGAGCTGGGTGTTGAGCTGCTGCATGCGGCGCAGGTTACGGCCGGTTTCAGTGGAGTCGTCCACGAGGCGGCGGGTGTCGAGGCGCAGTTGGACCAGTTCATCGGAAGCCTTTTTTAGCTCCGTCACGGCTTGGCGCTGCTGGCGCTCCAGGTCGGTTTTGGCCTGCTCAGTGGCCGTCTGGCGGGCTTTCAAATCGTCGTATTTCTTGGAGGCTACGCAGCCGGGCAGGGTAGCGGCGGCGAGCAGGGCGGCCACCGTGAGGGTAGAAAAGCTTTTCACGAACAAAGAACAAAGTAGAGCCAAGGGTAAGGAAGCGAGCCGGGGGCCAGGCATTCCGGTGGCAAGGTACGGGCCCGGGGCCGGAAGTTCTACCAAACTAGGGGCCGCCGGCGTGGCCTCTTGGCTATATTTACCGTATGTCCCCCTCAGCCCTTTCGCAACTAACCCGTTCTGTGTATGGCCTCTATCCTCGATGACCTCGCCCCGGAAACCCTAGCTCTACTGGAACACCAGTGCCACACCATACCCAAAGAGCAGCTGCACCGCCCCGGCCCCGATTTTCTGGATGACTACTTCGTGCCATCTAGCCGCAGCCCCCAGGTATTGCGCAGCTTGGGTCAGCTCTACAATCACGGCCGTTTGGCGGGTACCGGCTACCTCAGCATTCTGCCCGTCGACCAAGGCATTGAGCACACCGCCGGCGCCTCCTTCGGACCGAACCCCATGTACTTCGACCCCGAGAATATCATTCGGCTGGCTCTGGAAGGCGACTGTAACGCTGTGGCCACTACGTTCGGCACCTTCGGAACGGTAGCGCGCCGCTATGCCCACAAGATTCCGTTTCTGGTGAAAATCAACCACAACGAGCTGCTAACCTATCCCAATACTTACGACCAAATTCTGTTTGGCTCGGTGGAGGAAGCCTGGAATTTGGGCGCAACGGCCGTGGGCGCTACCGTGTACTTTGGCTCTGAAGAATCGAACCGGCAGATTCAGGAAGTAGCGGCGGCATTTGAGCGGGCCCACGAGCTGGGCATGGCCACGGTGCTCTGGTGCTACACCCGTAATAACGCCTTCAAAACCAAGGACAAAGATTTCCATGTGGCCGCTGATCTTACTGGCCAAGCCAACCACTTGGGCGTTACCATCGGGGCCGACATCATCAAGCAGAAGCTACCGGAAAACAACGGTGGCTTCAGCACCCTAGGCTTTGGCAAAACCCACCCGGCCATGTACAGCCAGCTGGCCTCCGACCACCCCATCGACCTGACCCGCTACCAGGTAGCCAACTGCTATATGGGCCGCATTGGCCTTATCAACTCCGGGGGCGAAAGCCTGGGCAACGGCGACCGGGATGCAGCCATCAAAACGGCCATCATCAACAAGCGCGCCGGTGGCCAAGGGCTGATTTCGGGCCGCAAAGCCTTCCAGCGTCCCTTCGCCGAAGGTGTGGCCCTGCTCCACGCTATTCAGGATGTGTACCTTGACGACAGCATCACGCTGGCGTAAGAAGTAAAATGGTGACTGAGTGTCTGCTGCTTCACTCACTCCTCACTTCACAATTTCGCCACTTCACAAATTCACTATTTCACCATCTGGCTTAACTTGCACCGTGGAAGCAACCTCAGCCCGGTAGTAGCTGCCCTCCCCGGCCTTCCCCTCTCTCACCGATTCCAAGCATCCCAACCCCTATGTCTTCCTGGTTTAAGCGCAAAGAAAAAGGCATCGTCACGCCCACGGAACAGAAGAAGGAGACGCCCGACGGCCTGTGGTATAAGTGTCCGGAGTGCAAAACCGTGGCTACCATGGCCGAGCACAAGCGCCTGCTTTCTACTTGCGGCAGTTGCCATCACCACGACCGGATTGACGCGGCCGAGTACTTTGATTTCCTCTTCGACAACCACGAGTATCAGGAGCTGGACGCCGAACTGCGTTCCGCCGACCCGCTCAATTTCGTGGACACGAAAGCCTACCCCCAGCGCGTAGCTGCTACCGAGAAAAACACCGGCCTCAAGGACGCCGTGCGCGCGGCCCACGGCCAGCTCAACGGCCTAGGCCTGGTAGTAGCCGCCATGGATTTCAAGTTTATTGGGGGTTCCATGGGCTCGGTGGTAGGCGAAAAAATTGCCCGCGCCATTGACTACGCCCGCCAGAACCGCCTGCCTTTCCTGATGATTTCCCGCTCCGGTGGCGCCCGTATGATGGAGGCTGGCTACTCCCTGATGCAGATGGCCAAAACCTCGGCTAAACTGGCCCTGCTCTCCGAGGCCGGTATTCCCTACATCTCCCTGCTGACTGACCCGACCACGGGCGGCGTTACGGCCTCGTTCGCCATGCTCGGCGACTTTAACATTGCCGAGCCCGGCGCCCTGATTGGCTTTGCTGGCCCCCGTGTTATCAAGGAAACCATTGGCAAAGACCTGCCCAAAGGATTCCAGAGCGCTGAGTTTGTGTTGGAGCACGGCTTCCTCGACTTTATTGTGGACCGCAAGGAGCTCAAACAAAAGCTTACCGATTTGCTGACCATGCTTAAGCCTGTGGAAGTGCCTGCTGCTGAGAAGGCTGTACTAGTTCGATAAGTAGCGGCCCGCCGCCGGAATAATTTTCGGCAAGCTTTTTGGAAAAAGCCCGTTGAACGCACAAGTGGTGCATTCAGCGGGCTTTTTGCTGCGGCTTATCAAGCTTTGCCTGGCTGCTAGTAGCATAGAAGCTACGTTATAGTTGCCGAACATTTTTTCCTTAACCGTAGTAAGAAGGCCCAAACAACTCACCCGCCTCTTTCCCTTCACTCAAGTTCCAAGAATATGACTTCTCGCACTTCACTGTTGACCCTATTGATGGCTCTGGTGCTCTTCGTAAGCTCCTGTGCTAGCACCAACACCCGCAACCCTAACATTCCGGAAGCAGACACCAACGGCACGGGTCCGCGCAAAACCGGTACTAGCCGTACCGTGAAAGGCGGTGCTATTGGCGCTGGTGCTGGCGCAGTAGCCGGAGCTGTGTTGGGCCGCGTAATCGGTGGTAAGTCGGGTACGGCGGCCGGCGCTATTATCGGGGCTGCCGTGGGCGGCACTGGTGGCGCCCTGATCGGCCGTCGCATGGACAAGCAGGCCGAAGAACTGCAGCGTGATATGCAGAACGCTAAAGTGGAGCGCGTAGGCGAAGGCATCAAAATTACCTTCGACTCGGGCATCCTGTTCGATACCAACAAGAGCGACCTGCGTGCGGCTTCCATGACGGAAATCCAGAAAATGGCCGAAGTCCTGAAGAAATACCCTGATACCAACGTACTAGTAGAAGGCCACACCGACAACACCGGTTCGGATGCCATCAACCAGCCCCTGTCGGAGCGCCGGGCCCAGGCCGTCGCCAACTACACTCAGCAGCAAGGCGTTGATGCTGCTCGCATCACGAGCAAGGGCTACGGTTCTAGCCAGCCCATTGCCGATAACACCACGGCTGAGGGCAAGCAGGCCAACCGCCGCGTTGAAATTGCCATCTACGCCAACGAAAAGATGAAGAAGGCTGCCGAAAACGGCACGCTGTAAGCTTCTTCCGCTTTGCACAGCAAAAAGCCGCTCCCACTGGGGCGGCTTTTTTTGTTAGTTGTTTTTAGAACTTTCTACCCTAACTGGGAAATAGAAGGAAGGGTAGTAAAAGGACTTTTACGGGGTGTGACCCGAAAAGCAACCGGCAAAATTCAGTGATTCAGAAGGAGTTTAGCAGCAGACGTGGCAGAAGCAAATCGGGTAGTATAGCGAGCTGCACAGGTTTTTGCATAATTTTATCCG
Source organism: Hymenobacter sp. 5516J-16 (assembly GCF_022919335.1). Classification (NCBI taxonomy): domain Bacteria; kingdom Pseudomonadati; phylum Bacteroidota; class Cytophagia; order Cytophagales; family Hymenobacteraceae; genus Hymenobacter; species Hymenobacter sp. 5516J-16. The sequence goes on along the minus strand of NZ_CP095058.1, from coordinate 1,393,208 downwards.
GGTCTACACGTTTTTGGCAAGGTGGTTGCAAACTAGGTATTCACAGAGGAGGTAGCCGAAAGAAAGTTGTACCGAATACCTTTGCCGCTAGATTGTTCTCTTACTTCAAACCAACACCCTTTTACTTCTGAACTCATGAAGAATCTTCGTTCCTTGTTCGCCTTGCTGCTAGCGGTTTTGCTGCTAGGCAGCAGCTACGCTGAAGCACAAACCACAACGACTGCTAAAAAGCCGTGGAGCAAAACCGCTAAAGGTGCCGTTATTGGTGGTTTGGGCGGTGCTGCCGGCGGCGCTGTTCTGGGCCGCGTGATTGGCGGTAAGTCGGGTACGGCCAAGGGCGCCATCATTGGCGCGGCCGTGGGCGGTGGTGCAGGTGCCCTGATTGGTCGTCGCATGGACAAGCAGGCTGCTGAACTGCAAAAAGAAATGGCCGGCGCCAAAGTAGAGCGCGTAGGCGAAGGCATCAAAATCACCTTCGACTCGGGCCTGCTGTTCGCTAAGAACTCTTCCGCACTGACCTCGGCTGCCCAGGAAAACATCAAGGACCTGGCAAGAACCCTGGTTAAGTATGGCGACACTAACGTCATCGTGGAAGGCCACACCGACAACACCGGTTCGGATGCCATCAACGACCCCTTGTCGCAGCGCCGGGCCCAGGCCGTGGCTAACTACACCCAGCAGCAAGGCGTAGACGCTTCGCGCTTCACGGTGTCGGGCTACGGCTCGAAGCAGCCCATTGCCGACAACTCCACGGAAGCTGGTCGTCAGGCCAACCGCCGCGTAGAGGTGGCCATCTTCGCCAACGAGAAGCTGAAGAAAGCTGCTGAAAAAGGCACTATATAATAGCTACCACAGCTACGTAAAAGCGGAGGCTTCCAAATTGGGAGCCTCCGCTTTTTTGTGAACGGCCCTGAATGAGGTGAGCTATAAAGACTGCTCCCTGGCTGAGTCATAACGCCAGCCTTGGCGCAACCCCGTACCGGACTCGGCGGTACAACGGTTATGCCCATAACTTACGACTCTGCCGCCCCCGAAAAAACCAACGAGAATCATCGGATTCTAGATCAGTTCTACCCTCCACTCACCCAGGGTACTACGCGCCGCTCGCCTATGCGGGAGTTGATATCTACCGTATTGTCGCACCGCACTACCCACGCCGACGAAGAGCTGGCCTACGACCGGATGCTGGAAGCTTTCGGCGACTGGGAAGGGGTAGTGGCGGCGCCTACCGCGGAGCTGGCCCACGCCATCCGGACTACCCGCTGGCCCGATACCCAAGCCCCACGCATTCAGGAAATCCTGCGCCGCATTAAGGCCGAACGAGGCGAGTACAACCTGGACTTTCTGGAGGAGTGGCCAACGGAAAAAGGCATGCAATGGCTAAACGACATGCCCGGCATCGGGCTGAAAACGGCCTCGCTAGTGTTACTCTTCAACTTCCGCAAGCCAGTGTTGCCCGTGGATACGCACGTACACCGAGTAGCCCAGCGGGTAGGCATGATTGGGCCGAAAGCCTCCGTGGAGAAAGCCCACCAAGTATTGCTGGAGCAACTGCCGAAGGACTCGCTGCTACTGCTCAACTTTCACAAGCACAACTATTGGCACGGCCAGAAAATCTGCTTTTTCACCAAGCCAGATTGTGCCCGCTGTCCGCTGAAGGGTTTCTGCAACTACTATCGGGAGCATTATGGCCCGGCTACCGCGGAGGCCCTGGCCGCTACCCCCACCCACTGGGACCCAGCCTGGGGCAGCCTGCCTCACTGAAACCACTTGCTATTGCAGCCGCGCAATTCGGCTCTGAAGGGTGTCCACCAGCGGGTGTAAGTAGGCCGGTATATTCCGCTTCTGCGTGTCAATCAGCCAGAAACGCCGGGTGCCCTGGTCGTTCAGTTCGAGGTAGTAGCCACCCCAGTCGCCGGCGTCCGGCTGTCCAATCACATGCCCAGATTCGGCGAGCAGTTGCGTCGGAATCAGGTTGGGTAGGTCGCTTACCTGGGCGTAGTCGGTGGTGGGGCGCGCTACAAACTGACCTTGGTAGGGAGTAGTGGCGCTGGGGTACTGATCTTGGGTATCCTCGGCCAGCGTGCGGGCGCGGGTATTCAACTGATAGATTTCGATGCACCGTTCGCCGGAACACTCCCCGTAAAAATGGCCGAACACTAGCGTGCTGGGGGCTGCATTTTCTTTGGCGCAGGCCATGAGAAAGGTAGTAGCCAAAACAAAAGGGTATACTGCAAGGCGCATAGTAAGGTCGTTTAGTGGATAATGGAGGTTGTGGAAGGAGCCTTCAGCCCCGGAATAGTTGCATGCCGTTACTTTTCCTCCGCGGTCTGGTTTAGTAGAAGCGGCTTGGGGCCGCGTGCTGTACCTTTACCTGCCTATGCGCCTTGTTCGTCATCCGGTCCTCTGCAACTACTACGTTACCTACCGCTGTAATGCCCGGTGTTCTTTCTGCGACATCTGGGAGAAACCCTCGCCCTACATTCAGCTGGCCGACGTGGAGCGCAACCTACACGACCTGAAGCGGCTAGGGGTATCGGTAGTGGATTTTACGGGGGGCGAACCGCTGCTGCATCGCCAGATTCATGAGTTTGTGGGCCTGGCGCACGATATGGGATTTATCACGACCCTTACGACCAACTGCCTACTATATCCTAAATACGCCGAAAAGCTCCGGGGCAAAGTCGACATGCTGCACTTCTCCCTGGACGCCTCCGAGAAGGAAGTGCACGATAAAGGTCGGGGCGTGGCCTGCTTTGACTTCGTGCTGGAAAGCATTCGGGTAGCCAAGGAGCTAGGGGAGCGGCCCGACATTCTCTTCACGGTATTCCGGGAAAATTTGGCCGACCTGGAAAAAGTGTACGAGCAAATTACCCGGCCCAACAAGCTAGTTCTAATTCTGAATCCGGCTTTTGAGTACAACACCGTGGACGCGGGCGAGCAATTGACGCCCGCGGAGCTGGATTATCTCTCGGCCTTTGGCAAGCGCCCCGGCGTGTATCTTAACGAAGCATTTATCCAGCTTCGGCGCGACGGTGGCAACCACGTAGCGGCGCCCATCTGCCGGGCCGCCAGCACTACCCTGGTTATTTCGCCCAGCAATGAGCTAGTGCTACCCTGCTACCACTTAGGTGAGCAGAAATTCCCCATCGACGGCCAGCTCTATGACTTGTACCAGTCGGCCCCGGTGCAGCAGCTAGCTGCTCTGGAAGGCCGGCTGCCGCAGTGCGAGGGCTGCACCATCAACTGTTACATGCAGCCCAGCTTTGCCGTGGAAACCAGCAAGTATTTCTGGCAGGCTCTACCCAGCACGCTCAAATATAACTGGGAAAAAGGCACCTGGAAGCGTATGCTTGCCCGGTGAAGTAGTGAGTCTGGGGAATTGTGGATTGAAAAATAGAGACGTTATCATCTTGAACGGAGCGAACGATAATGGCCGGTTTGTTCACCACGCGCTACTTACTTAACCACGACTTTCTCTCCTGGTCAACTTGTTAATTCTTCAAATCAGCACTTCATCTTATGCCGTTACTGCTACCTGTTCAAGGAAAATACCCGCAGTTGGGAGCCAACTGCTTTGTAGCTGAAAATGCTACTATTGTAGGAGACGTTACGCTGGGAGCCGACTGTACCGTGTGGTTTAACGCCGTGGTGCGCGGAGATGTAAACAGCATCCACATCGGTGAAAAAACGAATATTCAGGATGGCGTCGTAATTCACTGCACTTACCAAAAGTCGGCTACCACCATTGGTTCACGGGTAAGCATCGGGCACAAAGCTGTTGTGCACGGCTGCCGCGTGGAAGACGACGTGCTCATCGGTATGGGCGCCATTGTGATGGACCAAGCGGTAGTGGGGGCGGGCTGCATTATTGCGGCCGGCGCCGTGGTGCTAGAAAATACCCAGTGCGAACCGGGTTATCTGTACGCTGGCATCCCCGCTCGTAAAATCAAGCCTGTTACTGAGGAGCAGCGCGCCAACATGCTCCGCACCGCCGATAACTATGTGCTGTACGCCAGCTGGTTTCAGCCGGAGTCGGAGAGCAATAGTAAGTAATTTGCAGGCGTGCAGCGGAGCTTGTAGTTTAGGGTTTTCATACCCTTTATCATTTTACGAATGCGTACTTTTTACTCTTATGTATTAGCTGGTTGGCTGCTATGTGCCGGTGGGGCATCTTCCGCGGCTCCAGTTAGCGCCATTTCTGACGAACCAGGCAAACCAGCCTTGGTAACTACGCTACCTGCTGTGCCAGCCCAGACGCCAAAGTCGGAAATGGTTAATCAAAAAGATGCCAAAACGACAACGATGAGCGTACGGAAAGACAAGTCCGGCTCTAAAAAAGTATGGCTGATTGTTGGCATTGGGGCGGCTCTAGCCCTCCTGCGTATTCTGCTATAGGTATTTGTTCTGCCTGTACGTAAAGCAATCAAAAGCCCCGTCAGCTTGTCTGACGGGGCTTTTGATTGCTTCGCAAATTGTGTTTTTGACTTATGAGGTTTACAAGGCCAGCGTTTCGTCGGCTTCTTCCTGCTCTTCTTGAGTCGTTACGCGCAGCTGCACTAGCTCCACGGCGCGGCGGGAGCGTTTCAGCACCCGGAATTCGTAGTTGTCGAGCACGGCCACGTCGCCGACCTCCGGAATGTTACCGTAGAGCACATTGAGCAGGCCGCCTACGGTTTCGTAATCGTCGCCCTCGGGCAGGGGGTAGGGCAGGTACTCGTTGGCGTCGGGAATGGCTGTGGCAGTGTTTACGCGGTATTCCGACTCCGACACTTTCTCTACTACCGGTACCTCATTGTCGTACTCGTCCTGGATTTCACCCACGAGCTCCTCCATGATGTCCTCGATGGTCACGATGCCGGACACGCCCCCAAACTCGTCTGAGACGATGGCCATGTGCATGTGCTTGCGCTGAAACTGGCGCAACAGGCGGTTGATTTTCTTGGTTTCAGGCACGAAGTAGGCCGGCCGCATAATCTTGGCTAGCTCAATGGGCTCGTGCCGACGAATAATCTGCAGCAAGTCCTTCACGTAGAGCACGCCCACAATGTTGTCGATGTTCTCTTCGAACACCGGAATGCGCGAGTAGCCCTCGTTGTACACCATTTCCAGCACGCCGTCCTCGGGCGTATCTACGGCAATGGCGCAGAGCTTGGTGCGCGGCACCATGATTTGCTTCACCATCCGGTCGTTGAACTCGAAAACGTTTTCCAGCAGCTCGTGCTCTGACTCCTGAATTTCACCGCTCTGCTTGCTCTGGTCGAGTAGCAGGCGCAGCTCCTCAGACGTGTGTACCTCCGAGCCGTGGGTAGCATTGCCCCCAAACAAGCCAGCTACCATGTTGGAGAGCCGGTCCAGAATCCAGATGAAGGGCTTGGTTACAAAGGCAAACGCGTAAAGGGGCGCCGCAATGGCAATGCTAGTCGTTTCGGGCTTCTGAATAGCCAGCACTTTGGGGGCCTGCTCCCCAAGCACGATGTGCAGCACCGTAATCAGGGTAAACGACGTGAACAAGGCAATCTGGTGCACGGTCGCGTCGGAGAGAGTGATGCCAAACTGGTGAATAATGGCCATTACTACTTCCGCTACCACACTTTCCCCAATCCAACCCAGCGCCAGCGAGGCCAGGGTAATGCCCAGCTGGGTAGCCGATAAATAGTAGTTCAGGTCGTGCAGCATGTTCTGCACGAGTTTGGCCAGGCGGTTGCCGCTCTGTGCCTTTATCTCAATCTGCGAGAGGCGAACCTTGACGAAGGCAAATTCAGCGGCTACAAAAAAGCCATTCACCAGCACCAGCAGAATTGTCAGTAATATTTTTAAGCCCATAGGTTTGGAGGCGAGACTCGACCGGCCTGCCTTCCTTTGTAAGGCAAAAGTACGACATTCGGCGCAAGCGGTTCGGAATGAATGACGAGGCCGCCGGGCACAAGGTTATGGTTGGCCTAGCAAGTAATAGGCGGCGGCCATAAAACTCCTGTTGCCATCCGGCTGTTGCGGTTTCTGCCGACCTTTGTATTTCCTGTCGACTTTCTCTTGCTGTTTCTTCCCCGAACCCATGCCCCGCAGTAAATTTCTTCTGCTTCCGCTGGTGCTGCTGCTCCTGACTACGTTCAGGGCCGCCGCCCAAATTCTGACGCCTACCACGCTTTCTACCGCCCTTAGCAAGCCCACGGCCAAGGTAGGTGAGGAGGTGGAACTCATCGTGAATGCCCGCATCGACAACACCTGGCATCTATACGCCACCAATTTCGACCCCGACCTGGGCCCGACGGTGTTTACCTTCACCTTCGCCAAAAGTCCGGCCTATGAGTTGGTGGGCAAGCCGCAGTCCATCGGCACCAAGAAAAAATTCGACGAAGTATTTAAGGGCGACGTAACCTACTTCGAACGCACCGGCCAGATTCGGCAGCGCATCCGCCTGCTCCAGCCCGGGGCCCTGACCGTGAAGGCCGAAACCGAATTTCAAACCTGCACCGACGTAGATGGCCGCTGCATCCCGGGCGAGGAAAGCCTGAGCTTCGGGCCCATTGAAGTAACGGGTACGGCCGCCCCAACTCCCGCGGCTACTTCCAAGGGCGCGACGGGTGCGGTAGTTGCTCCCCCCGCCGCTGTTGCTACCACAACTACTCCCGACACGGCAGGTACGGCCGTCAGCCCCGCGCAGACAACCACCGCGTCCGCAACGGTTACTGCCCCGACTCCAGCGCCGGAAGCGTGGCCGTTGCTCCGGTTGAGGCGGCAGTGACGCCGCCTACCAGCCTGGCGGCTAGCAGCGCAGCCGCAGCTACTGATGCTACCAGTGGAGGGTTGTGGAGCTTTGCGTTGGCGGCCTTCGTATCGGGGTTACTGGCCCTTGTCACGCCCTGCGTGTTTCCCCTGATTCCGATGACCGTGTCCTTTTTCACGAGCGGCTCGGGCAGCCGGCAGCAGGGCATTCTTAAGGCCGTGGTGTATGGCCTGTCCATCATCTTCGTGTACGTGGTAGTCGGTTTGCTAGTCACCATTTTACTGGGGGCCGATGGCCTGAATTTAATTAGCACCCACTGGCTGCCCAACCTCATTTTCTTTGTGGTGTTCGTGGTGTTTGGGCTGTCATTTCTGGGCTTGTTTGAAATCACGCTACCCCACGGCATGGTCAATAAGATTGATGCTCAGGCCGACAAAGGTGGTTGGGGTGGCGTATTCTTCATGGCCCTCACCCTGGTAGTGGTATCCTTTTCCTGCACCGGCCCCATTGTGGCAACCATTCTGAGCTTGGCTGCCCAGGGCGAGCGGGTAACGCCCGTGGTTGGCATGTTGGGCTTTTCGCTGGCGTTTGCGCTGCCCTTCACGTTGTTCGCCATTTTTCCGGCCTGGCTGAAGGGTCTGCCCCGCTCGGGCGGCTGGCTAAACACCGTGAAGGTGGTGCTGGGCTTTGTGGAGCTGATGCTAGCCCTGAAGTTCCTGAGCATGGCTGACTTGGCTTACCACTGGAACTTGCTTCCGCGTGACATCTACCTCGTGCTCTGGATTGCCTTGTCGGGCCTGCTGGGGTTCTACCTGCTGGGTCGCTTCAAACTTTCCCACGACTCCGACCTGACCCACCTGAGCGTGGGACGCCTGTTGATGGCCGTGCTGGCTTTCAGCTTCATGACCTACCTAGTGCCCGGCCTGTTTGGAGCCCCGCTGCCCCTGCTGGCCGGTTACCTGCCGCCCCAAAGCCGCAACGACTTTACCCTGGCCCGCCCGGAGCAAGTGGCATCTACCCCCGTTAGTGCCACGGGTAACAGCCTCTGCGAAGCCCCGCGCTACGCCGAGTTTCTGGAGCTACCCCACGGCCTGCCCGGCTACTTCGACCTGGAGCAAGCCAAGCGCTGCGCCCGCGCCCAGAACAAGCCCATCTTCATTGATTTCACGGGCCACGCCTGCGTAAACTGCCGCAAGATGGAGGCTACCGTCTGGAAAGATCCGCAGGTGCTCAAGCGGCTGCGCGAAGACTTTGTGGTGGTAGCTCTCTACGTGGATGATAAAGCCAGCCTACCCCAAAACGAATGGTACGTTTCTGCCCACGACGGCAAGCAGAAAACCACGCTGGGCAAGAAAAACGCTGATACGCAGCTTACGGGCTTCAACGTGAATGCCCAGCCCTACTACGTGCTTCTCGACCCCAACTCGGCAACTGACTTGGCGCACGCCCTAACGCCCCCCATTGCCTACGAGCCCGACGTTGCTGCCTTTGTTCAGTTCTTGGATGCCGGATTAGCCCAATTTCGTCAGCAGGCCGCAGTAGCCGGTCGCTAGCTACAGGGGCCCTCATAAAGCAGAAAGCCTACCCCGGTACTACTACCAGCGGTAGGCTTTCTGCTTGATAAATGAATAGATAGAACTGAGCCCGAGTTGTTACACCCAGCGGGAAGGTTGTTGGGCGCTTCAACGCGTTAGGATGAGTTAGGGGTAAAGGCGGCTTTTTTTACAATAACCAGTGCTTATCCGATGATAAACTGCGAACTTTGCGGCCGATTTCGCCGGGTAGCACTGGTTGCAATTTGCGTAGGAACCATCAACAAAAGAAAAGGCGGCACCCACCCAGATGCCGCCTCTCGATTCAGAACGTACCCACCCAGATACGTCCCGTTTTTCCTCCTCACTTAGTCCACCCAATACGTATTCGTGCTGTAGAAGAAGGAGTCGAACCTTCACGGAGTAGTTAGCCGGCCGCCGGACCAGTTTTTCCCGAATCTCCACCCTCGAGAGAGGAGGGCATGTCTGCCAGTTTCATCATTCTACAGTGTGTAAAACAATCCCCTGCCGTTCGCGTTGGATTATGACAAATGTAGCAGGTTGATTGCTGTGATAAAATAATTTCAGACATTTGAAAAAATATTTACATACTTTTTAAAAAGCGCCTGCTTTCATTGTAATATATACAATCAACCAGTAAAAAAATGGCCCGCAATTACGAACTTGACGACACCGACCGGAAGATTCTGGCTCTGTTGATTGAAGATGCCAAGATGCCGTACACTGAAATTGCCCGGAAGGTGCATGTTTCGGGCGGTACCGTGCACGTGCGCATGGCCCGGCTGGAGGAGCTGGGCATCGTACAGGGGGCTACCCTCAAGATTGACTATCAGAAGCTTGGCTACGGAGTGCGCGCCTTCCTCGGGATTTACCTGCAGAAAAGCTCGGTGTACGAAAGCGTAGTAGAACAGCTGCGCCAGATTCCGGAGGTAGTAAGTATTGATTTCACAACGGGCGCCTACGGTATTTTCGCCCGACTAATCTGCCGCGACACCAACCATCTGCGCGAAGTACTCCACGAGCAGATTCAGCTTATTGAAGGCATTGAACGCACGGAAACCCTAATTTCTTTGGAAGAAGCCTTTAACCGTCCTATCCAACTTCAGGAAGTGGAAGAGCGTACCAATTAAGCTCACGTATTCCCTTAGCTTACCAGCCTTGAATGCCGTTACCTCTTGTAGTTTGGGGTAGCGGCTGCTGCGTTTTTGAGGGGTTCGGTAGGGCATGGTAACGAGGCGCAATTGGCTCGCAAAAAGCTAGAATAGTATTTTTTTGGTTTAGTTGGATTGTGTCTTGGGCGCTGATAAACTGTTAGTTATATTTCGTACCATCCGTTGTGGTTACTTAAGCTGTGGTCTACTAACTAGCTGCTCATGAGAATACGTTACGCTTTTCTCTTGCCTGCCCTATTGGCAGCACACCTAAGTAGTGGGCAGAGTCTGCCAGCCGTGTATTTGAACAAGCGGGATGAGGCCACCATTCCCGACAGTGCTACCCACTACCGCATCGTGGATCGGAAAAGTGACCTGCTCGGAACTTACTCCATGCGGGAGTATTCGCTTTCCGGCACGCTGCTGCTGCGGGGCACTTTATCTTCCATTGACCCGCCTGTGCGCAACGGCCTGCTTACCTGGTACCACCCCAGCGGCAGCAAGGCCGGCCAAGTTCACTACAACAATGACGAAGCCGATGGCCTCTACATTGGCTGGTACGATGACGGCCGTGTGAGCCAGCGCGGGGAGTACGCCGACGGACAACGGGTAGGACGCTGGATTTCTGTGCACCGCAACGGCCAAAAACGCTCGGAAGGGCGCTATAATCTGGGCCGCCCGGTGGGCGAGTGGCATTACTATTACGATACGGGCGAGCTAAGCGCCATTGAAATGCCCGACCGTCAAGGCAAACCCTTGGCCTTGGCTTTCTTCAACAAAGATGGCTCTCCCTACATGGGCAAGGTACGCACGCGGGAGCTGCCTCAGTTTCCGGGTGGAGAGGCAGCCTTGCTCAACTTTGTGGCCCGCAACACCACCTATCCGCGCAACAGCCGCCGCAAAGGCATTACGGGGAGCGTGTACGTAAGCTATACGGTGGGAGAAGATGGCCACGTGGGACAGGTACGAGTGGTGCAGGGCCTCGCGCCGGAAGCCGACCAGGAAGCCCGGCGGGTGGTGGCTAGTCTGCCCGCTTTTGAGCCGGGCCGGGAGTACAACCTGCCCACGGCCATGACCTTTACCATCCCCATCTACTTTGCCCCGAATTTCTCGCTGCTCTCCGGACTGCGCCCACCCCAGGTACCGCCCTCCGAGGCCCGGGCTTCGGCCCCGATGAGGAGTAGATAACCGCCATTCAATCAGAAAGCCCCGCTCCTTGGTTAGGAAGCGGGGCTTTCTGATGGGTAGCTGGCTACACTAAGCCGTTACCTGAGCGTCAAGCTTTTGGGCCAGTACATGCTTGGGCACGGCACCTACTTGCTTGTCTACAATCTGACCGTTCTTGAACACGAGCAGCGTCGGGATGCTGCGGATGCCAAACTTGGCCGAAGTCTGCGGGTTCGAGTCTACGTCAACTTTGCCAATGATGGCTTTGCCTTCGTATTCGCCAGCCAGCTCTTCTACTACCGGGCCTACCATGCGGCAGGGGCCGCACCACTCGGCCCAGAAATCCACGAGCACGGGCTTATCGGAGTTGATGATCTGGTCGAAGTTAGCATCGGTAATTTCGATGGCTTTATGTCCCATAACAGTAGGGGGTTTAATGAAATGTGTGTGCTGTTTACGGTCAACCGGGCCGCAAGGTAGCAGATTGCGTTTCAACAAGGCTCGGGCCGGAAAGTTCATTCGGCCAAGGTGGCAGCCCGCCCGGCCAATATGGGCAAAGCCCGGGCGGCCCTGGCCGCGCTCAGGCCAGGCCACCCGGGCCGCATTACACGAAGGATAGCTTACGAGTGATAGGCCCGGGCATATTCCTGCGCCCGGTTACGGAGCTTATAGAACACATAGAGATTAAAGAAGTGCATGCCGCCCAGAATCAGAATGATAGTGCCAATCTTGATGCTGAGTGTTTCCACCGATTGCTGGTAACTGGTAACCGCATCGGTGCTGCGCAGGGTGAGGGTAGCGTAACCGATGTTGATGAGGTAGAAACCTGTCAGCAAAAGTTTGTTCACGGAGTCAGCCAGAGGCTCATTACCGTGAAAAATATCGACCAGGAACGTGCGGCCGTTCTTGAAAAGCGTGCGGGCTACCCATACCGTCAGCAGCACCGTGGTGGGCAGATACACCCCGTACACCAGCAGATAATAGTTCATGATTTTGAGAGGTTAGAAGTGAGAAAAGAAAAGGGATAAGCGCGTTATTACTTAATAGAAGGTACCCTTACGCCAGTTGCGGTAGCAAATCAGCCAGGGCCGTAGGGCAGGAGGGGTAGCGGAACTGAAAGCCCGCCTCTAGCAGCCGTTGGGGCACCACCTTCCGGCTTTTCAGAAGTAGCTCGGTTTCGGTGCGTAGCAAGAAGGCCCCAATTTCCAGCAGCCACCGCGGCTGCGGCAAGCGCCAGCGCGGTTGGTAATGGGCGGCCAGCACAGCATTAAACTCGTGGTTGGGCAACGGCTGCGGGGCGCACAAGTTGAAGGTGCCTTCCAGGGCGGGGCGAGCCAGTAAAAATTCCACGGCCCGGCAAAAATCCGTGATGTGCAGCCAGCTCATCCACTGCTGTCCACTGCCCTGGGGTGTGCACAGCCCAAACCGGGCCAGCCGGGCCATGACTGGCAGCGCTCCACCGTCAGCCCCGAGCACAATGGCAGTGCGCAAGGCTAAGCGCCGGGTACGGGGGGGAGGAGCAAGCCATAATTCTGCCTCCCACTGCTGCGCTACCATTTCCGAAAAGTCGCGGCCCAGTTTGCCGGTAGCTTCCGAGTTAGCGGGTTGCTCGTCGGTGGTGTGCGCGTAAATCGTAGCCGAGGAGGAATTCAGCCACACCGCCGGCGGATTCTGGCAGCGAGCAATAGCCTCGCCCAGCGCTCGGGTGCTTTCCGTGCGGCTGCGGGTTATAGCGTACTTGTTAACGGCATTGTAGCGGCAATCTACGCTCCGGCCCACCAGATTAATAACGGCCGCGGCCCCTTCTAGCTTCGCCGCCCAGGAGCCTAGCGTGCGGCCGTCCCAGGCCGTTTCGCCAAAGCGTTGAACCCGGCGCGTAAGCGTGAGTACCTCGTAGCCCAGCTGCCGAAAGTAGCGCGCCAGATGATTGCCTAGGAACCCGGTACCACCAGCTAAAATTAATCGAGGCTGATTCATGAGAGTAGGGAATAAGGAGAGGAGAAATGGCCTTTTGTGATTGATTGTGTTTATTCTGAACTTTCAATAAAATTTGAAATAAAAAAGCAAAAAAATAAGCGCTTAGGTGCCCGGGCGCATGAGCTTCATAAACGTGCTAAGAAACCAGTTTTCATCAGCCTTAATAAGGGTAGCAGCAGCTCGATCAGCAAACTCGGCGAAGTTGTGGATGCTACCGATCATCTTGGTAAACGCTTCGGCTTCTTCGGGAGTAGTTGTGGTAGAAGGCTCTACTTGGCTGATTTCGCCAAGTACCCGCATAATGGGCTCCAACTCGCGCTTGCGTCGCTCCTTCAGAATCAGGGTAGCTACCCGGTGAATGTCTTTCTCCGCCGAAAAAAACTCTCGCCGCTCCCCGGGTCGCAACTCTTTGCGCACAATGCCCCAGTCAATGAGGGCGCGCACGTTCATGTTCACATTGCCCCGGGAAATCTGCAGCTGCTCCATGATGTCCTCGGTGCTCAGCGCCCCCACCGACACCAGCAACAAGGCGTGCACTTGCGCCATTGTGCGGCTCACGCCCCAGGCCGAGCCCAGAGTGCCCAGCCTTCAATGAATCTACGCTTGGCTTCGTCGAGTTGCATGGTTCAAATGTAGAAGAGTATTTTAAACTTTCAATAAAAATTGAAACAATATTTTGAAGAGACTGGTCCGCCGGGATAAGAATGTTTTTGATAAGTAGGGACACTGATTATAGGTTGATTTTTGATGGGGAACATGCTGCTGTGTATCAGGCAGAAAATAGCTTGATAACTATTCTTACTGCTCCAAATAAGGCCGCTAACACAACTAGGAAGGCCAGCACGCTCAAAGCCGGCGAAAGTGGGAAAAGCAGCAGCCCCAAAACTGTAAAAATGGCCGCACCGGCCAGTAGTCCTAGGCAGCGCAGAAATGCAAACGCGGCTTCTCCTCCTGATACCTGCGGTTGAATTGCCCGGTCCTTACCAAAAGCCTGGGGTACGAGTATAGGCAGACTACCTATCCCAGACCTCGGAAGGATAATTCTACTAGGAAGCGTATGCTGCTTACGCCGTGTGGCACGTGTTCCTTCCGCCGAACAACGTAGCTTGGGAAGCCGCTGTACTGCTACTAATGGGTGGTAAAGAGAATAGCCCGTGAGCGTATCAGAAACCTGGCGAGCCGTTGAGAAAACCAACTGCTGGGGTGCCATACCAGGGGCGGGCGGTTCGACTGACAACCGAATAGCCCCGATAGCAAGAGACTTACCAGTACAATCCTTACTTTCTGCATACTAGCCGGTTGGTTGAAAGTGCCCGTTCACTACAAGCAGGTGCGTGAGAGAATAGGTGGCGAGGTGGTTCTCTGGCCGATTGATAACCTATTTACCCGCACTTTCCCGAAGCTTATCCAACTCATCTAGGTCAATTTCGCCCTGGGCTGCCGGTACCCAGCGCCACGCGGGCCTATGGTTGGAAGGAGCATCGGCGCTGACTTCCAGGTAGCTGGGCTGAGCGGCGTCGGGAATGAGGAGCTGGCAGAAATCGGCGCCGGGTAGCCGCACCTCCAGCCGCAAAATGCGGCCGTAGTAGGGCCAGCGAATTTCCATGTACTCATTCGGGCCAATGTAAGATACCTGCTTCGTGCCCATAAACACGGTAGCAGGTGCCGTTATAGCATCAGCCCGGCGGTAAATATAGATATAGCAAGTATCGGGATGAGCTGGGCGCGACTGGAGCGGGCTAGGATAGGGTGCCAGTTGGCCAGTACGCATATCCACCTCGTAGCCGGTTGGCTCGCCGGTATGGTCGGGAGCCCTGACGGTAGCTACGCCCATTGCCCCGGCTCGCACCTGTGCTTCGGACCGAGCCCGCGCGTACTCCAGATCAAGCGGCGCCTCCCCAACGAACGTGAAGAAGTTACGCTGGCGAACGAGGGGAAAGTACTTCTTTTGGTGTTGCACGTACAGCTGCCAGCCATCGGAATACGCCCAGGCATCGAGCGGTATGTGTTTTTTAATGTAGTTGTTATACACGAAAGGGCGGATCTGTTGGACCCCAGCCCACAATATCCGGCTCATTTGCCCGCCCAGCTTTGAAGGAATTGTATCAAGCTGAACTAAAGAAGTAGAATCGGGGAGGTTAGCCAGAAACTGCTCGAACGTGTAGTAAATGCCGGCCCGGGGAGCTTTGCGCAGGATGGCAGGTAGGGCCGCTGCCGGATCAGAGGTAGTGGTGGACATCGTACTACGAAGGAGTTCCAACGGCTGGGCCGGGGTGGCGGCAGCCCGTTGCCAGGAAGCATCCTGTACCTGCCCCAGGCACTCCTGTAGTAAAGCAGCCAAGTGGTTGTCATGAAACCGGGTGGTTTCCATGGCGCTCTTGGTTCGGCGAGCGGCTATACTCTGCATGAAATGGTATCCGTCAGGCAGGTGAGCGTACACGTCCGCCGCTAAGTCCGCGCTGGCTTCCTCCGTAAAACCGTTCAGAACTTCGCTTACGCGCAGCTGGCGCAGGCAAAGCACCACCGGACGGTCCGTGGGTCGGGCCGGCAATTGCTTCTGCAGAAAGGTTGTTAACTCCGTTTCCAGCCCATTACGGAAGAGCACTGCCGTCGGGCGGTTATCTAACTTCCGGTACACAAGGCCGATACTAGATTTGTTGGCTCGGCCATCCAACACCTGCTCCACATATATTGTGCGGGCGGGTAACTGAATGGTTTGCTGGCTTAAATTCAGGTAGTACTGTTGCGCCTGAGACGGAAGAGTAGTAAAGAAAGTAAAGAATAGAAAGAAATTGAAGGCGTAGAGTTTTCTCATTAATCCTGGAAAAATAACACGTAAATACCCCGGCTAGGTGAGGAATGAAGTCTGGCTAGCCGGGGTAAATGAAAGTAAATCAATTGCTTAAATCAACTGGCAGGCGTCGATTTCCATTTCGCGCATTTTGCGGATGAATTCTTTGGGCTCAATGCGGTAGCGGCGGGAGTAGGTGTCTACCGTCAGGTGTTCATGGGGCTCGGCGAACTTGATTTCGAGCTTCTTCGAGCCGGCGCAGCCTTCCACGGCTTCCATGAACCGGTCCATGAAGGGCTCCGTGATGGTACGCAGGTCCAGTTGCACGCGCACGCCGTTGGCGAGCTTCTCGGCCACGTTGAACAAAGGCTCCATGGTCAGAATCTTAAACTCGAACTGGTCGGAGTCGCGGAAGCGCTGGGCGTACTTGCCGCGGATGTACATGGGCGGTACCTGCTCCTTGTCGTAGTTGCGCGGGTTTATCAGGGCCGAGAAGCGGGAGTAGTCGTCGCGGAACAGGGCTAGGTTCAGGCTCGACTCGTAGTCTTCCACGCTGAAGGAAACGAAGGGCTGACCGGTCTTGGTGGTTTTAAACAGCACATTGGAAATCAGGCCTGCTACCGTCACCTCGCGGTTTTTGTAGTTCTCTACCTTGTCCAGCCCGCAGGTGCAGTAGGAGTCAATTTCCAGCTTGAAGTCATCTAGCGGGTGGCCGGAGAGGTAAAAGCCTACTACCTCTTTTTCGCGGCGCAGCAGCTCCGTAGCGGCCCAAGGCTCCATGTCGGCCACTTTGGGTAGGGGCATGGCTACGGCCCCGAAGGCCCCGCCCCCAAACAGACTCTGCTGGGCCGAATCCTGGTCGGCCTGGTACTGCTGGCCCATACGCACAGCCTTCTCAATTAGGTTCTGGTCGCCGCTGGGCGCTTCCACGAACTGACGGCGGTGGTAGCGTTCAAACGAGTCGAAAGCGCCCGAGAGAGCCAAGCTTTCAAACGTTTTCTTGTTCACGGCCCGCAGGTTCACGCGCTTCGAGAAGTCGAAAATATCGGTGTAGGGGCCTTTTTTGTCGCGCTCCTGCACAATGTTTTCAATGGCGGCCTCGCCCGCGCCCTTCACGGCGGCCATGCCAAAGCGGATCTGGCCCTTTTCGTTTACGTTGAACTTGAGGATGGATTCGTTCACGTCGGGCCCGAGTACGGCCACGCCCTGGCGGCGGGCTTCTTCAATAAAGAAAGTCACCTTCTTAATGTCCGACATGTTGTTGGTCAGCACGGCGGCCATGTACTCGGCGGGGTAGTTCGCTTTCAGATAACCCGTCTGGTAGGCAACCACCGAGTAGGCAGCGGAGTGGGAGCGGTTGAAGCCGTAAGCCGCAAACTTCTCCATCACGTCGAACACCTCGTTGGCCTTTTTGGCCACAATGCCGTGCAGCTTCTTGGCGCCCTCGCAGAATTTCTCCCGCTCCTGGGCCATCTTTTTCATGTCTTTCTTACCCATGGCCCGGCGCAGCAAATCGGCGCCGCCCAGGGAGTAACCGGCCAGAATCTGGGCGGCCTGCATGATCTGCTCCTGGTACACCATAATGCCCTGGGAGTAGTTCAGGATGGGCTCCAGCAGCTCGTGGGGGTATTCAATTTCCTCGCGGCCGTGCTTGCGGTTGATGAAGTTCGGGATGAACTGCATGGGGCCCGGCCGGTACAGGGCGTTCATGGCAATCAGGTCCTCGATGTTGGTGGGCTTGAGGTCCTTGAGGTACATGCGCATGCCCTCGGATTCAAACTGGAACGTGCCAATCGTGTCGCCGCGCTGGTACAGCTCGTAGGTTTTGGGGTCGTCGAGTGGAATGTCGTCGATGTTGATGTCGACGCCGTGGTTCTTCTTGATCAGGGCCAGGGCGTCCACGATAATCGTGAGCGTCTTGAGCCCCAAGAAGTCCATTTTCAGCATCCCGGCACTCTCAATCACCTTACCGTCGAACTGGGTCACCAGCAGGTCCGAGTCCTTGGACGTGGACACCGGAATGTACTTGGTGATGTCGTCGGGGGCGATGATGACGCCGGCGGCGTGGATGCCCGTGTTGCGCACCGAGCCTTCCAGCTTCTCAGCCAGACGCAGAATTTGCCCGCGCAGGTTGTCGGGGGCGTCGTCGCGCCGAATCATGTCCAGCTCCTGGTTTTCGGCAAAGGCTTTTTGCAGGGTGGTGCCTACCTGCTCGGGTACCATCTTGGCCAGTTCGTTGGTCTGGGGCAGGGGTAGCTCCATGGCCCGGGCCACATCCTTGATGCTGGACTTGGCGGCCATGGTACCGAAGGTGATAATCTGGGCCACCTGGGTTTTGCCGTACTTACCCACCACGTAGTCGATGACGCGCTGACGGTTCACGTCGTCGAAATCGATGTCAATATCAGGCATCGATACGCGCTCCGGATTCAGGAAACGCTCGAACAGCAGGGAATACTTAATCGGGTCGATGTTGGTGATGCCCACGCAGTAGGCTACCGCCGAACCGGCCGCTGAGCCCCGGCCCGGCCCTACGGCCACGCCCACACTGCGGCCGTGGTTGATAAAGTCTTGGGTGATAAGAAAGTAGCCCGCAAACCCCATCGTTTCAATGATGCGCAGCTCATAATCAAGGCGTTCCTCGATTTCCGGCGTGCGCTCGGAATAGCGGGGCGGCTTGGTCATGGTCACCACGCCTTTGCCGGCACTCGGCCCGAAAGCCCCCACGTAGGTCAGCTCGCGCAGGAATTCATCGGCGTTGGCGAAGGGCGCGGGAATGGGAAAATTAGGGAGCAAAATGTCGCGCTGCAGCTTGGGCGGCGTGATTTTGTCTACGATTTCGTTGGTGTTGTCCACGCTTTCCGGCACGTCCCGGAACAGGTGGTTCATCTCGTCCTGGCTCTTGAAATAGAACTGGTCGTTGGGGAAACCGAAGCGGGAGCGGGGCTTGGGCATTTGGGCTTCCTCATCAATGCGCATGAGCTGGCGGCGCACCTGGTCGTCGGAGGAAGCCAGGGGGCGCAGGTTGTCGAGGTGGTCATAGAGCACCTTGTTTTCCCCCGAAACCAGCCGGAAATACTTGGTCTGGAAGTCACCCACCGGAATGCTGTGCTCCTCGCCCGTGTTCACGCACAACAGCAGATCATGGGGCGCAAAGTCGGTCTGGTCAACGTAGTGGGAGTCGTTGGTGCAGATAACCTTAACGTTGTACTTCTGGGCCCACTTTAGCAGCACCTGGTTCAGGTCTTCCTGACTTTTACCCGTGTTGTCGATGTTCTCGATGCCGTGGCGCTGAATTTCGATGTAGTAATCCTGCCCGAACACATCCAACCACCATTGCAGCAGCTTCTCGGCTTCTTCCTCGGTTTTCCAGAGCAGGGCTTGCGGGATTTCGGCGCCGATGCAGCAGGAAGTAGCAATAAGCCCTTCGCTGTACTGCAGCAGCAGTTCCTTATCGATGCGGGGGTATTTGCTGTACACGCCCTCAATAAAGCTCATGGAGCAGAGCTTGGCCAGGTTCTGGTAGCCGGCCTGGTCCTTGGCTAGCAGCAGCTGGTGGTGGCGCACGTCCCGCTCGCCTTTTTCGCGGCTGAAGCTTTTCTTGTGCCGGTCCTCTACCAGGTAAAACTCGCAGCCCACAATGGGCTTCACGTTGTACTTATTGGCTTCCGCTACAAAGTTGAAGGCCCCAAACATGTTGCCGTGGTCGGTAAGGGCTACGGCGGGCATGCCATCGGCTTGAGCTTTTTTCATCAGGGCCGAAATGCTGGCCTGACCATCGAGCAGGGAGTATTGGGTGTGGCAGTGGAGGTGCGAGAATACAGGCATGGGCAACATACCGGGCACCGTTAGGGCGCCAAGCGGAAAGTAAAGTTACCCACGAAACAGCCGCCGGAAAAGAGTGCGCGGCAAGGGATTTTAGCGTATAATCAGCAAGCAGCCGCCGGCAATTTGGCCTCCAACTACTCACAAGAAGGCCCAATTCACAACGTAAGCGGGCACTACTGCTTTAGCTTAGTTAACTCAGCCTGCTCCAACTGGGTTACGGCCTCGGCCAGCTGGGAATTTTCTTCAACCCGCCGGTAAAACCGTTTAAACTCAGGGCTGCGGGGCATGGAGTTCATGTCGGACCACACCTTGCTGGCGGTGAGCCGGCGCTGGGCCTGTTGCCGCTGCTTCTCGGAAAGGGCAATAAGCCAGCCGTACAGTTCTACCGCTACACTATCCCGGCGCGGCGACATTTCGGCTACCATGCGCCGGGCTACCCGAATGGCCGCCGTATCGGTGGTGGTAGTGAATAGCTTTCTAGAATAGGCTACGTAGTCGTGGATGTAGGTAAGCAAGTGCACTTCCGCGCGCGAGGTTGGTACCAGCTCCGGCGCCGACGAGGAAGGTGCCCCCTGTGACAGCGCAGTTGCGGGCAGCAACATAAATCCACTGAAACAGGTGGCTAACCAGCGTATTCTTGACGGGTTCATGGGGGCAAGCTACAAACTGAACAAGAAAACGAAGCTCCGTCCTTAGTTGTTCGCCTCACCTCCCGCTTCTCGCTGCTGAATGATGGAGAGGTGAAATCAGCTACAACACGCGGCGATAGTGCAGTTTTATGAGGCAGGGCTAGTACGTAGTCAGGGCCAGTTAGGAAGAAAACCAGCGGGTAGTAGCCAGCCAGAAGCAGCGGGCGTAGGAAACGGCTGCGGTAGCGCACAAAAAAGGCCACCTGATTTGTCAGGTGGCCTTTTTTGTGCGCTGTAGGGTAAGCTACTTGGTAGCTTCCACGGTCAGTACTTCTCCAATTTTCACGGCTCCATCGTTCTTGCTGTTCCACTCCTGCAACTGCGCCGGCGTGACCTTGTACTGCTTGGAAATGCTAAACAGTGTTTCGCCCTTTTGCACGGTGTGGCTGCGGGCGGCCTTTGGGGTAGTGGCTTTTGCCGGGGCGGTGGGCTGGGGCTTTGCAGGTGCTGGTGCTGCGCTGGGGGTAGTTGTTTTGGCTGACGTTCCGGAAGCTGTAACGGCCGGAGCAGCTAAGGCAGCACCAGCTACCTTGGCAGCTACGACTGGCGCCGGTTGCGCCTTGGCCGGGGCCGGAGTAACCGTGGCCACAGTGGCCGGCGCTGCAGGTGCAGGTGAGGCAGCCGGTGCTTTGGTCGTGCCCACGAAACCCGAGGCGTGCAGGCGCGCAGCGGCGTCTTTGAGGGCCGGATTCTTGGCCGCGCGGGTATCGAAGTTCTTAAACTGGGGGCTGCGTAGCAGCGTGTTCAGCTCTACCTGCCAGGGTTGGCTCCGCAGGCGCTGGGCCAGGAGCTGCTGCTGCTCGCGCGGCAGGCTGGCCGTGTAATGGCTCAGTCGCTGATTCAAAGCGGGAATTTCGACCAGCGCCGCGTCAATCAGCGCCACGGCGCGGGTATCATTGGGCTCGAAGTAAATGGCCCGGAGCTGGCGGACGCTGGTTTGCACCAAACCCGACATCACGCGCACGGAATCGTCGGAAAGGGTAGGGGCGGGTGGGGCTTGCTGGGCCTGGGCGGCAAAAGAGGCCAGGGACAAGCCGGTCAGCAGATAAAAGGTACGGGCTAAAAAGCGCATGAGAAATAAAAGCGGAAACTAACTCAAAGACGAAAAGGGTAGGACTTACTTAGCGGGCTTGATAACAAGTACTTCGCCCGGTTTCACGGAGAAATCAGGCTTGCTGTTCCACTCCATAATTTGCTTAATGGTAACCCCGTACTTGCGCGACACGCTGTACATGGTTTCCCCAGCTAGCACCGTGTGCCGCACGGAGGCCGGTGCGGCCGGGGCTGCAACGGCAGGAGCCACTGCCGGGGTAGCGGCCGGTTTAGACGCCGCAGGCACGGGTTTGGAAACCGGAGCGGAAGGAGCTACTGCACCGTTTTCTGCAGCAGGAGCGGTAAGCCGCAACACCTGACCGATGCGCAGGGAAGGATTTGGGGGCAGGTTGTTCCACGCTACAATATCGGCGGGGCGCAGGCTGAAGCGCCGGGCCACCGAGTACAGGTTTTCCTTGGGCTGCACCACGTGCTGGCCGCTGGCCGGAATGGGCTCCACCACGGTAGGAACTGGCATGGCTGGGGCCGCCGGGCGCGGAGCACCCGAAACAGCCGGGGCCACTGGGGCAGAAGCGGGAACAGTTGTCGTTGGCTTGGTTGCCGGGGCTGGCACGGGAACGGAAGCCGGGGTTACAGGCGCCGGACGAGGAGCAGGGGTGGCGGCTGGCTCGGCAAGGGGCTCTTCGTCCTGGGGTTCGTCGGCTACGGCGGTGGTAGCAGGCAGCGGCTTTTTGAGCGCGGGGGCGCTCGGCGAGGGGTTCGGGGTAGCAGCAGGAGTAGCGGCCGGGGGAGGTCGTTGAGGTTTTCAGTGTGCTCGTCGGTGGCACTGTCGGGCTGTACTACGGTGCCGCTTTCTTCTTCCACAGCATCTTCCAGGACGCGGCTGGAGCCCGCCGTACGACCCATGTACGGCTCAGTTTCGTCCAGCTTGCGCTTCTTTTCCGGCTGCTTGGCTGGGGCAGCGGGGGTAGGGGCCGGTGCTGCTGATGCTGTTGTTGGAGTAACGGCGGGGGCAGTGGCCGTTGCAACGGGCTTTTCGAAAGCGGCCAGGGCCGTGGCGTTGTTGCCATCGGCGTATTCAACGGGCACATTTTTGGGCCTCGTGTGCTGCAGCCACAGCACGCGGCCGGGGCGCAGTTCCTCGTTGCGGGCCATGCGGTTCTTGCTCCAGATAGCCTTGGCCCGCATGCCGTACTTCTGCGACACGATGGCCACACTTTCGCCGGGGCGGGCCACGTGGTACTCCACGGCGGCTTTGTCGCGCTTTTTCTGCACGAAGTAGGGTTGGCCGGGTACAATGTTGTCGAAGGCAAACAGGTCATTGTACTGCATGAACCGCTTCATCTTCAATCCCGCCCGCTTGGCCAAGCTTTCCTTGGTGTCGCCGGGCAGAGCCACTAGGGCGCGCAAGCCATTCACCCGCACAAAGTCGGCGTTTTCCGGGTCGGGGGCGGGCTGGTTGAGAAGCTGGCCGGCGGTAGCGTTTTTCTGCTGGGCGGCCAAGGCTGTCAGCTGCAAGGGGTCCGTAATGGGCACCAGCATGGTGTACACCCGGTCGGTGGGCACGGTAGGAGCCAGTAGCCAGCGGTTGTGCTTGGCAATGTCCTCGGGGTTTTGCTGCAGGGCCTGGGCCATTATCGACAGGGATTTACCCGCCGGAGCCGGAAACTCCTGAAACAGCAGGGGCGGCCGTGTATTCAAGCCCAGCGCCGGCTCAAAGGCTACTTTATGGGCCAGGAAAGTCAAAATGTACGGGTTGGTCTGCTCCGTAACTTCTACTTCGGTAGCGTCGAAATCAGTAGGTATGGTGTAGGGTTTGGTGCCGGTGAGGCCTAAGTTGTAGCTGAGCAGCGTATTGGTCCAGTTATGAAACGTTTTGTTGTTGCGCAGCAAATACTGCGCAGCCGCTTTCGAGGAGGCCACTACGTGCTTACGCTCATCCACGGCATCGTTCATCACCAGCCCAAAATCGGCGGCCGACTCGCGCTTGAACTGCCAGTAGCCCACGGCATCGTGAATGCTCTGGGCGTCGCCTTGCAGCCCGCTTTCCTGCAGGGCCAGGAAGTGAAAGTCCAGGGGTAGTCCTTCCTGTTGAAATACCCGGTCAATGAGCGGAAAATAGGCATCGGCCAGCACCACGCGGGCCTGGAAAGAGGCCGGATGACGCCGCAGGGCATCTACTTTTTGCTGGATGGCCGCCCGGCCGCCCGGCGTGAGGCGCAGGCGCAAGCCCGCTAGGCTAAGCTCGGCAGGCACCGGAACAGTTTGCCCCGCTACCAGCAGCGGCAGCAGGAAAAATAGCAGGAGTACAACTCGTTTCATAAACAGGCAAGCAACAAGCCGGGCCGCTCGCACATGCGTTGCCAGCCCCGTCAGTCTACAAAGTAGAGGAAAAAATGGGTGTCGACGGGCCTCTTTGCTGCAAATCCAATAGAAAGGCAGAATACTACCCTAGACTTACCTCCGGCTTCTAGCATCGTTCTGGGGGTGAGGCCCTACATGCCCCCACCGGGCGGAGGCCCGAACCCGCCCGGTCGCTGGCCGCCGGGGCGCTGGCTCTCACCAGGCAGGGCGTCGGGGCGGCCACTGCCGCTGAAGCTGCGGATGTTGTAGGTGAACATCAGCATGAAGTAGCGCTGCAGGATGTTGGTCTGAATGTCCTCGGTGTAGGCGGCTGTGATGTTGCGCTGGATGCTGTTGTTCTGGCCCAGCAGGTCAAAGGCAAACAGCTTCACTTCCGCCTGCTGCTTCTGGCCCAGCTTTTTGCCCACCGAGGCATTCCAGAGTACAAAGTTCTGGTTATAGCCCGCCGACAGGCCCGTGTACATAATGTGGTTGACATCGGACTGTACCGTGACGCCCTTCACTACAATCCAGTTGAAGCGCAGGGTAGTATTCTGACGGAAGTAGCGGCTGTTGAGCTGCTGGCGCAGGGTGTTGCGCACGTAGCTCTGGCTGGAGTTCGAGGACAGCGTAAAATCCAGCTCGGGGCTAATGTTGCTGCTGAGCACGGCGCCCAGCCCCACGTTGGGCGTACGGCTGTAGTTCAGCTCCCCGAACACCAGGCCCGGCGTCTGGGCGTAGGTGGCGTTGGCGTTCAAGTTCAGATTCGACTTGATGAAGGCCAGCGGCAGGCTGTAGTTAATAAAGGAGCGCAAGGAATACTGCTGGTTCAGGTTGACAGGCCGCGTGAGTTGCCCCCCGGCCGGAATAACTACTCCGCCGGCTATTATGGGTTCGGCGCCGGCATATATCGTGTTGTTAGTAATGTAGTTATCGACGTAGGAACCGCCGAGCAGGGCAAAGAAGGAAGTCGACTTTTCGGGCACGGCCGAGGAGTAGCGCAGAAACAGGTTGTGGCGGTTTTCCTGGCGCAGGTTGGGGTTGCCGGTGGTCAGCTGCAGCGGGTTGGAGTTGTTAACTACTTCCTGCAACTGGCTGATGCTCGGCGGATTGGTGTTCATGCGGTAGTTTACCCGCAGGTTCTGCTGCTTCGAGAAGTTGTAGCGCAGCTGGGCATTTGGCAGCACGTTCAGGAAGGTGCGCTGGGTAGTGCCGGGGCGCGGAAACTCCTGCTCGCTGCGGAGCTGGGCGCTTTGCACGGCCGCGCCCACCGCCCACTGGAAATCCTTGGTCTGGAAGCGGTAAGTAACCTCGCCGGTATTGGTGAGGTAGCGGCTCTGAAACACGTTGCTCAGCGTGTCGTTCAGAATGGAATAGCGCTGCTCGCCGGGCGAGAAGTTGTAGGTTTTCTTGTCCGAGTCGTTGGGAGTGTAGGAGACGTTGTAGCCCAGCTGCAGAATGCTGTTTTGGCCCAGAGGCTCCGTGTAGTTGACGTTGCCGGTCCAGGCCCAGCCGGTTTGCGCCAGCTCCGAGAACTGATTGAGGGTAGTTGTGCGGAGCGTGTCCCGGCGCAAAAACGAGGTAGTGGAAAACAGGTTGTTGTCGCCGTCCTTGTTGTTGTAGCTCGTGTTCAGGCCCAGCGAGAAAGTGCGGCCGCGCTTTTGGAAGCGGTGGCGGTACAGCAGTTGGTTGCTGGCCGTTAGGCCCGTCAGGGCCGAGCGGTAGCTGCTGTTGTTGGTGCCTTGGTCAGTGCCCGCCTCGCTGCCCGTGGCCTCAAACGTGCGTCCATCGAGCAGGCTGGTGCCGGTGTTGCGCTGCATCGAGAAACTGGGCCGCCACAGCAGGGAGTTCAAGGAGTCGAACTTGTGGTCGAGGCGTAGATTGAAGCGGTTGTTGATGTTGCGGCTGCTGGCCAGGGAGTTTTCGTTGTAGCGTAAGTCCTGAGTTTGGCCGGTGGGCGCCACGTAGCGGCGCAGCAGGTTGGTGCGGCTGGTGTTGTCGCTGAGGTTAAAGAAGTAGCTACCCTGCACGTCGGTTTTAGAGCCCCAGCTGTCGGAGTAATTGAGGCCCAGGGCGTGAGTTTTCGAGATGCCGCCCTGCTGGCTCACCAGGAAGTCGCCGGCATTATTGCCACCCCCACCCTGGCCGCCTTGTCCGCCACCGCCCACTCGGCCGCCGCCCTGGCCCCGCTGGCCCTGCCCGCCGCCTCCGCCCTGGCGCGAGGAGCCCACTACCCCCAGCAAATCCTCGGTGCCGAAGTTCTGCTCGTTCACATTGTTGCTCTGGGCTACCACGGAAAGGCGCTGCTTTCCTTTAAAGGAATTGATGTTGCCGCTCACCCGGTATCGGTCGTCCTGGGGCCGTAGCCGGCCAGCACCCGCCCGAAGGTGCCGTTGCGGAAGCTGGGCTTGGTTACAATGTTGATGGTTTTCTGCTGGTTGCCATCATCAAAACCCGTGAACTGGGCTTGGTCCGAAGACCGGTCGTAGACTTGAATCTTGTCGATGACTTCGGCCGGAATGTTCTTGAGCACAGCGTCGGGGTCATTGCCGAAAAACTCCTTGCCATCCACCAGCACCCGCTGCACCTGCTCGCCCTGGGCCTGTACCCGGCCCGAGGTGGGGTCCACGGTTACACCCGGCATTTTGGTAATTAGGTCCTGGGCGTTGGCGTCGGGATTGGTTTTAAAGGAGCCGGCATTGAACTGCGCCGTGTCGCCCTTCTGCACGGCCGCGGCGGCCCGGCCTACCACTTCCACCCCTTTCAGGGCAATACCGCCGCCCGCCTGCAGCCCCAGCGTGCCCAGGGCCAGCGGCTGCCCGGCGCCTACCTCCACCGTGCGGCGCAGGTTCTGGTAGCCCAGAAAAGAAACGACCAACACGTAGCGGCCGGGCGCCACGCCGGGCACCGTAAAGGAGCCATCGGCCTCCACGGCAGCCCCGCGCCGAGCGGAGTCGGGTATCTGGGTGAGCAGCACGTTGGCCCCAATCAGCGGCGACTGGTCTTTGCCGTCAACTACCCGCCCACTGACGGTAGTGGTTTGCGCCTGCGCCGCCCCCGGATAAGTAGCGTAAGCAGGAGCAGCAGGAGTAGAAAACGTTGTTGCATCAGTCGGAAAAAATGAGTCCCTAGCCGGGATAGACGCAAATTCCGAGGGTTCGTTTAACGCAATCAGCCGTGTTCTATATAGATGTTCAGTAATTGTAAGGCTACACCTTGAAAACCAAGGTTTTATTTTAGAGGAATTGCAAGAAACGTACGCCGATGCAGCCTGTGCTTGGCCTTACTAAGACTTCTTTCGCACCAGCAGTAGCCCGTCGCGCAGGGGCAGAAACACGTTTTCTACCCGCTCATCGGCCTGCACTTTATCATTGAAGGCGCGCACGGCGTGGGTATCTTTGTCGGCGGCTTTTACGGGGTAGGAATCTACCACTTTGCCACCCCACAGCACATTATCAATCAGCAGAAACCCGCCGGGCCGAACCTGGGGAGCACCAGTTCATAATAGGTGTCGTTGTTGATTTTGTCGGCGTCGATGAACACCAGGTCCCAGGGTTCCGCCAGGGTAGGTAGAATGCGGCGGGCGTCGCCGATGTGCAGCTGAATCTGCTCTTCCCGGCCCGCTTCGCGCACGTAGCGCCGGATGCGGCTTTCCAGCTCCGGGTTCTGCTCAATGGTGTGCAGCACCCCGTCTGGGGCCAGCCCCTCGGCCAGGCACAGCGCTGAGTAGCCCGTGAACGTGCCCAGCTCCAGCACCCGCCGGGGCCGTATCATGTGGCTGATCATGCTCAAGAGCCGGCCCTGGGCGTGACCCGAGAGCATGCGGGCGTGCAGCAACTGCACGTGGGTTTCGCGGTTCAGGCGGGCCAGCAGCGGGCTTTCGGCGGTGGTATGGCGGTCGGCGTAGAGCTGGGCTTCGTCGGCGGAGTACATGGTAAGGAAAATAGAACTGTCATTCCGAATGCAGTGAGGAATTTGGGGTAGCTACCAGGAGGGTAGGCCGGATTCCTCACTGCGTTTGGAATGACAGACGATTAGGATTCAAGAAACGGAACCAGGAAGAATTTCCAAACCAGAAAGCCCGACTTCCCGGCCTCGTACACCGCATTTACTACCTGATACAGCCCTTCGTAGCGGTAGCCGCTGCCAGTTTCGGTGGGTACTTTGCGAAATACACGCACGGGCAGTTCGGTTTCCAGGCTGCGGCGCAGCATCACGTTACGGCCGGTCATTTCCTGGTTGGTCACCTGCTTGCCGGTGCGTGGGTCTCGGCCACCGCTGCCGGAGTAGATGATGTCTTCCTCCCGAAAATCATCGTCCTCGTACTGGTCAGCCAGGATAATTGAGTCGGCTCCTTCCAACTCACTACCGCTCACGCCCGCCCGGGTAGGTCGGTGCAGGCCCGCCCGGCTCAGCGCCAGCCGGTTCTCTAGCACGTCGCCGGGCCGGTAGTAGCTGATATGGCCGAAAATGGGCATAGAAAGTAGGGTAGGAGGGTGTGGGGGTAGGAGGGAAAGAGGAAAAAAACCATCGTACTTGTGCCCGGCGGCCTTTATTCGCGCTGGCTTGGTAGGCGAGCTTATCTACTATTTCCTTCGTTGGTTTGCCGGCATAACTAGTTGCACTCTTACCCGCTCACCTTCCTCCCCTCATACCCTACGCAAGCTACTCCGGCACGTACTGGAGCACGCTTAGGTTGTCCTCGTGCAGAATGTCGTTGGCCAGTTCCAGGAGCTGGGAAGAGGTAATGCCCCGAACCTGCTCGAAGATTTCGTTGATGCTTTCTACCCGGCCCAGGTCGAGGGTGCTTTTGCCCAGCAGCTGCATAAGGCCGCCGTTGCTTTCCTCGGCCATGGCCAACTGGCCCATGAGCTGCTCCTTGGACGTATGCAGCTGGGAAGTGCCCAGAGCTTGCTCACGCAGGCGCTTCAGCTCCTTTTGCACCAAAGAAATTGTGCGGTTTACCTGCTTTTTCTCGGTGCCGAAGTAGATGCCAAACAGACCCGTATCGGTGTAGGGCGAGTAAGTGGCGTCGATGGTGTACACCAGACCGTATTTCTCGCGCACAGCTAGGTTCAGGCGGGAGTTCATGCCGGGACCGCCCAGCAGGTTGCTCAGCAGGAAAAACGGAATGCGTCGCTCGTCGTGCAGGGCGTAGGCGGGGCCGCCAATCAGGCAGTGGGCCTGGGTTATGGGCTTGCGTTCCACCCGCTCCAGGCGCTGGTAGCCGGAGAAAGGCGTGCGCAGCCGCTCGCCCAGCTTGGCCGGCAGCGGGGCCAGAAATTTATCGGCCAGGCGCTTTACTTCCTTGAAGGGCAAGTTGCTGACGGAGCTGAACACCAGCCGGTCGGTGCGCACGTTATCCTGCAGAAACTGCCGGAAGTCGGCCTGCTGAAAGCCCGATACGCTTTCCCGAGTCCCTAGAATGTTGTGGCCCAGAGTGTGACGGGCAAATACTACGTCGTCGAAGTCGTCGATAATGGCGTCCTCGGGGCGTCGTGGTACATGGCCATTTCCTCCAGAATCACGCCGCGCTCCTTCTCAATCTCCTTTTCCGGGAACACCGAGTGGAATGTGAGGTCCGTCAGCAGCTCGAAGGCCCGCTCGAAGTGGGTGCTGAGCAAGGAGGCGTAAAAGCAGATTTTCTCCTTGGTAGTGTAGGCGTTCAGCTCGCCGCCTACCGTTTCGAGGCGGTTGAGAATATGGAAGCTCTTGCGCTTTTCGGTGCCTTTAAAGGCCATGTGCTCCCAAAAGTGCGCCAACCCCAGCTGATGAGGTTTTTCGTCGCGGGAGCCAATATCCAGCAGGAAGCCGCAGTGCGCAATTTTGGTGTGCAGAACTTGTTTATGCAGAACCCGGATGCCGTTAGGCAGCTCGTACAGGTCGTAATCAGACATTTAGTTAGGATCTTAGGGACTTGGGGGCTTGGGAACTTGGTTTATCTAGCTTAACCAAGCACTACCCCGGCCCTGTATAACCACGCAAGTGCG
The DNA here is from genome assembly GCF_022919335.1 of Hymenobacter sp. 5516J-16. NCBI lineage: Bacteria > Pseudomonadati > Bacteroidota > Cytophagia > Cytophagales > Hymenobacteraceae > Hymenobacter > Hymenobacter sp. 5516J-16. Next base: position 1,363,939 of record NZ_CP095058.1, on the reverse strand, counting down.
CAGCTGGTTGCAAAGGTACGAGTAGTGAAATGGTGATTCGGTGAGTTGGTGATTGAGTGATTCGGTGATTGAGCGAATTAACACACCGCCTGTCATCCTGAGCGAAGCGAAGGACCTTATCACGCCTGAACGAGTCGTTGCTACGATGCCGTGCTTTCGTGACAAGGTCCTTCGCTCCGCTCAGGATGACAGATGGGTTTAAAGTTATTTCCCTCGCTGAATCACTCAATCACTAACTCACTGAATCACCGTTTCACCAACTCACTTTCCGCCAAGGCAGCTAGTAACTGCTGGGTTTCGATGCCGTGGGCGCAGCGGAAGTGGCCGAGCGGACATTTGCGGTAGCCGTGCAGGCCGCAGGGCTGGCACTCCAGCTTTTCCTCAATCTGCACTACCCTCGAAAACGGGCTCAGCGGCCCGAACCCGAAATACGGTACCGTGGAGCAGTACACGGCGCACACCGGCGCACCCACGGCCGAGCACAGGTGCATGGGCGCCGAGTCGTTGACGTAGTTGAGGGTAGCGCCGCGCATGAGGGCCGCCGAAGCCAGCAAGGAAAGTTTGCCAGCTAGGTTAACGACGCCTGGGCGGGTAGTGGCCGCTTTAATTCGCTCACAGTCCTCTACATCGGGTGGCCCGCCGAGCAGAAACACGGTGTACTGCGGCGGGAGGGCAGCCAGTAGCTTCAGCCACTGCTCCTCGGGGAATTGCTTGGTAAACCACACCGAAGTTGGGGCGATGCAGAGGTAAGGACCACCGGCCGCGTTGCGAACCACTTGGGCCGCGGCGGCCTCGTCGGCGGCCGTGGGGTAGAGGCGGGGCGGCGTCAGGGGGCCGTCGTAGGTGGGGTCTAGCAGGTGCAAGTTGCGCGACACCTCGTGCACGCCCGCCCCAATTACGTGCGGAATGGCCCGGGTAAAGCGGGCCGCGAACGGGTTTTTGTCGAAACCGATGCGCTCCGTTGCGCCCGAGAAGGCCGTGAGGAAACCCGTGGAAGCAAACCGCTGCAACGTCACCACGCGCCCGTACTGGGCGCGGCGGATTTGCTGCAGCAGACGCCACAGGCCGCGGTACTTGTCTTTCTTTTTGTCCCAAATAAGCACCTGCCGCACGTGCGGATGGCTTCTCAGCAGCCCTTCGTTGCCCTTACGCACCAGAAAATCAACGGGTGTACCGGGCTCCGTGCGCTGCAAATGCTCCAGCAGCGCCGTACCCAGAATGACGTCGCCGATGAAAGCGGTTTGAATGAGCAGAACGGCGGAACGGTTGGCAGGCTCGGGCATAGTGCAATAGCAGGCCACAAAGATACCGCTTACTCGCACGTTCACCACCTTTTTGTCTTATTACTGGCCGGAGGGTAGGGGATGCTGGCTGCACAAGCCCAAACGAGCGGCCGAAAGGAAACTTCGCCGGCCCGGCCGCCCGTAGCACACCTCCCCCGCAGCCAGCTCCTCCCAAAGCCGCGCGGAACTGCCTAACTTGCCCCGGCCGCTGCGGCGGCTGCCATTGGTTTCCGTTTGTGCCACCTTTTCCGCTTGCCACTCATGCGCTACGGCTCTATTTCGCCCGATTTATTTACGCAGAACCGCCGCCGCTTCACCCAGCTGCTGCCCCCGGCTTCCCTGGCCATCTTCCAGTCCAACGACATCATGCCCACCAACGCGGATGGCACCATGCCATTCCGCCAGAACAACGACCTGTTCTACCTTTCCGGCGTTGACCAGGAGGAAAGCATCTTGGTCATCTTCCCCGACGCGATACTGCCCCAGCACCGCGAAATTCTGTTCCTGAAAGAAACCTCGGAGCACATTCTGGTCTGGGAAGGCTATAAGCTGACCAAGGAGCAGGCCCGCGAGCAAACCGGCATCCGCACCATCATGTGGCTCGACTCCTTTAAGTCGGTGCTGCCGGCCCTCATGAATGAAGCCGAAAACGTGTTCCTGAACGCCAATGAGCACATCCGCTCCGTGGTGGAGGTAGAAACCCGCGACGCCCGCTTTATCAAGTGGATTAAGGAAGCCTACCCCTACATACCTACCGCCGCGCGGCGCCCCTGCTGCACCAACTGCGCGCCATCAAGAGCGAGGAGGAAATCCGGCTGATGCGCCGCGCCGCCGACATCACCGAGCAGGCCTTCCGCCGCCTGCTGGGCTTTGTAAAGCCGGGCGTAATGGAATACGAAGTTGAGGCTGAAATCTTCCACGAGTTCCTGCGTAACGCTTCCCGCGGCCCGGCTTACGGCTCCATCATCGCCAGCGGAGCCAACGCCTGCATTCTGCACTACGTCAGCAATGACCGGGAATGCAAGGACGGGGACGTGCTGCTTCTGGACTTCGGGGCTGAGTTTGCCAACTACGCCGCCGACCTTTCGCGCTCTATCCCTGTGAACGGCACCTTCACCAAGCGCCAGCGCGACGTATACGAGGCCGTATTGCGGGTAATGAAGTTTGCTACCTCCCAGCTCGTAGCCGGCAACAATATTGAAGAATACCATGCCGCCGTGGGCCGCCAAATGGAGCAGGAGCTGATTAAGCTGGACCTGCTCAACGAACAAGATGTAAAGAACCAGGACCCCGCGGCGCCGCTTTACAAAAAGTACTTCATGCACGGTACCTCGCACTACCTGGGCCTAGATGTGCACGATGTGGGTGCTAAGTACCGCGTGTTCGAGTCAGGTATGGTATATACCTGTGAGCCAGGCATCTACATTCGGGAAGAGGGCCTGGGTATTCGCCTTGAAAACGACATCCTTATTACCAAAACCGGTAATGAGGACCTGATGAAAAAGATCCCGCTGGAGGCCGACGACATTGAGCGGCTGATGCGGCACTAGGCGGCGCCCGTTCAAACCAGTTTGGCTCTGTTGAAGACGCTCCCCGGTCGGGAGCGTCTTCTTTTTCTATAAGTCAATAAATTGGCCTTATCTGAGAAAAAATTTTATTGCTGCAACACGAATGCAAAACCGCCTCCTGCTATACGTGGTAAATATAAATAACTGAATATGTAGTTGTTGAGCTTGGTAAACACGGCTTTAAAATGGGTTTTTGCCAGCTGAAGGGCAACTTTATTAGGATAAGGAAGGTATAGGCGGATAGCTCGGATTCATCCTACCCGGGCGGTGGCGGCTTCCGCCTGTGCAATTCTTCCACCTAATATCGCCCTCATGAGACACCTTTTAACAACTTCAGCGGCCCTGGGGCTGACGCTTCTGGCGGCGGCGCCGCGGGTCCAGGCGCAGAACGCCGACCGCAAGACGGCCATCGGCCTCAACGTGAGTGCCATGCAGTACAAGGGCAACTTCGGTTCTGACTACTGGAACTGGAGCGAGAACAAGTACGCGCCCGGCCTGACGATCAGCCGCTACCTGACCAGCGGCCTGGACCTGCAGCTGAGCGGCAATTACGTGGAGCTGAAGAAGACGGCCCCGGCCGGCGCCCCTTACTTCGGCAGCAACTTCGCCACCAACGTGGTGAATGTAAACCTGGGCCTGAAGTTCAAGCTGCTAAGTGAGGATTCGCCCGTGCGCCCCTACCTGCTGGCCGCCCCGGGCCTGACCTACACCAGCCGCGAGGGCACCATCTTTCGCAACAACCGCACCGAGCCCACCGACCAGGACAAGAACTACTTTGACTTGTTCGGGGCCGCGGGCATTGACTTCCGCCTGGGCGAGGCCGTGCACCTGTTCGTGCAAACCGGCCAGCACTTCCCGCTCAACGCCAACATTGACGGCGACCCTGCCCGCGACGACAACAGCATCGACGACCGGTTCTTGCAGCACACTGTGGGCCTGAACTTTGCCTTGGGTAAAGCCAAAGACACTGACAACGACGGTGTGTCTGACCGCAAAGATAAATGCCCCGACACGCCCGCTGGCGTAGCAGTTGACGAAACCGGCTGCCCACTTGATGGCGACAAAGACGGCGTTCCAGATTACCAGGACCAGTGCCCAACGGAAGCTGGCACGGCGGCCATGCAAGGCTGCCCCGACCGGGACAACGACGGTGTGGCTGACAAGGATGACCAGTGCCCCGACCAGGCTGGCCTACCCGCCCTGCGCGGTTGCCCCGATGCCGACGGTGACGGCGTAGCTGACCAAAACGACAAGTGCCCCGGCACCCCGGCCGGTACCCAGGTGGATGCTAACGGCTGCCCGCTGGTAGTAGACGCCGACGGTGATGGTATCCCAGATAGCGCTGATAAGTGCCCCGACACGCCGCGCGGCGCCAAAGTAGACGCCAACGGCTGCCCCATGGAAATTGATCCGGGCGTGCGCAAACTGGAGCAGCCCATCCGCTTCGAAACCAACAGCACCGTGATTAAGCGCACCTCCTACGGCACGCTCGATAAGATGGTGAAAGCCCTCAACGACCACCCCGAGTACAGCCTGCGCGTGATTGGCCACGCTGACTCCCGTGGTACCGATGAGTACAACCAAGCTCTGTCGGAGCGGCGGGCTGGTTCGGTGAAGCGTTACTTCACCGGCAAGCAAGTTGACCCCACCCGCATCGTAACGGAAGGCCGTGGCGAATCGGAGCCAGCGGCGCCGAACACGTCGTCGAAAAACATGTCGCAGAACCGCCGGGTAGAGTTCAAGTTTGAATTCTTCATTCCGAATGCTCCCCAGCCCTAAGGCCCGGTAGCAACCTCCAGAAAAGCGGCGTGCCTCTAGGCGCGCCGCTTTTTTTACGGGCTGGTGCTGATGGTAAGCGCCACCGTGCCAACAGCCAACCGCTTGCCCGCGTACAGGGCCCTACAATCTCTCTTCTCAATCTACACCTACCCCACATGAAGCTTCGTAACTTCTCCTTCCTGCTAGCCGTGGCTTTGTTGCTGCTGGCTGGCTGCCGCGCCAGCGGCCCGGGCCAGCCCGCCCGTACGGTCGCTGAATTCTTCAACAAATACGAAAACCGTCCTGGCTTTAAAGCCACCGATTGGAATGCGGGCCTGACCACACGCTTTTTGCTCGGGCGCATTGCCAAAATAGGCGGCGACAATGACGTAAGTCAGGCCCTAACCGCCATCCGCAGCGCCCGGATCATCACCTTTGCCCCACCACCGGCAGTGCCCGCGACCTAGTGGCCGAAGGGTTAGACAAGGAAGTGGAAGGGCTACTGGCCAATGAGCGCTACACTCCTTTAGCCGTGTCAGCCTCCGCCGATAATCCGAATCAGCTGCGTTACTCCGTGCGCGAGCAAAGCGGCCGGGTGTCGGAGTTTGTAGCCGTGGGCAAGCAGGAGTCAGCCGATTCGTTTGTGCTGGTTTCGGTAGCCGGCAACTTCACCCGGGAGCAGGTCAGCCAACTGGCCAAGATCCTGCCTAATGTAGTGGGCGAGGCCAGCCGGTAGTCATCCGCTTGGTTTGAAAAACAAAAAAGCGACCCTGCCAGCTGGCAGGGTCGCTTTTTTGTGTGGGGGCGCCAAGGCTTACTTGAATTCCAGCACATTCAGGAAGAACACTTCCCGGTCGGGGCCCTTAGTGGGCTTGATGTGCTGATAACCCGAAGCTAGGAAGCGGCCACCATACCAAGTGATGAGTTGCTCCTGTTGGGTATTGGTGGTTTTTTCGGCGGCCTCGGTGGTAGTAGTCTGGAGTTCTACCTTCCAGTCGTTGGGGTAGCGGTAGTCTGGTCTACCATTTTGTAATAGAACTCATTTTCTTTCAGGTAGGCCATTACCAAGCGGCGCCCGTCGCCTAGGGGGCGCACCCGCACGGCTTCCTGCAACGAGAAATGCTCTACCTCATCAAGCAGAAAGGAATTATCCCAGAGTAGGTTGCCCTGGCGGTCGAAACCACAGATTAGGGCGTGCGTGGTCCGGTAGCCCTCATTACGCCGATTCACGGCGTTGTAGGAGCGCGCCAACGGGCCGAAGTTGTTGCCGTAGCCGTAGTTGTAAAGGCCACCCAGGTTGTTGTAGCTAGACGTGTTATAGCGCGGGAAATACACTTCGGCTACCAATACGTACCCCTCGGGGCTGGGCAGCATATCGTGCATGAGCAGGCGGTAGCGGTGGCGGTACTGACGGTCGGAGGCGCGAAGCCGCTCACTGCGTTGCCGCATGCGGGCCACCCGCGCGGGCTTCATAAAGTCAAAGAAGTGCTTGAAATTCAGGAAATCGTAGTAGCGCAAGGAGCGGCGCTGCCCGGTGGGCGTAACGCCAGCGTTTAAATCGGCGGCAAACAAGCCCTGGGAGTAGCGAGAATCGCGCAGGGTATAGGTGCCCGCCAACAGCCGGGCGGCGCTGTCGCCGGGGCTGAGCTGGGCCTCCAATAGTCCCCGCTCACTGCCCGCCTGCACAAACTCGGAATGCAGCAGCTGCCCGTTGTCAGAGAGCTGCTTGAGCTGCAGCCGCGACTTAAACCCGTTGGTTTCGCTCAGAATCAGCTCGGCGCGCTTAGTTACAGAGTCGGCCAGGAACGTGAAGGTAGCGGGCAAGGGCTCATACACCGAAGGCAGAAACCGGAAGGTGGCGGCCCGTAAATCCAGCAGCAAAATGGTCAGGTGCATGTCGGCCTCCACGGTTACGAACAGGTTGCCATCCAAGGCTTTGAGGTCGTGCACCTGGCGGGCGCGCTTAGTTTTGAACTCCCCCGTACCTAGCTCTCCGGTGCGTGAGTCGAAGGCCGCTACCCACAAAGTGCCTTCCGTAGTGCCCTGGAACAAGGCATACACATCAGTGCCCTCGGCGCAGATCTGCCGAAACTCGTAGCCGCGTGGCACGGGTAGGGGCACCACCTGGCCCGGCTGAAGGCGGTGGTCAAACTTTTGGAAGGTATACTCCGATTTGCCCGTCAGCAAGGGTTCCTTTTCTACTAGCAGCACCAAGCTGCTGTCTTCCAGCAAGGGCTGCACTAGCACGTCGCTGGAGTAGGCTTCCAGGGGTAGCTCCAACCGGTAGGGCTGAGTGGGCACTACCGGGGGCTTGGGCGCTTGGGCTGCCGCCGCGAAAAAGCAGAACAGCAGGCCAGTAAAGAGGTACAGGTGTCGCATAAGGAGGGCCGAAAAGGGTGGGAGCCGCTGGTTAAGTAAGATACGGTGAAACCCGCACAACACCTAACTGAACCGCCTGGCAGTCCGGCATTTGTTCGGCGCTCTGGCCCTGGTAACGCAAGCTGCCCAGGCCGCTGGCGGCCTGGGCAGTAGGTACATTAGTAAAAACTGGAACGGGCGCTTAGTTGGCTAGCTCCAGCAGCACATCAAACTCTTCTCCCTTGAGGGGCATCACCGAAAGCCGAGACTGACGCAGCAGCCCAATCTGCGAGAGGCGGGCGTCCTGCTTTATTTGGGCCAGGGCTACGGGGCGGGGGAGGGGCTGATGAGGTTTCAGGTGCACCGCTACCCAACCGCTGCCGGCTTCGGCGGTGGCATCGGGCGCGGCTGGCGCGGCTACTGCCGCAATGCCCACTACCTGCTTGTCCGTGACGCTGTGGTAGTACAGCACTAGGTCGCCGGGCTGCATTTGCTGCAAGAAATTGCGGGCCTGAAAGTTGCGGACTCCGGTCCAGTCGGTGCCACCGTCGCGGGTAAAATCGGCCCAGGAGTAGGCCGCGGGTTCGGATTTAACGAGCCAGTAGTTCATAGCCCGCAAGCTACAAAAGAAGCCGCAGTGCCTGCTGGCGCCCTGGCCGGGCTAGTACACCCGGCGCGCCTGCAAGCTTTGCTTGTCTAGGAGCTTAACTTCCAGCAAATACCCCGGCCGCGTGCCATCCGTAAACCGGATGCGGTACTTGTGGGCATCTTCTCGGGTCCAGGCGCCGGGGCGTGATTCCAGGCCGTCGGCGGGGCCTGGTCCTTCCTCCACAAACTGACCATCGGCCTCCAATCGGAAGCTGTCGTAGCGCCACCCGACGTTCATCTGGGGCTCGGACTTGAAAACAAAGAAGTCGCCCTCCTTTTGCTGGAAGGTGTTGTGCCAGGTCTGGCCAAATAGTAGCTCAGCTGGCACCGAGGACTCCTCTTTCTTGCAACCGCTCAGAAAAAGGACCATTACAAAGCAGACAAGCAAAGTAGCGCGCATAAGTCAGGAAATCAGTACGCCTAAGGGAGCCTCGCGCCCGCCGAATGGTTGCACGGCGCTACGGCTCTACCCGGCGCACTTTCAGCATGTCGTTTTCCAAGGACACAATTTCCAGGGTGTAATCGGGCTCCTTTTTATCGTCGAGGGTGATGCGCAGGCTATGGTCGTTGAGAGCTGACCAGCGGCCCTTGCGGCCCTCAATGCCATCGGTGGGGGCAATGTCGTACTGGGTGAACAGGCCGTTGTGGTCGAAGGCAAAGCCGGTGCGGCCCCGCGAGGGCGGGAAGGCGTAGGTGTTGGGCCGGTACACGCGCACGTCGCCCTGGTCTTCCTCGTGGGCGTGCAGCCAGGTGCGCTCTAGTTGCTTGAGCTGGGTAGCCGTTTTGGGGTCGTTGTTGCAGGTAGCGGCCAGCAGCAGCACGCTTAAAGAGCACAGGAGCGTGAACAGACGCATGAAAGAGCGGTTTACGTGAGCAGGAAGTAAAAGAGGAAATAACCGTTACCTAAACGGCTTTCGTAGCAGGAAAGACGATTCCCGGCCCGCTTCCCGCTCCGAATGTAGCAAATCGGAGGCCGGGAACTGTGTTTCGGCCGGGAGCACGCGAATGCCTCTCCCACAAGTTACCTTTGCCCGCTATGGACAACCGCGCCCTTATTCGTGCCTTCCGCCTCACGGCCCAACTGCTGGAGCTGCACGAGGAAAATCCGTTTAAAATCAGGGCCTACGAGGGCACCGTGAATGCCCTGGAGCAGCTAAGTGTGCCCGTAGCCAGCATTGAGCGCCACGGCCTACCCGACCGCACGGGCCTGAGCAAAACTGCCGCCGCCAAAGTGGCCGAAATGCTGGATACCGGCTCGTTTGAGGAATTGACGCGCCTGCTGAGCATCACGCCGCCCGGCGTAATCGAGCTGCTGAACATCAAGGGCATCGGCCCCAAGAAAATTCGGTCCCTGTGGAAAGAGCTGGGCATTGAAAGCCCCGAACAACTGCGCCAGGCCGCCGAAAACAACGAGGTCAGCAAGCTCAAAGGCTTCGGCCAGAAAACCCAGGACTCTATTCTGGCGGCCCTTGAATTTACGAGCCAGAGCCAGGGCAAACTGCTCTATCCGCAGGCGGAGGAATTGGCTGAGGACTTGGCCCGCCGCGTGCACGAGGTAGCCGGGGTGGAGCAAGCCGCCGTAGCCGGCGAAGTGCGCCGCCGCCTCGAAACGATTGAAACTGTGCTGCTGGTAGTGGCTACTACCCAGCCTGCCGAGGTGCACACTTTGCTAGACCAGTTGGAAGGCATTACGCCCGATGCGCGCCGCAGTGGCCCCTTTGCCTGGCGCGGCACGGCCACGACCTCCGGCGTAAAGGTGGAAATCGTGCTGGCTACCCCCACCGACTTCACCAACCAGCTGCTGCTGCACTCGGCCGCCGAACCCCACCTGAGCGGGGCTATTTCGACGGAAACCCGGCCCGGCCAGCCCGCCACCCTGCGTCAGTGGTTAAAGCGGGAACGGTTTGCCTCGGAGCAGGACCTCTACCAGCGCGCTGGCCTGCAGTACGTGGAGCCCGAGCTGCGCGAAGGCCTCGGCGAGCTGGCTTTGGCCCGCGAAAACAAGCTGCCTACCCTGCTGGAAGACCAGGACCTGCGCGGCTCCCTGCACAACCACAGTACCTACTCCGACGGTAGCCACAGCCTGCGCGAAATGGCCACGTTCCTGCGCGACCAAGGCTACGAATACCTCGGCATCTGCGACCATTCGCAGGCGGCGCACTACGCCAACGGCCTGCAGCCGGAGCGCGTGCGCCAGCAGCAGCGCGAAATAGATGAGCTCAACCAGGAGCTGGCCCCGTTCCGCATTTTTAAGGGCATTGAGTCGGATATTCTCTCCGATGGCTCCTTAGACTACCCGCCCGCGGTGCTGGAAACCTTCGATTTCATTGTGGCCTCGGTGCACTCCAACCTGAAAATGGACGAGCGCAAGGCCACTACTCGCGTGCTGCGCGCCATCGAAAACCCCTACACCACCATGCTGGGCCACCCTACCGGCCGCCTGCTGCTGCGCCGGGAGGGCTACCCCCTCGACCACAAAGCAATTATTGACGCCTGCGCCCAGCACAACGTCATTATCGAAATCAACGCTAACCCCTGGCGCCTCGACCTGGACTGGCGCTGGGTACGGTACGCCCTAGACAAAGGCGTGCCGCTCAGTATCAACCCCGACGCTCACCACACCAACGGCTACGCCGACATGCGCTACGGCGTGCTCATGGGCCGCAAGGGTGGGCTAACCAAGGACATGACCTTTAACGCCAAGTCGGCGGCGGAAGTAGCAGAATACTTTGCCCAGCGCAAGGCCGGCATTAAAGCTCCGCTGGAATTCAAGGATTCGTTGTTTGGGTAGAGGTGATACGTGGTAGGTAACAGGTGACAAGCCGGGTCGTCGTTCCGAGCTTGGTGAGCGGTCTTGCGGGCTGACTCTGAGTAGCACCACAATCTCAGCCCGCGAGATGCTTCGCCTTGGGCTCTGCACGGCGTTCTTGTAGTCCTTAAACCTATCACCTCATCACCATTCACCTGTCACTTACACCCATGAAGATTCTGGTTCTGCGCTTTTCTTCCATCGGCGACATTGTGCTGACCACACCCGTGGTGCGGTGCCTGAAGCTGCAGGTGCCGGGGGCGCAGGTGCACTTTGCTACCAAGCCAGGCTTCCGCAGCTTTCTGGAGCCCAATCCCTACATCGACAAGGTGCACTGCCTGACCGGTTCGTTGCGGGAGTTGGTAGCCGAGCTAAAGGCCGAGCAGTTCGACTTCGTTGTGGACTTGCACCACAACCTGCGCACCGCTTTGCTTAAGGCTCAGCTCGGGGTGAAGTCGGCCTCGTTTGACAAGCTGAACTGGCGCAAATGGCTGTTGGTGCGTTTCAAAGTGAATACCCTGCCCCGCGTGCACATCGTGGACCGCTACCTGGCCGCGGCCGCACCGCTGGGCGTGAAAAACGACGGGCAGGGGCTGGATTACTTTATTCCGGCCAAGGATGAGGTGAACCTTAGTGCGGCGCTACCCCCAGTTTTTCAGCGGGGGTACGTGGCCTTTGCCATTGGGGCCCAGCACGCTACCAAGCGGCTACCCGTGGAACGCATTATTGAACTGTGTGGACTGCTGCGCCAACCCGTGGTGCTACTGGGCGGCCCCGAGGACGAAAGTACCGGCCATATCATTGAGCTGGCCTTTGACAACCAAACGGCCAGTTCCCCGCCCGCGCCCGCTCAAATTCCTGACAGCCCCTACTATTTTCCGGCGCTACCTGCTGCGCCGGCTCCGGCCACCGTTATTTACAATGCCTGCGGCAAGTTCAATCTGAACCAGTCGGCGTCCTTGGTGCGGCAGGCGCGCTTCGTAGTCAGCCATGATACTGGTTTAATGCACATAGCCGCTGCATTTCGGAAGGAGATATTCAGCGTTTGGGGTAACACGGTGCCGGAGTTTGGCATGTACCCGTACCGCACAGAATTCCGCATTCTGGAGGTGCCTGGGCTGCCCTGCCGGCCCTGTTCCAAGATTGGCTACGAAAAATGTCCGCAGGGGCACTTCCGCTGCATGCGGGATATTCAGTTTACGCTGGACCTGCCCCAGCCCGCGACGGACGGTAAAATTCAATTTTGGGTCAGCTGAGAAACGCATGATATTGGGATGGTATCTAGTATACTTGTAGGCTGATTGGTCAGGCATAATCCTAAAATCATTCATTTTCTTTTTTCTATGCAAGTTTCTACCCTTCGGGTACTGATGGTTCTGTTCGTGTCCGTGCTGTTGACGGCCTGCGGACCCAGCATTTATATGGCCCAGGACTTCCGTTCCTATGCCCCAAGCACAAAACGGTAGCCATCCTGCCCGCCGCCGTTACCATGCAGTTGCGCCCCAACCAAATGAAGAGCACTACCCCGGCCCAGCTGCAGGAAATGGAGCTGAAAAGTGGGCACGACTTTCAGGAAAAAGTGTACTCCTGGCTGCTTCGTCGTAAAACGCAGCGTGGCTACACCGTTGATTTTCAGGATGTGATGCAAACCAACGCACGCCTGCGGGAAAGCAACATTCCGTATAACGAGCTGCGCACTCACTCTCCCCAGGAGCTGGCTAAAATTTTGGGCGTGGATGCTGTGCTGACGACCAGCGTGCGGACCACCAAACCCATGAGCGACGGGGCTGCCGTAGCTGTCGGTCTGTTGGTAGGTGCCTGGGGCGCTACCAACCAAGCCAACATCACCGTGAACATTCACGAGGGCGAAGCCGGCAAGCTGCTGTGGAAGTACGACTACCTGGCTTCGGGCTCGGTGTTCAGCTCCACCGAGAACATCGTGGACATGCTGATGCGCAACGCCTCCAAGAAATTCCCCTACACGCCGAAATCCTAAAGATAGCACTGCCTGACCGCCGCTATCCTATCAAGCCGCTTCTGTCTACTGGGCAGGAGCGGCTTTTTCGTGCCGGCACAGGTCGTGCTGATGTGGAACGGCAGCGCTTACCAGTTTTCCACTGATGCTCTTTGTGCGGTTCCGTGAGACAGGATGAGGAAAAATTCGTACGTTCTGCTTTTAAGTAGTTGCCGCATCCTACCTGTTTTTCCATTCGCCATGTCTGAAACTTCCTCTCCCGCCACGGTACTTGTTAAAGTTGGTCCTGAGGCCTTGTTGGCCGAAATTCAGGCGGGCCACCATACGTATTTCGTGGATGAGCCGCGGAGTGTAGGCGGGCAAGACCGGGGGCCTACTCCGTACGATTTGCTGCTCTCGGCCTTGGGCGCGTGCACGGCCATCACACTCCGGCTGTATGCCACCCAGAAACACTGGCCGCTCGAAGGCATTGAGGTGGGCCTCAGCCACCACCGCGTCCACCGTCTCGACTGCGACCAGTGTGAGCAGGCCGGGGAAATGCTGGAGGAAGTCCGCAAAGAGCTGCGTCTGCTGGGCCCCCTGACTCCGGAGCAGCGCCAGCGTCTCTACCTGATTGCGGAGAAATGCCCGGTTCAGAAAACCCTCACCAGCGGGGCCCTGCGCGTGGTAACCACCGTGCTGGACTAGGTGCCCTGCGGCACGTACCGGACCTGTGACTGTTTCCGTAGCGGGGTATATTCGTTCCTGCTTTCATTCCCACTTGCCATGCCTCTCTGCCACCATCTTCACTCGTTGGCAACGATACTGCCCGCACCCGCTGAGCCCACCTGCCCTGAATGCGTGGCCCTGGGCGACACCTGGGTGCACCTGCGGGTATGCCAAACCTGCGGCCAAGTAGGGTGCTGCGACTCCTCGAAAAACAAGCACGCTACTCGCCATTTTCACGCTACCCAGCACCCAGTAGTGGTTTCGGCTGAGCCCGGCGAGCAATGGGCCTGGTGCTACGCGGATAACCAACTGGCCCACTATTAATTTACTGGAGCACGGATTCACCTACCTTTGCTTCTTACCGCAGCGTACGGGTCATCACTATCCGCCTGATTCGGCGTTGTCTGCTGCATATGTCGTCTTCGAGTACTACCGTTGATATTCTTGCCCGCCTGCGCCACGAAACCCGGGCCGTGCACGAGGCTCTCGAGCAATTGCCCTTCAACCAGGCCCTGGGTAACGGAACCATCACGGAGGCGCTTACCCAGCAGTTTCTGGCGCGGCTCTACGGCTTTGTAGCGCCGTTCGAAGCCCAGCTCCGTTCTAAAGAAGAATTGCTGGGCCCGGCCTGGGAGTTGCCCCGCCGCTACCGGGCCCACCTGCTGCGCCAAGACTTACCCGAAGCTGCTACCCTGCCGCTCGTGCCTGAGCTGCCCCCCTCGAAACCCGCGCCCAGCTTTTGGGGCTATGTACGTTCTGGAAGGCTCCACCCTGGGCGGGCAGGTAATTGCCCGTCAGCTAGCCAAAGCCAATATTCCGGCCCGCGCGTATTTCAGTGGGCACGCCGAGCAAACCGGCCCGCTCTGGAAAACCTTTGTGGGTTTGCTTACGCAAGCTGCTACCCCGCCAATGCCGATGCTATTGTAGCGTCGGCCTCGCTTACTTTTCAACGTTTACACGCATGGTTAGAACAGGCGCAACCCTGACCGACGAAAGCCTGGTAGGGCAACCCATTACCCTCACCAACTGCGACCGGGAGCCAATTCATATTCCGGGCTCCATCCAGCCCTATGGGTTTCTGTTGTGCCTGGACCCGCGCACCCACCGGGTGGTGCAGGCCAGCGCCAACACCGACCAGCTGCTGGGCTTACCCGCTGAAACCCTGATTGGCCGCGACCTAACCTTCCTTTTCCATGAGGAGCGCCTGCAGGAGCTGTCAACCCAGTGGTTTACCCTCGATGAAAACCAGCGCCTGCAGGGCGTGCGCCTCGATCAGCTGGCTAGCCAACCCTACTTCAAGCTCATTCAACACCGCTTCGACGACTTGCTGTGGCTGGAGTTCGAGCCGGTGCAGGACCTGACCGCCGGGCCGCTGGACATGCCTTCGCTTAACGAAGCCCTGGGCCAGATGCTGGGGGCTACTTCGGTCAAGGAGTTTTGCCAGCACGCCGTGCGGCAGGTTAGCAACATCACGGGCTTCGATAGGGTGATGCTCTACCGCTTTGCCGAGGATGAAAGCGGCGAGGTGGTGGCCGAAGCCTGCCGCCCCGACATGGAGCCCTTTCTGGGCCTGCATTACCCCGCTACCGATATTCCGCAGCAGGCCCGGGCCATGTACCTGCGCAACTGGCTGCGCTTTATTGCCGATGTAAACTACGCGGCCGTGCCCCTGGTGCCCGTGCGCACGCCCTCCACCGGCCGCCCCCCGACATGACCTACGCTACCCTGCGCAGCGTGTCGCCGATTCACGTGGAGTACCTGAAAAACATGGGTGTGCAGGCTTCCATGAGCATTTCCCTGATTCAGGACGGCAAGCTGTGGGGGCTGCTTATGTGCCACCATGAGTCGCCGCGCCTGATCAGCTACGAGTTGCGCGACCTGTGCCAGTTCATTGGCAAAACGTTTTCTTCCCTGCTCAAAAGCAAGGAGCAGGCCGAGGTATTCGCCTACCAGCTGCGCCTGCGCGAAACCCAAGCCCGATTGTTTGCCCTGATGGCCGAGCTGCCCGATTTCCGCCGGGCCCTTTACGAACATACGCCTACCGTACTCGATGCCTTTGCGTGCGGGGGCGTGGCCGTGTGCTTCGACGGAGAACGGGCGCTGCTGGGCGCTACCCCCACCCCAGCGCAGCTAGATGAGCTTATTACCTGGCTGCATACCAACGTACCGGAGGAGGTCTTCTATACCAGTTCCTACGCCCGCCACAACCCGGCCGGCGTCCAGATTCGGGCCGTGGCCAGCGGCATTCTGGCCATCAGCCTCGACCGGCAGCACCGCGACTACATCATCTGGTTTCGACCGGAGGTGTTGCAGCAAGTAACCTGGGCCGGCAAGCAGCAAAAGCAGGAGGAAAACCGTAACGGCGAAATCGTGCTGTCGCCCCGGCAGTCGTTTGCGGCCTGGAGCCAATCGGTGGAAAACACGTCGGAAGCGTGGCGCCCCATTGAAATTGAGGCCGCCCAGGAGCTGCGCCTGCGCATTGCCGATATGCGCCTGAAAATGTTCAGTGAAATGGAGACCCGCGCCGCCGTGCTCAGCCGCCTGAACACTGAACTGGAGCGCAGCAACGAGGAGCTGGATTCGTTTGCTTACGTGGCCTCCCACGACTTAAAGGAGCCGCTACGGGGCATTCATAACTACTCCCTGTTCCTGCTGGAAGACTACGCCGACAAGCTGGATGAGGAAGGCGTAGAAAAGCTCCGGACCCTGATTCGCTTGAGCCAGCGCATGGAAAACCTGATTGAGTCCTTGTTGCAGCTTTCCCGAGTAGGCCGCGTGGAAACCGAGCTGCGGCCCGTAAGCGTACAGGCTGTGCTAGCGGAAGTGACGGATATACTGCAAGTGCGCCTGCGCGAAACCAACACGACTTTGCTGGTAGAAGGAGAGTTGCCCGTGGTACTGGCCGACGAAGTGCGCCTGCGGGAAGTGCTCAACAATCTGCTTACCAATGCCATGCGCTACAACGATAAACCCGACCGGTACGTATGGGTAGGGGTAGCGCCCGAAGGTCTGCTGAGTCCGCGCGGACCGGTTCCGGCCAAGTTCCGGACCCTGTACGTGCGCGACAATGGCATTGGCATCGACCCCAAGCACCACGAAAGCATCTTCCGCATTTTTAAGCGCCTGCACGGACCCAACAAGTACGGCGGCGGCACGGGGGCTGGGCTGGCCATCGTGAAAAAAATGATTGAAAAAATGGGCGGGCAAATCTGGGTTGATTCCATAACCGGACAGGGCTCGACCTTTTATTTTTCCGTTCCAATACCCGAATAAGTTGAACACAACTGCTATAAAGCCTATTCTGATTGTAGAAGACAGCGCCGAAGACTTTACGGCGCTGGGCCGGGCTTTCCGTAAGCATGCGCTCCAAAACCCAGTGCTCCGGTGCGAAGACGGCGAACAGGCCCTGGACTACCTGCAGGGCCAGGGCCGCAAAATTGGCTGGCCGCAAACCCTACCGGCCATCATCCTGCTCGACCTGAACATGCCCGGCCTGGACGGGCGCGACGTGCTGGGCGCCATCAAAGGTGACCCTTCCCTGCATTCTATTCCGGTGGTCATATTCACCACTTCCGCCAACGCCAAGGACGTGGCTACCTGCTACCAGCTCGGGGCCAACAGCTACCTGACCAAGCCGCTGGCTTACGCGGAGCTGGAAGAGAAGGTCCGCCTGATTGTGCATTATTGGCTGGAAGCCTCTGAATTGCCCGCTTAGCCCGCCGCCCCGTTGCCTATTACCGCGTGAAAAAAATCTTGCTGGTTGAAGACAGTGATACCGACCGGGCAGTGCTGCGCCGCTACCTAAGCCGGAACCCGGGCGAAACGCTGGAACTGCACGAAGCTACCACGGTGGCCGAGGCCGTAGTCGCGTTTCAGCGCTACCAACCCGACTGCGTGCTTATAGACTACAACCTGCCCGACGGTACGGGCCTGGAAGTGCTGGAGCAGTTCAAGCAACTAGTGCCCGTCGAGCGGCTGTGCGTGGTGATGATAACCGGCATTGACAGTGGAGAGCTGGCTGTTCAGGCCCTGAACAACGGCGCCCTCGATTACCTGATCAAACACCGGTTCGACCAGGACATGCTGTTAAAGGTGGTTCGTCACGCCATTGAACGCAACGAATGGCGGCAGCACCAGGCCCGCTACCACGCTGATCTGGAGCGCATAAATCAGGAGTTGCGCCAGTCATTGGCGGAGCTGACGGCAACCCGGCAGGAGCTGGCAGCCTCCAATGAAAGCCTGCGCACTGCCCACACCGAAGCGCAGACCCGCAACCGCGCCCTGGATACCGCCAACCGCCAGCTAGCCCGCACCAACCAAGACCTGGATAACTTTGTGTACGCGGCTTCCCATGACCTGAAGCAGCCCGTGCAGAACTTGCAAGGCCTGTTTGATGAGTTGTGCCGGGTAGTCGATTTCGAGGAAGGGGAAAGCCAGCTGTTGATAAGTATGACCAAGGCTTCCCTGCACGATTTGCTTACTACCATCGACGATTTGTCGGTGATTGTGCAGGATACTCGTCAGCCCTTATCGGCTACGCAGGAGGAGGTAGCGCTAGCCGAGCTAACCGACGACATCCAGCAAGCCCTGGCCCGCAGCTACGCACTACCGCAGCTCTCATCGACTATGACTTTCAGGCCCTGCCCACGGTGCATTACAACCGGGGTCATCTGCGCACTATTCTGCTAAACCTGCTCAGCAACGCCCTGCGCTACCGTCATCCGGACCGGCCTCCGCGGGTGCGGGTGCGTGGCTGGCGTGGCCCTACCGGCCAGGCTATGCTCTCCGTCGCCGATAACGGCCTGGGCATTGACCTGTCCCGGCACGGGGCCGATTTGTTTCAGCTGTTTCGTCGCTTCCACCCCGAAGCTGCCGAAGGAACCGGCGTCGGGCTGTTTCTCGTCAACCGCATTGTGGAAAGCAATGGGGGCGAGCTGCAGGTAGAAAGCACCGTGGGGGAGGGGTCTACCTTTCGGGTAACCCTGAACTAGGTGGTGGCTTCGTGTTGGCAAGTACTACGTAACCAATTCTATACAAAATACCAAGTGGGCTACAAGCTCTTTCTCTTGGAAAGAAACTCGTAGCCCACCTCGGTTTATCAGGTAGTCAGAACACTACCCAAGCAGCTCTACCCAATCTTGCTGAAGCCGCAGTAGGAGTGGAGCACTTCCGGCAGATGGATGCCATCTTCCTGCTGGTTATTTTCCAGCAAGGCGGCCACAATGCGCGGTAAGGCCAGGGCCGAACCGTTGAGCGTGTGCAGTAGCTGAGTTTTGCCGTTTTCAGTGCGGTAGCGCAGCTTCAGGCGGTTGGCCTGGTAGGTCTCGAAGTTCGAGCAGGAGGACACTTCCAGCCAGCGGCCCTGGGCCGCCGACCACACTTCCAGGTCGTAGGTGAGGGCGGAAGTAAAGCCCATGTCGCCGCCGCAGAGGCGCAGCACGCGGTAGGGCAGTTGTAGCTTCTGCAGCAGCCCCTCGATGTGAGCCAGCATTTCTTCCAGCTGGGTGTAGCTCTGCTCGGGCAGGGCCACTTGCACAATTTCTACCTTATCAAACTGGTGGAGGCGGTTGAGGCCGCGCACATCGGCGCCCCAGGAGCCAGCTTCGCGGCGGAAGCAGGGCGTGTAGCCGGCGTTACGAATCGGGAGTTTCTCTATCGGCACAATTTCGTCGCGGTAGAGGTTGGTGATGGGCACTTCGGCCGTCGGAATCAGAAACAGGTTGTCCTGGGCATCGTGGTACATCTGGCCTTCCTTGTCGGGGAGCTGGCCCGTACCGTAGCCCGAGGCCTCATTGACCAGCACCGGAGGCTGAATTTCCATATAGCCGGCATTGCGCGCCTCATCCAGGAAAAAGTTGATGAGGGCCCGCTGCAGCCGGGCACCCTGGTTTTTGTACACCGGAAATCCTGCCCCCGTAATCTTGACGCCCAGGTCAAAATCGATGATGTCGTACTTCTTAATCAGCTCCCAGTGGGGTTGGGCGCCGGCGGGCAGGGTAGGCTGCTGGCCTACTTCGCGCACTACCTCGTTGTCCTGGGCCGTGCGGCCTTCCGGTACGCTGCTGTGGGGTAGGTTCGGCAGCTTATAAAGCGTTTGCTGAAGGGCCAGTTCCACTTGGCTTAGCTCGTCGGCGTGGGCTTTGGTTTGCTGCTTCAGCTCGGCCGTGCGGGCTTTGAGGGTTTCCGCGCCGGCTTTGTCGCCGCTTTTCATCAGGCCCCCAATTTGGCGGGCTAGCTCGTTGGCTTCAGCCTGGGCTGAGTCGTGGGCCGTTTGCAGGTCTTTGCGGCGCTGGTCCAGGGTAAGAATGGCCTGCACATCGGCTTCGGCGGTTTTGTAATGTTTTTTGGCCAGGCCGGCCAGCACCGCATCGGTGTGCTCTTTCAGGACAGAAACTTGCAGCATAACAGCAGAAAACGCAGAATGGAATAAGACAAAAGTAAACGGCTTATTTAATAGATGCAGACGGCGGGCAAAAAATCCAGCTTTCCGGCCTGGCACCGCCCTTGCCGGGCAACCAGATTCGGGGAAAGGGAATGATAAGCGCCCCGAAAAAGTTAAGTGGTAATTGGCTGGCTGGGTGCATCCTTTTGGCCAGATTCCGCGTTAGCAATCCAAACTGCAAAATCTTCCCTTTGATTTGGCAGTTCCGGCACATTCCGCTAACATTGCAAGTAGTAGCCGGTGCTGGCTGCCGGGCTCGTTGGGTACTCTTCCCGCGCCCGGTCGGCAATTTTCTTCTGTGCTTCCCGGCCCACCCACGGTTTTCACTCCTCGCTTCTTTCTTGCGTTTGGCGCTGCGTCGCGGCTGCTATTTGTGCCCGGAATGCCCTGTGCTGTCTTTTTTGGTTTCCCGCCGCCCCGCCTGAATTTTTCGCTCAGCTTCTTATATGTACACTATTGACGAGTTGAAGGACCGGTTGTTGTCCGAACTAAAGGAAATTGCTGAAAAACTGAATGTTGGCAATTTTAAAAAACTCAGTAAGCAGGATCTGATTTACAAGATTCTAGATCAGCAAGCTATTACTCCTCCCGATAAGCTTCCCCAAAAAGTGAAAACGGCTACTGCCGCCGCTCCTGCGGAAGAGCCCGCCGCCGAGCCGGCTCCCGTTGCGCCGGAGGCGGCCCCAGCTGCCAAAGCCGCCCGGGCCCCGCGCGCCCCGCGCCCCGCCGCTGCTCCCCGCCGCGAGCCCGCTGCCCGCAGCAAAGCCGCCGTAGCACCTACCTCCACGCCTGCCGCGGAAGCTTCCGCCGATACTCCATCCGCTGCTCCCGCACCCGAGGAAGTTGCCACCCCTGCTAGCGCGCCGGTTAGTGCGCTAGAGCCGGCGCTGGCTGCCGCCGCTGTTGAAGCCCCCGCGGCCGAAGTAGCAACGGAAACGGCTCCTGCCTCCGAACGGCCCGTAAAACTGTATCAGCGCCCCGAGCGGCGCACCCGCACCGACCGCGCTGGCCGGCCCATCGTGGCTGCCGCCGCTGACGAAGTAGCTGTTGAAGCTACCCAACCTGACGCTCCGGCCGCCCAAGTAGCGGAAGCCGTGCCTACCCCGCTGGAAACCACGTCCCCAGTTCCGGCCCGTGAGACGCGTCCAACGGAACCTGCCGTTAACGGCCGCGAAGGCCGACCCGACCAGCCCCGGGTCTTCCGGGAAGGCCGCGAGTACCGTAACGATGCCCCCCGGGAAGGCCGTAATGACGCTCCTCGCGCTGATTTTCGCGCTGATGGAGTGGGCCGGCCCGAAAGTAATGGTCGCGGCGACCAGCCCCGCGAGCAGCGCAACGACGCCCCCCGGGCCGACTTCCGCCCCGACGGCCTCTCGCGCGACGGACGCCAAGATCAGCCCCGCATTGCGCGGGAAGGTGGCCGCCCCGATGCCCGCGAGCAGCGTGAACAGCGCCGCGAGGAGCGCTACGCCGCTCGGGAGCTGCAGCGCCAACAGCGCCAGGAGCAGCGCCAGTCGGAGCGGCAGGGCCAACCCGTTGGGGTGGCAGAACAGCCTCGCCCGGAGCGGACGGAGCAACGCCCGGCCCGGCCCGAGTTCGACATTGTGATTCCCGGCGAAGGCACGCTGGAAATGATGCCCGATGGTGGCTATGGTTTCCTGCGCAGCCCTTTCTACAACTACCTCGCTTCGCCCGATGATATTTACGTGGCTCCGCAGCAGGTAAAGCAGTTCGGTCTGAAAGCCGGCGATACGGTGAAATGCACCATTCGCCCGCCCCGCGAGGGCGAGAAGTACTTTGCCTTGGTAGGGGTAGAAGGCATCAACGGCCGCTCCGTGGAGGAGGCCCGCGACCGTATCCCGTTCAACAACCTGACCCCGTTGTTTGCTGAGGAGCGCCTAAAGCTGACCACTAAATCGGGCCAGTACAGCACCCGAATTCTGGACCTATTTGCCCCCATCGGCAAAGGCCAGCGCGGCCTGATTGTGGCTCAGCCCAAAACCGGCAAAACGGTGCTTCTCCAGGAAATTGCCAACTCCATCAGCGAAAACCACCCCGAGGTGTACCTGATGATTCTGCTGATTGACGAGCGCCCGGAAGAAGTAACGGACATGGCCCGCTCGGTGAAAGCCGAAGTGCTCAGCTCTACCTTCGATGAAACGGCCGACCGCCACGTGAAAATTGCCACCATTGCCATGGAAAAGGCCAAGCGCCTCGTGGAGTGTGGCCACGACGTGGTGATTCTGCTCGATTCTATTACCCGCCTGGCCCGCGCCTACAACACGGTGCAGCCAGCTTCCGGCAAAATCCTGTCGGGTGGTGTTGATGCTAACGCCCTGCACAAGCCCAAGCGCTTCTTCGGTGCGGCTCGTAACGTGGAAGATGGCGGCTCGCTGACCATTATTGCCACGGCCCTGATTGAAACCGGCTCGAAGATGGACGAGGTTATCTTTGAGGAATTCAAAGGTACCGGCAACATGGAATTGCAACTGGACCGCAAGCTGGCTAACAAGCGCATATTCCCTGCCATCGACGTACCCGCCTCTGGTACCCGCCGCGAGGACTTGCTCATGAGCAAGGACGAGCTGAACCGCATCTGGGTGCTGCGCAAGTTCATGTCGGATATGACGGCCTCCGAAGCTATGGAGTTCCTGAAGGACCGCATGAAAGGCACCCGCGACAACGACGAGTTCCTGATGGCCATGAACGGCTAACCAGAAGTAGTATAGCCAGAAAAAAGGGCCGTTCCGCAGCTGCGGAACGGCCCTTTTTTGTTTTATGCGAACCCGCGCCTTGGGCTACTTCCGCACGAAGCGCTGCACGTTGCGCTGGGTGCCAATGGTGGTTTCCAGGAAGTACAAGCCGGCGGGTACCTGCTCAATATGAATGGTGGAGCCGCCCTGGGCTTCGCCGGTAGCTACTGTTTTGCCCGCGGCAGAATACACGCGGTACTTAACCAGACTGGTAGCCTCGGGCAGCGTGATAGTACCCAGGCTGGGGTTAGGATAAACGGAAGCTGTACTGGTCAGTTCCGACTCGCCTACGGTAGCCACAGGCGAGTAGGAATCAGTGCCCTCCACATCAACCTGACGGAGGCGGTAGTACGCCTGCCCAGGCAGGGGAGCAAGATCCGTGAACTTATAAGTGGCCCCTTTGCTAGTAGTGCCGTTACCCGCTACCCGCCCGATGGTGGAAAAGCTTTTGCTGTCCTGACTGCGCTGCACTTCAAAGTAAGCGTTGTTCTTCTCCAGCGAAGTAGCCCAATTCAGCAGCACATTCTGCCCCTGGCGGGTAGCATTAAAGTCAATGAGAGTAACGGGTAAAGGAGCTGGGCTAGTTACAATTACATCATCTATTAGCAAGGCTGATTTGAAATTAGCCTTCATGGTGATACGAATTGTGGCAGTAGTAATGCCAGCTGGCAGAGTCAACCTAACGGTGCTAATTCCTGTGCCATTTCCACCAAAAGCACTGCTAGCCAAATTGCCAGATCCTGGTGCTCTAGCAGTTATTACATTAGGATATGTAGTTTGGGCGATACCAGAAGCACCAAAATCCCAGAAAGCAGCTTGGTTTCTGTTGGTAGCACTAGGTCCTGTTACCGTAATATAATCAGTGAATGTATTGCCATTTAGATTAGTCGCTAAGCTCAGAGTAACTCTTCCCTGATCAATGGGGTCGCCACCATCAACTATACCATTTCCATTACCATCAGAAAATGCAGCGACACGGAACTGGATTGTGCTGCTAAGGGAACTGGAAAACTTAACAGGCGCAAAGTCTAGCTGAGAAATACCGTTTCCAATACCTTGTCCACTAGTATTATACAAAACGAATCCAGTAACGTTACTTACATAGTTATTGGGGTACGTAGCACCATTACCTGCACTTGGCAACGCGTTAGAGCCACTAATGGATGAAGCATTGCCAGTCCGTGTCGAGCCTACGATGCCTGTATTACCCAAATCAGTTTTTAAGTAAGTCAAGTTGGAACCTGATGTTTCAAAATTCTGCATGGTAGTGTATTGTGCCCAACCTGCAGCAGGACTTAACCCAATTAGCATGAGGCCAAAGGCTACGCGTTTCAAGACGGGAATCTTTATCTGGGAGAAGCAGGTAGCTAAGCTCATCGGTACAAGTAGTAGAGAAATGAGGGGGAGATAGATGGATTTGGGCTGAAATATAAGGTATTACCACCTGAGAATAGAAGCTGTGCTAGATTAATATACTTTCTACCATCTTATATATCAGTCATTTGTACTGTTGGGCTCCCATGGTGAATCCCATATTGATAAGTTAAAATATGTATTTATTAGTAAAAAATATAACTAAAAGGTCTATATATTCTTCCCTGATTTCTGCCGGGTAGTCGTCAAGAAGTTGCGTTATCATGGATAACAACGGTTCTTTGCAGCTTATGGAACAGCAACACCCCGACGACCTGCCCGAACTCCTGTATATCTCGGACCCTTTGTGTGGTTGGTGCTACGGCATGAGCCCCGTGATTCAGCGGGTGCAGCAGGAATTTGCTGGGCGCGTGGAGGTGTCGGTGCTGTGCGGCGGCATGGTAACGGGCGAGCAGGTAGGGCCCATCCGGGAAGACTGGCCCTACATTGCTGGGGCGCTAGAACAGGTAGAACGGGTGACGGGTGTGCAGTTTGGCGCCGCGTTTCGGGCGCTGGGGCAGGAGGGTAGCCACGTGCAGGACTCGGAGCCGCCGTGCCGGGCCATTCACGCGTTTCGGCAGTTGCGGCAGGAGCAGGCGGCGCAGTTTGCTCACGCCGTACAGCGCGCCTACTTCCACGATGGCGCCGACCTGAACGACCTGACAACCTACGAGCCTCTGGCCGCGGCCCACGGCCTTGACCCCGCCGAGTTTCGACAACAGCTCACCCGGCCCGAAATCATTCGGGGCACGCAGCTGGAGTTTGCTGCAGTAAGCAAAATCGGTGTGCAAGGCTTCCCAACAACCATTTTGCGGGTAGGCAGCCAGGGCTACGTGTTGGCTCGTGGGTTCCAACCCTATGAGAGCTTCCGCACCGATCTGGAAGCAGCTCTGCAGCAGGCCGACGGAAACTAACTTGCACTATTTATTGCAGCACAAAAAAGCCGAAACAGTAGTGTTTCGGCTTTTTCGGGGTTAAGGCAGGCGTACAACCTGTTTGCGCAGCGGCGACCAGGCAATGACGTGGCGGTCTTCCTTGCCTACCGTATATTCAAATGCAACGGACTCGGGGCGCCGACGCAGGTCGGCCCAGGCGGCTTGGTCGAGGCCGGGAACGGCGGCCGTATCGGTGGGGTAGGTGGCAGCGGAAGCAACGGCTGGCCGGCGGAAGTTTTTGGCGGCGAAAAACTCCTGCACCCGGCGGCGCACGTAGGCTTCCCGCTCGGCTTGGGTGGCCGTGGGTCCTTGCATCTCATATACCATCATGGCCTCCAAATCGGGGGCGGAAAGAACCTCCCGGAAAATCACTTGCCCGCCAGCCGTAGTAATGGTAAATGTGGCCTCCCCGGTGAGCACCGAAGCACCGCGCAGCACCAGTGAAAATGCATCAGGAGCGCCAGGGGCCGAAAATAGGTGGCGGGCCTTGGCCGTGAGCAGCGTATCGGCCTGGGCATCAATGGGGGCCGGGCGGGCCGTATCCATCGGTTCAGGGCCGGCCGCCTCGGAACCAGACGACGCAGCAGTAGTCGAGGTAGCCGACTCAGAAGAAGGAGAGGAGCAGCCTACTACGAATAGGAGCGGGGAAAACCACAAGAAGGCGCGCATGGCAAGGAGAATATAGAGGAAGCAAGATGCTGTACGCAAGCTGAGCAGGTGGTGTTTGCTGGCGTGCCCCGGAGTTGCTACCAGAACAGCATCAGCAAAAAGGCCGCGCTCAGGCACAACGACGATACCTGGTTCATGCGCATGGTATGGTCGAAATCAGCCGCCGACTCCTGGCGCCACACGGCGCGGGCCCACCGCAGAAACAGCACCACTACAGGCCCAGTAGCTACCAGAAAAACGAGAACGTGGCGTGCTTCGTCCCGCCAGAGGTAGGCGGCCACAAGCACTGCCGCTCCCGTGGCCAGGGCCAGGCCAGCGAATACAAACGTGCCCCGCAGGCCCAGCCGCAAACTCAGGGTCCGGTCGCCCCGGCGAGCGTCTTCCGCGTGCTGGTACACTTGGGTCAGGGGGTAGGAGCCGCACAGAAATAAGGTGCTTACCAGGGCCAGCACCAGGTTTTCGGGAGCTAGCAATTGAGCGGCCGAGGCGCCCACGCCGACTTGCGTCATCAGAAAGGTGTAGGCTCCCTGAAAAACCACCACTACCGCCGTACTTAGCAGCGGGTACTTTTTCAACCGGATTCCCTCGTAGCTGTACGCTTTCGATACCAGCAGGTACACGGCCACTAAACTCGCAAACGCTGGGCTCAGCAGCAAACCTCCCGCCACGGCCAGGGCATCAAACAGCCACACTAGGTGCAGCAGTTCCCGCGTGACTTTCGGGGCTGCCGCAGTCCGCCAATACTACCCTCGTCCTGGTCGTAGTAGCTGTTGTAGCCGTTCGAAGCGGGGTAGGCCAGCAGGTGCAGCACCACAAATACGCCCACTGCCCGCGCTACGCTGAAGCCAGGAGGCAAGGCACTCAGGCCAAACCAGAAAACGGGCATCAGGTACACTGAAAACGGGATGCGCAGCAGGGGCAGAGCGCGGCGGTAAGCGGCAAAGGGCATAGGGTAGGCGGGCAGGGCAGCTTCGGGGAGAGGAAGATGGCCCGGCGCAACTGTGCACCAACCGGGCGAGCCGCAAGCTACGGGTTAGCCCTCAGTTTCGGCGGGTACGCCTATCAGGTACGTGACCTCCGGGCCCCACCAGTGCCGCACTACCCCTGCTTGCCACCGATATGCTCCGGCTGCATCGGCGCGGTGGGCCAGGGCCAGAAGCTGGGCCGGCGGGTACATACGCAAAATTGAAACGCAGCCGTCCCAGATAGTGAACAGCGGAATTAGGGGTAGTACGTAGGTGAAAAAAAGCCGGCTGAGGCGGAAAGGCCGCATGAAGGGCGTGATAAGCAGCTGTGCTACTGGCAGCACGGTGCAGGCCAGCAGAATTTCCGCCCAATGTTTGCCAGCTCCCTCAAACACCCCAATGCCCGCGCGCTGCCGCACGGCATCGGCCAGAATGGCCTCGGCGGCAGCGGGAGGAAAGTGATGGAAGGCCGAAAAGATGGTGCGGAACCCAGTTAAGGCCGGGGCTACAGCCGTGGCATCGACCGGGGCTAGCTCATAGCGCAGACCAGGCGTTTGGGCTTGTAACGTCTGCCAGGCGAGGGGCTGCGGGTAGAGGTCGGTGAGCGTAACGGTGGCAGTGGGTAGGCCCGTCGTCTGCAACTGGCGCAGCAGCGGGGCGGTGCCGCCGCCTGCCCCCGCCCCCAACTCCAGCAGCTGGGTTTGCCGAGTGTGGCGCAGGGCTTGCTGAAGCAGGGGTACGATGGGCTGGTAAGTACCCAGGGCCGTAATCATGTAGCGCAGGTAGTCCATCATCCCGGCCCGAATAACCTGCGGAAACCAGGGTAAATCTTCAAACTCAAACAACTGGAGGCGGAGCTTCATGGGCATAGCCTACGCGAAGCCGCCGGTTTTGGCTGTGCCTCCTCCCGTCGGGTGGTTTAGTCGCAGGCAGAAGTGCGCCCCGTGTTGTTCTGCTGGCTAGGGCTGTAGAGCCACAGTACGGTAAGCATGGCCGCGGCCCAGTACGGCAGAGACATGTTCAGCAGGTCGGTCATGGAGTCAATGGGTAGCAGTACCTCCAGCAGCTGATTGGCCAGCAGAAAAAACAGCGTAACGCCCCCCAAGGCCAAGGAACGCCGCGACAAGCCCACCCGCAGCCGACACATGGCGCTAAAAAACGGAATGACCAGCGGGACAATGGCTAGCGAAACCAAGGCCGCCACCAGCCCGCTCATTAAGGCAATGGGGTAATCGTCGATGCGGTCGAGGGAAAAGTCTAGCAGCAGCCACAGCGTGCCGCCAATGTTAGCCAGGGCCCAAAGAATAAAAGTGCGCGTGATAGTAGAGTGGCCGGCAGCAGAAAGTAAGACCATAAGGCAAGCGAATAAAAAGAAAACAGGGCCCACGCAGTGGAAACGGGCAAGAAGACGAATACTCCGTAACAAGAGCACAGTTCAGAATACGCCGCTACTGGTGTATTGGATTGTATAAATCCAGTTTTTTATTGGGAATGGCGTATTCTCAAAATGGGTCAGCATTCGGCTGCCTATCCGCACTTGTTCAGTTCTCCTTTCTCAGAATAGGGCAACTGGCTACCTTCTCAACTGCGGCCCCTACGGCCGGATGCGTATTCAGCAACCAGCGCGTTGCCTCAAATTCGCACGAAAGTCCCATTATCTAGCCCGGCAGGGCGGTGTTGAGTAGCCATCTAAGATAGTACAGGGTTAACTTGCCCTATATTCTAAATTTTGCAATGCGTAGCAGCGCTAGCTGCAGTGAGTTTTGCAGGGGGCAAGTGACCAGCGCCGAAAAATAGTTGGTAAGAAATGTAGGAAGTTCGGACAAACCTGTCTTGCTTTGTAGCGCAAAGTTCTTTAGAATATGTCGAAGCCTGCCACAGACCCGCTGGTTCAACTCACCGAGATTCGCGCCATTATGGAGCGGTCCTCGCGCTTTATCTCGCTTAGTGGCCTTTCTGGGGTAGGGGCGGGGGTAGTAGCACTGGTCGGTGCGGCCGTTGGGCACTGGTATCTGCAGCAGCGCTACCCTAACGCGGGCTACTTGCGGTTGCTGCAAAGCACCCCCGAGGAGCGGCGACTCGTGCTACCCTACTTGCTGCTGCTGGCCGTGGGCATCATTGGGGTGGCGCTGGCCGTAGCCATGTTTTTCACGGTTCGCCGCGCCCGCCGGGCCGGACAGCCTCTCTGGAGTGCCCTGGGTCGGCGGCTGGCCCTGAGCCTGATGATTCCGTTGGTGGCCGGCGGCTTGTTTTGCTTAGCCTTGTTTGTGGAGGGCGCCGTGGGGATGGTGGTACCGGGGCTGCTGCTGTTCTACGGCCTGGCTTTACTCAACGCCAGCAAGTATACCCTCGATGAAATTCGGTGGCTGGGCCTCACGGAAATAGGGCTGGGTTTAGTTCTTGTGTTGATCCCTGGCCTGGGGTTGGCGTTCTTTGCCCTCGGTTTCGGGCTGGGTCACATCGGTTACGGCCTGCTGATGTACAACCGCTACGAGCGAAGCTAGTCCGCTTCTGCTCTTGCCGGGGCCGGGGTAGCCGCCCCAGCTTTCTGCTTCTTCTGCTTCTGTGAAACACCTCATCCACACCCTCAATAAAGCATTCGACAACCGAGTCCGGTTGGGCGTGATGGCCGTGCTGATGGCCAATGAGTCGGTGAGCTTCAATGAGTTGAAAGATGCCCTGGACCTAACCGACGGTAACCTCGCCAGCCACGTAGCGGCGCTTGAAAAGGCGGGTTACGTGCAGGTTAGCAAGCAGTTCGTGGGCAAGAAGCCTAACACGACCTACGCAGCCTCCACAGAAGGCAAAAGTGCCTTTCAGGAACACTTAGTGGCGCTAGAAAAACTGCTGCGCGGGGCGTAGGCTTTTTTTTGTCCGTAAACTTTGAAACACAAAGTACTTTAAAATAAAAGCTATGACATCCTTTTCTGTTTCTGCACCTGCGGCGGCAGCTCCGGTTACGCGCCGGGCAGCCCTGCCGCTCACCAGCCTCCAGAAAGTGCTGCTCCCGCTCGGGGCCGTGCTGTTCGATGTTCTGTTCTGGAACCAGGAAGTGGGGCTGAATCTGAGCGTGTACACGCTGTTCGTGGTTGGGGCTACCCTGGCGGGGCTCCCGCGCCGTGCCGCCGCGTGGCGCTCCGGCTATTTCCGATTGATGCTGGGAGGAACCCTGGTCAGCGTGGGCTGCGTGCTGCTGCTTGGCTCCGGCGCCGCCAAGCTGGCCTGCGTTGCTTCCCTGCTCTTGCTGCTGGGCTACGTGAACCAGCCCCACCTAAAGCTACTAGCGTTTGCCCTGCTCACGAGCCTAACCAGCGCCGCGCGGGTAGTGCCCGGGCTGCTGCCCTACTTGCGCCTGCCCAGCGGGGGCGCAGGACGCTGGAGCCGCACCCGTTTCTACGGGCGGCTGTTGCTCATGCCGCTAGTGGTGCTGGGGGTGTTTCACCTGCTGTTCAGCATGGCCAACCCGCGCTATGCCGCGCTGGCTTCGGCGGCGTTTGCCACGGTAGGGGAGTGGCTGGCGGCCCTGCTACCGGCCATATCGGTGCCCCACCTAGTGTTTTTCCTGGTAGGAGTGGTGCTCACGGCGGGCGCGCTGGTACTGGTGCCGGTTCATTTCTTCCTGGATCGGGAGTCGCGCTTCGGGGAGTTTGTGCGACGGCAGCGCGACCGGGTGGCATCTTTTAGCGTGCGCAACCCCAATTTCCGGGCGCAAACTTTCCGCTCCCTTGATTTGCGCAAGGAGTACCTGGCAGCTCTGGCTGTGTTTGGGCTGGTGAATGTCCTGCTGCTGGTCGTTAACATCATTGACATTAACTGGATCTGGCTAGGCTTTACACCTTCGCCCGGCTTCGACCTGACCCAGTTTGTGCACGAGGGTACTTACGTGCTGATCCTGAGCATTTTGGTTGCTATGGGCATTGTGCTGTGGTTTTTCCGGCGCAACCTCAATTTCTACGCCCCTGGCTTGCGGGCCCTGCGCTGGGGCGCTACGGTGTGGGTGGTGCAGAACGCGGTGCTGGTGGTATCGGTGGGGCTGCGCAACTACTATTACATCACCTACACGGGCCTGGCGTATAAGCGCATTGGGGTGTATGGGTTTCTGCTCCTGACCTTGTTTGGGCTAGGCACGGTACTGCTCAAAATCTGGCAGCGCCGCTCGGCTTACTCTCTGGTGCGGCTGAATGCTCTGGCAGCCTACGCCCTGCTCCTGCTGCTGGCCCTGGGCAACTGGGAAATCTGGATGGTACGCTACAACCTAAGCCCGCGCTTCAAGGCCGTAGATCTAGGTTTTCTGCTGGAAATGCCCGAGCGGGTGCTGCCCGAGCTAGCGGCCCGCCAAAGCGTACTCAACGGCATGACCCGCATTGTCATTAGCTCACCCGGCAGCTACACTGAAGTTAATGCTACCCCCGCCGAAGCCCAGGAAGCTATTAAGGCCCGCGTTACAGGCTGGGTCCGCAACTACCCCGAATACCATAGCTGGCAGAGCTGGACCTACGCGGAAGCCGACGCTTACGAGCGGTTAAAACAATAAGCTCCTGGTACGGAAGGTGGGCCTGCGCGCCCACTGGCTTACCCGATAGTCAGGCATCCTATTTCTACCCGTCGGAATTACTACCCCGTCATTGCTAACCCTACTTCTTATTTCCTATTCCTTGATTTTCTGACTATCCGGCAGCCAGTGATGCCGGGGACTATAGCCCGGTCGGGTAGGTTCGCCTTCTTCTTCTCCTACCTCTTTCCCCTTCTCTCATATCTCTGTTATGAATCTTGCGCAAGTAAGTCTGACCCTGGCCGGTGTGCTGCTCTGTGCCGCTTGCATTGGAGCCCTAGCCCTGCTCCTGACCTGGCGGGAACGAGCCGCCACGGCGCCAGCACGGTGGCAGCGCTTTGTCACCGTGGTGCTGCCCGGATCGGCCCTGCTGCTGGGCCTCATGCTCTGGACCCTGCTACACGTGATGCTGCTGTGGGCACCCGGCACCACGGGTGTTGTAGCGGCGGTAAGGTAAACTACCGGCTAGCCAGCCGGCGTAATGCCCACGTATCATCTGAGTAATTCCTGCCGGGTTATTCGCCGGCGCAGATACCCCCATGGAAAATACACTAAACTCTAGCGAAGCAACTACTACGCAGCTAGGCCACTACCTCGCTATTCTGCAGCAACTCAAAGACACCATCACCATGCTGCTGATGAATTTCATGCTGTTTTTTGGGATTCTATTTTATGGTATAGCCGTGCCGGGCCTTGTGCTGTACGTCTTGCGCTGGCAGCTGGTGCGCGGTAAAAACAACTGGCAGAAGGCTGCGCTGCTATGGGGTTTGGGTGTAGTGCACGAACTACTGTGCGTGGTGCTATTCTGGTCAGTAGGAGCGGAGGATGATCTTTTCGAATGTGGTTCTTACCTAGCGTATGGCTACATGGCAGGGGTAGGAATAAGTCTGGCGGGGTTCCTAAATGCATTCAGCCACCGCCAACACGCTGAGCAATGAGTAGGGTTGGCCATCCAGAAGTCGTGCACCCTGCGGCTGCCCCAGCCACTACCTATGCCGGGCTGCTAGCTAGATTTATTGCCAACACCGTGCTGCCTGCCGTGTCACCGAAAGTATAGCTGTTGCTAGGCGTGGTGGCATTGAGCGCAGTAGGGCTTTATTATGAGCAGGAAGTGTTTCCTCATGTGCCACGCGCGGTATCTTTCCTTTGCCTGCTGCTGCCTTGGTTTGTGGCTGCCGCCGCTCGGCGCATTAGCCGGCGCGTAAGCGGGTTGCTCTGGCGTTTGTTTTGGCTGTTGCTTGGGGTAGGGAGCTACGTGCTGGGGGCGCTGTTGCTGCTACCGGGGCTGGCTGCCACCGTATGGTTGCTGGTTTCTCCGTTAGAATAAACGTGGGTCTGAAACGGGGCAGGCGTTGCCATATAATGTTGTAGAAATTACCGGGAAGATGGAGGCTGCATCCTAAAGCAGTAGCACAACGCGTGTTTCCTCGTGCCCGGCCGCCCTGAACTGGTATATTTGCGACTCCGTTGCTGGCTCGTCCGGCTTCGTTTGCTTCACTGCGCCCTGCATGTCTGCTCCTCAGTCGTCGAAAACAACTTCCCCAGCCCTGCCACCCCGCCGTTGGCCTAACATCCTTTCCCGCACGCTGTGGGGAATTTTTGTGCTGGGCGCGGGGACTTTCCTGCTCTACCCCATTCTGGTGAGCATGAACTTTCTGTTCCTGTTTGGTAAGTCGCCGAGCCTGGAGGAGCTGGAGAATCCCCGGGTAGAGCAGCCCTCCGAAGTGTACACCGCCGATGGCGTACACATAGGCCGCTACTTCCGCGAAAACCGCTCCCCGGTGCCCCTGAGCAAGATGTCGCCCTGGCTGATTAAGGCCCTGGTGACCACCGAGGACGTGCGCTACCAGGACCACTCCGGCATCGACCCCAAGGCCATTGCCCGGGCCGTGCTGGGCGCCGCTACCGGCGGCAGTGGGGGCGGGGGCTCTACCATTACCCAGCAGCTGGCCAAAAACCTCTACAAAACCCGCCGCAAGGAAAACACCGGCCTGCTGGGCCATTTGCCGCTGGTGGGCACCATCATCAGCAAAACCAAGGAGTGGCTGACAGCCGTGGAGCTGGAGCGCCGCTATACCAAGGATGAAATTCTGGCCCTGTACTTCAATACCGTCGAGTACGGCTCCCAGGCCTACGGCATCAAGGTAGCGGCCAAAACCTTCTACAGCACCTCCCCCGACAGCCTGACCATTGAGCAGGCTGCTACCCTGGTGGGCATGCTCAACAACCCCACGGCCTACAACCCCAAGTTTCACCCCGTAGCCTCCCGCAAGCGCCGCGACTTGGTACTCACGCGCATGGGCCAGGCTGGAGTGCTCACGCCGGAGCAGGTAAAGTCGGAGCAGGCCACGCCCATCGTGCTCCAATACCAGGTAGAAAAACACGTCGATGGGCCCGAAACGTACTTCCGCGGGGCTGTAAGCCAGTTCGTGAACGAGTGGTGCAAGAAGAACGGCTACGACATGTACCGCGACGGATTGCGCATCTATACCACCATCGACTCGCGCATGCAGGGCTACGCCGAGGAGGCGGTGCAAAAGAAGATGAAGACCCTGCAGCGCACCTTCGACAACTTCTGGCGCAACCGCGGCAAAGACCCCTGGGTAGACGAGGAAGGCAATGAGATTCCTAACTTCATCGAAACCCAGATGAAGCGTACCGAGCAGTACAAGGAGCTAGCCGCCCGTTACGAAGGCCGGCCTGACTTGCTCGACTCGGCCCTGCACCGCAAGCGCCCCATGAAGGTTTTCACCTGGAAGGGCGACGGGGATACTACCCTGGTCATGTCGCCGCTTGATTCGCTGGCTTACTACAAGCACTTCCTGCACGCGGGCATGATGACCATGGACCCGTTCACGGGCCAGATCAAGGCTTGGGTAGGCGGGCTTAACTACCGCTTCTTCCAGTACGACCACGTGCGCCAAGGCAAGCGCCAGGCCGGCTCTACCTTCAAGCCCTTCGTTTACCTTACGGCCCTCGACAACGGCTACTCGCCCTGCGACCGAATTCGGGATGAGCGGGTAACCATCAACTACGTGGAAAACGGTCAGCCCATGGAGTGGAAGCCCGACAACGTGACCCGCGAGTACACCGGCATGAACATGAC
Source organism: Hymenobacter sp. 5516J-16 (assembly GCF_022919335.1). Classification (NCBI taxonomy): domain Bacteria; kingdom Pseudomonadati; phylum Bacteroidota; class Cytophagia; order Cytophagales; family Hymenobacteraceae; genus Hymenobacter; species Hymenobacter sp. 5516J-16. Next base: position 1,329,997 of record NZ_CP095058.1, on the reverse strand, counting down.
CCTGCGCTACGCTATGGCCCGCTCGGTGAACTCCGTAACAGCTCAGCTCACGGAGAAAGTAGGCTGGGAAAACGTGGCTAAGTACGCCAACAAGGTCGGTATCCGGAGCAAGCTGCTGCCTGTACCCAGCATCGGTCTCGGCTCGGGCGGCGACGTAAGCGTGTACGAAATGGTGAATGCCTATAGCACCTTCGTCAACCAGGGCTTCCGCCCCGAGCCCATGCTGGTCACGCGCATCGAGGACCGCAACGGCAACGTCATTGTGCAGTTCGACCCCCAGCAGAAGCGCGTGATTCCGGCCGAAACCGCCTGGCTGATGACCTACATGTTGCGCGGCGGCATGGAGGAGCCCGGCGGCACCTCTCAGGCCCTCTGGGACTATGAGCTGTGGCGCAAAAACAACCAGATCGGGGGCAAAACTGGTACTACCAGCAACTACTCCGATGGCTGGTACATGGGCGTGACCAAGGACTTGGTAACGGGCGTGTGGGTAGGCGGCGAGGACCGGAGCATTCACTTCCTGAACTCCCAGCAGGGCGAAGGCGGCCGTACGGCCCTACCCATCTTCGGCACCTACATGGAAAAGCTCTACCAGGACCCCGAGCTGGACATCCGCATGGGCCCGTTCCCGCAGCCTACCGTCAAAATCAGCAAAAAGTACGTCTGTGTAACCGCCGAACCGCGCCGCCGCCGCGAGGCCGAATCCGTGGACACCATTGTGGTCGACAACCTGCTGGAAAACCTCAACAACGGCACCGTCCCCGTCCCGGACAGTTTGTAGAAAAGGATTGCCACTATAAACAGAAAAAGCCTTGGTCGACATAACCAAGGCTTTTTCTGTTTATAGTGGCTATAGTGAAATCTACTCTTCCCCGTAAAACGATTCTAGGGCGGCTCGCAGGGTAGGAAACTCAAACTTGAAGCCTTGCTTCAGGGTTTTCTCGGCGCTTACCCGCTGACTAGCCAACACGATTTCGCTCATCTCGCCCATCATCAGCTTCAGGCCGAACTCGGGCACTTTAGGCAATACCAGTGGGCGGTGCAGCACGGCTGCGAGGGTTTCAGTGAATTCCTTGTTGGTAACAGGATTGGGCGACACGGCATTGTAGGTGCCCTGCCACTGCGGCTCCTCCATGGCCTGAATAAACAGGCGGCACAGGTCGTCGAGGTGAATCCAGGACATGTATTGCTTGCCGGAGCCCAGCGGAGCACCCGCCATCATCTTCACCGTGCGCGCCAACGGCACCAAGGCCCCACCTTCCGGGCTGAGTACAATGCCAATTCGGAAAATGGCGGTGCGGATGCCGTCGGTGGCTACGTTTTGGGCTGCTGCTTCCCACTGCTGGCATACTTCGGCCAGAAAATCATCGGGGCTGGGGCCGTTTCTTCCGTTACTACCTGGTCGTCCCGGTCGCCGTAGATACCGATGGCCGACGCCGATATAAAGGTTTGCACGTGGTGCGAGGCTTTTGCCAGTTCCCGGGCCATCAGCTGGGTGCCAGCCAGCCGGCTCGACAGGATTTCCCGCTTGCGCTCCTGGGTCCATTTGCCATCCGAAACGCTGCTGCCGGCCAGGTTGATAATGTAGTCGGCGTAAGGTACAGCGGCCTCATCAATGGTGCCGGCTAATGGGTCCCAGCGGAAGCTGCGGTAGCGGCCGCTACCGGGAGTGCGGCTCAGCAGGGCAACTTCATATCCGGCATCAATCAACATTTCGGCGAGGCGGGTGCCAATCATGCCGGTGCCCCGGTAATTAAAACTTTGCGCGACATGGAAGAGAACAGGTAGCCTAGCGCCGAGAAGGCGCCAGAACTTTGAACGGAGAGTGGAAAAGCGGAAGGAAAGCTAACAGCTTTTTATTTGCCAATCAGCCGCAGGAACTCGGAGCGCAATGCTTCGTCGCGGGCAAAGGCGCCGCTGTATTCCGCCGTTAAGGTGCTGCTACTCGTATCGTTCACGCCCCGGCTCATCACGCACAAATGATCGGCCTCAATAAGGACGGCTACGTCGTCGCTGCGCAGAGTAGTTTTTAGCTCCTCTGCAATCTGGCGGGTCAGGCGCTCCTGCACCTGGGGGCGGCGGGCAAAGTACTGTACTACCCGGTTAAGCTTGCTCAGGCCCACCACATGCTCACCCGGTAAGTAGGCCACGTGGGCCTTGCCGATGATGGGTACGAAGTGGTGTTCACAGCAGGAAAACAGCGTAATGTCGCGCTCCACCAGCACATTCCGGTACTGGTAGCGGTTCTCGAACAACTTTACATCGGGCCGATGCTTGGGGTCGAGGCCCTTGAACCACTCCTGCACGTACATCTTGGCTACGCGCTTGGGCGTGCCGCTCAGGCTGTCATCCGTGAGGTCCAGCCCAGAATCTGCATGATGTCGTGGAAGTGCTCGGCAATGGCGGCAATTTTTTCGTCGTCGCTGAGCTGGAAGGCGTCGGCCCGGAGGGGCGTGCGCAAATCGGCTGGCAACTCTACGTCGATGGCGGGGCGGGCTGCGGTACCATCCGCGGGGGAGGCTGCAGCAGCGGGGTTATCCATGGTATTCTACAAAATTGCGTTCGGTCTCGTACAGCGTAACCGACATGGCTAAGTGCTCTTCCACGTGCGGGCGCAGCCGATTCCAAATCACGACAGCAATATTTTCAGCCGTCGGGTTAAGGTGGCGAAACTCTTCCGTGTCCAGATTCAGATTTCGGTGGTCAAAGGTATCCAGAATCTCGCGCTTGATCAGGTCGCTCAACCGCTTCATATCATACACGTAGCCCGTAGCGGGGTCAATGTCGCCGGTCAGGCGAACAATGAGCTCGTAGTTATGGCCGTGATAATGAGGGTTGTTGCACTTGCCAAACGTAGTCTGGTTCTGCTCGTCATTCCAGGCCGGGTTGTGCAGGCGATGGGCAGCGTTGAAGTGTTCTTTGCGGCAAACAGTGATAGGCATAGTCGGGGTTAAACTGGCTGCAGTTGCTTTTGTTTCAGAAAGTATAGAGAATATCAAGTAGTTGGCTTAGCCATGAGAGGGTAGCTCAACAGGAATAGATGCCATTATCTGGTATATAAACGATTATGAATATTAATTTTCTAACAAAAGTCAGTTTTCTTCAAAAAAAACAATCCGGGCCCTGGTGAGATGCTGGCAGGCTAGTTAAATTTGATGAGTCGGAGTTCGTTTACCCGACGGTCATACCTGCAAATCATTTTCTTCTCAACTTATTTCATTTCCTATGAAACGAGGCGTACTCTTTTCTTTGCTGCTGATGTTGGCAACATCGGTGACTAGCTTCGCGCAAAAGTCGCCGGTTGATGAAACGGACATGGCCGTAAAAGGCATTCCGCGTAAGGGGCAGCGGGTTTCTGTGCAGCTGGATAGCAAGCGCGTAGAAGACTCCTGGAAAAAGCAGCTGGACGAGCAGTTCGGTAGCAAAGTGAAAGCTGACAAAGGCGTATACACCATGGACGGAGTCGTGATTGACGCCGTTTCTAAGACGCCAGTACGCGTAATCAGCAAAGTAGACGCCGTGCCCACCGGTACGACCATCTGGTGGTCGATTGACTTGGGTAATGCCTACCTGGGCAAAGAGGCTACGCCGGTGCAGTGGAAAGCTGCCGAAGGCTACCTGAAAGACTTCGCCCGCAAGCTCTACCGCGAAGACTTGGCCGTACAGGTTGCCGAAGCCGAGAAAGCCCTCGTGTCGTCGCAGAACAACCACATGGCGGTTATCTCGAAGGCCGATGCCATCAAGAAGGACATCGAGAAAAACAAAGCGCGCAAGATTGAAATCCAGCAGCAGCTGGCCCAGAACGCGGCTGAACTGCAGCAGTACAACAACCAGGTTGACATGAACCTGAAAGAGCAGGAAGCTGCCCGCGCCGACATTGTGAACATGCGCGTAGCCCTCGAGGCCGTAAAGGAGCGCATGAACAAGATTGAGTAGTCGGCCTTCCGATTCTTACTTGTAAATAAAAAGCCCTACCTGCTAGCAGGTAGGGCTTTTTGTTGCTACGCTTGTTACGTACGGGCTAGTTACTGCAGCCAGCGACTAATGTATTGTTCCGCTGCCTTCTCGTCTTTCCAGCCAGCAATGCGGGTTTCGCTGGGGCGGCCGCGGTGCTGGAACCACAGGCTCAGCGACTGGCGCACGCCTGGGTAGCGGCGGTTCAGCGTGGCCCAATCCGTGACATCCGGCAGGATGCGCTGGGCCGGTCGCGCCGGAACCGACACGACCAGCGGCTGCAGGGCCCCGTTCACATCGAGCAGCAGCAGGGCCACGGGTACTACCTCTAGCACAGTGCCCGCGGGCTGCCCTTCGGCTAGCACCAGCGCCGGCACGGGCCCGTCCGTTTTCTGAGGGCGGCCGGGCGCGCTGACGTTGGTACCCGGAATAAAGCCCAAGTTGCCCGGTACCGGCAGGAATTCTATTAGCTGGTCAGTGCCAGCCTGCTCCAAGGGTTGAAATTCATGCGTTTGGGCGTTGTAGCGCTGCTCGCGGCTGGTGCCAGCGGGCATTTCCACTACCACCTGCAAGAGCTTGCGCTCGGCCGAAAAGGTAGGCAGATCGGCGTAATCCGCTTGGCAACCCGCCAACGAAGCCGCGCCTATTTCGGCCAGGAGTAGATACCAACACAAACGCATGAATTCCATCCAGGGATAAAGTTGCTACTGCGCTAATTGCTCATTTAAAACCCGGAAGGGGTTCAACTCCTCCAGGTGCAGCACGAAGCGAATTCGGTCGGTAAAATCCTTGCGACTGTCGGGCAGGCCGTTCGCGTACTGCGAGCCAGCGACAGGTAAGTAAAGCCGCAGGATGTTCTTGGCAATGGGTACTACCAGGCCCGCGTCGTAGTACAGGCGCTGGGCCCCAAGCCGGGGCCTATGGTCTGGAACTCCTTGGTTGCGCCCAGATCGGCAAAAACGGCCAGGGAAGTTACGGGCAAGTCGGCTTCCACGCCCAGGGTGCTGAGCCACCGTCGGCTGCCGACGGGCAGGTAGGCCTTGAACGCGCCGTCCCGATCGTCGGTTTGATGACGCTGGGCCGTGTACGTATCAGAAATCTGCTGCCGGTCCAGGAAGGCCGTCTGGCGGCGGTAATCGGGGCTACCGCTTAAGCCAATGACAAAGGGACTTTCGGCTCCAGATTTCAGGAATCTGCCCCCAAACAAGCGGGCCCGAATCTGTTTCTTGGCGTTATAGTAACGGCTGTACGTTGCCGTGGCCCGCAGCAGGGCAGCTTCCCGGTCGGTGTTGTCTACCTCTACATCGGGTGTCATGTAGTTGAATTCAACGTGCGCGCCCCAGCTCTGCAGGGCATTTTTGTGCTGCACCCGGTACTCCAAGGTCTGGAAGCTGCTGGTCTGGCCCAGGTTCTGGTTGCGCACGGTGGTATTGGCAAAGCGCAGTAAATGCTGGGGCTGGTTGAAGGCCGAGTGGGGTAGGAGCAGCGTAACGCTGGGTTCTATTTTGCGGTAGCGCTCAAAACGCTGTACCTGGATGCCGGTGAGCAGCTGGCGGGCTACCGTGCGGGGTAGCACATTCAAGTTCAGCGTACCAATACCGTTCAGCTCGTTGCGGTTAAAGCTGTACATGGGCATGGCCAGGTAGTTGAGCCGCTTGGGCGCCAGGGCGTTGTTATAAAAGGCAGCCCCAGCATGAACTTGTCGGACGTATTAGCTCCGATTACGGGTAGCCAGTTGATGGTATGCCGGTCCCAACGCTCTATGCTGGCTAGCGGCTTCAGGCGCAAGGGCTCCCAGGTCCGCAGTGAGCCGCTGAGGTTCATTCGGTCGTCGCGACGGTTGAGCTGGGGCGTGAGGTAGCCAGGGTCGACCACCACGCTGACCACGCCGGCCCGGCGGAAGTTTAGCTGCGTTTCATCCTGTTCATCGTCCTCAGTACCGCCGAACGCGGGCGTCCACTGGGTTTCCAGCACGTTGCCTTGGGCATCGAGGGTAGCAACGGGCACGGCGAAGGGCGCGGGCGAATCATTGCGCACCAGCACTTTCACCGTCTCATTCTGCACTAGCAGGTCAGATACGGCAGCTTCGTAGCGGTTTTGGGTTGTGAGCATGTCGCGGAAAAACCAATCCAGCTTCTGGCCGCTGGTTTCTTCGAATACCGTCTGCATGTCCTCGGGGTAGGGGTGCCGAAACTGCCAGCGCTGGTAGTATGCGTGCATGGCCGCGTCGAACTTCTCCTGGCCCAGGTACCCGGCCAGGTAGCGCAGCAGAGCGGCCGTTTTGCCGTACACAATCAGCCCGTAGTTCAGCTTGCCGTACTCGGCGGAAGAAATACCGCTTACTGGCTGGTCGAGGCCCCGCGAGGCCACGGCCTGAAAAGGCACCTGATTCAGGGCTGCGGCCGGCAAACCGTCAACGCCTAGCGTGCGGGCCAGGCGCGGCGACTTCACCAGAAACTCCAGCTGCCCGGCCGTAGGATTTTCGCGCTCGGCCACGCGGTTTTCCACGTAGGAGTTGACGCCCTCGTCCAGCCAGGGGAAGTCCCGCTCATTGGAAGCCAAAATGCCGTAAAACCAGTTGTGGCCTACCTCGTGCACAATGGCCGAAGGTTGGGTTACCGTTACCATGGGGTATTCCATGCCGGAGCCGGCACTCAGGGCCCCGTCCACGGCGGTAGCGGAGGCGTAGGGGTATTCGCCTACCCACTCGGAGTAGGAGGTAAGGGCCTTGTTTACATCCGTCAGGCCTTTAATCCATTTCTCGGCGTCCTTGTTGGTGAACAGAACCCAGGAAGTGACCTGCCGACTGGAGGGGAGCGTAACGCCGCTTTTGAGCACGTTAAAGCGCTTATCGGCGAACCAGGCGAAGTCGTGCACCCGGTCCTGCACGTAGCGCAGAGTTTTGGTATCGGAGGAGGAAGCCGGAAACTTTAGGTCGTCGCCGAAATCTTTTTGGGTTTTCTTAGCGGCCGTGGTAGCTGCCAGCTGGTCGAGGCGCTGCTGCTCATCGGGGTTTTGCAGCACGCCCGTGGCGCCTACCACGTAGTTGGCCGGCAGGGTAATGCGCACATCAAACGAACCAAACTCCGAGTAGAACTCGCCCTGGTCGAGGTAAGGCATCTGGTGCCAGCCTTTACGGTCGTACACAGCGGGCTTGGGGTACCACTGCGTTATCTGGTAACTCTGGTCGACGTGGCCAAAGCGAGAAAAGGAATTCGGAATCTTAACCCGGAACGGCGTGGTAATGGTGATGCTGGCCCCCGGAGCAAGCGGCTGGGGTAAAACCAGTTTAGCCATGTCGGGGTTGGCCGCATCGTACTGCAGCGTGGCCGGCTGGCCGTTCACTTGGAAAGCCAAGCCGTCAATAAAGCCACGTTGCTCAGGTTTGGCAAATTGAAACTTGCGGCTGCCGTTGCGGAGCTGCTGGCGGGCAAAAGCCGTGTTATTGTCGCGGTAGGCGTTGGGCCAGAGGTGAAACCAGATGTAGGGCAGCGCATCCGGGGAGTTGTTGGTGTATACCAGTTCCTCCCGGCCGCTGAGCGTGTGCTGCTGGTCGTCTAGGGTAACATCAATGGAGTAGTTAGCCTGCTGCTGCCAGGTAGTAGTGGCCTGCTGGGCGTAGCTTAAAAGGGGTAGAATAGCTAGGCCACATAGGCTTATACATCTTTTCATGCGGTACGAGGAAAGGGGATTGGGTGCTGGCATGGGAAGGCGAAAGTAGCCCTTCGGACCGGAACATGGGCCACAACCTTTGCTACACAGCCGCGTTTGCACGAATATTCCCAACTGTGCCGCTGCTGGCGGCAGCCTAACCATTCACACTATGTCTTTCCACAAGATTCCCAAGGACGATACCCAGCACCAAAACCACCTCGACGGCGCCGTCGGCATTCTAACCGGCGACCTGCAGGAAGAAGCTACCAAGTCGGGCCTCGATAACCATTTCCAACGCTGGATCGAGGACCTAAAGGACGTAAACAACCCCGAGCTGCACCAGATTGTGGTGGATATGCAGGCGCTGAAAGCTCACTTTGGCGGCGGCACTATTGATAAAGACCTGGTAGGTCAGCTTTTGAGCCGCTTGGGTACCAACACGTCTAAAGCGGCTGTATTTGCTGAAAATCCAAATACGGCTCAGCGAGTAACCAACTTGGGCGAGGCGCTCAGCGCCGCTGCTAAGCAAATGCGCGGTGGCCAATCCAGCCCCGAGCAGGATCTGCAGCAGAATTCCTAGGCAACTAGGTTGCTGCGCTACAGTAAAAAGCCATAAACGAAACAGCCGGCCCTCCGTAAGGAGAGCCGGCTGTTTTTATAAGCAGGAAAGCGGTGAAGCTTACGCAGTAGCCTTAGCTACGGTAGCACGCTTTTCTTTGATACGAGCAGCTTTGCCCGACAGGCCACGCAGGTAGAACAAACGAGCACGACGCACTTTACCGCGACGCACTACCTCAATCTTGTCGATGTTGGGCGACAGGAGGGGAAGATACGCTCGGTGCCGATCTGGTTCGAAATCTTACGAACCGTGAAGGTTTCGCCGTTCGAATTGGTGTTCTTGCGCTGGATAACAACGCCCTGGAACTGCTGAACACGCTCCTTGTTGCCCTCGCGAATTTTCACGTGGACGTTGATGGTGTCACCGGCGGCAAATTGGGGGAAGCTGGCGCGGCGCTCCTGGGATTCCTGCTGGATAAAATCGAGTAGTACGCTCATGGCTGGAAAAACTGTAAAGGACGGCCGCGCCGTCCGATGGGTTTCTGGTAAAGAGGCGCAAATATAGCCCTCTATTTTGAAATTGTGAAATTGTGAGTTGGTGAAATTGCGAGTTTGTCGTTCTGCTTGCGCTACTTACGGGTGCAGCGCAATAGATTCGCTCTTCACAGCTTCGCAAGCTCACTCTTGCAATAAATCTGGCCGCCGCTGTTGGGTGCGGATCAAAGCTTGCTCATGGCGCCAGATATCAATTTTCGGGGTGTTACCCGAAAGCAAAATTTCTGGCACCGATAAACCTCGCCATTCAGCTGGCCGGGTGTACACAGGCGGCGCCAGTAGGTTATCCTGAAACGAGTCGCTCAGGGCAGATTCTTCGTTGCCGAGTACTCCGGGCAGCAGCCGAACCACGGCATCGACCAGAATAGCTGCGCCTAGCTCGCCTCCGCTCAGTACGTAGTCACCAACGCTGATTTCGTGGGTGATGTAGGCCTGGCGGATTCGCTCGTCTACGCCCTTGTAGTGGCCGCAAAGAATGAGCAAGTTGCCCGCCAAGGACAGTCGGTTTACCAGTGGCTGCCGCAACGTATCCCCGTCAGGCGTCATGTAGATAACGGCCTCGTAGGAACGTTGCGCCAATAGCTCATCGAAACAGGCCGCAATTGGCTCCACGCGCAGTACCATGCCAGCCCCGCCCCCAAACACGTAGTCGTCGATCTGACCATGCTTGTTGATGGCGTAGCGGCGCAGGTCGTGCAAATGAATTTCGGCCAAGCCTTTGTCCTGTGCGCGCTTCACGATGGAGTGAGCAAAGGGGCTGACCAGCAAATCCGGCTGGCACGTGACAATGTCAATACGCATGGAAAAAGAACGAGCTACGGTTCTACGAATTCATCGGGCTCGTCCCGCTCCCGGGAGGCGGGCGTCAGATACACGTCGAGCAAACCCTCCGGCAGGTTCACAAACAGCTTACGCGCCGCTTGATCGGCCTGCTTAACCAGTTCATCCACTACCGGAATCAGAACCTCAACTCCCTTATAGCGCATCGACAGTACGTCTTGCTGCGGCAGTTCGTAGAAGGTTTCTACCGTACCCAGCTCTCCCAGTTGCTCATCAACTACTAGGTAGCCAACTACATCATGAAAGTAGAACTGATCTTTGGCTAGATTTGGCAGTTCCGTTAGAGGGCGCCAGAGCTTGGCATTGCGGAGCGGCTCGGCATCTTCGATGCGGTCGATACCCTTGAACTTGAGCAAGGCCCGCGCGTCGCTCTGCGGCTGGAGCTTTTCCACGGCGTAGTCCGTGAGCTTACCCGGAGCGGTGGGCAACTCCACCAGTACGGATTTCAGCTTGCGGTAATCGTCGAGGTTATCTACGTCGAAGGCGGCTACCACAAAGCCTTTGAGGCCGTGGGGCTTTACCACCGAACCCAACTCGTAGCAGTCGTCGAGAGTCATGGCAGGGAAGATGAGGAGGGGAAACACGCAAAGGTGATGAGGTAGAAAAGGGTAGCATGGTTAAACCACTAGCACCCCTTTAGTACCTCATCACCTTCTTACGTGAGCCTAAGATTAGGCGCCAGCTTCCTCAGTGGTGTCGGCCGAAGCTTCAGCATCGGTCGTTTCGCCTTCGGCGGCCGGAGCAGCCGGGGCGTTGGCCGCCTCCAGAGCGGCTTGCTTCGCGCGCTGGGCTTCAGCACGAGCTGCATTTACCTTGGTTTCGGCGGCCAGACGCTGCTGACGAGCTTCTTCCTTGGCAGTGCCCAGGCTAGTGCGCTTGCCTTCGATTTTAGCATCTTTCTGCTCTTTCCACTCGGTGAAGCGCTGGTCAGCAACGTCCTGCGAGATGGCGCCTTTGATGACGCCGAGCTGCAGGTGCTTGCGGTAGAGCACGCCACGGTAAGAAAGCATAGCACGCACGGTATCCGTGGGCTGGGCACCCTTCATAATCCAGTCGAACGCCTTATCACCATCGAAGTTGATGGTAGCGGGGTTAGTCTGGGGGTTGTAGGTACCGATTTTCTCGATGAAGCGGCCATCGCGGGGCGAGCGGGAGTCGGCAACAACGATGTCGAACTGAGCGGCCTTTTTGCGGCCACGACGGGCGAGGCGGATTTTAACTGCCATAAACCGGTTTGGTTAAGCGACGCATCCCGTGCGTCTGGTTGAAAATGAGGTGCAAAGGTAAGGCAAAAGGTGGAGTTGTGAAAGGTGAAATTGTAAAACGAGTTATGAGCCGCGCAGAAAAAGCCAATCAATTACCGCAAGCCAGAAGCCTACGAAACAAAACCAGCCCTCATGCCGATGCACAAGGGGCTGATTTTTACACAGGCGAAAGGGAAACTTACCATTTCACCTTTCACCAATTGGCTAAGCTGCCATGTTCACGGGCTCCTGCCACTTACGTTTCACTTTCACCACCCCAATTTTATCCAGGCTCCAGATAAACATGTAGGTAGGGTCCAGCTCCCACTTCTTCACGCCGAAATTGACGCGCATGGGCAGCTTGTGGTGGTTGTTCTGAAACAGCTCGCCGAAGGCCAGGAAGTCGAAGGGCAGCGTGTTTTTAGAGTGGTCGTGGTTATCAAAGTTCTGGTAGCCGTATTTGTGGCCGCCCCAGTTCACAATAGCGCCGTGAATCGGACCCATCAGGAAGTGCAGGGGTAGCAGCAGAAACTGCCACCACGCCGTAGCAAACTGCACGTAAAACAGCACGTAGAGGGCGCCCCAGCCAATGCGGGAGTACCACTTGTCGCCTAGTTTCTCAATGGCGTCCCACTCAGGGTAGTCGCCCTCGAAGCGCTCCGCGGCGGCGTAGTTGCGGTTGAGCACGGCGTTGTAGATGTTCTTCGTCTTCCACATCATCGTGAAGGCATTAGACGAGTACAGCGGGGAGTGGGGGTCCAGCTCGGTATCAGAGTAGGCGTGGTGCATGCGGTGCAACAGCGCGTACGCCCGGGGCGAAAGGAACGAAGAGCCCTGGCAGATATAGGTGAACAGGAAGAAGAACCGCTCCCAAAACTTGTTCATCGTGAACATCTTGTGGGCCGCGTACCGGTGCAGGTAGAACGTCTGCGTAAAGAGCGACAGGTAGTAGTGCGCTACGAAAAAGAAGAGTATCGCCATAGGGGCAAAAAGTTAGAGGTCGAAACCGGTAGCGGCCGAAGCCTCAACGCGCTAAGCGCAAAAGCCAGGCTTTAGTTCAGCCACTGTTTCGCAAAACTACGGCCACACCTGTCCCAGGTGCAATTGCCCCGGCTAAAAGGCCATAATGTTATTCAGGTCTAGCTAGCTAAAGCTTCGGGCCCAGGCAGCGGAATGCAAAAACCTAGTAGTAGGCTTCGGCGGCTTCCCAGTGTGCAACGTCGGGTAGGGGAGCCTTGAAGCACATTTCTTCCTTAGTAACGGGATGCTGAAGCTCTAGCTGCCGGGCGTGCAGGGCAATGCTCACGTCGGGCAGGGGAGCTAGGAAGCCGTATTTGACGTCGCCAACGATAGGCGTGCCCAGGCCGGAGCTTAGCTGCACCCGAATCTGGTGGGGCCGGCCGGTAATGGGGTTGACCTGTACCAGCCAGCGCGAACCCGCCTGCCCCAACACCTGGTAGTCCAGATCTGACTTCAGGCCCTGGCCGTGGCGCTCGGTGTAGGCCTTGGTGGTATTACGAATGGGGTCTTTTACCAGCCAGTGCGTGAGGTGGCCGGTCGTCGGCTCGGGGCATTTGCCGGTCAGGGCCCAATAGGTCTTGTGCACCTTGTTGTCACGGAACATTTCGTTCAGCCGACTCAGGGCCTTGCTGGTTTTGGCTAGGGCCACCACCCCACTCACGGGCCGGTCGAGGCGGTGAGCTACGCCCACGAAGGCCGCTCCGGGCTTTTTATACTTAAAGCGCAGATATTCTTCGGCTTTGGCAGAAAGCGGCTCGTCGCCGGTAGCATCGCCCTGCACGAGCAGACCGGCGGGCTTATTAATAATGAGCAGATGGTTGTCTTCGAACAGAATTTCCTTCCGCTCCGACCACAGATTCGGACGATTCACTGGTAACTAATGAGGAATGAAGAACGAGGAGTGAGCAAATAAGTGAGGAAGAAGCAAGCACATCTTAACCGAGGTACCTTCTTCATCTCTCATTCTTCATTCCTCAGCAAACTTAATACGCTTCGTCCTGGCTCGGGAAGTCGCGTGATTTTACGTCTTGAATGTAGCGCTGCACGGCGTCGTGCATTAAGTTACCTAGGTCGGCGTAACGGCGCAGGAAGCGGGGCTTAAACTCTTTAGTAATGCCTAGCATGTCGTGCACCACCAGTACCTGCCCATCTACGTTGGGGCCGGCGCCGATGCCGATAACCGGAATGGTAAGTTTCTCGGCTACCTGCTTAGCCAAGCTGGAAGGTATTTTTTCCAGCACGAGGGCGAAACAGCCAATTTCTTCTAGCAGCAGGGCGTCTTCAATTAGCTTCTGCGCCTCGGCTTCCTCTTTGGCCCGCACCGTGTAGGTGCCAAATTTATAAATACTTTGGGGAGTAAGACCGAGGTGCCCCATCACCGGGATGCCCGCCGTCAGGATACGGGTAATGCTGTCCTTGATTTCGGCGCCGCCTTCCAACTTGATGCCGTGCCCCCCGACTCTTTCATGATGCGGATGGCCGAACGCAGAGCCTCAGAAGAATTGCCCTGATAGGAGCCAAAAGGCATGTCCACCACCACAAACGCCCGCTTTACGGCCCGCACCACGCTCTGGGCATGGTAAATCATCTGGTCCAGAGTGATGGGGAGGGTCGTTTCGTGGCCGGCCATGACGTTGGAGGCCGAGTCACCTACGAGGAGCACGTCCACGCCCGCCCCGTCCAGAATTTGGGCCATGGAGAAGTCGTAGGCCGTGAGCATGGATATTTTCTCACCGCGCTGCTTCATGGCCAGCAACTGGTGCGTGGTCACGAGTTTGACTTCTTTGTGCTGAGACATGCTAGGGTGCTGTGAAGGAGTGGAAAACGGAAAAGACGGGAGCAAAAGTGACTAATTTCTTTTAATCCGCGGGCATGATCCTCCGCTCCCTTGCTCATCCATTGGCTCCGATCCTGACAGCAAGCCTACTCCACTGAAGGCCGCTAGTAGTTCAGGAATGTTTTGTTGCGGCTCAGTTTCAGATCCTGAAGCAGGGAAGACTTGGCGGCAATGGTTACAAAATAGCCGCGTGTGGGTCCAAACGGCCGCCAGTTGCCGGTAATCTGCCAGCAGTGCAGGTCCTTGGTAATGTCCAGGTTGGTAAAGGCTGGCGTCTTATTAACGAAGTCGTAGTTGGTGCTGAAGCCGAAGCGCAGGGTTTCGGTGAGCTTTACTGAGCCGTTTAGGTTCAATGAGGCCGCCGTATAAGCGCTACGCCGGATGCGGTTGTCGCGCGCGGGTAGCGGCCCCTGATCGGCGTACGACAAGGTGAAGGAGGTATTCAAATCCCACGGAATCGAAAAGTCCACGTAATCTTCGTACGGGTCGATGCGGGTAGGGGAACCCAACGACGGATCGTTCACGGGGCTACGTCGCGGCGAATCGTGGACTTGCGGTTGCCCTGAGCCGGGTTGAACTGGTAGCTCAGGGAGGCGTTGGCAGTAGCCAAGCGCGCTAGCCGGAAGCTCTTCTGCTGCCACAAGAATTTGTCGATTGGGCGGCTCAAGGAATCCCGCTGATAGAAATCGAAGTTACCGTTAATGGTTACGCCCAGCTTACGTGCTACCTGCGTATGGAACGTGACGTTCAAAGGGTCGAGCCGGAGCGAATCCTTTACGAAGTCGTAGCCCGTGTTAAAGTCAAGGCCATCAATGAGACTTACCTTTTTGAACGGGGTAGTACCCGTCGTATCCTCAGAGTTGCGCACTTTCATTTCCACTGAGTTCTGTAGGAAAAAGCTTAACCGGCGCACCTCAGTGGTTGTAGGTGGGGCGTACAGGGAGTTGCTGTAGCGCGGGAGCAAGAATCCCTTATTGTCCTGATACAGCTGCCCTTCAGAATACAACAGCCCGGTTAATGGGTCGCGCAAGCCAGCTACTTGCACGCCCTGGAAAGCAGGGTCATTCTTTTTAGGAGCGGGGAGAAGTTGAAGCTGACGTTCGGGGTTACTTTGTGCCGCAGCGCCTGGATTTTGTGCGTGCCTTTGCGTACGAAGGTACCGTAGAAAGATGTGCCCAGGTTGGCGCCGAACGTGTAGTTATAGAGGCGGTTGAACTGCCGTAGGGTATCAATCTGCACGGCGCGGGCTTCGGGAATGTACTCGTAGTTGAGCTTCTTGAAGTACCAGTTTTCGCCGTAAGTAACCGTTGGGTTCAGATTGAAATGCTTCAGCAGGGTGTAGCTACCCAAGGTAATATTGAAGTTGTGCTGCATGCCGGTTTGGGAGTTGCGCAGCAGCTTATCGAGGTTGCTGAAGCGGACCGGCAGCGTGGAAACTTGGGTAGAGCCGCCAATCAGGGGAATGGCGCCGCTATTGATTACGCGCGCCGGCAGGGAGTTGGACAGCCGATTCTGGTAGCGCAAGTCATAAGAAAAAGCCAGCTGCTCAAAGATCCTGCCCCGCGACTCCAGCCCCAGTAGTTCATACACGTACTGCCGGGCCAAGCCCACGGTCACGTCGGGTAAGGTAAAGTCCATGGTGCCCGACTGGGTGTTCTGGCTTTGGCTGAGGTTGACGTTGTAGTTGATGGGTAGGTTGCGCAGCTGCTTGGAATACGTGATGTTAGACTGGAAGGCCGGCGTGAGGTAGAGGCGCTGGTTGTAAGAGTTCTGCCGGTAATAGTTGTTGCTGCTGATGTTCACGTTGGCCGAGAACCGACCACCGCCCGGACGTGCTACCGGGGTATGGTTCCAGGCCAGCGCGAAGTTGCGCGAGGAGCGCGGAATGTTATAATTCGGGTTGGTATTAGCATCGGTAGTACCCAACAGGCGCTCGGTAGGCTGGGAGCTGTAATTGAAATTAAACAGTCCGTTGTAGCGGTAACGCGTGATGTACTGCACCTCGGCCGTGCCGCGCCAGCCCCCAAGCCGGTCGCCGTTGCCGGAGTAAAGGTCGCCGGTTAGACGCACCCCAATGTGTTCGTTGGCCGCCCAATAGTAGCCGCCATTGCGCAGGAAGAAGCCCCGGTCGGCAGCCTGCCCGAATGTGGGAATGATGAAGCCCGAAGCCCGCTTGTTGCTTTTGGGGTAGGAAAGTACCCGAACAGAAAGCCCAAGGGGGTAGGAATATCCCCGATAACTAGGTTGAAAGGCCCCGTCACGACTTTCTCGCCGGGAATAACCTTCATTTTGGAAGCATTGATGAAAAAGTGCGGGTTTTCGAGGTTGCAGGTAGTGTAGCGCCCACGCACCCCGAACAGCTCGTTCCGGTCGTTCTTTTTAATGGTTTCGGCATGCACAAAGCCTTCGCCCTGCTGGGTTACCACATCCGTGATGCGGCCGCGCTTGCTTTTGAGGTTGTAGTCGATACGGCCGGCTTGGTAGTTCTGGGAACCCTGCTTGAACAAAGGCCGGTCGCGCACCTTGCCCGTGGAATCGGCCCGGCCCTCCGCCGTTACCAAGTTGCGGCTGTAGTCTACCGTAATCAGGGCGGCCTTCAGATTCATGTCGCCGTAGTCCACGTCGGCCTTGTCGTAGAGAATGGCGCGCTTGTTTTGCACCTCAAACCGAATGGAGTCCTGGGCCTTGTATTTGACGGTAGTTTCCACGGCGCCCTTGCGGCCGCCCGCGGCTACGTTCAGCGAATCAGGCGTGCCGCTCACCAGCCGAGTCGTGTCGGTGCGCACGGGGGCGCCAGGTTTGGGGGCGTTCAGAATCTGGGGCGCCGGCCGTACGTCTTCCGGCACGCTGCTCGTGCGGGGGCGCTGCTGGGCCTGCCCGGGCGTAGTAGGCCTAGGCTGAACAGTAGCGTAAATAGCAGCGGCAGCCGCAATAGCGGCGAAAGTGCACTCTCTATAGAATTGTACACAGGCACGAGTGGGGCCACGTAGTTTTTATCGTTTATTTTGTGGCGGTTTGCAAAGGTAGCTGGTCGCTGCCCCAACTAACGAACTCCGTGCGGAATATTGTCGCTCTGGGCACGGTGGCCCTGTTATTTCTCGCCGGCCCTACTTCTTCTTCTCCCCCGCAGGCCCCGGCCGGGAGCGGGCAGCCCCCGTATCGTTATCGGCTGCGCACCGTTGTGCTCGATGCCGGCCACGGCGGCAAAGACCGGGGCTGCGCCGGCGTGAAGGCCCGGGAAGCAGATGTAGCCCTGAAAATTATTCTGGCCCTGGGGCGGCAGATCGAGGAAAACATGCCCGACGTGAAGGTGGTCTACACCCGCAAGACGGACGTATTTGTGGAGCTGGCCGACCGCGCCGGCATCGCCAATAAAAACAATGCCGACCTTTTTATTTCCGTCCACTGCAATGCCAGCGCCCCGGCGGCCAACGGCACAGAAGTCTGGACCATGGGGCCGCACAAAACCGACGCCAACCTCTCGGTGGCCAAGCGCGAAAACGCGGTAATTCTGCAGGAAGAAAACTACCAGGAGCGCTACAACGGCTTCGACCCTACCTCACCCAAAGCCACATCCTGTTTTCCCTTTACCAGAGCGCCCACATGGTGAACAGCATCCGGTTTGCCCAGAAGGTTGACCGGCAGTTCCGCACCACCGTGAACCGGCCCTCCCGCGGGGTAAAGCAAGCGGGCTTCCTGGTGCTGTGGAAATCCACCATGCCTGCCGTGCTGATTGAGTCCGGCTTCTTAACTAACCGCCAGGAAGAATTGTACTTGAACGATAAGACCAATCAGTCGTATATGGCCTCGGGTATTTACCGCGCCTTCCGCGACTACAAAAATGAGCTGGAAGCTAACACCGGGGAATAACCTGTCCGGAGCCTGTGTAACCGGATAATCTGCTTCCGACTCCCTTTAACCAACTGCTGACCCCGTGTCGAAAGAAATAAAAGTAGCCCTGTTGGGCATCGTTGCTGTCGCCCTGCTAGTTGTGGGCTTCAACTTTTTAAAGGGCAGCAATATCCTGTCGACGGACCGCACCTTCTACGCCAAGTATGACAACGTGGACGGCCTGAACGTAGGCAACCCCGTCATTCTGAACGGCATTAAGGTGGGCCAAGTCAAGGAAATGACTCTGGTGCCGGAAGAAGGCAACCGGGTGAAAGTGGCCGTGGAACTGCAGAAGGGCGTCACGGTCGGCGACTCCACCGTAGCCAGCCTGAGCGGCTCGTTGCTGGGCTCAAAAACCATCACGCTTTTTCTAGGCAAGAACAGCAAGGTCTATGACGGCGGCGAGGAGCTGAAGTCCTACACCGTGGCCAGCATCACTGACGCCTTTCAGGCCAAGGCCCTACCCGTGCTGGGCACCGTCGATTCGACCCTGATTAAGGTGAACGGCTTTCTGAACAAGGATGCTAAAGTCAGCCTGCAGGCGACCCTGCAGAACGCCCAGGGTAGCACTGAGGCCCTGAAAAATCTGCTGCTGATGAACCAGCGCAACATCAATCAGATTACCACCAACATGGCCCGCCTGACCGGGGAGCTGAATAAGACTAGTGCCAAGTTCGACCGGATTGCGGCCAACTTCTCTACCCTCAGCGATTCGCTGAAGAACGCACCAGTGGGGCCAGCCATGCGCAAGCTCAACGCCACCATGACGGAGGCCCAGGGCACGATGACTACCCTGAACCGTTCCCTCACCGACCAGAAGGGCTCCCTTGGCAAGCTGATCAGCGATACGCTGCTCTACAACAACCTCAATGCCACGGCCGCCAGCTCCAATAACTTGATTAAGGACTTGCAAGCCAATCCTAAGCGCTACGTGCACTTCTCGGTGTTCGGTGGGGGAAGGATAAAACCAAAAAGGAGGTTGAAACCACCACCGTGAAGCCCAACGGCACCGTCACCGAAACCGAATCTAAAACGACCGTTAAATAGGTGCCTGCCACAAACGGCAATCCTCTTACCTTTGAATCCGCCCCGCGAGGGGCGGATTTTTTTGTTGCCTCCACCCACCAGTAATCGTCTATTATCCTGAGCCCAGGCAAGCGGCCTACCCGCTGGAGCCACTTGTGCACCCCGCGCTAGGCCCTTGGCTGAACTCAGGATGACCGGATGAACCGCTACCCCACCCATTCCCACCCATGAACCTCGAATTCAACAAGAACGAAGACAGTAGTAAGCAGCTTACGTTTCAATTGCAGCAGCGCCTGCAGCGCGTGACCCTCGGGGCGGTGAGAAGCGCATTGCCGCCCATAAATCCAAGGGCAAGCTCACGGCCGGGAGCGAATCAGCTACCTCCTGGACAAAGATTCGGAAACGGTCGAAATTGGGGCATTTGCCGGGAGGGCATGTACCAGGAAGAAGGTGGCTGCCCCGGCGGCGGCGTAGTAGTGGTTATTGGCTGGGTACAAGGCCGTCAGTGTGTGGTAGTGGCCAACGACGCCACCGTGAAGGCCGGCGCTTGGTTTCCGATTACGGCCAAGAAAAACCTGCGGGCTCAGGAAATCAGCATCGAAAACAAGCTGCCCATCATTTACCTCGTCGACTCGGCGGGCGTGTACCTGCCCATGCAGGACGAAATCTTCCCTGACAAGGAGCACTTCGGCCGCATCTTCCGCAACAACGCCGTGATGAGCTCCATGGGCATTGTACAGCTGGCCGCCATTATGGGCCCCTGCGTGGCCGGCGGAGCCTACCTGCCTATTATGAGTGATGAGGCCATGATTGTAGACGGTACCGGCTCGGTGTTCCTGGCCGGGTCCTACCTCGTGAAGTCAGCCATTGGCGAGAGTATTGACAACGAAACGCTGGGTGGCGCTACTACCCACTCCGAAATTTCGGGCGTTACGGACTACAAGTTCCAGACCGATGAGGAGTGCTTGGAGCACATTCGCAACATCTTCGATAAGCTTGGCGGCCAGGCTACGGCGGGCTTCTCGCGCAAAGCGCCCGCCCTACCCAAGGAAGACCCCCGCGAAATCCTGGGTTTGCTGCCCGCTGACCGTGCCAAGCCCTACGACATGATGGACATTATCCGTCGCCTCGTGGATGACTCGGAGTTTGAGCCCTACAAGGACCTCTACGGCCAGACGCTGATTTGCGGGCTGGCCCGCATTGATGGCTGGGCTGTGGGCATCGTTGCCAACCAGCGCAAAATCGTGAAGACCAAGAAAGGCGCCATGCAGATGGGTGGCGTTATCTATTCCGACTCCGCCGACAAAGCCGCGCGCTTCATCATGAATTGCAACCAGAAGCGCATCCCGTTGGTGTTCCTACACGATGTGTCGGGGTTTATGGTGGGTAGCCAGTCGGAGCACGGCGGCATTATTAAGGATGGAGCCAAGATGGTAAATGCCATGGCTAACTCCGTGGTGCCCAAGTTCTCCGTGATTGTAGGCAACTCCTACGGGGCCGGCAACTACGCCATGTGCGGCAAAGCCTACGACCCCCGCCTGATTGTGGCCTGGCCCACCGCTCAGCTGGCCGTCATGAGCGGGGCCGCCGCCGCTAACACCCTCCTGCAGATTCAGGTAGCCGCTGCCGAAGCCAAAGGCGACAAGCTTACCGACGAGGCCAAGAAGGAAATGTTCGATAAGATCAAAGCTCGCTACGACGAGCAACTCTCGCCCTACTATGCCGCCGCCCGCCTCTGGGTCGACGCCATCATCGACCCACTGGAAACCCGCAAAGTCATTTCCCAAGGCATCAGCATGGCCAACCACGCGCCGATTGAAAAGGCATACAACGTGGGCGTCATTCAGGTGTGAAGGAATAAATAAGTAATATTAAATTAAAAACGCAATGGGAGTTGAATTTCCATATAAAAGAACTTGTAGACAATTTATTGACGGGAGTTATAGTGACAATGGTAAATGGCGATATATGCATGATCCTAATTTTGCTGATTCACCTGAGCAATATGTTAGACCATTTCTTTTAATTCAAAAGGATTTGCAAGTATTATTCGATTATATTGAGCCTTCAGATCAAAATTTGGTTTGCTATTCTTATAGAATTCATGAATTACTTATTAGAACATGTATAGAAATCGAAGCGAACTGTAAAGCAATTTTAATTGAGAATGGCTATCAGTCAAACAAAGAGCTTAATATGCGTGATTATCAAAAAATAAATCACACGCATCATTTATCATCTTACGAAGTAGCACTGCCGCTTTGGAAAGGAGTGGAGAGATTAAAGAAGCCTTTCATTGGTTGGCATACAGGGAATCAATTATGTTGGTATCAAGCTTACAATGCTCTTAAGCATAACAGGCATGGAGAATTTCATAAGGCCTCATTTGGTAATTTAATAGAAGCTATATGTGGACTCACTGTATTATTATCAGCACAATTTTATCAAGAAGACTTTACACATTCTGTGAACTTTTTAGCTTTGGAAGGTTCAAGTGATGGAATGGAGTCTGCTATAGGTGGTTACTTTAGGGTGAAGTTTCCTAATGATTGGTCTGCTGACGAACAATACTCTTTTGAGTATACTGATATAGAGGCAACGGATTTTAGAGTACAATGCTTTGATTATAGCAGAATATAATTGCTTTCATAGTAACACGTAAGTTATATATGAAAACCCTCTACCTCCTAGCTGGCTGCAACGGCGCGGGCAAAACCACCGCTGCCTACACCCTGTTGCCAAATTTGCTAGGGTGCCGGGAGTTTGTGAATGCGGATGAAATTGCTCGGGGCCTCTCGCCGTTTCAGCCTGAAACAGTGAGTGTACAAGCCGGGCGGCTGATGCTCATGCGGTTGGAAGAACTCTTAGCGTCGAGCGAGACTTTTGCGCTGGAAACCACGCTGGCTACGCGGCACTACCTATCATTTATCAAAAAGGCCCAAGCGCAAGGCTACACCGTACATCTGTTCTTTTTCTGGCTTAGTACGCCGGAAGCGGCCGTGCAGCGGGTCCGGATTCGGGTGCAAGAAGGCGGCCACAACATCCCAGAAGATATTATTCGGCGGCGGTATGAGTTAGGGTTACGGTACTTCTTCTCCATCTACAAACCAGCCGTTGATAAGTGGTTTTTTATTGACAACTCGGCTGGCAAACCTCGTCGTATAGCACAAGGCACAACCAACTCTACAGCCGTAGAGGAATCAGTAATTTGGCAATCTGTAAGCAGCGACTATTTATGAACAAGCCAAGCACAACATCTTATACTGACGAGCAACTTCAGACCGCACTAGAAGCAGCTTACGAAAATATGCTGGCTTTCAAACGCTACAAGCAGACCCCGTGGTGATTGTGCGCAATGCACAAGTGGTAGAAGTGGCGCCGGATGTAGTGCCACCTGCTACGCAGGTTGCCGCCTAGCGCATATTTTGACCTACAACGGCCCGCCAGCTTTATGTAAGCGGCGGGCCGTTCTCGTTTCAGATCCGGCAGGCCCCGTACCTTTGCCCCCTCATTCTGACCTCCTGCCCCGCGTGACTGAACCGACTCCTTCTGCTTTCGACAAAGCCCGCACGGGCCTCTGGGTTAGCCTGCAAAAGCACCTAACTGCCGTGTACGGCGCAGAAAAAGGCTTTCTAGCTGCAACTTCTTTTACGGATTCGTTTCCATTTTCCCCAGCGGCCGCCAGTGAGGAGCAGCTGGCTACCTACCACGCCGCGCGCTTAACCCTGCGCGACTTATACACCGACGAAACCGCCCAGCTCGATACGTTAGTAAAAGCCATCCGGACCAAAGCCTATACCGAGGACGAGAAAAAGCAGCTTTACCTGCTGCTGCTGGGCTACATGGATATTGCCGCCGCCGCTTTTGAGCTGCTGCACACCCATGTTCCGACCCGGCAGCCCGAAGATGAGGAGCTGGCGGCCACGGTTGCCCGATTCGAGCGGGTGCGCAAGTTTGCCCGCCTGAACGTGAAAGGCTTGGCCGGGCTGCTGGGGTAGGGAAGGAGCCCCGTAAGTAACAGGAAGCTGCTATATTCCGGCGCCTTAGCTTACTTACTACCCGCGCCATGACTGCCGATTACCTGACCAGCGTCCGGAAACAGTTTGCTTACTACCAGCTGCTCGGGGAGCAGACTTTCGCCCAGCTGCCCGACGAGGCGCTGTTCTGGCAGGTAAACCCGGAAAGCAACAGCATTGCCACCATTGTGAAGCACCTGTGGGGCAACATGGTGTCGCGCTGGACGGATTTCCTCACCACCGATGGCGAAAAGGAGTGGCGGCAGCGGGAGGCCGAGTTCGACAATGACCTGCAGAGCCGGGCTGAGCTGCTGGCTAAGTGGCAGGAGGGCTGGCAGTGCCTGTACGCCGCCCTGGATTCGCTGACGCCCGCCACCTGGGACCAACCCGTGTACATCCGCAACCAGGCGCACAGCCTCACGGAGGCTATTAACCGGCAGCTGGCTCACTACCCCTACCACATCGGGCAAATCGTGTTTATTGGCAAAATGGTGCGGGGCGCGGCTTGGCAGTCTCTCTCCATTCCGCGGGGCACATCGGTGGCCTACAATGCCGCTAAGTTCGCCCAGCCCCCGCACAAAGCCCACTTTACTGATGAGTACCTGAACTCCGCGCCCCAGGCGTAAAGGCTGGTCGTCGTGCCTTGTGGTTAGGGGTTGAAGCTATTTCCGCTTGCCCTTGCGCTTATCTATTCTTGCGTTACCCTTTTCTCTATTTCCTTTCTGAATCTACTTTCGTCCAGCTTATTGCCCATGAGAAAGAGCCTGCTGACCACGCTTCTGGCCCTCGCGGCTGCTACCAGTAGCTACGCGCAAGACTACAAAGCCGTGGTGAAAGCTATTGCCAACGACAAGCCCAAAGAGCAAACGCAACTTATGATTCTGGGCTCCTCGCATTTCGGGCAGGAGGGGTTTTATAAGGGTTTTCCCAAGGCCGATCTATTCAGTGAGCAGCGGCAGCAGGAGGTGGCCCAGCTGAATAAGCAGCTGGCGAAATTCAATCCGGACGTCATCATGATTGAAACTACTCCTGAGGAGCAGTATAGCGTCGATAGCCTCTATACCCTCTACAAAACCGGCAAGGTGGAGCTGAAGGATATTCCGTACGGTCGGGCCGAGCGGTTTCAGTTTGGCTACCAATTGGGTAAAACGCTGAATCATAACCGAATTCACTCGGCTGATTACTATGAGGCGGTGTCTAACCGCATTCTGACGAGCGGGGAGAACTTTGAGCTCTACCAGGCGGACGCCGCCAAATTTTCCGGCATCGGCAAGGCAGCCGAAGCCCGGTTCAAGGAAGGCAATGCCACGCTGAAGGAGTTCCTGCTGTTCATAAATGACCCAACGGTGCTGGATTTTACCTACCGGGTGATGTTCGTGAATCCGGCGCGGGTGAAGAATGGTGAGTTTACCAACCCGCCGGCTCAGTACGTGGACACGACCTACGTGAATAAGCAGTACATCGGGGCCGAATACATTTCCATCTTCCACGAGCGGGACCTGAAGATATATTCCAACATCGTCACCACCCAGTTGCGTGAAAAAGGCAAGCGCATCCTGCTGATTATGGGCCAGCGCCACGCGGCTACGCTGCCCAAAATATTCGCCAACGACCCGGCGTATAAGCTAGTACCCGTAAGCGCCTACGTGAAGTAAGTGGCTAACTATAAAGGTGTTGTTGGAATTTCTGGCCTGCTAGCGCCTGCGTGCCGGCTTTCCAGATTCCTCGCGCTGCAGTGAAAAGGCCGAACCTCAATTGCTCGGTTTGATTAGCTGAAGCTTAGCTCTAGTAGCAAAACTAGGTTGCTGCGTGTAGCTGCTAGTAGCCTGGTTACGTATTCGGCTAATGCTTCTTTACGCTGATCCGAATGTCTGCTAGCCCTACCCCGAGTCTTCATTACCGCAACTGCGCGCCCACTACGACCTGTCGCAACTGGAGATGTCGGAGCTGTTAGGGGTTTCGCGGGCGCTGGTGGCCTTAACGGAAACGGGGCAACGCGCGCTGCCGCTGACTGCTCGGGAACTGTTACCTGCCTTGGTGCCAGCAAAGAGCCCCGCGCTGGGTTCCTCGGGAGAAGGCTTCACTTCCCCGCTTGCCGATTGGGAGCCATTGGAAGCGTATCAGAAGAAGTGTCAGCAGCAAGCGGCCCGGTTACGGCGCGAGCTGACCCGGATGCAGAAAAAAGCCGCTCAGCACTACCAGCGCCTGCAGGTGCTGCCCAGCTTGCCGGCCAACCTGCCCGCTTCGGCGGACCGTCAGCGGGTGCAGCAGTGGGTGGAGCAGCGCCTGGAGGAAGCCCGGCTGGAGCTGCAACGCAGCGGCCCCGCGGCCCAGGCGCTGCTGGCCGTGCGCATTAAAGCCCTGGAATACGAGGCCGCCGAGGCGCTGCGGGAGCTGGCTATGGCGGGGGCGCTAGGCCGCAGCAACCGGTAGAAAGTTTCCGACCCAAGTTGCGCCCTTAGAAAAGTAGGTAGGGGAGGAGGCAGCCCACAGCTGGGTATTTGCAAGAGAAAGCGCCGTCATCGAAGAAATAACAGCGGCCGTTGCTGGCACCCTCTCGTATAGCCTTCGGACTTAACCCGAAGAGTATGGCGAAGAAAACTGTCTCGGAAATAATAGTAGACACGCTGCAAGCTGCCGGTGTAACGCGGGTGTACGGCGTGGTAGGCGACTCACTTAACGGCATCACTGAGGAAATCCGCAAGCGGGAGGGCATTGAGTGGATTCACGTGCGCAACGAGGAGGCGGGGGCCTTCGCAGCTGGGGCCGAAGCCCACGTAACGGGCGCACTAGCCGTGTGCGCGGGCTCCTGCGGCCCCGGCAACACCCACTTGCTTAACGGCCTCTACGACTGCCACCGCAGCCGCGTGCCGGTACTGGCCTTGGCCGCCCAAATTCCGAGCGTGGAAATCGGGACCCAGTATTTTCAGGAAACCCACCCGGAAAACACGTTTAAGGAGTGCAGCCACTACTGTGAGCTAATCAGCCACCCCGACCAAACGGTGCGCACCACGGAAATTGCCGTGCAAACGGCGCTTACCAAGCGTGGGGTAGCCGTCATCGTCGTGCCGGGCGACATCAGCCACCAGAAAGCGGAAGCGCCCGAGCCGCGCCTACCAGTGTTGCGCAGCAAGGCTACCCTGGTACCAGCCATGGATGACATCCGGGCGGCCGCCGACCTGCTGAACCTCAGCGACAAAGTGACGATTATGGCCGGAGCCGGCTGCGCCGAAGCCCATGCTGAGCTGCTGCAGGTAGCCGAGGCCCTGGGCGCCCCGGTGGTGCACGCCCTGCGCGGTAAGGAGTACGTGGAGCCCAATAACCCCTACGACGTGGGCCTTACGGGCTTGCTGGGCTTTGCCTCCGGCTACGAGGCGCTCATGGATGCCGACGCCATGCTCATGCTGGGTACCGATTTTCCCTACGCTCAGTTCTTGCCTCAGGAAGCCCGCACCGTGCAGGTAGATGTGCGCGGCGAACATATTGGTCGCCGGACCCGGGTCGAGGTAGGACTAATCGGCGACGTGGCCGCCACACTCCGGGCCCTGCTGCCCTTGCTGAACCGTAAGCAGGACCGCCACCACCTGGAAAAAGCCCTGGCCAACTACCGTGACACGCGCGACAACCTGGATGAGCTGGCCACGGGGGAGCCCGGCGACACCAGCATGCATCCGCAGTACGTAACCCGCTTGCTCAATGAACAGGCCGCCGAAAACGCCATTTTCACCTGCGACGTGGGGACGCCCACTATCTGGGCTGCCCGCTACCTCCGCATGAACGGTCAGCGCCGGTTGGTGGGCTCCTTTAACCACGGCAGCATGGCCAACGCCATGCCCCAGGCCCTGGGTGCCCAGTTGGCGTTTCCGGGTCGGCAGGTAATTGCGCTAGCCGGCGACGGAGGGTTTGCCATGCTGATGGGTGAGCTCCTCACGCTCCGCCAACTCAAGACGCCGGTGAAAGTCGTTATCTATAATAACAACAGCCTGGGGTTTGTGGAGCTGGAGATGAAAGCGGCCGGCATTCTGGAGTATGGCACCGAGCTGGAGAACCCCAACTTCGCGGCCCTGGCCGAAGCGGCCGGCGTGCGTGGCATCCGTGTTGCAGACCCCGCCGACTTACCCGGCGCCATTGCAGAAATGCTGGCCCACCCCGGCCCCGTGGTGCTGGACGCGGTAGTAAAGCGCGCCGAGCTGTCCATGCCTCCTACCATTCAAAAGGAGCAGATGATGGGCTTCAGTCTCTACACGCTAAAGGCTATTATGAGCGGCCGAGGCGATGAAGTGCTGGAGCTAGCCAAAACGAATCTGCTGCGGTAAGTAAGACGGCTATACCAGGGGTAGCGCCTCACACTAGCTTCGCATAGAACCGGAATGCACCCCAAGGCAGCGTTTCTTTTGGTGAGTGTGAAATGGACTGTTAGCCCAAGCAACGGTCCAAAAATCTAAAAAAGCATAGTTGTGATTCCGAACGTGGTTAGGAACCTGGGCCAACCGCTCGCTACGTAACCTAGATTCCTGACTACGTTCGGAATGACTGCTTGAAAGCATGTTTCAAATGTATGCTATAAGAAGCGCTACCCCTCTCGTGCCGCTTAACAGGGAATGCAACGGCACGTTGAACAATCTAGACCTTTAGCTATGTTAGTTACCGGCAACCGACGACAGATAAACCACCTCCGTTGCTTTTCTTTGCTCTTTCCCCTTTCTCAGGCTGCCCGGAGCTAGCCTACTCGCTCGTTACATGACCAACAAAGAAATCAAAGCCCTCATCTCCCTGCTCGACGATCCGGAAATCGCCCCGCAGATTCAGGAGAAAATTCAGACGCTGGGGGAAAGCATCATTCCGTTTCTGGAGGAATCGTGGGAGGAGACCCTGGATACTCAGCAACAGCAGCGCCTCGAAGATCTTATTCACCACTTGCAGTTTGAGGGCTTGCAGCAGCGCCTGCGCGTGTGGCGCGACTCCGGGGGCGAAAACCTGCTGGAAGGCATGTGGCTGCTGAACTCCTACCAATATCCCGACGCCGATTTCCAGGTGCTGAACCGGGCCATTGAGCAACTGCGCTTTGAAGTCTGGACCCTGTTGCAGCCCGAAATGCACCCCGCCGACCAAGTCCAGACGCTCAACCACGTCCTGTTTCGCACCCATAAGTTTGCCGCCAACACCCAGAATTTTCATTCGCCGGCCAACTCCATGCTGCACCGGGTGCTGGAAACGCGGCGGGGCAACCCGCTCACGCTCTGCGTGATTTACCTGCTAGTAGCCCAGCGGTTGAAGCTGCCTGTCTTCGGCGTGAATCTGCCCAACCTGTTCGTGCTCACCTACCGGCCCGAAAGCCCTTTGGAGCCGTTCTATATCAACTGCTACAACCGAGGCCTGGTCCTGTCCCGCACTGATATTGAGCACTACATCGGGCAGCTGAACCTGACGCCCAACGAAATGTTCTTTGAGCCCTGCTCCCACATCGACATTGTGCGCCGGGCCCTGCGTAACCTGCAGCTAAGCTTTGAGAAGCTCCAGGAGCCCTCCAAAGCCGCCGAGGTAGCCCAGCTGCTCGCCATCCTCACTAACGAATCAGAAGCTGCCGATACGGACGGCCCCCCGAAACTGGGGACGAGTAAAAAGGTTTTGATACCTACCAGAGAAAAGGCCGCTGATGTATACATCAGCGGCCTTTTCTCTGGTAGGTATCAAAACCTAAGTAGAAAATTAAAACGGGCGTGCAGAGCGCCCCGCGGCATCTCACGTGCTGACGTAGGGTAGTAACTCAACAAATTTAAATGAAATGCTACGCTTTATTGACAGGTTCTATAAGCCAAGTAGGTAGCCTCATTCTCGCTGCTTACAGCAAGCAGCTTAAAATTTCTTGATCAGACAGCCGGCAGCCCGCTTGTCGGGTACGCCGGCCGCGCGGCCAGCCAGTACGTTGTCGAGGGCTTGGGCCAGGTAATGTTCCCGCACGTAGCCTTCCACCTGCGGATTGTCGTCGATGGCTCCCTTGTAGCGCACGGCAAATCCGTCGCCAACGGGCTGGAGCAGCACAACTTCGGGCGTTTTGGTGGCCCCCAGTAGGGCGCTTACTTTCTGGCCTTCGTCGGTGAGTAGGGGCAGGTCGGCGCCGCCGGTGGTTTTGATTTTAAGCTTTTCAGCGTCGCCGGTATCGGCGCTGGCTTCTAGGTTAATGGGCGCATTCACGAAGAGGAATTGCACTCCTTTAGCGCTGTACTCCGCATTCAGGGAATTGAGCCGGCTCTGGTAGAGCTTGGAAAACGCGCAGGTTGGGTTCACGAATACGACCACCACGGCCTTGCTGCCAGCGTAGCTTTTCAGGGCTACCTCGGTGTTTGTACTGTTTTTAAGGCTGAAATCAGCTACCGAGCGGCTACCCTGCGCACGGGCTACCCCTACGGCCACGGTACAAAACAGCAGGGCAGCGGCGGTAAGAATGGAAAGGCGGCGAAGGGACATGGGTAAAAGGGAAGAGGTGGATTTGCGAAATTGTGGCCAGTGGAATTT
Organism: Hymenobacter sp. 5516J-16; assembly: GCF_022919335.1. Lineage (NCBI taxonomy): Bacteria > Pseudomonadati > Bacteroidota > Cytophagia > Cytophagales > Hymenobacteraceae > Hymenobacter > Hymenobacter sp. 5516J-16. The sequence goes on along the minus strand of NZ_CP095058.1, from coordinate 1,300,886 downwards.
GTAAACAGCGGCTCCGCTGTTTCACACCTTCACAAACTCACAACTTCACCAATGGCGTAAGTTAGAACGTAGCCGGGAATTGAGCGCAGGTAGTGAATTTGGTGTTGGCTGCGGGAGTTTTCGAGGAGCAGGTGTCCCGTCAACACACCTGCCTCCCGCAGCTCAAACGGGGTGAGCAATAATTGCTCTTTAAACACCAGGCCCCGGCGACTATGCAGCTTATACAGCGTCTCCTTGGCACTCCAATAGAGACAATATTTCGCGGCATCATCGCCAGCATCGGCCTGCTCCGTTCCCGATAGAAACCGGCGGGCCAACTGTTGCGCTTTGGGCCGTACCAGCTCAATATCTATGCCAACTGCCTCGCGGGTAGAGAGAAGCGCTGCCACCCACTCACCGGAATGGGAAAGGGACACGCCAGCCGCGGGCAGTTCGGGAAAGTACGGGCGGCCGTTCGGGTCGTTGTGTAGGGTAGCGGGCGTGTCGTTCAGCTCTTGCAGAAGCTGATGGGCCAGCGCCCGACCCGCCAGCCACTGCCGGGCCCGCAGCTCATCGCGCCCATCGGGGAAGCGGGCGAGGTAGTGGGCTTGGGCGGGCAGCAAGGGCCACAGCTCCGGGGCCGTTTCCGTGAGGTGCCAGAGGCCCAGCACGCAGGTTTGGGAAATGGGGGAGAGGAAGTGAAGGGGCAAGCGGGGAGCTGATGAAGGAGTGAAGAAGTGAAGGTACACCTTCGGGGTAAAACTGCTCGCTTAAGCAAAACTGCTTCCGGGTATGGTTCGGGAGGTATCTTTGCGCTCGTTCACTTATTCGCTTATTCCTTGTCTTCCCGCCCTCAGGTTCAGAAACTCGCTACCCTCACTGGCCACCGCGACTGTGTGTACGCCCTGGCTGGTACCGTTGGGCAGGAAACATTCTACTCGGCCGGGGCCGATGGCATGGTGGCCGCCTGGAGCAGCGCGGCCCCGGAGCGCGACGGCGAACTGGTGGCAAAGGTGGAAAACTCGGTATATGCCCTGATGCACCTGCCGGCGCGTAATTTGCTGGTGCTGGGCCATAACTTCCAGGGTGTGCAGGCCATTGACCTGGGCGAGAAAAAGCTGCTTTTTGCTACGGCTCTGCCCGCGGCGGCCATCTTCGATGTGGCGTATTCTCCGCAACGGCAGCGCCTGTACGTGGCTCTCGGCGACGGGACGCTGGCCGTGCTCAGCGCCGCCGACTTTAAAGTTGAGACTCTAGTACGCCTGTCCGAGAAAAGTCTGCGGTGCCTAGCCCTGCACGAGGAGCGGGGCGAGTTGGCCGTGGGCGGCTCCGATTGGCTAGTGCGGGTGCTGGATGTTGATTCCTTGCAGAGTAAGCACGTCATCAAGGGCGCCACCAACTCCGTATTTACCGCTGCCTACTCGCCAGACGGGCGCTACCTGCTTACGGCGGGCCGCGACGCGCACCTGCGCATTTGGGACGTGGCGGCGGGCTACCAAGAGCACCGCAGTATTGTAGCTCACATGTTTACCATCAACCACCTGGCTTTCTCGCCCGACACGGCCGTGCTGGCTACCTGCAGCATGGACAAGAGCATCAAGCTCTGGGACGCGCGCACTTGGGAGTTGCTGCGGGTAGTCGACCGGGCCCGGCACGCCGGCCACGGCACCTCCGTAAACAAGTTGTTTTGGCCGGGAAGGCAGAATAGGCTAGTTTCGTGTAGCGACGACCGCAGCCTTGCGGTGTGGGAGCTGTCGTGAAAAGAAGCTAGGAGCTAGAAGACAGGAGCTGGTAGAAGAAAGAAAACGACAAAGTGTTTTTTCTGCTCCAACCTAGTTTCTATAGCCCAACTTCTAGCTCCTGTCTCCTCTCTTTTAGCTTCTCAAAAAATGAAAATTACCGCCCTCGATATTCGGCAGAAAACCTTTGAAAAAGCCTTTCGGGGATTAGACAAGGATGAAGTACAGGCCTTCTTGCTGACGCTTTCCCAGCAGTGGGAGCGAATGGGCGACGAAAACCGGGAGCTGCGCCTCAAGCTCGACCACGCTACCCAGGAAACCCAGAAGATGCGCGAGGTGGAAACCAGCCTGTACCGCACCCTGAAAACGGCTGAGGACACCGGCAACAGCATCACCGAACAAGCCCAGCGCGACGCCCAGCTGCGCATCCGCGAGGCCCAGCTTCAGGCCGAGCAGCTGCTGGCCGATGCCCGCCAGAAGTCGCGCGCCGTGGTAGAGGATGCCTACCAGCAGGCGGAGCGCACGGTAGCGGAAATGCAGAAGGAAGTAAGTGGCCTGGGACAGGAGTGCCAGCGGCTGGAAAGTTTGCTCGATGGCCTGACCCGCGACCTGCATACGCTGGCTTCTGATGCGCTTGACAAGGTAGAAAAAGCCCGCAACCGGCCGAAAGCCAGCACGGCGGCCATCCTTTCGCGCGCCGCGAGCGTAAAAGTGAACCGTGTCCGCTCAGCGGACGACTCACTTCAATCTGACTCCCCCATGTACGTTTCCACTGCTTCTACTTCTTCCGCTGCCGCCGTTGCTGGTGGTTCTGCCGCTTCTCTCGGGGGCTCCGTAGCGCCTGCTGAGCGGCCTGCCGCTCCCGCTGAGCGCCCAGCCACCACGAGCTATAACCCCAAGCCCGGTCAGCAACCCGACCCCGGCGCCCCGGCCCAGCAGCCCGGCCCGGAAATTGACCGCCCCGGCAGCCCCAACGAAAACCCTGGCATCTCGCCCGCGCCCCACGTTGACCCTCCCGGCCCTACCCACGTACCTGAGCCCGCAGCCCCGCGCGTAGAGCCCATTGCCCCGGACATCCAGCCTATTGGCCCTAGCCACCCCGAAATTAACCAGCCGGCCCCGTCACCCACCCCGGTCAGCCGAGCTTTGCCACGGCCGCTTCGCTAGGCGAAAAGTCATTTTTCGACGAGCTATAAGCCTTGCGCAACTACCCTAATTCAGAATATGAAGCCTGCCTTTCGGGGTGGGCTTCGTTGTTTTGCAGCCAACATTATGTGAGGCACAGCAGCTCGTTAGCAGTAGAGTAACTCGGTATTTGAAGTAGAAAGATGCTGTCGCAAGTACCAGCAGCTGATGCTGACGGCGGTAGTCGCCGTCTTAGCCCTGACCGGACTTTAACTATCACCTGAGCGGGTAGCGAATGGAGCCCTAACGCGGATCAGCTGGCTCGTTCATCACCTCACCATTTCACACCTCACCACCTCACCACATGGGCCAGATTGCACTGGAAGGCATGGAGTTCTTTGCCTTCCACGGATACTACGATGAAGAGCAGAAGATTGGCAACAAGTATGGCGTCGACCTGTACATCGACACGGACTTGCACGCGGCCGGCGCTTCCGACCAACTGCGGGAAACGGTTAACTACGAAGTGCTTTACCGAGTAGTAGCCGAGGAAATGAGTGCCCCGGCCCGCTTATTAGAGCATTTGGGTCACCGAGTATTGGACCGGGTACTGGAAGAATTTCCCTACATCGACGGGGTGCGGGTAAGTGTCTCGAAATTTAATCCGCCCTTGGGAGGCATCTGCCACCGGGCCCGTATCACACTGGAGCGGCGACGTTAGCCTACCCCACCCCCAACTAAGAAACCAGCTCTAACAGGCTGGTTTTCTTTTTGCTGAAATATTATACGAAAAAAATCGTAGATTAAACTTGTATCTACGACATGCTTCGTATATGTTTGGACTACGAATTAGTTCGTAGTGTTGGCCCGGTCAAGCTCCTGCGCGTAGGGGCGGCCACCAGGCAACGACTGGCTTTACGGCCAGCGTCTTTCTTAGTACCGCTTTTCTGTATTACCATGAGTAAATCCCCCCTTCCTAAACCTACTGAATCGGAGCTGGAAATCCTGCAGGTGCTTTGGCAGCACGGCCCGAGTACCGTTCGGTTCGTGAACGACGAGCTCAGCCAGAAGCGCGACGTGGGCTACACTACCACGCTCAAACTGCTCCAGCTTATGCTTGACAAGGGCTTGGTGCTGCGCGACGACGACAGCAAAACCCACGTGTACCGCGCCGCCGTGCGCGAGGAAGAAACCCAAGGACTGCTGCTCGATAAGTTCGTGGAATCGGCCTTCGGGGGCTCGGCCATGAAGCTGGTCATGCAGGCCCTGGGCAACCGGCGCACGTCCCGCGAGGAGCTAGCCCAAATCCGGCGCCTGCTCAACGACATCGAGATTCAAAACGACACTACCCCACCTTCAACCGATGACGCCCGATGAACTGGCTTGAACAACTGCTGCCGCCCGCGCTGGTACGCGCCCTGGGCTGGACTTTAGTACACTCCTTGTGGCAGGGCGCCGTGGTGGCGCTGGCCCTAGCTGGCTTGCTGCTACTCTTGCGCCAGCACAGCGCCGAGGTGCGCTACCGCACGGCCGCCCTGGGTTTGCTGGTGCTTCTGCTGCTGGCGGGTGTCACCTTCGGCCGCTACTATACTGCCGCCTACGTGGAGGCCGTGCCCACCGTGTCAAGCTACCTGTCCGGGGAAAACCAGGCCGCCGCACTGGCCAGCGAACTGCCGCTTGCCGCTAGCGCCGCGGCAGCGCCCACGGCCAGCGGCAGTCAATTGGCCGTTGCGGCAGTGGCTGCGCCGGCCGCACCCACGGGGCTGCAGGCCTGGCTGGCTTACTTTGATCAGAACTTGCCGGTGTTGGTAGCAGCCTGGCTGTTGGGCCTGCTGGCCATGACGCTGCGCCTGCTGGGTGGGCTGGCCTACGTGCAGCGCCTGCGCCGCTACCGGGTGCAGCCCCTGCCCCAGGAGTGGCAGGAGCGTTTGGCTGCGCTGGCTACCCGCGCCGGTTTGCAGCAACCCGTGGAACTGCTGGAATCGGCGCTGGTGCGGGTGCCGGTGGTGGTGGGGCATCTGCGACCCGTGGTGCTGCTGCCGCTGGGCACAGTTACGGGCCTGGGCACGGCCTATCTGGAAGCTATTCTGGCCCACGAACTGGCCCACGTGCAGCGCCGCGACTACCTAATGAACCTGTTGCAGTCGGTGGCCGAAACCCTATTCTTCTACCATCCGGCCGTGTGGTTTATTACGGCCTGCCTGCGCACGGAGCGCGAAAACTGCTGCGACGACGCCGCTACGGCCCTGGTAGGCGGCAACCCCCTAACGGTAGCCCGTGCCCTGGCCGCCCTGGCCGAATTGAGCGTGGCACCAGAGCCCGTAAATCAGTTTGCCCTGTCGGCCCTGGGGCCCGATGGCTCGGTGCTGGGCCGCATCCGGCGGCTGGTGCAGGGGCGCACGGCGCCTACCTTCTCCGAAGGCTTTATGGCGGCCTGCGTAGTGCTGGGCGGACTAGTGCTGCTGACCTCGGCCGTGGCCATGGCCGATCCGCGCCCGGCCACCGGCTCCGACTCAGATGGGGGTAGCCTCTCGCGCCTGCCCTTCCTAGACGCGGCCGCCGATACAACCCGCAAGAAGGGTGAAGTGGCCAGTGAGTTTGTGGTTCCGGAGGCCGACCTACTCAAGCCGCTGCCTCTACAGGTTGAGGTGGCCGCGGAAGTCCCGGACGCTACGGTAGAAGTAGTAGATATAGTTGCTGAGGTTCCGGAAGTGCCCGCCGCTCCGCTGGCCTTCGCCAGTGCTCAGGATGACGATGACGACGATGATAAGGGCAAAAAGCGCCGCAAGCGTACCCAGCAGGTAGTAGTGGTGCAGGAGCCCCGCCGCGGCCGGCCCGGCACGGTCGTTATCGAAAAAGACAAGAAAGGCCGCATCACCAACCTGACCGTCGACGGCGAGCAGGTGGACACTGGCACTACCAGCAAGCAGAAAAGCAAAGGCACTGCCCGCCAGGTAGAAGTAATTCGGGTGCCTGCCAACGGCGGGAGCTGGAGCAATAATAACTTCCGCTTCGACGACAATTTCACCCGTTCCTTCAAGCTGCGCTCCAACGGCGAATCGGGGCAGAATTTCACCTTCCGCGGACCCGACGCGGGCGACGTAATCCGGCTGCGGCGTGATGCTGAGCGGGTTTCGGCTGATGCCCGCCGCATGCTGCGCGAAAACCCACAGTGGCGCGTAGAAATGGGCCGCAGCCATGACTTGTGGACCGAGGACCACGCCCAGCTACGGGTGCGGGCGCTGCAGGGCGCTGAGCGGTCCTTACAAAACACGCTGCGCGACGCTGACCTGACCGCCGAGCAGCGCCGGCAGGTGAGCGAGCAACTGGCCCTGATTCAGAAGCAGCGCCAGGACGCCCGCGAAGATCTGCGCCAGGAACTGTCGGAAGGCCGCTCCGCATCTGGTGGCGACGAGCAGCGCGCGGCGGAAGCCGCTGACCGGGCCCGGGAAGCTGAAATGCGCCGCCACGAGGCCGAAATGCGCCGACTAGAGGCGGAGATGCGTCGCCACGAGTCGGAAATGCGGCGGCATGAGTCGGAGATGCGCCGGGTGGAATCAGATGAACGCCGCCGGGAAAGCAGCGCCACGGAAGAAGCCCTGCGCCGCGAGCTGCGCAAGGATGGCCTAATCACGGATGACAACAACTTTCAGTTCAGCCTTAACACCAGCAGCCTCACGGTGAACGGCAAAAAACAGTCGGCTGCCCTGCGCGACAAATACCTGAAGCTGGTAGAAAAGCAAACCGGCCGCAAGCTGGGCCCCAAAAGCACGTTCGGCATCAACCGCCAAACCTCCGGTACTACCACCGTTGACGGACAGGTAGCGCCGCCTCGCCCACCCCGGCCCCCGCGGGCTCCCCGGGCGCCGCTAGCCCCGGCGGCTCCCTCAGTGCTGGCTCCGGCCGCCCCGAACGCGCCCCTGCCGCCCGCCCCGCCAAAAGCTCCTAACGCTAATTCCGACGAGGTGCGCGCCGAACTTCGCAAAGACGGCCTACTGGGCGCTACCGAGAAAGCCTACCAGCTGCAGCTCAACGAATCGGGCCTGACAGTGAACGGCCAGAAGCAGTCGGCGGAGCTAGCCGAAAAGTACCGCCGCTTGCTGGATGTTCCGGCCAGCAACGGCGGCAAAACCCGCAGCAACATTCAAATATCAGTAAGTGAGTAACTAACTTCTGGTACTTCCGGCCGCCGCTACAACGGCGGCCGGTTTTTTTATAGCAAATTCTGAATACAGCGAGGCAACGGTTTCCTTCCTGCCCGCATCTATTGCAGCATTCCGCCGGCCTGCCCGGCCCCGTTACCTCGTCCTGACGCCGCTTGCCCCAGCCGGTCGTCGGGTGTTTTGCCCACCCCGTCACCCTACCCGCTTGTCCTATTTTTACTCCCGCCTTTGCGTCGTGAATTGCTGCCGTGTGTTCCTGCTGGCTTGCCTGCTCTTCGTTTGCGGCGCTTTGCAAGCCCAAACTCCCACTCCTCCCGCGGCCGCTACCGTAGCCACGGCGGCTGCCACGCCCGCGCCCAAGCGCCAGCTGCAAGCCGTGCGCATTACGGAGGCCATTAAGCTCGACGGGCAGCTTGACGAAGCCATCTGGCAGCAGGCCCCCATTGCTACCGATTTTATTCAGAACCGGCCCAACCCCGGCCCCCACGAAAAACACCCCACGGAAGTGCGCATCCTCTACGATGACGCCAACCTCTACATCGGGGCCGTGATGCACGATGTGGCCCAGGACTCCATCATGCGGGAGCTTTCCCCGCGCGACGATGCCGGCAACACCGATTTCTTCGGCATCTTTCTAGATACCTACCACGACAAAATCAACGGCTACGGCTTCATCGTGACGACGGGCGGCGTGCAGATGGATTCGCGCTACTCCCCGGCCGGAGGCGAGGATTTCAACTGGAATGCTGTGTGGGACGCGCGCACCAGCATGCGCGGCACCGACTGGATTGCCGAACTGCGCATTCCCTACTCCGCAATCCGCTTCAGCAACGCCTCCGAGCAGCTTTGGGGCCTCAACTTCATGCGCCAGCGCAAGCGCGACAACCAGGCGTTTTTCTGGAATGAAGTAAAGCCCGCCGTAGATGGCTTCGTGAACCAGTGGGGCGAACTGCGGGGCTTGCGCGACATCAAGCCCCCGCTACGCCTCTCGCTTACGCCCTACGTCTCGGCCTATGTGAATCACTACCCCTACAACGAGCAAGGAACCCGCAACACCAGCACCAGCTTCAACGGCGGGGCCGACGTGAAGTGGGGCATCAACGAGAGCTTCACCCTGGACGCTACGCTGGTGCCCGACTTTGGGCAGGTGCAGAGCGACAACCAGGTGCTGAACCTCTCGCCCTTCGAAGTGCAGTTTCAGGAAAACCGCCAGTTTTTCACCGAAGGCACGGAGCTGTTCAACAAGGGCAACCTGTTCTATTCTCGCCGCGTGGGCGCTACCCCCATCGGGTTTGGCAACGTAGATGGGCAGCTGCGCCAGGGCGAAAGGGGCCCGGATGGGCCGCGCCGGCCGGGTGAGGCCGTGGTGAGCAACCCCGGCGTGACGCGCCTGCTCAACGCCACCAAAGTATCGGGCCGCACCAAGCAGGGGCTGGGCATTGGGGTGTTCAACGCCCTGAGCAACGACGTGTACGCCACCGTGCGCGACTCCGTGAACGGGCAGCAGCGGGAGGTGCTCACCCAACCGTTCAGCAACTACAACATCATGGTGCTGGACCAGAGCCTGAAGAACAACTCCTACGTCTCGCTCATCAATACCAACGTCACGCGCTGGGGTAGCACCTACGACGCCAACGTAACCGGCGGCTTGTTCCGCTTCGCCAACAAAAAGAACGCCTACGCCATTGACGGGCGGCTGGTGTACTCGCGGCGGCGCGGCACCGTGTTCGGCTCCGAGCAGCAGATTGACGACCAGGATGGCTACAAGTACCAGATTGGGGTCAGCAAAATCAGCGGCAACTTTACCTGGCAGGTAGGGCAGGGCATTGAGTCGGACAAGTACAACCCCAACGACTTGGGCATTCTGTTCGGCAACAACAACATCAGCCAGTTCGTCAATTTCAGCTATAACAAGTACAAGCCCTTCTGGAAGGTCAACAACTTTTACTCCTGGTGGAGCCTGAACCACTCCCTGCTCTACAAGCCCACGCGCTACCAGAACGCCAACATTGCGGCCGGCTTCAACAGCACCTTCACCAAGAACTTTCTGACGGTAGGGGCCAACTTCGACGCTAACCCCGTCACGCACGACTACTACGAGCCGCGCCAGTACCCGCTGGGCGACTACCACGTGCGCGTACCGGCCAATGCCAACCTGGGCGGCTTTGCCTCCTCTGACTACCGCAAGAAGCTAGCCTGGGACGTGAATGCCGGGGTGCGCTGGTACGCCCAGGATGAGCGCCTCGTACGCCCCCGCCGCATGGGCTACGGCTGGGCCATTTCGCCCCGCTACCGGGTGAACAACCAGTTGAACTTCCGTTACTCCCTCGACTGGAACCTGCGCCAAAACCAAATCGGCTACGTGAACGGCGACCTGAATACCAGCCTGCCCGACGACGCCGACTTCCGCCGCAACTACCCCACCGACGTGCTGTTGGGCCGCCGCCGGGTACTCACGGTGACCAACACGCTGTCGGGGGCCTACACCTTTAACAACCGCATGTCGTTTACTATTCGCACGCGCCACTACACCAGCACCGTCACCTACCGCGACTTCGCTCGCCTGGGCACGAACGGGCAGGAAACACTGGTGGACTACCGCCGCAACCGCGACAACACGTTCAACGCCTTCAACGTGGACGCGGTGTACTCCTGGTGGTTTGCGCCCGGCTCGCAGGTCAGCATCGTCTGGAAAAACGCCAGCTCCAGCTTCCTGGAGGCCAACGAGGCTACCCCGCTCTACTTCAACAACCTGAACAACACCATCAACACGCCCCACAACAACAACGTGTCCATCAAAATCCTCTACTACCTCGACTACCTGATGCTCAAGCGCTTGGGCTCCCGGTCCTGATAGTGGGCCTTGCGGAGCCGATACTTAATCCATAACAAGGACCCACTTCTCACAAGGAGTGGGCCCTTGTTGTGGTGGAGGGTGGGTTGTGCGGCGAAGATGCGCAGCGTTTACCCAGCCAATAAACCAGGGGAAGCTACACGTAGCATAAGAAGCTGTGATTCAGCTGCCAGAGGTGCTGAGTGCGCTTCTATCGGTGCCAATTGCCTAGTGGTCGATTACGATTGGGGAAGCGCTGGGTAGCAGGCAAATTCGGATACTGAATCACGAAATGCTTTAACCTGGGCTGCCTTATGGAACGCAAGAATTTTCTGAAAAGCTTATTTGTAGGAGCCGTTTCGGCGCCGGCAGTACTGGCCGCTTGTGGCAAAGAGTCGGACGCCGTGACGCCCACTACCACGGGCACTACCGGCGGCACCACGGGTACAACCGGTACCAATAGCTGCGCCGTGGCGCCCACCGAAACGGAGGGCCCGTTCCCGACCAAAGTGCCCGCTTCCTACGTGCGCAGCGACATCACTGACGGCCGCACCGGCCACAAGATGACGGCCAAAATCACCATCACGAATACCAATAACAACTGCGCGGCTCTGGCCGGAGCCTTGGTCGACATCTGGCACTGCGACGCCGAGGGCAACTACTCCGAGTACGGGGGCAGCGGCATGCAATCCATTAACTACACGGGCGTGCACTTCCTGCGCGGCCGCCAAACCACCGACAGCAACGGGCAGGTAACGTTTACCTCCATCTTTCCCGGCTGGTACTCGGGCCGCGCTACCCACATTCATGTGCACGTGTATGCGGCCAACGGTACCTCCCTGAAAATAACTCAAATTGCTTTTCCCGAAGGCACTGGCTCGGCCGTAGCCGCCGTGAATGGCTACAAAAAAGGCCTGTCAGGCTACACCACCAACGCCACCGACAACGTCTTCCGCGACGGCGTGAGCCAGGAGCTGGCCACCGTAACCGGCAACACCACCGACGGATTCCAGTTGGCAATCAGCTTCGGGGTAGCCGCCTAGGCTTTAAGCAAAAGAGGGGAGCGTGAGCGTCAGGCGAGGCTGGGAGCAAAGCATCTTACGGGCTGCTATTGCCGGTGTGTTTAGGCTTGGACTTTGACTTACCAGATGCCTCAGCGCTGGCTTTGCCTGACGGGCCCTTCACGTTAAAACAGCTTCTTAATTCGACGCCATGCCCGACCGAATTATCACTTTTTGCTACCGAAAAATCATCGGTGCCAGCTCCGGGCAGCCTTGGGAGAAGCTGGTGTTCGAGGATACCTACCAGGAGTTTCGGCTGCAGGCTCAGCTGTATAATCCGGAGCGCCGCTACCGCACGTTCGGGGAGCTGGTGCACCACGCGCCGGGAGCGGAGCAGCTGCATTTTCTGGTGAGTGCCGCCGCTCGGGGCTACCTGCAGCAGCTTGGCGGGCTGGTACCCGATGTATTGGATAACCTGGGCAAGCACTTCCTGAAGTTCAGCCAGTTTCAGTTCGAAATCATCAATTCCGACCTCCAGGACAAATCCCGCCACCAGGTAGCCATCAATTTTTACTCTGAGCCGCTGCGGTGGCATGATACGGTGGGCAGTTTCTTGCTGGTATCGGAAGCCGCCGGCCCGGCCGTTGCTCCCGGCGAGGTGCGGACGAACATGGTTCAGCTCCAGCCTTACCTGAGCATTTATTCTTTGCAACAACTGGCCTAAGATGAGCAAGCACACTCCCGGCCGCATCTACCTCGCCGATCAGCACGGCCAGCTACGTACGCCCCAATCCAGTCGTACCAGTGTGTTGTCTTTTGATGGCTTTACGGATGAGCAGCGCCCTGCCGCGGGCCACCTGCTGGCCTTCAATGAGGAAACGCTGGCCGGCGGGCAGCACGTAGTCTTGCCCGCTCCCGAAGCGGCCTACCTCATTCTGCTGCCCCTAACCGGCGAAATCTGTTTGGCTGGCTCCTCCAGCGAGGCAAAGTGCGCACAGGTGGAGGAGGTTGTGGTGAGTTGGCTACCGGCCGGCGCTACCCTGCACCTCACCAACCCCTACGATGCGGAGCCAGTAAGCTTTCTGCACATCTGGGTGGCGGCGGGGCAGCAAACCAGCCGAACCGCGGCCGTATTTCCCTACACCTTTGAGCAGCTTGAAAACGTACTGGTCGGGGTAGTACCCCGCGCTGCTGAGCTGCCGCAGCCGTTGGGGCTGCCGTTTTCCCTGAGCCTGGGGCGCTTTGCCGGTCGGCAGGAGGCCCTGTACTGCCCCGCGCAAACCGGTACGCTGGTTTTCGCCTATGTGCTGGCCGGTGCCTTTGAGGCCGCGGGCCGGTTGTTGCACGCCAAGGATGGCCTCGCCCTCTGGCAAGCAGCCGAAGTAGAATTGGAGGCCCTCAGCAACAACGCCCTGGTTGTGGTGCTGGAAGTCTTGACCTAAGGCGCATTACCTCATCCCCAACGGTGGCAGTTACCGCTTGACCAGAGGCCAGGATAACGTGTGGCGACTAAGCGGCTACAGGCCTAGCAACTCCTCGGCCGCGCCAAAAGCCGACTTACGCCCATCCATGACCTGTTGGCGCAGGGAGGGAAGGTGGGCGGCTACGTCGGGGCGGGCATAGAAGCGGGTTTCCAGGGCCTCGCGGATGGTTTCGTGGAGCCAGTGCAGGTTCTGCTCCTGGCGGCGGCGTTGGAAGTAACCGCTGGCCTGGGTCTGCTGCACGTACTGCTCCACCACAGCCCACACCTCCGGCACGCCCGCCCCCGACAGGGCCGAGCTGGTGGTAACCACCGGGCTCCAGGCGCTGGGAGCCAGCGGAAATAGGTGCAGGGCGTTCTGGTACTCCCGGCGGGCTCGGCGGGCGGCCTGCTCGTTGCCGCCGTCGGCCTTGGTGATGGTCACGGCGTCGGCCATTTCCATGATGCCTTTCTTGATGCCCTGCAGCTCGTCGCCGGCCCCGGCCAGCATCAGCAGCAAGAAAAAATCAACCATGCCGTGCACGGCCGTCTCGCTCTGGCCCACGCCCACGGTTTCCACAAAAATAACGTCGTGGCCCGCCGCCTCACAGAGCATCAGGGCCTCGCGGGTGCTGCGCGTAACGCCGCCCAGGCTGCGGCCGGCGGGCGAGGGCCGAATAAACGCCTGGGGGTGCGCAGCCAACTCGTTCATGCGGGTTTTGTCGCCGAGGATGCTGCCGCCGCTACGCTGGGAGCTGGGGTCAACGGCCAGCACGGCCAAGCGCTTGCCCTGCTCCCGTACCAAATGTAGGCCCAGGGCCTCAATAAACGTGCTTTTTCCTACCCCTGGCACCCCTGTGATACCCACCCGTACCGAGCGGCCGGCGTGGGGCAACACTGCATCCAGCACCTGCTGGGCTAGGGTCTGGTCGGAGGGCAGGGTGCTTTCCACCAGGGTAATGGCGCGGCTGAGCAGCACGCGGTTGCCCGCCAGGATGCCGTCGGTGTATTCAGAAACGGAAAAGCGCTTGGCCATGAGTGCAGAAACGGAGCTGACCGAGAAAAGTAGCCCGCCAGCCGAGCATTACGGCTGCAAACTACCCCATATCGTACATTTGAAAAAATAGCCGCGGGCGCACCGCCCGTCTACTCGTCCTTACCTCGCTGCATCATGGGCAAAAAATTCACCTCGCTTCTCACGGCCTGCCTGCTGGCTAGCACGCTGCCGCTCTACGCCCAAAACGAGCTGAGCAACTTTACGGCCACGGGGCGCGGGGCGTGGCTACCACTTTTGCCTCCGACTACCAAGCCATTGGCATCAACCCCGCCAACCTGGGGCGGGTAGGAGGCTCCACGGTGGCCTTTACCATTGGTGAATTTGGGGCGGGAGCCGGTTCTCAGTCGCTCACGCGTCAGCAGCTGCGCAAGTTTATCTTCGACACCGGCCAGCGCCTTACCCTCACCGACAAGCAGGAACTGGCCCGCGCCTTCACGTCTGACAACGCGCTAAACTTCAACGCCGATGCCACTACCCTGGCCTTGGCCGTGCAACTACCGGTAATCGGAGGTATTGCCATCAGCAACCGGGTGCGTAGCGCCGGGCACGTGGCCCTCAACCAAACTGCCGCCGAAATTGCCTTTCTGGGTCGCGACGCCCCCATTTATACCTCCGCCAGTGCCGGCAACTTGCCCCTGGTTACGGAAGCGCTGGCCGGTACCGATTTGCAACTGGCCGTGATGAACGAGTTTAACCTAGCCTGGGGTACGCGCGTGCTCGATTTGCCGCTGCTGCAGGTATCGGCGGGGGCGGGCTACCGCTACATTCAGGGCGTGGGCATCGTCGATATTCGGGTGCAGCCGGGCAGCCTGCGTGCTTACAGCTCCATGTCGCCGGTATTCGACCTCAACTACGGCGACATGGTCAATGACCCCAGCTTTAACCTGCGCAACGGCGGGAGCGGCCTGCAACCCGTGGGCAAAGGCCACGGCTTCGACCTCGGGCTGGCCGTGGAAGCGGGCAAGGCCGTGCGGCTGGGCGTAGCCGTGACGGACATCGGCCACATGACCTGGGAAGGCAACCTGCTCACGGCCAACGACCAGAAACTGAAACAGCTAAAGTCGGAAGGTATTGGTTCTTATAACTTTATCAAGGAAGCAGCCGAAATCTTTGCTACCGGCACCGACAGCCTCTTTACGTATCAGACGGGGCAGGAGCGCCGGGCCGAGCTGCCCACCAAGCTGCGAGCGGGCGCGGGCCTGCGCATCAGCGAGTTTTTCGAGGCGGGCCTCGACGTGACCCTCCCCTTGAACAACGTGGCTGGCAACATCACTACCCCCTTCATCGGGGCGGGCCTCGATTACAAGCCCACCCGCTGGCTGCGCCTGAGCAGCGGCGTAACGGGCGGCGCCGGCTACGGCATCAGCGTCCCCCTGGGCCTCACGCTGGCCACCAAAGTCTACGAAGCTGGCATCAGCACCCGCGACGTAGCCGGCCTGCTTACCTCCGAAAACCCCTACCTCTCCGTCGCTGCTGGCTTCCTCCGTTTCAAGCTCGGCGGCAAAACGCAGTAGTGATTCAGCAAGGGTAATAACGTTAAAACCGCTTGTCATCCTGACGAAGGAAGGACCTTACCACACCGGAACGAACATCGTTGTAACGACTCGTTCACTTGGGGTAAGGTCCTTCGCTGTATTCAGAATGACGGGCGGTTTGTGGGAATTCTTGGGCTGTCTACCGATCAATTCACCATCTTCGGTCATTTCCTAAATCATCAACACGTCAAACCCACCACCTCACTACTTCCCTGGCTCGGTGATGAAGCTGGGCAGGCCGAGCTTGCTGCGGCGGCCTCCGAGCTTGAGGCCATCGTCAAGGTATTTGGCCGCGTCGGAGTTGGGGTTTTGGATGATGCCCAGGAAGAGGTTGTCCTCGCGGGCCACGTAGATGTTGCCATCAGGGGCGCGCTGCAGGGAGCCTACCTTGCGGTTAGCCGATTTGCCAATTACCGTGGCTTTGCCGGTTTTCATATCGAACTGAAAGATCTGGGCCTGGCCGCCGCCTTCGCCGTTGCTGGAACCGTAGAGCTTGGTGCCGTCGGGGGAGAATTCAACGCCGTAGGCTTCGGGGTAGGGAGCAAAGGCTTTCACGTTGCGCACTTGGCCCGTGCTCCGGTCGAAATCAAACACCTCGTACTTGTTGGCCTCGCGCCAGAGGGCCACGGCCAGCTTCTTGCCATCGGGGGAGAATTTCATGGCTCCAATGGCATTGCGGCCGGGGCCGGCGTGCATGCTACCCACGTTGCTCATGATAGGCTTGCTCTGCACTCCATCGGCCGTGACCAGGAAGCTCACGAAGGCGTTGGAGTTCCAGCGGTGGGCCACAATCCAGACGTCGCGGCCGTTTTGGTGGCGGACGGCGGCCAGCTTCTCGGCAACCGGCGTAATGAGCAGGGCATTGGCGCGAGGTACGTCGCCGAGGCCGTTTTCGCGGGTCATATCCACAATGGAGTAGCGCAAACCATTGGGGCCGCCCTGGGCGCCCACCGTGAATACGTAGAACACATTGCCGCTGCCGGGGTCCGGCACCACCAGGGCGCTTTGAGTGCTGGAATTGGAGCCCATCAACTTCTTGCCGTTGGGCATTACCTGATGCTGGCGGTTAAACACAAACTCGCCGTTGGTATAGAATAACAACTGACCCTGCTGATTGGTGGCTACCGCGGAGCCCTCATACGTGGTCATCTTGCTGGTAAGCAGCGGGGTAGGAGCGCCCCCACCAGCCGGGAAGGTCAGGCCCGCCTGCTGGCCAAACAGCCACACGGATTGTTCCTGCTGGGCCAGTACCGCACCGGGCAAGAGCAACGCCAGCAAGAGCGGCAAAAGCGAAAGTCGTTTCATAGAGGTAAAAAGAACTACAGTCGTGTTATAACGCAATTTCGTGCCAAAATAGTAAGGGGTGAGGTGGTGCGTTAGTGATTGAGGTGATAAGGTAATGAAGTGATAAGGTGGTGAGTAAAGGCCATCATCCTGAGGCGGTAGCCGCAGGACCTTATCAGATAAGAACGAAAATCGTTGTGACGACCTATGCGGACGTGATAAGGTCCTGCGGCTACCGCCTCAGGATGACGTACCGCTATATGCTACTTCACCATCTCACTATCTCATACTTCCCACTCACCGGCCAGCAGGCGCGAAATTAGGGGCTGAATGATGCGGTAGCTGGCGCCCCAGAGCGGGTAGTTGCTGCCTACGCGGTAGAAGGGCACCCGGTACGGGCTGGGCCAGCCGGCTAGTTGCCAGGTTTCCTCGGTGTGGTTGGCCGCGTCGGCGAGGTAGCGAAGCGGGATTTCCAGCACTTCATCTATTTCCGAGGTTTGCCACTGCCAAGCCGCCGGCCGACGGATGCGGCCCAGAAACGGGGCAATACGGAAGCCCGAGGGCACATCCACGGTAGGCAGAGCGGCCAGCACCTCTACGTCGGTGGGTGGCAGGTGTACTTCTTCGAAAGCCTCGCGCAGGGCCGTGGCCTGCAGGTTGGTATCCGTGGGCTCGTGCTTGCCGCCAGGAAAAGCCAGCTGGCCCCCGTGCACACCAAACGCCGCCCGTCGCACCATCACTACCTGTAACTCACCCTGCGTATCGCGGAAAATAGGAACGAGCACGGCCGAATCGCGCAGGTTCTTGGGAATTGGAAAATCGGGCATAACGCAACAGCGCCGCCGCGGGCAAGTCCGCGGCGGCGCTGGCAAGGTACAACCCGCGCCGCTTAGGTAGCGGGGCCGGGCACTGGCGGGCTAGTAGAGGTAGCTAAGCGCCGTGCGGTCGTTGGCATTGAAGGGGCGGCTCTGGCCCGAGCCGATGCAGGCCAGCATCCAGGAGTTGGGGTCGGCCGCGGCGGGCGTGCCCGGAATCAGGACGGCGCCCACGGTGCTGGCGCCTTCGTTGGCCGTAGAGCCACCGCAGCTATAGCTCCGGTCCATGTAATCGGTGTGGCGGAAGCCAATGCAGTGGCCAATTTCATGGGCCAGAATGGTAGCTAAGTAGCCCTGCACTGGGGTGTTGCCGATGGCGCGCGAGTTCACTTTTACTTCGCCGTAGGGGTTGCCGCCGGTGGGGAAGCCGGCCGAAGCCAGGTAGCTGCCGCTGCCGCGCACAATGCTGATGTTGCCACCCGAAGAAACCCGGCTAAAGGTTAGCTGCAGGCCCTGGGCATTGTAACGGGCAATGGCTTCGTCGAGACCCGCCACGTAGGCGCTGGGTAGCTGGCTGGAAATGCTCACGGTAATAACGCGCGGCAGGCCCGTTACCAAATTGGTGGTGCGGTACTGCTCGGCCGTGCCCACGCGCAGCAACTGCACGGCGGCACGGTTGCTCAGGTCGGCCGGCGACAACACAATGTCACCCTCTACCACGTAGTTGCCATCCTCGTCGCGCTGTACGTTCTCGGCGCTAAAGCCAAGCTGACGGATTTGGGTAAGCGCATCGGCACTGATGTCCTCGGCCTTATTTACTACTGCTTCTTTTTCCGAGCAGCTGCTCAAAGCCGTTAGCATGGCGAAGCCGCCCATTAGGAGGTAGGAAGTGATTTTCATAGAGTGTGTGAGGTTGTGTGAAAGGAAGGATTCAATGTATTCAAAATATCTATACTATAATTTTTTTAATTTTATTTTAATGATACCAACTGAACACTAGAGATTTAGATAAGGGTAAGTAGGAAATGCCTCCTTACCGCACCGCGTAGCGGCCAGCGGCATCAACTGCCACCGTTGGGAGTTGGTGGTGATCTTCGAAATGTTGGTAGCCGGCAGCCAGCTGCTGCCAAAACGCTAGGTGCGGACTGTTCAGGCGACGCGCCAGGTTATCAGCCGTCAGCTCAAAAGGAAAGATGTGCACGGGAATGGCTGCCTGGCCCGCCGCCCGAGCCTCCACGGCCAGCACGTACAGCTCCCGGATGCCCGCGTCGGTGATGGGCAGGCAGCCGATGGTTACATCAGAGCCGTGAATGAAAATATCCTGGCCGGGATTGAGCGAGCCGCTCCGGTAAGCGTCGGCCGCATTGGGGTAGTCGAGGCCTAACGATAGATGGTACTTGCTGGCCGGATTAAACCGGTCAATCGTATAAAAGCCTTCCGGCACTTGCCCGTCGCCGGCCTGCCGCTTGGGCCCTAGCATACCCGAAGTGCCCGCCAGCCGAAACGTGCGCAGCAGCACAAATTGGCCCTCGTCGTGGTTGCGGCCCCACACCTCCAACCGGCGCCCTACCTTAAACGCCCGCAGAAATAGCTCCAGCCGCTCCGCCACCACACCATGCCGATGCAACAGTGCCTGCACGGGGGCGTGGTGCAGTGTATAGGCCGTGCGCACTCGCGGAAAGCGCTGCTGCTCACTTCGAAAGGTAAGGTTAGGCTCGGGCCGGCGGGCAGAGGAGCGGGCATAGAGGGCCACGAGTAACGCGGCGGCAAGCAAAAGCAAAAGTCGCATCAGTTGGCAAGGGTAGGCGGGCAGCTATAGAAGGCAGCTGGGACTTCCTCAACGGTAGCACGGTGGCGGTTAGTATAGAGTGTTTGGTATATAGAGACGTATCATTGTTTGCGCGCTGGCAGCAGGCAGCCAGGGGTATCGGCAGCACCTTGTTTTCCGTAGTGCTGCTATGCCATCTGCCCCGCTACTGCCGCGCCCTACCAGCCCGACCCGCTCGGGCCCGATTTCGAACAGTTGGTACTGCCCCAACCCGATGATTACGAGGGCCCGGTACGAGCCGTGCTGGTGCGCTGCCGCCAGGAGCTGCCCGCGCCTACCCCGCGGGCGGTGCTTTACGTGCACGGGTTCAACGACTACTTTTTTCAGCGCGAAATGGCGGAAGCGTACATCCAGCACGGCTACCGCTTTTACGCCCTCGACCTGCGCAAATACGGGCGGGCCCTGCTACCCCACCAGCGCCCCAACAACGTGCGCAGCCTCACGGAGTATTTCTTTGACCTAGACGCCGCTTTAAGCCAAATGCAGCGGGAAGGCAGCGCCAGCGTAATACTCAGTGGCCACTCCACGGGCGGCCTTATCACGGCCCTTTACGCAACCTACCGCCGGCCGCCGGGCTTGGTGGCCCTGGTGCTGAACAGTCCGTTTCTGGAGCTACACCAGTCGTGGCTGCGGCGGCACGTGGCCGTGCCGGTGGCCGTGGCACTCGGGGCCCGCTGGCCAAACCTGCCCTTGCCCGCCGGCCTGCCCCCTACCTACGGGCAGAGCCTGCACCGGGCCTATCGGGGTAGTTGGGAATACAACCTGGCCTGGAAGCCCAACCATGTGTTTGCCGTGAATGCCGGCTGGCTGCGGGCCATCCGGCAGGGGCAGGCCCAGGTACGGCGCGGGTTGGGACTGTCCTTGCCCGTACTGGTCCTGCACTCCGACCGCACCACGGAGGGCCGCACCTGGCACGAAGAAGTTAAACGCACCGACATTGTGTTGGAGGTGGCGCATATTGCGGCCCTTGCTCCCCGCCTCGGTCCCAACGTAACCGTGCGCGCTGTGCCGGGGGCCGTGCACGATGTATTTCTGTCGGCGCCGACGGTACGGGCCGAGGCGTACCGGGCAGTGTTTGCGTGGTTACGGCAGCAGGTACCGGCGCCAGCTTTAGGCCACCCGCAATCCGTGGTGTAGCGCCCATAACTTATCTGCCGGCGTTGTTCTACGGAGCCAACAAGGCAGGTTTACTTTATACCGCTCCCGTTTCTCTTTCTTCGACATGGCTTTCTATGCGCTACTTTCTGCCTTGCTGGGCATCCCGCTCTGGCTGGCCCCGGTAAGTGCCCCAGCCCAGGGGTGCCAGCGGATGGTTTGGCCGCTACCCTCAACGCCAGCAAGTGGCAGCAGCGGGTGCTCCTGCTCTGCGCGCCGACCGCCGACAACGCCGAACTGCGCCGGCAACAGCAGGTACTGCGCCCGGCAAAAGCCGAGTTAGTGGCCCGCGACGTAGTGGTGTACGAGGTGATTCAGAACCGGCTTTCTGCCGCCGACCAGCGCTACCTGCGCCAGCGGTTAGGAGTGGCAAGCAGCTCATTTACGGTGCTGCTCCTGGGCAAAGACGGCGGGGTAAAGCGGCGCGAAACGCAGCCCCTGTCCGCCGCTCAGCTGTTCGCTACTATTGATGCCATGCCCATGCGCCAGCAGGAGATGCGCCGGCCCCGGAAGTAGCGGATGCGGTGCAAGCGGCGGCCGGTGCGTACTTTCGAGCGTGGCCGCTACTCCCCCATATGACGTGCTGATTGTAGGTGCCGGTCCGGCCGGGGCGGCGTGCGCCCTGGCGCTGGCCGGGAGCGGCCTCCGGGTTGCGCTGGTCGATAAGGCCCGGTTTCCGCGCGACAAAGTATGCGGTGATGCTATTCCGGGCCCTACGCTTAAGGCATTGGCCCGCCTGAAGCCCGAGTACGCCCAGGAATTGCGCAACCTCACCCAAGCCCACCGCACCGATGTCCGGACCAGCCGGCTGCTTTCTCCCGCCGGGGCTGAGGTGAGCGTGGAGTGGCGGGCGCCCGCCTTCAACAGCCCCCGCCTGCACTTTGATGAGGCCCTGCTCACGCTGGTGCGGCGCCACACCACTACCACGCTCCTCGAAGGCGACGCGGTGAAAAAAGTGTGGCAGACTGACGAGCTGGTGATGGCGCAACTAGCCGACCAGACCGAGCTACGGGCCCGCCTTATTATTGGGTGCGACGGGGCCCATTCCGTGGTGGGCCGGAGCCTGCTGCCCCAGCCACTAAACCGGGCCCGGCACTGCGCGGCCGTGCGCGCCTACTACCGCGGCGTTACCGATGCCCCGAAACGACCAGTGAGTTTCTGTTTTTGCGGCGGTACCGGGCGGGGTACTGCTGGGTTTTTCCGGTAGGCGGCGGGGTGTATAACGTAGGTTTCGGGATGCTCTCGGCTGATATTGCTCGTCACAAAGTAGACCTGAAGCAGGAGTTACAACAACTGCTCACAACTCATCCGGCGCTAGCCAGCCGCTTCCGGGCGGCGCTACCCCTGGGGGCGGTGCAAGGGTTTGGGCTTCCGTTGGGTGGGTCCGGAAGGCCCCTTTCCGGCCGCCGGGTTCTGCTCTGCGGCGACGCGGCCGCCCTTATTGATCCGCTCCAGGGGCACGGCATCGACAAAGCAGTTATCAGCGGAATCCTGGCCGCGGAGCACGCCCGGCGCTGCTGCGAAGCCCAGGATTTCAGCCGGGCTTCCCTCGCCCAGTACGACCAAGCCGTGCACCGCCGCCTTGGCCGCGACTTGGCCCGCCGCTACCAGCTCATGCGCGTACTGGCTCGGGCGCCTTGGCTGGTAGAGCTGGCGTTTGCGGCGGGCCGCTGGCCCCGGCTCCGGCGGTGGCTGGTGCAAGCAGTCGGGTAGGAGCGAGGAAGGGCAGGCGCACAGCTGGTCGGGCTTACCATGTGTCCGGCAGCGTAATAGCATCAGCAGCAGATATTACTGTGTGATCTGCCGCGGCTTGAGTGCTTCGGTTACCTGCTTTTTGCCAGCTACACTGAAGCTGATCTATTTCGGGTTCCTGTCGTACTACCTTCCGGCGTCAACAGAAAATTGGGGCGGGGCACCGCCAACTCTCTGGTTTCTTTGTTTAGCGAAACAGTCCCTCGCCTGCTAGGCGGGCGCGGAGGCTGCCGGCTTTGGCTTTTCACTCAATCTACCTTTTCCATGTCCTTCACCTCTTCCCGTCCCGAAGACCTCCTGACCAACGCCGCCCGCAACGGCGACGTAGCCACGATTCAAACCCTGCTGGCCGAGGGCGCCGACGTCAATTACCAGGATGGCCGCGGTTTCACGCCCCTAATTCTGGCCGCCTACGATGGCCACCTCGAAGCCACGAAAGTACTGCTGCAAGCCGGCGCTAACCCCAACGTGCACGACGCCAGCGGCAACACGGCCCTGATGGGCGTTGCGTTCAAAGGCTACCCCGAAATTGCCCAGCTGCTCATCGACAACGGCGCCGACTTGAACGCCCGCAACGGCAACGAGGGCACGGCCCTCATGTTTGCTACCCTCTTCGGCCGCCACAACATAGTGCCCCTGCTGCTCAAGGCCGGTGCCGACGCTACCCTGCGCGACGTGCGTGGCCTCTCGGCCCGCGACCTGGCCATTCAGCAAGGCAACGAGCAAGCTCTGGAGCTGCTGCCCCAGCAGTAGCCACTAGGTCAGCCCCACCGAAAACAGAACGTTCTGCTTTTGCCCCGCGCCGTGGGGTAAAAGCAGAACGTTCTGTTTTCGGTGGGGCACCAGGGGTAGGAGCTACAATCAGTCGGTAGGCCGCGCATAATTCTGGCATGGGGTAGCCGTGCGCCCTGCTTGGTCGTATGGAAAGATGACCTGAGCATCTTACCTGTACTACTATGAAACTCAAACCACTTAAAAAGCAGACGCTGGTTATAACCGGCGCCACCAGCGGTATTGGCCTGGCTACGGCTCGCATGGCCGCCCAAGCCGGAGCCAACCTGGTGCTAGCCGCCCGCAGCGAGGAAGACCTGCGCAAAGTAGCCGCCGACCTGCGCAAGCGCGGCGGCCAGGTGGCCACGGTAACCGCCGACGTAGCCCGCATCCCCGACGTTCAGCGCATAGCCGCTACCGCCCAGGAGCGGTTTGGGGCTTTGATACCTGGATTAACAACGCTGCCGCCTCTATTTGGGGCCGGCTAGAGGAAGTCAGCGACGAGGACAGCCGCCGCATGTTTGATACCAACTACTGGGGCGTCGTGAACGGCTCTCTGGAAGCCATCAAGCACCTAAAGCGGCACGGTGGCGCCCTGATTAACCTAGGTAGTGTGGCTTCGGATATTGCGTTTCCGCTCCAGGGTCAGTACTCGGCTAGTAAGCACGCCATTAAGGGCTTTACCGATGCCTTGCGCATGGAGCTGGAAGAGGAAGGGGCACCGGTTTCGGTTACCCTGATTAAGCCCTCGGCCATTAACACGCCCTTTCCGCAGCACGCCAAAAACTACATGGACCGGGAGCCCCAGCTGCCGCCGCCCGTATACGAGCCCGAAGAAGTAGCCAACGCCATTATTCACGCCGCCCAGCACCCGGAACGCGACGTGTACATTGGCGGCGGGGGCAAGATGTTCAGCTCCTTAAACAAGCATTTCCCCCGGGCCATGGATTTCATGAACGAGAAGGTAAACATGAAGCTCCAGACCCGCGACGAGCGGCCCCGCCACCCCGCCGGTTCCCTGCACCGCCCCGAAGTGCGCGACGGCCACGTGCACGGCGACCATCCGGGCTACGTGATGAAGCGAAGCCTCTACACCCGCGCCAGCATGCACCCCGTCATGACGGGCGCTTTTGCCGCTCTGGCCGGGGGAGTGCTGGTAGCACTGCTGTCCGGCAAAAACGGTAAATAAACCTTGCTAGCTCACAAAAAAGTCTCCTGCTGCGTAACGCGGCAGGAGACTTTTCTGTGCTTGGGGGTAGGCAAAGTAACCCAGCAAGACTTGCCGTTCTACACATTAACGCATCGTGCTGCCGTGGTGTCAGGGTAAAGTGCCCAACAGCACTCAAGCTTTATGTTTGCTTCCTGTTTACTTGTCTAATGTACTTCCCCGCAAATCGGTGAGGCCGGGCTATACTGCTGGGGCGTTTAATCGCGCTTTTCCAGTGGCTGCCAGGGCTGTTCTACCACGGCGGCAGTATTGGTGGAGAGGTAGTGGTTGTAGAGCTGTTCAGCGGGGCCCTGGCCGAGCAGGGGTTGGCCTTCAGTAGGTAGCACCAGCAGCAGAGCGTCCGGGGCCAGGCCTAAGGCGGTAGTGAGCCGCTGCTGCAGGGCCGGCAGATCGGGTTGGTTGGCTTCCTGGAGCTTTACAACCGTGAGGTGCTGCCCCTCGTGCTCGATGCGGGCGAAAACGCCGGTGGGTCCGGTAGAAAAGGTATCTGTGGTCATGGCAGTAAAGAAGGTACGGCCTACTATACGCAAGCCGTCCTGGTCCCGCTGCCTTTTACGGAAGCTGGCCTATTTCCAACGTTTCGCCGGCGGCCAGGGCGTGCACCGTCACGTCATCGTCTTGCCGCAGGTATTCTTGCAACTGGTCCGGAGTGCCCACTAAGGAGGCAAACGTACCGTAGTGAAACGGCACGAGGTGGGCCACCCGTAGCAACTGGGCGGCGTACGCTGCCTCCCGGGGCCCCATTGTGTACCGGTCGCCGATGGGCAGTAGGGCCACAGTGGGCTGGTACAGGTCGGCTAGCAGGCGCATGTCGCCGAACAGGGCTGTGTCGCCGGCGGCGTAGAGCACGGTGTTATCCGAGAAGTGCAGGATGTAGCCCACGCCCTCGTGCTGAAAGCCAGGGGTGCCACCGCGCAACTCTACGTGGGCCGCGTGGTGAGCTACGGTCATGGTCAGGCGCAGGCCAAATACCTCAATGCTGCCGCCTACGTTCATGGCCTCGCACTGCCCACCAGGCACGCCTTGCTCCTGGAGGTAGAACCGCACGGGTGCGGGTGCTACAACCCGGGCTCCGGTGCGCGCCAGCAGGGCTGGTAACTCCGCATCCAGGTGGTCGTCGTGGCCGTGCGTGAGGAGCACGAGGTCGGCGCGTTCGGGCCGCCGAAGGTGCTCGGGCACGTAGGGGTTGCCCGTCAGCCAAGGGTCAAGCAGTAGGACGTGGCCTTCGGGGTAGTGATGCGGAAGCTGGCGTGGCCCAGCAGTTGGAGGCGGGTGGTTGGCATAGCAGGGAAAGATGGGAAGCAGGCGGGAAGGTACTACAGCCGAAGGTGTGGTAATACGGCCTTGGCAGTACCGGCCCCGCGGCACCCGGCCCCAGCCTCAAAATACCTTTCTGGCGGCTAGCTGAACCATAATTCGTTGATCTTCTTTTTACTATATTTGACTAATTCCTTCCTCGCCCTGGCCTCCTATGCCCGCAGCCTCAACCTTACACTTTGAAAATGTGGCCGGTCGCTTAACCGTGCACCCGGCCGGCTTTGTGGTGGTAACCTGGTACAAAGGCACGCGGCGGCTAGACGACTTCAAGGCCGTACTCACCCACCTCGACCAGCTGCTCCGCCTGCACCGCTTAAGCAAGCTGCTCGCCGACCAGCGGGAACTGACGCCCTTCACGGAGGCGGAGCGCACCTGGGTTGTAACCGAGTGGCTGCCCCAGGCCGTGGGCAACGGGCCCTACCGCTACGCCGCCGTGTTACTGCCCCTCGACGTGTTTGCCCGCCTGGCCTCGAAGTCGGTGATGTCGGAGTCCCAGGAGAAATTTTTGGCCTACCAGTTCTGCGAAACCGAAGCGGAAGCCACCAAGTGGTTGCTGCTTCAGCGGTAGGGTAGGGGTGAAGTGGTCATTGGCTCGGCGTTGCCCACGGGTTTTGACCTTGAAACGGCCTCCTTTCGGTATTGACTTCATCCCTCCGGAAAGTGGCCCTACGCGCCATCCACGGAAGAACTATGGCAGCTACCGGGTTGCTTACACCCCTTTTTCAGGCTAGCAGCAATGGCTCCGTCTGGAGCAAATGCCACCGGGGAGTGGTTCTCCGTAACCTACTTCTCCAACGCACACGCCGCTACTTTTCTGTTTCTCAACCACAGCACTACCGATGACTAGCAACCGGATTCTGAGTGCCGCAGTTATGTTGCTGGCCCTGACCGGCTCCGGCCGAGCAATGGCTCAGGCGCGCCCGGCCGTAAATCACATTGCCCTCTACGTCTATGACTTGCAGAAAAGCACGAATTTCTATCAGAACGTGCTGGGGCTGCGGCAGATTTCGGAGCCGTTCAAGGATGGGCGCCACGTTTGGTTTCGGATGGGGCCGCACAGTCAGCTCCACCTCATTCAGGGCGCCGCGAGGGTAGAGGAGCACGCCAAAGACACGCACCTAGCCTTCCGGGTGAAAGACCTAGGCAAATTCACCGCCCGCCTCGATCAATCGGCCACGCCCTACAGCAGCTGGACCGGAGAAGCCAAGCAAACCACTGCCCGCCCCGACGGCGTGAAGCAAGTGTACCTACAGGACCCCGACAAGTTCTGGATTGAAGTCAATGACGATAAGTTTTAACGCGGTGGTTCTGCCTACTGCTAACCCAGCCGGTAAGCGTGCTTACTAAAGTGGTTTACCTCAGTGAAGTTGGTTAAGTGGAGTTGTTAGGAATCACAGCTTCCGGGAGCTAAAGTTTCTGGGAAACTGGGGGCTGGGCGCTGGTAATCTGTAGCAGCACCTCAGCCAAAGGCTCCAGGCTCGTAATTTCTTCCACGTGTGCCAGCGGACGGAGGCCGGCAAAACGGTTCAGCCAAACCGGACGGATGCCCACGGCCAGCGCGCCGACTATATCGGCCTGCCAGTTGTCGCCGACCATCACGGTTTCGGCGGCGCGGCTGTGCAGGCGCTGCAGGGCCACTTCAAATATGCGCGGGTTAGGCTTGGTTACCCCAACTTCCTCGGAGGTAACAAGGGCATCAACCAGGTGCGCCATGCCCAGGTGCCGGAGCTTTTCTTGCTGCTCGGCCGTGCGGTTGTTGGTTACGATGCCAACCTTATAGTGGGGCCGGAGGGCTTCGAGCAAGGCCACCGCGCCCGCAATTGGTTGGCGCAGGCGCTGATAATGGCCGTAGTGCTGCTGGGCAAATTCCGTTGCCGCCGCATCAGTGCGGGCGAGGCCATACGGGGCCAGCAGGCGCTGAAAACGCAGGCGGCGGGCATCTTCATAAGTATACTTGCCAGCCAGCACCTGCGGGTGCATTTCCTCCAGAATCTCGCTGTACTGCTGGTACATGGCCTCCATATCGGCCCCCGCAAACTCCGGCAGCCCGGCCGTGCTGGTGGCCAGCGCCGCCCGGGCCGTGTTGGCGTGGTCGAACAGCGTATCGTCCAGGTCGAAGAGGACGGTAGTAACGGGAACAATGCTGGGCGACGGCTCTGGCTGCATGGCAAAGGGTAAGTAGACGACTTGGCAATCAGAAACCCCGGTAGTGCTTGTGGGGCACCCTACAAGATGGTTGCTACATCCAAGGTAGCCTGCCCTGCCACGGCACCCGGCAGTTGGGTTCGACGTAGCAGGGTAGCCATGTTCTTCGGCAGGTCAGCTACCGTGAGCGGCTGCAGGGGCCGGGCCACCACGTAGTAGCGTGTATCGGCGCGCTCGTGCAGGCGGGTTTTAGCGAAAGAGAACAGCCCGCGTCGGGCGTAGCGCGCAAAGCCCTGGTAGCTGCCCTCATCCGTACCCTCCGCTACCCCCGCCGTCACCGCCGAATCGGTTTCCGGCAGCGTCAGGAAATACTGGTGCAGCTCCAGCAGCACTTCCTGGGAAGCCGCCACCGATTCAGGCAGTATCCCGCCCCCGGATGCAACGTGCACGATATGTCCGGCCACGTCGGTGGCAAACCAGTCAATGTCCGCGTCTTCCTGGTCTATTTCGTCAATGCGCATGAAGTAGAACCTTACGTGTTCCTGTTTTTTTTATTCATTAATTTTTCTAGCACTAATTGTTCTTCTGGTGATAATTCATCGTCTGAATTAATGGGCTGATTTTCTTGAATGGTGTCATTATCTTTAATTGCTGATTTTTCTGTTATCATTTTTGGATCAGGTGCCATAATTTGGCGCGGGTTATGCTGATTATTGTGATATAATTCAGGCGTCACTGCTCCTGTTGCTATGAATTTATTAGTCCCGTCTATTAAATTTCTTCTTAATATCTCTGCTTGCTCTGGTCCTATAGTTCCGTTCTGCTCCATTCTGCCAACTTGTTCAATTATTGGTAAAGCTTTGCCAATTAATTCGAGCCGCTCACCCATTTTTCTTTCTCTATAAAATACTACTCTGTCCCATATTTGTATTATGAGGTCTTTTAGACACTCAACCACTTTAGCATTACCTAGAAAGTCAAAGGATTTATCACTTCCGGAATCTATTGCAAGTACGCTTATGTCATCAGGGGATTCCTGATTAATTATTGCGCATGATTGATACAATAAAACGATTCCATCAATGATAGAACTCAGTCTTAAAGGACTTGATAAATGGTTCTTCTCTTCAGGGAGAATAACTGTTATAGTATCTTTGTTTTCAAATTGCTTTGGCAGTTTCTTGTTGTTGTCTAAAAAAACATCAGTGTTATCTTGTTTAAATAATTCAAGTGTTCTGGGAAGATAGGTGGTTAGTAAATGTAATGAATGCCTAATTGGTAAAGTTGAGGTTCTGTCAGTAATAATCTTTGGCCAAACTTCAGGGTCTACTATTTTTTCTAGTCTAAATATTTTAATTATTTGTTTTTCGCTTTCTGTAAAATTGTTGTAAAAAAGAGAAAATTTATTTAATGCCGATAATAATGATGTATTAATAGTAGTGTCGTCTTTCCTTGCTCCTGTATCGAGACTTTCTAAAATACCTGAATCTCTAATTGCTTTTTCAATGCTTCGGGCTGAAGCTATTATATCACTTCGTCTCATCTGATTGAATTGAAAAGGAAAATTATGTTAAGAATGAAAAATTTTGATACTTATGGATGTAGTTACGCCAACTTATCCAAAATCTCCTGTGCCGCCACGGCAATGACGGTGCCGGGGCCGTACACGCCGACTACCCCGGCGTTGTAGAGGAAGTCGTAGTCCTGGGCGGGGATGACGCCGCCGGCAATGACGAGGATGTCTTCGCGGCCGAGCTGCCGGAGCTCCGCAATGAGCTGCGGAATCAGGGTTTTGTGGCCGGCGGCGAGGCTGCTCACGCCCACCACGTGCACGTCGTTCTCGGCGGCTTGGCGGGCTACCTCGTCGGGGGTTTGGAACAGGGGCGCAATGTCCACGTCGAAGCCTACGTCGGCGAAGGAGGTAGCAATAATCTTGGAGCCCCGGTCGTGGCCGTCCTGGCCCATTTTGGCCACCATCATGCGGGGACGGCGGCCTTCGCGGGCGGCAAATTCATCGGCCATCTGGCGGGCCTTGGCAAACTGCTCGTCGTAGTTCATTTCCTGAGAATACACGCCCGAAATAGCCCGAATGGTGGCCTGATGGCGGCCGTACACCTTTTCCAGAGCATCGGAAATCTCGCCGAGGGTAGCGCGCAGGCGGGCCGCGTTTACGGCCAGGGCCAATAGGTTTAATGAGGAATTAGGAATGAGGGATGAGGAATGAATAGTCTCTCCCAATTCCTCATTCTTCATTCCTAATTCCTCATTGCCAGAGGCCCGCGCTGCTTCGGTGAGGGCCTCCAGGGCCTGCTGCACGGCGGCGTTGTCACGGGTAGCTTTAATCTGGTTCAGGCGCGCAATCTGCGACTCGCGCACGGCGGCGTTGTCGATGTCGAGCACCTCAATGTCCGTGGCCTCGTCGACGCGGTACTTGTTCACGCCTACCACGATTTCCTTGCCCGAGTCGATGCGGGCCTGCTTGCGGGCGGCGGCTTCCTCGATGCGCATTTTGGGCAGACCGGTTTCAATGGCCTTGGCCATGCCGCCCAGTTCTTCAACCTCTTGGATAAGGGCCCAGGCTTTGTCGGCCAGCTCGTGGGTGAGGGTTTCCACGTAGTAGGAGCCGCCCCAGGGGTCTACCACGCGGGTAATGTCCGTTTCGTGCTGGAGGTAGAGCTGGGTGTTGCGGGCAATGCGGGCCGAGAAGTCGGTGGGTAGGGCAATGGCCTCGTCGAGGGCGTTGGTGTGCAGGCTCTGGGTGCCGCCCAGGGCCGCGGCCATGGCCTCGATGCAGGTGCGGGCCACGTTGTTGAAAGGGTCCTGCTCGGTGAGCGAGTAGCCCGAGGTCTGGCAGTGCGTGCGCAGGGCCAGGCTCTTGGGGTTCTGAGGATTAAACTGCTTGATGAGCTTGGCCCAAAGCAAACGGCCGGCCCGCATCTTGGCAATTTCCATGAAGTGGTTCATGCCAATAGCCCAGAAAAACGAGAGGCGCGGGGCAAACTGGTCGATGCTCATGCCCGCTGCCAGCCCGGCCCGCACGTACTCCAGCCCATCGGCCAGGGTGTAGGCCAATTCCAGATCAGCGGTAGCCCGGCTTCCTGCATGTGGTAGCCCGAGATGCTGATGGAGTTGAACTTGGGCATATTCTGAGCCGTGTAGCTGAAAATATCCGCAATGATGCGCATGCTCGGCAGGGGCGGGTAGATGTAGGTGTTGCGCACCATGAACTCCTTCAGAATATCGTTCTGAATGGTGCCCGCCAGCTTATCCGGCGTTACGCCCTGCTCCTCGGCCGCCACAATGTAGAAGGCCATAATGGGCAGCACCGCCCCGTTCATGGTCATCGACACCGACATCTGGTCCAGCGGAATCTCATCAAACAGGAGCTTCATGTCCTCTACTGAATCAATGGCCACGCCAGCCTTGCCCACGTCGCCCACCACGCGCGGGTGGTCAGAGTCGTAGCCCGATGGGTAGCCAGGTCGAAGGCAACGGAAAGACCTTTCTGCCCGCCGGCCAGGTTGCGGCGGTAGAAGGCGTTGCTAGCCTCAGCCGTGCTAAAGCCCGCGTACTGCCGGATGGTCCAGGGGTTCTGGATGTACATGGTGCTGTAGGGCCCGCGCAGGTAGGGCGCCTGCCCCGCCCCAAACCCAAGGTGGTCGAGGTGCTGCACATCCTGAGCGGTATAGAACTGCTTCAGCGCAATGCCTTCCGGAGTAGGAGTTTCGGTGGCTTCGGTGGTCGGCGCGGGCAGCTGAGCCGCGTCGTAGGATATCTGAGAGAAGTCGGGCTTCATGGCAATGGTGAAATGGTGAGTTTGTGAAATGGTGGAGTGTGGGGATAATGAAATGGAGGTATCGAATTCAGGTAGCGCAGTTTGCGCTGCCTGAACAGAGGCTCACTTCATCACCACTTCACCATTTCACTTCTTCCCCTGCAAGCGGGCCAGCACGTCCTCGGTGCTATAGCCTTGCACGGTGAATTCCTTGAAGCCGAACACGTGCACGGCTTCCTGCATGGTGGCCAGGTCGGCGGTGAGCAGGGCGGGCGGAATGAAGTTGGGCTCGTCGATGGGCACGCGGCTGATGGCCCGGGAAAGGCGGCCGAACTGCTCGGGGGTAGCGTACATGAGCGTAGCTTCTTCCGTGGAAGAAAATAGCACCGACAGTGTCCCTTCCGGGTGGGCCGCCCGTAGTTCCAGCCGCTCCTTTTCGGGCAGCGTATTCAGGAAAGATTCCAGAATAATCTGGTTGGTGTGGGCGCCCAGCAGCACCAAGGCCGCCCGCTTCTTGCGCTTTTCTCGCCGCTCGAAGTGCAGGGCCGTCGCCAGCCGGAGCACTTCGGTGGGGTAGGTGGCGCGGGTGCTATCAAACTCCCGGCTGCGCAACAGGCGCTTGGGGTTGTAGTCGAATGTCTCGTTGGGATTCTGAAACTTGTTGGTGCCCACTACCACCTGCTCGCCGTTGGCAATGCGCCGGAACTGGGCCTGGGCCGAGGCGTGCAGCTCCTGCATCACGAGGCCCGTGGCGGCAGGCAGGCCCCCAGCCGCTTCCAGCTTCTGAAACAGGGCCCACGCCTCGCGGCTGAGCTGGTCGGTAAGGGTTTCGAGGTAGTAGGAGCCGGCGGCGGGGTCCTGCACTCTATCCAGGTAGGCTTCCTCACGCAGCAGTACTGGCAGGTTGCGGGCTAGGCGCTCGGCAAACTCGTTGGGAGCATGGAACAGGCAGTCGAAAGCCCCCACGCTCACGGCATCAGCCCCACCCAGTACAGCGCTCATGGCCTCGGTGGTGGTGCGGAGCAGGTTGGTGTGCGGATCGAGGGTGGTCTGGCTCCAGGTAGCCGTGCTGGCGAAAATGGTTAGTTGCTGGGCTGCTCCGGCGGGTAGGCCGTAAGCATGCAGCAGGGTAGCCCACAGCCGGCGCAGGGCCCGTAGCTTGGCTATTTCAAAGAAGTAGTTCGGGCCGACGGCCACATGTACATGCAAGGCGGCGGCCACGTCTGCTACGGTCACATCGTCAGTAGTGGGGAGGGCACTCAGGTAGGCGGCGGCCGTAGCCAGGGCGAAGGCTACTTGCTGCGTAGCCGTGGCGCCGCGGTTGCCATAAAAGGCGGCGTTAATCCCCAAGGCCCGAAACTCCGGCCAGTTTTTGCTTAGGCGGATGGCCGTGCGCAACTCCTCTTGCTGGTTGACCAGGTCGGGAGCATGGCGGGTAATGGGGTCCGAAACCAGGAAGCCACGCGGTGCTACCTCCAGGGCCGCCAGGCGCTGTACCAGCCGGGCCGCGCCACCCCGCACCGTGTAGCCCAGGTAGGTATCGGCCAGGGGCAGGCGCTGCTGCAAGTGCTCCACATCGAAGCCCTCGGCGTGAGCCAGCACGAAATGAGCACCGTCGGCGCCGCGGTGCAGGGCCGCGGCGGCACGGTCGATGGCGCTGCCGCCCCGCTCCAGGGCTGGCACCGAGTAGGTAGGCACGTTACGCCAGTGCGCGCTCGGTCGCACCTGGGGGGTAGGGGCGCCGCCCAGTTCCTGCAAGGCCTCCAGGTGGTAAAAAGGCTGCACCGGAAAACCATCAGGGGTTTGCCAGGTGAGGGTGGCCGGGTCCTGGCCTTTCAAGTCGCGGGCGATGCGCTCCAGCCACTGGGGGTTGTGGTGGCGTCAAACTCAGAGAACGAAACAGGCGCGGGGCGCGGCGAATCGGCCATAATGCAGCGGGGTGGGGTGGGAAAACGAAAACCCAAAGGGGCGGGCTAAAGATACCGGTTCAGGGCCAGAACTAGGCTTTAGCAGATGCATACTAAGACCAGCAATATTTCGGCAAGTTCCTCTCTGTGCAGAGCCAGAAGCGTTATACAGTTGCTGGCGCCGCCCAGAGAAATCGGGTTTCTTCTAGTGAAGTATATGAACGCCAAGTTCACCGAACATCCTGCCGTGGCGCCGTATTTTGCTTGGCTGATGCTTGACCTGGGTGGCAGTGCTTACCGCACAGTGTTTTACTTCCTCGCACTGCAGAGTGGCCTTGCGTGCGCACAAAAGCCGTGGTAGTTGCTAACTGCCAGTGAGTATCAAGTATGAGGTTGGTGCCCCGCCTTCCGTCGTGCGCGCTGCCCGCTAGTGAGTGCCACGTAGCAGCACGGGGAGCAGGTATGTTCAGTAGTGCTGTCGAGTGGGTAGGCTGAAAACGAGTGAAATGCCCGGGTTTAACTGATTGATAGTCTGTGTTTTTTGGGTGCGTTGTCTTCGGCAATAAAATACAGTCGTTCCAACTCCCGTTGCGCTACCGTACCTTTGCCGCTCGCATTTCCCTTCTTCCTGACCTGATGCAACTTCTTCGTTCCCGCCTGGCTGCTCTGGGCCTGCTGACGGCCGTAGCACTGGCCCCTGCCTGCCAGCGCGGAGCCTACCTGCCTAAGGCGCAGCTGGCCCCGGTGACGGCCCAACCCGTTGGCAAAACCATCCCCGAAGACCCCAAAGCTGCCGCCACCATTGCCCCTACCGCCAGCGCGTAACGGAGCAAATGACGGCCGTACTGGGCCAAGCCCCGGTGGCCATCGTCAAAAACAATGGAGAGTCGCCGCTGTCCAATTTTGTGGCCGACATCCAGCGCATTCGCGCCAGCCGGGAGCTAAAGCAGCCCGTGGAGCTCAGCGTCATGACCAACGGTGGCCTGCGGGCTCCCATTCCGGCTGGGCCCGTTACAATGGGCTCGGTGTTTGAGCTCATGCCCTTCGAAAACGAGCTGGTGGTGCTAGACGCTCCCGGCGCCGTAGTACAGCAACTTTTTGACTATGCTGCCCGCATCAAAATGCCGGTTTCCGGAGCGGTGTACGCTGCCGTTGAGGGCAAGCCCCAGGACATTCGCATCGGGGGCAGCCGTTTGAGCCCGCGCGTACCTACACCATTGCCATTTCCGACTACCTAGCCGGCGGCGGCGACAACCTCACGTTCTTTAAAACCATCAAGCCCCGCGGGACCGGAGTGCTGCTGCGCACGGCTATTGCCGACTACATGCGCGAACAAACCCAGCAAGGCAAGTCCATTGAGGCCAGCGTTGACGGCCGGGTGAAATAGCGTAGCTGAGTAGGCTGAATAACGGAGCAAGAGCTCTGATAATCAGCAACTTAAGTATCTGCTCGCTCTCCTGCACTCTGCCACTCAATCACCCGTTACTTTCTCCTTCATGCAGCGTCGCGAATTTTTAAAACATACCGGCCTGGGCGCCGCTACTCTGGGCCTGTTGGGGTTTCGGCCCTGCCGACGGTGGCCGCCGATAAAAAGGCTACCCGCCTGACCATCCTGCACACCAACGACATGCACTCCCGCATCGAGCCCTTCCCCGACAATGCCGCCCAGTGGGCTGGCTTGGGCGGAATGGCCCGGCGCGCGGCCCTGATTGAGCAAATCCGGAAGCAGGAGCCCAACGTGCTGCTCCTAGACTCCGGCGACATCTGGCAGGGCACGCCCTATTTCAACTTCTTTCAGGGGAGCTGGAATACAAGCTCATGAGCCAGATGGCCTACGATGCCAGCACCCTCGGCAACCACGACTTCGACAACGGCTTAGAAGGGCTGCAGAAGCAGCTGCCCCACGCTACCTTCCCCTTTCTGATTGCTAATTACGACTTCTCCCAGACGATTCTGGCGGGTAAGTTTCAGCCTTACAAGGTGTTCGACAAGCAGGGCGTGCGGGTAGGCGTGTTCGGGTTGGGCATTGAAATGGCCGGACTGGTAGCCGATAAAAATTTTGGGGCCACGAAGTACCTTGACCCCGTAGCCACGGCCAAAGCCATGGTAGCCAAGCTGCGCGGCCCCGAGAAGTGCGACCTGGTGATTTGCCTTTCCCACCTCGGCTACAAATACGAAAGTGCCAAAATCGACGACCGGAAGCTGGCGGCCCAGGTAAGCGGCATCGACCTAATTCTGGGCGGGCATACCCACACCTTCCTGGAGCAGCCCGAGCCCATTGCCAGCCCCAATGGCCGCAACACCCTGGTCAACCAAGTTGGCTGGTCGGGCATTAACCTGGGCCGCCTAGATTACTCCTTTGAGCGGGGTACGCGCCAGCCTACGGTAGCCGCTACCTCGGTAGTTCCCGTACAAGCCGCATAGGTTACCACTGGGCCACCTCACCGTACTGTTGAGCTAGCCTTGCGGTAAAAGTGCGTAAAATGCAAGAGTTAAGGGCGTTTTTTTGTCTCCTGACTTTTCCACATTTTTGTCTCCCCTAAAAAAAACGGGCCTTTCGCGGCCCGTAGCCAGCCTGTTATCCCGCCCACCTGCACCCCCGTTGCTTTTGCCTTATCTGATTGATGCTGAAGGATTGCCGAACCGTATGGGCCAACTGTCTTCGCGTCATCAAGGCAACAATTGGTGAGCAGAGCTTCCGAACATGGTTTCAACCCATTGTACCGGTTCAGCTCCACAATAACGTCCTGCTGATTCAGGTGCCCAGCACCTACTTCTACGAGTTTCTGGAGGAGCACTACGTGGAGGAACTCAAGCGCGCCATTCACCAGGAACTGGGCCCAGAAGGGCGGCTGGAGTACAGCATTGTGGTAGACCAGGGCAATGCTCAGCAAAAGCCGCGTACCCTCAACCTCCCAACCACCCGCAAGGCCGCGGACCAGCTGCTGTGGTTTCGCACGCCGCTACCTCGTTGGCGGCCAGCGCCATGACGGGCTCGGCCCGCAATACGGCGGCGGCTTCCGTGACGCCTGCCCCGGCACCGCCTACCCTGCGCAACCCCTTTGAGGCCAGCAAAACCATTGAGCGCGACTACCTGAAGTCGCAGCTGAACACGACTTATACCTTCGAGAACTACATTGAGGGCGACTGTAACCGCCTGGCGCGTTCGGCGGGCCTCGCCGTTGCCAACAAGCCGGGTACCACCTCCTTTAACCCTTTAATGGTGTATGGTGGGGTAGGGCTGGGCAAAACGCACCTGGTGCAGGCTATCGGTAACCACATCAAGGCCACGAACCTGGATAAGTTCGTGCTCTACGTGTCGGCCGAAAAGTTTACTAACCAGTTTATTGAGAGCCTGCGCTCCAATGCGGTGCAGGATTTTGCCAATTTCTACCTGCTGGTCGACATCCTAATCCTGGACGACGTACAGTTTCTCTCCGGCAAGGACAAAACTCAGGAGATGTTTTTCCACATCTTCAACCACTTGCACCA
Organism: Hymenobacter sp. 5516J-16; assembly: GCF_022919335.1. NCBI lineage: Bacteria > Pseudomonadati > Bacteroidota > Cytophagia > Cytophagales > Hymenobacteraceae > Hymenobacter > Hymenobacter sp. 5516J-16. Next base: position 1,264,526 of record NZ_CP095058.1, on the reverse strand, counting down.
AGCGGGTAAGCAGATTGTAATGACCTCGGACCGGCCCCCGCGCGACCTAGTGGGCCTGGAAGACCGCCTACTCTCGCGCTTTAAGTGGGGCCTAACCGCCGACCTGCAAAGCCCTGACTTTGAGACGCGCATGGCCATCATCCAGAACAAGATGCAGCAGGATGGCATCGATATTCCGCCGCAGGTAGTGGAGTACCTGGCCCACTCGGTGAATACCAACGTGCGGGAGCTGGAAGGCGTGCTGATTTCTCTGGTAGCCCAGAGTAGCCTAAACCGCCGGGAAATTGACTTGGAAATGGCCAAGCAGGCCCTACGCCATATTATTGAGGAAGTGGAGGCCGAGGTAAACCTGGACTTCATCCAGAAAACTTGCGCTGAATACTTTGGCGTATCCCTGGATCTGCTCAAGGCCAAAACCCGCAAGAAGGAGGTAGTAACAGCCCGGCAGGTGGCCATGTACTTTGCCAAGGAGCACACTACTCACTCGCTCAAGAGCATCGGCCATCATTTCGGCGGCCGCGACCATAGTACCGTCATCCACTCCGTGCAAACGGTTTCGGACCTGATTGATTCCGATAAGTCTTTCCGCAGTACCATTGCGGAGTTGCGCAAGAAGTTCGCCGGTAAGTAAGTTCTTATTTGGCACAGCCTGATCAACAAAAGAGCCCGTTTGCGGAAGCAGACGGGCTCTTTTTTAGGCAAAAACTGTCGGCGTATTAGGCCTGCGTATCGCGCAGGGCAATGTCGTGCTTGGAGGCGAAAGATCGTACCTGCTCGCGCATGAGACGCTTGCGGCGGGCTCCTTTCACTTGGCGCAGGCTCATGGCGTAGGTCGTGCCTTCCTTGAGTTGCACCCGCAGCTGCTGAGGAACCAGCTCCAGGGCGGCTATATCCTGGGCTGCAAAGGCTTGCTTGGGCCGAAACAGCCCGTCCTTGTGCACAATGTAGGCGGGCGTAAACTCCAGGTAGCTCTGGGTGCCGAACACGGGGCATTGTGCACCAGCACGTAGCCCAGATACACCAAGCTAAACACCAGAAACACGTAGTGCAGGAAGTGCATGTCGCTGGCTCCTTCGCCCGTCACAATAAGCGACACGGTGTAGGCAATCCAGAGCAGACCGATGAAAAGCTGACCCCAAAAGGGAATGCGCTGGGTGTTGGCGGGCTGAAGACGAATGCGAGTAGAATCTGGATGCATAAGGGCGTAAAAGTCGCTGAGGCCCGCAAAAGTAAGAAGTTCAGCTTGCGTTGTTTGTTTTTTGGTGATTTGCTTTTACTTACCCAGTGAGGGTAGCGGGTATCAAGTCGTTACCAATAAATGAACACCACCCGCAAACCACGAAACGTAAACGGCAAGCAAGCCCTCTACTTTAGAGTAGCCGAAGCCAGTTCCATTTCCGGCACGGCCCGCAAAAGCTGCGAAATCGGGCAGTTCTTTTTCGCCGTTTCGGCGTACTGCTGAAACTCCTCCTGCGAAATACCCGCCACCCGGCCTTCCGTAGTAAGGCTGATCTTGACGATTTTAGGAATCTCGCCCGACGTGTCGAGCGTAACCTTCGATTCGGTGGTAATCTGCTGTACCTGCTTGCCTTCCTTGGTCAGGATGCTAGTTAGGAACATTGTGTAGCAGCCGGCGTGGGCCGCTCCCACCAACTCCTCCGGGTTTGTGCCTTTCTGGCCTTCAAACCGGGCGCCTACGGAATAGGGCGCTTCTACCGTACCGCTCTGGGTAGTAATACTACCGCTGCCTTTGATGTCGCCGTTCCAAACGGCAGTGCCCGCTGATTAATCATGAGAAAAACGGTAAGAGGTGATAGTTTGGGAGTAGATACGCGGACCACCGGCGAAAGGATGAGCTTGGCCCTGCTGATGGGGCCGGGCCTTGGTAGCAAGGCGAGTACTTTTGCCGGCGCCACTTGTGCGGCGTAAGAAAAGCACCGTTAACTTCTCATCTTCGCACTTTCATACGTTTTCATGGGCCTGAAATCTACCCTGAGTCGGCCCTGGCCGCTTACATCGCGCATCAGTACCGGCAGTGGCAGCACGACCCGATTGGCACCCAGCAGCGGGTGCTGCGCGGGCTACTAAGCCAAGGTGCCCGCACCAGTTTCGGCCACGACCATGACCTGACCAGCGCCCGCACCGCCCAGGACTTGGCCGCCCGCGTGCCAGTGCGGGATTACGAAGGGCTAGCTCCGTACTTCAACCGGGTGAAGGCCGGGAGCCAAACGTGCTGTGGCCCGGTAAACCGCTGTATTTGGCCAAAACCAGCGGCACTACCTCCGGGCCAAGTACATTCCAATAACTACCGACAGCATTCCGAACCACATCAACGGCGCCCGAGATGCCCTGCTTCATTACGTGCACGCCACCGGGAAAAGTCGGTTTCTGGACGGGAAACTGATTTTCCTGTCGGGCTCCCCGAGCTGGAAACGGTAGGCGGCATTCACACCGGGCGCCTCTCCGGCATTGCCAACCACCACGTGCCCGCTTACCTGCGCCGCAACCAGCTACCCAGCTACCCAACCAACGTCATCGAGGATTGGGAAACCAAGCTGGACCGCATTGTGGAGGAAACTGTGGCTCAGCCTATGACCCTGATTTCGGGATTCCGCCCTGGGTACAGATGTACTTCGACCGAATTGTGCAGCGCACGGGCCGGCCGGTGGGGAGGTGTTTCCGCAGTTCGACCTGTTCGTGTACGGCGGCGTCAACTTCGAGCCCTACCGCAAAAAGTTGTTCGATACCATTGGCCGGCCCGTGGACAGTATCGAGCTGTTTCCGGCCTCCGAAGGGTTTCTGGCTTTCCAGGACGAGCCGGGCAACCCTGGCCTGTTGCTGCTCCTAAATGCCGGAATTTTCTACGAGTTTATCCCGGCCGAGCGGTTCTTCGAGCCCAACCCTCCCCGCCTAACCCTGGCCGATGTGGAGCTGGATAAGAACTACGCCTTAGTGCTGAACTCCAACGCAGGCCTTTGGGGCTACAGCCTCGGCGACACGGTGCGCTTCACCCAGAAGTACCCGTTCCGGGTGGTGGTTACGGGCCGCATTAAGCACTTTCTCTCGGCTTTCGGCGAGCATGTCATTGGTGAAGAAGTGGAGCAAACCCTACGCGAGGCCATGCAGCAGCACCCGGAAGTGGAGGTAGTGGAATTCACGGTAGCCCCCGCGTCAGCGACGATCCTGCCGTGCCCTCCCGCCACGAGTGGCTCATTGAGTTTGCCCGCCCGCCCCACGATGCTGCCGCCTTTGCCGCCGCCCTCGATGCGGGCCTGCGCCAGCGCAACGTCTACTACGACGACCTGCTGCGGGGTAGCATCCTGGCGCCGCTGCTGCTCACGCCGCTACCCGCCGGGGCCTTCCAGCGCTACATGAAAAGCCTGGGCAAGCTGGGCGGCCAGAACAAAGTGCCCCGGTTGAGCAATGATAGGAAGGTAGCGGATGGGTTAACGGGGCTGAGTGAAATAGCGTAACTTGTTCTATGATTCGCTTCGACAAATCAGCTACCCGCAAAACCTCGCTTCACCACGACCAAGACGCGGATGACGCGGCTTTTTGGCGCTCTAAAAGTGTGGAGGAACGCATGGAAGCGCTAGAGTTTTTGCGGCGGCAGGTGTACAGTTTCTATTTTCTAGGCAATGGCACAGGCCAACCAGCTTACCGAGGAATACAAAGAGTTTGTCGAGTTATTAAACGCCAACGGGGTTGAATACATCGTGGTAGGAGCATATGCAGTAGCACGCTACGGGTACGTACGAGCCACCGGCGACATAGACGTCTGGGTGAGGCCAACGCCGGAAAATGCACACCGGGTAGTAAATACGCTCCAGCAGTTTGGGCTAGGTGGGCTAGGATATACAGTAGCAGATTTCAGCGCAGAAGACACTATTGTTCAGCTCGGCGTAGCTCCCTTACGCATCGATTTGCTGACATCCGTAGATGGCGTGGAGTTCGGTACGTGCTACGCTAAACGCGAAGTAAAAGTGCTGGATGAAGTCCCCATCAACTTTATTAGCTTGGCAGATTTGCGCCGTAACAAAGCCAGCACCAACCGCCTAAAGGATCAGCTTGATCTTAGAAATCTAGATCAAACGAATGAGTAGCGCACTATGCAGCAAGGAACTATTAGGATCGGTGCCACTATGGATGAACACGGCCGTGGTTGGGGTGACTTTAATGTTACCATTAGCAAAGGAGAAAATACAACATACCTCACCTTCTTCGCCGACGAAGATACTTGGAAAGATTTCGGTAAGGAGTTGAGTTGTTTTCCTACTGCTGTTTCCGCAACTGTAAGTTTTGAAGCCGGGATAATTGATACTTCCGATAGCTACCTCAAGCTGCAGGCATATTGCTTTGATGCCTATGGGCACGCAGCTATCCACGTGTCTGTAGATAACAGAAAGCTCGACCCCAATCGGTGCAAACTAGAATTTTCAATACCTGCCGAAATAGCTTCCATTAACCGTTTAGGTCACCTCTTGGGTAACTGGCGAGTAGGAAATGACCCCGAAATTCTATGGCAGGCTATAACCAGCTAATGCTTAAACCCCACCTCCACGCCCTGTGCCTGGCCTACGTGCAGGAGCGCATCGACGCCTGCCAGGCTGCCATTGATGCCGCCCAAGAATCGGCCAACTCCGAAACCAAAAGCAGCGCCGGCGACAAGTACGAAACCGGCCGGGCCATGGCCCAGAACGAGCGAGACCGAAACGCCGTGCAGCTCCAACAGGCCCGCCAACTGTTGGCCGAAGTACAGCGCATCAACCCCGACACACCCTGCGACGCCGTGCGGCCAGGGGCGCTGGTTGTTACCAGCATGGGCCAGTTTTACATTAGCATCAGTGCGGGCAAGCTCACGATAGAAGGGCAAGACTACTTCGCCGTGTCGGGGGCGGCGCCGGTAGCGGCGGCCCTGAGCGGTAAGCGGGCAGGCGAGCAGGCCGTATTTAACGGCAAGCAAGTGCACATTAGCGCTATCCAGTAATACGGCTCGCAATAACTGTTTTGCTACCCCTGCGCGGCCGAAACAGCAGTATCAGCCGCTCCTTTTGCTGGTGGCCGCAACTGGCGATGCTTCGTGTACCTTTGCCCTTGTCCTGCCCTACCTTACATTATGCCCCTGAATTTCCTAAGCGCGTTACCCTGCTCGGCTCCACCGGCTCCATCGGCACCCAGGCCCTTGATGTCATGCGCGCCCAGCCCGGCAAGTTCACTGTCACGGCCTTGTCAGCGCAGTCCAACGCCGAGCTGCTGGTGCAGCAAGCCCGTGAGTTTCGGCCGGCCGCGGTGGTTATCGGCGACGAAACGAAATACGCCACCGTAAAAGCTGCCCTAACCCAGCAGCCCGAAACGGAAGTACTGACTGGAGCCAGCGCCTTAGCCGATGTGGCCGGCCGTGAGGATGCCGATGTGGTGCTGACGGCCATGGTGGGTTACGCCGGACTGCTGCCCACGGTGCGCGCCATTCAGGCTGGCAAAACGATAGCCCTGGCCAACAAGGAAACCCTGGTAGTAGCTGGCCAGCTAATTACGGACTTGGTGAAGGAGCATGGAGTAGGTCTGTACCCTGTTGATTCTGAGCACTCGGCCATTTTTCAGTGCCTGGTAGGGGAGGAGCAAAACCCCATCGAAAAGATTATTCTGACGGCTTCGGGCGGACCATTCCGAGGCCGCAGCCGCGAACAGCTGGCCCTGGTAACCAAGGCCCAGGCCCTCAAACACCCCAACTGGGACATGGGCGCCAAAATCACTATCGACTCGGCTTCCTTGATGAACAAGGGCCTAGAGGTGATTGAGGCCAAGTGGCTGTTTGGGTTGCGCAATGAGCAGATTGACGTAGTGGTGCATCCGCAAAGCATCATTCACTCCCTGGTGCAGTTCGAGGACGGTTCCCTGAAAGCCCAGCTCGGTCTGCCCGACATGAAGCTCCCGATTCAGTATGCCCTGGGTTACCCCCAGCGCCTGCCCAGCCAGTTTCCGCGTTTTTCTTTCCTGGACTATCCCCAGCTAACCTTTGAGCCGGCTGATACCAGCACCTTCCGCAACCTGGCGTTGGCGTTTGAGGCCATGCAACGGGCCGGCAACGCGCCCTGCGTGCTCAATGCCGCCAATGAGGTAGCGGTGGCTGCTTTCTTGCGCGACGAAATCGGGTTCCTGGAAATGTCAGAGGTGGTAGAAACCAGCCTCGCGCGGGTTTCGTACCTTGCCGCCCCGACCCTGGAAGACTACGTGCAAACCGACCTGGAAACGCGCCGCGTGGCGCAGGAGCTGGTGGGGGCCCGCGCCTGACACCCTGGCCGGAACAGGCACTACCCTTGGGTTCGGTGCGTTGTTTGTATTGCCTGCTCCCGGTGACCAGGCCCGGGGTAGCGCTGTTAGCGTGCCGCGGCTGTTCACCTCATTACCTCATCACCTAATACCCTCATCTTTTGGAAGGACTTATCATGGCCGGGCAGATGCTGCTGGGCCTTTCCATTCTGGTTGGTCTGCACGAGTTTGGACACTTTGCAGCGGCCAAATACTTTAAAATCCGGGTCGATAAATTTTATATCTTCTTCGACTTCCTGTTTCCCCTGCCTGGGGTAATGAACTTTGCCCTTTTCAAGAAGAAAATTGGGGAGACCGAATACGGCCTGGGCTGGTTTCCGCTGGGTGGCTACGTAGCCATTCACGGCATGATTGATGAAACCCAGGACGCCGACAGTCTGGCGGCCGAGCCTCAGGCCAACGAGTTTCGGGCCAAGCCGGCCTGGCAGCGTCTGATTGTGATGCTGGGCGGCATCATCATGAACGTTATTACTGGCATTGTCATCTTCTCCCTGCTCACCTTTACGTACGGGGAAAGCTACCTGCCAGCTGCCGAGGCCCGCTTTGGAGTAGTACCTAGTAAGCTAGGCAAGGAAATCGGCTTTCAGAAGGGCGACAAAATTGTCAAGATAAACGGCCGGCCCTTCGATGACTTCAATGATATCTATAGCCCCGAGGTCATCCTGGGCTCCAACGCCTACTATACCGTAGACCGTGGCGGCCAGTTGCTGGATGTGCCCGTCCCGAATAACTTCATGGACCGGTTGGCGGATAATGGTGACCAGCGCTTCGTAGAGCCCCTGGATCCTTTCCGGGTAGACCAAGTAGTGCCCGGCAGCCCGGCAGCTAAGGCCGGCCTGCAGCCCGACGACCAGATTCTGCAAGTGGGCAACAAGCCGGTGCAGTTCTTCCGCGACCTGCAGGAGGCCCTACTGGAAAATGCCAACACGGTTGAAAAGCCGTCCTTGCTGGTGCGGTTTGTGAACTGGCTGCGCGGGGTGAAGCCAGCGCCGCAGCCCGCCGAAAAAATCACGCCCCTGCTAGTTAACCGCGGCGGCCAGAACCTTACCCTGCAAGTGCGGGTAGACGAGGAGGGCAAAATTGGGTTTGGCCCCCGGTTTATGCTAAAAAGAAGCAACCGCGAGTACGGACTGCTTGAGTCGGTACCACTTGGTACCCAGCAGGCCTTCGGGTAATTACCACTCAGGCCAAAGCTTTTGCCAAGATTTTCCGCGGCGAAGCCTCCTTCCGCAAGTCAGTGGGCGGCCCCATTGAAATTGCCCAGCAGTACGGTGGCAAGTGGGACTGGTTCCGCTTCTGGATGCTCACGGGCATGCTGTCCATGGTGCTGGCCTTCATGAACTTGTTGCCCATTCCGGCCCTAGATGGTGGGCACGTGGTTTTCCTGCTCTACGAGATGATAGCCGGTCGTAAGCCCTCCGATAAATTCCTGGAAAACGCGCAGAAGGTAGGTATGATGCTAATTTTGGGTCTAATGGCCTTCGTGCTTATCATCAATCCGCTGCTCAAGGCCTTTAGCAATTAAGTGCATTAGCCGATAAACGCTCAGAAAAGCCGTGCTGCCGCGAGGTGGCACGGCTTTTATAGTGTGAAGCCTGCAACTTTTCGGCTCCGTATTTCTCTTTCCCGATCATGCCCTGCTCACCTTACATTCGTCGAACGCTGCTAGTGGCCGGCTTGCTCCTGGTGGGGCAGTTGGTCGCCTGGGCCCACGCCTACCACGCCAGCATTATGGAGCTGCGCTTCAACCCCGAGAAGCAACGCCTAGAAATGGCTTTGAAAATATTTATTGACGACTTAGAAAAGGGGTTATCGGTGGGAAAGCCTACCCCCATCCGTACCGACCAACTGGCTCGAATTCAACTCGACCCGTTGCTCACCGATTTGTTGCGTCGCTCCGTTCAACTCAGCCCCCGCCCAGGCGCGGTGCTGCCGCTAACTTTGGTCGGCCTGCAGAAAGAGAAGGACTCGTATTGGCTCTACTTTACGGCGCCGCTCCCAGCTTCTGCTACCGGTGTCACGCTGCGCCACAAGCTGCTGCTGAACCTCTTTCCTGACCAAATGAACATCGTTAATCTCGAAGCTAAGGGCCAAAAGCAGAGCCTCCTCTTCCGCGACGGGGAAGAACAGCAACAGCTGAAGTGGTAGCTACAGGTGGCCGCGGAGAATATATTTATAAGTACAAAGAATGGCCAGCCATAGCAGAAAAGGACCTATACCAGCGGTCAGCTTTACCCACAAGGGCTTTCTTATAAAGAATATCTGGGTAGCAGCAATCGTGTAAATAGGTAGTGTGAAGACGAATGCCCACGGGATAAAGGTCAGAAGCATACACAGCACTTCGGCAGTACAGAATCGCCGAAACTGACGCGCTTCAGCGACGGATGCGCTACCAGCCCCCGCTGCCACCGGCATCCTTTTGCTCGTTTTCCGGTTTGATTAGGCGGAACTCTACGCGGCGGTTGGTGCGGGCGTCTTCTTCGGTGGCTTCGTCCTTGAGGGGTTGGGTGCTGCCGTAGCCCATACTTTCAATGCGGTTGGGCTTGAGCTTACCCTTCTGCTCAATGTAGCGTCGGATGGCTTCGGCCCGGTCTTGGGAAAGGGTCATGTTGAAGTCCGGGTCGCCCTTGCTGTCGGTGTGGCCCGAAATGCTGAGCCGGAACGTGGGGTGGTCGACCAGAAACACCGCAATCCGGTCCAGAATGGGGTGCATGCTGGCCCGAATGGTGGCCTTGTCCTGGTCAAACTCGATGTTTTTGAAGATTAACGGCAGCTTGTAGTCGATGGAGTTGGTCATGAGCTTCATCACCGTGTCGCCCTGGAGGGCAAACTTCTTTTCCACGCTGAAAAAGTCGGGGCTCTGAATCAGCATCACGTAGTGGGAGCCCTCAATCAAATCGAAGTCAAAGGAGCCGTCGTCGCGCAGGTACTTGCTGGCTACCTCAATGCCGTTGTCGGTATCAATAATGCTGACGATGCCGTTGAGCGGCTTCTGGCTCACAGAATCCACTAGCAAGCCTTCCACGTGGGTAGTAGCCAGGGGCTGTGCCTCCATGGGCAGGGGAAAGGAAAACAGGTCGAGGTTTTTCATTTCCTTTTCCTCGGAGCGGGCGTAGTACAGGCTCTTGGAATCGGAATCAATGGTGAAGTAGTACTCCGAGCCCTTGCCGTTCACGAGCGGCCCGATGTTGATGGGCTCCTGCCAGCGGCCCCGCACCCGGTAGGTTTTGTAAATGTCGAAGTCGCCGAAGTTGAGCAGCTGCCCGCGGGAGCTGAAGTAGAGCACGTGGTAGAGCGGGTGGTAGAAGGGGCTCACCTCACTTTCGCGGGTGTTCACAGTGGGGCCCATGTTCTGCGCCTTGCTCCACTGCCCATTTTTCTGCTTCACGGTGTACCAGATATCGGAGAGGCCGAAGCCGCCCAGCCGGTCGGAGGCGAAGTACAGCGTATCCTCACCCGGCGACAGGGTAGGCTGCGAGTCCCAGGCCGTAGAATTCACGCCCGCGCCCAGGCTCTTGGGCATGGTCCACTGGCCTTCCTTGAAGGTAGACACGTACAGGTCGCAGTTGCCGTGGCAGGTAGGGCATTCACAGCGGGCGAAAAACAGAGTTTTCCCGTCCTTGCTAATGCAGGCCGAGCCTTCGTTATAGGGCGAGTTGATGGGTTTGGGGAGGGGCTCTGCATCCGTCCAGACGCCGTTTTCGCGCCGGGCCGTGTACAGGTCTTCGTCAATGATGCCGTTGAGGCCGCGCATTTTCCGCTTCGAGGAGAAAATAAGCTGATCCGCGTCGGAGTTGAGCGTGGGGCCGTAGTCTTCCACCCGGGAGTTAATGGCCTCGCCCATGCTGGTGTACACGCCTTTGGGCGGACGGAAGGAGGCAATATTCTTGCGGTACTCCACAATGTCGTAGTACGTTTTCAGGGGCACGTAGAGCTCGGCCTGCTTCTGCTCCAGCGAATCATAGTAGAGCTGTACTTTCCGTAAGTCTTGGCGGCGGTGCTTCAGGGCTAGGCGGTAGTAGGCCTTGGCCCGGTCTTCGTTGCCGGCCTTTTCCCAGAGCTGCCCCAGCCGCCAGAGTAGGCCGGTATCCTTGTAGAAATTCTCGATGCCGAAGCGGCTCACGTACACGTCCAGCAGGTTGCGGGCAGCATTCCAGTTCTTGCGCTTTTCGGCCCGCTGAATTTCGCGCAGGGCTTTTTTATCCTCGAAATACGCCAGCCGATTGATGTTGGGAAAATCGGGGGTAGCATCGGTGCGGGCACGGGCGCTGCGGATAACTTTCGCCGTCAGCTTGCGTTGCGAGTTAGGTAAACCGCTTTTCTGTTGCGCCTGTACCAGCACTGGTAGCAGCAGAACTAGCCAAACCAGCGGAAAAAAAAGAGGGTAACGAGAAAAGCGGAGCATAGCAATACGTAGGCACTAAGGCGGTGGGAAACCGGCAAGCATCAAAAATAGGAATTTTTGGATGCAGCCAGATATCCTACGGCGCCAGACCAACCAGAACGTTAGCAGGAATTCTTGATTCCGTTTGTGGTTCCCGGGGCTGCCCTGCCGATGTGGCGGTACCTGGTCATGGCACGGCACTTGCCGAATCTGTACCTTCGGAAATTCCGCTCCCTTTTAGAACCGAGCCTGCGTACCGCTTCTGTCATTGTGGCACGCAGCCTCGGCTTTCGCTGTCTACCCCTTCATGAGTCGATATAATTCACCTAAGTCACCACTCTCTTCCTTGTTGCTAATGGCTGAAGATCCTGAAGAAATGGTGTCCATTGTGGCCGCCGACCCCGATCAGCCTCTGAGCCCTGACGAGTCGCCGGAGATGCTGCCGCTGCTACCCGTGCGCAATACGGTGCTGTTTCCGGGGGTAGTGCTGCCCGTAACCGTTACCCGTAAAAAAAGCATCCGGCTAGTACGAAAGGCTTACCGGGGCAACAAGATTGTGGGCGTGGTGGCCCAGAAAAACGGCCAGAGCGACGACCCAACCCTACAGGACCTCTACCAGGTAGGCACCATGGCCAAAATCCTGAAGCTGCTAGTGCTGCCCGATGGCAACACCACCATCATTATTCAGGGCCAGTCGCGCTTCCGCATTGAGGAGGAAACCCAGAGTACGCCCTACCTCACGGCCCGGGTGAGCTACTCACCGGAGGCTTTCCCGAATAAGCAGTCCAAGGAAGTAAAGGCTCTGGTGTCGTCGTTGAAGGAAGCGGCGGCCAAGATGCTCAAGCTCAACCCCGAGATTCCGCAGGAGGCCCAGGTGGCCCTGGATAACATTGAGTCGCCCTCGTTTCTGACCCATTTCCTTTCTTCCAACATCAACGTGGAAGTGAGCATCAAGCAGCAGTTGCTGGAAATTAACGACGGCGTGGAGCGCGGCACTCAGTTGCTGGAGCTTATGCTCAAGGAAATTCAGCTGCTGGAAATCAAGCGCGAAATCCACACCAAGGTTCACACCGACATCGACCAGCAGCAGCGCGACTACTTCCTGCGCCAGCAGATCAAGGTGTTGCAGGATGAGCTGGGCTTCGACGGGCCCGACCAGGAAGTGGAAAAGCTGCGCCAGCGCGCTAAGGGCAAGAAGTGGCCCGAGGCTGTGGCCAAGCACTTCGCCAAGGAAGTCGATAAGCTGACCCGCATCAACCCGCAGGCGGCCGAGTATCCGGTGAGCCTGAACTACGTGGAGTTTTTGCTGGATTTGCCCTGGGCCGAGTACACCAAGGACAACTTCAACCTAAAGCGCACCCAAAAAATCCTCGACCAGGACCACTACGGCATGGAAAAGGTGAAGACGCGCATCATCGAGTACCTGGCCGTGCTCAAGCTCAAGCAAGACTTAAAGGCGCCGATTCTGTGCTTATACGGCCCTCCGGGGGTAGGCAAAACCTCCCTGGGCCGCTCCATTGCCAAGGCCCTGGGCCGGCAGTACGTGCGCATGAGCCTGGGCGGCGTCCGTGACGAGGCCGAAATCCGGGGGCACCGCAAAACCTACGTGGGCGCCATGCCCGGCCGCATCATCTCCCAGATTAAGAAAGCCGGCGCCTCTAATCCGGTTATCGTGCTCGATGAAATCGACAAGCTAGCCTCCGACTTCCGCGGCGACCCGTCTTCGGCCCTGCTGGAAGTGCTGGACCCCGAGCAGAACTCTACCTTCACCGACAACTACTTGGAGGTAGAATACGACCTCTCGCGGGTGCTGTTCATTGCCACGGCTAACTCTTTGGAAACCATTCAGCCCGCCCTGCGCGACCGGATGGAGATTATTGACCTGACGGGCTATACCCTGGAGGAGAAAACCCAGATTGCCAAGAAGCATCTCTGGCCCAAAATGCTGCACGAGCACGGCCTCGGCCCGAAAGACGCCGGCATCAGCACGGCTGCCCTGCAGCGCGTGATTGATGACTACACCCGCGAAAGTGGGGTGCGGAGCTTGGAGCGTAAGTTGGGTGCCGTGGCCCGCAACGTGGCTAAGAGCAAGGCCATGAAGGAGGAATTTCCGGCTACGCTTGAGCCCAAAGACGTTGCTCGCATCTTAGGTGGCGCCATTTTCGACCGGGACCAGTACCAGGACAACGAAACTGCCGGGGTAGTAACGGGCCTGGCCTGGACCTCCGTAGGCGGCGACATTCTGTTCGTGGAAAGCCTGCTGAGCCGGGGCCGGGGCAAGCTCACGCTGTCGGGCCAGCTCGGCGACGTGATGAAGGAGTCGGCTGTGACGGCCCTGAGCTACCTACGCAGCCGAGCTGAGGAGCTAGACATCGACTACCGCCTCTTCGACCAGTACGATCTGCACATTCACTTTCCCGAAGGGGCCGTGCCCAAGGACGGACCCTCGGCTGGCATTGCCATTTTTACCAGCATCGCTTCGGTGTTTACCCAGCGTAAAATCCGTAGCCACTTGGCCATGACCGGGGAAATAACCCTGCGCGGGAAAGTGCTACCTGTAGGCGGCATCAAAGAAAAGATTCTGGCCGCCAAGCGGGCCGGCGTGCGTGACATCATCCTGTGCCCGAAAAACAAAAAGGACATCGACGAAATTTCGGCCGAGTACCTCAAGGACCTTACCATTCACTACGCCGACCGGGTAGATGACGTGCTGCGGGTAGCCTTGCTGGAAGAAAAGGTAGCCCGCCCCATGAGGCTAGAAGTGCGCGACGAGGTACCCGTACCGGCTTCGCCGAGCGTGGAAGTCAGCTAAAGCTACTGGAATTTCCTACCCCTTAGTGGTTCAACAGGGGTAGGGAATTCTCTTGCCGGGCGCAATAAAGCAGCAGAAACAGGCGTCTTATCGGGCAACCCGCTTTATCTTTCCTTTGATGATTCGACCAGTACGCCGTAGCCTTCCTTTACTGCCCTTCCTTGCTCTCGGAGTTGGCTGGCCCCTGCGGGTACAGGCTCAAATTGGGGGCAACAGGCGTTTTCGTTTCTAAACCTGCCTACCAGCGCCAAGCTGGCCGGGCTCGGGGGCATCAACGTATCTTCCCGCGACGCCGACGGGACCATGCTCTATGGCAACCCGGCCCTACTCAACGCCGACATGGACGGTCGGCTGGCCCTGGGCTACGTCGATTACCTGGCCGATATCAAGCAAAGCACTGCTGCTTACGTGTTCAACACGGCGAAGGCTGGGCGCTTTGGAGTGGGGCTCACCTACCTCAACTACGGCGACTTTAAGCAGTTTGATCCTGCGGGCAACCCATTGGGCCAGTTCTCGGTGAATGAGTACGCCCTGAGTATTGCCAATGCCCATACTAGTGGGGCCTTCACGCTGGCTGGCACCCTCAAGCTGGCGGGTTCCGGCATTGCGGGCAACCACTCTTTCGCTGCCCTCGCCGACGTAGGCGGATTGTTCAAACATCCGGAGCAGGACTTTACGGTCGGACTGGTGGTGCGCAATGCCGGCATTCAACTCAAGCCCTACGACGGGGCCAGCCGGGAACCCATGCCCTTGGACGTGGAAATAGGTACTTCCTTTAAGCCCGAACACCTGCCGTTTCGCTTTTCCTTCTCGGCCCACCACTTGCAGCAGTTAGATATTGTGTACCTCGACCCCAACCAGCGCGGGCAGTTGGATGAGAACGGCGAGGAAGTAAAGCCCAAAAAGTCACTCGGCGACAAAATTGCCCGACACTTTGTGGTAGGAGGGGAGCTACTGCTGAGCAAAAACCTGAACCTGCGGCTGGGCTACAACCACCTGCAGCGCCGGGAACTGCGCCTAGACAATACCGCCGGCGGCGCGGGCTTCTCCTTCGGGGTGATGCTGCGCGTAAGCCAGTTCCAGCTTGATTATACCCACGCCGGCTACCACGCTTCGGGCGGAGCCAACTACTTTACCATTGCGCGCAACCTCGACTCTCTATTCAAACAAAACCAATAGCTCTCTGGCTACCCCGGCCGCTCGTGCGTATGTTTCCTTACTGCGCATAGCTCCTAGCCGCTCTGCTTAAACCTTTTGCCGGCTTCCCGAGGGGTAGTAATGCTTCGGAAGCTCAGCTTGTTTACCATTTCCTTATGCTTGATTCTGCTGAATTTTTGACCCCAGCCCAAATTGTGGCTGAACTTGATAAATACATCATCGGCCAGCATGAAGCCAAGCGTCACGTGGCCATTGCCCTTCGCAACCGGTGGCGCCGCCTGCACGCTCCCGCCGATATGCAGCGCGAAATCGTGCCCAACAATATTCTGATGATAGGCGCTACCGGGGTTGGTAAAACTGAAATTGCCCGGCGGCTGGCCAGCATCTCCGGGGCCCCATTTACTAAAGTAGAAGCTTCCAAGTTTACGGAAGTTGGCTATGTAGGCCGCGACGTGGAAAGCATGGTGCGCGACCTGGTAGAGCAATCCGTGAACATGGTAAAGTTGCGTCGTAAGGAAGAAGTGAAGGCGCAGGCGGCGCAGGCCGTGGAAGACCTCATTCTCGACATCCTGATTCCGCCCGTCACCGCCGGTGCTGCTACCCCAAGCCTGCTCTGGGCTTTCCTACTACAAGCGGCACTGACTTGCCTGACTCCGACCACGAGCTAAACGAACAGACTCGGGAGCGGTTCCGGGAAAAGATCCGCAATGGAGAAATGGATGAGCGTAAAATTGATATTCGGGTGCAGCAAAGTAGCAGCCCCGGCATAGGAGTTATTGGCGGTCCGGCCGGTATCGACGAAGCCAGCATGGCCGGTATTCAGGATATGCTAGGTTCCATGCTGCCCAAGAAAACGCGTAAGCGTAAGGTGACAGTAGCCGAGGCCCGCCGGATTCTGCTGGATGAGGAAGCGGCCAAGCTCATCGACATGGACGAGGTAAAGGACGAAGCCATCCGGCACGCCGAAAATGCCGGCATCATCTTCATCGATGAGATTGACAAGGTAGCCAGCCGCAGCGGCAAGGGCGGAGGCGGCCCCGACGTTAGCCGGGAAGGAGTGCAGCGCGACTTGCTACCCATTGTTGAAGGCTCAGCCGTCAGCACAAAGTACGGTATCATCCACACCGACCACATCCTGTTCATTGCCGCCGGCGCTTTCCACGTCTCCAAGCCGTCCGACCTAATTCCGGAGCTTCAAGGGCGCTTCCCCATTCGAGTGGAGTTGCAAAGCCTGAGCAAAGACGATTTTTTCCGGATTCTGAAAGACCCCAAAAATGCCCTGACCAAGCAGTATGAGGCCTTATTGCAGGCCGAGAGTGTATTGCTTTCCTTTGAGGACCCGGCTTTGGAGCGCCTAGCCGAAATTGCCTTCGAAGTAAACAGCGAGGTAGAAAACATTGGGGCCCGCCGCCTGCACACCGTCATGAGCCGGCTACTGAATGACATCCTGTTTGATGTCCCGGACCGCATCGGTCCCAACGCTCACATCCTGATAACCCGCGACATGGTAGAGGAACGCCTCCGCGACATGGTGCGCAACCGGGACTTGAGCCAGTATATCTTGTAGCAACTGGTTGGTTTACACGGCATACTGTGCCAGAAAACAGAAAAGGGGCTACCGTGGTAGCCCCTTTTCTGTTTCACTGCGTACTTTTTATAACTCAGTTACTCTCGTCCTCACCCTTATGCACTATTACATCATCACTGGAGCCAGCCGGGGGCTGGGTAAAGCCTTGGCCGAAGCTCTATTACGCCAGCCTGATACTACCGTTGTTGGTGTGTCGCGCCACGCTACCGTTGAGCACGAGCGGTACAGCCACCAACCCCTCGACCTTTCGGATATGCTAGCTGTGCAGAACAACTTGCACAAAGTATTCCCGCAGTGGCCCGACGCGCAGAGCGTAACGCTGATTAATAACGCGGCCGTCCTCGGAGAAATTGGCTACCTGGGCGAGCACCAAAATGAGCATTTCGAGTTTGTGTTCGATGTGAATATCGTGGCCCCTGCCATGTTCATGAACACCTTCCTGAGTGCTTACGGACAACTGTCTGTCCCTCGCACCATCCTCAACATTAGCAGCGGAGCCGCCCAGCGAGCAGTAGACGGCTGGGGAGCTTACTCCGCATCCAAAGCAGCCCTCGACGCATTGTCCTGCACTGCCCAGAAAGAGCAAGACCTACGAGGCAGTGGCATCCGCATCCGCAGCCTTTCCCCCGGCATCCTCGACACCACCATGCAAGAGCACATCCGCACAGCCGATGAGCACAACTTTAGTGAAGCGGCCAAATTTGCTGATTTCCATGCAGAAGGCCTTTTGGCTCAACCAGAAGAGGTAGCCGCGAAGATTGTGGAGTGGTTGCAGAAGGAAACCAGAAGGGATGAGACGGTAGTATTGAGTATCAACTCACTATAAAAAAAGCCCTGACCGGACACGGTTAGGGCTTTTTTGTGCACATCAATGCGCAGAACAAGACTTAGTAGCCTGGATTCTGCTTCATATTAGGGTTGTTGACAATTTCCCGGTTCGGAATGGGCATGAGCAGACGGGTTGCATCTGTTATACCTAGTACAGACTGCGCCCTACCTGTGCGAATCAAATCAAACCACCGGTGTCCTTCCAAAGCAAGCTCTACCCGCCGTTCGCGCTCAATTGCTTCTAACAAGCTAGTCTGGGTAACGTTTGCTGCAAGCAAGGCCGGTAGGCCAGCGCGGGTACGCACTCGGTTAAGCGCAACTAAGGCCCCGGGAATATCTTGCTGTTGAGCTTTCGCCTCCGCACTGTTAAGGAACATCTCTGCCAAGCGAATGGCTTTGAAGGTATCCGTACCCGTCCCCGGATCGAAATACTTGATCTGGTTGCCTTGCGCTACAGTTCCGGTCCGGCCTACTATCTGGAAAGTACCATCTGAGATAGTAGCAGATCGGCGCTGGTCGCCAGTTTCATAGGCCGTGAGCAGGGTAGCACGCTGTCCGCCAGGGCTCATCTCAAAACGCCCACCGTTAGCCGTAGGCAGCATGAAGAAGGCATACGAACTCTGTACTTGCGCATCAAACTGAATTTCCCAAATGGACTCTGTCGGGTTACGAGTAGCAATGGCCGCCCGGTACGAGGAAGCCAGCGTAAATGGCCCGGCAATTACTTGGTCGGCAAAACGAGCCGCATCAGCCCACTGCTGACGGTAGAGCGCCAAACGGGACTTTAGGGCTATAGCAGACCACCTCGTGGCACGGCCCACATTAGCAGCTGGTAGCACACTCTCGGCCGCATCCAGGTCAGTCCGTATCTGGTTGTACACCTGTTCACGTGGGGTACGAGACACAAAAAGGGAGTTATCCGGAGTTGTAGTAGGCGTGAGAACCAAGGCTACATCGCCCCAATAGTTGGTGAGCATAAAGTAGCAGTAAGCACGCACAAACTGCGCCTCGCCAATCAATTGTCCACGCACTGCGTCCGATATACCGGTTGTGTTCGGAATCTGGGCGATGATGTTGTTCGCCCGGTTGATGGTGGAGTACAGCGAACTGTACATGCTGTTCAGCTCTGCGTTATCTGGCAAAGGATTGCGCGATTTGAGCTGCGCAAAGGAGGGGAATGTTCCCGTGTGGTCCAGGTTGTCAGCCAGTAGATCAGCGAAAATAGGCACCCGCAGACCAAGATTGTTGGCGCTGGTGAGATTACCGTACAAACCCACCACTGCGCCTTGCGCCCCAGCCAAATCTGTGAAAGCTACGTCCCGGTCAATGGAGTTAAGCGGCTCAGGGTTCAGAAAGTCGGAGCAGCTTGTACTGGCTAGGCCCAACAAGCCTAGCAGCGCAAGGCCATAAAATTTAGAGCGAATATTCATTAGAGAAGAAAGTCGTGAGAAGGAAATTAGAAGCCCAAGTTTAACCCAACTTGATACACACGGGCCTGCGGAAAGGTCAGGAAGTCAGTTCCCTGCGAAGTATTGCTCGCGTTGAAGGTGTTTACCTCAGGGTCTAATCCTGAGTAATTAGTAAACGTGAGCAGGTTTTGACCAGCAATGTACACGCGGGCTGAGCGCAAATGGGCCGATTGTATCCACTTGGTGGGCAGGCTGTAGCCCAGGGTTGCCGTTTTCAACCGTATGTAAGAGCCATCTTCAATCCACCGATCCGAAACCCGGGCGTTGCCATTGGGGTCACCCCAAGCAGCGCGAGGAATATCCGTGTCGGTGTTAGTGGCAGTCCACCGGTCACGCACGGCACCAAACTGCCCGAACTGCCCAGACATCCCTTCTCCAAACGCACGGGTGTTATTATAAATTTCATTGCCCGATACAAACTGGAAGAAGAAGTTCAGCTCCAAACCTTTCCAGCCCAAGGAGTTGGTAATGCCGCCACTGGCATTGGGCTGCGCTGAGCCAATGAGTTTCTGATCTTCGGCATCTAGAATACCGTTCTTGTTCAGGTCCTGGAAACGAATGTCGCCGGGCTTCGTGTCGGGAGACTGGTAGTTAGCATTTGTCCGGCCCGTTCTCTGCCGTGCAATAAGGTTATCAGCGTTGATTTCTTCTTGGCTTTGATAGATACGGTCAACTACGTAACCCCGGAAGCTACCTAGCGAAGCTCCTACCTGTACCCAGTTAGCAAAGCCTGCACCGAAGGCCGCATTATTTACCAAACGAGTTACCTGGTTGCGAATAATGGAAGTATTGAAGCTAGTGGTCCAAGTAAAATCTTTGGAGCGCACGTTCTGCGTGGTGAGCTCAAACTCTAGCCCTCTGTTGCGCATATCACCAATATTCTGAGTGATGTTGCCGAAGCCAGAAGTAAGTGGCAATTGACGGTTCAACAGCAGATCATTGGACTTACGATTGAAGGCGTTCACCGTGAAGTTGATTCGGCTGTCCAGCAAACCGAGGTCCATGCCTACGTTTATTTCTTGCGTTTGCTCCCATCCTAAGTCTCTTACTCCTAGCTGCGTAGGGGCAATACCTGCTACCGCGTTATAGTTTGCCAAGTTGGTAGCACCCACGCCATAGAGGTTGCGTGAAGCAAAGTTGCCAATCTCGAAGTTACCAACTACCCCGTAGCCCCCCGCAAGCGGAGTTCGGAAATGAGGTCATTGTCCTGCAAGAATGATTCCTCCCCTACGCGCCACGCTACCGAAGCTGCGGGAAACCAACCGTACTTGTTTTCAACCCCAAAGCGTGAGGAGCCGTCGCGGCGTAAGGAGCCCTGGAAGATATACTTACCCTTGTAGTTGTAGTTCAAGCGGCCGAAGTAAGACAGCAAGGTCCAGAGCGTCTCGTCTGAAGAGGCATCAACTTTCACTGAGCCAGCGGAGAGCTGGCGAATTCGGTTAGTAGCGAAGCCCGTTACGTTCGTAATGATACCTTGCTGCACCGATTTCTGAGCGCTTTGTCCCAGCAAGAGCGTAAATGAGTGGTCGCCTATGCTGCGATTGTAGGTTAACGTATTTTCATTGATCCAACCTATATCGTAGCGGCTGTTAGCGTTGCCCAAACCATTACTGCCTACTGCTTGCAGCGCCGTGTTGGGTACAAACCGGTCTTCTTTCAGGTTAAGGTAATCACCACCAAGAGACGTGCGCAACCGAAGCCCTTTCAACAGCTCGGCATCGGCGTAGATATTACCGATAGCACGGTTGTTACGCGCACTAATTATAGGTAAAGTTGCAGCGGCTACTGGGTTTTCAACCGAGGAGAATCGGTCCCGGCCAAAGGTACCATCTGCGTTGTAAATGGGAGTCTGAGAGCCCAACAGCAAGGCGGTGCTTAGTACCCCATAAATATTGTTGTCGTTGTTCTGACGTTGAGAAAGAGCACGGCTACCCGTCAGGCTTACCCCTACTCTTACCCGATCCGAGACGTTGTGATCCAAGTTTAAGCGGATACTGCCCCGGTTAAAACCTGATCCAATGATGATGCCTTCCTGATCAAAGTAAGTCCCAGATACCAGAAAGCGCGATTTATTGTCTCCCCCCGACATCGTAACAGTATGACTCTGGATACGCGCGGCACGGAAGATTTCGTCTTGCCAATTGGTGTTGGCTCCCGTGAATAGGCTCTGCTGAGCAGTAGGATTAGCAGCTACGTAGCGGGGCGCTAGCCCTACGTTCGTACGAGCTTCATTAATCAAGTCCTGCGCTTCTTGACCGGTAAGTGGGTCGAGGCGTTTGATCGTGTTTTGGGTACCGATGTACCCATCATAACTGATTCGGGTGGCCCCGGAAGCACCCCGTTTGGTAGTAATTAGCACAACACCGTTGGCTCCACGGGAGCCATAAATAGCCGCCGCCGACGCATCCTTTAGCACCTCAATGGAGGCTATATCATTGGGATTAATATCCGACAGCGCATTCAGGCCTTGGTTGCCTACCCCAATATTGGAATAGCTACCCGAGTTGATGGGTACTCCATCGACCACATAAAGCGGCTCACTACTAGCAGAGATAGAGTTGTTGCCTCGTACCCGCACTGAGATTGCTCCGCCTGGTGTGCCTGAGTTGGAGGAAACCTGCACGCCCGCCGCCCGCCCCTGAAGAGCTTGTTCAACACTTGCAATAGGCTGAGTTTCGAATTCTTTAGCAGAAACTTGAGTAATAGCCCCCGTGGTCAGCTTTTTAGATTGCTCACCATAGCCGACTACTACTACTTCACTGAGTGCTTTACTGTCGGGTGCAAGACCAACTGTGATGTTGCCATCGGTAATAGGACGCTCTATGGGCAGGAAGCCAACGGAGCTAAAGGAAAGCGTAGTTGCTGAACTAGGCGCAGTTAGGGTGAAGGAGCCATCTGAGTTGGTTGAAACCCCATTGGTGGTACCCTTAACCAATACGGTAACACCAGGTAGCCCCTCGCCAGTTGTACGGTCAGTAACTCGCCCAGAAATGGTCCGTGTCTGTGCAACTGCATACGTTGCTGTTAGAGCAAGTATGGGCAGCGCAATGAATAATCTTTTTTTCATGTAAGCGCAAGATGTGTTAGAGAAGTTTTTCTTAGTAAGGACGGTCATTGAATTTTTGCTAAAATAGCAATAGAAAAATTGTCAATTTTATTAATCGTGAAAATTTACTTCAACCCTATCTGTAGACTCGATGAAACAAGCTTATTTGTAGACGAAAGGATGGATTATGATGTCTAACGAAATACTTATTCAGCTATACTTCCATTTCGCAGTAGTGCATGTAGAGTAGTAACATGTCTTTACCTGCCGACTGTCACGGTATGTGCATTTCCCTAATATGCGGCAAAAAAGAAGCATTGATTAGAAATTTACCCGCAGGTTAACTCCATAACGGCGGGCAGTTGGAGCATTCGTAAACTCGAAGCCCTGCGCGTTAGAAGCACCAAACGTGCTCGTTTCCGGGTCGAAGTTGGTGTACTTCGGGATGTTAGGAGCATACCACCACAAGTTGCGACCCGATAGGCTCAGGTTCACTCCCCGAATTGGGGTTTTGGCTAGCAGCTTTGCTGGCAAATCGTAGCCCAATGTGATTTCACGCAGACGAAGAGTTGTACCGTCGAACACCGAGAATTCTGAAGCACCATTGATAGCTGCAGAACCAGTGCCGAAGTAGTAATCGTTCAGTGAAACGGCCACGTTGTTCGGGATTTTGCTACCATCTGCAGCAGTCAGAGGCTGCAGAGTGCCAGGATTACCTAAGTAGCCGTTGATAATGACGTTCTTATCACGATCCTCCGTGTCTTGCGTCACGCCCCGGCCCAGGTACGACTGTAGGGTGGTCGAGTAAATGTCTCCACCTTTCCGGAAGTCAATAACTCCCTCCAGCGTCAAGCCTTTGTAAGTGAAAGTGTTGATGAAGCCAATGGTATAGTCCGGGTTGGGATTACCTACAATTTCTGGATTAATGGCAGTCAGCATGCGGCCCGTAGACGGGTTGATCAGCAGGTTGCCTTCGTTATCACGGGCAGCTACGGAACCAATTAGCAAACCATAGGGCTGACCTGGGCGGTGTACCGCTTGGATGTCGCCGAAGTTGGCTGCAATTACCACCTGTTCTACACCTTCACGCAGCTTCTCAACTATGTTGCGGTTGCGAGTAAAGTTAGCTACGCTTGTCCACCGGAACCCACCAGCATCAACTGGAATAACGGTCAGAGCGCCTTCAATACCTTTGTTGGAGATTTCGCCAAAGTTGGTAATGTACGTTGTAAAGCCGGAGGCCGAGGGCAACGGTACGTTGGCAATCTGGTTGGTGGTGCGCTTGTCGTAGTAGGTAGCCGAAAGAATGATCCGATCCTTGAGGAAGTTCAGGTCAGTACCGACTTCGATTTCCTTAGAGAACTCCGGAGTCAGATTTGGGTCACCAACGAATCCGCCGATGGCGGCACCGGAAACAGTGTTACCGTTGGTCGGAGTAATAGGGAATTGCGTGCCCCCTACGTTGTTACCGTAGAAAGGCTGCAGCCCGTAAGTTGTAATGAGGGAATAAGGAGGAGCATCATTACCTGCGTTAGCGTAGCCAGCGCGCAACTTGCCCATGTTCAAGATATTGGATTCAATACCGAAGGCCTCCGTGAAAATCAACGAGGCACTAACGCTTGGGTATAAGAAGCTACGGTTGACCGTAGGAAGCGTTGAGGACCAGTCGTTGCGGGCTGTGGCGTTCAGGTAAACAAAATCCTTGTAGCCTAAAGTCAAGTCGCCCAGCACACCAAACAGACGACGCTTGCTGAAGCCACTCCCGTTGTTAATTACTTGGCGTGTATTCTGGATGTCATCAATATCAAACTGCAAGTACGTGTTGCCGGAAACAGACGAAGACTCAAACTGACGCTGGTTGATGTTAGCGCCTACAATCGCCTTAATGCTAATATCTTCCGTTATGTTCTGGTCCGCCGTTAGCAAGGCGGTAGATTCCAGTTCCGTATTACGGAGATAGTCCTGAATCACGTTACCAGCCCCTTGGAAAGCTACCGAGCCAGGCCGAACTGCCGTTACACGACGGTCAGAATAGGTGTTGACGCCTCCGTTGAAGCTGAAAT
This sequence comes from Hymenobacter sp. 5516J-16, assembly GCF_022919335.1. Lineage (NCBI taxonomy): Bacteria > Pseudomonadati > Bacteroidota > Cytophagia > Cytophagales > Hymenobacteraceae > Hymenobacter > Hymenobacter sp. 5516J-16. Next base: position 1,240,848 of record NZ_CP095058.1, on the reverse strand, counting down.
TCAGCCAGTTCAGAATGTCGTACCCGATATTGGTAGTAACTGCTACACGGTCAACATTTGATTTGTAGCTGTTGTTGGCAACCGACCAGTAAGGGTTATCTGCCTGACCGTTGAGCCATCCAAATGCAGGACCACGCGTAACGGGATTTGTATTTGGCAGGCCTGTCAAATCTAGGTTCCGCGGCATGAACATGATACGGGCAAAAGCCGAGGCATTGCCAATAGCGTTGTTGGCACCAAACTGTGGACCTTGCTGGTTGCTGTTTACATACGTAACGTTACCCCCAACCCGCAGCTTATTAATATTGGCCCGAGCCACCTGCGCTAAGGCTAGTGCGGTCAAATTTCGAAAATGGAATCATACCGCTCTGATCCGAGCGAGATAAAACCGTATTGAAGGATGCATTTTCGCTGCTTGCCAATAGATCAATAGATTAACAGAGTTCTCAATCAGCTTACTAGTTTCAGAGAAATTGAAGCTCTGTAGACAGTTCGCAATCGAATTATATATCGGTTCGACCTTATCGACTATGTATGTATTTATTTATCCCTATTTATAGATTGGATGGAATTTTACGGCAGTTGCAGAGAGGAAATATATAGTGTCTTAGAAGGGAAACTTTTAATACAATAAGAAGATCTTGGTCAGGTTGTCAAAAAAACAATTCGTTTATTTACAGCATTCAAAGTTCATCACCACTTCACTCACTTAAACACATGCGCAAAACAATACTTTCTGCGCTTCTGGCCGCACCCGTCCTGTTGCAGCAGGCCGCCGCTCAGAACCGCGAAATCTCTGGGCGCGTCACAGATGCCGCAAACGGCCAAGGGCTACCAGGGGTTACCGTATTAGTAAAAGGCACGACTATTGGGGTTTCAACTGGCTCCGATGGATCATACACGATCAGCGCTCCTGCTACCGCTACAACTCTAGTGTTCAGTTCTATCGGCTTTACAGCTGTGGAGCGGGCTATTGGCAGCGGATCTGCTGTGAATGTTGCACTCACCACTGATGCTAAGCAGCTTGGCGAGGTTGTAGTAACAGCTTTAGGCCGAGAGGAACAAAAGAAAAGCTTAGGCTATGCGGTGCAAGATGTTCGCGGGGCTGATTTAGTACAAGCTCGCGAAACCAACGTAGTAAACTCTTTAGCAGGTCGCGCGGCTGGTGTGCAGATCACGAATAGCACGGGCGCTGTAGGTAGTTCCTCTCGGATTGTAATCCGCGGCGCCAAATCGGTAACTGGTAGCAACCAGCCTCTATTCGTAGTTGATGGTCAACCTATTGACAACTCTAGCTTCTCAAATAGCAGTGCAGGTGGCGGTGTCGATTATGGTAACGCTGTTTCGGATATAAACCCAGACGACATCGAATCCATGACCGTACTGAAAGGGGCTAACGCATCTGCCCTATATGGTACGCGTGGCGCCAACGGTGTCATTGTCATTACTACTAAGTCAGGGCGCAAAGCGCGGGGATTAGGCATTAGCCTTAATAGCACTACGACATTTGAAACGCCACTTAAACTGCCAGACTTTCAACAAGAGTATGGCCAGGGCTTTGATGGGGAATTCGAGTACGTAGATGGCCGTGGTGGTGGTACCAATGATAATGCTGACGAAAGCTGGGGCCCGCGCCTTGATGGTCGTTTAATTCCCCAGTATAATTCGCCGGTTGTCAATGGTGTTCGTCAGGCTACTCCGTGGGTGAGTCCTGGTGAAGATAACATTCGTAATTTCTTCCAAACCGGCCGTACTTTAACTAACAACGTAGCATTATCAGGCGGCAATGACAAGGCGGGCATCCGCGTTTCATTTACGAACCTAGATAACAAGGGCATTCTAGAGAATACCTACCTGCGCCGTAATACTGTAAACGTAAATGGTGGAGCTGATATTACTGACAAGCTCAAAATCAGCACCAACGTTAACTATTCTGAAACTAGAGCACGTCGTCCCGGCCAAGGTTACGATGAGCTAAACGTAATGCAACAGCTGTACACATGGTACGGTCGTCAGGTCAACGTAAGAGACCTCAGGTCAATCTATAGGCAGGGTGGAATAAACGGTAACCGGAACTACAACTGGATTCAGGTGTATGCAAGTAACCCATATTTCATTCTGAACGAAGCCACTAATGACGACCGTCGTGACCGAGTAATTGGCAACTTGACGCTGAATTATAACCCGGTATCGTGGATCACACTGACGGCTCGGACAACTAACGACTTTTACAATCAGCTCAATCAACGCCGGGTGCCGGCTGAAACGCGTGATAACGCTATTCAGGATGACTACACGGAGGAGAATATCTACGTGCTGGAGCGCAACACTGAGTTCTTGGCCTCAGCTAACCGCAACTTAACAGAAGATATTAATCTCGATGTGCTGATAGGGGCCAACCGCCGCGATAACCGTTTGCGCCGTAGCCAAATTGCTGCGCCTGAACTGGCTGTTCCTGGCTTGTTTGCTTTAGGTAACTCGGCTGGGCCACTAGTGGCTGATAACAATTTTGATCCAGCTTCAAACTCCAACAATGGAGGCATTCTAAACCCAATCCAAAAACGTCAACTTAACAGTGTATACGCTTCGGCGCGGGTTGGCTATAAGAACTTTGCATTTTTGGGTGCTACAGCCCGCAATGACTGGTCATCAACGTTACCAGCCGACAGCCGCTCGTTCTTCTACCCTTCAGTTGATGCTTCGGTAGTGCTTAGCGAGGCTTTTGGTTTACAGGATTCCTTCCTATCATTTGCTAAAGTGCGCGGCGGTATTGCCGAAGCTGGCAACGATGCTCCTACTTACTCACTGCGCGACTACTACGTAGGTAGCACTCCTTTCAATACACCAGGAGTTATATACCCGCAGCAAACAGCAGCTAATGTTCGTAACAATCCCAATCTAAAGCCTGAGCGCACTACCTCGCTTGAGGCTGGCATTGAAGTTCGCTTTTTGAAGGACCGGATTGGGTTGGATTTGACAGGATATAGCACCAAGAGTACAGATCAAATCATTCAAGTACCAGTATCAGCCTCAACGGGCTACACCTCGCAGGTGCTTAATGCTGGGGAACTTACCAATAAAGGTATAGAAGCCATTCTAACAGTAGCTCCATTATCTGCCAGCAGTGCGCTACAATGGAATGTGACAGCCAACTTCGCTGCTAACCGTAATCGGCTAGTGAAGTTTGATGATGAAGGGCAGCTAAAGAACCTAATACTTGGATCATCAGGTTTTGGTGTAAACGTAGAAGCCCGGGTAGGGGAGCGTTATGGTGTACTATTCGCTGAAGACTTTCTTCGTGCCCCGACGGCCAAATTATTTACGTGAATGGCCTACCACAGGCTGACCCAACTCGCAAGATATTGGGTTATTACACGCCAGACTGGATAGGTGGAATTACTAACCGCCTAAACTTTAAGGGGGTAGAATTTAGCTTCACAGTTGATACGCGGCAGGGCGGCCATATTCAGAGCGAAACCAACATGTGGGGTAACTACACCGGTTCGCTGGCTAGTACCCTGCGTGGACGCGAAGAGGGCATTATTGGTGAGGGTGTAGTGCGTAATGCTGACGGTACTTTTTCGCCTAATACAGTGCGTGTCTCCTCAATGGACTGGCACCAAGCGTACTACTACAACGTGCGCTCTAGCAGCGTATATGATGCTTCGTTTGTGAAACTTCGCGAAGTGCGTTTGGGTTACCAACTACCTAAATCTCTTATCGAGCGCACTCCTCTTAAAGGTGTAGGCTTCTCATTTGTGGGCCGTAACCTATGGTTAATTGACTCGAAGGCGCCGGGTATTGATCCTGAAACGTCGTTTAACAATGGCAACGTGCAAGGACTTGAATCCACACAGATTCCTTCAACTCGGAGCTACGGTTTCAACGTGAACCTGACACTGTAATGATTAGGGCCGTTTACAAGGCGGCTCTTTCCTCTCTTTTTAGCCTTCCTCCCTATGTCATTTACTAACCGCAAACTCGCGCTAGTTCTACCGCTGGTTCTGGGCCTTAGTGCCTGCGAGAACAATTTTGACGCGCTAAATACCACCCCAATAATTCAGAGGTTTCTAACCCTGCGTTTATCTTAACGGGTGCGTTGCGTTCAAATGTATTTCGCCTTTACGATGTACCCGCAAGTCAAGATGGTGCATTGCTGATTATTCAGCATTGGGCCAAAGTGCAATACACTAACGAAGACCGTTACGCATTCCGTGCAGGTTCGTATCAGAGCATCTGGGATGGTTTCTATGCCGGTGGTTTGCAAGACTTCAACTTGCTTGTTAGAACGGGCCAGGAGCAAAACAATCCGAATATGCAGGCAGTAGGTCGCATCATGCGCAGCTACTTCTTCTCTATTCTGACTGATTACTACGGAGATATTCCTTATTCCCAGGCGTTGCGGATTGAAGAGAATGTTTTGACGCCTAAATATGATACTCAGGAGCAGGTATATACCGGACTGCTTACTGATTTGAAAGAAGCATCCAACCAGATCCAGATCAACGGTCCAGCGGTGGGTGGGGACATCCTGTATAACGGTGACATGGATAGATGGAAGCGCTTCGCGAATTCGTTGCGCTTGCGTTTGGCCATGCGGATATCAGATGTTAAAGAAGCCCAAGCTCGTGCGGAAATAGCCGAACTCCTAAACGGTTCTACTCCACTTATTAGCAGCAATGCCCAAAACGCGCAGTTAGTTTTCTCGGGTTCAGCCCCTAATACTAACCCAATTGCCGTAAACCGTTCAACACGGGATGATCACCGAGTAAGCCGTTCGATTACAAAGCGTTTAGCTGTATTGAACGATCCACGCTTACCAATTTATGCTAAACCTGCCGAATGCAAAGCATCTAACGATGCAGCCGCACCCGATTCCACTGGTTTATTCCGCGGGGTACGTAATGGTCTAACAAATGGCAACGCATTGGCCTTAGGACCTTTATGTAGTACTTCTAAAGTCGGTGATGCCTTCACCAAGGCTGATGCTCCTGGAGTACTTATGACGTACGCAGAAGTATTGTTCCTAAAGGCAGAAGCGGTTGCCCGAGGCTTCGTAACCGGCGTAGCTCAAGCAGAATATAATAACGCTATTACTGCTTCGATGAACCAATATGGGATTACGGGTGCTCCTGTAACCGCTTATTTGGCTCACCCCTCTGTAAGTACTCCAATTACGCAAGCTAACTACCGTGAGGTCATTGGTAATCAAAAGTGGATTGCGCTTTACGGCCAAGGTAGCGAAGCTTGGTCGGAATGGCGTCGCCTTGATTACCCACGTTTACCTGTAGCAGCAGCTTCGACGGGTACGGGTGGTCGCATTCCAGTTCGTTTCCGCTACCCTGCAAATGAGCAGTCGCTAAATACAGCTAATTACCAGGAGGCTGTAGCCCGTCAGGGTGCTGATCTGCTAGTGACTAAACTTTGGTGGGATAAATTTTAAGCCTATCAGATAGTAAGTAAAAAGCCCGTTGGTGATTGACCAACGGGCTTTTTACTTACTATCTGATAGATACTCAATTCTGCATCAAATAACCCTTGATATATTCCTCTAGGTCACCGTCCAATACATTCTGCACATCGGTGCGCTCGATGCCGGTACGGAGGTCTTTGATGAGTTTGTAGGGGTGCAGCACGTAGTTGCGAATTTGGGAGCCAAAGTCAATGCGCTTTTTCCCCGCCTCTACTACTGCTCGGGCTTCGTTGCGCTTGTCCAACTCTAGCTGATATAAGCGCGACTTTAGCATGCGTAGGGCGTGTTCTTTGTTCATGAGCTGGCTGCGCTCAATCTGACATTCGATGATGATGCCGGATGGTGCATGGCGCAGGCGGACGGCCGTTTCTACCTTGTTTACGTTTTGTCCGCCGGCACCCCCAGCCCGGTAAGTGTCCCACGTAATGTCGGCTGGGTTAATCTGAATATTGATGGTATCATCTACCACGGGGTAGGCAAAAACCGAGGCGAAGGAAGTATGGCGGCGGCCGCTGCTGTCGAAGGGGAGATGCGCACCAAGCGGTGAACCCCAATTTCGCTTTTAAGGTAGCCGTAGGCAAACTGACCGTCGATTTCCAACGAGGCGGATTTAATACCGGCTCCTTCGCCGGGCTGGTAGCTAACCTGACGCACGGAGAAGCCCTGCTTTTCACCCCACATGATATACATGCGCATGAGCATTTCGGCCCAGTCCTGGCTTTCCGTACCTCCAGCACCGGGGTTGATGTCAATAATGGCGGAGAGCTGGTCCTCCTCATCGGAGAGCATGCGCTTAAACTCCAGCCGCTCCACGGCCTGCTGCGCCCCTGAAACTCGCGCTGCATTTCCTCTTCCTCTACGTCGTCTTCGCGGTAGAAATCATAAAGTACCTCAACGTCGCTAACAAGCTTCTCAACGGCCTCGTAATCATCCGTCCAGACTTTGACGGATTTGATTTCCTTCATAACGGCCTCGGCTTTTTTAGAATCATCCCAAAAGCCGGGCGCTGTGGTTTGCTGCTCGGTGGCTACTATTTGCTCTTTGCGGGCATCGTAGTCAAAGATACCTCCTCAGGGCCTCGGCGCGGCCCTTCAACTCCTTCACCTGGTCGTAGGTCATGGAAAAAAGAATGAATGATAAAATGAATGAACGGGGCGTAACATCTACCGATGCACGAAGGCAAATGTCCGGATAAATTGCGAGGGTAGTCTTACCGTACTAAAAACACTGTAAACAAGAAAAGACGGCCCCATGTGGGGCCGTCTTTTCTTGTTTAATCGAAAGCTGGTTAACGGAGCTAGACTCGTACCATCCAATCGTGCTGGTCGGCAGCTTCGCCGCTACGAATGGCGGCCAGTGCAGCCGATACTCGGTGCGAGAAGGCGTCAGCCGGTGGGGTGGGGAGAGCATAGTCCTGGCCCTGGTAGCCGATGGTGGCAATGGGAGCAATGGTAGCCGCCGTGCCTACCCCGAAGGCCTCTTGCAGAGTGCCGTTGGCTTGTGCTTCCAGAATCTCCAGGGCCGACACTTTGCGCTCCTCTACGGGCATACCCCAGTCGTGGGCTAGCTGCAGCACGCTACGACGAGTGATGCCGTCAAGGATGGAAGTGCTTAGGGCCGGCGTTATTAATCGGTCGTTGATAACGAACATGGCGTTCATCGTGCCCGATTCCTCTACGTACTTGTGCTCCGAGGCATCGGTCCAGATGAGCTGATTATAGCCTTCCTGCTGGGCCAGCTTGGTAGGGTACATGGCCGCACCGTAGTTACCCGCATTTTTGGCAAAGCCTGCCCCGCCTTCGGCCGAGCGCACATATTTCTCCTCGAATCGTACCCGCAGCGGCTTGTTGTAATACAGGCCAACCGGGCACGTGATGATCATGAAGCGGTACGAATCCGAGGGGCGGACGCCCAGCATGCCATCCGTGGCAAACATGAAGGGGCGAATATAAAGGGCACTACCGGTGAAATTTGGTACCCACTCGGCATCCAAGCGAATCAATTGGCTCAGGCCTTGCATGAAAATTTCTTCCGGCACGGCCGGCATGCACATACGCTCAGCCGATAAGTTAAGCCGGCTCAGGTTGTCGTAGGGCCGGAAGATGTAAATATCGCCCTGCTGATTTTTGTAGGCTTTCATACCCTCAAAAATGGCCTGACCGTAGTGCAGAGCCGAGTTAGCCGGGCTTACCGTCATGTCGCCGTAGGGCACAATTTGCGGCTCCTGCCACTCGCCATCGTGGTAGTCAACTACCAGCATGTGGTCAGAGAAGGTCTTGCCGAATTCGAGCTGGTCGAAATCTACGGCAGCCAAACGCGAGGCGGTAGTCCGCTGCGTGGAAATAGTGAACGTGTCGAGCATGAGGAGTGGGGTGGGAAAAGGGTAACAGGTACACAACCAACATGTCCGGAGCCAACGGGTGGCCCTAAGAAGTCAGGTTGTGTTGGCGTGGGTGGGAAGAGGATCGGTGCGGTATGGTAAAGGTGCAGAATTTCTTCCGAACACTTGTTAGTTTAGATCAGTGCCAGCCTTTACATACGAGGCTCCCACTTCACTTCCTCGGCCTGTAGCTCATGGGCCATCTGGCGGCTTAGCACGAAGAGATAATCGGAGAGGCGGTTGAGGTACATCACCACCAGATCGGCAACGAATGAATCTTCGCGGAGCTGAATAACCAGCCGTTCCGCCCGCCGGCATACGCAGCGGGCCACGTGGGCAAAGGACACCGACTGATGGCCCCCAGGAAGCACGAAAACCCGCAACTCGGGTAGGGTTTCGTTCATGTGGTCCATCTCGCGTTCCAGCAGGGCCACATCCTCGGCATGTAAATCCGGAATTTTCATCTTGGATTTCTCCGGGTCAGAGGCCAAAGAGGAACCGATGGTGAACAGACGGTCCTGAATTTCTTTGAGCAAGTCGCGGCGACTAGCATTTACCGCTTGGTCACGGACTAAGCCCACGTAGGAATTCAGCTCATCCACGGTGCCGTAGCAGTCAATGCGCAGACTTGATTTGGGCACGCGGGTGCCGCCGATGAGGGAGGTGAGTCCCTGGTCGCCCGTTTTGGTATAGATTTTCAACAGGAAGGCAGAAAACAGTGGAACGTAAAGTCCAACTACTACTTATTGGCCCTAAATGTTAGAATCCGGACCACGTCTTGGGAGCTGCGCCAGACTAAGAAGTGGTTAACTGCTGGGTAGCCACCGCGTTATTCACCACATCTGATTCAATCAAGCCGTCGCGCAGGCGCACGATGCGGTGGGCGTGGCGGGCAATATCCTCCTCGTGCGTTACCATAATGATAGTGTTGCCGCGCACGTACAGGGCCTCAAATAACTCCATAATCTCGTGGCTGGTGCGGGTGTCAAGCGCCCCGGTAGGTTCGTCAGCCAGAATGATGCTGGGGTTATTGACCAAGGCACGGGCAATGGCTACGCGCTGGCGCTGACCACCGCTAAGCTCATTGGGCTTGTGCATGGCACGCTCCGCTAAGCCTACGCTCCGCAAGGCCTCGCGAGCCATTTCCTGCCGCTCACTTTTTCCGTAGCCAGCATAAATGAGAGGAAGCGCAACGTTGTCGAGTGACGTAGCCCGAGGTAGCAGGTTAAATGACTGGAACACGAAGCCAATTTCCCGGTTGCGCACATCGGCAAGCTGGTTGTCGGTCATGTTGCTTACGTCCTTGCCATTCAGAATATAGTGGCCGCCGGAAGGCGTATCGAGGCAGCCCACTATGTTCATGAGAGTAGATTTGCCCGAGCCGGAAGGGCCCATGAAGGCAACGTATTCGCCGCGCTGAATGGTAATGGATACCGATTGCAGAGCGTGAATCTCCTCGGACCCCATGCGGTAGACCTTGGAAATGTCAGTGGTTTCAATGACGGGATACAGCATAACCAGAGGGCCGGGTTAGTTCCAGGGAGCGGCGGAAGTGGCGTAAGACGCACGACGTGCCTCGTACTGTGTACGAAAGGTAGCGTAATCTGCGGGTGAAAGCAATGCCCCTAAGTGGGCCATTGGCGCAGCAGCGTATTCGGTAAGCCCCACAGGAACAGCCGCCAGCACATAGGCCTTGAGCAAAGCAGCCGACTCCGGGTTGTACTCAATTCCGCGCAGTAGGGTGTTATAGGCCGCCGGAAAGTCGCGCTGCCGGGTGTGAAAGTTAGCCGCCGCTACCAGGCCATTTTCTACAAACGGAGCCTCGCGGACCAGCTGAGCGTAAAGGGCCGCTGCTTGCTTGGGCTGTTTGTCTACCTCAGCCAAGGCGGCTCGAAAATAGAGGCGGTAGAATTGGTCGAAACCCTCAAAACGGCCTTGCTTGACGAGCTGCCGTAGGGCAGGCCATTGTTGAGCCCGCGCGTACAACTCGCCCCGTAGCACGTTCCAGGCCGAAGCATTCGGTGCCGTAAGGGCCGGCGCAAACTGGTTAAGTGCCTGCTCAGCTGCCGGTAACTGACCCGCCTGAATAGCCCTCGGTAGCTGGGCCAGCAAGGCAACCTGCCGGAGAGCAGGAGCCGTAAGAGCGGTGGCCGCTGACAGCAGTTCAGTTGCGGGTAGCTCGTCGCCGCGCAGGACCACGTATTGTACCCGTAAAGAGTCCGGCGCTTGCTGAAAACTAGCCCGGAAATCTGGCTCCAACACTACTTGTAACCGGCGCGCCGGTCTGTTACTGGCCAAATCTGGGCTGGTAGCAGCCTGCCGCGCAACACGCCGCGCCGAGTCGGGTTGGTTGCTGAGGGCCAAAGCATACGCGGCCGGCAGCGCGGCCGAAGCGGTGCCATTCTGGCGGGCCTCGGTCAGACGGCCGGCGGCCGGCGCGGGTAGGTGCTGATCCAGGAGCCACAGGCCCTGTAACTGCTGGTAATAGCCAGTAGCTGATCCGGAGCCGGTAGCCAGCGGTAGGATAGTGGATTGAGCCGCAACGGGCCGACCCCCGTAGTGCTGGGTGAAGGAGCGCAGGAAATTTAGCTGGTCGAGGTAGGCGCTGTTCGCGGGCTGAGCCGCCAAATAAGGCAGTACCGACAACAGAGTGGTGTCGCGGCGAAGGGCGCGGTTCAGGCCGTCGTGGTAGAGGCGGGCAAATCGGATGGGGGTAAGGGCCGCCGCAGTATCAGGAACCGGAGCGGCAGTAGAAGTCTTGTTGGTGAGGCGGGCCAGAAGCAGGCCGTTGCTTTGCAAGGCTTCATCCGGGGAGGCGGCGTTGCGCTGGGCCAGTTGGGTGGCGGCGGGCCACTGCTGCTGCCCGATGAGGTAGGCCAGCCGGTTGGCCTGTAGCACAGCATCGTCGGGAGCGGCAGCTTCGGCGCGGTTCTGGTAGTATAGCACCGAGTCGGCAATGGCGGAGCGGGTGTAGAGCTGAGCCAAGTCGCCGTTGAGACGGGCGCTTCGGGGCGTGGCTTTCAGGGCCTCGCGCAGCACGGTGAGCCGGTCGAAGAAATCCTGGGGCTCATTGTAGAGCGCTGCCAACCGGAGGGAAATCTTCTCGGACGGACGGCGGCTCAGCGCGCGGCGCAGGATGTTAATTTCGTTTTGTCGCTGCAGGCGGAAGCGGTACAGGGCTGCCCGGCCCAGGCTGGCCTTGTGGTTGTGCTGATCGAGGGCGTCACTCTCGGCGTAGTAGCGCTCGGCTAGCAGCGCCTGCGAGAGGTCATCGGGCGTTACCTCGCTCTGCAGGCGGGCCAAGTCGCCTAGGTTGTTGTAGTAACCCGCCTTCACCTGATCGGCAATGATGAACTGGTTACGCAGCAGCACTATCCCTAGCAGCGCTACGCCAAGAGCATACATGGCGTAGAAAGGAAAGCGGCGCGGCTCATACACCACCCGGTACACGGGTAGCTTCTGGCGCAACAGGGTAGCAAAATTCAGCAGAATGTAAATCAGGAAGGCTCCGCCCACGCACAGCAAGGCCAGCGCCGTAAAGTCGCGGGCGGCCAGCAGAAGCGGGTCATTGGCCGTAGCCAGGGCATAGCCCAGAGCTGCTGCCCCGAGCAGTACCAGTACCGGAAACAAATGAATCATGCCCGGCTGGTACGGCACCCACGCGCCGTAGGTAGCTGCTCGCCGCCGTAGGCCCAGCCAGCTCACTACCACCGCCGGTACTAGCAGAATGAGCGGATCGAGGTGCCAGCCGGGCAGCACTTCTACCACTCCATTGTTCCAGTAGTACATGCCCAGGGTGCCGAGGTATAAGCCACTGGCCAGCAAAAACGGCAGCAGGCCGAAACGGCCCGCTGGCGTTTCGGCCTGGGTATTGAGCCACAAGAGGCCGTACACATTCTCGAACCCAACCCACAGCACCAGCAGGGCAAAAGCCACGGCTCCGCTCACGGTAAAAAAGCCGCTTAAGTGCAGGGCCGTAACTTCAGCCGGGTTGGGATTATTACCAAACAGTAACGCCCCTAAACCCAGCACCAGCACGCCAAACAGCAGCAAGCGCTTGCCTAGTGCAACGTTGGGCCGGAAGGCGTGAAAGTAGTAGGCCGGCAAAGCCAACACGGCCAACGCCAATACCAGAAAATACTGCTGCCCAGCATCGAACACGCCCAGCAAGTCGGCGTTGAGCGACATCAGGAGGAAAATAACCAGTGCCATGCCCGCCACGAAGGCCGGCCGGGCGAAGCTGCTTACTACCGCTAGGAAGTATACCAGCGCTACCCCCAATAACCCAACCAATACCAGCGCCGCTTCCGTTTGCAGAAAGGGGCCGGCCACGTCGTAGGTCTGGGTAATGAGGTAGGTGTTGGCCTGCACGGGTAGGGCCTCTAAGCCCACGCGTACGGTGGCTACGGTGGTCGGGACAGGCGTTAGCTGGGCCACCGGGCGTACCGGCAACACCGTGTCATCGGCGGTGACATAGTACCAGCCAGCCGTTACTACGGCCAGCACGGCACACAGCGCCAGCAACAGGAAGGAGCCGCGCCACCAGCCGAGGCGGGGCGCAGTGGCGGAAGAAGCGGGAGCAGGCACCAACAGTTAGTCCAGTACTTTAGGTACGCGGAAGTAATCGGAGTCTTTGCGCGGAGCGTTGCGCAGACCATCCTGGTGACTCACTGTGTTCTGGGGCTCGTCGGGGCGTAGCACATTGATTTCCTGTGAGAGGTGCACCAGAGGTTCCACATCGGTAGTATCAAGCTGACGCAGCTGGTCTACCCAATCCAGAATCTTGTTCAGGTCGCCGAGCATCTGCTGCTCTTTCGTGTCGTCAAATTCGAGGCGGGCCAAATGGGCTAAGCCGCGGAGAGTAGCAAGGTCGGTGCTCACGGGTAAGAGAAGGTAAGTAGGTATGATGAGGAAATAAGCCGGGCAATTCCGCTTTGATGCGGCCTGGAACCTAATGGCGGTTGGCCAGCAACTCAGGTTGCTGCGGGCTTGGGGCGGCGGGGCTAGCCGACTGCGGCCCTGGCCCGCGCCAAGTGCTTGGCTCCGGAATGCCACCTGCTTCAGGGCGGAGGGCGCTGGCAATGGTCGTATACACCTGCTGCTTAAGGGCCGGTGCATCAGCGGCCGTAAGGTTGGTGGTAGGAATAGGTTCGTGCAGAATGATGGCCAGGGGCGAGTAGCGTACCCGCAGCCCGTCAACATCGGGCATGAAGCGGTGGTTCAGGGGCATGGTAATGGGCACTACCGGTACCCCAGCCGCAATGGCCAGTTGAAAGGCCCCATCTTTAAACGGTTCCAGCTGCTGACCGGGCGTTTTGGAAATGGCACCCTCCGGAAAAATAACCACTGAACGCCCCGCTTCTAGGGTCCGGCGGGCTTGCACCATGGCCCGGCCCCGGCTAATGGCACTGTCGCGGTCCACGGTGATGTATGCCCGCCCGAAAATCGGCCCCCAGATGGGCACCTTCGCCAGGGAGCTTTTGCCCATGATGTTCAGCCAGCCCGGAATGGTTTTGAACAGCAGCGGAATATCGATGTAGGAGCTGTGGTTGGCCACGTACACGCAAGGCTGCCCGGCTGGCAGCGGGTGTTTGCGCACTACTTCCACCGGCATCCCCCACATGCGAATGAAGAGCTTGCTCCAGTAACGGTTCAGCGTGTGCAGGTAGCGGTGCCACTGGGGCCGCCGGCTCAGGGCCCACTGCAGCGGATACGTCAGCACGAACGGCATTACAAACCAGAACGTAGCCCAAGTGGTATACAATCGGTGGCCGATAAAGCGGAGGAGGCGCGACATAGGTGCAAAAGTACGGGGAATGTGAGAAGGGCCCTAGCAGCACGTAAGAACAGTACCCGCGCCGGAGCCCGGGTTGCATCCTGCCCGCCTACCACGCCGCCCCGGCTCAAGCCTGTAATACAACAACCTCAGGCGTCCGGCGGGCCACTTACAGGTTCAGCAGGCGGGCTGCTTTCAACAGGCCGGCCACGCTGATGGCGTCCGTGATGCGGCTGTCCATAACCAGTTGCACGGCCTCGGTTAGCGGAAGTTTCCAGAGACGCAGGTCCTCGGTTTCCTCGGGCTCCACCTCGCCCTGAGTTAGCTCCTGAGCCAGGAACACGAATCCTTCCTCATCGGTAACTGAGTTGGAGGTGTGCAGGCGCATGATGTTAGTCCAGCGGGCGGCGCTCAGGCCGGTTTCCTCGCGCAGTTCCCGTTGCGCCGATTCCAGAATATCAAGCTCCACCGGGCCGCCGCCCATCGGTATTTCCCAGCTGTACTCGCTCAAGGAGTAGCGGTACTGGCCCACTAGCCAGGTATTACCCTCCGCATCAACGGGAATGATGCCCAGGGCTTTATTCTTCATCGACACTACCCCGTAAATACCTGGGTTACCAGCCGGGTTAATGATTTTATCTTCCCGGACCCGAATCCAGGGATTCTGGTATTTAATTTCGGAGCCCAGCAGCTGCCAGGGGTTATGGGTTTCATCAACAGCGGGAGCAGCCATAGCAAACGGACAAGTGGAGTAATAAACAAGTAGCGTGAACCCTGCAAAGGTAGGGCGCGGCGCGGGCTTACCGGGCTGTTCAGCTGCCCTCGCCGGTTGGAACAAGCTGTTGGCCGGCGTAAGGAGGCTGTTAGTCCAATATTGCAGCGCAGGGCCTAAGTGCGGGCATACCTTTGACTCATTAAGTATTCAGCGCGCGTAGGGTTTATGGAAAGGAAGGCTCGTACCGCGTAGTGTTGACCCCGGCAAAAGGAGTAGGGTGGATGAATGATAATTGCCGGCCAATGCGACGGAAAAGGCCGCTGCCTCGGGCAGCGGCTTTTTTATTTTCTGGCGGCCAGCTGCCCAAATCATGTAAGCAACTCCTGCCAACCTCTACTGTGTAGCGCGCGTAGGAAGCCAGTATCGGTCGTTCATTTCCCGGCCGACACTGTACTTTTTATGGCTAATCAACCAAAAAACCAGGCATCTCAACTACAGGAAGGCGACCCACTGTTCAATCTGAAGCACGCCCAGGCCGAATCTGAGCTGGCCGAAAAAACGGGAGGCTTAGGCCCCACTACCAACGTGTACATCACCACCGATGAGGATGACGCCATTGATGAAGGCCCCCGCGACAAGCAGGGCTTCCGCCGCGGCGAATCGGCTGGTCCGGATGCGGGCACTACGGCTGGCAGCCACTAGCCCTGCTGATTTTTAGGGCTAGGTATTCCCTTTAGCCCATTAGTTTTTACCCATAGAAAAGCCTCCGCGGGTGCTTCGGCCACCGCGGAGGCTTTTCCCGTTTTCGGGTGGTGCTCAGCAGTGGCTGGTCAAATTGTGTCATTCAGTAGCCGAATAGCATGGTCTGAGCCGTATTTTTGAAGCGTATGCTACTAGTTTCTTACTCCGGCGAGCCCCTGGAAGCGGGCCTCGATGAAGCCGGCCGCGGCTGTCTGGCCGGGCCTGTGTTTGCCGCCGCCGTTATTCTGCCGCCCGACTTTGCCCCCCGCTACCTCAACGACTCCAAGCAGATGACAGCCAAGCGCCGGGAGCAGGTGCGAGCCGAAATATGCCGCGAGGCCGTGGCCTGGGCCGTAGCCGAAGCCTCGCCCCAGGAAATTGCCAGTATCAATATTGCCCAGGCCAGCTACTTGGCCATGCACCGCGCCGCCGACCAATTACAGCCGCGCCCCACGCACCTGCTAGTCGATGGCAACCGCTTCCGCTCGCACGCCACCCTGCCGCACACCTGCATCATTGGGGGCGACGGCATTTACCGCAACATTGCCGCCGCCTCCGTGCTGGCCAAAACCTTTCGCGATGAGCGCATGCGGGAGCTGGCGGCTGAGTATCCGCACTATGGCTGGGAGCAAAACGCGGGCTACCCCACCGCCCGCCACCGTACCGCCATCCGCGACTTTGGCCCCACTGAGCACCACCGCATGGGCTTCCGCCTTTTGTGAAGCAGTGAGGTGGTGAAGTAGTCAGGTAATGAAATGGCAAGTGAATTTTCTGTGCTGTTATGGCGAGGCACGAAGCCATCCTGCCTGACCAGTGCGCTACCCTGCTAAAATGTGACAAGCCCTTACCTCCGCGCTGGAAGTAAGGGCTTGTCAGGTTGTTAAGCTCCAAGTAAATGAGAGGAAGGGTGGCTTGGTCGTGCCTCCTCGCCAGGACAACTCACTCAGTTATCATTTCACTCTTTCAGGCGCAGTAGGTCTAAGAAGAGGCTGAAGCCGTCTACGGTGGTGCCGCCCTCGCCGAAGCTGTCGAAGCTCAGGGGTTTGATGATGTAACCGCTAACGGCGAGGTCCTGGGCCTTGAGGCGGTCGGTTTCCAGGTCAGACGTTGTGGTGATAAAGACGTTAAGGCCCACGAACTCTGGGTCAGAACGTAGGGTAGAAAGCAGTTCCAACCCGTTCATGCGGGGCATGTTTAGGTCCAGCATTACCACGCTGGGCTTGGGAATGGCCTCTTGGCCACCCTCGCCGCGCAGCATGTTGAGGGCCTCGCGGCCGTTGCGGGCAATGTGCAGGGGCACGTCCACGTTATGCTTGCGCAACTCGCGCTGCACATTCATTATATCCATCTGGTCGTCCTCGACGAGCAGAATACTGGGTTGATCAGGGGTAGAAGCCATAAGGAAAGGAGCAGGATAAATACCAGGTGGCAGCGGCATTTTTATACGGCAACTACCGCATAATGGCGGTGTTCGGAACCAGCGCGGCTCAGTTTTCCAGGCGGCGGGTACGCTCCTTAGGCCAGGTGAAGATGAAAGTGGCCCCCTGACCCTCAGTTGATTCAACGCGAATGGTGCCGCCCTGGCGCTCCACAATTTTCTTGACAATTGCCAGCCCTACCCCGGTGCTTTCCAGGGTATCACGCTCCGTTAGGGTCTGGAAAATGACGAATATCCGCTCGTGGTACTCTGGGGCAATACCCGGCCCATCGTCGGCTACGGAGAAGGTGTAGAACTGCGGCCCCTCTATGCAACCAATGCGCACGTTGCCGTGCTCGGGGCGGTCGTGGTATTTTACGGCGTTGCTGATCAGGTTGGTGAATACTTGCTGGAGCTGAACGCGGTTCGTGTGTAAGGTTGGCAGGTAAAATGGCAGCTCCACCTCGAAACCCGCGGGCAATTCTAGGGAGTCAATGATTTCCCGCAGCAGCTGGCGTACGAAAACCGGCTCGTCGGCCTGGAGCGTGCGGCCTACCCTAGCTAAATCCAGAATACCGGAAATCAGGCTTTCCATGCGTCGCACCCGGGTACGCATCAGCTTCAAGAACTCCCGGATGTGTTCAGGCAAGTCTTTGCCCATGTCCTCTTCAATCCAGCGCGAGGCCGTTTCAATGCCCCGCAACGGCGCCTTCAAGTCGTGCGACACCACGTAGGCAAACTGGTCCAGCTCCTGGTTGCGCCGCTCCAGCTGTCGGATGTTCGTGTTAATGGTGTCGGTCATGGTATTGAGCGAGTCGGCCAGCTCCGTAAGCTCATCCTGCTCCGTGTCGTGCACTTGGGCCGTATAGTTGCCGGCCGCAATGCGCTGGGCCTGGCTCACCATGCCCCCAATGCGGCGCGCGAGCTGGCGCACCAGGTAGGAGGCGTACAGCAGGCCCAGAAAAATGGTGGCCAACGTAATGCTCACCGATAGAATGCGGGTTTCCCGGATACTGTCGCCCAGCTTCCCGCGCTGCTTAATGCGGGTTTGGGTTTCTACCTTCTCGAAGGCCGCGAACAGCACCCGAATCTGATCCATCAGGTTCTTGCCCGTCAGATCGGTAGTCAGGTTGCGGTGCTCCAGGCCGTCGAGGCCGGTTTGGCTGGGGTTGCGGCGCAGGGCCTCCCGTTTCTCGCTGATGAGCAAGTGGGAGTAAGCGGCCCACTGCTGAAACAGTTGCTGGGCCCGAATCATGCGCTCGTACTGAGGCGTGGCCACCGTCAGCTCGTCGCGCAGCTGGGCAAATCGGCCCAGCAGGTTTCGTTCGCCTTCGTAATAGGGCTCCAGCACGGTTTCGTTGCCAATGAGCAGGTAGCCCCGAAAACCGGTTTCCATGTCGATGATGTTACGCAGCAGGGTGGTGGCCTCGCCCGTAATGCGCGTGGAGCGCTCTACCCGCTGCGAGTTGCGCAGCACCGCCCGCGAGAGTTGGTAGTTAATGGCAACTACCCCGGCAAACAGCACCGAGATGGCCACGAAACCGGCAAAGAGTTTAGTAGAGATTTTTAGCTTCATGCAGCACGGTAACAGGAAACCGGCCGTTTACTGCTCGGCGCGGAGTTTTTGCTCCATCGTACGCAAGAGCTTGGTAATATGATCAGCCAGGGCGTTGATTTCCGACAGGCCCGCAATAGCTTCTTCCTTGTGGCCACGTTGGTGCAGGTCCATGAGCCGGTTGGCCACGTGGTGAATCTTGATGTGGGCGCGGTCTAGCTCCCGCGTTTCGGGCAGATGCCCAAACTCCGGCAAGGCCCGCTCGGCAATCCAGTGCCCAAAAATGCACGCTTGCGGGTCGCGAATGGGCGCCTCACTCGTGCCGCTGCCGTACAAAAAAGAGCGCAGCTTCGACTTAAAAAGCAGATGCTTAATGCTGGCTGATTCGAATTCCTGTTTTAAATCGTAGGGCATGGGAGGGGAGAAACTCTGAACCATGCCGCGGCAGGGAACAAGCGGGGAGAGGCAAAAGGCTAGGCGGCTGGAAGCAGCATTCCAGAAGGAACAAAGATAACAAACCTGCTCGCGCCAGCCCGGCATAATTGGCTACTTTCGCCCTGCCAATGGCTTGCTGGCTTCCCAGCCCGGGCCCCGTGGGGCTAGCCGCCCCGCTTAGCTACCAACCTCAATTTGCTATTTCTACCTCATTTCCCACCCCATGTCTGAAACGCTCAAAACCGTTCCCCTCAACGACGTGCACCAGCAGCTAGGTGCCAAAATGGTGCCCTTCGCGGGCTACAACATGCCGGTGCGCTACTCCTCCGACCTCGACGAGCACCACACGGTGCGGCGGGCCGTGGGCATCTTCGACGTGTCGCACATGGGCGAGTTCCGGGTACGCGGCCCCCAGGCCCTACCCCTAATTCAGCGCGTGACTTCCAACGATGCCAGCAAGCTCAGCCCCGGCAAGGCGCAGTATTCCTGCCTGCCCAACCAGAAGGGCGGCATCGTAGATGACTTGCTGGTGTACATGCTGGGTGAGGAAGATTACCTGCTGGTAGTTAACGCCTCCAATATTGACAAGGACTGGAACTGGATTCAGCAGTTCAACACCGACGGCGCCGAGATGCAAAACGTGTCGGACGACATCAGCCTGTTTGCCGTGCAAGGCCCCAAAGCCATTGCCGCGCTCCAGGGCCTGACCGATACCGACCTGAGCACCATTCCCTACTATTCTTTCGTGCAGGGCACCTTCGCAGGCGCGCCCAACGTCATTATTTCGGCCACGGGCTACACCGGGGCGGGCGGCTTTGAGCTGTACGTTCCCAATGAACACGCCCAGCAGGTGTGGCAGAAAATTATGGAAGCCGGCCAGCCCCACGGCCTGAAGCCCATTGGGTTAGGTGCCCGCGACACGCTGCGCCTGGAAATGGGCTACTGCCTCTACGGCAACGACATCACCGACGAAACCTCACCCCTGGAAGCCGGCCTCGGCTGGATTACCAAATTTACAAAGGAGTTTACCAACGCCGATAGCCTGAAAAAGCAGAAGGAAGCGGGCGTAGAGCGCAAGCTGGTAGGCTTCCTGATGGACGGCCCCGGCATTCCGCGCGGGCATTACGAACTGGTGAACGAAGCCGGCGAGAAAGTAGGCGACGTAACCAGCGGCACCCAGTCGCCGAGCCTGAGCAAGGGCATTGGCCTGGGCTACGTGCAAACCGAGCTGAGCACACCCGGTAGCAAGATTTTCGTGCAGGTGCGCGGCAAGCAACTGCCCGCTACCGTTGTAAAGCTGCCCTTCGTGAAAGGCACCGAGGAAGCGTAACGGACTTCAACCAGAAGATAAAACGTACAGGAACGTCATTCCGAGCGAAGCGCGGAATGACGTTCTGCTTAATTACTGCATGGTATGTCATCCTCCCGTCTCCCCACTCTCGACATCTGCTTTTCGCCTGAACTGCTACCTGTGTTCAATCTGCAAGGTAGGGTAGCAGTAGTGGTGGACATTTTGCGCGCTACTTCTTCCATTGTAACGGCGCTGGCTCAGGGCGTTACCCACTTGGTGCCGTTTAGCGAGCTGGCCGACTGCCAGGCTATGGCGGCCGCGGGTTACCTCACGGCCGCGGAGCGCGACGGGCAACAAGCGGCCGGCGTGGACCTGGGCAACTCGCCCTTCGGCTACCTCAATGGGGTAGTGCCCGTGCGCGGCCGCGGGGTAGCCATTACCACCACCAACGGCACCCGCGCCCTGCATCTATCGGCCGCCGCCGAGAAAATTGTGGTGGGCGCGTTCCTGAACATCGGGGCCGTGGCGGAGCATCTGCGGCAGCTAGGAAAAGATGTGGTAATAGTGTGCGCCGGTTGGAAGGGTAACTTTTGCCTAGAAGATACCTTGTTCGGAGGAGCCCTGGCCGCCCGCCTGCAGGCCGATTTCCAAACCACGGACTCCGATGCCACCCTGGCCGCCCTTGATTTGTGGGCCCTGGCCCAGCCTGATCCGGCTGCCTACCTGCTCAAATCTTCGCACGTACGACGCCTAAACCACCTAGAGGCCCACAAAGACATGGAGTTCTGCATGCGCCAAGATGAATACGCGGTAGTGCCCGTGTTTCGGAATGGGCAAATAACGAGTCTGCCGAAGTAGGTAGCCCCAGCCCACCCCCCGTGACGCAAGTAGCCGGCGAGTAAGAAGGCATTAGCTGTGGCTGATAACGCGACTACGGTCAGGTGAAGGTTCGCTAATTTCTTAAAGCCGATGCATAGGCCTAGATTTGTAGGTTTTTGATGTAAAATGTGCTTGCTTCCTGACTCGGCTGTTTCGTCGGTAGTCGTGCTACCTAGCAAATAGCCCGCACAGGCATCATGTATTTGCCTTAATAAGGCAGCCGATGCCCCAGTCAGGACGTCCATCACCGCATCTTTACCCGCCACACGTTCTACCTCATTCCTAGTTATGCTGAGTCACGGTCAGGTTGTCCGGTTGATTTTTGGGCTGAAACTGCGGGAGTTGCGCCAGGAGCGCGGCTACACCCCCGCGGAGCTGGCCCGCGCCTGCGACGTCTCGGTTTCCTACCTCAATGAGATTGAGAAGGGCAAGAAATACCCCAAGGCCGATAAAATTCTGAGCCTGAGCAAAGTGTTGGGTGTCAGCTACGACCAGCTCACCTCCCTGACTCTGAGCCGGCGCTTGGAACCCATTTCCGAGCTGCTGCAGTCGGACTTGCTCAAGGAGTTTCCGCTGGACATGTTCGGGCTGGACCCGCTGCGCATTGTGGAGCTGATTGCCGATGCGCCAGCCAAGATGAACGCCTTTATCAGCACCCTGTTTGAAATTGCGCGCAACTACGAAATGCGTCAGGAGCACTTTTTCCTGGCTGCGTTGCGCTCTTTTCAGGAGATGCACGACAATTACTTTGAGGAGCTGGAGCAGGACGTGCGCACCTTTATGGTGGAGCACAAGCTGCCCGCCGCAGCCCCCCTCGACCGGAGCCAGCTGGAGCGGGTGCTGGTAGAAACCTACGGGTATACCATTGACCGGAGCGGCCTGGACCAGTACGCCCACCTCGGGCGACTGCGCTCCGTATTCCAGCCCAAAGCCAAGCGCTTGTTGTTGCGGCCCGGCATGAGCGGGGCCCAGGAAGGTTTCGTGTTGGGCCGGGAGGTAGCGTTCAACTACCTCGCCCTGCGGGAGCGGCCCTACGTGAATGCCTCCTTCCCGGTGCGTTCCTTCGAGGAAGTACTCAACAATTTTAAGGCATCGTACTTTGCGGGGGCCTTGCTCATGGACGAGGAAATGCTAGTGCGTGACCTCACGCGCTTTTTCAACTCCAAGAAGTGGGACCCCGCCTTGCTGCTGGAGTTGCTGGCCAAGTATGATGTGTCGCCGGAGATGTTCATGCAGCGCATTACCAACCTGCTGCCGCGCCACTTCGGTATCCAGAGCCTGTTTTTCCTGCGCTTCGACCAAGCCAATGCCTCGGCCGGCTACAAGCTAACCAAGGAGCTCCACCTCTCGCGCCTGCATAACCCCCACGGCAACGAATTGCACGAGCACTATTGCCGCCGCTGGATTTCCCTGCGCATGATTGCCGAGTTGCGCCAGCAGCCCGCCACCCACGCGCCGAACTACACGCTTGGGGCCCAACGCTCCCACTACCCCAACAACGACGAGTACCTCTGCCTGACCCTAGCCCGCGCCGGCGCCGCTACTGAGCCCGCCGTGAGCGTTACGGTGGGTTTGCTTTGCGACGAGAACTTGCGGCAGAAAATCCGCTTCCTCGACGATGTGGTTATTCCCCAGAAGGAGGTAAACGAAACCTGCGAGCGGTGCACCATTCCGAATTGTGAGGTGCGTGCGGCGGCTCCGGTGGAAGTGGAGCGCCGCCAGCGCCAGCAGGAGCTGGAAGCTGCCGTAGCGGCACTGGTGAACGGGGCCTAGGGCTAAATCGGCTATTTTTGGAGTTGACCTATTCTGTTTTCGTTTGACTGCTGCTCGCTCCCTTATGCAACGTCTCCGGTGGCCCGCCCTGCTTGCTGCCTTGTTGCTGCTTCTGGGGGCGCTGGGAGCGGCCTGGTACGTGTTGTGGAAGCCCAACGTGCGCTACTCTGCCTTCGGGCCGGCTTACCTTTACATCCGTACGGGCACGGGCTACGGGGCCGTGCTGGATTCGCTGCGCAAATACGACCTCCTGCACGATGTAAGCACCTTCGAGCGGGTAGCACGCTGGCGCGACTATCCGCAACAGGTAAAGCCTGGGCGCTACCTGCTGCGGCCGGGCCTGAGTAATGCGGCACTGGTTGAGTTGCTGGCCCGCGGGGAGCAGGACACCGTTGCTTTCACCCTTGATGCCTTCAAGTACAAGCCCCAACTAGCCCGGCAGGTAGCCCGCCAACTTGAAACTGACTCGCTCCGTTTGCGCCGGCTGTTGCAGGACAACGCCTACCTCCAGCGCCGCTACCAACTCGATACCACCACGATTCTGACCCTGTTCCTGCCCGGGCCCTACCGCCTGCTCTGGACCACCTCGGCCCCGCAGTTTCTGGATTCGGCCGCTGCTACCCACCGCCGTTTCTGGACGGCGGAGCGTCGCCGCCGTGCCGACTCGTTGGGCCTCACGCCGGCGCAGGTGCACGTGCTGGCCAGCATTGTACAGCGCGAAACGGCCAAAAAAGAAGACAAGCCGCTGATTGCCGGCACCTACCTCAACCGCCTCCGCCGCGGCATGCGCCTGCAAGCCGACCCCACGCTACTCTGGGCCATCGGTAACTTTGGCGTGAAGCGGGTACTGAACCGGGATAAGCTGGTCGACTCGCCCTACAACACCTACAAGCACAAGGGGCTACCGCCCGGTCCTATCACTTCCGCCAACCGCCAGAGCCTTGACGCCGTGCTCAAGCCCGCCCGGCACGATTACTTCTTTTTCTGCGCCCGTCCAGGTGGCAGTGGCTACTCTGATTTTGCCGCCACTTTCGCTGAGCACAAGCGCAATGCCCGCCGCTACCAGCACTGGCTCGACAGCCTGGGAGTGAAGCGGTGATTCGGTGAATGAGTGACTGAATGAGTTGTCATGGCGAGGACAGATGGCTTCGGTGCCCTCGCCATCACACAAGTTCGCCCAATCACTACCTCAGACTTTTACAACCTGATAAGACGTAACTGCACTGAGTCGCGGCGGGCTGCTTGCTGCCGGGCTAGGGTTGCCTCGTACCCCAAACCCGTAAACTCTGAGTGCTCCAGAAAGAGAAGGGGAGAAGTCAGCAGCGGTTCGTGCCAGGCGGCTACAACGGGTTGGCGCTGCAGCGTGTCGAAGGCGGCTACATTGGTTACGCGCCAGTAACTATCCAGCAATACGTACTGGTAGCCGCGCTGGCGCAAAGCCGGCAGCGCCCGACTGGACACTACGGCACGCACCGAGTCGGAAGGCCGCTGAAACGGCGCCAACCCTAGCCCAACGGTACTCACTACGGGGCCGGCCTGGTGAGCTTGTAACCAAGCTGCCACGGCGGGGTAGCTGGAGGGGGAATACGCATAAATCTGCTGCTGAATACGGTGCAGATTCAGCCCCACTGCCCCGAGGACCAGGACCACCATTGGCACGGCCGGCAACCGTCGGAGCTGCAGGAAGGCCAGCGCGTACCAGATGCCGTAGCCCCAGAGCAGGCCCCGCGGCGCCTTAATCAGCAGCGACATGCCCGCCAGCAGGCACCAGCCCCAGCTTGCCAAGTACAGCTCCAGCGAGAGTGACTTACCGCGCCGCAGCTGGCGAAGTGCAACCAAAGGCCCCAGCAGCCCCAGCCATACCAGCCCCGACTCGAAATCCCAGAGGTAGCGCAAGTAATAAAGCCCATCGGGCCGGATGGTGGCGGCCCGGCCCGCTGCGTTGGCCGCATCAGGAAAAGCCACTTTGTAGTAGATGGCAGGCCACAAGTACCAGGGCAACCCGGCCAGTACTCCTACCACGCCAAACAGCAGGTAGGGGCGGCCAGCAGCCCGGCCACGCGCCACCAGTGCCCACGGCGCCAAAGTAAGCCATCGGCCCGCCACCATTCCAGCACCCCCAGAATGGGGAGGGTAAGCAGGAACTTGTAGTTAAAGCACAACCCCAGCACCAGCCACCCCACTGCCCAGAACAACGTCGCGGCCGTAGCTTGCCGAAGCCGCTGGTAGTAAGCCCGTAGCAAGCCCGTAAAGCACAACAGGCTCCATGAGCTCATCGTGAAGTCGCGGCCGGAAAAGGTAAGAAACAGGCTCGTGCCGAGCAGAACGGTGAGCAAGCCAACTTGCCAGCCGCGCAGGCCAGCTTCGCGGGCTATAAAGTCGGCCATAAAGGCCAGGGCCGCTACGGCCACTAGCGCGTTCAGATGCTGAAATACACGATAATCCGTGGTGAGCCACGCTACTGGGGCGTACACCAAGGAAAATAGGGGGCTGCCATGATGGAATAGGTGGCGCAGGTTGCCGTGCGCCACTTCCTGCACAATTTGCCAGTTGCGCACCGAGTCGTAGTCGGGCAGGGCGGCATCAGCCAGCCCGTGCAACCGCACGGCTGCTACCAGCAGCAGGGCCGGTAGCAGCCAGAGCGCACGAGAATAGGGTGAAGGCAAGCTAGGCACAAGTCAGGCGTGAGGTGCTCCGCCAAGCGGCGGCAGCAGGGCAATACTAGGTTTTCGGGTTCAATAGTACGAACTGCTACCTTCAAGAGCGTACTTGCAGCTGTAACGGCCGCCAACGCCTAGCACGGCCGAGAGCTACTGTTTCCCTTTATCACCTTTTTCAGTATGCGTATTGTGCTGCAACGTGTCCGTCAGGCTAGTGTTACCGTGGCTGGCCGCATAACCGGCCACATTGGCCCCGGACTCCTAGTGCTGGCCGGCTTTGCTCCTACCGACACCCCGAGGCCCTGGAATGGATGGCTCGAAAGCTGGTAAACATGCGGATTTTCTCGGACGAGGACGGCAAAATGAACCGCTCCGTGCTTGATATAACCGGCGGGGTTCTGGTAGTAAGTCAGTTCACGCTGCTGGCAGATGCACGCAAGGGCAATAGGCCCAGCTACATTGGCGCAGCGCCGCCGCCGCTAGCTATTCCCTTGTATGAGCAGTTCGTGACGCTAGTAGCTGCGCAGCTCGGGCGGCCCGTAGCTACCGGCGAGTTTGGGGCCGATATGCAGGTGGAGCTCCTCAATGATGGCCCTGTCACCATCGTGCTCGACTCGCCCGAGTAGCCCTTAGGCTCCTGCCTCTGCCTGCCGTGAAACCTGCTACGTAAGCCGCCGCCTCATTCCAGAACTCATCTTTATTTTCCTGCCAAGTATGACAATCGAGGAAGCCCAGCACACTGTGGACCAGTGGATCACCACTACCGGCGTGCGCTACTTTAATGAACTAACCAATATGGCTATGCTGACGGAAGAGGTAGGCGAGGTAGCCCGCATCATTGCCCGGCAGTATGGGGAGCAGTCGTTCAAGGAGTCGGACAAGGACAAGGTGCTAGCCGATGAGCTGGCTGATGTGCTGTTTGTGGTTATCTGCCTGGCCAATCAAACGGGCGTTGATTTAACCGAGGCCTTGCGCCGGAACCTGGACAAGAAAACCCAGCGCGATGCTACTCGGCATCAGCAAAATGAGAAGCTTCGGTAACATTCCCACGCACGTAAAAACCCACTGGCTGATACGATGATTACCGTATCAGCCAGCGGGCTTTGTAGTACTGGTTAGCTAGGCCTTCAGGTCGAAGGGTAGCGCTACGTCCTGGAAATTGATGCCGTGCTGGGTAGCAGTATGCTGCAATAGCTCATGCTGCCAGGGCCGCAGGGTAGCATCAGCGCCCTGCTCAATAATGTCGGCAATCAGGCGGTTACTCAGTACCAAGTTGGCCATAACGGGGCTGTGGTCTTCTGCCAAATGCGTTTTCAGCGCCATCAGCAGCGCCTCGCGGGCATCGGCCTGGGCCGCTTTGGCTCCCGTAAGTCGCCGCCGAAAGGGAAAGCGCCGCTGCTCGGCGGGCAGGGGAGGCTCCGGCTCCCGGTCTTCCTGGGTCAAGGAAATCAGGCGCTCCGCATACGGGCTGCGCTTTAGCTCCGGGTGCAGCCCGGGAGCGTTGCGCAAATGGCCGGAGCTGGTAACCGGTAGGCGCGTAAGTTCGGCCAGGCGGTCATTACTGGCTACCATATAGGTAGGCCGGTCGATGGAGCGCGCTACCTCGTCGCGCAGCAGAAACAAATCCCGAAACAACGGCAGCTCCTGGGGCTGAATGCGGTATTTGCCAGCCAGACGCAGGTAGGGGCGCTCATCACGGGCGTAGCGTACTTCTTCCAGCGCCCGGTTTTCCTGCTCCGACCAGCTCGTGCGGCCCAAAGCAGCCAGCTTGTCGGCCAAGCGGTCAGCCAGCTCAAACAGGTAAAGGACGTCGTTGGCGGCGTAGTGCTTTTGGGCCTCCGTGAGCGGGCGCTTCAGCCAATTCGACTTCTGCTCGCCCTTATCTACTTCCAGCCCTAGTTCCTGTTGAATCAGGCGCCCCAAGGAAATATTATTGTCGGCTTCTGCTAAAAGCGTATATTGAACACTTGTATCCGTAATGGTGCGCACATGCACGCCGTACAGCTCGTCCAGAAGCAGGATATCGGATTTGCAGCTATGGAAGACTTTCTCTACGGCGGGGTCCCGGAGTACGGCCCACAGCGGCTCTAGCTCCTGAGCAGGATTAGTAAGAGGAAGGGGGTCGATCAAAAAAACAGTTTCACCGTCATAAATCTGAATCAGGGCCAAATTGCGGCCGTAGCGGTGGCGCATGTCATCAAATTCTAAATCGACGGCCACGCGGGCGCGCTGGTGAAGGGCCTGGGCGGCTT
Organism: Hymenobacter sp. 5516J-16; assembly: GCF_022919335.1. Taxonomy (NCBI): domain Bacteria; kingdom Pseudomonadati; phylum Bacteroidota; class Cytophagia; order Cytophagales; family Hymenobacteraceae; genus Hymenobacter; species Hymenobacter sp. 5516J-16. Next base: position 1,213,501 of record NZ_CP095058.1, on the reverse strand, counting down.
GTGCTACATCAGGTCCTTCCGTGATATACTGTATATCAGGCATTAATACGACGGGTTCGGGGGAGTAGAAAGTTGGCGAGCCGATAGGCAGCTTCACCTAGCAAGTAGTAAAGGTAGTCAGCCCAAGCTATCAAAACCACAAGCAACAGTCTGGATGAAGCCCTACTTTTTCCAGTTAAGATTTTATGTTGCTACTTGCGAACATCCTAGTTCCCACCCGATCCTAGCTGCTAGCATTTACGATGCATGCAGAATAAAAGCATGTACTTTGCATGCTTACCCGCTTTTGCCGGAACAGCGGACCGGCTTTTTTTCACTCTAATCGGCCTCAAGGAGGGCCAGGTTGTATGAAACAAAATTTCCTTATCCCACTAGCGTGTGGGGTGCTGTTGGCTACTTCCGCAACAGCCCAGACACGCACAGTAAGTGGACGCGTAACCGATGCTACTGGCTCGGGCCTACCCGGCGTAACAGTGCTGGAACGTGGTACCACTAATGGTACCAGCACCGGCGCTGATGGCAGCTTTTCCCTGACCGTGCAGCCCGGCGCTACTCTCGTGCTCAGCTCCATTGGTTTCGAATCGCAGAGCGTAGTAGTTGGCGACCGGACGACGGTACCCGTTACGCTGCGCAGCAGTGCTACTGAACTCGGCGAGGCAGTAGTTGTGGGCTACGGTACGCAAACTAAGGCGGACGTTACGGGTTCGGTAACGCAGCTCAGTGCCAAAGACGTTGAAAACGTACCGGTAGTAAGCTTTGAACAAGCTATTCAGGGCCGTACCCCCGGCGTTACCATCAACCAGACTTCCGGTAAGCTTGGGGCCGGGGTACAGATTCGGGTACGGGGTTCTTCGTCCGTAACGGCTTCTAACCAACCGCTTTATGTGATTGACGGGATTCCTGTAACCTCGCAGGACGTAGGGTCGGATACGGAACCGCTCAACCCGCTGGCCGACCTCAACCCTAATGATATTGAGTCGATTACTATTCTGAAAGATGCATCCTCGTCAGCCATCTATGGCTCGCGGGCTTCCAACGGGTGGTGCTGGTAACTACTAAGCAAGGACGCCAGGGACAAACCAAGGTGAACGTTGGGTACTACATAGGCACCAGCGAAACAACCCGTCGCCGTAAGTTTCTGAATGCAGAACAGTACAAAGAACTGTTCGACGAAGCCATCCAGAACAGTGCTACTCGCCGGGGCTACGTATTCCGCAATTATGGGGCTAACCCTGATCTAAACGAAGTATATGCTTCGGAAGCTGGGCTAGACCGAGACTCGGAGTTCGATGAAACCTGGGGTAATGCTCCCTTCCGGCGCGGAAAAATCAGCCAGTACGACTTCAACGTTAGTGGGGGCGACGCAAAAACGCGCTTCTACCTCAGCACTACCTACAACGACCAAACGGGTATTATTATCGGTAACCGCTACCGCCGGGGTAGTGCCCGCATTAACCTCGACCACAGCGTTACTGAAAAGCTGAAAGTTGGGTTGAACCTGTCGCTGACGCGCTCCGTGAACGACCGGACGCCCAACGACAACGCGTTTTCCAACCCGGTGCAGCTGAATGCACTGCCTCCGCTACAGCCGAAAATCGACCCAGCTACGAATCAGCTGAATACGAATACGCTGTACTACAACAACCTACTGGACCTGGATAAGGGCATGAACCGTGCGGGCACGTACCGTTCCTTCAGCACGCTTTATCTCAACTTCCAGCCCATTAAAGGGCTCACATTGCGTACGGAGGCAGGTGCTGACTTTTTGAACTTGAATGAGGAGCTGTACCGCGCCGCGGGTACCCAGGATGGGGGTAACACTGGGTACGGGTACAGCAACCAAGTACAGGTAATCAACTATACCACCAACAATACCGCCACCTACTTCAGGACAATTGGAGAGGACCATAGCATTGAGGCACTAGCAGGTTTCTCCTTCCAGCGTTCCGATACCAAGGAAACGTCGGCGGAAGGCCGGGGCTTCCCCAATGAAGAATTCACGAAAGTATCTAGCGCGGCTATCAAAACTGCGGGCTCTGGCTCCATCCAGCAAGGCTTCTCTTTCGTTTCCTTCTTTGGCCGCCTGAACTACACCTTCCGCAATAAATACCTGCTATCCGGTAGCGTCCGCCGCGACGGTTCTTCCCGTTTCGGAGCGAACAATCAGTATGGTAACTTTGGCGCCGGCTCCGTGGGCTGGGTAATTTCTGAAGAAGATTTCCTGCAGGATAACTCTATCCTGAACTTCTTGAAAGTGCGCGCTAGCTACGGCCTCACCGGTAACGCTGAGATTGGCAACTTTGCCTCCCGTAGCCTCTTCGGGGCGCTGCCTTACGCCGATCAGGCAGGTATTACACCCAGCACAGTGGTAGGCAACCCTAACCTGACCTGGGAAAACACGGCTCAAGCCGATATTGGTTTGGAATTTGGGTTCCTGGACAACCGCATTTCGGGTGAAGTGGATGTGTATGAGAAAAAAACCACGGACCTGCTGCTGAGCCGCCCGCTGCTTTACACCGGAGGCTATACAAGCATAACCGAGAACATCGGCTCGTTGCGGAACAGAGGTCTTGAAATCTCTCTGAACACCCGCAACCTTGATAAGGATTTCAAATGGACCACCAACTTCAACATCTCCTTTAACCGTAATAAGGTTACCTCTCTGGCCGCGCCCATCCAAAGCCAGTACCTGGGTAGCGTGCGGGAAGGGGAACCAATCGGTGTGTTCTGGGGTCGTAAGTACGTTGGGGTAGACCCTACTAACGGTGATGCGCTGTATGCTACGGCTGAAGGCGGAACAACTAACTTAGCGGCCGGTTCGCCAGCTCCACTGCTGCAGAAAGTAGGTAACCCTAACCCTAAGTTTACGGGTGGTATTACCAACAACTTTTCCTTTAAGGGCTTCGACTTGAGCGTACTAGGTCAGTTCGTTTCGGGAAATGATGTTTACAACGCAGCTGGTATTTACCAGTCCGTGAACGGTGATTTCTTTGACAACCAAACCTTAGACCAACTCCGGCGCTGGCGGAACCCGGGCGACATCACTGATGTACCCCAGGCCCGCTACCAGGACGCCAATGGCACCGTGCAGTCATCCCGTTGGGTTACCAGCGGTTCGTTTCTGCGGGTGAAAAACATTACACTTGGCTACGCTTTGCCGCAAGAGCTAGTAAAGCGTGGTCGGATGCAAAGCGTACGCCTCTACGTGACGGCCCAGAATATAGCCACCATCACCAACTATGATGGTTACGATCCGGAAGTTAACTCAGCTGCTTTTGGGGCTGCTAACTACTTGATTGGACATGACTTCTACACGCCACCACTGGCTAAAACGTATTTGATAGGCATCAACGTAGGTTTTTAACTCTCTGATTTAACTACTGATGAAAACAGTATTTCTCCGGTCAGCAGTGCTACTGGGCCTAGGTTTGAGCTTAGGACTGACAGCCTGCGACAAGCAACTTGATATCGACCCGTACCAGTCCGTTGATGCGGCTACGGCATTGGATTCTGAAGACAAGGTAGGAAGCGCCGTGGTCGGCATCTATGCCCGGCTCGATGACCCCAACCTGTATGGCACTAACCTGATTTTGGTACCAGAAATTTTAGCTCCCGACAGCTACATCCGGTTTCAGGGCACGTTTTCCAACTTTCGGGATATTGCCAACCGCAACACCAACAGCCAGAACACCACTGCGGAAGGTATTTGGCGGACGGCTTATCAGGCCATTAACCAAGCCAACTTGGTTATTGATGCTCTTCCAGTTGTAACCACAGCAAATTTAAAGACGCAGTACGAGGGTGAAGCCCGCTTCGTACGGGCTGATATGTACTTCGAGCTGGTGCGTTTATACGCCCGCCAGTACGAGCCCGGCGGTGCTAACACGCAGCCTGGTGTACCAATCAATCTGGTGCCAGTAAAAAATCTGGAAGAAGCCGCACTACAGCTGCCCCGTGCAACGGTGGCTGCCGTGTACCAGCAGGTAATAGACGACCTGACCAAAGCCATTACTCTGCTGCCAGCAGATAATGGTACGCGGGCCTCTAGTTTTACTGCAAAGGCATTGCTTGCGCGCGTATACTTGCAGCAAAGCAATTTCGCCCAGGCTCAGATCCTAGCCAACGACGTAATTCAAAATAGCGGTAAGCTGTTGTCGTCTACAGTGCAATCAGTTTTTCGCAACCGCAACTCGGCAGAAACGCTGCTGGAAATCCAGCAAAACGATCAGAATAATGCAGGAACTTCCAACAGTGGCCTAGCTACTCACTTCGCCAGTATTGGCCAATTAGGTCGCGGCGACGTGCAAGTACTAGGTTCCTTTGCTGCACAATATGGCAGAACGGATGCTCGTGGAACAGATTCTCTAACGTTTGATCGAACTAGAAAACTTATTTATATAGGTGACGGTGCTCGCCCAGGTGTGCTGCGGTCAGGCAAGTTTTCTTCCTACGGTCAGAATATTCCAGTTATTCGTTTAGCGGAAATGTATCTGATTCGAGCAGAAGCTAGTCAGCAACTAGGTACAAATATCGGAGGCGTTACTCCATGGGAGGATGTGAACAGGATTCGCCTTCGTTCGCAAGCAGATACCCTCAACCCAAAGAAACTGCGGGATAGTAATGGAAATATTACCAAGGTGGATAACCCATTGTTTGGTACCATAACGCTTGCTGACATCCTGCAGGAGCGGCGGTTGGAGTTAGCCTTCGAAGGGTTCCGTATTTATGACCTGAAACGCACTGGTGGTACCTTAGCTGCTGGCGTGCCGAGCACAGCTCCTAAGCTTACGCTACCTATTCCACAGCGGGAAATCAACATTAATCCTAGCCTCGTTCAGAACGAGGGGTACCAATAGCATAGCTATACGTGCAGTTACACAGTAAAAAGGCCGTTCCGGAGTTCCGGAACGGCCTTTTTCTGTAATCTACTAGAGATTAACTTAGTTTATCCCTCATCTTCGTCCTCCTCTGTTAAGTGAGTGAAGTCCAGGTTGGGGGCTAGTTTCAGAGCCTGGCGAATCACATCGTCCATAAGGGGCTGGGAGTCGGCGTCGAGGGCACGCTCGAAGAGGTTTAGGAGCTGCTCGCCTTCTTCGTTAACGTACAGATTGGTGTACAGGCGCTCGAAAACATTGGCCTCCTTGGTAATGGTAGCGTCAATGGCGGCGACGGAAGGTGCCCGTAGCGCCCGGTGCAGCACATCTAGCACACGGCGGCTTTCCTCCAGGTCGCCGAGGTCGGAGAGCAGCTTCATCAGGGCTAGTGCTACCCCTAGGCGCACCCGCTCAAAGCGGTAAGCTAGCTCGGCTGGAGCTGCCTGCTCGAAGGTGCGGTAGGCGGCTAGTGTGGTGGGGTGGAGGTAGTGAGCGGCGTCGACTTCGGAAGGGAAGGCCAGCTGCAGTAGCCGCTGATAGGGAGGAACAAGCATAGGTAGTGGGTAGCGGGCAGGAGCCTAGCCGCGCGGAGTTAGGCAAAGATTGATGAGGCTACACGTAACCCCACGCCACAAAGGTACGATTGTGTACTTTGAGGTAGCCAACGTTTCTTATCTGCCGTTGCAGTCGTACCTTCCCTTATCACCTACCAGCTCCCTCCCTCCAATGACGCACAAAGAAAAATGGTTAGCATTTGCCCCTGCCGGGCTGATAGTAGTTGGCTTCGGTACCTGCCTTGTACAGTGGGCCACGGAGAAAAAGCGCCGGGGAGAGTCAACGGGCGAGTGGGTGGCAGCGGGCACGGCGGCCCTGACGGTATTCAACGCAGGGCTTTGTCTGTTTGGACGAGGGGTAGCAGAAAGCGTCTTGTATCAGATAAAAGAAAAGCCGCGCGAAATGGACTACGGCAACGTAGGCCGCCTCTAGCGGTGAAATAGTGAGATGGTGAGATGGTGAGTTTACTGTTCTGTTTGAGCTACCTGCGCGGGCTGAACAGTAAACTCACCATCTCACCATCTCACTATTTCACCGCTAGCACCCGCACTTTAAGCTGTGAGGCGTGCTGGGGTGAGTGGTAGAGGCGGTGGGTAGCGGCCTGGAAGTCCTTTTCGTCGGCCTCGAAAATATTGGGCACGAAAGTTTGGGGGTTGCGGTCAACGAGCGGGAACCAGCTGCTTTGCACCTGTACCATTAGGCGGTGGCCCTTCCGAAAGGTGTGACACAGGTCCTGAATGGTGAAAGGCACGGCCGTTACCTGGCCCGGAACAAAGGCTTCGGGTTTACTGCAACTGTTACGAAACCGCCCGCGCATCACTTCAGAACGCACCATTTGCTGGTAGCCCCCCAGCTTCACGGCGGGGTTCAGGCGGCTATTGTTGGGCGTATTGTCGGGGTACACATCAATGACCTTAACGACCCAGTCGGCATCGGTGCCGGTAGTGGCTACCTGCAGCAGGGCCTCAATTGGGCCGGCCAGGGTCATATCCTCCGTAAGCACTTCCGTTTGGTAGGTTAGCACGTCGGGGCGGCGGCTGGCGAAGCGCTGGTCGTCGGTCATGTACTCGCGGGTCATGCCCGTGGCCGTAGCCTCCGTAAAGGGTACCGGGTGGGCCGGGTCGCTGAGGTACTGGTCGAACTCAGAGCCAGTGCTAGGCTGTTCGAAGCCGATTTTGCCGTTGGGCTGAAAGTATAGGGTACGCTCCTTGGTTTCGGTAGGCGGCCATGCCGCAAAGGTGCGCCATTGGTTGGTGCCGCTCTCGAATACGGTGGCTTCGGGCGTAGCGGCCGGTTTACCATCCTTCAGGTAAGACTTGAAAAACGGCGCCTCAATTTCCTTTTGGTAGTACAAAGAAGGCGATTCGCCATAGGCCACGTTGCCTACCACCTCGCCGGTGCCACGGGCCCAGCCCCCGTGTACCCACGGGCCCATCACCAGGCCGTTGCGCATGCCGGGGTTTTGCTTTTCAATGGTTTCGTAGATTTTCAAAGCCCCAAACAAGTCCTCGGCATCGTTGAAGCCACCAACTGTAAGCACGGCTGTGCCTTTGTTCAGGTTTTTGAGGTGGGGCCGCAAGTTGCGTGCCTGCCAAAACTCGTCGTAGTTGGGGTGCTGGGTCATTTCGTTCCAGAACGCCACCTTGCCCTTGTAATACTGAGCATCGGCATTTTTCAGCGGCCCCATGCGCATAAAAAAGTCGTAACCGTCGGGGGTGCCGTGCTGAAAGGCCGGGCTGCCGGTAGGGGTAGGCTGAGGGCGGGGTAGTCCAAAGGAGGCCAGGAAGTTGAAGGCGTGCGGCAGGAAAAAGGCCCCATTGTGGTGGAAATCGTCCCAGAACCAGTCGGCAATGGGAGCCTGGGGCGAGGAAGCTTTCAGGGCCGGGTGGCGGCTGAGCAGGCCAGTAGCAGTGTAGTAGCCGGGGTAGCTGATACCCCACTGGCCCACCCGGCCGTTGTTTTTCGGGCCTTTTTTGAGCAGCCACGCAATGGTGTCAAACGTGTCGGTGCCCTCGTCAATGTCATTTTTGCCCTTATAGGTGTCCTTCTCGGGCCGCACATCCACAAACTGCCCCTCCGACATGTACCGGCCCCGCACGTCTTGGTAGGCGAAGATGTAACCTTCGTGCATCATGGTGCTGCTGGGGCCTAAGCTCTTTTTGTACTTTCCCGGACCGTAGGGGCCTACCGCGTAGGGCGTGCGGTTCAGCATAATGGGGTACTTAACCTTATCCGCGTCCTTGGGAGCATATACAATGGTATAGAGCTTTATTCCGTCGCGCATTGGAATTTGGTACTCCAGCTTGTTGTAGTGCTGCTGAATGTAGAGCGTATCGGCTATGGTAATGGCTAACTGCTGCTTTTCGGTCTCGGAGGGAAGGGGGTAGGTAACGGGGGTTTGCGCCTGAGCAACGCAGGCACCGCTGGCAAGTAGGGCGGCCAGGGCAGCGGGGCGGAGGTAGGGGTAGAGCATACGGTGGAGGATGGGGTAGAAGTAAAGGGATGAGGTGAGGTTAAGGTAAGCAGTAGCTGGCACGGTACCCCTACATGGCCCGAAGAAAACGGGCAGCCAAAGCGCCTGCGTAGCATCTTTTCCGGCATTACACCGCACATTCTGCTTTCTTTGACTAGCAAACCTTTCCTTAATCCGCTGGCCATGGCCGGCGCTACCCCTACTTCCGTGCTTTACTCCCGATTACGTGCTGCCTGGCTTTGGCTCTGCGGTCTGTTGCTGGCGGCGTCGCCGGCGTTTGCCCAGTCGGCCGCTACCTCTGCTGGTCCGTTGCTTACTCCCCGCCAATTCCTGGGCTACGAACTAGGTACCCGGTTCACGCCCCACGCGGACCTGCTTCGCTACGTTGACCACGTAGTGCAGCATAGCCCCAGTCAGATGAAGCTGCAGCGCTACGGCCGCACCTACGAGAATCGGCCCCTGGAACTGGTGTATGTGGCTACCCCCGCCAACCTCAGCAGCCTCGATGATATCCGGCGCAACAACCTGCGCCTAGCCGGCCTGGAAAGTGGTGCTGTTGCTACCAAGCAGCCGGCTGTGGTGTGGCTTAGCTACAACGTGCACGGCAACGAAGCTGTGTCGTCGGAAGCCGTGATGCAAGTGCTCTACGACCTCGCCAATCCCCAAAACCAGCAGATGCAGCAGTGGCTCCAGAACCTGGTGGTAATTGTGGACCCCTGCGTCAACCCCGACGGGCGCGACCGGTACGCGCAGTGGTACAACCGCGTGGCCAACCAGCAGCCCAACGCTTCGCCCTTGAGCTGGGAACACCACGAACCCTGGCCCGGCGGGCGCTACAACCACTATTACTTTGACCTGAACCGCGACTGGGCCTGGCAAACCCAGCAGGAAAGCCGCCAGCGCATTGCCGTATACAACCAGTGGCTGCCCCAGGTACACGCCGATTTTCACGAGATGGGGCCCAATAACCCCTACTACTTCTCGCCCGCGGCCAAACCTTTCCACGCCGACCTCACGGAGTGGCAGCGCAAGTTTCAGAACATTATCGGCGACTACAACCGTAAGGTGTTCGATAAAAACAACTGGCTCTACTTCACCCGCGAAACCTACGACCTATTTGCCCCTTTCTACGGCGACACGTGGCCTTCCTTTAATGGAGCCATTGGCATGACGTACGAGCAGGGCGGTGGTGGCCCGGCCGGCATCAGCTACACCAAAACCGATGGCGATACGCTGACGCTAACCCAGCGCATTGAGCACCACCACGCCACTAGTTTGGCTACCATTCAGGCTGCCGCCGACCGCCACGACGAGTTGATTCGGGAGTTCCAGAAGTTCTACACCGATGCCCGCACCAAGCCCCGCGGCGAGTACAAATCCTACATACTAGCTGGCTCTTCTGACCCCGGCCAGGTGCGCGCCCTCACCCAATACCTCGACCGTCAACACATTAGCTACGGGTACGCTACCAAGCGCAGCAAGCAGCAAGGCTACAACTACGCTACCGGCAAAACCGAAGGCGTGCAAATTGAGCCCCGCGACATTGTGGTGAGCATGTATCAGCCGAAATCGACCTTGGTAAAAGTGCTGTTCGAGCCCCAGGCCGCGCTGGAAGACTCCCTGACCTATGACCTCACGGCGTGGTCCTTGCCGTATGCGTTCGGCCTGAATGGCTACGCCCTGAAAAGCAAGGTGGAGGCAAATGGCTCGCCAACTGCCACTCGGCAACCGACAACGGCCAACTCGCAACCAACAGCTAATCAGCCTTACGCCTACCTGGCGCGTTGGAATAACCTGCAGGATATCCGGTTCCTGGGCCGTTTGCAGCAGCAAGGCGTGAAAGTGCGCGTGGCCGATGAGCCATTTGAAACCGAGGGCCAGAAGTATCAGCGGGGTACGCTCATCATTCCGCGGACCGGTAACGAGCGACTTGGGGCGCGCTTCGATCAGCTGGTGCGCGCCCAAGCCGATTCGGCGGGGGTGCTAGTGCAGGCCGTGCAATCGGGCCTTTCTACTACCGGCGGCGACCTAGGCTCCCGCTCCGTACGCCCCTGAAGCAGCCCAACGTGGCTATTTTGGCGGGCCCCGGTGTTGATGCTACGGCTTTCGGGGAAGTATGGCACTTCTTCGAGCAGCAAATCGGCTACCCCGTGTCGGTGCTAGGTACCGACTACTTCAACAGCGTGCCGTTAAGCAATTTTGACGTGCTAATCCTACCTGACGGGGGCTACGACAACATCCTGACGGAGCGCGGGCTGGAAAACGTGAAGACCTGGGTTCGGGCTGGGGGCCGGCTGATTGCCTTGGAAGGAGCGTCGCGCTTTTTGGCGGGTAAGAAGGATTTTCTGCTGAAATCGAAGCCGGCTGATTCCGCTGGGACCAAGAAAAGCAATCCGTACGCCTCCTTGCGCCGCTACGCCGATGCTGAACGGGAACAGATTGGAGAGCGGGTGCAAGGCAGCGTCTACCGCGTACAGCTGGACAATACCCATCCTCTGGCGTTTGGCTACGGCAGTACCTATTATGCTCTGCTGCGTGATACGCCTAATTACCGCTTCTTGCCCCAAGGGGGGTGGAACGTGGGCGTGTTAAAGAAAAACAGCTACGCCGCCGGCTTCACTGGCCGCAAAGCCCAGCGCGCCCTCACCGACACGTTCGTGCTGGGAACTCAGGACCTGGGCCGGGGCCAGGTAGTGTACCTAGCCGACAACCCTTTGTTTCGAGCCTTCTGGCAGGGCGGAAAGCTACTGTTCGGCAACGCTGTATTTATAGTAGGCCAGTAAATACCAGTACTGTGCTAGACATACAAAAGGCCCCGCCGGTACTACCGGCGGGGCCTTTTGTATGTCTAGCACAAAGAGCAGATTAATCTACTACGTCTTCGGCTTTGTTTTTAACAGCTTTAGCGCCCTTTTTAACGGCACGGCCGGTTTTGTTGGCACCTTTCTTTACTACGCTACCCGTTTTCTTGCCAGCGTACTTTACGTCTTCTTTAGTATTGTATGCCTTTTGGCCAGCTTTCGTGCGGCCCGAGCGGGCTTCTACTTTCACCGTGCCATTGTCACGCTCTTCAATGGTTGTTTTAGCACCGGAAGCGTCGTCGCGGACAGTAGTTTTTTCGCCTTGAGCGAAGGCAGCCGTCGAGAAAACCACAGCGGCAGCCAGCATTAGTATCTTTTTCATGAGGAGAGTCTGATTGGAAAATAGATTCTGTGTCCTTATACGGCGTGGTAAAAATTGGTTGTGGAATCCTGCAGTCGTCCGGGACTCATCTAGCTGATGGAAGTGCCGCGGAATATCCTCTTGCCCGAAGCATTTTGCATGCTATATAGCAATGAAGAGCGTGAGCCCTTTGCGTGAGGCCACCACAGATTCGTCACTTCCAAGTAGACTTATGGAGATGTGAGAGACCTTACCGGGTTAGCCTGAATTGCCTTTTACTGCATGCAGCGCAGGTTTTTGCGCTGCTTTTTATTTGAGCTTTATAATATACGAAAAAGAAAAAATCGTAAAGCAAAGCGGGGTATTTTGTGCTTCACTATATTGACATTCGCAATATAGTGAAGCACAAAATACCCCGCTTTGCTTTACTTATATAGAAAAATTGTATCCGTAAAGCGTCTGCAGAAATCGCTCAGGAGCATAGCCAAGCGCTTTATAGTGGCGGCAAGATAAGTCAGGCCGCAATAGGTGCAAGTATTCTGAGGTAGTCGCACGGGAAAAGTGCCTTTCGCTTCCGCTATTACAAGCGCCTTAGGGAAGCAACAAGGAGGAGTCGCCGTAGCTTAGGAAGCGGTAGTTGTGGGTTAGCGCGTGGTCATACACGCGCCGCCAATCCGGGCCAATCAGGGCCGCCACGAGTAGAAGTAGCGTGCTTTCGGGCTGGTGGAAGTTGGTGATGAGGCCGCGCACTATCCTGAACTGATAGCCAGGAGCAATCAGCAGTTGTGTGGTGGCGTGCAGCGTGTCTGAACCAGTGGCCTCCAGGTGCGCTAGTAAGGCAGTTAGTGCATCGGTAGTGGCTACAGCCGGCCGGCTCTCGTAAGGTTGCCACTGGCTTACGTGCCAGGTGGGCTCGGCGGTGGGCTGCTCCACCAATCGAGCCCCGAGCCAATACAGGCTCTCCAGCGTACGTAAACTGGTAGTACCCACCGGAATAATAGGGTGGGGCATGTGTTTCAACAGGTGGCGCAGGGTAGCAGCCGTCACGCTGATGGGCTCCCCATGCATGGGATGGCCGGCCATCGACTCCGCCTTGACTGGTTGAAAGGTGCCCGCGCCTACGTGCAGGGTCACGTGCGTGGTAGCAACCGCGCGGGTTGTCAGCTCAGCCAGTACCGCAGCGGAAAAGTGCAGTCCGGCTGTGGGGGCGGCTACGGCCCCTTCATGAGCAGCGTACACGGTTTGGTAACGGACCGCATCGGCCGCCGTATCGGTTCGGTTGAGATAGGGGGGGAGAGGTAAGTGGCCGGCTCCGCGCAGTACTTCCGCAAAGGGCAATTGAGCCGGTTCCCAGCTAAACCGAATCAGGGCATAGCCTTCGCCTTGCTCTATCCGCTCCGCCGCAAGCAAGGCGGGTTGACCTGCTACCTCGAATTCTATCGTTACCAGGCCGGTTTTCCACCGCTTACCGTTGCCTACCAAGCATTTCCACACGCAGCTACCCGTTTGCTGCATGGCCGGCTCGATAGCCCGGTGAGGGGCTACCGGCTCCAGGCAGAACAACTCCACTATTCCGCCCGTCGGCCGCCGGGCAAACAGCCGGGCCTGCACTACCTTGGTATCATTGAAAACCAAGAGGCTGTGGGGCGGTAGAAGCGCCGGTACTTCGTAGAAGTGCCGGTCCGTCAGCGCGCCACGTTGGTACACCAAGAGCCGCGACTGGTCACGGTCGGGCAAGGGCTCAGACGCAATTTGTGCTGGGGGCAGCTGGTAGGTAAAGTCGTGGATGGAAAGCTGACGGGGGTCGGGCGTAGGAGCACTCATAGCCCGCAAAGATACTCCAGGGCGTAGCAGTATGACCTACTATACAGCACGGGACGAAACGCACAATGCCTATTGTATAGAGTCAAAGACTCTATACAATAGGCATTGTAGTGTTAAAAACGGCCTTTTCTGCTACCCCGCCACTCGTTCGAATAAATGTTGTGCCAATGCGCCTGCTATTTCTGGAAAAACAGCAAGTGCTGCTGGGGTAGGGTTTCAACGGAATCCGTAAGCCGCAGCCCGATGGCCGCCATTTCGCGCCGGACCTGGGCTACGCTCATCTTGTGAATGCGTTTGATGGCAACTTTCGGGTCTTCGGCTCGATACTCAACCAGTGCTACCCGGCCCGTAGGAGTTAAAGAATTACGGATGGCACGCATCATTTCCCGGGGGTGGTCAAACTCATGGTAAGCATCTACAATGAGCACCAGATCGACGCCTTTGGCCGGGAGGTTCGGGTTATCAGTCGTGCCCCGCACCGGTACCACGTTATGGATGTGTCGTTTCTCGGTGGTTTCGCGCAGGGCGGCCAGCATTTCCGGCTGAATATCCACAGCCAACACTTTGCCTTTAGGCACCAGCGGACTCATGCGAAACGTGAAGTAACCCGTGCCGGCACCAATATCAGCTACCACATCCGTTGGCTTTAGTTTTAGCTCTCGTAACAGAATATCGGTACCTTCCTCCTGCTGCCGGTCACTGCGTTCCAGCCAACTGGCACCTTCGTGGCCCATTACGTGCGCAATCTGCCGGCCCATGTAGTAGGTACTGATGCCATTAGGATCCTGAGGGGCCCGCCGCTCATAACCGCTTGTATCGGGTAAGGCGCGGCGCTTTTCTTCCACCAGCTGCGCGGCAGTGCTTTCGGTGAGCGGCTGCGTGCAGGCCCACTGCCCGAGTAGGAAACCGGCTGCGCCTAGGGAAAGCAAGTACTTTGTTGGGAGAGACATATGCACGGGTGCAAATAAACAGCGCAACCTTAACATCCTGGCGAACGGAACCGTTCGACTAGGCCAAAATCAACAAAAAATAACCCTCGCTTGCCTGCCTGCGTAGCCGAATAGAGGCCGAATTCAGGGAAACAGAACCACAGATTTAATCCAGCTTTCTGTTTTCGTTTTTTACTTTGGCCCGTACAAGACCCGTTTCCACACTATTCACCCTAATTTTTTTCGCACATGAAACACCTATCCGGACTCCTGCACAAGCTGACGGCCGTAGCTGCCGTGGCCGTAGCCCTCACCAGCTGCAACCGCGCCGAGTATGCCTTGCTGCCCAAAACCTCATCTGCCTACCACGGCACCCAGCGGGGTGTGGTTGTAGCCCCTGCTGTTACGCCCGTTGCCCCGGAAGCCACTGCCCCGGCTGCTTCGGAAACGGTAGCAGTTGAGGCTCCGGCTGCCACTACTACTCCCCAGGCACCGGTAATGGAACGCGAAGCTGTAGCTAGTGCTCCCCGCAAAGTAGCAGCGCCAGCTAAAACAGCTGCTGCACCCAAGCTTAACTTCGCTCAGAAAGCCATGGTAGCTAAGCTGGCTAAGAAGGCTGATAAGCTGGCCGCTAAAGTGCAGGTAAGCAAGAAGTCGGAAGTTGCTTCAAAGGAAGACGCCAACGCCATTAGCCGCAACATTAAACTGGGTATTATTCTACTGTTGGTAGGTGCTCTCATAGGTGGTATATTCAGTGGTATCCTTGGTTTGCTGGGTGGTCTTATTGCTATTGTTGGTGTAGTGCTGATTGTACTAGGCCTGCTCGACGAAGTATAAGCTCACTACTTGTCTAGATAAAAAGCCCCGACTGCTAATACAGCCGGGGCTTTTTTCGTAAAAAGTACTTTCGTGCTTAGAGCAATATTTCCTGCATCCCTATTCCATACCGTTATTCTTCCAAGGAAAACGGCCGGCGTCGTGTGCGGCGGGAAACTCGAAAAAACATGGCCCAGCCCGTGGGTAAACCGACGGCCGTTTCATCCGGCGACAATCCTCTGCGTCGGGTAGGATTAGGTCTGATTATCGGTGGTGGGCTACTGGCCGTAGCTGGCCTCGTATTAGGCGGTATTGGGGTAGGCTTGCTGGAGATTCCAGCCGCACTGCTGTTGATAACCGGTCTGGTGCTCTACCTTATTGGCTTCTAATTCGCACGACCTGACCCTACATCGGGTCCACGTCGGCGGCTATGCGCACCTGCTTGAACTCCTTCTGGTCGCGTACTAGCTCTACGGCCGCTTGAATATCGGCTTTGGCTGCGCGCAGGACCGTGTGCTCACGACTGAGTTTAATGGTGATTTCCTGCAGGTAGAAGTTGCGAATACGGAAAATGTAGGGTGCTTCCGGCCCTAACACCGCTTCCCGGCCCAGCCGCTCGACTAGCTCTTGGGTGAGCAACAGGGCGGCCCGCTCGCCTACTACAGCATCCATGTGTTTTACCGTGAGCCGAATGATGCGCATAAACGGCGGGTAGCCATGCTCGCGTCGCTGCAGAATTTCGTACTCGTAAAACTCCAGGTAGTCGTTGCGAATTACCTTATCGAAGATGACCTGCTGCGGGTCGCCTGTCTGAATAATAACTCGACCCTTCTTGCCTTTGCGGCCCGCCCGCCCGCTTACCTGCACGAACATCTGGAAGGCCCGCTCATGGGCCCGGAAGTCGGGGTAATGAATGATGGAGTCGGCATTGATAATGCCTACCAGGCTCACGTTGGCAAAGTCCAGGCCCTTGGTTACCATTTGGGTGCCTACGAGTACGTTGGTGTTTTGCTTTTCGAAGTCGGCAATGATTTGTTGGTAGGAATTCTTGGCGCGGGTGGTGTCCAGGTCCATGCGCTGCACGTTGGCCTGGGGTAGCATTACCTTCAGGTCGTCTTCCAGCTTCTCGGTGCCAAAACCCACAGTTTTTACGTTGCGCGACCCGCAAGCCGGACACTGCGCCACCATCCGCTCGTGGTAGCCGCAGTAGTGGCAGCGCAACTCGTGGCTATGTTTGTGGTAGCTCAAACTCACGGCGCAACTCTTGCATTTGGGTATCCAGCCGCAGTCGAGGCAGTTGATGAAGGGCGCGTAGCCGCGGCGGTTCTGAAACAGAATTACCTGCTCTTTGAGGGCTAGCTTGGTTTCCATTTCCGCCATCAGCTCCGGCGTGAAGTGATTGTGCATGGTTTTCTGCTCCCGGCTCTTACGGGTGTCGACCAGCACAATTTCCGGTAGCCCGGCCTCGCCGAAGCGCTTAGTAAGAGAAACGAGGCCGTAGCGGCCGGCGCGAGCCTGGTAGTAAGTTTCCACGGCGGGCGTAGCCGAACCCAGCAACGTCTTCGAGCCCTGGAAGTTGGCCATCATCAGAGCTACTTCGCGAGCATTGTAGCGCGGCGACGGGTCGTACTGCTTGTAACTCGACTCGTGCTCCTCATCCACAATGGTCAAAGACAGGTTATCAAAAGGTAGAAACACCGAGGAACGTACTCCAATTACCACTTGAAACCGCCCGGACAGCACCCCGTTCCACACTTCCACCCGCTCATTGTCGGAGAACTTGGAGTGATACACGCCCAGCCGCGAGCCAAACACGCGCATCAGGCGGGTTACAATCTGGGCCGTAAGGGCAATTTCGGGCAGCAGGTACAGCACCTGGCCGCCTCCGTCCAGCGCTTGCTTGATTAGCTCAATATAGATTTCTGTTTTGCCCGCACCCGTTACGCCATGCAGCAGCACAATGTCCTTTTCCTGAAACTGCCGCATGATGTCGTCGCGGGCTTCCTGCTGGGCGGGGCTCAGGGTGAAGTGCATCTTGGCCTCCGCGTCGTCCTCGTCCAGCGGAAAGCGCGACACGATGGTATCAAACTGCTCCAGAATGCCGTTTTTGATGAGCGTATTCACGGCCGAAGGCGAGAGGTGGGGCGCCGAGGTCAGGGCCGCCTTTTCAATGCCCTTGTGGTTGGCATGTTCGCTCTGGTACACCGGCACCCGCTGCAGGTAGCGCATCAGCACGTCCAGTTGCTTGGCTTTGGAGGACAGCTGCGCGAATAGCTGTTCCAACGCTGCCTCCGCTACCAAATGGTGGGCCAAGCGTACTTTCTTCACCACTTTAGGCGAGTACTTATCCTGCAGATGCTCAAACAGAAATACCACGTCCTTTTGCATCAGGGACTTGATGTACTTGTGAAAAGAAGCAATACCCAGCAGGTCGCCTACCTCAGTAAAGGTCAGAGACTTTCCTTCCTCGCCGGTGCTTAGCGCATCCACTACCTTCTGTTCCTGCTCACCAAGGGGGTAGGGGTTGGTTTCCGCGTCGAAGGCTGGGTGGAGCTGTACGCGGCTTTCGGAACTGAGCTTCAGGGCCGAGGGTAGGGCCGCGTTGATAACCTCGCCTAGGGTGCAGAGGTAGTACTCGGCCATCCAGCGGAAGAGCTTCAACTGGGGCTGCGTTACTACCGGCGCGTCGTCGATAAACTCCAGTATGTACTTGGCCTGATATTCCTTGGGCGGCGTTTCGTGCACGGCGGCCACAATGCAGCTGAGCGTGCGCTTGGCCCCAAACTGCACAATCACGCGCCCGCCTACTACCACTTGGTCATTCAGCTCGAAGGGGACGCGGTAAGTGTACAGCTTGGGCAGCGGCAGCGGCAGAATCACGTCGGCAAACAGCGTTACGCGGTCAGCGGCGGGTTCCGGCTGGGGCTGAACAAAGTCAAACGTGAGGCTCAAAGGGAAATCGGACTGGAAGCGGAGGATAAAGATAACACGGCGGCGGCCGGAACCGGCAGTTGCTTGGGCATCAAAGCTGGGCCAACGCTTCCGCCACGGAGTGCACCGGCTGCTGACAGGCCCGGTTAAAGCAGACATAGATGGTGGTCTGTCCGTTCCGGGCAGTGCGGTCTTGCAGCAGGGGCAGAGAGCTGCCAGCGCTGCCGCCGGACACCACCGTGTGGGGTAAGTAACGGCGGCTTAGCTCCTTGCGAAAATCTTCCGCTTCCGGCCCAACAATAGCAATTTCTGCTGCCGGCCGAAGTAGGGTTGTGTACAGGCCGGCCCAGTTGGCCATGCTCTGGGGCTCGTGCACAACTAAGGGTAGCACCTGCTGGAGCATGGTAGCAGCCAGTTCCAAGTATTGACCGTTTTCCAAATGCAGGCCTAGGCGATGCAGGTTGCGCGCCATTACGGAGTTGGATGCCGGAATGACATTATCAAATAACTCTTTTTTGCGCGCAATCAGCGTTTCTCCATTATCAGCCGTGAAGAAGAACAAGTTTTCCTGAGAATCTAGGAAATGGTCGAGCACGTAGGCTTTCAGGCGGTCGGCTTCGCGCAGCCACTCCTCCGCAAAAGTTGCCTCATACAAGCTGAGGTAGGCCTGAATCAGCAGAGCATAATCCTCTAGAAAAGCCGGAATGGTTGCACGCCCGTTTTTGTAGTTGCGGTGCAAGCCCTGGTCAGTACAAAGGTGAGTGCGTAAAAAACGGGCATTCCGGAGCGCCAGCGCCAGAAACTGCGGCTCAGCGAAGGCGCGGTAGGCATCCAGTAATCCCTGCAAGGCCAGCGCATTCCAGCCCGTCAGAATTTTGTCGTCCAGGGCTGGGCGCACCCGGGCCGCGCGGGCCACCAGCAGCTTCTGACGCCAGCCTTGGGCCTGTTCCGCTAATACTTCAGGGGGAAGCTGATGCGCTTGGGCAAAGGCAGCATCCGGGGTGCTGCGGTGCAGAATATTTACGCCATGCTCCCAATTGCCTTCGGCAGTACACTGGTAATAAGCAGCGGCCAGTTCGGCTTCCGTACCCAACACCTCTCGTAGCTCATCCATCGTCCAGACGTAGAACTTGCCTTCCTCGCCTTCACTATCAGCATCCAGGGAGGAATAAAATCCACCTTCCGGGCTTGTCAGCTCACGGCTCAGAAAGCCAACGGTGTCGTATACAACGTGGCGGTACAAGGGGTCGGCAGTTACCTGGTAGGCCTCCGCATACAAGCTCAGTAGCTGCCCGTTGTCATAGAGCATCTTTTCGAAGTGAGGCACTAGCCACTGCTCATCCACGGAGTAGCGAGCAAAGCCGCCACCAACCTGGTCATATAGTCCCCCCCAGGCCATGTTGCGGAGCGTCAGGTTGAGTTGGGCAAGTATGGCAGGACTGCCGGAAACGGCGTGGGCCTGCAGTAAAAAGCGCCAGATGCTGGGCATGGGAAACTTTGGGGCCCGGTTCAGGCCGCCTTGCTCCCGGTCGAACTTAGCTGCGAGATTGTACACCAGCAGCTTAAACTGCTCGTCTGATACGCCGGCGGTAGTATCGGGAGCCCGGTACTTATCCAACTCGCTGGCCTGAAGCACTTGCACAAACTGCTCGGCGGAGGCATTCAACTCGGCCCGGTACTCCCCAGCGTACCCCCGACCGATACTGGTAAGCAAGGACAGCCAATTGCCCGACGGAAAATAAGTGCCGCCGTAAAACGGTTTGGCATCGGGGGTAAGAAAAACATTCAGCGGCCAGCCGCCCTGTACCCCCATGGCGTGCAGGGCATCCATATACACCTGGTCCACATCAGGCCGCTCCTCCCGGTCTACTTTAATGCACACAAACTGCGCGTTCATCACCGCCGCTACCTGCAGATTCTCAAATGATTCGCGCTCCATCACGTGGCACCAGTGGCATGCCGCGTAGCCAATACTGACAATAATGGGCTTCCGCTCGCGCTGGGCCCGCTCCAAAGCCTCCTGCCCCCACGGGTACCAATCAACGGGGTTGTGAGCGTGCTGCAGCAGGTAAGGGCTTGATTCCTGGGCGAGGCGGTTCGGGTGAGCAGCCATGGGTAGTAAAAGTTGGAGCGAAGAAAAGGTCAGGCTTGCCCACTGGCAAGTAAAGGCAACGGCAGTGAGCAGCGCAAAAAGAAAACCCGGCCACTAGTGGCCGGGTTTTAAATCAGGTGTTTTCCGGAGCCTGAGGATCCGCGTCGGGCTTGCGGCGCGGGGGCGGGCCCGATGTTTGGGAGGCTCCGGGGCGGCTTCTGGCGCAGCTTCCAGAGTAGGCGCACTAGAAGCGGAAGCTTCAGCAGCAGGAGCTGGACGGCGCGAGGCTCGTTTTTTAGGAGTAACCGGCGAAGCTTCAACCGAAACTGGAGCAGCAGGAGCCTCGGCTGGAGGAACTGAAGCCTCCTGGGCCGCTGGGCGCTTCCGACTACGAGCTTTGGGAGCCGCTGGCGCTGCGGGCGGAGCTACCACAAGTGGCGTTGTGTCAGCAGGCGTTGGCGGGATAGGGGCGGCAGACTCGACAGGAGCATCTTCAGTAACTGTGGCTGCTTGAGGCTTTTTAGATCGGGCTGGCCGATTTGGGGTAGCCGGGGCTGTCGAGCGCCGATTGCGGCTAGTGGTGGGTTTAGCCGCTACCGTAGGCTCTGCTTGGGCTGCTACTGGCTCTGGAGAAACACTTGGAGCGGCTGAGGAGTCAGCATCTGAGGAAGATACTGTGGGAGCCGGTGTTGCTGGCGTTTCTGCAACCTGAACAACTGCAGATTCTGGAGCGGCAGGCTGGGGCGTTACATTGGCCTCATCTGGTACGGATGAGTTTGCCTCTACCTCATCCGGTGCAGCGTACAGTGGCCGGCGGGAAGTGCGACCAGCCGGGCGGTCTGCTTGCTCTGGCCTAGGCTCCCGTCGTTTGTTACGGCTGCGTCGGGGGCGCACTTCCGCAGTAGGCTCGGAGGCAGAGTCAGTGCTGTTGGCTGTATCGTGTTGCTCAACTACTTCTGGAGTTGGCTGGCTGACTTCGGGTTCTGGCTCAGGGGTAGGAGTAGGGCGGTTGCCCCGTCGCAGCTCCTCTTCCGTGATATACACCACTTCTGAGTCCGGCTCGGGGACTGATACTTCCTGGGCCTCTGCAAGTGCCGCGGGAGGAGTAGGCTCTGTAGCTTCCTCCGCACTAACCGAAGAGGTAGCGGCGCCAGCATTGTTTTCGGCGGCCAGGCGAGCGTGTTTACGCTTGGTGCGCTTGGCTCCCCCTCGGGACCGACGTTTCTTTTTGCGAACGGGCTCGTCAGGGCTCTCCACCGAATCAGTATCGGCCGATTCCTCTGTCTCGTCGTCCTGTTCTTCGGCCTGGTCTAGCGTGTACGCGTGCTCATAAGCTGATTCCGGGGTAATATCTGCCTCGTCCTCAGCTTCTTCATCGGCTTCCTCCGGCTCAACTAATAGGCCAGCACCAGGACGCACTAAACTAGCGGCCGATTCTTTGCCTTCCGCTTCCTCATCAGGAGCTACGCTGCCAATGTCTATTCGCTCTTCATCATCATTATACTCATCTATCTCCGGCTCCTCTGGTTTAGGCGCTGGAATGGGTAGGGCTGCTAGCTCACGTTCCACATGCAGCATTTCCATGCGCACATCGGCCTGAGAGCTAATTTTGCGCAGTCGCTCCAGCGTTGCTTCCAAAAACTGGCGGTGCTCGGGAGCAGCCGCGTGCAAAGGTCGGTGGCCCAAAGCCTGCCGAATACCTTCCCACTCTTTTTTGAAGCGCCCAAAAGCGGTATCAAAATAAGTACGGGTAAACCGCTCCCAGATGTAGTTCTCCGCTACCTCCGAGGGGTGAAGCATGTCGGAGGCGTAAAACCGGTAGTCGCGCAAATCATCCAGCAGCAACTCGTAGGCTGGGAAGTAGGAAACATCCGGCAGCAGCTCGCTGAGGTAATGGCACGCCACCCGCAGCATCGACTTGCTAGCGGAGTTCAGCACCAAGGTTTCCTTTAGGTGCCGAACTGGGCTTACGGTCAGGATGAAGCGCAACTTGGGGTTGATGCGCCGTAGATAAGCATGCGTTTCTGCCACGGCTGCAATAATGTCATCGGCCGTGAGCATTTCCCGCTCAAACTTCTCAGCCGGAACCTTGTGGCAGTTGCTGATGATTTCATCCGTTTCGCGCAAGCGGTAGGCGTATGCCGTGCCTAGGGTAAGCACAACGGCATCGGCCGTTGCCAGAAACACACCAGCCTCCCGCGTAAGGGTTTGGATATGTTGGAGCAGAGCTACCGGATTATCGGCCCCTACCTCGGCGTGCAAGTCATAGCTCTGCCAGCGGCCCCGGGCTTCTACCACATGTTGTTGCCAGTCTATGTCCTCGCCCGCTGCGGCTCGCAGCAGTTTGCAAGCCGAAAGTGGGTTGAACACGGTTCCGAAGGGATTTACCATCGTCGCAACCTTAAAGTCAACGAGGCGCGAGCCAATAGAATCCGAAAAGCAGGAGCCTATAGTCAGCACCCGCGCCGAAAGGGGCAGCTGTTGCGAATGGGGCGTGAGCGGTAGTTCAGTACGAAACATGTGTGTGAATACGGCCTTTAGCGGGCCAACGGATAGGCAACCTACTCAACATCCCGCGTTCAGCCAAAAGTGCTGTCCAAGGAGAGAAGGTAGCCACCAGGGGAGAGGCGAGGATAGAAATTAGCTATACGATAGAGAAACCCCGATATGTTTCTCATTGCTAGTGCCACCCGCTTAATGGCAGCCTGTATTGGCCCAACCGTGAGGCGGCACAGGTTTACCTAAAAAGAATAAAGTAAAAGCGCCCGGCTGCCAAAGCAACCGGGCGCTTTCAAAACGCTGGTTCGTGCGTAGCTTACTCGGCTACTACGTTAAAGCGAACTTTGTGCTTCACCTCGCGGTGCAGATCAACCGTGGCGGTATACGAACCTACTACGCTGGGCTCTGAGTCGAACGAGAGACGCTTGCGCTCCACGTCAACACCTTTCGCCTTGAGGGCGTCGGCCAGCTGCAGGGTAGTTACGCGGCCGAAGATTTTGCCGCTCTCACCTACTTTGGCAGGAATGTCGAGTACTACGTCACCGATTTTGTCGGCAATAGCCTGCGCATCGGATTTCACCTTCTCAGCCTTGTGGGCAGCCTGGCGTACGTTCTCCGCTACGATTTTCTTGTTGGTTTTGTCGGCCAGAACGGCCAGACCCTGCGGGAGCAGGTAGTTACGGCCGTAGCCGGGCTTTACAGTAACAACGTCGTTCTTGTAGCCCAGGCCTTTAACGTCGTCTTTCAGAATTACTTCCATGTCAGTACTACGGTTGGCGGGTTACTTCAGCGAATCAGTTACGTAGGGCATTAGAGCCAGGTGACGGGCTTTGGCCACGGCCTGAGCAACTTTGCGCTGAAACTTCAGGCTGGTACCAGTGATGCGACGGGGCAGGATGCGGCCCTGCTCGTTTACGAACTTCAGCAGAAAGTTCGGGTCTTTGTAGTCTACGTACTTAATGCCGTTCTTCTGGAAGCGGCAGTATTTCTTGCGCGTATCCTGCTTGTGGATTTTTTCGTTGGCGAGGCTCATCTTTTCTACTACTGGGCTACGGCTTCCGATTGTTTAGCTTTCTGCTGGTTCATTTCGCCCTTGCGGCGACGCGCACCGTAGGCTACGGCGTGCTTGTCCAGTACAGTGGTCAGGAAACGGATAACCCGCTCGTCCCGGCGGAACGCAAGTTCCAGCGTGTCTACGACGTTACCTTCGCCGGTGAACTCCACGAGGAAGTAATACCCGGTGTTTTTTTTCTGAATTGGGTACGCCAGTTTCTTGAGGCCCCAAGCTTCAGTGTTGATGATGTCGGCGCTATTTTCCTTAAGCACCTGCGAGAACTTCTCGACCGTCTCTTGCACTTGGCTCTCGTTCAACACGGGAGTCAGAATGAAGACCGTCTCGTAATTTCTTACTGCCATTACGACGGGGTGAAAATTGTGTGAAAAACTAAATGAGGGGCAAAGATAACAGGATTTGCCGCAACAACTACGCTACCCTCCAGTTAAAATTACAAAATCCGAAGTTCTAAGATTTTGACTCTCAGCAATGAAACCTTCTGCCGCGTAAGAAGTTGGCAAGTAGGAGGGTGTCGCAAACTGAGGTTGAACTAAGGAAGACAGCTAGTTTGCTAGCACATACACCTATATATAAGGTGAGTGATTTCTGCATTTTAGAATGATTCTAAGCTTGCCAGCACGGGCGAAAATTAGCCAAGCCTGGTTTGTTCTCTGGGTTTCCCGACCTACATTTGTGGCCTTGAAGCACCCCCGCGTTTCTTTTTTCCAGTCAAATTGTGCTATGAATAGCATCCGACTTCGTCCCCTTTCCCGCCTTTTTCTCGCTCTGTTCCTGACCGTTGCTACCCTTGGTGATTCTTTCGCCCAGGCTGTGGGCTCGGCTCCGGGCGTGAGCAAGGAAGGCGTGGCCCCCGGCGCTACGGCTGCCGCAACTCCCGCCACGGCGGTCGCCCCCGCTGCCGGTGGTGGCGACGCTGCTGCAATTGCAGCTGGCGATGCTCTTTTCAAAGGTAACTGCGCCCAGTGTCACGCCGTGAATGAGGTGATAGTGGGCCCAGCCCTAGCTGGTATTGCCAAACGCCGGCCCATGTCCTGGATTATTCCATGGGTGAAGAACTCCAGTAAAATGGTGGCCAGCGGCGACGAGTACTCGGTGAAAATCTTCAACCAGTACCAGAAGCAGCAGATGCCTAGCTTCCAGCTGTCAGATCAGGAAATTACTTCCATCGTGGCCTGGGTTACCTCGCAGGAGGGTCAAGTTACGGGTCCGAACGACAACGCAAACGGTACGGGTATTAAGCCCGGTGAACAGGGTCCCGCTGGCGCTGACGTAGCTGACGCCGGTGCCGGTAGCAAGTCGATGAACATCCTGCTCATCGTGCTGGTAGTGGTGCTGATTGTATTAGTGGTAACGCTGGTCATCATCGCCAACATTATGAAGGACGTGCTCCGCGGCCGCAAAGACCTTGATGGCCGTGACCGGGAAGTACTTGAGCAGCGTTTCGATTTCTCGAAAATCTATAAGTCGACGGCCGTTCGTGCTATTGTGGGTGTTGTATTCGTGTTGGCTGTGCTGTACGAAACCATCCAAGGCGCTATGGGTGTGGGCCTGACCCAGGGCTACCAGCCTACCCAGCCGATTGCTTTCTCGCACAAACTGCACGCCGGTGAGCACCAGATTAACTGTGCTTACTGCCACACCTCGGTGTACAAGAGCCGTTCGGCTAACATTCCTTCGGCAAACATCTGCATGAACTGCCACTCGCAGATCAAAACGGAGTCGCCGGAAATCAAGAAGATTTACCGCGCCATTGAGCGTAAGCAGCCCATCCAGTGGGTGCGCATTCACAACCTACCTGACTTGGCTTACTTCAACCACGCCCAGCACACGCAGGTAGGTGGCGTCGAGTGTCAGACTTGCCACGGTCCAGTCCAGAACATGGACGTTGTGTACCAGTATTCTCCCCTGACTATGGGTTGGTGCATCAACTGCCACCGCGAAACGCCGCTCAACACCAAAGGCAACGGCTACTACGACAACCTCGTGAAACTGCACGACAAGTCGAATGGTGCTGTACCTTTCACAGTGTCGTCGAACGGTGGTACGGAATGCTCGAAGTGCCACTATTAATATCATAGGGCCTCCGGCTCTAGGAAGCTTGGAAATCATTGCCAAATTCCTAGAGCTGGAGACCCCACTTCCCTTTAAAAAAGCCTGCTTAGAGACCGTACGGAGCTGATATCCGCGTCCCTAAGTCTCTAAGACCCTAAGTTCCAAAAACACGATGCAAGAGTCGCCTAAGTACTGGAAGGGAATTGAGGAACTGGAGAACTCACCGGAGTTCGTGAAGAATGCACTCACTGAGTTTGCTGACTTCCTGCCGGTGAAAGAATCCCATGGCAGCGCTGATGCCACGGTTGCGCCCCGCCGCGACTTCCTTAAACTAATGGGCTTCGGTCTTGCCGCTGCCACCCTCGCCAGCTGCGAAACCCCCATTCGAAAGGCTATTCCCTACCTCAACAAGCCAGAAGAGGTTGATCCGGGTATTGCCAACTTTTACGCTTCCACCTTCTTCAACGGCCAGGATTACAACAGCATCCTGGTGAAAACCCGCGAGGGTCGTCCGATTAAGTTTGAAGGCAACCCCGAATCGCCCATTACCCGTGGTGGTTTATCGGCTCGTGCCCAGGCAGTAGTACTCAGCCTCTATGATGGCGGTCGTCTGCAGCACTTCGCTAAAAAGGGAGTTAAGATTGACAAGGATCAGTTGGACCAGGAGGTGCGTAGTGCATTGGCTGGCGCTGGCCGCGTAGCTATTGTATCTCCTACCATCATCAGCCCCTCTACCAAGAAGGTTATTGCTGAGTTTGGTGCCCGTTTCGCGGGTACTGAGCACGTGATGTATGACGTCGATTCGGCTTGCGGTCTGTTACGGGCTAATGGTGGAGTCCTACCTGCCTACGACTTCAGCAAGGCCGATGTAATTGTAAGCTTCGGTGCTGATTTCCTAGGCACGTGGTTGTCACCGGTTGAGTACGCTCGCCAGTACATCACAAACCGCAAGGTGTCGCGCGAGAAACAGACAATGTCTCGTCACTTCCAGTTTGAGAGCAATATGTCGCTGACCGGCTCCAATGCCGACGTGCGCGTACCGCTCAAGCCCTCAGAAATGGGAGAGGCAGTACTGGCAGTGTATAACGGCTTGGTCGGCGGTGCTACTTCAACCGATAAGCGTCTGCAGACGGCCATCTCTGAGCTGAGCCGGGCCGGCGCGCGCGGCTTGGTAGTAGCAGGCTCAAACGACCCAGCTATTCAAACACTGGTAACGGCCATTAATCAGCGCCTTGGTTCAGCTGCTGTTGATGTTGCGAATCCTTCCATGGTTCGTCAAGGCGACGATGCTCGGATGGCCCGGTTGCTCAATGACATCAAAAATGGTCAGATAGGTGCGGTTATTTTCTACCATGCCAACCCTGTGTTTGACCACCCCATGGGTGCTGACCTGGCCGCCGCTTTGAAGGCTGGTAAGGTTAAGACTACGATTTCGCTTAACGACCGGCTGGATGAGACCGGCGAGCTATGCACGTATGCTGCTCCCGATCATCACTTCCTGGAGTCATGGAATGACTACGAGCCGAAGCGTGGCTCTTTGAGCATCGCGCAGCCCGTAATTACTCCGTTATTTGCTACCCGTCAGGCGCAGGATTCACTACTGACTTGGGCTGGCAGCCCCACCACTTACTACAACTACCTGCGCACGCAGTGGCAAGGTGTACTGGGCGGTGACTTTAACAAAGCTTGGGACAAAGCAGTGCACGATGGTGTGGCTACGGGAACAGCTTCCCCAGCTCCAGTAGCTCAAGTTGGTGCCGCTTTAGACGTCAATGGAGCTATCAGTGCCATCAAGTCGGCACCCAAGCCTTCGGGCATTGAGCTAGTAATTTATGAAAAGGTAGGTATCGGTAACGGTTCGAACCTCTTCGCAAATAATCCCTGGTTACAAGAGTTGCCTGATCCGGTAACAAAAGCCACTTGGGGTAACTACGTGACAGTACCACGTGCCTACGCTGCTGAGCAGAAGTGGGAGCAAGGCGACGTAGTTAAGGTTACAGCCAACGGTAAATCAGTTGAGTTGCCCGTGCTGATTCAGCCAGGCCAGGCCAAAGGAACTGTAGGCATTGCATTAGGGTACGGCCGGGTGCGTGGTGGTAAAGTGGCCAATGAAATTGGCGAGAACGTGCTACCACTGGCTACGATGCGTAATGATGCCATCATCTACAGCAACGCCGTTCAAATTACCCCCACGGGAGCTAAGTCGCCAATTGCGCAGACACAGACTCACCACACCATCATGGACCGCAAGCAGGTAGTTCAAGAAGCTACGCTGAAGCAGTACATCAAAGACCCCAAGGAGGTAACGGAATACGAAAAGATTTCTACCCCGAAGGCTTGGAGAAGCCCAACAAGGTTTCTCTGTGGCAGGACTACGAGTATAAGAACCACCATTGGGGTATGGCCATCGACCTCAACTCCTGCATTGGCTGCGGCTCATGCGTGATTGGGTGTCAGGCTGAAAATAACGTTGCCGTAGTTGGCAAGCAGGAGGTAATCAACCGGCGCGAAATGCACTGGATGCGTATCGACCGATATTACAGCTCCGCTGCGCACAAGTCAGACTTCGAAGATAAAGGCAAGCTAGATACCTATGCAGCCATGGAAGATCCTTCGGAGAACCCGCAGGTGATTTTCCAGCCCATGCTGTGTCAGCACTGCAACCATGCTCCCTGCGAAACGGTGTGCCCAGTATTAGCTACTACGCACAGCTCGGAAGGTCTCAACCAGATGACCTACAACCGTTGCGTAGGTACGCGTTATTGCGCTAACAACTGTCCGTACAAAGTGCGTCGTTTCAACTGGTTCTCGTACTACTCTAATGAGAAGTTCGAAACTGTGAACGGCCACATGTTCACTGACCTCGGCCGCATGGTGTTGAACCCGGAAGTAACGGTTCGGGCGCGCGGTGTTATGGAGAAGTGCTCGTTCTGCGTGCAACGGATCCAGCTCGGTAAACTGGAAGCTAAGAAGCAGAAGCGTCGTCCGCAGGATGGCGAGGTTGTTTCAGCCTGCGCCCAGTCCTGCCCCACGCAGGCCATCGTGTTCGGCGACATGCGCGACCCCAACTCCCGTATATCGCAGATTCTGCGTCGCGAAGATGGTGAGCGTGCATTCCACGTGCTTGACACCATCAACACGCAGCCGAATATCACGTACCTGACGAAGATCCGAAACACGGAGTCGTCGGAGTTTAACGCCTAGAATTTGAGCCACGGGGGAGGGCAGTAGTGCCTAGTGTAGTATTGCCCTCCCCATCTACTCCTTTAAGTCCAAAAAACTATGCAGCACGTATCGCCTGTACGGGAGCCGCTCGTTACCGGGGGAAAACGTACCACGACGTCACTCAGGACGTGTGTCGCCAGGTAGAAGCCGCCCCAAACATCCGCTGGATGGCCGCTTTGAGTGTCGCCCTCTTACTCCTCGGTGTCTTCTTCTATTCCGTTTACCGCACCCTATGGTATGGTATCGGAGAGTGGGGCCTAAACAAAACCGTTGGTTGGGCCTGGGACATCACCAACTTCGTGTGGTGGGTTGGTATAGGTCATGCCGGCACCCTGATTTCAGCAGTATTGCTACTATTCCGTCAGAAATGGCGCACCTCCATTAACCGGGCAGCTGAGGCAATGACCATCTTCGCTGTAATCTGCGCGGCGATGTTCCCAGTTTTGCACATGGGTCGCCCCTGGCTGGCTTTCTGGGTATTCCCTTTCCAGAATACTTTCGGTTCGCTGTGGGTAAACTTTAACTCACCACTGTTGTGGGACGTGTTTGCCATTTCGACCTACTTCTCTGTGTCGCTGGTGTTCTGGTATACGGGTCTGGTTCCTGACTTTGCTACTATTCGTGACCGGGCCAAAGGTCCAATTGCTAAAGTTGCTTACTCACTGTTGAGCTTCGGCTGGAAAGGTTCGGCTAAGCACTGGTCGCGCTACGAAACGGTTTCGCTGATTCTGGCCGGTGTTTCTACCCCGCTGGTACTATCGGTACACACCATCGTATCGATGGACTTCGCAACTTCGGTTGTGCCGGGCTGGCATACTACCATTTTCCCTCCCTACTTCGTTGCGGGTGCAATCTTCTCCGGCTTCGCCATGGTACTCACGTTGATGTTGATTACCCGCGTAGTATTCAAGCTGGAAGACTACATCACGATTGAGCACATTGCCCTCATGAACAAAATCATGATGATAACGGGCTCTATTGTAGGAGTAGCGTATATCACTGAGTTTTTCATTGCTTGGTACTCCCAAGTTGAGTTTGAGCAGTATGCCTTCATTAACCGGGCTACGGGTCCTTACTGGTGGGCTTACTGGTCGATGATGACCTGTAACGTAATTACTCCGCAGCTGGTGTGGATTCGCCGCGTACGTTACAGCATTCCTCTGACTTTCGTACTGTCCATCATTGTGAACATCGGTATGTGGTTCGAGCGCTTCGTAATTATCGTAACCTCACTACACCGCGACTACCTGCCTTCGAGCTGGGTAATGTTCTCACCCTCCATTATCGATATCGGTATTTACGTGGGCACGATTGGTCTATTCTTCACCCTGTTCCTGCTATTCGCCAAGTTCTTCCCCGTGATTAACATGGCCGAAGTGAAGTCGGTATTGAAGTACACAGTGGATAATGGCCCGACGTACACCGGTCACGATCCGCATCACCACACTCCTCAGCCTGCTACCACCCACGGAGTTCCCGCCTCGGCCTCTGTAAACTACGATAAGCATGACTAAGCGCTTCGCCCTCGGCATCTTCGACGACGAAGACGTGCTGCTGCACGCCGTTGAAAACGTCCGCGAAGCGGGCGTTAAGATCTACGAAGTTTTTACGCCATTCCCCATCCACGGAATAGATGACGCTCTTGGTATTGAGCGTTCACGCCTTCCTATTGCGGCCTTCTTTTTCGGCCTCACTGGGTTGAGCTTTGCCCTCTGGATGCAGATCTATATGCTGGGTTTTGACTGGCCTATGATCATTGGTGGTAAGCCTCACATTGCCCTACCGGCTTTTATTCCTGTATCCTTCGAATTGACGGTACTGTTTTGCTGCCACGGTATGGTGATTACTTTCTATACCATCAGCAAGCTTTATCCGCGTTGGAAAACACCCGTGCTGGATGTGCGCTCAACAGACGACAAGTTTGTGATGGCTATCGAAGTAAATGAGAACACCGATATGACGAAGCTAACTCAGTTGCTGCGTAATAATGGTGCTTCGGAGGTGAACCAAAAAGAAATGTCTAAGTTCTAATGACGCATTCGCTGAAAGTAACTCTGCAAGCGTCGGCGGTTCTGCTGGCATCGGTGTTCACCACCGCCTGCAACCGAGCCGATGACCCCGGTTTGGAATATGCTCCTGAGATGTACGCCTCACTTCCGTATGAGCCGTTGAAGCAGGAGCAATCCAACAAGATAAATCCCATGGGCCTGAACATGCGCGTTCCGGCAATAGGAACAGTGCCGCGTGGAAAAGCCAACTACTACACGCACATTGCCAAGGATGATATTGCTACGGCTGAAACAAGCCTGCGCAATCCTTACTCCTACACCAAAGACGCTTTGGAGGAAGGCAAAACGCTCTACGTCCGTAATTGCCAGCATTGCCACGGCGAATCGGGGCTGGTGATGGACCGGTAGGAGCGAAATTTAAAGGTGTTCCGAATTACTCGGTAGGCGCTTACAAAACCATGAATGACGGGCATATTTACCACGTTATTCAATGGGGAAAAGGCCGTATGATGCCCCACGGCTCCCAGGTCAATCCGCAGGAACGCTGGAAAATTGCCATGTACGTTCGCATGCTGCAGCAAGGTAAAGGCCCAGATGGAATGACTGATTTCCTCAAGGCTAGCGGTGTGGCGAATGCCTCTGTTGCGGATTCCTCGCAGACTACCGATTCTCAAACGCAAGCACCCGTACAGGAAGCTCAGGCCGATAAGGCCTCTCAGACTCCTGGCGCAGGTGACAAAGCACGTAACGGCACGGCACTTTAATCTACTCCTATGGCAACTCTGACGCATCACGAAAGCGTTACGGCTGAATACCTGGAGGTTTCGCCGAATGCTCGTAAAAAGTTTATCCTGATCATCGTAGCCGGTGTCATTGTTCTAGCAATCGGCTTATTGCTGGCTGCTTTAGGAATTGGCGCTGAGCATCACGAAGGTGCCGCAGCTGCGCATGGCGCTACTAGCCACGGGGCCGGCCCCGCTGCTGGTCACCACGGTAGCCCCGCTTGGCTCAAACGTCTCATCGTAAGCCTTTGGCATAACAACGTATTCTTTACCGGCGTTTCAGCCATTGGTACGGTGTTCATGGCTATTCAGTATGTCGCTTATGCTGGCTGGTCGGTGCTGATTAAGCGTATCAACGAAGCACTTAGTGCTTGGCTGCTTCCTGGCTTGGTAATCATGGTTGCCGTATTTCTGGTAAGCTTGATTAACAATGACATCTTCCATTGGACGATGCCTGGTATCATGGAAAAAGGCAATGCCAACTACGACGCAATTATTGCTGGTAAGTCGGGATTCTTAAATATTCCGTTCTATCTGATTCGGATGGTCTTGTTCCTAGGCCTGTGGGCGTTCTTCACTAAACGCCTGCGTGACCTATCATTGGCCGAAGATCTAAATGGTGGTACTGAGTACTTTCACAAGAGCATCAATGTCTCGGCTTTGTTCCTAGTTATCTACGCGGTTACGTCGTCGATTTCCGCCTGGGACTGGGTAATGTCGGTTGACACGCACTGGTTTTCTACCATGTTCGGCTGGTACGTATTCGCCTCTTGGTGGGTATCAGGTATTGCTGCCGTAACACTGTGCACCATTCTGCTTAAGCAAGCCGGCTACCTGCGTTTTGTGAAAGAAGGCCACTTGCACGACTTAGGTAAGTTCATGTTTGGCTTCAGCATCTTCTGGACCTACGTGTGGTTCTCCCAGTTCATGCTGATCTGGTATGCTAACCTGCCTGAAGAATCGGTGTATTACAATCAGCGCTTGGGCGGCTTCAACGGCCAGTATACCTGGATGTTCTTTGGCAACCTGATTATCAACTTTGCATTCCCCTTTCTAGTGCTCATGACTCGGGATGCAAAGCGGCAAATGATCATGCTCAAAATTGTGAGCATTGCCATTCTAATTGGTCATTGGTCGGACTTCTATCTAATGCTGATGCCCGGAACGATGAAAGCCGAAAACGGGTTTGTAATTGAGATTGGCACGGCTTTGATCTTCCTTGGTGCATTCTTGCTTCTAATGACGAAGCGCCTTTCTCAGGCGTCCTTAGTACCGGTTCACCATCCGTTCTTGGATGAAAGCGTCCACCACACCACCTGATTTCAGCCGCTGAGTTGGGAGTGGAGAGGAATGAAGCTCTTCTCCTCTCACCACTCGCTCTCAGTACTCACTTCTACCTCCTGATAATGACTACTCTTGGTATTCTTCTGGTGCTGGTGTTGCTGCTGGTCGTGTTTGGCCTGCTGTTCCGCCTCCAGATTCTAACTTCAATCTTTTCGGGTAGCTCAACCCGAGAAGTAGGGGTTAGCAACCGTGTAAACGCCATTCTTTTCATCATATTCCTAGTTGTTGGAGGAGCCGCTTTTGCGTGGTCTTTTGCTGACAACTACGATAAGATGAACCCACCCATTGCTTCCGTACACGGTCATGCCACCGAACGGATGTTTTGGACTACCATGATTATCCTGGGCATTGTGTTCACGCTGACCCAGGTATTGCTGTTCGTGTATTCTTACAAGTATCAGCATAAAGAAGGCCGCCGGGCTTTCTTCTTTCCGCATAACAACAAAATCGAAGTAATCTGGACGCTGATTCCTGCTATTGTAATGGCAGGCTTGGTATTCGCTGGTTGGAAAGAATGGACGCGTATCACTGGTCCGGCTCCTAAGGACGCCGTAGTGGTAGAGGTTATGGGCAAGCAGTTTAACTGGTTAGTTCGGTACCCCGGCCGCGACCAGAAGCTTGGTGTAGTTAACTATCGTCTGATTGATGCTACCAACGAGTTTGGGTTTGACCTAAGCGACCAAAACGGCATCGACGATTTCGTGGCACCTGAAATTCACGTTCCCAAGGGACATCCAGTGCTATTGAAGATTCGTTCGCGTGATGTGCTGCACGCTGTCTACATGCCTCATTTCCGTGTGCAGATGTACGCTGTACCTGGCATGCCGACTAAGTTTTGGTTTACGCCTACCATGACAACTGACGAAATGCGTGCTCAAACTGGCAATCCAAAATTCACTTATGAATTGGCCTGCAACCAGATTTGCGGACGTGGCCACTTCGCTATGAAGCTGAACATTGTAGTGGATGAACCAGATGACTATGTTGCTTGGTTTGCTCAGCAGAAGTCTTTCTCGGAGCAAAATCCCGATGTACTGGCTAGCTTTAAACAGAAGTCGGATAAACTGGATGAAAAAGAAACTACTCCAGCTGCGGCCGCTGTAGTTTCCGCTACGGCCAAGGCTTCGCTCTAATCTCATTTAATTGCACGCTTCTACTATGGCTGCTAATCTTCCTACTCAAGCGCAAGTGCAAGGCGGCGCCGGTGTAACCGAGCCGGGCATCTCGCACGACGAGCACGCGCACCACGACGAGCACCACGAGCAAAGCTTTCTGCAGAAGTACGTCTTCAGCACGGACCATAAAGTAATTGCTAAGCAATTCCTGATTACAGGTATTATCTGGGCAATTATTGGTGGTACCCTGTCGAGCCTCTTCCGTCTGCAGCTGGGCTGGCCCGAGTCTACCTTCGAATGGCTTTCTCCGTTCTTGGGCAAATGGATTGAGGCTGGTAAGCTGAACCCAGAGTTCTATCTAGCATTGGTGACAATGCACGGCACCATCATGGTGTTCTTCGTGCTGACGGCCGGCTTGTCGGGTACATTCTCCAACTTCCTGATTCCGCTGCAAATTGGTGCCCGCGATATGGCTTCGGGCTTCATGAACATGCTTTCCTACTGGTTCTTCTTTGCTTCCAGTGTGGTTATGTTCGTTTCACTGTTCCTGGAAACGGGTCCTGCTTCTGCTGGTTGGACAATTTATCCCCCGCTGAGCGCATTGCCTCAAGCTATTCCTGGTTCGGGCGCTGGTCAGACATTCTGGCTGGTATCTATGGCCTTGTTCATTGTTTCGCAGTTGTTGGGTGGTGTAAACTATATCACTACTGTTATCAACCTGCGTACTCAGGGCATGAGCATGAGCAAACTGCCGCTCACCATCTGGGCCTTCTTCTTGACAGCTATTCTTGGTCTGCTTTCTTTCCCGGTACTTTTTTCGGCAGCTCTACTGCTGATTTTCGACCGTAGCTTCGGCACTTCGTTCTTCCTTTCCGACATTTACATTGCCGGTCAGGCATTGCCAAACACAGGTGGTTCACCCATCCTGTTCCAGCACTTGTTCTGGTTCTTAGGTCACCCCGAGGTGTACATCGTAATTATGCCTGCTATGGGTATGGTATCCGAGATTCTGGCTACGAATGCTCGTAAACCTATCTTCGGTTACCGCGCCATGATTGGCTCCCTATTGGGTATTTCGTTGCTCTCCTTTATTGTGTGGGCTCACCACATGTTCGTGACGGGTATGAACCCCTTCCTGGGTTCTGTCTTCATGTTCCTGACCCTGATTATTGCCGTTCCCTCGGCAGTGAAAACTTTTAACTGGTTGGCAACTCTGTGGCGTGGTAATATCCGCTTTACCTCAGCTATGTTGTTCTCCATCGGTTTCGTATCGTTGTTCATTGCTGGTGGTCTAACGGGTATCGTACTGGGTAATGCTGCTCTCGACATTCAGATGCACAACACGTACTTTGTGGTAGCTCACTTCCACTTAGTAATGGGTTCGTCGGCTTTCTTTGGTTTGTTTGCCGGTGTATATCACTGGTTCCCGAAGATGTTCGGTCGTATGCTGGACGAGAAGTTGGGCTACGTACACTTCTGGCTGACCTTCCTCGGTGTATATCTGGTGTTCTTGCCAATGCACTACGTTGGTATCGCTGGTTTCCCCCGTCGTTACTACGCTTGGACTGGCTTCGATAGCTTCAGCCAGTTTGCTGATCTGAACAAGTTCATCTCGGCCGCTGCCATTATTGCTTTCTTCGCTCAGTTCGTTTTCATCTTCAACTTCTTCTACAGCATCTTCCGTGGTCGTCGGGCTACCGAGAATCCTTGGAATTCGACGACGCTGGAGTGGACGACACCGGTAGTACCCGGCCACGGCAACTGGCCTGGTGCAATTCCAGCCGTACACCGTTGGCCCTATGACTACAGCAAGCCTGGTGCCGCTGAGGACTTCATTCCCCAGCATATACCATACTCGCAGACGCAGTCTTCTAACTTGCCATACGAGAAGGAAATGGAATAAGTGCTTTGAGCACTAGCCTCCTAAACGGGCCGCTGTACCAACGGCGGCCCGTTTTATTTGCTTCCGCTAAGGGAAATTCGGACCGGCTGTGCCGAGCTGAGTTTCCCTTCAGTTTTATAAGCAAAAAGCTGATTCAGCAGTTTATATAATGAATTTTCTCGCTTAGTCACGTTCAGCATGTCAACTCCCACATTCGTGCGCCGTTTCCGATTTGTTGGAATTCTGACGGTAGCAGCCGTGTACGTTCTAATCTTGGTTGGTGGTATAGTTCGGAGTACTGGTTCTGGAATGGGCTGCCCCGACTGGCCAAAGTGCTTTGGTAGCTGGGTACCGCCCACGCACATTAGCCAACTACCCCTTAATTATAAGGAAGTATACACTGCACAACGGGTTGAGAAGAACAAGAAGTTGGCTGCGAAGCTAGAGCGCCTGGGCTTTCATCAGGTAGCTGGTGACATTTTTGCCCATCCTACCCAGTACATTGAGACTGATTTCAACCCGGTGAAAACGTGGATTGAATACGTGAACCGACTAGTAGGAGCACTGATTGGCGTGTTCGTCTTTGGCACAGTGCTATTTGCCTTACCCTACTGGCGCCGCGACCGTGCGGTGTTCTGGCTAGCTTTAGCGTCTTTCCTCTTAACTGGAGTACAAGGCTGGCTGGGCTCATTAGTGGTTTCCACGAATCTGCTGCCAATTATGGTGACCATTCACATGGGCCTAGCCTTGGTGATTGTGGCTATGCTGTTATACGCCGTTGACCGCTCTCAGCGGGGGCTGGAAGCAGAAATGCGCCCCGTGCGAGAGGTGACAGGATTATCTGGTGTGTTATGGCTGGCTGTATTGCTCACTTTTGGTCAGATTGTATTGGGTACGCAGGTGCGTGAACAAATTGACCTGGTTGCCTCGGCGGCTAACTACCTTAATCGGGGAAGCTGGGTAGAGCAGTTGGGCAATGTGTTTCGTTTTCACCGCTCTTTCTCGGCGCTGCTCCTGCTTATAAATCTGTACTTGGCGTATCGGCTATACACTCTACCCTCGCGCCGCCTACATGGTTTAGCCACGGCCATTTTGGTCTTGATAGGAGGGGAAATAGTGGCGGGCATTGTTTTAGCCTATTTCTCATTCCCGGCCGCGGTGCAGCCCGTTCACCTCACGCTGGCTACCTTACTCTTTGGCGCTCAGTTTTTAGCTGTAGTAGCGTATCGGCAAGCCACGAAGTTGCGGCGGCAGGTGGCTACTCCGGCTGTTGTTGCGTAACTTTGCGGCCCTGTTTGGCGCATCTTCTCGCCGCGCACTCTGTTCCACCCGTTGATGAGTAAGGCTAGGGCTTTCTTCCAGTTACTTAAATTTCGCCTGGCGCTTACGGTGGCCTTTTCCAGCGCCATTGGCTACTTGCTGGGCGCTCAAGAGCTGAACTGGGGACGGGCAGTGTTAGTGATGCTGGGCGGATTGGCAGTTACGGGCTCGGCTAACACCATCAACCAGATCTTTGAAATAGATCTGGACAAAATGATGAAGCGTACGGCTCAGCGGCCACTGCCTTTAGGAATTTTGAGTATTCGGGAGGCCTGGGTATTTGTGGCAGTTCTTGGAGTAGCGGGACTAGCTTTGCTAGCCTACTTTTTCAACCCAGTAGCTGCCGCTCTCTCTCTTATATCCCTGATTCTATACGGCTTCATCTATACCCCACTGAAAACAATTTCACCTATTTGTGTAGCGGTAGGGGCCATACCAGGAGGAATGCCGCCGCTAATTGGCTGGGTGGCTGCCACGGGCTTCCTAGGGTTAGAAGGGTGGATCTTGTTTGGAATTCAGTTCATGTGGCAGTTTCCGCACTTCTGGGCCATTGCCTGGGTGCTAGACGATGACTACAAGAAGGCGGGCTTCAAAATGCTGCCTACACCCGGCAAAAAAGACCTGCGCACGGCGTTTCAAATCATGACGTACACGCTGGTGCTCATTCCGCTCAGCTTACTGCCGTTTTACTTTGGCATGACCGGTACTACGTACCCTATGGTAGCTGCTATTTGCGGAGTATTGTTCTTAATGCAGACTTTCTACCTCATGCGCACCATCAGTAAAAAGGCGGCCATGAGCATCATGTTTGGGTCCTTCCTCTACCTGCCCATCGTGCAGATAGCGTTGGTACTGGATAAGATATAATCAGGTTCAGAGTGCAAACTAAGCGTGAGAAGCGGGACAAAGCGTCGCCAACTCATGTTTACTAGCTGACACTCTTTTGTCCTACAACTCATTTCTTCTTTATGCATTCCTCCGAAGCATTGAACACCAAGCAGCCAGCCACGGGAATTCACCCGTTGCGGTTTGTGCTGGTGCTGATGATGGTCAGCATCTTCATGATTTTCGCTGCGTATACCAGCGCTTACATCGTGCGGCGCAACGAAGGCAACTGGCTAGAATTCGATTTGCCCTTTGGCTTCCTGATTACTACCCTAATTTTGGCCGCTAGCTCCGTGACTGTACAGTGGGCGTGGTTCGCGGCTCGTAAGGATGAACTCAAGCAAGTGCGCACGGCACTTATACTAACCACCGTACTAGGTATTGCCTTTCTGATTGGGCAGTGGGAACTGTGGGGCGTCTTGGTGGGGCAGCGCATCTTTTTTGCGGGCACTGATGCCAACCCTTCCGGCTCATTTCTGTATGTATTAACCGGCGTCCATGCATTTCACCTGGTTACGGGACTTATCTTTCTGCTGATCGTATTGCGTAAAAGCTTTAACTATCAGGTGCATTCCCGGCAGATGCTCTCCATCGGCAACGTCACGATCTACTGGCACTACCTTGGCGCGCTTTGGTTGTACCTGTATTTGTTCCTACTTTTGAACCACTAGAATTTCGTCAACCCCCGCACGCTATGTCCACCATTTCCACGACGCAGGTAATTTCTGATTCCGCCCTGGATAAGCCGCGCACCGGCACCTGGGACGGCGGGAACGAGCCTTTCAAAGCAAGCTACGGCAAGCTGATGATGTGGTTCTTCCTGTTGTCGGACGCCTTCACGTTCGCCGCCTTCCTCACCACGTATGGTCTGATTCGTCACCGCCACGGTGTGTACGAGGGTACGGCCGAAGCTTTCAAGTTCTCGACCAATTACTGGCCCATCCCTGAGAAAGTATTTGATGCCTTCCCCGGCTTGCATGGCATGCATCTGCCGCTGGGTTTTGTGGCCTTGATGACGATGATTCTCATCTTTAGCTCGGTAACGATGGTACTGGCAGTAGAAGCTGGTCACCGCTTCGACAAGAAGGACGTACAGAAATGGCTGCTGTGGACGATATTGTTCGGGGCTACCTTCTTGAGCTGCCAGGCCTGGGAGTGGAGCCACTTCATCCATGGTACGGAAGAAGGCACGCTGATGAATGACGGCTCAGTATTCCACGGCGCTAACCTGGCTATGAATCAGTACGGTCCGGTGCTGTTTGCTGACTTGTTCTTCTTCATCACCGGTTTCCACGGCACGCACGTATTCTCGGGCGTTTGCCTGCTGATTTGGGCGTTTATTGCCACTACGAACGGTACGTTTGAAAAGCGCGGCCACTATGAAATGGTGGAGAAAATTGGCCTCTACTGGCACTTTGTAGATCTGGTGTGGGTGTTCGTTTTCACCTTCTTCTACCTCGTTTAATTTGATTGAGTACCGGGGCGAGCAACTGCTGAAGTTGTTCGCCTCGGTGTTTACTTCCTTAGCTACTCCATTACCATGGCTCAGCACGCAACGCACGACCCTGCTCCGACTGGCGAAATTCCTAAGCCCAATACCGCCTGGATCTGGAAAACCTTCTGGATTATTTCGGCTATTACAGCACTGGAATTTGTTATTGCCTACATCATGCCCGCCAGCACGTTCCGCAATTCCATCTTCATCATCCTGACCATTTTCAAGGCCTTCTTCATCGTGGCTGAGTTCATGCACTTGAAGCATGAGACGAAGGGCCTGATTTGGACCATCTTGATTCCAATGTCTTTGCTCATCTGGCTGCTCGTGGCCTTGATTACGGAAGGCTCCTACATCGGCGAAGCAGTACAGAACCTAGTCAGCTAGCAGTATGCGGCCCCAACAAGTTTTAGTGTTGGGCCTGATTCTGCTGGTCCCGGTTCTGGCTTTCCTGTTCCTCAAAAGCTTCGGTACCAACCGTTACGCGCTGCCAACTTTCCTGCCCGACCGAGTAGACTCTACTCAGGTTGCGGGAAAGTGGCAGCGCGATACTGTTTATCACCAAATCGGTGGTTTTCGGTTAGCGTCGCAATCAGGTCGGGAAGTGACTGGGGAGGAGCTGCAGCGGAAAGGCCTATACGTAGCTAATTTTTTCTTTACTACCTGCCCTGGCGCCTGTCCGCGCGTAACCAGCCAATTAGTGCGGGTGCAGGAGAAGTTTCGGCAGGAGCCCCGGGTAGCTTTGGCATCATTTACTGTAGATCCGGCCCACGATTCCGTAGCCGTGCTAGCGCGCTATGCCGAGGAGTACGGGGCCATTGCCGGCAAATGGTTTTTCCTGACTGGTGACAAAACCGTTGCTACCCGGTTAGCTACTGAGGAGTTCCGTCTTGCACCCAGCATTGACCCCGGAAGCCTGCACAGCCAGCAAGTCTTTCTGGTTGACCGCGCCGGGCACGTGCGCGGCCGTTACGACGGGACCAGCGAGCGGGACGTGAATCGCCTCATCACCGAGATTGAAGTGTTGCTTTACACCTATGACCACCAATAACTCTGCCGTTAACCCCGGCAACTTCACCAAGTACAAAATAGCCGCCGGCGTCCTGGGAGCCGTGGTGCCCCTGGCCGTGGCCGTGCTTTACTTTCTGCCCGGCGTTTTTCGTATTCCCGGCGCCAATGTAAAAATGCTGCCGGCTGTTAATGCCGTGCTTAATTCCCTCACGGCGGTTTTCCTGATGCTGGGCTACTACTTCATCCGGCGCAAGAACGTAGCTAAGCACCGCGCCATGATGGGCATGGCTTTCCTACTGGGCTCTTTGTTCCTGGTGTCTTACGTGGCGTACCACTCCCAAGGCATTGTGACGAAATACGGTGGGGTAGGCCTGATGCGCGGCGTCTACTACTTCATCCTAATAACCCACATTCTGCTGGCGGCCATTACCGTAGCGTTGGTACTATTTACGCTGTACTTCGCCTTGACTGAGCAATTTCAGAAGCACCGCCGCATTGCCCGCTGGACTTACCCGGTGTGGCTCTACGTTTCCATTACGGGCGTAATTGTGTATTTCATGATTGCGCCTTACTACACGTAGTACTTTTCGAAAACATCTTCATGAAGGCTTCTGGTAACGAACCAGGAGCACACCCAGACGGTTATTCTTGCAACGAAATCAGTTGATGTCATGAAAAAAGTAGTTTATAGCGGACTGGTAGCCTTGTTTCTGGGGGTACTATTGAGCGTACTACCCTTAAGTGTGCAAGCGCAGTGCACCATGTGCAAAACTCAGGTGGAAGCTTCGCGCCAGGAGAAGGACGGATACGACACAACCGGCCTCAACAAGGGAATTTTGTATCTGATGACGATTCCCTACGTACTGATTGGAACGGTTGGTTATTTCTGGTACCGCCACAGTCAGCAGAAGAAAAAAACGGCCCATGGCTAACTCCGATTCTACCCTGGTAAGCGTTCTGCAGCAGCGCTGTCCGCGCTGCCACCAGGGGCAACTGTTCACGCACTCGGCCCTGAACCTGGCGCATTTCACCGAAATGCCGCCCACCTGCCCAGTATGCGAACAAGCCTATGAACCGGAGCCAGGGTTTTATTGGGGAGCTATGTATATCAGCTTTGCCTTTTCTACGGCTATTATGCTGGTCGTCGGTTTTGCGGTGTACTACCTGCTCGATGACCCGGATACTTGGGTATACATTACGGCCGTGGCCATCTTCTCTTTGCTGTTCACGCCCTTGAGTTTGCGCTATTCTCGCACCCTGATGCTGTATTTGTTTGGCGGGGTGCATTATGATGCGCGCTACGCCGCTAGTCGCCGCTAGTCGCCGCTAGTCGCCGCTAAACTCGCTCCTTCTAACCAGAGCTAGGAAATGCCGCCGTGGGGCGGCATTTTTGTTTGGTATCAAGGTTGCTACTGTCCCGATTCCATCATTTCCCCTCCCGTTGAAATTTTTCCGCTTCCCTCCGGTCTGGCTGCTGTCACTGGCCCTGCTTTGTTTCGGGGCCGCTTACCTGAGCAACCGCTATAGCCAGAATCCGGAGGTAGTACTGCAAGCTTCGGCT
This sequence comes from Hymenobacter sp. 5516J-16, assembly GCF_022919335.1. Lineage (NCBI taxonomy): Bacteria > Pseudomonadati > Bacteroidota > Cytophagia > Cytophagales > Hymenobacteraceae > Hymenobacter > Hymenobacter sp. 5516J-16. Next base: position 1,171,590 of record NZ_CP095058.1, on the reverse strand, counting down.
ACCCGGCTGCAAGAGCTGTTGATGGAGGCTGAGCTTACGGGGGAGCGGGAATCGACGGATGTACTGCAGCGGCTGGCAACGCGCCAAGTCAGCTTTCAAAGCCTGACTAGCCACACGACCTACCCTACCTTCATTTTCCGGGGCGAGCAGATTGTCTACTGGTCTGACCATAGCGTGCGGCCCGACCCGGAACAGGCCTTGCAGCGCTACCACGAGCGCCTGCTAGAAACCCGATTTGGTAAGTTTTTGGTGCTGCGGCACACGGAAGGTGAATACGTCATCCTGACCTACATTCCGCTGGAAATCAGCTACGGCATTAGCAACCGTTACTTGCGGGAGGGCAACGGCCAAGGACTCTTCCAGGGTCAGAACGTGCGACTAGTGGTAGAAAAGACTACCTCTAACCGTCCGCGGCTAGTCTCCAATGAAGGCAATTATCTCTTCTCAATAGAAAGCCTGCAGGCCGACCCCATTACGGGCAAGTACGTGCCGCTGCTGCTACTACTACTTGGGTTCGGCTTTTACGTGGCCGGCTGGAGCTACGTGGCCCGGCAGCAGTTTGCCCAAGGGAAGGTGTGGGCCGGAGCCCTGGCCGTGGTGGTTCCGCTGGTGGTGTTGCGGGCCGTGATGCTCTCATTGGGGCTGCCGTTTTCCTTCTTGGAAGTCCGCCTATTTGACCCACGCGTGTACGCGGCCTCCTGGATTTCGCCTTCCCTAGGCGATTTGCTCCTGAATGCCGCATTGTTCGTGGTGTCTTCGTACTACGTACTGCTGCTCTTCCGGCGCTACGGCGTGCTGCGCATCACTCAACGAATTCGCCGCTGGCCCCAGCGCGTGGGAGTGGGTGCGCTTACCGTGCTCGGGTTTTATGGCCTGCTGGAGCTGCTGTTCGATTTTTACACTAGCAGCTTCACCAATTCTCAACTCATCCTGGACATCACCCAGGATATTCAGGTAAGCGTCTTTAAGTCCCTGCTGCTGCTAGCCATTGTGCTGCACACTGGCAGCTACTTAGTGGGGTTTTACTTACTCTCGCAGCTGTTTACCGGCATAGTTCGGCCCTCTACCCGCACTATTGGGTTGCTGTTGCTATTTGTGACGGCAGTAATTTTTCTGTCCACGGGGCTGGGGTTGGGGCTGGTGCACTGCACTATTTTGGGCATTACCCTGCTGTTTTTCTTTGTGTTGCGCCTCACGGGGTTGAAGTCAGCGGGCGCGGTGCTGCCTTATCAGGTATATCTGTTCATCTTCCTGATGGTAGGCGTCAGCTCGGCGGTGGGTGGCTTGGCTCTATACGAGCACTTTAACCGTCAGCTGCAGCTCAACAAGCAAAACCTAGCAAGTAATCTGCTTACTGACAATGATTTGCAGGGTGAATATCTACTGGTTGAACGGGGCCAGGAAATGGCCCAAGACCCGGTGTTGCGCACTATGCTGGCTAGTCCGTTCATTAACCTGGACCTGATTCGCCAGAAAATTGTCAAGTACTACCTACGCGACTACTTCAATAAGTATGAAGTGCGCGTGATTCTCTTTAATCCGGCGGGGCGGGGTGTGGCCGTAGGCGGCAGTTTAGAGCAAACGCGCGAGTTCCTGCTGCAAGGTGCCACCCGCACCGACCACCCCAATATTTACCTCATCCGGGATGGGAACAATTCGTTTAGCTCCCGCCGGTACGTGGCCTTTGTGCCAGTGCCTACCCCCAACCCGGAGCTAGATGCCGGCAACAGCACGATAGTGCTGGAGCTGACCCTGAAGAAGCTGACAGCCAACAGCGTGGTGCCGGAGCTGCTGGTAGATCAGAATTTCTATCAGCCCCGCCTGGGCACGGAGCTCAGCTACGGGGGCTACCAGAAGGGCCAACTGGTTTACAGCGAAGGTGACTTTGATTACATCAACCGCTTGCCCACCAGCCTATTCCGTGACCCGCGGCTTTATACGACTGGAGTGGCGCTCGGCGGTTTCCATCACCTGGGCATCCGGGCCACGGACCGCTCCGACCGGATGGTGGTTGTTAGCACGGCCACGTATTCTTTCTCCGACTGGCTGGCAAATTTTTCCGCGCTATTTCTACTGCACAGCTTCTGCTGGCTCTTGCTCATGGGGCGTTTCTGCTGGCGCGAGGCCAGTACCGGGAACTGCTGCGCACCAACTTCAGCACCAAGATTCAACTCTTCCTGAACTTCGGCATTCTAGTGCCGCTCGTTGTAGTGAGCGTGGCTATTGCCAGCCAAGTTACCAACTCCTACAAGCACGATTTGCTGCGGAGCTACCAGCGCCGGGGGCAGGCTGTGCAGGAAAATCTGCTCAAAAACCGCAACCTGCTCACGGAGTCCGGCAACAGGGCCGACCTAGTGGACCTGGCCGAAAACGTAGCCGCCCTCACCGAAACCGACCTAAACCTCTACGATGCCCGCGGCGAGCTGCTAGTGAGCAGCCAGCCCCTCATTTTCGAGGCCAGCCTGCTCAGTACCCTCATGAACCCCAGGCAGTGGCGGCCCTCACCGAGGATGGGCAACCCCGCATTCTGCTCACGGAGCAAGCCGGCACGCTTTCCTTTAATGCACTGTACTTGCCGCTCCGGGCCGGAGCCGTGCAGTCGGGGCGGCCGGGCGCGGTGCTGGGCTACGTAGGAATTCCCTTCTTTGACTCCGAAAAGGACCTCGATAACAAGCTCACGGAGCTGGTATCTACCATTCTGAACATCTTCACCGTGATGTTTATCCTGTTTCTGGTGCTGGCCTTCCTGGCGTCCCGGATTCTGACGGAGCCGCTTAAGCTGATCACCGAAAAGCTGCGTCAGACCACGCTTACGGGCCAAAACGAGATGCTAGCCTATGAATCGGAGGACGAAATTGGCTTGCTGGTGCGCGAGTACAACCAGATGCTGCTGAAGCTGGAGGAAAGCAAGCAGGAGCTGGCCACCCAGGAAAAGGAAGCCGCCTGGCGCGAAATGGCCCGGCAGGTGGCCCACGAAATCAAGAACCCGCTTACGCCCATGAAGCTGAGCCTGCAGTTTCTGCAGCGCGCCATCCAGGACCAACGCCCCAACCTGGATGAGCTGATGAACAAGGTGTCGCAAACGCTTATCACCCAGATTGACGTGCTGACCGACATTGCTACCTCCTTCAGCAACTTCACTAACCTGCCTGCCATGCGCCCCGAGCGCCTGGACGTGGCGCCCATTCTGCGGCGGTGCGTGGGTTTGCACCAGGGCGGCGCGGCCGGAACGGGCATTCGACTCACCTTGCCCGAGGACGCCGATACGGGTCGTTACGTGGTGTACGCCGATGAAAGTCTGCTGGTGCGCACCTTCAATAATCTTCTGATTAATGCCCTGCAAGCCATTCCGCCCGACCGGCGGCCGGAAGTGGAAGCGCAGCTACAAGCCCAGCCTAACAACCGCATCCGCATCTGCATCCAGGACAATGGCACCGGCATTCCGGCCGACGTGCAGGACAAAGTGTTTGTGCCCAACTTCACCACCAAGGAGAAAGGCTCCGGTATTGGGTTGGCCGTGGCCCGGCGTGGCATTGAGAGTGCCGGGGGCACCATCTGGTTTGAAACCAAGGAGGGCGCTGGAACACTGTTCTGCATTGAGCTGCCGCTGGCAGGGTAGGAGCCCGCACCTGCGCACACCCAAAAGTCCTGAATAGTAAGCAACTGTTGAGGTAGGAATTGGCACGAATTCAGCGCCTTCCGGCGTTATGGTGGCCCCGACGTCTTGGCCTCGTATTTTTACTGAATGATCAGCAGCTCTACGCCCTCTTTTCTGCGCTTGTGTGGGCTGCTGATGGGCCTGTGGTGGTGGGGTAGTGCGGCGGCCCAGGCCCAGCAGCGCCCCGACGCCCCGCCTACTACCCGCCGCTGCACCTGGGTACGCCTGGCCCTCAACCGGGATACCACGGAGTTCAGCTTGCGCGACTCGCTGACAATAGTGCCGACCTCGGTGAGCGTGGACGGCCGCGGCCTGGCGTATGACGCCCGCACGGACCGTTACCGATTTGTGCGGCCTAGCACGCGGTTTCCTTCCCCGAGCCGGGCCAGCCCGATATGGTGCTGCCCGGTAGCCCCGACTCGGTGCTGGTGTGCTACCGGGTACTGCCCGTGCAACTGGCTGCGCCCCGGTCCCTGCGCCCCGCCCGCCTCATGGACAGCGTGGATTTCTGGCGGCGCCCCTCGGTAATGGGCCTAGAGGACTTTGCGGTGAAGGAGCAGATTCTGAGCACGCCCGGCATCAACAAAACGGGTAACCTCTCCCGCGGCGTCTCGTTTGGCAATGCCCAGAACGTTTTCGTTAACTCCTCCCTGAACCTGCAGCTAGAAGGTCGCCTCACCGACCAGATTACGCTCACGGCGGCTATTTCCGACCAGAACGTGCCTTTCCAGCCCGAAGGCAACACCCAGCAGCTCCAGGAATTCGACCGGATTTACATCACGCTTACCCACCCGCGCTGGAACCTGACGGCCGGCGACGTGGTGCTGCGCAACAAGCCCGATTACTTCCTGCGCTTTTATAAAAACATTCAGGGAGCGGCCCTGGAAACCAACTTCGGGCGGCTGCCCACCGGTGGGTTTGGTGGCGGAAGCGGGCCGGGCGTGAGCAATCCGCAGCTGTTTCAGTACCCCAACGCCAGTGGTACCAGCACCGGCACCTTCGTGACGGTGCCGCCCACCGTACCCCCGCCTGCCGGCTCAGGCGCCACCCAGAACGGCCAGCCAACCAGCCCGGCCAGTCCTAACGGCATTACGCCCAACGGGGTAGGGCCAAACGGAGTCAGCCAAACGGTAACCAGCGCCCCCGGCGCCCCCGGCGCAACGGCTTGCTTGGTTTCAGGCCCGGCGAGGCATTTGCCACTACCTCCGTGGCGGCGGGGGTAGCCAAGGGCAAGTTTGCCAGCATTGATATTGCCCCCTGGAAAACGTGCAGGGCCCCTACCGCCTGCGCGGGCCGAACGGGGAGCAGTTCATTATTATTCTGGCCAACTCCGAGCGGGTATACCTGGATGGCCGGCTCCTGGTGCGCGGCTTTGATTTCGACTACGTCATCGATTACAACCAGGCCGAGCTAACGTTTTCGCCTCGCCACCTAATAACCCGCAACTCCCGCATTAAGGTCGATTTCGAGTACTCCGATTTCAACTACTCCCGCTCCCTGCTCCAGGCCAGCCACTACCAGCAGCTGGGCCGCCTGCAGGTGCACGCCAACTTCTACCGCGAGTCAGATAACCCCGATAACTCACCCAACCTCAGCCTCAAAGAGTCGGAAAAGCAGCTGCTGCGCTCCATTGGCGACAACGTCAGTCAGGCCGTGGTGCCGGGTGTGGATACCGTAGCTTACGACCGGCAGCAGGTGCAGTACCGTCAGGAAACCCAGCTCGACCCCACTACCCAGCAGCCAGTGACGGTGTTCGTGTATCCGCCCCAGGATACCACCCGGGCCGTGTACAACGTGCGCTTCACCAACGTGGGGGCGGGCCAGGGCAGCTACAACCTAGGCACTAGCGCCGAAGAGGCCCGCGCCAATGGCCGCGTGTACCAGTTCGTGGGCCAGGGGCGCGGCTCCTACGAGCCTATTCGGGTACTGCCCACGCCCTTGCAAAAGCAGCTGATGACGGTGGGTACCAGCTACCAGCTTGATTCCACGGCCACGGTGTTCGTGGATTTGGCCGCTTCCGACCTGGATTTAAACCGCTTTTCGCCGGAGTCGGCGAAGGGGCGAGCTATGCGGGTGGGCTACGTGGTGCAGGACCGGCCCGTGCGCCTACCCGGCTTGCAGGGCTACAAGCTGCGCAGTGCCTTGGATTACGAGTACACCAGCCGTCGTTTTGCCCCCATCGACCGGTACCGCGACATCGAGTTTGACCGTAACTGGAGCACTTCTAACACCCTCGTTACCAACAATCAGCAGCCCCGCGAGGACAATATTCTCAACGCCTCGGTGGGGTAGTAAAAGACGCCAACAATGCCCTGGGCTACCGCCTGAGCCGACGCTACCGGGCTGGGGAAGTAAGCGGAGTGCAGCACTGGGTAGATGTGGCCCGGCAGGTGGGCCCGGTGCAGGTGCGCGGCAACTTGTTTCTGCTGAACTCCGAGGCCGGCAGCCGCACTTCGCGCTGGGCGCGGGGTGAAGGTACGGCCCGCTATGTAGGCGGACCCGTGGTGCCCGGCTACGCCTACCGCTTCGATAAAAACCGCGTTGCCAAGTCTAGTGGTGACTCGCTGACTTCGGCCAATTACTTCGACGAGCACGCTCTGTTCCTGCAAAGCCGCGACTCGGCCCGTACCCGCTTCCGCCTCGACTACAGCTACCGCCGCGACCAGACCCCAAACCCCGAGCAAACCCGGCTGCAGGAGCGGGGCCGGGCCCAAACCTGGCAGGGCACACTCGTCTCGCGCCTGAGTGCCACCCAGGACCTGGCTATACTGGCTACCTACCGCGACCTGGCGGCCCGCGACTCGGCTCGGCAGCGCACCGTGCTGGGCAAGCTCGACTGGAACGCTAGCTTTTTCCAGCAGCTGTTGCGCTCGGAGCTGAGCTACGCCGTGGCCACGGGCCGGGAGCTGAAGCGCGACTACACGTTTCTGGCCGTGCCCAACGGCCAGGGCACGCACTACTACGGCGGCGACGTGGCGACCAGTAACCGCCCAACCAACAACCGCCAGGATAAGGACGAATTCTTTGAGGCCCAGACCCCGACGCCCAGTACCGCACCCACATCAAGGTGTTTCTGCCTACCGACGACTACATTCCAGCCTTCACCAACCGCTTTAGCTACCGCCTGACCACTACTGCCCCGCGCGGGTGGCGGGAGTTGCCGGGTTTGCGCGGCTTCGTGGGGCGGTTCTCGGCTCTGAGTACCATCACCCTAGACCGCCGCACCACCGAAAATACCCTGTCGTCGCGCCTGAACCCGTTTGCCTTCCAAACCGCCGATTCCCTGCTACTGAGTTTGAACAAGCTGCTGCGTAACACGCTTTATTTCAACCGGTCCAATCCTATTTTCGGGGCCGAGCTGACGGTGCAGCAAACCCAGCAGAAGGTGCTGCTGACCCAGGGCTCCGATACGCGCAACCTCGCCAACCAAAGCCTGCTGCTCCGCCGGACCTTAGCACAGTCGTTCACGGGGCGCTTTACGGCTGCACGCAGCATCCGCGAAAACCTATCGAACTACCTGGAAGCCCGTAACTTCCGGGTGCTGCAGTACGAGCTGGCGCCCGAAATCAGCTACCAGCCCACCAACGTGCTGCGCCTGACGGGCACCTACCTGCGCACCACCAAGCAAAACACCAACGGCCCCGACGAAGACGCAGCCGGTACGTTTGATGAGTTGGGAGTAGAAACCCGCGTCAGCCAGGTGGGCAAGCGCACCCTGTCGGCTACCACTCGCTACGTGCGCGTAGCCTTCGAAGGTGACCAGGCTTCCCTGGTCGGGCTGGAAATTCTGAATGCCCTGCGCCCCGGCAGCAACTTTACCTGGAACCTGAACCTGGAGCAGCGCCTCAGCAACGGCCTCAACGTAACCCTAGCCTACGACGGCCGCAAAGCCAACGGCCTGAACGCCGTGCACACCGGCCGCATGCAGGTATCGGTGCTGTTTTAAAGGTCAACTAGTGAGATGGTGAGTTGGCTGTTCAACCCGCGCAGGTAGCGCTTATTGAACAGCCAACTCACCATCTCACTACTTCGCCTCTACCAGCCGCCGGATGGCGGGAACTACGGCCAGCTCGGTTTGGCCGGCGGGGCTTTGGCGGCGTCGAGCTGCTTGAGGGCGTTGGCTTGCCAGGCGGGGGTAGGGGCTTGGCCCTTTTCCAGCATCTTGAGGCGCTCCAGGCCCAGGGTGGCAATGGTTTTCAGGCGGACAGAATGCGGCGCGTACTCCTGCAGGCTGGGGTTTTGCTTCAGCAGGGGCTGCAATAGCGCATCGTTGGCCTGCCAGTACTCCAGTTCGTTGCTGAGGTAGGCGACTAGGGCCTTGCCGGGTTGACCCCGGAACCGGTCGGTGCTACCGGCAGCAGTGCGCCCGTAGGCCAGCAGGCCATCCACGGCCACGCCAAACTGCCGGGCCTCTTCTGATTCAGCCGGGGCGGCGTCCACCAGGCGGTTCAGTGGGGTTTGAGTCGTGTATTTGAAGCCCTGAAAGTGGCGCTTGTACTCCTTTACCGGCTCCAGCACGTGGGCCAGGGTGCGCAGGGGCGCCACGGCCGTCTGCCGGCCGCCGGCCAGCTGGGTCAGGAGCTGCTCCGGGGCCCGGCGGTGCTGCAGCCCCAGGCTTTCCAGCTGCTGGCTTACCAGCCCGAGACGGCGGTACATATCCGGCACGTCGCGGACGGTGGCGGCGCTCCAGAGTCGCTCGGCTACGGCCGCGGCCCGGGGCCAGATGCGCGAATCTACGATGATGGAGTCGGCAAACTCGCTCCACATGGTGGCCTCGCCGCCCAGTACTAGCTTTTGCTGTTCGGGCGTCAGAGGAGCATCCTGAGGGAGCGGGTCGGGGGCATAGTGCGAGGCTGCCGTCAGAAATAGGTCGATGTAGTAGCCGTTGGAAAGCAGGGTAGGATGGCCGCTTTTCGCCGCCTCATACAGGCCTTTTTTGCCGCGCCAACTCTGTATTACCGCTTCCGGAGCCAGGCCCGGACCCAGAATTTCGTCCCAGCCCACCATGGTTTTCTGGTAGCGGGTCAGTATCTGCAGCACCCGGCGGTTGTAGTAGGTTTGCAGGGCGTGCTTGTCGAGCTGACCTTTGGCGTCCACCATGCCTTGCTGCTTCATGAAGGCCACGATGCGCGGATTTCGCTTCCACTGCCGCCCATCGTTTTCATCGCCCCCAATGTGAAAGTAGGGGTCCGGAAACAGCCGCGTCATTTCGCTTAGCAAGGAATCGATGAGGGTATAGGTAGTTTCCTGGGTGGGGTCCATGGCAATGTTGAGCACACCCCATTTGCGCGCTACGCCATAGATGGAATCGTTGGAGGCCAGGCGGGGGTAGGCCGCCAGCCAGGCCGTGGCGTGGCCGGGCATATCGAACTCCGGAATTACTCGAATGCCGCGCCGGGCCGCGTAGCGGATGATGTCGCGCACCTGGCTTTGCGTGTAAAACTGTCCTTCGCCGCCCACCGTGTGCAGGCGCGGCAGCAGTTTGCTTTCCACCCGAAAGCCCTGGTCGTCGGAGAGGTGCCAGTGCATGACGTTAAACTTGGTGGCCCACATGCCGTTGAGGTTACGCTTTATCACGGAAACGGGCATAAAGTGGCGGGCCGGGTCCATCAGCAGCCCCCGCCATGGAAAGCGCGGCGCATCCAGCACATCTACCTCCGGCAGCCACACTGCCTTCTTCTCAGTAGTTGCCAGCTGCCGCAGCGTTGCCAGTCCGCGCAAAATACCCAGGTGGGTAGGCGCATTCAGGGCCACGCCCATGGGCGTCACGCGCAGGGTGTACGACTCATCCTCGCCCAGCTTCAGCAAATCAGCGGGACGACCATACTGCAGTACTAAGCTGGCCGTAGGCAAGGGCGAAGTCTGACGGCGCGACGCGGCCAGCCCACTACGGCCGGGCAGTAGCACCGGCAGAACTAGTTGCTCCACGGCTTCGGCCACGGCGGAGTCGGCGGCGTGGGCCGCTGGCGTCTGGGCGGGCGTGAACACCTGCCACGACAAATCTGGCTTGATAGTAAAACGGCTCGCGCCCCAGGTCGTCTGGGTTGGCACCGGCAGCAACGTGCGGGTGTCGGGCGTTTGGGCGGCAAGCGGGTAAGCCAGAAGTAACAGGAGGTAGAGCAGGAAAGGACGCATCATCGGGAAAGCAAAGGGCAGGAGGGTAGAGCCCGAAGGTAGCAAGCCCCGGGCCAGAAGTAGCAGTGAACAGAACGAGGTACTATCTGAAAAGGCCGTCATCCTGCATGAAGCAAAGGACCTTTCTACGTGTCAATAAGTTGGGCTGACGTGAGAATGTCCTTCGCTTCATGCAGGATGACGGCCTCTTTCATGACCAGAATTGCCGCTAAATCAGCCCCCGGGCCTTGAATTCTAGGTACTTGTTGATGGTGTTTACCGTCAAATTCTGGGGGGCGGTGAGCAGGGCGTGGATGCCGTAGCGGTTCAGCTCCCGCACAATCTGGCGTTTTTCCTGGGCAAATTTCTCAGCTACCGTCTGGTTGTATACGTCCTGGGTAGTGCTGGTGGGGCCGTCGAGGTAGGCGCGCAACTCAGTATTTTCGAAGAACACCACCAGCAGCAGGTGCTCTTTGGCTAGGCGGCGCAGGTAAGGCAACTGGCGCTGCATGCCATAGAGCGTCTCGAAATTGGTAAACAGAATCAGCAGGCTACGCTGCTTAATCTGGGTCCGGACCGACACGTAGAGCCGCTCGTAGTCGGTTTCCAAGTACTTGGTTTTCTGGCGGTAGAGCACTTCCAATAGCTTGCGCAAATGGCCGCTACGGCGCTCGGCCGGTACCAGGGTGCCGGGCTGGTTGGAGAACGTCAGCAGCCCGGCCTTGTCGTGCTTGAGTAGGGCAATGTTGCTGACGACCAAGGTGGCGTTAATGGCGTAGTCGAGCAAGCTCAGCCCCTCGAAGGGCATGCGCATCACCCGGCCCTTGTCAATGAGGCAGTACACCTGCTGGGCCCGTTCGTCCTGGTAGTGGTTGACGACGAGGGCGTCGGCCGCGTGCGGGGTGGTGGCGCGGCGGGCGGTGGCTTTCCAGTTAATGGCCCGCGGGTCGTCGCCGGGCACGTAGGGCCGCACCTGCTCAAACTCCATACTGTGGCCCACCCGCCGGATGCGCTTCACGCCGGCCTCCGTGAGGCGGTTATGAATGGCCAGCAGTTCATACTGGCGCATCTGCAGAAACGAAGGATACACGGGCACCACCCGGCTTTCGTCAAACCGAAACCGCCGCCGCGCCAAACCCAGCGGGGAAGCCACGTACACGTTCAAGGCGCCAAACTCGTACTCGCCACGCTTGGTAGGCCGCAGCTGATAGCGGATAATACTCGTTTCGGCGGGCCGAATGCTGGCCCGAAACAGCACGTCGCGGCGCTGAAATTGGTGCGGAATCTCATCAATAATATGCGTGCTAATCGGAAAGCGGTAGCGGTTCTCGATGTAGAGGGCCACATCATTGTCGGAACCATTGGCCAGCTTGTCGCCCAGTACCCGCCGCCCGAACACGCCCCCACCGCCGGCCGCCGTTGTACCGTAAAGCAGTACGAGGTCTAACAAGATGAAGGTCGCCAGCAACCCCGCAGCCAGCTGCAAGGGCATCAGCCAACCAGGCACGAAAAACGCCACCACTAGCCCGGTAATCAGAGCTAGCAGAAGCAGGAAAAAGCGGCGAGTGAGAAATAAGGACTTCAAAAGGAAGGAAATAAGGTGTTGTCCTGCTGAACTAGTCGAAATATCTCTACCGCCTCGTCGCCTTACTTGAGTTAGCCAGCGGTAGAGATGCTTCGACTAGTTCAGGATAACATGCTGTCCGCTTGCTGCCTATTCGCATTTACCTCGGAACCTCAATTTGTTGCAGAATCTGTTTGACGATGTCGTCGGGGGTGCCGCCTTCCATTTCGCGCTCCGGCGTGAGCTGAATGCGGTGGCGCAGCACCATAGGAGCCAGGTACTGTACGTCTTCGGGCGTCACGAAGTCGCGGCCCCGCAGGGCAGCCAGGGCTTTGGCGCCGTTGAGCAAAGCCAGGGAAGCCCGGGCGAGGCGCCCAAGTAGAGACCCTTGTGGGCGCGCGTCTGGCCTACGAGGCGGGCAATATATTCGAGCAGCTTGGGCTCCACGTGCTGGCGGCGCACCTGCTCCCGCAACTGCTGCAGGTCCTCGGCTGATACTACGGCTTGCACGGCCTCCAGGGGCGTACCGCCGAAACCTGCGTGATGGCCCTGCAAAATGGCTACTTCTTCTTCCACCGTAGGATAGCCTACGCTCAGCTTGAACAGGAACCGGTCGAGCTGGGCTTCGGGCAAGCGGTAGGTGCCTTCCTGCTCAATAGGGTTCTGGGTGGCCAGCACCACAAAGGGCGCGGGCATGGGGTAGCGGGTGCCATCTTGGGTTACCTGCCGCTCCTCCATCACCTCAAATAGCGCCGATTGAGTTTTGGCCGGGGCGCGGTTAATCTCATCAATCAGGACGATGCTGGCGAAAATGGGGCCGGGCCGAAACTCAAACTCCGACTTGTTAGGCCGGAATACGGAGGTGCCTAGCACGTCGGAAGGCATTAGGTCGGGGGTGAACTGCAGGCGGCTGAAGGGTACGCTTAGGGTGCGGGCCAGCAGTTTGGCGGTAAGCGTTTTGGCTACCCCCGGCACGCCCTCCAACAGCACGTGGCCATCAGCTAGGAGGGCCGTGAGCAACAGTTCCGCCAGGTCCTGCTGTCCCACAATCACCTTGCTCAGCTCCCGCCGGATAGCCTCGGCATGACGGCTCAATTGGCTGAAGTCGGTGCGCGGGGCTTGGGTTTCGGCAGCAGAGGGCACCGCACTTATGGCAGTGACGGGTGGTGATGAAATGGGAGGTGTAGCGAAAGAATCCGGAGTATTTTCCATCTTACAGAAGTTAAAATCAGCAAACAGAGTAGGGTATAATTCAATTACGTGAGCTATATGTATAGCGAAATACTTGTGCTAATATTAAGAGAGGGGCTATAAGAATAGTTATAAATAAGTTAAGTGCAATTTTATGTGATAGTGCAAAAATTACGCAGCCTCATTACGAAACTGGTTAATGGCGCGGTTTAGCTCCAGCAGTTCCACGTCCGAAACCTGCCGGGCGGTTCGTATCAAATTAATGCGGCGCACTACGGCATCCACAGTTGCGCGAGGCAGCCCCGACTTTTGGGCCACCCGCTCCCGAGTAGCTTCGTCGGCCAAATCCAAGGTAGGCTCGTGGTAGCGGGTGCGCAGATATTCCAAGAACAGCCCAATTTTCTTTTCCGCAATTAGGGCGTGGTTGGAGCCCTGCCGGTACAGGCCCGCCACCGTGCGCGTAAACAGTAGGGTAGTATTTGGGAGTGGCTGGAGTATGGGGATAATACGCTGACGTCGGCGGGCCTCAAACACCACAAAAAGCACGGCTCCCAGCAGCCCAAGCCACAGGGCCCAACGTAGCGCCTCGTGCTGCTTTATAACGCGCAGCAAAGACTGCTCGCCCAAAGGTCCTTGTTTCTGATACTCATCCCAAAAAACCGGCCGTGCCGCTGGCAACCCCGACAGCGCCGCAAAGGCGTAACCGGCCGTAGCGGGCCGCAGCAGCAACAGATTGCTGAAGGCAGCGGGGGTAGTACTCAGCAGCAGGCCTCCCCGGCCGATGGGCGCCCACACCAGTACCGGCCGCCGGCGCTCGTCATGGGCCAGTACCGTGGCGCGGGACCCCTTGCGGGCCCGGAAATAGGCGGGCACTTCGCTTTGCGGAAACCGGTAGCGGCGGGCCGCACCACGCGGCGGGTTCACGAGCGTGAGCGTGGTTGTAGCGCGGCTCAGGCCGTGGTTACCCTGGGCCCGACTCAGCAGCAGACTATCCAAATCCAGCACCGGCTCAATATCCAGGCGCAAGGTGTCCAGCAGCTGACTGGTCATGCGCTCAGCGGCAACGAAGGCTTGGTTGCCGCGGCTCAGGTACCGCAGCAGCGCATCCCGATCAAGACGGGAGCACACAAACTGGTCGTTGACAAAAAGGTAGGTAGCCGCTTCGCGGCGCAGGACGGGGCCGTGGACCGTCAGGGCGGAGTCACGGTCTGCATCCACGCCGAGGGTAGGCAGGAGCTGATTGGCAATGGGCAGGCGAACAGCGGTAATTGGCTGACCCGGAAAAAGGGTAGGCAACTGGTCGTAGAGCACGTAGGTGCCGTAGGGAATTTTGTCGCGGTTGATAAAGGTAGGCGACCAGTCCGTGGGTTGGGGGCGGAAATACTCCACGGCAATGAAGGCCCCAAACAGCAGCCCCAGGCCCAGCAGAAAAGCACGAAAACGGGTCATGGCAGGCAACTAACTTAGGCCGCAGCGCGGGTAAGGTGGCGAATAAATTCCTGCCGGGCCTCGCGCAGGGCAGGGTAGGCCGGGGCGGTAAGCAGCGTCTCCCCGTACCACACGTACTCAAACTGGCGGGTTAGCTCCTGAAACGCACTAAACCAAGGCGTACCCCGCAGCTCGCGCAGGTAGTCGTGGTTGGTTTTGTCGGGCTGCCACCGGATCAGGCCCCGCTCAGTGAGGTGGCGCAGGCTGAGCAAATAACCCAGCCGGACCGCCAGCCGGTAGTTGCCAGTGGCTTCAGCTTCTGCCAGCGCGCCTTCAAAATCAACGCCGTGAATCTGCTCCCCGGCCGTATCGTAGGGCAGAGGCACCGTATGGCCCGGGCGACGAAACAAACCCGTCAAATCCAGGCGCAGAAGCCGTACTACTACGTACAGGAACGCCGCGCCAAAAAGCGCATATACCACGTAGCGGCCCCGATGCTCGTAGCCCGGCCCCGAAAACAGGCCCAGGAACCACTGGATCAGCCGCCACCAAAACCGCGACCAAAGGCTGCTGCCGCTGCCCGGCTCCGGCGTTTCGGGTTCGACGTATTGAAATTCGCGCTGCCCGCGCAACTGCCGCAGCCGAGCGGTTTGGGGCGCGCGCATAGTTCCGGCCGGCCGGGTGTCGGCGGGTAGGCTTATAAAGGTGGAGCGGGCTGGCGCCGCTGCCAGCGTATCGGCCGGGGGAGGAGCCAGCACGGGTTTGGGCGGCTGGCTGGCGCGAGCCGAGCCTACCGCACCGGCCAGCAACAGCCCAGCCAGGAGCGCCGGGCAGCTTCGTCCCAAGGCTGAAAAAGGCCGGTTAGTATTCACCTTCGTCGTCGGGGCGCAGGGCTTGCGGGGCGGCCGTTGGGGCGGTTTGGCCAATAGAATCAACCAGCAGCCGGGTGCCCTCGCCGTCCCGGCGCTCAACCAGGTTGAAGTACTGAAAGCTGATGGCAATCATAATCAGGGGGTAAAAGACCAGCGAAATCAGGGTCTGGATGGCGGAATAGACTATAAACAGTACCCGCACCAGGGGCGAAAGATCAGTGGAGCGCCCGCTCATTAAATCAGTAAACGGCAGGCCTGCCGTGGACAGGACCACCAGTACCAGCACCATAATCAGCCACAGCATCAGAAACATAACCATGATTAGGCCGAAGGTAGACCACCACTTACCCCAAACCAGTTGAAAGCAGCGCCGAATAGAGCCAAAAAAGCCACGTTCTTCGCGCAGCCACACCACAAAGTACAAGCTCAGTGCCACCATGGCGTAAATCATGAACAGGTAAATTGCCAGCACTGCCACAATGCCCACCCAGGCCCCAGCTACGGCTGCTAGCGCAACAGAAAATAAGCCGATGAGCAGGCCTACTGCCATCATGCCCACGATAAAGAGCACGCCCAAGCCAATAAATGACCCAACCATGCCCAGGAAGCGGCTTTTTACCAAGGCCCACACCTCGGCGGGCGTCACTGGAGCATCAGAGTCAGTTTTGCTGGCGCGCAGCACCACGTAGCCGTATACCACTAAGTGCAAAACCACAAAGAGCAGCAGGCCGCCCAGCATGGTTATCCAGAGGCTAGGCGAAGTGAAAATGGGCGGCAGAATGTCGCGGGGTAGTCCCAGCCGAGCCTGGCGGGTCATGTCGCCGAAAGTGGACAGCATCTGCCCTTGTAGCAGCCCTACGCCGATGCCGGTAACCAGGGCCAGGGGAAGTACCAGCGTAGCCAGCACCCGCCCCAGCGGAGTAGCATGCACGCGGATGAAATCGAAGGTAGCTTCAATCTTCTGGCTGAAATCCCGCTCGCGCAGAAAATCAGTGGGTTTGGTAAACGCGAGGTGGCGTATGAACAGGGTAGAATTGGTACCAGTAAGCAAGCAGAAAAATGAGAAATCAGGCGGCCGGACGCTGGCGGTGCAGCCACCACGGATACACCACAAAGTAGCCCAGAATAAAAGCAGCCGATACGCCAATAATGCTCAGGCTGGCGTACAGCGGCATTTCGGTGTGGCGCGTCACGAAGCCTTCGAGAAAGCCCGCCACCACAAAAATTGGGACCAGGCTCAGCACGAGCTTCATACCGTCGCGGGCCCCGCGGCGCAGGGAGTCGCGGCGGGAATAGGTGCCGGGAAACAGCAGGCTCTGGGCCATCACGGCGCCCGCCCCGCCCGCCAGCACAATGGCCGATATTTCCAGAGTGCCGTGAATCCAGATGGTCAGCACCGAGGGCAGCAGCACCCCTTTCTGGTAGAAGAAGTACTGGAAGGAACCCAGCATCACCCCGTTCTTGAACAGCATGACCAGCGTGAGCAGGCCGGCGGTAATGCCGCCAGCAAAGGCGTAGAGAGCTACCTTCACGTTGTTGAGCGTGATTTGCAGAAACATCACCGTTTCCTCCTCGCCCTTGTAAATAGCCATAGGGTCGCCTTTGTCAATATTGGCAAGGGTCTGGTTCACGTAGTTGTCGCCGAGCACCACCCGCACGAAGGTTTCGTCGCGAGCCGCCGACAAAGCCCCTATGAAGGTCGCCAGCACGAAGAAGGCCAGCGTACCCAGCAGCACCCGGTGGTGGCGGATCAGCACCTGGGGTAGTTCGTGGCGCCAGAAGTGGCCCAGGCGGTTCGTCTCCTGCTTTTTGTTTTTATAGAGGGCCTGGTGTAGCTTGCCCGTTAAGCCATTCAAGTAACTGGTCGTGGCCGAGTCTGGATAAAAGGTGCGGGCATACGACAAGTCGTCGGTTAGCTCCACGTAGCGCCGGGCCAGCTCATCGGGGCCGGTAGGCGGCGTGGCCTCGTACTGTTGCCACCGAGCTTGGTTCAGGCGTAAGAATACCGTTTCGCGCATAACTAACATTCTGCCTCAGCGGCATCTATAAGCACTGGCCCGCGGGCGCGCCGGGCTAAATATACAGGATTCAGGCGGCCCTTGGCAGGGCATTTTCTTACTTTATGAGCACCATCCGCATCCACACTACCCAAAACGTTGTCCTGGAATACGAAGCAGCCAGCGTGGGCGACCGGGTAGTAGCCCAACTGCTAGACCTGCTGGTGATGGGCCTCTGGGCGTTGGTAATCGGGTTTTTGATTGAGCAGCTCACCAACTCTTCCAATGAGCAGCGGATTATTTCTTATGTGCTCGTCTCGGCGCCCTTGCTGGTGTATCATCCCATCTGCGAGGCGTTTTTCAATGGGCAGAGCCTGGGCAAGCACCTGCGCCACCTCAAAGTAGCCCGCCTTGATGGCACCCGTCCTGGCCTCGGCGACTACCTGCTGCGCTGGCTGATTGGGCTGGTAGAAATTGGGCTGACCGTAGGTTCGCTGGCGCTGGTAGCAACTCTGCTTAACGGTCGGGCCAGCGCCTGGGGATATGGCCGCCGGTACTACCGTGGTGAGCCTGCGCCCGCGCACGCCCGATGTGCAGGCCATTACGGCCGGAACTCAGGTACCGCTCGGGTACCAGCCGGTGTTCCAGCAGGCCGCTCTGCTCTCTGACCAGGATGTGAACTTGGTACGGCAACTCCTGCACCAGGCTACCCGGCGCGACGATTTTCTGCTGCTCAACGAAGTAGCCGGCAAGGTAAAAGGCGTTACCGGCATCCAAACCGACCTGCACGACGAGCCCTTTCTGCGCACCATTCTGCGCGACCATGCCTACTTTGCCTCCCGCGACAGCGCCCACGGCTAAGTAAAGCGGTGTTCTACAGAATACTGCATAAAAAAAGAGCCGCGCTACCTCAGGTAGCGCGGCTCTTTCTGTGACAGGCTCAGCTTATTGAACAACTACACGCTGGGTGCCGGCCGTTTGGCCATCTACAGTCAGGCGCAGGAAGTACACGCCGGCACGGTGACTGGCGGGCTGCCAGTTCAGAGTGTGGGCACCGGCATTCAGGGTTCCGGCGGCTTTGCGCTCTACCGTCCGGCCCAGCGCATCAACGAGGGTCAGTTCTGCCTGGCCAGCGCGGGGCAGGCGGAAGCTTAGCTGCGAAGTAGCGCTAACCGGGTTAGGGTACAGCGAGAAGCCAGTGGCCACCTGGGGCTGGCGGTTGCCCGTCGTGACGCCGGCAGCGCCCGCAATGGCCAGGTCCCGGACCGTAATACCGTTACCGATCAGCATAGGAGCCGTAGCAGCGCCCGAGGTCAGGTTCAGGGAGTACAGGCTGGAGTTGGCGGAGGTGCCCGAAGAAGCTACCAGGTAAGCCGTATTGGTATTCTCAGCGGTGCTGAAAATGTCCATGTCCACGTTAGCGCCGGCAGTAACCGTAACGCCCGAACCGCCTATGGTATTCAGGGTGCCGTTATTCGGTGGGTCCTGACGTACGAGTATGTTTAGAGCCTCGTCGTAACCGAAAAGAGTAGTGGTCCGGGGAGCCGTGGCAGTACCAACTCCACCCGGGTAGCTATTGGTGTAGGCTACTGAACCGATGGCCGGGGTAGCAGCGGCGTTTGCGTCACCGGTGGCGTAAGTGAGCTGACCATCCACAGTGGGCGCGGCCGAAGCATCATTCGGGTTGATGCGGAAGTTGGCGCGGTTTACGCCTTCCACCCGAATCCGGTCGACGGTGGGGTTGAAGTCAAAGGCAATGCTACCGGTCCCGAGGGGCAGGGCTAGGGCGCTACCCAGAACCGTAGCTACCCCCGTAGTGGCGTTAATGGTATAGAGCTGCCCGGTTTGGGCAGTGGCGTCATAACCCAGGGCGTACAGAGCATTGTTCAGGGGCGCACATCCATGCCCACAATCGTCTGGGTAGCTGCTACCCCCGTAATTGCCACTGAGGTCCGGATAGTGCCGGGCATGGCGGTATCAAAGGTGACCAGGTTGTTGTTGCTGGTCAGGGCGTAGGCCAACTGGCCCGTTACAGCCGGCAGGGTAGCCGGGCGATTGATCTGGAAGGCAATATCCGTTACAGCTACCAGGGGAGTGGCACCGATAGTGCCCACTGAGGTAGCAGCGCCCGTGGTCAGGTTTACGGTGTACAGTGTAGTTGAGGTGGCCGTGGCGCTGGCCGTGGCTACGGTCATGTAGGCCGTGTTGGTGCCGGTAGTCGGATTGAAGTAGATATCCAAGTCCGAGTTCTGACCAGCGCCGTTGAGCGTTACGCCCAGTGGAGCAGTACCCACCGTGTTCAGGATACCATCATTGGGCGGAACCTGAGTTACGAGGCGGCTGTTCGTTTCGTCGAGGTTGTAGAGGGTAGTGCCAGTAGCGCCAATGTAGCTGTTCGTGTAGGCGGAAGAGCCGATACCCGGCGTTTGGGCAGCATTGGCATCACCCGTGGCGTACGTCAGTTGCCCATCCGTGGCAGCTAGAGCGCCGTTGTTGGGGTTAAGGCGGAAGTTGGTGCGGGCGCCTGAGGTTACCCGAATGCGGTCAACCGTGGGGTTGAAGTCAAAGCCAATCCGATTTAATTCCGTACCCAAATTCAGGGTCAGGGCCGAGCCTACGGTGGTTGCTACGCCGGTGGTGCGGTTAATGGTATACAGCTGGGCCTGCGTGCCAGTAGCGGCGTAGCCTAGGGCAAATAGCTCACCAGTGTTCGGCCGGAAATCGATGCCTACTACCGTTTGTCCCGCGGTAATGCCGGTGATGGGCACAGTAGCAGTGAGGGTGCCGGGAGTAGCCGCATCAAAAGAAACCAAGCTAGTTGCTGCCGGAGCGGTAGCAACGGATAAGCCATACACAGTTTGAGCCTGCGCCGTGCCTACGGTAGCAGCCAGGGCCATAGCGCCCAACAGGAAGCCGCCCCGACGGGCCGCCTTCCGGCGAGTAGAATGTGTAAACATGAAATAAGTAGAAGTGGTGAATGGATGAGTGCGTAAGGTGGAAAGCCTATATAGGCACGTCTAGATACGGGGTAAAACAAATTCTGGCTTTAGGTTCGGCAGTAATTAATGTACTTTTAATACTATTTGCCAAGGAAGCCGGCTTCCGCTCCTAAAAGACAAAAAGCTATACCCATGGCAGACAACGAAACGGCCTGTCAAACTACTTGACAGGCCGTTCGTAATGCCAAAGAGCTTTGGCTTTGGCAAGCAAACACTTAGCCTGCCGCTACCGCTTTGCGGCGGCTAGTGCTTTTGGGGGCGCGCTCCTCGCCCTGGGCCAGAAGTTCGTCGTCGCGCTCCGTTTTCTTGGCCCAGCTCAGCGAATACAAGTCCTTGCGCCGGTCGCGGAGGTTGCGCACGGCCCCGCTCGTGTTCAGGTCCTTCAGCAGGTCGAGGTCGAGGTCGGCAATGAGGGTCATTTCCGTGTTCGGGGTTGCTTCGGCCACAATGGCGTCGTGGGGAAAGGCGAAGTCCGAGGGGCTGAACACGGCACTCTGCGAGTACTGAATGTCCATGTTCTCGACGCGGGCAGGTTGCCCACCGAGCCCGTGATGGCCACGTAGCACTCGTTTTCAATGGCCCGAGCCTGGGCGCAGAGGCGCACGCGCTGGTAAGCATTCTTAGTATCGGTCCAGAACGGCACGAACAGAATTTTCATGCCCTCATCGGAGAGCATGCGGGAGAGTTCAGGGAACTCCACGTCGTAGCAAATCAGGATGCCGATTTTGCCGAAATCCGTGTCGAAGCAGCGTAGCTTGTCACCGCCACGCATGCCCCAGTAGCTGGCTTCGTCGGGGGTTACGTGCAGCTTGTACTGCTCGTCCACAGTACCGTCGCGGCGGCAGAGGTAGCTGACATTGTAGAGCTTGCCATCATCATAGAGCGGCATGGAGCCGGCAATAACGTTGATGTTGTAGCTCACGGCCAGCTCCATCATCTTGGTTTTGATGGGTTCGGTGAAGGCCGCCATCGAGCGGATAGCCACCGAAGGCGACTCCTCGTTGGTAAGCGCCATCATAGGGGCGTTGAAGAACTCCGGGAACAGCACGCAGTCAGCCTTATAGCCCGACACGGTGTCCACAAAAAACTCCATTTGCTGGAAAAAGTCCTCCAGATTTTTGGTAGCCCGCATCTGCCACTGCACAATGCCAATGCGCACGTTCGACTTCTGGTTACCAATCAGCTTGTCGGATTCCTCGTCGTAGTACACGTTAATCCACTCCAGCAGGGTAGCATACGCCTTCGACTCGGAGTCGTAGGGAAGGTAGCCCGAATGATTTTGCGAACGTGAAACTCGTTGGAAAGCTGGAACGTGAGAATGGGGTCAGTTATTTCCTTGGCCCGCACCATTTCTACGTACTTAGCCGGCGTCATTTCGTTGGCATAAGCCGCGTAGCCCGGAATCCGGCCGCCGGCTACCATGGCGCGCAAGTTCAGGTTTTCGCAGAGCTCCTTGCGAGCGTCGTAGAGGCGGCGGCCCAGGCGTAGGCTACGGTACTCGGGGTCCACGAACACGTCCACGCCGTAGAGCGTGTCACCGTCGGGGTTGTGGGTGTTGAACTTGCCGTGACCCGTGATTTTAGCGTAGGTATGCCGGTCGCCAAAGTCGGAGTACTGCACAATGATGGCCAAAGCGGCAGCCACTACCTGCCCGTTGTCCTCAATGCAGATCTGGCCCTCGGGGAATTTCTTCAGCAGGGCGTTGTACTCGTCCTGCGACCAGGAGCCCTCCATGTTGGAGTACACCTTGTCCATGATTTCCTTCACGGCCTTGAAGTCGCCGCGCTTTAGGGTGCGCAACACCAGCTTGTGGGCCGGAATGGCCGTGGGCGTCAGCAGCTCCGGATTCGAGGGCATGCCGGGTAAAGTTTGTTTTTTGGCGTGGGCACCATTGGCCTTGCCGTTAGAACTCGTTGCCATAGAAGTGTCAGAGGAGAATGTCGGGGAAGAAGCGCAAAGATACCGCCCGGTTCTTGGGCGCGGCGCTTGTCTTACGACGACCTAACAAATTAGGTAGTAAAAAGGCTCATTACGCCTTTGGCAGAAAGTTAACCCGGAGCGGCCCCACTGCCAGAGGGCAAACAAGTCCGCACAGGCTACCAAGTGCTGGGAGTTGCCAAAAGCCCGGTGGTACATCCCCATCCGCCGGTATCGTCGTACCTTGCCGTATGCTACCGCCCGAAGAACGACGTCTGCAAACGCTGGAGCGCATCTTGCGTGCTCCGGAGGCGTTTCCGCCCACGGCCTGGCTGTGTGCCCCGCCGGATACCACACGTTGGGGCCCCGAAAGCCCCGCTGCTGTGCTGCTGACCGCCGTAGCGGGCCAGGCCGTGCCCGCCCCCACGGCCTGGCCCGCACCATGTTCATGGATGAAGTGCAGCTGCTGATGGAGCGGCTGCTGCGGCAGGTACCCGGTGCTTCGGCCGAACTGCGCGTTTCTATCCTGAGCCGCTACAAAGACCAC
Organism: Hymenobacter sp. 5516J-16; assembly: GCF_022919335.1. Lineage (NCBI taxonomy): Bacteria > Pseudomonadati > Bacteroidota > Cytophagia > Cytophagales > Hymenobacteraceae > Hymenobacter > Hymenobacter sp. 5516J-16. The sequence goes on along the minus strand of NZ_CP095058.1, from coordinate 1,149,303 downwards.
CATGAATTTCCGGCCCTCACCGGCCAACCCGACACGCTAGCCCTTTACCTGGCCGATGCCGTGCGAGCCGGCGGCCTTACTCCGCCCGAGGCCCTAACCCATTTCCGCCGCCACTTTTCCCACTTTACCCTGGAAGCAGCCAAGCACATCATGGCCAAGGCATTTTTCAACTCGCAGTAAGTAGTAAGTAAACCGGCATTATAAAGCGGCAGCGCCCCGGCGAGGCAACACCAATCGTTGAATAATTGGTGTTGCCCCGCCGGGGCGCTGCCCTATACATTATAGCTTGTTCTGCCATTATGCCGCTCCGGTGGGGCTAGCGGAACGCCAAATCAACCACTTAGCGGATTAGACACCAGTCATTTCGGGTACCTCATCTGGTACCACCAGTTTCCCCGCCGTGGCGGCTTTAATCTGCTCTACGGTGACGCCGGGCGCCCGCTCGCGCAGCACAAAGCCGTCGGGCGTAACGTCTAATACGGCCAGCTCGGTCACGATTTTCTTGACGCAACGCAGGCCGGTAATGGGTAGCGTACAGGCAGGCAGCAGCTTGCTGGAGCCGTCCTTGGCTACGTGCTGCATGGCCACGATGATGTTTTTAGCCGAGGCCACCAGGTCCATGGCACCGCCCATGCCTTTCACCATTTTGCCCGGAATTTTCCAGTTGGCAATGTCACCGGTTTCCGAAACTTCCATGGCACCCAGAATTGTCAGGTCCACATGCTCACCGCGGATCATGGCGAAGGAGTCGGCGGAGCTGAAGAGGCTAGAGCCGGGCAGCGTCGTTACGGTTTGCTTGCCGGCGTTGATGAGGTCGGGGTCTACCTGGTCATCGGTGGGGAAGGGGCCCATGCCCAGCAGCCCGTTCTCGGACTGCAGCTCCACGTTGATGCCCTCGGGGATATAGTTGGCAACCAGCGTCGGAATACCGATGCCGAGGTTGACGTAGGAATTGTTTTCTACTTCTTGCGCAATGCGCCGGGCAATGCCGTGTTTGTCGAGCATGATTTCAGTTAAAAACGAAGAATTAAAAATCAAAAATTGAGGTAAAAACAGGTCGTCGTCAAGTGCGCTAGAGCGGGGCCGTATGACCAGTTTTTACTTTTTAATTCTCAATTTTTACTTGAAGAAATCGTGCGCTGCTCAATGCGCTTCTCGTAGTTTTTGCCTTCGAAAATACGCTGCACGAAGATGCCAGGCGTATGAATCTGGTTGGGGTCCAGCTCGCCGGCAGGCACTAGCTCCTCCACTTCCGCTACCGTGATTTTACCGGCTGTAGCCATCATGGGGTTGAAGTTGCGAGCCGTGCCTTTGTAGATGAGGTTACCGGCCGTGTCGCCTTTCCAGGCCTTCACGAAAGCAAAATCGGCGTGCAAGGCGGTTTCCAGCAGGTACATTTTGCCGTTGAACTCCCGGCTTTCCTTGCCTTCGCCTACCTCCGTGCCGTAGCCAGCCGGGGTGTAGAAAGCCGGAATGCCCGCGCCGCCGGCCCGGCACCGCTCGGCCAGGGTGCCCTGCGGAATCAGCTCTACTTCCAATTCGCCCGAGAGCAACTGGCGCTCAAACTCGGCGTTTTCGCCCACGTAGCTGGAAATCATCTTGCGCACCTGCTTGGTTTGCAGCAGGCGGCCAATGCCGAAATCATCAACGCCGGCATTGTTGCTGATGCAGGTAAGGTTGCGTACGCCCAGGCGCAAAATTTCTTGGATTGAATTTTCGGGAATGCCGCACAGGCCAAAGCCGCCGAGCATCAGGGTCATGCCGTCGGTGAGGCCGCGCAGGGCCTCGGCCGGACCGGCCACTACTTTGTTGATCATGGGGTGGGAAGAATTTGGAGCAGCAAGATAAAGAAGTGAGGTAACAGGTGAGGAGGTAAACAGGTAACAGGTAAGAAAGAACGTCATTCCGAAGGGAGTGAGGAATCTTGCGTGCTGACGTTGCTATGACAAACCAACATCAGCACGCAAGATTCCTCACTCCCTTCGGAATGACGTTCTCTGATCTTACCATCATGAGGTTGTGGCCTTTACTTAGTATGCTTCAACTCATCACCCTTCACAAAGCCGCCCGAGCTGCCTCCGCATCTTGGGCTAGCTGGGCTTTTAGGGCGTCAAGGCCGTTGAACTTCTGCTCATCACGCAGGCGGGCTACGAGTTCTACTTTTAGGCTCTGATCGTACAGGTCGCCCTCGAAGCCTAGTAGGTGCGCCTCTACCGTTTGGTCGAGGCCACCCGCCACGGTGGGGCGCACGCCAATGTTGAGCATGGCAGGGTAGGTAGCGCCCGCGGCCGTGGTGGCGCGCACGGCGTACACGCCCCGAGCCGGAACCAGCTTCAGGGGCTCCGGGCAAACGATATTAGCTGTCGGCCACCCGATGGTGCGGCCCAACTGCCGGCCTTTCACAACTAGGCCCGTGAATGGGTAATTGTAACCCAGGTAGCGGTTGGCGGTTTGCACGTCGCCGGCCTCCAGGGCCCTCCGGATGCGGGTGCTGCTCACGCCCACGGCATCCACATCCTCGCGCGGAATTTCCTCTACGCTCATGCCGTAGCGGCCCGAGTGCTGGCTCAGGTACTCAAAGCCGCCCTCCCGGTTTTTACCGAAGCGGTGGTCGTAACCAATAACCAAGGTGCGGGTGCCCACCGTGCGCAGCAGAATGTTCTGAATGTATTCCTCGGAGGTCCAGGCAGCAAACTCGCGGGTGAAAGGAACAATCAAGAGGTAGTCGACGCCTAATTCGGATAGCTTGGCACTGCGCTCCTCCAGGGTATTGAGCAGGTACAGGTCCAGAGGCTCGGGGTGGGTAGGCGGCGGAGCCAGCACCAGCCGGGGGTGGGGCCAGTAAGTAATAACTACCGTGGGGCCGCCCGTGTGCTGCCCCACTTCGCGCAGGCGCCGCAAAATCTGCTGGTGCCCCACATGAACCCCGTCGAAGGTGCCGCTGGTAACCACGGCATTGCCAAGGTGCGGAAACTGCGTGGGGTCCTGAATGACGTGCATCAGCGGTGAAATAGTGAAAGAGTGAGTGGGAGAGCCGTACTGTGCTAGAGTGTACTGGCTAGAACCTATTGGGGTTCGTTGGGAGGAGTACCGTGGGTGGCGTTAAAGTAATCGAGGCCGGCCCGGCGCTCCGGTTGGCGCTGCCGCCGCGGGCGTTCTGGGCGCTCCGTTTCACCGGCCGGGCGCGGCGGACGCAGGGCCTGAATGGCCTCCATGGTCAGGGCGTCGGAGAGACGGTACTGCCCAATGCGGGTGCGCACCAGCTTGGTTAGGTGGGCACCGCAGCCCAGGGCAGCCCCGTAGTCGCGGGCCAGGCTGCGGATGTAGGTACCCTTGGAGCACACCACCCGGAAGTCAACCTCAGGCAACGCAATGCGCGTCAGCTCAAACTCCCGAATGGTAATCTGCTTGCTTTTGATTTCGGCCTCGCCACCCCGGCGAGCTACTTCATACGCCCGCTCCCCGTTCACTTTCACGGCGGAAAAGAGCGGGGGCGTTTGCTCAACCAGCCCGATAAAGGGGGCAGGGCGGCGCGCAGCTGCTCCTCGGTTAGCTGCGCGTAAGGCAACTCCTGGTCCACGGGGGTTTCCAGGTCGAAGCTAGGAGTCGTTTGGCCGAGGCGGAACGTGCCGGTGTATTCCTTTTCCTGGACCTGAATTTGGTCGATTTCCTTGGTTTTCTTGCCCGTACACAAAATCAGTAGGCCCGTAGCCAGCGGATCAAGGGTGCCCGCGTGCCCGATTTTCTTGATGCGCAACGTGTTCTTGACCTTACGCACCACGTCAAAGGAAGACCACGTCAGGGGCTTGTCCACCAGGAGCACTTCGCCGGCTTCAAAGTCGAAAGCCGGCAGCGGGGTAGCGGGCGGCGCGGTAGCTGCGGCATCGGCGGGCAACGGCGCAGAGGAGTGTTCGGGGTGTTCCATAAGCAAAAGGGGTAGGGGCTCAGCCAACTACCCTTTAACAAGCGGCGACCTGTCCCGCCGACGCCGGAAGAAGCTGGGTTAAGCCGTTGAACTTAGTAACTCAGCTTCCTCCGGCGTCGGCGGGACAATACAAAGTGCCTAAATGATTTGAAGCGGAATGCCCAGCGCCAGCATCACCAGAATGATAACTCCTACTACAATGCGGTACAGGCCAAAGGCCCGGAACCCAAAGCGTGACACAAAATCGACGAAGGACTTAACGGCCAGCAGGGCCACGATGAAGGCCACGACGTTGCCAAAAAGCAACACTTTAATGTCCTGAGCGCCCGGAGCAGCTATTTTGAAGGTTTTGTAGAGCTGATAGGCCGTGATGACAAACATGGTGGGCACGGCCAGCAGAAAGGAGAAATCGGCGGCTGAACGCCGGTCAAAACCCTGGGCCAGACCTCCCACAATGGTAGCGGCGGAGCGCGAAACACCCGGAATCAGGGCAATGCACTGGAACAAACCAATACGTACGGCCTGGGCAAAACTGGGCGTAGTAACCTGCTTCCGCTCCCCGGTGAAAAGCCGGTCAATGAAGAGGAGCACCACGCCGCCTAGCACCAGAGACCAGGCTACTACCGCTACGTTCTTCAGGAGTGCCTCAATGACATCTTTCAGCAGAAACCCCAGGATGCCAAAGGGAATGAAGGCCGCCGCCAACTTCAAGTAGAAGTCAAGGCTCTGCAGAAAACGCCGCCAGTAAAGCACCACTACCGAGAGAATAGCACCAAACTGGATGGACGTAATAAAGGTATCGGTGAAAGACAGCTGTCCGATGCCGAGCAGGTTGGCGACGATAATCATGTGCCCCGTGCTGGAAACGGGTAGAAACTCGGTCAGACCTTCCACAATAGCTAGCAGCAGGGCGTGCCAGTACGACATAGTCAGGAGATTAGGATCAAGGAGACGTGGGGCTTGGGGGCTGGCGTGTGCTGTCCAACGCAATTTTATTGCACGACACGCAGGCCCTAAGCCCCACGTCCTCAGAAATTAACGCTTATAGCTAGGAGCTTGCGGAGGCACCGTGGGCGCTACCGGTGCGGCCGGTACGGGCTGGGAAGGGACGGTAGTGGTAGTAGTGGGGTCCAGAGCCGTTGGAGCCGTAGTGCCGGGGCGGGTCATGATGGCCCAGAACTCAATCACGAAGCCGATGGCCAGCAGAATGGGACCCAGCGTAATGCCCAGAAACCCTTCGCCGTAATCTTCCGAGTCCAGCATCATCGTGATAAAGCCCGCAGCCAGCACAGCCAGGCCAATAAACATCAGCCGGTAGTTGCGCGGCCCGAAGGCAAAGCGAGGGGTTGTGTTCGGTTCCATAGGGCAAAGGTAGGGAATGTGAGGTGGCGAAATAGTGATTGTGAGGTGATGAATGATTGAGTGAGCTACAACCGCCTGTTATCCTTTGCTAAGCTCAAGATGACGGTCTTGTTGTAACGGCTAACGCACCAGCTTAATACTTCACCTTTAATACAATTCATCGAGCGACATGCTGGTGTACTTGCGCACGGCGCGCCAGGAACTAAGAAAGCCGATGCCCATGCCTAGCACAATAAGCGCCGCCACCAGAACCCCAATCAACTGCTCGTCGCGGAAGAGGCGTAGCTCTTCCAGTTGCAGGTAGGCGTACTGCAGCAGAGCCAGTAACAGCAGCCCGGCCAGCACGCCACTTACCAAGCCCTGCCACACCGCCCGCCGCAGAAAAGGCCACTGAATAAAGGAAGAGGTAGCCCCCACCAGTTGCATGCTCCGAATCAGAAAGCGCTGGGAGAACAGGGCCAGCTTGATGGTATTGTTGATAAGGACCACCACCACAAACGTCAGTACTGCCGCAAAGCCCAGTAGCACCAGGCTCACGTTGCGCAAGTTTTTGTTGACGGAGGTAATCAGGCTTTCCACGTACTCCACCTCGAACACGCCCGGCTCTTGCTTCAGCTCCTGCTTAATGCGGGCTAGGTTTTGAGCATCGGCGTAATCGGCGTTGATTTTCAGCAGGTAGGCGTCGCGCAAAGGATTATCGCCGAGAAACTGCTGAAAATCCTCGCCGGTCTGGTCGATAAGCTGCTTGGCGCCTTCTTCCTTGGAGAGGAAGCGCACCTGGGGCTGGCGGGCTTTCACGGCCACGTAGGGCTTGCGGGAGAGGTCCTGCTGGAGGCGTAGTAGCTGGGTTTCGGGCAGGCCGCGCTCCAAGTACACCTGCATTTCCAGGTTCTCTTTTACTAGGGTCGAAATCTTGTGGGCATGAATCAGCAGCAGCCCGAACAAGCCAATCACCAGCAGGGCCAGCGTGATGCTGAACACCACCATCGTGTGCGGGTAGCTGCCCAGCTTCTTCTTGCGGGTTGGTCGGTTCATGGATAAGAGTGAAATAGTGAAGGGTGAAGTTGTGAAAATGTGTGAAGAGTGCCTTGTGTATTTCACAACTTCACCCTTCATAATTTCACCTCTACATAGCCGTGCGGGGGTCGTCGTCGATTTGTAATTCGCGGGCTTTGCGGGCGTTCTGGTCGCGGCGGCGCAGGCGCTTGCGGGCCACCAGCTCCCGGAACGAGTCGAATTGCTCGGTGTGTAGCAGCGAGACGCCAGCGCGGGCCTGATTAGCTTGGCTGAGGCCGGTTAAGTCGCGCGGGGTTGTTTCGTAGCGCAGCTTGGCCCGGAATTTTCCGTCGGGGCGCAGGTAGTATTCCAGGCTCAGGTCGCCAAGTAGGGAGCTTTGGGCGTTGGCAATGGGCTGCGTGCCGCCCCCAGCCACGCCATTGCCCACGTTGCCGCCCAGGCTGCCCTCGCGGGTGATGCGCAGGCGGCCGTTCAGAAAGGAGTAGCTCAGGCGCAGCTGCAAGGCTTGCAAGTCCTCGGCCGTCAGACCGTTCAGGTTAAAGCTGATTTCTAGGTTGGGGTCAATCTGGGAGGTGAGCAGGCCGAGTTGGGTGGAAATAATCTGGCCCAGACTATTGCCCAAGGCATTGTTGCCGCCTTCCAGCCGAGTAACGGCCAACGAGCCCACCGGCGTCAGCTGCCGGAATACTACTAGGCTGAATACTTGGCGGTTAAGCTCCTGCTCATCGTTGCGGATGGCGGAGAGGAAGGGAGCTAGGTCGCCTTCTAAGGAGGAAGGAATGTCGTTAAACTCCAGGTTCAGCCGGATAATGGGTTGCAGCAGTGGCCCGGTCAGGTTCATTACGGCCGTTACGGGTACCACTACCGTGTTGGTGCCCGTGGAGCCCGTATTAAATACAATAGGGGCCAGGGAAGTACGCTGGGTGTAGGTGGCCGTCACGTTCATTTCGCCGGCCAGCGGGTCGCCGTTCCAGACAATGGTACCACCGGGACGCACCACAAATTCCTTGTTCACCAGCCCTTGCAGGGTGAAGTTGTAAGCCCCGCGCACAATCTCTACCTGCCCGTACATATTGAAGTCGCCGCGGGTATCAATGTTCAGGCGCAGCTGCCCAGTAGCCGTACCCCGGATAATGTCACCGGTGCTTTCATCGAGCAGCAGCTCCACGTAGGCATCAGGCGTGATGTCCAAGTTCATGTTCAGCCGGATACCGGAAATATCCGTGGTGCTGGCTACCTCCACCCGGGCCGTACGGGCTGTGTCGGACAGGTTGCGGTTCACGAACTTGATGTACTTGGCTTGCTCGGCCTTGGCGGCGTTATCAAAGGGTAGGGAAACTCGGGTACCCGCTTCCGAGCGGGCCGTCACGTTTATGAACAGGTTGTCGGCGGGGCCGCGCACGATGGCCGTGCCCGTAGCGTAAGCCTGCCCGAAATACAGCTCGTTGTCCTTGCGGGTAGTATTGAGCACCTGCAGCTTGCGGAACGAAGCATTCAAATCCAGCCGCATGTCCTGGAAACCTCGTTGGAAAATGCTGCCGTTTACTACCCCCGTATTGCCCTGGGGGTCACGAACGGCAATATTCTGCAGGGCAATTCGGTCTTCCAGGAAGCGAATCCGGTCGGCGAAGGTGTAGGTGGTGCCCAGGTAGATAAAGGTCAGCTGCCCATTCGTGACGTCGAGGTTGCCGGTAAGCACGGGGGCGGAAAGCTTGCCAGTGAGGCGCAGGGTACCTACAGCCGTGCCCTGCAAGTCTCGAAACAAGGTGTTCAGGAAGGGCTCAGCCAGCTTAATTGGCGCATTATCAAGTACGCCGGTCAGGTTGAGCTGCTGGGTTTCGGCACTGGGCGTGTAGGTGCCCGTTACCGTAACGGCGCGCTGCTGGTCTCGCTCCACATCCAGGTTCACGGCCAAGCGTTTGGCGCCGTTGTCCCAGTCACCGCGGCCCTGCACGTTGCCGATGAGCACGTTATCCATGTGCAGGGAGTCAACCTTGAGCGAGGAATTGATAACCAGCGGCCCGTACACGCCGCTGATGGTTCCCAGAGCATTTACCCGACCTGCAAACTTCTGCCCGCCCGTCAGCCCGTTCAGCGTCGACAGCTCAAAATCCTTGACCGTAAGGGCCAGGGGCTTGTTGGGGTTTTGGGAAAGGAAGCCCTGGGCGCTAATGCTCTGACTACCGTTGCTCAGGGTCACGTTTTGGAAGTCGAACTCCTTGCCGCCCCCTGAAATCAGCAGGGAGTTATCCGGCGCAATGGTCCATTCCTTGCCCAGCACATTCACCCCCGATTGCCGGAAGGTAATCTTGACGGCATCTTCCAGGAAGGCCAGCGCCCCGTTGATCTGGGCTTTGTTAGTGGTACCAGTTTGGGCCAGGGAGGTAGAAAAGTTGATCCGTTCCTGGTCCCAGACGCCCTCCACGTAGAACTTCTCGGTAGCGCTCAACCCCGGCACCCGCTGCCGAGCGGAGGTGATGTTGGCCTGGGCCAGTACCTCGGGTTGGTAGGGTAGCTTGGACGTGTTGAGTTCGAAGTCGCTGTCCGTGAGCTGCAGGCTGTCGTAGCGGAACTGGTCCACGTGGCCCCGAGCTGGAAAATAGACGTCTGCCCGTTGCGGAAGGACCCATCAATGCGGGTTGAATCCGAAAGGGACAGTTGGGGCATGAACAGGCGCAGCACCGGGTTCGGGCGCTTCAGGTACAGGTTCAGGGCAATCTGGTAGTCGGGGAGGGGACGCTGGCGTTTGCGGCGGTAGTAGGCGGCAATGTCGGCGTCGTTGCTCCGGAAGTTGAGCTTATACTCCGCTACCAGTGTGGTTACATCCCGGATGACCGTGGTAGGGGTGAAGTTGCCGGCCAAATCCAGGTTCAGCACTTCAGAGCGCACCGTAAGCAGCCGCTGCCCATTCCCGTAACGGCTGATGATGTCGAGGGTATCCACGGGCACGGTGCGACCGGCGTAGCTTAGGCGCGAATTTCGCAACCGCGCGTAGCCCAGCAGGTTGTCCAGCTTCAGGCCCTGAAACTTCACGTCGGCGGTAGTGGCTATGGTCACGCTTTGCTTGGTCAGGCCCAGGGCCCGTAAATCGGCGCGGCGCACCCGGGCCCGCAGGTCGAAGGCCTGGCGAGCCTTGTTGAGGTCAATGGTTCCGTCGGCGTCAAACTGCAAGCTGGGGTCATTGGCGGCCACCTGGCCCGTGAACGACTCCCGGCTAAACTTGCCGTTGGTGGTGATGTTGCGGTAGCGGTAGCCGTTCAGCCAGATGCTTTGCACGGTGGCATTGGCCGTGAGGCGGGCCGTGCGCGCATCAAAGCCTACGCCGGCTACCTTGCCGTTCATGGTAATGTCGCGCACCATGCTTTCGTCGCCCAGCAGCTTGCCCAACTGGAAGCCGGTCGTGCGCACTTGGCCCTCGTAGCTGGAGAAGCGTGGGTCGTTCTTGAACTTCAGGTTCACGTCGGATACCACTGAGCCCAGGGCCGTTTGGAAGGAGCCGTTGGCCACGAAGTCGTTGTAGAAACCCAGGAATTGCCCCTTCAGTTTTACTATCCCCAAACGCTGCATGTAGGGCCAGCCCGAGGCCGGAATGTAGCGCCGAATGTCACGGCCATCGACCACGGAAGGCTGCAGGCGCATTTCTATGAAGCTCTCCTTGAAATTCGGCAGCCCTTCTACGTTGATGTCGCCCTTCACCCGAGAGTTGCGCCCGTATTGGATGTCGAGGTTCTTGGTGGTGAAGTTGCGCACATAGCCCTTGGCCTGCCCCGAAATCAGCACAGTTTCCTTCAGGTCGCGCATGAAGGGCTGGGGCGCGAACTTGGCAATGTCGTCGGAATAAACGCGGCTGGGCTGCAGGCGGGCAATAACCTTTACCGAGTCGTTGAAGTCCGTGAAGTTGAGGAAATGGTCGTACTCGAAGCGGATGTAGTCGTGGAGTTGGCTGTTCTGTACTCGCAACATCAGCTTGTCGAACTCCCAGAACTTGCCCGCGTAGGTCATGTTCGAGGTCAGCTCGCGCAGGCGGGTGCCGGAGGGCGTGTCCACGGTGCGCAGGCCCCGGATGTTGGCGTGAATCGTGTCACCCTTAAACCAAAGCTGGTCGGCATCGGCGTAGATGCTGTCCAGCTGCATATGGGCGTAGTCCATGGTGCGGCCGTACTCCGGGATGCGCGGTACATCCTGGCGCTCCAGCACGAAGCGGCCGTTACGCAGGCCAATGGCCTCAATCTTGAAATCGAAGGGCTTGCTGACCTTGGTGGTATCCGGCGGGCCCAGCAGGCGCTTGATGGAGCTAATGAATTGGGTAAGGGTAGTGGAGTCGGGCTGGTCTTTGTAGGTAATCAGGTTAAAGCGCGGCTCCTCCAGCGTGAGCTTGCCCACGTGTAAGTGGCTGGGGTCGAAGACGGTAAACAGGCGGATGTCCGCGTCGGCCCGGCCAATGTTAAACAGCTCATTGCCGCGCCTATCCAGCACCCGCACGCCTTCCAGCAGCACCCGCGAGAACGGGCGCACATCTACCCGGCCTACAATTACCTGCTGCCCGAGCTTGTCGGTGAGGATGCTAGCGGCCCGCTTGGCCAGGTTGGTTTGTACGCTAGGCACGCGCAAGGCCACCAGCGCACCCACCACCGCCAGCAGAACCAGCAGGAGCAGGGCAAACAGAACCTTGAGCGTTACGGACAGAAAACGAGGCACGGACAGGCGAAACAGGAGAAGCGAAGGGCAGCCCGAAGCAAAGATACAGGGTTCACCCGACCGTTGCCTGGCAAGTTGGCCCCGCGCAAAAACGTTACCAGCGGGGCCAGGGTTAGAGTAAAACGCCGGAAAGCGGCAATGTGGTGTTTTGCCCCGACCTTTGAAGGGAATTAAGAATTAGGAATGAGGAGTTGAAGATGGCGGACACTTGTATGCAGGTGGCGCTTGTCTATGCTCCTTAATTCCTTGTGGTCGTCGCCTATTCACCACTACCAACGACAACGTAGGGCCAGCCCAATTCTTCCTTCCTCATTCTTCATTTTTAATTCCTCCATGCATCCCGTCATTCTCGCCATTGAGTCTTCCTGCGACGATACGTCGGCGGCCGTACTGGTCGGCGGCGAAATCCGCTCCAACGTGGTAGCTACCCAGCAAGTACACGAGCAGTACGGCGGGGTAGTGCCGGAGCTGGCCTCCCGGGCTCACCAGCAGCACCTGATTCCGGTGGTGGAAGCCGCCCTGCAGAAAGCCGGCATCCGCAAGCAAGACCTTGATGCGGTGGCCTTTACCCAAGGGCCGGGTTTGCTGGGCTCCTTGCTGGTAGGCGGTATGTTTGCCAAAACTCTGGCCCTGGCTTTGGGCAAGCCGCTGATTGCTGTGAACCACATGCGGGCCCACATTCTGGCGCACTTTATTGACGCGCCTCGGCCCGTGTTTCCCTTCCTGTGCCTGACCGTAAGCGGCGGCCACACCCAGCTGGTAGTGGTGCGTAGCGCCCTCGACATGGAAATCATCGGCCAGACCATTGACGACGCCGCCGGTGAGGCTTTCGACAAAACGGCCAAGCTGCTTGGGCTGCCCTACCCCGGCGGCCCGCACCTGGACAAGCTGGCCCGCGAAGGAAACCCTACCCGCTTTCCGTTCCCAGTTGGGGCTATGCCCGGGTACGATTTCTCGTTTAGCGGGCTGAAAACGGCGGTGCTCTACTTCCTGAAAAAGGAAACCGCTCAGAACCCCAATTTCATCCAGGAAAACCTACCCGACCTCTGCGCGAGCATCCAGCATACCATCATCCAAACCCTGCTGCGTCAGTTACGCCGCGCCGCCCACGACCAAGGCCTGACCCAGATTGCCCTGGCCGGTGGGGTAGCCGCGAATAGCGGCCTGCGTCAGGCCCTACAGGATGAAGCCCAGGCTCAGGGTTGGCAGGTGTTCATTCCAGCCTTTCAATACTGCACCGATAACGCCGGCATGGTGGCTATGACGGCCCAGTTTCAGTATGAGGCCGGCGACTTTGCCGACCAGCTCGTCAGCTCCGACCCGCGCCTGAAGCTGGCGTAACCCGGCCCGGGAGAAAGGGTTGTTATTCCGCGCGGAGCGAGGAGTTTGGGTTTACTACCCAACGGCTTAACCCAGATGCCTCCTGCGTCGGAAGGACAGGTAAGCACGCCTGATTTCTTTGCTCCGGCCAGCCTCCTCCGTGAAATCAACGTAATCTTGCCTAATCAGTAGTTTTATGGCAACCAAAAAAGACGATACGCCTAAGCGCGTCAATATTCTCAACCGCCGCGCCAGCCACGAGTATGCTTTCCTGGTAAAGTACGACGCGGGCATCATGCTGCAGGGCACCGAAATCAAGAGCATCCGGGAGGGTAGCGTCCAGATTCAGGACGGCTTCTGCACTTTCCACCCCGACGGTAGCCTGTGGGTGCACAACCTCACCATTGCCAAGTACACCGAAGGTACCTACAACAACCACGAGCCCACCCGCGCCCGCAAGCTCCTGCTCAACAAGCGCGAGCTGAAGCAGTTAGCCAACAAAAACCAGGAGCAGGGCCTCACCATCATTCCCATTCGCATGTTCGTGAATGAGCGAGGCTTTGCCAAGCTGGAAATTGCTCTGGCCAAAGGCAAAAAGCTTTTCGACAAGCGCGACGACCTTAAAGCCAAGGACCAGAAGCGTGAAATGGACCGCGCCCGGGATTATTAAGTGAGATGGTGAAATTGTGATTCAGTGAGTTTTTGGATAGATGTTTGGCTGGTTGCCGATTAAGCGGGAGCTTCGCGTCCGTATATTAGCAGCCGACTACCCACGTAGGTAGTCTACTTCTGCGCATGGTGAACAGCAACTCACCATTTCACCATCTCACCAGTTCACCGTCTTGGATTACGGAATCTGCGCCCTGAGCGCCGTGCCGGTACGAGCCGAACCTTCCGATAAGGCCGAAATTGTCACCCAGCTTATCTTCGGAGAGTGCTATACCATTTTGCGCGCCCAGGAGCAGTGGCGGCAGATTCGGCTGGCCGCCGACCAATATGTGGGCTGGATTGATGGCAAGCAGCACCTGCCCGTAACGGCGGAGTACCTGCAGGCCTGGCAGGCCCAGGACCACCCCCGCACCCTCGACGTGGTGCAGATGGTAAGCGACGAGGCCACCCGCGTTCCAGTAACGCTGGGCGCCCGCCTACCCTTTTTCGACGGCATGACCTTGCGCCTGGGCGAGCGGCAACTGTTTTATAACGGCGCCGCTACCAACCCGCAGAACGGCCACGGCCCCACGGCCCCGTCGACCAGCGCCTCCGGTTGCTACAAAAAATGGCGCTTACGTTTCTGAAAGCACCCTACTTGTGGGCGGTAAAACCCTGTTCGGCATCGACTGCTCGGGGCTGATGCAGCAGCTGTATGGCTTGGTTGGGGTGCAGCTACCCGTGATGCCCACCAGCAAATCAATTTGGGGCAGCCGGTGCACTTCGTGGCCCAAACCCGCCCCGGCGACCTCGCCTTCTTTGATAACGCCGAAGGCCGCATCATTCACGTGGGCCTGCTGCTAGAAGACCAACAGATATTGCACGCCAGCGGAGAGGTACGCATCGACCCCTTGGACCACAACGGTATCTTCCGCCGCGACCAGCAGAAGTACAGCCACAAGCTCCGCCTGATTAAGCGAATTTTACCCGACGAATAGTCGGGCTTGCTGTCCGCATTAGCCTACCGAACTAAACCGGGTAGCTATTGTTAATACGCTAAGAATCATCTAGCTTTCTGCCAGACCAGATTCCTTTTTCTTAGCGTGTATGGACCAAAAAGTGCTTGTGTTGAACGGTGACTACACGGCTATTACGCTGTGCAGTGTACAGAAGGCCTTTGTACTTCTGTTTTTAGAAAAAGCCGAACTGATTGCCAAGTCGGAAAACGGGGTGTTGCGCACGGTAAGCAAGGCGTTTCCCAAGCCCAGCATCATCCGGTTGCAGCGCTACGTGCGGGTGCCGTACAAGGGCATTGCCCTGAGTCGGCACAACGTCATGAAGCGGGACCATTTCGAGTGCCAGTACTGCGGCTCCACGAAAAACCTGACCCTGGACCACGTGTTGCCCGAAGTAGGGGCGGCGACTCGAGTTGGGCTAACCTGCTCACGGCTTGCGCGCGGTGCAACCACGCCAAGGGCCACCGCACCCCCAGGAAGCCGGCCTTACCATTAGGCAGCAACCCAAAAAGCCTACCCTCACCGGCTTCCTCAAACTCAGCGCCGGTACCCTCGACCAAAACTGGCACCCCTACCTTCACTAACAAAACCGGCAGCCCAACGGCTGACCGGTTTTTTTGTGCCTAGTGAGGGTACCAGAATGGTGTGTGCTACTGACTAACCTTCCACGCCACATAAGAACGTCATGCAGAGCCGGAGGCGAAGCATCTCGCGTGCTGAGGTTGGGAGTAGTACTTATACCTCAGCACACGGGATGTTTCGTCTTCGGCTTTGCATGACGTTTTTCAGTTGTGCACCCAGAACTGCCGTATGAGCGCCTCAGATAATAAAAGTCTTGGCTTGAGGCACATAAAAAAAGCGCCCTTAGCGGATAGCCGGGGGCGCTTTTTTTATAATTCCAGTCGGAAATTACACCTAGTACTGATCAGATGTGCCGCCTACAGTGCCCCCGCTGGCAAAGGCCAGCAAGTCGCGGTTCAGGCGGTCTTTTTCCGTTACGAACAGGCCGTGCGGGGCGCCGCTGTACTCCACGAATTGGGCGTGGGGCACATATTGGGTCATCCGCTCCCCGCTGTTTTTCGGCGGCACGGTTTCGTCGCTGCTGCCGTGGATAACAAGGGTCGGCACTTTAAGCGAAGCTAGGTCCTGGCGGAAGTCGGTGGCGGCAAAGGCGTACACGCACTGCTCCGTAGCGCGGGGCGAGGCCAGCTGGCACATCGACTGCATCCAATCCAGGGTAGCCTGGCTAACCGGGTGTTTGATGACGCCCACACCGAAAAACTTCTTCCCGAAGCTCTGCAGGAAATCGAACCGGTCTTTGCGGATATTCTCCACCATGTCGTCAAATACCGACTTGTCGGCCCCGTCGGGGTTATCGTCGGTTTTGAGTAGGAACGGCGTTACGGCCGAAACAAAGGCTACGCGCGCTACCCGGGCCCCGCCGTAGCGGCTCATGTAGCGGGCTATTTCGCCCCCACCCATGGAAAAGCCGACCAAGGTTACGTTCTGCAGGTTCAGGGTTTCCAGCACCGCATTCAAATCGTCGGCAAACGTGTCGTAATCGTTCCCCTCCCAGGTTTTGGAGGAGTTACCGAAGCCTCGGCGGGTGTAGGCTACTACCCGGTTGCCGTGCTTAGGCAGCTCGGCCAGCTGATATTCCCACATTTCATAGGTAGCAGGCCAGCCGTGAATCAGCACGATGGGATTGCCCTGGCCCTGGTCAATGTAATGCAGTTTAACGTCTTCGCCGTTGGCGTCTTGGCCTGCTTTAATGTAGCTCATAGGAAAGAAGGTGAAAGGTGTTAGGAACAGCGTACAAAGGATACAATGTCTGTACATACGCTTGGGCTTAGTGGAGGATAGACGGATGCCAAGATGTTGCACACCCCTGTAAGAACCGCCCGAATTCTGCGTTCTTTGGGCCGATGAGCCTCTCCTTTGTTCCGCGCCTGCGTGCCCTACCGCGGCTGTTACTTTCCACCGCCGCCCTCGGGTTACTGCTAACCGGCTGCAATTCCAACCCCAATACTTCCACTGCGCACACCACTACCGCCAAGTCGCCCGTAGCGGCTGGCAGCGCCGAGCCGACTGATTCGCCGGGCACCTGGTACCGGCAGTATAGAGGCGTGCTGCCCGGCTCCTCTGACAGCATCACCCTGCACCTACAATGCTTACCCGAAAGCCTGGGGAGGCCTCGCCCAGTCGATTTGTCGGCTTTTATTCCGCCGCCGATGGACGCCCGTATGAGGTTATAGGCAACCGGTCAGCCGGGACCGACAGTCTTACCCTGCAGGATATGAGTGCGGAAGTAATACCGCCACATCAGGAGGGGCCGCGCTGGCAGCTTGCCTTTCAGGGCTCCGATTTAATAGGTACCCGCGCCGGCAAAGCGGTGCTTCTTCGGCGGATACATGTGCCGTTGGGTATGCAGTTAGTTTCGCGCAGCATCACGGCCAACGTGCCGGCCCGTCCCAATCATCCGGAAGACACCATCACCGGTAGGGTAGGGCTGCATGCCTTGCTACCCGTGGCAGGTGGTAGTCGTGCTGCATTAACAGCCACCATGCTGCGGGCCCTGCGCGGCGACTCCCTCACTACCCGCCCGGCGCCTACCCTACACGCACTGTGGAAAGAACAGCTCATCAGCTTCACCCAAGGCTATCAGCAGGAAGCCGGCCCCATGCTAACCGAACTGGAAGCGGATACCAGCAGCTACCGCCCGCTGGCTGCCCTCCGCTACGAGCAGCAGACCAGCACCCATGTGCTCTGGAACGAGGGTACTTTACTTAGCATCGGGTATGCCAGGTATGATTACAGCGGCGGTGCCCATGGTAACTATGCTACCACCGTTTGCAGCTACGATACCCGCACCGGCCGCCCTCTCCGCTACCCCGACATTTTTCGTTCTGGCACCGAGGCCCAGCTAGAGCAGCTGCTGGGCCGTTACGCGCGCCTAGTTTTGGGACTGAGGCCAGGGCAACCGCTCTCGGAGGTGCTGTTTGAGAACACGCTACCCGTTACCCGCAACGTGTACCTGACCAGCGGCGGGGCCGTGTTTGTATACTCGCCCTATGAGGTAGCGTCGTTTGCCCAAGGAGAAATTCGGGTGTTTGTACCCGTATCCGCGTTACGACCCCTGCTACAGCCGGATTTACCGCTTGCTGGTAAAGCAGAACTGGTGCGGAAATGAACGAAGCGCATCTGCTTGGGCTTACAGAGGTGGCGCGGCCCTGCATACCCAGCGAATAGGGTAGCCCGCCTCCCGCAAACGAGCCAATCATGGTGGTGCAAAATCCCGCCTTTCCTACCCCAAACGCCGAAGAGGAAACCTGAACCGGTATCTTTGTCTTCGTTCTTCTTGACCACCCCTTATGCAAGCACCCAAATTCGCTGCTTCCCGCTCCTTTCACCAGGAACTGAAGCGCCGCACCAACGCCTACTTTGCCGAGGCTGGCAAATCGACTACGGGAGGTAAAACCCTGTTCTTCAAAGCAGTGTTGCTAACGGCCGCTTTTGTAGCCGTTTACCTGCATCTTGTGTTCTGGACGCCCACTGCCTGGGTAGGCGTGGCTGAATGCGCCCTGCTGGGCTTTATTGGGGCGGCCATCGGCTTTAACGTCATGCACGACGGGGCCCACGGTTCCTTCAGCAAGAAAAAGTGGATGAACCAGTTTGCCGCGTTTACCCTGAACGTAATGGGCGGCAACTCCTACATGTGGAACGCCAAGCACAACCTCATCCACCACATGTACACCAACGTGGAAGGTGTGGACGACGACCTCGACGCCCAGCCCTGGCTGCGTCTGAGCCCGGAGCAGCCCCGTCGCAAGCTCCACCGCTTCCAGCACCTCTACTTCTGGTTTTTCTACGCCTTGCTCTTCATCGCCTGGATTTTCTACATGGATTATCAGAAGTATTTCCGCGGCAAAATCGGGGAGATGCCCATCAAGAAAATGACGGCCTCGGACCAGGGCGTGTTCTGGGGCTTTAAAGTGCTGCACCTGGGGCTGTTTGTGGCTCTGCCTATTTATATGGTAGGCGTGGTAAGCTGGCTGGTAGGCTTCTTGGTATTCATGGCCGTAGCGGGTTTCACCCTGAGCATCGTGTTTCAGCTAGCGCACACAGTAGAGCACACCAGCTTCGTAGTGCCCCACGAAACCACCCGCAAGATTGAGGACGAGTGGGCCATCCACCAGATCAAAACCACCGCCAACTTCGCTACGGATAACAAGGTGATTAGCTGGCTGGTAGGCGGCCTCAACTTCCAGGTAGAGCACCACCTGTTCCCCAACATCTCCCACGTGCACTACCCCGCCCTGAACAAGATTATCCGCCAGATGTGCGCGGAGTTCGGTGTAGAGTACAACGAGTATCCCAAAATGCGCTACGCTGTAGCTTCACACGTAGCTCACCTGCGGGAGTTAGGTAGGGCGTAGATTACCTAAAGAATACGATTTACAAAAAGAGGCGGCTCACATATGAGCCGCCTCTTTTTGTAAATCGTATTCTTTAGGCTGGTTAGCATCACCTACTAGTCGCCATCCCTGTCTTAGTAACTTTTCCGCTTCTGAGCCGATATATATTCCGCTAGCCGTCTTTCGAAATTCCTTACCAAATCTACGCCGATATGAAGCAATTAGATTAGTAGCGAATTTAGAATTCAAGGCTGTTCCTATAGAACTGGACACTATAATTCCATCTTGATATATTCCTCCTAGTTGTATTGCTAACGATTCAGGATTTGCAAGCTGATCAACAGCATATTTAAACCCTCCCATCCTTTGCGGAACTGTTCGGATTTGGAGTGAAGAGGGAGAAGACAGAACAATATAACGTCTGCATTGCACGGTGGCTTTTGCAGCTGGCTGGTCGAATGTTGGAGTAGATACAAGCGAGTTGTATAAAACTGGTACTTGAGAATCGAAAAGCCCTGCTTCATAATAATCTAGGTTCCTATCTTGCTCAATAGCTTGGATTATTGGTTGGATATCATTGGTAGTGGCAAAAAAGTACATAGTTTCTTTGTTCTGGTAATAGAAGATCTATCAAGTATAAACGTTTCACAACTCTCCCCCAAACTCCTTATCTTTGCCGCCCCGCCAGGGTGGCGAGGCCGGCGCTTCGGTGCTGTGTATCAAACAAAAACGCGTTCCGGAGGCGGGCCCTGCGCCGGACGTGTACATGAGGGCCACTGCATCATATCATGGCAGAAATAGTAGACAACTTCGACTGGGACAACGTTGGAGCAAACAGCTTTGGTGGTAACTATACCGCTGAGCAGCGCGCCGAGATGGAGGAAATGTACAGCGGCACGCTGACTACCGTCCAGGAGGAAGAAGTAATTAAAGGCACCGTAGTGGGCATCACTGACCGCGACGTAATCCTGAACATCGGCTTCAAATCCGATGGTCTGGTGCCCCTCTCCGAATTCCGCGACCTGCCCGAGCTGAAAGTGGGCGACGAGGTGGAGGTGTTCATCGAGGACCAGGAAGACCAGAACGGTCAGCTAATCCTGTCGCGTAAGAAGGCCAAGATCAAGCAGGCTTGGAAAGCTATTTACGACGCTTTGGAGAACGACACCGTTCTGGAAGGCGTAGTAAAGCGTCGTACAAAAGGTGGTCTGATCATGGATCTGGACGGCGTAGAAGCCTTCTTGCCCGGCTCGCAGATTGACGTGAAGCCCATCCGTGACTTCGACATCTATGTAGGTCGTCGCATGGAAGTGAAAGTGGTGAAAATCAACGCCGCTTTCGACAACGTGGTAGTTTCGCACAAAGTCCTGATCGAGAAAGACCTCGAGAAGCAGCGCGAAGCCATCCTCAACAACCTGGAAAAAGGCCAGATCCTCGAGGGCGTTATCAAGAACATGACCAACTTCGGTGTGTTCATCGACCT
The DNA here is from genome assembly GCF_022919335.1 of Hymenobacter sp. 5516J-16. NCBI lineage: Bacteria > Pseudomonadati > Bacteroidota > Cytophagia > Cytophagales > Hymenobacteraceae > Hymenobacter > Hymenobacter sp. 5516J-16. Next base: position 1,129,422 of record NZ_CP095058.1, on the reverse strand, counting down.
CGGTGGCGTAGACGGTCTGCTGCACATCACCGACATCTCGTGGGGCCGCATCGCTCACCCGAGCGAAGTACTGCAGCTTGACCAGAAGCTGAATATCGTAGTGCTTGACTTCGACGAAGCCAAGAAGCGTATCAGCCTCGGCCTGAAGCAGCTGACCCCCCACCCATGGGATTCGCTGGGCGCCGACATGGGCGTAGGCTCGAAGGTGAAAGGCCGCATCGTGAACGTTGCCGACTACGGTGCGTTCATGGAAATCATTCCCGGCGTAGAAGGCCTGATCCACGTTTCAGAAATGAGCTGGAGCCAGCACCTGCGTAACCCGCAGGACTTCATCAAGCAGGGCGACGTAGTAGAGGCGCAGATCCTGACCCTCGACCGCGAAGACCGTAAGATGAGCCTGGGTATCAAGCAACTGAGCGAGGATCCATGGACCCGCGGCGACTTCGCTACGAAGTATGCCGTAGGTACCAACCACAACGGTCTGGTGCGCAACCTGACCAACTTCGGCCTGTTCGTAGAGCTGGAAGAAGGTGTGGACGGCCTCGTGCACGTTTCAGACTTGTCGTGGACCAAGAAGATCAAGCATCCTTCGGAAGTAGTGAAGGTGGGTGACCGTCTGGACGTAGTAGTTCTGGAGCTGGACGTAGCCAACCGTCGTCTGGCCCTGGGCCACAAGCAGCTGGAAGAAAACCCCTGGGATACGTTCCAGACGGTATTTACTCCCGGCTCGGTGCACAAGGCTACCATCACCGAGAAAAACGACCGTGGTGCGGTGCTCGAGTTGCCCTACGGCATCGAAGGCTTCGCGTACCCCAAGTCGCTGGTGAAGGAAGACAACAGCAACGCTGAGAACGGCGAAACCCTGGACTTCCGCGTAGTTGAATTCTCGAAGGATGACCGCCGTATCGTGCTGTCGCATACTGCTGTGTTCAACCAGGCTCAGGAAGAAGATTCCCGCGCTTCGAAGTTCGCGAAGAAGAAGCCTGCTACGGGTGCCGCTGCTGGCGCTCAGGGCGAAGGCAAACTAAGCGACCTGAAGAAGCCCGCCACGGCTGAGAAGTCGACCCTCGGTGACCTAGACGCTCTGTCCGCACTGCGCGACAAGATGCTAGGTAACGAGCAGGGCGGCGAGTAATTTCGCCAGCCCTTTGGCTTGATAAACAAGAGGCCCCGGAGCAATCCGGGGCCTTTTTGTTGCATAGGAGGTAAGCAAGGCTGTTTTTCCGAGCCTGGGCGCATCAAGCCAGTGACGAGGAATCAGGGTCCCGACTAAAAGGCCAATCCAAATTCCGCGTTACTAGTTTGATGCGCCATAAGCTCGAAAGTACAGTTCCCCCTGTCGCGGAAACGAAAGAGCTATAAAATTTGCTGCAGAAATCCAGTGACTTAACCGGTTAACAAGCGAAAATACGCTGGTGAGCTTGGCTGAAGTCGGATTAAGGCGTATGTTTGCATCCTCAAAACCACTGGTGACGTGACCGAGTGGCTAGGTAGAGGTCTGCAAAACCTCCTACAGCGGTTCGAATCCGCTCGTCACCTCTTTTTCCTGTTTTCAGAGTGCCTAGTACCCCGGTCGATTAGCCCCGACCGGGGTTTTTGCATTTAATAGCCTTAAAGCAGAGTTGAGCTTGCAGCCAGCCTGTTGCAATGTAACAGAACTAAGGGCGGCAGTTTGTAATAAATATTTATACCGCAAATACTGTCACGGCGCGGATTATCCCTCCAATAGGCTAAAAATGATTACAACGGCATTATCCCTACATTTCATTCCCGCGTAGAGAAGCGTACATCCTTATTCCCTTTTCATCTTTTTCCCATGAAGATTATTGACCTCCGCACAATGCGCGGCCCCAGCTACTGGTCTGTGAAACATCACAAGCTGATTGTGATGAAAGTAGACCTGCAGGATCTGGCCGATACGTGGTCGAACAGCGTGCCGGCCTTAGCTGAGCAGCTGCCGAAGCTGTTGCCTGAGCTAGCCCAACCGCAGACCGGCGATTTGGATAAATCGTCGACGAAAAACCCACCGCTTACCGAGGAGCAGCTAGCCGACGGTGAACCCCTAGGCTACGTGATTCTGCAGGTGGCGCTGGCCCTGCAACGCACGGCTGGTATGCCAGTAATCTGGGGTAAGTCGTACCCGGCGCATCAGGAGGGCGTAGATTTTGTGGTGTTCTGCTACCAGGAAGAGCGGGCCGGGCGCGTGGCCGCTGAGGCCGCCGTGCACATCGTGGAGGATCTATGCAAGGGCCAGCCAGTGGACCTGAAACCCATCATTGAAGAGCTGCACGAAATCCGGGAAGAGGAATTTTTTGGTCCGAGTACCTACAGCATTGTGGCCGAAGCGGCTTCGCGCAACATCCCCTACATCCAGCTCAAGAATAGCAATATTATCCAGCTGGGCTACGGAGTTAACCAGAAGCGCATTTGGGCTACTACTACCAGCTATACTTCCCACGCGGGGTAGAGGTAGCGGGTAATAAAAACCGCACCAAAGCCATGCTGAAGGACGCGGGCGTACCCGTTCCCTATGGCACCACAGTGTACTCGGAGGCGGGCTTGCGTGACGCCGTGGAGGACTTGGGTTTTCCCATCGTGACCAAGCCCCTGGATGGCAACCACGGCAAAGGCGCTACTATCCGCATCATGAACTGGGAAGATGCCGTGGAAGGGTTACAAGCCGCGCAGAAGTACTCCCGGGCCGTTATTGTGGAGCAGTTCATTGAGGGCCACGATTACCGACTGCTAGTAGTTAACGGTAAGCTCATTGCCGCTGCCAAACGCACTCCGGCGGCCGTAACCGGGGATGGAGTTAGCACCATTCAGCAGCTTATTGATAAGATTAACGAGGACCCACGCCGCGGTATCGGCCACGAAAAGGAGCTGACCAGCATTAAGGCCGACCAGCACACGCTGGACATTCTGCGCGTGCAGGACCTAACCATAGATTCCGTGCTGCCCGCGGGCAAGGAACTCTACTTGAAAAGCACGGCTAACATCAGCACAGGCGGCACCGCCACGGACGTCACTGACCTGGTACACCCGTACAATGTGTTGCTAGCGGAGCGGGTAGCCGGCATTATCGGCTTGGATATCTGTGGTATTGACCTACTGACGTCTGACATTGCCATTCCGCTGAACGAGACGCGCGGGGCCGTTATTGAGGTTAACGCGGCGCCTGGTTTCCGCATGCACATTGCCCCCACCGAGGGCCTGCCCCGGAACGTGGCCGCGCCGGTAGTGGATATGCTATTCCCAACCGGCAGCACGGCTCGTATTCCGATTTTCGCTGTAACCGGTACCAACGGCAAAACCACTACTACTCACTTGCTGTCCCACATTGTAGCGTCCAAAGGCTACAAGGTAGGCCACACTACCACCAGCGGCATTTATATACAAGGTGTGCAATTGCAGAGTGGGGACTGCACCGGAGGGCAAAGCGCGGAGTTTGTGCTGAAAGACCCGACGGTAAACTTTGCGGTGCTGGAAACGGCGCGGGGCGGCATGCTTCGCTCAGGCCTGGGCTTTCATACCTGCGACGTGGCCATCGTAACCAACGTAGCGGCTGACCACCTGGGGATGCGCGACATTTATACGGTGGAGGAAATGGCGGCCGTTAAGGGCGTATTGCCTCGTACGGTGCACAAAAACGGGTGGGCTGTACTCAACGCCGATAACGACTTGGTGTACGCCATGCGGGAGAAGTTGGAGTGCAAAGTGGCGCTTTTTAGTATGAATGAGCACAGCCCCCGCATCCGGGAGCACGCCGAAAGTGGTGGGCTGGCCGCCGTGTACGAGGAGGGCTACATCACCATTTATAAGAACAGCTATAAGCTGCGCATCGACCGTGCCTCGGAGTTCCCTATCACGTTTGGGGTAGGGCTACATTCAACATTGAAAATTCGCTGGCTGCGGCCCTGGCTTGCTACTGCTACGGCTTCGACAAGGACGACATCAAGCAGGCCCTGCGCACGTTTGTACCCTCGGCCGCCAAAACGCCGGGCCGCATGAATGTGTATAAGTTTCCGACTTTCGAGGTAATTGTGGATTATGCCCACAATACCCACGGCATCGAGAAGTTTGCCGAGTTTCTGAATGCCACGGAGGCGACCCGCAAGGTAGGGGTGGTGTCGGGCCTGGGCGACCGGCGCGACGAGGACACGCTTAGCTTCGCCCGGGTGGCGGGCCGTATTTTCGATGAGGTGGTGCTGCGTCAGGATCGGGACTTGCGCGGTAAAACCGCCGAGGAACTCCACGAAATCATGACCCGCGGCCTACGCCTGGATAATCCGGAGCTACCCATTACCTACATCGAAAACGAAATGGACGCCATTGACCACGTGCTCAACACGGCGCAGCCCGGCTCGGTCGTCGTGCTGTTCACGGAAAATATCAAGGCTACCCTCAAGAAGCTAGACGACTACGAATCACAGATTTAGCTAGATTCGTCGGTTTATACGGATGTGCTCTACGTCCTGCATACTTCCAAACAAGAAAGGCCTTCCAGATGGAAGGCCTTTCTTGTTGTCCTACTCTATCATGCTACTTTGCCCGCAGGAGGCTAGAAAGAATGCGTGGCATTCGATAAATCGGGCTAAATCCGTGATTTATTTAAGCGTGAAGGTGGTTTTGCCAATCATTACGCCGCCTTCATACAGCTCTACGGTGTGGAGGCCGGTTTTGTAGCCGGCACCTTTAGCGTACAGAAATTGCACGGGCTGACGGGTGTTGTCGAATACGAGGTCTTGTTTGGCAGTGTAAAATGCCTCGGCGCCATCAATCATGAAGGTGCCGCCCCGGTGCTCAGGTTGTATAAGGCGGCGCCGTCGGGCTCAATCAGACGCATCAGAATCTGCTTGGTTTCCTTCGGCGACACGTCGTTGCGAGCGAGGTTGAAGGTTACCTTAATTTTCTCGACACGCTTAGCTTTGAACTCGTTGTCTTCATCCGACTTTTCTTTCTCGCGGCTGTTGACAACTCCCACCCGAATGTTTTCAGCTTGCAGACGGGAAGCAATAGTTACCTTCTCGTTGAGCTCCTGGTTGGAGCGCACTACCGTTGAAATAGTGTCCGTAAGCTTGTTTTGGCGCTCTTTCAGCGTGGTCGTCTCGGTATACAGCGCTTCGTTGTCGGCTTTCAGCTGGGCAATTTCCTCGTCTTTCTTCCGCAGTTGGGCCTCGAAGTTGGTGGCGCGCTGCTTGAACCGATTCTGCTCGGCAATGCTGAAGCTACCGGCCCGGAAGGAGCGGAGCTTCAGCAGGTCGGCGTTAATTTGGGCCAGCTTGGCTTCCAGCGAGTCATTGGCCAGGCCCATGCCCTGCACTTCCTGGCTTTGCCGCTCGTAATCGGCTTTCAGGGCCTCATACTGCTTAATCTGCTCTTCCAGCTTGGCATCCTTGGTTACTACGTCGGCTTGGAGCTGTTCATTCTGCTTGGATTTCTGCTGATTCATGTAGAAAAGCAGGCCGTTGATGCCAAGCAGCACCAGAATCAGGGCCACAATCAGGAGGACGCGGTTGTTGTTCTTCGGCTCGGGGCTCTGGTCTTGTTCCATCGCAAGAGGGGTTAAGTGAGGCCCGGAGAGTCCGGGCGGAGGTAGTACCTTTAGGGCAAAAATAACGGAGTTCCGTACCCAGGCAAGTGCCGAAGGTACAACCTCGCTACAATATGCACCCGGATTCGCAACTTGACGCGGCGTATTGGCAGCAGCGCTACTTGGCCGGGCAAACCGGCTGGGATGCGGGCAGCATAACGCCACCGCTGCTGGATTATTTCAGGCAGCTAGGACTACCCGACGAGCGCCGCATCCTGATTCCGGGCGCCGGCCGGGCTTACGAGGCCGAATACCTGCACCGCCAGGGCTGGCCCAACGTGTGGGTGGCCGATGTAGCGCCCGCGCCCCTGCACGACTTCCAGCAGCGCGTCCCGACTTTCCCGGCGGCTCATTTGTTGCAGCAGGATTTCTTCACCCTGGAGCCTACCCCGGCGTTTGACCTCATTGTGGAGCAGACCTTCTTTTGCGCCCTCGATCCTAGCCTGCGGCTGGCTTACGCCCGGCAGTGCGCGCACCTGCTGCGGCCCGGCGGCACCCTAATGGGCTTACTCTTCGATACAGAGTTCAGCCAGCCGGGCCCGCCCTTCGGTGGCTCCCGCGAAGAATATCGTGCCTACTTTGCGCCCTATTTCGACTTCGCTCATTTCGAGACGGCCACCAACTCCTTGCCCCACGCCGGGGCGAGAGTTGTTTATATGTTTAAAAAGGAAGCGGCTGCCGGGTTCTTACTAGCAACTCGCTCAACCGCTTTCCATTCATTTACTAGCTGCCACGCTTTAGGCGGCCCATCTTCGTCTACCATGATTCAAGCTCTTGCCAACGTTCTGCCCCATTTTCGCCACACCGATTCCGGTCAGTTTTTCCTGATGGCGGGCCCCTGCGTGATTGAGGGTGAGGACATGGCCCTACGTATTGCCGAGCAAGTCCGCACCCTTACCGATAAGCTGCAGATTCCCTACATCTTTAAGGGCTCTTACCGCAAAGCCAACCGCTCCCGCCTCGATTCTTACACGGGCATCGGCGACGAAAAAGCCTTGCGCATTCTGCAGAAAGTAGGGCGGGAAATCGGGGTGCCTACCGTGACGGACATTCACGAGTCGGAGGAAGCCGCGCTGGCCGCCGAGTACGTGGATGTGCTCCAGATTCCGGCTTTCCTGTGCCGGCAAACGGATTTGCTGGTAGCCGCCGCCAAAACCGGAAAAGTCGTGAACGTGAAGAAAGGACAGTTCCTGAGCGGCGAATCCATGCAGTTTGCCGTGGACAAGGTGCGCCAGTCGGGCAACGAAAACGTGATTCTGACCGACCGGGGCAACTCTTTCGGCTACTCCGACCTGGTAGTGGATTTCCGCAACCTGCCCGCTATGCGCGAGTTTGGCGTGCCGGTGGTAATGGACGTGACCCATTCCCTGCAGCAGCCCAACCAAAGCAGCGGCGTGACGGGCGGCAAGCCTCAACTCATTGAAACCATTGCCAAAGCTGCCATTGCCGTAGGCGCCGACGGCCTGTTTATCGAGACCCACCCCACGCCGGCCACCGCCAAATCGGACGGGGCCAACATGCTGGCCCTGGACCGGCTCGAAGATTTGCTCCTGAAGCTCACGCGCGTGCGCCAGGCCATCCGGTAGCCTAGTTGCGGGTGGGGAATCCTGGCAATTTGCTAGCCGGAAACCCCCAACGAACGGTATAACTTGTTTGCCAAAACATCCAGTATATTTGCTTCGTTGAAAACAAAAGTAGCAGGAAGCTTACCGCCCCCTGCTACCGTTACCGCTAAGGATTAAACAGGAGGTACAAACCTCCCATTCCGCCTAAAGCGGCCACTACCTTTACTACAAAAGTAGTGGTCACATGAATGGAGCATTGGAAACGAAGCCCATCCATGTCAGTACGACCCTGTCCCATACCAATGGATTTGAGGGTGGCCTAAACACCCTACTTATCCCGAAGCCCGTGCTACAACACGGGCTTCACTGCTTTTAAGGCAGCCGTGTTGGCGGGGTGACAACCGCACGTATGCCAAATATACTAGTATTCGGCGGCTTTGTTTTGCTATTTATTTTAGTAATTATCCTGCGGTTGAGCTTACCACTACGAAGCAAGCCATTCAACTCGCTCTAACAGGTTATCAAACGGGTTATCAAAACGAAGCGAAAAATGCTGTTTTGGCTGATTTCGGCGAAAGAAAACTAGGCCGATGAAAAACAGATCCACGGTAACGGTTACGTCGGGGTGCTGCTTGATAGTAGCCCAGGCCTGCTCCATTTCTTCGGACCAATGAATGTCATCCAGCACGAACACGCTTGAGTCGGTGCGGTAGCGGTTCAGCTGCTCGAAGTAGCGCACTGTGGGCTCGTAGCGGTGGTTGCCATCGAAGAAGGCAAAGTCGACGGGCGTGGGTAGTGCGGCGAGGGTAGGGGCCAGGGTATCATCCAAGTTGCCTTCAATGAGCTCCACGGCCGGCAGTTCCAGCTGCTGAAAGGTCTGGCGGGCAACGGCGGCAGTTTGAGGGCAGCCCTCGAAGGTGAGTACGCAGGCCCGCGAGTTGGCGGCGCTGAGGTAGGCGGTTGTCAGGCCCAGGGAGGTGCCCAGCTCCACAATGGTGCGTGGCTGAAAGTGGTTGACTAGGCGGAATAGCAACTGCCCCAGTTTGGGCGGCTTGGCGGCTGTCCGGGCAATATCGCGCAGGCGGCGGGTGCGGCCCGCCCCAGTGTGAGAGCCCGCTCCGAAGTCCCGCACCTGAATAGAGGTAGGGTCGGCTAACAGCTCCTGGCGCCGGGCTTCTACGGCATCATACGCAGCGAAATGCCCGCTGTGGTTGACTACGTGCGCGTACAGGCCGAATACAAACGGCGAATGGAGCCCGTGCGCGTTACCGGACCCGGCCAGAAAGCGGAGGTAGCTGAGAATCTGAAATAGCAACGGCGGAGAAGCGCAAGAACCCGGCGCGGGCGAGTTGTGATAAAATAAAGGAAACTGCTGGGGCGAAGATACAGCACGCGCCGTCGAAGCCGGCTAGGAAATTAGAGGGAGCAGCCAGGCACAAAAAAGCCGCCCCGAAAGCTCGGAGCGGCTAAAGGCGCAGGCTAGCATGCGCCAACTGCGCTAATTGAGGCGGTAGGGCACCACCAAAGTAAACTCCGGAATTTCGACCGTAAACTCGCTGCCATCCATGAGGCGCTCCATTTGGTAGGTGCCGCGCATCTTGCCCAGCCCCGACTTCAGGTTGCAGCCCGACACGTACTGGTGCGACTCGCCGGGCTCCAGCACGGGCTGCTGGCCCACTACGCCTTCACCCTCCACCTCCCGAACAACCCCGTTGGCGTCGTAGATGTACCAGTGACGACGCAGCAGTTTTACCGTGTATTCGCTGTCGTTGCGGATATCAATTTTGTAAGCAAAAACGTAGTGTTCCTGACCCGGACTGGAGTAGTCGGGTAGGTAGTTGGTGGTAACGCTAACGGTTACTCCCTGGGTGGAAATGGTATTCATAGCGCCTGGGGTACGGGTAGAAAAAGCTAACAGCCGTATGCGGAATTTGGTTTATCTACGTAGCCACTGCACTGCAAGGCCCACTCAACCGAAAAAATAATCCTCTCCCGTATGTCTGTAAAGATAGAAGAAAGCTGGCGCAAGGTCCTAGCGGCCGAATTCGAAAAGCCGTATTTCAACCACCTCATTGCCTTTGTAAAAGGCGAATACGCAACCGCCACGGTGTATCCGCCCGGCCCGCAGATATTTCACGCCTTCGACGCCTGCCCCTTTGATGAGGTGAAAGTGGTTATTCTAGGCCAAGACCCCTACCACGGCAAGGGCAGGCGCACGGCCTGAGCTTTTCGGTGGCTGAAGGCGTCCGGACTCCACCTTCCCTGCAGAACATTTTCAAGGAACTGCAGAGCGATTTGCCTGGTACCCCACCCGCTCCCAACGGCAACCTCGACCGATGGGCTCAGCAAGGTGTGCTACTGCTGAACGCCACCCTGACGGTGCGAGCTGGGGAGCCGGCCAGTCACCAGAAAAAGGGCTGGGAGCAGTTTACCGATGCCGTTATTCAACAGATTTCCGACCACAAGAAAAACGTCGTATTTATTCTCTGGGGAGCTTCCGCTCAGAAAAAAGGTGAAATCATCGACACCCGCAAACATTTGGTGCTCAAAGCCGCTCACCCCTCACCCTACGCCGCCGATCGGGGCTTTTTTGGCTCCCGGCCCTTCAGCCAAACCAATGCCTACCTAGAGCAACACGGTCAAGCTCCCATCAATTGGTAAAGCACAGTTCTAGCCGGATTTGTCGAATGCCACAGATTTGTTCTGCGTCCAACATGTCACAACAAAAAAGGGCCTTCCAGCTGGAAGGCCCTTTTTGTTCTTCAAGTTCTCTTTATCCGGCTTCAGAAGTGGATCATGTCTAGAACGAATCCGTGGTGGTATCCGACAAATCTGGTTAAATCCGTGATGTTAATTGACTAGGTCGAACAAGCGGTTCCAGCGGATTTTCTGGGCGAAGGAAGCAGTAGGATCTACGGACATCCAGATAAGCACGGCTTTGCCTACAATGTGGTCTTCGGGCACGAAGCCCAGAAGCGGGAGTCGAGCGAATTGTGGCGGTTGTCGCCCATCATGAAGTAGTAGTTCTGCTTAAACGTGTAGCTCTTCAGCGGCTGACCGTTCTGCAGAATTTGGCCGCTAGCATCCACGCTCATGCCTTCATTATGCTCGTAGCGCAGAATGATTTTCTGGTAGATGGGCGAGTTCTGCGGGGTAAGCTGCACCGTCTGACCCTCCTTCGGGATTTGCAAAGGCCCGTAGTTGTCCTTGTTCCAGGTAGGGAAGGGCGGGGTAGTTAGGGGCTGGCTGTAGGGCGAGTCGGGGTTGTTGGGGAACACCTGCTGGCGCTCGGGCTGGCCCACGGGCGTCTTCAAATCAATGATGCCCTTGATGTAAGGCTGCTGCTTGAAGTACTCGTAAGCAGCTTGGGTCATGTGCACCTCGTAGCCCAGCCCGTATTGGGCCGTCTGCATCTGAAATGGCATGCCATCGGGGAGCTTTGCTCCCACACACCAAAGCGCTTGAAGGCGTCGGCTAGGTCGTCGTTGGGCTGCGGTACTTGCAGAAAGTAGCTGCTCTGCATCTCCGGATAATTAGCAGCCTGCTTTCCATTCACAAACACTTGCCCCTGTTTAATTTCCAGCACGTCGCCGGCAATAGCAATGCAGCGCTTGATGTAGTTTGTGCGCAAGTCGGCGGGATGCTCCGCCTCGAAGGGCACGTTGAATACCACCACGTCGTTATTCTTCACCTCCGAAAAGCCCGGCAGACGGTAGCTCGGCAGCTGAATTAGGTCAGAGTAGCTTTTCAGGCTGGTCCCCAGATAGTTTGGTGCGTTAGGGGCACCTGCAGGGGCGTTTGGGGCGTGCGCGGGCCGTAGTGCAGCTTGCTCACGAATAGATAATCGCCCACCAGCAGAGAGTGCTCCATGGAGGGCGTCGGGATGGTGTAAGCCTCAAAGGTGGCCCAACGGATAAGCGTAGCCGCCACCACCGCAAACAAAATGGCATCGCCCCATTCCCTAACCACGCTCTTGCGCTTCTTAGGTTCTCCTGCGGGAGGCGCGGGCGCCGGCTTATTCTTCTCGAGGTATTTCTCCCAGGATTGTACTGCCATAATGAATCAGAGGCCAGAAAATACGAACAGCCGGCACGCGCCGGCCTCTCTCCGGATGAACGCCGGAAGATGCGAAATAATGCGGGAAGCGGTGAAGTTGCGCAAGGTGAAATTGTGAAAGAAGCATTTTTCACAATTTCACCTTGCGCAACTTCACCCATTACAAGCCCAGCAAGTCCTTCATGCCGAATACGCCCTGGCGACCGGGAAGCCACTCAGCCGCCAACAGCGCGCCCTGCACGAAGCCTTCGCGGGTATGGGCCTCGTGCTTAAGCTCAATGCTGTCGGCGGGGAGGAGTAAGTAACGATGTGGGTGCCTACTACCGCCCCTCGCGCTCCGAAAGAATGGCCAGCTCCGTGGGGGTAGTAGTTGTTTCGTTGCGCCACGTGGTTTTGCCGGGGAAATGACGCAGGATGCCTTCCGCCGTCGTTAGGGCCGTTCCGCTGGGCTGGTCCACCTTCTGGGTGTGGTGAATCTCCCGGACCTGCACATCGTAGCCACCAAACTGATGCATTTTGGCAGCTATGTATTCATTGAAGTGAAAGAACAGGTTTACGCCTACGCTGTAGTTGGAGGCATAGAACAGGGGGGTAGTCGTTTGCTGGCTCAAGGCCTGGGCCTCGGGAAAATGATGCAACCAGCCGGTGGAGCCGCATACTACCGGAATGCCCTGTTTCAGACAAGCTACCACATTTTGGAAGGCCGCGTCGGGATGGGTAAACTCGATGGCCGCGTCAACCTGCTCGGTTGTAAAGTCGGAGATGCGCACATCGGGCCGGGTAGGGTCCACGATGCCGGCTATCTGGTGGCCCCGGGCAATGGCCTGGGCTTCGATGGCCCGGCCCATTTTGCCGTAACCAATCAGGAGGAGCTTCATTGAAAAAATGCTGGCAGCGGACAGCTGGTTGCGGCGGCTGGGACAAGCAGCGCCGGAGGCAGGTGCGCTATTTTAAGTAGAAAGTTAGTGCCAGCCCTGTGCGTGGCACTGGTGAAGCAGAAGGAAGCAAGGCGGGGTCAAGACGCAAACTTAAATCTTCGCTGATGTCAAAGTCGCGCAAGTGGGCATCAACCAACGCGTCCAGAATGGTAATGCCGTAGGCTAGGGCCGTGTAAGCAATAAACGTGTCGCGGGAGGTACGGTAGTTATTCAGGCCCGTTTGGACGCCTTGATCCGTTACCTCGTCAACTAGGTTATTAGTAACCTGCGCTACCGTCTTGCCGGCGAGAAGTTCGTTTTTGGCCTTGGCGTAGGCCTTGTAGCGTATCTGGTAGAAGTACAAGCCGTAGCCCGTGCCCCAATGGCCCCGTACACCAAGGGCAGCTTCCAGTACTTGTGATTATATACCTGCCCGGCCCCCGGTAGCACCAAAGCCAGTAGAGCAGCCTTTTGCGGCCGGGTAACGCGCATCCCCAGCAACCGCTCCGTGCGCCGCGACGAATCGGGGACAGCCTGGGTAGCTACCCGGGCTGAATCGGGCCAGCCGTGACGGTTTGTGCCTGCGCACTCTTTCCCAGCAGCAGCACCAAACCAACCAGAAGCAGTAGCTGAAGGAAAAGACGTGAACAGTGCATAAATCGTGTTTCTGCTCGGGCCCACAACAAGGGGAAGGCTACGGACAGGTGAGGTTGACTACGCTTTCGAAACCCGGACCCTATGACTTCGGCTATAAAGCCTACCATCGGCTAACGCCTGGTTTGTCCGGTTAGTCTAACGGAAAGCAGGGAGGGCCGAAGAGCAGATTTTCGGCCCGCGCCCTGAAACCACCTGCGTAGCAGGCAAGCAGGTAGGCGCGGAACTAGAGGGTTTACGCGGGCTGCAGGATGTGCAGAATACGCTGCATGTCCTCTACTGAGTCGAAGGCAATTTTGATTTCGCCCCGACCTTGGGGCCCGGGCTTCACCATCACGCGGCTGCCGAAACGTTCCGAGAGGTGACGCTCGGCGCGCTTGAGTTCCGCCGGCGGTACTATTGGGGCTGCTGGTTGGGTAGGCTTCTTTTCCGTGTCGGGGGTAGCGCCGGCACCGGCGCGCACCAGCTGCTCCACCCGGCGCACGGAAAGGTCCTCATCCACGATGCGGCGGAACAGGTTGATCTGCTGCTCAGTATCTTCCACGTTTACCAGCGCCCGGGCGTGGCCCATGCTGATAACATTGTCGCGCAGGCCAATTTGGATATCGGGGGGAGCTTGAGCAGGCGCAGGTAGTTGGTAACGGTAGAGCGGTTTTTACCCACCCGGTCGCCCAACTCTTCCTGCTTCAGGTTACACTCACTCACGAGGCGCTGATAGCTCAAGGCAATTTCAATAGCGTTGAGGTTCTCGCGCTGAATGTTCTCGATGAGGGCCATTTCCAGCATCTGCTGGTCATCAGCCTTGCGGATGTAAGCCGGAATGGCATCGAGGCCGGCCAACTTGGAGGCCTGCAAACGCCGTTCCCCCGAAATAAGCTGGTAAGCATTCGTGCCGGTTTGGCGAACTGTAACGGGCTGAATGATGCCCTGCAGCTTGATGCTTTCGGCTAGCTCCTGCAAGGCCGCCTGGTCGAAGTGGGTGCGGGGCTGGTAGGGGTTGGCCTCAATCTGATTCACGGCAATCAGGCCCACCGAGTTGACGGGATGCGGAACCAAGCCCAGCCGCTCGCTTTTCTTCTCGTAGCTGCCCTCAATCAGTGCATTCAGTCCCCGGCCCAAGCCGCCAACCTTGCGCTTAGCGGCTGCGGAAGCCGCGGCCGGCGTATTTTTCTCTTCGTTTTTCTCTGACATACCTGCAATCAGCCCTCGCCCAATAGCACGGGGCGAAAGCGGGATTCAAAAATACACAAACGCCTGGGATGGCGGGGAAATTTTGTTCCACGCCTTTAAAAAACGTGAAACACTACCAGTCAGCTACCTATTGTTTAAGTACGGAAGGGTAATAGGCTGGCACAAGGCGATGCTGAAAAGAAAAAGCCCCGGCAAGATGGCACCTGTCGTTGAACGATTCAGTGCCGTCTTGCCGGGGCTAACCATCTGCGGTAGCGCTACGCGGCCGTGTCTTCCGCGGCCTGCTCCTGCTCGGGGTCAGCCGAAACCACGTTCTTCTCCACAATTTCGCGGGCCAGGTTGAGGTAGCTGATGCTGCCCTTGCTTTCCGCATCGTGCAGAATAACCGGAATACCGAAGCTCGGCGACTCCGACAGCTTCACGTTGCGCGGAATGATGGTATCGAAGACCAGCTGCTGGAAATGCAGCTTTACTTCCTCCACTACCTGGTTCGAGAGGCGCAGACGCACATCGTACATCGTGAGCAGAATCCCCTCAATCTCCAGTTCCTCGTTCAGGCGGCTCTGGATGATTTTGATGGTGTTAAGCAGTTTACCCAAACCTTCTAGCGCGAAGTATTCGCACTGTACCGGCACAATTACGGAGTGCGCGGCCGTGAGGGCGTTTACCGTAATCAGACCCAGGGAAGGGGAGCAGTCGATGATGATAAAATCGTACTGATCGGCTAGGGGGCGCAGGGCCTCCTTCATCTTCTCCTCCCGGTTGGGCAGGTTGATCATCTCAACCTCGGCCCCTACCAGGTCAATGTGGGAGGGAATCAGGTCGAGGTGGGGTAGCAGGGTTGTTTGCAGGATGATGTCCTGCACGTTAATCCCGTCTACCATGCACTCGTAAATGCTGTTCTGAATGTCCTTCGGGTCGAAGCCCACGCCGGAAGTGGCGTTGGCCTGGGGGTCGGCATCCACGAGCAGGGTCCGATATTCCAGCGCCGCCAGCGAGGCCGCGAGGTTGATCGAGGAGGTGGTTTTACCGACCCCGCCCTTTTGGTTGGCTACCGCAATGATTTTGCCCATGTGGTTGGAAGCTGGTGGCTAGCAGCGGGAAGCTGTTAGCTTGTCTCAGGTAATGCAAGAAATAAAAAAAGCTGGTAGCTAACCGAAGTGAGCTGCTTGCTTTTTACAGCGTAATCGTTTCGCCAATATTCAGCAGCACCAGCTCTTTGCCGGCCTGCTGGGCCTGGGTTTTGGCTTCTTCGTGGTTGATAACCAGGGGCGGGAACGTGTCGTAGTGCATCCCAATAACCTTGGGAGCACCCGTCCAGTCGGCCGCAATTAAGGCATCGTCCACGCCCATGGTGTAGTGGCCTCCAATGGGTAGGATGGCAAAGTCAAGCTGGTGCCGCTCCCCAATGATTTTCATGTCGTAAGTCAGAGCCGTGTCGCCGGCGAAGTAGAAGGTTTTGCCTTCGGTTTCGATGACAAAACCGGCCGCCAGTCCGCCATAGGACCCATCGGGTAGGGAGCTGGAGTGCGCGGCGGCTACCATTTTCACCGTGCCGAAGGGCAGCTTTACCGTGCCACCCAGGTTCATGGAGTAAGTAGCCTTCAGGCCTTTCTGCTCAAACCAGCCCAGCACTTCCACCATCCCGAGCAGGTCGGCACCGGTGCGCTTCCCGATTTCCTCCGCGTCGCCGACATGGTCGCCGTGGCCGTGGCTGAGCAGAATGAAATCTGCCTCAATTTTATCCACGTCCACGTTCTGAGCCAACGGGTTGTGGCGGATGAACGGGTCGAAAAGCACTTTGCTGCCACCGGCTTCGAGCAGGAAGCAAGCGTGGCCGTAGTAGGTCAGGTTCATAAAGAAAGGCTAGGTCGGCGCCGCAGGTGGGCCGCAAACCCCGGATGTGGGATACCTTTGCAAATATACACTGTTTCGCCGTTCCCATGCTCCCGTTTTCGCGCTGCGCCGCTGGTTCCGCTTTGCTCCTGACCGCCCTGCTGGCCGCCTGCTCGGGCCCTACCGCTACCACCGATGCGCGCCGGGTGTTTCGCTACAACCAACCCGAAGGCCTCACTTCCCTCGACCCCGCCTTTGCCCGCAACCAAGCCAATACCTGGGCTGTAACCCAGCTCTACAATGGGTTGGTTGAATTGGATGACAGCCTGAAGCCTGGCCCTTCCTTGGCCCGCCGCTACGACATTAGCCCCGACGGCCGGCGCTACACCTTCACCCTGCGCCCCAACGCGTTTTTCCACGATTCGGAGGTGTTTGCGGGTGGCAAGGGGCGGCGCGTTACGGCTCAAGATTTCGTGTACAGCTTCCGGCGGCTGCTGGATGGGGCACGGCCAGCCCGGGCGGTTGGATTTTCCGGGTAAAGTGCTGGAAAACAGCCAGGGCGAGCCGTCGGATACTTGCTTTGTAGCCGTGAATGACTCCACCCTGCGCATTCATTTGCAAGAGCCGTTCATTCCGTTTCTGGGCATCCTGACTATGCCTTACGCCTACGTGGTGCCGCGGGAGGCTGTGCAAAAGTATGGCAAAGACTTCCGGGAGCATCCGGTGGGCACGGGGCCGTTTCAGTTCAAGGAGTGGGACGAGGGCAACGCCATCATCTACCACCGCAACCCCACCTACTGGAAAAAAGACGCGCAAGGAAAACAGCTACCCTACCTCGATGCGGTGCAGATTAGCTTTATCCAGGACCGCAAATCGGAGTTTCTGACCTTTATGCAGGGCAAGCTGGATTTCGTGAGCGGTATCCGCAGCGGCTCCCGCGACCTTATCCTCTACCCCGATGGCACCGTGCGCGAAGACTTCCGGGGCAAGTTCCGCTTCCAGAAAGTGCCCTACCTTAATACCGAGTACCTGGGCATGCAGCAGGACCCCACCAACCTGCGCGGCGACAATGCCGAAACCGGCCGCGCCCTCCAGGACAAGCGCGTGCGCCAAGCCCTGAACTACGCTCTTAACAAGCCCGAGTTTCTGGCTTACTTCCTGAACAATGTGGGCAAACCCGGTAACTCGGGCTTCGTACCAGCTTCCCTACCTTCTTTCAGTGCTGCCCTAGTACCCGGCTACACCTACCAGCCCGACAAGGCTCGGCAGCTGCTTCGCGCCGCGGGCTACGGCCCCGGCAAACCCCTGCGCCTGCGCCTGAGCACGGTGGCCGAAACCAAGGAATACTGCGAGTACTACCAGAAAAAGTGGGCCGAAGTAGGCGTGCAAGTAGATATTGACGTCAACCAGGCCGCTGCCCATGGGGAGCTGATTGACAACGGCCGCGCCGCCTTCTTCACCCGCAGCTGGCTCGGCGACTACCCCGACGCGGAAAACTACCTGGCCCTGTTCTACAGCAAGAACTTCGCCCCAGCTGGTCCCAACAAAACCCACTTCAAAAGCGCCACCTACGACCAGCTCTACCAGCAGGCCAAACTGGAGCAAAACACCGAAAAACGCTACGCCCTCTACCAGCAAATGGACCGCCTTGTGGTAGAGGAAAGCCCCGTTATTGCCGTGTACTACGACGAGGTAGTGCGTCTAACCCAGAACAACGTACAGGGACTCACGCCTAACCCCATGAACCAGCTCGTGCTAGAGCGCGTGCGGAAAGAGTAGGTTTGGTTGTAGCAATAGGAGCAGTAGCAATAGAAGTAGCACCATTGTCATTTCTTCTGCTTCGGAATGACAGATGGGAGGAACTACTAACGTCAACTCAAAGACCGTCATGCAGAGCGGAGCGAAGCATCTCGCGTGTTGATGTTGCCAAATTAACTGTCATGCTGAGCGCAGCCGAAGCATCTCTACCGCTTCGTCTGAGCAAGCGTTGGAGTTAGCCAGAGGTAGAGATGCTTCGCTCCGCTCGGCATGACGGCCTTGTGCAATCCATAAGCCCTGACTGTTCACTCGGCCTAATTGACCTGAACTAGACAGGTTGCTGCAGAAAAGAACAACAGGCGGTACTGAGGGTTAGGGAGCTACCTCACTCTACATATAGACCACGTAAAACGACAACGCCCTGCTACCGGAAGGCAACAGGGCGTTGTCGTTTCTACGCTACTGCTCCGAATTACGAGCGGCGCGTTTTGCGGGGCGCTTGGGCGAAATATCCGAGGCACCGGTGCCGGGCTCAGTGTCAGAATCATCTGTATCATCGGCGGCGGTGTTGCGGCCGGCCTGGCGAGTCTGGGCTTCTTTCTCCTGGGCGGCTTTCATGGCGTCGGCGAGGCGGGCACCCAAGCCGGAGGGCTTCTTGTCTTTGTTCTTCACTTTGTTGGCTTCCAACTTGGCGCGCACCTTAGTGTCGTCGACGAACCGGCGGGTGAGGGCCTGCTGGCCCAGAGTTACCAGGTTCGAAACCAGGTAGTACCAGGTCAGGCCGGCGGCGAAGTCGTTAAGCACGAAGAAGAACACCAGCGGCATGAGGTAGCTGTAAAACTTCATCGGGCCCTGCATGGCCGCTGGGTTGGCCTGGTTGCTCTGGTAAGTCATGGCCAGCGTCGAAATCGTCATCAGCAGCGTGAACAAGCTGATGTGGTTGCCCAGGAACGGTACGTTGAAGGGCAGCTTAATCAGGTCGTCGTAGGTGCTCAGGTCCTTGGCCCACAGGAAGTGCTCCTGCCGTAGTTCGATGGCATTGGGGAAGAACTGGAACATGGCGAACAGGATCGGGATAGTCAGCAGCGTGGGCACGCAGCCGCTCAGCGGCGAGACCCCCATGGTCTGGTAGAGCTTCATTTGCTCCTGCTGTTGCTTCATCTGGTCGTCAGGGTACTTCTCCTTGATGGCGTCCAGCTCGGGCTTGAGCACCTTCATGCGGGCCTGCGACTCATACGTTTTATAGGTCAAGGGCCAGGTCACTAGCTTAATCAGCACCACCAGCAGGGCGATGATGATGCCGTAGCTGCTCACAAATTTCTCCAGCACGTGGAACACGGGCAGAATCACGAACTGGTTAACCCAGCGGAACAAGCCCCAGCCCAGGTACACGTTCCGGTCGAAGCCGGGCGTTACTTCCTTCAGGATGTTATAAGCGTTCGGCCCGAAATAGAAGCGAAAGTTAGCCTTGCCCTGCTGCACGTCGGCAGCTGGAATGCTCAAAGTAGAGCTCAAGGTCTTGAGGTAGGTCGTGTCCTCCAGGTTCACCGAGGAGTTGAACTGCCCGTTGCTGAACTGGTTATCGGCAATGATGCCGGCCACGAAGAAGTCGTGCTTGTGGGCGGCCCACTTCACGGGTTCCGTAATCTTTATTTCCTCCGGGTTTTCGGAGGCCTCGGTCAGGGCGGCATGGTCGCCGGAAGCGAGGTAGTGGTTGATGGTGGTGTGGTTGCGGTTCTGCTTGGCCACCTGCTCGGTCTGGCGCACCCGGTCGAGGAAGGTGAACGTTACCGGCTCCTGGGCTAGGGTCGCCGTCAACCCGTTGAAGCGCAGCTTGTAGCCTACCTCAAAGCTATTAGCGGGTAGTGAATATAACTGCTCGATCTGGCCGCCGGCCACGTCGGCCACGAAGCGCAGTTCGTTGCTACCCTGAGGCTCAGGGCGGAAGTACAGGTCAGAAAGCTTGATCTGGCGGCCGTCGGTGGTGCGGAAGCGGGTGTCCAGCTGGGCGCTCTGGGCATCGAGCAAATCCAGGGGCTGGCCCCGGAAGGTCTTGTACTTGTTCAGGCGCACGGCCTCAATCCGGCCGCCTTTCGACGAGAAGGTAATCGTCAGGTTCTCGTTTTGCAGCTGAGCGGTTTGGGCAGTGCCCTGGGCCGCGGCGGCAAACGAGCCAAGCTGCTGGGCCAGAGCCGCCGAATCGGGAGCTGCCGGAGTGGCACCAGGCGCGGCCGCGGCAGTTTTGGCGGGCTGCAGCGCGGGCTCGGGTTTCGGCTTGGGCGCGAACTGCAGGTAAATCAGAAGCAAGGCAGCCATCAGGAAGATGCCTATTGCTGAATTTCGGTCCATTCAAATACTAGTGAAGGCGAATAAAGAAGAGAAGGTATGCCGCCAGCAAAAATCCGGCGCCGCTGCCGCAAAGGTCGGACTTGTCAGGCGAATATTTTTCGCGGCGGCACTTTTGTCAGGTGGAAAGGCGAAATAGAGGGGTAGGTAGAAGAGAAAGTGAGTCAGCTACAGCCAGAAAATGCAAAAAGAACGTCATGCCGAGGCGCAGCTGTAGCATCTCGCGTGCTGACGTTGTAGTGCTAACTCAACGACTCGGGCGAGATGCTTCGGCCGCGCCTCGGCATGACGAACAACTAGTGAGTGGATGAGATGTACCAGCTCACTAGTTTATCATTTCACCGCTGCTACCCTTGCGGTTCTGGATAGCGGCGCGCACGAAGCGCACGAACAGCGGGTGGGGGCTCTGGACGGTGCTTTTCAGCTCGGGGTGGAACTGCCCGGCCACAAACCACGGGTGGTTGGCTAGCTCTACTACTTCCACCAGCCCAGTTTCGGGATTGAGGCCCGAGGGAATCATGCCAGCTTCCTCGTACTGCTTCAGGTACTCGTTGTTGAACTCGTAGCGGTGCCGGTGCCGCTCACTGATGTGGTTACGGCCGTAGGCTTTGGCTGCTTTCGAGCCCCGGCGCAGCTCACAGTCGTAGGCCCCGAGGCGCATGGTGCCGCCCTTCTGGGTGATACTTTTCTGCTCCTCCATCATGGCAATGACGGGAGCCGGCGTCTGGGCGTTCATCTCCGTAGACGAGGCTTCGGGCAGGCCCAGCACGTTGCGGGCAAACTCTACTACCGCTACCTGCATGCCCAAGCAGATGCCGAAAAACGGAATGTTGTTCTCGCGCACGTGCTTGACGGCCAGAATCTTGCCTTCGAAACCCCGCTCGCCAAAACCAGGTGCTACCAGCACGCCATCCACGCCGTGCAGCAGTTGGGCCACGTTGTCGGGGTTGATGTGGTCCGACTGAATGCTGCGCACCGTCACTTTGCACTCATTCTGGGCACCGGCGTGCACAAAGGCCTCATTAATAGACTTATAGGCGTCGGGTAGCTCTACGTATTTACCTACCAGGGCAATGGTCACTTCCTCGGTGGGGTTTTTCAAGCGGCCCAGGAAGTCTTTCCAGGCTTCCAAGTCAGGTTGGGGCGCGCCGCCTTGCAGCTTCAGCTTCTTGATAACCCGCTCATCGAGGTGCTCCTTCAGCATGAGCAACGGCACGGAGTAGATGCTGTCCGCGTCCAGGCTCTCGATTACGGAGTTAATGTTGACGTTGCAGAACAGGGCAATTTTGCGGCGCATTTCGGCCGGAATCGGATACTCGGAGCGGCACACCAGAATGTCGGGCTGCAGGCCGGCGCTGCGCAAGTCGCGCACCGAGTGTTGGGTGGGCTTGGTTTTCAGCTCGCCGGCCGCCTTGAGGTAGGGCAGCAGGGTGAGGTGAATAACCAGGGAGCTGTTTTCGGGTAGCTCCCAGCGCAACTGGCGCACCGACTCCACGAAGGGCAGCGACTCAATATCACCAATGGAGCCCCCGATTTCGGTAATCACTACGTCGAAGTCGCCAGTCTGGCCCAGCAGCAGCATGCGCCGTTTAATCTCGTCGGTAATATGGGGCACCACCTGCACGGTCTTACCGAGGTAGGCGCCCTCGCGCTCCTTCGTGATGACGTGGTCGTAGATGCGGCCGGTCGTGACGTTATTGGCCTGGGAGGTCGGTACGTTCAGGAACCGCTCGTAGTGGCCCAGGTCGAGGTCGGTTTCGGCCCCGTCGTCCGTGACGTAACATTCGCCGTGCTCATAGGGGTTGAGCGTGCCGGGGTCGATGTTGATGTAGGGGTCGAACTTCTGGATGGTGACGCGGAAGCCGCGGGCCTGCAGCAGCTTGGCCAAGGAGGCCGAGATGATGCCTTTGCCCAGCGAGGAGGTCACTCCACCGGTGACGAAAATGTACTTGGCCGTTGCAGCCGTGGGGGTAGGGGTTCGGTCTGGCATAACGGGAAACAAAGTTAGCGGATATATCCGGGGCCGCTCACGAAACTTTGTGCTACACGCGAAAAGCGGGACCAAGGCTAGAGGGAACGGGTCTATAAATGCAACAATGTTTCATATATTTACCTTAGTTTTACTTACCTACCTCTAGGACCTCGGCTCGTATGAAAACTGACTTTGTTGCTGACGTAGTAATAATTGGGGGTAGCACGGCCGGCTTAAGTGCAGCTCTTACCCTAGGCCGCGCCATGCGCCGGGTAGTGGTGCTGGATGGCGGCCAGCCCTGCAACCGCCAAACCCCGCATTCGCACAATTTTTTCACCCGCGACGGTGAAACGCCGGCCCAACTGCTGGCCCTGGGTCGCGCGCAGCTACAAGCTTACCCAACCGTGCACCTGCAAACAGCTACCGTGACGCAGGCAGCAAGAAAGGACGATCTGTTTCAGCTTACTACCGCTGAAGGGCAAACCTTTTGGGGGAGGCGGGTGCTGCTAGCTACCGGCGTACACGACCAGCTGCCGCCGGTGCCTGGCTTTGCCGAGAGCTGGGGAATATCGGTGCTGCACTGCCCCTATTGCCACGGCTATGAGGTAAGCGGGCAGGCGCTGGGGGTACTTGGCAACGGGGACATGGGCTTTGAATTTGCCCGCCTTATTCGCCACTGGACGCCCGATTTGCAGCTGTTTACCAACGGCCCGTCCACGCTGTCGGCGGCCCAGGTCACCCAACTCGTTGCGCATGGGGTAAGGATAGTGGAAGCGCCGCTGATTGAAATTGAGCACAGTAAGGGCCAGCTGCACCACCTCCGCTTGGCAGGAGAGCTGCGGCGGCAGCTCACGGCGCTGTATGCCCGCGTGCCGTTTGTACTACCGGGCACCTTGGCTCAACAGTTAGGCTGTGAACTGACTGAGCAAGGGCTTATTCGGGTAAATGAAGTGGGGCAAACCTCCGTGCCGGGCGTGTCGGCGGCCGGCGACAATAGCATCCCCATGCGGCAGTTGGCGCTAGCCGCCGCTAATGGCTCTAAAGCGGGCGCCTTTCTCAATAATGAACTAATTGAGAAAGAATTTTAAGCGGCAACCAAGCGCCAGCAGGCCTCCAGGGCCCACCAGAACAGCTGTTCTGGTGGGCCCTGGAGGCCTGCTGGTAGTCGACTATACTATGCTTTTTACGCCTGCTTCGGTTCGGGGCCCCGGAATACATCGGTGCCTTGCACTGGCGTCAGCTTTACCGGGCGGCCCTCACGGGCCGATTGGTAGATGGCCTCCATGATGCGCTGGTCCTGCAAGCCTTCCTCGCCGGGAGTGTGGGGCGGCTTGTCTTCCAGCACGCACTCCGAAAAGTGGTCCATTTCAGCGGCAAACTGGTTCTTCTCGCTCAGCACCACCTGGTTTTTCATCTTAGCGGGCCCTTCGGCGTGGGATGTTTGCAGCTGCTGGCCGGTGTAGGCGTAGGCGTTATCCACGTGAATCCAGCCTCGCTCGGTGTTCACGCGGTAAAACCGGGAATCGTGGGTATTGTAGTGGGTAATGCAGTTGACAATGATGCCGTCGGGGAAGCGCATCTGCCACGACATGGCTTCCTCTACCTCCTTGAACAAGGGGTTGCCGGGTGTGCTGTAGGAATAACCAAACACTTCGGTAGGCTCCGTGCCCAGCACAAAACGGCTGGTATTGAGACAGTAGAGGCCAATATCGGGGAGGGCACCGCCGCCGGCCAAGTCCTGTTTGTGGCGCCAGTGGTCGGGGTTGGCGGAGCTCTGGCTGTTCTGGGCTTCGATGTACTTGGGCTTGCCAAACTTGTTGCCGCGCACCATCTCCTTCACCTGCCGGTTGTAAGGCTCGTACTGAATGCGGTAGGCCACCATGAGCTTTTTATTGGCTTTTTTGCAGGCCGCAATCATGGCCTCGCACTCGGCCGAAGAGTTGGCCATGGGCTTTTCGCAGAGGATGTGCTTGCCGGCCTGGGCCCCCCGGATGGTGTACTCGGCGTGCATGGAGTTAGGTAGTACAATGTAAATAACCTGCACTTCGGGATTGTCCTTGAGCTTATCGTAATCCTGGTAGCTGTAGCAGCTTTCGGGCTTGATGCCATATTGCTGAGCCACTTTCTTAAGCTTCTCCGGTGAGCCGCTGACCAAGGCCACCGGCTTCGATTTTTTGCACTCTCCAAAGGCTGGCAGCAGCTCCTCCAGGGTTAGGTGGCCCAGGCCCACCAGGGCGTAACCCACGCGTTTGTCAGGCGGCAGGGGGTAGGCACCGGACCCGATTGTGGGTCCACGTCCGACTTCCAGGCTTCCAGTTCGATGGGCTTGTTCAGGTCGGCGGGTACCTTGGCCGGCGGCGACACTGCCTCGGAAGAAGGTATCTGCTGGCCACCTGGGGCCGCATACACGGTGCTGGCATCTACCTCCGAGGCGGGCGTGCCCGTAGTGGGGGTAGTAGCGGCCGAAGCGGAAGCCGACTTATCCTGGCAGCTGGCTAGCGTGCTAGTTGCTACGCCCACAGCTAGCCCGCGTCCGGCCAGGCTCAGAAACTCCTTGCGCGAAACCTCTTGGCTGGCGTGGCGCAACACGGTATGGAACAGTTCATTGGTGATGGACATAGAAGCAGGCTGTAGGTGATGGATATACCAACTCATACTGCCAGGTTCTGAGCGGGTTGCCTTTGCCCGCGGGGCCACCCCTACGAAATTATGGCTTCCCAAGGCGCGGGCTCGAGGAAATAACTGTCTATTGCCCGGGAATAGTTGGGTTTGAAACTGATTACGAGGCAAAACTGCCCTGGCGCGGATAATAGGTAAAAGCCCGTCATGCCGGGCGCAGCGAAGCATGATGGTAGAAACCTTTTACTACCCTCAAACAAGCGCAGCAGTTGAAAAGCGCGGTGGTTTTGCCCAAGTTGCGGGTGTTTTGCTTATCACTTCTGCCTTGATGCCGTTTTTTCGCTTGCTGCAACGCGCCTTGCTCGTGCTGCTGTACCTGCCGCTTGGGCTTCCTGTTACTGCCCAAATACTGCCCACTGCTACTCCTGCACCTGCTTCTGGTTTGCCGTGGCTAGAGCAGTTGCTTACTTCTTCGGCGGTGTTGCGGCGGCACCACGTGGGCGTGTGCCTGACGGATGTAGCCACGGGGCAACAGCTATTTGGGCTGAATGACGACCGATATTTCACCCCGGCCAGCACCATGAAGCTGTTCAGCCTCTACGCCGGGCTGCGCTTGCTACCCGATTCCTTGCCCAGTCTGCATTACGTGGTGCGCCCCGACAGCCTCGTGTTCTGGGGAACCGGCGACCCTACCCTGCTCCACGGCGACGTACCCTCCCGGCGGGCCTTTATCTTCTTGCAAAATAGGCCCGAAAAGCTGTTCTACGCCGAGGTGCCCACCGTTACCGCCTTCGGGCCGGGGTGGAGCTGGGACGACTACAACTACTACTTTCAGCCCGAGCGCGGGGCCTTTCCGGTGTACGGCCACACGGTGCGTTTTTACGGTAAACCAGGTCCGGCGCTACCCCACGTGCATCCGCGCTTCTTCCGGCCACTCACGGAAATGGCCCCAGCAGGAACCGCCAATCCGGCCGATGACCACGTGCGTCGGGTGCCGCTGGAAAACCGCTTCACCGTGTTTCCAGCCACGAAAAACTGGGTCGACGAAACACCGTTTCGAACGAGCTCGGCGCTGCTCCTGCAACTGCTTCAGGACACCCTGCGCCGCCCCGTGCTTCCCGTGCCGCTACGCCTGCGGCCCCAAGATGCGGTGTACACGCTGCGCGGGCTACCCGTCGATTCGCTCTATCGTCGCATGATTCGGGTGAGCGACAATTTCCTAGCCGAGCAGCTCCTGCTGCTGTGCTCCTCCTCGCTCCGCCTTGACTCCTTGAACACGGCCCGTACTATCCAAGTGGTGCAGCAGCGCTACCTCGCGGGCTTGCCCGATGCCCCAGTGTGGGTTGATGGCTCCGGCCTCTCGCGCCTCAACCTCGTGACGCCTCGTACGCTGGTGGCGTTGCTGCTGCGCCTGCATCAGGAGGTAGCGGAGCCGCGCCTGCTGAGCCTGCTGGCCGCCGGCGGCGGACAAGGTACTCTGCGTCGGCGCTACCGCCCCGTGGCGGGTAAACCTTGGCTGTGGGGCAAAACTGGTACGCTCACCAACAATCACAACTTAGTAGGCTACATTAGGACCAAGTCCGGTCGGCTGCTGGCCTTCAGCTTCCTGAACAACAACCTGCCCGGCGATGATGCTCCCGTACGCGCCGAGATGGAGAAGATCCTAGGCCAGGTTCGGGAGCGGCTGTAGAAACGGGGGTAAGATCTATCTTGTAAGAAGGCGTGTGAATTTATTTCACGAAGGCTGTCATGCAGAGCCGGAGACAAAGCATCTGGCGTGCTGACGTCTGAGTACTATGGCAACGACTGCACGCCGGATGCTTCGCCTCCGGCTCTGCATGACGGTCTAGTGAATCTTCTTAGGCACACGCCCTTAATACAGCACCCGGAACTTGATGGTGTGCTCTACCTTGCGCAGCTCCCCGATTACCTCCGGCTCGTACTGCTTGTCGATGTCGGTAATCACATAGCCGATGTGCTCGTTGGTTTTCAGGTACTGCCCCAGGATGTTGACGTGGTGTTGGGCCAGCACGTTGTTGATGCGGGCCAGCACGCCGGGCACGTTGTGGTGAATGTGGATGAGACGGTGGGCCTGCTGTTCGGGCAGCTGAATGTTGGGAAAGTTGACGCTCTGCTGGGTGTTGCCGGTATTCACGTACTGCATAATCCGCTCGGGCACGAACTCGGCAATGTTGCGCTGGGCCTCGGCCGTGCTACCCCCCACGTGGGGGGTGAGCAGCACGTTGGGCAAGCCGCGTAGTTCGCTCTCGAAGCTTTCCTGATTGGTTTTGGGCTCGTAGGGAAACACGTCGACGGCAGCGCCGCCCAGGTGGCCCGAGCGAAGCACGGCGGCCAGGGCGGGCACGTCCACCACGTGGCCGCGGCTGTTGTTGAGCAGCAGGGCGCCGGGCTTCATCATGGCCAGCTCCGTAGCCCCGATGAGGTTGGTGTTGGCCGGGCGGCCATCCACGTGCAGGGTGACGATGTCGGACTGGCGGAGCAGTTCCTCCAGGGTGCGGCACTTTACGGCGTTGCCGAGCTGCAGCTTCTCGGCCACGTCGTAGTACAGCACCTGCATGCCCACGGCCTCGGCCACTACCGAGAGCTGGGCGCCGATGTTGCCGTAGCCGACGATGCCCAGCTTCTTGCCCCGGATTTCAAACGACCCCTTGGCCGATTTATCCCACTCGCCCTCGTGCATTTTGGGGCTTTTCTCGGGGATGCGGCGGGCCAGCATGATGATTTCGCCCAGGGCCAGCTCCACCACTGAGCGGGTGTTGCTGAAGGGGGCGTTGAACACGGCCACACCCTTTTTCATGCAGCCCGTCAAATCAATCTGGTTGGTGCCGATGCAGAACGCCCCGATGCTGATGAGGCGGTTGGCAGCCTCCAGCACCCGTTGCGTTACCTGGGTTTTGCTCCGGATGCCCAGAATGCTCACGCCCTCAATCTGCTGCACTAGCTCGTCTTCGTCGAGGCCACCGGGCACGGTATCTACCTGGTAGCCTTCCTGGCGGAACAGCTCGGCGGCGCGCGGGTCGGGGTTTTCGAGCAGCAGAACTTTGATGCGGTTTTTGGGGTAGGAGAGGGTCATCGGGAGCTTGTTCTGGTAGAGAAATTCGTCGAAGGAAGGCAGCACCTCATCGGCGCGGGCTACTACGGCTGCGCGGTGCACGTTTTCGGTGAAGGCGTAGAAGCGGTTGGCCAGCCCAGCCTCCCGAATTTGGTAGTCGGTGTACCCGTCGCCGAGGGCGTACACGTCGCCGTCCAGGTCGAGCTGGCGCAACTGCAGAATCTTGCCCCCGTCGCGGCTGAGCACGTTTTCGGGGTCGAAGCCGGTAATGCGGCCCTCGGCATCGAAGGAGAAGGTATTGGCCAGCACGTGCGCGGCGTCGATGCCAAACTCGGCCACCACCGGCTCAATAAACTCCCGGAAGCCGCTGCTGACAATGTAAATGCGGCCCTGAAACTTCTCAAAAAAGCTGCGGTTACGCTGAATGCTTTCGGATACTTTGCCGCGCAGGCGCTCCACTAGCAGGGGCAGGTGCTCCCGCCGGGCCGGCAGCAGGGTCAGCCGCTGCTTCAACGACTCCGAGAAGTTTAACTCCCCGCTCATGCCCCGGTCCGTCAGGGCCCGGATGGCGCTTACTACCTCCTCCCGGTTCGGCTGACCTGTCAGGGCAATGTCGGCCAATTCATCGAGGCCTTCTACCTGCGTGAAGGTGCTGTCGAAATCGATAATGAGGTAGGGGAGTGGTTGCGGCTGGTTGGGCATAGTAAGGGGAGTTACATAACCGTTACATAAAAAAACAGATAGTATGGGATGGAAATGGCGTTTTTATATTCGCCAGTTACACAGCCGTTACATAAGATTTAGTTTAAAACTGGTACATACCGAGCTTGCTTTTTCGACTTGTTATCCGGATCATATGGTTTTATAAGACCAGCTTCTAGTGTATCAGAGATAATACGTGAAGCCATAGGATAGTTTTTTTCAGCTATTCCCATTCTTTCTCTAAAAGACTGGTTGGACATAGTTTCACCATTAGCTAGCTTTAAACAAGCATGTTGGTAGCACGCTCTTACTTTGTCTCGGGCACTCATTTCACGTAGCAGCCTAGGCGCGTATAAAATAGCTTGGGTAAAATTGTCCCCCGAATAAAATCTGGAGCTGGGAGTAAGTGTTTTTCACACTCCTCTACAATGCGGTCAATACCACTACCTCGTCGTTCGCAAAAGTCAAGGGCATGCATAGTGGCTGCAATAGCTTCATTACGACTAACCGGCAGATGATTGAGAAACTGAAGCACGTTAATTAAGGGCACACCAGGATTACTTACTTCAATACGATTAGTAAATACTTCGACCATTGGTGCAGAGCCAGATGTATCGAAGTTCTGATGAATTAATGCATTGGCCAATAGTTCTCTAATAGCTTTGGGTGGATACGTAGCAATATGTACTCGTCTTGCCGAACCAATTTCCTCTCGGTTAGGTAGCTTTTCATTCAGCCAATTGAGTGCGTTTTCAAACCCTAGAGCATACCCACGATGACCTGTGTGCTCTTGCTTACCTCCGGTGCGGCCAGTGCCGTCATAGAAAATTATCCGTAGCCGTTTGTATTCTAACTGGTCAAACTGTCGTAAGTCGCGGGCAAATAACACTGCGCCAAGGTTAGTAATATGAAGAACTTGATTCTCTCGGATCACTATCTTATCCATCACGAAACGAGCGACAACATCCTGCGCGTTGGTGGGCTTTGGATAGTTGAAAAGTTTGTAGTAACCCTCCCAGTCGAGTAGACTAAGGATATGCGAAACGCTAGCATTAAGGAATGCAAAACGACGCTCAAATGGCGTAATGGTTTGACCTTGCCATTCAAGACGACGACGCTCATCGGGGTTCAACGGACCTAGACTTTCACCATCGCGGCCGTAGTAATGGCCTTTCCAAGAAGTAGGGGAACCTAGAGCAGCAGGAGGAATTTCAAACAGAAGTACTCGTTTTTCCTCACAAAATATTTCGTGTATTGCACGAAATGTGAGCCGGTTGCCTGTTTGGTCAGCAATTTCGCGGTAAAGACTCTGCAACTTACCACTATCCTGCCGAAACGAAGTCCCTACTACTTGCTTCTGATCATCGACCCCAAAAACAAGCCAAGCCGCTTCCGTACCCTGTAAGCTAGCTTCGTTGCTTAACGCACTGAAATACTGGCCTAACTTGTCGAAGTCGAACGTGTTTTTTGCCTCTTTGAACTCAACAACTTCGTTTTCACTATGCAGCTGTAAAAGCTGATCTAATTGGTCAGAACCATCTCTCATACTGTTGTTGTCATTAGAAGCGAGCTAATGCATAGGTAAGGGATAAATGGATAGATATGGCTCTGCAATATAGCTCCAACCAGCTGAGTTAATGAGTCTCATAAAACTCCAGCGGCAGCCCGTCGGGGTCCTGAATGAAGGTGAAGCGGCGGCCGGTAAACTCATCTACCCGCACGGGCTCAGCGGCTACTCCGTGGCTGGCGAGGTGGCGCACGGTGGCTTCTATGTCCGACACGGCGAAAGCCAGGTGGCGCAAGCCAGTGGCCTCCGGCTGACTAAGACGGGCGGGCGGGGCAGGAAACGAAAACAGCTCAATACTATACTGCTCGCCTAGCGCTAGGTCTAACTTCCACGACTCCCGCTCGGCCCGGTGCACCTCCCGAATGATGCGCAGGCCTAGCACCTGGGTGTAAAACTGCTTCGAGCGGGCGTAATCGGCGCAGATAATGGCAATGTGATGAACGCGGAGCAGGGGTAGCATGGGCAACAAGAGAAAACAAGCAGCGAAGAGGCGCAAAGCTATACGATGCGCTGGCAAGCGGGCCCTACGGAGAACCTCAGCGGCATCCATTTCGGGCCGGAGCAGTACACCTTACCAAGTACCACCAACGCCGGCGCACCCATGGCACAGCAGCAACCGCAAGAGTATGAGTTAGAAGTCGTAACGCTAGACCGGTACGCGGCAGGAGTAGAAGAGCTCACCCTGCACACAAATGCCGGCCCAATAACCGCCCGCCTGCACCCGGCTACCCCCGGCGCGGCCGTGGTAGTGTGGGTAGGCGGTTCGGGCGGGGGCCTGGATGGGCCCGCTGGCGGGATGTATCCGCGGCTGGCGGGGCAGCTGGCGGAGCGCGGTATTGCTTCCCTGCGCCTGCATTACCGCCAACCTAATTACTTAGAGGACTGCGTGGTTGATGTGCTGCTGGCCGTGCAATACCTGGCGGAGCAGCGCGGCTACGGGCCAGTTGGGTTAGTTGGACATTCGTTTGGGGGTGCCGTGGTAGTGAGTGCCGGTGCCCTGAGCCCGGTGGTGGGAGCAGTGGTAGCCATGAGCAGCCAAACCTATGGCACCGACCTGGCCTCACAAGTAAGCCCGCGGCCCCTGCTGGTTTTGCACGGCACCGACGATGAAATACTACCTCATCGGTGCTCGGAGAACATTTACGAACGGGCCCAGCAGCCCAAAGAACTGCTGCTTTATCCCGGTTGCCGCCACGGCCTAGATGAGTGCCGCGACCAAGTGGATGCAGACGTAGTACATTGGCTGACTACTCAGCTACGCACCGCGTCCTTGCCGCCCGTAGGCGACGCCGGAGAGTAGCCGCCGCTTTCTACAGTGATTGAAATGGAGTGCGTTACTGCACCCGCTTGTCGTCGCAGGTGGGCACCCACTTGTCGCACTGGCAGCTGGGGCAGGTGGCGACGCCGCCGCGGGGCAGCAGCTGCACGGTGCCACACTGGGCGCAGGCAAAGTTGCCGGCCTCGCTCACGCGGCGCACGGCGGCGTCTACCCGCTCGGGCCAGATGGGGAGGCCAGGTCGCACGTCCGGATCATCGAAAAAGAAAATGCTCATTTCGCCGGTGGCCTCAATGTATACGCGCCGCACCTGGCCCAGGTGTTCGATCTGCTGCTGGCGCAGCTCCCCGAACAGCTCTTTCTGGTTGAGGCGTTGCTTGCGGAAGTTGCTCATGTTCACGACCCCTTCCTCTACCAACAGCACCGGGGCACCCTCCAGCCAGTCAGAAAAGCGCGGCAGGTGCTCGGTGAGGCGGTTAAAGCCGACGTACATGAGGGCCACGGCCGCAAACACCACCACGACGTGGCTCAGGGGCACGTCGTCGTAGAACATGGCGTCGCCGGCCGCCGAGCCCAGGGCCAGCACAATGCTCAACTCAAACAAGGAAAGTTGCTTGACCCCGCGCCGCCCGGTAATGCGCAGCACCCCCAGCGTCAGAATATAAGTGAACACGCAACGCGCCGCCACTTCCAGAAGGTACAGTGGCGGCGCGTCGTCGGACCAAAGGATGCGGTTCCAGTCGAAGGGGGTAATGGAGGCGGCAAGGAGCATACACAGCGAAATGGCAAACCGGCCGATACGGCCGTGTTTGGTCTAACGCAGGTAACAACCATACAGTTAATTAAATCGGCATTAACCCCACCCAAGCCGGAAAGCCAGCGCGTTAGCGCGGCGGCGTCAGGGGCAAGACGAAGTGGTAGGTGGAAGGCGCAAAGCCCAGCGCCGTCCAGAACTGCACCCCGGCCGGGTTGGCCACGGCTACCTGCAGCTCCAGGTGGTCGGCGCCTTGGCGGGTAAGCCAGTCTTTGGCCGTCTCAAACAGCAGCCGGCCCAGGCCGTTGCGCCGGTACTGGGGGCGCACAATGGTTTCGGCAATGTAGCCGCGCCGGTTGAAGTGCATGCCGTTGTTGCCAATCTGGTACATGGCCACGAGCAACCCCATCAGACCGTCCGCATTTTCCACCACAAAAAACCGGGTGTACGGCTCCTGCAAGCGTTGAAGCAGCACGCGTTTCAGCTCCGGTTCAGCCTGGCGGTAGTACCCGAAAACGGGGTGGTAGGCCTCGTGGGAGTCCATTAGCTCACACCAGATGGAATACAGGGCGTCAAGGTCGGGCCGGGTAGCGGTACGAATGGTCATAGGTAAAAGCCGGGGAAGCGCAAAAGTTGCAGAAGGAAGGTCACAAACCAATAGCTTCTCGTCGTTGGCTGCAGGCTCATCGGCAGTAAGCACCCACCTCCGGCCTTCAGTTGGGGCTGGCAGAAGTTGCCGGACCGGAGTACCAGGCCTTTGCCTCGCGGCAACGTTTAAACCCAAAACCTTTCACAACTGCATGCGCCGCGAGTAGGGTAGCTGTTCCCTCATCCGCGGCGCATGTGGTTGTGGGGGCATAAGCTAGGCGCTGGCCTCGTTCAGGGTTTGTATATCGTCGGGGCTTAGCTGCAACTCGGTGGCGTGCAGCAGCTCCGTTACCTGCTCGGGGCTGGTGGCGCTGGCAATGGGTGCCGTAAGGCCGGGTTGGGCCATAATCCAGGCTAGGGCCACCTGGGCGGGCGTGGCTTGCTGGCGGGCCGCCACGGCATCCAGGGCGCCAAGAATTCGCAGGCCTTTTTCGTTTAGGTATTTCTGACCTACGCCGCCCCCGCGGGCACTTTTCTGCAGGTCGGCTGCGGTGCGGTACTTGCCGGTGAGGAAGCCCGCCGCCAGCCCGTAGTACGGAATCACGCCGATGTTGTGCTCCTGCACCAGGGGTAGCAACTGCTGCTCAAACTCGGCCCGGTCGTAGAGGTTGTAGAGTGGCTGCAAGGACTCGTAGCGCGGGAAACCCAGACGGGCGCTAGCTTCCACCGACTCCCGGAGGCGGGCCGCATCGAAATTCGAGGCCCCAATGACGCGCACCTTGCCTTGCTGCACTAGCTGGGCGTAGGCTTCCAGGGTTTCCTCCACGGGTGTCGTGGGGTCGTCTTTGTGCGACTGGTAAAGGTCGATGTAGTCGGTTTGCAGGCGCTGCAGGGAGCCCTCCACGGCCCGCAGGATGTAGTCTTTTTTCAGGCCCTTGTTTTCGGGGTTTACTTCCCAGCCGACTTTGGTGGCAATAACTACATCGTCGCGGCGGCCGCGCTGGCGCAGCCACTTCCCGATGATAGTTTCCGACTCGCCGCCGACGTGGCCCGGCACCCACACAGAGTAGCCATCGGCGGTGTCAATGGCGTTGCCGCCCCCGCCCACGAAGGCGTCGAGAATACGGAAGGAAGTAGCTTCATCGGCGGTCCAGCCGAAGACGTTGCCGCCCAGCACGAGCGGGGCAATGCGCAGGCCGGAGCGGCCCAGTTCACGGTGTTGCATAAAGTAGGTACGTAAGGAAAGGAAACGATACCGTAAACCGGCGGGCCGCCCGGAGGTTAGGACGAGGGCGCGCCAGCTCGTATTTTCCCGGATGGCTACCAAACTCGATACCCTGGAAATAGTAGATGCCCCCAGTCGGGCGGAGTGGCGGGCGTGGCTAGTCGCCCACCACACCCAGCCGGTAGGTATCTGGCTGGTACTCTACAAGAAAGGCAGTGGACCTCAGCGCCTTTCATACGCTGAAGCCGTGGAGGAAGCCCTGTGCTTCGGCTGGATCGACTCTTCACCGCGCAAAGTCGATGACACGTGCTTTCAACTGTACTTTTCGCCCCGAAAAAAGGGTAGCGTGTGGTCGGCGGTCAACAAAAAGCGCATTGAGCAGCTAGCCGCCGCGGGCCTGCTCATGCCGGCCGGGCAAGCCAAAATAGCCGCCGCCCAGCACGACGGCAGCTGGGCCGCCCTGAATGAGGTAGATGCCCTGCTAGTGCCGCCCGACCTGGCCGCAGCCCTAGCCGTTACCCCCGGCGCTGAGCAGCACTTTGCCCGTATGGCCCCCAGCCGCCGCAAACAGCACCTTCAGCAACTGGCCGCCGCGCGCCGCCCCGAAACGCGGCAGCAGCGTATTGCGCGCCTTGTTCAGCAGCTCGTCCCGCCACCGCCGGCCCAATAGGAGTTCTGAAAGCGCAAAAGCGTGGCTGCCGGCGCGCCCGGCTGCGGTGCGGCTCCTATCTTCGCGGCCATGCTACGGATTTGCTACCTTCTGCTAAGCCTCGGTTGTTTGCTGCTTGGTGCCGCGCCCGCGCCCCGGGTTACGGAGCGCAACCTGCAGCAACACTTCGACCAGTATGGGGTGCGGGGCTCATTTCTGCTCTATGAAACGGCTACTGGGCGCTTTACCGCCTACCAGGAAAAGCGCTGCCGCCAGGGCTTTCTGCCGGCCTCCACCTTTAAAATTCCGAACACGCTCATTGGCCTGCAAACCGGTGCCCTGCCCGATACGGCCACCATTTGCCGCTGGGATGGAGTGCAGCGCGACTTCCCGCAGTGGAACCAGGATATGCCTTACGCCCGCGCCCTGCGCGTTTCCTGCGTGCCGTGCTACCAGCAGCTAGCCCGGAAGGTGGGTGTGCCGTCCTACCAGCAGTGGCTGCGGAAGCTGCGCTACCCCGGCATTGTCGTCACGCCTGGTACCCTCGATACGTTTTGGCTTGATGGTAGCTCGCGCATCAGTCAGTTTGAGCAGGTGGATTTCCTTCGGCGCCTGCAGGCCGAAACCTTACCCCTGGCAGTGCGTCACCAGCGGGCGGTAAAGCAACTGCTCATCTTGCAGAAAACGCCAACCTACACCCTGTATGGCAAAACCGGCTGGCGCTTTCACTCGGCTACTAACCCCGACAACGGGTGGTTTGTGGGCTGGGTAGAGCGTGCCGACGGCCGCACGGCCATTTTTGCCCTCAACGTGGAGCCCCAGCGCGGCCCCAAAGCCGACGAGCGGTTCCTCGCCGGCCGCCGAGCCCTCACGGAAGCTATTCTGCGGGAAATGCAGTGGCTGTAGCAGAAAGCCTCTGGTACCATGCCTGGCGTTAAAAACAGCTAACGGCAAGCCGCGAGGCACTGGCCAGCGCTGCCAGGAAGCGCAGCTCAACAACCGCGCAATTAAGCCAGGGCTACCTAAACCACGCTGCACCTGTAGTAGATTCGAAAAGTAGCTCGCTCTGGCGCTACCTTACGTTTCTATGCGCTGTACCCTGCTGATTTCCCTTCTTCTGCTCACTGGCCTGGCCGCGGCTCAAACCCCGCGGGCCGACATCCTGATCCGCAACGGCCGCCTCTATGATGGCACCGGCAACGCCTGGACGCTCGGCGACGTGGCCGTGCGGGAAGGCCGCATTGTGGCCGTGGGCCGGCTGCCCGCTGATTACCCCGCCGACACCGTGCTGGACGCCCGCGGCATGGCCGTGGCCCCAGGCTTTATCGATGTGCACACCCACATTGAGGACGATGAAGTGCGCCAGCCCACCGCCGACAACTTCCTCTACGACGGCGTCACGACCGTAGTGACCGGCAACTGCGGCTCCTCCCGCCCCAACCTGGCCCGCTACTTCCGCACCCTCGACAGCCTGCATCTATCCGTAAACACCGCTTCCTTGGTGGGCCACGGCACCGTGCGCAAAGCCGTGATGGGCCGGGCCCAGCGCCAGCCTACCCCCGCCGAGCTAAGCCAGATGGGAAACTTAGTGGAGCAGGCCATGCAGGCCGGTGCCGTGGGGTTATCATCGGGGCTGATTTACGTGCCGGGTACCTACTCCCGCACGCCCGAATTGGTGCAACTGGCCCAGGTAGCAGCCCGCTACCACGGCCTCTACGCCACCCACATGCGCAACGAAAGCGACAGTGTGCAGTTGGCCATGCAGGAAGCCCTGCGGGTAGGGCGGGAGGCCGGGCTGCCCGTCCAGATTTCCCACCTCAAGCTGGGCGGCCAGCAGAACTGGGGCCGCACCGCCGAGATGCTGGCCCTGCTGGATCAGGCCCGCCACGGCGGTCAGCAAGTCACCATTGATCAGTATCCGTACACGGCCAGCTCTACCTCCCTGAGTACCCTGCTGCCCGATGCCGTGCAGGCCGATGGCCGCGACTCCCTGCGCCAGCGCCTAGCCCGCCCCGCCGTGCGCCGGGCCGTGGAGGCCAGCATGCTGGCGCGCCTGCGGGGGCGCCAGCTCAAGCACTTTAGCTACGCCGTAGTAGCCAGCTTCCCACCCGATACCAGCTACCAGGGCCTGAGCATCGAGGAAATCAACCGCCGCCGGGGGCGCCCGCACAAGGCCCGCGCCGAGGCCGCCACCATTCTGGAGCTGGTATTGCAGTACGACGCCGGCATGGTATTTCACGGCATGAGCGAAACCGACGTGCAAAGCATTCTGCGCTACCCCCAGAACATGGTAGCTTCCGACGCCAGCATTCGGGTGTGGCGGGAAGGCGCGCCCCACCCGCGCGGCTACGGCTCCAATGCCCGGGTGCTGGGCCGCTACGTGCGCGAACTGCACATCATTACGCTGGAGGAAGCCATCCGCCGCATGACCAGCTTGCCGGCTCAAACCTTTGGTTTCGCGGACCGCGGGCTACTGCGCCCCGGTTTTGCCGCCGATGTGGTGGTGTTCGACCCCGCCACCGTGCAGGACCGCTCTACCTTCGAGCAGCCCCACCAGTATTCCACCGGCATGAAGTACGTGCTGGTGAACGGCCGCCTCACCGTCCGGGCCGGGCAGCACACCGGCCGGCGGGCCGGGCAGGTGCTCTACGGACCAGGTAAGCGGTAGCCCGGTGAGATAGAGACGTTCAGAAGGATGCTACAGAGTAGGCAGACCTTACTGTTTTTCTAGCACCCGCCAGCCCTGGGGCGGCAACACGAGTTCTTCGCCTGCCCGGAACATGAGCTGTTCACCGCTGAACGCATCTAGCCAGGTGCCGGCGGCCTCCGCGGGAAGGTGAAGCACCTGCGGCTCAAGGCTGCTATTAATGCCAGCGAGTACGGCGGCCAGTCCCTTGCTGCGCAGAAAACAGTACGTGTCATCAGGGCCCGCCAGGCGCTGGAAGCGGCTGAGCGGGTCGCCGTTCTGCAGGGCAAAGTGGCGGCGCTTGAGCTGGAGCAGGCGGGTATAGAATTCCTGGAGGGGGTAGTCTTGCCAGTCGACGGGGTCTTTATCGAAGAAGGCCAGACGCTTATTGAGGGCCGCTTCCTGGCCGGTGTACACCAGCGGCATACCCGGCAGCAGCACCGTGAGCACGGCGAAGGGGAGGGCCAGCGGGCCGAGGCGCTCGTACTCGGTGCCGTCCCAGCTGTTTACATCGTGGTTGCTGGTGAAGTGCATGAGGTACACCGAGGGCGGGTATTTGGCCCGCTCGTCGGCCAAGTACTCGTCAATGGCGGAAAGTGGCTGCTTGCCCTCGGCAATGTGGTCAAGCAGGTAGTGCAGGCGCAGTCCAAAGGTCATGTTAAAGGCCTTTTCCAGCAGCTTGGTGTCGGAGTTGAACCGCTCCCAGCTCAGGCCGCCCGAGGGGTACAGCTCGTCCCACTCGGCCAGCATAAACAGGGACTTTACAGCGTCCAACTCCCGGCGGGCGGCGTCCCAGAAATCGGTGGGCACCAGCCCGGCCACGTCGCAGCGGTACCCGTCAATGTCGGCCTCGCGCACCCAATAGAGCAGGGCATCGGTCATGTAGCGGCGCAGCTCGGGGTGGCTGTAGTCGAAGGCTACTACATCAGTCCAGTCGGGTACGGGAGGCACCAGCTGGCCGTGTTCGTCGTGCTGGTACCACTCGGGGTGTTCCTGCACTAGTAGGTTATCAGGGCTGGTGTGGTTGGCTACCCAGTCGAGCAGTACGCGCAGGCCCAGTTGGTGGGCGGTGTGCACGAGGTGGCGCAAGTCGTCGAGGGTGCCAAACTCCGGGTTCACCCCGAAGTAGTCGCGCACGGCATATTGGCTGCCCAGCGTGCCCTTGCGCTCCACTTCCCCAATCGGGTGGATCGGCATCAGCCACACGATGCTCACACCCATGGAAGCCAGCCGGGGCAAGTGGGCCTCAAACGCTCGAAACGTACCCTCCGGCGTGTATTGGCGCAGGTTAACTTCGTAGATGGTGGCGTTGGCGGCCCAGTCGGGGTGGCGCACCTGAAACAGGTGGGCGCTGGGGTGCAGTTGAGGTTCAGACACGGTACGAGGGGTAGGCGAGAACAAGTAAAACTGCTTCTGCCTACGCGAAATCAGCATGCTATAGCCGAAACCAGAGAGTGTCTACCTCATCCTGTAAGGTACAGGGGCAGGAACAAAGGAACGTCATGCCGGGCGCAGTGCAGGAAGCTCGCGTGCTGATGTTGCCATGCTAATCCGGCCGACAATACCCGAGATTCTCGGCCTAAAACCAACTGTTATCCGGGTTTGGGAGCTGCTCATACACCTGGTAGCTGTGCGGGGTCAGCAACAGGCGGGAGCCCGAGCCCAGGCTAAGCACCTTGCCCGTAAACACCTCCCGGTAAACGCCCGGACCCAACCCGCTCAGGAGCAGCTCGTGGGGCTGCTGGCCCAGGTTAACGGCCGTCAGGACGCCCGCCGGGCCTTTGCGGCGCACGAAGGCGTAGGTATCGGGGCTGGCCGTGGGGGCCATGCGCGTGAACTCGCTGCACGGGTCGCCGTTGCGCAGGGCCGGGTGGCGCTTCTTGAGCTGGAGTAGGGTGGTATAAAAGTCCTGCAAGGGGTAGTCGTTCCACGGAATAGTGTCCTTGTCGAAGAAGCGCAGCCGCTTTTTCAGGGCCGCTTCCTGGCCGCTGTACACCATCGGGATGCCGGGCAGCAGGGCCGTTAGCACGGCCTGGGGCAGGGCGTCCTTGCCCAGGCGCTCATACTCCGTGCCATCCCAGCTATTGATGTCGTGGCTGGTAGTGAAGTACATGAGGTAGGCCGAGGCGGGGTAGCGGGCGCGCTCTACCTCCCGGTAGGCATCGAGGGCCGTGAGGGGCTGCTGGCGCCGGCTGATGCTGTCGAGCAGGTAGCGCATGCGCAGGGCGTAGGTAGCATCGAACGCCTGTTCCAGCATGCCGGTGTTGGGATTGAACTCACCTTTTTTGAGGAAGGGCGGGTCGTGCAGCTCGTCCCACTCGGCCAGCATGAATACGGGCTTTACCTTTTCCAGCACGGGGCGGGTCTGGTTCCAGAAATCCATGGGTACGAGGCCGGCCACATCGCAGCGGAAGCCGTCGAAACCAGCTTCGCGCAGCCAGAACACCATGGTTTGCTGCATGTACTGGCGCAGCTCAGGCTTGCTGTAATCCAGGTCGATGACGTCCTGCCAGTCGGCCACGGGCGGCACCGGCTGGCCCTGGGCGTTGCGCGTAAGCCACTCGGGGTGCTGTTGCAGCAACTGGCTGTCCCAGCTGGTGTGGTTGGC
Source organism: Hymenobacter sp. 5516J-16 (assembly GCF_022919335.1). Lineage (NCBI taxonomy): Bacteria > Pseudomonadati > Bacteroidota > Cytophagia > Cytophagales > Hymenobacteraceae > Hymenobacter > Hymenobacter sp. 5516J-16. Next base: position 1,089,787 of record NZ_CP095058.1, on the reverse strand, counting down.
TACCCAGTCCAGAATGACGTGCATGCCCAGCTGGTGCGCCGTCCGGATCAGGTGGCGCAAATCGTCCAGAGAGCCAAACTCCGGGTTTACGGCCCGGTAGTCCCGGATAGAATACTGGCTGCCCAGCGTGCCTTTGCGGTTCAGCTGGCCGATGGGCTGCACCGGCATCAGCCACAGAATGCCCACGCCCATTTTCTGGAGGCGGGGCAGGTGGGCCTCAAACGCCCGGAACGTGCCCTCCGGCGTGTATTGCCGAATATTGACCTCGTAAATACTGGCCGAGTCGGCCCACTGCGGGTGACGGATGGTGTAGGCGTCGGGAGCGTCGGGGGCGCAGGTGATGCTGGGCTCCTGGCGGCAGGCACCAAGTAGCAGCAAAGGAAATAGCAGGCAAAGAAAAGCACGGGACATGGCGAAACTTACCGCTTTTCCCGCATTTGCCAGGGAGAAGGGGTAGCAAGAGGTGCCGCCTGGCGTAAACTGAGTAGCGCAATGAGCTAGGCAGTGTCAGGACTAGGTCGTGTGAACAGTCAGGGCTTGTGAATTACATCAGCTCGTCCTACGGAGGCGGAGCCGAAGCATCTCGCGGGCTGATTTCTAAATTACTACCCAACGGTTTGAGCGAGATGCTTCGGCTCCGCCTCTGCAAGACGGTCGATTTTCATTACCGACCACTACTTCTAGCTGGGCTCCAGCTCTCGGTGGCGGTAGGCAATACCGCCGAACCAGTACAGCATCAGGGTGCGGGAGTAGCGCAGGCTGAGCGGGGTCAGGAGCACGGCTACCACGGCTACGCTCGTCACGTACACCCATACGGCCGGGTCGTGAAGCAGGAAGTACACTAAAAACCCCGTTATCAGCATAATGGCCGTGGAAAAGGCGTAACTGATGAACATGGCGCCCCAGTAAAAGCCCGGTTCCGGCTCGTAGGCTTGCCCGCATACGGGGCAGTGCTCGGGCATTTCAGCAAAGTGCACGGGGTTGAGCGCCGAGTGCGTAAACAAGGGGCCTTCGTGGCAACGGGGGCAGCGCTGTTGCAGCATGGCCAGGGCCGTCGAATCTAGCTTTGTCATGATTTCTTGTGGAGTTGGTGAAATCGTATGACAAAGGTAAAATGCCGCCCACGCGCCCGTAAGAGCTATTTCCGGGTTTGTGTGGTACAAATCAACGCGGGCTACTTGGGGCTGGGCGGCCTTCCTGCTGCTGCTCCCGAAACGCCTCGGGTGAATGGCCGGCGTGCTTGCGAAAGTAGCGGCTGAAGTAAGATGCATCGTCGAAGCCCAGAGAGTCGGCTACCTGCGCCACGGTAGCGGGCGTGTGGCGCAGCAGACGACGGGCTTCAATGAGCACCCGCTCCTGAACCAGGGCGCTGGCGGTTTTGTCCAGGTGGCGTCGGCACAGGGCGTTGAGGTGGTTGGGCGAAACGTGCAGCAAATCGGCGTAGAGTTGCACCTCGCGCTGGGTGCGGAAGTACTGGTTAATCAGGGCCCCAAACTCGCGAAGCAGCTGTTGGGCGTGGCGGGGCTCCCCGGCGGCAGCTGGCTGGCCCAGGCTAGTGGGGTAGTGGCGGGCGGCTAGTTCTAGGCAAATGTGCAGGTAGGAGCGAAAGACTTCGTCTTGCTGGGGGCGGGCGCCAAGTGCTCCTGCCACATGCGCTCAAACAGCGGTAACAGCTCGGTTTCGGCCGGGCCCAGTTGCAGCACCGGTGGGTGGCTGTGCTGGAAGAAAGGGTAGTCAAACAGCCGGGCGCCGGGGTAGCGAAACAGGTAGAAATCAGCCTCGAACAGTACCACGTAGCCCTGGGCGCCCTCGGAAAGCTGCCAGTGGTGCACCTGTCCGGGCGTCATGAAAAACAGACTACCCGGCCGCAGCTCGTAACGAACCAAATCAATGGTGTGGGTGCCGTGGCCGCCAGTGACGTAGAGCAGCAGGTAAAAATCGTGGGCGTGGGGCTGACTAACGCCGGGGAAGTTGGCCACGTGCCTAGCTAGCTGCTCCAGGTACCAGGGCCGCGGCTGCCCCTGCGGAAATGAGTTGAGGGTAAGAACGGGCAGGCCAGGCGGATTCATGGGCGCAGGGTGGGGTAGGGGAGCCAGCAACTCAGGCCAATCAAGCTCGGTAGTTAGTCACCGAAATTACGCAGGCGCTTCTTGCTGAGTTCGTAGCTGATGATGGCGGGAATGTAAAAGGTCACGTCGGCCGCGAACTTGGCCAGCAGCACGCCGCCCGCCCGGCTGCCGGTCCAGCGCGGTAGCCAGTACAATAGAGCCGGCCGAATCAGCAGGCTGTCCAGCAGCTCCGCCGGCCCAAATTCCACCACCAGCGCCCGCACGTTGCGCCCCAAGCTGCGGCGGGTATAAGGGCGGCCCTGGGCCCGAAGAGTACGGCGGGCCAGCTGCACATCCTGCCCCAGCAGCCAGCCAAAGTAGGCTACGTTGCCGGCCCAGGTGCCCGCCAGCGCTGCCCGCAAGTCCTGATTTGGGGCCAGGTGCCACACCAGGCCCGCCCCGGCCAATGTGGCCCCCACGGAAAGCACCTCGGCCAGCAGGTAACGGCGTAGCCACTCCCGAATTTTCTGTTTCATAAGCGGCCAGCGGAACCTACCCATGCAAGGCGCCTGGTGAGTTACAGCCAAAAATAGCGAGCTGGGGCAGAAGAGTAGCCGGTTGGCACCCCCGTTTCATAAGGAAGCTAGCCCGTAAGTAGTAAGTAACGTGCATAACTGATGGCTACCAACGCCGCTGTGCCCCGCAACTTCAATCGTGGCACAATGGGCTACTCTGGGGCCAGCTCCGCAGCGCTTGGCGGTGCCATGCTGTGGATGGTGCCGAAAAGGTAGTAGTAAGCTGTCAGTCAGGTGGTAAGAGTGGGGTATAGCGGGCCTATTGGCAGCTAGATTAGTGGGCTGCCAACAAAAAAAGTGCAACAATCAGAAAAAAAGTGAGCGAAAAAGGCTGCTCACTCCTCCCAAATTGAAACAGGAGGTGTAGCGGATAATGAGGTTTAAGAAGACGCATGCATGTCTGGTTTCATAATTGGATATAATCATTGTAATACGATTCAATATGGGATGATATTCCAAATATTAGAATTGAATATAAAGTATTAATAATCAAGAAAATAAACTTACAAAACTTGATTTATGGCTCATTTTACGGGATGCACTGGATTGAATCTGAAATTGAACTTTATAAGGTATATGGTAGTAAATTTGGCATTGCTAGCGGGGCAGCTTGTGATGGATGCCCTCAGATACACCTATTTATTTCTGCATGAAGACACCTTTACGCTACTTGTTCCCCTTGGGGCTCGTTTTGGGGGTTGGAACTTGGAACCAGGCAGCGGCCCAGTGCGCGGCTACCACTACGTTCGCTTTTTCCAGCGACGCGGCCAACGGCGACTGGAAAGCACGTCCGGCCTTAGCAGTGCCCACGGGCTCTGCCCTGACTACTCTTGGCAGTGAGGGCTACTACTCCGGCGCTTCGGGTACCAACGCGGTGTTGCGCACCCAGGCCGTAAACGGGGCCGACATGCTGAGCTGGTCCAACGACTACCCCGACAACTCGGCTGCCAACGAGCGGTACTCTACCATCACGTTTACTTTCAACCGGCCCGTTGCCAACCTCACCATCCGGTTGCAGGACGTGGATATGGCCGCTGGCTTTACCGATGAGGTAACGTTTGCCGGCAGCAACGGCGGGACGCCCGTAGTGCCAACGCTTACCAAGCCCACCGGCAGCAGCACGGCCATTTCGGGAGCTATAGCTACCGGCACGCAGAACGTGGACAACAACACGGGCGGCACCGTAACGGCCAGCTTCGCCGGGAGTATTACCCGCCTGACACTTACTTACCGCAACACCGTTAGCGGGGTGCCCGGCAACCACATGGTTGGCATTGAGCAGATGACGTGGTGCCGTAGCGTGCCCGTAGCGGCCAACGTAACCAACGCAGCCAGCCTGGCTAACTCCCTGGGCCAAACCGACATCGACTCGCCCACGGCCCAGGCCGAAGGTACCATTACGGGCTATACCGTTACGCAATTGCCGCCGGCTAACGAAGGGGTACTCTATTACAATGCGCCCGTACTACTGGGCATCCCCAACTACATTGCCCTGCCGGCCGGCACCACCATTTCGCCCGATCAGGCGGTTGGACTGCGTTTCGACCCGGCCCCGACTTTTGCGGGTGGCACTACCACGTTCCGCTACACCGCCACCGACAATGCCGGTCTGGTATCGGCCGCCGCTACCTTCAGCATCCCGATTCAGGCCATTGCCGGTCCGGCGGGTTGCGCGGGTTCGTATTTCGACAACACCAAGTCGTCCAGCGGCCTAACGGCGGAATACTACGCGGGCTACTTCAATGACAACCTCGCCTTCTTCGGTGGGCGCACGCCCAACCTGCGCCGCATTGATGCCCAGGTCAACTTCCCGGAAACCAACAGCTTCGGCAGTGACCTGATCAGCACAAACGCCGCCGCCGGCACTGCCGCCAACCCCGAGATGTTCAGCACCCGCCTGCGGGGTAGCATTTACGTGCCAGTTTCCGGTAGCTACACTTTCTATATCTCCTCCGATGACGCCGCTTACCTGTGGCTGGATGCGGCGGCCCTAGCAACTACCCCCACCGCGGCCACGGCTACCGTTGACAACGGCACGGCCCACACCGTGCGCGAGCGGCAAGCTACCGTCACCCTGTCGGCGGGCCTGCACAACCTGCTGCTGGTGTACGGCGACAATGACGGCGAGAACAGCCTGGTATTCTCTTACTCCAGCGCCATTTCAGGCGCTAGCATCTCCAAGCAGCCAGTTCCGACCTCGGCTCTGTGCGCGGGCCCTAGCAACCTGCCGCCGGTGGCGAACAACGTGACGGCTACGCTGCCCACGCTGGGCTACGCGCTGGCTCCGCTCAGCGGCACCGACCAGGATGGTAGCATTACCAGCTTCACCATTGAAACCCTGCCCGCCAACGGCCGGCTACTGCTCGGCAACACGGCCGTAACCGCTGGTCAGGTAATTTTGGTGGCTAATGCCGGCAATCTGACTTTCGTGCCGAATGCGGGCTACGTGGGCACCACCAGCTTTACCTATACTGCTACTGACAACGCCGGGCTGCGCTCCAACCTGGCCGCTACCTACACCGTGAATGCTCCCAACCGTCCGCCTGTGGTGGCTGGCGACTCCCGCGACGTGCCCCTGAACACGGCCGTGAACGGCAACGTGGTGCTCAACGACTACGACCAGGAGCAGAACGGCTTTACTGTAGCCCTGGGCACGGCCCCCACCCACGGTACGCTCGTGCTCAACGCCAACGGCACCTACACCTACACGCCCGCCACGGGCTACACCGGCCCCGACAGCTTCACCTACACCGCCTGCGACAACGCCGCTACCCCTCTCTGCTCGGGCAGCGCCACGGTAAGCCTGCGCGTATTCAGCACGAACACGGCCTGTACCTCCGCTACGGGCTCCAACCTGCTAGCCAACCCCGCCTTCACCAGCGGCAACACCGGCTTCGCGACCAACTACAGCTACGTGGCTTCGGCTTACGTAGCGGGCAACACTAGCACGGGTATTTATCCGGAGGGCACGTACACGGTGGGCCCCAACGCCACCACCTACCACCCCAACTTCCAGGGCACCGGCCGCACGGGCGGCACCTCCGATAACTTCCTGATGGTAAACGGCGCCGCTTCCATCCGGACGCTGTACGCCCAGACCGTGACCGTGCAGCCCAACCGCTACTACACGTTCTCGGCCTTCTTCAACAACCTGCTGGCCCCCAACAGCGGCCAGGGTATTCCGGAGCTGGGCTTCGTTATCAATGGCGAGTCTGTGTCGGGTACGATTCAGTTGAACGAGTCACCTGATCAGTGGGTGCAGTTCTCGGACGTGTGGTACTCGGGCAACAGCACCTCAGCTACCTTCGAGATTCGCAACGTGAGCACCGCTACCGGCGGCAACGACCTGGGCGTGGACGACGTGTACTTCGGCTCCTGCAACCTGGCCCCCACGGCCGTAGCCGACGTGGCCGCCACTACCTCGGGCGCCAGCACCAGCCTGAACGTGCTGACCAACGACATCGACCCCGAGAATTCGTTTAACGTAGCTACCGTCGACCTGAACCCCGGTCAGGCCAACCGCCAACTCAGCGTGACTACCGCCGAGGGCACCTTCACGGTGGACAACAGCGGCGTAGTAACCTTCGCGCCGGTAGCCGGCTTCGTGGGTACGGCTACGGCACCCTATACCGTGCAGGACGCGGCCGGAGCTCCTACCAACCAGGCCAACATTGTGGTGATGGTGCAGCAGGCCACGGCCGATGTGGTAGTAGCCCTGACGGCTCCGGCCAACAACGCTACCGCCACGGCTGGTCAGCCGATTACCTTCACGGTGCAGGCGACCAACAACGGTACCGTAACGGCTAGCAACGTAGCGCCTACCCTGCAACTGCCCGCCGGCCTGCGCGGCCTGGGTGCCAACGGCGCCCTCACGTTCAGCCACGGTGGCACGTACAACAGCAGCACTGGTCTGGTAACCTTCCCGGCGGTTAACCTCGCGGGCGGTGCCAACGCTCAGTACAGCGTGACTTTCCTGGTGCCCGGCTCCGGCCCCTTCATGGGCACGGCCAGCGCTGCTTCCGCCGCCGTAGCCGACCTAACCACCGGTAACAACACGGCCAGCGCCACGGTAAACGTGACGCCCGCCTTCGATCTAACGACTACCCTGCAAACCCCCGCCAACGCGGCTACCGGCTCTACGCTCACTTACACGGTAGTAACCCGTAATAACGGTCCTTCCCTGGCAACGGGCGTCGTGCAAACCGTATCGTTGCCCGGCAACCTGACCGGCCTGTTCGTATCCAACAACGGCAGCTACGTTTACAATTCGGCCTCGAACACGACGGACGTTACCTTCCCGAGCATTAGCGCCCTGCCCGCCGGCCAGACGGTGAGCAACACCATCAGCCTGACCGCTCCGGCCACGGCGGCTACCTTCACGGCTACGGCCAACGTAACGGCCAACGGCGAGACGGTGCCCGGCAACAACTCGCTCTCGGCTTCCACGGCCGTAGCGGCCAGCGCCGACACGCCGGCCAACGTGTACACTTCCCTGGCCCTGACCAGCAATGGTGTGGCCGTAACCTCGGCCGCTCCCGGCGCCCAGCTAACCCTAACGGCGGCAGTAACCAATGCTGGTCCTGGCACCGCCACTGGGGTAGTGCAGCAGCTTGCCGTTCCCGCCGATTTGGCAACCAGTGCTCTCACAATTTCCGGCGGCGGCACCTACAACGCCAGCGCCGGCGTGGTTACCTGGCCCGCTACCAGTTTGGTGAGCGGCACCAGCCAGACGAATACCGTGCAGCTGAACACCCCGGCTTATGGTCCGGTGCTGTTCAACTCCAACGCGGCTACCACTACTCCCGACCCCGTTGCCGGTGACAACATTGCCAGCCTCATGCTCACGGTTCGGCCGGCGGCTGATGTGGTGACCACCCTGGTAGGCCCCACGGCCGTAACGGCTGGTCAGCGCGTGACCTACACCCTGACGACGACCAACAACGGTTCCGTAGCGGCCGCTAACGTGCAGCAGTTCCTGCGCGTGCCCCCAGCCGTAGCCAACCTGACTTACTCCAGCAACCTGCCGGCCGGCACCACCGGCACTGTAGACGTGCAGCCCAACCAAGCTCTGCTGGCCTACCCAGTTATCAGCAGCCTAGCTCCTGGCCAGACGGTAGTGAACATGGTGTCGTTTGATGCGCCCGCGGGCTCTTTCACCAACACGGCCTTCGTTACCAGCACCACTCCGGATAACGCCACGGCCACCAACACCAGCACCCTGGCCGTTACGGCCAGCCGCGCCTCGGATGTGGTAGCCACCATTTCGGGTCCGGATGTGGTAGTGAATGGTACCCCGGTTGTGCTGACGGTACGCACCCTGAACACCGGCACCTCGCCGGCTGCCGGGGTAACAACTACGGTGCAGCTGCCCGTCGGCCTGACGGGTGTGACGGTGCGCGATGCGGCGGGCGTAGCTATTAACAGCGCTTACAACGCCACCACCGGCCGCGTAACCTTCCCCGCGCAAACGGAAGTAGTAGCTGGCCTGGCTGGTTCCGTAACGAACACCATTACCTTCAACGCCCCCGACGTGGCCGCCATCAGCGCCACGGCCATTGCTACTGCCAGCTCGGCTACCAACGACGTGAACGGCACCAACAACGCCACCACGTTCACCACCAGCGTACTGCGCCCGACCCTAACGGCCGCCGATGTAGTGGAAACGCTCAGCTCGAATGTAGCCAGCCAGACGGCCGGTCAGCCGATACTCTTCACCCTAACGGCTACCAACAACGGCACGGCTCCGGCCACCAACGTGGTGCAGCGCGTGGCTCTGCCCGCCGGCCTCGACCCAGCTAGCCTGAGCATCACCAACGGTGGTACCTACGACCCGGCTTCCGGCCTGGTAACCTTCCCGGCCCTGACCCTGCAAGCCAGCGGCACTGCCGGCAACGCCCAGACCAGCACCATTACGGTAGTAACGCCCGGCGTGGGTCCTGTAACGGCCGTGGCCAGCGTAGGCTCGGCCTTCAGCGACGGTACGCCCGCCAACAACACGGCCGTAGCCAGCGTGACGGTTAACTCGCTCAGCAACGTGCGCGCCATTGTACGCGGCCCCAGCGCCCAGACCTCGGCCCAGGACGGAACGGTGCTGCCGGGCCAGCCGGCTACCTATCTGGTACGCGTGCTGAATGATGGCCCTTCGGCCGCAACCGGCGTGAGCATTTCGGCCCAGATTCCGGCCGGCCTGAACCCAGCGGATGTAGCTATTACGGGGGGCGGCACTTACGCTCCCGGCACGGGCACGGTCACGTTCCCGGCCGTGGGCACCCTGGCTGCCGGTCAGGCCGCCTCGGTAGGCTACACCATCACCTTCCCGGTGCCGGCTACCGCCGCTTCGTTCCCGGTGTCGGCCACGGTAGGCGCATCCTCGGCGCAAACCACCACCGCCGACGACACCCAGACCTACACGACCACCCTGGCCAACCAGGTAGCCGTGGCCAACCAGGTGGTGAACAACCTAACGGCCCCGACGGCAACACCGCCGTAACGGCCCTGGCCCTGTCGCCGCTCAGCGCTTCCGATGCCGATGGTTCCATCACGAACTACGTCATTACCTCCCTACCTGATGCCGGTACCCAAGGCACCCTGTTCTACGCCGCCGACGGCACCAACTTCGCGCCGGTAGCGCTCAGCAACGGCCGCTTCACGCTGGCCGCCGCTACGGCCGGTAACCTGCGCTTCGATCCGGTAGCCTCCTTCGTGGGTAACGCCTACTTCACTTTCTTGGCCATTGATAACAGCAATGCTGAGTCGGCGCCGGTGCTCTATACAATTCCGGTAGGCCAGGACAACACCACGGTCTTCACGGCGGCTACCGTAAAAGGTGGCAGCAACGGAGCCTATCAGAACGGCGACGTAATTACCAGTGCCTTTGATGCCAACGGCGGCGAGTACAGCCTGAACACCACTACCAAGGTGAACAGCGTAACCGACACCGGCATCCGGGTTGCTACCACCGATGCCGCCAGCACTACCCGCCTGGCGAGCATGGGTCTGACCCTGAATGTGGCTACCGGCACCATCACGGTGGCCGACCGCACCCTGCTGCGCACCGGCAGCTACGACCTGACTGTAACGACCACCGACGAGTTCGGGGCACGAGCAGCCAGCTGGTGGCCTTCACCATTGGCGGGGCTCCGCTGCCCGTGCAGCTGGTGAGCTTCTCGGCCAAAAGCCAGGGTGCTAACGCCCTGCTGACCTGGGCTACCACTCAGGAGCTGAACAACGCCCGCTTCGAGGTGGAGCGCTCCGTAAATGGCAAGAGCTTCGAGAAAATCGGGCAGGTAGCCGGCCACGGCACCACCACGGCGGCCCAGCAGTACAGCTTCCAGGATGCCGGTGCCAGCCGCCACGGAGCCGTAGTGTACTACCGCCTCAAGCAGGTAGATACCGATGGGGAAGCCCACCTAACGGAAGTGCAGGTAGTGCGCTTCGAGCTGAGCCAGACGCCGGAGCTGGTACTCTTCCCGAGCCCCGCCACCGATGTGCTGCACGTGCGCCTGTCGGCTACGGCCAGCCAAGCTAGCGTAACGGTGTACAGCGCCACCGGCGCCCAGGTGCTGCAAGCCCAGCTAGATGCGGCCCTGAGCACCACGCTTCCGGTAAGCAACCTGCCCGCCGGTACCTACCTCGTGAAAGTGCAGACCTCAAACGGCGTTTCCCTGGTGCGTCGCTTCGTGAAAGAATAGATTAGCCTCCTGTAAGGCCTAAAAAAGCCGCGGTCTTCTAGGCCGCGGCTTTTTTTATGTCGGTTTATCAGCGTTATGTTATGAGGAAAGCACAAACTACTTGCACGGCTAGCGGCACGGATGGCTGCCTCAAGATGCCTCGGCAAACTCCCTGAAACGTCATGCAGGCGGAGCTGAAACATCTCGCTCGAATCGTTGAATTACTACTTCACGTCAGCCCGCAAGATGCTTCGGCTGCGCCTCTGCATGACGGCCTTTTAGGTTGGTTGTAGCTCACACACTCTAAGTAGTATAAGTAGGGAAGGTTTCTCTACCTCGTGCGCTGATTCTTCACTGACGGGGCGGTCAAGGCAACGCCTGGGCCGCTGCTGGCGTACAGTTCCACTACTTCTTCATTCTTCCCAACCTCCCGCGTTATGAACCACGCCGACCGCATCGAAGAAACTATTGAGGGCATCTACCGTGCCCTGGAGCAACACAGCAACCACCCCGTTGATGCCGGGCTAGGACATATTGACAGCTGGATTCAAGCCCTTGATGGCTTGGGCGGCTCGGCCCTCACGGGTTTGCAAGGTGAGCTGCGTCACCTGCGTACCCACGTGGAGCGCGACGACCGGCCCGCCATTGCTGCCTCCCTGCAGCAGCTGGGCCAGCAAACCTCCCTCATTGCCCGCGACATGCACGACGGGGTAGGTGACCACCTACGCCACCTGGGCCAGACGCTCATTGCCGCCGCTGGCAACCTGAAGGTTTCCTAAGCTACCACGTTTTTGACCGCCCCAGTGCCGCAGCCTTGCCTACCGGGCGAGGCTGTTTTTTTACCGGTTTGGCCGATTTCGGCTCAGGTCATATAATCGATTTTCTGTCACTCAATTTACTTACTGATATGAGCACGAACTCCCCTGACGCGGGCGCCGGGCATGCCCCCGGCTCCGTTCTGGCCGGCAGCCAAACCCACCTGGAAGCCACCCTGCACGCCCTGCAAACCGACCAGCTACCCCACCTACTGCCGGCCGCCGGCGACAACCTCTACCGCTGGATGAATCTGCTCCAGACCGTAGAGGGTGACCGGTTTGCGCCTCTGATTGAGGAACTGCAGAACCTTTACAACGCCATCGACCACGGCAACCCCAACGGCGCCCAGGTAAAGGAGTGCCTGCATAACCTGGCCAACCTGACTACCCAAGCCGCCGCCAGCGCCGATGCTCAGTCGCAGCCCAAGCTGCAGCAGCTAAGCCAGGCCCTCCAAAACGCGGCCGCCACTTTGTAACCTCCTTTTTCCTGCGCCCTTATCCGAAGTCGGCCTACTTCCTAAGAGGTAGGCCGCTTTTGTGGAAGAAGGGATACAGAGCGCAACGCAGCCGCGCTGGCGTGTTTAGGCCAGCGCGGCTGACGGAACAAGTGAGGTGAGGCTGCCGGGGAGGGATGAAAGGCAGTTTACCTGCCTTCGAAGCGGGTGCAGCGTACGCAACGAAGCTGAACTACAAGCCAAATGTTGTACCCTGGTTGCTACCAACCCTGAGAGTAAGGAAGTAGTACACAGGCTAGTATCTCTGTGTTTCACTCAACCTCCTTTCCTATGTCCATTTCGCATTCTGCCAGCGCCGACCAACTGGAGGCAACCCTCCGCATCCTTCGCAGTGAAGACGTAACGCAAGTGGTAGCCCGGGCTACGGAGAACATCGACGGCTGGATTCAGATGCTGCGTTCCTCCGGCGAAACCGCCCACGCTACCCTCGCCGCCGACCTGGTAAAGCTCAAAGGCTTCTTTAGCGGCACAGACCCCAACCCCATCAGCGACGTGCTGCAAACGCTGGCCGAGCACATCAACAGTTTCGTGGACAATGCCAACCCGCGCTACATCGAATCCCTGGACCAGCTCTCCAAGCAGCTCACCGAGGTAGCCCGCAACCTGCAAACCGCCCGTGACGCCCAGCAGCAGTAAGCAATCCGTTTCCGGCTCTAACTCAAAACCCACCTAGCCTTGCAGCATGCACAGCCGGGTGGGTTTTGAGCTGATAGGCGGTAGACCAACAGCCGCTTAGTAACCGGCCGCAGCGTCGTCGCCGCGGGGTCGGCGCCGCCTTCTAGCTGGCCACCGGGCAGCACCCGAATCACCTCTACCCGGCCCCAGGGTGCACGCGGGTTGAGTAGGTAACCGCGGGCCCGCAGCGTGTCTTGAGCGGCGGGTAGCAGGGCGCCGGCTTCCACGTCAATCTGGTCGGGGAGCCACTGGTGGTGCAGGCGCGGGGCGGCCACGGCTTGCTGGGCGTTCAGGCCGTAATCCAGAGTGTTGAGGATGGCCTGCATGACGCTGGTAATGATGGTGCTGCCGCCGGGCGTGCCCACTACCAGGGCCAGTTTCTTGTTTTTGGTGAGAATAGCCGGCGTCATGGAGGACAGCATGCGCTTACCGGGCGCAATGGCATTGGCCGCGCCGCCTACCAGTCCGTAGGCGTTAGGTGTGCCAGGCTTGCTACTGAAATCGTCCATTTCATTATTGAGTAAGAAGCCAGCTCCGGCCACTACCACCTTGCTACCGTAAGCCCCGTTGAGGGTGGTGGTGCAGCTGACGGCATTGCCTTGCGCGTCCACAATGTTGTAGTGCGTGGTCTGGTCCGACTCGTAGCCAGGCAGGCCTGTGCCGGCCGTTACCTGGGCGCTGGGCGTGGCGCGGTGGGGAAGGGCAGAGGCCATGCGCTGCTTGCTGTACGATTTTTCGAGCAGCTGCGCCACCGGCACCCGCCCAAAGTCTGGGTCGCCGAGGTAGGTAGCGCGGTCGGCGTACACGCGGCGTTCGGCCTCCGTAATCCAGTGCGTGGCCTGGGGCGAATGCCAACCAGCCTTACCTAGGTTGTAGGGCTCCAGCATCTGTAGCATTTGCAGCAGGGCTACCCCGCCGGAGCTGGGCGGCGGAAACGTCAGCACCTCGTAACCCCGGTACTTGCCGTGCAGGGGCGTGCGCCACTTGGGCTGGTAATTCGCTAGGTCCTGTTTGGTGATGATGCCCTTGCCGCGCTGCATCTCCGCCACGATATAGTCGGCAGTAGCGCCTGCATAGAAACCGGCGTGGCCCTGGTCGCGGATGCGTTCCAGCGTGCGCGCCAGTTCACTCTGCACGAAGTTTTCGCCGGTTTTCCATTCGTTCTGGGGACGGATAAGGGCGGCGCTTTGGTTTACCTTCAGGAACGTGTCGCGCTGGCGGTTCAGCCCGGCGGCTTCCTTCTCCGTCAGCACTACGCCCTTGGCGGCTAGGTCCACGGCGGGCTGCACCACGTCTTTCCACGGCAGCTTACCCAGTTTTTGGTGCAGCTCTGCCATGCCGGCCACGGTGCCGGGCACGCCGGCGGCCAGGTGGCCCAGCGTGCTCAGGTCCGGAATTACGTTGCCTTGCTTATCTAGGTACATGTCGCGGGTAGCGGCGGCGGGGGCGGTTTCCCGAAAATCCAGGGCGCCCTCCTGTCCATCGGCGCCGCGGTAGAGCAGAAAGCCCCGCCCCCGATGTTGCCTGCCACGGGAAACACCACCGCCAGGGCAAACTGCACGGCCACGGCCGCATCGTAGGCGTTGCCACCCCGACGCAGAATCTCTACTCCCACGCGCGTGGCCTCCGGATGCGCCGATACAACCATCACCTTGTCTGTGACGACGGGGTAGCCGTGGGCACCGGGGCGGCCAGGGTAGCGGCAGCGCCGGGGGCGGTAGTGTGCTGCGGGGCTGAGCAGGCCGCCAGCACCGCCAGGAGGGCCAGCGGGGAGAAAAAGCGTTTCATACCCGCAAAGCTACGGTAAGTTCAGGACCCCAGCGCGGCCTGGCCCGGCCGGTTCCGCTCCCATTCCTCTCTTGGGTCAGATGTTGCGTATGTGCTTCCCGGCCGGTTTGTCCTACTAAGACTTCCCTGAATCCTGTAGCTTTGGGCCGGACCAGACTTGTGACTGCGCTATGACTCCCGACCTGCCTACTGCCCCCGGTGCTACCGAAACTGCCCCCGCGCTGCCCCTCGTGCAGCTCGACCCGTGGCTGGCACCCTACGAGCCCGTACTCCGCCGCCGCCAGCAGCGGCTACGGCAGCGCCTCTCGGAAATTACAACCCAGTGCGGCTCCCTCACCAAGTTTGCCCAAGCCCACCAGCGCCTGGGTCTCAACTACGACGCCCGCCGCCGGGGCTACTGGTTTCGGGAGTGGGCGCCGGCCGCCGAAGCCCTGTTTCTGGTGGGCGACTTCAACGGCTGGGACCGGCAGGCCACGCCCCTGACCCAGGGCCCGGAGGGCGTATGGGAAGTGTTCCTGCCCGATAAAGACTACCAGGACCGGCTCACCCACCACTCGCTCTATAAGGTGCACGTGGTAACTAGCAAAGGAGCCAAAGACCGGCTACCCGCTACCCTGCGCCGTGCCGTGCAACATCCCGAGACCAAAGACTTTGCCGCCCAGGTCTGGAGGCCGGAAACGTCCTTTGCCTGGACCGACCAGAAGTTTCGGGTGCCCAACTTCGTGCGTGAGCCCCTGATTTACGAGGCCCACGTGGGCATGGCCTTGGAGGCCGATCGGGTGGGCTCCTACCTGGAATTTGCCGCGCAAATTCTGCCCGCATTCAGGCTGCCGGCTACAACTGCCTGCAGCTGATGGCCGTAATGGAGCACCCGTATTACGGCTCCTTCGGCTACCACGTGGCCAATTTCTTTGCGGTATCCTCGCGCTTTGGCACCCCTGAAGAGCTGAAGCACCTCATCAATGAGGCCCATAACCGTGGCATTGCCGTGCTGCTCGACGTGGTTCACTCCCACGCCGTGAAAAACGAGGCCGAAGGACTGGCCGACTTTGATGGCTCCGGCGGGCAGTATTTCCACGAAGGCGCCCGCGGCAACCACCCCGGCTGGGACTCCAAGCTTTTTGACTACGGCAAACCTGAGGTGCAGCAGTTTCTGCTCAGCAACCTGCGCTACTGGCTGGAGGAGTTTCACTTCGATGGATTCCGCTTCGACGGCATCACCAGCATGCTCTACCACCACCACGGCGAAGGCGTCAGCTTTGGCTCCTACGACCAGTATTTTGGCCCGGAGGTAGACGAGGACGCCATTCTGTACCTGCAACTCGCCGCTACCCTGGTGCGGGAGTGCAAGCGCAGCGCCCTGCTCATTGCCGAGGACATGAGCGGGATGCCCGGCCTGTGCCGGCCGATTGCGGAGGGCGGTATCGGCTTTGATTTTCGCTTGGCCATGGGTATCCCCGACTACTGGATCAAGCTGCTCAAGCACACCCGCGACGAGGACTGGAACCTGCACGACCTCTGGTACACGCTCATCAACCGCCGCCTCGGCGAGAAAACCGTGGCCTACGCCGAGAGCCACGACCAAGCCCTGGTGGGCGACAAAACCCTGGCCCACTGGCTGCTGGACAAGGCCATTTATGAGCACATGCACAAGGACGATGCCGACCCCATCACGGCCCGCGGCATTGCCTTGCACAAGCTTATCCGGCTGGCTACCCTGAGTTTGGGCGGCGAGGCTTACCTCAACTTTATTGGTAATGAATTCGGCCACCCGGAGTGGGTAGATTTTCCCCGGGAAGGCAACAACTGGAGCCACTACTTTGCCCGCCGCCAGTGGGGCCTAGCCGACAACCCCGACCTGAAGTACCAGTACCTGCTCAACTTCGACCGGGCCATGATTAAGCTGGCCAAGTCGGCGCGGGTATTGGCCGGCGGCCCGGCTCACGAGCTCAACATCGACAGCCACAACCAGGTCCTGATTTTCGAGCGGAGCCACCTGATCTTCGTGTTCAGCTTCCACGTCGAGCGGAGCGTGCCCGACTACCGCTTCTACGTGCCCCAGCCCGGCCGCTACCGCATCCTGCTCACCTCCGACGACGCCGACTTCGGCGGCTTCCAGCGCATAGACACCGCCCTGACCTACGAAACCTTCGAGGAAGACGGCGTCAATAAGCTCAGCCTCTACGTCACGAACCGCACGGCCCTGGTGCTGGCGCGCGTGTCGTAGCCAACACTCAATAGAGCAAAAAGGCCAGTGGCTTCTTTCCTACGCAGGAAAGAAGCCACTGGCCTTTTTAGTGAAAGTTGGGAAAAGACCTAGAACTAGTGCCGGGTTTTACGGCCGGACTGGGCCTGCTCTAGGGCGTCCTCGATGCGCTGGGCGCGGGCTTCGGGCTTTTTGGTGCGGGCTACGCGCTGGGCCAGTTCCTTGCGCTGGGTGTAGGGTAGGGCGTCGAAGCTGACCTGCAGGCCGGCCCGTTCCAGGGCGTATTTAAGGTCGTCGGGCAGCTCAATGCCGCTGGAGTCGTTGTCACGCTCCAGCACCACGTGCACCGTGTCGGTCCAGGTTTTGTTGATGGCGTTGCGCACTTCCTTGCGGATGCTAATCATGTGCTGACCATCGCCCATGGGCACCAGGTTCAGCCGGATGGGGAAGCCATCCACGGTGCCGCGCACCGGCAGCGGGCCTTTGGTGCCGTACACCTCAGGTACGCTGAAGGGAACTACCAGGAAAACGCCGCTGTCGGCGCCGTCCATTTCCATAGGAGCATCGAATTCGTGGCGGATGGGCGGGTCGGTACTCATGCAGTAGGGGGAAAGAAAGGTGCGGCAAGCTGGCGGCCGGGCAGGCCATTTTCTAGCTGGCGCAGGGTGGTAGTAAGCGTTTCAATGTCCGTGGGGTCGAGTACTCGCAGGCGGCTACCCAGGGCCGGGTAGCGCGTGCGCAGCAGGGCGGCTACCTCCTCGGAGGCGGCCAGCACCACGTCGGCCCGCCGCAGGGTTAGGCGTTCCAGTTCCAGGGCCCAGCCCCGGTCGGCGGGGGTAGCTCGCTCCTGGGCCAGGCTGTGCACGTGCAACACCAGCGGCCGGCCCGTTTGCTGACGGATTTCCAGCGCGGCCAGCCAGGTAGGCCAGTCGGAGGCGTAAATCACGGAAAAGTTTTCCAGCAGAGCCCGGCGCGTAGCAAAGCGGGCGTACTGAATCACTTGAAAGTTGAAGTCGGCGGGGGCGGCGGAATCGGTGCCCAGGGCTGCCAAGGCTTCCGGCAGCGAGGCTAGCTGGGGCAGAACTTCGGTGGCTGGCGCGGGGGTAGGCTCCGGCACCAAGTCGTCGGCCGGCTGGCTCAAGGCCGCGGCTTCGGCTCCGTCTGGCTCGGCAGCCGCGCCGGCAAACTCGTCCTGGTTTAGCTGCAATTCCTGCTCCGATAGCTCCGGTGCTTCCGAGGCGGGAGGCGGGGTAGGCGTAGCAGCAAAAACGGCGCTGTCCTGCGGGCGCGGAGAGGGCTCAAGGTCGGGCAGCACGGCAATGGTTGTGGCAACTGGGGCCGTGGCTGCTGCCTCAGCTGCTACCGCTGGGGGCGTTGCGCCCAAATAAGGCGCTGCCGGCGCTTGCCAGGAACCATCGGAAGCGGCCAAGAAAGGCGTTGCTGCACCCGCAGTTTCGCTGGCCCCGAGGTAGGGAGCTGCCGGCCGCTGCCAGGCGCCGGGGCGCTCGTCGGGGTGGGGGTGGGGGGCACGGGCCTCGGCCTGCGTGAGGTTGGCCAAGCCCGTTACGCGGGTAGCGGCGGGGGTAGCCAGCGGGGGTGGGGCAAGTGGGGCAGCATTACCGAAAGCGGCAGGCGCCCGGCCAACTCTTGCACAAGAGCCCGCACGCCGGGCCGGTCGGCCGCCACGGGTGCCTCATTCCAGCCAAGCAACAACACGGAAAATGGAGCAGGAATCATAGAGCGGGGAAATGAGCGGCTGGCACGGATGAGGTATGGCAAGGTAGAGAAAAAAGTGCCTGCCGCCGCTTCTAATGGCAGTTTCTGAAAAAGTAGCGCGTAAGCTGCTCCGTTGTAGCCCGAATCAGTTTTACCTTGCGGGCTACTACCGGGCACTTCCGGCCGGGCCGGAATTTTTCTGCCTTCTTACCCTCTGACTACCTCCGACACCTCCCCGTAATGGCCGACAATATCCAGGAGAACAACTACATGGTCAATGACCTGGCCGCCCAATCCAAGCAGGAGTTCTACCCCGGCCGGGTAGTGCAGGGCGAACGGCAGGGCACTGACTTCATCTTCCGCTGCGACAATGGCGTGCAGCTCAGCCTGCAGGTAATTACCGATAAGGTCCTGCGTTTCCGCTACGCCACCGAGGCCGGCTTCGGGCCCGATTTCAGCTACGCCTTTCCCGCAGGGGTGCCCGCCCGCCAGGACCTAGAGTTTCTGGAGTTCCGCGAGAAGCCCGACCACTACCGCATTACCACCGACCGCCTGATTTGCGTCGTCGACAAGGAAAACCTGCGCACCCGGGTGCTCAACCGCTCGGGCCTGGTGCTGAGCGAGGACGAAAAGGGCTTCCACTGGGAGTATGAGTACGAAACCGGCAACGACATCGTGAAGATGAGCAAGCTGGTGCAGGGCGGGGCCCACTACTACGGCCTCGGCGACAAGCCCGACAACATGAACTTGCGCGGCAAGCAGTTCACCAACTGGGGCACCGATACCTACGGCTACCAGAAGGGCTCCGACCCGCTCTACAAGAACATTCCCTTCTTCCTGGGTCTGCACCAGAAAATTGCCCACGGCATCTTCTTCGATAACTCCTTTAAGGCGGGGTTCGATTTTGCCGCCGAGCGGGCCGACGTGTCCTCGTTCTGGGCCCAGGGCGGCGAGATGAACTATTACTTCATCTACGGCCCCAGCCTGCTGGAAGTAACCCAGGAGTACACCCGCCTGACCAGCCCGCCCGAACTGCCCCCGCTGTGGGCCCTGGGCTACCACCAGTGCAAGTGGAGCTACTTCCCCGAGAGCAACGTGAAAGCTATTGCCCAGGGCTTCCGCGACCGGCAGATTCCCTGCGACGCGCTCTACCTCGACATCGACTACATGGACGGCTACCGGTGCTTTACCTGGAGCCCGACCCACTTCCCGGAGCCCCAGCGCATGGTGCAGGAGCTGGCCGAAGATGGTTTCAAAACCATCGTCATCATCGACCCCGGCATCAAGATTGACCCCGACTACTCGGTGTACCAGGAGGGGCTAAAGAACGATTACTTCTGCCGCCGCGCCGACGGGCCGCTAATGAAGGGCTCCGTGTGGCCCGGCCTCTGCAACTTCCCCGACTACACCCGCCCCGAGGTGCGCGAGTGGTGGGCCGGGCTGTTCAAGGGCCTCATCCAGGAAACTGGCGTGAAGGGCGTTTGGAACGACATGAACGAGCCCGCCGTGTTCGAGAAAGGCACCTTCCCCGACGACGTGCGCTTTGGCTACGAAGGCTACCCCGCCTCCCACCGCAAGGCCCACAACATCTACGGCATGCAAATGGCCCGCGCCACCAACGACGGCGTGAAGCAGTTTGCCTACCCCAACCGGCCCTTCACCATCACGCGCAGCACCTACGCCGGCGGGCAGCGCTACTCCTCCGGCTGGACCGGCGACAACATCGCGTCCTGGGAACACCTGTGGCTGGCCAACATTCAGTGCCAGCGCCTGAGCATCTCGGGTTTCTCGTTTGTGGGCTCTGATATTGGGGGCTTCATTGATACGCCCGACGGGGAGCTGTACGTGCGCTGGGTGGCGCTGGGGGCCTTTCACCCCTTCTTCCGCACCCACAGCTCCGGCGACCACGGCGACCAGGAGCCCTGGTCGTTTGGGGAAAACTTTGCTGAGCTAGCGAAGGGCTTCATCGAGTTACGCTACCGCTTGCTGCCCTACATGTACACCACGTTCTGGCAGTACAACCAGCAAGGCACGCCCATGCTGCGTCCCCTGGCCTTCCTCGACCAGGCCGACACCGATACCTACCTGCGCATGGCCGAGTTCAGCCTCGGCGACCACCTGCTGGTGTGCCCCATCACCCAGCCCGGCGCCGATGGCCGCTGGATGTACCTGCCCCGTGGCGAGTGGTTCTATTACTGGACCGACGAGCCCAAAACCGGCGGGGCCGAAGTATGGGCCGCCGCCGACCTGACCCGCATTCCGCTCTTCATCAAGGCCGGCGCCGTGGTGCCCATGTACCCGCTGATGCAGTACGTAGGCGAGAAAACGGTGGAAGAAGTTACCCTGCACGTGTACTACAAGCAGGGCTCGGAAACTAGCGTCCTCTACGAAGACGGGGGCGAAGGCTACGGCTACCAGCAAGGCCAGAGCACCACGCGCCGTTTCACCGTAACGGGCTCGGAGAAAGGCCTGCTCCTGCAACAAACCATCGAAGGCGACTTCCAGCCCGCCTGGGCCACCTACCGCGTAGTGCTGCACGGGTTGCCCTTCGCTGCCGCCGCCTTCAGCACCGATGGGCAGCCCGCCGAAGCTGCCGAGGTAACCACCGAAACCGGCCTCACTTTGCCGGGCGTGGTAATAGGCGCCAGCTTTACGGAGCTGGTAGTAGGGTAGTCTGCTTTTACTCCCTCGGTCACCCGGAGCAGAATCGCGCATCAAGCCCAAACGAAGAACTTATCACCTGAGAATAATGGTCGTGACAACGTCCTGTTGCAGTGTGCTGAGTCCTTCGTTTGGGTTTGATGCGCGACACGTTTAGGACACGATGTAATGGCAATGCTTTTTATCCGCTTGATGGCTGTGTTTTCACTGGCCAGGTCGCCTCTCAGCGGATAGTCTTTGCACCTTTAGTTGCACGGTGCCGCCTACCGCTGGTGGCCTGTGCGGGTTAGCGGCTGGCCCTGAACTAGGTTACTCCGCTAGCCGCTCCCGGATATACTGATAGACTTCCGGATTGCTGAGCAGGGTACCGTGGTGCAACCGCGGATATACGCGGGTAGTGATTCGCAAATCGGGCGGAGCGGCGGGGTCGCGGAAGATGCGGCCGCGGGCACTGCCGGCTCCTACCAGTCCGTCGCCGAAGTAGTCGTGCAGGGCCGAATCAACGGTTTTCATGAGGGAGCCCACCAGCACGTGGTAGCGCACCCCGGGCAGGGGCGGCACCACCGTGCGGGGCGGAAACAGATCGTCGGCGTGCTCGTTCTGCCAGTCCTCGTCGGTCAGGCGAGCGAAGCGTAGGTCCTTAATGCCGTTGCTACGCTTGTCAATCAGCCCACTAATAGCGCGGGTCGGCCAGATATTAATTTTGCGCAGAATCAGGGCCGTCAGGTGGCTGTTTTGCTCCAAAAAAGAGCCATCGTTGGGCACGCCCAGCAGAAACACGTCGCGCAGGTAAGGCAGCCACTCGCCCGCCGGTTCGGGGGCTACGGTGGCTAGCCCAGGTTCAAGGGCAGCTGATGAAGCCGCGGAAACGGAGTGCTCCTGCGCGGCGTAGTAGCCCGCTGAGCGGATGACCAGCCCGCCCATGCTGTGGCCGATCAGCACCAGCTCGCCGACTGCTGCCGGGAAGGTCTGGACCAACTCGGTAAGGAGCTGATGCAGACGACGGCCGTTTTCCGAAATGTGCAGGCCGGAGTTGTAGCGCACGTACAGGCAGTTGGCGCCCAGCTCCTGTTGCAGGCGGGGGCCGAAGCGCACATCTTCCGGGCCGGCGCCGGTTTGCCAGATGATTTCGTCGCCCATCAGCCCGTGCAGAAAGACCACCGTTTTGCGTCCCCTACCCTCGGGGCGGGCCCTAGCCGCAGGTCCGCCACGGCCACATCGGCCTCGTGGCGGCGGAAGCTCATCTGAATAGCCCGGCGGTCGTGGCGGGCCGCTAGCTGGTCGCCGAAAGCTCCGTTGAGCACTGGCAGCGTAAAGTGCAGATTCTCCTGACCAATGCGGTAGAGCAGGCCCGCTCCGTTGAAGGGGGCCTGCGCGGCGCGCCCCACTGCTGCCGCCACCCGCCGCCAGCGCGAAGGCTGTTGGTTGGGGCCGCCAGAGAGTTCAGCCGATTCCTCAGGTTCAGTCATAGCGGCAAAGGTAGGGAGCCCCGAAAACGTGCGCTGATCTAAGAAAGATGCGAAAGGTTACCGGTGCCTTGCGGGGTAGGGCGGGGCTTCGGTTCAACAAAAAGCCCCGCCGCGGCGCAAAGCCAGCGGCGGGGCCGTATATCTATAGCACCCAAAAGTTACTGTATCACCAGCTTGCGCGTCACTAGTCCGTCGGGGGTTTCCAGCTGCAGCAGATACACGCCGCTGCGTTGCTCCCGCAAATCAACCAGCCGGCCGCGCGCGACGCTCAGCGGAGCCTTGCCCTGGCGCAGCACCACGCGGCCCGTGGCGTCCGTAACCGTAAAGGGCGCCGTGGAAAGCGCGGCATCGGTTAGTGAGGCCAAGGAAAACTCGCCGGTGGTGCTGGGGTTGGGGTACACCTGCAGCGCCGATTCGGTGACCGGGTTGCGGGTAGCCGTAATGCTACCGGTCAGTTGAATATCGTCGACTAGGAGGACGGTGCCTTCGTGCAGCTCGTCCGCAATGCCAGAATCAATTTCTATCAGCATGGAATCGGGGGAGATGCCAAGCGGGGTATAGTCAAAGGGCTGACTGACGAGGGTATAAGCTGCCGCTGGCGGGAGGATAAGCTCACTACTGGCAATTAACTGGGTAGTGCCGCTTACGTTACGTGTTAGCAGAGCCCCGGCAAAGGCGGAATCGGCCCGTGCATCGGGGCCCGTGAGGCGGTACCAGAACTGCAGGCGGGCCGGCCGTGAGGTGTACGGCGTGCCAAAGCCCTGCGGCGTGCCCGTCACCAGCACTCCGGGTACTACCAGCGGCCGAGTGCTACCTATGTCGATGTTCGTTAGCTCGGCGGCAAATGTCCCCTGGCGCACCGTCGTAGATTTCTCCACAAACCCGACGTTTGGGAGCACCTGCTGCACCAATGGCTCCAGAATGTCTTCGGTCGTAACCCAGCTCCGGGGTACCTCGCGCTGAGCTGCGTTGCGAATTTCCCAGGTGTCTAGGTTTCCGTTAGGAACCGGCGCGGGCGACTGCGCCAGCGCTGCCGAGCTGGTGGTCAGCAGGCCTATTCCGGCCAAAAAAGAGCGTAGCAGATGGCGCATAAGGGCAACAAGTGAGGTGAATGAAAGGGAATACTGGCAATTTAAAAGAATCAATAGTATAGTAGCGGGTTACGCTAGTCTAATTTCCATACGCTACTCCATATTCGGCCGGGAAGATGCGGATGGGGGAGCCAGTAAACCCAACAGGCTGCCGGTAAGCAGGCCACCTACGTGGGCAGCGTTATCGGTGGTGTGGGCTTGCAGGCCACCAGCCAGGCTACTGGCTAGCAGGTAGAAAACAAACAGCAGCATGGTGTAGCGCCCGGTCCGGGTGAAGGTAGCGGGGCGCCGCACCAGGGTAGCGAGCAGCAAGCCGTACCACCCGAAAATTGCCCCCGAGGCCCCCACGGAATTTAAGCCCTGAGAATGCCAGTACCAGCTCAGCAGGCTGCCGCCTACCCCGCTCAGCAAGTAGCCCACCACCAGGCGGCGCCCACCCACGAAACCCTCGGCAAGCAACCCCAGAAACACCAGGGAGGCCATGTTCAGCAGAAGGTGGGCGGCGCCCCCGTGCACAAAGCAGCTGGTGAGCAGGCGCCAGGGCTGGGTAGGGGTTAGGGGCGAGAAGTTGGAACCCCAGCGCACCAAGTCGGCCCCGGCGGGCTGCCAGGCATGTACGCCGGTGGCTACCATGGCTAGGTACACCAGCACGTTCAGCCAGAGCAGCAGGGGCGTTACCCGGTAGCCGGGCCGGGGCCAGCTCACGCCCCGCAAGGCGCGCCAGGCCAGGGTGCCCGCGCTAAGTTCGGGTGCTGGCACTTCGGCAGGGCGCGGCAACGGGCCGGCGGGCAGCTCATCCGGAATCAATCCGCGCCGCTGCAGCTCGCGCACGGCGGCTTGGCCTACCACGGGCGGGTACTGGTGGGCGTGCTGGGCCAGGTAAAGCAGCTCAGCGTCCGTCTTCTGGGCGAATAAGGCAGCGGGGTCGGGGGCAGACATACGCAGGAAATACAACGAGGCCGCGCCCGCTACAAAGCGCCGGCGCGGCCTCGTTGGCGCGTCATAAACCCTGCCAGCCCCCGCCCACCTGACAGGATTGCGCCCGCGCCTACAGCTCCGTGATGTTGCCGCGCAGGGGCTGCTTGCGTTGGTAGTGGCCGCGCAGTTCCTCGGCCAGGCCAGTGGCTTCCTGGTTTACCTTCTCCTCCTGCGGGTCCAGTAGCTGCATCTGGGCCTCGTAGCGGGACTTGAATACCTGCAGGGAGCTACGGCGCAGGGTTAGGCCCTGCTGCATAAGGTTCAGGCGCTCCTCCATGATAGCGGTTAGGTGCTGATTGTAGGCCTTAGCCCGCATAAACCAGGTAATGCGCTCTAGCGTGAGGTCAACCTGCCCAGGAAAAACGGCCGTTACGGCCCCGGTGCGGGCTTGGCTGGTGAGGTGGGCCGCGGCGTTTTCTGCCAGCCAGTAGCGCCGGGCCATGCGCAGGTAGCGGCCGGTGGCGGTAGTGTCGGCGCGGTCGGCGGCCGGGAGCAGGCGGCGCAGCTCCGCCACTTGGGCAGCCGTTTTGGCTTCGAAATCGGGTAGGCGCTCGGTTTTTACGGCTTCCAACACAATGGGCTCGGCCTTTTTGGCTGCTACCGATGCGGGCGGCGTAGCAGGTTTCGTTGGAGTGTGCAGGCCCCACCAGCCCAGCCCCAGCACCGCAGCAACCAGCACGCCGGCTGGCCACCACCGGGCCCCGGCAGAGGTTTCGGGTGCTGACTCAGGGTAGGCAGACTCTGGGGCAGCAGTGGCCTCCGGGGTAGGGGGGGCGGCAGGCTCGCCCGCGGCGGCGCAGCTCCCGGCCGGCTTCGGCTACCAAAGAAGGATGGTACAACTCGGGGTGCTGCACCAGGAAAAGCAGCTCCTCGGTTGGTTTTTGCAGGAAAGAGTCGGGGATAGAAGAGGCAGCCATGCCGAGGTAACAAACGGATAAGGGTGTAAAATCCCCCAAATTGGTAAAAAACGCCCGGACTACCGCTGCCTCCTTCCCAACGCGGCCGCCGGGCTTGCGTATAGCCAAAGCCGGGCCCCACCCGCCCGTTTCCTTCATCTTTACGCACCTTCCTCATGGATACTCCCCGCGAAGAACCCCTGGACGCTAGCTCCCTGCCGAACCGGCCCGACGCCCTCTCCAACGACAGCCAGCCCGAAGGCCGCATCTTTCCCGGCAGCCACGATACCGGCCTTAACGCCGATGATAACTCCGGCAGCGGCGGCACCGAAGGCGGCCAAGCCATCAGCGGCGCCCGGGTGCGCTCCGGTGCTCCCAACTACGACGCTCCCGGCAACGCCCAGGACGGCGACGTCGGCGGTAATACGGCCAGTGCCGGCACCGGCGTATCGGGCGGCGAAACCGGCAAGGTAAACCTCTAACAATCAGCTTTTACCCTACTTCCTCTATCATGGCTAACGACCAAAACACCCCGCAACCCCAGGGCCAGCCGGACAGCAACCCCGCTACTACCCCAAACAACCCGCCACCACCCAAGAGGAGCTGGCAAACGACAGCGGCGCCGGCATCCGCGGTGGCTACGGCGACAGTGACCAAACCAACGGCCTGGAAGGCGGCGGCCAAACCAAATCGGACCGCTCCGACATCCAGCAATCAGCCCAGGAATAGCTTGCCCTGACAAGCCCTGGTAGCTACTCCCACGTTGCCCGCTCTAGGGCGCTTGACCTTCATGTAAGGCCAGGCGCCCTAGAGCGGGCAACGTGAATTTATAGCGTAGTTGGGGGTTGCTGTGTACTTTGCTTCTGATGAGAAAACACCTCTGCTGGCTACTGGTGAGCTGCCTGTTGCTACCCTTGGCTCAGGGACGGGCCCAGAACCCCTTGCGCCAGTTGCTGCGGTCCGATTCTGTGCTGGCGCCCGTGCTTGGGCAGGCCGCTGCCCACCGGGTTCAGATCCTGTACACCCAAATCCGCCGCGACTCCCAGGGCCGGGCGCACTTCCGGAGCTACGGCTACCGGTTGCGCCCGCGGGAGTACTTCTATCCGGCCAGCTCCATCAAGCTCCCAACTGCCGTGCTGGCCCTGGAAAAGCTACACGCCCTGAGCGCGCAGGTGCCGGGCCTAACCAGCGAATCGCCCTTGCGCATTGACTCGGCCACCTGGGGACAAACACGGGTAGTGCGAGACACCAGCAGCCAAACTGGCCGGGCTTCTGTAGCCCACTACGTGCGCAAAGTGCTGCTGGTAAGCGACAACGACGCCTTCAACCGGCTTTATGAATTTGTAGGCCCGACGGGGCTGGTGGCTGGTCTGCGCCGCCACGGCCTGCGGCACACGCTGGTGCGCCACCGCCTTTCCGTGGGCGACCAGGACTCCACGGCTCGGCGCGCTAACCCGCTGGCTTTCTTTGCGGATACCAGCCTTACCCGTCCTTTGTACTTACAACCGGCCGCTACCTACGCCAGGCCCTGGCCCCGGCAGCCGAGGCGGGGCTGGCGAGTAGGGCGGGCCCACCTGCAAGGCAGCACGCGGGTAGAAGACCCACTGGATTTTCGCAGCAAAAACACCACTTCCCTACCTGACTTGCAGCGCACCCTGCGGGCCGTGCTCTTTCCCGAAACGGAGCCCGCGCGGCGACGTTTCCAGCTGGCTCCCGCCGATTATGCCCTGCTGCGAGACTACCTGCACCGCCTCCCCCGCGAAAGTGCGGCCCCCCGCTACCCAGTGGCCCAGTATCCGGATAATTACGCCAAATTCTTGCTGGCTGGCGGACCCGCGGGCCCGCTCCCGG
Source organism: Hymenobacter sp. 5516J-16 (assembly GCF_022919335.1). NCBI lineage: Bacteria > Pseudomonadati > Bacteroidota > Cytophagia > Cytophagales > Hymenobacteraceae > Hymenobacter > Hymenobacter sp. 5516J-16. The sequence continues at coordinate 1,062,833 of NZ_CP095058.1, read as the reverse complement.
CCGGCGTGCAGATCTACAACAAAATAGGCCAAGCCTACGGCTTCCTGGTTGATAACGCTTACATCACCGACTCAGCGCGCGGGGTAGAGTTTCTGCTGAGCGCCGTAGTATACGTAAACCAAGACGGCGTGCTCAACGACGACCAGTACGAGTACGATACGGTGGGTTTGCCCTTTCTGCGGCGCCTGGGCCAGCGCGTGTATCAGTATGAATTGCAGCGCCGCAAATAAGCCGAAAAAGGTAACGGTAGCGCTTAGTTGAGCGTAAGAGCGTCCATTATTCTTGTCCAGTACGGCTCCGGGCCCTTGTGTATAATGTCTGCCAATCCGTTTGGACTAGTTCTGATCAGCTCCCCTGAAGAGTACCACCAGCGGGTAGCCGCAGATGCTGAGCACCAGCTCGTGAATCTGCTGGACCTGATTCCGGATCTGGTGCTTGATATTCGGTACGCTACCTCCCGCAACCTGCTGGGCGAGGCAGTGTATCCGTCGGCGAAGGCCTACCTGCGGCGGCCGGTGGCCGAGGCCCTGCAACGGGTGCAGCAGGCCCTGGCGCGGCAGGGCCTGGGCTTGTGCGTGTACGACGCCTACCGCCCCTACAGCGTGACGGTGCGCTTTTACGAGCACATCCGCGACGAAAACTTCGCCGCTCCTCCCTGGCGCGGCTCCCGGCACAACCGCGGCTGCTCCGTGGACGTGGGCCTAGTGGAGCAAGCCACGGGCCGCCACTTGCCCTTACCCACTGATTTCGATGAGCTAAAGCCCGCCTCGCATGCTACCTTCAGCGAGTTGCCTAACCACGTTATCCTGAACCGTAGCACGCTGCTGGCGGCCATGAAGCGGCAGGGCTTCGTCAATTACCCCAAGGAGTGGTGGCACTTCGATTTTCACCGCTGGGCCGATTTTGACCTACTAGACCTCTCCTTCGAAGCCCTGGACATGCGCTGAGTGAAGGAGTGAGGGAGTGAGTGAAGTAGCATATACCAGTACGTCATCCTGAAGCGGTAGCCGAAGGACCTTCTCACGCATAAACGAGTCGTTGTTACGACTGTCGTGCTGACGTGAGAAGGTTCTTTGCTGCACTCAGGATGACGTACCATTTATTTACCGGCTTACTCATTCACTCACTCACCATTTCACTATTTCACCAACTCACCGTTCGTAACTTCGCGGGGATGTTTCGATTACTTGCCGCCGGCCGTTTCCTGTTTGCCCTAGTTCTGAGTGTGTATTGCCTAGTCGCCAGCCAGCCGGCTGGTGCCGCCGACGGGCCGCCCAAGCGGGAGTTGCGCGGGTCTGGATTGCCACCGTGGAGAATATTGACTGGCCTAGCTCCCGCAGCCTTACGCCCGAGCAGCAGCGCCGCGAGTACCGCCGCATGCTCGATGACCACCAGCGTAGCGGCATCAACGCCCTGTTCGTGCAGGTGCGCCCCGCTTCCGACGCCTTCTACCAGAGCAGCCTAGAGCCCTGGAGCAAGTGGCTGACGGGCCAGCAGGGCAAGGCACCCGCGCCCTACTATGACCCTTTGCCCTTCCTCATCGAGGAAGCCCACAACCGGGGCATGGAGTTTCACGCCTGGTTTAACCCCTACCGCGCCACCATGGACACCGTGACGCGGCGACTGGCCCCCAACCACCCTTACCGCAAGCACCCCGAGTGGTTTCTGCGCTACTCCGGCAAGCTGCTTTACAACCCTGGCCTGCCCGAAGTGCGCAACTACATCAGCGAGGTGATTCTGGACGTAGTGCGCCGCTATGATATCGATGGCGTACACTTCGACGACTACTTTTATCCCTACCCCGAAGCCGGGCAGGTAATTCACGATGAGGACGCTTTTGCCCGCTTCAACCCCGATGGCCTTAAGCTGGCCGACTGGCGCCGCCAGAATGTGAACACCCTCATTCACGAACTGCACGACACCATTCATCACACCAAGCGCTGGGTAAAGTTCGGCATCTCCCCCTTCGGGGTGTGGCGCAACCAAAGCACGGATCCCAATGGCTCGGCCACCAAGGCTTTCCAGGGCTACGATGGCTTGTACGCCGATGCTCTGGAGTGGCTGCGTCAGGGCTGGGTTGATTACGTGCTGCCCCAACTGTACTGGAGCACCGGCTTTCGGGTGGCGCAGTACCCCGTGCTGGTGGAGTGGTGGGCCCGCAACAGCAACGGCCGCCACCTCTACATCGGGCACGGGGCCTACCGCATGTCGGAGAGCACGAAGTCGGACACCGTATGGCGCAACCCGCGCGAGCTGCCCCGGCAAGTGCGCCTGAACCGCACCTTTCCTACAGAGGTAAGCGGCAGCGTGTTCTTTAGCTCGAAGTCCTTGATGGCCAACGTGCTGCACACTACCGATTCGCTGCGTCAGCACGAATTTCGCTACCCGGCTCTAGTGCCCACTATGCCCTGGCTTGATGCCGTACCCCCGCGCCCGGCTCAGAACCTGACCGTCGCGACGGAGGCCGCCGCCAACACCCTGACTTGGCAGCCCGGCCCTGCCGCCGCCGATGGTGACCAGGCCGCCTACTACGCCCTCTACCGCTTCGCCGACGACCAGACGCCTACCCCGATGACCCCCGCAATCTGCTTACCGTATTCCGGCCCAGCCTGGCCGCAAGCTAAATTTTGTAGACACTACAGCCCGCTCCGGGCGCGCTTACGCCTACTATCTCACCGCCTTCGACCGCCTGCACAACGAAAGTCGGCCTATCTCGGTGCGCACTACTGGCCGCGCCACCGAGGTAATTGTGGCCCAAACGGCCCCGCCCGAATCCGCGCCGTCGCCTGCCGCACCGGCTCCTGTCCCCAGCCCAATGCCCCCGGCCCGGCCTACGCCACGCCCACAGCCCCGCGCCCAACCACCACAGTCAACTCACCAACTAAGGTCAAAGTCAAGACCAAGCCTAAGCGCCGCGGCTTATTTGAGCGCATATTCGGCCGGCGGTAACAACGCATCTCCCGCGGGTAAGCAGCTTCCGGAAGAAAGCCAGCAAGTAAAACAAAAAGGGAGGCCTGTGTGCGGGCCTCCCTTTTTGTTGGATAAATACGCCGGAAAATTTACAGCGTACGGTACTCAAACTTCACGCGGCCTGTGGAGCCAGCGGTACTGGGTTTTACGCCTGTAATGCGCAAGAGCATCATTTCGCCGGTGCCCCGTACGCGCACGGCGTACACGTCGTTGACGGCTACCGTGCCCAGGTCGGCAAGGTTAGCGGTGGCGTTTTGGTAGAGCAGGTTGCCGACTGTGTTGGCAGTGGCCGTGTTGTAAAAGCCGGTGGCTAGGGTAGCGGCGGGTACCTTGTAGTAGCGGGTGCCGTTGGCGGCGCTCAAGGAAACCGTACCGCCCGAAATACCACTAACCAACAGGTCCTTGGCCGTAACCGGGTTAGCCGCCGGCTCGTTGAGGGCGGTTCGCAGGTTAAACGCCAACGAGTCGGGGGAGGAACTGGAGCCAAAGCTGACGCGACCGGTTTTTAAGCCGGCAAACGCAGTAGGCTGCGCCACGGTAATCGGAGCTGAAATGATGGTCGTGGTCTGGGTTTGGGCAAAAGCTACGAATACGAACTGGATAGCAGTACCAGCCGTGCGAACTGGCACGCGCACGTCCACGGTGCGGTTGGTGGCTGCCCCGTTGGAAGGAGCCGCTACTACGCCCAGCCGGAAGCTCTGACCCGCGGCGTTGCGGTAGCCGTAGGCCAGGCTGTCCACGTTCTTGAAAAGCGTAGCCGTAGAGGTAGCCGGCGGCGTAGGCAGCACTCCAATTCCGCCTTCGTTAATCACCAGCGAATAGCCAATAATATCGCCTTCGGCCTGAGCGGTGGCGGTTAAGCCGTTGCGGTAGGTGGCAGGGGTAGTCCCAAACTTCAGGGTAGGTGTGGCTGCCACCGTGTAAGTAAAGCGGCGCATGCGCTTGCCGCCATTGGCGAAGTTCATGGTCACATCCACGCGCACGGGCGTCTTGTTGGCCAGGGTTGTCGGCACCACGTAGGGCACCATCTGGGTAAAATACTGGGTGGTTTGGTTGAGCTGTCCGTTGGCCGGGTAGGTGCCTACTACCGCCGAATCCTGCCGGTTAACCACCTGAAATACGGTAATGTCTTTCAGATTATCCGTGGGGTTGTAAGCTACGCTTAACGGCACTGTTTCGCCGGGGGCGTATTTAGTAGCAAGGGTGTTAATAGTCGCGAAGCCCGGCTCGGCCGCTATCTGGTAGTGGTCATCGAAGGGTTCTTTTTCGCAGCTGGCAGTTGCTAGCCCTGCCAGGGCCAGGAAAGCGCCCGGCAGCAGGCGCCGCCAAGAAGAGGTGAAAGCAGAAAATATCGTCATCAGAAAGAGAAGTACAGATGGAGGAGGAGAATTAGGGACGGTCCCACCACAGGGGCTTGCTCACGTAATCGTCGTTGGAAGTGGCCTGCACATCGGAGAACAGCTTGGCTACAGCCTGCGGATTATACAGCACCTCCGTGGCGCCGGGCAGCATGCGGCGGGGCCACCGGTCCTTGTAATCAGCTTTGCCCGCCAGCGTGGCGTTGGCGTTGTTGGGGTAGCGCAGGTTCACGTAAATAGTAGGGTCAAAATCCAGGCGGCGCAAATCCGACCACGACTCTGGGTTCAGGAACATGGCAATGTACTTCTGCTCCATAATGCGCTTCAGATCCAGCTGGGCCTCATTCTGGGCCACGGCCGCGCTGGCTAGGTAGGCGTCAATCTGGGCTTGGGTGATGAGCGGGAAGGTCACGGCCGGGTTGCCGTTCGAGCCGCCTACCCCAATCTTCTGCATGTGGGCCCGGATGCCCGCGCGGTACGCGTTAAGGGCCCGGCCTTTGTCGCCGGCCCGGAACGCCGCTTCGGCCTCAATGAACTTCAGCTCGTGGAAGGTCATCACCTCGAAGTAGCCCAGGTCGCGGGCGTACCAGGAGCTGTAGAAGTCGGTGAAGCCGTTTACAATGTTGGCTGTGGCCGCCTGGGCTACGCCGGGGTCGTTGCCGGTGCTGGTGGCCGTGGCCATAATGGGCAGGCGTGGGTCAATCACGCCGGGATAGGCGGCCCCACCCACGTTGCCGTTCAGGTACTTGATGATGTTGGTGGAGAAGGTAGCCGTAGCGTAGTTATTGCGCGTGGTCCCGAAAATGTTGGTGGTGGCCGTAAGCGGGGCCACAGCCTGGATAAACTGAATCTGGGCGTCGTCGGCCGAGCTGGTCATGCTCTTGCCTACCAGGTCCAGAATCTGCTGGGGGTTGTAGGAGCTTTTCTTTACCAGGTGGTTAAGCTGGCGGGCCTTCAAGCCGTTGGCAAACCGGATCCACTTCTGCGTGTCGCCCCGGAACAAAATGTCGCCGGAAACGCTGGGCGAGGTCACGTACAGGGGGCGGAAGTTTTCTGCCGCCGGCTTCTGCATCAGGGCAATGCCCTCGTCGCAGAGTGTCAGGATGGTCTGGTAAATCTGCTCCTGCGGGTCGTACTGTGGGGTGTAGTTCTGGGCCCCTTTAAACGCCTCGGTGTAGGGAATGTCGCCGAGCATGTCGGTGGCGTGGGCTAGGTCCATGGCCAGCATAATCTTGCCGGCCCCAATGTAGTAGGGCGAGCCTTCCTGCTCAGCTGCCGCCGTCATTGTTGGGATGGTGCCCGCCGAGTAAAAGTAGGTGTAGTTAAAGGTGTTGGTGCTGTTGGCGTTGCTAAGCGTAAACTGGTCGGTGCTGCTAGCCGGCGTTTTGCGCACCGTGTACTGGGTAATGTAGGTAGTCGTCAGGGAGGTGAACATCTGCGTTTGAAAGCCCTGCGAAATAATGCTGGGCAGCAGGAAGTTCGGGGTCGACGTAATGGGGTTGTTGGGGTCGGTATTCACGTCCAGGAAACTTTCGCAGGAGGTGAGGCCCAAGCCTCCACCCAGCGCCAGGCCCAGCAAGAGAAGATATTTTTTCATTGAGTTGAGTTGTTGAGGTAGGGTAGCGTAGGGCTGAACGTTAGGCCGGCCGCTACAGCAATAGGCCACATCCAGCTTTTCGGTACTAAGCGCTACAAGCCACTAAAAATTCACGCGCACGCTCATATCCACGCCGCGGGTGCCGGGAATGCTGCCGTAATCGAAGCCACCGGAGCCGCCGCCGCGCACACCTGCGCCCGCCGAAGCCGTTTCGGGGTCAACGCCGCGGTACTTAGTGAACAGCAGTAAGTTGCGGCCCGTCACGGACAGCTCCACGCCGCGCACCGAGGTAGAATTCGTAAACAGTGTAGCGGGCAGGCGGTAGGTCAGGGTGGCGTAGCGCAGGCGCGTCCAGGAGCCATCCTCCACGAAGGGGGTTCCAACAACTCCCAGAATGGTCTGGTAGTAGGTTTGGTTAAGCTCCACCTGCCGCGTATTGGGGGTGTAGGTGGTGCTGCCATCGGCCGCTCGGCCGGCCACTACGCCATCAAACACGACGGTTTTGTAACGGTCCAAAGTCCGCTCGCTCAGGCCCGTGCGAGTGGCAAACCAGTCGTTGCCGTTTACTACCATGCCGCCCTTGCGGAAGTCCCAGAGGAATGACAAGGAAAGGTCCTTGTAAGTGAGCGTATTGGTTACCTGCACGGTGTAGTCGGGAGCCCGGTCGCCGGCGTACACAAAGGTGCTGGTGTTTACCAGGGGGTAGCCCGTAGTAGGGCTGATGAGGATGCGGCCATCGGGGGCACGCTGGTAATCCAGGGCACTAACTGAGGAAATGGGCTTGCCGGGGAAAGCACCGCCGCGGGCCACGTCAATCACCCAGGAGTCCGATTGGTACACTTCGGTCAGGAAGCCGGGCAATTTGTTGGCTTTGTTGCGGTTGGCGTAGAAGTTGGCCACCACATCCCAGGTAAAGCCTTCCTTCTGAACGGGCGTGCCGCGCAGGGCCACTTCCAGGCCCTTGTTTTCCACGGTGCCGCCGTTGATGTACTGCAAAATGAAGCCGGTGGCCTGGCTCACGCGGGGCGCAATCAGCTGGTCGCGGGTAATTTGCTGGTACACGTTGGCTTCCAGGCCCAGGCGGTTTTGCAGAAACTGCAGGTCAATTCCTACTTCATACGCGCGGGTGCGCTCCGGTATCAGCTGCCGATTTGAGCCGTAGAAGCCGTTGCGGAAACCGCCCCCAATGTAGGTAGCCTGGGCCAGGGGCGAATCAACGCGGTAGGGGCCGGTGTCTTTGCCCACCTCCGAAATCGAGCCCCGAATCTTGCCGTAGTTCAGCCAGGGGTTCTGGTCGAGGCCCAGCAGCTTGGTAAACTGCCAGCCTGCCGAAACTGAGCCGTAGCCGAAGGGGCGGCCGAAGTTCTTGTTTTCCTCAAACCGGGGTAGGGTTGAGGACTGATCCAGGCGCCCGTTCATTTCCAAGTTCACCTGCTGAAACAAGTTAATGTTCAGACGAGCAAAATTACCAATCAGTCGCCGCTCCGTGTTGGTAATAAGTGTGTTACGATTGACGGTGTTGTTGATGGAAGGCACTACTGGGTTGGGGTTCTGGAAAATCAGGCCCAGGTTGTCGGTGGCCTCGTTGCGGCTCATTTCTACCGTATTGCCCAGCACCAGGAAGCCCCCTAAGTTCTCGGAGAAATCGTGCTTGAGCGTAACCAGGAAGTTGGAGTTGAGCAGGCGGTTGAGGGTAGTGGTTTCGGCAATACCGCCGTCCTGGTTACCCGTCAGGGAGGTACCCACGGCCCGCACCGAGCGGTCCTTCTGCACGTAGAAGTCGGTACCAATGTTGTAGCTCACACCCAGCCACTTCAGCAAATCCAAGTTGGCCTGCACGTTGCCGATAAAGCGGTTGGTGCGGGTAGTCTGGGGGTTGCGGTAAATGGTGAAGTAGGGGTTGTCGGCATCGGTGGCGGCGGTAGCGGAACCCAGCAGGCGGCGGCGGCTACCATCGGGGTTGAGGTACACCCGGGCGTCGTCGTTGCGAGGCCAGTTCAGCAGGCTGACCAGGTAGCCCCCGCTCCCCCGAACAGGCCAGGGCCCTGCACTGGGTTGCGCCCGCCTGCATTGAGGTACTGGGCTGAGCCCGTAATGGACAGCTTTTCCGTCATTTTAGACGTGCCGGCCAGGCGCAGGGTCGTTTTATCGTAGAGGCTGGTGGGGGCCACGCCGCTTACATCGGTGCGTGAGCCCGAAAACAGGAAGGTGCTGCGGTCAGTACCGCCCGAAACGGTGAGGTAGTGCTGCCAGCTCTTACCCTTCTGGAAAAAGTCGCCGAGGTTGTCGTATACCGTTTCGCCGGGTTGGAAGGCCGGGCCCCAGGAGCCCCGGGTGCCGGCGTCGAACAAGCCCAGGTTGCCCTGCTTGTAACGGTCCTGGAGCTTGGGTAGGCGGCTCACCTCATCCACCGAAAACTGCGTGCGGTAGTTGATGGTAGCACGGCCGGAGGTGCCTTTTTTGGTGGTGATGATAACCGCCCCGTTGGCGGCCCGCAGTCCGTAAATGGCGGCGGCGGCCGGGCCTTTCAGCACCGTCATGGAGGCAATGTCCTCGGGGTTTAGGTCGCCGGCGCGGTTCTGGTTGGCCTGGGAGCGGCCCAGCACCCCGTTAAAGCCTGAGCCCCCACCGGGGGCCGTGCTTTCCGTGAACGAGGAGTTATCCATGATGATGCCATCAATCACGAACAGAGGCTGGTTGTTGCCATCCAGGGAGTTACCGCCCCGAATTACGATGGCCGCGCCCTCGCCCGGTGCTCCGCCCGAAGACGTAATGCTTACGCCCGCTACTTTGCCCTGCAGGGCATTCACGATGTTGGTCTGGCGGGTTTCTACCAGCTCTGAACCTTTCACTTGCGGAGCGCTGTAGTTGAGCTCGGCCCGCTCCTGCTTGATGCCATAGGCCGTTACAACTACCTCGTTCAGGCTCTTGGAGTCGGGGGCCAGGGTAATGTTGGCCGTGGTGCCCGCGCCTACCTTGTACTCCTGGCTGTTATAGCCAATAAAGCTGAAGATCAGGGTGCTGCCAGCCGGCACGTTGGGGAGGGAGTAGCGCCCATCAACGTTGGTTTGGGTGCCAATAGCGGTGCCCTTTACCAGCACGTTCACGCCGGGCAGGGGCTGTTGGTCGTTGCTGGCCGTAACGGTGCCTTGCATGGTCACGGTGGCCTGCTGGGCCCACGCTACGGGCGCGGTCAGCATCAACCCCAGGGCCAATGGGGCGGACCATAAACGTCTTTTCATACGCAGTGCAAAAGAAGGTGAGAAAGTGAGAGAAACAGAACGAAACGGCACTCGATACGCAGCCGAGTTGCAGTTGGATTATGACCAGATGATGGGAGTGTTATGCCGGAAGAAAGGAAAGAAATCCGGCGGGCCAGAGTCTGGCCGGGCAGCACAAAAAGGGTGGGTAGGAGGGGCGGGCGGCGGAAATGCGTACGAAAGTGGGGACTAACGTAAGCGCGAAAGCTAAAACTACGGGATGCAACGTAGTGAAGCAACTATATATGGTATTTTTTGAAGGCGCAATTTGGTTTTGAATCCCGGTAGTAAAGCGCCAACTTTCCCGGCCTCCGTTAGCTGCCAGCCCCGACCCTGGAACCGGTGACGGAACCGCGCTTTTCGACTTTGCCCTGCTTCTCGTTATGCAGACTACTACCCAGGCCGCTATCCACACCACCGGCGCCATGCCCTTGGCGGAGGCGTCCCAGCCCGGCCGCCTCGTCAGCCTCGACGTGTTTCGGGGCCTGACGGTCATGGCCATGATTCTGGTGAACAACCCCGGCGACTGGAGCCACATCTACGCTCCGCTGGAGCACGCCCACTGGCACGGCTGCACCCCACCGACCTGATTTTTCCCTTCTTCCTGTTCATCGTTGGGGTGAGCATTGTGTATGCCCTGGATGGGGCCCGTCGTCAGCCGGCAACCCACGGCCGCACCCTGGTGCGTATTTTTAAACGGTCAGCTATTCTGTTTGGGCTGGGGCTGTTTTCGGCCTTGTTTCCGAAGTTTGATTTTGACACCGTGCGTATTCCGGGCGTGCTGGCTCGCATTGCGGTGGTGTTTCTGGTGTGCGGCATCCTATTCCTGAAAACCTCGCGCCGCCAGCAAATTGGGCTGCTGGCCTTCGTGCTCATCTTTTATAATGTGCTGCTGCAGCTGGTGCCCGTGCCCGGTTACGGGCCCGCCAACCTGGAGGCCGGTACCAACCTAGGCGCCTGGCTTGATAGAACGGTGCTCGGGGAGGCTCACCTCTGGAAACAGAGCCGCACCTGGGACCCGGAGGGGCTGCTGAGCACCTTGCCCGCCATTGGTACCGGTTTGCTGGGGATGCTGGCTGGGCAGTGGCTGCGCCGCCGCGAGGTAGAGCCCGCCACCAAAGTAGCCTGGCTGTTTGTGGCCGGTGGGGCCTGCACGGTGCTGGGCCTAATCTGGAACGGCTGGTTTCCCATCAACAAAAGCCTCTGGACCAGCTCCTACGTGCTCTACGCTGGCGGCTTGGCCCTGGCCGTGCTGGCGGGCCTGTACTGGCTGACCGATGTGCAGGGCTACCGCCGCTGGATTAAGGCCCGCTGGTGTACGGGGTGAATGCCATTACCGTGTTTTTCCTCTCGGGCCTGATTCCGCGCTTGCTGAACATGGTGAAGGTGGCGGGCCCTACCGGCCAGCCCACCGGCCTGCGCGACTGGCTGTACCAGACCTTCTTCGTGCCTTACTTCAGCCCGGTTAATGCCTCTCTGGCCGGGGCCATAGCCTGCGTGCTCATCTGGCTAGTCGTGCTCTGGCTGATGTACCGGCGCAACATCATAATCAAAGTGTAGCGTAGGGTTATGCCGGCCGTGGCCTCCTACTACCGGCGCGTCATCCTTCTAACTTCTATTTCGTACCTCTGTAGTATGAAGAAACTATTGATTCTGGCGACTGGGCTAGCCCTGGCAGTTCCGGCGGTGCAGGCGCAGTCTACCGCTTCGGCTACGGGTACGGCCGCTGCCATTTCAGCGGGGCAGCGCAAAGCCGCCGAGGAGCTACTGGCGGCCACTGACTCCGAGAAAAACCTGTCGGCCACCATTGACCGGATGCTGGCCGCTCAGCTGGAGCAGAACCCGGGCATGAAAGCCGTGGAGCCGGAAATGCGCGCCTACCTCACCAAATACATGAGCTGGCCTTCGATGAAGGAGGATATGGTGCAGCTTTACGCCCGCGAGTTCACCGAAAAAGAACTAAAGGAACTCACCAAGTTCTATCAGACGCCGACCGGCCGTAAGACCATTACCAAAATGCCCGCGCTAATGGCCGCCGGCATGGAAATCGGCCAGAAGCGCATGCAGGAACACCTCCCCGAGCTGCAGCAGGCCATTGCCGAGAAGCTGAAGTCGCAGGCGCCGGCCAAAACGGAATAAGCGCTGGCGCCGTCCGCCCGGCGCGCGGCACCGCTACCCCTGCGCTATCCTATTGAACCAGCCCTTACTTCTGCTATAGAAGTAAAGGCTGGTTTTTTGTTCGAGTACCGGCGAAAAATGTCCTGAGTTGGCCTGCCGACTCGCGCGAGAAACCCGGGAGCTGGCTTCAGGCCCGCCGAACACCTACTTGGGGTCAGAATGGCGCAGCACATGTGTACTACCTACCTCGAGTGAAGGCTCACACAGGTGCAGATCAGACATGAAGTGGGGAAGGATAGCCACGATACATGCGCCACGATGGGAATTCCACCTGTGAGACAAGCAGAGCCTAAGCTGGGCGATGGTAGGTCGGTTAACTAGGTGTGCTATTCCTCTGAACTACTTGGCAAGCAAATCCTAGCTGACAGGCTTAAGTATCGACGAGAAAAATTATACATAACTGATGTAGGCTCAGTTACTTGGCTCCTGCATGTAGTGCCCGTTTCCTGCGGTCCGTTGTTTGGAAGACCTGCCATAAGCCTGCACTATACCGTGAACTACTGGAGTTCAGAAGGATAAATAGGTCTTGAACGCGCCCCGCATGCCCTAAACAGGACGCTGACGCCTTTTCACCGCATGCTTAGAGGTAGCAAAGATTCAAGAAATTGAATTGGATAAATACAATTAGTTCGTATTTAAGTCAAACTGAGGGTAGTGCCAGACGTATAGAGGGCTGTTCGACCTGCGAATATCCTTCTCTACACAAGTAGCGGCTTAAGCCCCGCTACTACAAACCAAAACATGTTATGGCAACGAGTACTGATCCACAAGACCACCAGCGCGTGGTTGCAACTTACACCGATACGCCTTTGTCGGCGCGTCCGGGGGTAGCGGGCGTAGTGCCTGCGGTAAAGCGTATTTCATGGGGTGCCATTTTGGCCGGAGCCGTGCTGGCTCTGGTTATTCAACTGGCATTGAGCCTGCTTGGGCTAGGTATTGGCCTGGGTACCGTCGATCCGTTGGAGGAGCAGAATCCAATGGCGGGCATCGGTATTGGCGCTGCCATCTGGTGGGTAGTCAGCATGCTGGTTTCCTTGTACTTGGGTGCCACGGTAGCCAGTCGGCTGGCCGGGATTCCACGTCCCATCGATGGCTTGCTGCACGGCCTACTTACCTGGTCGGTGGTTACGCTGCTCACGTTTTATCTGCTTTCAACGGCGGTAGGACGTATTATTGGCGGGGTGACGGGCGTGGCCGGTCGGGCCCTGACCGGGGCTGGGCGCGGTATTGCGGCCGTGGCACCCGAGGCCGGCGAGGCCATTAAGGACGAGTTGCAACAGCGCGGCATTGACGTAAGCGACTTGAAGCGGGAAGCTCGTTTGCTGCTCCGCCAGACCGGCAAATCGGAACTGAACCCCGATAGACTGGAGCGGGAAGCCAAGGCCGCGGGCCAGGAAGTACAATCAGAAGCCTCGCAGAGTGCTCAGAACCCCCAGGGCGCCGATGATAACTTTGACGACGTAATTGACCGCCTCACCAGTCGGGCCGAAAACATTGGCAATGCCGCCGACCGCGACGCTGCGGTAAACGTGGTAATGCGCCGCACGGGTAAGAGCCGCGCGGAGTCGGAACAGATTGTGGATAACTGGATTAGCACCGCCCAGCAAGCCCGCGTCAAGTTCGACCAAGCCAAGGTGCAAGCCGAAGCCAAAGCTCGCCAGACCGGCGACCAAGCCGCCGAAGGTCTTTCCAAAGCGGCATTGCTGGCTGCGCTGGGCCTGGGCCTGGGAGCTGCTGCCGCGGCATTTGGCGGGCGCCGGGGCGTCCCGCACGACCTGGCTGTAGCCGGAGCCCCGGTAGCGTAGTTGAGCCAGTAAGGCGCGCGGACTGTTCAAGCGCACCGCTTATTGTATTGCTCATCTGCACCCGGTAGTATTACCAGCTTACACGAAAAAAGCGCCTCACCAATTGGTGGGGCGCTTTTTTCGCGTAAGCTGCAAGCGTAGGTAGTGTAGCAAAGCGCCTGCTAGAACTTACGGGCGCTGCTGCAGAGAATTGCGCCGGTTGACGGCATTCAGCGCCTGACGGGCGGTAAAATCTTTGTCAACAGTAACATCGCCACTGGGCGAAATGCGGCGGCCAGCGCTGGTTACGGAACTAGGCTTCAGGCGTAAGGTCAGGCGCATGGACTGCTGGTTCCGGTCGGCCAGGCCAAGGGCAAAATTCGCCAGACTTTCGCCGGTTTGCTCCCCAAGCATGTCGTGCAGGTTGCTTTCCAGCGTAACGGGCGCCAGGGTTGGATAGGTTAGGACCTTGACGAAAGCAGAAGTGGCAGGCAAGCGCCCGCACAACAGCCGGCTTCTGCACGCAGAAGCCGGCTGTTGCGTTCCTGTGGGGGCACGCGTGCTACTCCGCTTTCTTTTCGTCTTTTCCGTCGAATACGTCTTTCACGGCGCCGCCTACTTTCTTGCCTACTTTCACGGCTCCCTTGCCAACGTCCTTACCGGTTTCTTTGGCGTCCTTGGCGATGCTAACGGCGTCGGAGCCGGCGTTGCGAGCCGACTGCCCCACCTTTACGCCCCACCTTTGGCCTTGGCCTCGTCCAGGTCGCCGGTTACTACGTCGCCACCCTGGGAAACCCGCGACTCCGTCTTGTCGTACGACTTAAAGGCCGCGTACTTCAGCTTTTCCTTGGAAATTTCAGCCTTGTCTTTCGTGCTGACCTCGTCCTTGATCTGGTCGTACTTCTTGTCCATGGCGCGCCACTCCGCATTAATTACGCGCCAGTCGCCAATTTCGTACTTGTCCTCGTTGGCTTTCACCCGCTGAATGAAGGCCTCGTACGTCTGGCGGGCGTTGGCTGCCGTCATGGCCGTAGCGGGGTTGCTGGCTTTGTAGAGCTTGGCTGGGGCCTCGTTTGCCGGAGTTGAGGTGGCCGCCACCGAGGTAGTAGTTGCCGACTCCGTGGTCATCATGGCGCCAGTTGTGTCGGTGCTGGCCGTGGCGCTGGCAGAAGCACTGCTACCACTTTGGGCGCGGCTGTAACGCTCCTGCAGGCGCTGAATTTCTGCCTGCTGGGTGGTATCATACTCGGCATTGTACTGCTGGGCAGCGGCCAAACGAGCCGCGAATGTATCGGGAACGGTAGTCGTGGGGTTTGTTTCGGCCTCGCTGACGTAGGCTTGCAGGTTGTCGTAGGCCCGCTGTCCTTGCTCCGATACTTCTTTTTTGTCCTTGGATGAGCAGCTGGTGAAGGTAGTGGCGCTGCTGGCTAGCAGCAGGCCAGCCAGTACAGCGGCATTGATGTGTTGTTTGAACATGAGCAGGTAAGAAAAAGTAGATAAGTAAAACGCTTGTTTACAATATCTTAACGAATTAACGCAGCTCGGGTTGTACCCAAAAGCCAAGGCGCCGGCGCAAGTCTTCCGGTGTTTACTGCCTTCTTTAAGCCGCTCATACTAGTTATTGACGCCGTTTCGGTAGTGAAGCAGGAAGGTGAGGCTGGCCCTCAATAGGTAGGCGCACCGGGCTTGCTCACGGGCTTTTGGGCGACAGTGCTTAGCCTTAGTAACGCTCAACACGGCGTAAAAAAAAGCCCCAGCTGAATCAGCAGGGGCTTTTTTGGGGTAGTAGACTTCGGTTAATTTTCCTGGGGCACGGTGCTTTCCACGGCCTGTTTCCGAGCCTGCTGAATGCTTTCTAGCGCCACCTGCAGCACTCCAGACCGCACGCTCAGCTCCGTGATTTTATTGTTGCGGCGGGTGGGGTTCACGCGGTTGGTCAGCACAATACACGTCAGCTCTTCCTTGGGGTCAACCCAGAAGTAAGTGCCCGTGAAGCCCGTGTGGCCGTAGCTGAGCTGAGAAACACTCTTAGCCGAATTCACCGTGGGATTAGCAGCGGGCCTATCGAAGCCAAGGGCGCGGCGGTTGTCGGGGCAAAACTGGCAGCGGGTGTACTCGGCCAAGGTTTCCGGCTTGAGGAGCTGCTGCCCACCGTAGCGGCCATTCCAGGCGTAGAGCTGCACCACTTTGGCCAGGTCGTTGGCGTTGCCGAACAGGCCCGCGTGGCCGGAGAGGCCGCCCAGCAGGGCGGCGCCTTCGTCGTGCACGGTCCCGTGCAGCTGGGCGTGGCGGAACAGGGAGTCGTACTCAGTGGGCGTGATGCGGCTGAGCGGGAAGCGACGGGTAGGGTTGTAGCCCAGGGTAGTAGCGCCCAGGGGCCGGTAGATTTCGTCCGTCACGAACTGGTCAATGGTCTTGCCCGAAGCCGACTTCACGAAGCGCGGGTACATGATAAACGACAAGTCAGAGTACACGTAGCCCGGCTTCTCATTCAGCGGCGACTCGGCAATGGCTTTGGTGATGCGCTCCAGGAAATCTTGGCGGGCCCAGAGGCCAGGGCCGGCCGGCAGCGGGAAGCGGGCCGAGGAATCGGGGCGGAAATAACGGCGGCTCATTTCGGCGGGCCTGGTGGCCGAAACGTCCTTGGCATCGGGACTCTTGCCGAATAGGGAGTTGAACAGGCCGCGGGGCTTGGTGTAGTCTTTCCAGAACGGAATCCAGGCTTTCAGGCGCGCTTGGTGCGTGAGTACGTCGCGCAGCTTCAGGCTTTCTTTGTTGGTGCCCTTGAACTCCGGAAACAGTTGGCCCAGAGTCATGTCGGGGTTGAATTTGCCTTCGTCCTGGAGCTTCATGAGGGCCGGCAGCGCCGCCGATACCTTGGTCACGGAGGCCAGGTCGTAGAGGTCGGTGTTGCGAACCGGGCGGGCCGTTTGGCCCGCGGCGGCAGGGTAGGAGTGGGTGCCGTAGCTTTTGCGCAGCACTACCACGCCGCGGCGGGCAATAACTACCTCGCCGCCAGGAAAGGCGCGGGCCGCTACCGCTCCGTTCATGATGGAGTCCACGCGGGCTTCCAGGTTGTTGTTCATGCCCACGGCCTCGGGGAAGCTGTAGCGCAGCCGGATGCCGCCCTTGGTAGCCAGCCCCGCCCCGTATGGGTACCGGTCAGAAACCGTAACGGGCAGTTTGCCGCTAGCCGACACGCCCCCGAAAATAACCTCGGCGGCTACGTCCTGGGCGTTTTTGCTTTCCTGGTAGGCCAGCACCACCGCATCGGCGCGGTCCAGGTCCCGGACTTTCGCCACGGCGTACGCCGAGCCAAACACCGTCACGACCAGCTTCTGGCCCTTGCCGCCCAGCTCCCGCAGCAGCACGTTAGTTTCGGGCGCTACCCCAAAGTTGGTAGCGGGTAGGCGGCCCAGGTTGTTCAGGCCCACCAGCACCAGGTTGTAGGGTTTCAGGGTTTCGCGCATGCGCGTCAGCTCATCCATGCTGGGGGCGGCGGGCAGCCAGAAGTGGCGCACCGGGGCGTAGTCGGCCGCCATGCGCTGGAAGTCGGTGGTATCCTTGGTACCGATGGTGAGGGTAGCCAAGCGCAGCGTGTCGAGGCGTTGCAGGGGTAGCAGGCTCTTCTGGTTGCGCAGCACCGTCACGCTCAGCTCCGTGAGGCGCTGGCTCAGGTACTGGGCGTGGGGCGTGTTCAGGTCGGCTGTAAGGTTGCGCAGGTCAATGGGACGGTACCTGTTCAGGCCGGCCCACTCCTTCAGGGCCAGCACCTTGCGGCAGCGGGCATCCAAGTCGGCCTGGCTGAGTTGGCCTTTGTTGATGGCTTCGCGCACCATCTTCAGGGCCAGCGGAATGTTCTTCGAAAACTCCAGAATGTCGTTGCCGGCCAGCAGGGCGCGCAGGTCGGCGTCGCCGGGCGGGTACTTCGAGATGACGCCCTTCATGTTCATGGCGTCGGTGAAGATGATGCCCTCGAAGCCCAGCTTCTGTTGCAATAGGCCCTGGATGATGGGCTTGGAGAGGGTAGAAGGCAGGCCCGTCGTATCGAGGGCTGGAATGTTAAGGTGAGCCACCATCATGCCCCCAATGCCGCGCTTAATCAGGCTTTTGAAGGGGTACAGCTCCAGGGTATCAATGCGCTTCTTGTCGATGCGGAGCAGGGTAGGGCCAGGTGCGAATCGGTGTCAGTGTCGCCGTGGCCAGGAAAGTGCTTGGCTACGGCCAGCACGCCCGCGTCCTGCATGCCCTTCATGTAGAGGTAGCTTTTCTCCGTGACGCCTTCCCGGTTTTCGCCCCAGCTGCGGTAGCCGATGACGGGGTTCTGGGCGTTGTTGTTTACATCGACTACTGGCGCGAAGTTGACGTGCATGCCCAGGCGCTTGAACTGGGCCGCTACCTCGGTGCCCATGTCGTACACCAGCTGGTTTTCGCGAAGGCTGCCCATGCTCATCTGGTAGGGAAAGCGCTGCACGCTGTCCAGGCGCATGCCCACGCCCCATTCAGCATCCATGGCTACCAGCAGGGGCACTTTGCTCTGGCTCTGGTAGCGGTTCAGGAGCTTGCTCTGGCGTACCGGTCCGCCCTGGAAGAAGATGAGGCCTCCAATGCCATACTGCTGAATCAGGGCCGAAATAGAGTCCTCATCAATGCGCTTGCGGTTGGAGTAGGCTGCCACCATGAACAGCTGGGCTACCCGCTGGTCGGGCGTGAGGGTTTTCATCACTGAGTCAACCCACCTGGACTGGCCCAGCTGGCCGGCAAAGGGCACGGGCTGGTTGCGGCTTTTGGCGGGGTAGGTTTTCTCAGCTGCGCCGCCTTGCTGGCCGCCGTGGGGACCTTGGCAGACGAGTTGCGGCCAGAGGTAGTGGCGGTTTGCTTAGGTGCAGGCGACTTTTTGCGACGCTGAGCCGAGCTGTCGAGCGGGCCCAGCAGCGCTAACAGTAACCACAAAAACGGGAGGGAGCGGGTAAGAGGCAAGGGTAGGGGCAGCAGTTAAGTGGGGGTAGACTGCGAATTTAGGAGAATTGAAGGGATAGGCGGGTGCATACTCAGTCTCTGGGCAATTGTTCCTCCAGCTCAGAATTAAGAACGTCATTCCAAGCTTGTCGAGGAATCTCGCATGCTGAGGTTGGAGTTATTACCCAACGTCAGCACGCGAGATGCTTCGCTCTGCATGACGATCTGTTTACTTTTTCGTTCACGCCTTCCAAGTTGCTCTACCTGCCCAGTTACTTTCCTACCTCGATTTCCTGCGAGTAAAACACCTTGCCGTCGTCGCCTCGCAGGGAGGTGGTAAGCAGCAGCTTGCGGCCCTTGGGCTGAAACTGGAACAGGGCATAGTGCTTGTCGTTAACCAGTGGACTGACGCGGTACTGGTTCGGCTCCGAGGTGTTATGGGTAGCCGGGTGGGTCAGGCCGCTAGACGTGACTTCGTACACGGGGTAGGGCACGCCGGGCACGGGCACTTTGGAAACCTCCCCGATGTGCCGGTCGCCGCTGATGAGGACTACCCCTTTGGCCTGGGTAGAGGCCAATAGTTCCAGGAAACGCCGCCGGGCCGCCGGGAAGTTGGCCCACTTCTCGAAGCGGTGCTCCTGGGGTAGGAACTGAATGCCGGAAGCAATGATGTGAGCGTCGGCGTCGGAGTGCTGGAGCTGCTGCCGAAGCCACTGCCACTGCGCTTCGCCCAGCACGTCGCCGGTGGGGTTGGGGTGGTACACCTGCTGGGCGTCGCGGGTGAGCGGGTCCTGGAAATACCGGTCGTCGAGCAGAATCACCTTAACCTTTTTCTTGCCAGCCTGATACTGGTAGGCGGCATAAATGCCCTCTTGCTGGCGGCGGGGACTACCGGCGGGCTCCTGCAAAAAGTCGAGGGCCAATTGCTGATTCTGGGCCTTAAAGGGGTAGTTCTTGTCGCCGTCGTTGCGGCCGTAGTCGTGGTCGTCCCAGGTGCCAATAACGGCCGTGCCTTGCTCGCGCAAGGAGCGGTAGCCGGGGTTGTTGAATTCTGCCTCGTACTTGGCCTTGAGCACCACCGGGTCGTCGGAGTCCCCGTAAATATTGTCGCCGAGCCAGATCCACACATTGGGTTTATCCCGGGCAATATCGTCCCAGAGGGGTTGGGGCAAATCGTGGCGGTTGCAGGAGCCAAAGGCGATGCGCAGGTCTTTGCCAGCTTTTTGTGCGGTAGCCGCCGGGGCAGCAGTAGCAGAGAGCCAGCAGTCAGCAGGTAGGTCAGGGTTGCTTTCATGCGGTAAAGATGCACCTGGCCGTTGCCTTCGCGCGTGAGGTAGCAATAAGGTAACAAGGCGGCTAACACCCCGCCCGGCCACCGCATGCTGCTAATTGAACGGTATAAAATCTCGCTGCTGCCGGATAATACTTGGTGCCAACCCGCTTCCGGTGTTCCTTTGCAACGTGTACCCATAGTGCCTAACCCTTGCTTGCGTGCGTAAGGCCATAGCCATTCTGCTGCTGTTCTCGCTCTCGGTGCATTGCGCCGGGCAGCTGGGTATTGCGGCTAGCTGGTGGCTGAACCAGGACTACATTGCCCGGGTGCTGTGCATCAACCGCGACAAACCCCAGCTCAAGTGCAACGGCAAGTGCCACCTGCGCAAGCAGCTCAAAGCCGTGGCCGAGCACGAAAAAAAGCAGCAGCCCAGCAGCAAACAGGTTTTCCCCGAAATCACCCTGTTCTGCGTGGTGGCCGCGCCGCTGCGGGTTAGCCCCCGGCGCATTTTACTACCCCTCTGCGCTACGCCACTTACCGCGTAGCCCACTACGCCTGGGACCGGCCCGGCCCCGACCACCCGCCTGCCGAGGGCTAATTGACTTCGCTTTTTCCGAATCTGGCGGGCCCGCGTAGCCTTGCCCGGCACCGTGCGCGTGTCCGGGCTCGGCGCGGCCTGCCCTCAATTAGCCTCGCTACTACCTTGAAAAAAATCATGCTGCTGCCCCTGGCCCTGTGCGCCAGTCAGGCAGCCTGGGCCCAACGTGCCCTTACCGGCCGCGTGTTCGATGCGGCCACGAAAGAACCCCTGGTGGGCGCCACCATCCGCACGCCAGATGGGCAATTAGGCACTGCCAGCAACGCTACCGGGCAGTTTTCACTCGCTACAACTGCCACTGAACTGGTGGTATCGGGGGTGGGCTACGAAGCGGCTACCGTGAGCGTGCCTGCAGATGGAGCCGCCCTGCGCATTGGTCTGAAACCGGCGGTGCAGGACCTGCAAACCGTGGTGGTGACGGCCAGCCGCGAAGCCCAGTTGCGCACCGATGCGCCCGTAGCCATTGCCAAACTCTCTCCTACCGTGGTGCAGGACACCAAGCCCACGCTGCTGGCCGAGCTGATTAACAAGGTACCGGGCGTGGTGATGCTCAACTACGGCAACGAGCAGCACGCCATGGGCATCCGCCAGCCCTTCGGTACCAGCGCCTACTTCCTGTATTTAGAGGACGGAATTCCGCTGCGGCCCATGGGCGTGTTCAACCATAACGCCCTGCTAGAGTCCAACCCCTTAGCCATCAACTCAATTGAGGTGGTGAAGGGTCCAGCTTCCTCGCTCTACGGGCCCGAAGCGGTAGGTGGGGCCCTGAACCTGCTCACCAAGCGGCCAACTGCCGTGCCCACGGCCAGCGTGGGCGTGCAGGCCGACCAATATGGCTACCGGCGGGTGCAATTTGGAGGAGGCGGGATGCTTACGTCCCGGCTCGGCGGCTTTGTGAGTGGGTACGTGGCCCGGCAGCGCAACTCCTGGCTCGCCAGCTCCGACTACGACAAGGTAAGCTTGAACGGCCGGCTGGAGTACGCCCTGGGCACCCGAACCCACCTAACAGCCGCCGCTTCCTACAACGATTACGACTCCCAGACCAGCGGCTCGGTGGACAGCGTGGCCTACTACCGCCGCGAGTACAGCAGCCCGACCGACTTTACCTACCGCAAAACCTACGCCCTGCGGGCCCGCCTGACCGCCGAGCAGCAGTGGAATGCGCAAAACCAGACGACGCTCACCGGCTTCTTCCGCAACAACAGCATCGGCCAGAATCCCTCGTACGGCATCCGGTGGCGGTCCGGCGCTACTACCGCTACGGGCGAGGTCAACGAGAACAGCTTCCGAAGCTACGGCCTGATTGCCCAGCATAGTGTGCGCTGGAATTGGCTTAGCGCGCGCCTGTTGGGCGGGGCCAGCCTCGACTATTCGCCCACCGAGTACGACGCCCACCAGCTTGATTTGGCGGCCCAGCTACGGCCCGATAAAAAGTCGGTGGAGAAGTACACCATTACGGCCGACCGGCCCGACCTGCTGCTTGCCGACTACGACACCAAGCTGCTAAACTCGGCCGTGTACGCCCAACTGGACTTCCATCCGCTGCCCAAGCTCCAAGTAACCCTGGGCGGGCGCTTCGATAGGATGTCTTTCGACTACAATAACTACTTGGATAAGTCGAGCGGGACGAAAGCTTTCCGGCAGGCTACCCCTAAAATCGGGCTGACCTATGACCTGGAGCGCGGGCGCGGGCTATACGCCAACTACTCCCAGGGCTTCTCGCCGCCGGGCCTCACGGCCATCTTCCGCAAGCGGCCCGGCACCGGCATTACCACAACCACCGGGGAGGTAGTGCCCGCCGAGTTTTACTATAACCTGCGGCCCGCGCGCTTCTATAACCGTGAAATTGGGGGCTGGGCTTCCGTGTTGAACAACAAAGTGTACGTCGATATAGCGCTCTACCAGCTAAATGGGCGCAATGAGCTGCTCAGCATCCGCCAGCCCGACAACTCCACCGACTACCAAAGTGCGGGCAAAACCCTGCACCGCGGCATCGAATACAGCCTGACCTGGAAGCCTACTGCAGGACTATTCTTCCGCTTCGGCGGCACCAACGCCCTGCATCGGTTCGAGGATTTCACCCTGAGCACCAGAGCCACGGATGCAGTCAAGGACGTGAATGGCAAGCAAATGCCCCAGGCCCCGCACTGGGTAGCCAACACCGAGCTGACCTACAAACCCCAGTGGCTGCCGGGCCTGCGCACCTCCCTGGAGTATCAGCGCATCAGCAGCTGGTACCAAGACCAGGTAAATCAAGTTCGCTACGACGACCGGACTTTGTTCGGGGCGCGTGGCGTGAGCGTGCTGAATCTGCGGGCGGGCTACAGTTGGCGCGAAACCCTGGAGGTGTTCGTGAACGTGCTCAACCTCACCGATGAGCTGTACGCCAACGCCGCCACCCGGGGCAACGCCACCACCGACCGCACCACCTTCACACCCGCCGCCCCACGCACGGTGGCTATAGGAGTGCAGCACAACTTCATTGGAAAGAAGTAGGGTAGGCGGTAACAAGTGACGGATGACGAGTGACAGGTGACAAGCTACCGCCAGACCAGGCAGGACAGATGCTTTTGCAACATCACCATGCGAGGAATCTAAGACCTGCGTCAGCACACACCAGCTTCCCCATAACACGGACAAACAGGGCCCTTGGGCCTTGGTAACATACTTTTCTTATGCAAACAACCCAACAAGCCGCGCCGGCTGCCCGGGCGGCTAGCCCGTTGAAGCGGGCAGTACAGCGCAATATGTTCCGCTGGCACCGCATCATCGGGCTGCTGACGGTGGTACCGGTTATCCTCTGGACCCTGAGCGGGCTGGCGCACCCGCTAATGAGCAACTGGTTGCGGCCCAAAATTGCCCGCGAAGCCCTGGCGCCTACCCCGCGGCCAAGCCTAACGTGTCGCTGCGGCAAGTGCTGGCGCAAAACCAACTAGCCAGTCTGCGCAACGTGCGGCTGGTGCAGTGGCAGGGGCAACCGGCGTACCAGGTACAACTAGGTACGGACGCCGCTACGGCGGTACCGCGCTACTTCAGTGCCGCTACGGGGCAGCCGTTGCCTGCCAGCGCCGACCAGCAGTTTGCCGAGCAGCTGGCCCGGTATTTCGCCCAGGACTCAGGGGCGGCGGTGAGCAGTGCCGTGCGCCTCACGGAGTTCGACCAGGACTACAAGTTCGTGAACCGGCTGCTACCCGTGTGGCGTGTCGCCTTCAATCGGCCCGATGGACTAGTGGTGTACGTGGAAACCGCGCCGGCCCGGCTGGCGACGTTTAACAACACTGGCCGCAGCACCTTCATTCGGGTGTTTGATCTGTTCCACAACTGGTCGTGGCTGGAGCTACTTGCGGGCAATACGTTTCGGGTGGTAGTCATGCTGGGGCTGCTGGGTGTTATCATCGCCTCGGCCCTGAGCGGACTAGTGATTTACGGGTTCCTGTGGGGCAAATTCCGTACACCCCGCAGCGCCCAGGACCACATAGGCTGGCTGCGGAAGTACCACCGGCAGATAGGGCTGGCCGTGGCCCTAGTTACATTCACTTTCGCGGGCAGCGGGGCTTTTCACGTCTACCTCAAGCTTCACCCCGATGACCGGCTGCGCTACCAGCACGCGCCAGTCGTACCCGCTTCGGCCCTACCCGTGGACCTAACGGAGCTGCCCGTAGCCTGGGAAACTGTGCAGCAGGTTGCCCTGGCCGAACTTAACGGGCAGGTGTACTACCAAGTGTTTCAGCTACCTAGGGCCGAAGCAACAGATGCTACCCCCGGCGCTAGCACCGGGCAACCAGTGGAAGCCGTGCGGGCTACTCCGGTGGCCTACTACAGCGCCGCTACCGGTGAGCTGCTGCCCGATGGGGCCTCGCGCTACGCCCGCAGCCTGGCCGATTCTTTCCTGCGGCAGGCCGATGGGGCTACCCCCGCCCTACGCGGCAAGCCCGAGCTAATCGACCATTTCGAGGGTGAGTATGGCTTCATCAATAAGCGCTTGCCAGTTATGAAGGTAGCGTATCAAACCCCGCAGGAAACGACCCTGTACGTGGAGCCAGCTACGGGGCGCCTGGCCGCTCGGGTTGAAAATACCGCCCGCTACGAGGGTCTCAGCTTCGCCTTTCTGCACAAATACCACGCCGCTGGCCAGCTTGGCAAAAACATCCGCGACATCATCACCATGCTGGCGGCGGCGGGGTATTGGCCGTGTCGGTGCTGGGCTTGTGGCTATTTATCAAGATGAAATAATGCGCCGAATAATGTTAACTACGTGGCTAGCTGGTAGCGCAACCCTGCTGCTACTGGCCTGCCAACCCCAGAACGACCACCCCGCGGAAAGCAAAACGCCCGCTACCCGCGCCGCCGTCATGCGCCAGCATGATGACCTAATGGGCCGCATGGATGCCCTTACTACGGAGCGCCAGCGCCTCACCGCCCAACTTGCCGCCACCGACTCGGCCACTACTACCGGCTACCGCCGCGCCCAGCGCCTGCACCGCGCCATTGCCGCCCTACGCCGCGCCGATGCCGCCATGCTAACCTGGATGCACCAGTACCAAGAGCCGGATACCGTGCAGCTCACCGCCCACCAGTACGAAGATTTTTGGAACACGGAAGCCGAGGAGTTGCGCGCGCTAGAACGCCACATGACGGCCGCCCTGGATTCAGCCAAGTCCGTGCGGTAGGCCATAGCTGAACTATACCGCTGCCTAGCGATGCGCATTTCAGCGCGAGCTACCGGTGTTTAGGCGGTCATTCCGACGCAGGAGGCATCTGAGTCAAGCCGTTGCATGGTGACGGTGACCCCAGAATCCTCGTCACTGGCTTGATGCGCCACCTGCTCGGAAAGACAGGAAAGTTGGCTTGAAACGCCAGGCCGGTTCTGCTAACGCTCCAGCTCGAACCGCCAAGCCGCGGCGCGTTTCGATGCTGAAAAGAAAAAGCGCCTCCGATACATCGGAGGCGCTTTTTCTTTCGTGAGGTAGGGAAATTTACTTACCCTTTGCGGGCTTCGTCGAAGCGGCGGTTTACTTCGGCCCAGTTAATGACGTTCCAGAAGGCTTTCACGTAATCAGGACGCTTGTTCTGGTACTTGAGGTAGTAGGCGTGCTCCCACACATCCAGGCCCAGCAGCGGGGTGCCGCGTTGAATGCCCGAGAGGTCCATAAGAGGGTTGTCCTGGTTGGGGGTAGAAGTAACGGCCAGCTTGCCCGCCTTCTTATCGTGAATCAGCCAGGCCCAACCTGAGCCAAAGCGGCCGGTAGCGGCCTTCGTGAATTCTTCCTGGAATTTCTCGTACGAACCGAAATCCTTGTTGATGGCCGCGGCCAGGGCTCCGGTGGGCTGCCCGCCCCCTTTGGGGTCCAGCAGCAGCCAGAAGAAAGAGTGGTTCCAGTGGCCGCCGGCGTTGTTGCGAATGGCATCGGGCTGCTTGCTGGCCGAGGCCAGCAGTTGGGCCAGGCTCAGCTTTTCTTCGGGCTTGCCGGCTACGGCCTCATTCAGCTTGGAAACGTAGGTTTTGTGGTGCGCATCGTGGTGAATCTCCATCGTCTTGGCGTCGATGTGAGGGTCCAACGCATTGAAGGCGTAGGGTAGGGCCGGTAGGGTGAAGGGGCCATCGGCTATGGGGGTGGCGCGGGCTTCGCGCAGCAGCTTTTCTTCGTGGGCCGCGGCCAAAATAGCGGGGCTCACCAAAGCACCTACTACGGTTAACAGGCCGTTTTTCAGGAAATCTCGCTTCAGCATGACAGTAGGAGAGAAGGAAAGGTGAAAGGACTGACAACCCGACGAACGCCGAAGCTGCGGTCCAAGGTACACTACTTACCCGCATTAGGGCCGGGCTGTTGCGTTTAGCGCCTACTTTTGTCGAAGCGGGCACGGTTTTGGGTCAGGCCCGCGTTATTCCGGTCGGTGTACCGTTTTCTTTTTTCGCTGCTTGCTATGCTGCCAGTTCGCTTGCCTTCTGTATTGCGCCGGTTCCTCGCGCGCCCTTCCGTTGTGTCCTTCTTCCTGCTGGCGTTTCTGCTCGGCGCGGCCCACCTAAGTCAGGCCCAGGTGCAGCTGCGCGGGGTCGTGCGCGACAAGGAAACCAAGGAAGTACTACCCTTTGCCAGCGTGGCCGTGCCTGGCACCACCAACGGCACCACTACCAACATGGAGGGTGAGTTCTTTTTGGTGGTGAAAGAGCTGCCCGCCACCCTACTCTTTTCAGAGCTAAACCACGTCCGCGACACGGTGCGGGTATCTTCCAATGCCATTCTGGATATCATGCTGGCCCCGGCCACGGTGGTGCTGCCCGAGGTGAAGGTGGCCAGCTTCCCCTTTCAGCTCGTAGACCGGGCCTTCCGCAACCTGCAGCGCAACTACCGCCGCTCCTACTACGGCAAAGCCTTCTACCGCCAGATTACCCGCATCGACAACGAGCCCACGGAGTTGCAGGAGGTAGTTTGGAACGTGAAATCGAACCCGGCGCGCATTGATGGCACCACCCTGGCCCAGGGCCGCTACGCCGGCCGCCCGGCCGCCATTAACCTCAGCAACTTCTCGGTGTACACCCGCAAGTTTGGCCTCTTCGATGCCCAGCAGGACAGCACTACGTCGCTGGCTTTACTGAGCCCGAACGTGGAGAAAAACTACTTGTTGGAGCTGAAAGGCATTGTGGGCGAGGACTCGACGGGCGGGGTAGCGGAAATTTCGTTTGAAACCCGCCCCGAGGTAAAGTACCGGGCCCAAGGCACTATCTGGATTGACATTGAAACCAACCAGGTAGTGCGCTACCGCATGGTGCAGCCCAACTTCACGGGTTCCACCAACAACCCCCGGCAGAAGTTCGAAAACGCCAAGCTGACCATCGAAATGTCCTTCCACCCCGGTGGCAAAGGCAGCGTGGCGCCCCTGGAGCTCATGAAAATGGACCTGACCACGGACCTGACCGAGCCTGGCAAGAAGCCCCTGGCCCTTACCGTCTCGTCGTTTACCTTCTTCTACGACCAGTCGACCACGCCGGCCCGCTTGCCCTACGCCCGCGCCAGCCTCACCGACCGAGACCTAGACGCCATCCGGGCCAAGCCCTACAACCCCGAGTTCTGGGCCAACAACCCGGTAGTAAAGCGTACGCCCGCCGAAGATGAGGTTATTGCCGCCTTTGAAAAGCGCGGCGCTTTTGGCACCATGGTCAAGAAGCCCGCCGCAAAACCCACCAACAAGCTGCAATAGCCCGCAATACTTTCAACCATAAAAAAGGCCCGTAACAGCAGTTACGGGCCTTTTCTGTGCTGTAAGCTTCTTCTGCCCTAGTTACGGGTTGGTGCTCCACATGCCGGCTTCCTTGATGAAGATGCGGCGGTTGAGCTTGAGCTGGGAAACCACGAACTCGGCCAAGTCTTCGGGCTGCATCACTTTCTCGGGGTTGCCGTCGGTGAGCTTGTTGCTGATGGCCAGTTCCGTAGCCACGGTGCTTGGGGTAAGCGCCGATACCCGGATGTTCTGCTTGCGCACTTCCTGCATCAAGGATTCAGTAAGGCCCAGAATGGCAAACTTAGAGGCACTGTAGGCGCTGGTAGTGGCGGCCCCACGCTGTCCAGCCGTGGAGGCAATGTTGATAATGTCGCCGGTTTCGCGGGCAATCATCTGGGGTAGCACGGCGCGGGTAGTGTAGTAGGTGCCCAACAGGTTCACCTGAATGATCTTCTCCCACTCGGCTGGGTCCATGTCAACCAGCTTGGCGAAGGTGCCGATGCCGGCGTTATTAATCAGGATGTCAATTGAGCCCAACTCCTGCAGGGCCTGGGCCACGGCAGCTTCCACGGCGGCGCGGTCGGCCACGTCGGCTGTTACGGCCACGGCTTTACCCCCGAATTCCGCTATTTCTTGTGCTACCTCCTGCAGCTGGCTTTCGGTGCGAGCCAGCAGGGCCACTTGTACGCCTTCCCGGGCCAGGGCCACGGCTATGGCTCGCCCAATTCCTTTGCCTGCGCCCGTTACCAGGGCCGTTTTGCCAGTGAGTACTTCCATCTGTGTGTGCTGTGTTATCAATGATGTGGCTGTATAACCGAACCAGCCCGATTCAGTTACGGCGGCTACCGGTGCAGGGTGGTCACTAGCTACTCTAGCAGCCACTAACTAGAGGGCAACACCAGGCATTGCACTAAAAAATAGTAGCTATCCTAGAAAATTTTTACGGGTCGACGTGGGATAATCACGTTTAATATTATCAAGATTTAATATAATAATAGTGAAACATCATGCTTGCTGTTAGGCTTATTTGTAAATTTGTAATAGGAATAGTTATATTATTGATATTGCTGGGTTAATCAAAATAGTTATATATGAGAAAAAGAATGTTGTTCGTGTGCTACGGATCAGGTGAATCGTAAAGTGCTGTGTTTCGTATGAATCACGGCATCAGACACCGTAGTCTGATTTGATAAGTAACGCGAATGAAAACTCCCATACTTTCTTTTGTCCTGTTTTTTGGTTCTTTCTTTGGTCTGCAGGAGCAGCTCCAAGCCCAGACTACCTTTACCTCCAAGCCTGGAGGGGGTAAGTGGTCTGATCCAAACACGTGGGTAGTAACCAACGGCACTGGTGGGCGCACCGTACCAACCAACCCCACTACTACCCGGACCCACGATGAAAACAACGACGTCATCGTCATTAACTCGGCCGTAATTCTAAACCAGAACTACAGCGTAGCAGGTAGAGATGGTAAACTGACCATTACCTCCAACGGCTCTTTGGTGGAGGATGTGCCTGGCCGAACGCTGAGCTTCGGTAGCCAGGCTGGTGCCGATGAAACCCGCCTAATTACTAATGGCACCTTGCGCGTTTCGTCGCTGAGCTTTTACAAGGCCGATGCCGATATTAACGCACCCCTACAGGCCGCGTGCAGTATTACGCTAGCTAATCAGTCTACGCTCAACATCGACAGCAGCGTGGATATTGATGGAAACTTGGTGTTGCTACAGGGCAACAGCTACATCACCACCGATGCCGACAACACCGCCCAGCTGTCGATTGACGGCTGCGTAATGACCCAAGGCAATGGTAAAGGCCTGGTGAGAGACTTGTTTGATTCTGGTCTGCGCGTGTGCATCACAGGACAAAGCTCAGATTGCGGCGCGGTAGGTATCAGTGGGTTGGAGTGCAACTCCTACGCTACGGCAGAAATTACCTTGAACGGCTGCAGTACTTCCAGCCCCCTGCCCGTGCAGTTGGTAAGCTTTACGGCTCGCAGCCAGGGCAACCGGGTGCAGCTTAATTGGGCCACGGCCACTGAACTTAACGCCGCCACCTTCACGGTAGAGCGCTCCGCGGACGGCACCAGCTTCCAGCCCGTAGCTACGGTGCGGGCGGCCGGCAACAGCACCACAGCCCGCAGCTACCAATCGGCTGACGTGTCTCCACGACCTGGTACTACCTATTACCGCCTGCGCCAAACTGACTTGGATGGTACAGTAGCGTACTCCCAAGTAGTACCCGTGGAAGTTAAGGCAGGCAACGTAGCCCAGCAGGTGATGACGGTGTACGGCAACCAGTCGGCTGTAACGGTAGAGCTGGAAACGAGTGGCGTGTGCCAAGCCATCCGAATCATGGATAGCATGGGCCGGGTACTTCGCACGGAGCAGATGCCCGCCGGTCTCACCGGCGCATTTAGCTGGCAAGTAACGCTAGGGCGGCCCGTACTGGGTGGTGTCTACATCGTGCAGGCACTTACTACCCAAGGCGCCATCAGTCGCCGCGTACTGCTCACGGAGTAGTTTAACACTAGTCTCCCTCAATAGAACACCGCAGGGCTCTCGGAACAGTTGTTTCAAGAGCCCTGCGGTGTTCTATTGAGGGAGCCTGTCAACTCGCGCAGAAGAGGTAGAAATGTTCCGGGCCGGGAGCTATGCTTGGCATTTGGCTTCGGCTACTTACCTTCCGGCCTCACCTTTACTTTCCTTGCGTTGATGAAAAAAATTGCCCTGACCGGCCTCTTGGCCGGGGCACTGCTGGCTGGCTGCAACCCCCAACAAAAAAACGCGGCCGAAACCGGCACTGCTACCGAAACCAACCTGGCCGACGTGAAAAACCTGCCCGAATTGTTCACGGCCTACTGGGAAGAAAATGCCCGCCTGTTCCCTCTGGACGCCACCACCCAGGGCGACAACCGCTACAACGACCAGCTGCCCAACGACGGCACCAAGGAGTTTCGGGGCAAGCTGCAGGCCTTCTATCAGAAGTACCTGGATGGGCTCCAGAAGTTTAACCGCGAGGAGCTGTCGACCAATGATAAAATCAGCTACGATATTTTCCAGTACGACCTCGAAAACAAGCTCGAGGGCCTGAAGCTGAACACCTGGATGATACCTTTCCAGCAGTTTTGGGGTTTGCCCATCACTCTGGGCCAGTTTGGCTCGGGCGAGGGCGTGCAGCCCTTCAAAACGGCCAAAGACTACGACAACTGGCTGGGCCGGGTGCGCGGCTTCACGGTATGGGCCGATACGGCCATCGGCAACTTCCGCCAGGGCATGAAAGCCGGCGTGGTGCTACCCCGCACCCTGGTGGATAAAATGATTCCGCAGATGCGGGCCATGGAAACCACTGACCCTACCAAGAGCCTGTTCTACGGCCCCATCAACAAGCTACCCGAAGGCCTGAGCGACACCGACAAAACCCGCATTACGGCGGCGTACAAAAAGGTCATTCTAGAAGAGTTGGTGCCTACCTATAAAAAGCTGGGCGACTTTCTGGAAAAAGAGTACCGGCCCAAAGCCCGACTCAGCACCGGTATTTCCGCTATTCCGGGCGGCCCCGAGTTGTATAAGTACTACGTGAAGACGTGGACTACTACCGACAAAACCCCGGAGGAGATTTACCAGACGGGCCAGCGGGAAGTAGCCCGCATTCGGGGCGAGATGGAGAAAGTAAAGGCGCAGGTGGGCTTCAAAGGCGACCTGAAAGCTTTCTTCGCCTCCCTGAAATCGGACCCCAAGCTTATGCCCTACAAAACGCCGGAAGAGGTGCTGGGCGCCTTCCGGGCTATTCAGGCTAAAATGCAGCTCAACCTGAAAAAAATGTTCGGCCGCACGCCCAAAACGCCGTTCGAAATCCGGCAGACGGAAGCCTTCCGCGCGGCCTCTGCTTCCGCCGAGTACAACCAGGGCAGCCCCGACGGTTCTCGGCCGGGCATCTTCTACATCCCCATTGTTGACGCCACGAAGTTCAACGTCACCTCGGGCATGGAGTCCCTGTTCCTGCACGAAGCCATTCCGGGCCACCACTACCAAATTTCTTTGCAGCAGGAAAACACCGAGCTGCCTAAATTTCGCCGCTTTGCTTGGTACGGGGCCATGGGCGAAGGCTGGGCGCTGTACACCGAAAGTCTGGGCAAGGAGCTAGGCCTCTACCAGGACCCCTACCAGTACATGGGTGCCCTCGGCGACGAGATGCACCGCGCCGTGCGCCTGGTAGTAGATGTGGGCATGCACACCAAGAACATGACCCGCGAGCAGGCCATTGACTACATGCTAGCCAATGAGGCCATCAGCGAGGAAGGAGCCATTGCTGAAATTGAGCGCTACATGGCCATTCCGGGCCAGGCCCTGAGCTATAAGATTGGGGCCCTGAAGATCCGGGAGTTGCGCGAGAAGTACGAGAAGCAGCTCGGCGCTCATAACGACCGGCTACGGGAGAAATATGTAGGGCAGAACCGGGCCCACTTCAGCCTCAGCAACTTCCATGATGAACTGCTCAAGGATGGCGTTATGCCCCTGGCCGTGCTCGAGCGCAAAATGGATACCTGGGCCGCCAACCAGAAATAACCCCGCATTACCCCGCACTGCAAAAAAGGCAACCCATTGGGTTGCCTTTCTTGTATGCCGACGTTGGAACGCTTAGGTAGTTCCGCCGCCGCCCGTGGTGCCGCCTGAAGTAGTTCCGCCACCGGTAGTAGTGCCAGTCGTGGAGCCGGTCGTGCCAGTCGTGGAGCCGGTCGTGCCCGTTGTACTGCCGGTAGTACCCGTTGTGCTACCTGTTGTTCCAGTGGTGCTGCCAGTAGTACTGCCGGTGGTTCCAGTGGTGCTACCGGTAGTTGTGCCCGTTGTACTGGTGGTGCTGCCAGTAGTACCCGTAGTGCTACCGGTGGTGGTTCCTGTAGTGCCCGTCGTCCCAGTTGTACTGCCAGTAGTGCCTGTTGTACCTGTCGTGCTACCCGTCGTACCTGTCGTGCTACCAGTAGTTCCAGTAGTTCCAGTGGTACCCGTTGTTCCGGTTGTGCCGGTAGTCCCCGTTGTGCCTGAGGTAGTGCCTGAAGTAGAGCCGGAGGTGGTACCGGTAGTAGTACCCGAACCCGAATCATCGTCGTCATCGCATGAGGTCAGGGCTAGGGAGCCCCAAAGCATGGAAGCAATTAGAGCGGACATCCATTTGTGTTTCATAGCTGCTGAGTATTGGTATGAGAAGAATCGGTGTAGAGATACTACGCAGATAAGAGGGGCGGATTTACTCGTAAATCGACCCGAGAAGTACGGTTTATTATCCGTGTAAAAACGTAGTAACTATCTATAGATGAGTTAAATAGATGAGTAATAACTGGCTGTTAACAGACGCAATAGCCGCAGCCTAGTACCCTGTCCGGGGAAGCTGAAGTAACGGAGTAACAAAAAGGGTAGGGCAGTCCCGAGGAAGGCCTCAGCAATCCTAGTCGCCAATTAGCGTGACCTATTCAGCGGGGTGCCCGTTAAAGGCAGCAGGTTTCGTTGAGTTCACCCGCAATATCTTTTACTATGAGTAAGCATCTGTGGCAAACTGTGGGGCTTGGTGCCATTGCCGGCTTCCGGAGCATGACAGCGCCGGCCCTACTGAGTAGCAACCTCTTGCAATACCATCCGCAGGCTCTGGCTGGCTCTCCGCTGCGCTGGCTGCAGAAGCCCCTGGTAGCCCACGGGCTGAAAGTGCTGGCCGCCGGCGAAATGACGGCCGACAAACTACCCCAAATGCCCGACCGCATTGCCCCGATGGTTCTGCTAGGCCGGGCCGCCGCCGGCGCTTTGGTTGGCGCTACGCTCTACAAAATCAACCACGACAAACCACTAAGCGGCGCCCTAGTAGGTAGCGTAGCGGCTGTAGCGGCCAGCTACCTCAGCTTTGTGCTCCGTAAAAAAGCTACTGAAGGCTCCGGGCTGCCCGGCGGCCTGATTGGCGGCCTCGAAGATTTGTTTACCCTCGGCACCGGACTGGCCCTCACCAAAGGCACCCACGTCGGTCAGCCCGAGCCCCGGCACTGGGTGCTGTAAGCTCGGCTATCGGGCTATACCAAGCCAAAAAGCGGCTCCGAACTAGTTCGGAGCCGCTTTTTGGCTTGGTTGACAGGCTGTAATCAGCCACTTCATGGGCGGGCTGCTGGAAGTATAAATCCCGCTTATTGTTCGCGGGTAGTGCTTTTAACCTCCGTATTGTCGGACGGCATGTCGCCCACGGGGGAGTTGGCATTGTTGGGCTGGCCTTCCAGAGCCGCGCCCGTAGATTTTTTCTGATCCTCCGCCGAGCCGGTTCCGATGGGCGTGTAGGCCTCGTCGCCGTTGCTCACACTGTCGCGGTTAGTTTCGGCGGGACGCGCCTTTTGGTAGGTCGAGAAATCTTGGGTGGTCTGCGGGTCTTTGCCCGGTGTGTTGGAGTAGTCGCAGGAGGCGAGGGAGGACAGCAGGCCGGCGGCAAAAAACAGGGGGAAGATGCGTTTCATACTATGGTTGCAGAAAGTCTGAAGAAAAAAGAATATATGGGTAAGACGGGAAGCCGCCGGTTTCAGTTACACGGATAAGCCCGCGCCGTCGTTGTATTATTGCGCATGACCCTAGCTGCCCCGGCCCCCGCTCTGCTGAATTGGAGCGGCGGCAAAGATTCGGCCCTCGCCCTCTACCATGCCCTGCGCAATCCGAGCCTGCAGGTAACTACCCTGCTGACCAGCGTAAATGCCTACTACAACCGCGTATCCATGCACGGCGTGCGGGTAGAGCTGCTCGAAGCCCAGGCCCGCCGCATAGGTCTGCCACTCACCAAATTAGAGCTGCCCGAAATGCCCGACATGGTCGAGTACGAGCAGCGTATGCGTGCCACGCTGGCACCCTTGCAGGCCCAGGGCATTCAGCACTCCATCTTTGGGGATATTTTTCTGGAAGATTTACGCCGCTACCGGGAGCAGCAGCTCGCCCAGCTGGGTATGCAGGCCGTGTTTCCACTCTGGCAGCGCCCCACGGCCGACGTGCTGCGCGAATACTTGGACCTGGGCTTCCATGCGATAGTCGTGTGCGTCAATGAAAAGTTTTTGGATGCCAGCTTCTGCGGGCGCCTGCTCAACGAGGAGTTTCTGCGGGATTTGCCTGCCGGCGTTGATGCCTGCGGGGAAAACGGGGAGTACCACAGCTTTGTCTTTGACGCGCCGTACTTCAGCAGCCCTGTCCCATTCGAGCGGGGCGAACTGGTGCGCCGCACGTACCAGGCCCCGGCCAGCAGCGCCACTACCTGCCCCGGCCCCGACGGTGAGCCCACCGATTCGCCCTTTGCCACTGGCTTCTGGTACTGCGACCTGCTACCCACCGAGCCAGCTGCACTATAACAAACCGCCGGGCCACGCGGTATTCCACTACCACCTCCGGCTTAGCTCGTTTTCGTATGTCGTCTGCCCCTTCCGCCACCATCCTCTTTGATGGAGTTTGTAACCTGTGCAATGGTTTTGTGCAGTTTGTCATTGAGCACGATGCCGCCGGCTATTTCCGGTTTGCTTCCCTGCAGTCGGCGGCGGGCCAGGAGCTGCTCCGGGCCCACGGTCTGCAACCCCAAACGGAGCCCGACTCGGTTATTCTGGTAGAAGGTGGGCGGGCCCATACGCACTCGGCGGCCGCGCTGGGGGTGTTGCAGCGGCTGAGCGGGGGCTGGGGCGTAGTAGGTACCCTTGGCAAGTTGTTTCCCCGCTTCCTGCGCGACGCCGTGTACCGCCTTATTGCCCGCAACCGCTACCGCTGGTTTGGCCGCCAAGATGCCTGCTGGCTGCCTACCCCGGAGCTGCGGGCCCGGTTTCTGTAGGCTTCCCCTGTTTGTTTTCTTTATTCACCCCTTACCCCACTGCATGCAAGCCCTCGTGCTCGAAGGAATCGGTCAGCCCGTCACGCTTCAGGAAGTTCCTACCCCACAACCCGGCCCCGGCCAAGTGCAAGTGCAGCTGCACGCTGCCGCCCTTAATCACCGCGACGTCTGGATTCAGAAGGGCCAGTATGCCGGGCTGAAGTTCCCCATCATCCTCGGTTCCGATGGGGCCGGCACGGTTTCCGCCCTCGGCGAGGGAGTTGATGCCAGCTTGCTGGGCCAGCCCGTTGTGATTAATCCCGGCCAGCACTGGGGCAATAATCCCGCCGCCCAGGGCCGCGACTTTCAGATTCTGGGGCTACCGCAGGATGGCACCTTTGCCGAGTTTGTGTGCGTGGCTGCTGAGCAGGTGCAGGCCAAGCCGGCCCACCTAAGCTTTGAGCAGGCGGCGGCATTGCCCTTGGGTGGCGTTACGGCCTACCGGGCAGTGTTTACCCGGGCCGGTCTGCAGCCCGGCGAGCGGGTGCTCATTAGTGGGGTAGGGGGCGGCGTAGCGCTGCTGGCCCTGCAAATGGCTGTGGCCAGCGGAGCCGACGTATGGGTCACCTCGGGCTCGGAGGAGAAAATTGCCAAAGCCGTGGCCCTGGGCGCTAAAGGCGGCATCAGCTACAACGCCGAGAAGTGGCCCGCCACCCTCAGCAAGCAGGCCGGCGGCGGGTTCGACGTAATCGTGGACAGCGCCGCCGGCCCCGGCTTCAACGACCTGATTGACGCCGCCGTCCCCGGAGGGCGCCTCGTGTTTTACGGTGCTACCCAGGGCGACATTCCCGAAGTAGCAGCTCGTAAAATATTCTGGAAGCAGCTTTCCGTGCTGGGTTCCACCATGGGAACGGCCCAGGATTTCAGCGCTATGGTCCGCCTCTTTGAGCAGCACGCCATTGTGCCCGTGGTTGATGAAACCTTCCCTTTGGCTGAAGGTGAGCAGGCCCTACGCCGCATGGCTGAAGGGCTGCAGTTTGGCAAGTTGGTTTTGAACATAAAATACTGATAATCAATGTATTAATTTCATGAAAAAGTAACAGAAAGCCCCGGTATTTCGGAATGAAAAACCGGGGCTTTCTGTTACTTATCCGACATCTGATAATTAGACTTGCTGCCCGATGAAAGCTCCTGCTGACTACCTGAATTGCCCGGTTTTCGAACTGACCTACCCCACTGGCGAAGCCGCTGAGTCGGTGCCGGTGGTGGCGTATGATGATGCTGTGCGGGCTATTGAAGTAGCCTTGGCCGACGCGGAGAAATACAAATATCTGCTGATGCGCGCCCTGCGCCGCCATGCCACCGATACCCAGGTTTCCTACCCCGCAATGCCCCAGTTGCCTCTCCCCGAAAAAGCCACCGACACTCCCGTTCGTCCGCTGTACCCGGACTTAGCGGCGTAAGTTTTCCTGGCAGTGTTACGCTGAACAAAACAAGGCCACTCCTGCCTAGGAGTGGCCTTGTTTTGTTCAGCGTAACACTGCCAGTGGCTACTCGGGCAAGTGCTGACCCAGACACTAGCGTATCTCGGTGTTGGGTAGCAGCCGCCGGCCTAGCTCTTGGGCCAGCGCTACGGCTTGCTTGCGCAGCTCCGGTACGGCCGTCGACTCAAACGAAACAGGGCGGCGGCTTGGGCCAAGAGTGAACAGAACCGCAGAGGCGTCTCCTTGCGCCGTGAGCAAGGCGCCGTGCGCATCGGTTTGAATTCCTAAGCCAAGCTCATCCGGCACCAAGTGGCCCTCGGTGCGCAGGCCTGCTACCACGGCATCCTGTACGCGGCGGTAGTCGAGTAGGGGGCCCGTGCAGGTAATAACGTGCTGAGCTACTAGCTGGCGAGTTGGCTGCTGGGCCTTGCGCACGGTTACGGCCAATCCATCGGCGGCGGGCTCAATGGCCTGCACCCGGCCCCGCTCCAGCCGCACCAGCCCAGAGTCCAGCATTTCCTGCACGGCCGCGGCATTTTGGGGCGGGCTGCGGTGGCGCACCACTGACCATATGCCTGCCACATGCCGCAGGAAACGAGCCTGCTCCGGCCGGGGCCACGCCGCCCAAATACGGCCTAAATCTGGGCGTAGTGAATCAATAACAGCCTGCCAGCTAATGCCCTGCTGCTGGGCCCGCTGCACGTGCCGCCGTATCACCCAGAGCACATCGGCTACGCGGGAGAGGCCGGCCAGTTCTGTTGCGTAAAAGCTCGGGTATGTAGCCTCCTGCTCGGCATGCGTTGCGGGCCAGCGGCCGTGGCCCGACACTACCGTTATCTGGCCCCGGTGCCCATCGGCCCGCAGGCCCAGCAGCACATCAATGGCCGTTAAGCCCGTGCCAATCAGCAGTACCGTTTCGTCAAGGCCTATGCTACGCAGGGCCCCCGGGCCCAAGGGTTGCCGTGGTAAGTAGGGTGGTTTAGGTAGCGAAGGTCGTGGCGGGCAGGGGGCAAAGGCGGAAAGTTGCCCAGGGCCAGCACCACGTAGTCGCTGTGAATTTCGGTGCCGTTGCTGAGCTTCACCACGGCCGAGCGGCCATCTGGCAGCACCCGGATTTCCTTGGCAGCTTGGTTGTGCCACTGGCAGCGAATCCCGTTACTGGAGGGCCATTCTAGCACCTGGCTGATTAGCTGCTGCAAGTAGCGCCCGTAGTTTTGGCGGGAGCAAAAGGAAAAGTGGCAGGGCTCAGAATGAGTAACGCGGAGCCAGTTTACAAAGTGGTCGGGCTGCTCCGGGAAAGCACTCAGATATTCGCTGCGCACATTCAGCAGGTACTCCGGCCGGTGGGCCGTGTACGCCAGCCCCGGACCCGGCACGGGGCGCGGCTCCACCAAGTGAACGTCACAGGCAAAAAGCTCCTGATTAGACAACCGGGCTAATTGAAGCGCCAGCATGGAGCCGGAAAAGCCGCCGCCTACAATAGTTATGCTTTTTCGTTGCACCGGCCTGCGAGAGTAAGATGAACTGGGGGCCGGAAGTTACTCTGGAAAAAATGATATTAAAATTAATTTTTACTATATAAACCTCGGCATATTATCATTTCCTACGCCGACTCAAGTGGTAAGCAGCTTACACTCAAAGTATACGCCATGCCCCAAGAGTAGGAGCATGGCGTAAGAAAGGCTGCTGAGACCTTGTGTATAAAATTGGCCCGCTGCTCCCAGAGTGGCAGGAGCAAGCCAATGCTTCAGCTAGTAATACTGGCCCGGAACCAGGTAATTGCGCACGTAATCCGAAATGCCATCTTCCAGGCGGGTGAAGGGCCGGTCGTAGCCAATGCCGCGCAGCTTGCTCATGTCGGCCTGGGTGAAATACTGGTAGGTGTCGCGGATGTCCTCGGGTGTGTCGCGGAAGCGGATGTCGGCGGTACGGTCCAGGGCCGCGAAAGTGCTCAAGGTCAGGTCGAGGAAAGTGCGCGCCTCGCCGGTGCCCAGGTTGTAGATGCCGGAGTTGCGGCGGTTCTGCAGCAGAAAAAAGCACACTTCCACCACGTCCTTCACGTACACAAAGTCGCGCTGCTGCTCCCCGTCGGCGTACTCCGGGTTGTGGGAGCGAAACAGGGTCATGGACCCTGTGTCCTGAATCTGGCGGAAGGCGTGCAGAATGACCGACGCCATGCGGCCCTTGTGGTATTCGTTGGGCCCGTACACGTTAAAAAACTTCAGCCCGGCCCAGAAGAAGGGCTTGGCCGGCTGTTGCACGGCCCAGTTGTCGAAATCGTTCTTGGAGTCGCCGTAGGGGTTAAGCGGCCGCAGCAGGGGTAGCAGGGCGTCGTCATCGGAGTAGCCCAAAGTGCCCGAGCCGTAGGTAGCGGCCGAGGAAGCGTACACCAGCGGCAGTTGATACTGGCAGCAGGCCAGCCACATTTGCTTGGAGTACTCCAGGTTAAGCACGTTGAGCACGTCGCGGTTTTGCTCAGTGGTATCGGTGCGGGCCCCCAGGTGGAAGATGAATTCTACCTGCTGGTGGTGAGTTTCCAGCCACTCAAAAAACTCCTCCCGGTCTACGTACTCGCGCAGGTGCTTGCCGGTCAGGTTGGCCAGCTTGCGCTCGGAGGTGAAATTATCGACCACCACGATATCGTTAAAGTTGGCGGCGTTGAGGCGGGTAACAAGACAGCTGGCAATAAAGCCGGCGGCTCCGGTAACAACAATCATAAGGCAGAGATTTAGCTCAAAAGTAGTGAGATGCAATGGAAGCGCCGTAGTGCGGCTGCCGGTGGCAGGTAACTAACTTCAACGCGGCGGGGCTGGTTGTAGCTGCCAACTGGCTTTGGATACGGCTCCTGCGGCAACAAAGCCGAACCCGCGAAACCTTG
The DNA here is from genome assembly GCF_022919335.1 of Hymenobacter sp. 5516J-16. NCBI lineage: Bacteria > Pseudomonadati > Bacteroidota > Cytophagia > Cytophagales > Hymenobacteraceae > Hymenobacter > Hymenobacter sp. 5516J-16. The sequence continues at coordinate 1,023,467 of NZ_CP095058.1, read as the reverse complement.
CGCTACCTTTGCGCCATGCTCTGCTCGCCCCGTCTAGCCGCTTCGCCGCGGCCATTTCTGCCGCTGCTCCTGCTACTTGCAGCCGCCTGCCAGCCCGATAAAGCCCCTGCCTCAGAAGCTGCCGCTCCGGCCCAACAGCTGCGCGACGACCTGGGCCGCGCCGTAGTGGTGCCGGCTCAGCCCCGCCGCATCATGGCCTTAGCCGCTTCCATGACGGAAATGCTCTACGCGGTAGCCGACACCGCTACCATCGTAGCCCGCACCCAGGTGTGCGACTACCCGCGGCCGCCCTGCGTAAACCCGTCATTAACAGTTACCCGCTGGATTTGGAGCGGCTGGTAGCCCTCCGGCCCGATGTGGTATTCACGACCGACGGCATTACCTCCCAAGCCGATGCTCAACGCCTGCAGGAGCTAGGTATTCCGGTGTATTACCAGCATTATACCAGCGTAGAAGACATTTTTCGGGGCCTCAACGACCTGGGCCGCATCCTGGGCCGCCAGCCCCAGGCGCGCCGCCTCACCGACTCGCTGCGCACGGAGTTGGTGCGTCTGACTCCTGGCCCGACTGCCCCTCGGCCCCCGGGTACTGGCCATTACCTGGTCGGACCCAATTTATGTGTACGGTCAGAACACGCTGTTTACCGATAAAATAGCCATAGCCGGCGGCCAGAATGCAGTGCAAGAGAAATTTGCCCAACCCTACCCGGCGCTAACCCGCGAGTACGTGCTCAAACTCAACCCGGATATTATCATCGGGGTACTTTCGGCAAAATGGACAGCACCTTTTTCCGGTTGTATCCGGAGCTGAAACGCATCCGAGCTTACCAAACCCGCCGCATCTACCGCGTCACCGACGACCTGATGTCGCGCCCTACCCCGCGGGTAGTGGAGGGAGTGCGGGAGTTAAAACAGGTAGTTTCGGGTTCGTAGCCAGTCGCTTCTTTCCTTATGCCCCGTCCCGCCCTGCCCTGGATTTTGGCCTGCCTGCTGCTCACGGTGGGGCTATTGGCCGTGGGCCTACGGGTGGGCAGCTACGAAACCGACTACGACCTGATCCGCCGCGCCCTGTTGCACTACGACCCCCGCGACCCGGCCCAGCTGGTGCTCATGGAGCTGCGGTTGCCGCGGCTGCTGCTGGCCCTGCTCGCCGGGCTGGGCTGGCCGTCAGTGGCTACATCATGCAGGCCATGGTAAACAACTCCCTAGCCGATCCTTATCTGCTGGGCACGGCTTCGGGAGGAGCACTCGGGCTAGCCTGATGTTTACTTTCGTGCCTACGCTTACTTTGGCAGGCGTATATCTGCCCCGCTGGCAGCGCTGGCTGGTGCGCTGGGCACTACCCTCGTTGTCGTTGTTATTGGCAGCCGGCGGGGGCGTATCATCCCTACCCAGTTGCTGCTGGCCGGAGTTGCGGTGGGTTCCCTGACTACCTCTCTAGGCGGCCTGCTTACCTTTCTGGCTGCTACGGAGGAGAAGCTGCGTACTATCACGTTCTGGGCCCTGGGCGGCTTCGATAAGGCCAGTTGGGCCATTCTGCCGTATCCGGCGGCGGCCCTACTGTTGGGGCTGGGGGCCCTGGCCCTGCTGCACAACAACCTAAACTTGTTGCTACTAGGGAGGAGCGGGCTACGGCCCTGGGGCTACCCGTGGCGCGCACCCGCTGGTTCTTACTGCTTATTGCCTCGGGACTTACAGGGTGCGTAGTGGCGCTGGTCGGGCCTATTGGCTTTGTGGGCCTGGTAATTCCGCACAGTACCCGGTGGCTGTTAGGCACCGTAGGGCGAGGCAACATACTGGTTTGTGCCCTACTGGGCGGCAATTTCCTGCTACTCTGCGACCTACTGGCCCGCCTGCTCTATCCACCGGCTGGGCTACCCGTAGGCTTGGTCACGGCCCTGTTCGGCGTACCGTTCTTCGTATATTTGCTGCGAAAACAAGGGTCTTAGGGCTTGGGGACTTAGGGTCTTGGTTGATATTAAAATTCACCTGCCAAAATCCAAGACCCCGAGACCCCAGATCCTAAGACCCCAATCAATGGTTTACATCAGCCGACAGGAACACTTCAACGCGGCCCACAAGCTCTACAACCCGCAGTGGAGCGATGAGCGCAACCGTGAAGTCTTCGGCCCCTGCGCCAACGCCAACTGGCACGGCCATAACTACGACCTCGTCGTGACCGTCAAAGGCAAGCCCGACCCCGAAACTGGCTTCGTCATCGACCTTAAGCAGCTCAGCACGGTTATTCGCACCCACGTCGTGGACCAGGTCGACCACAAAAACCTGAACCTCGACGTGCCCTTCATGCACGGACAGCTAGCCAGCACTGAAAATCTGGTAATGGCTTTCTGGAAAATTCTGCAGCCTGAAATCGAGCGGATTTCCCCGGCCCGTCTGCACAGCATCAAGCTCTTCGAAACCCCGCGCAACTTTGTGGAATACTTCGGGGAATAAATCAATTAAAAATTGAGAATGAAAAATTAAAAATGGCGCCTGCTAAAATCAGGGCAAGCTGTTTTTAACTGATTTTTTAATTTTTAATTTTTAATTTTTAATTGAATGAGATACTACCTGATAGCTGGCGAGCGGTCCGGCGACTTTCACGCCGCCAACCTCATGCGCGAGCTGCGCCACCAGGACCCCACCGCCGAGTTCCGCTGCTGGGGCGGCGACATGATGCAGGCGGCCGGTGGCGAGTTGGTACACCACTACCAGGAAATGGCCATCATGGGCTTCTGGGAAGCGGCTACTAGCATCCTTAAGTTTCGGGGCTACCTCAAGGAATGTCAGCGCGACTTGCAGGCCTACAAGCCGGACGTTGTAATTCTGGTGGACTACGCCGGCTTCAACATGCGGATTGCCAAGTTCGCTAAGGCCAATGGGCTGAAGGTATTCTACTACATTTCGCCTAAAATCTGGGCTTGGAACCAGGGCCGTGTGTATAAAGTGAAGGCGCTGGTCGATAAAATGTTCGTCATCTTGCCCTTCGAGGAGGAATTCTACCAGCGCTTCGATTATAAGGTAGACTACATCGGTAACCCCACCGCCGACGCCGTAGCGGAGCACCGCAAGTCTGACGACTTCTACGACCGGAACAACCTCGACCCCTGCGGCCCATTATTGCGGTACTACCCGGTTCCCGCAAGCAAGAAATTGAGGAAATGCTCTACGAGATGGTGGCCATCCTGCCGCCCTTCCTCGACTACCAGTTCATTGTGGCCGGCGTCGACAACCTCGACCGGAATTACTACGCTCACTTTGAGCGCAACAACGTCCGCATCCTCTTCGACCAGACCTACGACCTGCTGGCTCACGCCACGGCGGCTCTCGTCACGAGCGGCACCGCTACCCTCGAAACGGCCTTGTTTGATGTGCCCCAGGTAGTATGCTACCGCACCAGCGCCGTGTCGTACACCATCAGCAAGGCCGTTATCAAGGTGCCCTACATTTCCTTGGTTAACCTGATTGCCGGCAAGGAGGTAGTAAAAGAGCTGATCCAGAGCGAGTTCAATGCCCGCAACCTCGTCACGGAACTCAAGAAAGTTACCGCCGACGAAGATTTCATTGCTCAGCAAAAAGCCGGTTACGCCGAAATCCGCGAAAAGCTAGGCCAGCAAAAATCAGCCGAGAAGGCCGCTAAGCTGATGGTGGGGTATTTAAAAAAAGTAACGCCCGTTTGATTGCTGCTGGCAGGGCAAACTTAAGATGTCTGTATCATTTCAGTAACATCTTCATTGTTATGTAGAGGAGCGGCATTGCTACTAAAAGTGAGGGGCCCAACAGATGAATCTGTTGGGCCCTCACTTTTAGCAGCCTAACCTATCTACGCCGCCCGCAGCTGCTTTAGCGCGGTTTGCTCGAACTTACTCCGGGCATATTCCTCGTCAATTACCAGCTCCTTTACGCCCTCTTCCGAAGGCATATCGAACATGGCATCGGTCATGATGGCTTCGCAGATGCTACGCAGGCCGCGGGCACCAAGGCGGTACTCGTCGGCCTTCACCACAATGTACTCTAAGGCACTTTCCGAGAAGCTCAGCTGAATGTTTTCCATATCGAACAAGCGCTGGTACTGCTTCACGATGGAATTCTTGGGCTCCGTCAGGATTTTGCGCAGGGTAGCGTGGTCCAGCGGGTTCAGGTGGGTCAGGACAGGTAGGCGGCCGATGAGCTCGGGGATGAGGCCGAACTGCTTTAGATCCTGAGCAGTCACGTAGCGTAGGAAATTCTGGGTATCTACCTTTTCTTCCAGCTGCGTTTTGGCAAAGCCAATAGGCTTGGTGTTGAGGCGGTTCTTGATGATGCGCTCAATGCCCACGAAGGCCCCGCCGCAGATGAAGAGGATGTTTTCGGTGTTCACTGTAATCATCTTCTGCTCGGGGTGCTTGCGGCCGCCGTGCGGGGGCACGTTCACCGTGGTGCCTTCCAGCAGCTTTAGCATGGCCTGCTGCACGCCTTCGCCGCTCACGTCGCGCGTAATGCTAGGGTTGTCGCTCTTGCGGGCAATCTTGTCAATTTCGTCGATGTACACGATGCCGCGCTCAGCGGCTTCCACGTTGTAGTCGGCGGCTTGTAGCAGGCGGGTCAGGATGCTTTCTACGTCCTCGCCCACGTAGCCGGCTTCCGTCAGTACGGTCGCATCGGCAATGCAGAAGGGCACCTGCAGAATGTTGGCCAGCATCTTGGTCAGGAAGGTTTTGCCCGTTCCCGTCTCGCCTACCATGATGATGTTCGACTTTTCAATCAGGACGTCATCCTTCTGGGGCTTCTGCATCAGGCGCTTGTAGTGGTTATATACCGCCACTGACATTACCTTTTTTGCCTCGTCCTGACCGACTACATATTGGTCGAGGTACTCCTTCATCTCGCGGGGCTTCACGAGGTTGAACTTCGGGGTCTTGGAGTTGGCCCGAATCTTATTCTCCTCGTTTAGGATTTGCTGGGCCTGACCTACGCATCGCTCGCAAATGTGCGCGTTGATGCCGGAAATCATGACCGAGACGTCTTTTTTGCTCTTACCGCAGAAGGAGCACGTGATATCTGCCATTGTCAGGGAAACTCTCAGGATAGGGGAGGATAGGTAACTTTCGCTAACCTAGCTCAAAGGTACGAAAAGGCCAACGCCCCGCGCCGTTAAAAAAGTGCCGTTGGGCTTTACCTCTACTAAAAACAAAAAGCCCACCAAGGCGGGCTTTTTGTTTTTATCATTCCAAGCGAGACGAGGAATCTAGCTTATACACAAGATGCTAACTCAGATTCCTTACGAGGGCCGGAATAACCTGAATTATGCTTTCTTTTTCTCCAGCACCTCGTCAATTAGGCCGTACTCTTTGGCCTCATCGGCTCGCATCCAGTAGTCGCGGTCTGAGTTGTCGTGGATTTCCTGGTAGGTTTTGCCCGTGTGCTCGGCCAGAATGTCGTACAGCTCCTTCTTGAGCTTGAGGATTTCGCGGGCCGTAATTTCGATGTCCGATGACTGGCCTTGCGCGCCACCCGAAGGCTGGTGAATCATCACGCGGGCGTGGGGTAGGGCCGAGCGCTTGTCTTTGGCGCCGCCAGCGAGCAGCACTGCACCCATAGAAGCAGCCAAACCGGTGCAGATGGTGGCCACGTCGGGGTTTACGTACTGCATCGTGTCGTAGATGCCCAGACCTGCGTACACCGAGCCGCCGGGCGAGTTGATGTAGAGCAAGATGTCCTTCTTGGCATCCACCGACTCCAGGAACAGCATCTGTGCCGTCAGGATGTTGGCAATGTAATCGTCCACGGCCGTGCCCAGGAACACAATCCGGTCCATGATCAGGCGCGAAAACACGTCAATCTCGGCGAAGCGCGTGGGGCGCTCCTCAATTACCGAGCGGGTCATGCCCGTAGGCATGATCAGGCCGTTGCGGGTCTGGCCCTCCACGTGCTGGATGTATTGGTCAACGCCCAGGCCGCTCAGGCCCTGGCCTTTCACGGCAAACTTGCGGAACTCTTCTTTATTCAGCATGTCAGAAAATTAGGAGAAGTAGTAAGGTGGCAAACGAAACCGCAAGGGCAACAAAAAAGCCCATACGACAAGTAAGGGCTTTTTTGTTGGTCTAAAACCAAAAATGTTAGCGTTTAGCCAGCATTTTGATTGCGGAAGTCCTCAGCCGTAATCGGGTTGTCATTAACAACAACTTTGCCGCGCAGGTTTTCCAGCACTTTCTCTGCCAGAATGGCTTCGTACTCGTTCACGTAGTTCTTGCCGTTCTCCTGACGAAGGAAATTGTCAGCAAAGCCGCGCACCGACTCTTCCAACTCCGGGGTCATTTCCATGTTGAATTGGCCCAGAATCTTCTGCATCGTGCGGTTCACGATTTCCTCGTTCGATACTTTCAGCTCCTGCGCTTCTACTACCTTGTTGCGGATCAGGGACCATTTTAGCTCCTTCTCGTAGTCTTCGTAGTGCTCCTCAATCTGCTCCGGCGTCAGCTTGCCTTCGTTGGCGCGCAGCAACCACTTCTTGAAGAACTCCTTAGGAATCTCAATGGTAGTGCTTTCCAGCATCTTATCGATGATCTGGCGGTTCACTAGGTTGTCAGACTCCCGGTCATAGTTCTCCTGCACCGTTGAGCGCACCTTTTCGTCGAAGTCCTCTTTCGACGTTACGATGTCCTTGCCGAATACTTTGTCGAACAAATCCTGGTTGAACTCAGCTGGCACCGAGCGCTGCACTTTGCCCACGGTTAGGGTGTACTCGCCCTCTACCCCCTCAACTTCCTCTTTGCTGAGGCCCGAGAAGTTGGAAATAGCAGCCGTGTCACCATCGAAAGCGTTTTTGAGGTCGAACGTAACCACGTCGTCCGCCTTAACGCCCACGAACTTGTCAGCGTCATTCTTCAGCTTGTTGGTTGGCAGCAGCACCACGCGGCCTTCACCTTCTTCACCCGCCTTTTTCAGCTTGCCCGAGATGTAGTCACCAGCTTCTGCGGTTTCTGGCTCGGAGGTTTCTCCGAACTGGCGCTCCAGCTGCTCGTAGGTTTCCTTCAGGGTATTCTCGTCGAGGTCAACTTTGTGACGGTCAACAGCTACGGACTGATCAGCTGGTAGTTCGAACTCGGGCAACAGGCCCAGCTCAAACTGAAAAGAGTAATCTTTCTGGTTGTCGAAGTCCACGTCGGAAGGAACCGGTAGGGGCTCACCCAGAATCTTCAGGTTGTTTTCCTTAATGTACTCATCCACGGACTTACTCAGCAAGCCGTTAATTTCTTCCACCAGAATGCCTTTGCCGTACATTTTGCGAACCAGCGTTACCGGCACCTTGCCCGGGCGGAACCCTTTGATCTGCGCCTTTTTGCTGTATTCTTTCAGCTTCGACTCCACGGCAGGAGCGTAATCAGCCTCCGTGAGGGTTACTGTCAGGATGGCATTCAGCTGGTCGTCTTTCTTGTCGAGGGTAATGTCCAAAACGAGTGGTCGGTTAAGGGTACTACTAGTGGTGTCAAAGGCGGGGAAAATCCCGGGTAAAAAGAAACCCCCAACGGGTGGGTTGAGGGTTTAGAAGCGGTTTTTACAAAGAAAAACCAAAATAAGTGCGGATGGAGGGACTCGAACCCACACGCCTTGCGGCACCAGATCCTAAGTCTGGCACGTCTACCAATTTCGCCACATCCGCGTCTCAAGGCCAACTGCCTCGGGGGCGCAAAACTACAAAAGCCAATTGTAAAAACAAGAGCGGAAAGTAAAATATACTGCTGGGCTAGTAATTCAGTGAGCGGTAGCAAAGCTTGTTTGAGACGGCTCAGGCGTTAATCTGTCGAAAATAAGGCTCGCAAATTCTCTCTTTATTTATTCTGCACCAACTCCTCGGCGGCTGTGTTCTACTAGAGCTTCTCGCCAGTAGGAGGCAAACCGGTAGGTGAGAAGTTAAGCTTGCCGTACAAGCCGTACCTTAGCAGTCTATAATTTCGGCACCTTGGGTGTCGCCCGCGTACCATGTCCACCGTCATCGACCCTGAAGTAGAGCGTCAGGAAATTCTGCGCCACTACCGCCGCCTTCTGCGCACCGCCAAACCCTACCTAAATGAGGGCGATGCAAAGCTTATTAAAAAGGCGTTCAATACTTCTTTGGAAGCCCACAAGGAGATGCGCCGCAAATCCGGCGAGCCGTATATACTGCACCCGCTGGCCGTAGCCCAAATTGTGGTGGAGGAAATTGGCTTGGGCACTACCAGCATTATTGCGGCCCTGCTCCACGATGTAGTAGAAGATACGCCCTGGGAGGTAGCCGACGTGGAGCGTGAGTTTGGCTCGAAGGTAGCGCGCATCGTGGACGGGCTGACCAAAATCTCCGGCGTGTTCGAATACGGCACCTCCGAGCAGGCTGAGAACTTCCGCAAAATGCTGCTGACGCTCTCTGACGATGTGCGTGTCATCCTGATCAAGCTGGCCGACCGTCTGCACAACATGCGGACCCTGGACTCGATGCCGCGGCACAAGCAGCTCAAAATTGCTTCCGAAACGATTTACCTCTACGCGCCGCTGGCCCACCGCTTGGGCCTCTACGCCATTAAAACGGAGCTAGAAGATCTGTACCTGAAATACACCGACACCGAAATTTATACGGAGTTGGTAAACCGGGTGCGCCAAAGCCGCGCCGCCCGCAACCGCTTTATTAAGGAGTTCGTCCAGCCCATTGATGAGGAGCTGAAAGCTCAGGGCTTTGATTATGAAGTGAAGGGTAGGCCCAAGAGCATTTATTCTATTTTGCGTAAGATGCGCAAGCAGAACATCACCTTCGATGAGGTGTATGACCTGTTCGCCATTCGGGTAATTCTGGACGTGCCGCCGGACCAGGAGAAGGCCGCCTGCTGGCAGGTATATTCCATCGTGACGGACTTCTACCAGCCTAACCCCGACCGTCTGCGTGACTGGGTGAGCACGCCTAAAGCCAATGGCTACGAGTCGCTGCACACCACGGTCATGTCGCGGACTGGGCAGTGGGTAGAGGTCCAGATTCGCAGCCGCCGCATGGATGACATTGCCGAGAAAGGCTACGCGGCGCACTGGAAATACAAGGATACGGGCGTGCCCCAGCCGGAGTCTACCCTGGAGTCGTGGATTAATAAGGTGCGCGAAATGCTCGAAACCAATAACTCCAGCGCCCTGGAGTTCATGGACGAGTTCCGCCAGAACCTCTTTGTGAAGGAGGTGTACGCCTTTACGCCCAAGGGCAAGCTGGTTATTCTGCCCGATAAGGCTACGGCCCTGGACTTCGCTTTCGAAATTCACTCCCACATCGGCTTGCAATGCCTTGGGGCCAAAGTAAACCAGAAGCTCCAGCCACTCAGCTACCAACTGCGCAATGGCGACCAAGTCGAGATTCTGACCTCGCATAAGCAGAAGCCTACGGAGGAGTGGCTGCAGTACGTGACTACCTCCAAAGCCCGGACGCGCATTAAGGATTGGCTCCGCGACGACCGACGCAATAAGTCGGAAGATGGCCGCTTTATCGTGGAGAAGCGACTGGAACTGCTCGGAATTGAATACAACCAGGACAACCTGAACCGGCTGCTCGCCCATTTCAACACGAGCCATGCCCAGGAGTTCTTCTACCGGATTGCTATTGGGCAGATCGATGGCCGCGAGATTCAGAAGAATCTGTTTGATTCTGTCATTGAAGCGCCGCGCCTACCCTCCATGCTAGAGCCTAAAGCCTTCGACCACGAGGTGCAAAAGGTGCGGGGAGTCAATGCTAACATGCTGGTTATTGGGGAGCAAACTGACAAGTTCGACTATACTATTGCCCCTTGTTGCAATCCCATTCCTGGCGATGATGTGTTTGGCTTCGAGACCGATCAAGGCATCGTAATTCACCGCACCTCCTGTCCTAAGGCCGTGCAGATGATGTCCAACTATGGCAACCGCATTGTGCGGGCTAAATGGACGGAGCAGTTGGAACTGGCGTTTCTGGCCGGAATTCGGATCAAAGGCTCCGACCGGGTTGGCTTGGTCAACGATGTTACCCGCATCATCAGTAACAGCCTGAAGGTAAATATGCGCTCCATCACTATTGACTCAAATGATGGCATGTTTGAAGGGCAGATTATGGTGTTCGTTAATGATACCGACCACCTAACCAAACTAATCCAGCGGCTCTCTAAAGTGAATGGAGTACTCCTTGTTGAGCGCTTCGATTCCTAAAGGAGTTCTAAAAAGTTTTCTCAAAAAGGAGAAGTATAAAACGGTACAAAAGTAGTTCGGATAGGTGCGGCTTTACCCATTTTTGGCTGACTACCTATGCCCGTAGCGAAGCCAAACTTCTCTCGATTTCGCCTGTTTTCACTCCTTATATATAAGGTCTCAATATGTCTGTCACAGAGAAGCATTTGGACAAGGAAAAGTACGAGGAGGTAAAGAAGATTTTCACTGCCTACCTCGAAAATAAAGGACTGCGCAAAACGTCGGAGCGCTACGCAATTCTGGAAGAAATCTACTCTCGCACGGGACATTTCGATGTGGAAGAGCTGTATGCGGGTATGAAGGAGCAAGGCTTGCAGGTTAGCCGCGCTACCGTGTACAACACCTTAGACTTGCTAGTTGAGCACGGGCTGGTCAGTAAGCACCAATTTGGCCGTAACCTGGCGCAGTACGAGAAAAGCTACGGCTACCGTCAGCACGACCATGTAATCTGCACGGAGTGTCATAAAGTGGTAGAGTTCTGTGATCCGCGCATCCACGGCATCCAAACGATGGTAGGGGAGTTGCTCAACTTCCATATCTTGCACCACTCTTTGAATCTTTATGGCGTGTGCGGCGACTGCCGCGCTAAAGCCGCTGCCCGCTCTCTAGCCGAATGAAAACTGAAACCGCCGTCCGGGACGGCATCCTCTTTGTGCGCCTAACCGGCGACTTAATCGGTAGCCCCGACACCCAACAACTCCTACAAAGCGTCGACCAGCACCTCGGCGACGAACTGCGCCACTGCACCGTTGACTTGTCGGGCATTCGTTACATCAACAGCACCGGGATTGGCGTGTTGGTATCGTTGCTGACCAAGTTCCGCAGTCGAGGCGGTGAGATGGTTCTGATTAACCCCGCCGACCATCCGCGTAAAATGCTCGCGCTAACCAAGCTGAACGCTATTTTTTCTATTGCGGATGACGAACAGTCGGCCGCTCAACAACTGAAAGTCGTAAGCTAATGCCCGTTGATGTACTAGTAGGATTGCAGTGGGGTGACGAGGGCAAAGGCAAGATTGTTGATGTACTCGCCCCTACTTACGACGTAGTAGCCCGCTTCCAAGGCGGCCCGAACGCCGGCCACACCCTTACTTTTGACGGGGTTAAGCACGTGCTGCACCAAGTGCCATCAGGCATCTTCCACCCCCATATTATTAACGTAGTGGGTAATGGGGTAGTGCTAGACCCTGTTGTCTTTCGCCAGGAGCTTCAAAAGCTCACGGACCGGGGCGTGAACTGGAGCCAGAACCTCTATGTGTCCCGCAAAGCACAACTGATTCTGCCTTCTCACCGGGCTCTTGACCGCATCAGCGAGGAGGCGCGTGGGGTAGCAAAATTGGCTCTACCTTAAAAGGCATTGGCCCTACCTATCAGGATAAGATCGGTCGTACTGGCCTGCGTGTGGGAGATATTCTACTGCCCGATTTTCAGGAACGCTACCAAGAAGCTGTTGCGCGTCACGCCACTCTTGCTGAATTCCACGGCCGCGGCCTCGAAATTGATGAATTCGAGGCCGATTTCTTTTCCGCGGTTGAGTTCTTGCGTACCCTTCAGCTTGCTGATACTGAATACCTGCTGAATGACCTGCTGAAGCAAGGTAAAAGCATCTTGGCGGAAGGTGCCCAAGGCTCCATGCTAGACATTGACTTTGGCACTTACCCTTTTGTTACGTCCTCTAGTACCATCGTAGCCGGTGCTTGCACAGGCTTGGGTATTGCGCCACGCCACATTAACAAGGTATATGGAATTAGCAAAGCGTATTGTACCCGTGTAGGTAGTGGCCCCTTCCCAACCGAACTACACGATAAAGTAGGAGAACAGATTCGCGCGGCTGGCAGAGAGTTTGGTGCCACTACCGGGCGTCCCCGCCGCTGTGGCTGGATCGATCTACCTGCTCTACGGTACAGCATCATGCTCAACGGTGTAACTGAAATTCACTTGATGAAAGCCGATGTGCTAGATGAATTCGACGAAATTCAGGTGTGCACTCACTACCGCTTGCCGAATGGCGAAGAGACAGATCAACTTCCAGATCATGGAGATCTGCAGAACCTGACTCCAGTTTACACCAAAATAGCGGGCTGGCGCACGGAACTGCAAACAATCACCGACCCCCAAGCACTGCCCCAGCAGCTAAAAGACTATGTTAGCTTTCTTGAGCAACGCTTAGCAGTGCCAGTTAGCATCGTTAGCGTAGGGCCTGACCGAGTTAGTACCTTACACCTTAACTAGTGAGGTCTCGTTAACTCTCTTATACATGAGAAAACCGCCTTCTAGGCGGTTTTCTTCACTATAGAGTATGCTCTATCCTGCCAGGATTAGGTGGTGTAAAAAAATATTTCTGAGTGGTGAACTTAAACAAGTACTTAAAGAATTTACCATCAGCCAGTTATTTAAAACCTAGTGAGTGTAAATAATGGCTTGATGAAAAAAGTGTGGGCAGAGTTTGGATAACTAAATTCGAAGCGCCACTTTTGCACTCCCAAACCGGAACGCGGGAGGGCGTGAGCGAACACGCGGTGCGACTCGCTTTGGTACGAAGACAGTAACTGATGCGGCGGGCGGGAAACGGATGAAAAAAAGTTTTCTACTGGGCTTGCAAAGTTGAAGTAGCCGGTGCTACCTTTGCACTCCGATTCAGCCGGAAGCGGGCATCGAAAGACGAAAAAACTTTCGTGACTTCCTTGCAAAAGCCAACTAGTTGGTGCTACCTTTGCACCCCGCTTTCGAACGAGAAACTGGGTTCTGGGAAAACAGGCCGCGAAAAACGAGAAAAAGTTTTTCCGCTGTGAACTTGGAAAAAGCAAAACGAGTTGTACCTTTGCAGCCCGCTTCAATCGGAAGCTGGCGCGAGAAAAAGAGAGTAGCGCGCTTCGAGAAAAAAAGTTTTTCGAAACGGTTGCGAAATAAAAATTGGGTGTTACCTTTGCAACCCGCTTCGAACGGAAGCTAGCTTGCCTAACACCTTTAGCCTCTTTCTAGAGGCACACGGTTAGACCCAACAGGGGTCTGGCACACGTTCTTTGAATGATTGGAAAAGACAAATTGGTAAGGCCTCTGGCTGCCTACGGGTACTAGAGGCAAGAAGCGTAACAAACGAGGTAGCTCGTTAAGACGAGTCGGATCAGCACTTGACATCAGCTAGTCTTCGGGCTAGTGCAGTAAGTTATACAATGGAGAGTTTGATCCTGGCTCAGGATGAACGCTAGCGGCAGGCCTAATACATGCAAGTCGAACGGGTGGTAGCAATACCACTAGTG
>NZ_CP095058.1:0-1007500 GCF_022919335.1 Hymenobacter sp. 5516J-16 | reverse complement strand
GAGGTGGAGTCAGCGGGAGGTAGAGCTACCGATAGGACTAGGGGGTGTCACAGCCTACCGAATCCTGACGAACTCCGAATGCCCGTTGATATACTCGGCAGTGAGGCGTGGGGTGCTAAGGTCCCATGCCGAGAGGGAAAGAACCCAGACCATCCGCTAAGGTCCCTAAATTCGGACTAAGTTGAACAAAGGAGGTCCACTTGCTTTGACAGCCAGGAGGTTGGCTTGGAAGCAGCCATTCCTTTAAAGAGTGCGTAACAGCTCACTGGTCGAGCGAGAGGGCATCGATAATACGCGGGCATCAAGTCCGGTACCGAAGCGATGGATTTAGCTTATAGCTAAGTGGTAGGGGAGCATTCTGGTCAGCGGTGAAGGTGACTTGTCAGAGTTGCTGGAGCGGCCAGAAAAGCAAATGTAGGCATGAGTAACGATAAAGGGGGTGAGAAACCCCCTCGCCGATAGACTAAGGTTTCCTGCTCAACGCTAATCGGAGCAGGGTTAGTCGGGACCTAAGGCTAGGCCGAGAGGCTACGTCGATGGACAGCGGGTTGATATTCCCGCACCTAGTAAGTGGAGTGATGCAGTGACGCAGAAGTGAAAGTACCGCGAGCGGACGGAAGTGCTCGTTAAAGGGTGTAGGTATAACCACCGTAGTCAAGTACGCGGAGGTTGCTGAAACCTGATAGTACCTGGAGGCTTCGGCCAACGGGATAGTGTACCTAATCAGACTGCCAAGAAAACCTGCTAAGCGTTTACTGCTTGCTAGCCCGTACCGCAAACCGACACAGGTAGTCAAGGAGAGAATCCTGAGGCGCTCGAGTGAATCATGGCCAAGGAACTCGGCAAAATGGTCCTGTAACTTCGGGAGAAGGGACGCTTCCTTGCAGCAATGCAAGAAGCCGCAGTGAAAAGGCCCAGGCGACTGTTTAACAAAAACACATGGCTTTGCGAACGCGTAAGCGGAAGTATAAGGCCTGACACCTGCCCGGTGCCGGAAGGTTAAGAGGGGAACTTAGCGCAAGCGAAGGTTTGAATCGAAGCCCCGGTAAACGGCGGCCGTAACTATAACGGTCCTAAGGTAGCGAAATTCCTTGTCGGGTAAGTTCCGACCTGCACGAATGGTGTAACGATCTGGGCGCTGTCTCAGCCATGAGCTCGGTGAAATTGTAGTCTCGGTGAAGATGCCGAGTACCCGCCACGGGACGGAAAGACCCCGTGCACCTTTACTATAGGTTGACATTGATGCTGGACAACACATGTGTAGGATAGGTGGGAGGCTGTGAACCCGGGCCGCCAGGTCTGGGGGAGCCAACGTTGAAATACCACCCTTGTGTTGTTTGGCACCTAATCTGGAAACGGAAACAGTGTCTGCTGGGTAGTTTGACTGGGGTGGTCGCCTCCAAAAATGTATCGGAGGCTTTCAAAGGTCCGCTCAGTACGCTTGGTAACCGTACGCAGAGCGCAATAGCAGAAGCGGGCTTGACTGTGAGGCCTACAAGCCGAGCAGGGTCGAAAGACGGATATAGTGATCCGGTGGTTCCGCATGGAAGGGCCATCGCTCAAAGGATAAAAGGTACGCCGGGGATAACAGGCTGATCTCCCCCAAGAGCTCATATCGACGGGGAGGTTTGGCACCTCGATGTCGGCTCGTCACGTCCTGGGGCTGGAGAAGGTCCCAAGGGTTCGGCTGTTCGCCGATTAAAGTGGCACGCGAGCTGGGTTCAGAACGTCGTGAGACAGTTCGGTCCCTATCTGTGGTGGGCGTAGGATATTTGACAGGACCTGACTTTAGTACGAGAGGACCGAGTTGGACCAGCCGCTCGTGCACCGGTTGTGACGCCAGTTGCAGCGCCGGGTAGCGACGCTGGGATGAGATAAGCGCTGAAAGCATCTAAGTGCGAAACTCACCTGAAGATGAGATATCCGATATATAAGAGTCGTTGGAGACCACAACGTTGATAGGCCCTAGGTGTAGAGCGCGAAATCGCACAGCCGAGGGGTACTAAGGACTCGAACACTTCTGTAGCATACGTAGCTCACCTCTTTCTTTTTCCTACTCTGCCTCTATGTTAAAATACGACAGCCCTTGTCCGCTTCGGTGGACAGGATGCTGGCTTGATAATGGTGGCTTTAGCCCGGGTGTTCACCTCTTCCCATTCCGAACAGAGTCGTTAAGCCCCGGAGCGCCTATGGTACTGCCTTCACCGGCGGGAGAGTCGGTCGCCGCCAACCTTATCATTTATGTGCCTCGGCCCCCGCGACTTCGTGCTGCGGGGGCCGACGTGCGTTATCCCCCTATCCCTACCCCCTCTGCCCCCTCCCTGCCTCCCCTATGCCCGCCTCGCCCGGTAGGCAGGAAGAGGGCGGGGGTACTTGCCTTGAGTCGTTCAGTAGTACAACAACATTAGTATTTATCTACAACCAGATGATACATAGTGGATTGAACCTGGTGGTTTGATAGTGGGTAACTTGTTAATAGATATTAGGTGCATCATTAAGAGAGTCTTTGTGTTTATCTTCAAGGATTCACTTCTTATCGTATGGTTTTTACCTATCCGTGGTTTTTAATTGGGTTGGCTTCTATTGCTATTCCAATTGCAATTCACTTGTTTGAACTAAGGCGCCCACAAAAGCTGCTTTTTTCTAACGTAGAGTTTATTCGTGAGGTAAAGCTAGTTACTGCGCGTCAGCGAAAATTGAGGCACTTAGCAGTGTTAGCTGCGCGCATAGGTCTATTGAGCTTTCTAGTACTGTTGTTTGCGCAGCCCTTTATTCCTGCCCCGGTAGAGTCGAAGTCAGCTAATGGGATGGTAGGGGTGATACTGGACAACTCGCCTAGTATGCGTCGGCTGGGGCGTAATGAGCAGTCAGTGCTGGAGCATGGTATTCAAGAAGCTTCTGCGTTGCCTTTAGCTTTTCCCGCTACCGCACGTTACTCGTTGTTGCCTGCAGGAAAATCAGCTTTGGGAGCTCCAGAGTACCAGGTTGCAGTTGAGCAGATTCAGGCAACAGGTCAGAACACTGACTTAGGGCAATGGCTGCTGCAAAATCAGCAGCAACAAGCAGTTGATCCTTTGTTTGTCTTTTCTGATTTCCAGAAAAAAAGCTTTTCTACTCAATCCATCCGTGAGCTTGATACTACCCGGCAGATATTCCTGGTGCCGCTAGCTGCGCAAGATGGTCCTAATGCCTTTGTTGATAGTGTATGGCTTGATGATGCTTTCGTCCGGCAGGGTGTAGACTTGCGTCTTCGTATTCGCTTGCGAAACGGAGGGGAACAGCCGGCCACCAATTGTCAGGTTAAAGTATTTGTTGGTCGTCAGCAGGCCGCTGCGCTGCAAGTCAGTGTACCAGCGCAGCAAACGGTGACAACTCAGGTCCGGGTGCGGTTGTCTGATGCCGCAGCACAGGCATGCCGAGTGGAGATAGAAGACTTTCCGGTTGACTTCGATAATACTTACTGCTTTACTCTGCAGCCTGCTACCCAAATTTCAGTGGTTGAACTGGCCACTGAGCAGCAGTTGGCGCGGCTCTACGCGAACGAACCTTTGTTCTCATATCGCCACGTTGGAACGCTGCCGTCAGATTATCAAAGCATACTCAATGCAAATTTGCTGGTGCTACGGGAGGCTCCTGCTATTTCAGTTGGGCTACGCGAAAATCTACGGCGGGCCGTCCAGCAAGGAGCAAGCGTGGTTGTTATACCCTCTGCTATTGGTAGTAGCCAGGAATCGTATACTCGGCTGTTTCGGGAATTAGGTGTTGGCTCAGTCCAATGGCAACCACAATCGAGCAGCGGACCTGTGCTACAGGAGGTTGCAATGCCCAGTGCGCAAAACCCGTTTTTTCGGGACGTTTTCACGAATGCCAACCAGCGGGCCGGCATGCCTAAGGCAGCACCCATACTGCGCTGGTCTCGTTCCAGTACCGATGTATTACGCATGCGAGATGGCCAAGAGTATCTAGCTGGTTTTCCCAGCGGCAAGGGGATGGTATATGTGTTTGCTGCCCCTTTGAATAGTCTTTACTCAGACTTCGCCCAACATCCCCTGTTTGTGCCCGTCATGTACCGCTTGGCCATGGAAAGCTATCAGCAGGAGCAGTTGCCCGCCTACCGGCTCAATCAGCAGACAATAGCGCTCCGTTTGCCGAAGCTGGAACAGGCCAGCCTCGCAGACAATGTGGTATACCGTTTAGTAAAGGACAGCCTTACCTATATTCCTGTTCAGCGTCAGCAAGGGGGCGTATTGCACCTAGATGTGCCGCCCGGATTGCAGGAGCCTGGTTTTTATACCTTACAACGAGCCGGCAAAACAGTTGCTACCCTTGCTTTTAACTTCGATAAGCGAGAGTCAGACCTGCGCAGTTATTCTACTGCTGAACTACGGCAACTGGTAGGGCCCAATCGGCCAAATATTCAGGTATATGAGCCGGGGCAGGCGCAAACTGTGGCGGCGCACTACCGAGCCACGCGCGTAGGGTTCCCTTGTGGCGCTACTGCTTATGGGGGGCGCTAGCTTGCTTACTGCTAGAAGGTGTGCTGTTGCGGTGGAACCGCCGTCCTGCTCCGGCAGCAGCTGTAGCTGCTTAGTTTGCCTGCTGACGTTGTATCTTGCCACTCCTATTATTCCTTGGCATTGGCATCAACTTCTCCCTCCTCACACCCGGTTCTGCGCACTGCCATATTGAATGGCTTTCTAACAGGAGCGCTCTGCATTGCCTGGGTGCTATTCCTGCACCTGACCGACAACAATGCGTACGGTCCCAAACGGACGCTCTCTGACTTTTTTCCCCGGTGGCGGCCGTTATAAGTCAAATTCTGTTGCGCCGCTATTACGCTAATGGTCCGGGCCTGGGCAAGTCTATTGGCGTCGGGCTACTCACTACCTTAGTTGGGGCCAGTGTAGCGGCAGTAGGATTGTACACTTTCTCGCAGCTAACGGGGCCTGCGCCTATTGAACAGCATTTGGCAGAGGCCCGTCAACTACTAACGAACGCCCAGGCTTTTTACCTAAAGCAGCCCAATGGACGGCAGCAGTATGAGGCAGCCCTACGCGACCTAGCACATACACCGGCCGCTTTTGCCCAGGATGAATTATTTAAGAAGATGATATTTGGGGTGTTGCTTAGTATTCCGGGTGGGGTGTTTTTGCGGAAATAATCTACCTTCCGCCCTCATAACAACCAAACATCCTCTGCTATGGAAAACACCGCTACCCCCGCCGTCACTCCAGCCTCGGTTGGCATTCGCTACGGTTTGATTACAGGAGTAATCATTGCCATCCTGTCTTTCGTGCAGCTGGCTTTTATTGAGGATCCGGAAACTCCGTTCCGCTGGCTAGGCGCTTTGGTAGGTGTTGCCGGAATTGTGCTAGCTCACAAAAGCTTTAAGCAGCTAAACCATGGTTTCATGTCATACGGGCAAGGTTTGCGTATCGGCACCATTCTCTCAGCCGTAGCCGGTGCTGTAAGCAGCTTGTTCAGCTACCTCTACGTTAACTTTATTGATCCGGAGTACATGAACCGGGTAATGGAGTTAACCCGCTCCCGGATGGAAGAAAAAGGTTTGGACGATGCTCAGATTGACCAAGCAATAGCAATGGCTCAAAAATTCAGCAGTGGGCCCATCACCATCCTTTTTGGCTTGCTTGTGAGCGTGCTAATGGGTTTTATAGTATCCCTGATTATCTCAGCCTTCACCAAACATTCCCGTCCTGAGTTTGAGTAAGCGTCTTTCGCAGCATTTCCCCGTTGAGCTGTCCATTGTCATTCCCTTGCTCAACGAAGCCGAGTCTTTGCCGGAACTCACGCGCTGGATTCATCGGGTGCTTACCCAGCATGGGCTCACGTATGAAGTCATTCTGATTGATGATGGCTCGACGGATACTTCCTGGGAAGTAATTGAGGAGTTAGCGGCCGATGACGTGCACCTGCGCGGCATTCGCTTCAACCGCAACTACGGTAAGTCGGCGGCCCTGAACGTGGGGTTCAAGGAAACTACCGGCCGGGTGGTTTGCACCATGGATGCCGACCTGCAAGACTCACCGGAGGAACTGCCGGGCCTCTACCGCATGATTACGGAGGAAGGCCTGGACTTGGTAAGCGGCTGGAAAAAGAAGCGCTACGACCCGCTCAGCAAAACCATTCCTACCAAGCTCTTCAACGGCGTCACGCGCTGGATTTCCGGCATCAATCTGCACGACTTTAACTGCGGATTGAAGGCCTACGACAGCCGCGTGGTGAAGAGTGTGGAAGTGTATGGCGAAATGCACCGTTACATCCCGGTAATTGCCAAGTGGGCCGGCTTCCGCAAGATTGGGGAGAAGGTAGTGCAGCACCAGGAACGCAAGTACGGCGTCACAAAATTCGGCTTAGAGCGGTTCGTGTACGGCTTCCTCGATCTAATGAGCATCACTTTCGTGAGCCGGTTTCGGCGGCGGCCGATGCACTTTTTCGGTACGCTAGGCTCCTTGTCGTTTTTAGTGGGCATGCTAATTACCCTGTGGCTGGTAGGGGAGAAAGTGTGGCTAGCCCAGCACAACCTACACGCCCGCGACGTTACGGCACAGCCTCTGTTTTTCCTGGCGCTGGTCGCCGTTATCATTGGAATACAGCTGTTCCTGGCGGGTTTTCTAGCAGAAATGGTTCAACTGAACGGCGCCCACCGCAACGACTACCTAGTGCGGGAACGACTGAATTTGAAGTAACAACCCACATCGAAGCCGCCCTGCCCCGTACGGCAGGGCGGTTTTGTAGTAGCTTACGTGTATGAAAGTCGTCATTATTGGCCCGGCCTACCCGCTACGGGGCGGACTGGCAACCTACAACGAGCGGCTGGCGCGGGCTTTCCGGGAGGCCGGCGACGAGGTGCGCCTGGTAACTTTTTCACTCCAGTACCCTGACTTTCTGTTTCCGGGCCAGACGCAGTTCAGCACGGAGGCCGGCCCCAAGGACCTGGACATTGAGGTCAGCCTAAACTCGGTGAATCCGCTGAGCTGGTACCGGGTAGGCAACCGACTACGGCAGGAGCGGCCCGATGTGGTCATATTTCGGTTTTGGCTACCCTTCATGGGCCAGCCCTTGGTACAGTGGCTCGCCTGGTGCGCCGCAACCGCCATACCCGGGTAGTCGCCATCACCGACAACGTAATTCCGCACGAAAAGCGTCCCGGCGACCGTCCACTCACGCGCTACTTCCTGGCCGCCTGTCAGGGCTTCGTGACCATGAGCCGGGCCGTGCTGGCCGATTTGCGCCGCCTGCACTTCAAGCAGCCCGCCCTGTACCGGCCCCATCCGCTCTACGACAACTTCGGGCCACTTAAGCCCAAAACGGAGGCTTTGCGTGCTCTCGGCCTCGATCCGCAGGTGGGGTATTTGTTATTCTTCGGCTTCATTCGAGCGTACAAAGGCTTGGACATTCTCCTGCAGGCCTTCGCGGATGAGCGCCTCGCCAAGCTGCCCGTGAAGCTTATTATTGCTGGCGAGTATTACGAAGATGCGGCGCCTTACGAAGAACTAATACGCCAGCACCAGCTGGAAAATCGCCTGGTCCGAGCCACCGATTTCATTCCGAACGAAAAGGTGGTAGACTACTTCTGCGCCGCTGATATGGTGGTGCAGCCCTACAAAAACGCTACCCAAAGCGGCGTCTCCCAAATTGCCTACCATTTCAGCCGCCCATGCTGGTAACAGACGTAGGCGGGCTGGCTGAGCTGATTCCGAACGGCGAGGTAGGCTACGTGGTGCCGCCTACCCCCAAAGCCATTGCCGATGCCCTAGTCGATTTCTACGAGCAGGAGCGGGAACAGGAGTTTACGGCCGGCGTGTGGGCCAAGAAAAAGGAATTCTCGTGGGAGATAATGGTAAAGGCTCTGAAGGAAGTGGCGCAGGTTAACGAACCAGCTGTATAATGGGCGCAGCTACACCGTATCGCGTTATCATAGGAAGCCCTGTCGATTACGAAGAGCTGGTCGCCTACGTCGTTATTGGAGGGCGAGACGTTGCACTGCTAAATCAGGATAATGGGCCAGATGATATCAGAGTAGAGTTTTTGCAAGAAAGCAAAAACGGCGCTGGAGTAGAGCTAAACACACTACTTGAAGCTTTGCAAGCTGCCAAAAGAATTCTTTTGAACAAGTAGATCTTGTTACACGGCCACGCTGGCTCGCACGGCCTCAAACACCTTCTGCGCCGGCAAATCCTCCATGCAACTGGTGCCGAGCTTGCAGGAACCGCGGTAAAAGCACACGCACTGGCGGTCGGGCTGCACGAGTTGGCCCCGGCCGTAGAGGTCAAATTCGTAGGGGTTGAAGATGTTATTCATCAGAATGGTGGGCTTACGCAGGGCAATGCTGATGTGCATAGCCATGGTTACCTGCGTTACGATGCCGTCCATTTGGTGCATGAGGTTGATAAACTGCGGCAGCGGAAAGGTGCCTAGGTAAGCCGCGTCGGTAGCGGCTTGCAGGCGTTGGTTACGCTCCGCCTCTGCCTCGCCGCCCAGCAACACTGGCGCGTAGCCGGCTGCCTGCAGCTGGCTAATCAGGGTTTCCCACTTCTCATCTGACCACAGGCGGGTTGTCCACCGGTCGCCGCAGCCGGTATTCAGGCCGATGCGTGGGCGGCCCGTGGGCAGGGCGCTCCAGTTATAGCCCTTGTCTTCGTGGGTGTCAAAGACGTACTCCTCGCCCCGAAAATCGAACCCACTAAGCTCAAAAATTTCCTGCACGTAAGGCTTCTGATTCTGCAAGCTCAACTCGTCGAAGACGCCAGTGAGGTACTTATGGTCAGCCAAAGCATTGCCGGGCCAAGCTACCCCGTACTGGGGGTGCAGGGTATAACCAAACTTTCGAGTAGCCCGAATGGAGTCATGCAGGGCGCAGGCTTCCTTGTCCTTGTCCAGGTTGAATAGAATGTCGAATTCCCGCTGCTGCAGGTGTAGCACGGCGGGCAATTCCAGCTTCAGAACCTCATCAATGACGCCTTGGGGTAAAATGGCGGGCGTCAGGGTCAGCCAGGTAATCTTGCTGGCCGGGTACTCCTGCCGCAGCCGCCGCAGTAACGGGGTAGTCCGAATCACGTCGCCAATGGCTCCGAGCTTGATAATTAGAATGCGCTGCTCAATGGGCGCGTAAACCGGGCAATCGGCGCACTGGTAGCCGTGCTCTTTGTTGGGGCGGCAGGGAATATCACCGCGGAAATGGCGGCAGTCAGGATGAACGGATACGCCGTTGGAAAGCTGGGGCACGGTACAGGAGCGGGATATGAGCCGGTAAAAATAGCAGGGCTACCCCAATAAAGCAGATTCCCATCTTGACCAACCTAGCGTAGGGTAGGAAAACTCCAGGGTTACTCCTTCTAAGCACTTAACTTACCTCACTTCACCATGCATGCCACAGTCCTCCGTTTAACCTACCTTACTGTTATAGAAACTACTTATGAATTAAGTCTTGTAACATATGAAATAGCTTTCTAAATACTGCCACAAATCAGTAGCAGTATTTAGAAGGCTATTTCATATGTTACAAAAATGTAGTTGAGTGGCTCCTTCGCTTAAATTAGAGATAATTCTGGCTCCGCTGACTGCTATAAGGCAGGCCTCAGGTGAGTACGATTATACTGCTTTGAAAATGTAAGCAGGAAACCAATAACTGTTCTGCCGGAGGGAGCGTGGAAGCACTTTGTTAGCGCAGCCTATATTCCTACATAGTTAGCGGGCGTAATGGCACGCAGTTCGCCCTTCACTTTGTCGCTGACATCGAGTGTGTCAATGAAGGCGCTGATGGTTTCCTCCGTGATGGCGCCGTGGGTGCGGGTTAGGGCTTTGAGGGCGTTGTAGGGTCGGGGTAGTTTTCGCGGCGCAGAATGGTTTGCAGGGCTTCGGCTACTACCGGCCAGTTGGCGTCCAGGTCGCGGCGCAGAGCTTCTTCATCGAGGGCCAGCTTGTTCAGGCCGCGCTGCAGGGCCGTCAGGGCAATGAGGGTGTGGCCTAGCGGGACGCCCAGGTTGCGCAACACGGTGGAGTCGGTCAGGTCGCGCTGGAGGCGGGAGATGGGCAGCTTGGCGGCTAAGTGCTCCAGCACGGCGTTGGCTAGCCCCAGGTTGCCTTCCGCGTTTTCAAAGTCAATAGGATTGACCTTATGCGGCATAGCCGAAGACCCTACTTCGCCCTCCTTGATGGTCTGGCGGAAGTAGCCCAGGGAAATGTACTGCCACACGTCGCGGGCTAGGTCAATCAGAATGTTATTGAGGCGCTTGAGGGCGTCGCAGAGGGCCGCCAGATGGTCGTAGTGCTCAATCTGGGTGGTGGGGTAGCTACGCTTCAGGCCCAGCCGGCCTTCCACAAACTGGCGGGCAAAGTTGTGCCAGTTGGTGTCGGGGTAGGCTACGTGGTGGGCGTTGAAGTTGCCAGTAGCGCCGCCAAACTTGGCCCCGAAAGGCACCTGCCCGAGCAGTTCCACCTGAGCATCGAGGCGGGCCACAAACACCTGAACTTCCTTGCCCAAGCGGGTAGGAGAGGCGGGCTGGCCGTGGGTACGAGCCAGCATGGGCACGGTTGCCCACTCAGTGGCGCGGGTAGCCAGCTGGTTGCGCACTTTCGCGTAGGCCGGCAGCAGAGTATGAATTAGGGCGTGCTGCAGGCTGAGCGGAATGGCGGTGTTGTTGATATCCTGCGAGGTTAGGCCGAAGTGAATAAACTCCAGGTACTGGCCCAGGCCCCGGGCCGTGAACTGGTCGCGCAGAAAGTATTCCACGGCTTTTACGTCGTGGTTCGTGATTTTCTCGTGGGCCTTCACGGCCTCAGCATCCTCTGTTGAGAAGCCCGTGTAGATGCTGCGCAGGCCTTCGAGGGTGGCAGTGTCTATATCCTGCAGCTGGGGTAGGGGTAGCTCGCAGAGGGCAATGAAGTATTCCACTTCCACTAGCACGCGGTAGCGAATCAGGGCCAGCTCCGAAAAATAGGGAGCGAGCAGGGCCACTTGGCTGCGGTAGCGCCCATCAAGCGGCGAAACGGCGGTGAGCGGCGTAAGCAGGGCGTAGTCGACAGGTGCGGACATGCGTAGAAGGAAAAATTGGCCAGGACAGGCCAAAGGTAGGGGAAGCCCCGGCGCAAGCCAATCGGGGCGCGGGCCTTTTTCGCTACCTTTGTCGTCCGAGCGGCGGTGGGTTCGGCACGAATCTGGCAGGCCCGGCCGCGACTTCCTTTCTCCCGACCTGTTCGCGTGACTCCAGCTACCAAGAAAAAAATCGGCATTGGCCTCGGCATCCTGGCGGCGCTTTTGCTCCTGGGCCTCAGTATTTTCCTGTTTAAGCGTCAGCAATTGCTGGACTATGCCCTGCAGCAGGTGAAAGCCAAAGTGGAGCGCAAGTACCCCGTGGTGCTAACCCTGGGCCCGGCCCGCTTCACCGACCTGAACACGGTGCAACTCAACGGCGTGAGCCTAGTGCCCACCGCTACCCCCGATACGCTGCTGCGGGCCCAGGTAGTGCGCGCTTCTCTGAGCGTGCGTAGCCTGTTTGCGGGCCGCCCAGTGTTCAGCAACCTGGAAATTGACAATGCCCGCCTCAGCGCCCGGCAAACCCGCACCGGCCAGGACAACTACTCCTTCCTCTACAAAAAGAAGAAAAACCAGCCCGAGGTACCGCGCGATACTACCAAAGGCACGAACTACGGGCTGCTGGCTAACCAACTGCTGGAGGCGACTTTCGACAACATCCCGGAGGAAGCCGACTTCCGCAATTTCCTGGTTACCTACCGCAGCCCCCGCCACGAGGCGACGCTGACCATGCCGCGCCTAGCCATTGAGGACGGCGACATTACCGGCCAGCTCACGGCCGTTATCGACTCGGTGGAAAACCGGGTGGGCGTGCAGGGCCGCATTGATGCCAGCGACTACGAGGTGGATGCGCAGGTGTTTGGCCTGGAGCGCCGGCCCGTGGTGCTGCCCTACGTGCAGAGCCGCTACGGCGCCCGGGTGCAGTTTGACACCGTGCGCGTGAGCCTCAGCGACAAAGACCTGAACGGCGACGATGAGCTAACCGTGCACGGTACGGCCTCGGCCGCCAACTTCATCGTCAATCACCCCAAGCTTTCCGACAGCGACGTACGTTTCCCGCGCGGCGGCATTGATTTCGTGATGAAGCTGGGCCAAGCCTCTTTTGCCCTGGAAAAGGGCACGCGGGTGCTGCTCAACCGCATGGAGCTGTTCCCGGAGCTGAGTGTGCGCCGCCTGCCGGTGCCCGAGCGGGTGATTGGCAAGGACATCAACGGCCTAACCAACCGCAACCAGCTGCTGGCCGGCATTCAGCTGAAGTTGAACGTGGAGTCGGCCGAAACCAAGGCCAACGACTTCTTCGCCTCCCTGCCCGAGGGCGTGTTTGAAACCCTGGAAGGCACCCAGGCCGAGGGTACGCTCAAGTACCGCCTAATGGCCGATTTGGACATGAATAAGCTGGACAGCCTCAAGTTTAACTCGGGGTTGCAGGCCACCAAGTTCCGCATCACGCGCTTCGGCCGCGAAAACCTGAACAAGCTCAACGAGGAGTTCCCTACACGGCCTACAACGACAAGGGCGACTCCGTGAAAACCTTTATGGTAGGCCCCTCCAACCCGGAGTTCACGCCCTACAATGAGGTGTCGGACTACCTGAAGGCGGCCATTATGACGGCCGAGGACCCGCGCTTTCTTACCCACCGCGGCTTCATGGAAAAGGCCTTTGTGAAGTCGGCCATTCAGAACCTGAAGGAGCGGCGCTTTGCCCGCGGCGGCAGCACCATTTCCATGCAGCTGGTGAAAAACGTGTTCCTGACGCGGAAGAAGACCATTGTACGCAAGGCCGAAGAGGCCCTGATTGTCTGGATTATTGAGAACACCCGTCTGGCCTCCAAGGAACGGATGTTCGAGGTCTACCTGAACATCATTGAGTGGGGCCCGAAAATCTATGGTATCCACGAGGCGGCGGAGTTTTACTTTGATAAGCGCCCCGATAACCTCACGCTCACCGAAAGCCTCTACCTGGCCAGCATCATTCCCAAGCCCAAATACTACCGCTACTCCTTTAACCAGTACGGGGAACTACGGGGCTCGGCGCGCTACTTCTATCGCCTGATTGCCGGCTTGATGGCCCGTAAAGGCCTGATTGCCCAGAGCGACTACGAGAACCTGGGCTACGCCATCAACATCAACGGCCCGGCCCGCAAGTTTATCGTGCGCGCTACCCGCGACACGGTACGCACCGTAGTAGCCGCCGATTCCTCGCAGTACGAGCCCCTGAACCTGATTGATCTGCTGGGCGGCAATACCGCCCCCGACGCCGGCGTGAATACGACCCAGGACGCGCCCCCCGCCCAGCAACCTGCTACCCCGCCTACCAAGCCGTAAGCCTATCGGTGGTTGATAGGACAGAAAACAAAAAGCCCGCAGCTACATGGTAGTTGCGGGCTTTTTGCGTGAAAAGCGCAGCTTTGGTTTAGTGCTCTTCCGTCGGAATAGGCGGCTGTTCCTTCTTGGGAAACAGCAGGGAAAGAACAATAGAGCCGCCCAGAATTAGGCCCACAACGCCCAGGGAAACGCCCATCGGAATGTGGGCCAGATCGGCTACCAGCAGCTTCGCGCCGATAAATATCAGGATGAGCGACAGGCCGTAGTGCAGGTAGTGAAAGAGGCGCATGAGGCCCTCCAGCGCAAAGTACAGGGCCCGCAGCCCCAGCAAGGCAAACACGTTGCTGGTGTACACAATAAACGTGTCGCGCGAAATGGCCAGGATGGCCGGAATGGAGTCGGCGGCGAAAACGACGTCGGTGGTTTCTACCATCACCAGCACGACCAGCAGGGGGTAGCAAAGAGCGTCCCGTTCTGGCGCACGAAGAACTTGCCCTCGTGCAGGCGGTTGGTAATGGGCAAGTGCCGGCTCAGAAACTTGACCACGGGGTTGTTGTCGGGGTCAATTTCCGGCTCGCCGCCGCTGGTTGCCATCTTAACGCCAGTGTACACCAGGAAGGCCCCAGCACGTACAGCAGAAAGTGAAACTTGGCCAGCAGGGCTGCCCCAGCCAAAATAAAGGCAGCCCGCAACACCAGAGCCCCAATAATGCCCCAGAACAGAATCTTGTGCTGGTACTGCTGCGGGACTTTGAAGTAGGTGAAGATCAGCAGGAAGACAAACAGGTTGTCGACGCTCAACGACTTCTCAATCAGGTAGCCGGTCAGGAACTCCAGAGCGGCCGTTTCGCCCTGCCAGCGGTACACCAGGTAGTTAAAGCCCAAAGACAGCACAATCCAGAACGCACTCCAGCCCAGGGCCTCGCGCATACGCACGACGTGGGCCTTGCGGTTGAAGACGAGCAGATCGAGCAGCAACAGAACCAGTACGAAGGCATTGAAGCCAACCCAGAAGAGCGGGGTGTTTTCCATGGGCGGTAAGATACGGGGCCGCCGCAATATGCCGCGCCAGGCACCCGAACTGTGCCCGAAGTACTTACCGGGTTTCTGAGGCGGAAGTTGCGGACCGCACCGTTAAGGTAGCACTAGCCGTAACCGACTCGCCTGGGGCCGCCGCCCGGTTAAACTGTCGAAACCAGCTGCTGATCTTCATTTGCACCACGCCAAAGAGGGCTTCCTTGAAAATGCCCTTGCTCATTTTAGACGCGCCCGAGTCCGGTCGGTGAAAATAATGGGCACTTCCTTGATGCGGAAGCCATACTTGTAGGCCAGCCACTTCATCTCAATCTGGAAGGCGTAGCCCACAAACTTGATCTGCTCCAGCGGGATAGTGCGCAGCACCTGGGCCGTGTAGCACTTGAAACCCGCCGTGGCATCCATGATGGGCATGCGCGTAATCAGGCGCACGTAGGCCGAGGCAAAGTACGACATCAGTACCCGATCCATGGGCCAGTTAACCACGTTCACGCCCTGAATGTAGCGCGAGCCAATGGCCAGATCGTAGTTCTGGTGGGCGCAGGCATCGTAAAGGCGAATGAGGTCTTCGGGGTTATGGGAGAAGTCGGCGTCCATCTCGAACACGTACTCGTAGCCGCGCGCCAGGGCCCAGCGGAAGCCGTGGATGTAGGCCGTGCCTAGGCCCAGCTTGCCGGTGCGCTCCTCCAGAAACAGCCGACCAGCAAACTCCGGCAGCAGCCCACGCACAATCTCGGCGGTGCCATCCGGCGAGCCGTCGTCGATGACGAGCACATCAAAATGCTGGGGCAACGAGAAAACCTTGCGGATAATTAACTCCGCATTTTCGCGCTCATTGTAGGTCGGTATCAGGACAAGCCCGTCGTTCATTGCCGTAAAGGTAGAAGTTTGTTTCGTGTGCCCTAGCAGAGCCAAGCGGCAACCGCGCGCAAACTTCGGGTAGTAGCTACAGATGGAAAACGGTCGCAGTGGGTTGCCTGCTTACCGCGTTACGCCTTCTTATAAACAAGTAAAGCCAAGGCATAAGTTTACAGTGCCCGCGAAAAGACAGAGTGGCTCCTGAGAGGCGGCTACGCGCTTCGCATCGGAAACGTAGTTAACGCCCCGCCAGCGTGGCGGCCAGGGCTCGGGCGTGCCGTACGCAGTCGGGTACGCCCACGCCGGCCCGCCAGTTGGCCGTTACGTGCAGGCCCTGCAGGGCCAGGGCATCGGCGGCGGCGTGGGCCGGCCCAATGCGAGCATCAAACTGCGGAATGGCCCGCTCCCAGTAGTAGCGGTGCTGCCACAGGGGCTGTACGCCGGCGCCTACGCCGTAAAAGCGACTCAGCTCCTCGTGCACGGCGGCTTTCTGCATTTCTTCCGGCTGGCGGGCCTGGGCCTCGTACTGGCTACCCCCACGAAGGTGGTAAACAGCACCTGCCCGGCGGGTACCCGGTCCGGGAAAATGGAACTGGTCCAGATGCTGCCGGCGGCGTAGGGCTGTTCCACCTTCGGGTGCAGGGCCCCAAATCCATCGAGCGGATGTTGCACCTCGGTGCGTAGGTAGGCCGTGTACACGGCCGTCATGGGGGGTAGTACACCTGGGCCAAGGCGGCCGCCGCTTCCGGGAACTGCGCCTGCAGTAGCGGCGCGGCGGTGTAAGTAGGCAGGGTGAGTACTACCTGGTGATAAAGGCGGGGAGCTGGTCCGGCCGTGGTTTCCAGCTCCCAGCGGCCATCATCGGCGCGGCGATGCAAGGAGGTGACTCCCTGGCCGAAATGGGCGCGGCGCAGCTTCCGGGCCAGGGTATCAGGTAGGGTTTGCAGGCCTTCCCGGAGCGTGAAGATGCGGCGCCGACCCGCCGCCGCGCTTTTGCTTTTCATCAGCCCGCGCACTACCGAGCCGTGCTGCTGCTCCAGGGCCGCTAGCTGCGGAAATGTTTTGTGCAACAGCAATTGCTCCGGGTCGCCGGCATAAATGCCCGAAATGAACGGATTCAGGGCGTAGTCAACCACCTCCGCCCGAAGCGGCGGCGAAAAAAGTGGGCCAGCGTTTCCTGCGGGTCGGCCGGCACGGCTGGGCGCGTCAGCTCGCGTAGGAGGTTAAACCGGGCTTTCAGGCTGAAGAAGGAGCTGGTCAGCAGCTTCGGGGGGAGGCGGGCAACTGCTGGTAGCGGCCCTGGCGTAGCACGTAGCGGTTCTGGCTGACGGCCGCAGCGTCCTGAATCTGTGGGGTTAACCCCAGCCCTTCCAGGAGCTCCCGCAGTTCCTCGGATAGCTGTAGGGAGTTCGGGCCGGTTTCCAGCAGGTAGGGGCCGTGCTGCTCCGAGCGGATGGTGCCGCCGGGGCGGGGCGAGGCCTCAAACAAATCGTAGTCGATGCCGGCGCGTTGCAGGTACCAGGCCAGGGTAAGGCCCGAAATGCCGCCGCCCAGAATTGCAATGGCCATGGTGGGGTAGTGAAAAGAGTAGGGTCGCGTGCGGGGGCCGGCCGACTGGATGGGCCACCAGCGGCCACAAAGGTACGCAGCCGGCGGTGGCCCATCCAGTCGGCTGGCCCCGCAACCGGCGCGGCCGCGTACCTTTGGTTTCTGCTTACCCTGGCCCCAACTTCTTTCTACCATTTGCTGATGAATAAAGCTGTATTCCTGGACCGTGACGGCGTGCTGAACGAAGAAATCGGGCACTACGTCTGGGAGCTGGAGAAACTGGTGGTGCTGGAGGACGTGCCCGAAAGCCTGGCCCGCCTCAAACAAGCCGGCTACTACCTCATCGTGGTAACCAACCAGGCTGGCATTGCCAAGGGCCTTTATACCGCCGCCGAGGTCGAAGCCTGCTACCAGAAGCTGCAGCAAGCCACTGGCCACGCCCTCGATGCCTGCTACTTTGCCCCGTCCCACCCAGCGTTTCGGAGTCGTTGTTACGTAAGCCTGATTCGCTGATGCTGGAAAAGGCCCTGGCTCGGTTTCAGCTCGACCCGCCCAGTGCTGGATGGTGGGCGACCGGCTGCGCGACATGCAGGCCGGCCACAAAGTAGGCGTGCGCGGCATTTTGGTTGGCAGCTCCGAGCCGGCTACCTACCAACCCCGCGTAGCCAACCTGCGCGCCGCCACCAACCTGATTCTGGCTGGCCGTTAGCCCCTAAAAAGCCAGCAGGGCCTCCTTCCTTGGCGAAAGAGGCCCCTGCTGGCAGAGGAAGGAGAGTGGAAGCCGTGAGAGGTTACTGCCGCTCCGGCGGGTAGCCGTGCTGGCCATGGCTGGGGCCGCCACACGGGTGTCGGGTTTGGTAGCTGAGTAAGCCGGGCACTTAGTCCGGCAAGAAGCAGTACCCATTAGCGCGACAACGCTCAATAGGAATAGTTTCTTCATGAGAAAATGCAATAAGATGAGGTGCGAAAGCCCAACCAATCAGTTCAACAGCAGCGCTTTCCACGAGTTAACGACTGGCTAACAGTGAAATTGTCTAGTTCGTTCTAAATAATAATTTATCTAATAAGTACAAAAAAAGCCTTCTCCCAGAAGGAAGAAGGCTTTTGCAATACAGATTTGCTACCAAACGCTGCGGCAGCTTAGGCTTTTACTGACGCTCCGTAGTCGGGCCGTGCTGGGCCGTGATAGTAGAAGAAATGCGCGAGGCATCTTTCGTGCTGCTGTAGGCCGGGCACTGGGACTTTTTGTTGCAGGAGCTGAGCCCAAGGCCGGCTACGCAAGCGAGAAGTAGCAATTTTTTCATGAGAGTAGGTAGAATAAGCGAATGGGCCAGGCCCGAATGTACGTGTCAGCTGGTAAAGGTAGCCGAAGCGGCAACGGCTTGCAACTCACCGTGCCTCGACTTCGACCAGCGGCCCTCGGAACTCGATAAAAAACGGGAGCCTCCTCTTCCGGAAGCTCCCGTTTCTACTGCCTCTTACGACTGGTAGCCCAGAATCCGCATCATCGACTCGCCGGTTTGCTCCTCGGCAAAAACCCGGTCGGTGAGAGTGCCATCTTCGGCGCGGTCCAGAATGACCATTTTCGGGGCCGGAATCAGACAGTGCTTCACGCCGCCGTAGCCCGAGAGGCTTTCCTGGTAGGCTCCGGTGTGGAAAAAGCCCACGTACAGCGGTTTGGCATCGGCGGGCTTGCGCTCGGGCAGGAACACTTGGTAAATGTGCTTTTCGGCGTTGTAGTAGTCCTGAGAATCGCAGGTGAGCCCGCCCAGCTGGATTTTCTTGTACTGTTTGTTCCAGCCGTTCAGAGCCAGCATGATGAAGCGCTGGTTCAGGGCCCAGGTGTCGGGTAGGTTCGTGATAAACGAGCCGTCAATCATGTACCACAACTCCTTGTCGTTCTGCAGCTTCTCGTCCAGAATGCTGTAGATGGTTGCCCCGATTCGCCCACCGTGAAAATGCCGAACTCGGTGAAAATGTCCGGCTCCGGCACGCCCTCTTCCTCGCAGATGCGCTTGATGGTGCGCAGCACTTCCGCAATCATATAGGGGTAGTCGTACTCCTTCTGAATGCTGGTTTGAATGGGCAGGCCGCCCCCAATATCAATGGTGGTGAGGGTAGGGCACACCTTGCGCAGCTCGCAATACTTGTGCACGAAGCGGCTCAACTCCGACCAGTAGTAGGAGGTGTCCTTGATGCCGGTGTTGATGAAGTAGTGCAGCATGGTCAGCTCAAAGCGCGGATCGTCCTTGATCTTCTGCTGGTAGAGCGGCAGCGCGTCGGTGTAGCGGATGCCCAGGCGGGAGGTGTAAAACTGGAAGCGCGGCTCCTCGTCGGAGGCCAGGCGCATGCCCACGTTGCACTTCTCGCGCACGTTGTCGTGGTAGTAGTCTACCTCGTTGGGCGAGTCCAGAATGGGCATGCAGTTCACGAACCCGTCGTTGATCAGGCGCGTGATTTCGTACTTGTACTCCTCGGTTTTAAAGCCGTTACAGATAATGTAGGTATCCTTCGTGACCTTGCCCTTGGCGTGCATGGCCCGGATGATGTTGGTATCAAACCAGCTGGAGGTTTCGATGTGGACGCCGTTTTTCAGGGCTTCTTCCACCACGAAGCTGAAGTGCGAGGCCTTGGTGCAGTAGGCGTAGGAGTATTTGCCCTGGTAGCCGGTTTGCTCAATGCCCAGGCGGAACCACTCCTTGGCCCGCTGAATCTGGGAGCTGATTTTGGGCAGGTAAGCGAGGCGCAGGGGCGTGCCGTGCTTTTCTACCAGCGCCATGAGGTCAATATCGTGGAAGCGCAGCTCGTTTTGCTCTACCCGAAACTCGTCGGTCGGGAAATCGAACGTCTGCGAAATCAGGTCGTGGTAGGTATCCATTAAAGGAGTTGCTGAGAAAAGTTATGTGAGGGAAAAGGCTGGGCGGGCAGGTAGCCCACGGCCGGCTATTCGGTTAAAGGTTGAGCTTACCAGATTTCTAAACCCGCCGGCTTTTTCCGAACTTAGGACCCGCAAAGATACCCCTCGCCGGGGTTTTGGTTGTGCTTTGTTCGTTGGTTGCGCCGGAAGGTCCGCGCGCGTCAAGCCTGAGCGGAAGAGTTTTCGCTCAATCGGCAAGCATCTAAACCACCTAACCTCTTTTCTGCCAATGTAATATGCGACGCATTAAGCTTCTGGAAGTACGCTCCGAACTCGGGGCCGGAACCCGTGGTGCCAGTCTGGGCGTGGATGCCCTGAAGGTGGCCTGCCTCAACAAAGGTTCTGACTACTTCCGTCGGTTCAACTCGGTTAGCGTACCCGATCTGAACCACGTGCTCTTCGAAAAAAACCATTTTCCGAAGGCCAAACACATTGATTCTATCTACACGGTGCAAAAAGGCATTGCCAGCGCCGTAGAACAAACCTTGCGCTTCGGGGAGTTCCCGCTGGTACTGGCCGGCGACCATAGCAACGCCTCCGCCACCATTGCCGGCATCAAGGCGGCCTACCCCACAAAACGCTCGGGGTGGTGTGGGTAGATGCCCACGCCGACATCCACTCCCCATTTACTACCCCTCGGGCAACATGCACGGCATGCCGCTCGCCATCAGTCTGGGCGACGATAACCGCGAGTGCCAGCGCAACCACGTGGAGCCCGAAACCGAGTTTTTCTGGCAGAAGCTCAAAAACCTGGGCGAGCCCGGCCCGAAAGTGACCGGGGAGCACCTGATCTACATTGTGGTGCGCGACACGGAGTACGAGGAAGACGCCATCATTGACCGCCTGGGCATCAAAAACTACAAGCTGGACGAAGTGAAGGCCAAGGGCACCCGGCAGGTGGCGCGCGAGGTGTTCGAGCGCCTGCGCTTCTGCGACATGGTGTACGTGTCCTTCGACGTTGATTCCTTGGATTCGCGCTTTAGCAAGGGCACCGGCACGCCCGTGGAGGAAGGCCTCAACGTGGAAGAAGCCATCAGCCTGTGCCGCGCCCTGCTCGACAACGACCGGGTCGTCTGCTTTGAAATGGTGGAAATCAACCCTACCCTCGACAGCGAGAACACCATGGCTACCAATGCCTTCGACATTCTGGAAGCCGCCACCGACGCCATTCAGAAACGGCTGCGCCTGGAGGAGGTGGTAAGCCGGTAGGGGCGGGGCTTGGTTGCCGGGCTGCTCAGGCGCTTGATAACCAGGAAAAAGCGGATACATTCGTGCCTACCCGTTGCGTTTGTATCCGCTAGCTTTCCCTGCCCATGAAATCAGGTTTGTTGTGTGCTTTTGGTTTGCTGCTGCTAGCCAGCTGCACCGCTACCCCTTCGGCTCCTGGCAACGCAGGCAGCAGGCCCACTCCCGTAGTGGTGAAAGACTCCATTACAGGCAGCGTGGCCTACCGGGAGCGGATAGCGTTGTCGCCGATGGCCGTGGTGCGGGTGCACCTGCTGGATGTTTCGCTGCAGGATGTAGCCGCCACCGTCATCGATTCAGTGACGATTCGGCCCAACGGACGGCAGGTGCCGCTGCCCTTTACCCTGCGCTACGATACGGCCCGCATCCGGCCCAACTACACCTACACCGTGCAGGCCCGCATTACCGATGGCGGCCGGCTGCTGTTCCGCACCGACGTGGCCTACCCCGTGCTTACGCGCGGTAACCCCAAGCGCGTGGAGCTGCTGCTGCGCCGGGCCAGCCAGTAACTACAAGGTACACCAACCCCTTATCATTGCAAGCGGGAGCGAGGACTCTGGGCTACTGAGTAGAAGCTGACCCAGATTCCTCGCTCCCGCCCGTAATGACAAGCGGTTCAAAAGTTTACCGGCTGCCCTGGCGGTAGGGTACGCCAAATAGCCAGGACGTAAGCAAGGGCACAGCAAATACGGCTACCGTGAGAATCGTCAGGCCCACATCGGCGGTTTCGCTGGCCAAGAAGTGGCTGAACGGGTGCTGGGGCAGGTAGTGCTCAAATAAGGAAAGCAGCAGCTTCAGGCCCAGAATGCCGATAACGATAAACGCGGCCGTTTCCAGGAAGGGGTACTTGCCCATGAGCAGCACAAAGGCCTGGGCCACCAGCCGCATGGCCAAAATGCCAATGAATACGCCCAGGCAAATCAGAATCAGGTTGTCGGTGAAGGCCACTACGGCAAACACGTTGTCGATGGAAAAGGCCAGGTCCATGAGTTCAATCAGGGCCACGGTGGCCCAGAACGGGCCCAGCAACCCAGCGTGCTGCGGTAAAGCCAGCTTTTCTGCTTGTCCACGTCTTCCTCCTCCGAGGAGCTTCGGCTAGCAAACTGGCTGTAGGCCAGGTACAGCAGGTACAAGCCGCCCAAGGGCTTCAAATACCAGAACTGAATAAGATAGGAGGCAAACAGAATGCAGAGCCCCGAAACACGTAGGCCCCAATGATGCCGTAGCGGAGAGCTTTTTGCCGTTGCTCCCGGGGTAAATCGGAAACCATGGTGGCCAGCACGGCCGCGTTGTCCACGGAGAGCAGGCTTTCGATGATGACGAGGTTGCCCACGATGGCCAGGGCGGCCAGGGGATTGTCGAGGATTTGCTGGAGATGAACGTTCATGCGTGGGGCGCAAGATACTGGTTGCAGCCATACACGCAGTTGTGGCGGCTTAGGTTGAGCCAACTTCGAGGCAGCCGCTTCCTGCTGGCACAGGCGCCCCACCACGCCCACGTATTTTTTCGGCGGCATCCGGCCGGGCTTTTTACCTTTGCAGCAGCGGCTGGCGCGTTAGCCCGCCGCGCTACCCCGTCATGAAGCCGATTCTTTGGAGCCGTATGCAACGACGACTCTAGCGTAAGCTGGGGCCCGGTCGCGGTGCTATTCACTTCCCTGAGTAGCCGCCGGCTGGCTCGTAGTTTACGCTGTATTCGTTGTGACTTTTCCACTTAATCATCTTCCGGAAGCCTAGTATCCGGCTTCTTTTAAGCGATTCGCTTTCCGTGCAACAACTCGAACAAACCCTCAAGGCGGCCCTCGGCGCCGCTATTAAAAATGTATTTGACGCCGAGGTAGCCTCGCCCCAGCTTACGTTGCAGCCCACGCGCAAGGAGTTTGCCGGCCAGTTTACGCTCGTCACGTTTCCCTTCACCAAAACCCTGGGCAAAGGCCCGAGCAAATCGGGCAGGGCATTGGCGAGTGGCTGGTGCAGAACGAGCCCCTGGTGAAAGGCTACAACGTGGTGAAGGGCTTTCTGAACCTGGAAATTGCCGATACGGCCTGGGTAGCGCTATTCGACCGGCTGCGCCAGCTGCCGGCCGGCTCGCCCGTGGAAACCGGCGGCTCCCAGAACG
Organism: Hymenobacter sp. 5516J-16; assembly: GCF_022919335.1. Lineage (NCBI taxonomy): Bacteria > Pseudomonadati > Bacteroidota > Cytophagia > Cytophagales > Hymenobacteraceae > Hymenobacter > Hymenobacter sp. 5516J-16. Next base: position 984,400 of record NZ_CP095058.1, on the reverse strand, counting down.
TGGTGGTGGAGTATTCCTCGCCCAACACCAACAAGCCCCTGCACCTGGGTCACCTGCGCAACAACTTTCTGGGCTACTCCGTGGCCGAAATTTTGAAGGCGACCGGTGCTACCGTTAACAAGGTGAACTTGGTCAACGACCGGGGCATCCACATCTGCAAGTCCATGCTGGCCTATCAGCAGTATGGCAACGGCGAAACCCCCCAGCAGGCCGGTATCAAAGGCGACCATCTGATTGGCAAGTACTACGTGCTGTTTGAAAAGCACTACCGCGAGCAGGTGCGCCAGCTCGAAGCCGAAGGTGTTGCCGCCGACGTAGCCAAGCGCCAGGCCCCCTGATGCTGGAGGCCCAGGACATGCTGCGCGCCTGGGAAGCCAACGACGAGACGGTGGTAAGTCTCTGGAAGCAAATGAACGGCTGGGTGTACGAGGGCTTCAACGAAACCTACCAGACCATCGGCGTCGATTTTGATAAGTACTACTACGAGTCGGGCACTTACCTGCTGGGCAAGGAGCGGGTAGAGGAAGGCCTGCAGAAAGGCGTGTTTTTCCGGAAGGAAGATGGCTCGGTGTGGGTGGACCTCAAGGAAGAAGGCCTCGACGAAAAGCTGCTGCTGCGCGCCGACGGTACCAGCGTGTACATCACCCAAGACCTAGGCACGGCCGAGCTCAAGTACCAGGACTTCAACTATGACCTCTCCGTCTACGTCATTGCCGACGAGCAGAACTACCACATGCAGGTGCTCAAGGCCGTGCTCAAAAAGCTCGACAAGCCCTACGCCGACGCCATTTACCACCTCAGCTACGGCATGGTGGACCTGCCCTCGGGCAAGATGAAAAGCCGGGAAGGCACCGTCGTGGATGCTGACGAGCTGGTGCGCGAGGTAGTAGCCGCCGCCCAGGCCGCTACCCTGGAAAAAGGCAAAACCGAAGGCCTCACCGACGAGCAGGCCGCTGAGCTCTACCACATGCTGGGCCTGGGCGCCCTGAAGTACTACCTGCTGAAGGTCGACCCCAAGAAGCGCATGCTCTTCAACCCCGAAGAGTCCGTGAGCCTGGAAGGTCACACCGGCCCCTTTATTCAGTACTCCCACGCCCGGATTTCGGCCATCCGCCGCAAGGCCGCCGAGCTGGGCATTGCCGAAGATGCCTCCCTCGCGAGCCTCACCGAGCTGCACGACACCGAGCGGGAACTGGTGCAGGAGCTGGGCCGCTACCCCGCTGTCGTAACCGAAGCCGCCCGCACCCAGTCGCCGGCCGTGGTGGCCCAGTACGCCTACGACGTAGCCAAGGCGTACAACCGGGTGTACACCGAAGTGGAAATCTTCCGGGAGGCCGATGCCACCAAAAAGGCCTTCCGCATTGCCCTGTCGGCCCAAACGGCGCAGGCCATCAAAACCAGCATGGGCCTGCTCGGCATCCAGGTGCCCGAGCGGATGTAATGTTCACTATCGAGGCTAGCGGAGTGGCATAGTTCGCCACAGCACTATAGTGTCGGTCCGCCGGATGCCTCGTGCCGTTTGACATAACGTTCTTATCCTCACCAGCAGCACCGCCCACTACGGGTGGTGCTGCTGTTTTTCTTTTGTCATTAACATTAAGTGAGGAGCGTATGCTACCTCGCCAGCAGCCTATGAAAAGCGTAGCCGTGTATTGCGGTGCCAGCAGCGGCACCAACGAATTATTTACCCAGCAGGCCCAGGCTATGGGTCGGGCCCTGGCCGAGCGGGATATGACGCTGGTGTACGGCGGCGGCCGCGTGGGCCTCATGGGCGCCGTAGCCGACAGTGCCCTGGCCCACGGCGGCAAGGTAATCGGGGTAATTCCCGATTTTCTGGTGGAAAAAGAAGTAGAGCACCGGGGCGTCACGGAGCTGCACATCGTCAAGAGTATGCACGAGCGGAAGCTGCTGATGGCCGACCTGGCGGAAGGTTTCGTGGCCATGCCCGGCGGCTACGGCACCCTGGAAGAGCTGTTTGAGGTCCTGACCTGGGGCCAGCTGGGCCTGCACCGCAAGCCCATTGGCGTGCTCAACGTGGCGGGCTACTACGACCACCTGCTCCGCGCCCTCGACCACATGGCCGATGAAGGCCTGCTGCGCCGCGAAAACCGCAACCAGCTTCTGAGCAACCCTGACCCGAACGTCCTGCTCGACGCCATGCTCACCTACCAGCCCCTGAACCTGGAAAAGTGGCTAACCCCCCGCACTACCTAACTGGCTTGCACCGGGGTGCGCCGCAGCCAATACAACCTGCTATTACCCAAAAAGCCCGACCTGCGCTTGATGCGGGCCGGGCTTTTCATGGTAAGCAAGATTATTCTGGCATGCGGTACACCACGGCGTTGCAGTTCATGCCGGCCCCACGGAGGCAAATACGATGGTTTGGCCTGGGGTGATTTCGTTGCCATTGAGCTGGCGCTTTACCAACAAATCAAAGAGGGTAGGCAGGGTAGCCACCGACGAGTTGCCCAGCCAGGAAATGGTCATGGGCATGACTTCTTCCGGAATGGTGGCCTCGCCATACAGGCTGTAGAGGCGCTTGAGGATGGCATCGTCCATTTTGCCGTTGGCCTGGTGCAGCAGCAGTTTGTGCATGGCCGCCAGGGGTAGGCCGGCTTTGTCGAGGCAGTCTTTGATGGCCTGGGGCACGGTTTTGAGGGCGTACTCATAGAGCTTGCGGCCTTCCATTTTCAGAAACAGCTCCTGACCCTCGTAGGCCGGGTTATAGGAAGCGCCCATGCGCAGCAGATGGGCCGCCTGCACGGTATCGGAGCGGGTGCTGTGGCACAGGATGCCCACCGGTTCATCGCTTTCGCGGGCTTCCAGCAGCACGGCCCCGGCCCCATCCGCGTAGAGCATACTGTCCCGATCGTGGGGGTCGCAGACGCGCGAAAGCACCTCGGCCCCAATGACCAGCACGCGGCGGGCGTCGCCGGAGCGCAGGTAGTAGTCGGCCTGAATGAGGGCTTGCAGCCAGCCGGGACACCCGAACGGGAGGTCGTAGGCAATGGTCTGCGGGTTTTCAATCCCCAGCTTGTGCTTGACCCGGGCCGCCAAGCTCGGGACGAAGTCGGAGCGCTTGTTTGTGGCGCTGACGTCGCCGAAGTTGTGAGCCACTAGGATGTAATCCAGCTGCTCCGGGTCAGCCCCACACGATTGCAGCGCGTCCTGGGCGGCCAGAAAGGCAATGTCAGAAGTTACTTGGTCGTCGGTGACGTAGCGGCGTTCCTGGATGTCAGTGATTTGCGCAAACCGTTCCACAATTTCCGCCCCCGACTTGGGAAGCAGCGTGCCGGTGGCATCAAAGAACGTGGAAGAGATGAACTCCTCATTTTTAACAACGCGCGAGGGGAGGTAGCTGCCTGTTCCGGTAATGACCGAATGGAGAGTCTTACGCATAACAGAAAGTGCGGAATGAGGACGCAACTATGTGTAAAAGTAGGGCCTTTTTAACAGTGGCAGCCGGCGGGGGCGAAAAACAACTCGCTGCAACGTGTACCTTCGTTTCTGACCAGGGCCTGAACATTGCGCCAGGCCGCCGGTTGCTTGCTGACCCTTTTTCCTTAATTCCCATGAAAGCTTTGCTCCTGTCGGGGCTGCTGGCCGCGGCCGGCTTTTCCTGCAACTTCACTTCGCCTCCTACCTCCGCCATGACCCCGAAACCACCGCCCCGGCTACCGGCACCGTGTACGACTTCACCGTAAAAAGCATTGACGGTAAAGACGTAAAGCTTAGTCAATATAAAGGCAAAAAGCTGCTCATCGTGAATACGGCCTCGGAGTGCGGCTATACGCCGCAGTATAAGGAGCTGGAGGAGCTCTACCAAAAGCACGGCGACAAGGTAGTGGTGCTGGGTTTTCCGGCCAACAACTTCGGCGGCCAGGAGCCCGGCACGGAAGCCCAGATTGCCGCATTCTGCGAGAAAAACTACGGCGTTACCTTCCCGCTGTTCAGCAAGGTTTCGGTAAAGGGCGCCGACACGGCCCCACTCTATAAGTTTCTGGCCGACAAAGCCAAGAACGGAGCCGTAGCCGATGCCCCGAACTGGAACTTCTGCAAGTATCTGGTAGATGAAACCGGCCACGTGGTGGCGTTTTACCCCTCCAAGGTAAAGCCTATGAGCGAGGAGCTGGTAGCGGCCATTCTGAAGTAATAGCTACCCTAACCCAGTGCGGCAGCCTGCCCCGCTTGTGCTTTTGGTGGCACGGCGGAGCAGGCTGCTTTTTTCGGCCCGAAGGTGGCAGGTTTCCTACCTTCGCGCTCATAACTAACCTCTGCCCGCATGGTACGCACCGTTATTTTTGACATGGATGGAGTAATTGTAGATACGGAGCCGGTGCACCGCTACGCCTATTTCAGCCACTTCCGGGAGCTGGGCATTGCGGTTTCGGACGCGGAGTATGCCACCTTCACGGGCCGCTCCACCAAGAATGTGTACCAGCACCTCAAGGACAAGCACCACCTGGGCCAGCCGGTAGAAGAGCTGGTGATGATGAAGCGGGAGTTCTTTAACCGGGCCTTCGACGAAAAACCCGACCTAGACCTGCTGGAGGGCGTACGCACCCTCATTGAAGATCTGCACGCGCACGGCCTGCAGCTGATCCTGGCCTCTTCCGCGTCCCACTCCACCATCGACCGGGTAATGCGGCGGTTCGCGCTGGGCCCGTATTTCTCCCACCTTGTTAGCGGCGAGGACTTTCCGCGCTCTAAGCCCGACCCGGCCATTTTCATGCACGCGGCTTCCCTCTCGCATGCGCCCCAGGCAGAGTGTGTGGTAATCGAAGATTCCGCCAACGGCGTAACGGCCGCCAAAGCCGCCGGCCTGTACTGCATCGGCTACAACAGTGCGCATTCCCCGCTCCAAGACCTGAGCCATGCTGATCTGGTAGTGGGGCACTTCAACGAGCTGACCGCCGCCCGGATTGCCGCCCTTGAAACCGTGTAGGTAGAGGCGCACACTTCAAAAGCACCCGATTCTGCTTTCCACTTATGGCATCTTCTTCCTCGGCCGCGTCTGCTACCCCCACGAGCCCAGCCAAAGCCTGGCTTTCCGCCTTTCGGCCCCGCACCTTGCCGCTGGCCCTAGCCAGCATTATGGCAGGCGGGTTTCTGGCGGCTAGCCACGGGCAGTTCCGCGGCGCGGTGGTTGGGCTGGCGGCCCTCACCACCATTCTGCTCCAGATTCTCAGCAACCTTGCCAACGACTACGGCGACTCGCAGAACGGGGCCGACAGCGTGCATCGCGAGGGGCCGCAACGGGCAGTGCAAAGCGGGGCCATCAGCCCCCAGCAGATGAAAAAGGGCATGGGCGTGTTCGGGCTGCTCTCCTTGCTGAGTGGCTTGCTGCTGCTGTGGGTAGCCCTGGGTACGGCCGGCGCCTGGGTTTTCCTGGCTTTCTTCGTGCTAGGCCTGTCCGCCATTTGGGCCGCCGTAAACTACACGGCCGGCGCCAAACCCTACGGCTACGCCGGCCTCGGTGACTTGTCGGTATTCATCTTTTTCGGCATAGTGGGGGTGTGCGGCACGTATTATTTGCAAGCCTACAGCCAGGTGGAAGTCTGGACGCAGGCCTTGCCGCTGCCGGTGCTGTTGCCGGCCGCCGCCCTGGGCTGCTTTGCCACGGCCGTGCTCAACGTCAACAACATCCGCGACATCCGCTCCGACGAGCTAGCCGGCAAAATCACGATTCCGGTGCGCCTGGGGCCGGTACACGCCCGGCGCTACCATTGGCTGTTGCTGCTGCTCGGTTTTGGCTGCGCCGTGGTCTACGTGGCCCTTACCTACCACTCGCCCTGGCAGTGGCTGTTTCTGCTGGCGGCCCCGCTGCTGTTGCGCAACGCTACCCAGGTATGGCAACGCCAGGACAGCATGCAGCTCGACCCGCTGCTCAAGCAAATGGCCCTCACCACGCTGGTGTTTACCCTGCTGTTCGGGGTAGGACAGGTGCTGTAATTGACTTCAGCCGGAGACAGGAAGAAACAGGATCATATGTTGTCAATATAAACAGGACTTAAATAGGGCGGTTCCGTGGCTATTTGCGTGGGACAAGAGTAAAGGGTACTGCGTTCTGCGCTTGCCAAAAGCGTGGCGCAAAAAAAATATTTCGGAATGCGCGTGTGGAATACGGATCCGTGCAGCATCAGTGGGGTAGTCTAACGCTAACCCCGGGTGTGGCCCCGTGCTTGTGCCGCTGCATTATGAAAGTCTATGTAATTATTAGTCTGTGGCTAAGCGTAGTAGCTTGCCAAGCACAATCCCATTCGCCGGGAGAAACTAAGGGGGAATTCGGGTCCGCACCCAATGGCCTACTGTATTCGCCCCAAACCATGCGTCAACTTCGACACATCGTTGATTCTTTACACCTGCGCTACAAGGTGTGCGAGCTACGGCGCGCTTATCGTAGCCACTGGCAGGGCCAGGCCCACCACGTGCGGCTGGAGTCGGGAAATATAGCAGCGGCTGCGGAGGCGCTCAGGCACGGCATCAGCCCCGAAGCTTTTGCCATGCGTTTCCCAGCTGCGAAAATTGAGCGTGGCCTGCTAGTGGTTAGCTCTCAGCAGGAAAGGGAGCAAAAGAATAAAAAAGCGGTTTTTACTACCTATCACACCATCCCTTTTGACGGTCAGAAAGAATATTCTCTAGAAGTTGCGGGTGTGCAACAGCCGCCGGGGCCAGGGCAATGGGTAGTAGAGTACGAAAAGAAAGGATACGGTGGCCCCTACGTTGAGGCGCTGTATTTCCCGGCCGGCTTAACCCAGACGAAGCTGCCTCAACAGTATGCAACACTAGTGCAGTACGCCGATTGCTTGGTGGATACTACCGCTCAAATTTATCTTGAGGCGGCACAGCGGACGGGGGTACGGCTGCAAAACAAGGAGTCGGCTAGCGAAGCAGCGTTTATGCGGTATGTCCACCAGCAAACCCATCGCCCTACTCATAACTATAATGGCCGCCTGAGTGAAACCGAACAAGAAGCCCGCTGGCAGGCTTACCGCAATTGGGACTCGCTGCGCCTAACTAAAGTTGATGCCATTGCTGCCACGCCACAGTTTCGCGAATTGCTTAGGCAAGCTGCTACCGATGCCGCGAGTGTTGGTACATCTTCTGATGAGTTCGAGGAATACGTGGCGCGTTATTACTCACCCCGCCGGGCACTGGAGTTGAAGCGAAGCCGTCGGGTAATAGGGGGGTGCAGCCAAGACAATGGCCCCCGCCGGCACGCTCTGGGCATTGCCCAACTCTCGGCCGAAGCAGTAAATTGGGAAACCTTTTTACGAGCTCACCTCGACATTATGAACGACCGGTTTGAGCGCGTTTCGGATGGTAGCTATGCGTGGGCAGCCCGCCAGACCTACTTGCGCGAACTGGAAGAGCTTGATATTAACGTGCCTGATTTAATGTTAGGCATCAGCTTGCGGATCGATAATCCTAGCCAAAACCACTATTTCGGCACGCCCTACCGTGTGGGCCGAGCCCTAACCGAAACGCGGCAGCCGCGAGAAATGGAGCAACGCCTGCTTACGCTTGTGGCAGACTCCACGCTGGATACCTACAATCGGGTGCTTGCCTACTACCTGTTTCTAAACTATATCCAGCACCTCGATGATAAGATGCAGCAGCAACAGAATGTAGCCAAACTCAACAAGGCAGTACAAACGTTGCCTACCTACTTGGTTGCACGAGCTACCGTAAAAGAGCCTAAGTAACACAAAAGCCCCCGTTGCAGCTGCAACGGGGGCTTTTCTTATTAAGCTTAACTCTTTATTCGGCGCTGGGAGCTGCTGGGGCAATCACTGTGGCCTCGGCGGCGCCACCATCTGGGCGGGGGCCACGGCCACTGCGGTTGCGGCCGCCCCGCTTGCGGCGGCGCTGGCCTTCCGGTTTCTCGCCTTCAGCGCGGGGCTCGGTGCTCACTTCGCCCTCGGGGCGGGGGGCACGTGGTTCGCGGGCGGACGAGCTTCGCCTTCCGGCCGTGGGGTGCGCGGCTCCCGGCGGGGGCGGCTCTCGCTGCCTTCGGGACGGTCTTCGCGGGGTGGGCGCTGGTAGGGCTGGGCGGGGGCTTGGCCGGCATCCAGGGCCGCTAGGGCTGCCTGGGCTTTGGCAATACGCTCTTGCTGCTGGGCATCGGGTTTGCCATCACCGCGGCCTGGGTGCGCGCCACGGCCACTGCGGCCACCTTCGCCGCGCGGGCCTCGCTCACCTTCGGGCGGGGGCCACGGTCGCGGCCGCCACCAGAGCCCCCGCTACGTCCCCGCGCTCCGGCCGGCCACCAACTTTACCGCGCAGGCCGCTGAAACGTTTTGGGTCGAACTCCGGCGCTTCACCCAAGCCGAGCTCTTCGGTGATATTCTTTTTCTCGATTTCCCGCTCAATCAGCTTTTCAATCTTCACCACCCGGTCCTGGTCCTGGTCCGAAATGAAGGTAATGGCCGTGCCTTTGGTAGCGGCGCGGGCCGTGCGGCCGATGCGGTGCACGTAATCCTCGGCGGCGCGCGGAATGTCGTAGTTTACCACGTGGCTCAAGGAGTCAATATCAATGCCGCGGCTGAGTACGTCGGTAGCTACCAGAATGGGGAATTGCTTGTTTTTGAAGGCGCGCATGATTTCCTCCCGCTCCTCCTGGGTGCGGTCGGAGGAGATGCCGCGAGCCTCGATGCCGAGCTTGTTGATGGCCCGCACAATGCCGCCCACGGCCGCTTTCTGCGAGGTAAATAGCACCATGCTCTGCACATCCTGGGTTTTGATGATGTGCTCCAGCAGGTAAATCTTCTGGCGGTCGAAGGCCAGGTAGAATTGCTGGTCGATGCCGGCGGCGGGCTTGGATACGGCCAGACGGATTTCCTCGGGCTGATTTAGAATCTGCTGCGAGAACTCCCGGATTTTGTTGGGCATGGTGGCCGAGAACAGCAAGGTCTGGCGCTCCTTGGGCAGCTGCCGCACAATGTTGAGGATGTCATCGGAGAAACCCATGTCCATCATCTTGTCGGCCTCATCGAGCACCAAATACTTCAGGTCCTCGAACTTGACGTAGCCCATTTGCATGTGGGCAATGAGGCGGCCGGGGGTAGCAATGATGATGTCGGCGCCGGAGGTTAGGGCGCGCTTCTGCTGTTCCCAGCCTTCGCTTTTGCCCCCGCCGTAAATGGCAATGGAGCTGGCCTCTACAAAGTAGCCGAAGCCAGTTACCTGCTCATCAATCTGAGTGGCCAGCTCACGGGTGGGAACCAGCACCAAGGTGGAGGTAGTGCCGTGCTTGGCGTGCGAAATCTTATCGAGTAGGGGCAGCAGGTAGGCGGCCGTTTTGCCGGTGCCGGTTTGGGCGCAGGCTATCAGGTCTTTGCCTTCGAGAATGCGGGGAATGGCCTGCTCCTGAATGGGCGTGGCATTCTGGTAATTCATGGCGTCCACGCCGGCCAGCAGGTCGTCGTGGAGGTTAAAATCGTGAAACTTCAAGGTTCAGCGAATTAGGATGATGAAATGGCTGACCTTGTTGTCCGGTCAGCAAACCGCTTGTGTAATGCTAACAAAGATAGGAGGAATTCGTGCCCTGCCGTTGGGCTTTGGGTAGCGGTGGCAAGCCGGGCCTGGTTAAGCGGCCGGCCCCGCCAGAATTTCCAACTGCCAGCGTAGCTCCTCCGCTCGCACCGGAAACGGCTCACCTTCCCGGATGGTCTGGTACACGGCATCAAACAAGCCACTGTAGTTGCCCCGCGGCGCGGCTACAGCCGAAGTTGTGGCTTCGGCTTCGTGCATTAAAGTCAGCTGGCCTTCCGCGCCGGCGGGCTCCTGCCCAAAGGGCGCGGCCGTGGGTAGTAGGCCCTGGTCAAGCTGACTTTCCTGCACGTCGGCGCGCTGCTTGTGTAAGGAGCCGCGGGTGCCGTGCAGCACGTAGGCCGGTACCGGGGCCGCCGTCAGCAAACTACCCGTCACAAACACGTTCAGCCCGCCAGGGTAGGCCAAATGGAAGTGGAAGTAATCATCGACCTGGGAGCCGGGGCGGTGGCTGGCCAGGGTTTTGTGCACCCGCTCCGGCCACCCAAACAAACTCAGGGCCTGGTCGAGCACGTGGGGGCCGAGGTCGTAGCTAAGGCCGCTGCCGGGGTAGTGGGGTCTTCCTTGAACACCTTGGCGTTCAGGGCCGCCTTGTACCGATCGAAGCGAAAGTGCACTTCCGTGAGCTGGCCCAGCTGCCCGCTCTCCACTACCTGCCGTACCAACTGGAAGTCGGAATCCCAGCGGCGGTTCTGGTAGGCTAGCAGGTGGAGGCCGCGTTCCTGGGCCAGCTGCAGCAGCTCGTCCAGCTCGGCGGGGGTAGTGGCCACGGGCTTTTCGAGGAGCACGTGTTTGCCAGCCAGCAGGGCCTGTCGGGCCAGCTCAGTGTGGGTGTTGTTGGGGGTGTTGATGATGACCAGCTCCAGGGCCGCATCAGCTAGCAGCTCGGCCACGCTCCCGTAGCTCTGCACGCCCGGGTACGCCTGGGCTGCCTGCTGGCGGGTGCGCTCCACCACGGCCCGTAGCGCAAAGCCAGGGTGGGTATGAATGAAGGGGGCGTGAAAAATGCGGCCCGACATGCCGAATGCCAGCAGGCCGGTTTGAATAGAGTTAGTCATATTGCGCGGGGAAGGGGCCAGGCCTAAGCGCCGGGCCGTAGTGGCACCAGCAACGCCAGGCGGCCGTTCAGTAACAATACTAGAGCCCACCCACCACAAACCAAAACCCGGCCCCTAAAAACTGCCCCATGCTCGACCGTTTCTCAACCCAGGCCGACCTGTACGCCCGCTACCGCATTGACTACCCAGCGGCGCTGTATCAGTGGTTGCTGCCCCGGGTACCGGGGCGGGAGCGGGCCTGGGATTGTGCCACCGGTAACGGGCAGGTAGCGGTGGTGCTGGCCGGGCACTTTGGGCAGGTAGAAGCCACCGACATCAGCGCCGCCCAACTGGCCCAGGCCCCGGCCCTGCCCAACATCCGCTACCAGCAGGCCCCGGCCGAGCACCCGCCATTTCCGGCCGGTGGCTTTGACTTAGTGACGGTAGCCCAGGCGGTGCATTGGTTTGATATGGCGGCGTTTAACGAGGAAGTGGCCCGGGTGCTGCGGCCGGGTGGGGTAGTGGCGGAGTGGGGGTACGGGCTGGTGAGCATCAGCCCCGAACTCGACCCGCTTATCCGGGAGTTCTACGCCCGCACTATGCGCCCGTACTGGGACGCCAACCGCTGGCACATCGACGATGAGTATACCCGGCTGCCGTTCCCTTTTGCGCGGGTGGAGCACGCCCGGTTCACGGTGCAGCGCCAGTGGTCGGCCGAGTGGTTTTTGAACTACCTGCGCACCTGGTCGAGCGTGGTGAAGTACGAGCAGCAGCACGGCCAGGACCCGGTATTGCGCATTGCCCAAGAGCTAACCCAGCGCTGGGGCCCGGACGAGCGGCTGGTGGAGTTTCCGGTATTTGCGCGGCTGGGCCGGAAAGAGTAATCGGCAGTTGTCCACCGTTCGAATGAATCAGGTATCGGGGCGTACTTTGCTGGTATGACAAATGAAGAAAGTGCCGCGGCACTAACGGATTGGCAACCACGTAGCACGCAGGCTTCGACGCCCATAGCAGAACTTCCCCTCAGCGGCCTGCGGGTGCTGGAGCTGGCCTCGGTGCTGGCCGGTCCGCAGGTGGGGCAGTTCCTGGCCGAGCTGGGAGCTGAGGTCTTAAAGATTGAGGCCCCGCCGGCGACGTCACCCGCACCTGGCGCACGCCGGCCGAAACGGCTGCCACTACCGTATCGGCGTATTTTTCCTGCGCCAACTGGGGCAAGCAGAGCCGGGTCCTGGACCTGACTACCCCCGCCGGCCGCGCCGAAGTGCACCGCCTAGCCGCCACCACCGACATCGTGCTGGCTAGCTACAAGCCCGGCGACGCCGAAAAGCTGGGCGTGGATTACGCCACTCTCTCGGCCCTGAACCCGCGCCTGCTCTACGGTCACATCACGGGCTACGGGGCCACGGCCCGCCGTGCTGGCTACGATGCTGTGCTGCAGGCTGAAACCGGGTTTATGCACTTGAACGCCGCCGGCCCGGGTCAGGAACCCCAGAAAATGCCTGTTGCACTGATTGATTTGCTTACGGCCCACCAACTCAAGGAAGGGCTGCTCACGGCCCTCTACCAGCGGGAACGAACCGGCCGCGGGGCCTTGGTGCAGGTTTCGCTCTGGGATAGTGCCCTGGCTTCGCTGGCCAACCAGGCCACGGCGGCCTTGGTTACGAGCCACGACCCTGAGCCGCTGGGCTCCGGCCACCCCAGCATCGTGCCCTACGGCACCGTGTACCAAGCCGCCGACGGGGTGCGCCTGCTGCTAGCTGTGGGCACCGATCACCAGTTTCAGCACCTATGCGCCGTGCTTTCCCATCCGGAATGGCCCCAAGATGCTAGATTTCACACCAATGCGGCGCGGGTAGCGCACCGCGCGGAATTGGAGGAGCTGCTGCGCCAGCGCATTGCGGAAGTATCCGGAGCGGAGCTTCTGGGAGAACTGCAGCAACGAATGGTGCCGGCCGGCGCCGTCCGGACGGTGGGGAGGCCCTGGCGCAAGCGGCAGCCCAACCCATGCTACTGCCCCAAGCCCGAAGTTTCCGTACGCGGGCCTGCGCACCGTGGCTTTCCGCAGTTCTACCTGGCCGGTAGCTGAGCGCCTACCCCCGCCGCCAATGCTGAACAGCGCGGCCCGGAAGTGGACCAGTAGAGGTATATGAAGCTCTCGATTACCCAATTTTTCGAGACCTGAAATGCGCCAAAATACAAGCACCACGGGAGAGTGTAAGCCGAAATTGGCGCGACTTGAGGCAAGGAACCGAAGCGTTACCAGAACTATGCAGGACTTGTTTTGCGTAGATAGGGCCTTACCTGGCAGCGTACAGCGCGCAGCCTTTTCGTTACGGGCGTGTCTGGTTTAGCCCTTTTGACTTGCTTTTTCATGGAAGAAACGCCCCCTACCACGCCCATCCTCGCCTCGCCCCCTCAAACCGACGACGGTACGCCCGGTGCCCCAACCGCCACTTCTAGCGGGGCCCCTAACACCGATGGCAATGCCCCAACGCGCCCGGCGAGCCGGCCCTACGCCCGCCGACCGTCTCGACCAGATTTTTGACGGCCTGAAGCAAAAGTCATCGGCCAAGCAGGCCATCTATCGCAACACGCTGGCTACCTTCGATTTACTGCGCAAGGTGTCCCAGGAGTTGGTAGTAGAGCTGAGCCGCAAGATTACCCCCGTCGATTCTACCGTCATTATCGAGTACCGACCGATAAACGACATGGAGTTTCACATCCGCTTCTCCGGCGACTTGCTCGTGTTCGTGTTGCACTCCAACATCGTAACCTTCCCCGAAGAGTACGGACCAATGGCTACCAAATACGTGCAGGACGACTTCCGGCGCCGGTTTTTTGGGCACATCATGGCCTATAACTTCATGGCCGACAGCATTAAGTATCAGCGCCTGAATGACCCTGGTTACCTGGTTGGGCGCCTACTGATCAACATCGACCAGCACTACTTCCTGGAAGGCGTACAGCAGCTAGAATTGCCCGACAACGACATGTCAGATAACCTGGTTACGGAAGACGCGCTGAAGCTTTTTGTGGAAAGCGCCATGATTGCCGCCGTCAACAACGACCTGATTGCACCCCCGCTCGACGACATCCAAAAAATCAGCGTGAAGCAGAAGCTAGAAAACCAGCAGGTTAGCCGCGGTAGCAAAGTAGGTTTCAGCTTTTCCAATGAGCAAAAACACATCAGCTACTGATATAGTGAGGTGGTGAATGTGAGAGGTGTTATGGTGAGGCGGAGCCGGCGCCATGACACCTCTCGTGGTGACAAACCTGATAAAGAAACACGCCCTTGACGTATGGTAGCGTCAAGGGCGTGTCACATGTCAGAGGGGTAGCATAGTGGGCAGGACGGATGGCTTCGGTGCCCTCGCCATGACACCTCACTCAGCTACTACCTTACTGTCTTACCGCCGGAGGTAACCGATTCGCTCGCGCACTTTGTTGAGCACTTCGGAGCCGTAGGCTTGGGCTTTTCGGGCACCTTCGGCGAGCTTGCGGTCTACCTCGGGCAGGTTGTTGCTGTAGAAATTGAACTGCTCCCGCTCGGCGGCGAAACGCTGCACAATCAATTCGTAGAGGGCAGTTTTGGCGTGGCCGTAGCCGAAGCCGCCGGCTTCGTAGCGCTGGCGCATATCGGCAGTTTCCTCGGCCGTAGCTAGCAGGGAGTACAGCTTGAAAGTGGTATCTGTGTCCGGGTTTTTGGGGCCTCCAGCGGGGTACTGTCCGAAACAATGCTGCGGATGGTTTTGAGCAGGCTCTTGTCGTCGGCAAAGATGTCGATGATGTTGCCGTAGCTCTTGCTCATCTTCTGGCCGTCGAGGCCCGGTATGGTCATCAGCTCGGCATCCACGCGGGCCTGGGGCAGCACAAAGGTGTCGCCGTAGCGCCCGTTGAAAGCCGCGGCAATGTCGCGGGTGATTTCCAAGTGCTGAATCTGGTCTTTGCCCACGGGCACTACCTCCGCGTCATAGAGCAGAATATCGGCGGCCATGAGCACGGGGTAGGTAAACAAGCCAGCATTCACGTTCGAGAGCCGGTCGCTTTTGTCCTTGAAGGAGTGAGCGTTAGCCAGCATGGGGTAGGGCGTGAAGCACGACAGGTACCAGGTCAGCTCTGCCACCTGGGGCACATCAGACTGACGGTAAAACAGGTTTTTCTCCGTGTCGAAACCGCAGGCCAGCCAGGCGGCCGCTACGGCGTAGGTGTTCTGGCGCAGCAGCTCGGCATCCCGCACGGTAGTGAGCGAGTGCAAGTCAGCAATGAAATACAAGGACTCGTTAGCTGCGTTTTTAGACAGCTCAATGGCCGGAAGGATGGCGCCAAGCAGGTTGCCCAGGTGGGGGCGGCCGGTGCTCTGAATGCCGGTGAGAATGCGGGACATGTGGGGGTTATTGAGTTGCTTTCATACCACTAGGAAGCTTTACCCCAAGTTGTAGGAATGCACGTAGTTGACGATGTTTTCGGGAGTGACGTTGCCGCTACGGCAGCGGTACTGAAGCTCGGGGTCCTGATCAAACAAGGCAGCCACGTCCTCCGGGTCACGGGTTTCCTTAGGCAGGGAGGGGGCCTTGTTGACGTTTAGCACTACGTAAGTGGACGAGCCTTGCTTGCGTAAGACCGGCAACGTGATGTAGCTGATGTAGTTGCCAGCTTGAAAGGTATAGTGGTAGGCGTAAAGCTCAATTGGTCCTTGCTCAACTACTTCCAAAAAGATAGGATCGGGGCGTCGACGATCAAAGACAGCCCTGAATGGAAATGCGTCTTCGCGTACGTAAGCATGACCGGCCAGCTGGAATTCTTGAATCAGGCCCGGCTCATATTTCGTCGAGCCGCTTTCATTCTTGACAGTCAATTTAGCCGGTCCCCAGGCTCCAGCTTCTCTGTAGAAAAGCATCCCTTCCCCAGTAGTACCGTTGGTAAGCGTAAAAGCACCGGGTTGGAAACGTTGCGCATAAGTCTTGGTAAGGGAGCTTATGCTCACTAAGATGGCGCAGAGGGCTATTTTCATGAACCTTAATTTACACGCTCACATCGGCCGCGGCCTGCTGCTGCAATTCCTGGGTTTCGTCCCGGCCTACATACCGATCAATGAGGTAGTGGGCCAGGTAAAGCAGGGGCGTGAGCAGGATGGCGGCGGCAAATTTATACCAGTAGTTGGTGTTGGCCACGCTCAGCACTTGGTCAAAAGTCCAGTTGCCGAATACATAGAAGGCCACGAACAGTACCACAAAGGAATCGACGAGCTGGGAAATGAGCGTGGAGCCCGTGGCACGCAGCCACACGTAGCGCCCGCCCGCTACCCGCCGAAACCACTGGAACACCGAGGCATCCAGCACCTGCCCGATAATAAAGGCCGTAATTGAGCCGATAATGATGCCCAACCCCTGACGGAAAATGCTCTGGTAGGCAAATTCAATGTTGAAGGGCCGGCCCTGGGCATCTTGGCTATTGACGTCGAGCCAGAACTGGGCCGGGGGCAGCTTGGTAGTAGCCAGAATCACGAGGAAGGCGTACAGAATCAGGCCCACCGTCAGAAAACTCACGCGCAGTACTCCTTCGCGCCCAAAATACTCATTGATGATGTCGGTGGTAATGAACACCACGGGCCAAATGATAACGCCGGCCGTCAGGTTGCCGGGCAGGCCCAGCAGCGCATCCACGGAGAAAATCTTTACCCCAATGATTTCGGCCAGCAGCGCATTCACAATGAAAATGCCGCTGAGCACTAGGTAAAGCTGCTGCTTTTTGTGCGTAAAAGAAGAGGCCATAAAACGAGGGGAGAGAAGATGGGAGCCGCTTAAATCGGCCCGCTGCCGGTCAGGAAAACAAAGGAAGCCTACCCAGCCGCCCGCCTACTCGGTTATGCTTACCGATAGGCCTTCCACAGCTAGCTCCGTCCACTCAAACATGGTTTTGGCTTCAGCCAGCAGGGGTTCCAAGTCGCGGTAGCGGCTGGAAAAGTGACCAATGAGCAGGCGGTGCACCTCGGCGCGGCGGGCCAGCAAACCGGCCTGACGGGCCGTGGAATGGTGGGTTACTAAGGCCCGGTCGCGCAAATCATCCAGGAAGGTAGCCTCGTGATACAGCAGGTCCACGTCGCGCACGAGGTCGGCCAGGCTTTCCGTGTACAGCGTATCGGAGCAGAAGGCGTAGCTGCGGGCCCGCTTGGGCGCCATAGTTACGTGCGCATTAGGCACCAGCAGCTGGCCCTGCTCATTGTGCACGTCCTCGCCCAGGGTCAGGGCGTGGAGCTGAGCGTGGGTAAGACCGGGCGGCAGCAGTTCGGGCAGCAGTCGGCGGCGCTTGGGCTTTTCTCGGAACAAGTAGCCACAGCACGGAATGCGGTGGCGCATGGGTAACGTGTGTACCGTCACGTTCTTATCCTCGAAGATGAGTTGGTGCTGGGTGGTATCAACCGGAGTGAATTCCAGCTCGAAGCTCAGGTGGGTGTAGGAATGCCGAAACTGGCTGGTCAGCACCTCATCCAGGCCGGGCGGACCGAACAAGCGCAGCGGCTCTGTGCGCCCGTTCAGGTGCATGGTACCCAGCAGTCCGAAAAGCCCGAAGAAATGGTCGCCGTGGAGGTGGCTGATGAAGATGGTGTGGATGCGCTGGTGCCGGATTTTATGCTCCATCAGGCGACGCTGGGTACCTTCGCCGCAGTCAATGAGATACTGAGCATTTCCCACGGTCAGGACCTGCGCCGTGTGGTGGCGGTCCAGGAACGGCGTAGCCGAGGCACTACCCAGAATTTTCAGCTCGAACTCCAAAACTTAGCGATTAGCTACTAGCTGTTGGCCGCTAGCTATTGCAGTGAAAGAAACAACCGAGGGCCAGATTGCGCGGGGCAAAAGGCCGAAAAAGAAAAAGCTGTTGACCAGTAGCCGTCAGTGTAAAACTAACAGCCAACAGTCAACAGCTAACAGCCTTCAAAAAACTATTCTTTGCTAGTCAGATCCCGCTCAATAGCGTGCAGGAAAATCCGGTCGATACCTTCTTCCACCGTGGGCAAAATATGCAGCACCGACTCCAGCTTGGAAATGGTGATGAGCTTCATCACGTGGTCCTGCAGCCCCGTAAGCACCAGCAAACCACCGGTAGAGTTGCAGAGGCGGTTGGCAATCAGAATGGAGCTAAGCCCGGAAGAATCCGTGTATTTAACGTTGCTTAGGTCCAAAATCAGGTTGTTGATGCCCTCGGCATTCAGCTTCACGAATTCCGATTTCAGATCGGGCGCGACCGTCGTGTCGAGCTTCTTCTCGTCAATCGTGATAATCGTGTAGGTCTCTTTTTTATCTATTGAGTACTTCATACCGCAGGTAGTTCGGTGGTTATGGGAGTTGCGAAGGTAACAAAAAAACTATTCGGGCGTGAGCAGACGACAAAGGACTTAAAAAGTGCGGTAGAGCTGCACTACGGCCTCTTTTGTTTGCTCACGCCAAACGTCAGGGTACTCCAGGTACTCTGCCAGTCAGCGGATTGCGCGGCCGGGGCGGCCACCATGCGCACGGCGCCGGCAAGGTACTCACCCGGCCCGGATATACGAAACAGCACCCGGCCGTTTTGGTTACTGCGGAGCGTATGAAGTAGCACCGGCTGCGAGGTGGGGCTCCGGTACCACAGCCGCACCGGCTGGCCTGCTACCGGCCGGCCTTCCATCAGCACGCGCACAGTAAGTCCGGCGCCGCTGGCTAGGGTAGGCGGGTTTTGCTCGGGTATCAGCTCCAAGGGCTGGCCCACCACGCGCGCCCACGTGCGGGCCGTATCGGCGGCAGCGGCGGGCCCCACCTGAATCAGGGTTTTAGCGCACCGCCGGTAGGCCTCGCGGCCCGGCTGCCCGGTTTGGCCCCGCTGCTGGCGTTGGGCCAGCACGTAGTCAAGGCCCTCGGCTTGCAGGTACGCGGTGAACTGCTCGGCGGGTAGCGTAGTAAATGCATTGTTGGTAACCAAGGCCACCATATGCGTACCGGGCAGCCGCAAGGTAATGGTGGTTGCCAGCGTGTCAGTGGCCGTAGTCAGGGGAGCAAATTGGCCGGATCAGCGCCGGGCGCGTAGTGGAGCAGCTGAATTACCCGGTTGCGGCGGCCGGCCCAGGCTTTCCCGCGAAAATCAGGGCCGGTAAAGCGCCGCACGTGCACCGTGGCGCCGGGTAGCACAAAAAACTGCGCTGGCTCCAGCCAGAACTCGTTGGCCAGGGCCGTGGCGGCGAACAGCCCCATTGCTACCCCGGCCAGGCAACTCCTATATAAGGCAGAGGTAGGCGTTAGGTGGGGCGGAAGCAAAAACGCGCGTTTTATTCTGTAGTAAATAGTTAACGGCTGGCCCGCACTTGCAGCCAAGGTGAGTGAACAAGCCGCCAGCTAACGAGGGCAAGGTGAGCTGGCGGCCTGCAATGGGCGGAATGCGGAGCGGCTACTGCCGTTCCAGGGCCAGCTGGTAGGCCCGGTCATAGTGCACGCGCAGGTTTTTCCAGTCGTAGAGCTCGGCGGAGCTTTCCACGTTGTTGCGCTGCATGATTCGTTCCCGGCGGTTGAGCTGCACAAACTGCCAGAGCATTTCCGTCAGCTCCTCGGCCGATTCCTCGAAGCTCTTTTCCTGGCGCTTGACCACGTAAATACCCTTGGCCTCGTGCTCAGGCACGGTTTCCATCACGTAGTCGCCGAAGCCGGACAGGTCACTGGTAATGGCGGGTACGCCGCGGGCCACGCACTCCAGCGGGGTGTAGCCCCAGGGCTCGTAGTAGCTGGGGAAAATGCCCAGGTGGCAGCCCCGCACAAACTGCCCGTACTCCATGCCAAACAAAGGCGAAGTCGGCGACACAAAATCCGGGTGGTACACGATTTTTACCCGGTCGTGCTGGTTGTTGACCAGGTTAGCGCGCCGCACGAAATTGAGAATGTCATCGGTGGCATCATCGACCAGGTTGTGGGTGATGACGGGGGCAGGCTGGTGGTTTTCCAGCTTTGCAGGGTGCGCCGGTAGCGCAGCTTCCAGTAGTCGTCGACCAGGGCGTCGAGGTCGGGCAGGCGGTGGTCGGTGCCGGCCGCGGCGGCGTAAAACAGCCGCTCGCCCACCTGGCGCTCAATGGCCTCGCAGGTTTCCTGTACTTCATCCAGAATGGCCCGGCTCTGCAGCACCTGGGGTTGATGCTGTGGAAGGGGCGTTTGGTGATAAAAAACATAACTACCTGGCCTTCCAGCCCACTCTGCTGGAGGCGGTAGTTGAGGCGGGCCAGGGCCTCCAGGGTCAGGTCAAAGCCTTTGTTATGATACTCGTAGCGCCCACTCGTGAACAGGTACAGGGTCTTGTCCAGATCAAAGGAGTAGCTCTGGAAAAAGTGCGCCATCACGAACTCGTGAATCTTGGACTTGTACTGCTGGTGCAGGTTCTGGAACTCGTGCAGGGCTACAAACCGCTCAATGTTCAGCCCGTTGGGTAGCACCGCGTCCGGAATTCGGTCGAGCAGGTAGATGCACTCCCGCACCGTCAGCTCGCTTACCGTAGTAAACACGTGGGCGCCGTGGGCCGCGGCTCGCTCCATGGTTACGGCGGGCTCAATGTTGAAGTGGCGCGCCTCCGCCTGCCACTCCACCTGCATGAGGTGGTCGTAGAAGTTGGGGTCGTTCATGGCCAGGTAGCGGCCTAACAGGGTGGCGTGGGTAGTAAACACCAGGTGCAGGGGCACCTGGTCGCGGCGCAGGGCCGGAATGGCCACCCCCGTCATCCACTCGTGAAAGTGCGCCACCAGCCGTTGGGGTGGTACTACCTCGGCGGCCAGAATTTCCAGGAAGGTTTTCGCTAGGTCGCCGAAAGCTACTACTTGGTGCAGCAAATCGTCGGTATCGGGCGTTGGAATCGTGTGGTGGTGCCAGAGGTCCGATTTAATCTGACCCAGCCGGGGGTAGGCCTGGAAAGGATTGATCAGCACCACGCGGGGCCGGCCCGTAACCAGCCAAATGCCCAGGCAGATATCATAGCCACGCTTGCGCATTTCACGCACGGCCCCGGCAAACGGGTCGTTGAGGGCAGCCATCTGCTGGTCGTCATAGGGCTCAAACTCGCCTTGGGCCTGGTTGGCAAAGTAGGGCCCCAGCAGGCAGTACCGGTCGTCCCAGGCCTGCACCGTGGCGGGTACTTTGCTGCGGATAACGGTATAAATGCCCCCCACCTGGTTGCAAACCTCCCAGGCTACTTCCACGAGTAGGGCGTCCGGGGCAATAGGATCGGGGGCGGGAGCGGGGACTTGCATGGGAAAGAGGATTCGGTGGGAGTAGCGGCAAGATATGGTTCTGGCAGGGTTTCGCACGTAAAAAGAGCGGTGATTTACCGGCGCAGCCAGTTTTTTACTGTCGCCGCCGGCAAATCACCGCTCTTTCTACGCAAGAGTGCCGCCAGTAGGTCCTACTCCGGCTCCTGTGAAAGGATTAGCACTGAGTACGGCGCCAGCCCGAACGTACCGTGGAAGGGCTGGTCGTCATATACCCCGTATTCGGCCTCGGTATCCACACTCTCAAAGTTGCCGAACTCCTGGTCGTAGCCTTGCCAGTCGGAGTTGAAGCGCACGCGCCACCGGCCCGCGCGCGGTAAGCCAATGGTGTAAGCGGGGTGAGAACGGTCGGCGAAGTTGCAGAGCACCACGGTGGTGTCGCCGGGGCCGCCCTGGTCGCGGCGGATGTAAGCCAGAATCTTATCCTCATTATTGAGGTGAGATATATCCACGCGCTGGCCCAGCAGGCCCCGGGTGGTGCCAGTCAGGTTGCGCCGCAGCCGAATCAGGTCCTGGTAGAGGCGCACCAAGCCGGCGTGCGTTTCGGCCCGGCTCCAGTCCAGGGGCTGATCATCGGAGAAAGAGCCGTCGGCCAGCATGTTCTGGCCCTGAAAAATCATGGGAATTCCCGGAACCGTGAATACCAGCGCCGCGCCCAGGGTAGAGCGCTTCTTCGGAAACCAGGACGCGGCGTTGCCCGGCATGATTTCCTCCGTCACGCGCGCCTTGCCATTGGCTACCTCATCGTGCGACTCAGTATAAACGACCCGCTGGAAAGCGTCGCCATTATAGACGTTACTCACGGCTTCGGCCACGGCGTGCATGTTGCGGTCGGCATCGTGCGGAGTAGTTAGCGCGTCGCGAATGGGGTAGACGAAGCCCGCGTCCCACTGGGCCGAAAAGCCTTGCCCATCCTCCTCCGGCGCCCGGGTGATGTACTCGTTGCCCAGCAAGTCCTCGGCAATGGTAATCTTCCAGGGCATCACGGCCCGAATTTCCTCATTGATCCAACGCATCAAACTCCACCCTTCGGGCAAGTCGCGGGAGGCGTCGGTGGTGCCATCCACGTTGCGGATGTGGGCAATGGCGTCGCAGCGCAGCCCGTCCACGCGGTACTCTTCCAGCCACATCAGGGCGTTGTCGCGGATGTAGCGGCGCACGGCGTCGCGGCCGTAGTCGGGGCGGTTGTGGCCCCAGGGCGTTTCGGCGCGCCAGTCATTATAGAAGTAGATGCCGCCACCGTCGTTTTCGCTCCAGCCGTCAAACTGCCACAAGTCTAAGTCGCCGGGGCCAAAGTGATTGTACACCACGTCCAAAATAACGGCAATGCCGCGGCGGTGGGCCTGCTTGATAAACTCCTTGAAGGCCACGGCCCCGCCGTAGTCGGTTTCAATGGCGAAGGGGTGGGCCGGGTTGTAGCCCCAGGACAAGCTGCCCGGAAACTCGGTGGCCGGCATTACCTCCACGGCATTTATGCCCAGTTCCTGCAAGTGGTCCAGCTTGTCAATGGCGTCCAGGAAAGTGCCGGGCCGGGTGGGGTCAGGAGCGTGAAAGGTCCCGATGTGCAGCTCATAAACCACCAACTCATTCCAGGCGGGCATCTGAAACTGGTCGTTTTCCCAGTCGAAATCGGGGTCTGGCACCACGGAGTTACCGGCCGAATGGGTGACTTCGCGGGCGTAGGGGTCGTTGCGAACTAGCGCGCCGGTGGGCGTGGTAAGGTGAAATTTGTATTCGGTGCCCGGGGCAAGGTCCGCAAAGTCGGCGGCCCAGTAACCCTCGGCTTCGGGTTGAGCGGGTGGGTAGTGGCATCCCACTGATTGAAGGGGCCCACCAGGGCTACGGCCGTAGCCGCCGGGGCCCACACGCGGAAGGTGGTGCCGTGTTCGTGCGGAAGAGCGCCCATGCCGGCTGGCAGCACGGCGACGGGGAGAAGGTCAGTTTTAGGCATGGGTTGTCGATGGAAAGGAGCGAGGAAGCTCGACAACCGCTCATACTGCTTGCATACCTCTTAGGTTGTAGCACGGCAGCTAAGCCACTGAAACTGAAGGCAACGAAGCTGTTCTTAGCGAGAAATAGGCTCTGGGCCTACCCTACCGCGCACTACCACGCGGAACACGCGAAAACCCGAGCCGATGCAGGGTACCCGACCCGGTGTGCTGCGCTACCGCTCACTGCGGCTTAACTAAGGTAAGGTTAGGCTGAGGTGACGGCGGTAGTCCAGCGGTTTTGCTGGCAGCGCGGGCAGGCGTGGTTTGGCTCCGCGGACTGGTTGCGCTCCAGGTGGCCGCAACGCAGGCAGGCGAAGGTGCCGGGCGCTTTCTTTTGCTGCTGAATGTACTCCTCATCCCAATCCGGAATTAGGGTAAGACCGGGCTGGGGCGGTTCCTGGCGCAGCAAGGTGAAGTCGCCGTTGGCTTCCATGTAGAGCCGTTTCACCTCACCAAGCTGATCGATGCTGGAAGAGCGAAGCTGGGCAAATAGCCGCTCCTGGGGTAGTACTACCTCTCGCATCTTGTCCAGGTTCAGGCAGCCATCTTCCACCATAATGGCAATATCGTCCTGCGACACCTCCTCGAACTTTTTGCTGCGTAGCGTTTGGGCGGCAATGTAGCGCTGGCCCAGCACAATAAGCAGGGTGATGCACAGGGGTGGCACCAGCCCCCGGTCGGGGGCTTGAATGGGCACCCCAATGGCGGCGGCGAGGGAAACCAGGGCGGCCATTTCGTTGCGACTGAGCTGAGCGCCCATGCGCTTGCCCATGAGGCGCATAGCCAGCAGCAGCAAGCCGTAGAGAAAGGCCCCGCGCAAGAGGGTTTCCAGCAGAAAACTCCACGGCACATCGCCTAGAAAGAACCGTAGCGGGTCAAATAAATGAAAATCCTCGGGTTTCATAAGGCAACATAAAGGCGTGAACAGGAGGAGCTCACCGGCAGCTGGCCGGGGCCGGCAACTCGTGAGCGGGAGGGAGGCGGGCTAAGCCGGAGCTTACTGCACGGCCGCTACCCACTGCTGCTGTCCGCAGTTGGGGCAGCGGTTACCGGCGTGGTCGGTGGGGGTAGCCAAGTAGCCGCAGTAGTTGCAGGTTTTTTGGTCAGGCGCCGGGGGCTGGGTGCGGCGAAGCCGGTCGTCTTGCTCGGGTAGCACCGTAAGGCCGGGCACGGGCGGGGTGAGCTTAAAAACGCTGAAAGAGCCGTCGGCCTCCATATATACCCGCTTTACCTGCCCCAGATGGGTGACTTTTTCGGCCCGCAGCTGGGCAAAAAGCTGCTCGTGCGAAACCCGTTCCTGCTGGAGCTTATCAATTTGGAGCACCCCGTTTTTAGCCAGAATGGTTACGTCGCCCTGCAGTACTACCTCTACTTTTCGCCGTTTAACGGCCAACCAGTTGAGGCCGCGCTGCAGAAATAGTACCAGCAGCAGCAAGGCCACAGCCGGGAGCAGGCCCCGGTTCGGAATCTGCATGGGTACGGCCACAATGGCGCCGAGCGTAACCATTACGGCCAGCTCAGTTATGGTTAGTTGGGCATTCATGCGCTTGCCCATCAGGCGCATAATCAGCAGGAAAATGAAGTAGATGAGCACGGTGCGCACCACCACTTCCAGGGTAAAGGCCACGGGTGCATCGCCGAACAGAATGCGGTTCCAGTCGCTGAGGTGGATGTCTTCTTTCTTCATAAGGAGCCGAAACGTTTCGTCGTTGTTCGGGAGCCGAACGGCCAAGCCGCCCCAGCCGCTACCCCTTCTCCTCAGGGCTGAACGAAGAGGCCAGGCTGGTAGTTATACCGAAAAGCTGGAAATTGCCTCCGTATAAATGCGGCCTTCCGGATGGTGCTGGCCCTCCGGCATGTGGCCCAATACAGGTCTTTTGCCCAGCACTTGCCTGAGGGGTGGCAGCTGCTTTTTCGCAGCTGGCGCCTCCCGCTACCTTCATTCCGTACTCTGCTTTTTTATCCGTGCCTCGTCCTAAACCTGTTATTTACGGCCTGTACTCCTGGACTCCCGAGTTCGGCCTGAGCTACCTGCATCCGGCCAACCGCCGCTCGTTTGAGTGGCTGGAGCCCCTGGGCAAAGTCTTCGAAAAGATTGATGAAACCGAAGACTGGATTTTGCTGCGCTACGATGAGCAGCAGTTTAAAGTCAGCCGCGACCTATTCCGGGAACTGTACGGTAAGCCACCCTTCAGCTTCGGCGACGTGGTAGGCGAAGTGCAGCCCGAACCGGGCCGGCCGCCCCACCAGGGCCTTATTTCCGACGTGTTTTACAATGAAGCCACCGATACCTTCCGGTTTCAGCTAGTAGAAAAGAAGCGCAAACTCAAGCGCATCTTCGAAGCCGAAGAATTGCGCTTGGCCTGATGGTGAAATAGTGAGTTTTCTGCGCTGTCATCCTGAGCCATGTAGCTTGACGCGCCACATAGCTCAGGATGACGGACTTTTACTGTGTGACGGCGGCTTTTCTAGAGCCGAAGTGTTGTTACAGACCCACCACAATACCGGCGATAATGGCCACGGCGGCTAGCACTACCAGCGCCAGGTACAGTGGGAAGGCAAAGCGCCACCACTCGTCAAACCGCACGCCGCAGGCCGCCACAATGGCCATGAGGGCACCGTTGGTGGGCGTTATCAGCTCGCAGAGGCCGGCGCCGTACTGGTAGGCCAGCACCGTTACCTGGCGCGAGAGGCCGATGAGGTCGGAGAGGGGCACAAGCAGGGGCATGGTGAGCACGGCCTGGCCACTAACGCTGGGCACGGGCAGGTGCAGGGCCGTGTGCACGCCCATCATGCCCAGGGCCGCCGTCCAGGCCGGTAAGCCCGCTAGCGGCGCCGACAGGCCGTTGACAATGGTATCCACAATCTGGCCCTGCTCTAGCACCACAAAAATGGCCCGGGCAAACCCAATGAGCAGGGCAGAAAACGCAATGTCGCGGAAGCCGGCAATGAAGCCTTCGGCCGTGCCCGTTAGGCCCAGCCCGCCTACCAGGCCTGCCACTACCCCCAGCGTGAAGAACAAGGCGGCCATCTGCTCAAACTCCCAGCCCAGCTGCAGCACGCCGTAGGCAAAGAAGGCAAACCCGCTGAATAGCAGTAGTAATACTAAGCCATGGTTGCGCCCGGCGGCCAGCGTGCCGGGGTGGTGGCATCGGCAGTTTCCGGTTGCACGCGGTGGCGCAGGGCGTAGCGCACGGTGCCGGCTATCCAGATGGTGAGGGCCAGTAGCAGGAATGCCAGGCGGAAGCCGCCGCCGGAAAGCAGGGGCAGTTGGGCCAACTTCTGGGCAATGCCCACCTGAAATGGGTTCAAAGGGCTGAAGGCCGCGCCCACCGCCGCCGAACCTATACTTACGGCGGCGGCCGTAACGGTGGGGTAGCCAATGCGGCGCATCAAAATCAGCAGGACGGGCACTAGGGGCACAATTTCTTCCTGCATGTTTTCCAGGGCCCCCATGGTGGCAAACAGCACCGAAATAATGGGAATTACTACGGCCTCGCGCCCCTGAAACTTCAGCAGCAGCCAATCGACGCCCCGACGCAGGGCGCCCGTCAGGTCCACGACGGTGAAGGCTCCGCCGGCCAGAAACACCAGAAATATCACGGAAGCCGCATCTACCAGGCCCTTCGGAATATCCACCAGCGCCTGCAGGGGGCTGACGGGGTAGGGGCCACCCGGTGGTAGGAGCCGGCTACTACTACCTCCCGGCCCGTCACGGTATCAGTATGGCGCTCAAATACGCCCGCGGGCAACAGGTAGCTCAGCAGGCACGCCAGCAAAATAAACCCCACCAGCAAAACCAGCGGATGCGGAAAGCGAATCGTTTTCATGCCGCGAAGATGGGAAATGGTAAGATAGTGGAGGAGCGAGATGATGAAATGGTGAGCGAGCGAGGTAGGGAATGGTAGCATGGCGGGCATGTGGCACATCAAGCCCGCGCGGTGCTATCCGTCCTCACTCAGGGACGTGTCCTGGCGAGCGAAGCACAGTCATCCTTTCTCTCTTATGCCACACACCTGCTAACTGCCCTGACAAGCCCTTCCTCAATAGTCACACGTCAAGGGTTTGTTCTATTTAGGAGGGGTAGCACACTAGGCTAGACGGATAACCTTGAGCTACCTCACCCCACTACGTCGCCGCCCGGAACTGGCAGGTGGTATCTTTGGGTTCTGGAGCTGCTCATGAAATTTGCCGAGTTCAAACAACTACATATGTTCCGCCAGGCCGAGCACCTGCGCCGCCACGGTCAGCTGCTGGCCGAGCGGCGCCAGGACAGCTTCCGCCTGCGCCTGTTTGCCGCCGCCGACTTCTACGCCGAGGAGTGGTGTGAGTGGGACGAGGAGCGTATTCTCTTTATTCATTTGTTTCAGCACCCGGCCGGCCTGAACGAATATCTCCACGCCATCCGGCTCCCCAAGGAGTTGTAGAACAGGGGCAAAGGAGCGGTGGTGTTTATAGTAGGTTCTCTATATTGAGCCGTGAAATTCCTCCGGCTGCTTCCTGTGCTACTTGCGCTCCTGAAGGCCGCTACTGGCTACGGGCTAGCCAGCCGCGCCTACGAGCTGCACCGCGACGAGTACCTCTACCTCAACTACGGGCGGCACCTGGCCTGGGGCTACTTGGAGGTGCCCCGCTAACGGCCCTGCAAAGTTGGATTACGCTGGCTTTGGGCGGCAGTTGGTTTTGGGTGAAGTTCTGGCCCATTCTGTGGGGTAGCCTTACGGTGTACGTGGTAGCGCGGGCTACTCAGCGGCTCGGTGGCGGCGCGTGGGCTGTGGTGCTGGCGGGGCTGTGTTATATCGTCAGTGGGTTTGCCCGCCTCAACTTTCTGTTTCAGCCTAATTCCTTCGAGGTCTTTGCCTTCACCCTAGCTTGCTACCTGCTGATCTGCTACGTGCAGCGGCCCCGGCCGCAGTACCTCTACGGCATAGGGGTAGGGCTGGGATTGGCGTTGCTTAATAAGTATTCGGCCTTGTTCTTTATTACGGCCGTGCTGGGAGCCTTGTTAGCCACGCCCCTGCGGCGGGTGCTGGCTACCCGGGCGTTCTGGCTGAGCGCCGCCCTGGCCCTGGGGCTGTGGCTGCCAAACCTGCTGTGGCAGCTGCGGCATGGCATCCCCTTTCTGCAGCACATGCGGGAATTGCACGACACCCAACTGGTGTATGTTTCGGGAGCGGCGTTCTGGCTCGATCAGGCCGTGATGTGTCTGCCGGCTTTGTGGGTATGGGTGCCAGGCCTGCTGGGGCTGCTGCTGAGTCGGCCGCTGCAACCCTACCGGGTAGTGGGGCTGATCTACTGCGGGGGCCTGCTGCTGCTCACGTTGCTGCACGGCAAAAGCTACTACGCCCTGGGCTACTACCCCATTCTGTTTGCGGCCGGGGCCGTGTGGTGGCAGCAGCAGCTTAGCCGCTGGCCCCTCCGGGCAGCCAATGTGCTGCGCCCAGCCCTGCTGGTGTTGCCACTGCTGCTGAGCCTTCCCTTCCTACCCATCCTGTTCACGCTCAACTCGCCGGCCCGCATGGTGGCGGTGGGCCAGCATTACCGCCGCACGGGTGCCCTGCGCTGGGAAGACGGGCAAGACCACCCCTTGCCACAGGATTTTGCCGACATGCTTGGCTGGCAGGAACTGGCCGACAAAACCTGGCAGGCTTACCAGGCCTTGCCCGCCGCCACGCGGGCCCGCACGCTCATTCTCACGGCCAACTATGGGCAAGCCGGGGCCATCAATTACGTGAACCGCCACCGGCCGCTACCCGCGGCGCATAGTTTCAATGGCAGCTACCTGTTCTGGTTTCCTGGGCCGGCAGCCCGCCACTGGGAGCACATCTTGGTAATAGACGACGAGCCCGACCCTGCGCTCGGCACGCATTTTCGGCAACTCCGCCGGGCCGGGGCAGTGCGCAACCCCTACGCCCGGGAGCAAGGCACGGCCATCCTAGTCGGTTCCGGCCCTGATAGTGTTATTGTTCGGCAAATCAGCCGGGAGCATCAGCAGGCGCTGGCTACCTGGGGCGGTTCTAGGGCAAGGCTCCCGAAAAACCACGGGCTCCGGTGAGTGCCGGAGCCCGCCTAGGTAGGTAACGGGGCAAGCTAGCCGCGCCGGCCACGGATGTTAGTGGCGCTCAATTTCCACTATTTCGTCCTGGTTGAGCATAATGTTCAGGTCGTAGCGGGTAAGCTCCACGGGCTCCGGGGCGAAATTTTCCGGCTTGTTCAGCTCCTGAGCCCCGGTTTCGGTGTCAATTTCATAAGTGTTTGCCAGCAGCTTTACGCTGTTGCCGGCCACTTCCTGCACTTTCAGCAAAGAGTAGTGCCCGTTCTCAGTGCGGATGTAGTACAGGTCGCCTTTGTGGGGCGCGGTAATGAAGGTCTGGTTGGCTTCCTGGCTGAGGCTGTTGCTTATTACGCCCCACACTACCCCAACGGCAGCCAGCGCTACCCCCACAAAATGCCACAGCGGCACGCTGGCCCGTTGCTTCACTGCCTGAAACTCCTGCCGTAGCTCGGGCGTCATTTCCTTGGGGCGCAGCACCTGCCGGCAGTGCCCGCACTCGGAGCCTCCAGTTTTGCCCAGCGGAAACAGGGGCACCCAATATACGTGGGCATAGCGCCCCATAACGCTAACGCGCAGGCTATCTGGGGTAGCGCAGGTAGGGCAGGAGCCGGCCACGGGTTCGGTACGCAGGTGGGAAGTTCGGTAGCCGTAGATAATCATACGCAGTGGTGGGAGGTAGGCAGAGGGGCGGGGTAGGTCCTGTGAAAGTGCTAAAAGACCGGGCAAATCAGGCTTCGCCGGGCTTCAAACATTAATATTCGGAAATATATAGAATTTCAGCACTAAAAAAGGGTAAACCAGCAGAACCCGAGCTCCAGCTGATTTACCCTTTTTCAGTGCTGTTGCACTGTTTACTGGCGGTGCTTATCGTTGTTGTGCGAACCGTTGCCCGAAAAAGTCGCCGGGGTTCCAGGTGGGGCGCTGCGGATTCTGGGCCACGAGGTAGCCAATCAGGAAGTTCAGCTGCACGTACTTCTTGCCGGCCTCAAAATCAAAGGTACCGTTGATGTCGTCCTGGGGTTTGTGGTAGGTGAGGGCGCGCCACTTCTGCACCTGTTCGCTGAGGTTGTTCTTGCCGTCGGGGGTGCGGTTGCCGTACTTAATGTGCAGGGCCGGAATGCCCTGGGCCACGAAGCTGTACTGGTCGGAGCGGATAAACCGGTTCTGGTCGGGCTCGGGGTCTTCCTCCACCGTCAGGCCCAGGTAGCGAGCTGCTTCCTCTACTGGCTGGGCCAAGGACGAATGCCGGGCGCCCAGCGGCACCACCGACAGCAGCGGGGCAATGATGGTGGGCATGTCGGTATTCACATCGGCTACCAGCGCCGTTTTGGGTACGGTTGGGCGGGCGGCAAAGTAGGCCGAGCCAAGCAGGCCCAACTCCTCACCGGTTTGCAGCACCAGCAGGATGCTGCGCTTGGGCTTCTGCTTGAGGCGAGAATAGAGCCGGGCAATTTCTAGCACCGAGGCCACGCCCGAGGCGTTGTCGTGGGCGCCGTTATAAATGGAGTCGCCTTGCACGGGAGCCGCCACGCCTAGGTGGTCGAGGTGGGCGGAGTGTACTACGTATTCGTTGCGCAGGGTAGCATCGGAACCGGTAATTTTTCCGACCACGTTGTAGCTGTCGAAGTCCTGGTAAGTTGACTGCCAGTTGGCTTCCAGCGTGCCGCGCAGGGCCACCGGCGCCGGCTGGCCCTGGCGCAGGCTGCTCAGCACCCGGGCCGTATCGGTGGCCGCGTTCAGCAGCAACGCCTGCAAGCCCGCCGCCGACAGCGTACCGGTCATGTTTACGCCCGAGCCGCTGATAAAGCCCCTGGCCGCGGCCACTTTACCATCGGCTCCCAGCACGCTGGTGGTCGACAACGGCCGGCTAGCGGCCGCCGAGGCCGGGGCCGGGCGCGGGGAGGCAAACAATACCCCCACGGCGCCGTGCTGGGCCGCAGTTTGCACCAGCAGGGTTTGGTCCTGGCTGGCGGCGGCTACGGTGCTAGGGAAGCGGCGGGGGCTCCGCGCACAATCACGACTACCTTACCCTTTACATCCAGGCCCTGATAGTCATCGTAGCCTTGGTCGGGGGCCGAAATGCCGTAGCCGGCAAAGGCCAACCCGGTAGCGGCTAGCTGGGCGCTGGCCTGCTCCGGATGCGGGTACAGGTGAATTTCAGCGGCGGGCAGGGGCAGGCTGCCCGCTACGGGTTGGTAGCGGATGGTGGGGGTAGGCTGGGCGGTGGCCCGGCGCAGGCGCACGCGCTGCGTGAACCCGCCATCCTCGCCGGCTGGCTGCACTCCGAAGCTTTTCAGCTGGCTGGTCACGTAGTCGACGGCCATTTGGTAGCCGGGCGTGCCGGGCTTTCGGCCCCGGAGTTTGTCGTCGGCCAGGTACTGAATGTGGGCCTTTACGTCATCGGGCCGGACGCGGCTTAGGGCTTTGACTACGGGTTTCGGAACGGGCGGTGCTGGTGGCAAGGGCGCGGCGCTGGTCAGGAAGGCGCCCGCCGAGAAGAGGAGCAGGGAGAGTTTCATCGGGCCAACATACGCAATAGCCCCGCCAGTAGCTACCTGCCGAAGGGCCGGGCACTGGCGAGGCCACTCACGTAGCGCGCCGTTCGGGTTAGGCCAGTTGCTCTAACTCCTTGAGGTAGGCCTCAATACGGGCGGCGTGGGCATCTAGGCGCTCCAGGCCAGAGCGAGATTCTTCCAGCTGGCCGCCTTGGTACTGCTGCACTAGGCCGCGGCCCGTATCAATCATGCGCTGCAACTCCTGCTCCAGGCGCTGCACGGGTAGGGCGGCCCCGTAGCGGGGCTTCACCACCGAGTACAGCCACTCGCCCAGCGGATTCTGCCGCATAGAGAACAGGGTGGCGTCGGGCTCCCGCACTCCGTAGAGGATTGAGCGCAGCCGCGACTTAAACAGCACCTGCTTGATGCGGGCCTGTTGAAAATCGAGGTGGGTTAAATCCATGAGGAGGGGGATAAAAAAGTAACTACAGAATTAGCGAGCATCAGGTCCGCTGTTTTCAAGGGCCTGACGGGCCTCTACTAAATCCGTCACGTCGTAGGCAAATACCGTGATGCCCGCCTTCTGGCCCTGCTCTTCAAATAGCTGGTAAGTGAAGTTCAGGTAGCTGCGCTGCAGCTGGCCCGAGCCGTCCCGGTCGAGGGCAATCTGTACCTCGTTGCCGATGAAGGTCTTGCCCGTGGTGAACACCCCATCCAGCAGCCCGATAAAGCCCTGCTCAACCACCTCCGGCAGGGCCTCAGCCACGGTGCGGCCCACCAGCTCCCGGTGCGGGAATAGTCGCTGATAGGGCGGGTTTACAAACTCGAAGCGGTGCTCTGGCCCCCGCAAAATGCAGATGAGCGCCGGCGTTTGCATGAACAGGTTGTAGAACGTCTCGCGCTGCTGCTGCACCTGCTGAAACGCCTGGTACGACTGATCGGAGAGCAGGGCCTGCTGCTCGTTTTGCTCCAGCAGCTCCTGCACCATCAGCTTCTGGTCGTGAATATCGGTGCCGCAGCCTACCCACATGGTCACCTCGCCGGTAGCGTTGCGACGGGGTAAGGCCCGCACCAG
The DNA here is from genome assembly GCF_022919335.1 of Hymenobacter sp. 5516J-16. Classification (NCBI taxonomy): domain Bacteria; kingdom Pseudomonadati; phylum Bacteroidota; class Cytophagia; order Cytophagales; family Hymenobacteraceae; genus Hymenobacter; species Hymenobacter sp. 5516J-16. The sequence continues at coordinate 951,925 of NZ_CP095058.1, read as the reverse complement.
CACCCAGCGGTAGTGCCCGTCGTGACGGCGCAGGCGGTACTCCATCTGCAGTTCGCTGTTGTTGTCGCGGGCTTGGTTCCAGAGCCGCTGCGTGGCCGCAACGTCGTCGGGGTGGATGTCTTCGAGCCAGCCCAAGCCCAGGCTTTCCTCCCGCGAGCGACCCGTAAACTCCAGCCAGCGCGGGTTGAAGTAGTCCGTTTCGCCGGTGGGCAGGTTGGTCCACACCATCACGGGCAACGATTCCAGAATAAACCGGGTGCGCTCCTGCTGCTCGGCCAGCTCGCGCTGTACCTGCTGGCTGCGCAGTTCGGCACGGTAGCGCTCAGTTACGTCTTGGGTGCGCTGCAAAATGAATTCCAGGGTGCCCTGCTCGGTTAAAATGGGGTAGTGGGTGGCCTCCCAGTAGCGTTCCTCCAGGCCCCCGCCTTGCTCCAAAGGCCGCTCCAGGTCGTAGCGAATTAGGGGCATGGTGTGGGGCTGGTGGGTGCGCCGCACCTGCTCGTGCGACTCCCGAATGGTAGCGGCCGAGGCCTCGTCGGAGGCGGGGTAGGCTTCGAAGAACGGTTTGCCCACGGCTTCTTCCCGGCTTTTCATGGACACGCCCACGTGGCTGTTGGTGTTATCAACAATGGTAGCCGCGGCATCCGGCGCAATCAGCAGGAAGTTATCGGGCAGGGCGTGAAACAGTTTTTGATAGTCGACGGGAAAAGAAGAGGTAGGCATGGCAGATAGAGCAGGGAAAGGGAAGCGCAAGCCAGCTAAGCAAACTGAGCCGTAGCAACGGGTCCAGCTGATAGCCGGGCAAAAAACACTGGTTTAGCAAACCCGATCAGTAGAGGAATGTTCTGGCTGGAAAACGTATTTCGCTACCTCCAGCCGTAACGGCTGGGGCCGACGAGGTGATGGGAACAAAGAAGAACGCCGGGAAAGTGCCGCCTAGCTTCGCACCATGTGAATATGCGGAATGCCATCTTCGAGGTAGCCCTCACCTACCTGCTGAAACCCAAAGCTTTCGTAGAAGTCCTTGAGGTAGAGCTGAGCACCGATTTGAATGGGCTGCTCGCCGAACAGCGCCGCTACCGCCGCAATGGACTCGCGCAGCAGCTCCCGGCCCAGGCCGTAGCGCCGAAACTGGGGGCTTACCACCACCCGCCCAATGCTGGCCTCGGGGTAGCTGATACCGGCCCCAAACAAGCGGGAATACGCAGCCAGCTCGCCCGTTTCCGTGTGGCCCAGCAAGTGGGTAGCGGCTTGGTCCTGGCCGTCGAGGTCCTGGAAGGCGCAGGTCTGCTCGACCACGAACACCTCGGAGCGCAGCTGCAGCAGGGCGTACAGCTCCGCGAGGGTCAGGTCAGGGAAGGGTTTGGTGGTCCAGGTCAGGGTCATGCGGCGCGGATGAAAAGATGAAGCTGCAAAGATGCGGGGCAAGCGGGGATAAACCGTTGCTGGCGGCCACCTACCTGCTTATTTCAGCGCTTGGGCGGCCTGGGCCGTATATCCTCGTAAAAGAAGTTGGCCACCCGGGCGGGGGTAGGGCCAGGCGACAGGTGCTGTCTGTTGCGTGTGGGCGCTTCTCCTGTAAGCCTGGGCCTGTGCTTACTTTTCTGTTCCGCACTACTCTCTGCTAGTCTATGAAAAACCTACTTGTGGCCGCGCTACTTCTGACCACGGCCGGGGCCTGCTCGCCCGTCCGGATTGAGTCCACGACCCAGACGCCGGGCGTCGATTTCTCAGCCTATAAAACCTACAACTTTCTCGACGTGACGGCCCGCAACGAAGCCGCCTTTGCCGGCGGGGGCGTCGGGATTGAGGAGTTGAAACAGGCGGTGGCGCGGGAGCTGGAAAGCCGCGGCTACCAGCGTGCCGACACCCCAGACCTGTGGGTAAACATTGGGATAGTGACCGAGGAGAAAGTCCAAACTCGGGAAACCAACATTCAGTTTGATGGTCCGCGCTACATTGGGCAGCGTCGCTACCGCTGGGAAAAGCAGCAAGTACCCGTCGGGACGTACCGGGAGGGCACGGCCACGGTTGATATCGTGGATGCGGCCCGTAACCTGCAGATCTGGCAGGGGGTAGCCGCCAGCACCCTCACCAAGGACCCCGCCCGGCTGGCCGCTCGCATCGACGAGGGCATTGCTACCATGTTCGAAAAATACCCCGTGCAGCCCCGCTAAACCAGCAGAAAACCCACGGCTGAGTCACTAAATGGCTAGGCCGCTCGTATGCCTATTCATCTAACCTGCCGCGGTAGTCGCCTGCAACCGACTGCGTGGCTTTCTTACTTTCCTACCTATGTCGAAAAAGTCCAACCTCACGGCCCTGATCGGGGCTTCGCTGGCCGCCCTGGCCGCCGGTGTTTACATTAGCTACACGCAGGGGAGCTGGCCGTTTGCTAGCCAGTCTACGGGCGAGTCGTCGGATGCCGATGCCTCGGCGGATTCCGCCTCCGCTGACGAGCAAGCCGCCCCAAAAGCAGCAGGTGCCGCCGCCGACGTTGATGTGGCCCTGACCAACGAGGTAGCTAGCTACACCGAGCATAACCCCAACAACGCCGGCGACTTCACCGACGACGGTGCCACTGGCAACGCCGACTAAAACCGCCCTGGCACCTACGCCAGCGTAGTGAATTCTATTGTGCCCTACCGAGCAAAGCGAGGAATCTGAGTTAGTCTCCTAGTGAGTAACCCAGATTCCTCGCTTTGCTCAGCAGGATACGTGTTGGCTTTGACGGATGTGTTATCGAGAACTGTTACCAGTGAAGTCGAAGGCTGTCATGCAGAGCGTAGCGTAGCATCTCGCATGGCGTCGTTGCAGTCGTCAGCACGCGAGATGCTTTGCTGCGCGCTGCATGACGAGCTAACACAATTCACAAAATCTGGCTGTTCACATGCACTAGGTGTACGAGTCTTACGCGAGCCGTAAACCGGACTTCATTCACCTCAGCTTATTAGGATATAACTCAGCCAGCCAGTTTGAGCCCTGTTCCCAGGAAGCGGCCGGCGGCTTACCGGCTGCCTACCTTGTCCAGCACGGCTACAACCTCCTTAGTTGATACTTTGCGGCCCGTTTCGGCGGCGCGGTAAATGGCCTCGAGTAGCTGCACGTCGCGCAGGCCCATTTCGCCGGGTACGCGGGTGGGTTTGTTCTGCAGAATACACGCGGCGAAATCGTCCATTTGGCGGGCCTGCTGGGGCACGTTGGACAGGTTCATGGCGCCTTTGCTGGTTCGGCCCTGAATGCCGCCGTAGCCAAAGGCTGGTTGCAGCTCCATGAAGCCCTGGGCCGTGTTGGCGCGCAGGCGGCTATTGAGGTTTTCGGCGTAGCTGGTGCGGCACTCGGCCACGGCTCCATCGGCAAATTGCATCTGCCAGTTTACGCCCGCTTCCACCTCCTTAAATAGCACGGGGTCGGTTTTTGGGGCAAACGAAGCCGTGACGGATACCGGCAGCTGGCCTTTGGTATATACCACGCCCTGCACGCAGTAAATGCCCATGTCCATGAGCGGCCCGCCGCCGGCCAGCTCCTTGTCCACGCGCCAGGGCGTGTCGTTGTTAAACCGGAAGCCATTGTCGGCTACCAGGCTCTTGATGGGGCCCAGCACCTGCTGCTGGCCCAGGCGCATCATTTCCTGGTGGTGGGGCTCAAAGTGCAGGCGATAACCGATGCTGAATTTCTTGCCTGCTTTCTGCATGGCAGCAATCATGCGCCGGCATTCCTCGGCGGTGGGGGCCATGGGCTTTTCGCAGATAACGTGCTTGCCCGCCCGGGCGGCCCGCTCTACGTACTCGGCGTGCAGGCCCACCGGCAACACGATGTACACGATGTCGATGTCGGGGTTGTCGACAATCCGGTCGAAGGTCTGGTAGGAATAAATGTTCTTTTCCGGCAACTGGTACTGTTGCCGCCATTGAGTTGCCTTGGCCGGCGTCCCCGTCACGATGCCGGCCAGCTTACACAGCTTGGTTTGCTGCAGAGCCGGGGCCAGCTGGCCGGTGCTGTACTTGCCCAAGCCCACCAGGGCCACGCCCAGCGGCTTGGCACTTTGCCCAAATAGGGTAGTCGGCTCAGCGCTAGCTTCTTCCAACCACGACAAAGGTCCTCCCATAGCCGAGGCACCCACCAAAGAAGCTCCCGCCCCCAAGGCAAGAGTGCGCATAAATTCCCGGCGAGAAGCCGCGGAGGAGTTAGCCGGATCAAAGCTGGACATAACGTGAGTAGTTAGTGTATATACAGGTACCGTATTCAGGATGTGCGGGTTACGAAAAGAGAGTGGTTCGTCGCTGGGGTATGGCTAAGCGGTTCGTGCCGCTACCCATGACGATGCGCCACTAGGTAGCCCTAACCCCAGCTACCAACCCTGGCCGGGGAGCTATAAGATGAAAGAGCCAGCCGCGCCTACTGCTGACGCAGGGCCGTGAGCAGGGCCGGGGCATTGCGCTCGGCCTCGGTTTTCTCCTGGGCGGTGAGGGTAGGTTTGAGCAGCAAGTCGAAGACAGGTTGCTGGGCGGCGGGTAGGCCCGCGCGCTTCACCCGCTGGTCTTTGGGTTTCAGCCGCTGCACCAGGGCGGTTACTTCCTGCAATGCCTTTTCCGGGCTGACTGTCCGCTTGCCGGCTAGCGGCGGGGTAGTGGCCAGCCCCCGCCCGCGTATCGCAGCTCAATGATGCAGCCCTGGCAAGCCGTGCCGTTGGGCGCTTCCTCGGAGGGGCCGGAAGTAACGGTTGCACTGTCGGTGGCGAGGTAGAGCGTGGTGCCATCGGGGAGAGGGCCAGGTCGCGGTAACGGACCGGGCCGCGGAAGTACATCAGCGTGTCGGACGCTACGCTCGTGCCCTGGTCGTGGAGCTGCAGCCGAATCAGCTTACCCTTTTTCAGGGCCGGAATCAGCAAGGAATTGTGCCAGCCAGGAATAGCCGTGCCAGTGTACACGGCCAGACTGCTGGGAGCCTCGGAGTTCCAGGTTGGCTCATCGGGCGAGTGGGCGCGGGTACGCTCCAGCACCGTGGTCAGGAACTGGTTGCTGAGCGGATAAAGCGAGGCAATAGGGTTGCGGTAAGAAGGCCCAATAAGAGCGGCATTGGCCTTTTCGCTGCTGATGGTGGGGTAGGTAGTGTGCCAGCGCCCGGGCAAACTGGCGTGGTGAGAGGCTGCGGCGGCCAGCCCGTTGTAGTTGCCATCGGCAAAGCCCAGCACCAGCGGATGCCCGTAATTCTTGCCCCGCTCAATTAGGTTGATTTCATCATCCGAAAATGCTCCGTGCTCCGAGGCGTACAGCCGCCCCGTGCCGCCCACCACGGCGTAGGCCAGCCCCTGGGCGTTGCGGTGGCCCAGGCTCCAGACGGCGCTTTGCTGGCTGGTATTGAAGGGGTTGTCATTCGGAATCCACTGGTCGGAGGGGGCGTGGTCGGCGTCGGGCTCAATGTGGAAGCGCAACACTTTGCCCTCGTAGGAAGCGGGCTCTGGGCATGGTTGGGCCGCCCACCGTTCTCAAACTGCCCTGCGCCCAAATCACCTACGGAATAGAACAGGTAGTCGCGGCCCGCTACGGGGGCTATAAGCAGGCGCCCGGCGTTGTGGTCGTTGCTGGCCGGAATGGTGTCGCAGAGGACGAGGGGCCGACTCAGGGTTTGCGCCCGAGCGTCGTACTCGTAGCGCACGAGCCGGGCCGTGAAGAAGTGGCCGCCGTAGTTGGGGGCGCTGCCGTTGCCCGGTTGGTCGGCCCCCGCATAGCGGTAAATGTAGCTCAGGTACACGTAGGGCTTGCCGGTGAGCAGCTGCGGGTGCAGGGCCAGGCCCATCAGGCCGCCCTGCGGCCAGGGCTTGCCCCCGTCCACGGAGTCCGGAATCTTGTCGTAGCGCGGAAATTCGCGGTTTTTGCTCAGGTCCAACACCACCTGGCGGGCACCCGTGGCGGGGTTGAGGCGGCTGACGCGGTAGCCGCGGGCTTCCGTAATCCACAGGAAGTTATCGGGGCCGTAGGTGACTTCCCACGGGTCGCTGAGCTTTTCCGCAAGCACGCGCCGGGTAAACTGCTCGCCCAGCGGGCCGGTAGTGGTTTGGGCCACTGCGGGGTAGAGCGTTGCTAGTGCTGCAAACCAGCTTAGAAGGTATCGGAACCGCATTCCCGGTAATATTTAAGTTGAAAAAACGCGCCTCGTGGCGGTTTATCCTTACTTACCGGCGCGGCGGCGGGTTATCGTTGACCTTGAAGGTTTGGTCTATATTTACCACCTTATTTAGAGCTTGATGTAGCCACTTGTCAAGCAAAGTTTATCACGAGTATTTCTCCTACTATAAAGCAATGATTTCGCACGACATACAACCAACTAAAGCAGTGAGAAGCATTATAATGGTGTGGCTACTGTTGTCTACTCTTTGGTGCTCTGGACAATCTATTTCCATCAACGAGCATGGATTTTATATACCTCGAAATCTAACGGAAGCAAATGAGCAGCTCGATAAAGTGCTCACAGACAAAGCCAAGGCAAAATTTAAACGGCTTACGCCCAGCGACTTCGAGAACATCTCCGGGTTGTTTATTCTGGGGAATGGGAATTGGGAGAGTTGGAAACGGATGCCAATAGCCGACTTGTGCAGTATTTGAATACCTATGTCAATACAAAGCAAGAAGCCTATGGCTACGAGGGCTGGCAGGTACGTCGGCATTTGGTGCTCTTGTCGTACCTGCGGCACCTGAAGCACAGCCCATTCGATCTGGCTGTTGAGGCTAAAAAACTTGCCGCCAAAGGTGACTCCGTCGCGCGGGTAATCGAGCAGCAAAACCAGCGTAACCTAGTGGCCGATTCCATACAAGGAATCTATATTCCTCGGAATCTAGCGGACAGCTTTGTACAGTTAGACAAAATGCTGTCGGAGCCTGTCAAAGAGCAGCTACGACACCCTGATCCGGAGTATGGGCTGGCCAAGTTTCACTTCGGGCTAGGGCTTTGGATGCGAAATAATTGGGGACTCTGGGGAGGCTCTCGCCTGCAGAAATATTTAGAAGAACTGAATATCACCCACCCCGATAATATGTCGGGAGTGCTACTAAAAAGTTACAGCGACTACCTGAATGGAAAGTCTCTGGATGAAAATGAGTACCGGCACGCCACTATTCCTCGGGTGGCTGACAACCCAGAACAGGATAGCGCGGCAGTAGTTTCTCAACCTCAGCCAAAACTAAAACGGTCGGATTATTCTAAGCCTTACAGACAGTTCCTCCGCAAGCGTCGTATCGATGACTTTCACGAATTACCTCCCGAGGCATATGGGCAGGAAGGCGAAATTGTGGAAGTACCAGAATGAAACTGGTGGTGGCACAACAGGTTTCGGGTTTGTACAGCGTATGCCGCTATCTACTCATCTTCCGGAAACTGGCCCATGCCGCCGCTTTCAAAATCGGCAATGGCTTGCACTAGCTCACGGTTGGTGTTCATCACGAAGGGGCCGTAGGTAGCCAGTGGCTCCTCGATAGGCTCGCCGGCCAGCACTACCAGCACGGTATCCCCGGTGGCGGTGAGGTGTACGTCCGTAGAGTCCCAGCCGAACACCACAAGCTGTTTCGTGACGGCCGGGCGGTTGCCGTGCATGGTAATGGCGCCCTGCACCACGTAGAGGCCTACGTTATAGTCAGCGGGCAAGCTGATAGTGGTGTTGGTGCCGGCGGGCAGGTGCACGTCGAGCAGGGTGATGGGGGAGAAGGTAGCGGCCGGTCCGGCTACCCCCTCGTATGTGCCCGATACCACCCGAATGCGGCCGCGCCCATCAGCGGTAGCCACTTCCGGAATGGCTTTGCCGCGGATGTTTTGGTAGCGGGGTGGGGCCATTTTGTCGCGGGCGGGCACGTTCACCCAGAGCTGGAGCAGCTCCAGGGTGCCGCCGCGGCGGGCAAACTCCGGCTCGTGGCGCTCCTCGTGCAGCAGGCCCGCGCCGGCCGTCATCCACTGCACGTCGCCGGGGCCGAGGGTGCCGCTGTGGCCGGCCGTGTCGCGGTGGGCCAGGTGGCCTTCGTACACCACCGTCACGGTTTCGAAGCCGCGGTGGGGGTGGGGCGGGGTACCCAAAGGCGACTCGGTGGGAGCTACCGGCATGGGCCCGGTGTGGTCGATGAGCAGGAAGGGGCTGAGTTGCCGGATGCGGGGCCCTGGCATGGGGCTGGTCACGTCGAAGCCGTCGCCGACGAATTTCTTGTTGCCATCAATTACCTGAAAAATACGGCGGCCGGTCGTCGGGGTCATAAGCAAGAGCTAGGCTACGGGTAAGCAAAAAATGGGAGTAGCTGTTGCAACCGCCCTACCAGCGCCAGGGTTTTGTCCGAGGTGCTGGCAACGCCCTTTCGGCTGAGCTAAAGTGGATGGTAAATCAGAAGACCGTCATGCAGAGCGCAGCGAAGCATCTCGCGTGCTGACGACTGCAACGATACCATGCGAGATGCTTCGCTGCGCGCTGCACGACGGTCTTTTTTGACTCAAAAATTTTCTGTTGTACACACAGCCTAGAGTGCGTAGAAGGTGCTGCAAACACCTGTCAAACAGATATTTATGCTCTGCCTCTGCTTGACGGTCTTTTCGCTATGCATCCGTTGCCAAACGGCTACTGCTTGCACCCTAATGCTACCTGCCAACCGGCCTGCAACTACAGCAGCTTCTGCATGAATGGGTCGTGGAAATCGGGGCGAAGTGGAGCACGTTGGGCAGGTGGGCAAACTCGGCGGGCTCGTGGGTGGTGGTGAGGATGACGGTTGGCATGCCGGCGTGTTGGGCCGCCTCGGCGCCTTTGGGCACATCCTCAAACACGAGGCAGTCGGTGGGAGCTACGCCGAGCAGCTGGGCGGCTTTGAGGAAGGTTTCGGGGTGGGGCTTGCTCAGTGTCACGTCGTCGGCACTGACGATGGCCGAGAAGTAGCGGCGAATGTCGAGGCCATCGAGCACGAAATCAATGTTGAAGGGAATAGCCGCCGAGCCGATGGCCAGCCGGATGCCGCGGGCGTGGGCCTGCTGCAGGAATTCCAGCAGACCCGGCAGCAGCGCCAGGTGGGGCCGAAACTCCTGCTGGTAGCGCTGCTCCTTGCGCACGGCCAGCTCGTCCATTTCCGCCACCGTAAACCGCTCGGGCCCGAACAAGCGCACCAGCACCTCCTGGTTTTTGCCGTACATCTGCGGCTTCACCTGCTCCCAACTGAAATTGCCGCCCAGCTCCGTGTTCAGGATGTGCTGCCAGGCGCTGGTGTGGTAGTCCATGTCGTGAATCATGGTGCCGTTGAGGTCGAAGAGAAAGGCTTTCATCAGAAGTAGATCAGGGGATAGAAGCTGTGGGGGCAGGGCCCGGAAGTTGCAAATTTGGGCTGTTTACGGCGGTTAGGCCGCGGAAGCCGCGGATGCAGCAGAAATAGTAGGTGTCAGCAGGCCCGGCAACAACACTTCATCCGGCTTATCCGACGCTTCGGTAACAGCGAGTTTCAGGCGCGGCGGCAGCGGGCCACTTTTGGCTTACTACCTCGCCGCTACCCCATGAAACGTCTGTTATTCCTGGCCTTCCTGCTGCTGACTCCGGCCCTGCTGCTACTGGCCCAAACCCCAACCACCCTCAGCGGCACCGTCCGCGACGCCAGTGGGCAGCCGTTGCCGGGCGCTAACGTGTTCCTGAAAACAACCTTCGACGGTGCCACTACTGACTCCGTGGGCCGCTTCCGGTTTGAAACTCCGGCCGCCGGCTCCTACATGCTGCAAACCAGTTTGCTCGGGTTCCTGACGACGGAAAAGCCAGTAGCGCTGAATGGCGCGCCGGTGCGGCTGGCGCTGACGCTTAAGAGCACGCCCCAGGCCCTGGGCTCGGTAATTATTACGGCCGGGGCGTTTGAGGCCAGCGACGAGCACCGCAGCGCCGCCCTCAACACCCGCGACATTCAAACCACGGCCGGGGCTTTGGCCGATGTGGCGGCCGCGTTCAATACCTTGCCCGGCACCACCCGGGTAGGCGAAGACGGCATGCTGTTCGTGCGGGGCGGGGCCGCTTCGGAAACTAAGGTGTATCTGGATGGGCTGCTGGTGCAAAACCCCTACAACGCCACGGTGGCCGCCGTGCCCGCGCGCGGCCGGTTTTCGCCCAGCTTGTTCAAAGGCACCGTGTTCAGCACCGGCGGCTACTCGGCTCAGTACGGGCAGGCCTTGTCCGGGGTGCTGCTGCTAAACTCCACCGACCTGGCCCCGGAAACGCAGACGGGCCTGTCGGTCAGCTCCCTATTCGTGGGTGCTTCGCAGGTGAAGCGCTGGGAGCGGACGTCGATGGACGCCTCCGTTGAGTACGCCAACCTGACGCCCTACCAGCGCCTGCTGCCCCAAAACGTGACGTGGTTTCAGTCGCCGCGGGGCCTGACTGCCGCGCTGGGGCTGCAGCACCGCACGGGGCAGGCGGGTATGCTGAAAGTGTACGGCCGCTGGAGCCAGCAGCAATTCCGCATCGGGCAGCCCAGCCCCGAGCCGGCCGGCCACCAAACGGTAGGACTGCGCAACGGCAACGGCTACCTCAACACCACCTTCCGCAGCCCTCTGCGCCGGGGCTGGAGCCTGCAAACCGGCCTGGGTTTCAGCCACGACAACCAGCACCTAGCCCCGATACCGTGCGCATTGCTACCCAAGAGCAGGCCGTGGTAGGCCGGCTAGTGCTCATTAACGACTCGGCCGCGACGCGCTGGAATGTGAAAGTGGGCGCTGAAGTGCTAGCCCAGAAATTCAGCCAGGTAGTGCAGCCCAACGCCGCCGTGGCAACTGTTTACACGCCTTCTTTCCTGGAGAAAAGAGCGGCGGGCTTCGTGGAATCCGACTTTCAGCTCTCAGACCGGCTGGCCGGTCGCCTGGGTGGGCGGGCGGAGTACTCGGTTCTACTGGGTCGTTGGAACGCCGCGCCGCGCCTGGCCCTGGCCTACCAAACCACCGAGAATAGCTCCCTGTCTGGGGCCTACGGGCGCTTTTACCAGAGCCCGGATAACGCCCTGCTGCTGGTGCAGCCTCGCCTGCGGTTCGAGCAGGCCACGCACTCGGTGCTCACCTACCAGTACACCCGCGACCGGCAGCTGCTGCAAGCCGAGGCCTACTACAAAACCTACCGGCACCTCACCCGCTACGATGGCCACAGCCCCCGCAACCCCCAGGCCTACCACAACGGCGGCTCCGGCTACGCCCGCGGCCTGGACGTACTGTGGCGCGACCGGAAAACCATCAAAAACCTGGAATACTACCTCAGCTACGGCTTCCTGGATACCAAGCGCCAGTACCGCCAAGACCCCGTGGCCGCGGTGCCCATGTTTGCGGCCCGCCACAGCGTATCAGTAGTTGGTAAGTACTGGGCTCAGCCCCTGCGCACCCTGCTGGGCGCTACCTACAGCTACGGCAGCCCCCGCCGCTACCACGACCTGAACGACCCCGAACACGGCTACAACCAGGGCCAGCTGCCCAGCTACCAGGACGTAAGCCTGAACGCCAGCTACATCACCCGCCTGTTCGGGCAATACACCATCCTGCACCTGGCCGCCACCAACGTGCTGGGTCGCCCTAACGTGTTTGGCTACCGCTACGCCACCCAGCCCGCCGCCGACGGCACATTCAACCGGGTGGCCCTTACGCCCACGGCCCCGCGCATGCTGTTCGTGGCCCTGTTCATTTCCATCAACAAGCACAACGCCTTGGATTTGAACGAGCGGCCGGAGTAGGGCCTCACCCCCGGCCCCCTCTCCGCGGAAGAGGGGGCCGGGGGTGAGGCCACCCATGCGAGCCTACACTTCATCCGGCTTATCCGACACTTCGGTAACGGCAAATTTCCTGGGGGCTACGGAGCGCGCACCTTTGAATCATCAACCACCACAAACCTTTCCTCCCCATGAAAAAGTCCTTGCTCACCCTCGCCCTGGTAGCCGCTTCTTTTGCCGCCGTAGCCCAGAAGCCCGCCCCTGCCACGCCCGCCGCTACCGCCGCCCCCGACTCCTACACCGCCCTGCTGGCTGCTACCATTCAGGAACTCATGAACACCGGCGACCCGGCCAAACTCAAGCAAGCCGATTCCAAGTTGGAGCGCGCCGCCACCGTGGCTCCCCAGGATTGGCTGCCCCGTTACTACCAGGCCTATGCCCGCACCATTACCGCCTTCGTCAGCAAGGAAGATGACGACCAGCGCGACCAATACCTAAATCAGGCAGAAGCGGCCTTGGGCCAGGCCCGCAAGCTGGGCGGCGAGGCCTCGGAGCTGCTGGTGCTGCAGGCCTACATCTACCAGGCCCGACTGAGCATTTCGCCCATGCTGCGCTCCATGCAGTACTCTAAGCTAGTGACGGAAACCCTGGCCGCGGCCAAAAAAACCAACCCCGCCAACCCGCGCGTGTACCTGGTACAGGCCAACAACGTGTACTACACGCCCTCCATGTTCGGGGGAGGAGCCGAGGTAGCCAAGCCCATCTTCCAAGAAGCCCAGGCCCGGTTCGCTACCTTCAAACCCAGCTCGGTGCTGGCTCCCAACTGGGGCGAGCGGCAGGTGAAAGGCCGGCTGAAAAGCTACGAAACGGCCTCCGCCAACTAAAGTGGCACTTCTCCGCTACACCGCAACAGCAACGCCATTGGGCCGGCGCAGTTGTGTCGGCCCATCGGTCAAGATGAATTTGGCTGCCAGCGTGGCCGCATGGGTAGGCTGCTGGTAGTGGGGGTGTGGTATCTTTTCGCTTGCTTTATTCGCTCATCAGGAGTTGCTGTTATGCTTGAATCCGCCTTTCCATCGAATCGCCCGGCCCTAGCTACTGAGGAGGCGCTGCAGGCGCGAAGAAACTCCCTGGTCGACCTGGGGCGGCACTACCCCCACCGCAAATGGGCGTTCATGCTGGGGCTGATGCTGACGTTATCGGTAGGGCTGAGCTTCGTTTTTTGCCGGGGCTGTGCCGTGTGGAGCGAGGACTTTCTGGTCACCTTCGGCTATAACTTTTGCTATACCACGGGCCTGTGGCTGGCCAATGGGTTTCCCAGCGAGTGGCTCAACCGTCGCGTCGACTGGACGATTCAGCCCATCAAGCGCTTCCTGATTACGCTGGCTATGTCGTTGGTTTTGTCCCTGATTGTGATTTTCATCGTCACCACGGGCTTCAACGTGCTTCATCACCACCAGTCCTGGCGCTCCATTACGTGGCGGCCCTTTGTGATGCCCTTGCTGATTACGGTGGTCGTGTCGTTGTTTATGCACAGCCGCTCGTTTTTGCTGAGCTGGCGCGATGCCACCACCCAGGCCGAGCGCCTGCAGAAGGAAAACGCCCAGGCCCAGGCCGACAGCCTGCGCCGCCAACTCGATCCGCACTTCCTGTTCAACTCCCTGAACGCGCTGACTTCCCTGGTCGAGGAAAACGACCCGGCCCGGGCCACGCGCTTCATCCGCCAGCTCAGCCAGGTGTACCGCTACGTGCTCGATAGCCAGGACCAGGAAGTGGTGCCGCTCGCCGACGAGATGCGCTTCGTGGAGGCCTACTTGTTTCTGCAGCGCACCCGCCTGGGCGAGGGCGTGCAGGTAGAAATGACCGTGCCCGCCGCGGCGCTGGAAACCCTGCTGGTGCCCCCGTTGGCCGTGCAGCTGCTGCTGGAAAACGCCCTCAAGCACAACGCCACCTCCCAGCGCGACCCGCTGCAGATTCGCATTGCCCTGGATGCGCAGGCCCGTACGCTCACCGTCAGCAATACCCGCCGCCCCCGCCGCCTCCCGGACGGCGAATCGACGGGGCTGGGCCTGAGAAACTTGCGCGCCCGCTACGCCTTTCTCACCAGCCAACCTGTGCAAGTGCAGGAGTCGGCCACGGAGTTTGGGGTAGTGCTGCCAGTGCTGGAGCTGCGGTAAGTTGATGGTCAAAACTAGCGCCAGAGCCTAGCTCTCCTCCTAAGTTGAGAAGGGGTTGGGAGTGGTTGACCAGCCGTTGAACCTTCCCTGTAAACTAGATTTAGGCCTGCCTATCGTTCTTCCCTCATCAACCACCCCAGTCCCTCCTTAGCTGAGGAGAGGAGCTAGGTTCTAGCGTTAATTGTAAAAGCTACCCCGATGCCCGCCACCACTACCCCGATTCGCGCCCTCATCATTGAAGACGAACCGCTAGCTGCCCGTCGCCTCACAGAGCTGCTGCGCAAGCAGCCGCGACCGGTGGAGGTAGTCGGTACGGCCGAATCGGTGGCGGAAGCGGAGGCCCTGCTGCACGCCGTGCGGCCCGCGCCCGATGTGCTCTTTCTGGATATTCACCTGGCCGATGGATTGAGTTTCGAGCTGTTTGAGCGGCTGGAAATCCAGAGCCCGGTCATCTTCACCACCGCCTACGACAAGTACGCCCTGCGCGCCTTTAAGGTGAACAGCGTTGACTACCTGCTCAAACCCATTGACCCCGAAGAACTTACGGCGGCTCTGCAGAAGCTGGAGCGCCAGCGCCAGGCCGCCACCCCCGCCTTCGACGCCAACCTGCTGGCCCAGGTACTACGCCAGGCCCAGCCGGCCCGGGAGTATAAGTCGAGGTTTGTAGTGCGGGTAGGGGAGCACCTCAAGGCCATTCCAGTGGAGCAGATTGCTTACTTCGCCAGTCTGGAAAAAGTAACCCTACTCCACACCCGTGAGGGCCGCAAGTTCGTGGTCGACTACACCCTGGAGCAACTCGAAGGCATGCTCGACCCCACCGAGTTCTTCCGCCTCAACCGCGCCTACCTAGCCCACGCCGAGGCCATCCACGACATCATCCACTACACCAACTCCCGCCTCCAAACCATCCTCAAGCCCACCGCCCCGACAATGACACCGTCCTAGTCAGCCGCGAAAAAGTAGCCGCCTTCAAGGCCTGGCTGGATCGGTGAGGTGGTGAAATGGTGATTCAGTGAGTTGGCCGTTCTGTCCTGGCGAGGACGCAGGACGACGCCATCCGTCCTCTCATTTGTGACAAGCTTAGAAACGTGACCAGCCCTTAACGTATGGTAGCGTCAAGGGCTTGGTCACGTTTCAGAGGGGTAGCACGTTGGTCAGGACGGATGGCGTCGTCCTGCGTCCTCGCCAGGACAACACTTCACTCAATCACTCAATCACTGACTCACCAAATCACCATTTCACTATCTCACCGCTTACCCTTCCAGCCAGCTTTTCACAGCGGCGGCCTTCTCGCGGCTGACTAGTACTTCCTCACTGGGGCGGGGTGCAGGTCTAGTAGCAGTTTGCCGTTGAAGTGCGGGTGTAGGCGCTGTACGGCGGGTAGCTGGGCAATGAACTGGCGGTTGAGGCGGAAAAACTGGCGCGGGTCGAGTAGACTTTCGAGCTGCTCCAGGGTGTAGTCGACCACGAAGCGGCGGTTGTCGGTGGTGGCGAGGGTAGTGGTTTCGTGGCGGCTCTGGAACCAGGCTACTTGCGCCACGGGCAGGGGCAGGAGCTGCTCGCCGCTGCGCACCAGGAAGCGGGTTTTGTACTGGCGGTCGGGGCGGGGTAGGGTGTCGAGCAGGCGCTCCAGGCGGTGAGCAGAATCAGTGGCCGCCCCAGACGCTGGGGCGGCCGGCGCGGCGCGCCACTCCCGCAACTTCGTGAAGGCCGCCTGCAACTCGGCCAGTTTCACGGGTTTCAGCAGGTAGTCCACACTGTTGGCCTTGAAGGCCCGGATGGCGTAGGCATCGTAGGCGGTGGTAAAAATAACCGGGCTACGTACCAGCAGCTGGTCGAAGATTTCCAGGCTCAGGCCGTCGGCCAGCTGGATATCGGAGAGGATAAGGTCCGGGGCCGGGTTGCTGCTGAGCCACTGCACGGCGTCAGTCACGCTGTCGAGCACGGCCGCTACCTGGGCATCAGGGGCGGCTTGCTGAAGCAGGCGTTGGAGCCGCTCGGCGGCAGGGTACTCATCTTCGAGCAGCAGAACAATCATACCAGCGAAATGGTGAGATGGTGAGTTCGTGGGTAATTACTGGCAGAGGCGGCTGATGCTCTGGGCAAACAGGCGGGCTGCTTCGGACGGGAACGGCTGCTTCAGCGACTGGTAAAGTGTCGCTTCAAACGTCATGTTGAAGTACTCGGCGGTGCGGCGAAATGGCACCTCGAACCCTTCGGGCAGCTCCTGGTCGGAGCCCACGGCGAGCAGGAATACGTGCTTGCCACGCAGCCCCGGCCCAGCTGCTTGTGCGGAGGCTCGGTCAGCTCAGTCAGGCGGTCAAAGAAGTCCTTCATGCTGCCGCTCATGCTGTACCAATACACCGGTGTGGCAAACACAACGACGGGATGGTGCAGCAGCAGGTCCGCCAGCGCAAGAAACGTGTCCTGGGCGGGGTACTCCTGCGGGTAGTTATACGGCGCCACCGGCCACTGCTGCAAATCAATTAGTTGGTGAGGAACATTAGTCAGCACCTGGGAAACCAGGCGGCGGGTGTCGCCATCGGAGCGGGCACTTCCCAGGATAACCAGGGGCTTGTTCATAGGCGTTATGATGCGTGAGCAAGCTCTCGGGAGGTGGTAATCCTCGCTCGGAGCTTGGTGATGAAAGCGGGGGTAGTACGTCTGGTTAGAAGGCCGTTTCAGCAGCCAGATGCAGGCCAAAGTACCACGTCCAGGCCATAAAGAACAGCTGCAGGGGCACCCGAAACCAGAGGTAGCGCGGGCCGGAGCCATCCAGGGTGCCCGTTTGGTAGTTGAGGTTTCGGCGGGCCGCCAGGATGTTCGCCGGCAAAATCAGCAGGAAAAAAATCAGTAGGCAACCAGCCGTTATACCTCGCAGCGAGGGAAAGAGCAGGCCCACGGCCGCCGCCAGCTCCAGTACACCGGTGGCGTACACCCACGCCTTTTTCGCGGGCAGAAAGGCCGGCAGCATCTGCATCATGCCCTGGGTGAAGGCAAAGTGAGCGGCCCCAGTGAAAAGGAGCATAGCCGCCATAGCCCCGTTGCCGGCCAGCCGATAATCAGCTTCGCCCCGGAAGAAATACGTGCCGGCTACGAGCAAGCCAAACACGATCAGTAAGACAAACAGTGGTTTCATGAAGAGGAGAAGGAAAGGATAATCTACGCTGCCGGCAGCAGCGGCAGCCGCACCCGAAACCAGCCCTCCGCGGCGCTGATTTCCACCGGCTGCGGGGCCCGCAGCAGCTCGTAGCGGTGGCGCACGTTGCGCAGGCCGGTGCCAGTACCCGCCGCTAGTCCGGCGGTGCGGGGGCGCAGAGTATTTTCGACCACGAAGTAACCGGTAGCCACCTCGGCCCTGAGGCGCAGCTCCAAGGGGTGCTCCCGCGAGGCCACGTTGTGCTTCAGGGCGTTTTCGACCAGCAACTGAATGCTGAGCGGGGCTACGTGCAGCGGCAAGGCAGCGGCCGGAATCTGCTGCACTACCCGCAGGTTGTCGCGGAAGCGGGCCTTGTGCAGGGCCAGGTAGGTTTCCACGAAGGCCAGCTCCTCGCTCAGGGGCACGGTAGTCCGCTCGCGGGCCAGCAGCACGTAGCGGTACACGTCGGAGAGCTGCTCCACGAACTGCTGAGCCGGCTCGTTGTCGGGCTCAATGAGAGCCGAGAGCGTGTTCAGGGAATTGAACAGAAAGTGCGGGTCGAGCTGACTTTGCAGGGCCTCGAGCTGACTTTGCACCCCGGCGCTCTGCAGTTGCTCGGCCCGGCGTACGTTCTCGGCCCACTGCCGAAAGAAATTCCAACTTTCGTAAATAAGCTGAATGACGATGGTGGGCACCATATTCAGCCCAAATTCAAACCAAAACGTGGACCAGGTAAGGTGCCCACCTTGCAGCAGGCCGGCAATACTGCCGAGGACCAGCGTTACGGCGGCCGTAATCAGGGTGTTGATGCTGGCCAGCAGCCACAGGCGCCGGGTCGTTTGCTCTACCTGCGGAAACCGGCGAAACAACCCGATCCAGAGGGCCCGCCCCGTCAGCCAAAACGAGCAAGTAAAGCCAATCGAAACAACCCAGTTGAGCAAGAATATGGGCCCCGAGCGGATGTGCAATACGCCGCGGGGCAGCAGGACCAGCAGCGCCAGCACCGGAATGCCGATCAGCAGAAACCATCGGTCGTTGATGCGGATGGGGTTGGGACGCTCGGCGGTAGGTAGGGGCATGAGGTATTACTTGCGGGGCAGCTGCTGCACGAAGCTAACCACCGCCTGCCGAAACCGCGCGGGCTGCTCCAGAAACGAATAGTGCTTGCCCGACAGCACCACTACTTGCTGCCGCGGAAACCGGAACGACTGAGGCGTGGCGCCGGTAGTTTGGTCATCTTGGCCCGCAATAACCAGCGTAGGCATGGTCAGTTGAGCGGTAGCAGGCACGTAGTCACGGCCGTAATCGGGTAGGCGGCCGCTGAACACCTGGGTAGCGAAGTCCTGGTTGGCGGGTACGGCCCGGCTCACGCGGCTGGCCCGGGCCGCCAAAGAATCGGCGGAGTACTGGAGTTGCCAGGCCAGTTTCTTCTGCTGTAAGGCGCCCATCACCATGCCAAAGCGCTGCATCAGGGGCAGGTTGGGGTTGGGCTGCTGAGCGGGAGGTAGCAAGGAGGTGCCGTACTGCAGCATGCTTTCCAAGGAGGCCGGCGGGTTTAGCACACTATTCACCAGCACCAGGGCCTGCACCCGCTTGGGGTATTGGGTGGCGTAGGCCGTGGCAATGGTGCCCCCGAACGAGTGCGCCATGACTACCCACTTCTCCAGGCCCAAGTGCTGGCGCAACTCTTCCAAGTCCTGCACCATGCGGGCCAGGGAGTAGTCCTGGCGCCGGGAGCTGGCCGAGCGTCCACTGCCGCGCTGGTCGAAGTAGATCATGCGCAGTGGGTCTTCGAGCCGGTTGCCGCCCAGCTTTTCAAACGAATAGCTGCCCGCCCCAGGGCCACCGTGCACAAACACGCACGGCGTGCCTCGCCCCGCCACCTGCACAGCCAGCCGCACCGAATCGGAGGTGAGCAGGGTAGTAGTGCCGGCGGTGAGGGAGGCTGATTTCGTTTGCGCCCACAACTGGCCTAAGCTAGTGAGCAGCAGCAAGCTGGCGAGTAACGCGGCAAAGGGACGGAAGCGGGGGCGGGTCATGGGGAATGGGAGAGGAGGCGTGGACAAGTAGTATAACCAGGTCAAACATCCGAAAAGCGCGTCTTTACTGCCAGCACAATCCGGGCGAAGCGCTGCCGCAACGGGGCGAAACGGAAGAAAAGGCCAGGTCAAAAGGAATGCTACTACACCTATGCCACTACCATAAGAAAGCCCAGGTGCCAAGCATTGCTGCCTGACCCCTGGGCTTCTTGCACCCCACCCCTGGGTTGCTCTTAAATAATAGTGCTCATGCCGAGCTTGATGTTGTTGCGGTGCACCTCGCAATCAGCAATGTCGAGCACGCTGTAGGCAATGAAATTGCCGACCTGCTCGGTGCTGTAGAGCGTGGTGGGGTTCAGTTCCGGCGTTACTACCCCTTGGTCGAGGGCGTGCTGCACGGCGTCGCGCACGCAGTCGGCTTCTTCTGGTAAGTCGAAGTGGTCGAGCAGCAGGGCGGCCGAGAGGATGGTGGCAATGGGGTTGGCAATGCCCTTGCCCTTGGCCTGGGGTAGGAGCCGTGGATGGGCTCGAACAGGGCCGCTCCATCTCCCACCGAAGCCGACGGCAGCAAACCCAGGGAGCCGGCAATCACCGAAGCCTCATCGGAAATGATGTCGCCGAACATGTTCTCGGTCAGGATGACGTCGAACTGCTTGGGGTTCAAGATGATTTGCATGGCGGCGTTGTCCACGAACAGATAGTCGAGGGCCACGCTGGGGTACTTGGGGGCAATGCTCTGCACGGTTTCGCGCCAGAGGCGGGAGGTTTCCAGCACGTTGGCCTTATCTACCAGCGTGAGCTGATGGCGGCGCGTTTCGGCGGCTTGGAAGGCCCGGTGCGCAATGCGCAGAATTTCCTCCCGGGAGTAGTTGCAGTGGTCGTAGGCGCTGGTGCGGTCCTCGGAGCGGCCTTTCTCCCCGAAGTAAATGCCGCCGGTCAGCTCCCGGAAAATCAGAATGTCGGTGCCCTGAATCCGCTCGGCTTTCAACGGGGAATGCTCCAGCAGCTGGTCGTAGGCCGTGATGGGGCGGATGTTGGCGTACAGCCCTAGCGACTTGCGCAACCTCAGTAGCCCTTGCTCGGGGCGCACCTTAGCCGTGGGGTCATTGTCGTACTTGGGGTCCCCGATGGCACCGAGCAGCACCGCATCGGCTTGGCGGCAGGCCTCCAGGGTAGCCTCGGGCAGGGGCGAGCCGGTGGCGTCAATGGCGCAGGCGCCCATCAGCTGGTAGTCGAAGGTAAACTCATGGCCAAAGCGGCTAGATACGGCGCGGAGCACCCGCACGGCCTCATTGCACACTTCCGGCCCAATCCCGTCGCCGGGCAACACTACAATTCGTTTGCTTAAACTACCCATGACCGTTGTTGCTCGTAGGCCGTAATGGCCGCCTCCTGGCTAATGAGAAAATCGATGTCGTCGTACCCGTTGAGCAGGCATTGCTTCTTGTAGGGGTCCAGCTCGAAGTGCACGGCCTCGGTCCAGCCCGGCACCGTGAGCGTCTGGGCCCGCAAATCCACTGTCAGCGTTGCCTGCGGATCCTGTGCTACTACCTCGAATAACTTCTGCAACACTTCATCGGAAACCTGCAGCGGCAACAGCCCCGTGTTCAAGGCATTGCCCCGGAAAATATCGGCGAAGTAGCTGCTAATCACCACCCGAAACCTCGCGTCAGCCAAGGCCCAGGCGGCGTGCTCCCGGCTGGAACCACACCCGAAGTTCTTACCGGCCAGCAGAATCTGGTGGCCCTGGTAGCGGGCATCGTTCAGCACAAAATCAGCCTTGGGCTGCCCGTCAGGAGTATAGCGCCAATCGGCAAACAGGTTCTGGCCAAATCCTTCCCGAGTCGTCGCCTTCAGAAAGCGCGCCGGAATAATCTGGTCGGTATCCACGTTCTCGATGGGCAGCGGCACCACGCCGGAGCGGAGCGTTTGGAATTTTTCCATGGGGTGAGTGGGGGTAGGAATTCGTGTTGTGGACCCCACCCCAACCCCTCCCCAGTGGGGAGGGGCTTAGATTACTGTGGCAACGTCCTGTATACAAGTCGTTGTAATGCTAACCTAAGTCCCTCCCCATCGGGGAGGGGTTGGGGTGGGGTTACCTAGTTCACATACTGCGTAATGTCCACCAAGCGGCCTTCTACGGCGGTAATGGCGGCTACCAGGGGCTGGCGAGTAGGGTGCGGGCGCCGGGTCCCTGGCGACCTTCGAAGTTGCGGTTGGAGGTGGACACGCAGTAGGCGCCGGCCGGAATCTTGTCGTCGTTCATGGCCAGGCAGGCGCTGCAGCCGGGCTCGCGCAGCTCGAAGCCGGCCTCGGCCAGGACCTTGTCGAGGCCTTCGGCAATGGCTTGCTGCTCCACTTGCTTGGAGCCGGGCACGATGATGGCCTCCACGTGGGCCGCCTTCTGCTTGCCCCGCACGTAGGCTGCTACCGTGCGCAAATCCTCAATGCGCGAGTTGGTGCAGCTGCCAATAAACACGTAGTTAATTTCTTTGCCCAGCAAGGATTCGCCCGGCTGAAAACCCATGTAGCGCAACGACTTATCGAAACTGGTGGCCTCGCTACCCCCATTGAGCACCGGAATGTTGGCCGAGAGTGGAATGCCCATGCCGGGGTTGGTGCCGTAGGTTATCATCGGCTGAATGGCTGCGGCGTCGAACTGCAACTCGGCGTCGAACACGGCATCTTCGTCGGAGTACAGGGTCTGCCAGTGAGCTACGGCCCGGTTCCAGTTCTCGCCCCGAGGCGCGAAACGGCGGCCTTGCAGGTAGCGGAATGTGGTAGCATCCGGGGCGATAAGGCCGCCGCGGGCGCCCATTTCAATGCTCATGTTGCAGACCGTCATGCGGCCTTCCATGCTCAGGCCCCGAATGGCGCTACCGGCGTACTCTACGAAGTAGCCGGTGGCGCCGCCCGTGCCTAGTTGGGAAATGACGTAGAGAATCAAATCCTTGGCCGTGACGCCCGGCCGTAACTCGCCATCCAAGGTAATGCGCATGCGCTTGGGCTTGTCGAGCAGCAGGCACTGCGAGGCCATGACCTGCGTCACCTGGCTGGTGCCAATGCCAAACGCAATAGTCCCGAACGCGCCGTGGGTAGAAGTATGACTGTCGCCGCACACCATGGTCAGGCCCGGTTGCGTGATGCCCAGCTCCGGCCCGATTACGTGCACAATGCCCTGGTACTGGTGGCCCAGACCGTACAGTTCTACCCCAAACTTGGCGCAGTTCTCGGTGAGTTTATCTACCTGGGAGCGGGACAGTGGGTCCTGAATCGGCTGGTTCTGGTGGCGGGTGGGTACGTTGTGGTCGGCGGTGGCCACAATCTGCTCGGGGCGGCGCAGGGTCAGGCCGCGGGTCGTCAGTTCCTCAAACGCCTGCGGGCTCGTGACTTCGTGAATCAGGTGGCGGTCGATGTAGAACACGGTGAGGCCACCGGCTACTTCGCGCACCACATGCGCATCCCAGATTTTATCGAATAAGGTTTTGGATGACATGGGAGAGGGGTGGGGCTTCTTAAAAGAACGATGTAGAGACGCGACACTTTGCGTCTCAATCATTGCTGATGTTGTTTAGGTTGTCCTTCCGACGCAGGAAGAATCTGGGTGAAATCGTTAGGAGTTTACCCCAGATTTCTCGCTCTGCTCGGAAGGACAGCTGAGGCTAGTCGTTCAACTACCACTCGTTCTGACGCCGAGACGCGAAGTGTCGCGTCTCTACAACCGTTTTGGCGTTAGCAAGCGAGGTCCTGCGCTCTGCTCTGTAGACGGGCTTGTGATTACCCAACGACAACCAGTTGCTCCTGCTCCACCATCACGTGCAAGTCCTCGTCTACCACTTCCTTTTGGCGGTCGGCGAGGACGAGGAAGGAGGCGTAGGCCTTGTTGAGGGCGGTGCGGTCGAAGTCGTAGCCGATTTTCTGGAGGCGGTAGGCCAGGGCGGCGCGGCCGGAGCGGGCCGTCAGCACAATGGCCGAGTCGGGCATACCTACTTCGCGCGGGTCAATGATTTCGTAGGTTTCGCGGTGCTTGATGACGCCGTCCTGATGGATGCCGCTGGAGTGCGAAAACGCGTTGGCGCCCACAATGGCCTTGTTCGGCTGCACCGGCATGGACATGAGGTGGGACACCATCGTCGAGGTTTCGGCGAGTAGCTTGGTGTTGATGCCCGTTTCGAAATTGAGGTAGGGATGCTGGCGCAGGACCATCACGGCTTCTTCCAGGGCCGTGTTGCCGGCCCGCTCGCCTACCCCGTTAATGGTGCACTCCACCTGCCGGGCGCCGCCCAGCACGCCCGCAATGGAGTTGGCCGTGGCCATGCCCAAATCGTTGTGGCAGTGGGTAGACAAGCGCACGTGCTCAATGCCGCGCACATTATCTGCCAGGTACTTAATCTTGGCGCCGTACTCGCTGGGTAGGCAGTAGCCGGTGGTATCGGGGATGTTGAGCACGGTAGCGCCTGCCCGGATGGCAGCCTCGCAGACGCGGGCTAGAAACTCGTTGTCGGTGCGGCCGGCGTCCTCGGCGTAAAACTCCACGTCCTCCACAAAGGACTTGGCCAGTTTCACGGCCGCTACGGCTCGTTCCAGCACTTTCTCGGGGGTAGTGCAGAGCTTAAACCGGATGTGCGACTCCGACGTACCGATGCCCGTGTGAATGCGCGGGTACTTGGCTGATTTCAAGGCCTCGGCAGCCGTGACGATGTCGTTTTCCACGGCCCGTGAGAGGCCACACACGGTAGCGTAGCGCGTTTGGGCCGCAATGGCCGCCACCGCTGCAAAGTCGCCGGGACTCGACACCGGAAAACCGGCCTCAATCACATCCACGCCGAGTAGCTCGAGCTGGCGGGCAATCAGCAGTTTCTCGTCCCGGTTCAGCTTGCAGCCCGGCACCTGTTCCCCGTCGCGCAGGGTCGTGTCGAAGATGTGGATTTTTTGCGTGGCCATGTCGTGCGGGTTCAGTCAGCGAAAAATGCTGCCTGCAAGTACATGGCCTCGGCGTGTCAGGAAAAACGAATTGCCGGTAGGCTTACTATTTCTAACGGATATATTTGGAAGTTTAACTAATTGATAATCATAATGAAATGTCTTATTGAAATACGATGACCAAATGCCTGAAAGCACATTCGCTTAGCCGTAAAGGGAACTTGCTTGGCTAACGACTGACGTAAAATCTCTTATCTACTCTGCTTCAGTCTGTCGTTTGGAGGCGGCAAAGAATTGCAGCAGGTCTGCGGGTTAGAAGGTGGAAAAG
The DNA here is from genome assembly GCF_022919335.1 of Hymenobacter sp. 5516J-16. NCBI lineage: Bacteria > Pseudomonadati > Bacteroidota > Cytophagia > Cytophagales > Hymenobacteraceae > Hymenobacter > Hymenobacter sp. 5516J-16. The sequence goes on along the minus strand of NZ_CP095058.1, from coordinate 927,635 downwards.
TGCTGGAGCCTCTCATCTTTACGACCTCATGCTAAGCACTACCTCGCGTAGGCAGTCAGGGCTTTCACATCATATAACGGCTTCATTCAGAGCGTAGCAGCTCGTTCGCACGGTCTGGTTAGTAGCACAACGTCAGCTGCCGAGCTGCTGCGTTGCGCTCGGCATGGCAGTCTTTGTACTAACTACTTACAACTTCCAGTAACCGAACCTTCTTACCTCTACCAGTTGCTATTTGTGTAATTAAGTAAGTTACAATCAAGAATTTGACTGTAGAACAACCACAATGCCTAACGAAAGTACCGACCCGGTTTTTCAGCTTATCAAAACCCTGACCCGCACCGAAAAGCGGCACTTCCGCCTGTTTGCCAACCGCCAGGGCTCCACTGATGGGCTAAAGTTTCTGCAGCTTTTCGACGCCCTGGACGGGCAGCTGCGCTACGATGAGGAGCGGATATTGACCCAGGTGCCGGCCATCAAAAAAGTACAAATAGCCAACCTCAAAGCCAACCTGTACCGGCAGTTGTTGGCCAGTTTGCGCATGTACCACGCCGGCCACCACCTCGATATTCAGCTCCACGAGCAGCTTGATTATGCCCGCGTGCTCTACAACCGCGGCTTGTACCAACAGAGCCTGCGCATGCTGGAAAAGGTGAAGGCCACCGCCCAGCAGGCCGAAATGAAGCACATAGTGCTGCTGGCGCTAGATTTTGAGAAGCTGATTGAAGGCCAGTACATTACCCGCAGTCTGCGCGGCCGGGCCCGGGAGCTGTCGGATGAGGCCACGGACACGGTGCGGCACGTGGCGCGCGAGCATGAACTGTCGAACCTGGCTTTGCGCATGTACGGCCGCTACCTGAAAATCGGGCACACCCGCAACCAACAGGACCACGACAATATCACGGCTTATTTCCGGGCGGGGCTACCCGTGCTGGACCCCCGGCAGGCCGGTTTCTTTGAGCAGCTGTACTACTATCAGGCCCACGTCTGGTACTACACCATCACCCAGAATTTCCGCCTGTGTTTTCGCTACGCCCAGAAATGGGTAGACCTGTTCGAAGAGAACCCACTGATGCGCGAACAGCAGGCCATGCTCTACATCAAAGGCCTACACAATCTGCTGATTACGGCGCACAACCTGCTGTACTACAGTAAGTTCGAGCAGGTGCTGGCTCAGTTGGAAGCCTACGCCGCCGACCCCGACCGGCGCACCAGCCCCAACATTGACATGCTGCTGTTTCTGTACATCTACACCAACCGGCTCAATGGGTATTTCATGCGCGGGCAGTTCACGGAAGGCCTTACCATCATTCCGGAGCTGCTGGAAAAGCTGGATTATTTCCGCCTGCAGCTCGACTCGCACCGGCGGCTGGTGTTTTACTACAAAATTGCCAGCCTCTACTTCGGCAGCGGGCAGTCCGACAAAGCCATTGAGTACCTTAACAAGGTCATTTATTTCAAGGAAGCCAGCCTGCGCGAAGACATTCAGTGCTTTGCCCGCATCCTCAACCTGATTGCCCACTACGAGGCTGGCCGCGACGAGGCCTTGGACTACCAGATTCGCTCGGTGTACCGCTTCTTGGGTAAAATGAACGACCAGCAGCAGATGCAGGAGGCCATTTTCCAGTTCCTGCGTACCCTCGGCGACGTAGCGCCTTTCCAGCTGAAAGACGCTTTTGTGAAGCTCAAAAACCACCTCATCCGCATTGCCGAAAACCCCTACGAGCGCCGGCCCTTTCTCTACCTCGACATCATTTCTTGGCTGGAAAGCAAGATTGAAAACGTACCCGTGCAGGAAGTTATCCGGCGCAAATTCAAACAGCTGAAATAGAACAATATCAGGGGAGAAGGCTACCTGCTTTCCTGCTACCAAAGTTGCCGGAGTTGGCGTAGATTGGCCGCGAGCTACCTCTACTCTTGCGCCTTGCCTTCTATGGTTAACTTCTCCGCTGCCCGCCTGGCTTATCGTTGGATAGTATTCGCTGCTGGGCTGCTGGCCCCCGGCGCGGTACGGGCACAGGAGCCCGCGGGACCTGCCGATGTGGTGCAGTGGGTGAATCCGCTGATGGGTACTGACTCCAAGCCCGAGCTTTCTAACGGCAACACCTACCCGGCCATTGCCCTGCCCTGGGGCATGAACTTCTGGATGCCGCAAACCGGCAAAATGGGCAGCGGCTGGGCTTACCAGTACAGCGCCGACAAAATCAGGGGGTTCAAGCAGACCCACCAGCCCTCACCCTGGATGAACGACTACGGGCAGTTTGCCCTCATGCCCATCACCGGGAAGCGGCGTTTCGAGGAGGATGCCCGGGCCAGCTGGTTTACCCACAAGGCCGAAACCGCCACGCCCTACTACTACCGCGTGTACCTGGCCGACCACGACGTAACCACGGAAATTGCCCCCACGGAACGCGCGGCCCGCTTCCGCTTCACCTTCCCACGCACCGACAGCGCCTACGTGGTGCTGGACGCCCTGGACAAAGGCTCGTACGTGAAGCTGCTACCCCAGCAAAACAAGATCATTGGGTACACTACCCGCAACAGCAAGGGCGTCCCGGCGAACTTCAAGAATTACTTTGTGCTGGAGTTCGACCATCCTTTCACCAGCACAGCCATCTATCAGGATAAGCAGTTGAATGTGAGCAGCCTGGAAGCGCAGGCCAACCACACGGGCGCCGTAGTAGGCTTCCGGACGCGCAAGGGTGAGCAGGTGAACGTGCGCGTGGCCTCGTCCTTTATCAGCCCCGAGCAGGCGGAAATCAACCTGCGCGAAATTGGGGCCGATGATTTCGAGGCCGTGAAGCAAAAAGCCCGGCAGGCCTGGAATCAGCAGCTCGGCCGCATACAGGTGGAGGGCGGCACCGATGACCAGTTGCGTACGTTTTACTCGTGCCTGTACCGCTCCCTGCTGTTCCCGCGCAAGTTTTACGAGCTGGATGCCGCCGGTAAGCCCGTGCATTACAGCCCCTACAACGGGCAGGTGCTGCCGGGCTACCTCTACACCGATACGGGCTTCTGGGACACGTTCCGGGCCCTGTTTCCCTTCCTGAACCTGATGTACCCGAGCGTGAATGCCCAGGTGCAGGAAGGGCTGGTGAATGCCTACCTAGAAGGTGGCTGGCTGCCAGAGTGGGGCAGCCCCGGCTACCGCAACGTAATGATTGGCAATAACTCAGCCTCGGTGGTAGCGGATGCCTACCTGAAAGGCGGGCGCGGCTACGACATCAACAAGCTGTATGAGGCCCTGGTGCACGGGGCCAACAACGCCGGCCCGCTGACGGCCGTGGGCCGGGCCGGTGTAAACTATTACAACAAGCTGGGCTACGTGCCCTACGATGTGAAAATCAACGAAAACGCGGCCCGCACCCTGGAGTACGCCTACGACGACTTTACGATATACCAGCTGGCCAAAGCCCTGGGCCGCCCCCAAAAGGAAGTCAACCTCTACGCCCGGCGCAGCCAGAACTACCGCAATTTATTCGATAAAGAAACCGGCTTAATGCGGGGCAAAAACCAAAACGGCAAGTTTCAGACGCCCTTCAACCCCTTTAAATGGGGCGATGCTTTCACGGAGGGCAACAGCTGGCACTACACCTGGTCGGTGTTTCATGACGTGCAAGGCCTGATGGATCTGATGGGCGGCCGCAAGCCCTTCGTGGCAACCCTAGACACGGTGTTTACTTTGGCGCCGGTGTTTGATGAGTCATACTATGGGAGGTGATTCACGAGATTCGGGAAATGCAGATTGCCAACATGGGCAACTACGCCCACGGCAACCAGCCCATTCAGCACATGGTTTACCTCTACAACTACGCCGGACAGCCCTGGAAAGCGCAGTACTGGGCGCGCGAGGTGCTCAACCGCCTTTACCAGCCCACCCCCGACGGCTACTGCGGCGACGAGGACAACGGCCAGACCTCCGCCTGGTACGTGTTTTCGGCCCTGGGTTTCTACCCCGTCTGCCCCGGCACCGACCAATACGTGCTGGGCGCGCCGCTCTTTAAAAAGGTAACGCTGCAGCTGGAAAACGGTAAGCAGGTAGTGCTCAGCGCGCCCAACAACAGCGCCGATAACCGCTACATCCGCGGCCTGCAGGTTAATGGCCAGGACCATAATTACAACTGGCTCAGCCACCAGACCCTGATGCAAGGCGCTACCCTTAATTTCGACATGGCCCCCACGCCCGCCACCACCCGGGGCACTACCCGGAAGCCGCGCCGTATTCCTTTAGCAAGCCTCTAAAGGGGCGAAAGTAGGAAGTGAGGCAAGTGTAGCTCAGGCCCCATTAGGTAGGCCAGCCGGACTTAGGTTCCGTAGGCAGTGACCAAAAAGCACGTCATGCTGAGCCCTGCGAAGCATCTCCACTGCTTTACTAGAACGTCGTGTCGAGCTTGTCGAGACATCTCGCGTGCTGACGTTGCCAAACTTGCGTCACACTTCGACAAGCGGACGCTAGATCAGGCATGACGTTCATTTATTGTACTCCCAGCGCCTACAAGCGAGCATTTAGCTACCGTTGAGAAGAGTGTCGCCGTTACGTAGGGGCACTTTAGGAATGCATTTTAAGCAGCGGAGTGCCGTGCAGCGCCTGCACGAACAGCCAGCCCACGGCCCCGGCGTACAGCGCGGCACCCAGCCAGGTTAGGGCTACGGCCTGCCGGGGGCGCCACTTGCTGCTAGCCCAGCCCAGCAGCGGCACCACTTGCAGGGAGTGCAGGCCCAGGAAGTGAGCAATGCGCAGGTCGCCGGCGCGGGTGCTCCAGCCCAGGCCAGGCAGGCCGGGGCCACCATCGGGGGCGCCTACCGTGTGCTGGTTTAAGTGAATCATCATGCCGCCTAGCAGGCTCCCGAGCAGGAACAGCAGCAACCCCAGCCGCACGCCCCACACGTAGCCCGCCGGACCATGCGGGCGGTGCCGCCACACCAAGTACACGGCCCACATAGTGAGGATGGTGTTCAGCATGATGAAGACCCCCATCAGGTTAAAAACCAGCATATCGAAGCCACTATCAATGTTGTAGTGGGAGGTAGTGCCGCGGGCCGCCTGCGTTACAATGCATACCATTTCGACCACCATGCTCAGGCCTACCCCCAGCTAATGCGCCGCACTGACTTTTGCGCCGCGGCCGGCAAATCGGCCAGCAGCCAAGCCAGAGTCCAGAGGTAGAGCAGCCCCGATAGGGCAAATTTGGCCGGCTTTATCCACACCAGGTGGCCAGTAACCACGCGCTGGTCGAGGGGAAGCAGTGCCAGTGCTAGCACCAACAGAGCCACGTGCCCCCAGCCCGCCCAGGACAGCACCGGATTAACGCGGTGCAATACGCGCAGCCAATCGGCCACGAAGGCCACCGGTGAGGAGAAGCCGTTGGCGGGCTGGGAAGTAGAGGTTGAAGCTGTTTTCAGAGGTAGGGTGGCAGACATAGGTACAGGAGTTAGCGGGTAGCACCAGAAACCGAATCCGAAACGTGGCGGCCGTAGAAGCGCCGCACCAAGGAGTAAAGCAGCAGCCCCACCGGGCCAAACAGGAAAGTAAGGAGCAGGCACGGCACCAGCAGCCAGTGTGGCACGCCGCGCCGCCGGGCATCCAGGCTTTCCCAGATGCCCAGGCTCAAATCGAAGCAGAGGTAGTGAAGCCAGCCGGCCAGCAGTGCCCACGGGTCTTGGAACAAAGCTGCTACCTCGGTTAGAGAGCTGAAGCCGCCCTGGCCCGCCTGCGGACTCAGGTAGTGACTACCAATCAGCAGAGCATAGGCGCCGGCCAGCAGTAGGGGTAGGGCGCCGCTCAGCACAACGGCTTGCGTGAGGCGCCAGCGTGGGGCCAGCACCAGCAGGGCCCAGCCCAGCAGGGCAAGTGGGTTGGCCACGGAAAACAGGAAAGCGGGCGTAAGATGCATGGCAAGAATGAGCTGATGACGCCGTAAACTTGCACGAAAAGCGTGGCCCCACCGCCGCTAAACCGGTCGAAGCAGCTGCCACGGCGGGTGAACCGTAGGCGGTAGCCGGGTGAGCTGAAGCACCGGCATACAACTAAGCCTACCAGAAGGCGTATTTTTGCGTTGTGGAAGCTGTTTGTTTATCCCGTTTACTACCTCTGGCTGGTGTGCTGCTAACGGCCGCGCCGGCCGCTGCGGTTGCCAGTGCGCCCCCCGCCGACGATAGTTCTTTTGTGCGCCAGGCCCACCGCCGCATCGTTTTTCAGTTAGATCAGCGCTTCTCCATCCTGAATGGGAAGATAGTGGGTATCAATGGCGTAAAAGGCGGCGTTGAGTGGCGCGGCCGCTGGCGAGCGGGCGTGGGTGTGTACCGCCTCTCGGGTGGGGTACCTACCCGCATTGCCCAACCGGAAGGCACCCCGCCCGGCACCCGCGACGAGGTCCGGTTTCGCTACCTGGCCGGCTACGGCGAATATGTGTTTATCGGCAACCCCCGCTGGGAACTGAGCACGCCGTTGCAGCTCGGGGCCGGCAGCTACTATACCAAATACTACTTCCCCGACGGCGGTGTACGCCGCACCAAGAGCCAGGTGCTGTTCCTGCTAGAACCGTCCGTGGGGGCCCACTACCGCATATTCCGCTGGATTGGCGTGGGTGCCGGTGTGGGCTACCGCCAGGTGTGGGCGGCCGGCAAACAACCCGAGGATGAGATGAGCGGCATCATTTTCTTCGGGCGCGTCAAGCTGTTTCTCGGCGACTTAATTAAGGTAGCGCGGGGCCATGAGCGGCTGTTCTCCCAGCACGGGCTAAAGCCTGAAGAATAAGGGCAGTAAACAGAAGTACGGAGTAAAAAGAGGATAGCAAAAGCAGCCCGTCATCCGGAGGCGAAAACCTCTGAGTGACGGGCTGCTTTTGCTGCGTGCTGTTTATGGTTTTACCGTGCGCCGGCTACGCCTTTGGCCGATAAGGGCCGGCGCAGCACGTAGCGGCGCACGTATTCGCTGGGCTCCCCTTTGGTGTAGTTGATGGGCTGCTCCAGAATCTGCACAATTTCCCAGCCCCGGCTACCCATGTAATTGAGGGCGCTGATGGTGGTAGCAAATACCTGAATCTTGCCGGCCTCACGCACTACCTGCTCCGAGCCGCCCAGCTTTTCGTAGCCGTAGCCGAAATCCACGTAAATGTCGCCGCTCTTTTCCTTTTCAGGTTTACCAATGTTGACAAAGCCCGTGCGCATCAGCTCACAGAACTCGTAGCGCTCGGCCTCGGCCTGCACCGCTCGGGCGGGTTGCGCCGACTGGGCCTGCACTTGCCCGGCAGTAGCCAGCAGCGCGGCTGCCACCAGGGTAGGGAAGAAATTTTTCATGGGGTGATTGGTTGGTAGAGAGGGTTCAGAGTATGTCTTTCGGTTATAAAGCTGACGAAGGAAAGGCGAAGTAGTAGCGCGGCGATTGTTTGCAAAGTACTACCGTGAATGTCCTGCCGACGCAGGAGGAATTGGAGTTAATCATCAAAGGCTAAATTCAGATTCCTCCTGCGTCGGCAGGACAGTTTTGGTTGATTATCAGCTTAGAGAAGCTAGTTGTAATTAGGCAGCAGGCGGTACTGGCGGCCGTATTCTAGCATCTGTTCGGCGAAGTTGGTTGGGTACTCCAACTTCACGTCCACGATTTTGTCGCCTTGCTTGATGGGCACCAGCCGGGGCTGAATAAACCCGACGTAGGGCGCAATATGCAGCTTTTGGTAACGGGCCAATACTTCCTTGTGCAGGACCGGATCAACCTTTACCCCGTAGGTTTCAATCAGGGCCTTGCCGGCGGCGTAGTCGCCCTCGCTGGTGATGCGCTGCAGCTCCCGCAGCAGCTGCCCGAACAGGCCACGCAGCTTCTCGTAGTCATTGATGCGGAAGTAGGTGTTGCCCTCGCGGGTCACTTTCTCAATGACGTTTTCCTTGCGGCCTTTCTCGAAAACCCACCGAGCGACCATCTGGCGGTTGCGCATGTGGGCTTCTTCCACCGTCTCGCCGAGTTGCAGGCGCACTAGCTGGGTCAGCAGGCCGTTGCGAATGTAGCTGTCGTACTCCGCCTTGGCTACGTCGGGGGAGGGCACCACGCCCAGCTGCATCAGCTTGGGGTCGGGCAGGTAATAGAGAGCTACCAGGTCGGCGCGGGCTTCTTCCAGGGCCGAGGCGTAGCTTTTCAGGGTTTCTTTGGGCGTGCCCACGCCCTTATTGATCTGCCCCGAGGCGTGCCCGATTACCTCGTGCATGTCGGTGTGCAGCTTGGCGGCCAGCTCCGCGTAGGTGCGGGCCCGCTGCTTTTCGGCTTCGTCCAAGGCAAACTCATCTAGCATGCCGCCTGCTTCGGCCGCGTTGCTGGCCTCCACAATGTTGCCCAGCTGCACCGATTTTGAGCCGTGCTCCTTCCGAATCCAGGTGGCGTTGGGCAGGTTAATCCCGATGGGCGTTTTGGGGGCCGTGGCGCCGGCTTCCACCACCACCGTAATCACCTTGGCCGTGATGCCTACCACGTTTTGCTTGCGGTGCTGGGCCAGAATAGGTGAATGATCCTCGAACCACTGGGCCTCGTTGCCAATGGCCTGAATGCGCTTGGTGGCCTCCAAATCCTTGAACGATACCACCGACTCGTAGGCGGCGCGGTAGCCCAGCGGGTCGCCGTACACCTCAATAAAGCCGTTCACGACGTCCGTCCTCGACTTGGTGTCGTGCACCCAGGCCACGTTGTACTCGTCCCACTTCTTTAGGTCGCCGGTTTGGTAGAACTCCACCAGCTTGCGCAGGGCCAGCTCCTGCTCGGGCGTATCGGCCACGGCGGCGGCCTTGTTGAGCCAGTATACCACCTTGGTCAGGGCCGCGCCGTACATGCCCTCCGTAAACCAGACTCGCTCCACAATGCGGCTCTGCTTGTCCTTCACCAGCTTGGAGTTGAGGCCGTAGGATATGGGCTGCGGGTCTTTCTTGTTGATTTTCTTGCGGTAAAAAGCCTCTACTTCCGTCTGGGTCATGCCCTCGTAGTAGTTGGTAGCGGAGGTTTTCACCAGGTCTTTGCCCGCCTCCTGGTTTACCCGCTTAGGGGCCAGGTTGGGGTCGAAGAGGATGGGTTTCAAGGTAGCCAGGAACTTGGTCACCGACTCGCCCGGCTCCAGGGGCAGCTTTTTGGCATCGGTAGCAAATATCAGCTCTCGGAAATACTCGGGCGTGCACTCCGGCACAAACTTGCGCGTGCTGTAGTGGTGATGAATGCCATTGCTAAACCACACGCGCTTGGCGTAGGTAGCAAACTTTTCAGCCTGGGCTATTTGCTGCTGGTTGGTGCTGGCGGTACGGCGCTCCTCATTGGCGGGCCACAAGGCCTCCATGGTGCGGCGCACCCGCAGGTTATGCCGGTAGTTCTGGTCGTAGGTAATGTCGCGCCCACTCAGGGCCGCCTCATAGAGGTAGTAGAGCAGCTCTTTCTGGCGGGGCTCCAACTCCTCAAAACCGGGTACCTGGTAGCGCAGAATCCGCAGGTCGGCAAACTGCTCCATCACAAGCTGGAAGGCAGGGGTAGCCGGAACTGGCGGGGCCACCGGAGCGGATTCTTCCTGCGCAGCCGCTGCGGCCAGTTGCCCTACGGCTTCCGCGGTAGCGCCCGTTACGGCCGTGGTAGGAGTAGTGGTGCGGGAGGTGCTGGCGCAGCTGCTACCTAGCTGAGTCAGGAGCAGAAAAGTAGCCGCCGAAAAACGCGTATGATTCATTGAGTATGTGCAGGGTAGGAATTTGTACAAATCAACGGATAATTTCACATATCGAAGGTGAAATAGTGAGATGGTGAAATGGTGAGTGAGCGAATAAGTGAGTTTTCCGTGCTGTCATGGTGAGGGCACCAAAGCCATCCGTTCTCTCTTCGTGACCGGCCTAGTAAACAGACAAGCCCTTACTTCCAGCACGGAGGTAAGGGCTTGTCACGTTTGGAAGGGTAGCACGTTGGTCAGGACGGATGGTGTCGCTTCGCTCACCATGACATTTCACTCACTTACCAACTTACCACTCACTATTTCACCATCTCACTATTTCACCATTTGCAAAGTGTTGCGACGGTCTAGTTTGCCGGAGGGCGTGGCTTGGAACTGGGGCACGAAGACGAATTCCCGGGGCTGCTCGTATTTGTCGAGGCGCTGAGAGAGCAAGGCATGTAGCTGCTGCTGCTGGGCCGGGGCTAACGGCTCGCCCTCCAGAAACGCCGTTACCTGCTCGCCCAGGCGCTCATCGGGGCGGCCCGCTATAAAGGCGCGGCACCGCAGGCCCAGCTCCATAAGGGCTACCTCCAGCACCTGTTCCACCTTTTCGGCCTGCACTTTCACGCCGCCGCTGTTAATCACGAAATCAGCCCGGCCCAGCCACTCGAAGGTGCGCGCGTCCAGCAGGTTTACCCGGTCGTTGGTGGTGATGAGCTGGTCCTGGGTTACATCGGCCCGGATGGTGAGGCAGCCGCGCTCATCCTGGCCCACGTGTATGCCGGAAAGTACGTGGTAGTAAGGCGTTGCATCGGGGCCATTGAGGCGGCGCAGGGCAATGTGGGAGGCCGTTTCCGTCATACCGTACGTGAGGTACACGGGCACCTGTACCTGCTGAATTTCCTGTTCCAGGCTTTTCTCCACGGCCGCGCCACCTACCAAAATGCCCTTCAGGCGGTTAAGGCGCGGGGCGTGACCGGCGGCCAGCACCGCCCGCAGCTGCAGGGGCACGAAGGAAGTAAAGTCGAATTCGGCGCCGGCTGGCACCAGGGCCAGCGGGTCGGCTTGAGGCTCCACAATAGTCAAGTGCATGCGTCGCTCGAAGCCCCGCACCAGCATCATCAGCCCGCCCACAAATTCGCAATTCAGGCACACCAGCATCCGGTCGCCGGGGCCCAGGTCGAAGTAGTCGCCGGTGCGGCGGGCAGAGGCTGCCAGCTGCTGGCGGGTCATGGTCACGCGCTGGGGTAGGCCCGTGGAGCCCGAGGTTTGCAGCCCAAACTCCTGGGCCCCATTCAGCCACTGCCGGCAGAAATCCAGCACGCGGGCTTCATAGCCGTTCAGATCGGTAGGGGAGTTGGCGGGATATTGCTGAATGTCGGCGTAGTGAAATTCGCGCCCATTGAGCAGCAGGGAATCGGGAAGGAGGGCAGAATCAGGGGCCATGCACGAGAAAGTAGGAGAACCAGAAAGAGCCGTATACGCATCTGCTTAGCTAAGCAGCCAGCGTTGGTAGGCTGGGGCGGAGGGGCGGTAAGAAAGGCCAACACTAGCAGCAGAAACCCATAGGCCGGCAGTTCCAGGGCCCCGCGGCTCAGTGCGTAGGCAAGCAAGAAGGGCAACCCCAGCAAGCCCAGCAAGCTGTTGCGCAGAAAAATCCGGGCCTGGTAGATTCGCATGTTTTCCTCGGCCCGTCGGCGCAGGTTGGGGCGTAGCCGCCGGGCCAGCAGGTACAGCAGCAGCCCAACCACCGGCACCAGAGCCCCTAGCAGCAGCAAGGCCGGCCCGGAAGCTGAGGGTGGTGCCTGCCGAGTGCTCAGCCCTACCTGCTTGCCCATGGCTAGCACCACGCCCACCATTAGCAGGGCTTGCCCGCCGTAGTGCAGCCAGTGCAGGCGCCAGATGCGCCGGATAGCGTGGTGAAATTCCACATCGGTCATGGGGCGTAACAAGCAAGTAAGACGGATGGCGGGAAAGAAGGCAGGAAGCAATGCCAAAGCTCAGGCACTACCACTTCGGCATACGGAACTACCGCGCACAGGGTAAGAAACCCACGGTGGAGCTTGACTTCTAGCACGTTAACCCTGTATCTTAAACAACGTCACTACCCGCTACCCGCCATGCTACTTGTCGCCCCTGGTCCCTTTGCCCTGGCCCGAACCTTTGTGTTCCGGCGCTACCTCACGTTGCGTAGCCACGTAGTTCGCCCCGTTGCCGCCCCGCCGGTTGTAGATGCGGCTCGCAAGGCCCGTAAGCTGCTGAAGAAGCGCGCAAAGGAGGAACGCCTGCGCAACTTCTTCGGCTGGTGCGAGGGCTGCGGCGCTTACGGCTCGATATTTTAGCGGCTGCCTAGCTGCTCCGCAAGTACTTAGGCAACTGGAATAGTTCGGTTGAGCAAGGTAGCCTGAATCAGGTAGCGTGTTTCTGGCTTCCGTCAACCAGCCTGCCGGGTGGCGCCGCCGACTGTGCGTGACGTTTTTCTTCGGCTATGCGAACAGCTTGAGGAGTGGAGTTTTGTGAGGCTGTGAGGCCTTATGTTGCGGCAATCATGGTGGTTACGGCCGACGACATCATGGTCATGTAGTAGTTGGCGCAGTGCAGGACGGTAAGCAACAGCAGGGCTTTGGAGTCGGAAGCCTCAAACTCCTCCGTGGTGGTAAACGTGTAGTTGTAGTTGAACTTGCTCCACTCAAAATCGGGCTTTACTACCAGTAGCTCCTGCTCGTTGCGGCCGCGTAGCACGTACTCGCTTTTGAGCATGCTCTTGGTTTTGAAGACGAAGGCGTGGCTGCTGTCGTTGAGCTTGGACTTGAGGATGATGTTGCCGTCCCAATTCATTTTAAAATTCAGCAGCACCTTGTCCTGGTCTTTCAACTCAATGGTAGTACCCCAAAATCCTTTGGGCTCTAGCTGAAACGCGGAGCCATCGGCCAGGGTAGCAACAGCCTTAAAGGAAAACCATTCGCTGTAGTGCAGGGCTCCTAAAGCGGTGCCATCAGCAGCCAGTAACTCAAAATCTCTCGTGCCGTTGGCTAGTATCCGGTACGCTGCCATAGTTCTTGGAAATACCTGTTAATAGACCGCTCGCAGCATTTGCGGAGGTGAAAATGATGGCGCAATTGCGCCTCGCCAATATAGTGGGTAGCACGTAACGGAAACCTGCTTCAACGAAGATTCTCACGCGGAGCCCGCACAAAAAAGCCCACCCGAAAAATCGGGCGGGCACTGCGTTAAATGCTGAGTAGTGTAGGAAGCTGGGACCACCCGGCTTGTTGCCGGAGTGTGGTTTTACGTGCTCTGAAGGCCTGCTACTTGCCTTGGGCTGGCTGGTCTGGCAGCAGCTTGAAGTAGGTGGCTTTAAAGCGGTTGTCTACTACCTCGCCCTGCACCTCCGCCTTCCGGATGGCCTGACAGAAACCGTCCTTGGCGTGGGCGTCCCCGTGCGAGTCGATGGTGGTGCCGTCCACGAAATAGGCTTTGCCATCTAGGCGCACGGCCAAATCACAGCTTTTGCCCGGCAGGCCCAGTCGGCACTGCCCGCAGGAGGCCTCCACCACCCGCACTTCCTTGGCCTTATCGGGGTAGCAACACTCGTAGCCGGCGGGGCCGACTGGGCCTGCGCGGTGCAGATGGCAGTAAAGCTCAGTAACAGCAGAAGCAGGGCAGATTTCATACGGCTTCAAGTAAGACAGGAGAGATACGGCAATATAGCCAGCCGAGGGCAAAAGCAAGTAAAGCAACACGGCCCGCATCCGCCGAGGATGCAGGCCGCAATAGAACCATTCAGAAAGGAAAGGTTACGGGAACTTGGGATACTTCGAGAAGTCGGGCTTGCGCTTTTCCAGGAAGGCGTTTTTGCCTTCTTTGGCTTCCTCGGAGAGGTAGTACAGCAGCGTGGCGTTGCCGGCCAGCTCCTGAATTCCGGCCTGCCCGTCGAGCTCGGCGTTGAAGCTGGATTTGAGCATACGCAGGGCCAAGGGGCTCTTTTCCAGGATTTTATTGCACCAAGCCACCGTTGTTTCTTCCAGCTGCTCCAAGGGTACTACCTTGTTCACTAGGCCCATGTCGAGGGCTTCCTGGGCATTGTACTGGTCGCAGAGAAACCAGATTTCGCGGGCCTTCTTCTGGCCTACCACGCGGGCGAGGTAGGAGGCCCGAAGCCGCCATCAAACGACCCTACGTTGGGGCCGGTTTGACCAAAACGGGCGTTTTCGGCGGCAATGCTCAGGTCGCACACCACGTGCAGGACGTGGCCGCCCCAATGGCCCAGCCCGCCACCATGGCTACCACGGGCTTCGGGATAGAGCGAATCTGCTTCTGCAAATCCAGCACGTTCAGGCGCGGCACGGTATCCTCGCCAACGTAGCCGCCTTCGCCCCGCACGCTCTGGTCGCCGCCCGAGCAGAACGCTTTGCCGCCTTCACCGGTGAGGATGATGACCCCGATGTCGGTGCGGTTGCGGCAGATGTCCATGGCCTCAATCATTTCCTGCACCGTGAGGGGCGTGAAGGCGTTGTGGACCTGGGGGCGGTTGATGCTAATCTTGGCAATGCCGCCAGACTGCGTGAAGAGGATTTCGCGGAACTCCTTAATCGGAGTCCAGGTAAGTTGTTCGGCCATAGAAAGTGGAATAGAAAAAGCGTCAAACATTCCTGCCATTCCTTGAGCTTCACCCGGTGGAGGCAACATGCTTAGGATGACAAGTAGTGGGAAAGCATTACGTAAACGAAGATTTCACCGCCGCGCGGTACTGTTCGAAGAACTCGGCGTTGGTAGGGCTGTCAGTGGTGATTTCAAGCAGACTTGCGCCGGATTCGGGTGCAAAGAAAACCGGTAAAGCCGATTCTAGTTCAGCGAAGGTGCGGGCCGTGTGGTAGCGCAGGTGGAAATCACGCGCCGTATTCTCGGCCGTGAGCGGCTGGCGCGTCTCGAAAAACTCCTCCAGCTCCGGCTGCTGACGAGGCCCGTCAATCAGCCGGAAAATGCCGCCGGCGTGGTTATTCAGCAGTATCACGCGCAGATTGGGGTAGGGTAGTTGTGCCAGAAAGCGTTGCGGTCGTAGAAGAACGCTACGTCGCCGGTGAGCAGCACCACCGGCCGGCTGGGTTGGGCCAGAGCGGCTCCAATGGCCGTGCTGGTGCAGCCGTCAATGCCGCTGGTGCCCCGGTTAGCGAAGACCTCGACGGTGCGGCCGGCCGGTACCCCCAAGATGTTGGCGTAGCGCACAGCCATGCTGTTGGCCAGGTGCAGGGCCGTGCGGTCGGGTAGCAACTGCAGGGCTCGGTGGATGGCCGTAAACTCATTGAACGGCTGATGAGGCTGCTGCATAAACTCCCGCAGAAACCCCTCGGCCCAATTTTCAGCTGCCAGCCACGGCTTGAGGTAGGCCGCCTTGGCCGACGCTACCGCCTCGCTCAGGTGCGCGCCGCTGCCCGGCCATGTAAGGCGGAAAGAGCCAGCCGAGGCCGGGGCACCGCCACGCGCGTAGCGTCTGGAACGGCGGTATGGGTGGGTGTGGCCCCGTAAGGAGTCGGAGTGGTGGTCGCGCTAGGAATCGAGCCTAGATCAGAAGCTTCTGAGACTCCTATACTGTCTGTTGTACTATGCGGTGCTTCGGCCAGTAGCGTGACAAAAAAGTCGGCCGGCTCCATGCGCACTACCTTGGTTAGCGACTGGAACGTGTCGGCCACCGCGCCGGCCGGCTGGATGTGCCAGTGCTGGGCCGGCTTGGCGGTACGCAGGTAGAGCTTGAGGGCCTTGGAAATCAACGACTGGCCGAAAGTAAGCAGCAGTTCCGGTTTCAGGGCTTGCTTCAGGCCTGGCTCCGGAACGGCCATAAATATATCCTGCCGGCCGAGGGGCGCAGGCGCTGGTCGAAGTCGGGAGCGGCGGGCAGGTGCAGGTTGGCAATCAAATCACCGACAACTGGCACCTGGTAGGCGGCCGCAAACTGGCGCACTGCTAACAACAACTCGGCGTCGGCGGGGTGCTGTCCGGCTACCACCAGCACGCGGCTGGTCGTTTGAATGGCTTCGCGCAACTCGTGCAGCAAGGCCGCGGGCAGCAACGAGCGGCCGGGCAGCTCCCGGGTCACCTTCACCGGCTCAAATTGAAGTTCTTCGCCCGCTTTAGGGTAGAAGGGCTCCCGCAGCGGTACGTTGACCTGCACCGGCCCAGCCGGAAACTGCTCGGCCAGTCCAATGGCCTCCGACACCAAGCGCCCGGCGTGCCAGTGCGCATCGGCGTGACTGGTATCGGCGGGGAAAGTAAACGTGCCTTTGGCGTGAGCCCCGTACAGGTCGGCCTGCCGAATGGTCTGCCCGTCGAGCTGGTCTATCCACTCCGGCGGCCGGTCGGCGGTGAAGACTACCAGCGGAATCTGCTGAAAATAGGCTTCGGCTACGGCCGGCGCGTAGTTCAGGCCCGCCGTGCCGGAGGTGCACACCAGCGCCACCGCCCGCCGTTGGGCCTGGGCCAGCCCCAGCCCGATAAAGGCCGCGGCCCGCTCGTCGGGCACCGTGCGCACCGTAATGGCTGGGTGGCGGGCAAAGGCAATGGTTAATGGAGCGCACCGGGACCCAGGCGAGAGCACCACGTCCGTAATACCGAGCTGGGCGCAGATTTCGGGAATATTATGAACGGCTTGCAGGGAAGACATAGGGTAGGGATAGAGGCAGAAGGAAGCAACAAAGAATGCTTCAACAAGCGAAAACCAACTCAGGCAAAATGAGCTGCTAACGGAAGTGGGTGAAACGCATCGGCTTCTGGTGCGCTCGTGAAGCCGTTACGCAAAATATCACGAGGCATCTCACGTGCTAACAGCTGCAATGACAGCCCACTGCGTGCCTTGCTTTGCTCTGCAAGATGGCGTCGTAATGTACTGTCCGCACAACTTTGCATAGCACCAATAGTTCAGCTCACTCATGCAGAATAGCGCCAATGGTGCGCAGCTTCAGCTCGGTTTCCTGCCACTCGCGCGCGGGGTCAGAGTCAATGGTCAGACCGGTACCGGCGTAGAGAATGGCTTCCTGGGGCCGCAACTGCAGGCAGCGCAGATTCACGTAGAGACGGGCTACGCCGGCCTCGGGTAGGTTCACAGGACCCAGGAAACCAGCGTAATAAGCCCGGTCGTAGCCTTCCTGGCGGCGCAGAAATTCCAGGGCCGGCTGCTTAGGAACCCCACCCACGGCCGGGGTAGGGTGCAGGAGGCGGAGCATATCGGTGCCCAGGGTTGGGAAAGGAACCTGGGTGAGGTGCACGGCAAAATCGGTGCGCAGGTGCAAGAGCTGGCCGGCAGCCACGGTGCGCGGACCCCGCTCGTCGTACTCGCGCAGGCGTAACTGCTTGAAGCAATTCACAATGTAGCGCGCCACCATGGCGTGCTCCTCCAAATCTTTGTGGGCCCACTTGGCGGTGGCCGGTATCATGCCCGGCAGCAGCGGTTGGGTGCCAGCCAGGGCCATAGTCCGGAAAACCTGGTCCTCGGTAATTTCAGCCAGCACCTCGGGGGTAGCGCCCAGCCAGGTACCCACTCCCGGCGCACTCACCAATGACACGAACGCATTGGGGTAACGCTCCTGCAGCTCGTCGAACGCCGCCAGGGCATCAAAGCCGGCCGGCAACAGCCTGCGCACGGCCCGGCTTGATACCACCTTGTGCACGGTGCCGGCCTCAATGGCCGCTACCCCGGCCGCTACCAGCGCCTCATAGTCGGGTTGGGAGGCGGTAGCTGGTACTGGTTGGCGGCTCAGGTGCCAGGGAAGGTCGGCCGTGGGTGGGAGGGTAGCAAAGCGCTGTCGTAGCTCTGGCAACCGGGCCGCCGCCGCCGAACTCACCTGAATTTCCTCTGGATGGGCCAGATCAAAGTACAGGTCGGCGGGCAGGAAAAGCGGCGGGTTGTGGTCGGAATCCCGGAAGGGAAAAAAGGCGAATCCCGCCGGGGCTGTGGGCTCCAGAGCGGGCGGCAACCCTACGTAGGCGGAATCAACTTTTAAGCTCAGGCACAACCGAGCGTGCTGGGCGCCGGGTAGGCGCCAGAGCGCTACCGGCCGGCCGCTACTCAAGGCCAGCGCTACTAGTCGCCGCCGCCGATCCGCCACGGGCAGGTTGGGCTGCCAGGAAATGCGCTGCAGGCTGCTCATGCCTGGGGTTTGGCGGCGGGTAAGTCAATCACGGCCATAGTAATGCGGCTGATGCACACCAGGGCCCCGGTTTCCTCGTGGGTAATCCGGATTTCCCAGACCTGGGTACTGCGGCCCACGTGCAGGGCCGTGGCCCGGCCTACCACGTAGCCGTCGCGCACTCCTTTGATATGGTTAGCGTTGATTTCCAGCCCCACGCAGGCTTGCTTGGTTGGGTCGAGCCGGGTGGCGGCGGCCACGCTACCCAGGGTTTCGGCCAGGGCCACGGAGGCCCCGCCGTGCAGCAACCCCATGGGCTGATGGGTGCGGCCGTCCACGGGCATGCGGCCTTCTAGGTAGTCGTCGGTGAGGGCGGTCAGCTCAATGCCGAGGGCGTCGGCCAGGGTGGGGCGAGTGTTTACCCAGTGCTTTATTTGCTCCAGCGTCATGCGTAAGGAGTGAGGGTCGAAAGTAGATGGCCACTGCAGCGGCTGGCAGTAGTAAAACGAGGCTACCCCCGTGGTAGAATAACCGCTTCTAGGCGAAAAAGTAGGTGGAAAGGCTGGCTGAGCGGCCCGATGGTGGCAAAACCAGCGAAACAAGCCAGCTTAAACATATCTGTGCAAGCGAAAAGCCCGTACTTTAACGGCAGACACAGCAAAACTAGGGGGAAAGTGAGCGTCAAAAAAATATACCTCATCCGCCACGGCCAGACCGATTTCAACGTGCGCGGCATCGTGCAAGGCAGCGGCGTCGACTCCTCCCTGAACGAGGCGGGGCACCGCCAAGCCGCGCGTTTTTTCGCGGCCTACCGCCACGTGCCCTTCAATAAAGTGTATACCTCCCTGCTGCAGCGCACCCAGCAGTCGGTGCGCGGCTTCCTGGAGCTAGGGCTACCCCACGAGCAGCACGCCGGCCTAAACGAAATTAGCTGGGGCGTCCGCGAGGGTACCCGCATCACACCTGAGGAAGACGAAGAGTATCACCAAGTGCTGCAGGACTGGCGAGCCGGCCGCACTACCTCCCGCCTATTGGGCGGGGAAAGCCCCGAGGAGGTAGCGGCCCGGCAGCGCCCGGTTATTGAACTGCTGACCTCCCGGCCCGAGGAGGAAAACGTGCTAGTGTGCATGCACGGCCGCG
This sequence comes from Hymenobacter sp. 5516J-16, assembly GCF_022919335.1. Classification (NCBI taxonomy): domain Bacteria; kingdom Pseudomonadati; phylum Bacteroidota; class Cytophagia; order Cytophagales; family Hymenobacteraceae; genus Hymenobacter; species Hymenobacter sp. 5516J-16. The sequence continues at coordinate 908,710 of NZ_CP095058.1, read as the reverse complement.
CCATGCGCGTGCTGCTCTGCCAGCTGCTGGGCTACCCCTTACGTCTGATGGACTCATTCGAGCACCACAACCTCTGCCTTTACCAACTCGATTACACCGGCTCCATGTTCACCGTGCGCAACTTCCTAGACGTGCGCCACCTGCAAGAAAATCATGCCTAGTCCAGGGCTGAGGGTAGCCGGGCTGGTTGGGTTGCTTTGCGGGTGCACTGCGGAATGTGAAGAACAACGAATGGCGGGCGCCCCGTCGAACGCTGTAACACTTGCTGTAACGGAGGCGGATACTAACAAGGAGAGCTTTAGCTGCTATTTTCCGGAGTATTGCTATCAGCTGCTAGCGGCTCAGCCTACTGCATCTGTCAGGCATCAAACCTTGCGTGGAAAGGCATTTGTACGCTTTACCGTTGATTCTACCCTACGGATCAGCTCAACTCGCATCATGGGTGTACGTCTGATCTGGAAGAAATCGGGCAAGCCCTACATGAGTATAGGAATGAAACCAGACTCAGCGAAACTGCAACAGTTTTTGCCGCTGGTTGGGCCTGCAGTGCAGCAACTAAAAATGGTGCCTACCGCGCGTACTGATCGGAAGGGGTGTGGGGTAGAGCAATGGGTGGTGCCGGTAACTTTCAGGTGAATGATGGTCTGAGGGTCCGACGCTTTTCTGCTGCAATGCTAAGAGTGCTTGCCCAGGCGAAAATTCGCTGTTTTGAGCCCAATCGTAGAAGAGGGGCTTTAGTTTGCACCCCCAGAAATTCGGGCTAATTTTGGCCCACTCAACCCAACGAAGACGCAGATGGCCGAACTCATAAAAATGCCCAAAATGAGCGACACGATGACCGAAGGGGTCATTGCTTCGTGGCTCAAAAAAGTAGGCGACAAAGTAAAATCCGGGGATATCCTGGCCGAAGTTGAAACCGACAAGGCCACGATGGAGCTGGAAAATTACGAAGACGGCACCCTCCTGCACATCGGCCCGAAGGAAGGCGAATCCGTGCCCGTTGATGGCCTGCTGGCTATTGTTGGTAAGGAAGGCGAAGATATTTCTAGCCTGCTAAGCGGCGGCACCGCGCCGGCTCCCGCAGCGGAAGCTCCTAAGGCAGAGGCCGCTCCGGCTCCCACGCCGGCCCCTAGCCCAACTCCAGCTGCCACACCTGCTCCGGCGGCTCCGGTTGCTGCGGCTCCCGCGGGCAACGGCAAGAAGGCAACCGTTATCCGGATGCCGAAAATGAGCGACACCATGACGGAAGGCACCATTGCCTCCTGGCTTAAAAAGGTAGGCGACAAAGTGAAGTCTGGCGACGTGCTAGCCGAAGTGGAAACCGATAAGGCCACCATGGAGCTGGATAACTACGAGGACGGCACCCTGCTCTATATCGGCCCGAAAGAAGGCGAGGCCATTCCCGTGGATGGCATTCTGGCTATCATTGGGGAAGAAGGCGCCGACGTGCAGGCCCTGCTCGGTGGTCAGTCGGGCGGTAGTGCCCCGGCCCCGGCTGCGGCCGCTGACACAGCAACTGCTCCCGCAACCAGCTCGGCCCCAGCTCCGGCCACAGAGGCTGCTCCTGCTCAAAACGGTGGCCGCATCTTCGCCTCGCCCTTGGCCAAAAGCATTGCCAAAGACAAAGGCATTGACTTGAGCACCATCAAAGGCTCGGGCGAAAATGGCCGCATCGTTTCCCGCGACCTGGAAAGCGCCCAGCCATCAGCGGCCGCAGCGCCGGCGGCACCTGCCCCAGCTGCTGCTCCTTCGCAGCCAGCCCAGGCCGCCAACACCCAGTCGGAATACATTCAGGCCGCCTTGCCCGAGCAGCCGAAAGCCGCTCCGGCCCCAGTGGCTACCCCCGCGCCAACCGCCGCCGAAGGCACCTACACCGATACGCCAGTATCGCAGATGCGCAAGGTGATTGCCCGCCGTCTGTCGGAAAGCCTGTTCACGGCCCCGCATTTCTATCTGACGATGGAAATCCTAATGGACCGCGCCATGGAGGTTCGCACTCAGCTCAATGCCCTGTCGCCGGTGAAGCTGTCGTTCAATGACTTGGTTATCAAGGCTGCCGCTGTGGCCCTGAAGCAGCACCCCGCCGTAAACTCTTCTTGGCTCGGCGACAAAATCCGCCAGAACAAGGTGGTAAACATTGGGGTAGCCGTGGCCGTGGATGAAGGCCTGCTGGTGCCCGTAGTGCGCAACGCCGATGGCAAAGGTCTGTCGACTATTGCTACTGAGGTGAAAGAGCTGGCCGGCAAAGCCAAGAGCAAAAAGCTGCAGCCGAGCGAGTGGGAAGGTAGCACCTTCACTATTTCCAACCTGGGCATGTTCGGCATCGATGAATTCACGGCCATCATCAACCCCCCGGATGCCTGCATTCTGGCCGTGGGTGGCATCAAGCAAACAGCCGTAGTAAAAGACGGCCAGCTGGCCATCGGCAACGTGATGAAGGTAACCTTGAGCTGCGACCATCGGGTAGTAGACGGGGCCACCGGCGCCGCTTTCCTCCAGACGCTTAAGAGCCTGCTGGAAGACCCCATGCGCATGCTTATCTGATAACTCCAGCTAGAAGTAGAATAGAGAAGCCGGCCCATTAAGGCCGGCTTTTTTTGTTGCAGAGGTGGGAAATGGTTTGCCAAACGGCCGTAGAGACGCGACACTTCGCGTCTCCTTATTGAACGGTCGGGGCTGCACCGTTAGGATAAGTAACCTTAGCAACGAATGAGACACGAAGTGTCGCGTCTCTACAGCCGTGCTAGTGCGGCACAGTACCTAGGCCTAACCCATCCGTTCCGTGCAACTGCGCAAGATTCGGATTGAGGCCGACTACGACTGGCGGTACTTTTGAGGAGATTTCACTTCCTTCCTTCTTATGCAACCTACGCAAGCTGAGCTGGATTACGCCCGCGTGGAGCAGGCCATTGGCTACATTGCCGCCCACTTCACCGCGCAGCCTTCCCTGCACGACATTGCCGCGCACGTACACCTGAGCCCGTTCCACTTCAACCGGCTGTTTACGCGCTGGGCGGGCACGAGTCCGCAGCGGTTTTTGCGGTTTCTAACCAAGGAATACGCCCGGCAGGTACTCTTGGAGTCGGGAGACGTGCTGGCCGCTACCTACCAGGCGGGCCTGTCGGGCTCCAGCCGCCTGCACGATTTGTTTGTGACCTATGAGGCCATGACGCCGGCCGAGTACCGCGCCCAGGCCGCCGGGCTGGTCATTCGCTACGGCTTTCACCCCACGCCCTTCGGCGAGTGTCTGCTCAGCCTCACGGAGCGGGGCATCTGCGGTCTAACGTTTCAATCGGCAACTGAGCGAGAAACGGCCCTTACGCAGTTGCGGACTACCTGGCCCGGCGCCACTCTACTGGCCGACGAACCCGAAACGGCGGCCGTGGCGGCCTCGCTTTTCCAGGTGCCCGGCCCCACGGCTGCCCGGCCGCTGCCCCTGCTGCTGAAAGGCACCAACTTCCAGATAAAGGTGTGGGAGGCGCTGCTGCGCATTCCGGCCGGTGCCATGGTATCGTACCGGCACATTGCGGCGGCCCTGGGGCAGCCGGGCGCCAGCCAAGCGGTGGGCGGGGCAGTAGGCGCAAACCTAATTGGCTACCTAATTCCCTGCCACCGCGTTATTCAGCAGCACGGCGGACCGGGCGGTTACCGCTGGGGCAGCGCCCACAAACAAGCGTTGCTGGCCTGGGAAGCGGCGCGCTCGGAGCCGGTTTCCCTTGGCTGAGCGGAGCGGGGGAGGTAGAAGGCCACGCCGTTATAGGCAAATATTTATTGCAAAAAACCTATACTTACCGGCGGTGGGAGCTACGCCGGCGGCACCCGATTGTGAATCGTTCAATTGAGCAAGGGTATGAAGCAGACTATACTGGCAGTAACGCTGTGTTTGGCCAGCGTTGGCGCTTTCGCGCAAGGGCAGACCATTTCAGGGCAAATAACAGACAGCGCGGGCAAGCCCGTGATTGGTGCCACCGTAGTAGAAAAAGGCACCAACAACGGTACGGCTACCGGCAACGACGGCCGCTTTACGCTGAAGGCCCGCACGGCCAGCCCCCGCCTGCAGGTAAGCTCCATTGGGTACGCCACGCAGGAAGTAGATGCCGCCGGCGGCCAGGTAAGCATCCGGCTGACCGACGCTACTACGGGCCTCAGCGAAGTGCAGGTAGTGGGCTCCCGCAGCCAAAACCGCTCCGTCACTGATTCGCCCTCGCCGGTGGACATCATCGACTTGCGGGAGGTAACCACCAAAACCGGTCAGCTCGACGTAAACCAGCTGCTGCAGTTTGTGGCGCCCTCCTTCAACTCGAACCGCCAAACCGGCTCCGATGGTGCCGACCACGTGGACCCCGCCACCCTGCGCGGCCTGGGGCCCGACCAAACCCTGGTACTAGTAAACGGCAAGCGTCAGCACCAATCGGCGCTGGTGAACCTGTTTGGCACCCGCGGCCGCGGCAACACCGGCACCGACCTGAACGTGATACCGGCCGCCAGCATCGAGCGGATTGAGATTTTGCGCGACGGGGCCTCGGCCCAGTACGGCTCCGATGCCATTGCCGGCGTCATCAACATCGTGCTGAAAAGCTCGGTGAAGGAGCTGACCGCCAACGTGAACTACGGGGCCTACGACGCCAAATACCGCTTCGACGACGAGAACTTCGACGGCGGCAACTTCAACGCCAACCTCAACTACGGGGTTGGGCTGGGGCAGAAGGGTAGCTTCGTGAATGCCACCGTCGACTACAACCTGCGTGAGCACACCCAACGGGCCAACGTGCCCAACGCCGACGGCCTGGCCCGCCGCGAGTACGGCGACCCGGAAATTCGTAACCTCTCGGCCTACCTCAACTCCCGGTTTGCCCTCAATGACCGGTCGTACTTCTACGTGTTCGGGGGCGGCAACAAGCGCCGAGGCGACGCCTACGCTTGGACTCGCTTTGCCGACGACGACCGAAACGTGCCCGCCATCTACCCCAACGGCTTCGACCCCATCATCAGCAGTGACATTTGGGATGCCTCGGCGGTGGCAGGGCTGCGCACGGCCCTGGGCGAGTGGGAGCTGGATGTGAGCAACAACTTCGGCTCCAACCGCTTCGAGTACGGGGTCAAGAACACGCTCAATTCCTCGTTGGGTGCCAGCTCGCCTACCTCCTTTGATGCCGGTGGGTTTCAGCTCCAGCAGAACGTGGTAAACCTGGGTCTGACGCGCAACTACAAAACCGTGCTGCAGGGCCTGAACGTGGCCGCCGGGGCCGAGTGGCGCCGCGAGTGGTACTCGCTGTTTGCGGGCGAGGAAGCTTCTTACGCCAACTACGACCCCCAATCCGGGGCGGCCAGCGGCTCTCAGGGCTTCCCCGGCTACCAGCCCACCGATGCCATTAAGGCCCAGCGCGACAACGTAGCGGCCTACGCCGATGCCGAGCTGAGCGTGACCCAGCGCTGGCTGCTGGCCGGAGCCCTACGCTACGAGCACTACTCCGACTTTGGCAGCACGCTCAACTACAAGCTGGCTACCCGCTTCAACCTCACGGAGTTCCTGACCCTGCGCGGCACGTACAGCACCGGCTTCCGGGCGCCCTCCCTGGCCCAAGTAAACTTCAACTCTACCTTCACCAACTTCATCAATGGCGAGCCGGTGGAGGTGCTACTGGCCCGCAACAGCAGCGCCGTGACGCAGAAGCTGGGCGTACCCAGCCTCCAGCAGGAAACCTCCAACAACGCCAATATCGGCCTCACCAGCCGCATCGGTTCCTCCCTGAGCTTGACCCTGGACGGCTACTACATCAAGGTGAAAGACCGGGTAGTGCTCACCAGCCAGTTCTCCGCCGACGACCCCGTTATCGGCCCCGATTTGCAGGCCCTGAACGTGGACCAGGCCCAGTTCTTCGCCAACGCCGCCGACACCCGCTCCCTAGGCCTCGACGTGGTGCTGAGCCACACGCTACCCCTGGGCACCGGCCGGCTGAATTCCACGCTGGCGGCCAACGTCAACGACCTGAAAATTGACCGGGTGCGTACCTCAGGCCGGCTGACGGGGAGGGAAGAAGAGTTTTTCGGGGCTCGGGAGCAGGCCTTCGTGAAAGCTTCAGCGCCGCCTTCCAAAATCAACCTCACCTTTGACTACCAACTAGGCCGCTTTGGGGCGCTGGTGCGCTTCGTGCGGTTTGATAAAATTACGCTCATCGACTGGGACGGCGCCTCGATGGAGTATGACTCGCGCATCACCACCGACCTAACCCTGAACTACGCGCTAACCAACCACTTGCAGTTCATTGTGGGTAGTGCCAACCTGCTGAACCGCTACCCCACCTTGTTCGATCCGCAGCGCACGGAAACCGGCGGGGCCTGGGACCCTGTGCAGATGGGCTCGAACGGCCGGTTTTACTTTGCTAAATTGCAGGCCCGTTTCTGAGTTGGTGCCAGCCCTATCATCGTCTGTCATCCTGACGAAAGAAGGACCTTATCACGCCAGTGCGGGTGCCGTTGCCACGGTCCGGGCCAGCAGGGTAAGGTCCTTGCTTCGTCAGGATGACAGATGTTTTCAGCCGGCACTGCCCACTAAAAACTGCTTATTTGATATGAGAATCCGCTCCACTACCGTCCTGGGTGTGCGCCACAACGGCGAAATTGCCCTCGGCGCCGACGGCCAGGCCACCATGGACAAGCACGTGGCCAAGAGCAACGTGCGCAAGGTGCGCAAGCTCCACGACGGCAAAGTGGTAACCGGCTTTGCCGGCTCCACCGCCGATGCCTTCATGCTGCTCGATAAGTTTGAGGAGAAGCTGGGTAGCTACAACGGCCAGCTGCGCCGCGCCGCCATTGAGCTGGCCAAAGAGTGGCGCAAAGACCAGTACCTACGCAAGCTGGAAGCCATGATGGTAGTAGCCGACAAGGATGAGCTGCTCATCATTGCTGGCACCGGCGACGTGCTGGAGCCCGACTCTGATGTGGCTGCTATCGGCTCGGGCGCCATGTACGCCCAGGCCGCCGCCCTGGCCCTTAAAAAGCACGCCCCCCACCTCACGGCCCGTCAGATGGTAGAAGATGCCCTGCACATAGCCGCCGACATCTGCATCTACACCAACCACAACCTCATGATTGAGCAGCCCAGCTAGAATTACTTTTTTCTAGTTCCCCTCCTCAGATGAGGAGGGTTAGGGGTGGTTGAAAACGTAGAACGATAACTAGAGCTAGTTCTAAAGGTCGTTTCAGCAGTTCAGCCACCCTAACCCCTCCTCATCTGAGGAGGGGAACTAGCTTTCTAGCTTTACATTTGTGAGCAACCCAGCCCGATAGTACCCTATTCAGAATCTTTAATATAGGGCCTCACTATTGAACGATTCCGGGCTGCACTTTGATTGTAAACCGCATACCACCTACAGAACCTTCGATTCGATGAACGTAACGAACTTCCTCAAGCACCACTACCGCCACTTCAACGCCGCTGCGCTGATTGACGCCGCCGAAGGCTACAACAAGCACCTCGCGGAAGGGGGCAAGATGATGATTACCCTGGCTGGCGCCATGAGCACCGCCGAAATGGGCATCCAACTGGCCGAGCTCATTCGCCAGGACAAGGTGCAAATCATCAGCTGCACCGGTGCCAACCTGGAAGAGGATATCTTCAACCTGGTAGCCCACGACTTTTACGAGCGGGTACCCAACTACCGCGACCTGACGGCCGCCGATGAGCAGGCCCTGCTGGAGCGCCACATGAACCGCGTAACCGATACCTGCATTCCGGAAGAGGAAGCCATGCGCCGCCTGGAGCACTCGGTGCTCAAGTTCTGGGAGCAGGCTGATAAGGCCGGCGAGCGGTACTTCCCCCACGAGTTCTTCTACCAGATCCTGAAGTCGGGCGAGCTGGAGCAGTACTACCAGATTGACCCCAAGGACTCCTGGATGCTGGCTGCTGCCGAGAAAAACCTGCCCATCATCTGCCCCGGTTGGGAAGACTCCACGCTGGGCAACATCTTCGCCGGCCACGTTATTTCCGGCGACATCAAGAACGTGCACACTGTGCGCACCGGCATTGAGTACATGATTTACCTGGCCGAGTGGTACACCAACCAAGCTACTGAGGAAAGCAAAGTAGGCTTCTTCCAGATTGGCGGCGGCATTGCCGGCGACTTCCCGATCTGCGTAGTGCCCATGCTGCACCAGGATCTGCAGCGCACCTCGGTGCCGCTGTGGGGCTACTTCTGCCAGATTTCGGACTCGACGACTTCCTACGGTTCCTACTCCGGCGCCGTACCCAACGAGAAAATCACCTGGGGTAAGCTGGGCCAGGACACGCCCAAGTTCATCATCGAGTCGGATGCTACCATCGTGGCCCCATTGGTGTTTGCCATGGTGCTAGGCCAGTAATTGGCTGCCTAGATAGCCTATAAGAAAAAGCCTGCCGCTGAAGCTTCAGCGGCAGGCTTTTGGGTTTTATTATCCAGCACTAATAAGAAATACTTTCTGCTTCTCAAGGACTAACTTCCGGCGTTGGCTGTTTTAGCTGACTTCCTATTTCACTAGCCGCGTCAGTGCCTTGGACAGCGCGTCGCCTCGTAGGTTCATGGCTATGATTCTACCAGTTGGGTCTACTAAGAAATTCTGCGGAATAGCTTGGATGAAATAGGCGCGGGCAGTCTGGCCCTCCCAGCCCTTCAGATCGGCTACTTGTGTCCAGGGTAGCTGATCATCCTGAATAGCTTTCACCCATTTTGCCCGGTCCCTGGCCTCATCGAGTGACACGCCGAGCACGTCGAAGTTCTTGTCTTTAAACGTGTGGTAGGCTTTCGCCAGGTTTGGGTTTTCCGCGCGGCACGGGCCGCACCAACTGGCCCAAAAGTCGACCAACACGTATTTGCCGCGGTAGTTCGTGAGCGAAACTTGACGACCATCGGGCGTAGCTTGGGTGAAATTTGGGGCCATTTGTCCCACCTGCAACTCTGTCTCAGGCTTAATGCCCAGCGTGTTTTGCTGAATTGTCGTCCGGATTTCCTCGGCTCGCGGGCTATTGAACGCAGCGGGTGACAGGGTAGGAAGCAAAGCCATCACCAGCGCGGTGTGTGTGGGGTCCTTGCTGATACTGTTCAATACATACAGACTGATGGGCGACGTGGGGTGGGCGCGGACGAAAATAGAATCCAGACGGGTGCGTTCCCGCAGTAAAGCCGTGCGCTGTGCCTGCAGGTCCTGCCGGAACGCCGGCAACTGCTGCTCTGGCGTTCCGGCCCGCAGCGCTTTTTCCAGCACATTCAGTTGCCGAACAATCGGTTCTGCTGCAAACCATATCTCCCGCCAGGCATCTGTGAGCGGTGTGCCGCCCACTTGCGCGTTCTTGAGCGAATCGGGGCTAGTGAAGATGAGCGTACCTAGTTCAAGGTAAAAAACTGCCTTATGATCCGACATATCGTCCATATTCCGCCGCATGGAGAGCAATCCTTTAGTGGGTTCGTCCACGGTGCCCTTCAGTTCGAAGCGCCCTCCCTTTACCACCGCAGAATCTAACATCCTCCCGCTGCGCAAATAAACGTAGGTAGGCTTGCCGCTGTACGTAGTTGGACCCAGGCGGCCCTTCAGCATGAAGGGGACAGACGGTTGCGCAGCGGCCAAGCCCGGCACCAGCAGCAGAAGAAGCAGGTAGTTCTTCATGGGTAGTGGGTATTGAAATTGATTTTTAATTATAATACTCAAATAAAAATTTGGCGCTAGTAACATAACAGGTCTCGTACGGCTTCTGCTCCGGTGCTGTGCCCAACGGGAAAATCACCAGGGCTAGGACACGCCCAAGTTCATCATCGAGTCAGATGCTACCATTGTGGCCCCGTTGGTGTTTGCCATGGTGTTGGGCCAGTAATTGGCTGCATAGCTCTTAGTAAAAAGCCCGCCGCTGGATTCAGCGGCGGGCTTTTTCATTTCAGTGAGTCAGATGCTCATCAATGAAAGATTGAATGAGTGTGTCGTCCAGGTCGTAACGGGCGGGGGCACCTGCTGTAATATTATTAATACGATTCCAACTGGGCCGGAGGTCCTCCCACCGCTGCTTAATATGGCGTAACTCTGCCGGAGTAGTCACGAAAGACTGCTCATCGAGCACTGTTAGAACGTGCTGTTGCACTTCCCAGTTATTTCCTGCTGCCTCAAATACTATTTCAAATAGCTCAACCAGTTTTTTGCGGCAGTTTAATGCCTGCAGGGCATAGACTAATGTACCTCGATTTTGAAGGTTAGCCGGGTTTTTTATTGCTTTTAATAAAGGTATTACGGCATGATTAAACCGATTTTCACGGAATACAATAGCCACCGCATTTCGGACCTGAGCATTTTCATGCACCAATAAATCGAGCAAGAATCGACGGTTTCGGCGCTGCGTGGTTTTGTGAAATCTGCCCCCAAAATGGAATAGACGATAACAGGCGTTTCGTGCTTCATTCCGATCCGCAGAGAAAACCGCAGATTTTAAGTAAGTAAGCCGGTCTTTCTTCGACATGTAGGAAAATACCTGGATTGGGAAGTCTGACAAGATAACAGACTCACCGCTGGTCGTAAATATGAAGCTGCCTTATCCTCAATACCTAGCCCTGCCGTACTACCTCTTAGTATCGGCAAAGGCACTATTTCTACCTTGCCGACATCATCCCAGCTCTATGCTTCCGCTATGCCTCTTGACCCCGCCAGCTTCCTGCAACACGCCGCCCCCGACGAAAAAACGACCGTCTATACCAAGGCTACGGACGGTAGTATGCAGGAGCATCCGGCCCTGCTCATTGCCCAAACGAAAACGCAGAAGCTATTTATTACCCTAGAAAAGCGGCGACGCTACGTGACGCACACGCAGGTACCGGGCTCCAACGATGTAGAAATCGACTTTCTGCAGGACTACGAAGAAGTAGAGGCCCTGATGGAAGATGCTGGCCTAGATGGTATTCACGACGGGGAACAGGGTATCGTGTACCACAACCTGCTATTTCTGTTAATGAACCCGTGAGCGAGGGAATAAGGCAACCGGGTAGTGTCATGGCTAGGGGCACGAAGTCGTCCTTCCTCTCCATGCCAAACACCCGATAATGTAACAAGCCCTTGACGCTACCATACGTCAAGGGCTTGTTACATTTCAGAGGGGTAGCACAGTGGGCAGGATGGATGACCTCGGTGCCTTCGCCATGAGCCAACTTTCGCTTATCGCCCCGTATAATCAGCTAGCAGGCCCTCGTAAATCCAGTTGGCTAGGGCCTGGCGATTGTCGGCTACCACGAAGCGACGCTGGTCTTTGCTGTTGCGGATGTTGCCCAGCTCCATGAACACGGCCGGGGCATGGCTGGTGCGTACTTCGTAGAGGCTGCTCCGAATGGAAACGTTGCCGGAGTAGGGGCGGGTAGGCTGGGCGCGTTTGTAGCGGGCCGTGAACACCTTGTGAATGTTCTTGGCCAGGCGCAGGCCGGCCTGGCTGTTCTGGTGGTGGTAAAAGAATACGTCGATGTTCTGGCCGGCGCTGCGGCTGTCGACGTGCAAGCTCAGCAGGCGCTGGTAGGCACCTTTGTGGCGAGCGTAGAGCTTGTTGACCTGGGTCATGCGCTGGCGCAAGCGGCCAAGCTGGCTGAGCGGAATGCGCTGCTGGGGGTAGGTCAGCTCGTCGTAGTCCATTTTCAGTACGCTCTCGTCCCGGATGCCGTCGTTGGGGTCTTGTACCATCATGTACACCGTAGCGCCGTGCTCCATCAGCACCCGGGCCAGCCGGATGGTTACGTCGTAGGCGTACTCATCCTCGGCCAGCTTGTAGGTGCCGTACTGGCCGATGGCACCAGGGTCGGGGCCGGCGTGGCCCGGCGAGAGGTAGTACACTGCCCCCGTAGGGCTCGGTCGCGGACGGGCACCGGGCCGTAGGTGGGCCCGAAAAGCTTGGCCGGAAGCATGGGGGTAGTGCTGATGCCATGCGAAGTGGCAGCGCGGGTAGCTGGCGCGGTTCTGGCGCTGCTAGTGGCGCGGGGGTAGGGCGGGGCAGCAGGTAGGTACGCCCAATAATGAGGCCGTTGCGCTTGGTTAGGTTGGCGCGGTTCAGTTGCTGAAACTGGCGTAGGTGCCGGCTCGGAGTCAGCCCGTTGCGGTAGAGGAGCGTGTTCACCCCGTCACCCCGTTTGGCTACCACCCGCCGGTACTTGCTCTGGCTGAAGGCAAGCGTGGAAATCAGAAAGAGCAGGACGAAAAGAGTAACTGAGCGCAAAAGCAGAGGAGGTGTGATGAGAAAAGAAAAGTGGCCAGCTGGCAAAAAAGCGGTGCCAAAGCCCGTCGGCCGGCGCTGATAGCTGCCGCAACGCTCCCGGCACCGGGCCGCGGGCGTTACTACACTACAAAAAAGGCGTTAAATCCTTAGAGTACGAATAAAAAAGCCTGGCAGCTACCTTAATCCACTAGGCCAAACCTCTGGCAAGGGGCCACATTCGAGTGAAGCGGTTGCCGCGGGAACCTCTCGTGGCGCTACTTTCCGGGGCAGAAGCCGGGTGGCCGGCGGCCTGCCGGAGCAAGCGCGGTAAAACTAGTTGCAGTTTTTTTGCTTCTTCAACGCATGGCAACTACACCAATTCCGAAAAAGCTGCTGGCTCGTCAGCACGAAATAACGGCCGATTTTCTGCGGGCCATAGACCAGCACCTGGAGGATGTGGTGACGGGCCGCGTCACGGAAATGCTTGAAATTCGTGACCTGGCTGATCAGCTGCACATTCATCCTACCCATCTGAGCAATACCATCAAGCTGACCACCGGCCACCCGCCCTGCTACTATTTTGAGACGCGCATACTGGATATTGCCCGGGAGCAGTTGCGCGACCCTAGCCGCTCAGTGGCCACCATTGCGGCCGGGCTTACCTATGACCCCTCCAACTTCACGAAATTCTTTAAACGCTTTGCCGGGTGCACGCCCAAACAGTACCGGGAGCAGGTGTGGGCTGCGGAACGAACTGCCTCAGAATCGGAAACTCTCACCATTTAAACGGAACTACTCACCATACTTTCCGGCGGGAGGCGCAGCACCTTTGCACTGTTCACTTCAACCCCCGAAAGCAATGAGTAACACGAAAATAGCCCTTGTTACCGGCGGCAGCCGTGGCCTGGGCAAAGACATGGCCCTGAGCCTAGCCCGCAAAGGCACCGACGTACTGATTACCTACCACAGCAAAAAGGACGAAGCCGAAGCCGTGGTAGCTGAAATTCAGGGCTTGGGCCAGCAGGCGGCGGCATTGCAACTGAATGTGGCCGACAGCAAGAGCTTCGACGCCTTTTTTGCGCAGGTGCGCACTACCCTGCAGAGCGCTTTCCAGGCCGAACAGTTCCACTTTCTCGTGAACAACGCCGGGGTAGCCCTGTATTCGGCCTTCGCCGATACCACCGAAGAGCAGTTCGACGAGATGGTAGCGGTTCACTTGAAAGGTCCCTTCTTTCTAACTCAAAAAGCGTTGCCCCTGCTGGCTGATGGCGGACGTATTATCAATATCTCCTCGGGCTGGCGCGTTTTTCCCTACCGGGGTCCTCGGCCTACGCCAGCATGAAAGGCGCCATTGAAGTGCTGACTCGCTACCAGGCCAAGGAGTTGGGGGCCCGCGGCATTGCGGCCAACGTAGTAGCCCCCGGGGCCATTGCCACCGATTTTGGTGGCGGGCGGGTGCGCGACGATGAGCACCTGAACCAGTTCGTAGCGTCGCAAACGGCCCTGGGCCGGGTGGGCCAGCCCGAGGACATTGGCGGGGTAGTCGCCTTCCTGTGCTCCGAGGAAGGCCGCTGGGTGAACGCGCAGCGTTTGGAAGCCTCGGGCGGAATGCTTTTCTAGGCGGTCCTGCCTAACCTTCACTTCAGCCCCTAAGCAAACAGCCTCCCGAACGTGGTTCGGGAGGCTGTTTGCTTGGGCGAGGGTAGCACTAGTTCAGACGCGGAAGGCCGGACGCTCCGGGTTCCAGATGCCCCAAGGAATCATTACCAGCACAATCAGCAGGGCAATAAGAAACCAGGTGAAGGCTTTCTTGTGCTTCACAAGAGGGTCAATGGCTTTCTTGGACAGGGTGCGGCCGATTTGGGCGGCTACCACGGCCAGGATCATGCCCACCAGATGCTCCACGGCGAAAAAGCGGCTGCCGGCGTCTTTCATCACGGCGCTACCCGCTGTTTCGAAAGCCTTGAGGCCATAGGGGCTCAGGCTGAAATACAGAATTAGGCCTAGTAGCAACTGCAGGTGCATAGAGCCCACAAAGGCGGCGCCCATACCATTATCGGCCCCCGTCCAAGGGCGACCCTGCCGGCCCGTAAAGGCCCGAAACACAGCAATCAGCCCGAAAATAACAACCAGCCAGCGGGTCCAGGAGTGTAAAGCGAGGACGATGGTATACGTATTCATAAAAGAAAAAAAGGTGAGTTGGAAGCAGTAAAGGTCGCAGCCCGGCCGGAAAATGCAAGCCCGCGCCCGCTCACCTCTCTTAACGAGCAGCGGGTAAACGCACTGTGGCGCCGCTCCCGCGCCTAAGCCTGCGACTCGAACAGGGTTGGTATGGGCTCATGCTTGTGCCCTTCAAAGGTGAAAATCTTCTCCGGCACGAAACTCTCTCCCTCCTGGCGCAGAATAGCTAGGTTGTTGATGCTGATTTTCAGGTTGAACGTGTGCTGGTTCAGGTACTGCATAACGGGGCCTAGCAACTCCGGGGTGGTGTCGTGGAGGGCCAGGGAAATGTGGGGCAGCCAGCAGTCGGGCCCGCTAAACTTATCGGTGCGCAAGCAGAGCGGCGCGGTAGCCCGCAGAATGCGCTGGTGCAGGTTGTTCAGCGCATCGGAGCGCAGCACGGGAATGTAAATGACCGGGTTTGGGCCCGGAAAAACGCCCAGGCCGGTGGTAAATGCGGCAAAGGGCTGGGTGTGGCGCGCTACCTCGCGGAGCGCCTGCTTCAGCGCCGACAGCTTCCGCACCCCAGCCAGCTGGTAGGTAATATGCGGATCGGGCGTAGCCTGCACATCATCGAGGCCGAATTCGGCTTCCAGGCTCTTAATCAAACGGTTAATCCGTTCCGCGCTCTGCGGATTCAGAAGAGAAGTTATGGCCAGCATCGGTTCTTTAACTGAAAGCACTACGGATTGGTTGGGCCGCGCCGGCACGCGGCCATGAATACGATACTGCCACCCAAAGTGGGCGGCGGCCTGAAAAGCAGCCGGCAGTAGTAGCCGGGCCCGTTAGGGGCACAAAATACATGCCCCGGCAGACATGGCAAGCCGTCAGGAACAGAAATACCGAGGCTCAACAGCACCAGATCCGGCCCCGCCGCACCCACAACGCCGGGTTTCGAACCTTGGTTGGGGCTTCCCCGTAAGCCAAGCCGTGCTACTCTCCCGCAAACCAGCTCCTATGCTTGCTCCCGCACCGCCCCGGCGCCACTGGGGGCGCTGGCTGCTGCTGGGGGTAGGACTGCTTGTGCTACTCGCGGGCCTGGGAGTAACCTTTTTTCTGGACCCCTGGCTGCGTCGTACGCTGGAAGAGCAGGTGGCTCAAAGCACCAAAGGCCGCTACCAACTGCGCGTTACGGAGCTCCGAACCAGCCTCTGGCAACGCAGGGCTACCCTCCGCGGCCTGCACCTGCGCACAACCGCTGCCACTTCTCCCGATTCAGCGCGCCTGCCCCGGCTACAGCTGGCATTGGGGCGGCTGAACATCAGTGGGGTGGGCCTGCTGGCTCTGCTGCGGCGACAGGAAGTGCCAGTTGACAGCATCACGCTGGATTCTCTGACTTTGCATCTGGCCTCCCTACCCCAGGGCGGGAGCCAGCAGCCTTTGCATCAACGGCTTCCCTTCAAAGCAGTACGCCTTGGTCAGCTGGCCCTGCGCCACGTGCGCGCTACCTATGGCGCGGGCAACCAGGCTCAGGTACGGCTGGGAGAAAGCGCGGTAGTGCTGCAGGACGTATGGTTAAGTGCCGCCGGGGCAGCTGACTCCGGTCGGGTAGGCTACGCGGCGGCGGTAGCTGCGCAGGTGGCCGGAGCTACCGCGCAAGTGCCGGGCCACGAGGTGAAGTTGGTGCGGGCCACATTTTCGACTGGGAGCCGGCAACTGCGGCTTGATTCGGTGCTGGTGCATCCGCGGAAGCCCATCAGCAGCGTCCGCAGCTCGGCCATGCGCGTGAGTTTAGCCCTGCCCCAACTGGTACTAAGCGGACTGGATGCTGCCCAACTGAGCCGGCGCCGGTTCCGGGCTGATACGCTGCGCGCTACCCGTCCGCGCCTGGCCCTCACTTTGCCCACCCAAAAGCCACCAGCCCTGCACGAACTCCTACAACCCTACCTGGCGGAGTGCCGGCTAGGCAGTATGCAAGTAACCGGCGGCCAGCTGCGCGTGGCCGGACTGGCCCTGGCCCCAGCCCTGGCTGATATGACGGTAGCAGCTAGCGGCATTCAGGTGCTGCCGCGCCAAGGAACTCCTACCGACATTCACTACGCCCGCGCCTGGCAGGTACGCACCGGCGCCGCCACTGCTACCCTGGATGCGCCCTACTACCACCTTTCCTGGCAGAGCCTGCGGGCAGACAGCCGGACGGGCCAAGTGCAAATTCGGCAGGTGCTGGCCTTGCCCACCATGAGCGTGGTGGAGTTGGCCCGGAGCAAAAAGCACCAGTCGGCCCACGTTTCCGTGCGCTTGCCGGAGGTAGTGCTAACCGGCCTCGATTTTCCGGCGGCCGCCAACCAGCAGCAACTGCGCGCCACAGCCCTGCTGGTCCGGCACCCCCAAATCAGCACCCGCAGCGACGGGCGTTTTGCCACCAACCCGAACATTTCCGTGGTGACGCCCGAAATGCTGGGCCGCCTACCGTTTCAGTTTGCCCTTAACCGCTTTGGCATTCAGGACGCCACCCTGGCCCTGACCTTCCGCTCCCCCCGCGACCCGCAGCCCGGCGTCATGAGTATCAACCGCCTCAACGTCAGGCTGCGCAACCTCACCAACGACCCGCGCCGCATGAGTGCCGCTACCCCCTGACGGGCGAGGCTACTGGCTGGCTTCAAAACCAGTGCGCCGCCCGCATGAGCCTGCGAGCTAACTTGCTAGATGCCAGTGGGCGGCATACGTTACAAGGGGAGTTTGGGGCTGCGTCGCTTTCCATGCTGAACTCCATGATTGTGCCCACCCGCGGCATTGCCATCCGTAGGGGCACGGTGCGCCGCATCCGGTTTCAGATGCAGCTGGACCGCACGGCTGCCCGGGGCACCATGTGGGGCGAGTACGCCGACCTGAAGCTGCAGCTGCTTAACCAGCAGGAGCGGCCTGGTGTGCTGCACCGGGTAGGTACTTCACTAGTCAACGGTATCTTCATCCGCGACAATAACCCGCGCAAGCCCGGTCAGCCCCTACAAACCGGCATCATTGCCTCGAGCCGGGAACGGCGCTACTCCGTTTTTTCCCTCTGGCGCCAAGGCATGGTGAGTGGCCTGCTCCATAGCGCCGGTGTACCAGCCGGCATGGCCAAAAAGCTTAGTGAGGCGGAGTAACGCTCAGCGAATGAGGTATTTATTGCCAGCAGCTTAGTTACGGTTACTCACCTCTGTACTCAATAGGTTTAGCGTGCTGGCGTTGGCGGAGCGAGTTAGTTCACGCTGCTTGCGTGAGTTGCTCGGCACTGTTTCCTGCCTAACGCGAACTTATTTCTGCTGCCGGAGCCATGTGTAGGCCGAGGCCACGTCGTCGAAGGTAGCTACCAGGGGTTTCTCCAGGTAGCGCATCATTTTGTCGGCGGCTGCGCGGCCCTGGAAATCGGGGGCGTACACCCAGGCCAGGTAGCGCAAACCCGCCGCGTACATATCGCGCAGCCAGGAAATGCCCCAGGTAGTAAGCTGAAGAGCGGCTCGCGTGACGTTGGAGTTATCGTTCAAAATTTTTGCGGCAGGCCATTCACTTAAAACCGTCAGAATCAGGTCGCAACCCGCCCGGCCCGACTCCTGGTTATGCTCGCCCCACCAGTTCACGTAAAGCCATTTATTATGGTAGTCGTAGCTAATGGTAATGCCCGGCGAGTCAATAATAATATGCTGCATACATAAGAAAAAAGTAGACGACAGCTGCCTGTCAACGGGTCAGGAAACAGCCAAAAACCGGAATACTGGATTCATCAGGTCTAGCTTGAAAAACGAGGACCGGATGAAGGACGGAATCAAGAGCCCGAAGCTACGGAGGAATCGAGCCTGCTGGTTCATGTACCGACATAAATTGTTGCCCGCGCCTGATAACGTGCTTTCTGGCTTTTGCATATGCAGTTAGTGCCTCCTTTGCTGGCAGCGGAAGGAATTTTCGGTCGGCCCTGGCCTAGCGCGTGCGCCGCATCGGATTCCCCTCTATCTTGACAGGCGAAACCCCACTTCTCTATGAACCGCCGACTATTTCTGCGCAACGGCTCCCTGGCCGGACTGGCGCTGTCCTCGTTTTCCCTCGCGGCTTGCTCCACGGGGGCGAAAAAAACACTACCCCGGAAGGCGCCGCCACTGCCGGAGATGCCGCCGCTACCGATTTTGAACTGCACGAAGCCACGGTAACGGCGCTGCAGGAAAAAATGAAGAGCGGGCAGCTAACCGCCCGCCGCATTACGGAGCTGTACCTGGAGCGGATTGAGGCCATTGATAAGGCTGGGCCCAAGCTCCGGTCGGTTATTGAGGTAAACCCCGATGCGCTCAGCATTGCCGATACCCTGGACCAGGAGCGCAAAAACGGCAAGCTGCGCGGCCCCTTGCACGGTATTCCGGTGCTGATCAAGGATAATATTGATACCGCCGACAAGCAGCAGACCACGGCCGGCTCCTTGGCCCTAGCCGGCCACAAGGCAACCCAGGACGCCTTCATTGTGAAGAAGTTGCGCGAAGCTGGCGCCGTGGTGCTGGGCAAAACCAACCTGAGCGAGTGGGCCAACTTCCGCTCCACGCGCTCCACCAGCGGCTGGAGCAGCCGGGGCGGCCAAACCAAGAATCCCTACATTCTGGACCGCACGCCCAGCGGCTCGAGCGCCGGTTCGGGGGCCGCGGCCGCGGCCAACCTTTGCGCCTTGGCCATTGGCACCGAAACGGATGGCTCCATCGTGTCACCTTCGTCGTGCAGCGGGCTGGTAGGATTCAAGCCTACGGTGGGCCTATGGAGCCGCTCCGGCATCATTCCTATTTCGGCCACCCAGGATACAGCCGGCCCCATGACCCGCACCGTGCAGGACGCCGCCATTTTGCTGGGTGCCCTGGCTGGGGAGGATGCTACCGATGCTGTAACCAAAGAAAGCGCGGGCAAAACCCAGCCCGACTACACCACATTTCTGAACCCGAACGGGTTGAAAGGCAAACGCCTAGGCGTGGAAAAAGGCCATCTGACCGGTGCTTCCGACGCCATTCCGCTACTCAAGCAGGCCGTAGAGCTGCTGAAAGCCCAGGGCGCCACGGTGGTAGAAGTAGAGGTAGAAAAGCTTACCGACCCCCTGGGCCAAGCCGAGTACGACGTGCTGCTCTACGAGTTCAAAGACGGCGTGAACAAGTACCTGGCTACGGCCGGTGCGGGCGTGAAAACCCTCACGGATGTCATTCGCTTCAACACGGAAAACAAGGCCAAGGCCATGCCTTTCTTCCAGCAGGAAATCCTGGAAGCTTCTGACAAGCTGGAAGGCCTGGCAAGCCCCAAGTACCAGGCCGCGCTGCGCAAGTCGCACCAGGGTGCCCGCGCCGCTATCGACAACGTACTGCGCGAAAACAAGCTCGATGGTCTCGTTGCCATTACCAACGCCCCGGCCCGCTGCATCGACCTGATTAACGGCGACTCAGGCGGCGGCCCCGGCTTTTCTTCGCCAGCCGCCATGGCCGGCTACCCCCACATTACGGTGCCCATGGGCCAGGTACACGGCCTGCCCGTCGGCCTTTCGTTTGTGGGTGGGGCCTACCAAGAAGGGCCGTTGCTGACCTTGGCCTACGCCTATGAGCAGGCCTCTAAAAAGCGGGTAGCCCCGGAGTTCAAGGCGCCATTTGTAGGGTAGTCCCGCCTTAGTGCTCACACGCAAAAACCGCCCGGCCCTAGTCTGCTTCGACTAGGGCCGGGCGGTTTTTGGGGTTAACTAGAATCAGTGGAGTAGTCTAGCGCTGCTCCTCTTCCGTGTGCTCCCCGCGGCTGGTGCGGGTGTTGGAGGAGGTAGCGCTGCCCGAGCCACCCTCTTCGCCGGCTTCCGCGTCAAGGTGCAGCTCGTAGCCGCCTACCCCGTACGTGGGGCGGCCCGAAGATTGGCCAACCGGGCTGCCATCCTGCCGGCCTTGGGCGGCGCGTTCAGCGAGGTCGTCGTTTTCGGTCACGTTATTGGTGGGGTCGTTGGTTGCCATAGCAGTAGTGAGTCGTTACATGAACAGATACGGCCTTATACGGCCCTAGCGCTATTCGTAGCCGATTTTCCGTCAAAAACCAGCTAACCGCCTGGCTGCGGTTAGGGTACGTACTGCTCCGTTACGCTGGTTACCACGTTCTGCCGGGTCTCAACGATAAAGGGAGCATAGCGAAATACATCCGTGCCTTGAGCTACCACTTCGGCGGGGTAGCGTTGTACTGGCGCAGTTCACCGGTTTTGTTCCAGAGCGTTAGCACGGCCTGGTCAGCGAGGCGAAAGGTGCGCTGGCGCGGGCTGTCATTTACGATGTAGTAATCGTTGAAGACCGAGTAAATCGTGTCGCCGTTTTGCACGTCCACTTGAGCGTCGCCTTTACGCTGGGCTGCGGCCACGGCATCGGCCCCGTTCAGAAACTGGATGTAGTCGACGGTGACGTAGTACTGGCCTTTCTGCTGATAGAAGCGCCGGATGTAGCCGTGGTTGCGGCCGGTAGCACCCACCGTTTCCGTCGTCGACATCTCACCTTTTACGGCGGCCGGTACGTTGTCGCGGGCCTCGGCTACGGAGGTTTCCTGCTCCGAGCGGCAGGCGGCAACGACCAAAAGTAGGACAAGGGGTAGAGGAGAGAAAGGACGGTTCATGCGCAGGTGTACGGGGTAGGGAAGAGGCAGTTTGGGCGGTTTACTACAAAAGCGGCGGCGAAATATCCCGTAATTGTAAATATTATCTTTGTTTAAGACTCACCACGGCTTTCCCATGGCTCCCATCACGCAGCTTTCCCAACTCGACTTCACGAAGACGTACACTTACGCCGACTATTTGACTTGGCAGCTCTCGGAGTGGGTAGAACTAATTCGGGGCCGGGTGCGCCTGATGAGCCCCGCCCAAAGCGGCAGCACCAGGATATTACTCGCAACATCGAGTTTTCTATTATGCAGTTCCTGCGGGGCAAGCACTACAAGATGTATCATGCTCCGTTTGATGTGCGTTTGACCCGCGCTACCCCCAACGGCGACGCCAGCATTGAAACCGTGGTGCAGCCCGATATCTGTGTCATCTGCGACCTGCAGAAGCTCGACGACCGCGGCTGCCTCGGTGCCCCCGACTGGATCATCGAAATCCTCTCGCCCGGCAACGTTTCCCGCGACACGAAGGAGAAGTTCGACCTCTACGAGGAGGTAGGCGTGCGCGAATACTGGATGGTAACGCCCGAGCAGAAAAACGTAGTAGTATGTCTGCTAGGCGAAGATGGCCGCTACGAGCTACGCGGCGAGTTTTACGCGCCCGGCCTGATTCCAGTGGCTACCCTGCCGGAACTGCAGATGGAGTGGGCGGAGGTGTTTGAGGGCGTGTAGTAAATCGGCTTTCGGTGAGCAAGTTGAAATTTCAACGGGTGTTGAATATTTACGCAACCTTCCCATCTTTGCATCAGTTAAAAGCAAAATGGCAGGCAGCCAAACGGGCTACCTGCCACCACTTTACCGGTGTTCGAGCCAGTAGCTGACTACGGCTCTAATTACCGCTCCCAAAGCTGTTTTGCTCAGCTCTAAAAGAACGGGAAACCAACCAGCCTTGCTGACTTGTTTCCCTTCCGTACGCACCTTCTTCATTTCCGAGTAGAAGTTAGGGTGTACTAGCACCCACTTCTTGAAACCCCGGTCTGCTCCAACAGCCGGGGTTTCGCCGTTCATAGGCAACCGTGTTGGAGGGGTGTTTACCGTACGTTGCTGGCAAGATACAAGCTGTTGGTGGGCCTGGCAAAGTGCGGCAAACTTTATAGAGACTAGGTCATAAGTATAGAAATACCCTCCGTCCAAAACCCGTACCTTTGCAGCTTCATAGCAAAGTAGGATGATTTCCATTACCGACCTCGACTTTCATTTCGGCTCGCGTACCCTCTACGACAAGGCCAACCTGCATATCAAGCCTAAGGATAAGATTGGCCTCATTGGGCTCAACGGCCGGGGCAAATCGACGCTGCTGCGTATTCTGGTGGGTGAGTACAAGCCCGACGGTGGTAGCATCTCCATGAGCAAGGATGTGAGCCTGGGCTTCCTAAACCAGGATTTGCTTAGCTACGACTCCCACGAATCCATTCTGGTGGTGGCCATGCAGGCTTTTGCCGAGGCTCTGGAGATTCAGAAGAAGATTGACGAGGTACTGCTGGAGTTTGAAACCAACTACACCGACGACCTGGTAGAAAAGCTGGCGACCCTGCAGGAGCGTTTCGAGGCCCTGGGCGGCTACACCATGCAGGCCCGCGCCGAGGAAATCCTGGAAGGCTTGGGCTTTACCACGGAGGAGCTGCAGCGCCCCCTGAAGCTGTTCTCGGGGGCTGGCGCATGCGCGTGATGCTGGCCAAAATCCTGCTGCAGCAACCCTCGCTACTCCTGCTCGACGAACCAACCAACCACTTAGACTTGCCCTCCATTAAGTGGATTGAAAACTACCTGGCTGGCTACGAGGGTGCCGTTATCATCGTGAGCCACGACCGGGAATTCCTGGACCGCACCACCAACACCACGGTGGAGGTAACGGGCGGCAAGCTGGTGCCCTACGCCGGCAATTATAGCTTCTACCTCGAAGAAAAGGAAGAGCGCAACGCCATTCAAAAGGGTGCCTTCGAAAACCAGCAGGCCCAGATTCGGCAGGCGGAGCGCTTTATTGAGCGGTTCAAGGCCAAGGCCAGCAAAGCCAAGCAGGCCCAAAGCCGCGTGAAGATGCTGGATAAGCTGGAGCGCATCGACGACGTAGCCCAGGACGACGCCCGCGTGAACATCAAGTTCAACTTCACCGTCACGCCCGGCCGCCACATCCTACGCATGGAGCACGTGGGCAAGAAGTACGGGGAGAAAACCATCTTCCGCGATACCCACGTGCACATTGAGCGCGGCGACAAAATTGCCCTTATTGGGGCCAACGGCAAGGGCAAGTCCACGCTGATGCGCCTGGTAGCGGGCTCTGAGGTGCCATCTGCCGGCAACCACCAGTTGGGCCATAACGTCATCATGTCGTTCTACGCCCAGCACCAGCTGGAAAGCCTGCGCATTGAGAATGAGATTCTGCAGGAAATGGTAGAGGCCGGCTCGAAGCGCTCGGAAATGGAGCTGCGCTCGGTGCTGGGCTCCTTCCTGTTCACCGGCGACGACGTGTACAAGAAAATCAAGGTGCTGAGCGGGGGCGAGAAAAGCCGCGTGGCGCTGGCTAAAACCCTGATTTCGGAGGCCAACTTCCTACTCCTCGACGAACCGACCAACCACCTGGACATGCAGTCGGTGAACATCCTGATTCAGGCCCTGGATCAGTATCAGGGTACCTACATCGTGATTAGCCACGACCGTTTCTTTGTGGAAAATGTGGCCAACAAAATCTGGTACATCGAAGATTACCAGCTGAAGGAGTACCCCGGCACCTACAACGAGTACGAGCAGTGGCAGGAAGACCGCGAAAAGGCGGCTAAAAAAGCCGGCCTACCCTCGCCATCGGCTCCGAAACCTCTGCCCAAGGAGGAAAAGAAAGTAGAAGCCGCACCCGCCAAAACGCCTTCGCCCGACCAGAAGAAAGCCTTAAAGGAGCTGGCCGAGGTAGAAAAGAAGATTGACGAGCGGGAAAAGGAGCTGGCCCAGTACGAAGCTCAACTCGCCGACCCCCAGATCTATCAGAACGCCGCCCAACTCAAGGACGCTACCCTCAAATTCGAACAGGTAAAAAAAGAGCTGGCTCAACTGAACGACCGTTGGGAAATGCTGGCGGAAATGTAACGGTGAGCCATTGAGCATTGAAAAAGCCTGGCCGGAAGCATGTAGCTTCTGGCCAGGCTTTTTTATTGAACAAGTGTAGCAGCTAGTAAACTCGTTAAACCATCCTGTGGAGGCGCAGTTGAAGCATCTCGCGTGCTGAAGACTGCAGTGCTACCCAATGCAATGGGTTGAGCCGTTTCAGCGGCGCCTCTGCATAGCGGTATATATTGCGCTGAGTAGGATTAGCGAGGCGCTGTGTGCAGTGGCTTCCCGAGTGGAACGGTCCTCAATAAACGGCCGTGGGGCTGTCGGTCAGAGACTTAAGGAAGTCAATGATGGCCTGCTGCTCGGCTTGGCTTAGCTTAAGCTTGTCCTCGGCTAGGGTTTGGGTAGGTACGGAGAGGCCCAGACCGGTGCCGCCGCCTCGGTTGTAGAAGTCCAGAACTTGCTCCAGGGTTTGGTACGCGCCGTTGTGCATGTAGGGAGCGGTAAGGGCAGCATTACGGACGGTAGGAGTTTTGAAAGCGTGCCGCTGGTGGGCAATGCCGTAAAGCAGAAACTTGCCTTGGTCGGTGTCCAGGGTTGGGTGCAGGGTATCGGCCGAGGTAGGCACGCCTAGCACTTCGCTTTCGGTTTTGTCGTAGAGGGGCGGCACGGTGCCGTTGAACAGGGGCAGGTAGTGGCAGGTGCCGCATTGGGCCTTGCCCATGAACAGGTTGAACCCCAGGATTTCCCGGCTGCTCAGCACGGCCGTGTCGCCGCGCAGAAACTGGTCGAAGCGGCTGTTGAGGCGCACCAGGGAGCGGACGTAAGCCGCCACCGCACGCCGGATGTTGCGCTCGGTAACAGGCTCACGCTCCGTAGTAAAGGCCTGGGCAAATAGCTTGGGGTAGGCACCTTTGCGCCGCAGCAGGGCCGGTGCCTCACTGAGCTGGCCGCCCATTTCGGCTTTGCTGGACACGACTGCGTGCACCTGATCTTCTAGGAAATGCACCCGGCTGTCGTAGAACTGGTCGGGCTGCAGGGCGGCGTTAAGCAGGGTAGGGGTGTTGCGCTCTAACTCCGCCTCGGCCAGCAGGGAACGGTTCACGCGCAACCCATCCGCGTAAGCCTGGGTGGGCACGTGGCAGCTGGCGCAGGAGCGCCCGCCGCGCCCCGATAAAATAGGCTCCTGAAACAAGGCTTCGCCGAGGGCCAGCACCGCCGGAGTGGGCGCGGCCGCATCGGCGGGGGCAAAAAATCCGGGGTCAAATGCATCGGCCACGAAAAAGCTAGCCGCATCAGCCCGCACCGCCCGGCGGGTAGCTAGGAAGGGAATCTGCCGTTGCTGCTGGGCCTCGCGCAGGGCCGCCAGGGCCGGGTTGAAATAGCGCACGAAGAAACGGGCGCGGTCAAAGGAGTTGAAGTCTTGCCCGGAGGTGGCTACGGCCGCTTCGCAGCGGCGCAAATGGGTAGTGAGGGCTGCTGGCGCGTCAAACAGGCCTACTACCTCTCGGGTAGCCTGTAGGGTAACAGCCGCTTCGGGCAGGGAGGCGTGCGCCGCCGGGGAGTCGAAACCGGAGACTCCCTTGGCGGCCAGCCGGTACAGGTTCAGGCGCAGGGCGTCAAACACTTCGGCGTCGGAAAAAGCCAGGTGGGGAGCCTGGCGCTCCAATTGCTGCACCTGAAACAGCAGGTTGTCGATTTCCTGATGAATCAGGTCCCGGTTGGCGCGGGTATCGGGAGCCGCAAACACGATTTCTTCCAGCACCTGAAACCCGCTGGGCTGAATAACCTCGCCTGGCTCGCCCGGCTCCGTTTCGGGTAGGGCCGCCCCGTTGATGCGGCCCGCCGCGTGCGGGTAGTAATATTCCACGGCAAACTCCAGGTGCTTGTACTCCCGCCGGCAAGCGGCAAACTCAACTCGTAGGGCGGTGGTATCGGCCTGGTAGGTGCGCTGCTGAAAGTGGGTTAGGGCCGCGTGTAGGCGCTTCAAATGGTCATCGTAGTAGCTTTTTACCTGCTCGGCAGGCGTGCGGTGTAGCACCGCAAACGAAAACAGCAACCCCGACAAGCCCAGCAACAAAGAGCGGAGCGCGGCGGGGTAGCAGGTCAGATTGGAAGACATTAGAAGTAGAGTTTAACCCCTGGCAGGGCCGTCTCGGCTTGGCGTTGGGCCGTCGGGGTAAAGGCGTTTTGCTTGACGATGACAGTCTTCAGCTTCTTCAGCTTGCGCAGGGAGCGGGGCAGGGCCGTAAGCTGGTTGTCGTTGACAATCAGCATTTCCAGGGCTTGCAGCTGGCCCAGGCTGTTGGGCAGGGCCTTGAGCTGGTTGCCGGACAGGATAAGCACTTTCAGATTTCGGCAGCGGCCCAGGCTGGCCGGCAACTCCTCCAGCTGGTTGTTGGACAGGTTTAGCTCCTCTAGCTGGGTGAGGCCCTCCAGGCGGGCCGGCAGATGCTGCAGCTTATTGTCGTTCAGGTACACGTAGCGCAGGCTCTGCAGGCGGCCCAGCGAAGCAGGCAGGAACAAGAGCTGATTGTGCGAAACGTCGCAGTACTCAAGCTGGGTCAGCTGCCCTACCTGCTCCGGCAGGGAGGTAAAGTTGTTGTGGGCGCTCATGAGGTAGCGCAAGCTGTCGAGGCTGCCAATGCTGGGCGGGAGCTCCGTGAGCATGTTCTGCTCAATCTGCAGCTGCCGCAGCCGGCGGAGGTTGCCAATGGTCGGCGGCAAATCCAGCAAACTGTTCTTATTGACGAATAACACCCGCAGGCTATCCAACTGCACCAGGTTGTCGGGGAGGTGGCGCAGGTGGTTTTCGTGGGCAAACAACAGCCGCAGCCGCCGCAGCTGCTCCACGTTGCCGGGCAGCAGTTCCAGATTTTGCCCCCGCAGGTTCAGCTCCGTCACGCAGGCCGGCTGGCGCAGGGCACCCGGCAGGGAAAAAGAAACTTTCGTGGGGCACTGGCCCAAGCACGTGTTGCCCTGCAGAAACTGCAGGGCAACAACTAGGATGGTTAGCAAGGAGACGACAGGCTGCTTCACTGCTTGCTGAACGGACGCGTGGTGGTGGTAGTAGCCGTTTTAATAACCAGGTAGTAATACCCGCTGCGCAGCTTGCCCACGGGCACCCGCAGGGTGTTGGCCCCGGCCGTAAGGGTAGCCGGCTGTTCCAATACGCGGGCTCCCACACTGGTCAGTACTTGCAGGGTAGCGGCTTCGCGCTGGGTGTGGGTTAGGTGCAGCGTTAGCTCGCCGTCCTCAATGGGTTGGGGTAGAGCTCCACCTTCGCCAGCTCCGGCTTGCCTTTGGTTGATGACAACGGGGTAGCCGTGCCCAGCGTGCCCTTGCGGCCAATTACCAAGGCCGTCGACTTGTTGAAGACCACCGACTGGCCCGCCGCATCCGTGGTAGCCAGCGAATTGGTTTCTTCGGGCTTTGCATGGAAATAAAGATGAACCGCTCGTCGGGCGAGAAGGTCATGCCGGTTGGCTCGCAGCCGGCGGGCGTCACGGCAAACAGCTCCACGGCCGGCGCGGCCTGGGTGTGACAGGGCTTAATCAGCCAGATGTGGTTCAGGCCCCCGTCCTGCAGCACGTACAGGTTGCCCTGGGAATCGAAGGTAAGGTTATCGTTGCCGGTGCGCCAGGGCTCGGAAATGGAGCCCGAGCCGTAGTTGATAGGATAGGCTTGGTTGGTTACCGTGGGCGAGTTGCCGGCGAAGATTTCAAAGTTGCTGACGGTGGTGCCGCTAGCGCCCGAGTCGGTGAAGCGGTAGATGGTGCCGGGGCCTTTGGCCGTGAAGTAGATCTGGCCGGTAAGCGGGCTGATTTCCACGTCTTCTACGCCATTGAAGCTGGTTGCGCCCAGGGCCCGGGCCGCTACCGTGGTGTTGTTGCACTCGGCGGGCGTGGAGTTGGGTACCTGAATCCAGGTGCCGGAAGTAGCCGTGCCAATGGCTCCGTTCAGCTTCAGCGCGTACAGGGTGCCCGCTCCCAGCTGCCCGGCGGTAGTGGCCACAAACTTGTACACAAAGCTGTTGGACGAGCCATCATCTGCCCCTTCGTAGGCGGTGCGCAGGTCGGCGGCTACCACAATGTTCTCGTGCTTCAGGCGGCCCATCTGCCACAGCTTGTCGGGCTGACCGTCGCCGTTCTGGTCCTTCACGGTGTGCGTAGCCGGGTCGATTTCCACGTTCCAGCCCGAGTCCAGGTACCCATCGTTGTTGGTATCGACGGGGTTGGTAGGGCCCAGGTTTTCCTCGCAGGTCACAATGCTGCTCCAGGGCGTTACCGTACCCGAGCAGTTGTTGATAGTACCGATAACCGGCGCAAAATTCACGGGGTGCTTGGCCGTCACGTTCCAGAGCTTGGAGGTGGCGTTGAAGTTCAGGCTCAGCATGCTCACGCCCGAGGTAGTGCCAGAACCCTCGTGGTTGATGGAGAGGTAGCCGTTGGTGCTGCTGCCGTTGATGGGGCGTAGCCCGTGAAGTCGAAAGCTTCTAGCATGTTCCCATCGGCGGCGTTGGTGTAAGCGTTGCCGCCCTGGGCTAGCAGCTGGAAGGTGTGGGTAGCCGGCAGCCGCAGGTCTTGCGGCTGAGTGGAAGGCTGCACCGAGGTAAATCGGCTGATGTGGTCCGCGGGCAGGGTCGGGCAGGCCACTTGGGCCAGCGCAGAGGAAGTGCCGCCGCCCAGCAGGGCCAAGGCTAGAAGAGTAGGAGTAGGCTTCATAGGAGGGGGTTGAGATGCGCCGCAAGTACGAAAGCCACTATTTCCTCTGATTTACGTCCAAATTAACGCTGTGTCAAGTTAGCGTGACGCCAATGTTACGGACCGGTTCAACCGGGTGCGTGTCGGCTCCGGCCGCCGGGTTGCTGCCTGTTCCAGAGCTTTCGGGGCAGCTACCTTGGGGGGCATGCGTACTCCTACCGCCTACCCTGCCCCAGATGTTCGGGCTAACGCCTACATTCGTCTTTATGCGCTACCGTTTCCTTCCCGCCTTTCTGCTGCTTGCCGCCCCCGCCTGCGTGCCACTAGGTACGCCCATCACGGACCCCAACGCCGCCCGCCGGCCTGCCACGCCCGGGCAGCGCGGCCCCGAGTACTACGCCGACAAAACCCTGCGTTACGAGGATGCCATTTACAACCCCAACGTGCGCACGGTGCAGTGCTACGTGCCCACCGGACAGGCCAATGAGGTGTTCAATCCGCCCATTATTTCCCTGGGCCAGGGCCAGCCGGTGGCGCTGGAGTTCGACGTGCTGGGCGGGCAGGGCGAGCGGCTCACGGCCAAGCTCATTCACTGCGACCTGAACTGGCAACCCTCCGTGCTCACCGACATGCAGTTTCTGTCGGAAATCAATGAGCAGACCATTACCGATTACCGCGCCTCCATTAGCACCAAAGTGCCCTACTACCACTACCGCCTCCAGATGCCGCGGGTGAAGCTCTCGGGCAACTACCTCTGGGTCGTGCAGGGCGCGGGCGGCACGCCGTTGCTTTCCCGGCGGGTGCTGGTGTATGAGGAAGGCGGGGTGCAGGTGTTTCTGAAGCAGGGTATTCCGGTGGCGGGGCAGGAGCGCTACACCCTGCAGCAGCTCGATTTCGGTATCCGCTACACCATGCAGCTGGTAAATCCGGTGCAGGAAGTGAAGGTAGTGCTGCGCCAGAACTACCGCTGGGACAACGCACACTATAACCTGCGGCCTACCTTCGTGCGCGACGCTGAGCGCCAACTCGACTACCAGTATTTCAACTTCGAAAATGCCTTTCCGGCCCTGAGCGAGTTCCGGTTTTTTGACCTGCGTACCTTCCGCTCCTTGGGCATTGGGTAGCCCGTCTTGATGCCGAGGCCGCCCCCGCACCGCCCTGCTTCAACCCGAAGCAAGCCGCAACGGCCAGGCATACTCCCAGTACGACGACATTAACGGGCAGCGCGTCATTGAGAGCCGGGAGTACGGCAACGGCGCCACCAACGCCGACTACCTCGATGTAACCTTTCAGCTGCGTGCCGCCCAGCCCGCGCCCGGCCCGGTGTACGTCATCGGGGCCCTATCCGACTGGCAATTTCGCGACGAGTTCAGGCTCACGTATGATGCCGCGGCCCAGCAGTACACCGGTCACGCCCTGCTCAAGCAAGGCTACTACAATTACCTCTACGCCGTGCAAACGCCCCAGGGCCCGAACAGCGTGTATTGGGAGGGTAGCCACCAGGAAACCGAAAACCGCTACGACCTGCTGGTGTATTACCGCCCGCCCGGTACCCGCACCGACCTACTCATCGGCTATCAGACCATTGGCGTGAACAGCCGCCAGCCGTAGCGCGGTTGTAAGCCGTTGGGTATATAAGCCGAAGCGCGGCGCAACCAGGAGTTGCGCCGCGCTTTTCGTAAGAGGCGTAGGTCTGAGGGTTAAGGATGGTTTTGGCGTACTACCGTCACATTCGCGCGGCCGTCTTGCACTACCGTGCTGCTTTGCCCGGAAAGGCCTTGGTACGTGCGGGCATCGTTCAGGAAGCCGCTCTGGCTCTGGCTGGTGAAGCTGTTTCTGCTGTCCTGGTCAATATATGCCTGGTTGCCGCCACTAAAAGTACCGAGGCCCTGCGCTTGGTAGGCGCGGTTATCGTTGCCGGTTTGTTCGATAGTGGCTACGTTGGCAGTACCTTGCTGTGCTTGCTCTGCCTCATTGCGGTTGCCTAGTTGCGTACTGGTAGCCACCTGGTTAGAGCCAGCCTGCGTCTGTGACAAGGTATTGTTGTTACCAACTTGAGTACCCCTAGCAGTCTGGCTAATATCACTTTGCTGCTGATAGGAAGTATTGCGGTTGCCAACGGAGAGCAACGTAGCCGTACTGCCCGGCCCACTCTGGATTTGCTCCGCATTATTGCTGTTGCCCACTTGGGTAATGGTAGCCTGCAGTCCCCGGCCTAGTTGGTCTTGCACCGCCGTATTGCTATTGCCCGTTTGGGTAGCTGTGGCTTCTGCTTGCCCTACCTGGGTTTGCGTAATCAGGTTAGTGTTACCTGATTGAGTAGCTGTAGCTTGACTCCCAAAGAAGTTGCCGGAACCTCGTTGAGACTGCGCAATAGCGTTTCGATTTCCGAGCTGGGTAGCCGTGGCTATGGCACCGCCCATATCATCCTGCGTCTGGCTGATGTCGTTTCGGTTCCCGGTCTGCGTGGCGGTGGCATCGTTTGAGTAGCCTACTTGACTGACCGTAATTGCGTTTTGGCTACCATTCTGCGTGTCGGTGGCGGTGTTCTCGTCGCCGATTTGTTGCACGGTAGTGCGGTTGTTTTGAGCGTACGCAGTGCCGCTTAGCAAAAGTCCTAGCGCCCACGCCGATGCTTGTACGGTCTTCTTCATAAGGAAAGGATATGAGAGATGAGGAATGTATGATGTAAGTAGTAAAATAATATTAAATATTGAAATAGTTTAATAAATATTTATTTCTAGGGCCCAATACTCATCGCACAGCTAAAGGAGCCGCAAACGGTAGTCCGAAGCAGTGGCAGATTGATGTTGATTGGGGGTAGATATACTGGGTAGTCAAAACCGGCACAGAATTAGCCTCGTGGGTAGGAGCACCGTAACCTTCGGGCCCTTGAGCCTCGTTGCAGGCCTATTCCGCCCTTCGGTACCATCACTTAGCTCTCTTCCTCCCATGCAACCCACTCTCACCTCTGTTCTGCACGCCAGTGCCACGCTGGCTTTGTTACTGCCGCTGAGCGGCTCACAGCCCGCTCCGGTTGCTGCAGTTGTTCCAGCCGCTCGTCCGGTACTGCCCGTGCAAGGTGCCCAACCCGACCCCTCCGTGGTGGCTCAATTTGGTCTGCTCAACGACTCCAAGCTCCAGAGCTACATCGATAGCAAAGGCATGCAGATGGGCAAGATTTCCGACCGCCCCGCCGATGTAAAAGGCTTTACCATCGTCGATTCGCCTATTATCAACGCCTTTGCTACCCCCGATGGCCACGTGTACTTTACGCGTGGCATTATGGCGCACTTCAACAACGAGGCTCAATTCAGCGGGGTGCTCGGCCACGAAATCGGGCACATCACGGCCCGCCACGGCCAGAAGCAGCAAACCCGCTCTACCATTGCCAACGGAGCGCTTATTCTGGGTTCCATCCTTTCCAAGCGGGTAGCTTCCATTGCTCAGCCCGCCTCGCAGGTAGTGGGCCTGGGCCTATTGAAGTACGGCCGCGACGATGAAAACGAGTCGGATAAGCTGGGTGTGAAGTACTCCAGCAAAATTGGCTACGACCCAGCTTCCATGGCCGATTTCTTCCTGACTCTGCAGCGTACCGAGCAAAGCAGCGGCGCCGCTACCATTCCCACCTTCCTGTCGTCGCACCCCAACTCTGCTGACCGCTACACGAACGTGAAAAAGCTAGCCCAACAGGCTGAGCAGCAGGCCGGTCGCCAACTAGCCGTGAACCGCGACCAGTACCTGCGCATGATTGAGGGCCTGCCCTACGGCGACAATCCGCGCGAAGGCTACGTGGAAAACAGCGTGTTCTACCATCCCGATCTGAAATTTCAGTTTCCGGTGCCCCAGGGCTGGAAGTCGCAGAACTCGCCCAGCCAGTTTCAGATGGCTGAGCCCAGCGGCAAGGCCGTTATTGTGCTGTTGCCCGCTGGCACTGGTACCCTTGATGCCGCCGCGCAAAGCCTTGCCCAGCAACTAAAGCTGCAGAACGCCCAAGCGAGCCGCACCACCATCAACGGCTTCCCGGCCGCTGTTATCCAGGGCGACCAGGTAGGGCAGGACCAGCAAACTGGCCAGCAGGGCATCACGGCCCGCACCCTGACTTTCATCATCCAGGACGGCCAGAACCTGTATGCTTTCGTGGGCCTAACTTCGCCTGCTGCCTTCGAAACCTACGCTCCGCAGTTCCAGCGCACGGCCCAGGGCTACCGCCGCCTTACCGATGCCGCCAAGCTCAACCGCCAGCCCGAGCGAGTACGCATCAAAACCGCAAAAGCCGGTCAAACGTTGGCTTCTGCTCTAGCCGCCAACGGAATTCCCTCCAAACGCTATGAGGAACTGGCCATCCTCAACGGCATGAAAACCACTGATAAAATGACATCTGGAATGTTGTTCAAGGTGGTGGGGAGGTAGTTAGTCTATATTGGAATTTATATTTGTTATGATACTAAATAGTCTGTCAGTGAAAACTGACTCTGATGTTTCATTAGTGAAATTGAATACGAAATCATTGACTCTATACTTTTCTATCTTCGATTCAAAAGCTATTCTTATTTTGGAAGAATATTGATATGATAATATTGATAATAAATAATCTCTGTCATCGATATCTATTTCACTACTTTTTATCACAGTCTGTAAATTGAGTATTGACTCTAATAGTATTTTGATATTGTTCAACAATGGAATGTATTTGAATGGATCTGCTCCTTGCCCTTGAGCATGACTTATCATATTAGGTAGGGAATTTGCTAACCTTTCAATTGCGCTAGCACCTTTATATGAAACGGGAACGGATGATTGAGATTCTTGGAGAACGAAACCAAATTCGTTGATCTCATTTCTAATAATATTTACTTGCTCAAGTAAGTGTGCAAGATTCTTTCGCTTTCTTTCATCGTTCTCTTGCTTTTGAAATTGTATTCTTGTTAATTCATTAGCTTCTATTTGTGCTTTAAGTGCATAGAAAACCAAAAACGATCCAAGTAAGTTAGTTATTGGAGAGGTAATTCCCCAATAGTATCGCCTATAGGTCCTGTTTGGCTGAAATCAACTGTGCCAAATCTTGTTAACATATATGGAGCAAATACTGTAAGCAAAATTCCTGCTCCAAGAGCAAGCATAGAGAATAGAAGATCTTTGTTTTTCATTTTAATTTTTATTGAGTAAATAAAAACGCCCCGGCCGAACCATTCGACCGGGCGCTTAAGTTACAACGTGGCTGCAGATGCGGGGCTAGGCTCTCTTTACGAACTCCGTTTTGATAACCAACATACTGCCCCCGGCTTTGCCTTCAACCTCGCTGGGGCTGTTGGTGAGGCGAATGTTCTTGACCACAGTGCCGCGCTTCAGCGCCTGCGCCATACCTTTCACCTTTAGGTCCTTGGTAATGGTAACGGAGTCGCCCTCGATGAGCAAGTTGCCGTTGCTGTCTTTTACTTCCATCGGAGGGGTAGGCTTATCACCTAAGAGTCGAACAGAATCCGTGTAATTCGGAAAATCCGTCTAAATCCGTGATTAAACGTTGAAGCGGAAGTGCATAATGTCGCCGTCCTGCACCACGTAGTCCTTGCCTTCCACGGCCATTTTACCGGCTTCCTTAATTTTTACCTCGGTCTTGTACTCCTGGTAGTCAGCCAGCTTAATCACCTCGGCCCGGATGAAACCCTTCTCGAAGTCGGAGTGGATGACGCCGGCGGCCTGGGGCGCTTTATCACCGCGGTGGATGGTCCAGGCGCGTACTTCCTGCACACCCGCCGTGAAGTAGGTAATCAGGTTGAGCAAGGAGTAGGAGGCGCGAATCAGGCGGTTTAGGCCCGACTCGGTGAGGCCATACTCGGCCAAAAACATTTCCTTTTCCTCGGGTCTTCCATTTCCGCAATCTGCGACTCAATAGCGGCCGATACCAGCACCACTTCGGCGCCTTCCTGGGCTACGTGGGCCTGCAAAGCGGCCGTGTGGGCGTTGCCGCCCTGAATGCTACCTTCGTCCACGTTGGCCACGTAAATCACCGGCTTGATGGTGAGCAGCTGCAGGTCGGCTACTGCTTCCAGCTCCTCGGGGGTAGCCTGCAGGGCGCGGGCGTTCTGGCCGGCTTCCAGGGCATCTTTGAAGCGCTGCAGGGCCACTACCTCTTTCTTGGCTAGGGCGTCGCCGCTTTTGGCCGAGCGCTCTGCTTTTGCCAGCTTCTTGTCTACGCTCTCCAGGTCCTTGATCTGCAATTCGGTGTCAATGACATCCTTGTCGAAGACGGGGTCCACGCCGCCAGCTACGTGCACAATGTTGGGGTCGTCGAAGCAGCGTACCACGTGAATGATGGCGTCTACCTCCCGAATGTTAGCCAGGAACTTGTTGCCCAGGCCTTCCCCTTGGAGGCACCCTTCACCAGGCCCGCAATGTCCACGAACTCAATGATGGTAGGCAGCACGCGCTTGGGGTTTACCAGCTGCTCCAGAATTTGGAGGCGCTCATCGGGCACGGTAATGACGCCCACGTTCGGCTCAATGGTGCAGAAAGGGTAGTTGGCCGACTCGGCCTTGGCGTTAGAAAGAGCGTTGAACAGCGTGGATTTGCCCACGTTCGGCAGGCCGACGATACCGCAGCGGAGACCCATATGACGGTGAAATAGTGAGTTAGTGAGATGGTGAGTTGGGCCCAGGGCGCAATTCGTGGCGCAAAGGTACGGGGCTTTTTCCAAGGAAAGCACGGCCGGTTAAGCTAGCCGGCCCGGAACCTAGTGCCAGCCCCGTAAAGCCGACTGGATACTTGCCGTTCAGCTGGCCCTGAAGCCAAAACGGCGCGCCCAGGCTGAAGCCGGACGCGCCGTGTGGTAGGAAGCAGAAAAAAATCAGGTAGTAATGCGTGTTTCGCTAGGCTTCCGGATAAGGGTTAGTACGTCTCGTCGGTGGCGCGGGCCGTGTAGCCACCATCGCGGCCTTCGTTGTCGTAAGCGGGGCGGGGGCGGTCCAGTTCGGCTACTTCTTCGGGGTCAGCAACTCCTCGCGCACGTAGTCCACGGCGTCCTGCAGGGCATCCACGAACTTGAGGAAGTCTTCCTTGTAGAGGAAAATCTTGTGCTTTTCGTAAGAGAACGTATCGTCGTCGCGCAGGCGACGCTTGCTCTCCGTAATGGTCAGATAGTAGTCCTGGCCGCGGGTGGCTTTCACGTCGAAAAAGTACGTGCGCTTACCTGCTTTAATGCGTTGGGAGTAAATTTCTTCCTGGTCGTGACGGTCTTCCACAGTTCCTTCCGGTAAAGTTTTGTTATTCCAAGATTATTGAAGTTCAGCGCAAAATACGTGCTTTCAGCTAGATATAAAAATTTGAAGTCCGGCTTTTTCATTTTCCCAGGCATTCATCTCAAAAATGCGGCTTTAAGCAAAATACAGGGGTTATAAGGCCTGTTAGCCCTGGTTGCAGATGGCTGGTATAAAAGCAAGATAAATATCTGCGCATCACTATATAAAAAATGATCCTGCTGCTTCCTGTTTGATCAGCCTGTTATGCAGGAAAGCGTCCCTAGTTCTGGGTTTTTAGGTGGTTTCTTGCCCTGGCAAAGGCCATTATGGGAGCGGCCCCACCGAACCGGTGGGAGCTAGCGGCTGTTGCGACTGCAGGGGTCCGTATCAGCGGGTTTCCTTTGGTTTCCTTGTACCTTGGTGCGGGCCTCCGTCCCAAGAAAACCACCTCTGCCCGTTATGCCCCAAGCTCTCGACTTAGCCGCTGTCCGCTCGTTTGAAAATCTGGAGTTTCTGGCTCGCCAGCTGGTGGAGGGCTTTATCACGGGCCTGCACCAGTCGCCCTACCACGGGTTTTCGGTAGAGTTTTCGGAGCACCGCCTCTACAACCCCGGGGAAAGCACCCGCCACCTCGACTGGAAAGTGTTTGCCCGCACCGATAAGCTGTTTGTGAAGCGCTACGAGGAGGAAACCAACCTGCGCTGCCACCTGCTGCTCGATGTAAGCCCGAGCATGTACTACCCGGCTCCCACCCACGATAAGCTGCGGTTTTCGGTGCTTTGCGCGGCGGCCATCACTACGCTGCTGCAAAAGCAGCGCGACGCTGTGGGCCTCGTCACCTTCGCCGACCAGGTAGAGCTGCAAACCCCCGTGCGCTCTACCAGCACGCACCGTCACACCCTGCTCCTGACCCTGCAGCAGCTGCTGGAGCGCCCCGCTACCCCCGGCCGCGCCCGCACCGATGTGTCGGGTGTGATTCATACTATTGCCCAGCAAATCCCGAAACGCTCCCTAGTCGTGCTGTTTTCGGATATGCTGGGCCGGGCCCCGGAGGAGCAAACCGAGACGCTGGCCGCCCTGCAGCACCTGCGCCACCAGCACCATGAGGTGCTCCTGTTCCACGTCATGGACCGCGCCACCGAGGCTGATTTCAATTTCCAGGACCGGCCCTACCTTTTCGAGGACCTGGAAACCGGGCAAACCGTGAAACTGCAGCCCAGCCAGATTCGGGAACAGTACCAGACCACCATGCGCCAGTACGAGCACGAGCTAGCCCTGCGCTGTGGGCAGTACAAGATTGATTTCGTGCCGGTTAATATCCGCGAGCCGTTTGATAAGGTGCTGTACGCCTACCTGGTGAAGCGCGGCAAGGTGCGGTAAATAGCTGCTAAGCTCATGGAACTGTGGTATTGCCGGGTATGCGGCCTTGATTACGACGAGTCGCCGTGGGGGCCCGATGAGCACTCACCGGATTACAGCACCTGCGCGTGTTGCGGGGTAGTGTTTGGCTACGATGATTACACCCCCAATTCGGCCCGGGGGTACCGCGCCCAGTGGCTGGCGGCCGGCGCGGCGTGGTTTTACCCGAACATGAAGCCGCAAAACTGGCAGCTAAACACGCAACTGCAGCAGGTGCCCGCCCGCTACCACTAGGCTTCTGCGTACTTTTGCCCCATGGAATTGCTTAACCTGCTGTTTTTTGCCCTGCCTGTCTGCCTGCTGTCGGCGGTAATGACCGTTTACATTGCGCACATGTATGGCCGGCGGTTTTGGCCGTGGCTGCTGTTTGGGTTCTTTGTGCCCTTCATTTCCACCTTTATAGCTATTGGGCTGGGCATTTGGGATGCCCGCCGCAACGAGCGGAACGGCAACACCGGGGAGTAGCGCCTACCCCGGCTGGTTATCCAAGGATTGCCAGAGGTATTTGCTGGCCAGCGTGCGGTAGGGGCGCCAGGGCTCGGCTACTTCCAGCATCCGTTTGAGCAGGGCCCGGCCGGTTTCCGGCAGGCCGTAGTGCCGGCGCATGGCGTTCTGAATGCCCAAATCACCCTCCGGAAATACGTCGGGCTGATCCAGGGCAAACATCTGCAGCATTTGGGCGGTCCAGCGGCCTACCCCTTTAATCTGGGTGAGGTGGCGCGTAAACTCTTCCTCCGACAGCTGGCTGAGGTGGGCGTGGTCGAGCTGGTCCTGCTGGGCGAAATCGGCAATAGCCCGCAGGTAGCCCGCTTTCTGACGCGAGATGCCCGCCGCCCGCAAGTCTTCATCGGTGAGCAGAAGCAGAGCGGCCGGCTCCGGGTAGCCATCGGGCGGAAACAAAGCCTGTACTTTGCGCCAGATGGCAGCGGCCGCTTTCGTGGAAATCTGCTGGCTGACAATGGCTCGTAGCAACGCTAGGTACAAATCCTCGTGGGCGGAAGCCGCAATGGGGCGACCCTGCCGGATAAGCGCGGCCAGCACCGGGTCGGCCTGGGTTAGGTGAAACAGGGCAGGGTCAGCAGGAAGGGGCAAGGCGCTGGCAGACATGGGCAAGGAACAGCAGGGGAGGGGTTAGGCCAAAACAATATCCAGCAGCGAAGTCGGAATCAATACTTCCCCCAGTACTTCGCCGCTGAAGGACACGCGCAGGCCGCTGAGGTTATGGCCGAAGCAAGCTCCCGTATCGATGTTAAACACGTTGGCCGCCGCATCAAACGTCGGGACGCCCGCCGGGGTAGGCGTGTGCCCTACCACCTGGCGCCGGCCCATGTTGCGCAGGGGCCCGCGCCGCCAGAGTACCCCATCCATATCTTCTGGGTCCAGGGGAGTTGGCGTATCGGCAAAACCGGCGTGGCTGATGAGCAGGTGGTCATTTTCCCAGGTGAAGGGCCGCTGCTGAAGCCAGGCTAGATGCTGGTGCAGCAGCTCGCGCCGGCCCTGGTACTGCTGCACGGTGGCCCGTCCGCCCCAGCCCAACCAGGGCGGGTTGGGGCCGTCGGGCCCGAAGTGCTTCAGCATTTCGTACTCGTGGTTGCCCAGCAGAAACACCGTGCGGCCCGGGTGCCGGGCCTCCAGCTCAATGGCCAGCTGCACGCATTCGGGTGCAAATCGGCCCCGATCCACTAGGTCGCCGGTTTGCACCAGCAGCTCCTGCGCCGGCCGCCAGTGCCCTAGCAATTCCCGAAACGTATGGTAGCAGCCGTGCACGTCGCCAATAACGAAAAGGGAAGGATTCATGGGAAAGAGGTAGGTCGAGAGCAGGGCAGGAGCCGAAAGATACGCGGCGGCCCCCTGAAGCGCCAGCTTATGCCGGCTGCGGGGTAGGAAGTCCGCCCGGGTAGGGCCTGAGGCCTGACGCCTCCGGGCCAACCCGGGCGGATTTATTTCTTACGGGTACGAAGCAACGCGGGGCTACATAGCCGCCAGCACCGCTTCTACGCGGCTGATCATAGCGTCGTCAATATCCAGGTGGGTTACAAACCGAATCATTTGGGGGCCAAAGGAGGTAGCCCGGATGCCCTGCTGCTCTAGCCGGGCCAGGAACTGCTCGGCGGGGTAGCTTCCTGGAGGCGGAAGATGACCAAGTTGGTTTCCACGGGCAGCACTTCCGCCACGTAGCTTTGGGCCGCTAGGGTAGCACCCAGCTGCCGGGCGCGGCGGTGGTCGTCGGTGAGGCGCTCCACGTTGTGTTCTAGGGCGTACAGGCCCGCGGCGGCAATGTAGCCAGCTTGGCGCATGCCTCCGCCCATCACCTTGCGAATGCGCTTGGTTTTCTGGATAAACGCCTGGCTGCCCAAAAGCACGGAGCCCACCGGCGCCCCAGGCCCTTGCTTAAGCACACCGAAATGGTATCGAAAATGCGGCCATATTCCTGGCTGGCTGGCCGGTGGCTACCAGGGCGTTGAAGATGCGCGCTCCGTCGAGGTGAAGCGAAATCTGGTGGCGGCGGGCTACTTCGGCAATGCTTTCCAGTTCTCCCAACCCGTAGCAGCTACCCCGCCGCGGTTGTGGGTGTTTTCCAGCGAAATGAGGCTAGTAGTGGGGTAATGCACATTCACGGGCGGATGGCGGCCTCTACCTGGGCGGCAGTCAGGCGGCCGCGGTTGCCCGGCAGCAGAGCCACCGAAGCGCCCGAATGGAAAGCAATGCCGCCTACTTCCCACAGATAAATGTGCGAGTTCTGCTCGCAGATTACCTCCGATAGGGGCTCGGTGTGGGCCTTAATAGCAATTTGGTTGGTCATAGTGCCGGAGGGGCAGAACAAGCCAGCTTCCAGCCCGAAATGGGCGGCGGCCTCCTGCTCGAGGGCCCGCACAGTGGGGTCCTCCTCGTACACATCGTCGCCCACGCGGGCCCGGAACATGGCCTCCAGCATAGCCGGAGTGGGGCGCGTCACGGTATCGGAGCGCAGGTCAATCACAGAATCAGTCATGGGTTAGGATAGGAAGGAAAAGCGGGAAAGGTTTCCCGGTTTCAAATTTAGTCGTTACTTTTGCCCCTCATTTAGTAGAAGACCTAAACCGACCCGGAAAAATGACCGTTACCCGTCTGAAGCGGAAGCACCGCAAGAACATTGCCCGCGCCAACAACAAGCAGCGCATCATTAAGCAACTGCTCCTCACGCCCGTTCTGAAGAACGTGGACCTCGACGAGCTGAAGGCCCGCTTCACCAAGAGCGACGCAACGACCGAAGCCGCCGCTTAGTCCGGACTTTGCGTCTGGTGCACCTACCCCGGTGTCGGTGGGTATCAAACCAGAATTCTCAAAAGCGCCTTTTCCTGCGGGAAAAGGCGCTTTTTTAGTTGGCGGAAAGTGCATAGGTAGTCGTACGAGAGCTGCGCAAGGGAAAGGCCGGAGTCAAGTTAGCAGGGCGTTATTTAGGTCCCAGCTCAACTACCTGCAGTTGCTGCACCCGGCCCTCGGCTACGGCAAAGCGTAGCAGCGTGCGTACCTTGTGGAAGCCGTGGCGACCGGCTGCGCCCGGGTTAAGGTGCAGCAAACCCAGCTTCGGGTCGGGCATTACTTTAAGAATGTGGGAGTGGCCGCTAATAAAGAGGCCGGGGCGCTCCTGCTGCACCAGGGGCCGGGCAGCGGGGCTGTAGTGGCCGGGGTAACCGCCAATGTGGGTCATGAGCACCCGCAGGCCTTCCAGCTCGAAATTCTGCACCAGGGCTGAGTGTGGCGCACGTCGGAACCATCGATGTTGCCGTACACGCCGCGCAGGGGCGCTACCGCCGCCAGAGCTTCGGCTACTTCTGCCGTACCAAAATCACCGGCGTGCCAGATTTCGTCGCACTCCTGCAAGTGGTGCAGAATCCGCTCGTCCAGGTAGCTGTGCGTGTCAGAAAGCAGACCAATTTTCTTCATACCGACGAAGGTAGTAGGCGCGGGCAGGTTTCCTGCCGGCTGGTGCAGCTGCTTTATTTCGTAGCGGCGCAGCTTTATACAACACAACCGCGGACATCCCGTATCTTGCCCGACCCCGGAGGCTTTCGTTTCCGGGGAAATATGCTGTGTTTTGCAGCAACCCGCCTGAGTCCCCTTTTCGCCCCTCCAGATTACCCCGCGATGAACGTTTTCATCAACGATATTCCGCTGATTATCAAGAAGAACAGCGAGAAGATATACAAGCACAAGTACGACCTGATTTTAAATCCGGAAGATGAGTTCATCTCCAAGGATCTGATTGGGGATGTGCTCGTGCGCGACGTAACGGACGTGTTCGTGGACCGGTTGCTACGTCTGATGGAAGTAAAAAAGCTGAAAAAGCTAACTTCTCTTACCCTGCTGGCGCGCAAGAAAAAGCGTCTTATTCTGCATCTGAAAGATCAGTTTAAGATTGTGAAGGCGGCCGGTGGCCTGGTGGTAAAGGATGGTCAGATTCTGATGATCTACCGGCTAGGTAAGTGGGATTTGCCCAAGGGCAAGCTTAAAAAGGAGGAAGACCCCGCCCTGGGCGCCTTGCGCGAGGTGGAAGAGGAGTGCAACATCAAGGTGGAAATTGGGGAAGACCTACCCAGCACCTGGCACTCCTACGCTTACAATGGCAACAAAATCCTGAAGAAAACAAACTGGTACATCATGCGCTGCCTGGATGACTCCTTCATGAAGCCCCAGGCCGAGGAGTACATTGAGGAGGTGCGCTGGATGACTCCGCAGGACGCGCTGAACGTACTCGATGAATCTTATGCCAGCATTGCGCTGGTAGTGCGTCATTACCTGAGTGAAACCGCGGGCCAGGCACCCGCCGACCACGAGTCCACTAAGTAGTATTTATTCGTTTAACGATATTTGTGCCAATGCGCCCATTTCGTTACCTGCCGTTTGCGGTGCTGCTGGGAATGGCGGCCTGCACCGGCTCCCAAACCGTTTCAGAACCCAATGACCCGAGCACGGGCAGCGTAGAGGCCGGCCGAAAGGCTGCCGTAGATGTACCGGCGCTGGTAGGCCGCAACATCGACCAGGTGCGCCGGGCGCTAGGTACTCCGCAAGAAGCTCGCGACCAAAAAGTAGGCGCCGAGCCCACGGCCGAACAAATGAAGTCGACGAAGGGCGAGGACTGGATCAATACGTTTGAGCGGAACGGTACGACCATCGTGGCCACGTTCCACGCCCGCACCCGTAAAGTGCGCGACCTAGTGCTGGTGGGCACGGATGAAGACGAAATTCTGCGTAACGGTAACCTCAGCCTAACGGCCACGGACTACATTGTGCTACCCGTTGTGAATCCCCAGAACAACCGCGCAATTGTGGGTATGCGCGTTGTAGCCCGGAAATAGCCCCGGACCGGTTACAGTTCACGAAAAAGGCCGCCTCAACATTGTTGGGGCGGCCTTTCTCATGGGCTCTTGTGGCGTATTAGCCAGCCGCTGGCGGTAGCGGGAAGGGTACGAAATCATTGACGTTGCCGCCGAAGCGGTGAATTTCGCGGATGATGGTACTGCTGATGGCCGCCAAGGGGGAGAGGTAATCAGGAATACGGTTTCCAGGGCTGGGTTAACGTGGCGGTTGGCCTGGGCAATGGTGTTTTCGTACTCGAAGTCAGTGGTGTTGCGCAGGCCCCGGAGCAGGAACCGGGCACCTACCTCGCGGGCAAAATCGGCCGTTAGCCCCTTGTAGGCTTGCACCGACACCCGCGGCTCCTCCCGAAAAATCTCCTCAATCAGGCTAATCATTTGCTCTACGGGCAGGTAGCGCTGCTTGCTACTGTTGTTGCCGATGGCAATAATCACCTCATCAAACAAAGCCGTACCGCGCCGTACTACATCCAAATGGCCGTTGGTGAAAGGGTCAAAGGAGCCAGGAAACAAGGCAATTCGCATGAAGCAGTGGTGAGATGGTGAACCTGTGAAATGATGGGTGAGTGACTCAGCGAGTTTGCAAAAGGCCTATCATCCGGGGCGGAGTGAGGAAACTTTTCGCGAAAGCACAACGGGCGTAACAATGGCATGTACTGACGAGAGAAGGCCCTTCGCGCAAGCGCCAGATGAGGGATTTCTTACGGAACAAACTCGCCGTTTTACCAATTCGACATCTCGCCCTTAGCATAAGTGCAGGGCGTAGAGCTCGAAGTAGCGGTACTCAAAAACGTCGTTGAGGCGGTAGCTATAGCTCAGGTCGTAGGGGCGGTTGCCGAACCGGATGTTGCGAATGTACTTGCGTAGGATGGTAAAAAGCTCGGAATCGTGCATCAGGTCGCCCCACACCGTCACCAAGTCCTGGTCGGGGTTGAGCTGCAGCTCCTGCATTACCAGAATGGTGTAGTAAATAAGGTCCTCGGGGGTGCTAAAGGGAAAGACGTTGCAGAATTCCGGCTGCTTGTCGCGCATGGCTACCAGCGTAACTTCCTGGTGGCCAATGCTCAGGTAGATGCGCCGGGCGCTACCCTGCTCGTTCTGGTGGGCTATGCCTTCCAGCAGCGTGCTGGTGTGGTGCACCAACCGGCCCTCGGGGTAGGTAGCCCGAAACCATTCGGCCAGGCCCCGCTCCGCCGCAAACACGCTGCTGATT
This sequence comes from Hymenobacter sp. 5516J-16, assembly GCF_022919335.1. NCBI lineage: Bacteria > Pseudomonadati > Bacteroidota > Cytophagia > Cytophagales > Hymenobacteraceae > Hymenobacter > Hymenobacter sp. 5516J-16. The sequence goes on along the minus strand of NZ_CP095058.1, from coordinate 864,716 downwards.
TCCAGGCCCGTGTGGGTGTAGCAATGAACGGACTCCCGCTGTGGGTCTGTGGCGTGGTGCAGGCGCAGATAAGCGGCCTCGTCGCCGGGGCGGAAAAGGGAAGCCGGCAGCAACGTAAAATGCCGGTTCTGAACGGCTAGCAGCACCCGGTTCCAGCCGGTGCGGCCTACCAACTCGTGCTCGGCGGCCAGGGCTTGCGCCTGCGTGGCTAGGGAGCTAGCACTGTCCGGAGCCGCATAATCTTCCAGGGCCACGAACTTATTGCGGCGCACATCGGCCACGCCCACGCGCAGGCCCGCCGCACCAGCAGTTAAGTAGAGGTTATAGGCCGATAGGTTATCCAGGTCCAGCGTTTCGTCGTGCAAGCGGTGCAGGGCAACCGGGGGCATAAAGACGGTAGTGGACATAGGGGTAGGGCAAGAAGTGGGCACGAACAGAAACAATTGTCCGCTAAAGGTACGTAGGAGCCAGCCGACTCAAAAACCGGGTTGCAAACCGGCCCTACACAGCTAACAGGCCAGCAAATAGGCCAAAGGGCTGAATCCCACTAGGAACCTACCCTTGTTGAAACCGAATCTGAGGAATAAACACGTCATCGGGGCTGATGATGTCGCGGAGTACGGGGTGGACCTGCGAGGGTAGCAGCTGGCCCAGCTGGCGCGGCGTGACAAACTCTAGGTGAGTGAGTAGTTGGGCTTCGGCGGCGTGTTCGGGGTCGCGGCCAAGGGTAGGCGTGGCAGTTGCGTCGAGGGGGCGCACTTCAAAGAAGAGCTCCAGGGCCTGCAGCGTCGGACTCCGGAATTCGTGCAGGTGTAAAAATCGACCTACACTAACGGCCAGGCCCGTTTCCTCTTGGAATTCCCGAGCCAAGCACTGCTGCAGGGTTTCTCCAAATTGCCAGCCCCCGCCCGGCGGCGACCAAAACGGCAACTGGTTGGGTAGCAGCCCGCGGTGGGCCGTAAGCAGCAGGGCATCTTCCCGAACCAGCAGGCCGCACACCCGAACCCGGGCAACGCCGGCGTAGGCTTCCAGCAGGGAGGCGGAAGGAGCCGCCGAAGAAAAGTCAGTCATAAAAAAAGCACAGCACCCGGGCGGGCTAACGCGAAGACGCAAGCTTACGAAGAAAGCAGGCAAGCGGGTTCATTAACTGCCGCCCCCAGGGTTTTAGTGTGCTCAACAGCGGCTTATTCCAGCCCACCAGCGGCTGGCAGCCCACCCCGGCGCACTGCCCGGCGTTGCCGCCAGCGCCGCAACCGAACCAGCACCCACACCACGGTGCCTACCGCCAGCGCGGCTACCAGCAACGGCAGCAGCAGCCCCAGGGCCGCGCCGACAATGGCCAGCAAGTTTTCAACCGTAGCCAGCACCGGGTTGCCCAGCCCAGCCGTGGTAACGGTAGAGCCCGCCCGCAGCAGGGAGGTGCCCGTTTGAATAATGCCCGCCGTGCCGCCTCCTACCAGTACGCCCAGCCCCCAGCGCAGCACCGGGGCATGTCTGGCAGCGCCGAGGTCATCAGGATGGTGCCGGCCAGAAAGGCCGCTGGACCGGTAATGGTATCCAGCACATTATCAACCACGGGCAGGTAGTAACCCAGAATTTCGGCCACCGTGGCCGTGCCCAGCACCGCTACGGCCGGCCAGGTACCCAGCCACGCAAAGCCCACGGATGGGGTCAGGTACCCGGTACGGTAGGCTAGGGAAGCTGCTAGCAGCGGCACGAATACGCGGAAGCCGCTGCAGGCCGCCAGCGCCAGACCCAAAGCACCCGCCAGAAGATAATCTAGATGTTCCATTGCCAACAGGCTGAGTACGAAGGAAAACCACGGGCACCGCGCGGGCCCTGCAACCTGCAAAATATACGGAACCTTGCGGGCATCACGGCAATTGCTTCGTCTGGCCTTGGTAGGAAGCTACTCCGCAGTCGGCTACGGGAGCAGCGAAGAGCGGGCCTGGAAAGCCTGAGCTTCGGGGCCCAGGTCAGGCCGGAGTCTGCTGTTTTCTTCCCAACTTGGCGGGCCGGCCAGCACCTCCAGTGGTGCCGCGCTCAATTGATATGAAGTGGATTATTACGGTGCTACTGCTGCTGGTAGGCCGGCCTATGGTAGCACAACACGGGTACTGGGCCGCCGACTTTGATTCGCTTAACCACGTGTTGCGGCGCCAGCAAGCGGATACCGCTCGGGTGCGGACGCTTACCCACATGCTGGATGTAGTGGAGCTGACCGAAGTGCGGCGGCGCGTGCAAGTACTTCCCCTCCTGGATGAACTGTTCCGGTTGAACGCCCGCACGCAGCAGTTGGATGAAGCTCCGTACCGAGAGCTGCGGGCCGGCGTGAATTTCTGGGTGAAAACCCGCCAGCCCCGCCAGGCTTTGGATGCTCTGCACCAAGCCATTGAGCTGTTTGACGAGGCCCGGCACCCCATTCCTTTGCTTTTGATTGACCTCGGTCCGCTCTACAATGAGCTGCGGGAATCCGACGCCCGCTTTGCCTATCTTAGCCGCAAGCTCACGCAGTACCGGGTGCAGGGAGCCATTGAAAATCAGGCGGCTTGCTACCTGGTGCTGGGCGGCACCTTTCGCCACCGCGGCGACTATAACCAGGCCATTAGCTACTACCTGCACGCGGCGGACCTGTTTCAAGGGTTTCACCGCCGCTTATATACCAACGAGCTGATGGTGGCGGGCACAACCTACGCGGAGTGGGGCAACGCCCAGAAAGCACTGCAGTACCTAAAGCAAGCGTCAGAACTGAACCGGAAATACCGCATCAAGGGGCTACAGCGCCTGTTTGGGCTGCAGGCCGTAACCAAGCTCTACCTGCAGCAGGGCAACCTTGCAGCAGCCCTGCGCTACGCCAATCAAACCCTGGAAACGGCCCGCCTCGATTCAGTCGATAAGCTGCCATTTACGGCGTACGGCCTCGTGCTGAAAAGCCAGGTATTGCTGGCCCAGCACCAACCCCAGCAGGTAGGACCCTTGCTCGCCCGGGCTCAGCAAATTGCTGATTCCCTGCGCATGCCTATCACGGGCCGCCCCGGTGAGTTTGCCCTCGATGCCACCTGGGCCCAGTATTACACTGCCCGGCAGGACTACCCCCGGGCCGATGCGGCCTGGCAGCGGGCCTACGAAAAAGCCACGGCTGCTAATTTTCAGATGCTGCGTCCCAAGTACTTAAAACAGATTATTCGCTTCCAGGATGCCCGGGGCGCGGCCGAGCCCCTGCGCAGGTACACCCGAATCTACCTCGACCTGATGGATACCCTGAATGCGGCCCAGGGCAACAACCTGCTGGCTCAGTACGAAGGGGAACGAATAGAACAGGCTCAAAACAACCAGATTATACGCCTGCGTCACGAAAAGAGCCTGCAGGGCCTACGCCTCCGGCAGCGGAATCAGTTGCTAGGGGTAGCGGCCGTGGCTATTCTATTGATTTCGGGGCTGGGCTTGGCCGTGTACCGGCAGCTGTACTTGAACAAGCAGACGTTGGTCCAGCTGCGCGCTACCCAACACCAGCTGGTACAGTCCGAGAAGTGGGCCTTCGTGGGCGAGGTATCGGCGGGCATCGCCCACGAGTTGCAGAACCCGCTTAACTTCATGAAGCGGTTTGCCGAGGTCAGTACCACCATGGTCGATACCATGCATGAAGTGGGTAGCAAGCCCGGTTTGGAGCAGAAGATTCTGCTGGGGCTGCGGCAGAATCTGCAGGAAATTAGCCAACACGGCATTCGGGCCTCCGCCATTATCAAAGACATGCTGGAGCACTCCCGCGCCGGTACCGGGCAGCGCGAGCCCACCGACCTGAACGCCCTGCTGCTGGAATACCTGCAACTGGCCCGGCAAAGCCCCGAGCTGCGCGACCAAGCCCTGACCGTTGGGGTTGAAACGGACCTGGCCCCCAATCTACCCTCACTAGCCATGGTGCCCTCTGATATGGGGCGCGTGCTGCTGAATCTATTCACGAACGCCTTATATGCTGTGGCCCAGCGTCAGCAAACCGGCGAGACAAACTACCAGCCGCTGGTAAAGATAGGCACCCAGGCCGGGCCGAATGGGGTGGAAATTTGGGTGCAGGATAACGGTGCCGGCATGTCGCCTGAGGTTTTAGCCAACATCTTTCAGCCCTTCTTCACTACCAAGCCCGCTGGCGAGGGCACGGGCCTGGGTCTTTCCTTAAGCTATGACATCGTGAAAAGCCACGGGGGCACCATCCGGGCCGAGTCGGAGGAGGGTAGGGGCTCGAGGTTTGTTGTAACCCTGCCGGGAGCTTAAAGCGGCGTAGCTTTGTTACCCGAATACACCCCTATGCTCTCCGTTAGAACTCCCTCCGTCCGCGATTATTTCCCCTACGAACCTACCCAGGACCAGGCTACGCTGTTTCGGCAGATGGATGGCTTTCTGGGCGACGCCCTGCCGGGGCGCAAGGCCTTTATTCTGCGCGGGTACGCCGGTACGGGCAAAACCACCGTGGTTAGCGCCCTGGTGCAGTGGCTGCACCGCATGGGCCGCAAGTACGTGCTGATGGCTCCTACCGGCCGCGCGGCCAAGGTAATGAGCACTTACTCGGGGTAGCGGCCAGCACCATTCACAAGAAGATTTACCGCCAAACCAGCGGTTCGCCCAGCCAAGGCCTCTCGTTTCAGCGCCAGCCCAACCGCGCCCAGGATACCCTCTTCATCGTGGACGAAGCCTCGATGATTTCCGACGAAAAGGCTTTTGGCGAAAACGGCCTGCTCGACGATTTGATGAACTACGTGTTCGAGAAAACCTCGAACCGCCTGCTGCTCATCGGTGACACGGCCCAGCTGCCGCCGGTGGGCCAGCTGCTCAGCCCCGCCCTCGACGCCGAGCTGCTGCGCCACCGCTTCCGCGCCCAGGTCGACTCGGTGGAATTGCGCCAGGTGATGCGCCAGGCCGAGCAGTCGGGTATTCTGATGAACGCCACGGTGCTGCGGGAGGAGTTGCGCGAGGAACACCCGCAAATCACCTTCTTCACCAAAGGCTACCCCGACATCTTTGCCATGGGCGGCGACAAGCTCGAGGACGGTCTGCGCTGGGCGTACAAGAACTTCGGCCACGAGAACAGCACCATCATTTGCCGCTCCAACAAAAACGCCAATCAGTACAACCAGTACATCCGGCGCATCCTGTTTGAGGCCGAGGATGAAATTGAGTCGGGCGACTACCTAATGGTGGTGCGCAACAATTACTACTGGCTGCCCAAGGATTCAGAAATTGGGTTTTTGGCCAACGGCGACTTTGTGCAGGTAGTGAAAATTGTGCGGCTTACCGAGGAGTTCGGCTTCCGCTTCGCCGATGCCCGGGTGCGCCTCGTGGACTACCCCGATGAGCCCGACATGGAAATCAAGCTCCTGCTCGACACCCTGCACACCGAAAGCCCGGCCCTGCCCGCCGACCGAAACAAGGCCCTTTACGACGCCGTGAGTGCCGACTATGCCCACCTCGAAACCAAAAAGGAGCGGACCGCGGCTATGCGTAAGGACCCCTTTTTGAACGCTCTGCAAGTAAAATTCGCCTACGCCCTTACCTGCCATAAAGCACAAGGCGGACAGTGGCAGGCCGTTTTCGTAGACCACGGTTTCCTGAAGGAGGACATGGTAAACAGCGAATTTGCCCGGTGGCTGTACACGGCCGTTACCCGTTCTTCGGAAAAGCTGTTCCTGTTGAACTTCAACAAGAAACTGCTCGCCGACGAAACCCAGGACTGAAGTGTCCTTCTGAGCGTTTTACTTGATGCGCAGAATGCTCGGAAGGACAGAAGTAGGCTGAAAAAGAACGGAACCTTGTTGGGTTGCTGTTGTTCTTCACGTCAGCTTCAGGGGCGCAGGTGAAAACTGGCACGTAACTTGGCTCGGGCCCCGAAACTCGTATTTTTGTTTACCTCCAACGCATTCAAGCTTTCATTCCATGAAAAAAGCACTTTTCCTTGCTCTTTCGCTGTCCGTAATGGGCTTGGCGGCCCAGGCACAGACGGCAGCCGTGAAGCCGGCCAATGCCCAAACCAAGGTGGCCGGTCCGCAAATCCAGTTTGAGGAAATGAAGTACGACTTCGGCTCCATCAAAACCGGCGACGTGGTAGAGCACACCTTCAAGTTCAAGAACGTAGGCACTCAACCCCTGGTGATTTCCAACATCGGCGTGAGCTGCGGTTGCACTACCCCCGATTGGACCAAGGAACCCGTAATGCCTGGCAAATCGGGCACGGTTACGGCCAAGTTCAATTCGGCCGGCAAAATGGGCATTCAAAATAAAGTGCTGACCATTGAGTCTAACTCGGCCGGTGGTAACGCCATGGTGTCGCTGGTGGGCGACGTGAAAGATGCCGCCGCGGCCATGAACGTAGCCCCGCTTCCTCCGACGTATCGGCCCCCGCTGACGTGAAAGAAGCCAAGCAGAAAACCAAAATCAGCGACAATAAAATCAAAGCCAAGCGAAAGGCTTCCTAAGCAGTGCGCTTCGGTACAGAAAGCAAAAAGGCTTGCCATTCGGCAAGCCTTTTTTGTTTGGGGCAGCATCTTGCGCTATACGTGGCGGGCGGCCAGCAGCAGCACAATCCAGCCGGCAATAAGCAGTACGCCCCCGATGGGCGTAACGGCCCCAGCTTGGTAATGCCCGTCAGGCACAGCACGTAAAGCGAGCCGCTGAACACGAGCACGCCACCCAGCCACAGCCAGGCTACCGTGCCCAGACTGCGCAATTCCGGCTTTACGTGCAGCAGAATGCCTACCGCCAGCAAAGCCAAGGCGTGGTAAAACTGGTAGCGCACGGCGGTTTCAAACGTTTCGAAGCGGCCGGATGCTTCCAGCATTTTGCGCAAGCCATGCGCCCCGAATGCCCCGATGCCCACGCCCAAAGCCCCGAGCAGGGCTGCCAATTGAAGAATAAGACGAGCCGTCATAGGAGTCTGTTGGAGGTGTTAAGTGGTAGTGAACCGGTGGTTATTGTTGTCAGTTACTGGTTGTTGGTTGTCAGACTAGTACTCCTGTCGGCTACGCAACCACTACTCCCTGACAACGGTAAGCTACTCGTTAGCGGGAGCCAAAAATAGCGCTGCCCACCCGAATAAGCGTGCTGCCTTCCCGCAGGGCTAGGGGGTAGTCGGAGCTCATGCCCATGGAAATTTCCCGGAACGCCTCATTATCAGCAAAGTACAGCGCTTTCAGCTTGTCGAAGTAGCCGCGAAGCTGCCGGAACTCCCGGCGCAACTGGTCCTCATCCGGGGTGTTGGTGGCAATGCCCATCACGCCGGTCAGGCGCACGTGCTGCAACCCCCGAAACTCCGCCGACTGCAACATCTGCTCGGCTTCCGGCAGGCTCAAACCTGTTTTGGTTTCTTCGGCGGCAATATGAAACTGCAGCAGCCCCTCAATCACGCGGTTGTGCCGGGCCGCTTGCCGCTCAATTTCCAGCAGCAACTTTAGGCTGTCGATGCTCTGAATGGTGTGCACAAAAGGGGCAATGTACTTGACCTTGTTGGTTTGCAAATGCCCAATCAGGTGCCACTGCACATCGGCAGGTAACTCCGGCTGCTTGGCCGCCATTTCCTGCACCCGGTTTTCGCCGAAGATGCGGGCTCCGGCCTCATAAGCTTCGCGCAGGCGCTCTACCGGATGCGTTTTCGTGACGGACACTAGTCGGGCGGCCGTGCCGGCAAGGTCTTGCTGAATGCGGTGTAGGTTGTCGCGAATCACGGATTGAAGCGGATTAAATACAGAGGTACACGGATTTTGTGGACGACAAAGCTACATGCCTGCGCCGACAATGGCTTTTGACTAGCAAAACAGCATCAGGGCTGGACAGTTCTTATAAAACTTGGTAAAGAGAAAGCCACGCAAGCAGCCTACGGTTTAGCTCTCAACTGCGCCCCTCATGAAATCCGAGTACCTCCGTTTTAAGCTGCTTCAATCCGTGATTTAGTCTTCCAGCGCATTGGTAAGGAAGGTGTTTTTCAAACCTAGCCACACTAGCCACAGCCCTAGGCACCAGAACAGGTAGATGCGGTAGTAGTCGCGGGTGTTGCGGTAGCGGGTTTGCTTGATTTCGGACTTCTCGTAGCGGTTAATCTGGGTGAAAACCTCGCGCAGGCCGGCGTTGTCAGTAGCGCGGAAAAAGCGGCCTTCGCCGGCCTGGGCTATTTGCCGCATGGTAGTTTCATCCAGGCGCGTTGTAACGTAGGTGGTGCGGCCCGTCTCGTCGGTGCCGTAGGGCACCACGCCGTCCTGCCCCAGCCCAATAGTGTAGAGCTTCAGGCCGTAGGCGTGGGCTAGCTGGGCCGCCGTGAGCGGGTCGAGGGAGCCGGCCGTGTTTTCGCCATCGGAAATCAGGATGCATACTTTGCTGCGGGAGCGGGAGTCGCGCAGGCGGTTGGTGGCCACACCCAGCGCCGTGCCAATGGCCGTGCCATCGTTGGCAATCATGCCCAGGCGCAAGCTTTGGAGGTTGTCACGCAGCAGGTCGTAGTCGGTGGTGAGCGGGGCCAGGGAGTAGGCGTCGCCGGCAAACACCACCAGCCCGATCCGGTCGCCCTGGCGCCCGTCGATAAATCCGCGGGCTACACGCTTAGCGGCTTCCAAGCGGTTGGGGCGCAAATCCTGCAACTCCATGGAACCCGACACGTCCAGCACCAGCAGAATATCAATGCCTTCGCCGCTTTGCACTACCCGCTCATCGGTGCGCTGGGGCGGGCTAGGGCCAGAATGGCAAAGCCCATGCTCAGGGCCAGCACCACGTCGGGCAGAAAGCGGAGCACCGTACTCCAGTCGCGCGGGAGCTGGCCGGCCACGAAGGCTACCCCCAACTTGGCTCGGTGCCGGCGAGCTAGAGCCCAGCGTAGCACAAACAGCAGGGGCACCAGCGGCAGCAGCAGCAGCAGGCGGGGCTGCTCCCAGGTATAGCTGGCCAGGGTAGCGTAGCGCACGCTATCCAGCACGGGAGCCAATACATCGGGCCAGAGCTGCGGCATGAGGCAAAAGTAGTGATTCGGCCGGTCTGGCGGCTAAGCCGCCGGAGCCTGGGGCCGCCGCGCCGTGCCTGCAGCCACGGGCTCACCTAGCTGACGCAATACGTGGGTGTACTGCCGCTCGGCAAAGCTGCGCAGCAACTCAAAAGCCAGGTCGGTTTCCGTATCGTCCTCGGAAAACTGGTTGCCATAAATAACCCGGTCGGCCAGGCGCAGGGCCAAGCTTACGTCGGCGTCGTTCTGGTAGTGGGCCACAATTTCGCGGGTGGTCAGGCTGGTGATGTTGTAGTCTTCGAGCGTGGAGAGGTAGTTTTTCCAGAGCGTAATGGCGCGCTCCATGTTGGTCAGGGACCGGGACAAGGTGAAGCGCTCCACGTGGCGGGCGTACTGGGCCAGAAAGTAGGCGTGATTTTTCCGGAGCCGGTAGCGCCGGTAGCGTTGGCGCAGCCCGCGCCGGAAGCCCAGCACCACCGCGCCCACCAGCAGCAACAGCAGCGCGGTTCCCGCCAGCCAATACGGGTAGTTGAACTGGGTTTCCACGGGCATCAGCTGCAAGTTCTGGCGCAGCACGGGCGCTTCGCCGGCGCCGGTGGGGGTAGAAGCGGTGCGCACCAGCCGGAGTTGGGCCGGGGCGGTGGGCAGCAGCAGCGTGTCGCGGCCGCTGAGCACGGTTACGGGCAGTACCAGCGTCTGCACGGAGTCCAGAGCGAAGGTGCGCAAGCGGTACACGGCCCGGTCGAGGCTGCGGCCCTTGCGGGTGCGGGTGGGGTAGTAGCGCCGCCCCACGTATTCGAAGGGGCTGAAATCGGCGGCGGAATCGGGGAAGATGACCTCCAGGGTGGCTCCGTGCTGGTAAGAAAGCTCGTAGTCAATTACCTCGCCCACGCGCACGGTAGGCCGCTGAAACCGGCCAGTGGGGGCTTCGGAAGCCGCTGGGGCAGCTTGGGCCGCAGTTAGTTGTGGTAGTAACCCCAGCACGAGGCCCAGTAGTACGGCTCGGGCAGCAGTGCCACTTGGTTGCTCAGAAAGCAAGCGGAGCACCTTACCCACGACCCCCACGCTGGTTGCGCCGCCGGAACAGATGCACCAGCTGCGGTACAAAATCCGTGTCGGTGGCAATGGACAGATATTCGGTGCGGTGGCGGCGGCAGATCTGGCCGATTTGCTCCCGGTTCTGCTCGTAGGTAGCGCGGTAGCGGGCCCGGAAGGCGGCCGAAGATGTATTCACCCACACCGTGCGCCCCGATTCCTGGTCGTGGAGCGGAATGATGCCCAAGGGCGGGAACTCCCGCTCCCGCTGATCCAGCAGTTGCAGCACAATCAGGTCGTGCTTGCGGGCCAGCATGGTCAGCTCCCGCTCGTATTCGGCATCAATAAAGTCAGAAATCAAGAGCACAATGGTGCGGCGCTTGAGCAGTCCCAGGGCCTGCTTAATGCCGCCCGCCACGGCCGTGTGGCGGCTGCGTGGGGTTAGCTCAAACAGGCGTTTAATTAGCGAATAGGCGTGCCGAATGCCCTTGCCGGGAGCCAGGTACAGCTCCTTCTGGTCGGAAAAAGCCAGAATGCCGAGCTGGGCATCTTGCCGGGCCGCGGCCAAGGCCAGCACCCCACAAATTTCCCGGCCCACGTCAATCTTACGCCGGGCCGCAGCTCCTACCTGCTGGGAGGCGCTGACATCGAGCAATAAAAGCACCTGTTGCTCCCGTTCTTCCTTGTAGGTTTTTACGAAGGTGCCGTGCCCTTTGCTGGAAACGGCCCAGTCAATGGCGCGCACCTCGTCGCCGTACTGATACAGCCGTACATCATCAAACTCCAGGCCTGTACCTTTAAAAACGGAATGAAAATCGCCCTGTAGCTGGGCATCTACCGCCTTCAGAATGCGGATTTCCATTTGCCGAAGCTTGCGGACGAGGTGCTGGAAAGGCGAATCGGCGGGTTTCATTTAGACTAAACTACGGGTTCCTCCTAACTTTGCCGCTGTGAAAAAATATTCGTTTCGTGTGATGACGTGGCTGGGCGCTTTAACCCTGCTGGTAACGGCCTGCCAGAAGCCGGATGAGGTAGCGCCCCCGCGCCAGCTGATTCCGCGCGAAAAGATGGTGCGCCTGCTCATTGAGCTCCACACGCTGGAAGCCCGTACCGACGCCGCCGGCCTGCCCACCGACTCAGCGCGGGCCTTGTTTCACGTAGCCCAAAAAAATCTGTACTGGCGCTACGAGGTCAACGATTCCTCGTTCACGCAGAGCTACCGCTACTACGCCATCCACGATAAGGACCTGGATGAAATTTACGCCGCGGTGGTCGATAGCCTGGCCCTGCGCGAAGCCAAGCTGCAGCCCGCTGGCACGCCCCAAGGACCCGTAATCAACCGCAACTAAATTAGGCGGCTGCCATTGGGCACAGGCCCGGCCACGGTGGCCAGCACAATGTGGCCCTCCGCATCAGCGGCTCCGGTAACGAGCACCTCGGAAAGGAACTTGCCAATTTGCTTGGGCGGAAAGTTCACGACGCACAGCACCTGCCGCCCTAGTAGTTCGGCCGGCTGGTAATGATGCGTTATTTGGGCGCTGGACTTCTTCTGGCCGATTTCGGGGCCCAAGTCAATGAGCAGCTGGTAGGCCGGCCGCCGGGCCGTCGGAAATTCCCGCGCCTCTACAATCGTCCCGACCCGCACATCAACGCGTTCAAATTCAGCCCAGGTTAGCATATGGTGAAGTTGTGAAATTATGGAGTGGTGATTGAGTGAGGTAGCAGCGTAAAGCAACTACGCTATGGGCAGCGAAAACCCAAGCGGCAAAGTGCAACTACTCACGTAACAAAGAAATTAACGCCGCTACGCTATCCTGACGCGGAGGCACGACGGAGCCACCCAACTTGGCCAACGTGCTACCCCTCTGACATGTGACAAGCCCTTACCTCCAGCACAGAAGTAAGGGCTTGTCAGGCTAGAAAGCTTGTCATAGGGAGGGGAGGAATGGCTTCGGCGCCCTCGCCATGACATATCTGAATGCGAGGATGGGTAGCGTCGCTCTGCTCGCCTTGACAACTCACTCATTCACTTATTTACTATTTTACTGCTTCACCAGGGCAAAGGCCTGTAGCTGCTGGAGTTTTTGCTGCACTTGCTGCTCCCAGGCTTGCTGGCGAGGGAGGTTCAGGCCGTGATTGGTTTCCTGGTCGTAGCGGGCTTCTTCGCGCTGCCAGGTCAGGAAGGCCATTTTGGTGATGTTGCTGAAGGCCGGCTGCAGCTTTTCACAGTCGAACTTGACTAAGCTCAGCTTCTGGCGTAGCAGCCGGGCGTGCACCTCCGTCAGATCAAAATGCACCTGCTCGTGGCGCAACAGGGCCGGGGTGGCCCGTTTGGGGTCGCGCACCCACGACTCGGTGGGCACGAACACCGCCTGTACCTGAGCCGAGAAAACGTAATCGACGCAGCCTACCTTGGCGTCAATGGTGGAAGAAGTAAGCGCCGCCAGCCGGTCGGAGGTTGGGCGGCTCTTGAAGTCTTCCCAGGTAAGCTGCCGGTCGGCCCGCCACTCAAGCCTGGCCGGAGCCGGCTTTGCGGCCGGGGCCGCCGCGGCCGGACCTTGCCCGGCGGTAAAAAAACTCAGTAACAAGGGCAGCGACAGAGGAAACAGCATGTAGCGCTAAAGAAGCTAACGAGAAAAGATAATCAGCTGGCAGAAACCTACGCCCGGCACCCGCACCTTGTACACCTTGGTGAGTTGTTTCTGGTCGGGCAGCAGCTTCTGGCTGTGCTGCTTAACGCGCGGCGAGGGCCGCTTCGTTCACGGGGGCAGCGGTTAGTACCGGTCGGCGTCGGAAACGCAGCAGCAGCACGCTAGCCACCAGGCTCAGGCCCGTAAGCAGGCCCACCCACACGCCCGTAGCGCCCCAGCCCAGCCGGAAGCCCAGCACGTAGCCTAGGGGGAGGGCGGCGGCCCAGTAAGCCAGCAGCGCCACCACGGAGGGCACCTTCACATCCTCCAGCCCCCGCAACGCCCCCAGCCCTACCACCTGCAGGCCATCGGAAACCTGAAACGCGGCGGCAATGAGCAGCAAAGAAGCCGCCTGGGCCACTACGGCGGGGTCGTGGTTGTAGTACGGCGGGATGGAGTGGCGGCCCACTACCAGCAGCACGCCCATCAGGCTCATGAAGATGAAGGTGAGCAGGTAGGCCGCCAGCCCAGCCTGCCGGGCCCCGTGGGCATCCTGGCTACCCAGGTGCTTGCCCACCCGAATGGTAGCCGCCGCCGCAATGCCGCTGGCCGCCATGTAGGTAACGGATGCCACGTTGATGGCAATATAATGTGCGGCTAAGTCGGTGGCGCCCAGCCAGCCAATCATAATACCTGAAAAGCTAAAGGCTCCCATTTCAAACATCATCTGCACGCCAATGGGTGAGCCCAGCCCCAGGAGGCGGCGCAGGACGGTGGCATCGGGCCGCAGGTTGCGGGCTGCAGCCTCGCGGTAGGGGCGCAGGCGCACGGCGCGCAGCACATAGGCGGCCATGAGTACGGCCATGAGCACGCGGGCCAGCAGGGTAGCCCAGGCCGCGCCCATCATGCCCAGCTCCGGCAGGCCCAGCTTGCCAAACACCAGCCCGTAGCAGAGCACCGCGTTCAGCACGTTGGCCTGAATGGAAAGCAGCATGGCCTGGCGGGTAAGCCCAAGGCCTTCGGCAAACTGCTTGAAGCCTTGAAACACCATCAGGGGTAGGAGTGAGAGAAACAGGACGCGCACCCAAGGCGTGGCTAGCGCTACTACCTCAGCGGGCTGGTTGAGGTAGGGCAGCACCGTGGGCACTAGCAGGCCGCACAAAGCCAGCACTACGCCGGCCGCCAGACTTAGCCACACCCCGTTCACCAGCAGCCGGCCCAGGCCGGCCACGTCGCGGCGCCCATCGGCGGCGGCTACCAGCGGCGTGATGCCCATGGTCAGGCCCAGGCCGAGGACCATGATTACAGTGTTCACGTTGACGCTGAGCGAAACAGCGGCTAGCGGAACCTTGCCCGTCTGGCCAACCACCATCCCGTCGCAGACGTTTACCAGCACATGACCCAGCTGGCTGAGCATCACGGGATAGGCTAAGTCGAGGGTGGGCAGCAGGTGGGAGCGAAGCGAGGAGCGGGAAGACATACGGCAGCAACAAGAAGCAGCAAAGGTACAACCTCCCGTTCCCGAACCTTTCATACCTCCTCCAGATAGTGGGGCCGGTCGGCCGACTGCGTCGGCCGCTTACCTGGCAGCAAACGGAGCGCCCAGCCCGGCGCGCAGCCGCTCCAGCGCCTGCTCTAGCTGGGCTATGGGCACCGCATAGGATAGCCGCCCGAAGCCCGGCGCGCCGCAAGTTGCGCCATCCACCACTGCTATGCCAGCTGCCTGCAGGCGAGCTACCAGCTCGGCGGAGGCGGCAGCGGGTTCCAGCTCAGGGCGCAGGTAGGCGCGCAAATCCGGGAAAAAGTAGTAGGTCGCCTCGGCTTGCGGCGGGGGCACCTGGGGCAGCAGGCCTAGCTCCGTTTGCATTAGGTGGCGAGCAGGCTGTAGGTTCTCAACCAAGCCCCCAGCAATAGCAGAGGCGTTATGTGTGGCGGCCAAGGCAGCGTGCTGCTGCAGCACTGGCACGGCGCTACCTGTAGCATGCAGCTTAGCCACGCAGGCCTGGGCTATGGCCTGGGGAGCCACCAAGTAGCCAATGCCCAGCCAATCAGGGCCAGAGACTTGCTGTACCCATTTACCACCAGGTGTCGCTGGTGCGGGTCGGGGAAGCTGAGCAGGGTAGGCACTGGCTCGGGGCCGAACGTAATGCCGTTATAGATTTCGTCGCTGAGCACGAACAGGTCGGGGAAGTCCTGCGTCACACGCAGCCAGCCCGCTATTTCCGCCCGCGAGTACACCCGGCCCGTGGGGTTGTTCGGGTTGGAAAGAAGCACCAAGCGGGTTCGGGGCGTGAGGGCCGCCCGCAAGGTTTCGGGCGAAAGGGTATAGTTATCGGCTGAATTGAGAGGTAGGACCCGCACGGTGCCCCCGCCCGCGCAACTAGTTCCCAGAAGCCAAACCAATTGGGAGTGGGCAGCAGCACCTCGTCGCCGGGCCGAAGAACGGCTTGCAGCAGGGCAAATAGCGCCGCTTTGGTGCCGCCCGTCACGACTACCTGCTCGGGCTGAACCCGATCCGCCCCGGCCTGCTGGTAAAACTCGGCTAGCGCTGCCCGCAACTCGGGTAAACCAGCCACCTCAGCCACGGGCAGCGGCCCAGTTGCCTGCAGCAGGTGCAGGGCGGCTGCCGTAGCCACAGCTGGGGGCGAAAACGAGCCATAACCGGAGGCTAGGCTAATTACATCAGGGGCAGAAGTGGCGGACATAGCGAAATTAAACGACCCCTCTGCCGTTCTGGCAAGGACGGAGTCAGGGGTAGGTTGCAGAATTACATCCGCAAAATAGTCCTGGGCATCGGTAAAAAACTCCTGCACCGTAAAGCCCGCCGCCTCCGCGGTAGCCGCAATGCCGGAGCGGGTGAATTTGTAGGAATTTTCGGTGTGAATCATTTCCCAAGCGGCAAAGTCCACGGCCCAATTCAGGGTAGCGAACCGGACCGTTTGGGCCCGGGAACTCACCAGAAAGGACCGCACGGCTCCGCTCAGCGGGTCATAATCCGTGTAGTGCTGCCACTGGGCTAAGTCGAAATCAGCGCCTAGCTCCCGGTTTAGGCGGCGCAGCAGGTTCAGGTTGAAACGGGCCGTTACGCCCTGGCTGTCGTCGTAGGCCGCCCGAATAAGCCGCGGGTCCTTTTGCAGGTCGAAGCCTACCAGCAGCCGGTCGTCGGGGGTGAGAGGTAGGGCCAAATTCTGCAGAAAGCGGTGCCGGTCCTCGGGGAGAAAATTGCCGATGTTCGAACCCAGGAACAGCACCGCTTTGCGGCCCGGCCGGCTGGCCATGAGCCGTAACGCATCGGCGTAATCGGCCACTACGGGCTCTACGTGCAGGGTAGGCAGCTCAGCGCGCAAGCTGGCAGCCAGTCCCGCCAAAGCAGCCTCCGAAATATCCACCGGCACGTAGGTAAACTGAGCTCCGGTTTCCAGCAGATGGCGCAGCAGAATCTTGGTTTTTAGTCCGTCGCCGGCCCCCAGCTCCAGCAGGAAAAACGGCTCCGTGGGCTCCTGCGGGCGCAGGGCGGCTCCAATGGCGGCTTGGTGCTGGGTTAGCAGGGTAAACTCCGTGCGGGTGGGGTAGTACTCCGGCAGGGCCATAATCTGCTGAAACAGCCGGCTACCCTCGTCATCATAGAAATACATGGACGATAACGCCTTGAACGGCCGGCTCAGCCCCGCTCGCACGTGCTGCTGCAAGGCACTGGCCGGGGTGGGCGCGCTACTGTCTTGTGCGGCGGTAGAGGTGTCGGTTGGGGGTAGGGCAGGGGCAGGGGCGGAAGCAGGAGCAGAACGCATAGCAGAGACGAGGGAAAGGAGACGCCGGGTGCCGGCCGCCGGGCGCAAAGTAGAACAATGCGTGTGAGCAGTAGCCAAGCAGTGCCGGGAAAGGTGCGGTGGCAGGCGGCCGGAATTAGCGGGCCAGCCGGATGCCTGTAAATTGCCAGCGCTTGTCGGCGTGAAAGAAGTTGCGGTACGTGAGGCGGATGTGGCTTTGGGGGGTAGCGCAGGAGCCGCCCCGCAGTACCAGCTGGTTAAGCATGAATTTGCCGTTGTATTCGCCCAGGGCGCCGGCCGCGCGCTGGTAGCCGGGGTAGGGGTGGTAGGCCGAATAAGTCCACTCCCAGGCGTCGCCGAGGAGCTGGTGGCACTGGTCGGCAGGGGCATCTGGGGCCAGAGGTTGCGGGTCGTAGAGGCCACTTTCAAGGAAAGTGCCCGTGGGCGTGGCCCCGAACTGGCGGGCAGCAATTTCCCATTCCTGCTCCGTGGGCAGGCGGCAGCCCCGCCAGTGTGCGTAGGCATCTGCCTCGTAAAAGCTAATATGCGTCACGGGGGCGGCTAGGTTCACGGGTACCAGGCCGTGGTGGGTGAAGCGGTGCCACTGCCCGTCGCGCAGTACCCAGTACAGAGGAGCTTCCCAACCCTGCTGCTGCACCAGCTCCCAGCCCTCCCCCAGCCAGTAGCGAAAGTCGCGGTAGCCGCCGGCCTTCACGAACTCTAGGTATTCAGCGTTGGTAACCAGGCGGTTTTGCAGCTCGAAATCAGCCACGTAAGTATCGTGCGGGGCCTGCTCGTTGTCAAAGCAGAACCCTTCTCCAGCAAACCCAATGCGGTGAATCCCGCCCGCCACCGGCAGCCAGCTAACAGGCGGCGCCGGTGGGGTAGCCGTTGGCAAGGATGGCGCCGGTTGGTAGGCCGGAGCCAACGGACTAGTGCTGAGAATGTACTTGATATCGGTGGCTAGCAGTTCCTGGTGCTGCTGCTCGTGCTGCAGGCCCAACTCAAAGAGTTCCTGAAACGCGGCCGGTAGCGTGTCTTGCAGGGCCAGCAGCTCGTCCATTTTCCCATCTACAAAAGCTCGGTACGCATACACCTCCTGCAAAGGCGGGCGCGACAACGTGCCGCGGTCGGCGCGGTTAATGCGGGAGCCCAGGGAGTTATAGTAGGAGTTGAACAGGAAAGCGTAGTCGGGGTGGTAAACTGAGTAGCCCGGCAGGTATTCCCGCAGCAGAAACGTTTCGAAAAACCAGGTAGTGTGGGCCAAATGCCACTTTGGAGGGCTCACATCAATGACAGGCTGCACCACGGTATCCTCGGGCAGCAAGGGGCGGCACAGGGCCTCGGTTTGTTGCCGCACGGCGCGAAACCGGCTGAGCAGAGCCGGGGCAGGGGGTGCCGCGGCGGCATGTATGGGAGCAGAAGTCAGGTTCATGAGGCGAAAAGTGAGAGGCTAGCACTCCTGCTAAACGGCAAACGGGGCGGGTAGTTTTGCGGCCAGATGGTGCGTAAGCTCGGCGGTACGTGTTTGACGTAAGGGCCGCGTATAATTACGGGCAGCTCCTCAGTACAAAGCGGTATTTTACAATTACAAATTGGTTTTTGGCCATTTCTCCGGCATCTTGAGTTACCTCAGGCCGTAAAAAGAACACTTTTCGACCTGAGTATTCCTTTCCACACTTACCCCACGAGCTATGAACACCAAATCTGCCAATCGCACAAACTCCACTGAAACGCCCGTTTTAAAGCGTCCGCGGGGCTTTGCCGCCATGGACCCCGCCACCCAGCGCCGCATTGCCAGCGAGGGCGGCCGCGCCTCGCACCAGAGCGGTCGGGGTCATCGTTTTACCTCAGAAGAAGCCCGGGCTGCTGGCCGTAAGGGGGGCCAAGCAAGCCGCGGCCGCGGCACGCAGGGCACTGCCGCTGAATAAGCTTACCACTGAGGACAACGACGGAGCTGGTTTTACCAGCTCCGTCGCTTTTATAGCGCCGCTCCGGCATCGGGCTTCCGATGCCGGAGCGGCGTTTGCCGTGGGGGCTACCCCGCCGCGGGGTGGGCCGTATATTGCCGCTCCTAGCCGTTCTGTACCTGCCACCCTGTTTGCCTTGCCATGCTCCAGCTCCGCCTTTCCCGCCGCGTGTTGCACTTTAATTTTCCGGCCCGGACTTCCCGCGGAGCCCTTACCGAGCATGTAGCGCACTACCTGCACCTGCACGACTCGGCCGAGCCTCAGGTGGAAGGCCTGGGCGAAGCAGCCCCGTTGGCTGGCCTCAGCCCCGACTACCGCCCCGATTTTGAAGCTACTCTGGAAGGATTCGTGCGGGAGTTCAACCGCCGCCAACTCCGGGAGCTGTTACCCGAGGAAGCCGCCGAACTGGTAGGCCCCGAGTGGCCCGCGCTACGCTTCGCCCTGGAAACGGCTGTCCTCGACCTGCAGCACGGCGGCCGCCACTTGCTCTACAACACGGCCTTTAGCCGGGGCGAGGCTGGCATACCCATCAACGGCCTGATTTGGATGGGTGAGGCGGCTTTTATGCGCGAGCAGATCGAAAAAAAGCTGACCGAAGGCTACACCTGCCTGAAGCTTAAAATTGGCAGCCTCGACTTCGCCACGGAGCTAGACTTGCTGCGGGAAATACGGATGGTAGCGGGGCCCGAGCGCCTGACCCTGCGTGTGGACGCCAACGGCGCATTTGCCCCACCGAAGCCCTGCACAAGCTGGAACAGTTGGCCCGCTTCGAGCTGCACTCCATTGAGCAGCCCATCCGGGCCGGGCAGTGGGCCGCCATGCGCGAGGTGTGCCGCCACTCGCCGGTGCCCGTAGCCCTGGACGAGGAGCTGATTGGCCTGACGGAAGCCGACCAGCAGGAAGCCTTGCTAGAACAAACCCGCCCCGCCTACCTGATTCTGAAGCCTACCCTGGTTGGTGGCCTCCAAGCCAGCCAAACTTGGGCCGCCCGGGCCCAGGCTCAGGGCATTGGGTGGTGGCTTACCTCGGCCCTGGAGTCGAACGTGGGGCTGAACGCCGTGAGCCAGCTGGCTAGCAGCTGCGCCCAGCCCGGTTTTCCGCAGGGATTGGGCACCGGCCAGTTGTATCATAACAATGTGGCCGCGCCCCTGCGCATTCAGGAGGGCCAGCTCTATTACAATCCGCGGGGCGTGTGGGAGAGGCCAGAAGGCTGAGTTTTTGTTGACAACAAAGCCTAGGTAGCGGGTGCACGGAATAGGATTTTTGGTTAACTTACCAGGCCCACCTTCCCACCCCTATGTTCGTGTTAGTCTGCGCTTTTCTGCTGTTTTCGGGCCGCGCTCGGGCGGTAGGAATCCGTATGCTGCTGGCCCTGGTACTGGGGTGCTGCTTGAGCGCCGAACCGGTGCGGGCCCAGTCTGCCTCGTTTCACTTGGCGGGCAAGCAGAAGCACCGGGTTCATGTACCCTTCCTGTTGCAACGCAACCTGATGGTGCTACAAATCTGGCTGAACAACAAAGGGCCCTTCAACTTTGTGCTGGACACGGGCATCAACACCTCCCTGATAACCGATCCGCGTTTGGGCCAGGAGTTGAACCTATCGGTGGGCCGGCGCTTCCTGGTTGCCGGGGCCGGGGAGGAAAATCCGCTGGAGGCGTTTCACATACCGGCCGTGGCTGTGCGCCTGCCGGGCAAGGCAGAAGCGCCGGCCCTGCCCTTTCTGATGCTCTCCGATGATGTGCTGAACCTGTCCGGCTACGTGGGCATCCCCATTCACGGCCTGTTGGGCTCCGACGTTTTTCAGAGCTTTGTGGTGGAGGTAAACCCCGCCGAAGAACTAATTACCCTGCACAACCCAGCCTCCTTTCGCGCCCCGCGCGGCCGGCGCTGGGCCCGCATCCCCCTGGACATGGAGGGGCGCAAACCCTACGTTACGCTGCCCGTCCAGTTGAATGATTCCCTGAGTCTACCCCTAAAGCTGGTACTCGACACCGGCGCCGGCCACGCCCTGTCGGTTGAAACCACCTCCGACGCGCGCCTGGCCGTGCCGCCTACCCGGTTGCGCACCCAACTCGGGCGCGGGCTCAACGGCAATATCAACGGGTATTTGGGGCGCGTACCGGCCCTGCAACTGGGGCGCTACCGGGTGCCGGCCCTGTTAACTTCCTTTCCTGACGCGGCTGATGTAGCCATGCGGGCCGATGTACCCCGCAATGGCAACCTGGGGTTTGAACTGCTTAAGCGCTTTACCGTCATCATTGATTACGCCCACAACCAGCTGCTGCTCCGCCCCAACCTCACCTTCCGCGACCCGTTTGAGCACGACATGTGCGGGTTTGAGGTGCTAGCGACGGGCCCAAATTACCGGCAATACCGCGTGCTGCGCGTAGATGCGAGCGGCCCGGCGGCTGAGGCCGGCATTCGGCCCGGCGACGAAATTTTGTCCATTAATCTGCTGCCCAGTGATGCCATCAGCTTAACCCAGCTGAGCCGGCTCCTGCATTCAGCCGACGGCCGCACCCTCTTATTTGTGGTGCGTCGCTCCACCGGCGACCTGTTCACGACGGCCGTACGCCTGAAACGGCAGATCTAGCGCGGCCCAGCCCAGCAACTCCCGGCGCAGAACCAAAACCCAGCTATTTGGGCTGGAGCGCAGCCATCTGCCCCGGCGGGGCGTAAACGCTCCGGAGCCAGCCCGCTGCACGCGTCGGCTTCGCTCGTCAAAATCCGTACATTAGAAGCTGCCCCATTCCGGTTGCTTTCCCACGCCCGCCCATTTCTTCCGCATGGCTTACCCCTTGTCTGCCGCGCAGCTTCAGGTGCCACCCGCCATCCAGGCGAATCAGCATATCTACTCTGATTATTTCGACGAAAATTTCGTGGAAACCCTGGACCGCAACATTCTTCAGCTGCTCGACCGGGTCTGGTTTCGCTCGAAACTGGTGGGGTTCGAGAATTTCCCGCAGCGCAACCGGCCCGACCGGCCCCTGATTTTTGCCTCCAACCACTCCGGTATGGCTTTCCCCTGGGATGCCATGGTAGCCTTGTCGCACCTGTGGCGCCGCCTACCCAACCTCTCCGATTTACCCCGGCCCCTGTCGGCGCCCATGCTCTCCCAATCGGTACTGATGAATCCGTTTCTGGTGAAAAACTTCTGGAAGAAGTGCGGCTGTGTGGATGCTACTACGCTCAACTTCGAGACGATGATGTACTACCAGAAGCATAACCTGATGCTCTATCCCGAGGGAGTGGCGGGCATCGGCAAGGGCTTCAACCGCAAGTATCAGCTGCAGCGCCTAGCTACCAGCATCGTGCGCCTGGGCATTGAGCACCGCACCGATATTGTGCCCTTTTACACCATCAATGGCGAGTACCTGAATCCTCACGCCTACAGCTGGGATTGGGTGAACCGGCTAAGCAAGAAAATTGGTATTCCCTTTATCCCGATGGGACCAATTCTGCTACTGGTGCTGCTGCAGCCGTGGTTTTTTTACATGGCGTTTCCCGCCAAACTCACCTTTGTGCTGGGGCAGCGCATCCGGCCCTACGAGCTGACGAACAAGGCTACCCCGAGCTAACCCGCCCCGAATACGAAGAGCTGTCGGGCCAGATTCGGGACCGGATGCAGACGGAGCTGGACGCCGCCGTGCAGCAATACGGGCAGCAGCCCTACCGCTGGGCCGAGCTGTGGCAGCGCATCAAGGAGAACTGGCGCTACTTCCCGTTTTTCCTGCCCTGGGCCTGGCCGGCGCTGTTTCGGGAGTTTGAGCGCCAGTACGTGCACAACGGCCGCCGCGACTTCACCCTGGATTTGCGCAGGCCCGGTGCCTACTGGCGCATGCTGTGGCGCAATCCGTTCACCCTCACCTTCTTTATTCCCGTATTAGGGTGGATTCCCATTGCCATTCGCGGCTACAAAGGCCACCGAATCGGGAAAAGCCAACCTGCCAAGTGAATGGGCACCTGCTCCCACGTCTGGGCCACCCTTGTAATGAGCACAAGTTGGTTCTGCGTCGGGCGGGCCACGTAATCTGACGGGGGCTACCTCACTACCTAATCGTTCGTTATTCAATGCCCTCCACGCAGCATGTACTTTTAAAGCAACTTCTTACCGCCGCCACGGGGCCACTAGCCCGGCGCCGGCCGGGACTGGCAGCTATGCGTCTGGCCCTGGAAGTTGCCTCCTTGGGTCAGCTCATGCCCTGGAACGTGTTTCTTAAAGATGCAGACGTGGACGGCATGGCCGCCGAATGGATACAGCCGGCCGAAGCTACGCCGGGGCGGGTACTGCTGTACCTGCACGGCGGCGGCTACGTGCTGGGTTCCCTGAACACGCACCGGGCCCTAATCGGGGCTTTGGCCCAGCAGTGCGGGGTTAACGCCTTGGCCATCAACTACCGCAAGGCCCCTGAATACCCTTTTCCAGCGGCCCTCGACGACGCCCAGCTAGCTTACCGCTGGCTGCTGAATCAAGGCTACGCCGCCACTGACATTATTGTGGCCGGCGACTCGGCCGGGGGCGGCTTGGCGCTGGCCCTGCTATTGGCCTTGCGAGCCAACCAGGAACCCCTGCCTGCCGCCGCCGTTGGCCTTTCCCCTGGACCGATTTGGTGCTGCCAACTAGTGTGCTTCGGCGCGTGTGTCAGGAGGAAAGCCAGGTGCTGGAAGCCTTGGAAATCAGGGGATGGGGTCCGCTTTATGCGGCAGCCGCGTCTCTTGCGCATCCGTTGGTGTCGCCGGTGCGGGCTGAACTGCACGGCCTACCCCCGTTGCTCATCCAGATTTCCGACGCTGAGGTGCTGGGCGACGACGTACTCCGGTTTGTGCAAAAGGCGCGTGCGGCCGGCTCGCCCGTAACCCTGCAGGTGTTCGAGGGACTGGTGCACTGGTGGCATTTGTTCTGGCGCTTTCTGCCCGAGGCCCGCGTCGCCCTGCGCCGGGTAGCCGATTTCACCCATCAGGTGTGGGCGGCACCCGAAGTGGCCAAGGCGGCGTAAATGCTACCTCTGGCCCGGCACTACAACTGCCCGCTACCTTGCTGCCAGTCCAGCATTGCCAGGGGAGGAGTGGTAAAAGATGGCCCCGGCCACGATGTTGTACCTCCGGTTTTTGCGTATTCTCTTCATTCTCACCCTCATTTTCTAACTCCTTAGTTCTATGGAAGATCTGTTTAAGAAGTTCATCAATGCTGGCGTGGGCCTCGTTTCGCTCACCAACGACCGGGTGCAGAGCACCATCGACAAGCTGGTGCAGGATAGCAAACTCTCGGAGCAGGAGGGCGCCAAAATCATGGACGAGCTGAAGAAAAATACCGATACCAAGCGGCAGGAGCTGGAAAAGCAGTTTCAAGGCCTGGCTTCCCGCCTGATGAAAACCGCCGGCGTTGCGACCAATGCCGACGTGGAAGAATTGAAGCGCACGGTGAAAGGCGGCTCGAAGTCGAAGGCCGCGGGTGCTTCTGACGACGCGGCCGCTACCTCACCCGCGGCCGGTAAGGTTAGCTCCACTTCCGTGAAGGCTACCACCACGGCCGCAAAAACCGCAGCGGCCGTGAAAGCCACCAGCGCCAAAAGCGGTAACACCACCAGCAAGCCCAAGAAAGCAAGCACCCCGGAAAGCAAGGAAGAAAAGGCCAACAAAACGGCCGCCAAGAAAGCCATTTCGCCCAACGACAACACCTCAAGCAGCGGCAGCCAGCTCTCGTAGCTGATCGGCCAAACGCTCATCTGAAAACCCCGGTCATGCAGCATGGCTGGGGTTTTTATCTTTCTTCGTCGGAGGCTGGGTGTATCAACTCTCCGCCGCTAACCTAGTACTTTGGCGGTGGCAGCGGGTTGTAGTAGCTGCCAGGCTTGCTCATTTTGCGCTTCATGTTCAAAAACACCATTTCCAACCTCACGCGCATCCGGCAGGTGGCCGAAGTGCTCATTCGCTACGGTTTTGAGGATGTGGTAACCAGCACGGCCCTCCGGCGACTGGTGCCGCCGGGCCGGCGCCGCTCGTGGCAGGAAGGAGAGCAGGCCGTGTTTGAAACCACACGCTGGCAGCGCATTCGCATGATTATCGAGGAGCTGGGGCCTACCTTTATCAAGCTGGCCCAGGCCCTGAGCAACCGCGCCGACCTGCTACCCCAGCCCCTCATCGACGAGTTTGAGAAGCTGCAAAGCAACGTGCCGCCGTTTCCGGTAGCTCAGGCCCGCCAGATTATTGAGCAGGAGCTAGGTTGCCCGCTGGAAGAGGTGTTTACGGAGTTTGATGAGGTGCCCTTGGGCTCGGCCAGCATTGGGCAGGTGCACGGAGCCCGCCTGCTGTCCGGCGAGCGGGTAGTGGTGAAAGTGCAGCGCCCCGACGTACAGGAAAAAGTGCGCACCGACCTAAGTTTGCTGCACGAGCTGGTGCGCCTGACGGCCCCATTTCTGCGCCGCCAGGGCCTGAACAATCCCCAGGACATTGTAGATGCCTTCGAGCGGAGCATGACCAAGGAGCTGGACTACACCTCCGAGGCGCGCAGCATGGAGCAGTTCCGCAAGCTCTACGAGGACTATGACACGTTCTACATCCCGCGGCCCTACCGGGAGCTAAGCACTAACCGCATCCTGGTAATTGAGTTCGTGAGCGGCTGCAAGATTACCGACAAACCGCAGCTGCTGGAGTGGGGCCTGAGTCCGGAGAAAGTGGCCGAAACCGGCATGGACATCTACCTGACCCAGATTTTCGAATTTGGTGCCTTTCACGCCGATCCGCACCCCGGCAACGTGCTGGTGCGCCCTGATGGTACCCTGGTACTCATCGACTTCGGCATGGTTGGGCGCCTGACCAAGCAGCAGAAGTATGCCTTTGCCGGCGTATTCATCGGCATGGCCCGCCAGGATGCGCGCGGCATGGCCCTGAACTTCCGCCGCCTGGCCCTAACCTCGGAAATCCCCGATATGCGCGCCTTCGAGGCTGATTTGGCCCAACTAATCGAGGATTTTGCGACCCTCGATGTCAAGGAAATGAGCATGTCGGACCTGGCCGACTCCCTGCAAGGCGTCATTTACCGCTACAAGCTGCAGGTGCCCGGCGCCGTGTTTTTAATTCTGCGGGCCCTCGTGATTCTGGAAGGCATTGGCAAGGTGCTGCACCCGCGCTTCAATACCTTCGAGTTCGTGCGGCCTTATGGCACGCGCATCATTGCCGAGCAGTATTCGGCCGAAAACATCCAGAACGAGGCCCTGTACACCGGTACCCAACTGCTGGCCCTACTGCAAACCCTACCCACCGACGTCCGGCAAATCATGCGCAAAATCTCCCGCGGCGACCTGCGGGTGCGCGTGGAGCTGAGCGGCTACCAACTGCTCCTGCGCAAAGCTGACCAGCTAGTCAGCCGGGGAATTTTGGCGGCCGTAGCCGTAGCCATGATTGTGTTTGCCGGCCTGAGCTTGCTGGGCCGCTACCCCGCCTCCATGCCCTACCACCGCGGCCTACCGGTAGTTACGTGGTACAGCCTGGGAGTAGCCGCTTTCCTGCTCCTCATTCTGTTTATTCTGGGTACCAAGAACGAGCGGCGTGGAGAGTAGAAGTGTCTACATAGGCTACTTCCGGAACCAAGTATAGCCCAGCTGCAGGCCAATTATGTGCAGACCGGATAATATATAGTGCTGGTAAGTAGCGGCCATCCGCATTTCATGATGTGTGCCTATCGGAACAATAGTACCAGTAGTGAAACCGACGTGTATTTTAGCACCACCGGATTCTTGGTGTACATCACTGGTTTGCAAGGAAGCCGGATTAGTAAGATGCTGCTTTACTTCTGTTTCTGAGTTGAGATTGTAGGTTCCACCTGTTCCTATCCCCAGAAGTAAGGCTGGGCGGGAAGGCCGGCCAAAGCGTTTTCCTGCCGTAACATTTATATCCAGCAGCTTATACCGATTAATATCTTGTCTATAAGCTGCTTCTGGAAAGGCATAACGGTAAACAGAAGTTTTGTCCGATAAGTAAAAATAACTTCCGCTCAGCGTGGTCTGCAGTCCATTGGCCCGCACGTTCACCCACTCCAGTCCAAGCTGGTAGCCCTGACCGTTGGCCGATTGCCCATCTCCTTTTCCTCTGTAGCGGCTATATAGAGGCATCATCCGCAGCCCCAGGCCACTGCGCCACACGGAAGACCTAGGGTTTGTGCTGGTACCCGGCCTCCACTGAGGATTCATGCACTGATTAAACTCCATCAGCACCTGGCGTACATTGCGCTCCGTAAAGCTTAGCTGCAGTATACGATTACTAGAAGGATCGAAAGTAGCGCAACCACGTAGGTAGCGGTTCACTAGAACGTGCCAGTTTGTAGCGGTGAGTTCTTGAAGTGTATCGGCACCGGGGGACAGGAGCAGCAAGCCTGTTTCATCAGAGTAGGAGTAAACGCTGGCTGATCCTACTTGCAGTGGCAGCACGAAATACACTGAATCGACCCCGGAGGCCAGATGCACTACCCGCGGCAGAATAGCGGGTTGATTACGCAGCCCGTAGCCGCGCACCTGCCTGGCCTGGAACAGTTGCGGCACCCGGCTCCTGGAAGTATACAGGGCAATCTGCTGCTCATTCTGCTGCTCTACTACCGTGCCCAATAAAGTATCGCCAGTGAGTGTGAGCACGTAACCGGGTAGCCCCTGACCGTGGGCGGATGCTGTGACAAAGAATAGGGAAAATAGGAAAGCGTAGATTAGACGCATCGGGTAGGAAAACAGGGAAAAGAATAGTCTGCTAAGACAAAACACTATAGAAAAAGCCTGAGCTACATAGCTCAGGCTTTCCGGGTACAATACTAGTTGAAGACGAGCCTACTTTAGCTGCATGTCATCAATAATGGACTGAATTTTTTCGCCGGCGAGGCGGTCGGCCAGGTCATAGTCCACGGCGGAGGCCAGGGGCTGGCGCACGCTGAAGTAGAACTTGATTTTGGGCTCGGTGCCGCTGGGGCGGGCCGATATTTTGCTGCCGTCTTCCAAGATGAACTGGAGCACGTTGGAGCTTTCCAGGCCGGTTTCAGTTTCCAGGTTGGTGCGCAGGTCGCGGATGCGGCCGGTTTTGTAGTCGCGCAGCTCTACCACGGGTTGGCCGGCAATGGTGCGGGGCGGGTTAGCGCGCAACTCGCGCATCATTTCCTGAATTTCCTCGGCTCCACGCTGGCCCTTTTTGGTTAAGGAAATCAGGTGCTCCTTATAGAAGCCATAGGTGGCGTACATGTGCACCATCTCCTCGTATAAGGTGTGGCCGTGGTCCTTGGCAACGGCAGCCATTTCGGCTAGTAGGGCGCAAGCAGAAATAGCGTCTTTGTCGCGCACGAAGGAGCCAATCATGTAGCCGTAGCTTTCCTCGCCGCCCCCAATGTAGTTCTGCTGACCTTCTAGGTCGCGGATGATGCCGGCAATGTACTTGAAGCCCGTCAGGGTCTGGTAGGCCTGCACGCCGTGGGCACGGGCAATGTCGCCGAGCACGTCGCTGGTTACAATGGTATAGACGATGAAGTCCTGCTCAGTCATTTTGCCGGCCTGTTTGCGGGCCGAAAGCAGGTAGTGCGTCAGCAGAGCAGCGGTTTGGTTACCGTTCACTAGCACCCACTCGCCCTTGTTGTCTTTCACGGCAATACCCACGCGGTCCGAGTCGGGGTCAGTAGCCAATACTAGGTCCGCATCGAGGGCTTTGGCCTGGTCCAGGGCCATTTGCATAGCCACTTTTTCCTCTGGGTTCGGTGACTGTACTGTGGGGAAGTTACCATCGGGCGTGGCCTGGGCTTCTACTACGTGCACGTTGGTGAAGCCAAGCTGGGCCAGGGCCTTGGGTACCAGCGTGATACCCGTGCCATGCAAGGGCGTGTACACAATCTTCAGGTCGTGCTGACGCTGGATGGCGGTTGGGTTGATGCTCAACTCTTTCACCTTGGCCAAGTAAGCAGCATCCAGTTCGGCTCCAATCAGGTGAATCCGGGAAGAGTCAGCCTGAAAGCGCACTTCACTAACTGACTGGATAGCTTCTACTTCCCGGATGATGTTCTTGTCGTGCGGAGCCACTACCTGGGCGCCGTCGTTCCAGTACACCTTGAAGCCATTGTACTCCTTGGGGTTGTGCGAGGCCGTGACCACGCAGCCGCTCTGGCAACCTAGCTGGCGAATAGCAAACGACAACTCGGGGGTAGGGCGGAGGGCCTCAAACAGATACACCGTAATGCCGTTGGCCGAGAAAATGTCGGCGGCAATGCGGGCAAACTCCGGGCTGTTGTTGCGCGAGTCGTGGGCTATAGCCACCTTTATTTCCTGGCCAGGGAAGCTCTGAAGCAGGTAGTTGCTCAGGCCCTGGGTAGCCATGCCCAGGGTGTAGCGGTTCATGCGGTTGGAGCCGGGGCCCATGATGCCGCGCAAACCGCCGGTACCAAATTCGAGGTTGCGGTAGAAGGCGTCGGAAAGGAAATCCTCCTGATTTTCTGCCAGCATTTGGCGAATGGCCGACTGGGTTTCGGCGTCGTAGCTACCCGTAAGCCAGGTATTGATTTTCTCGTGAATGTCAGGCGTTAGGGCCATACGCGGGAAGGGTTGAACGGTAGGATTCGAATAACGGGAGTAAAGAAAACAGGTTTCCCGTGGTGTTGGGCATAGGTAATCAAACTTCCCGCATAAAGCACCCAAGAGCTAGCAGTTGATCCTTGGCTAGAAATAGTTGAACCTGAGCAAGGTTAAGTTCGGCGTTAGACTCAGTTTTCCGCGCGCAGATATAACCTTTGCGTCATCGGGCTCCAAAGCCGTTCAAGTAAAAGCAGAAAGCCCCGGCGCTACCAGTACCGGGCTTTCTGCTTTACTTTGACAATATATTTTACAGGTTACCGCGCAGGGCTTGCTCCCGCTCAATGGCTTCGAACAGGGCCTTGAAGTTGCCTTTGCCGAAGCTTTTGGCGCCTTTGCGCTGAATGATTTCGTAGAACACCGTCGGGCGGTCTTCCACGGGCTTCGTGAAGATTTGCAGCAGGTAACCTTCCTCGTCGCGGTCCACGAGCAGGTTAAGGGCTTTGATGCTTTCCAAATCTTCGTCGATGGCTCCAATGCGGTCCAGCAGGTCCTCGTAGTAGGCGCCCGGCACGGTCAGGAACTCCACGCCGCGGCGGCGCAGCTCGGTTACCGTGGCCCGAATGTCGTTGGTGGCAATAGCAATATGCTGCACCCCGGGCGAGTGGTAGTAGTCGAGGTACTCCTCAATCTGCGACTTTTTCTTGCCCTCGGCGGGCTCATTGATAGGGAATTTCACGTAGCCGTTGCCGTTGCTGACTACCTTCGACATCAGGGCCGAGTACTCCGTGCTAATGTCGTCGTCGTCGAAGGTTAGCAGCAACTTAAAGCCCATAACGTCTTCGTAGAACTTCACCCACTGGTTCATTTCGCCCCAGCCTACGTTGCCTACGCAATGGTCCACGTGCAGCAAACCCACTGCGGCACCCTGGGGCACAGTGCTGGTTCTGGCCACGAAACCGGGCATAAACGCGCCGCGGTAGTTGCTACGCTCCACAAAGGTGTGAATGGTTTCGCCGTAGGTATAAATGCCCGACAGCGTCACGGAGCCGTTTTCGTCCTCAATGGTGTAGGGCTCGAAGGCGGGCTTGGCTCCGCGCTTCGTGGTTTCCTCGAAGGATTTACGGGCATCGTCTACCCACAGGGCCATTACCTTTACCCCGTCGCCGTGCTGGGCTACGTGGCGCGTGATGTCGGAGTCGGGCAGCAGGGAGGTGGTAAGTACGAAGCGGATTTTGTTTTGCTGGAGCACGTAGCTGGCCCGGTCGCGCGCCCCAGTTTCGGGACCGGCGTAGGCCACCAACTCAAAGCCAAACGCGGCCTGGTAGTAATAAGCCGACTGCTTGGCATTACCGACGTAAAACTCGACGTAATCGGTGCCATTGAGGGGCAAAAAGTCCTGGGCGGGATGGGCCTGAACGGCCGGGGAGGTCATAGTTTCCATGGGCGGAACGGATTGAGTAGCGGGTGGATGGGGTTACCTGGGTAAAAATACTGGTTTAGGTTAAATCATTCCCTTTCGGCTGAATAGAGCGGGTAGCGGTGGTAACAGATGGCGTACCGGCGTCCTTAAATACGCAGGTTTAAAGATGAGCAGCTGCACCCGGTTAGGACATTCTTCGTAGAATTGGGACGAAAGCCGGATTCCCTATACGAAACTGCCGAATCCTCTTCACCTTTGTAGCCTTAACCCCTTGCTTTACCCTTATGAATCCGGAAGAGCTGAACCGCGCCCTCGTGGCCCTCATCGAGAAGAAAGCCGAGCTGCACAAGCTCACGTATGATGATGCCCGCTACGATGACGTAGAAGAAGAGCTGCACGACCTGGAAGACGACTTCAACGACGAATACGGCGCTTTCCTGGAAGCAGCCCTGGAAAAAGTCCACACCGACTTGGGTTCCGACACCGATGTGCTGCTGCCAACCGCCTACCTGCCCGCCAACACCAGCGGTACGCCCTCGCCCAAGGAAGGCGTCTGGATTGACTCCGAGAAATACTCCGG
This sequence comes from Hymenobacter sp. 5516J-16, assembly GCF_022919335.1. Classification (NCBI taxonomy): domain Bacteria; kingdom Pseudomonadati; phylum Bacteroidota; class Cytophagia; order Cytophagales; family Hymenobacteraceae; genus Hymenobacter; species Hymenobacter sp. 5516J-16. The sequence goes on along the minus strand of NZ_CP095058.1, from coordinate 833,811 downwards.
CAAAGAGGCCCGCCTAACCCTGGTGCCCAACCCCACGCGCCTCGTAATAACGGTTGGTAAAGCCGTGCAGCAGGAAGTCTGGAAAGCCTAAGGCTCAATAGAAAATAAAGAATGAGGAATGAAGAGTGAGAAAGTGGCTACCCCGCCGCACCTCACTTCTTGTTCCTCATTTTTCATTCCTGAGTATTCATCAAACAACGTGTTATACCGCATTGCCGAACCCGCCGACTGGCAGCAGGCTCAGCAAACAGGCTTGTTTGTTAGCCCTGATTTAGCGGCCGAAGGATTTATTCATAGCTCGGAGCGCCATCAGATTCTAGCCACGGCCCGCCGCTACTACCCCGGCCGCACTGATTTATGGTTGTTAGAGTGGGACGAGGTGGCCTTGCGTAGTGCCGGTGTGCGCGTAGAACGGGAGTGGGTCAAAAGCCGGCAACAGCACTTTGCGCACGTATTCGAGCCTGTGCCCCTGGCCGCCGTACGGCGGGTGTGGGCGCTACGACCCGATACGGCCGGCGAATTTCAGCTACCCCCGGAGCTGGCGCAGTGAGAGTTGGAATTATTGTTGCTATTAGAAAATGCTATATAGGACGGAAGTGATTCTTTCTTTTGGCTCTTGTTCATTCGATTTCATGATTTCTTTTTTACCTCGATGCGTGTCTCGATGCTACTTATCGGTCGTGGGCTACCTGTGCTGCTGGGCCTGCTACTCTCGGCCTGCGGCGCCACTTCGTTTCTGAGCGTAACGCCCCGGCAAGCGAACGGCCCCTGGGTTAATGGGCACCCCACCAGCCTTATTCGCCACCCCGACAGCGTGCAGGTGCGCGCCGGGTTTATTCGCTCTGAGCCCGCGGAGCTAGTATTCGAAACGGAAATTACCAATACCTCCGACCGGCCTGTGCTAGTGGCTCCCGAAACCTTTTACCTGCTGCTACTGCCGCCCGACTCAGCGGCCGAAGCCACCATGACCAAAGGCATCTTTGACAGCCGGGTACCCGCCCTCAACCCCGAAGTGCAGCTGCAGCAGCTCCGCGCCAAGCTCGACAAGGAAGCCGACAAGGCTACTGGTGTTAGTTGGTTTGAAATTCTGACTAGCGCTACCCACATTGCCGAGGACGTAGCCAGCATCAGCAAAAAGGAAACCGCCGAGCAGGTTGCGGAGCGCGACTACCGCCACCAAAGCGACGAAGCGTACTTTGATGAGCAGCGCGAAAACCACGCCCAGAAAGCCGACCACCTGTATATTCAGCACGAAACCCTAGCCGCCGTGGTTCTGCGCAAAACCACCCTGGAGCCCGGGCAGCGCGTGCGCGGCCACGTATATTTTCCGCGCAAAGATTACGCGAAGCGGCTACGGCTGGTGGTGTTCTTCGATGAACGGCCCGTGCAGTTCGAGTACACCCAAACCATGCAGCGGCACTAGGTTGGGTAAACAGTCGGAACTGTTGCTTTGCCTAAGTAGCCCTGCAGAGGCGTCCTATCCCTTGTGCTTACATGCAGAATGGCAGAATCAGCACGCGAGATGCTTCGCTATGCCCGGCGTGACAGTTATTAACCTACCCGGTAATACCTTCTCTAGAACCTACCGAAGTGTAACTACAGGCACGGCAACTGCTACTCTGTAGAAGCAGGCTTCCGAAAGGGCTAGCCGAAAACGTCTGGTATGCCCGATGAAACTCTGAAAATAAACAGGACAGCAATTCGTTGAGTTATACTTTCCTGGAGCCTCTATTGCCAGACCTTATTGCTGTTGTATTAACGTGCATTTCTTCTACCGCGTCACGGAAGCAAAACACTGGATTGCCGCTCAGAAAACAGGTTTTTTTGCCAGCCCCGACCTGTTAATTACCGGATTTATTCACGCCTCACCCCCGCAACAGGTGCTGGTTACGGCTGGCTTGTATTTTGCCACCGAGCCGGAGGTTCTAGCCCTGGAAATTGATATGGACCTGCTTCGCGCCCTTGGTATTGAGGTGGAACTACAGTGGCGGGAAGAGCGAGAAGCGACGTTTGCTCACATTTTCGGTCCTATTCCACTTAGCGCCGTACGGCGTGTGCTCACCCTGCGTAGCAACGCAACCGGTCAGTTCCATTTTAATCAGCAGCCCGCGTCGTAAGCATTTCCGGCTGGCTGTTAGGTACAAAACAAAGCCCCGCTCCTAGCTGAAGCGGGGCTTGCTGTTTACACGAACTCGGCTAGTTCTAGCCACCGCTCGCCTTTGCTGTCCAGGTCGGCATCGGTGCGCTTGAGCTGGGCGGCCCAGTCGGCTAGCTCCTGGTGAGAACCGGTGCCGGAGTTGAGCTTTTCAATGAGTTGCTGCTTAACGACTTCCAGTTGTTCCAGCTCCTTCTCCAGGGTTTCGTATTCCTTTTTCTCGGCGAAGGTAGCCTTGCGCTTAGCCGCGGCTGGGGCTGCCACCGGTGCGGGCGGCGCGGCCACCGGCGCCGCCGATACCGTGCCTTTGGGTGGTCGGGCGGCTGTTTCGGCGTCCTGCTCCTTTTGCCACTCGCGGTAGTCGGTGTAGTTGCCGGGGAACTGCCGGATGTTGCCGCCGGGCTCCAGGGCAAACACCTGCTCCACCAGCGCGTCCATAAAGTACCGGTCGTGCGACACGATAATCAAACAGCCCTGGAAGTTGAGCAGGAAATCTTCCAGAATGTTCAGGGTGATGATGTCCAGGTCGTTGGTTGGTTCGTCGAGAATCAGGAAGTTCGGATTCTTGATGAGCACGCGCAACAGCTGCAACCGGCGCTTTTCGCCCCCGCTGAGCTTGCTAACCAAGGTGTACTGCTGGGCTGGCGGAAACTGGAAGTGCTGCAGAAACTGCGAGGCCGTAACGCTGCTGCCATCGGCCATTTCCACCACTTCCGCTACCTCCTTCACAATGTCAATTACGCGCTGCGAGGGGTCGAAATCCAGCTCCGTCTGGGTGTAGTAGCCGAACACGGTGGTCTGGCCGGCATCTACTACCCCGAGTCGGGCGCGAGCTTGCCGGTGAGCATGTTCAGCAGCGTCGACTTGCCGGCGCCGTTCGGTCCTACCAGACCAATCCGGTCCTTTTTCTTGAACACGTAGCTGAAGTCCTTCAGCACCACCTTGCCGCCGAACTGCTTGTGCAAGTGCTCTACCTCGATGATTTTGCCGCCCTGGCGGGTGGTTTTCACCGATAGCTCCATTTCCGGGCCTTTCACGCGGCCCTTGGCTTTTTCCTGGGTGTCGTAGAAAGCGTCGATGCGAGCTTTTTGCTTGGTGCCGCGGGCCTGGGGCTGGCGGCGCATCCACTCCAGCTCCTTGCGCAGCAGGTTGCGGGCCTTTTCCACTTCGGCCGTTTCCATCTGCTCCCGGTCGGCTTTCTTCTCCACGAAGTAGGAGTAGTTGCCCTGGTAGCGGTGCACGCGACCCTGGTCCAGCTCCACAATTTCGTTGGCCACTTTATCCAGGAAATACCGGTCGTGGGTAACCATGAGCAAGGTGAGGGTAGGGGAGGCCAGCCGGTTTTCCAGCCACTCAATGGTAGCTAGGTCCAAGTGGTTGGTAGGCTCGTCGAGGATGAGCACGTCGGGCTCCTCAATAAGCACCCGGGCCAGGGCCACGCGCTTGCGCTGCCCCCCGGAGAGCTTGCTCACGGGCCGCTCCAGCAAATCACCGAGGATGCCCAGGCGCCCCAGGATTTGCTTTACCTGGGCGTCATAATCCCAGGCATTATAGGTGTCCATTAGCTCCATAACCCGTTGCAGGTCGTTGGCAGAATGGTTCGGGTCGTTGACGACATGCTCGTAGTCGCGGATGGCAGCCAAGGTATCGTTCTGGCTGGCAAAGATGGTTTGCTCTACATTTAGCGACTCATCGAACACCGGCTGCTGCCCCAGAAAGGACACCCGGATGTCTTTGCGCACGCTCACCTCGCCGGTGTCCGGCGGCTCTAGGCCGGCCAGAATGCGCAGCAAAGTGGTTTTACCCGAGCCGTTGATGCCTACCAGGGCCACACGCTGCCCCTGTTGCAGCCCGAAGTTCAGTTCCCGGAACAGCCACCGGTCGGCGTAATTTTTCGAAAGATTCTCAGCAGAAAGCAGATTCATAGCCGCAAAGGTACGACCGGTCGGGTGGTGAAACAGGGAAATGGTGAAATAGTGAGGTGGTGCATGACGCGTCGTGGCGAGCGGGGCGCGGCCATTCCTCCTGACCAGCCTGCTACCCCTGGAATTGGGACAAGCGTTTGACGACTGTGCTAGCGTCGAGGGCTTGTCACGCTATTAGGTGTCTGGTCGTAAGAGAGGAAAGATGGCTTCGATGCGCTTGCTATGACAGCACTTCACGTATTCGCTCATTCGCCACCTCACCATTGCACTATCTCACCTTATATATCCGGCAGCGGAAGTTACACGCCTGTAGTTGCGTGCGCATGGCCGGGGTAAACCCTTCGAACCCGTAGGCCGGTAGGGTGAGAAAGTGGGGCGCATCGAGGAGGCGGTGGTAGCTAGCCGGCGCGGCAACTGGCTGGCAGTTTGAGCTGAGCAGAGGATACAGGAAAGTGAAGTTGACAAGTAGCAGGGAGTCGGGTGGGGTAGCGGGCGGGGCGAAACGGCGCGCAGGGGGCACCGGGTAGTTTAGCAAGGGCCAACGCCGCCTTCATTCAGGTAGCGCAGGGGAGCAGTGGGCGGCAGGTGGTAGGCGGCCAGCACATCGCGCGGATAGGCCAGGGCCAGATACGCCCGCCCGAAGCGCCCCAAGTGTACCAGTGCGGCTCCCACCAGCAGAATAGTGGCCGCCCGGCGCAGCAGGCCAGGGCGTAGCAAGTGCAGGGCGGTACCGGCATACAGCACCAGAAATGGCAGGAAAAAATGAACAAGTCGGCCGTAGAACACCAGCTGATGGGCAAAAAACACGAGGCTGGCGTGGCCCAGCCAGGCGACTAGCGGCGCCAGGGCTACCACCCGGGTAAGCGGCGCAGGGTGCTTCGTGAGCAAAGCCCACAGACCAGGTAGCGCGAGCAGCAGCAACAGGCCACCCGTCGGTCCCTCCACCTGCCAGAGGTAGCGCGGTAGAAAAGAAAACCCTTCTCCGAAGTCGCCCTGATTTACCGTGGCCGGCAGATGCTGCAGGGTGCGTAGGTAGGAAATATGCCCCACCCGCGTCAGGATTTCCAGCGGAGCCACTACCAGCCCCGCGCCGGCCAGAAAGCCCAGCGCTGCCCGCTTCCACTGCGTCCGTCTGGTGGAGGCCAGCGCCATGGCCCCTGGCAGCAGAGGAGCAAAGTAGTAGCCCGGATACACCGCAAACGCCAACACGCCTAATGTGCCCGCCAACAGGCCCCGGCGCCACGGGCTGCGTAGCGCCGCCGTGGGGCAGAGAGGAGCACCAACGCTAGTAACACCAAGCCCAGGGCCGTATCATAAGGAAACAAGTGCCGGACGTAGAGCTGGCTACTAGCCAAAGCCGAATAGACGATCAGAACTGTATTCGCGGCGGAAACGGGCAGCCAGCGCCGGGCCAGCCGCCACAACAGCGCCATGTTCAGCGCCAACACCAGCCAGCCAAAAAGTTGGGGCAGTAACAAGGAGGCCGGGGAGGTAGGCGGTAGGTGCCAGAAATACTCAAGTGCAACCTGCCCGGCCGCCACAGGCAGGCGGAGCAGGGCATCGGCGGGACGGCCCTGGGTGTTGGCCAGGTGCAGACAGGCCAGCTCGAAGTGGCCCTCCAGCATGGCTGCTACCGCCTCCACCGATTTTAAATGCCGCTCTTCATCCGGAAATGCCAGCGCCCCTCCGGTCGTCAGGGCCCAGAGGCGACCCGCTAAAATCAGCAGCAGAGGTAGCCCCGGCCAGAGCCACCGGCCTCCGGCCGCCCGCGCCAGGGCAAATACGTTGGGCATAAAAACAGCGTAGCGGTTGCCCGGCAATAAGCAGCCGCACCAAAAGGAATAAGCCGAAGCTACAAGAGGATATGCGACAAAGGCACGCGTTATGAGCCAGTACAGGCCAAAAGAACCGCCTCCGATAAGGCCCGCAAAGTTAAATCACCCGCACTCGGTCGCGGTTGGTGTCGTCGCGCAGGATTTCCAGGCCCCGGTACGCCAGCGGGCGGCCGGTGTTGTGGGTCAGGGGGCCGCCATCGGCGTGCAAATGCGCCACATCGAGCACCAGCTGGGTGTATTTTCGCTCCCCTAACTCAATGGCGACGGGGCGGCCTTGGCCAGAATCGAAGCCAGCCAGGGCTTGGTCAATTTCTTCCAGAACTTTACTCATAACTCAGGACGGCACGCGTGAAGGCAGGAAATATAGGAACTTGTCGGGATTGTGTGCTAGCGGCTGCGCATTATCCTACGTAAACCGGCTGGCCTGACCTGTCTTGCTGGCGCTGCGCCGCCGCTTGGCACGGACCTCAGAACACCTCGTACCTTCGCCCGGCTATGGCATCAACTTCCCCTGACTTAACTACGCGGCCCATCGGCGTTTTCGATAGCGGCATTGGCGGCCTTACGGTGGCGCGGGCCGTTAACCGCGTACTACCCCACGAGCGACTCGTGTACTTCGGCGACACGGCCCACCTGCCCTACGGCGACAAAAGCACGGCGGCTATTCAGGCTTACTCAGTCAAAATCTGCGACTTACTGCTCAAGCAGCAGTGCAAAGTGATTCTGATTGCTTGCAACTCGGCCTCGGCCGCCGCCTACGAGCTAGTACGCGAGTACGTGGGCTCCAAGGCGCGGGTGCTGAACGTAATCGACCCCATTGTGGCCCACGTAGGTCAGCAGTACGCGGGCCGAACGGTGGGCCTCATTGGCACCAAGCAAACCGTGAACAGCAACGTGTACCGCAAAAAAATAGATGACTTAGATGCCGGCGTGCAGCTGCAGAGTTTGGCTACCCCGCTGCTGGCCCCCATGATTGAGGAAGGTTTTTTTGACAACACCATTGCCGGCAACATCATTGAAAGCTACCTCTCCAACCCCAGCCTGGAGGGCATTGAGGCCTTGGTGCTGGCCTGCACGCACTACCCGCTCATCAAGCAGCAGATTGCCGCGTTTTACCAGGGCCGGACGGAAGTGCTGGACGCCTCCGACGTGGTAGCAGCCCACGTACAGCGCTACCTCACCGAAAACCACTTGGCTGCCCGCCCCGGCCCGGCGGCCCCCGCGCACCATTTCTACGTATCAGATTTTACCCGATCTTTCGAGGAAAGCACCCGCATCTTTTTCGGGCAGGAAGTACACCTGGAGCACTACCCGTTGTGGGAGTAACGTGCCGGTTGCCCCACTCGCCCGCTTTCTATTATCCTTCGTCCTACTTACCTGACTTCCTATGAACAAGCCGTATTACCAACTCGGAGACTGGCGGCGCAACGTATTGCTGGTGGCAGCCGCCACGAGCCTGGGCCTGCTGCTACCCGCCTGTTCCGGCAACTCGTCTGACACGGAGCAGACCGCCCAGGGTAGCTGGGGCAGTGAAAGCAACGGTAACGCCGACTCCTACTCCGAAGGCGTTATCACGGAGATGACGGAGGTGAAGCCCGGCGAGTGGAAAATTACCGCCGAGCGGCCCGCTGGTAAGGAAGAGGTAGCCGCCGTGCTTCATCATTTCGATGGCAAGGTAGATACGCTGCAGGGCCAGGCGTTGCAGCGGCAAATGCAGGAGTACACCCGCGTAAACCCCGAAAACCGCGTGGGCGGCACCAGCATGATGGACATTCTCATGTGGGGCGGCATTGGTTACATGGCTGGCCGCTTCTTGACGCCCAACGTAGGTGCCTACGCCAACCCGGGCCTGGTGCAGCAGAACAACGGCTGGCGCGCCCGAGTAGCCAATGAACGGGACCAAGGCCGGGGCTTCTTTGGCCGGGGCTTCGCTGGAAACCGAACGGCTGCTTCTTCCGGCATCCGGCCCAGCTCTAGTGTCACGCGGAGCACGGGCTACGGTCGGGGCAGTATCCGCAGCAGCGCCCCTAGCTCCAGCCGCAGCTCGGGTTCGGTAGTCGGGGTGGCAGCCGCGGGTTTGGCGGCTAGAATCTAAGGTGCCAGCGCCCCAGCCGCGCCAGATACGCCTTGCTCTTTTACTCCGTTAGTTTGCCTTCCTTATGCCGAATACAATTCACTTATTGCCTTTATCGGGCGACGTAGCGCCTTCTGTGCGGGCCTTGGGCTGGGAGTGGGCGGTGGAAGATGCCTGCCAGAATTACGTGGCCCGCGAGGCCGTGCAGCTGTCCGAAGCCGAAGCCGACGCCTTACTGCAGGCCACGGATACGCTCTACGACCTGTTTGTGCAAAGCATTCCGGATGAGCTGCCCGACACGTTTCTGCGGGAGCTGGCCATTCCCGAGAACCTCTGGCAGGCCGTGCGCCACTCCTGGCACGATGAGCGACACTGGCACGTGTACGGCCGCTTTGATCTGGCCCAAACCCCCGATGGCCCCAAGCTGCTGGAGTTCAACGCCGATACGGCCACTGGCTTGCCCGAAACTGCCGTAGTGCAATGGGCTAGCCTTATGGCGGCTAATCTGGCTGACGATGACCGCCAAGCCAACGGCCTCTTTGAAGGACTGCAGGCCCAACTGGCCCACTGGCAGGGACTGAACGCCGATCTGGAGCCTACCTTGTTATTGCTGCACCTACCTGATAGCGCCGAGGATGCTACCAACTGCACCCTTGTAGCGGAAGCCGCCGCCGAAGCGGGCTTTACTCAGGTGCACATCTGTTCCGTGGATGAAATGCAGGTAGCCGTGCAGGGGAGGAGCGGGGCGTGTGGGCCCAAACCGCCCCGAGCAGTGGCAACGCTTCAGCTTTGTATTCAAGCTGGTGCCCTGGGAGCTGCTGGCCGAGGAGGAACCCGACCTCACCCGCGACCTGACGGAGCTACTGCGCAGCCGCGACGTGGTCATTGCCAACCCGGCTTACTCCCTGCTGTTTCAAAGCAAGGGCATTTTGGCGTGGCTCTGGCAGTGCTTTCCCCATCATCCGCTTCTGCTGGAGGCGTCTCGCTCGGCTCTGACCGGGCATCAGGTAAGCAAACCCGTGTTGGGCCGAGAGGGCAAGACATTGCCGAGCTAGGAGGCGCGGCGGACGCGGCCAGCTCCGTAGCTGGCGACTACGCTGATCAACCGATTATCTACCAGCGCTTTGCCGAGCTGCCCACCGATGCCAGTGGTCGTTTGTACCAAGCTGGGGTCTTCTGGGCGGGGGGCGCCTGCGCCATTGGCTACCGCCGCGAGGTCGGCATTATTACAAACCTGTCGGAGTTCGTGCCGCACGTGCTGACGTAGGGCCGTCGCCACAGCTTAGGTAGTGTGCCGCGCTCTTCACCCCAAATGGTGAGGGGCGTGGCACACTTGTTTTTACGCTATGTGATATTATGGCAAGAATATATTTCAATAAATATAGTTTCAATGACTTGCATTATTTTGCTAAATAATTACATTTATACCGTCGTGTTGGCTACTACTTCACCACCGGCTTCTTTCTCTTCTTTCCAGCTTCTTGTCCTGAGTCAGCTTTGCCGTCTGAAGCTTCCTTGGTCGCATTTTACGCTCTTGTGGCAATGGCCTCTGCATCCAAACCAAAGTCATCCAGTGCTGCCCCTACCCCCATATTCTGGTGGCGACCTTGGGTGATGGGGCTCAGTTGTTGGCTTCTGCTCTGCCTGCTAGCTACCCGGGCACAAGCCCAAACTCCGGCTAAGCCTGGGTCCAAGCCCAAAGTTCAGAAAGAATCGGAGGCGGCTCCGCTGTCGGCTAAAAAGCTGGAGGAAGCCCTGCAGCTACTGCTTAAAGCCACCTCTGACTCGGCCCAAAACCGGCAGCGCCGGCAGTTCCGCCCCACGGAAATTGAAGGGCTGGTGATGGACCAGACCATTACCAAAGTAGGTCACGACTTCTACGATGAGTTCTTTACCAAGTGGGAGGCTCCCGCAGAACTCGGCGACTACACCATCGTGATTCGGGAAAAGCCCGCCCGAGGCACCAGCACGCTGATATCAGTTGAGGTGAACGACAACGAATTGGTGGAGCTGCCCCTGCAGCCTAAAGCCGAGGCTATTGAAGAAATGGCCGCCTACGCCCTGGAGGTTGCCACCAGCTTTTTACAACAAACCCGCAACGAAAGCCGGCAGCTAGAGCGCGGCGGCCGCGCGCCGGTTGAAGTTTTTTAATCTGCTACCTCACCCACATTCCTTTCTATATGACTCAGTATCTACTACGAGTAGCCTTGGTAGTAACGCTGGCCTTAGGCGCCCACTGCGCCACGGGTCAAGACCTGGTATATGAACCCAAGAACCCTTCCTTCGGGGTGGCAACACGTTTAACTACGCCTGGCTGCTCAGCTCGGCGCAAGCCCAGAATACCATTGATGACCCGGCGGCTACCGTGAACAACCCTTTCCAGCAGGATCCGCTAAAGCAGTTTGAGCAAAACCTGAACCAGCAGATATTAGGTCAGCTAGCCCAGCGCCTAATTGGCAACCAGTTTGGGAGCGGCGGCAATGGGCAGGGCTTGCAGGCCGGCAACTATACGGTTGGTTCCTACCAGATTAACGTGGTGCCTTCCAACGGAGGATTCTCCATCCAGATTACCGATACCAGCACGGGTAATCAGACCACGGTAACCGTTCCCTACTTCTAAGCGCCGCTTCCCGGTAGCCCTATGTTGCTCGTTGTGTATCGTCGGTTGTTGGTTGTGGTGTTGCTATCCGGAGCCGTTACGGCTTGTGCTCCGTACTTTCATCAGCCCTTTAAAGTAGAGCAGGCCCGGCTGGGGGCCGAGGTGCAGGGCAACCAGCTGCTGCGGCAGCTGCCCGAGCCGCGGGAGCGAATTGTAGCCGCTGTGTACAAATTTCGCGACCAAACCGGGCAGTATAAGCCCAGCCAAAATGGCTCGAGCTTTTCCACGGCCATTACCCAGGGCGGCACGAGCATTCTGCTGCGGGCCTTAGAAGAGTCGCGGTGGTTTAACCCTATTGAGCGCGAAAACCTGGGAAATCTGCTGAATGAGCGGAAAATTATTCGCTCTAGCCGGGCTGAGTACCAGGAAATGACGGGCCAGCGCCAGCCAGCTCTGCCTTCCCTGCTGTTTGCCGGTATCATCCTCGAAGGCGGCATCATCTCCTACGATGCTAATCTGATTACCGGGGGCGCGGGTCTGCGCTACTTTGGGGCCGGCGCCTCGGGCCAGTACCGGCAAGACCGGGTGACGGTGTATCTGCGGGCCATCAGCACCAGCACGGGCGAGATTCTCAAGACGGTGTACACTTCCAAAACCATCTTGTCCCAGCAGGTTGACGCCAGCTTGTTTCGCTTTGTGAACTTCAAGCGCCTGCTGGAAACCGAAACCGGCTTCACGTACAATGAGCCCACGGAAATGGCTGTCAAGGAAGCCATTGAAAAATCGGTGGAGGCACTGGTGTACGAGGGGATTCAGGAGCAGCTGTGGGCCCCGCGCAATGAGGCCGACCGGAAAGGCCCCGCCCTGGCCGAATACCTACAAGAAAAGCGGGAAAATGCCGACATAGATGTGCTGGGTCGGGTGCAGCGCGACCGGCGCGGCCGGATTGGCCTGGGCCTGAGCGGGGCTACCATCCGCTACAATGGCGACTTTAGCCGACCCCAGGTGCGGGGCGGTGGCGAGCTGAACCTGCGCTACCAGGCGGCCAACCCGAAGTTCTCAGGAGGCATCAACATCGGCCGCTTCGAGTTAGGCGCCGGCGACTTCTACCGGGAAACCTTTAACTACCTTGAATTGAGCGGGCAGTACCGCCTATTCCCGCGCGACCGGTTCACTCCTTATGTAACCGTGGGAGGAGGGGTGACTACCCGCGCGGCTGGCGCTACTACCCAAACGGCGCTAGGGCATGTGCTAGGCGGAATAGGCATGGAGGTGTTGCCCACTGACCGGGTAGGCATAAGCCTAAGCGTTGATAACCACTATTACCTGACCGATCAGCTGGACCAATTATCCCTTGGCAAGTACAACGATTCTTACTGGGCTCTTCGTGCTGGCTTTACTTTCTACCTGGGCCGAAACAAAGGAAAAGTAACACCAGCGCCTGTCCGTTAAGCTCCTCTGTCGTTCTCTTATAAGGGATTTAATATATTCATAAAGTTATTATATAATTATGTTGGTAAAAATTATAACAATATTTATTGATGACATCTTGACTTTTAACTTTTATAATATATGTTTGTATCATTCCTCCGGAGGGAATAATAAATAGTGATTTAGTTCAATAAAAGTTGCCTCCCATTCCCCAAATCTTCCCCACCATGAAAAAAATCTCGTTCCTCGCTGCATCCCTTCTAGTAGCCGGAGGTGCTTTCGCCCAGGGCAATACTCAGTCATCCACATCTACAGGTAATGCAAACAGTGTTACAGTAACGCAGAGCGGTAGCTCCAGCTCGGCCGTTGGCACGCAGTTGGGCAATAGCAACGCTCTCACCCAGTCACAGTCCGGGGGCTCCAGCAACTCCGCAACTTCCAATCAGCGCGGTGATTCCCAGCGTGCCTTCCAGACCCAGGTAGGTTCCTCGAACACGGCCAGCGTTCGGCAAGGTGACGGCATGCCGCTAGACAATGGCAACCTCTCTACGCAAACCCAGACCGGTAACAGCAACAGAGCTTCCGCTCAGCAGCTCAGCGGTGCCAACATCTCTACTCAGGAGCAGACGGGTACTACGAACGAAGCCACTGTATTCCAGAGCGGCAGCGAAGGTAACGTAGCCCGTCAGCGTCAGCGCGCTTCTATTGATTATAGCGCCCAGAACAACAAGGCTAGCATCTCGCAATTGGGTAGCGGCAACAACGCCGACCAGGACCAGCGTGGTTTGTTCAACGAAGCTACTGCCATCCAGGACGGGGTTGGTAACCGCTCTGCCCAAACCCAGGGCGTAATTGTACACAGCTTCAATGGCCGCGCTTTCGTGGAGCAGATTGGTAACGGCAACTCGGCCTCGCAAACCCAGGTGTACGACAACCAGAATGCCCGGATTGAGCAGACTGGCAACAACAGTGTTGCTGTGCAAGAGCAGGCGTCACTGGTTGACTTCCAGGCTGGCAACAGCGCTTACATTGACCAGGATGGTGACAGCCACTTCGCTCGTCAGCGTCAACTGGGTGCCGCCAACCAGGCCAGCACCTACCAGGGCTCGAATGGTAACAGCAGCGACGTACTGCAAGTGGGCAACAACAACGTGAGCGTTGTAAAGCAGAACCACCCGTAGTTTCTGCGCTTAAACGTCCTGCCTAACCGGTAGAAGTCAGGTAGCACCTCTTGGAACCACCGGTTGGTCTGGGGGTGCTACCTACACGTTTAAGCCTACCCCTTGTAGCGGTTGAGTTGGCTTCTCTTGCTTCGTGCTTTGCCGGCTCCGTGTTCCAGTTTTCTTCCTACCGAAAGCACCATGCCTACCCTCCAGTGGCAGGGTGCTTTTGGTCGTTAAAAAGAATTTTACCATTTGTATTTTTTTATTAAAAAATAAACCTATTTTTATAACGCCTCACCGTGGCTTTTGCCTCTATATTTCTATAAATCAGAGTAGTTACTTTCCTCTCATTGGTTTTTCCTTTTTGCATATGAAACCTACTACTGTGAAGTATGTACCGCTGGCCCTGCTGCTAAGTATTGGGGCCGCGCGGGCTCAGGGCAACCGTGACCCGGACGGCGTAAGCACTGGGCAGCAACTCATTCAGGCCTTTGGTACTAGCCAGCTGACCCCCAGCGAAGTGGCCGCCAGTGCAGCTGGTGTCAACCAGGCTACCCTGGTTCAGCAGGGCAATGCCAACATGAGCACCATCAGCCAGACGCTGCTTAGCGCGGGGCAGGGCAACATGGCGGCCGTGCTGCAGAACGGCAACAACAATGCCGCCGCCGCGCTACAAAACGGAGTGAATAACCGAACTACCATCACCCAGATCGGCAACAGCAACGTGGCCGTCAGTGATATTACTGGTTACAACACCGAGTCCACTATTCTGCAGAACGGGAACCGCAACCAAGTGGAACAGCAGCTTATCCGGGACAGCCAGCGCTACACCGTGGAACAGCTAGGCAATAACAACAACTTGGTGCAGCGCGAAACCAGCGGTACTACCCCTGGCTACAACGTGACCATGAAGGGGAACGGAATCCAGATTATGATTGAACAGGGCCGGGTTTCCCGTCTGCCCTAGCTCTAAGCACCACCAGGCCGGAATGGCTGGTATAAATCCGGCCTGGTGCTGCCGAGTGGTAGTAGCTTTTTCCAACGTGTACCCTCACCGCTAGCGTTGCTAATGCCATGAAGAGATACCTGCTTATTGCCGCTTTACCCTTACCCATGTCTATGCAACAAACGCTACCTGCTCAACCGGAACCTGCGCCCTGTCAGGCCCGCCTAGCCACCCACCAGGAAGGCAACATGCTGACCCTGATAGGGGAGGGGCAGAACAACACGGCTCACCCCATGCGCCTGCGCTATGAGCTCCTGACCAGCCGCCAGGGCAAAGCCGGTACCTCGCGCAATGCGCAATCTGGTAACGTAACGCTGGCCCCCAACCAAAAAGCTGCTCTATCCCAGACTTCCATCAACATCGCCCCGTCTGATCATTACCAGATTCATCTGCGCCTCTTTGATAGCCAGAACCATGTAGTAGCCCACGACTCGCTGCTACAATAACACTATATCTGTTCCTGCTAACTCTGGTACCCTCTCCGCTAGCGTTGCGCCCTGTTCCGCCTTCCACCCATAGCCACTCTATGTTTTCGTTTTTACGCCTAGCAACCCGGCTGCTGCTGGTTCTGTTGCTTAGCCAAGGTTTGTTTGCTTGTGAAGATACTACCGTTGAGCCTGGGCAAAATGGTACGTTAGAAGGAGTGGTGCTGGATGCTGTAAACAATCAACCCGTTGCTAACGCCGCTATTACCACCAACCCCGCTACCTCTTCCTACACCACTGATGCTCAGGGAAAATTCGCCATAGCAGGCGTGCCCTTGGGTAAATACGCCCTAAGTATCCGCAAAACGGACTACAAGCAGGAAACGGTAAATGTGCAGGTAAACCAGAATACTCCAACCGAGGTAAAGGTTATCCTGGAGCGGGCGGCCGGGGCGAACAAGCGCCCCAACGTTCCCACTACCCCAACGCCCACCGACCGGGCCACCAACCAGCCCACGTCGGTAACGCTCCGCTGGCGCTCTACTGACCCCGATGGGAAAACAGATACTCTTCGCAACGACGTTATCCTTTACGAAAGCGGCTCCACGGACCGTCGGCAACTGCTGAGTAACTCCCGCGACACGACCGTAGTGGCCAGCAACCTGAAGTACAATACTACCTACTTCTGGCAGGTAACCGTGCGCGACAAAGCCGGCGAAACGGTAAAGGGCGACATCTGGAGCTTCCAAACTAGGGCCCAGCCAGACAACCGCTTTTTGTTTGCCCGGGAGGAAAATGGAAATACCGATGTGTATTCCTCCGATGAAACCGGCGCCAATTTACTTCGCCTCACCAACTCGCCCTTCGTTGAAACCGCCCCGCAGCTAAGCCCTAACCGCGACCGGGTAGCCTACACCTCCAACGCAACCGGGCAATTTCAGATTTACACAATGAACCGGGACGGCTCCGATGCGCGCCAGGTAACCCTGATACCCGTGGACGGCTACTTTAACCAAGGAATCGGGTACCGCTGGTCGCCGGACGGGGCGCAGCTATTATATAGTAGTTACAACAAGCTCTACCGCATCAACCGCGACGGTACCGGTCTGACGCTGCTGGCCACGGCGCCCCAAGACCGCCATTTCCGCGAATGTGACTGGACGGCCCAGGGAAACCGTATCGTCGTGCAAACGGTAGGCGTTAGTGTATACGATGCGGAACTCTACCTGTTCAATGCCGATGGCTCGAACCGTACGCTACTCGTCAGCAACCTGCCGGGCCGCCTCGACTCGCCTTCATTCAGCGTAGATGGGCGGCGGGTGCTCTATACCCGGGACTTGGATGGCTACGAAGATGCGACGGGCCGGCAGCTAAACGCGCACATCTTCACGCAAAATCTTGATGGCACCGGAGTAGTGGACGTGTCAGCAGGCCCCGGCGGAACGTCTTCCACGAGCAAGGCGAACGGCTTCAACGACATAGTGCCCCGCTACGCTCCAGATGGCTCAAAGATCATCTTCGCGCAGGTTAACAATGTAAACCGCTCTACGCCCGATGTTTACAACGTAGACCTGGACGGCCGCAACCGCACCCGGTTATTCCAAAATGCCACCCTGCCTGATTGGAAATAGAAGACAGTAAGTTAAGATGAGGACGCAACGAAGCAAAGCACACAGCTTTGCTCCGTTTTTTTATGCCCTAACAGTTGATGAGCGTTTGTTCCGCGGCATTTGCTCAATGGTAGTAGCAATAACTCGTGGGCTGTGTAGGAAGTGTTTCACTTGGGTATTAGTGGTGAAGCCCGGTGCTACGATAATATACTAGTATGCAATTATCTATATAATAGATATTTAGCTAGCGTATTTTATTAGCCGCCTATCGTTTACCTTTGCGCGAAGGTCATAAATAGTATGCAGGATTACGCACAGAAACATGCATCTTTGCATTTAGCACAGAATAGAAACAAAGCTGGAGTGTAATTCTGCTTTCCTCTCTAAATGAAAAATCATATTCTATACTTAATAATATAAAGTAGGACTTCGTTGAGAGTTGATTGGCATGAATTGTGATACTCAGCCGCCTAAAGCAGTATATGAGAAAATGTAAAATGTATTATATAACCATTGAAAAGTACTAGTCTTTGGTATAATATCCCCGTATGTGTGCGTGGATCGACAGCCGGGTAGCAAGTCAGCTGTCAGACACCGTATCTATTTCTTACTCCTAGTTTTCTTTTGCAAACCTTCCCTTTCTATAACTCATGAAAAACAAGTACTTGAGTAACCACAAGCGAGGCCATTTGAGCCGCTTATGGGTCCTTCTGGTAATGCTGCTGGCCCTGCCGTTTATGGCGCAAGCGCAGTCGCTTACAGTTAGCCCCGCTACAACTGAAACTAATCCAGATGATTACGGCTCAGTTGCAATTGGGGCAGTTTCAACCCCTGCAAAACAGTATACCTTCACTGGCACCGGTTTATCGGGCAACATAACAGTGAGCTTTGCTAATGCAACCTCCTTCGAGGGTAGTGTTGACAACGTCAACTTCACAAGTTCATTAGTTCTACCATCTAGTGGTGGTACTATCTTTGTTCGTTTCAGACCCCAAAGGTTGGGAACTACTACTGATGAGTTTATTCAAGCTACTGGCCCTGCCAATCGTAGCACAATTTCTGCCTTTATAGATGTTCGTGGTACAGGTACGCCTGGTGCACCTACTATTTCGGTCGATCCTACTGCCCTTGGCTTTGGTAACCAAGTAACCAACACTACCTCGTCGCCGATGAGCGTAAATGTTACGGCTACTTCACTAACGGATGGTATCACAGTTACTGCTCCTGCTGGTTTCCAAGTGAGCACTACTGCCAATGGTACTTATTCGCAAACGTTGACCTTGCCCAAACTGGTGGTGCTGTTAATACAACGGTGTTTGTAGTTTTCACCCCAACCGCTGCTCAGAACTACGTTGATGTAGTAACCTTTGCCAGTGCTGGTGCTACTACTCGTAATGTAAGTGTATCGGGTGTGGGTGTATTGCCTCCCGCTACCTTGGCGGTAAATCCTACCCAGCTTTCTTTCCCCAGCACTCAAGCCGGACAAGTTTCTGCTTCACAAAACTTCACTGTTACGGGTTCTAACCTGACGGACGTTGTTACGGTGACTGCTCCCAGCGGCTTCTTGATTCGTCAAGGAACTTCGGGTAGCTTCGCCCAAACCGTTACACTGACTCCTGTTAACAACTCGGTCAACACTACTCTGCAGGCCCAGTTCGCTCCTACCGCAGCTGGCACTTACAATGCTGCCATCACAGTAGCTACCACGGGTAATGGTGGTGCTAGCGCATCTGTGGCAGTAACAGGAACCGCCACGGCTGCTCCTACTGGTCCGTTTATCGTAGTGAATCCTTCCTCACTGGACTTTGGTACCGTTACTAGCAGTGGATCAGCCCAGACGCTTTCATTCACTGTCAATGCTGGTAACCTGACGGCTCCTTTGGTGCTCACGGCTTCTAACCCTAACATCGAATTCCGTGATGCCACCTCTGGCGGCGACTTCGCCAAGGGCAGCCTTAGCATTGCTCCGAGCAACAACACCGTTTCACCCCGTACTATTGAAGTGAGATTGGTGCAGACTATTGCTACTGGTCCGTTCACTGGTAACATCACTGCCTCTAGCACTGGAGCTACCTCGCAGGTTGTGTCTATCACGGCAAACAACGCAACAGGTAACAACTCCTCCATTAACACTTCCGGCACTCTCCAGCAGTTCTCAACGGTGCCAGGTGTTGCTTCTGCTGTGCAATCCTACCGCGTGTCGGGTACCAACTTGTTGCAAGACATACGTGTAGCTGCGCCAACTTACTTCCAAGTATCCTTGGATCCTGCGTTTGCTGGTATTACTACTACGGGTAACTCTATTACGGTTGCCCGGGTTGGTAACGACGTTCCTGAAACTACAGTTTACGTTCGTTTCCTGCCCCCAGGCGCCTTGGCTACTACCTCGGTTATTCTGAATTCCAGTGAGCCAGCCATTACCCAGGGTGTTTCGGTAGAAGGCACCAGCCGCCCTTCAGTGGCATTGAACAATGCGTTCCAGGAAGTACGGAACATTGTAATTAACACTACTTCGCCTTCTCAGGCACTGGTTATCAATGCCCAGCGTGTACTGCAGCCAGTAATTATTAGCAAGGCGCTAAGTAGCAACCCGTTGAATCCAAACAACGTCGAGCAGTTCGAGCTTTCGCTGGACAACGTAACCTTTACGAACTCCTTGACGCTGACTCCTAACTCGTCGACGTACAGCATTAACCAGCCCATCTACGTGCGGTACAAGCCAACGTACTTAGGCAGTGGCCAGTCAACGCTCCAATTCCAGAGCAATGACTTTGAGAATAAGGCAACTCAGTCTTTCGACCGTAACGCACTGCTCTCGGGTCGCTCGATTGACGTTGAGCCCACTATGCGTAATGTCCCTTCAGTGGTACGTGGCAACACTACGGCGACTGTAACCTTCAACTTGCCCGCTGACTATATTGCTCAAGGTTATGGAGAAGGCCGTTTGATTGTAGCAAGCACTCAGTCGCAATTCCCGGCAGATACGCGGCCAGCTGACGGTACTGGCTACCAGACTGGTAACCAGATTTACGGTGCTGGTGACCAAGTTGCTCCTGGCTTCTATGTAGTGTATGCTGGTGCTAACCAATCAGTAGTAGTAGAAGGGCTGGATGTAGGTACTACCTATTACTTCTACACGTTCGAGTTCAACAATATCAACCCGAACCCAGCTGTACAGATTCAGGGCGCTGAAAACTACCTGTCGCCGCCGGTGCCGAATACCATTCCTGGTATCATTGCTCCTTCGCCGCTGCCCGTTACGCTGGTGTCGTTTGACGCCAAGGTTCGAGGTAGCAAAGTAGCTCTGACTTGGGTTACGGCTTCGGAACTGAACAACAAAGGATTTGAAGTAGAGCGTAGCCGTGATGGTAAGACGTTTGAGTCTATCCTGTCGCGGGAGGGTAAGGGTACTACAACCGCCCGTACTACCTATACTGCCGCTGATGAGCAGCCCCTGAGTGGTACTTCGTACTACCGCCTCAAGCAGACGGATTTTAACGGTACTACCAGCTTCAGCTCACCAGTAGTAATCAACTTCCTCCGTTCCGGCGACGTCACGATGTATCCGAACCCAGTGGAAGATCAGTTGACCATCGAATTGGGTGGCGCTACGGAAGGTGTAATGGTAAGCATCACTGATGCCAGCGGCCGCACGATTCGGAGCCAGAAGCTAGATGCTACCGGCAAGCTGAATATGGGTGACTTGAAAACCGGTACCTACTTGGTAACGGTAGGCGAAGGCGACGCAAAAGTGACGCGTCGTATCGTGAAAAAGTAAAGTCAGCTTACAGCATAATAGAAAAGCGTCATCCTCAAAAAGGGTGGCGCTTTTTTATGTTGGTATGCTACTGGCTTAAATTATATCATACTGATTCCAATCGTTTTTCTTTAGAACCAGTATAAATCCGAATAATCTCCCATTACCAAAACTCCACCTCCCATGAAAACTTCCCTGAAATCATTTCTAGCCGTAGCAGCCTTCCTCACCTTCGCTGCATCTTCTTGCTCCGAACAGACCCAGAAAAACGCGGAAGCTACCGCTGATAGCGCCGCTTCTGATGTTAGCAATGCTACCGATCAGGCCGCCGATGCTACTAGCAATGCTGCCGATAATGTGCAAGCTGACATGGCACCCGAAGCCGGTGACACGGCCGTAGTTCAGAACAAGGAGGCCGATAAGCTAGTAGAAGAAGTGCCTGAAAAGCAATAGTTTCTTCGTTGCTGAATACGTGTGAATAAATAACTCTTACCATATAGGGTAGGAGTACAATAAAAAAGCCCAGGTTTTTAACCTGGGCTTTTTTATTGTACTCAACTAGTATCGTTACACCGAAAAACTCTCCCCACAACCACAGGTGCGGGAAGCGTTAGGGTTATCGAAAAAGAAGCCTTTGCCGTTGAGCCCATCCGAGAAATCGAGCTGGGTACCGGCTAGGTACAGGAAGCTCTTCATGTCAACCACTACCCGTACGCCTTTGTCCTCAAACTCCTGGTCCATGGGCTTGACTTCATTGTCGAAATCAAGCTTGTAGCTTAGGCCGGAACAGCCGCCGCCAGCCACGGAAGCCCGCAGACGATAGGTAGTATCCAGTTCAGCATCTTGCATGAGCTTCTCAACTTTCTCCTTGGCTTTGTCAGAAACGGTAATCATGGGTAAAAAAGCTAATCCGGTCCGCAGGCAATGGCGTCCAGGTGAATGTCAGATAGAGAACACCAAAGATACGGCGCTTGTTCAGAAACATTCTAAGAACTAGGATTCAGGACTACGCTGAATACAGTAATTGTGGTTAGGTCGCGGCCATAATAGAGCTTATCTAACGCTTCGTACACGTTGTGAGCCCGGAAATAAGAGGTTTGCAGCTCTTTGTCGCCACGTGTGCGCCACTGGATGGTGTAGGAGCTTTCTTCGTCCCGATAGCGCTGCACGTACGTCAGCATCTTGCGCAAGGCTTCCAACTTATCGGAACCCACCTCATACCGGAATAGGAAGCTTTGGTGGTGGCGCGGATTAACGGTAATCAAATCCAGGCGAGTTTGCCCATCTAATTGCCGAAATTCAAACAACAAGT
This sequence comes from Hymenobacter sp. 5516J-16, assembly GCF_022919335.1. Taxonomy (NCBI): domain Bacteria; kingdom Pseudomonadati; phylum Bacteroidota; class Cytophagia; order Cytophagales; family Hymenobacteraceae; genus Hymenobacter; species Hymenobacter sp. 5516J-16. The sequence continues at coordinate 812,519 of NZ_CP095058.1, read as the reverse complement.
TTCCTGCTCCCAAACCCAGATAGTCTTCTATCTGACGTTGTATCCGGGCGCTCTCAACGTGCACGTTGGTAGGAGAAAAGTCCATGGCGTAAAGGTGAGATACGAAAAAGGAGAGGTGAGAAGCAGACTATTTGCAAGTCTTGCTTCTCACCTCTCACTTCTGGTCCTAGTGAGGACTTAGTGGTGCGACTTCGGCATCTCCAGCTCCGGCAAACCGTTCTTTACGCGGTAGTCGTTGATAGCTGATTTGATGGCGTCTTCGGCCAGCACGGAGCAGTGAATTTTTACGGGCGGCAACGCCAGCTCTTCCACAATCTCCATGTTGTCAATGGCTAAGGCCTCATCTACCGTTTTGCCCTTGAGCCACTCGGTAGCCAATGATGACGACGCAATGGCTGAACCGCAGCCGAAAGTCTTAAACTTAGCGTCGGTGATGGTATTGGTAGTTTCGTCTACCTCGATTTGCAGACGCATTACGTCGCCGCACTCGGGAGCACCAACCAACCCAGTACCTACGTTCTTTTTGCTCTTATCCAGCGTGCCTACGTTGCGCGGGTTGCTGTAATGGTCGATTACCTTATCGGAGTAAGCCATGGCTTTATTTTCTTCAATTAAGAGTTATTAGAGTAAGTTGCCTGTTAGCAGCACCTGCTGCTAACAGGCAACTAAAGTTCTAGTGTTCAGCCCACTCAATGGAGTTGAGGTCAATGCCTTCCTTGAACATCTCCCACAGGGGCGACATTTCGCGGAGTTTGGTAACGGCTTCTTTTACGTGGTTGATGGCGTAATCGATTTGCTCGTCGGTGGTGAAGCGGCTCAGGCCAAAGCGCAGGGAGCTATGGGCCAGGTCGTCGCTCAGGCCCAGGGCCTTCAGTACATAGGAAGGCTCCAACGAAGCTGAAGTGCAGGCAGAGCCCGAAGACACAGCCAAGTCTTTCACGCCCATCATCAGGCCTTCGCCTTCTACATATTTAAAGGAGATGTTGGCTACGTGGGGTAGGCGGTGCTCACGCGAACCGTTCACGTAGCTTTCCTCTAGAGTCAGCAGCTCCTGCTCCAGCCGGTCGCGCATGGCGCTCAAACGAGCGGTATCAGCGGCCATATCCTGCTTGCACAGCTCGCAGGCTTTGCCTAGGCCCACAATACCGGGTACGTTCAGGGTGCCCGAACGCATGCCGCGCTCGTGGCCGCCACCGTCCATCTGGGCCGTTACCTTCACGCGCGGGTTTTTGCGGCGTACGTACAACGCACCCACTCCTTTGGGGCCGTACATCTTGTGGGCCGAGAAAGCCATCAGGTCGATGCCGTCAGCAAGTACATCCACCGGAACTTTGCCAACTGCCTGGGTGCCGTCGGTCATGAACAGAGCGCCGTGCTTATGGGCAATCTGGGCAATTTCGCGGATGGGCTGAATGGTGCCGGTTTCGTTGTTGCCGTACATGATGGTCACCAGAATGGTTTCTGGCGTCATGGCTGCTTCCAACTCTTCCAGGCTGATCAGGCCTTCAGCGTTAACGGGCAGGTAGGTTACGCGGCCGCCTAGCTTTTCAATATGCTTGCAGGTATCGAGGACGGCTTTGTGTTCCGTGGTGGCGGTGATGATGTGGTTGCCCTTCTGCGAGTACATTTCGAAAACGCCCTTAATACCAAGGTTGTCGGATTCAGTAGCGCCCGAAGTGAAGATAATTTCTTTGGGGTCACAGTTAATCAGGCTGGCAATTTGCTCGCGGGCGTAATCCACAGCCTCCTCGGCAGCCCAGCCGAAGGGGTGGTTGCGCGAAGCGGCGTTGCCGAATACCTCGGTCAGGTACGGCATCATGGCCTCCAAGACGCGCGGGTCGAGGGGCGTAGTAGCGTTGTTGTCGAGGTAAATAGGTAGCTTGAGCATGGCTCGGGGGTCTGGTTTCAGCGGAGAATCATTCGCAGGTAGAACACAAAAACCACAGAACAGGTTTTACTTTCTTCCCACATTTGCAGTGCAAAAGTAGAACAAATCCAAAGAAGCCGCGCTATGCGGCTACCCCGCATTTTCGACCAACCCATGCTCACCAACCTCGAACATCTCGGCCTTGCCGTCAAAGACCTAGAAGCGGCCACGGCCCTGTACACTACCCTGCTGGGGCAGGCGCCCTACAAGCGAGAACATGTAGCCTCTGAGGCCGTGGATACCGTGTTTTTTCAAGTTGGCGGCTCGAAAATAGAGCTGCTAGCCGGCACCTCGCCCGAGAGTGCCATTACGCGCTACCTGGACAAAAAGCCGGAGGGAATTCACCACGTAGCTTTCGAGGTAGACGATATCCGGGCTGAAATGGCGCGGCTGCGGGCCGAAGGGTTTGTGTTGCTGAACGAGGAGCCCAAGCCCGGTGCCGATAATAAGCTGGTGTGTTTCGTGCATCCTAAGTCAGCGGGTGGCGTGCTCGTGGAGCTGTGCCAGAGTATACAATAGAGTGTTGAGGCCTTGGGAGCTTGGGGTCTTGGATGATATTCCGGCGGTGCTGAAACGCCTTCTGCATTCCATGCCCGAAACTCCAAGGTCCTAACATCTTAAATCACCAAAAAGCCAAACCATCAAACTCCCAAGACCTTAGGCCCCAAAGGTCCTAAGACCCCAAATCATATGAATACTAAATTTTTTCGTGAGGAGGTAGACGCCGCCGTGGATGCGCTGCTGATGCAACAGGTGATTCTCTACCCCACGGATACTGTGTGGGGCCTGGGCTGCGACGCCGAACTGCCCCGCGCGGTGGAGCAGATCTATAAGCTGAAAAACCGCCCGCCCGAAAAGGCCTGCATTGTACTGGTGGCCGACGCGGAAATGTTTGCCCGGTACGCCGCCGTAGTGCCCCCAAACCTGCCCGAACTGCTGGCCACCCAGCAGCGGCCTACTACGTACGTGGTGCCCGGCAGCCGCCACTTAGCCCCGAACCTACTGGCTCCCGATGGCACCATTGGGCTCCGGGTGGTGCAAGCGGACGAATTTTGCCAGAAGATAGTGCGGCGCCTGGGACACGGGGTTGTTTCTACCTCGGCTAACCGGAGTGGCGAAGCCACGCCTGCCGTGTTTGCCGAAATTGACCCGGCCCTGGTGCGCAAGGTGGACTACGTGGCGCACTGGCGCCAAGACGACCAGAACCGCGCCGCGCCCTCGCGGGTAGTGCGGGTAGGGCCCGCCGGCGAGTTAGAGGTGTTGCGTGATTAGGTTGCTCTGGAATGAGCCTTGCAAAAGCCGAGGCCGTACCTTTGCCGCTCAACGTACTTTCGCATGAACCAGCCGCACTTACCCGCTCTTCCGTTGTTTCAAACCATTGCCGATGCCGCCGGCGAACTAGGCTACCCCGCCTACGTGATTGGGGCTACGTTCGGGATTTGGCCCTGGGCCGGGAAAGTAAAGACGTAGATGTGGTGTGCGTGGGCGACGGCATTGAACTGGCCCAGACCGTAGGACGCAAGCTGCCGGGCCGCCCGCGCGTAACAGTGTTCAAGAACTTTGGGACGGCCATGTTGCCTACCCCCGAAATTGAGGTGGAATTCGTCGGAGCCCGCAAGGAGAGCTACCGGGCCGACAGCCGGAAACCGGAAGTAGAAGCTGGCACGTTGGAGGAAGACCTAGCCCGCCGCGACTTCACTATCAACGCCCTCGGACTCAGCCTAAACCCAGCGGACTTCGGGGCTTTGGTGGACCGCTACGATGGCATGGGCGACTTGCAGCGCAAGCTTATCCGCACGCCCCTGGACCCCGACGTAACGTTTTCCGACGATCCGTTGCGCATGCTGCGAGCCATTCGGTTTGCTACCCAGTTGAACTTCGATATTGAGCCTGACACGTTCGACGCCTTGGCTCGTAACAAGGAGCGCATCAAGATCATTTCGCAGGAGCGCATCACCACGGAGCTCAACAAAATCATCATGGCTCCGAAGCCAAGCTATGGCTTTAAGCTGCTGTTCCAGTGTGGCCTCTTGCACCTAATCTTTCCGAAAATGGCCCAGCTCTACGGGGTTGAGAAAGTGGGGCAGCACGCGCATAAAGACAATTTTTACCATACCCTGCAGGTGCTGGATAATGTAGTGGCGGCCGGCGGCGACCTATGGCTGCGCTGGGCGGCCATCCTGCACGACATTGCCAAGCCGGCCACCAAACGCTACGACAAGCGCGTGGGCTGGACCTTCCACGGGCACGAAGACAAGGGCGCGCGCTGGGTGCCTGGCATCTTCACCGACTTGAAACTGCCCCTGGGCGAAGAAATGCGCCAGGTGCAGAAGCTCGTGCGCCTGCACCTGCGGCCCATTGCTTTAGTTAAAGAAATCGTGACGGACTCGGCGGTGCGCCGGTTGCTGTTTGAAGCCGGCGACGACATTGACCGGCTGATGCTGCTCTGCCGGGCCGATATTACCAGCAAGGACCACCAGCGCGTGGCGCGCTACCTGCGCAACTTTGATGTGGTAGAGCAGAAGCTCAAAGAGGTAGAAGAGAAGGACCACCTGCGCAACTTCAAACCCGTCATCACTGGCGAAATCATTATGGAAACCTTCCGCCTGCGGCCTTCCCGGGAGGTAGGCGAGCTGAAGGAAGCCGTGCTGGAAGCCATTCTCGACGGCAAAGTCCGCAATGAGTACGAAGAGGCTTTCCCCTTCCTCTTAGCACTAGGCCAACAAAAAGGTCTCGAAGCAGTGAAGTAGCGAGGTGGTAAACAGGTGAGCCTGCTGTACTGGCATGGCAAGCAGCGCGACATCATCTGTCCTGCCCAACGTGCTACCCCTCAGAACATGACAAATCCTTGCCGTTCGCATTAACGGCAAGGGTTTGTCATGTTCTAGGCTTGTCACAAGAGAGCGGAGAACGGCGGCGTGCCCCTCGCTAGGACAACTCACACTTTCACCACTACCCAAGAAATAAGTGAAGGAAGCCGGACCTTCCTGTTGCAGCAGGGGGTAGGTCACGGCTTCCTTCGGGTCTCACCTTTTCACTCACTCAAGATAGACCCTTGTATGCGTTGCGCAGGGCGGTAGATGTAAGGAGTGGGCACCTAGTTGCCTGAAAAGTATCGGGGCAACGCTGATTATGTGCATTTTCGAGGTATAGAACGGAGTAAGTTAAGGAGGGTTACAGCTGGTCAGGAAAACGCTGGCGGGGGCTTAACCACGTAGTATTTACGGCCTTGGGGAACAGATAAGTTAGTCAACGGCCCGGATGGTGGCGGCTCCAATGGCCTCGCGGCGCACAGTGCCGGGCTTGCCGCTATACTCAATCAGGCTCGCGCCGACGGCATTTGCTTCGAGTTCTTGGGTGACCTGTACGCGCACCTTGCTGGCTCCAATGGCATCAATATCGGCGCGTTGAGCCGTGAACTCGGCGGCGGCTACTTCGCAGGCGCCGGTGCCTTCTACCTCTAGGTTGTTGGCGCTGCCCTGCAGAGCGGCCTGGCAACCGCCGGCTAGTTCCATGCGCAGTTCCTGCAAATCTCCCTGCAGGCGGAGCTGGCTGCCGCCGGCCTGTTGCACGCGCAAGTTGCCGGAATTGAAGCCGTTTACCTGGGCCCGGGTACCACCTACCAAGCTTAGCTCATTGAGTTCTGGTAGTTCAATGGTCAGCAATACTTCCTCCGTGGAGCCGCGGCGAGAGTCGAACAAGTCGCGGTTGCGGGGGCTAATGGTCAGCTCCTGACCGTCGCGCTCAATCTTGATGTCGCGCAGGGCACGGCCGCTGCCAGCCGCCCGTACACTGTAGCCGCTGCCCTGGCGTACTACAACCCGGTAAGGACCTACAACGCTCAGGTGGTCAAAATCTGTTTCGTCGAAGCGCTGCCGCTCTGAGCCGTAGGAGTTTTCATCGGTGCTGAAGGATTCCACGCCGCCGAAGTTCAGGCTGATGTCGGCGTCTTCACGGCCCTCGTTGTAGTCGTCATTGTCCTCGCCTTCCTCCCGCTCACTGTTAGGGCCGCCGCGCAGGTCGGCTTCCGTGCAGTTCACGCACGCTACCTTGTTGCCCTGCATCCGGAACAAGAACTTCTCGGGGTGGTAGGGCTCTTGCTCATTCACGAAATCCTCGGCGTTCAACCAGTCGGCAAACTGCTCCGTCATGCGGAACGTACGGCCCTGGGGCACCAGCAGGCGCAGGCGCATTTCCTGGTCGCGGTAGCGGGCGTTGGGCTGGTACGTGAAGTGGTCATCTACGCTCAAGGTCGAGTCGTTGAGTACCCGCAGCGTGTGCAGGGTAGAGGTGGCGGCCGTACGGCGGGCCAGCGAATCGGTAGCGCCCTTGGCCGAGATGATGCGCTCCAGGCGGAGCACCTGGCCGCTGTCGATGCCCACGATGTCCAGGTCTACCCATTCGTCATTCTCGAGCTGGCGGCGTTCCAGCACCAGCGACGAACGAGTCAGGCCATTGAGCGGTACGGTTTGGGTGATTTCTTCCTGCCGCTGAAACTCACGAGCCAAGCGGGTACCCGCCACCGAGCTGCCTACCACGCCTAGCAACCACAAGCCCAGTAAGCTCAACGACGCGGTACGGTTCAGGATGGTGCGCCGCAGCAGCAGCCCCAGGCCCGAAAGCAGCAGGGCCAGGGCCGGAATGGCCGTGAGCAGGTAGAAGCTCAGGACGGCCAGCGGCGAAATATCATTGAAGAGAACAAAGGGCTGGAACGGACCGAAGTCAAGGTTGTCAGAGGCCGAAATCACGCCCAGACCCACACCCATCATGATGGTGCTGGCCAGCAGCCACCCAAAGCCCGTGAGCACCAGAATACCCCGGCTACTACCCGGATGATGGAGCCCAAAGAGTTAATCAGCGGACTGATATTGGTGAAAAAGTTCTCCAGAAAGGTACCGACGGGCCGGTTGTTCACGGGCGCGCCACCTTCTTCAAAAGGGCTGTTTCGCAGGTTGTTGTCCAGGGCCGACAGGGTTACCGCGTCGCCGCGCATGCGGAGCTTGTCGGAGGCGGTTTTCGCCTCCGGCAAGAGAATCCACAGGATGATGTAGAGCGGCAAGGCGAAGCCGCCGGCAAACAACCCTACAATGAACAGAATCCGAATCAGGACCACATCTACCCGGAAGTACGCCGCTAGCCCTGAGGAAACGCCCCGACTTTGCCCGTATCCGTGTCGCGGTAGAGTTTTTTGAACACGGGGTCCTCGTTAGTAGGCGTGCCGTCGAAGCGGGTAGGCAGCACCACCCAGAGGATGATGTAGGTCAGGACGGATACTACCGGCAGCTTCTCGCCAAACTCTTCCATCAGCGTGTCATCAAACAGAATTGGAAGCACGATGAGCAGAAGCAGGAAGCCCAGCCGAATCCAGAGCGGATTGATGACGAAGTACCGGGCTAAGCCGGCCGCTACCCCGCCACCTTGCGGTTGGCCATGTCGCGGTAGAGGCGTTTGGTGCCCTCTGCCTCTTCCGCGGGGGCGGTGGCAGACGAGCCCGTGTTACTACCGGCCGAGTAACCGGCGGAAGTACGGGGGCCGGTGTAGGTGCCCTGGGCCGAGCCCGTAGCCACGGCTTCGGCCAGGATTTCCTCGTCGTCCTCGGCCTCGTCGGCAGTCTGGAAGTCGCTCACGCGACCCATTTTGGCGGTCATGGCCTCCACGTCTTCCAGCGTAATCACCTGCTTAAGCCCGAGAGGCGGGCGGCGAACAGCTCGGCGATGCGGCTTTCGATATCGGCCACGATTTCCTCGTGACCCCGGTAGCCGCTGAAGTGGGCTTTCACTTCCGCCAGGTAGCGGCTGAGCACGTCGTAGCCATCTTCCTCAATGTGGAAGATCATGCCCTGAAGGTTGATGCTGATATTCTTTTTCATCTCAGTGCTGCAACAATTCAAGAATAACTGGAAGGTGAGCGGGCAGGCTGGTTAAAGCAACGGCTCCGCGGGGAGGGCGCTGCCGTTGGCGTGGGGCTTCTGGCGAATGATGCGGATGGAGTCCTGGACTTCTTCCCAGGTCAGGCGCAGCTGGTGCAGAAACTCCTGGCCGGCTTCGGTGAGGGTGTAATACTTGCGGGGAGGGCCACTGGTAGATTCTTTCCAGGTGTAGTCCAGCAGGCCCGCGTTTTTGAGGCGCGTCAGCAGCGGGTAGAGCGTGCCTTCCACCACAATCATGCGGGCGGAGGTAAGCTCTTCGAGCATGTCAGACGCATAAACCTCCCCGCGGGCAATGATTTCCAGGATGCAGAACTCCAGGATGCCCTTCCGCATCTGCACTTGGGTGTTCTCGACTTTCATGGGCTGAGGCAGATATCGGTGAAGAATGAGTCAAAGATATGTAAAGGTACTATGTAACACAAGGTACTGGGTAAAAATATTTTTAGTTGCACTTCAAACCGAAAATTTGGCTGGAAGGGAAGAGAGAAACGGTTACCAGCAAGTGACTGACCGAAGTTAGCTTGCCCCGGCAACGGGTAGGGGAGGCGCCAAACCAGGCTCAGGTGAGGGTGCTGAGGTTTTCGGGCGGCATGTTTACCCGCTGGAAACCAGCGTTAACCGAGAAGTACAATCCAGCTCGCACTATTAATGAGTATCTTGCGTTGCTGCCGCGTTACCTTTCCCTAGTTGTTATCTGGTTTACTTCTCTATGCCGCACTTTTTCCGTTGTACTTCGCTGGTGCTGGGCCTGGGGCTGAGCGTGGGGGCCCTGGCCCCGGCTTTCGCCCAAACCAAAACGCCCAAATACAGCAATGAATTTTTGAACATTGGGGTTGGGGGCCGGGCCCTGGGTATGGGTAAAGTGCAGGTCAGTCTGGCCGATGACGCCACGGCCGGCTACTGGAACCCCGCCGGACTGGCCAGCCAGAAAACCAAGTACGATGCCGTGCTCATGCACTCCGAGTTGTTCTCGGGCATCGTGAAAAACGACTACGCGGCCTTTTCCATGGCCCTCGACGATAAAAGCGCCATCGGGGCCAGCTTTATCCGGTTGGGCGTAGATGACATTGCCGACACCCGGGCCCTGGTCAATGAGTACGGCTACATCAACTACGACAACATCCGCTACTTCTCCGTCGCCGATTACGCCCTGCTGCTCACGTACGCCCGCAAGATTGGGAATATAGAAGGCCTGCAGGTGGGAGCCAATGCCAAGGTGGTGTATCGCAACATCGGCAGCTTCGCCAATGCCATTGGGTTTGGCCTGGATGCCGGCGCTCAGTACCAGCGCAACAACTGGCGCCTGGCCCTCATGGCCCGCGATATCACTACTACCTACAATGCGTGGTCAATCAATTCGGAGGAGTACGAAGGCTACGCCGTTGAGACGGACGCCATTCCGAAAAACAGCACCGAAATCACCCTGCCCACGTTTGTGCTGGGGGTAGGGCGCACGGTAAAGCTCCCGAACGAATTTACCGCCACGGCCGCCGTGGACTTGGAGCTGACCACCGATGGGCAGCGCAATACGCTCGTTTCATCGAAAGTCGTGAGCCTGGACCCGCGGGCCGGCCTGGAGCTGGGCTACAAGCAGTTGGTGTATCTGCGCGGTGGCGTGGGTAACATCCAGCAGGTCCAATCCTTCACTGGTAAAGAAGAATGGAAGATGCAGCCGAGCTTAGGCGTCGGACTGGCCCTGAGCGGCCTGCGCCTGGACATGGCCCTCTCGCGCCTGGCCGTGGAAAAGCTGGGGCGACAGTCGCAGCCTACTTCCATTATCGTTTCGCTGGGTTACGGCATTAAATAAAGCAGTTCCCGGTAGTAGCCTGCCAGGTAGCCTCCTGGAAACCTATCCAATTACAGAGAAATACTAATTGTCTTTCCTATGAAGCAAGCTTACCAGCAACAATGGTGGCTCTTGTTCCTGCTCCTGGTGCTTAGCGCGGCGGGAGCCCGCGCCCAATCCGGGCCTTATGGCAACGAGTGGATTGTACCGGGCCAGCAATACTACAAAGTGAAAGTAGCCCGCGACGGGCTCTACCGCCTCGATTACCAATATTTGCAGCAGGCGGGCATTACGGGTGTGAGTCCGCAGCGCCTGCAAGTATGGCGGCGGGGTAGGGAGGTAGCGGTGCACGTAGGTGGCAATCAGACTACCCTAGACCAGAGCACGTTCATCGAGTTCTTCGGCCAGAAAAATGACGGCACCCTCGACCGAGGCATGTTCAAGAACGCCGACGACAACCCTCAGCCGTACTATAGCCTGTTCACGGACACGGCCGCCTACTTTATTACCTGGTCGAGCACGGCCCAGGGCCGGCGCATGGCCCAAACCAACCCAACTGCTACGGCCACGCCGCACGCCCGCCGGATCCGGCAACCCCTGCGCGTATTCTCGAACTCCTACAATACCATCAACGACGAGACTAATGTGTACAACTCTTGGTCGGAGCGGGGGGAAAACTTCCTGAGCGACGAGTTTGCCACTCAGCCTTTCGTTGTGGCCTTTGACTCCGTGTGGGCCGTGGCCAGCGGCGGGCCCGTGCCGCGGGTAACGCTGCAGGTGGTGGGCAAAACCATGGGCCAGCACCGCACCCAGGTTAGCGTGGTGGAAGCCAACGGCACTACCCGCGTGCTGGGCACGCTTAATTACGCCAACTTCGACTACGCCCGCGGCTCGTACGAGCTACGGGCCTCGGATCGCAACGCCAACGGGCGGGTGCAGCTGCAGCTAACCCAGCTTCTGGGCAACACCTCCAACAGTGTGCGCGGTGACCGAGCCCGGGTGGCTTACGCCCGCCTGACCTATGCACAGAACAGCCGCTGGCCCCAGCGCCAGACCCAGCTGTTTTTTGCCAATGACTCCACTCTCACCGGCGGGCCGGCGTACTACCTGCTCGACTCCATTCCGGCCACGGTGCGCGGCTACGACGTCACCGACCCTTACTCCGTGCAGCGCGTGGAAGGCCAGGCGGGCACTGCTGCCACCCAGCGGGGCTTCGTATTCGCGGATGCTACCACGGCCCGGACCCGGCAACTGCTGCTGGCCGACGCCAGCCGCGCCCTGGTGCCCCGGCCAGCTCAGCGCGTGTACTTCCGTACAATTTCGCCGGCCGCGCACAACTTCCTGATTGTAACCAGCCGGGTGCTCATGCACCAGGCCGGCACCACGGCCAACCCCGTGCGAGCCTATGCCAACTACCGGGCTAGCACTGGCTGGGATACGCTGGTCGTGACATCGGAATTACTTTACGACCAGTTTCACTACGGGGAGCGGTCCTCGCTGGCGGTGCGGCAGTTTGCCCAGTGGATGCTGGCTGGTAGCTCCCGTGCTAAATCGTTGCTGCTGCTGGGCAAAGGCATTGGGGTAAGCGAGTTCTGTGGCGTTTCCTTCCGCCGAGACCCCGAAAACTACCGCGACTGTCTGGGCTTTACCGGCAGCTCCGCTGTGGTGCGCAACCTAGTGCCGGCCAGTACCCGCGGTATTTCGGATATCTTTTTCACGGCCGACTGGCAGAATGGCGACTACCGGCCGCGCATGAGCACCGGGCGCATTGCCGCCCAGACGCCCCAGCACGTACTCAACTACCTCAACAAGCTCAAGGAGCACGAGGCCCTGGGCTACGCCCCCTGGCGGCGCAACGTGCTGCACATGGTTGGCAGCATCAATGCTACTGAGGCGGTGGTCTTTGAAAACTACCTCAACAAGTATGGCACCTACGTGCGGCGCCCGCCGTTTGCCGGTAACGTGGTCAAAACCTACCGCCGCGCCGATTACCCGGGCACGATTCCCGGCGCTACCCCGCCTTTGAACCTGGCCGCTGATTTCAACGCGGGTCTGTCGTTTATTTCTTACTTCGGGCACGGTGGCCCCCAGACCTTGGCCTGGCAGATTGCCCGAATTAATGATGCCGCTAATGGCTTCGCCAACCAGGGCAAGTACCCGGTGTGGTACATCAGCGGCTGCTCGGCCGGCAACGCGTTTACTTCCTACGGCTCCTTCGGTGAGGACTACATGCTGGCCGAGAACAAAGGGGTAGTTGGCTTTCTAAGTGAGTCGGACCTGGGCTTTGACCCGGACCTGGACGCCCTGCACACCGAAATTGTGAAGCTGCTGTTCTCGGACCCCACCTGGTACGGCAAGCCCGTGGCGGAGGTGCAGCAGGAAGCCGTGCGGCGCCTGCAAACCAATGGTAGCGCCTCCAGCATCGCCGGCCTGATGAATACCGTCTGGCAAGGCGACCCGGCCCTCAAGCTGTTTTCTCCCCTGAAGCCCGACTTCCAGACCGCTAATAGCCAGTTACAGGTTTCGCCGAGCATCATCCCGATTACGGCTGCCCGCTTTGACTTGAAAGTGACGGTCAGCAACCCCGGCCGCAGTGCCACCGGCACGCTCGATATTCGGGTAACCCGGAGCTACGGCAACGGTCGGGCCAACGAGGTGTTGCTGTTCGAGAACCTGCGCCAAGCCCGCCGCGACACCACCTACACGCTCAGCATCACCAACCCCAGCACGGGTAGTATTGCTGGCCTCAATACATTCTTGGTAGAAGTTGACCCCGCCAATAAAATTGACGAATCGGACGAGACCAACAACCAAGGCACACTTACCTATACCTTCCTGACGGGCGGCGTAACGGCGCTGAGCCCGCCCGAATTCGGGATTGTGGGTAGCCGGTCGGTGCGGCTAGTAGGCCAAAGCAGCGTACTTACCGTGACCAGCCGCGAGTACGACATGGAACTGGACACGGTCCAGACCTTCAACAGCGCTCAGTTGAAAACCAAGCGTGTGGCCGCCGTGATGGTACCGGAGTGGAGCGAAACCCTCCCTAGCTTCGCCGGCCGCGACAGTGTGGTGTGGTACTGGCGCCTGCGCCTGCACGCTCCGCAGGGCGACGAAAGCCCGGATTGGGTAGTAAGCTCCTTCCGCGTAATAAACGGCCGCAACGGCGGCTGGTCGCAGAGTCACCCGGGCCAGTTCCGCCGCGACGAGCGCAGTGGCATTGAGGTAGCCGTGCCCGGTGGGCAGTGGAGCTTCAACGCTGGCACGCAGGAAGCTACCGTAACCTCTACCCGCATCGGCCCGGCCCGGGAGTGGCAATCAGTCTTCCACACCATCCGAACCAGCACTAACAGCAACTACACGCTTCGGCTGCTGGGCGTTGACTCGCTGGGAGTAGTAACGGTACTCAACCCCAACATTACCAGCCGCACACTGGCCTTAACCGGCATTTCGGCCCAGAAGTACCCTTACCTGCAGCTGCAAGCGGTGTTGCGCCAAACCGGTAGCGGTCCGGCTCCGCAGCTAGAGCAGTGGCTGGTAACGTACCAGGGCATTCCTGAGGGCGTGGTTCGGCGGGATGTGGTGCTGGCCTCTACGCCAGCGGCCTATGATGCTGCCACGCTGGCTCAGCAGGCCCGCACGGGCACGCTGACCATTCCGGTAAGCTTCCAGAATGTGGCTGACTTCGACTTCACCGACCCTCTGGTAGCCTACATTCTGGTGCGCGACAACGCCAACCACATTGTGCAGAAAAACGTGGTGTTCCGGGGTAACCCACTGTTGGCGCACTCCCAGCGCACCTACGAGGTAAAGTTGAACATTGTAGGTCTGACGGGCACGCTCAGCGGACAGGTGGTCCTGAATCCCCGCCGCCAACCCGAGCAGTATTACTTTAATAACGAGTTGCCGCTGCCGAGCTTCGAGGTGGAAAACCGGGACACGCCGCCGGTGCTGGACGTAGCCTTCGATGGCCGCCACCTGCTTAACGGTGACATCGTTTCGACTCAACCCATCATCAGCATTCAGCTGCGCGACGCGGACCGGCTGCGCCCTATGAAGGACCGTTCGGCCTTTATCGTGACGCTGACCCGCCCTAACGCTACGGCCTCCGTGCCGGTTGATCTGAATGCGGCGGGCATCACCTTCGTGGCCGACTCGGCCCAGGGTACGGCTCGGCTGGAGTATCAGCCCGGCAAGGCTACCCCTCTGCCTGATGGGGTATACACGCTAGAAGTACAAGGCCGCGACGGCTCGGGTAACTTAGCTGCCTCGGAGCCCTACCGCATTACGTTCGAGGTAATCAGCAACACGAGCATCACTAACGTTTTCCCGTACCCGAACCCCGTAATCAGCAAAACGAAGTTTGTGTTCACGCTCACGGGTAGCACCGTGCCGCGCAATATGAAAATTCAGATTGTGAGCCTGACGGGCCGGGTAGTTAAGGAAATCATGATGGCCGACCTGGGACCCTTACGCATCGGTAACAACGTATCGGAGTATGCCTGGGACGGCACCGACGACTACGGTGACCGGTTGGCCAATGGCACCTACCTCTACCGGGTGGTCCTGGACGACCCCGAAGGCCAGTTCAAGCAGCGGCAAACCAGCGCCGATAAGGCCTTCAAGAAAGGTTGGGGCAAGCTGGTACTGCTCCGCTAGCGGTGATGTAGCGAGTTACTAATTCGGTGAGTTGTTGTTCTTTCAAAGGCCTCAACTCACCACGTAAAAAGCCCCGGCAGAAATACTGTCGGGGCTTTTTGTTGTACTTGAACCAAGGAAATATTTAAGCTTAGGCTGCCAAGCTGTCAAACTTACTAAAGCACTGAATTATTACCTTGCCGCTACCGGCGCCGCAGGGTCACGAAGCTGAAGGCGTAGGCGTGCTTCTCGTCAGGTTCGTGCCGCTCCCGGGATTCTTCGCGCCATTCTGCTGGGTTCAGCGGCGGAAAGGTCACGTCGCCCTCAAATGAATGGTGTACTTCAGTCAGGTACACCACGTCGGCGGCGGGTAGGGCTTGGCGGTATATTTCTCCGCCCCCGATAATGAATACTTCCTCATCCAGGGCACGAGCTGCTTCCAGGGCTTGTAGCACACCAAAGGCCGTCTGACAGCCTTCTGCCTGCCAGTCGGTCTGGCGGGTTACCACTAGGTTGATCCGATTAGGGAGAGGGCGGCCGATGCTCTCGAAGGTGCGCCGACCCATGACGATGGGATGGCCCTGGGTGAGCTGCTTGAAGTGTTTTAAATCCAGGGGCAAGTGCCAGAGCAGCCGGTTTTCTCCCCCAATAACGCCGTTTTCAGCTACAGCTACTACGAGTGCAGTCATATGTGATAGTAGGTAGGTACAGAGTGAAAATAGGTTAGGTGCATGAGGCCGGAGACAAGCGTCCCGTCGTACTGCTCCGGACTATCAGAACAGTGTCATTCCGAGCAAAGCGAGGAATCTGGGTTACCTTTTTTTGCTGGAAGCCAGATTCCTCGCTTTGCTCGGAATGACAAAAATACGTGCTGGAGCCCCGCTGCTGGGGTGCTTCGTTATACGGTTAGCCGGCCAGCGAGGCGACATTGAAGCCCCGCAGAAACTCAACCACGGGCATCCGCTTTTTGCCTTCCAATTGCACGTCCAGCAAATCCAGCAGGCCGTTGGCGGTTTGTACGCGCAGGTAGTGGCGGCCGTCGGTGAACCAGCGGCCGGGGGCGGAAACGTCGGGTCCACTGGCTTCCTCATCGTCGAGGGGCTGAGCCTTGAACACCTTGAGCGTGCGGCCATCGGGTAGCTGGGTAAAGGCCGTGGGAAGGGGGGAGAGGCCGCGGACCAGGTTGGCCAAGGCCGGCGCCGATTGGTGAAAAGCTAGGCGGCCGGTTTCCTTTTGCAGCTTGGGCGCCGGTCGCAACTCAGGCAGCTCGGGCTGCGGGATGCTAGGCGCCGTGCCCGCCGCAATGGCCTGCACGGAGCGCAAGGCTAGCTGGGCACCGGCTGTTTTCAGCTTTTCATATAAGGTGCCGAAGTCATCTTCGGGGTCAATATCCACGGCATCCTGGTAAATCAGGTTACCAGTGTCGATTTCGTGACGCAGGAAAAAGCTGGTGACACCCGTGCGCGTATCGCCGTGAATGAGGGCCCAGTTGATGGGTGCAGCCCCGCGGTACTGGGGCAGCAAGGAAGCGTGAATGTTAATGGAGCCCAGCCGCGGCATGTTCCAAACGGCTTCGGGCAGCATGCGGAAGGCCACAACTACCTGCAAATCGGCGGCGTAGCTTTGCAGCTCCTGCTGAAACTCGGGAGCCTTCAGGTTGGTCGGCTGCAGCACCGGTACACCGTGGCGCCCGGCGGCCTGCTTCACCGCTGACTCCTGGAGCTGCCGCCCCCGGCCGGCGGGTTTGTCGGGAGCCGTTACCACGGCTACTACCTGGCCGCCGGCCCAGGCTAGTAAAGCTTCGAGGGTAGGCACCGCGAATTCGGGCGTGCCCATAAAAATGAGACGGAGGGGAGTTAATGCGGCCAGTGAAGTCATAAGGGCAAAGGTAGAAATCCTGGCCTCCTGAGCCGCGTAGGTTAGGAGGCCAGGATTTCTACTTGAAATCAGGGTAGAGCAGATACTTCTGGCGGAGCGCCTTGTACTGGCCCAGCTTCGGCTCCCAGGACTGGCGGATTTCCTGCTCAGTTTTGCCGGCTATGATTTGCTGGCGCAGGGCGGCGGTGCCCGCCAACCGCTCAAAGCCTTTGTTAAAGAAATTGGCTTTGTCGGTGCTCTGCTGGTAGAAATCGAGCAGGTATTTCAGCGTAAAACCCACCTCGTTACCAGTTTGGCGCAAATCTAGGCCGTAGCAAAGCTTGCCGTTTTGGGGTGGGGAGGTGGAGGCGGTGTTGGGGGTCGGGGTAAAGCTGAACGGGCGGGTTTTGGGCTGGGTGGGCGCGCCAATCACCTCAAAAGGTGTAGCCGTGCCCCGACCCACGCTCACGTCGGTGCCTTCAAACAGGCATAGGCTGGCGTAAAGCGCCACGGAGTGGGCCGTGGGCAGGTTGGGGGAGGGGCGCACCGGCAGTTCGTAGCGCGTCTCGTGGGTGTAGCCCTGCATGGGAATGACGGTTAGGCGGCACTGGCGTTTGCCCTCCAGCCACTTTTCCCCGTTAATCATCTGGGCCAGCTCGCCTACCGTCAGGCCGTGCACAATGGGAATGGGGTGCATGCCCACGAAGGTTTTAAACTCGGGCTCTAGCACGGGCCCATCCACGTACCAGCCGTTAGGATTGGGGCGGTCCAGCACCAGTATCTCCTTGTTTTGCTCCGCCGCCGCTTCCATCACGTAGTGCATAGTGCTAATGAACGTGTAGAAGCGCGTGCCCACATCCTGAATGTCGAAAATCAGCACATCCACGTCGCGCAGCATTTCCGTGGTAGGCTTTTTAGTGGCCCCGTACAAGCTGAGAGCGGGCAAACCACTACGGGCATCCTTGCCGTCCTTGATGGTGGCGCCATCGGCAGCTTCGCCCCGGAAGCCGTGCTCCGGCCCGAAAATCACTCGCACATTCGCGCCTTGGGCCAGCAGCGTATCAACCAAAAAGGCCCTTCCTACCTTGGCCGACTGGTTAACCACCACGCCTACCCGCTTGCCTTTCAGAAGCGGCAGGTACCGGCTGAACTGCTCGGCTCCCACGCGCAAAGGCTCGGCGGCCGGCAGTAGCACTTGGGGCGGAGAGGCCAGCGTTTGCCGCAGGGGAGCATTACTGGTATCCGGTGCAGGCTGCTTGGCGGCTGAGGCTGCTTGGGGCGCGCGGGCGCAGTCAGAAAGGAAAAGAGAAAGGCCTAGTAGGCTCGCAGACAGGATGGAAGGCATAGGCGGGGCGGGAAAGTGGAAAACTGCCGGGATTCGTCTAGCTTTACGCCGGTGAACGTCTCGCAGTACATATCTAATAAGATCGATGGGGCCGATGCAGGTTCATTTACCTCGTCGGTGACAAAGATAGCCATCATCAGCATTGCCATGGGATTGGCCGTGATGGTGGTGTCGTTTGCTATTCTGGAGGGCTTCCGCAACGAAATCCAGAACAAGATCTTCTCCTTCGGCTCCCACTTGCAAATCAGCAAGTACGATACCAACAACTCCCTGGAGGTAGAGCCCATTGGGGGCCACGACTGGTAAAGCAGTTGCAACACAACCCGCAGGTGTCTTCCATCCAGCCGTTTGCCCGCAAAACGGCCATCATTAAAACCAAGGAGGAAGTGCTAGGGGTAGTGCTGAAAGGCATTGACGAGAAAAGCGGCCGCTCGCCCATGCGCCAGAATCTGGTCAGCGGCAAGTTCCTGACGTTCTCGGACACGGCCGCCAGCAACGACGTGCTGCTCTCGCGCAAGGTGGCCGATAAGCTCCGCCTCAAGCCCGGCGACAAGGCCCTGTTCTACTTCATCCAGAACCCGCCCCGGGTGCGCCAGTTCACGGTGCGCGGCATCTACCAAACCGGCCTCGACGAGTTCGACGAAGCCTACGTCATCGGGGATATTCAGCAGGTGCGCGACCTAACCAGCTGGCCCGACTCGCTGGTGGGTGGGCTGGAAATCACGCTCAAGGACTTCAACCGCCTGGACCCCGTAGCCGACAACCTTTACGAGAACCTGCGCTACGACTTAAAACTGGACAAAATCACGGACCAGTACGCCCAGCTCTTCGACTGGCTGAAGCTGCTGAACCGCAACGTGGTTATCTTCCTGGTGCTGATCATCTTCGTGGCCACGTTTAACATGGTAGCCACCATCTTCATCATGATTCTGGAGCGCACCAACATGATTGGGGTGCTCAAGGCCATCGGAGCTACGGATAACCAAATTCGGAGCATGTTCTTTTTCCGGGGCCTGAGCCTGACGGTGCGGGGCATGTTCTACGGCAACCTGATTGGGCTGGGCTTCTGCGCCGTTCAGTACTTTTTCCACCCCATCCCGCTGGACCCCGAAAACTACTACATGGATCGGGTGCCGATTCACTGGGACCCGCTGATGATAGTGGTGCTCAACGCCGCTACCTTCCTCACCTCCCTGCTGGCCGTCCTAATTCCGACCTACCTGATTTCGCGCATTAAGCCCGTAGTAGCCATCAAATTCGACTAAGGCTTAGCCTGGTTTTTTGCGGCGACCCACAAAAGCATGCGGAGAGTAGTCGAGACAGAAGCTTATAACTTCAGATAGTATAAAGCCTGTCATTCAGAGCAGAGCGAAGGACCTTCTCACGTCAGAACGCTTGTCGTTTCAACGTGAGAAGGTCCTTCGCTCTGCTCAGGATGACAGGCTTTTACAGAACTTGAGCTTAATGTACTCCCCAGGCCGGACTACTGGTTACAGCCACTGGCTCTGCAAAATCAGGTTAGGATCGGGGCAGAGGGCAGCCCACTTCTCGCGCTCCTCCACCAGTCCTACCCCCGGAAAGTCGCCGGAGCGGCCCTCCAGGTCGGCAATGATTTGGAAGTGCAGGTGGGGCGGCCAGTCGCCGTTTTCGGGGCGGGGCCTACCTCCGTGAAGGTGTCGCCTTTTTCGATGCGCATGCCGGGGCGGAGCAGCAGGGTTTCGCGGCGGGTGAGGTGGCCGTAGAGGGTGTAGAAAATGGTGTCTTCGAGTTGGTGCTGCAAAATGACGGTAGGGCCATAGTCGCCGAAGTTGTCGTTGTCCTGCACGCTGTGCACTACCGCGTCGAGGGGGGCCAGCACGGGCGTACCGGCCCGCAGCCACACATCCACGCCTAGGTGCAGGGAGCGGGCGGGCACGGCCGGGTCGCCGAACAGGCCGGGGCTGCGGCGGTAAATCACCCGGTTTTCCAGGTAGCCGCCTACCCCAATATGCGCATCCTGAGCCGCCAGGAGCCGAGCCACCAACTCCTCAAAAGCCGGAGTGTCGCGCAGATCGGCGTTCTGAAGCAGCGGATTGGCGGCCGTAAAATCGAGGCGGGCTACATCGGGGGCGCTGAGGTCTACGGGCAGAACCGGGCCGAATTCGTGCTGATGGCGTTCGAGTAGGGAAGCGAGCATGGAAAAAAAGTCAGGAGTGGCAGCACGCGAAGCGAGGTACCTAGAGGGAAGTCAGGAGGAAACCGTTGCGCGACTACGCAATAAACCTTTGGCTGCCCAGGCGAGTAGGTGGCGGTACGAAGCCGCCGCCCCAAGTAGCCGCAAGATTTTGTACGTAGCATCAACGCGGCGCAAGCTACAGCGTACGCCACATTATCCCGTATTTTCGCCCTTTATTCAGCCCAGACTCTCAGTCCCAAGTCCTCTTCCATGAGCAGTGCCTACCTAACGCTTACTGTCGTTGAGCTAACCCAGGAAACGCCCGATGCAGTTACCATTCACTTCGAACGTCCCGACCGTCAGGCAATTGCCTGCCAGCCCGGCCAGTTTCTGACGTTGATTTTACCTTGTGGCCCCGGCGGAAAAAAGGAGCGCCGGGCCTACTCCCTGAGCAGCACCCCCAATGAAGCGCCGCGCCTGGCCGTGACAGTGAAGCGGGTAGCGGGCGGTCTGGTCAGCAACTATCTGCTCGATACGGTGCGAGTAGGGCAGCAGCTGGAGGTGATGGCCCCACTGGGCAACTTCACGCTGGTGCCCCAGCCCAAGTCGGCCCGCTCCATTGTGCTAATAGGGGCCGGCTCGGGCATTACGCCCCTGATGAGCATGCTCAAGGCGGTGCTGCGCGAGGAGCCCCAAAGCCATGTGCTGCTCGTGTACGGCAACCGCAACGAGGAAGCGGTAATTTTTGCTACCCAGCTCCGCCAGCTGGAGCAGCAGTACGCCGGCCGTTTTCAGGTGGAGCACGTGTATAGCCAGCCCAAGAATCCTACTGGTGGGCACCTGCACACCGGCCGCCTCAACCGCACCATGCTCCTGCGCATTCTGGAGCAGCGCCACCAGTTTCCGGCTGCTCAGGCCGAGTACTTCCTCTGCGGGCCCGATGGCCTGATGGTAGAAGCGCAGGCGGCCCTGGAGCTGCTTGGAGTGCCCGCCAGCCGCGTCCGCCGCGAGAGTTTCGTAGCCGCCGCCGACGCTTCCGAAACGGCGGCTGCCCAGCCCAGCGGCCACGGCGACGTATCGACGGCACCCGACGATACGCCCGGGGCCTATACTGTCACCATCAACTATGAGGGGTCAGAATACCAATTCCCCGTGGCGCCCAACCAAACGATTCTGGAGGCCGCCCTCGATCAGGACATCGATTTGCCCTACTCCTGCCAGGCGGGGCTGTGCACGGCCTGCCGCGGCAAGTGCCTTTCGGGCAAGGTGCATCTTGATGAGCGGGAAGGCTTATCGGATGCGGAAATAAAACAGGGCTACGTGCTGACTTGCGTTGGTCACCCGCTGACCAGCGACGTAGTAATTGAAATCGACTAGCCAGCTGCCGCCGGTTGTGAGCCCGAGAAAAATAATTCGGTATTCTTGAGCTTCCTTCAGCGGCGGCGCGTACGTGGATAGGGCCCTTCCAGTCTGGTGCGGGCGGTACTGCTGGCTCGGGATTAAATACATATCCCAGTAAACCCAAGGCGGCAAAACTGATCTATGAACAAGCAACATTATGTTGCTACATTGTTCAAACTTACGAAGCCCGTTTCTGGTAGTACCTTCTCCGGCAACCAGTGCGGTCTGCTTCTACTTTCTGATTCGATTATGACATACTCCGCTCCCGCGGCCGAGCTGGCAACTGAAACCCAGCGGCCGCCCCGGCACTACCTTCCTGAGTCGTTTACTGTTACGGATTGGGAGGCCATTGAACCCTTCTTTATTGAACTGCGCGACCGGGCCATTCACTCGGCTCAGGAACTGGAGCAGTGGCTCTTAAACCGCTCAGAGCTGGAAGCGGTACTGAGCGAGGATTTGGCTTGGCGCTACATCCGCATGACCTGCGACACCCAAGACCAGGCCCAGGCGGAGGCGTTCCAGTACTTCGTGAGCGAAATTGAGCCCAACGTGGCGCCCTACGACCACGCCCTGAACGAGAAGATGATGGCTTCTCCGTTCCTGGACGAGCTAGACCCGGCCCGCTACCGGGTGTTCGTGCGCTCAGTGCGCCAGGCCCTGGAAATCTACCGGGCCGAAAACATTCCGCTCAAAACTGAAATCAGCACCAAGCAGCAGCAGTACGCCGCCATTGCCGGTGCCATGACGGTAACGCTGGATGGGGAAGAGCTAACCCTACCCCGGGCCGCCGACCGCCTCAAAAGCCCCGACCGTACCGTGCGGGAG
This sequence comes from Hymenobacter sp. 5516J-16, assembly GCF_022919335.1. Lineage (NCBI taxonomy): Bacteria > Pseudomonadati > Bacteroidota > Cytophagia > Cytophagales > Hymenobacteraceae > Hymenobacter > Hymenobacter sp. 5516J-16. The sequence goes on along the minus strand of NZ_CP095058.1, from coordinate 790,659 downwards.
CAGGCTTGGCGGGCCATTCAGGAGCGCCGCCTGCGGGATGCTCAGCCCCTGGACGTGCTCTATACCGAACTCATTCAGCTACGCCATCAGGTAGCGCGCAACGCGGGTTTTCCTAACTTCCGCGACTACATGTTTGCGGCCCTGGGCCGCTTCGATTATACCCCGCAGGACACCTTTAATTTCCACCAGGCCATCCGCGAAACCGTGGTGCCCCTGATTGACGACCTGGACCTGGAACGCCGCCAAGACTTGGCCCTGCCCGAGCTGCGCCCCTGGGACCTAGACGTGGACGTATCGGGCAAGGCGCCGCTACGGCCGTTTGAAACGGGCGAGGAGTTGCTGGAGAAAACCGTCACGGTGTTCGACCGCCTCGACCCCTTCCTGGGCCAGTGCCTGCGCACCATGCGCGACATGGGCAACCTCGACCTGGAATCGCGCAAGGGCAAGGCGCCCGGCGGCTACAACTACCCCCTGGATGAAACCGGCGTGCCGTTCATTTTCATGAATGCCACCAGTTCCCTGCGCGACGTGGTGACCATGCTGCACGAGGGCGGCCATGCCGTGCACTCCTTCCTGACCCGCCGCCTACCCCTCGGGGCCGACAAGCACCCCCATCTGAGGTAGCGGAGTTGGCATCCATGAGCATGGAGCTGATCAGCATGGACCACTGGAACGTGTTCTTCACGGATGAGGATGAGCTGCGCCGGGCCAAGAAAACCCACCTCGAAAGCGTGCTCGAAACCTTTCCCTGGGTAGCTACCATCGACAAATTTCAGCACTGGGTGTACGAAAACCCGAACCACACGCTGGCCGAGCGCCACCAGCACTGGACGCGCATTTTCGACGAGTTCAACCAGCGCACCGTGAGCTGGCAAGGGCTGGAGCACGCCAAGCCCTACCTCTGGCAGAAGCAGCTTCACCTGTACGAGGTTCCGTTCTACTACATCGAGTACGCTATGGCCCAGCTCGGGGCCATTGCCGTGTGGCGCAACTTCCGCCAGAATCCGCAGGCGGCTCTGCAGGGCTATCAGCGCGCTTTGGCCCTGGGCTACACCGCCCCCATTGGCGAAATCTACGCCGCCGCCGGTATTCGTTTCGACTTCAGCACGGAGTACCTGCGTACCCTCGCCGACTTCGTCCGCGACGAAATGGCCAAGTTGTAAGCAAGAATTTGCTTTAACCAAACAGGGGCAGCCGATCACTTCGGCGGCCCCTGTTTGGTTATATACTGTATGTCACGCAAGGCAGATGCTTCGCCACCCCATAAAGTACACCTGAAACGCTCAGGGGTAAGAAGTCTAAGCTGCCGTTTGTCCATCCGACGCAGGAGGAATCTAGGTCAAGCCCTTGGAGTCTAACCCAGATTCCTCCTGCGTCGGAAGGACAAAACGGCGTGAGGTTCGCTGCTACCAACTAGTTCTGCAGCGTGAACAGGGGTAGGGGCTTGAGCTTGATGTACTTGCCACCTAGCTGCTCTAGCTCAGCAGTATGCACTTGCAGGTAGTTGTTGAAGCGACTCGCGGCCTGGTCATAACGGACGCGGAAGCTAACTAACTCCGCATCGGCGGACTGAATCTGGTCGGTGAGGGTTTTGACGGGTGCCGACGGCTCCCGGTCAGCGGGCAGGGCCACGGCGTACACTACGCGTAGTAAGGAATCCTGGGCCGCGTCGTAGGCATCAATCCGCGCCGATTCGGCCATGGTTTGCTGGTCGTAGCGGCGGCGCACCAGCCGGTCGTTGGCGTACTGCAACTGAGCCAGCTGCGTGCGGTCGATGCCGGGTTGGGCGCTTAGTTCCCGCAGCAGCTGGCGGGTGTCGCGCAGCTTGCCATCGTCGGAGGCCACCATTTCGCTCCAACGCGAGTCCACTGAATCCTGTAAAATATCGAGCTGTACTTTGACGGCCTGGGCCGAGGCCGGATCAATGCTCTTGGGGGTGCGGTTGCAGCTAATCGTAGTAAGGGTGGCCAGGGCCAGAAACAGGGAAGTAAGACGCTTCATAGAAGGACAAAAGAGAGTAGCAGTAGGCCAACGAATATTCCCCAAAAAACGCTCATTAAACAAGCGCAACTACTTGAAATTATACTACTGTATTAGCTGCTAGCCGCGCGAAAAAGCAGGGCCAGAATGCCCGGCCGCGGGACCCGGAGGTAGCGCCAAGCTAAGCCGCTGGCCTTAACGCCGCGTAGCCCGTGTTCGTACTAGTCGTCCGGCAGCGTACCTTTGCGCCCACTTCCTGTTGCCCCGCCGGGGTAGCAGCACCAGGCTTCTCCTTCGTATCCTTATTGCCTCTATGACGCCCCTCGATAAAGTCGGCGAGTTCGGTCTGATCCGCCGAATTCAGGAAAACATTCAGCTTACCCAGCCTAGCACCATTCTGGGCATCGGCGACGACGCCGCTATTCTGGCCCCGCCTGCCGGGCAGGAGGTCGTTATCAGCACGGACCTGTTGGTGGAAGGCGTCCACTTCGACCTCACGTTCTGCCCGCTCAAGCACCTAGGGTACAAAGCCGTGGCCGTGAACGTCTCGGATATTGCCGCCATGAATGCCCTGCCCACCCAGCTGGTAGTAGCCCTGAGCGTGCCTTCGCGCTTTTCCGTAGAAGCCATCGACGAGCTGTACCAAGGCATGCGCCTGGCCTGCGAGGCCTACAACGTGGATTTGGTGGGTGGCGACACTACCGCCAGCCGCTCGGGCCTGACCATTGGTATTACGGCCCTGGGGCAGGTAGTGGCCGGCGAGGCCGTGCGCCGCAGCGGAGCCGGTCCTAACGACCTGATTTGCGTAACCGGCGACCTAGGCGGCGCTTTCCTGGGCCTGCAAGTGCTGGAACGCGAAAAGCAAGCCTGGCAAGCCGACCCCGAGACCCAGCCTGAGCTAGAGAAGTACCCCTACGTGCTCCAGCGCCAGCTGCGCCCCGAGGCCCGCATGGACGTAGTGCACGAACTGCGCGATTTGGGCGTGGCGCCCACCAGCATGATTGACGTGTCGGACGGGCTGGCTTCCGAGGTGCTGCACCTGTGCCAGGCCAGCGGCACCGGAGCCCGCATCTTCACTGAAAACCTGCCCATTGCTAACCCTACCCTGGAGGTAGCCGAGGAGTTCAACCTCGACCCCATCATGTGCATGCTCAACGGCGGCGAGGACTACGAACTCCTGTTTACCGTGCCCCTCTCAGCCCACGATAAACTCAAAAACCACCCCGATATCACCATCATCGGCCACATGGTCGACAAGAGTGAGGGCGCCAACCTCATTACCAAAGCCGGTCAGCCCGTGCCGCTCCGCGCCCAAGGCTTCCAGCATTTCGAGTAACACACCCGTCATTGCGAGCCGGAGGCGAAGCAATCCGTCCTGTACAAAGTGCTACCCTTGAAAACGCGACAAGCCCTTACCTCCACCACGGAAGTAAGGGCTTGTCAACTTATTAGGTGTGTGGCTAAAGACAGGAAGGATGGCTTCGGTGCCCTCGCCATGACCAACGTTTTGGCTAATCCTCGGGTAAGGGATGTACACAAAGTTGGTAAACTCCTCGTCCAGCACGAACAGGCAGCAATACTCGTCGGCGTCGCGGTAGGTACTCTGGAAGGCTTCGATGCCCTCCTGGCCCACAATGCCCTGCTGCACAAACAGCTCTAGGTAGCTAGCGAAAACATGCCACTCCAGGTTGGCTTCGTCGGCGTTGATCAGCAGGCCACCCAGCGGCACCTCCTGGCGGGCAAATACGAAGATGGGATACTTCGAAATATCCCGCTTGCGGATCTGGGAGGAAGCCTCGCTGAGCGTATCAGAAACGGCAGCAAAATCCTTGGTGATGGTGCCGAGGTATTTGCCGTTCAGTTCGGGGTCGTTGGTGTAATCCATGAGTTTCACTGTTTATAATCAATATTGCATCCCTATGTATGCAACCCTGCTGCTATCCGAAGATTATTTCTCGTGGATCATTAGCCTATTTAAAGCGCTGGTAATAGCCACTCTTTATGGACTTGCTCTATTTTTTCTTTTCTATAAGGCTCGCACATCTGAACTGAAACCGATAGGAGTTGGCCTCGGTTTCCTGCTGGCTTTTATTGGCATACGCTCATTGTCAAAAGAATATTCTTGGGAGCAATACACCTTCGGAGACTATTTCTTACTATTATTTTTGTGTTTGCCCTTGCTGGCCGCAGGAGCCGTTTACTTTTCCTTACGCAATTCATCCAAGGAATAAAAGGCACCTATCAGCCGCCCAAGGCCTTATCACCGCAACTCCAGCAGCACCACATTTTCTACGTGGTGGGTGTGCGGGAACATATCTACGGGCTGCACTTTCACCACTTTATAAGCCTCGTCCAGTAGCTCTAGGTCGCGGGCCTGGGTACCGGGGTTGCAGCTGACGTACACGATGCGGGGGCGCGCATTTCCAGTAGGCGAGCTACTACATCGGGGTGCATGCCGGCGCGGGGCGGGTCGGTGATGACCACGTCGGGGCGGCCGTGCCGGGCGATGAATTCGGCGTTGAGCACGTCCTTCATATCGCCGGCGTAGAACTCCGTGTTGGTGGTGCTGTTAATCTCGGAGTTAATGTAGGCGTCTTTCACCGCCGACTCCACGTACTCCACACCCACTACGTGTTTGGCCTGCCGGGCCACAAAGTTGGCAATGGTACCAGCGCCCGTGTAAAGGTCATACACCAGCTCCGAGCCGGTGAGCTGGGCAAACTCGCGGGTGATTTTGTAAAGGTTGTAGGCGCCTTCCGAGTTGGTTTGGTAGAACGATTTTGGCCCCACGCGGAAGCGCAACCCTTCCATTTCTTCGTGAATAAACGGCTCGCCCTTATAGCACACCACCTCCAGGTCGTGGAAGGTTTCGTTGCCCTTGTCGTTGAGCACGTAGTTCAGGGAGGTTATCTGCGGGAACCGCTCATAGATGAAATCCAGCAAAGGCAGCAGGGCATCGTGGGCGTAGTAGCACTGCAGAATCACCATCAGGTCGCCGCTGTTGGCCGTCCGGATGATGAGGTTGCGCAAAAAGCCCTGCTGAGTTACCAGGTTATTAAAGGGGAGGTCGTGCTCCAGGGCATAGTCGCGGATGGCCAGCCGAATCTGGTTGCTGGGTCGGGTTGCAGCCAGCAGTGGTTCACGTCCAGGATCTTATCGAAGCGGGCCGGCGTGTGAAAGCCCAGCACGCGCCGCTCGTAATCGTGGCCGCTGTTGATTTGCTCGTTGGTTAGCCAGCCGTTGTGGCTGAAGGTGTATTCGAGCTTGTTGCGGTAGTACGTCTGGTCGGGGGAGGGTTGGATGGGTAGGATTTCTGGCAGGGCTACTTTGCCGATGCGCTGCAAGGTGTCGGCCACCTGCTGCTGCTTGAACTTGAGCTGAGTTTCGTAGGCCAAGTGCTGCCACTTGCAGCCCCCACAGGTGCCAAAATGCTCACAGAACGGCGTTACGCGCAGGTCGGAGTACTTGTGGAAGTGCGTGGGCACGGCTTCCAAAAAGTTCTTTTTAGCCTTGGTTACGCGCAGGTCCACCACGTCGCCGGGTGCCACTTGCGTTACAAAAATGACCAGGTTCTCGCGGCGCACCAGGCATTTGCCCTCCGCTACCATGTCGGTAATTTCGACCTCGCGGAGCAGTTCCGCCGGAATGTTTTTTACTGATTTCCTCACAAGGGCAAAGGTAATCACGGATTCAGACGGATGTTGAGGATGACGCGGATTTCGTAGGGTAGCGGGGCCACTGGAACGCCAGGTGGCGGACATGGAAGGGCGCGGGCATACTCTCCTAGCTGCCACCTCCGGCGGCTGTGGTAAGTCAGAGAGGTTGAGTTGGGGCGGGTGAGGTAGTGCGGCTGCGTGCCGGGTAGCAACGGGTAGGTCAGAGCCAGCCAGGGCCGCCGGTTACCTTTCAGTAAAGCCAAGGTTGCGGTGGGCCTGGGCGTAGGCAACGTCCGGGCCAGCAGCCCCACCAGTTGCAGCAACAACGCCAGCCAGTAGCAGGCAGGGCCGAAAAAAAGCGCCGCCCGGATTTTCCGAACGGCGCTTTTCAGTGGAGTATTGCTAGTTAGCGGGCAATTTCAAACCAGCCCTTGTAACTGGTGCCGTTGTCGAGCTTGAACAGGTAGTAGTACACTCCGTTGCCGCAGCCCTCGCCCCGAAGTTGTTGCGGTAGTTGCGGGTTTCGTACACCTGCTTGCCGTAGCGGTTATACACCGAGAGCGTGTTGCTGGGGTAGAGCTGCACGTTGTCAATTACCAGCACGTCATTTTTACCGTCGGCGTTGGGCGTGATGATGTTGTAGAAGCCCAGCTTATTTTCGAACGTCACGCAGGCATCGTTGGAGCTGGCCGTGCGCGCCACGGCATCGGTGCTGATGGCCTGCACCCGGAAGCACTGGCTAAAGCCCGACCGGCTAGAGGGCAGTGCGTACGTAAGGGTAGCACCGTTGACCACGGCTATCTGCTCGGCCGTGCCGTTGTCAGCCACGCGGCTTACCCGGTACTCCTGCACCGTAAAGCCCTGGTAGGCCGTCCAGGTAACCTGCACCGTGCCCTGCTGGCGGGTATCAGTGGCCTCAGCGGCGGTGGCTTTGGTCAGGATGGTGGTGTGCTGGGTGCTGCTCAGCAGCGTACCACAGGCATTGGTTAAATCCACCCGGTACTCGTAGGCCTTGGCGTCGGCGTCGGCGGTTTTATCCGTGAAGCTGGTAGCGGTGCCTACCGCCGTGCCTACCGCCGTGAAGGTGGCCGTGCTGCCGGCGTCGCGGCGCATGATGCGCACCTGGTTGGTGTTGCCAGCATTATTGGGTACGGCCAGGGCCAGGGTTACGCTTCGGTCGTTGGCTGCGGCGTCTACGGAAGCCGCCGTCAGGCTTACCGTGGCGTTATCGGGCCGGATAGTGAAGGTAGCCGCGCAACTCTGGCTGGTCGTTTCCGTCACGCTCAGCGTCACGTTGCCGCTGCCCGCGGGCACGTCAAGCCGCACCGCGTTGGTGCCCTGCCCACTTACGAGGGTAGCCCCGGTAACCGTCCACTGGTATTGGCCGCCCGGGAAGTTAGCCACGGAATAGGTTAGACCCGTGCGGGCCTCGGGGCAGTAACTCGGCGGGCCGGCAATGGTTAGCGGCGCCACTACCTCGAAGGCTTTGGTGTATACCTGCCCCACGCAGCCGTTGGCGTTGGTTTCCCGAATGGTGAGGGTGTACGGCGTAGCACTAGCAGCCGGCGTAGGCAGCGAAACCGTGTTGCCGGTGCCCGTCAGGGTAGTGCCGTTCAGCGTAAAGGCGTAGGTAGAAGTGGCCGCGCCCGGCAGCGCGAAGCTCAGGGAAGTGGTACCAGCGCACACCCGGCTCGGGCCGGTAATGGCTAGGTTGGTAGCCGGACCAGGCAGCACGTTCACGTACAGCGTGTCGCTCACGCCCCGGCAAATGCCGCCGGCTGGGTTGCTGGATTCCGTCACGACCAGCTTGGCCAGGCCGGGCTGGGTGAAGTTGACCTGAATGCTGGCCTGCGAGGTCGATACCTGGGTACCGCCTACTACCTGCCAGGCGTACACCGAGCCGTTGGTATACTGGGTTTGGTAGGTGAAGGGCCCGCCCGTCTGGCAGACTTGCACTGGGCCCGTGGGCCGGGCCGTAGCCAGTTGCTGATTAACGCGCACGGGCAGCACCACCGTATCGGAGGAGCACCCGAAGGCGTTGAGCTGGAAGACTTGCACGCTGGCCGTGGTGGAGGCCGTGCCCCAGTTTACGGTAATGGCGCTGGTGCCTTGGCCGCTGGCTACGGTGCCGCCCTGCACCCGCCACTGGTAAGCCGTGCCGCGCGGATTCCGAATGCTATAAGCCACGCCCTGCACCGTGGGACACACCGAAACGCTGCCCTGAATGCTGTCAGCCGCCGGCCGCGGGTTGATGGTCACGCGCACGGTGGAGGTAGCAGTACAGTTCTGCGCCGTGGTGGCGGTGAGAGTGTAGTTCAGGGTCAGGGGCGCGCCGGTGCGGTTCACCGCCATCAGCACAGGCCGGGCCGTGGTGGCATTGCTCAGGCCGGTGGCCGGGCTCCACTGGTAGGAGTAGCCCGGCAGGGCCGTCGTGCCCAGCGTCACTTGCTGGCCGTCGCAGAGAGTTGCATTGGGGCCCGCGTTAGCCACGGCGGCGGGGTTCACCGTTACCCGTACGGTGCTGGTGGCTACGCAACCGTTGGCCGTAGTAGCCGTGAGGGTAAACGTGTAGAGCTGCGGGGTAGTAGTGGTGTTCGTCAGGCTGAAGACAGGCTGGGCGGCGGTGGCGCTGCTTAAGCCCGTAGCAGGACTCCACTGATACGTAGTGCCCGTTACGGCCGCGGCGCCCAGGGTCGTACTTTCCCCGGAGCACAAGGCGCGGTCGGAGCCAGCCGCAGCCACGGCGGCCGGGTTTACCGTCACCCGCACGGTGCTAGTAGCCGTGCAGCCATTGGCCGTGGTAGCAGTAAGTGTGAAGGTGTACTCTTGCGGGGCAGTGCCGGTATTTGCTAGGCTAAACACGGGTTGGGCGGCCGTGCTGCTGCTGAGGCCAGCCGCTGGGCTCCACTGGTAGGTAGTACCAGCAACAGGCGTACTGCCCAGAGTCGTTGGCTCACTTGAGCACACGGCCCGGTCGGGGCCGGCATTGGCTACGGCCGCCGGATTCACCGTTACCCGCACGGTGCTAGTAGCCGTGCAGCCCTGAGCGGTGGTGGCCGTGAGGGTATAGGTGTACACCTGGGGGCGGAGCCAGTATTCGGTAGGTTGAAGGTAGGCTGAGCGGCCGTCGTGCTACTCAGGCCCGCGGCCGGGCTCCAGGCGTAGGTGGTGCCGGCTACTGGTGCAGTTCCAAGGGTAGTGGTTTCCGCGGAGCATACGGCCCGGTCGGAACCGGCATCCGCTACGGCGGCCGGGTTTACCGTTACTTGCACAGTGCTGGTGGCCGTGCAGCCGTTGGCCGTCGTTACCGTAACCAAGTAAGAAAGCGTCTGGGGTGCGCCGGTGGTATTGGTGGGCGTCAGCACTGGTTGAGCGACAGTTGCACTGCTTAGGCCCGTGGCGGGGCTCCACTGGTAGCTAGAGCTGGCCAGCGCCGCCGTGCCGAGCGTAACTGGCACCCCCGAGCAGGTGGTGCGGCTGGGGCCGGCATCCGCTACCGCCACCGGATTCACCACTACTTGCACGGTGCTGGTAGCAAAGCAGCCGTTGGCGGTAGTAGCCCGCAGCGTGTAGGTAAAGGTTTGTGCGGCCCCCGTTGTGTTCGATAAGGTGAGGGTAGGTTGGGCCGCCGTAGCGCTGCTCAGCCCGGTGGCGGGGCTCCACTGGTAGGTGTAACCCGTCAGCGCCGCCGTGCCGAGCGTGACTGGCGCGCCGGAGCAGGTCGCCAAATCGGAACCGGCATTAGCCACGGCCGTGGCCGTAACCGTTACCGTCACTTGCCGCGAGTACGTGCAGGTGCCGTCGGTGCTTTGCACGGTGTAGGTAGTCGTTTGGGTAGGAGTAACCGTAATGCTGGCCCCGGTGAAGGTCTGCCCACCCCCGGTCCAGGTGTAAGTCTGGCCACCGCTGGCCGTTAGGGTAGTGGAGCCGCCCAGGCAGATGCTCACGTTGGGGCTGGCCGTCAGGGTGCCCGCGGCGCGCAGATTCACCGCCTTAAACGCCGAATCAGTAGGGCAGCTTAGCACCGACAGGCCCTGCACCCGCAGGGAGCCCGCTGAGGCCGCGCCCCACAGCACCTGAATGGTGCGGCCCGTTGCGGAGCCCTGAATCGTGCCGCCGCGCACCGCCCAACGGTAGGCCCCGGTAACGGGCCCTGCGCGGTGTACGTGCGGGCCTGGCCCCGGTCGCACACCACGGAGTCGCCGGAAATGCGGTTGGGGCCGCTGGCGCGCGTCACGGTAATGCGAAAAATCTCGGCAATGCTCTTGCTGCTACACGTGTTGTCCGACACAGTCACGACCACGTCGTAAGGGGTAGCGCGGGCATCGCCGCAGCGCGAAGCAAATCGAAACGCGCCCGTTACCGGGCTGGTGCCGCTTACCGAGGCACCCCCAATGGGGGTGCCGCTGGGGAGCGTGCCCTGGTTGTTGTTGAGGCTGGCGTTGAAGGGCCCGTTGCCATCGAGCAGCACGCTGTTCACCCGCATCACCAACGACTGGTTTTCCGGGTCTGAGGCTACAATGTTGAAGTTTACAGTCTGGCCCTCTTCAATGGTGTAGTCGCGAATTGACACGGAGGGCGGACTAAACACCGGGGCCTGGTTGGGTTGGCACACCCTGGAAACCAGCTGAATATCGCGCCGAGTAGTGCCCACTAGCACCTCTCGGCCATTCACGGTGCGGTACTCTTTCACGTCCACAGCCACAACAAACTTGCCCTGAATGCGGGTTGCGTACCGGCTCAGGCCGGTGCTGGCATTTAGAGAGGCGAAGCTGCCGGTACCCGGCCCGAACGGCTGGGTTTGGCTATAACCCGTGGCGTAATCTACGGGTAGGGGCGGCGGGGTGAAGTTGCCGAAGGGCGGGCTGCCCTGGTAGGGCGTGCCAAACGTGTAGGTCAGCCGGTCGCCATCGGCGTCGTAGGCGTTGTTGAGAATGAGGCTGGTGTCGCCCTGGCAAATAACAGCCACGGCCGTATCCGAAAAGACCGGGGAGGTGTTGGGCAGTAGGGGCGGGGCAATGTCGGCGTAAAGCGTCATGTTGGTACCCCCTGGGTTCAGCAGGTTGGTCACGTCCACGTTGCGCGCGGCATCGGTGTACACGGCGTAGTAGCCCTCAAACGAGTTCGGCAGGTTCACTACCGTCACGTACTTGGCCAGCGTAACGCGGGGCGGCCGGCTATTAGGCAGGGTGCAAGTACCCGGCGAGGGCGGGGTAATTTCCACAAAGCTGGTGCGCGGCACAGTAACCGACATAATTCGCGCCCCATTCTGCGACTTGTTATAAAAGCTGATATCTACACTCAGGCGGCCATCGGGCGCCACTGAGCCCGACTCCTTGTTCAGGTATACCAGCACCGTAACCTGGTAGCGGAAGGGAGCCGTAGTTGGTCCGTTGGCATCCAGGTATTTATAATTCATTTCACCACCCAGCAAGTGGGTAGCCGCGGCGGGCAGTGCCCCACCGTAAGCCAAATCAACAGCAGGAAACAGGTGCGTAGTAAACGTGTTGGCATAGAATAAAAAAGAAGATGCAAGGAAAGAAGCCCGGCCGGTGCCGTATGGCTAAAAAGTCAAATTCAGGCAAGGCTGTCGGCTAACCGATGCTAGGCCTCAGCATGGCCGGCCCAGCGCGCCGCGGCCGTCAGCGCAGGTAGTAGCGGGTGCTTTAGCACCTCAGCACGGGTAGTAATAGTAAGAGCGTCGCTACCGGCGGAAGCAAGTCGCACAAACAGGCGCGTTTACTTAAGGCTATGGACACATGAACGGATAATAATCAGGATGTTAACGGCTATTGCTTGTCCACTCACGATAGTACATTGTAGCGTGTTGATAGCAAAAGTACCTTCTGCGTTCCAATCCTCCCAATGGTAAATTTCCGGTCTGCATCCCCCGTTTTCAGAAGGCCTCCGCGGGTTAGTAGCACTGTACGGTAAGCCCAGTTACCTTTCTGCAGGGTAAGGCGGTTTGGACAGCAGAAAGAAACGGGTTCAGCTAGCTGCGCCAAACGCCCATTTATACAGCGTATTTTTTTGCTCTAAATCACACGAAAAGGCTGGGGCATACAAAGCAAAGGAAACACCGGCACGGCGTAGCTCGAAGATAGTGACAATAGCGTGATAAAATACAATTTGTGCTTCGGCCACGCGCTCCATGCCCTGTCAGCGGCGTAGTGCTATAAGGCTAGTTGAGGCTCGTTAGTGGCATTATGCTGGCAGAATTACCCGTAGTTTTGCGCGCTTTCCAGCCGGAGGGCATCTGGTTATTTCCTTTTCATGAAAGACAACGTAGTGCTCATTACGGGCGGTACCTCCGGCATTGGCCGGGCTACTGCTCTGGCATTTGGGCGGGCCGGGGCCCGCGTAGCCATTACCGGCCGCGACGAAGCCCGTTTGCAGGATACGGCCCGGGAGCTGGCCAGCCTCGGAATCAGTCACCTAGCCATCCGTGCCGATGTGGGGGTAGAGGCTGATTCGGAGCGGGCCGTACAAGAAACCGTGGCCGCTTTTGGTCGCCTAGACGTGCTCATCAACAATGCGGGCATCAGCATGCGGGCCCTGTTCCGCGACGCCGACTTGGACGTTATCCGGCGCCTGATGCAAACCAATTTCTTTGGGACGGTGTACACCACCAAGTTTGCTCTACCCCATATTACCCAGGCCAAAGGCTCCATCGTGGGCATCAGCAGCATTGCCGGCTACCGCGGCCTGCCGGGCCGAACGGGTTATTCGGCTTCGAAATTCGCCATGCACGGCTTTCTAGAGGCCCTTCGCACCGAGTTACTGCCCCAGGGCGTGCACGTGCTGCTGGCTTGCCCCGGTTTTACGGCCTCCAACATCCGCAATGTGGCCCTGGCCGCCGACGGTTCGGCCCAGGGTGAGTCGCCGCGGAATGAGCAGCAGATGATGAGCAGCGGAGAAGTGGCCCAGCACCTGCTCCGCGCCGTGCAGCAGCGCCGCCGCGACTTGGTGCTGACCGGTCAGGGCAAGCTCACGGTGTTCCTGAACAAATGGCTGCCGGGCCTAGCCGATAAGCTGGTGTTAAACCATTTTCGGAAGGAAGAGCCCGACTTTACCCTCTAAGCATCTTGCCCCAACCGCACCGAAGCCGGCCGTTTTTCCTAGAACGGCCGGCTTCGGCGTTACTGCCTGATAATTCTACCTTATTCAACCAGCAGTAAATCGGGGCGGCGGATGTAGGCGTCGCGGCCCTGCCACTGCACGCGGTACCAAATGTCGTGCTGGCCTTGCACCTCGAAACGGTCGCCGGCGGCGGCTGTTGTAAGCCAAGCTGAACCCGCGCTAGGGCCAGCCATGAGCGGTGCCCGCGGCCGCGACACCAGCCCTACCCGGCCCGGCCCCAGCAGGTTCAGGAACAAGCCCAGCACGAGCAGGTAGGTAGCGTACATGACCCACCAGGCGCGGTCGGCGGTGCGGCGGCGCACCAGCAGCAGCGTACCGCCAGCCACGGCTAATGCTAGCAGTACCTGCAGCAGGCGGTAGTAGTAGCGCTGGACGGTAATGGCCAGGTTTTGCCGCCAGGTATTGGGGTAGCCCGTTAGGCGGTGCTGCTGGGCGATGTCCACCATTTTTTCCCAGGTAGTATGCCGGGGCTGCCAGGCCTGGGCCAGGCTCAAGTAATAAAGCGCTGCCGGATAATGCCCGAGGCCCTCCTGAGTATAGGCCATGCGCAACAGCTGCTGCGCCGACTGTATCCCGTCCTGCTCCCGTACGCGGCGGTAGAGCGGGTAGGCCTGCTCTGGACGACCCGTTTCAAACAGGGAATCAGCATGCAGAAGGCGTGGAGTAACTTTTTGGGCCTGAGCCGCTTGAAAAAGCAGGGCTCCAAAAAGGAAAAAAAGGAGGACTTTTTTTAGCAAAACAGTTGCACGGTTAAACTTGGGCCTCTACTTTTGTGCCACAATCAGCGAAAAACATTCGCCGTTTGCAAAGAAAACAAATGATTCTGTAGCTCAGCTGGTAGAGCAATACACTTTTAATGTATGGGTCCTGGGTTCGAATCCCAGCGGGATCACCACCGCCCTGGTTGCCACTGGCAGCCAGGGCGTTTGCTTTACTAGAGATTAGGGCCGCAGCCTGCTTCGGTTACCGATGAGGTGATAGGTCACGCCGTTATTGCCTGGGCCGTTAGTCGTCAACACGAGCGAATCCTCTACATACTTCTGGGCTGGTCGGCGGCTTATAGTTGCGCCACGCAGAGTTCTAAAAACAAACAGCTCCGGCCAACTGGCCGGAGCTGTTTGTTTAGTAACACTAATAGTGCGGTAGCCAATGCTTGGCTGTGCGCAGCATAAGCGCCGGAAGGCGGTTAAGATTATGGCCGCAAGGCGGCATAATAGCCTTTATGCTATCAGCCTCGTTGCACTAAGCCAGGCTTTTTTCCCGCTGTCGCATCCGCTGGTGAAGGGCCGTGTTTTTGGTGCGCAGGGCCGCTTGCACGTCCGAGGCCGCCATGCGGCCGGTTTCGGCGGCGCCATTCATGAAGCCCTGGTACCAGGCGCTGCAATGCTCACCGGCGAAAAATAAGTTGCCCACAGGTTTGCCTTCGGCCCGGCAATAGTGCTGAACTGTCCTACCCGGTAGCAGGCGTAGCTAGCCAGCGTGTGCGGGTGCGTGGGCCAGTGGAAGCGCTCAACCTGGCCGTTGAAGGCGGCCTGCGTGCCCGGCCAGGCCTTTTCCAGTACGGGCAGAAACTTGCCGGCCTGCGACTGGGCCGAACCGGAGCCCACAGCTACGCCCGCTTGTCCGCCCAGATAGACGGTAAACGCCGTCTGGGTGGTGGGCTGCAATTGGCCGCTGTCCCAACCGCTCTGAGCCGTCTGGTCAGAGAACAGGTAACCAGTGTAGCCATTGTTGCGCCAGGGCCGGCCGTTAAAGCCCAAAAATAGCTTGGCATTGGTACCATAGCCCAGGTTCTGGATGGCATTCAGCTTCCAAGCGGGCAAGGCTACCTGCAAATCTACAGTCCGCAGAATGGTAAAAGGAATGGTCAGTACCACGTAATCGGCTACCACGGTGAGGCGAGTGCCGCTGGCTTGCTCGAACGTCAGGTGGTATTCGCTACCCTGCTGGCTCAGGGCCACGAGCTTGTGCTGCAGCGTTACCTGACCGGCTAACTGCTCGTGCAGGGCATCGGTGAGCTGCTGGTTGCCACCCTTAATTTTGTAGCGTTCATCGCTAACACCAAAAATGTCAAAAGTGCCCTTGCTGGTGTCGGCCGAGAACAGCCACAGGAAGTTAATCGAGGTCTGGTCATTTACTTCCCGTCCGTACTCGGTCAGGTAGGCCACTTCCAGCAACGTCCGGATCCAGCCCGTCATGTGAATCGAGTCGAAGTAGGCGGCAATCGACATCTGATCAAAGCGGGCTGCGGCCGCGTTCATCTTCTCGAAGGTGATAGTGCCCGGCAGCGAGCGAATATCAGCCTGCATTTGCCGCGCGTACGGCTGGAAAGCGGCAATTACCTGCGCTACGGTGTACTGCTTGCCCCCGAAGAAATAAGCGTCCTTTTGCAGCACGGTTTCGCTGGGCGACTCTACATCGTAGAGAGGCAAGCCAAACTCCTGGGCTAGCTGCAGCATGTCGGCGTGGCCGCTGTCAATAAACTCGCCTCCCAGCTCCGTGGTGAGCCCAGGACCCATTAGGCCGTGGGCAGTGAAAATGCGACCCCCAGCCCGGTTGCTGGCTTCGTACACGCGGGCCGGCACGCCAGCTTTCTTGAGCTGATAGGCGCAGTTCAAACCGGCCATGCCTGCCCCCACTACCACTACCCGCGGGGCTACCCCGTGAGCGAGCCCAGGCTTTGCTGCCTTTGCGGCTCCAACGCAGGCTCCACTACCTCCGTGTCGCAGGCAGATAGCAGCCCGCCGGCGCTAACCAACAGGCCCATTTTGGCTGTGTTAGTGAGAAAGTCGCGTCGCGTCTGGCTGGTAGCCATTTCGGCTAGCTCATCGGCCGAGGGAGCCCCCGGCTCGTTAGCGACTACGGCCAGTCGGAAAGCTTGCTGTAAGGAGCGCAGCAACTGCGTGCGGGCCTGGGGAATAGAAGAAGTAAACGGTAGCTTCATGTGGGTAGGCGTATGAGTGGAAAGTATGAAGGATACTAATGATGGAGCGCGGCCTGGGCAGTGGTAGCAACATCCGCTGCTACCACTGCCCGAGTCGACTTACTTTTTAACCGGCTCAACAATCCACTCCCGGATTGCTTCCTGGGCCTGGGGTGAGAATATTTCCTTGGCTTGCCCGTTCACCAGGGGCCACTCCTTGGGGTCAGGCTGAAACAAATGGTTGACGCCGGGTAGCTTGCGGCTGACCACGCTTTTGTTATTTTTCAGGCCTTTCGCCAGGGGAGCCATGTTAGCGTCGGCGGCCACGTACAGGTCGGCCGTTCCGTTGAGCAGCAGCACGGGGCACTTCACGTCGGGAAGCTTAGCAATGGGGTTAAACGACAGGAATTGCCGGTAGCGGGCCGAGGTAAGCTCGGCGGCGCTGGCTTTAGCTGCCGCCGGATCCATGGAGGAATTGTTTTGGCGCAGCATGTTGGCCACAATGGCTTGCGCTTGGGCGTCATCGGGAGTTTGCCGAATGATTTCGAGCATGGCCTGCTGGCGCTTCACAGCTTGTTCAACCTGTGCTTGATCCGTACCCAAGGAGCGCAGCACATTGGTTTGCTGCTGAATAACAATGTCGCTGCCGGGCAGCCCGTGCGCGGCCAGGGCCACTACAAAGGCGGGGGGAGGGGTTGAGCCGCCGCCAGCAGGGCCACGTTGCCACCTTCACCGTGCCCAATAATACCCAGGCGGGTTAAATCTACCTCGGGGCGAGTACGCAGGAAGTTTAGCGCCGCCTGCACGTCCGTTACCACGTCGGAAATGGTAGCTGGGGCCGCCGAGCCGCTGGAGCCGCCCACGCCCCGGTCATCAAAGCGCAGAACGGCAATGCCACGGCGGGTCAGGTAGTCGGCCAGCGCGCCCATAGGGCGGTAGTCGCCTACGGTGCCGTCCCGGTCCTGGGCCCCGGCGTCGGAAACCAACACGGCGGTTGGGAATGGCCCTGTGCCCGGGGGCAAGGACAACAGGCCGGCCAGGCGGAGTGCCTCCTGGCTGCTGGTAAACGTCACTTCTTCTTCCTGATAAGGGGCGTCAGTCGGGTTTTGGCGCCCGCCACGGCCGAGGCTGGCACCAGCTGCAGGGTCAGGGGCGTTTTGAAGCCATTTTGGCGCCAAGTGCCCTGTACCTGTTGCCCGCTGGCGGAAAGCTGCCCGGTAAAGCGGCTACCTACCTGCTCAGCCACGAAGCTTACCGAATCGCCCTGCACTTCCACGGCCACTGAAATACCGCTCACCCGTTGAATGGGCACATCCAAGGTAGCAAAGTAGCTACCACCGGTCAGCGGCACTACCCGGAAAACCACTTCCCACTGACCACCAGGTACTTTCAACGGGCCTTTCCAGAGCCCATCGAGGGGAGAAGCAGGAGCCCGCAGAGGGGCAGCGGCCGCTAGCACGCTGTGCAGCAGCAACAGGATAATAACATACGAAATAGCGTAGTGCTTCTTCATACAGGAGGTAGTAGAGCTAAGCAAAAGAAAACGGCTCCCGGACCGGCCGCTTCTCCCCGGCAGGGAAGCTAGGCAGCCGGCCCGGGAAACTGGTGGCCCGCAGCTTACAGGCCGAAGTTATACACTGCCTTCAGGTAGAAGAACGTCCCGTTGAAGTTCATCTGGTGGGAGTGGTAAGGCAGAATGTCGAAGTCGTAGGGCAGGTAGGAAGGCTGGCCGTACTTGTTTTGGAAGTAGGCATCGAACTCAGCCTGGGTTTTGAAGCCAATTGGAGGATTACCGTTGCGGGCAGCTTCGGCAATGGTGTTAGGCTGCACATTAAACAAGTTGTTCACGCCGGCCGTGAGCTGCAGGGCCTGCTTGGGCTTGTAGCTCAGCTGCAGATCCGTGGTCAGCCGGGGCTTAAATACCAAGTAGTAGCTGCCTTCAGCCAAGGGGTCGAAGTTGAAATCGTAGCTGCTAACCTGCCCGTAGCGGACGTTGCGCACCAGTAGGTTAAACTTGCCTACCTCGTAGCTCGTGTTCAGAATGAGCTTGCTCTTGGGGTTACCCGTCTCAATCAGCGAAAGCTGGCGCTGATCCACGTAGTTATTACCCAGGTCGTCGTCGCTCTGCAGCTTGGCAAAAGCCGTTGGCACGTCAATGCTACGGATGGTGTTGCGGTTGAAGTTAGCTGCCAGGCTGGCCAGGAAGTTGCCGCGACCCACGGGGCGGCGGTAGCTGGCTACCAGGTCCAGGCCCTGGGTGCGTGTGTTTACCGCGTTAGTAAAGAACTGGGCGTTGGTGGCGTTGGCTTGGGTGAGGGCCGCATCCAGGGCCGGCGTGATGCCCTGGCCCAGCAAACCCGACAGGATAATCCGGTCATCAATGGCAATCTGATAGGCGTCCACCGTGAAGGTCAGGGCGGGCGAAGGCGTCAGAATCAGGCCGGCGCTAAAGTTGCGCGACTTTTCGGGCTGCAGGGCCGGGATACCGGCTGCGCGGGTTACCTCGCTCTGGTTGTTGAAGATACCCGTGTACACTACCCCGTTATTGACGGGTAGTAGCGTGAGCTGGCGGTACAGCGCCTGCTGCAAGGAAGGAGCCCGGAAGCCCGTGTTGTAGCCGGCCCGCACCGAAAGAAACTTGGCCAGCTGCAGGCGGGTGTTCAGCTTGTAAATGAAGGCCGAGCCAAAGTCTGAGTAATTCTCAAAGCGTACGGCCGTGCCAATCGTCCACTTCTTGGTGATGTCAGCTTCCACGTCCACGAAGCCCCCGATGTTGTTGCGGTTGCCCTCGATGGCTGCCGCGGGGTCAAAGCCGATAAAGCCCTGAGCACCACCTGAGGCCCCGGTGGCACCCCGCCCGTAATCCTTCCAGGAAGCCTCTTCACCAGCAAAAATTAGGTAGTTCTCGGTGCGGTACTCCGTGCCGAAGGCCACGTTGGTGCCGGCCAGTACCTGCGGAAACAGCCGGCTCAGGGTGGCGTTGGTTACGTTCTGGCGGAACTGCAGGCCGCCAGCATCAAACTGGGTAGGCGAGGCCGTACCCAGGGTGCTGTTAAGCGTGTTGCTGACATCGTAGTGCATGCGGTTGAGGCCCACTACGTGGCTGACATCCAGCTTCCACTGACCTAGGCTAGCTGTAATGCCGGCCGCCCCGGACGCATCGTGAATGCGCGTGTTGATGTTGGGCTGGTAGCCCAGGGGGAAGATGCTGTCCACAATGTCGGCGGGTTGGGCCGAGGGTAGCACCCAAGGCGCAACGGCTCGGCCGCGGCGGTAGTTAAAGCCCCCAAAGGAGTAGAATGATACCTTGTTGCTGAGCGGAGCGCCCAGGTTATAGAGCAGCCGGTAATTGCGGATTTTGGCGTCGCCGTTTACCTGCTCGAAGTCCCGGTAAGTTTTGCCGTTCGCGGCCAGCGCGGAATCTTCGGAGGCGCGATTGCTGGAAAATACTGGCCAGGAGTTGAGGCTGCGCGAGTACTGGCGGGTAGTGGCGCCGCGATAGTCCACGTCGCCGGTCAGGTTCAGGAAGCCTTTCTGGCCCAGTTTAAAGCCTTTGTTTAGGCTAAGCAGGGTGCTCAGACCGTCGCCGGCGCTGGTAATGCCCGTGCTCAGCAGCACGTTGCCGCCTTTGTTGTCGGCGCGCAGGTTGATGTTCATAACCCCGGCAATGGCATCGGAGCCGTACTGGGCCGCGGCGCCGTCGCGCAGCACCTCAATCCGGTCAATGGCATTGGAGGAAACCGTGTTCAGGTCATAGCCTACGTTACCCACGCCACGGCTACCGAGTAGGTTAATCAGGGCCGTGGTGTGGCGGCGCTTGCCGTTCACTAGCACCAGCATCTGGTCCGGGCTCAGGCCCCGTAGCGACGACGGATCGACGTGGTCGGCCCCGTCGGCGGAGGTTTGGCGGGTCGAGTTAAAGGAAGGCACCGAGTAGTTCAGAATCTGGGTCAGATCAGTCTGGGGCCCGGTGGCCAGCAGCTCACGCATGTCAATTACGTCTACCGGTACCGCGGACTCCAGCACTGTGCGGTCAATCCGGCGCGTACCCACTTGCACCACGTCGGGGGCTAGCGCAATGCTGAGCTGCACCGCTTTATCAGCAGACAGGAACACGTTGGTAATCACCTGAGTACGGAAGCTAGGCTGCGTTACCTGGACGGCAAAGGGCCCGCCAACAAGTGCATCCGGAATGCTAAAGATGCCCGCCGAATCGGTGGCCGCGGCGCGGCGCAGTCCCGTGGGCAAGTGAATGGCCGTAACGGCCGCTCCGGCAACAGGGCTACCCGTTACGGACACTACAGTGCCACCCAGGGCTGCCGTAGCTGTTTGCCCCCAGGTTGTATGAATAGTACAAAAAACAAGGCAGGTTAACACCAGCCACACGCGGGTAAAAGTTGGGTTCATTCAAATTCTAATTTTAGGAATAATAGTGTAAGATCGTATCAATTTGACTCGATTCGCAAGACGCCTTTCACTATTTCCATAGCATGTAGTTATTTTGATGTAATAATTATATTATATCTTACTTTAATCAAGAAAACATAGAAGAAACTGGATATTCATGCTCTTGTTCTATCGTTTGGTCTCTCCCAATTCAAGTCCAATGGAGCGTTTGTTGCTTTGCATTTCTCGGTGAAAGCCGTAAAAGTCTACCTGATTTTTAGGGCAAAGGCTCTACCCTTTCCTTTTCGCCTGGACTACTGTTGTGTGAACCGAACCTGGCGGTGGCCGGTGAAGTGCAAACCATAGCCGCTCCTTTTGGGGTAGAAGAAGCCCGTTGTCGGGCCGTATCAGCGGGTTAGGACGCAGTTTGAGGTAACCTCAACAGTAGTAGAAGACTAGAGTGCTACCTTTGCCCGATGAACTACGCCTTCTTGCAGCAGTTGCTGGCCGCCGTTGAAAAATATGAGGCGCAGTCTTTACCCGATCAGCCCAACCAACTGGCAGACTTTTCTCACTGGCTGCAAGCCCATACCAGCGCCCCCCAGACACGACTACCGTTAGTCGGGAGCAAGTACACGTCCGGGAGTTTGATGAGTCACGCATCAGCAAGCTCATCACCTTTTTATCCCGCTACGCCCGCTCGTATTCGCGCCTGGCCCTGCGCGATTCTCCCCTGACTACCCTGGAGGACTTCACTTACCTGGCTACCCTGAACGCCTACCAGCCCCTGAGCAAGACGGATTTGATAGGACGGAACATCCACGAAAAATCAGGGGGCATGGAGGTTATCCGGCGCTTACACAAGCAAGGACTGGTTACGGAGCAAATGCACTCGCATGATCGGCGCAGCCGTGTACTTATGCTTTCAGATAGTGGTCGGGAGGTATTGTTCCAGCTTTTTGAGCGCATGGAGCAGGTAGCGCGTGTGCTGGCCGGCAACCTGAACGCGCCTGAGCGCCAGCAGCTTTTGTATCTGCTGCTGAAACTGGACGCATATCATTACCCGCGCTTTCATCAGCAGCGGGCTAAAACCCTGGACGAACTGCTGGACGCCTATGAGCAATAGCCGGCCTACCTGCCGCCGTACGTTCGCAACACTGGTGTATCGCTTTCCGGCGGCTGCCCTGCTGGCAAGACCAAGGAATTGCCAGCGGCCAAATGTGGGCGCGCCCGCCACTTGGGGGCATCCATCACCAGGGTAACCAGCAAGGCGTGGGGTACAGTCACGACGGAAGCCGCTAGCACTACCAGTCCTAGCCAAGCATTCTGGGCCGGAAGCCAAGTGCCACCTAGGGCATGCGCGCCGGCTAGCAGCACCAAACTCGCGGCCAGCATGGGCCAGGCGCGACGGGCGAAAAACAGCATCTTCCGCCGCCCCCGTGCGCCCAACCGGCTCGGCCCCGCCGCGTAGCCAAGCAGGGGCGCAAGCCGCAAAATGTGCTGTAAGCTGTGCCAAAACACGAAATACACGCCCAGGGCCAGCAGGGGCGGCCAACTGCTGAACAAGCACGCTAGCAAGCACACTTCCCCCACATCGCGCAGCCAGCGGCCAGGTAGGCGCTGCCAGCCCAAGTACGCCCACAACCCCAGGTGCCCGGCCAGTACCAGCCCTAGCAGCCCTCCGGGTGCGTAGGAGTCAAGCTGAGCGGGCGGGGCGCCGGTCAGCAGCAACAGCCCATTAACGTGCCCTACCGTTTCAGCGGGCCAGAAGTAGGCCGGCAGCGCCAATAGCAAGACCCCACGAAGCAGGCTGTGCACCAACCAAATGCCACGCTGCGGGTAGGCCGGGGCATCAGCCGAACCCCAGTGCCAGGCAGTCAGGCCAAAAAAGAAAACCGCCGCCACGCCTGGCCACTGCCACCACACCAACCCAACACCCCGGCCAGGCCGAGGTAGCCGAGCCCAAACCGCACCTGGTACACCCACCGGGAACCCCGGACCGGACGATACACGGGCCACACCAGCTGGTCGCAGGCGCCGTGGGCAACGCCCAAGCCCAGCAGGCCCACGAGCAGCACCGGCCCCAACACGGCGGTGGCATAGGCCGGAAACCGGACGAGCAGGCAGCAAGCGGCCACCAGCGCATACGAACAAGCCTGCCCCCAGCTTAGGCAAGTAAATAGGCTGCCGCCGGGTAGGGGAGGTAGTGATAGAAAACGCATACTATAAAAGAGCCGCTAACTAGACTTCTTAGCCCGAAGCGCAACCGAACCGCGCGTAACCCGGCCAGCTATGGGTAGAAAGCAGTACATGGGCCGCTGCCGCTACACTTCCTGCAACAGCAGCTGCATGCGGCGGATGCCTTCCTCGTTCAGGGGCTTGGTGAAAAATCCTTTTACCTCACGGTGAGCCAGCAGCTTGCTGGAGTCCTCGGGGTTGATGGAGGAAGTAAGAATAAAAATGTTCACGGGGTGAGGGAGGGGTAGTGTAGCGCAGGCATCCAGAAATTCCCAGCCATCCATCAGGGGCATGTCCAAATCTAGCAGGATAAGGTCTGGGAGGGGTGCTTGTTGCTGCAGGCACCCTTGCAGTTGGTCAAAGGCCTGCTGCCCGTTGGTGTAGGTTTGCACCTCACTGCTGAGCAAGTTCTTTTTCACAATTAACTCTGAAATAACGGAGCTAATTCGGTCATTTTCAATGACGTATACTAATTTTGGCGCTTTTGCCACGGGCGGGTGAGACATAATAAGGACGGCAACAAATTCCGAGCCTAAGACGGACGTAGGGTTTCTACCGCCAATAAGATAGTGACCCGCTTATGCAGACCAAGTGCCTATTGGAAAAAGATAACTGCGTAACCCAAGCTGGGAAAAATTCTCGATTCAGGATTAAAAATTTGATAGTTCGTTATTTGTTTGAAACAATGAGGTTATTTTGAGTTTACTACACAATACAAAGAACCACACGGCTCTGTTTAACGCCAAGTAGAAGTATTCTTTTCACAAGAAAAGCTACTGGCGTACCGAACTACGTAGCTGCTTCCGCCTATTTGTTACCCTTTCACCACTAGCTCCTACCCCCATGCCCCTGCAACCATTCTTTGTTCAGCTTTACAAGCAGTTGTAATACAATGAGTTATTTAGAGCAAGAGCTGCGCGCATTACAAGCCTCAGACGAAACCGTTTTTGATTTTATCCAGGAATCAACGCTGGCTGGGCTGTGGTACTGGAACCTGACGGGGGACCAGGAGAAGTGGGCCACTGCCAAATTCTGGCGTAGTCTGGATTATGAGCCCGATGCTCAGTTCAACCAGGCGGCGGCTTGGAAGGCAGCCATTAGCCCCGAGGAGGAAACCGCTACGGCTGAGTACATAGCCACCAGTATTGCCGATAATACCTACTCCTTCGACCAGGTGGTGCAGGCTACCTGCCACGACGGCTCGACGATGTGGCTGCACTGCTGGGGGCTGGTGCTGCGCAACAACCTGGGGCAGCCCCACCGCCTGCTCGGGGTGCTGGTAGACATTACCCGGCAGCGCAACGAGGAAATCAGCGCCCAGGAAGTAGCCGGCCACTACGGGGCAATTCTGGGCAACCAGTCGGTGTACATTATCCGGACCGACGCGCGGGGTAACTACACCTACGTGAACGATTTCTTCTACGAGCGTTTCGGGCTGGACAGCAAAATCATCGGCACCTCATCCCTGATGAGCATTATTGAGGAGGACCGCGCCAAGTGCCTGGTTACGGTGGGCCTGTGCTTTGAAGAGCCCAACGTGCCCCACCAGGTAATTTTGCGCAAGCCCTACCACGACAATGCAGTGAAGTCCAACCACTGGGAGTTCAAGGGGATTGTGGGCAGCAACGGGGAGGTAGTGGAAATTCAGTGCGTGGGCTACGACGTGACGCTGCTGGTAGACAATTTGGAGCGGTCCAAGCAGCTGCTGGCCCTTACCAACCAGCAAAACGCCCGGCTTCAAAACTTCGCCTACATCATTTCCCACAACATCCGCTCGCACTCCGCCAACCTGACGGCCCTGGTAAAATTCCTGCAGAACGCCACGGATGAAGCCCAGGCCACCATGTTTCTGGAGATGCTCAAAACCAGCACCGACAAGCTGGCCGAGACCATCATCAACCTGAATGAGATTGTCACGGTTAATAACATGGGTTTGCAGCCCAAGGAGATGCGCGGCTTGCGCCAGGAAGTAAGCCGCACTCTGGAGGCCATGAATGTTCTGATTCACGAAAGCCAATTAACTGTTACCCTGAACATTCCGGAGGAAGTAACAGTACAGGTAGTACCCGCCTACCTAGACAGCATTCTGCTTAACCTGCTCAGTAACGCCATCAAGTACCGCTCGGCAAGTGCTTCGCCGCAACTAACCCTGGATAGCTACCGCGAGGGCGACTACACCGTACTAAGTGTGGCCGATAACGGGCGAGGCATTGACATGGCCCGCAACCACAACAAGATTTTTGGGATGTACAAAACCTTCCATGACAATGAAGACGCGCGCGGGCTGGGCCTTTTTATTGTGAAGAACCAGATTGAAGCCATGAACGGCAAAATTGAAGTCGCCAGCGAAGTTGGCGTGGGTACTACCTTCAAAGTGTACTTTAGTGAAATTGTTTGAGTTAGTATATGTCATTGAGGACGATTTCATTACGTCCAAAATCACGGAGTTGTATCTGCAGCAGCATGGGGCGTTCAAGCGCGTGCAAAAGTACAAGAACGGGCAGCCCGCCCTGGACGCGCTTCACCGCGCCTCCGACCAGCCCGCCAAACTCCCAGATTTGATTTTGCTAGACCTGAACATGCCCGTCATGGATGGCTGGGAGTTTCTGGATGCTCTTTCGGCCGAGCACTGGCCCAAGCCCGTGCCCGTGTGCGTGCTCACCTCCTCCATTAACCCCGACGACATCAAAAGGGCCACCTCCTACACCGCCGTGCAGGGCTACTTTATCAAGCCCATGGATGCCCACTTGGTTGATGAAATGGTGCAATTGCTGGAGTAGAGAGCCGCGCCACTACCCCAAGCGGCGGAAAGCTAAATGCAGAAAACCATGGAGTTCTGCAGCTCGTCGCCGTCGTAGATGGTAGCAATGCCCACTTTGGTGGGGTGGGGGTCGAGTAGGGTTGCGTTGTGCTTGGGCGAGTTCTGATAGGCGCGCAAAATCTGGCCCTCAATGCTGCGAAGGTTACCGGGCCGCATGCCCCGAAACCGCACGCAGTTCTCGTAGCCGTAGCTTATAAAGCCGCTGGCTTTCTCAAATCGGTGCCCCACAGCCGCCAGTCGCTCCCGCGGCGTGGGTAGAGGGGGTGGTAATGGCCGTGGGTGCGGTGGGTAAGGTTATAGATGGCTTGCAGGCGGGCCGCCCGGCAGGCCGTTTCACTGAGTACCAGGGGTGGCAAGCCGGCCCGCTGACGGTAGGCATTGCACTGCCGGAGCAACTCCCGGGCGGTGTCCACATCGGCCCACTGCTGAACGGGAGCAGCAGTTTCCCGATGCCCGGACCCGACAACGTTACTGAGCGACGTGAAACACGTCAGCAGCAGCACATAAACGTAATTCATGAGGTATTAAAGAAAGAAGATAAGGGGGGCCAGAAGGACTGGAGCCAGCAGCTGAGCAGCCCGCTGACAGCCAGTCATTTGTCCGCCGTTCTGTTAGCAAAAAAGCCCAATCCAGAACCTGAACGGTTATCAGGTTGCAAGTAGTATGCCAGGCCCCAGCTAGGTAGCTAGGCGACGGGCAAGAGCGCCCAAGAATACGCAGCAAGAGCCACCGTATCAGAAGGCAAACTGCACGCCAAGGGTGGTCCAGCGGTGGGCGCGGCCACCCTGAAACTCGGGCGAAATCCACGTTAGCGCACCTTCCAGCCGCACGCCCGAATAGCCTACCCCTACCGTGCCCGTGCCGCGCGCCACGGCCCGGCTAACGGCGGATGTGGGCAGCACGTACGGTGAGCGGCGGTTCAGTAGCCCCCCTTGCAAGGTGGCATTGTATCCCACCAGCCGACCTTCTAGCTGCGCCTGGGCGTAGGCTTGCACCAGTGGCTGCCCCGCGCGATTACCCCGCGAGGCAACACCCAACGACTCAAAAGCCGAGGGCCGCTGCCCTAACCGCACAGTGGCACCCGTTCCGGCGTAGGTGTGCAGCGTGCCTACCGATGCGCTAGCCTGCCCGGTTAGCTCCAAGAAGTGCCCCAGGGCCAGCAGTTGCTTTTCTAGCCGGCCTTCATAGCCCAGCACCAGGTCGGTTTGCACTTGGTAGTCCCAGCCGCGCGGGGTGGGGGCCCCCAGCCATTCGTGCAGTTTGGTTTGAAAGCCTTTGGCTCCCGCGGCCGGCCCTATAAAGCCCACATTCAGGGCGGTAGTTATGAGCAAGCGGCGGGCCGGGTGCCGGGCCACACGCAGCAAATCAGCGTAGATGTAGGAGGCGTAGGGCCGGTCGCCTACCCGAATAAAAGGGTCCTGAATTCGCAGGGGCGTAAACCCGTCGTAGTGCAGCCGGATGCCGTGGTACAAGATACTGCCGCGCGGAACGGGCCCCAGGATTCGGTTTACCGGTGAGTGCTGTAGCGCCGGGCTTACCAGCAGCAAGGTCATGCCCTGGGTGAAGTAGTAGTCCGTACGCAGGAAGGCGTCGTTGGCAAAGGAGTAGGCCAGCAGTCGGTCGGGGCTGGTGCGCGTGCTGTCCGCGCGGTCCTGGGCATAGCCCGCGGCAGGAACTACCAGCAGCACGAGTACACCCAGCAACCAACGCGGCATAACAGGAAAAGGAGAGGATCAGCAAACCTACGTAGCTGCCACTACAAGCGGGTTGGTTGCTGTGGGTGATTACCGCGCAGGTGAAAGTATAATCAGACCTACGTAGTAAAATGGCAGAAGTAACCACTTGGTAATCTGGGTTTTTTACGGGTGCAACCAGGGCAGCCTATTCCTTCCTTCAGCGCTTGCCCTGCTTGGCAACTCTGCCAGTGGGAATACTAGCTGTGGGGTCCGAGCAATTCTGGTTGGGTTACGCAGATGGCCCCGCCAAGCCGCAACTGCCCCGCTACTTTGGAAGGGGGCTGTTGCAGAAAGTGGCGAAAGTCATGTACCAAGTGGCTTTGGTCGTAGTAGCCGTAGTGTTCCAGCAGGGCGCCCCAGTCTGGGGTGGCACCGTGGCGGCCCGGATGCGGCAAGTCGGCCAACACCAATCGGAAACGCAGAAAACGAGCTGCTTCCTTGGCTGAAAAGCCCAAGTATTTCTGGAAGCGCAACTGCACGGCGCGCTCCGAGCGGTGGCTAGCCGCGGCCAGCACTTTGAGCGGATTTAGGTGGGAGCCCGGCGCCAGCAGAGGCAGGTGCGCCAGTAGCTCAGCCTGGGAGGCGTCGGCCGCTCGCAGGTAGGGTAGGCAAAAAGCAGTGAGCATCGACCCAAGCTGAGCCGGGCCGGAGCAAAACCGCAGTTGCTCCCAAAGCTCGGTAAAGCACCGGTGGCCAACCAAGGCATCCGGGTCAGTCAGGCCAGGGCCCAGAGCAACGACGGGAATCTGAAACAAACGGTAGAAGCCTGCCAGGGTGAAGGTAACGGCTAGCACCCGCGCGCCGCCCGCTAGCCGGTACTGCCAAGCCGTTTTCACTGGCCCAAGTAGACCGCTGCCTACCAGCGGATACACCGGGGCCAGGGCCGCACTGGTGATGGGCCACACTTCGGCGCGGCCCGGCCCGAGGTCAAAGAGCAGCACCACCTGAAAAGCGGGTAGCAACGTGCGCACCACGGGCGCCGCCCCGGCTCAGTGGTGAAGAGTACTAGGTGCTGAATAACCTCCCGCAGAGCAGGCGGCGGTAGCATGAAGTGCTCTTGCAGGGAAGAGGAAAGGGCAGACACGGGCGGCTTCGTTTTCTTACAAGTTTACGCGGCAAGGGCCAGAGAGCTTTGTCACAGCTTCTTCCCCTAAGGTAGTACTCGCTTTACTCTCACGAGCGAAACCCTCACGAGCAGACGCTACCCCACTGTTCACTTTTCTACATTCTTACGCTCATGAAGCATTCTTCTGTCTCCGCCCTGTCGGCTGCTGGTGTTGCCCCAACTCTGCTTATTTCCGGTGCTACTGGCACGGTTGGCATCCAACTTGCCCGGCGGTTGGTGGCCCAGGGCGTACCATTCCGGGCCCTGGTCCGCGACGTAAATAGCGCGCCGGCAAAGGCCTTGCAGCAGCTGCCGGGAGCCGAACTGGTGACCGGCGACCTGAACGACCCCGCTAGCGTGGGACGGGCGTTGGTGGGCATGAAGCGGGCCTTCCTACTCACGCCCTCCTCGGCCCAGGCCGAAGCCCAGCAGGTGGCTTTCGTAGAGCAGGCCCGGCTAGCAGGGGTGCAGCACGTGGTCAAGCTTTCTCAGTGGGCGGCCGAGGCGGAGTCGCCGGTGCGGTTTCTGCGCTACCACGCCGTGGTGGAGGCCGCCATCCGGGCCAGCGGCCTCGCGTACACGTTCTTACGCCCCAACCTGTTTATGCAAGGCTTGCTGGCATTTCAGGGTACCATTGCGGCGCAAGGCCAGTTTTTTGCCCCCATTGGGGAGGCGCGGATCAGCGTGGTAGACGTGCGCGACATTGCCGCTGCCGCCGCGGCTGCCCTCACCGAAACCGGCCACGAAAACCGCACCTACGACCTGACCGGTCCCCAGGCCCTCACCCACGCCGACATGGCGTGTGCACTGGCCCTGGCCACCGACCGCCCCGTAACTTTCCTTGATGTGCCCCCGGCGGCCATGCGCGGGGCGCTGCGGGGCCTGGGCATGGATCCCTGGATGGCGGAGGGGTTGGTGGAAGATTACGCCCACTACCACCGCGGAGAAGCGGCCACCGTGGCGCCGGGCGTGCAACAGGCCACCGGCCGCGCCCCGCGTTCCTTTGCCAGCTTCGCCCGCGACTATGCCCCCGCTTTTGGCGCTCCAGCTCCGGTAGTAGCTCCCTAGTAGCGCCTACTCCCGCAGGAATCGGCCGGTCTACCATGCTACCCGCGCCACGGGGTAGGAGGCTGCCGTGCCGGAAGCATGCCGCGAGTTTGCTAGGTGAGTGCTAGGTAGCTGAGGCGGAGCAAGGATGCCGGCAGAAGTGGTAGCTGGTGGTGTGGTGGCATCCTGGGGTGGAAGCAATCTAACCGGGGAAACATCGTTGTATCTTGCGTAACGTCCACGTTCTTCTCGCTTTCCACGTCCTTATGGCTGCTTCAGAACCCTCCGTGTCACCTGTTCGTCCTTCCGCTGCCCGCCTGGAAAAAGCGCGCAAGCGTGACCGGGTGAAGGAAGCGTTTTTCCTGACTCAGAATGTCGTGCGCGGCAACGTACTGCATAACACGGGAGGGGCCTTTCACGTCATGCGGCTGCTGTCCATTCACAAGATGCCCGCCGGCCTGTTGGCTCCTGAGCATCCTTGGGTAACGGGGCTGCTGCCTAACTCGGAAGAACCTATCTGGCCGCGCAACCTCGTGTTTCGTACCCCAGTAGGCACGCAGTGGGCCAAAGCCGACTACGTACCGGAGCCGGATGAAGCCATCGTCGGGAAGGTGGGGCGTTTCTTGGCAGCCATGGTGCGCAAGTCGGTGGCTACGCCGGAAATCCCGCACGGCCCGCAGCGGCGCATGCCCCACGCCATCAACTACCTGCACGGCGCAGTGCACTACAACGGCCTGTCCTTGCTTTTCAACACCTTCGCCGAGGCCATGCAGTACCTAGCCGATACGCGTTTCCGTCAGGAGCTGCGCCGGCTGATTCGTCAGGAAGGGCGCGAAGTCACGCTGGTGTTTCGTGAGCGAAACTACGACCCGCAGGAGTTTGCCTACTTCTCGGCCTTCGTTATGTCGCACTTGCCCTGGTTTGCCAACGTCAACGGGGCGGGGCGCAAGGTCATGTGGGGCAATCCTTCCCCGTACCCGGCCGTGAACATCATCAATGGGGCCTGGGTAGCCGACATTAGCCGCTTGCGTCACGGAGACGCGCTGGGCATCGTGCGCCCGCCCGTGGAGGCAGGCTGCTACTTTCAGGGCGACTACGGCGTGCCCACCCGCGACTTCCATTCCCTGGAGCGCCTGCACGCCTACCTGATCAACCAGTGGGTACGACGCCGGGGCTTTCGCGGCGGACTTTACTTTGTGGACCGGCGGCGCATTGAGCCCGAGCGCTACCAACAGTACCTGGCATCAGATGGGCAGCAGTGGACCGGCAATCAGCCCCTGCCAAACCCTCTGCGTCAGCGCTGGTTGCGCTGGCGAGCTAAGCGCAAGCCGGGCCAGCCCTGAGCTACCCCAGCTTGGCCCCGAAAACCTGCCAGTTGCCTGCGGCTCGGCCTTGGCAGGTGGCTGCGCTGGTAGTTAGTGTTAATTTGTTTTATTTAACTGCTTGTAAGATAATAGCTTGCCAACTGTAGCGGCTGGCGGAAGTATTACCGTAGCGTGACTTTTTCTCCGCTTCTGGCGGCTTTGTAAATGGCGTCCAGCACGCGCAGGTCTTTTCGTCCTTCTTCCCCAGAAATGTGAGCCGGCAAGGGCTTGTCTTCCAGTAAGTAAGGAGCAATTCCATCGAGCTGGGCAGCTTGTTGATTAAGCACGGGAAAGTTGAATGCGCCCTGGCTGCTCTTGCCCTGGAATGGGCCGTAGCTCAGGCCCGGGCTCAACTCAAAGGAGCCGTTATCGGCCGAGGCAAAAAACCGGTCAATGTTGCACGTAGAGGTGGTAGTAGAAGTACACACGGCCCCGCTGGGGAACGTTAGCTGCCAGCTGATGGACTCCTCTACCTCCTTGAATAGCTCCGGCATGGTAACGGGCCCGAATTGCGCCGTAACGGCCACCGGCTCCTCCCCAAGCACGTAGCGGCTGCTTTGCACGCAGTACACTCCCAGGTTCATGAGTGGGCCGCCGCCGGCCAAGGCTTTCTTCAGGTGCCAGTCGTCGGGGCTGATACCGGCCAGCCGGTACCCCAGGGAGGACTCAATCAGGCGGACTTGCCCAAACACCTTTTCCTGGCCCAGCCGTTTGATTTCCTGGTGGTGGGGCTCGTAGTGCAGGCGGTAGCCCACTGCTAGTTGCACTCCGGCCTTCTTGCAGGCCGCTATCATTTCCTGACAATCCTGTTCGGTCAGGGCCATGGGCTTCTCGACAATCACGTGCTTACCGGCCCGGGCCGCCCGCAACGTAAACTCCTTGTGCAGGGCGTTGGGTAGAGTAATGTACACGGCGTCAATAGCTTTGTTGGTCAGAATCTTATCAAAGTTCTGGTAGGAGTATACATTCTTCTCGGGGATGCGGTGGTCGGTGCGCCACGCGGCGGCCTTGGCCGGGGTACCCGTAACGATTCCGGCCAGCTGGCAATACTGCGACGCCGCCAAGCCCTCCCGCACCAGGTTTGCGTACCGACCCAGCCCGCAGAGGGCCACTTGGAGCTTTTTGCCGGCATACAGCGGAGCCTGCTTCTCCGCAGAAAACGCAACAGAAGGCAAGAACGCCGCGGCGCTTACCCCTACACCAAGCTGCTCAACAAACCTGCGCCGGGATACTTTTTTCATGGGACTGGGGAGGGAATAGGGGAACGACCAACGAGTGAAATGGGCCAACGTCACCTTCGCTTGGGCATGGTAGCGAAGTGAATAGCGGGCGAGTAACGCACTACCGCCGGGTTAAGGTATGGAAGGTGAGGTGAACTACGCAGCAATGTGCCCCGCCCAATTATTCCACCCTCTGATTTCTGCCGGTGCGCTTAGGTGTGGCGGCAGTTTGTGTGCTAGAAGCAGCGGTTTGTGTAGGCCGCCCGGCAGTAGCCCGCCCGACCTTTGCCAGGCAAACAAACCACATACTCCTACTAATCTTCTTACTAATGAACAGCGTTGCACAAGTTGCCCTGGGCCGTCAAGGCCTGCACGTGTCAGTCCAGGGGCTGGGCTGCATGGGCATGTCGAACTTTGCGGGCGGCACTATCTACGGCACCCCCAACGATGCGGAAAGCATTGCTACTATTCACCGCGCCCAGGAATTGGGCGTCACCATGCTCGACACGGCCGATGTGTACGGCCCGTTCGCCAACGAGCGGCTGGTGGGCCAGGCCATTGCCGGCCGCCGGGCGCAGTACACAGTGGCCACCAAGTTTGGGTTTGCCATGGGCGCCGATGGAAACTGGAACGGGCGCTACAATGGCCGGCCTGAGTACGTGCGCACCTCCATTGAGCGCTCCTAGCGCAACCTGGGCACCGAGTACGTGGACCTCTACTACCTGCACCGCCTCGACCCAGAAACGCCCATTGAAGAAACCGTAGGCGCCATGAGCCGCCTCGTGGAGGAAGGCAAAGTCCGCTACCTGGGCCTCTCCGAAGTATCCGCAGACATCCTGCGGCGGGCACACGCCGTGCACCCCATCACAGCCCTGGAAACCGAATACTCCCTCTTCGATAGGGGCGTGGAAGAAAACGGGGTGCTACGCGCTACCCAGGAAATGGGCATTGGCTTCGTAGGCTATTCGCCGCTGGGCCGGGGTTTTCTGTCGGGTACCATCAAGACTCCGGACGACTTCGAACCCACCGACTCGCGCCGGTTTTTTCCGCGCTACCAGGGCGAGAATTTCCACAAAAACCTGGAGCTGGTAAACACCCTCCACACCCTGGCGGCGGCCAAGGGCGTGAGTGCGGCGCAGCTGGCCCTGGCGTGGGTGCTGGCCCAAGGGGTAGTGGCTATTCCTGGTACCAAGCGCCGCCCGTATCTGGAAGCGAATGTAGCCGCCACCAGCATCCAACTCAGCCCCGCCGAGCTGGCCGAGCTGGATGCGGTGCTACCCGTGGGTAGCGTCGTTGGCGGAGCTTACCCCGAAGGCATGTAAATTGGGGCAGCGGGCCGGCCGTGTCCTTGTGCGACTTTTGTATTATTCGTTTCTGTGTACTTCCGCATGAAGCCATCCTCCCAAGCGTTTCAGGTGCTAGCCACGGTTACGGACTACACCCGGTTGTACGGTTTGCCGGCACCGGCGCATCCGCTGCTCACGCTCATTGACTTGCGGCGGAGTCGGGAGCTGGGGCAAGCGGCTGGCGCGCCGCCCGTAACGGCACCCGTTATTCTGCAGTTCTACTCCGTTTTCCTGAAACGGGGCCTGAACGGGCCGCTGTACTACGGGCACCAGCCCTACGATTTCAGCGAAGGTGTGCTGGGCTTTTCGGCTCCCGGCCAAGTGTTTCGCGTAGATGAGAGCCTGGATATTTCGGGGGTTAGCGGGTGGATGCTGCTGTTTCACCCGGACCTGCTGGCCCGCTACCCCCTGGGCCAGCGCATAGCCGACTATACTTTCTTTTCCTACGATGTACACGAGGCCCTGCACCTGTCAGCTCAGGAAGAACAAAGCCTCGACAGCCTGCTGCACAGCCTCAAGCTAGAGCACGAGCGGCCCATTGACGCCTTCAGTCAAGATGTGCTGGTTTCGCAGCTGGAAGTGCTGCTCAACTATGCCAACCGCTACTACCACCGCCAGTTCCTGACCCGGCGCACCCCGGCGCACGATTTGCTAACCCGTTTCGAAGCCCTGCTAGGGGCCTACTTTGCGCCCGGCAACCAACTACCCTTGCCTACGGTGCACTACTTCGCCGAGGCCCTGCACGTGTCGCCCGCTTACCTGGGCGACATGCTGCGGACCCTAACCGGGCAGACTACCCAGCAGCACATCCATCACCGCCTGATTGAGAAAGCCAAACAACTGCTGCTCACCACCTCCCTGACCGTGAACGAAACTGCCTTTCAGCTGGGCTTCGAGTATCCGCACTATTTCAGTCGGCTGTTCAAAAGCAAAACCGGCCTGAGCCCGGCCGCCTTCCGCTTCTCGGCCCAGTAAGCTGTGTGGGTACCGCAGCTTGGGTATATTGTGTTGATATAAACTGAGTTGCGGGCTAATAATTATGCGTGCCGCTTTGACTAAGTAGCTTGCAACGTGGTGCACTGCTCCCCACCGGCACGCTGGTCTAGTTTAATCCAACCTTGCCTTTCATAGACTCAAGTAGTTTGCCCGAGTCAAAGCCGACGCCTTCTTTGAACACGATTTCCATGCGCCGAACCTGCTGAATGTCCTGCTCCGGGTCGCCACTGAGCAGCACCAGATCCGCCTGCTTACCCGTCTCAATCGTGCCTATTTCCTTGTCCCGGTTTAGGTAGCGGGCTCCGTTCAGGGTACTGATTTTAATGGCTTCAACCGCCGTGAAACCAGCTTCTACCAGTAGCTCCAGCTGCCGCCGGTTGGCGTACCCGGCAATGGTACGTCCGGCCCCGGTAGGGTCGGTGCCCGCCACCAGCAAACCGCCGGCATCATAGAACTGCTTTTCCCAGGCCATTTCCTTTTTAAACAGGCGTACGCTGGCCGTATCGCGCCGCTGGTTCTGCTGCCAGGTAGCCGTTTCGCGCTCCTGCAGCTGCGGAATCAGTGCCTCCAAACCACCGCCCAGCACTACCTCGCGGTTGGTGTAGGGCTCGAAAACGGGCAGGGTGGAGGTAAGCGCGACTTTTTTGCTGACCAGCAGCCGGATCAGGTCCTGCATGGCCGGGCTGTTCACCGGTAGCTGCAGCAACGACTGACGCCCGGCGGGATAATCTGCCACATCAACTGCCTTGTTGGGTACAAAATCCGTGCTGGCCATAAACCCGTGCTCCAGGTTATCAATGCCAAGCTCCGCGGCCTCCCGATACGTAATGGAGCACAGGTGCCCGGTTACCTTGAGGTGGCGGGCATGGGCCTCGCGCACCACGGCGGCCAGGTCGGCGCGCGTGGCGTGCATGTACATCTTAAAGGAGGTACAGCCTTTATTGGCCCAGAAAACCGTGGACGCGGCCGCATCGTCGGGGCCGTTGATGGTGTTCAGGGCCGGAATATCCAAGCCCGGCTCTTCCATGTAAGGAGCCGTTACGTCCATTTCGGGACCAATGAGCTTGCCCTCCCGAATCATGCGCTGAATGGCCAGGTCGGTTTGCGGCTCAATGCTGCCCGCCGTGCGAATGGTAGTAGCCCCGCCAGCTAAATACAGCCGAGGAAAGGAGTAGGGCATCTGGGCAATGTTGAAGTAGCCGCCCGCCGGCATGGTGTAATACAGGTGCTCATGCAGCATTACCAGGCCCGGAATCAGGGTTTTGCCCGCGCAATTGATTACCTGAGCATCAACGGGAACCTTCACCTTCTTCACCGGACCTACCTGCACAATGCGCCCGCCTTGCACTAGCACGGTTTGGTGCAGCCGCGCCGGGCTACCGGTACCATCAATCACCTTGGCATCAACCAAGGCAATGGAAGGGCTACTTACCTTGATAAACTCCCGGACCTGCGGGGTAAACTGCTGGGCCCGGCCGGGCATAGTGGCCGCAAGAAGCAGCCACGCGCCTAGCAAACAGCGCAAACGGATAGAGAAAGGCAGCATCAGGTTGGTAGACAAGGGTAGTAGGTAGGCTGCAAGATAAGAGAACGGCTGGCCGCTGCCCTCACCTCCAACACCGACTAAGCTTACTACCTGCCTAAGGGCTTCCGAGCTTTGGGTAACGCCTTGTTTGCGGGTACTTTTTCGAAGCGCAAGGGTTTGGTAAATGGAAGTACAACCTCCAAGCCGGTTACCCGGTGCTGGGCATCTTGCAGCACTGTGAAGTCGAATTTGTCGCGGCCGGTATCGTGGGTAGTTAGCGCCGTGAAGTGGTGGTTGTGGTGGTGCTGGGCAAATCCTTGAAAGCCGTAATACTGAAAATGCAGCTGATTAGCAGCGGGTTGGGTAAGCGTGATAGTGCCATAAGCCGGATGTACATATTCACCAGTGCAGGCCGGGAGCAGGGCCAAAGCCGTTTTGTCCTGGATGGGTAAAGGAGTGAGCAGTTCTTTGACATTGGCCTTGTTAGCCTTGGCAATAACAAACTGCTCGAAATCAGTCATTCTTGCATAGTTGTCATCCACGAAAATATTTGTGGCATAACGGATTAGCAGGTTTTGTAGCTCCGTCTGTTGGTTGCACATGATGACGATGCCGAACCCGTTTTGTGGCATCAATAAAATGCGGCTGCTTTGGCCGGCCGTTCGGCCATCGTGGTAAATGATGTTTCGCTTGGTGTCAACATCCCAGCCAATGCCGTAGAATATTTCCTCGGCGGCATTGCGCACGGTTAGGGGGCTGGTCAGGTAGGCAAACTGCTGGGGCGAGAGGAAGGGCTGGGAGCCGAGCGCGCCCTTGTTCACCAACATACTTAGCCAAGTGGCCATGTCGGTAATGGTGGAGCTGATGCTGCCGGCCGCGCCGCTGGCATCTAGGTTGGTGTGGGGCACTATAGTTTTGCCGTCGTTGCGGTAGCTGAGGGTATGCTCCGCATACTGCAGGAACTCCTGGGAGGTAGCAAACGACGCGTGCATGCCCAGGGGCTGAAAGATTCGGCGCCGGACTAGCTCTTCCCAGGGGGTAGCGGTGGCTCGCTCTGCCAGAATGCCGGCCACCATATACAGCAGATTATTGTAAAGAAACTTCTCCCGGAAAGTGCCATTAAAGCTCAGAAAGGGAAGTTTCGTTAGTACTTCCTTTCCGGTAAATGCCGGCCCGTAGAGCAGGTAGTAGTGTTGGTCGAGCCCGACTCGGTGGGTGAAGATATCTTGGAGGGTAGCGTTTTGGGTGGCGTAGGCATCTGCCAGCGTGAATTCGGGCAAGTGCCGGCGGACTTTATCATCCCAACTCAATACGCCTTCCTGCACCAGCTGAGCGGCAATCACCCCGGCAAAGGCCTTGGTACAGGAGCCGATTTCAAATAGCGTGTTGTCGGTGACCGGCAACTGTTTGGCTACGTCGCGGTAGCCCAGGCCGCCCTTGTACACCAGTTTTTTGTCGTGCAGAATGGCAATGGCCATGCCGGGGTTGTGCGCCTGCTGCCGAAGCGAATCAGTTAGCTTCAGGAAGTAAGCTAGCTTTTGCTCCACAGTTTTGCCAGCCGGCAACCGAGCCCCCGCCCGGCCTGGGCTCGGTTCAGGCCATCCTATTTCCGCCGCTTGGGTTGGAGAGGCGAACAGGGCCAGCGTGCAGAGCAGCCCAAGTAGTACTGCTAGGTACCGGGGCTGCCAGCTGCGGCAGGCAACGGTTTGGTTTGCGCGGGCGGGCAGGGGTAGTAAAAAAAACGGGGTCGTTAGTTGGCTCAGTGGGGAATAGCACATGGCTCCTTACGTTTACATGACCTGGTAGTGGCGCCAGGCCCAGCAAAAGTGAGAAGCCACATCCGCCGCCGCGACGGACTAAAAAAGTCGAACCATTTATTTTCCTACCTACACCGTTCGACTTTGGCGAAGAGGCGTTCGACTTTTTGCAACTGATTTTTAATCAGATATTTAAAATCGAGCGCGGCGCTGAGCCAGCCTCGGTTACGTGGCCTGCGGAGGCTGCACCTAGGCCGTGCGGTACTGGGTTGGAGTTAGGCCAGTGTGCTTTTTGAAGGAGGTGTTAAAGGAGGATTTCGAGTTGAAGCCAACCGCGTAGAGCACCTCCAGGACTGTCACTTTGCCCTGGGCCGGGTCTTTCAGCAGGTGCCGGGCCTTGGTGATGCGGTACTTATTCACGAAGTCGAAGAAGTGCTGATTTAGATGGTGATTAATTAACCAGGACAGTTCGCGCACGGGCATGTTGACCTGCCGGGCCAACTCTTGCACGGTTAGCTCCGCATTGAGGTAGGGCTCTGCCTGCTCCATGTAAGCCCGGAGTCGGGTAATCTGGGCCTCGATTTCTGGGCTCTGAGCGGCTGGCCCAGTAGCTGGGGTTGGGCACGGGGCCTCTGCCAAGGGCTTGATGGTTGAATCGATGCTGCGAAAAAGCTCGGGGTGGTGCAGGGCCTTGAGTACGCACCAGCACATCATGGCTGTGGCATTGAGCCCCACCCACACTTCCATGCCGGTGAACAGCTCCTGGTAGGCGGTAAAGCGCAAAGCTTGTTTTACCAGTACCAGAACGTGCAAAAACGTCAGGATCAGGGTTAAACGAAACAACCAGCGGTAGGTGATGCTGGAGGGGTTAGCGTAATTCTCCGCGTAGGTACGCCGGTAGCGCCGCAGGGTGCGAAAGGCGGCAACGGTATAGAACCCGAATTGCAAATGCCCTAGTACCCGGCTAAAGATAATTTCGGGCATTGCCTCGAACTGGTGCAGAAACGCTGTTTGAGTCTCGAAATCGGCTAGATAAAACCGCGGCAGCAGTACAAGGGTAAGGAGGCCGAAGGGTAGCAGGTGCCACCAGTGCTTGGCCCGGAACCGGAAATCAGCGTAACAAACTGCCAACACATACAGGTAGTAGGCGGGGTTGATTAGCGTGTTCAGGGTGATTTTAAACAGGAGCACTGCCGGGTAGCGCTGCAAAAAATCGTTCAGAAACCAGGAGCTGATATCGGCTGCATTCAGCAGGATAAACGCACTGAACAGCACATTGCTCAGGCGGTTTTTCGTGCTGACAGTCAGTAGAAACACGGCCAGTAAACACGAAATAAAGACAGCCAGTAAACTGATAAGCTGGATCAGACTTGTATCGTGCATAAGTGAGGGGTAGGGAGGCAAGCTACCAAGATATTCAAATCAGCGACTGTTACGATCTTTTTCACGCCCCTCTCATAGCGGCTACCGGGCCTGTGGCGGCAGCAACCGTTACCTAGCTCTTCGCTTGATTTGCCTAGTTCTAGCTTTGCGGCCCGGCCGGAGCAGCAGCCCGCAACAGGGGGGCCACGCGCGTACCAAGCAACTCAATGGCGCGCAGCAGGCTGTCGTGGGGCAAGGTAGCCACGTCCATCTGGAAGGTGACCCGCGAAATGCCGCCCAGCGCTTCACTGTGGCGCAGAATCTTGGCCGCTACTTCCTCGGGGCTACCAACCAGCAAGGCTCCCAGCGGGCCCGCCTGGGCCATAAACTGCGCCTGCGTTACGGGGGAGCCGCCCCGCTCCCGGGCCCGACTGGTAAACGTGCGGGCATAGCCCGGATAAAACTCTTGCTGAGCTTGTTCGGTTGTGAGGGCCACGTAGCCTAAGGAGTGCAGGCCCACCTGCAACTGCTCGGCCGAGTGGCCGGCCCGCCTTCCTGCTTCCCGGTACAAATCAACCAGGGGGCGGAAGCAGTGCGTTTCACCCCCAATAACCGCCACCATCAGGGGCAGGCCCAGCGTACCGGCGCGCGCAAAGGATTGGGGCGTACCTCCCACGCCCACCCACACGGGCAGCGGCTGTTGCAGGGGCGCGGATAGATGCCCTGCCCCGTCAGGGCGGGCCGAAACCGGCCAGACCAGTGCACGCGCTCCTGGGCCCGGATGGCGAGCAACAGATCAAGCTTTTCGGTAAATAAGGCGTCGTAGTCGTCGAGGTCGAAGCCAAAGAGCGGGAAGGCTTCAATGGAAGAGCCCCGGCCCACCACCAGCTCGGCCCGTCCCTGGGAAAGAAGGTCGAGGGTAGCAAACTGTTGGAACACCCGCACCGGGTCTGCCGCGCTGAGCACCGTAACGGCGCTGGTCAGGCGAATGCGCCGGGTGCGGGCGGCGGCCGCGGCCAGAATAACCGCCGTTGCCGAGTCAAGGTACTCCGGCCGGTGATGCTCCCCAATACCAAATACGTCCAGACCCACCTGATCGGCCCGCTCAATCCGGTCGAGCAGCTGCCCCATTGCTTCGGAGCGAGTAAGGGTAGTGCCGGTCCCGTTGTCTAGAAGGGCGGCCGCGAAACTGTCGATTCCTACTTGCATAAAGCTGTTGTTGAGGTTACTAAGTGCGCTACACCGCAACTAGCAGCGGGAGCAGTAGAGGGGTAGGGCCGCGCACAAACTACGCCCGCCCTACGGAGGCAAGTATTACCCAGGAGGCTTGGGTAGGCCCCGTTGGCGTGCGGAGGCAAGGTCACGTAGCCGCTGATTTTGCTCCCGGACCAAGCGTCGGTGCTTGGCTTGCCCCACCACCTGCGCCCGTAGATGCCGGTGTGCCCCGAGAATAAATACGCTACCACGCAGGTCAGGCCCAGGTACACCCCGGCCTGGGCGCCAAACAGCTCCAGCCCCATGAAGGTACAGGCCAGCGGCGTGTTAGCTGCTCCCGCAAACACGGCCACAAAACCCATGGCGGCCAGCAGGGCCACGGGCAGCGGCAACACCACCGCCAGGGCTGAGCCCAGGGTCGCTCCAATAAAAAACAACGGCGTAACCTCTCCGCCCTTGAAGCCGCACCCCAAAGTGAGGGCCGTCAGCGCCAGTTTGAGCAGGAAGTCTTGGGGTGGAAGCGGGGTCCGGAAAGCAGCCACAAGGGTAGGAATGCCCAGGC
Source organism: Hymenobacter sp. 5516J-16 (assembly GCF_022919335.1). Classification (NCBI taxonomy): domain Bacteria; kingdom Pseudomonadati; phylum Bacteroidota; class Cytophagia; order Cytophagales; family Hymenobacteraceae; genus Hymenobacter; species Hymenobacter sp. 5516J-16. The sequence goes on along the minus strand of NZ_CP095058.1, from coordinate 750,280 downwards.
CGATATACTTGGTTGTACCAAGCGCAGCCACGGCCAGCGCCACCAGCAAGCCGCCCAGAGCGGGCCGCAGCGGAGGGTAGGAAATCTGGGCAAACCAGCGGCTAACCAGATGCGTGAGGGCGGCGAAGCTGCGGGCCACAAGGCCAAACAGTAGCCCGCAGCCGGCAGTCAGCAAGAGATTTAGGGCGGTGACCCCCCGGTTTCCAACTGCGGGTACGGGGTGTGACCCACGCCCCAAGCGCGCGTAACCAGGTCGGCAAGGATGGCGGCCAGAAAGCTCGGCCCAATGGCCTCATACCGGATGGCGCCAATCAGAAAAACCTCCAGCCCGAACAAGGCCCCCGCCAGGGGCGTGCCGAACACCGAGGCAAACCCGGCACTGATACCCGCAATCAGCAGAATTTTACGGTCGCGGGGGCGCAAGCCGAGCAGGCGCGTGAGTTGGTCGGCCAGGGTACCGCCTAGCTGAACCGCGGTGCCTTCGCGCCCGGCCGAGCCGCCGAACAAGTGCGTGGCCAGCGTCCCGAATAGCACGAGCGGCGCCATGCGCAGCGGTATCACCCGCCGTGGGTTATGAATTTCCTCCAGAAGCAGGTTGTTGCCGCTACCTACCTGCTGCCCCCAGTAGTGGTAGGTAGCCCCCACCAGGAAGCCCCCGGCGGGAAGCAGCCAGATAACAGCGGGGTGCGCCTCTCGCCATGCCGTAACGTAATCAAGGGCCAGCAGAAAGAAGGCCGAAGCCGAACCCACCAACAGGCCCACGACAGCGCAGATCAGCCCCCACCGGCCCAGAAACAGCAGTTGCTGCAGCGGCTCCTGGGGTAGGGCAGCCCTCACAAACGAGAAGCGGGATTGAAAAGGAGCCACAAACAGGTGAAAAATGCTGCCAACGCCCCAGTTCAGAAGCGGTCCGCCTGGAAGTTGGGCCTGCAGCTGGCGTTTCGTCGAAAGCGCGAGCCGCAGGCCCAACGCTAACAAGGAAGGCAATGCGTGCGAAACGAAAACCGAAAGAGCCTAACCTGCCTACCCGGCCGTGGGGTAGGCGGCCCTGAGCACAAAGGCGTTGAACAGCTTAGCGGCCGAAATCGTCCTGAACGCGCACAATATCGTTTTCGTCGGAAGGCTGGCTGGCATCGGTGTGCTGCCATATCTCGGCAATGGTGCCCCAGCCATCGAGGCCAATGAGGCGGTGCCGCTCGCCTTGCTGCAGGGTAATTTGCTCGCCCGGGCCGTAGGTTTTCAACTCGCCTTCCTCATCAGTCGGGCTGGTGATGATGCCCACCGTGCCTTCTACTACCCGCCAGATTTCGGCGCGGCGGTAATGATACTGCCACGAGAGGCGCTGATGCGGAGCTACCAACAGCACTTTCGGACTTAGCTTGCCCGAAATGCGTAAGTCATCCACCGACAGGCCGTCGAAATACGTGTCGGCGAATTGCTGGGCCTGGTTTTCATCGATAACGAAGAAGCCACCCCAGGGGCGCGTCTGGTCTCGTTGGGTAATGCCAAAGCCCTGCTGCTGGAGCTGCGCTTCAATCTGCTCAAATACCTGTGGTTTGGACAGTTCAGAGCTCATACGCGGAGTAAAAGAAATAAGAAAGTAAAAGCAAAAACAAGCTCGGCAGCAGCGGCTTAGCGTGCCGGCTGCGGCTCCTGCGAACGGTGCAGGGAGGAAGTGCGGATAATAAGCTCGGGCTTTAGAATGAGGTGGGGCGGTTCGTAGGCCGGGCCGCGCTTGAGCAGCTGCAGAAACAGGCGCACGGCCGTTTCGCCCATTTGCTCCGCCCGCTGGTCTACTACCGTCAGGTGGGGCTCCGTCATGGTAGTGAAGGGCTCGTTGCTGAAGCAGGCCAAGGCAATGTCCTGGGGTACGCGCACGGGTTTCTCCCGCAACACTTCCAGGGCCCCAACGGAGGGAATGGCGTAGGCGGCAAACACCCCGTCTAGGTCCGGCACTAGGGCCAGCAGGTGTTGCATGGCCAGGCGGCCGGCGTCGTGGGTTAAGGCCGGCAGGGAATACACGTGCTGCTCATCGAAGGGTAGGCCGTGAGCCTCCAGGGCAGCTTTATAGCCTAAAAAACGGTTGCGGCTGGTGTTCAGGTGCTGCGGACCGGCCAGATGGGCAATGCGGGTGCAGCCCTGCTCAATTAGGTGGCGTACGGCCTGGTAGGCCCCCTGAAAGTCATCGAGCACCACGGCCATGCTGCGAGGCAAATCCGGGGCCCGGTCAAAGAATACCAGCGGCGTGCCTTGCCGCCGGACCTGCTCAAAGTGCTGCACCTGGTCGAGGGTAGTAGCCGACACCGACATCAGAATGCCTTCTACCTGGGCCGCCAGCAGGGTTTCAATATTACGCTGCTCGCGCCGGACGTCTTCGTTGGACTGGCACAGCAGCACGTTGAAGCCTTCGCGGGTGGCTACCTTCTCAATGCCATTCATAACGGCCGGAAAAAAGTAGCCCTTGATGTGGGGCACAATGACGCCGAGAGTTTTGCTGTGGCCCTTGCGCAGGGCCGCGGCCAGTTGGTTGGGGCGGTAGTTCAGCTCCTGGGCCAGGCGCCGCACCCGCTCTTTGGTGGCTTCCCCAATATCCCGGTGGTCGGCCAGGGCCCTTGAGACGGTGGATGTGGACAGGTTCAGCTGCTGGGCTAAGTCTCGAAGGGAAGTTTGCTGCTTTTTAACGGCCATAAAGTGGTGCCTTCACAGAGAACAGGCGGTGCTCCCGTGGCAAGTAACAACCCAGACGGCAAGTGAGCCACAAAAAACTTGTAAACCCGCAAAAAGCTCCAGCCGGGCCCGCCCCTCGTTGCTCCGTAGCCTGGGTAGCGCAGCAGCACGCACACCCCAGGTAATTGCGCGCGTTACTCTAAACTTAAGGCCTTCAGCACCCGCTCCTGATCCGATAAATCACCCACCAGCTGACGAACCAAGCCCGGCCGTTTTTTCACTAGGCAGGGAATACCAAGCAGGCCTTCCTGGCCGGCACGCTCGGGATGTTCATTCAGGTCAACCACATCCAGGGTATGCCGGCCCGAGAGATAATGCGCGCATATGCGCTGAATATTGGCTAGGGCGCGCAAGGACTTGGCGGTGCTACCCACCACAAATAGGTGCAACTCGTATTCCAATTCAACCAAGGGAAGGTCTTGTCCGGCAGAAACAGGGAAAGGTACCATATACAAGACGCACGCTAACAAATACAGCCAAAGAGAGTACGGCTCAGGAAGCCAGCCCCGAAAACCTGCAAAAGGTGGCTTATCCCTTTGGCGCTCCGCAACGAAACTACCCGGGCTTTTACGCGTCTGCCCGCCATAAGGATAACCTTACGGCGGGCAGCGCTTACATATAGCCAGTAATGGGAGGCTACCTAACCGGGTACTATTACAGTTTTCGCACCCAAATGTTGCGGTAGCTGATGGGCTCACTTTTGTCGCCGTGCGCCTGGAGCTTGATGGGAGTGGGACCGTGGGCTTGTTGGTAGCTGGGCTGCCCGATGTAAAGCGTTGGCCCCGAAAGCGCCACGTTATGCTGCACCACTACCCCGTTGAAGAGCACCGTCACGCGGGCTGGCGCCTGCACCGAGCCATCGGCCTTAAAAACGGGAGCTGTCCAAAGTACATCGTAGCTCTGCCACTCGCCGGGCTTGCGGGCGGGGTTGGCCAGGGGCACGTGCTGCTTGTAGATGCTACCGGCCATGCCGTTCACGTAGGTTTTGTTCTGGTAGGAGTCCAGAATCTGTAGCTCGTAGCCTAGGTCGCCCTTGCCTAGGGAAGCCAGAAACACGCCGCTGTTGCCGCGCACTTGGCCGGTGCCTTCAATGGTAGCCGGAATGCGCCATTCCAGGTGCAGCTGGTAATTAGTGAAAGTCTGTTTGGTTTCGATGTTGCCGTTGGCCTTGTCCACCGTCAGCAACCCGCCCGCTACCTTCCATTTGGCCGGCGCAGCGCGGTTTTCCGTTGACACCCACTGGCTTAGGTCTTTGCCATTAAATAGCACCAGGGCGTCAGCGGGTGGCGGCGGGAAACTGGGAGTAGCCGCTACGCTCTTTGGCACGGGCTCCCACACTTCGGTGGCTTCGGGTTTGCCGGTTTGTTGGGCCTGAGTCATGAGGGGAGTGCTAAGCAGAAACGCAGAAACGAGGACAGCAGGCTTCATAGAAAGCAGGGCAGGTAGGAAATCGATGGAAGTCAGTTGAACGGGTCATTCCGAGCGTAGCGAGGAATCTGGATTTATCTCCTGAAATATGAACCCAGATTCCTCGCTACGCTCGGAATGACATTATACATCACACAGCTGAATGGCTTGGCGCAGGGAGGCCAGCTTATCGGCTTGCTGGGGCATGAACTCCTGGGCGACGTACCCTTGGAAGCCGGTGGCTTTGATGGCGCGCATAATGGCCGGGTAATTTAGCTCCTGGCTGTCCCCGATTTCGTGGCGGCCCGGCACGCCGGCCGTGTGGTAGTGGGCAATGTAGGGGTGGTACTCCGTGAGGGTGCGAATCACGTCGCCCTCATTGATTTGCATGTGGTAGATGTCGTAGAGCAGCTTAAAGTTTTCGGAGCCCAGGCGCTTGGCCAGCTCCACGCCCCAAGCGGTTCGGTCGCACTGGTAGTCTTTGTGGTCGATTTTGCTGTTGAGCAGCTCCATGACCAGCACTACCTTGTGCTGGGCGGCCAGCTTCACTAGGGGCTGCAGGCCCCGCACGCAGTTCGTCCAACCGGCTTCATCCGAAAGGCCCCGGCGGCTGCCGCTAAAGCAAATCAAGTTAGTGTAGCCGGCCTGGGCTACCCGCGGAATCATCTCGGCGTACTGCTTCTGTAGCTGGGCGTGAAACCGTGGGTCGTTGAAGCCGTCGGTAAGGTTGATTTCGGCCCCGTTGCACATGGGCGAGTCGAGGCCGTATTTCTTCAGCGTCGGCCACTCCTTCGGCCCCACCAGGTCAATCCCCTGGATGCCCATTTCCTTGGCGGCTGCGCAAAGCTGCTCCAGGGGCAGGTCCTGGAAGCACCAGCGGCACACGGAGTGCTTGAAGCTGTTTTTCAAGGTAGTAGGCGGTTGGGCTCGTCGGTCATCGGGGGCGCAGGCACTGGCAATACCCAGGGTTCCGACGGCGGCCGTGGTAGTGAGCAGACCTTTAAGTGCAGAGCGGCGGTTCCAGGTGCTCATGGGGCTAGGTAGCTTGGGTTGCCAAGGTGGGAGCCGCATCAACGGAGGCCTGTTCAGTGGCCTGGGGCTGGGCGCGGTCCTTGAACATGAGCAGGAACAGCAGCACTACACCTCCCGCAATGGCGGCCGGAATCAGCCAGATCATGCGCCAGTCGTGGGTGCCGCCGGGGGTCTGGTAGCTGTCGAAGATGCGGCCCGAAAGCAGGGTGCCGATGAGCATGCCTACCCCGTAGGTAGCCAGGGTGATAAAACCCTGGGCCGAGCTTTTAAACCGTTCCCCGGCCAGGTTATCGGTGTAAATCTGGCCCGTTACGAAGAAAAAGTCGTAGCAGATACCGTGCAGCACAATGCCTATAATCAGCATCCAGTAGTTGCTTTCGGCGTTGCCGTAGGCAAAGAATACGTAGCGCAACACCCAGGCCAGCATGCCAATGGCCAGCATTTTCTTCACGCCCAGGCGGCTGAAAAACACCGGAATCAAGAGCATAAACAGCAGTTCCGATACTTGCCCCAAGCTCTGCACGCCGGCGGCGGCTTTCATGCCTACTTCGTTCAGGAAGGGGTTGGTGAAGCCGTAGTAAAAGGCCAGCGGAATGCAGATGGCAATGGAGGCCAGAAAGAAGATAAGGTAGGAGCGGTTCTTCAGCAAGCCGATGGCATCTAGGCCCAGCATATCGCCCAGGGAGCTGGCTTGACCGCGCTTTACGGGCGGGGTAGCGGGCAGCGTAAAGCTGAACACCCCCAGCAGGGCCGAAGCGCCGGCCGCCATCAGGAAGGTAGCCTGCAGGCTACCGCTCTGCTCCCAATTCAGCCACCCAATAGTTAGGCCGGCTACAATCCAGCCCAATGTACCCAGCACCCGGATGGTGGCAAACTCCTTCTGCGGATTCTGCATCTGCCGAAACGCAATGGAGTTGACCAGGGCCAGCGTGGGCATATACAGAATCATGTAGGTCAGGATGCTCGGGTAGAAAGAGCTGAAGTCGGGGGCCGTGGAGGCGCGCCAGAGCAGCAGGGCGCCGGCCAGGTGCAGCACCCCGAGAATCTTCTGGGCCGAGAAAAACCGGTCGGCAATCAGCCCGATGATAAACGGCGCCACAATGGCCCCAATGGACTGGGTCAGAAACGCAACCCCTACTTGCGTGCCGGAGGCACTTAGGTTGCGCAGCAAATAGGTCCCCAGCGTCACGAACCACGCGCCCCAGATGAAAAACTCCAGGAACATCATGATGGACAGCTTAATCCGGGTAGTGGTATTCATAAGCGGTGGGAATAGGGGAAGGTGGGCTTGAATGGGGCGACAAACCGCTTTGTAAGTGGACCAAAGGATTTGTCCTGCTTACAGCATCACGGTAGTTGTCCTGCTTGATCTGGGTAAGCGTAGCAAATCGTTGCTTGCTCCTATAGACTACTTCAGACTCAGGATATAACGCACCATTTCCTCGGCGTCGGCTTTGGACAGGCCGGGGTGCGGGGTCATGGCGATGTCGCCCCAGTTGCCTTTGCCGCCGGTTATGACCTTGCCGGCCAGCATGCTGACGTTGGCGGCCGTGGCGGGGTATTTTTCGGCTACGGCCTTGTAGGCGGGCCCGAGCAGCTTCTCGTTTTCGCGGTGGCAACCCGTGCAGTCGGCGCCCTCAATCAGCTTGGCTCCTTTGGCTACCGCGCCCCCGGTTGGGGCCGTGCCGATTTTGGTGGAGTTGGTATCTATCTGGGGCTGATGGGCCACGGCCGTTACGTTGGAGCCGGTGGTGCTGTCGGTGTCCAGCGTTTCTTCGGTATCGGCCAGGGTATAGTCTTCCTTGGCAGCAGGCTTTTCGGAACCAGAGCCGCAGGCGGCCAGGCTAGCGCAGAAGCTGAGGAGTAGAATGGCGTTTTTCATGGAAAGGAATCAGGGTAGTTAGAGACCAAGCAGGGTTTTGTTGCGGGCTTCATCGGTGCCAGCCGCCGCAAAATCGTCAAAGGCTTTGTCCGTGACGCGGATAATATGGTTCTGGATGAACGTGGCCCCTTCGCGGGCCCCATCTTCGGGGTGTTTCAGGGCGCATTCCCACTCCAGCACGGCCCAGCCAGGGAAGTCGTAGGCGGCCATTTTGCTGAAAACGGCTTTGAAATCGACCTGCCCGTCGCCGAGGGAGCGGAAGCGGCCGGCCCGGTCGAGCCAGCTCTGGTAGCCCCCGTACACGCCCTGGCGGCCCGTGGGGTTAAACTCGGCATCCTTGACGTGGAAGGCCCGAATTCGCTCGTGGTAAATGTCAATGTACTCGAGGTAGTCCAGGCACTGGAGCACGAAGTGGGAGGGGTCGTAGAGCAGGCAGGCGCGCGGATGCTGCTGCACTTTGTCGAGAAACATTTCGTAGCTGATGCCGTCGTGCAGGTCCTCGCCGGCGTGCACCTCGTAGCACACGTCCACGCCGCACGCATCGAAAGTGTTCAGGATGGGTAGCCAGCGCCGGGCCAGCTCCGTGAAACCAGTTTCGACGATGCCGGCCGGGCGCTGGGGCCAGGGGTAAACCATGGGCCAAAGCAGGGCCCCGCTGAAGGTGGCGTGGGCCGTCAGTCCCAGGTTTTGGGAAGCTTTGGCGGCGTATTTGAGCTGTTGCACGGCCCACTCCTGGCGGGCTTGGGGGTTGCCCCGCACCACTTCCGGCGCGAAGCCGTCGAACAGTTGATCGTAGGCGGGGTTCACGGCCACCAACTGGCCTTGCAGGTGGGTAGAAAGCTCGGTGATTTCTAGCCCCGCCGCCTGCACTTTGCCCTTTAGCTCGTCGGCGTAGATTTTGCTCTCGGCGGCCAGCTGCAGGTCGATAAAGCGGCTGTCTAGGGTCGGGAGTTGTACTCCTTTAAAGCCCAGGCTACTAGCCCACTGGCAGATGGACTCCAAGCTGTTGAATGGGGGCTGATCGGAAATGAACTGCGCCAAGAAAATAGCAGGTCCCTTGATGGTTTTCATGCGCAGTTATACAGTAAACTCAGTCCACTTTTGCTCGGAGCGGCCCGAGGCAATGACGTTTTCAATGAAGGCCATGCCGCGCACTCCCGCCGCAATGCCAGGGTAGTCCAGGGCTTCGGGCGGGGCAGTAGTGCCACTTAGGTCGGCTTGCAAACTCAGGGCAAAGTTGCGGTAGAGGTTGGCAAAGGCTTCGAGGTAGCCCTCGGGGTGGCCGGCCGGGGTGCGGGTGTTATGGCGGGCGTAGGAGCTGACGTAACCCGTGCCCGTCCGGCGGATTTCCGTGGGTCGGTCCAGCCACTTCACCAGCAGGGTGTTGGCATCAACCTGCTGCCATTCCAGCCCGCCTTTTTCGCCGTACACGCGCAGGCGTACGTTGTTTTCTTCGCCGGCCGCTACTTGGGTAGCTACCAGCACCCCACTGGCTCCGCCCGAGAGGCGCAGCAGCACGGCCCCGTCGTCATCGAGCTGGCGGCCGGGTACTACCGTGTTAATGTCGGCGCACAGCTGGCTAACCTGTAGGCCAGTCACATATTCTAGCAGGTTGAAGGCGTGAGTGCCAATGTCGCCCATGGCCCCGGCCACGCCGCTCCGGGCGGGGTCGGTGCGCCAGGCGGCCTGCTTGTTACTGCCGCCTTCCTCAAAGGTGCTAAGCCAGCCCTGGGGGTACTCCACGTAGGCTTTACGAATAGAACCTAGCTCGCCGGAAGCTACTAGCTGCCGCGCTTCCTTTACCATGGGGTAGCCGGTGTAGGTGTGCGTCAGGCAGAAGCGGCAGTTGCTGGCTTCCGCCACGGCTTGCAACTCCTTGGCTTCGGCCAGGGAAAACGTCATAGGCTTATCCAGGATGACGTGGAAGCCGTTTTCCAAGGCCAGCTTGGCCGGGGCGAAGTGCAAGTGGTTAGGTGTCACGATGGACAGCACCTGTACCCGCTCCGTTTCCGGCCGTTGGGTTTCCCCGTGAATCAGCTCCTCAAACGAGCCGTACACGCGTTCCGGCTCCAGCCCCAGCAGCTGCCCGCTGGCCCGGGAGGTTTCGGGGTTGCTGCTGAAGGCGCCGGCTACCAAGTCGTAGAGGCCATCCAGGGCGGCGGCATGACGATGAACCGCGCCAATAAATGCGCCTTGTCCGCCGCCAATCATGCCTAATCGTAATTTCATGCTATTCAAGTACGCAGATCATTCTTTGTATCTGCTGATAGTAGAGACGCAACACTTCGCGTCTCAATTGTTGCTGACGGAGTTTAGGCTGTCGTTCCGAGCAGCGCGAGGAATCTGGGTCAGCTTCTTGTGAGTAATCCAGATTCCTCGCGCAGCTCGGAATGACAGATAAATGCTGAGTTTCAAGGCTAGAGCGAGGGCACGCGTTGCTATCCGGCCCCTAGGTAGTAGCCCAGGCCCGGTCGCCTTTTTTATACGGCACGCAGCCGTCGTATTTGCCTGGCACGGGCAGGTAGCGCAGGGCCTTGGTGCTGCCTGTCTCGGAGGTAAAGTAGCCCAACAAGGTCAGTTCCTTGATCATGCGGAAGTAGTGGTTGGGCGCCTCCCGGGTTTTGGTTTTGCTATAGTTTTTCTGCTCCGCGTCGAGGGCCGTGAGTAGGGCCGTGCGCTGGGCCGGGTCCAGCTCCATAAAACCCTTGCCGTTTTTCTTTTGGCTGGCCTGCTCCAGCTGGGTCAAGCCTTTCAGGAAAATCTGTTGGTCTTCCGGCTTGTAGCAGTCTTTCACCATTATGGCCATAAAGGACCCCACGTCGGCAGCTTTGGCGCCGGGCGTTTTGGTGGTAGGCAGAATGGTTTCGCCCACCTCATTAAGGTAGGCTACCTGGTCTTGGCTGAGAAAGGGCTTTTCCTGCTTCTTAACCGTGGCCTTTTTCTCTTTCTCCGCCTCGGGCGAGGAGCAGCTGGTCAGGAAATAGTCGCCCCCGATGAGGGTGCCACCCATGATGAGGGCCACCCGGGCTACTGCGTCTCTTCTGTTCATAACAGGCTGATATTAGACGTTTTGCTTTTTCAATTCCCCCACCGCGTGGTCGACGGCGCGGGCCGTGAGGGCCATGTAGGTGAGGGAGGGGTTTTGGCAGGCCGCGGAGGTCATGCAGGCCCCGTCCGTGACGTACACGTTGGGCGCATCCCAGACCTGGTTGTACTGGTTGAGCACCGAGGTTTTCGGGTCGCGGCCCATGCGGGCGGTGCCCATCTCGTGGATGCCGCCGCCCATGTTGTAGCCGTTGTTGTAGGTTTTTACGTTTTTGAGGCCCGCCTTTTCCAGCATTTCCTGGGCATCCTGCATCATGTCGATGCGCATTTTCTGCTCGTTGTCGCGGATGGTAGCGTCCATGGCCAGCACCGGCAGGCCCCACTTGTCCTTCTTGGTTTTGTCGAGGAAGATGCGGTTGTCGTGGTAGGGGAGGGTTTCACCGAAGGCTCCCAGGCCCATGGTCCACTGGCCCGGCTCGGTGAGGGCGTCCTTGAAGTCGCCGCCGAAGCTCATTTCGGCAATTTCCCGGCTCCAGCCTTCCCGGCCGGCTCCGCCCTGGTAGCCAAAGCCCCGGATGTAGTCGCGCTTGTCGCCGAACAAGTTGCGGAAGCGGGGCACGTAAATGCCGTTGGCCCGCCGCCCGTACACGTATTTGTCCTCGTAGCCGGGCATCTCGCCGTGGGCCCCGACGCGGAAGTGGTGGTCCATTACGTTGTGGCCCAGCTCCCCGCTGCTGCTACCCAGGCCCTCGGGCCACACGTCGGTGGCGGAGTTCATCAGCACCCAGGCTGAGTTCAGGGCCGAAGCGTTGAGGAAGACGATTTTGGCGAAGTACTCGTAGGTCTGGTTGGTTTCCGCGTCGAGCACTTCCACGCCCTTGGCCCGCTTGGTGTCCTTGTCGTAGAGGATGCGCGTGACGATGGAGTGGGGCCGCAGCGTGAGGTTGCCCGTGGCCACCGCCGCCGGCAAGCTGGCCGACTGGGTGCTGAAATAGGCCCCGAACGGGCAGCCCAGCCAGCACTTGTTGCGGTACTGGCAGTTGGTGCGGTTGTTATGGGGCTTGGTGATGTTGGCCGTGCGCCCAATCACCATGTGGCGGTCCTTGTAGTTTTTCTTGATGCGGGCGGCTACGTCTTTTTCCACGCAGTTCATTTCCATGGGCGGCATAAAGTCGCCATCGGGGAGCTGGGGTAGGCCGTCCCGGTTGCCGCTGATGCCCGCGAACCGCTCGGCGTGGCCGTACCAGGGTGCCAGGTCCTTGTAGCGGATGGGCCAATCGACGGCTACCCCATCCTTAGCGTTGGCCTCGAAGTCATAGTCGCTCCAGCGGTACGACTGCCGCCCCACATCAGGGAGCGGCCGCCCACCTGGTAGCCCCGAAACCAGTCGAAGGGCTTGACCTCCACGTAGGGGCTTTCCTTCTCATTTACCCAGAAATCAAGGTTACTCTCGTTCAGGGTGTAGTCCCGACCCAGGACGGGGTAGTCCTTGATCATCTGCTGGGTTTTGCCCCCGCGGTGGGGTAGCTCCCAGGGCGCTGCGTTGGCATTCACGTAGTCTTTGATGTGCTCTACGTTGCGGCCCCGCTCCAGCATGATGGTTTTCAGGCCCTTCTCCGTCAGCTCCTTGGCGGCCATGCCGCCCGAAATGCCGGAGCCGATGACAATTGCATCGTACGTGTTATTTGCCATGTACTTGTGGGAATTAAGGTAGCGTAGTTTCTGGCGGGTAGGTGCGGCTTGTTAGTTGCTGATTTTCAGGTGGAATAAACCAACAAGCAGCACCTGCTTTATACCAGGGTGTGCTTGATGTGGGTGATGCTTTTCTTGATGCTGTCGAAGGGGAGCCGGGCGTTTGGTCTTGCTCCACGAAAAAGTACTTCATGCCCGATTTGCCGGCCTGGGCGAAGATGCGCTTGAAGTCGATGACCCCGCTGCCGACCTCCGTGAAGTCGCGCTTGGGCGTCTTGTCCATGTCCTTCACGTGCCAAAGCGGGAAGCGGCCGGGGTGCTGCTGAAACAGGGCCACGGGGTCCTTGCCAGCTTTGGTGGCCCAGTACAGGTCCAGCTCCATCTTCACCAAGTCCTTGTCGGTAGCACGGAGCAGCACGTCGTAGGGCACCTGGCCCTCCAGGGGCATAAACTCGAAGTCGTGGTTGTGGTAGCACATCTGCAGGCCGGCCTTCTTGCACCGTTCCCCGGCCTTATTGAGGCGGTCGGCTAGCAGCTTGTAGTGGTCGAGGTTGCCGCGCTCCGCCTCCGAGAGGTAGGCGCACACCATGTACTTTACCCCGGCCTGGGCCGCATCGTCCACGGCTTTGTCCCAGCCGTAGAGCATGGTGCCCTGTACCGGCTGGTTTTGGTATTGCTCCTCGCCGAGGCGGTAGTGGCTGCTGGGCATGATCAGGCCTGCCTGCTTGAGCTGCTTGGCAAAGGCGGCCGGTGTCATGCCGTAGAAGTTCTGGCTGCCCGTGTAGGTAGCGCCCTCCACGGAAGTATAGCCCAACTGCGCCACCTGGGCCAGTGTTCCCGCTGGGTCCTTCTGCATGGCGTCGCGGACGGTGTATAGCTGCAGACCGATGTAAGACTTGGGGGCGGAAGCAGCGGCAGCTACTAAGGAAGGAGCCAGAAAAGCACCTGCCGAAAGCAGGCCGGCAGACTTTACAAAAGCACGGCGGGATGTACTCATAGAAGAAAGGAATAAGAAGGCGCGAAACGTAGACAGCAGCAAAAAACAAAGCCCACGTATCGTGTGAAAAATGCCACACCACAGGGATTCTACCCGTCTAGCTACCGCCAATGTATTATTCCTTCTGTCGAGAATCCAAGCATTATTAACCCCTTGCAAAGCATAATAAAGGGCTGTAAGCCAAGGCTTATACACTTACTACACACGCGGGCCTTACATATGGGTCCGTTGCAGCCTGCAACGCAATTTTCCCGCGTAGGAGCATACACTTACAGCACACCCGTAATCTTAATACGTTGGTTTGCTTTTTATTAACAAACCAGCAGTTACTTACCCAGGATAAAGCTAAAATCTGCCCAGTGAGTGTATGCTTACCTACCCTGTTGGGTTGGATATAATGTACTATATATAAAAATCATGATGTGTTTAATGACTTTGGGTTTGGGCACGCAAAAGCCCCCTGATGAACAGTAGATACTACCATTCATCAAGGGGCTTAGTTGGGGAAGTGGTGCTCTATTGCTGAGCCTGGCGCTTCTTCAGTTCCTCGTACGTTTTCTGCGACTGAGCGTACTGGCGTTCTACTTCCAGGCGTAGGGAGCCGGTTAGGGTCTGGCTGCTAAGGGCGTCCTCGTAAGCTTTCAGAGCCCACTCTTCGCCATAGATGTTAGACCCGAGAATGGCTTTTTCGTCGGCGCCGGTCAGTGCGGCTTTGGCATCCATCCAGCGGCGGTAGAGCTTGCCCTTGAGGGTGGTGCTGGTTTCGCGGCCGCCGCCTAGCTCGCGCAGGTGGTCGTTTAGCTGGTTGGCAAAGCGCTGGCTCTGGCTGACGAGCTGCTTGTAGTAGCCACGCTGCTGGGCATCCTGGCTTTCGTCTACGGCCCGCTGGTAGCCCTCAATCCGGTCATTTACAAAATAGAGCAGCTCGCGCAGGGTGCTGGTTTCGTCGCCCTCACTAGCGGCGCCTTTCTTGCTGCGGTTGGTGAGCACGGCGGCTCCAATCAGGATAAGGGCTCCGCCTACCACTTTTTGAGTAGTGCTGAGCTTACCGATGCTGGAGCTGGCTTTCTTTAGCGAGGGGCCCAGCTGGTTGAGCAGGCCGCCTAAGTTGTCTTTGCCAATGAGTTGCTGGGCCTGATCCAGCAGGGAGCCATTCGAATTCGTATCGGAGCCGGCTGCGGAGTTTGTTTGTGGTTGGTTCATACAGGTAGTAGCTAAGGTTGATCAGCTACCCCTTACGGTTGTTTCTCACAGTTCGTTAACCTGTTTTTCAACTTGCCAAGTTTTCGCTGGCGGCTAGCTCGTCCTTGGTTTCCGTTGGTAAGCCGGAAAGCTGCCCCGCAAACTTCCACCAGCCCCATTACTTGCATAGGCTGAAAAAACAAGCGGCACTCTCGTAAGAATGCCGCTTGCTACAACTTAAATCAACTTATCAGGGGTAATTGGCAGCTCCCGAATTCGCTTGCCGGTGGCGTTAAACACGGCGTTGGCAATGGCGGGGGCTACCCCAATAATGGCAATTTCGCCAATGCCTTTGGTACCCAAGGCATTCACGTGCGGGTCAGGTTGGTTGACGAAAGCCACCTGCACATCCGGCGAATCGGCGTGTACGGGCACGTGGTAGTCGGCGAAGTCTTTGGTGACGTAGCGGCCGAATCGGTCGTCGATGCGGGCGTGCTCCATCAGGGCCATGCCAATGCCGCCCACGGCGCCGCCTTTCATCTGGTTGCCGGCGGTTTTCTCATTAACAATGGTGCCGGCATCGGCGCAGGAAACCAGCTTGCTAACCCGCACCTCACCTGTGAGCTGGTGTACCCGCACCTCCGCAAAATGCACCGAAAAGGAGTACATGGAGTACTTCTGACCCTCGCCGCCGGGCTTGGCTTCTACCGTTGCAGAAACGTTTTGCTGTCCATTCTGCCGTAGAATGTCGCTGTAGGATACTTTAACGCCAGGGTTGTTGCGGAGACTAATCTGCAAGGGCAACTTGCCATTGGCATCATTGCGCATCACCGTTTGGCCGCCTTCGAACGTAATATCTTCTGCTTTGGCGGTGCTGAAAGCCGCTCCAGCCAGGGTGCGCAGCTTGTCTTTCAGGGCCAGGCAGGCTTCCTGGGTGGCCGGACCCACGCTGTTTACGGTGGAGGAACCACCCTGGGTACCTGCTTTGGGGAAGGACGAGTTGCCCAGTTCAAAGCGAATATTATCGGGTGAAATACCCAAAGTATCGGCCGCAATCTGGGTCATGGCGGTGCCGGTGCCGGGGCCGATATCGGTGGTGGCGCATTGCAGCAGCACGGTGCCGTTGGGCAGCAACTGGGCGCCTACCGTGGCCGCGCCGCGGTGAGCCCCGAAGGTGCCTACTCCCATGCCGTAGCCAATCAGCCAGTCCCCGTCGCGCAGGGAGCCGGGCTTGAGCTGGCGCTTATTCCAGCCAATGCGGTCCGCCCCTAGCTGGTAGCATTCTTTCAGAAACTTGGTACTCCAGGGCTTGTTCTTCTCCGGGTCCTCGTCGGTGTAGTTACGCAGGCGGAACTCCAGCGGGTCCAGGTTCAGCATATAGGCCATTTCATCCATGGCCGACTCCAGGGCAAAGGCGCCGGTGGCCTCGCCGGGGCCGCGCATCCAGATGGGCGAACCAATGTCCAGGGCTGCTAGGCGGTAGCGCGTCGTCACGTTCGGCGACTGATACATCATGCGCGTCTGAGCCAGGGTCGATTCAGTAAACTCCTCATAGCTAGAAGTTTGACCAATGCTCTCGTGGGTGATGGCCGTGATTTTACCATCGGGTGTGGCGCTCATGCCCAGCTTTTGCCAGGTGTAAGGCCGGTAGCCTACCATCGTGAACATCTGCTCCCGGGTCAGCATCAGCTTCACGGGGCGGTTCACCACCTTGGCCGCCAAAATGGCCGCCGCCTCGTGGGGCCAGCTGTGCAGGGCGTTGCCGAAAGCGCCGCCCACGTAGGTAGCAATGACTTTTACGTTTTCCTCGGGCAGGCCCCACTGCTTGGCAAAGTCGCGGCGGGTAGCCATAGTGCCCTGGGTCTTATCGTAAAGCGTGAGCCGATCAGGCGCTTCCCAGTGAGCCGTAATGGCTTGCAGCTCCATGGGGTGGTGCACTTCGGTGGGAATTACGTACTCGCTTTCCAGCTTCACGGCACCCGTTTTGTAGGCATCTACCTGGCCGCGCTGGTAGTCGTTCATCGGGTTCTTGGGGTTCTTCTTGGCTGCGGTGGGCAAGAAGGCTTTGTCGGCGTTGGCCTCTAGGTTGGTTTGGTGCGCTTCCTTAGCATACTGCGCCTTCACGAGCCCAGCGGCGTAGCGGGCCCGCTCCCAGCTGTCGGCCACCACCACAGCAATGGGCTGGTCGTTGAAGCGAATCTTGTCGTCGTTGAACACCTGCAGGGGGTTGCCCTGGGTTTGCGGCTGCGAGGGGTCCTTGCCTTCGGGCTTTGGGCCCGGGGGCTTTGGGGCATTGAGGTGGCTGATAACGGCCAGCACGCCCGGCGCGCGCTCGGCGGCCTTGGTGTCGAGGCCAGTGAGGCGGCCCTTGGTAACGGTGCTACCCACCAGTACGGCGTAGGTAATGTTGGGCAGTTGGTACTCGGCCGAGTAGGTAGCCGCGCCCGTCACTTTCTGGTGGCCGTCGACCCGGTTCATCGGCGCCCCGATCTGCTTTTTCGGCTTGGGTTGTTCGTTCATGAGTTCGGGGCGTTAGGCGGCGCTAGCGGCGGTTTTCAACGCCTGAATGATAGTATTGGGGCCCAGCGTGAGCTTGTAGGCGTTGTGCTTGAAGGCTTTGGCGCCCTGCATGGCCACGGTGGCCGCCTGCCGGAAGGTTTCCTCGGTGGCGGGCTTGCCTACCAGGGCCTGCTCGGCAGCCGTGAGGCGCCAGGGCTTGTGGGCCACCCCGCCCATGGCCAGGCGGGCGGCCTTAATGGTGTTATTGCTGTCTAAGTCCAGAGCCGCGGCTACGGAGAGCAGGGCAAACGCGTAGGAGGCCCGCTCGCGCACTTTCTGGTAGTGCACGTGCTTGGTAAACGGACCATCCGGAATATCCACGGCCGTAATCAACTCACCGGGTTCCAGGGTAGTGTCTTTCTGGGGCATGTCGCCGGGCAGGCGGTGCAGCTCGGCGAAGGGGATGCTGCGGTTACCTTTCGGGCCGCTGACTTGCACCGTGGCATCCAGAGCCACCAGGGCCACGCTCATGTCAGAGGGGTGCACGGCAATGCACTTGTCGGAGAAGCCGAAGATGGCGTGCATGCGGTTAATGCCTTCCAGGGCCCCGCAGCCCGTGCCCGGCTCGCGCTTGTTGCAGGGCATGGTCGTGTCATAAAAGTAGGAGCAGCGGGTGCGCTGGAGCATGTTACCGCCCACGGTAGCCATGTTGCGCAGCTGGGCCGAAGCGCCGGCGTTCAGAGCCAGGGCCAGCAGGGGCTGCCGCTCGCGCACTTGCTTATCGTCGGCGACAGTGGAGTTTAGGGCTAGGGCCCCGATGCGCAGCTTGCCGGGGTCGTGGTCAATGCGGGTCAGGGGTAGGCGGTTGATGTCCACCAGCTTCTGGGGCGTCATCACCCCGCGCTTCATCAAATCAACGAGGTTGGTGCCGCCAGCAATGAAGGTGGCCGTAGCATCCTTGGCTACCGCATCAATGGCAGCCTGTTGCTTGGTAGGGCGGACGTATTGGAACTGATTCATACCGAGTCGTTATACTTTTTGCCCGCCGCCTTTGACCTCCTGAATGGCAGCCACAATGTTGGAGTAAGCGCCGCAGCGGCAGATGTTCCCGCTCATGTACTCCCGGATTTCGCCCTCCGAATCGGCTTTGCCCTCCCGGATGCAGGCCACGGCCGACATAATCTGGCCGGGGGTGCAGTAGCCGCACTGGAAGCCGTCGTGCTTCACGAAGGCCTCCTGCATGGGATGGAGCTTGTCGCCGTCGGCCAGGCCCTCAATGGTGGTAATTTTCTTACCCTCGTGCATCACGGCGAAGCTTAGGCAACTGTTCACCCGTTGCCCGTCCACGTGCACCGTGCAGGCCCCGCACTGTCCGTAGTCGCAGCCTTTTTTGGTGCCGGTTAGGTGAAGGTTTTCGCGCAGGAAGTCCAGCAGCGTGGTGCGGGGCTCCACCGATGCCTTGTGCTTAACGCCGTTTACTTCCAGCTTCAGCGGGATTTTCTCGAAAACGGCGGCCACTTTCTCGTCCAGCTCGTGGGCGGCGGCCTGCACCAGCGGCCCCGGCACCAGGGCCATGGCCGTCAGCACCGACGATTGTTTCAGGAAGCTCCGGCGGGCCTCGTCGTGGCCGCTGCCGGGCGTGTCATGTTCAGGGTTCATAGCTCTAAGGGAAAGGGTCAGGGGAAAGTCCGGACGCGGACAAAGACGCGGCACAGCCGCCGCAGTTGCGGCAGGCATGGATCAGTAACCAGCGTTCCAGACTTAAGTTAAGCACAAGTCCAGGAAATTCATCCTATAAAAACCCGAAAAAAGCCTGCTGTCCGCGGCCAAGCACAACCGTTTCAGCCGGCCACCGCATCGGCTAGGCTACGGCAAGCAGAACAAAAGCCGGGGCATAGCAGGCTGTAAACAAGGGCGCTACCCCGCGGCTAGCTGCCGACACTCAACGTGGCGCGGGCAGCTTGTCAGGTGGTCGTTGACAAGGCCGGCGGTTTGCATTAGGTTGTAACACGTCACCGGCCCGGTCATGACGAATCCGCGCCGCTTTAGTTCCTGGCTCAGGGCCAAGCTGGCCGGCGTAGAAACCGGCGGTGGATTGTCGGAGCTACGCTGGACATCAAGCGGCTTGCCCCGACAAAGGCGTAAAAGAAGGGCAGAAGCTGCGCTTGGCCGCCTACCTCCCGGCGGAGTTGCAACCAGGCGCGGGCGTTCTGAATGGTAGCTTCTAGCTTGCGACGGTTCCGGATGATGCGCGGGTTCAGTAGCAGCTCCTCTACTTCCGCCTCTCTAAACCGGGCCAGCTTCTCTGGGTCGAAACCCGCCAGCAACTCCCGGAACGCCTCGCGCCGCCGCAGCACTACCGGGAAGTCGAAGCCTAGTTGAAAGGTGTGGAGCACCAGGTACTCAAACAGAATGTCCGGGTCTGCAACCGGCTCGCCCCACTCGTGGTCATGGAAGCTTTGGAGCAGCTCGTTCTGCTGCATCCAGTGGCAAGGCGGGGGAGGGTTCATCGGGAAGCTGTGGGGTAGGAGGTCGTACGCTAACGCAAAACCTGCTCCCTCAGATTTCAAGCTACTATACTAGCTCCTAGACAGTGGCTGTAGAAAGATCGTCATACTTCGGCTCCGCCACTGCCTGACGATAAAAATAGCGGTAGGAACTAGCGCCGCTATTCCAGCTTTGGGCATTGACTATACTAGCTAAACCCAGATTCCTCGCGCTGCTCGGCATGACAACGGGCTGTTACTTTCCTACGGTTACTTCCTTGGGCTGGCGCGACACCAGGTCCACGTCGGTGATTTGCTGGGGGAACCAGACCACCATTTCGCCCTTGCCGCGGTTGGCCCAGGCGTAGTAGGGAATGGCCGTTAGGGTCTGGCGGGTGGTGCTGATGGAGTTGTTGGCGGCATCAATTTGCACGGCAGGCACGGTGGCCTGGAGCTGCATGATGCCGTTAAGTACTTCGGGCTGGTAATTGGTAGTGAAGGAGGTAGCAGCCGGCACGATGAGGTTGCTAGCCTTGCCATTATTGTCCTTCCACTCAGCGCAGTACACCACGGGGCCGCGTTGCAGGGCCACCCGGCCTAGGTTGTCCTGCACTTTGGGGTTGGCCACTACCTGGCGCACGTCCATGGGTAGTTTTACTTCTACCACGTCGCCCCGGCGCCACTTGCGGGGTAGCACGGCATAGCCCTGGCGGGTGGTGTACTGCACGGGCTTGCCGTTTACCGTGATGGTTACCTTCTGGTCTGATGTCGTGGCGAAGCGGTACAGATCAGAGGGGACGGCCTCGTTGCGGGCCCAACCGGGCAGGCGTACCAGCAGGTTGAAGTCGGTGGTAGCGGCGGGGCTGATGGTGAACTTCAAGTTGCCCTGCCAGGGGTAGTTGTGTTGCTGGGTGATGCGCACGGCCTTGTTGTTCACTTTCAGATCAGTAGTGCCGCTGATGAACAGGTTGGCGTACACGTCCTGGCCCTTCTGGGCGTACACGTAGCCCGGCAAGGAAGGCATCAGGCGGGCCATGTTGGTGGGGCAGCAGGAGCAGTCAAACCAGCCGGCGCGCTGGGGCTCGGTCTGGGGGAAGCTCGTGCTGTTTTTGATCTGCATGGCGTTGGAGTAGAAAAAGGACTTGCCATCGAGTCCTACTCCCGAAATCAACCCGTTGTAGAGCACTTTCTCCAGCACGTCCACGTACTTCGAGTCGCCGTGGAGCTGGAACATGCGCTGGTTCCAGTACACGTTGGCCACGGAGGCGCAGGTTTCGTTGTAGGCCGTGGTGTTGGGTAGCTCGTAATTGCCCCCGAACCGCTCGCCGCCCGGCACGGCGCCGGTGCCGCCCGTTACGTATAGTTTCTTACCCACCATGTTCTGCCAGATTGAGTCCACGGCAGCCAGCAGCTTTTGGTCGCCGGTGAGGGCGGCTACGTCGGCCATGGCGGAGTACAGGTATTCGGCGCGCACGGCGTGTCCTTCGGCTTCGCGCTGGTCTACTACGGGCTTGTGGTCCTGCCAGTACGAGCCGTTGCGCCACGCATCGGGGCTTTTGGGGTCGTAACCTTTGTACTTGCCACGTTCCTCCAGAAAAAACTTAGCTGTGCTTAAGTACTCGGGCTTGCCCGTAACGCGGTAGAGCTTCACCAGGCCCATTTCCACAATCTCGTGGCCGGGTGCTACCCGCGCTTGCCTGGCCCAAATACGGAGCATACCAGGTCGGCGTTTTTGAGAGCAATGGTAAGCAGGTTTTTTTTGCCCGTGGCCTCGTAGTGCGCTACGGCGGCTTCGTACAGGTGGCCCGAGTTATACAGCTCGTGGCTTAGTTCCCGCTCCTTTACCCAGCGCTCCGGCCCGGCCCACTCGTGGGGGTGAGCCGGGTCGATGGTGCGGGCGGTATAGAGGTAGCCGTCGGGCTCCTGGGCGGCGGCCACTTTCTTGATCAGCTCGTCCATGTACTCGTCCAGCTTCTCGTCGGGATAGAGCTTAAGCGAATACGAGGCGCCTTCAATGGTCTTGTAGATGTCGGTATCGTCGAAGGGAAAGATGGTAGCAAACTTGCCCGACTTGGCCGCTGCCATTTCAAAGTTCTTGACCCGACTGGTGGCCTCGCAGCGCTGAAATGAGGCCGGAATGGTCACGTCGGTGTTGGTCTTGAGGCGAGGCAGCCAGAAGTTATCGGCCAGCTTCACCTTGGTAAACGAAACCGCCTGGATGGGGTAGTCAGACCGTTTTATTGATTGGGCAAAGCCGGGTGAGCTTAGCAAACCGAGCAGGGCCAGGGAAGGAAGGAAGCGTTTCATAGGAAGGTAGGATGTAGAGGTAAGAAGCTAGAATTAGGCAGCTAGTTCCCCTCCTTGAAAATGTCGCGCATCAAGCAAGGTGAGCCAGGGGTGGTTGAGGGACAGACAGTAGAACGATTACTGGCTTTAGTTTTTAGCGCTAGTTTGCCTCACCCCAAACCCCTCTCCGAAGGGAGAGGAGAGTAGTTGCCAGCTCTATTTCTTGGTTTTTGAAATCCGGTACAGCTTGGCGCCGTGTCGGCGCACGTAGGGGGCAAACTCTCCCGTAGCGGCGGTGGTAGTCTTGCCGGTCCACAAGTCCCGGACGGTACAG
Source organism: Hymenobacter sp. 5516J-16 (assembly GCF_022919335.1). Classification (NCBI taxonomy): domain Bacteria; kingdom Pseudomonadati; phylum Bacteroidota; class Cytophagia; order Cytophagales; family Hymenobacteraceae; genus Hymenobacter; species Hymenobacter sp. 5516J-16. Next base: position 728,711 of record NZ_CP095058.1, on the reverse strand, counting down.
GGGCCCGTTAGGCCTAGTTGCGCCAGTGCTACAGAGACGCGGGCGGAGTCGGCGGGCATGGGCCGGAAGGGGTTTTTGGTAAAGACCAAAAACTGCAGCGTGCCGCCGGTATTCTGCGCGGCGCCCGCATTGTCGAGGCCAGCGGTGGCTTGGAAGCGGGTGAAGCCAGTGGGCAGGTCGTACTCAATCATCGAGTTGGAGTGGGTACCAATGCCCTGGTCGTATTTCTTGCCCGCCACCAGCAAGTCGGCACCCGATACGCTCTTGTTCGCAGTTGCTTTGCCCCAGCCAGCGGAAGCCGTTTTCCAAGACAGAGAAGTAAGCAGCACGGAGTTGGAGCCGTTGCGAAGCACCGGGTTCAGCCAATTGGCGTGGTCCCAGGCAATGTCGTCGCCCCCGTCGCGCACGTTGAGGTAGAGCTTGGATGCGCCGCTGATGTCCACATCTACGGGCTGGCTCTGGCCGGGCGTTTGGCGGGTAATAACGGCGCTGGCCCAGGCAGCTTCCGAGGCGGGTGCTAGTTCCTGATCTTGGGCGTTGAAGAGGGCCAGGAACTTGTCGCCGGTGTTAGGGTCATCGGCGGTCCAGGCAATCAGGTTGTCTTTCCGAAACAGCTGGCGGTTGTTGGTGCTGCTGCGGTGCATGGCCAGCACGTCCTTGTTCGTGAGCAAAGACAGCGTGAAAGCGTCGTTGCTGGGCAAATCGCCGCCGAACATGAGCGGGGAGCGGAAGATGCTCCACAGGCTCATGAGCGTGTACTGCTCGTCGCGGGTGAAGCGCGACATCCGGTCGTCGCCGCGCTCGGCCCGAATGCCGATGCGGCCCAGCGGGAGCATGTCGGCATCGGGGTAGGCGCCGGGGCGGATATAGGGCGCCCAGCGGTTGCACACCTCGAAGTGCTCCTTAAGCTGCTCCCAGGAGTCCCAAAAGTCGCCGACGGTGCGCCACATGTTGGCGTGCTGCTGCACGTGCTTGGCCTCTGTAATGGGCGTTTCGCCGGGTGAGGTGCTGAGCAAAATTCGGCGGCCCGATAAGTCAATGGCCCGCCGGATCATTTCTACCTCCGGCTTGTGGTAGGGCGAGGACAAGTCATCAACCTTCACAAAATCAACGCCCCAGCTGGCGTACAGCTGGAACAGGGAGTTGTAGTACTCCTGGGCCCCGGGCCGCCCGGCCACCACCGTGTACATGTCGTGGAGCCAGCCCGCTTGGCCTTCCTTGGAATAAATGTCGGCGGCCGTGGCCTTGCTGCCGAGGATGGGCAACTGGCGCTGCACCGCTACCACCGGCACCCCGCGCATGATGTGAATGCCGAATTTGAGCCCCCGGGCGTGCAGGTAGTCGGCTAGAGGTTTGAAGCCCTTGCCACCCGCCGCCGAGGGAAACCGGTTCGGGGCGGGCACGAAGCGGCCGTACGAGTCGATGTTCCAGTCGGGGTTTTTCTCGTTGTAGCCGTGGGCCGTGTCGTTGCCCACGTACCAGCGGATATCTACTACCACGTACTGCCAGCCGCTGCTTTTCAGGTAGCGGGCCATGTAGTCGGCGTTGGCTTTCACCTCGGCTTCGGTCACAGTAGGTCCGTAGCAGTCCCAGCTATTCCAGCCCAGGGGCGGGGTAGGGGCCCACTGGTGGAAATCGGTTTTGGCAGCAGCCTTCTGCGCTGTTGCGGGGGTAGCAGCCACTACGCTGGTTAACAGAAAACCGGCTGTAAGCTGCGTCAGGGTGCGTCCTCTCATCAGGCGTTGAAGTTTGCCAGCGGGCCCCTCAGCTCTTCTCCTAGGAAAGCCGAGGGGCCACTGTTTATTGCACAACTAGTTTCTGGGTGTAAGTGCCTTGCCCCCGCTCACGTGCAGTAGGTACAGCCCGGCCTTGAGGTTGGCCTCCACCACCACCGATGGCTGGCCGGTGCTGGTGCGGGCGTACACCTGACGGCCGTGCACGTCGGCCAGCGTGATGGTAACGCCCGAAGCGGCCAGCTCCTGCCCGAGCGCCACCGTGAAGCGGCCCCGTTCGGCGGGGTTGGGGTACACGCTGAACTGCGCGGTGTTGGCACTCTGGGTTGCCAACACCCGGGCGCTGGTGGCCGGGGCAATGGCCCATTTCTGGCAGTTGTTACCGAGGTAGTCATAGAGGGCCAGCTGCACGCCGGCGGTGCTGGAGCAGGCCGGCACTTCCACAGCGCGTCCCCCATTCACCGACGACAGCACGTACTGGCCGGTGCTGGCCCGCTCCACCTTGAAGCGCTGATTGGCGGCCCCGTTGTATGGATACAGCTGGAGCTTGGCGCCGTTGTTGGGGTTATTGGCAAGGACATCGGCGGCCAAGCCGGCCCCCACGGCCGAGGTGATTTTGTACTCCCCGTTGCCGTCGGGCGTGAGGTTCCACTGCTGGCAGGCTAGGCCGGGGTGCTGGTACCCTGGGCAATGGCCTGGCCTTGCACGCCGGTGCAGCCCCAGGCATCCCACACCAGCCCGCTGTTTGCGTTGGCAAGCGTATAGCGGCCGGCCGCCAGCCAGTCGCGGGTAATGAAGGGCCAGGCCGCGGCATCCCAGCCCATGTTGCCCACGCTCAGGCGGGCGCGGCCGTTCTGGTTGCTGTCGTAATAGTGGTGGGTGAGGTAGTTGGCGCCGTTTTCCTGGAACAAGCCCACGTGGCCCGGGCCCACATAATTGCCCTTGGTGGCAATAAGGGTAGTGCCACCGTTCTTGTTTAAGTCCACCCCGTTTTTATCCAGATAAGGCCCCGTGATGCTGGTGGAGCGGCCAACCTGAATGTAGTAGGTGCTGCTGGAGCCCTGGCAGCAGGCTCCTTTGTTGATGAACAGGTAGTAATAGCTGCCGTTGCGCACGATGTAGGGCGCTTCGCTGCCGCTGTTGTTGCGCGTCACACCGTCGGCGGCTACGTTGCCGGCCAGCCAGCTGAAGCTGGTGCCCGAGCGTTTGCCGGTCAGGCCATCGAGCTTAATCAGGCCAATACCTTTGAAAAACGAGCCGTAACTCATCCACAACCCGCCGCTGGCGTCGGTCACCACGGCCGGGTCGATGGCGTTGGAGGCGCTGCTGCTCGTGGTCGAAATAACCTCACCCTGGTCTACCCACTGGTAGTTAGGGTTAGCCGGGTCCAGGGTTACGTTGGTGGCCAGCCCGATGGTGGAAGTGTTGGAGCCGAACGTAGAAACCGAGTAGTACAAGTAAAACTTGCCGTTGCGGTACACGCACTCGGGGGCCCAAAAGTCGCCGGTAAATCCGGGTACTTTACTTTGAATCCAGCTAGGGTAGGAGCCGGCCGCAAACACCGGCCGGGGCCCCGATTGCCAGGTTACCAGGTCAGTAGAGTACATGGCATAGATGCCCGTGCCAGTCGTGAAAATCCAGTACTTATTGCCATCCTTGACAATGGTAGAGGGGTCGTGGCAGTTGTCGTTGCCTTGGAGGGCCGAGGCCTGGAAGCTAAGCCCGGCCGTGAGAGCCAGCAGCAAGGCCAGCAGGCGCAGGGCCCGCCAAGTAAGGTGGCGGCCAGCCCGCACGCGAGCCAGGAGTAGGGTAGACGTGGTGTTCATGGTAGTGGGTTTTGGATTGGAAGAACATAGAGCGAGTTTTCAGAAAGCACAACGGGGGCATGAACACGATATTCACGCCCCCATTGTGGTGGTACTAGCGGCCCTTGGCAGAAGCCGCGTGATAAAGGCTACCTAGTAGCCGCTACCAGAACTTGACGTAGAGCGCCGTGAGCATCAGCATGGTGATGACGATGAGCGACATGGTCTGGGTGCTCACGCGGAACATGCTGGGGCTGAGCTGAATGGCCCGTGGGTTCACCACCGGCCCGGCCAAACTCACGCCCACCATCAGCACGAAGGTGAAGGCAAACGAAAGGCCCATACAGATCAGGAAGGGGATTTCGTAGGCCCCACGCCCGTTCGGGAAGGCTGTGTACAGAATGGTTTCCGGACCCAGCACCGTGGGGGCGTAGTTGTTGAAGAACACCGATAAGGCAAAGCCGGCCAGAATGCCCACGATACCGGCCGTAGCGGTGGTGCGCTTCCAGAACATGCCCAGCAGGAACACGGCCAGAATACCGGGCGAGATAAAGCCCGTGTACTTCTGAATAAACTGGAAGCCGCCTTCGCCCCCAATGCCCAGCAAATCCTGCCAGGTCATGGCCACGCTCAGCACAATAGCCGCCAGAATGGTCACCCGGCCTACCCACACCTGCTTTTTCTCCGTGGCGTCCTTGTTGAGGTAGCGCTTGTAGATGTCGAGGGTGAAGATGGTGGAAATCGAGTTAACCTTGCCCGCCAGGGAGGCTACGATGGCCGCCGTCAGGGCCGCCATGCTCAGGCCTTTCAGGCCGTTGGGCAGGAAGGTGAGAATGGCGGAGTAGGCGTTATCGGAGTTGAAAGAACCGGTAGAGGACATTTCGGCCTGCAAGCCGCCGTTTTGGTACAGCACGTAGGCGGCAATGCCGGGCAGCATCACAATCACGGGCATCATCAGCTTCAGGATACCGGCGAACAGAATGCCGGTGCGGGCCGTGTGCAGGTCGGCGCCCAGGGCGCGCTGGGTGATGTACTGGTTGCAACCCCAGTAGTTCAGGTTCACAATCCACTGGCCGGCGAAGTACATGGCAATGCCGGGCAGGGCCAGGTACTTGTCGATTTCCACCTGGGGCGTGGCCTGGGTGGGCTTGTCGAAAATCATGCGGAAGTGGTCGGGGGCGCGGTCCATCAGGGCCGTGAAGCCGGAAATGGCCCCGCCGTCCAGGCCAAACTGGTTGCTTACCAGCGTCAGGGCAATGTAGGTGGTTACCAGGCCGCCCACTACCAGCACCACCACCTGAATCACGTCGGTGTAGCCCACTACCTTCATACCCCCAATGGAGATGAAGAGGGAGAACAAGGCCAGCAGCACAATGATGACGTGGAAACTGTCGCCCCCAATCAGGTTGCTCAGGGCCAGGGCCCCGAGGTAGAGAATGGAAGTCAGGTTAACGAGCACGTAGAGAAAGAGCCAGAAAATGCTCATAATCAGGCTCAGGGTGGAGTTGTAGCGCTGCTCCAGAAACTGCGGCATCGTGAAGATTTTATTCTTCAAATACACCGGCATAAAGAACACGGCCACAATGATGAGCACCACGGCCGCCACCCACTCGTAGGCGGCCACGGCTACCCCTACCTTAAAGCCCGAGCCCGACATGCCGATGAACTGCTCGGCCGAAATGTTGGAGGCAATCATGGAGGCTCCGATGGCCCACCACGTCAGGGAGCCTTCGGCCAGGAAGTAGTCTTTGGTACTCTGCTCGGCTTTCTGCTTGCTCTTGTAGATGTAAAACCCGTAGGCCGAAACCCCAATCAGGTACACAAAGAAGACGAGCAGGTCAAGCGTAGTAAGGTTATTACGCATGGAATATGGGAAGGCGGGCTGTTGAAGTGTGGGAAAGGGGAACTAGACAGTAGGCTGAAATGACCGTCCTGCCTGATCTGGCAGGACAGCTACCTTGGCAACGTCAGCCCGCGAGATTCCTCGGCAAGCTCGGAATGACGTTCTAGTTAGCGTAGCAGCTTACCGCTGGCTGAAGGCCACGTCGTTGTAGCGCAGCTCGTTTTTGAAGGTGCGCAGCTTGGTTTCGTCGTCGATGATGACGTACTCGATGCCGGCCATTTCGGCGAAGTCTTCGAGGTACTCGGCGGTGAGGTTCTGGCTGTAGCCGGTGTGGTGGGCGCCGCCGGCGTAAATCCAGGCGGCCGCGCCCACGCTCAGGCTGGGCTTCACCTGCCAGAGCACGCGGGCTACGGGCAGCTTGGGCAAGTCCTGCTCGGGGGCTACGGCTTCTACCTCATTCACTACCAAGCGGAAGCGGTGGCCCAGGTCCACGATGGTAGCATTCAGAGCCGGGCCGGCGGGGCAGTTGAACACCAGACGGGCCGGATCAGCCTTGCCCCCGATGCCCAGCGGATGTACTTCTACCTTGGCTTTGCCTTCCGCAATGGTGGGGCAGATTTCCAGCATGTGGGAGCCGAGCACCTGCTCGTTGCCGGGCTGGAAGTGGTAGGTGTAATCTTCCATGAAGGAGTTACCGCCGGGCAGGCCCGCACCCATTACCTTCATGGCGCGCACCAGAGCTGAGGTTTTCCAGTCGCCCTCGCCGCCGAAGCCGTAGCCCTCGGCCATCAGGCGCTGGGTAGCAATGCCGGGCAGCTGGGCCATGCCGTGCAAATCCTCGAAGGTATCGGTGAAGCCGATGGCCTTGGTGTCTTGCAGAAACTGGCGCATGCCCACTTCAATCCGGGCCGCCTCGCGCAGGCTTTCACGCTGCGCGCCGCCTTCACGGAGCGAGTCGCCCAGCTCATATTCCTGCTCGTAGGTAGTCAACAGCGCGTTTACCTGCTCGTCGGTGGCCTGGTTGATAACCGCTACCAGGTCGCCGATGCCGTAGGTGTTCACCGAGTAGCCAAACTTCAGCTCAGCCTCCACTTTGTCACCCTCGGTTACGGCCACGTAGCGCATGTTGTCGCCGAAGCGCACGATGCGGGCGCCCTGCCAGTCGGCCCAGGCCGAGGCCGCGCGGGCCCAGATGCTGAGGCGCTCGTGCACATCAGCGCTCTGCCAATGGCCCACTACCACCTTGCGCTTGAGGCGCAGACGGGCCCCAATGAAGCCAAACTCCCGGTCGCCGTGCGCCGATTGGTTGGTGTTCATGAAGTCCATGTCAATGTCCTGCCACGGAATGTCGCGGTTGAACTGGGTGTGCAGGTGGGCCAGGGGCTTCTGCAGAATCTTCAGCCCGTTGATCCACATCTTGGCCGGCGAGAAGGTATGCATCCAGGCAATCAACCCCACGCAGTTCTTGGTGGTGTTGGCCTGCTGCACCAGCTGGTAAATCTCATCCGGACCCGTCAGCACCGGTTTATATACGATTTTGATGGGTAGGGCAGTACCCAGGGCCTCGGCAATCTGCTGGGAGTGCTGGGCTACCTGCTCCAGAGTTTCAGGGCCATAGAGGTGCTGGCTACCGGTGATAAACCAGGCTTCGTAGTGGGAAATGTCAATCATATGCTTGGGGTGGAGATGTCAGAGAGTTATCAGACAAAAGGAGGCGAAGCTGAAGTATTCCGCACGCTGATATTGTAGTGCTATTGTCATGCAGAGCCGGAGGCGAAGCATCTCGCGCGCTGACACCTAATTACTACTGCAACATCAGCGCGCGAGATGCTTCGCTGCGCTCTGCATGACGGACGTTTTATCGTTCTTGGTAAACAGCTTGATCAAGACTGGCCGTAATAAGAATGCACGCCGTGCTTACGCTCGTAGTGCTTTTGAATCAGGGCGTCTTTGAGGCGGGGCACGTCGGGGCGGAGGGTGCAGCTGAGGTAGGCCATGCGGGCTACTTCTTCCAGCACGGCGCTGTGGTACACAGCTTTTTCCACGGTTTTGCCCCAGGTGAAGGGGGCGTGGTTGCTCAGGAGCACCATTTCCACTTCCTCGGGGGAGAGGCCGCGGCGCTGAAATTCGTTGATGATCTGCCAGCCGGTTTGATGCTCGTAGTCGCCGGCAATCATGGCGTCTTCCATGGGCGGGGCGCAGGGAATATCGGCGGTGAGGTGGTCGGCATGGGTGGTGCCCAGGATGGGGATGTCGAGCTGCGCCTGGGCCCAGGCCGTGGCGTAGGTGGAGTGCGTGTGCACGATGCCCCCGATATGCTCCCAGTGGCTGTAGAGCACCGCGTGGGTTTTGGTATCGGAAGAAGGTCGCTTGGTGCCCTCCACTATCTCATTGGCAAAGCTCACGATGACAATGTCTTCGGGCCGGAGGGTGGCGTAGGGCACGCCGCTGGGCTTGATGGCAAACACCCGCTTCTCCCGATCCACTACGCTGGCATTGCCGAAGGTGAACAGTACCAGCCCCAGTTGGGGCAGCTGCATGTTGGCCTCGTAGCAGGCCTGTTTTAGGTCTTGATACTGGCTCATGCTTGGTCGACTAACTCCGTTTCGGCCACCTCGCCGGGTTGCAGCTGGGTAGCGTGTTCTACATACTGCCCGAAGGCCTGGTACTGCTCGTAGCGGCGCTGATAGTCGGCTACGCGGGCGAGGTTGGGGGTGTAGGTTTCGGCGAAACCGTTGCCCATGGCCTTTTGGGCGGTTACTACATCGGGGTGGATGCCGGCCGCTACGGCCGCGTACATGGCCGAGCCCAGGGCAGGGGCCTGGTCCGATTCGGCTACCTTGATGGGGCGGTTCAGCACGTCGGCCAGGGTTTGCATCATAAAGCCCGACTTCTTGGCCACGCCACCCAGGCCAATGACCTGCTTAATCGGAATGCCTTCCTGCTCGAAGCGCTCCACAATTTGCTTGGAACCGTAGCAGATGGACTCCACCAGGGCCCGGAAAATCTGCGGGGCCGAGGTGCCCATCGTCAGGTTCATGATGGCGCCTTTCAGGGCCTGGTTGGCGTCGGGCGTACGGCGACCGTTCACCCAGTCCAGGGCCAATACCTGCGATTCCTCGGGGTTTACGGCCGCGGCGGCTACGTTCAGCTCGGCCATCATCTTGTCGCTCAGCTCCTCGCGCAGGGCTGCCTGCTGCTCCGGGGTTAGCACCGAGGATTGGGGTAGGAGCGCACGCAACGGCCACTCAATCACCCCGCGGAACCAGGCCAGCAAGTCGCCCACGGCCGACTGCCCAGCCTCCAGGCCCAGCATGCCCGGAATTACCGAGCCATCGACCTGCCCGCAGATGCCGGGCACTAGCTTGCCGCCTACCTCGTCCATGGGGGCCACCACAATGTCGCAGGTGGAAGTACCCATTACCTTCACCATGGAGTACGCCTCAATTTCGCCCGCCACCGCGCCGGCGTGGGCATCAAAGGAGCCCACGGCTACCACCGTATTGGTGGTCAAACCCAGGCGCTGGGCCCACTCTTCCGACAGGTTGCCGGCTACTTCATCGGCGGTGTAGGTTTCCTCGAACAGCCGCTCGCGCAGGCCGCCTAGTTTGGGCTCTAGCAGGGTCAAGAACTCTTCGGAGGGGAGGCCACCCCAGCTCTCGTGCCACATGGCTTTGTGGCCAGCGGCGCAACGGCTGCGCTTGAAGGTTTTCAGCTCGCCGCCGGTGAGCAACAGGGTCAGCCAGTCGCAGTGCTCCATCCAGGAGTAGGCGGCCTGGGCCACAGCTTCGTCCTCGCGCACGACGTGGGCAATTTTGGCCCAGAACCACTCCGAGGAGTAAATGCCACCTTCAAACTGGGTGAAATCTTCGCCACCCCAGGTACGGGCTTTCTGGTTGATTTCGGCGGCTTCGGGTAGGGCCGTGTGGTCCTTCCAGAGCACGAACATGGCGTTCGGGTTTTCTTCGAAGCCCGGCTTTAGGGCCAGCGCTACCCCGTGCTCATCCACGGGACCGGGCGTGGAGCCGGTTGTGTCGACAGCCAGACCTACAATTTGCTCGGCTGGCACTTTTTGGGCCACGCGGCGCACGGTAGCCTCTAGCCCTTCAATGTGGTCTAAGGGGTGCTGGCGGAACTGGTTTTTGGTGGCATTGCAGTAGCGCTGCTCCTTCCAGCGGGCGTACAGATGCACGGCCTGGGCAATTTCAACGCCGGTATGAGCATTCACCAGCACGGCCCGCACCGAGTCGGAGCCGTAGTCGATGCCAATAACGTAGGCATCTGTTGAGGTGGGAGTTTGCACGGGAAAGGTGAGTTAGTGATTCAGTGAATTAGTGAGGCATGAGATGGTGAACAGGTAAGGTTGCTGTTCTATGGGCGCTATTGGAGCCGCTAGCACAGCAAACGCGCTAGTCCACCATCTCACCAGTTCACTTACTGCCGCACGCCAAACGTGTAGGTAGTCGTGGATTGCAACGTCTGGCCCGGCTTCAGGATGGTGCTCGGGAATTTGGGCTGATTGGGCGAATCGGGGAAGTGCTGGGTTTCCATGCAGAAGCCCGCGTGCTTACCGTACACCGTGCCGCCTTTCCCGCGCAGGGTGCCATCAAGGAAGTTGCCGGTGTAGAACTGCAGGCCGGGCTCGGTAGTCTGCACCGTCATGGTGCGGCCCGAGGTAGGCTCGTACACGGTAGCAGCCGGGTGCATGCCGCTGGCCTGGTTCAGCGCCCAGTTATGGTCGTAGCCGCCGGGCACCTGCCCAATCCGCTCCCCAATGGCGTGGGGCGTAGTGAAGTCAAAGGGCGTACCTTTGACGGGGCGCAACTCGCCGGTCGGGATGAGTCCCGCGTCGACCACGTTGTAGCGGTCGGCGTCAATAGTTACCACATGGCCCAGAATATCCTTACTCTGACCCAGGCCCAGATTGAAGTAGGCGTGGTTGGTAAGGTTGACGGGGTAGCCTTATCAGTGGTGGCTGAGTAGTCGATCTTCAGGGCATCGTCGTTGGTGAGCGTATACACCACCTTCACGGTGAGGTTGCCGGGGTAGCCCTCTTCGCCGTCTTTGCTCAGGTAGGTGAGCGTCAGCGTCTGTCCGTCGGCGGACGTACCGGGCTGAGCCTGCCACACTACCTTGTCGAAGCCCTTTTTGCCCCGTGCAGGGTGTTTGCGCCGTTGTTCTTGGCCAGCGTGTACTCTTTGCCATCGAGGGTGAACTTGCCCTTGGCAATGCGGTTGCCGTAGCGCCCAATCAGGGCTCCAAAGTAGGGCCCCGACTTTAGAAATTCCGGGCTCTGGTAGCCGCTCACGTTGTCAAAGCCGAGTACTACGTCGCCGAGCTTACCCGCTTTGTCGGGCACCAGCAGGCTCGTGACGGTGCCGCCGTAATTCGTGATGCTTACCTGCAGGCCGTGGGCATTGGTGAGCGTATAGAGCTGCACTTCAGTACCATCCGAAGTCTTGCCGAACGAGGCCGAGGTAGGGGCCGACGCCGCTGTGGTCGTAGCAGTTTGAGTGGAATCAGTCATGGTTTGGGAAGCACCGGCGGCCGAGTGTTCATTGGGAGCTGACTGGTTGCAGCTGGCTACCAGCAGGAGCCCAGCCACACGGCTGGTCCATGCACCGACACGGTTACGTTTTGTCATGAGCGGAGGAAGTGGGAATTTTTGTGAGGGAGGTAAAAACGCAAGGAAGGAAACTTGATAAGCAGATTATATAGATAGTATAACAATGGATTGTGTAAGAAAGTAGATGGCACAAATAATTGATATATACTTAGTTATGCAAAAGCTCTGTCCGAGTTACATCCTTCCTGATGGTGATGAAATGGCTAATGTGCGTGTAAAGTAGAAAATCCTTTTGATTCTACACAATCGTTTGTGTTTGTCAAAGAAAAAAAGCCGGTAGAAAGGTCGAGAATACGGCCTCTCCACCGGCTAAGTCGAGTTTATAGAACGGTTATCTTTTGTGTTAAAGAGCCACTAGGTCGGCGTACGCACACTACGTAGACCCCTGGCTGCAAACCAGCCGCTACCGACAAAGTGGTCTGCTGCTTGCCAAAAACGTGTTGGTACACCACCGCCCCCAGCAAATTGCGGACTTCCACCTGCGTAATCTCCCTGATTGGTTGAGTGCCCAACTCAACGGTAAACCCTTGCTGCCCGGCCGGAACCGGATATATACTGATGTCCTGTAGCTGCGCTCCCTTCACCGCCAGTGGTGTGTTAGTAGGCGTAAGCGACCAACGCTGACAACTGCACCCGTTGTAGTCCCACAGCCCTAGTTGCTGCCCGGCGGCAGTAGAGGCATTCGGTACTTCCACTACCCGGTTGCCATTTAATGAAGCGAATACGAGTGTTCCATTCGCCGCCCGGTCAATGTGAAAGCGCTGGCAGTCGTCGTCAGTGTAAGCCCCGAGTTGGAGTTTAGCACCAGCGGCATCAGAGCATCCGGCCACGCTAGCCGTTAACCCCCCTTGCTGATTGGTAACACGGTAGTCACCATTACCAAGGGCGGCGAAATTCCATTGCTGACAAGGTTGATTACTGAAGGTATTTTGGGTGATAGGAGTGCTACCACTGGCGCAACCCGCTTCCCACACAAGGCCACTAGTCTGCGCTGTACTGATGACATAGCGGCCCGCTGTCACCCAGTCGCGACTGATGCTAGGCCAACCAGCAGTTGTCCAGATGAGCTGAGCCAGGCCTAGTTTAGGAACACCACCATCATACGAGTCGTAGTAGTGGTAGGAAAAATAGTTGACACCTCCTTCTTCCAGAATTCCGGCGTGCCCTGGCCCTCGGTAACGGCCTGACCCGCTTAACAGAGTCGTACCGCCGCCATTGTTAAGGTCAACACCCTGCTGGTCGAGAAAAGGCCCGGTGGGGGAAAGGGAGCGTCCTACTAGGATATGGTACGTACTGAGCGCGCCCTGACAGCACGTACCACGATTAAGAAACAGATAGTAGTACCCATCGTGCTCCTTAATGTAGGCAGCTTCCGCACCATTATTTCCTACAGCGAACTGATTGGTGTTGAGTAATTTGCCGCTAGTAGGGTTAAGCTCTACTACCCGAATACCACCGAAGTAAGACCCATAGGTTAGCCACACGCGGTTGTTGGCGTCGCGAAAAATGGCGGGATCAATGGCGTTAGGTTGCGATGAGTTAATAGCCGTGCTGGAAATCACTTCGCCCTGATCAGTCCAACGATAATCAGGGCTGTTGGGGTCCAGCGTGGGGTTTGTAACCAGGCCTATTGCTGAGAAGCCCGATCCAAACGTGGAACACGAGTAATACAGGTAGTACTTCCCATTCATAAAGAAGCACTCAGGAGCCCAAAATAAGCCTGCAAAACCAGGCACCTTACTGTTGATCCAACTTGGGTAGCCATTGTTTGGAAACACCGGACGCGGCCCCGGCCTCCAGTGCACCAAGTCAGTAGAATACAGGCTGTATATGCCGTCACCAGTTGCGAACGTCCAGTACGTGTTGCCGTGCTTAATAATAGTGGAAGGATCGTGTAGGCCAGGCTGCCCCTGCAATGCCGTCGCCCGAAAGACGTGACCGCCAAGCAGCAGCATTACGACCAATAGCAGGCGTATTATCCGGGAAGGAGAGGGTAGAGAAATAGACATCATGGGTGGAGATAAGGGTGATAAAAGACGGGTGAGCCCCTTGTAGGTCTACTCGCCCGCTGGCTTACGAATGGGCATGTTGGGGGCCACTGGAGAGCCAAAATTTGGCGTTCCATCACTGTTCCAGCTGAACTTTTGCATGCGAGGGCTGCGCTTGTCGAAGCAGCCTTCCCCGGATTGTTATTTGCGTGGTAAACCAGCCAATTTTCGCTTCCATCCTTGGATACGAAGAAGCCATTATGGCCCGGAGCATACACGTTACCGCTCGGGTTTTTCGTAAACACCGGCTGCGCCGACTTACGCCACGACGTTGGCAACATAGGGTCGGCTGTAGTAGTGGTGCGAAGCATGCCCAGGGTATAGTCGTCGGTGCCGCAGAAGCTGGCGGAGTAAACAAGGAAAGTCTGGCCGTTGCGTTGCAGAATTTCTGGCCCTTCATTCACGTAGGGTGGGCCCACATTTTCCCAAGGGTATTCCGGATGGCTAAGCTCTACGCGTGGTCCGGTTAGGGTCCAGGGGTTGCTCATTTTTGAGATATAAAGGCGCTGGATACCGTCGCGCCCATTATGGCCCGACCAGATAAAATAGCGGTTACCGTTCTGCTCCAGCACGGTGCCGTCGATAGCCCAGAAGTCTTCTGTAGGGTTAAAGATGCGACCCTTGTCAACCCATGTGCCGGTAGTCGGATCAGCACTTGCATTTTCGAGCACCCAGGTGCGCTGCTGGCCTAAGTCGGGGCCAGCCGGGCCGGCTGAGTAGTAGAGGTACCATTTGCCATCAAAGAAGTAGAGCTCAGGCGCCCAAAGGTTGCCCGCCGCCGCGCCCGTAGCAGGTGGCCGCCACACAATAGTTGCAGTGGCCAGAGGCAGATCAGACATCTTGGCCGTTTTCCAGATGCGCAGGTCGTTATAAGTAGTATGTAAGTAGTAATAATAGCCATCTTTCTGCGCCACAAACGGATCGGCCCCGGTAGGCAGCAGTGGATTGGTAAATGTGGTGCTGGATGGAGCTGGCGCGGGTGGTGAAGGAGTTACTGGCCGGGCTGCTTGATCTTTGCCGCAGCCACCCACGGCCAGCAGCAGGCTAAGTAGGCCACCATACAAGAGGCTGGACGAAGAATATTGCACAAGTCAGGGAAGCAGATGATGGAGCCAAGCAAGAGGCCTGGCACCCAAAAAGCCGCTCCGGTACTGGACCGGAGCGGCTGTTGGCAGGCGATGCGTGCGCAGGTTACAGACCTATGCTAGTAGCCAGGGTTTTGCTTTACACCTGGGTCAATGTCAATATCGCGCTGCGGAATGGGTAGCAGTTTGGAGATGCCGAGGCGGAAATTGTTAAAATCGGCATCACGGCTTTTTAACTCGTCAATGCCGGCCTGCGTATCCATCAGGCCCCAGCGTAAAATATCGTACCAGCGGGTACCTTCGCCAGCTAGTTCTTTGGCCCGCTCACTACGGATGAGTGGGCGCAACGTAGCTGCCGTGTAGGTACCGGTAAGCGGGGCCAAATTCACCGAAGGCCGCTGCCGCACCATATTTACTAGCTGCACCGCATCGGCAGTGCGGCCAAGCTCCGTCAGTGCTTCGGCTTGCATCAGCAGCACATCGGCATAGCGAATTACACGATGGTTGATGCCAGAGGTGAAATTTTCGTTCGTGCGGGTTCGGTCGTTAAGGTACTTGCGCCAGTATTGTTGAGAAGGATTCCAGCCCCATTCTGCAAAGGTTTTACCATAGAAGCGCTCCGGATTTCTGTTGCTAATGATGCTTACGTCGCGGCGCGGGTCAATCAGATGCCGGGTGGTGCTACCGGGCGCAAAGTTTACCGTCGAATCTCGGTACTCATCTAGGAGCCAGCGCCGGGGCTGCACGTCGGCAAACGTAGGGCCGGGAGGGCCGAAGAAGTTAGGCCGGTCGTGGCTTTCCGAGGCGGCGGCGTTGTCCTGCCCCTGGCCCAGTTCTAACACGGCACTTGTGAACTGCACCTCAAACAACGATTCAGAGTTGTTTTCATTGGCGTCCGTGAAGTTGTCGAGATAGTTCGGTACCAGTGAGTATTTGCCGGAATTAATGATTTCCGTAAATAAGGCGGACGCTTCTGAGTACTTGCGCTGGTGCATGTACACGCGAGCCAGCAACGCCTGCGCTGCTCCCTTCGTAACGCGGCCTTTTTCAGCTGCGCTGTATTCGAGAGGTAAATTTGGAATGGCGGCTAATAGATCGGCAATAATCAGAGCTTCCGCTTCGGCTTGTGTTCCTTGTTTAACACGAGTAGTAATCGTAGACTCGACCGTTATCAAGGGGATATTGCCGAAGAAGTAAGCCAGGTCGAAGTAGGATAGCGCCCGAATAAACTGCGTTTCTGCCAGCAAACGTTTTTTCAACGTCTCATCCATAGTAATGCCTGGCACATTGGTCAGCACCTGATTGGTGCGGAAAATGGTGCGATAGTAGTCGTTCCAGGCGAAGGACGAAATGAAAAAGTTATTATCAGGAGTAAGGAAACGCGTGAAATTGGCTAGCTCCACGAATGGGCTTTGGCTGTAAGATTCATCGGAGCGGTGGGCCATAAAGTGCCAGCTCCGGTAGTAAACAGCAAACTGTTGTAAGCCCGAATAACAGGCGTACACGCCCTTTACGGCGTCATCGGAGGTTTTCCAGAACTCAGCCGTAGTTGGAGCGTTCGGGTTAGTTTTATCCAGCAAATCCTTCTCGCAGCCCGTGGTAGTGAGAAAAAGACCGCCAGCGCACAGCAGCGCAACCAGCTTATTGGTTTTCATATTCTTGGGAGGTAAAATCGGTTAGGCCAGCGCAGCTCAGTTCCCTGAGCCTCGCCACACACTACTAGAAATTGAGTTGCACGCCACCAATGACCGTGCGCACGTTGGGGTACGAGCCGTCATCAATGCCACGGCTAAAGAAGCCGGTACCAGGCGTTTCAGGGTCGAAGCCGGTGTACTTGGTGAAGGTCAGTATGTTGGTGCCTGTCACGTAAAAGCGCACAGAGCCTAGGCTGGGTACCATACTGGTTAGGCTTTTCGGAATGGTGTAGCCAAGCTGAATGTTCTTGAGACGCAAGTAATTACCGCTTTCAAGCCACCGCGTTGTGTTAGCTAGGGAGTTTTGACCGGCGGCAATGCCTAAGTTACCTGCTCCGCCACCTTGTAGGAGTCGGGGCGTCGTTGTCGAAGGGTTATCGGGCGACCAAGGAGTTACGTCAGCATCGTAGTTGTTAGGCCCATTGTAGCTTTCCAAAGCCCGCTTGGCTACATTATATACTTTGTTGCCAAGCGAGGACTGCAGGAACAGCGACAGGTCAAAGTTCTTGTAACCTGCATTCAGATTTAGCCCCAATTGAATCTTAGGAATGGCACTACCTACAAATACGCGGTCTGCAAGGTCAATTTTACCGTCATCATTAGTGTCCTTATAGCGCACGTCGCCGGGCGAGGCATACGCTTGAATAACGGTGCCGTTCGACGATTTATGGTTGTTTACCTCTTCCTGCGTTTGGAAAATACCATCGAATGGAATTAGAAAGAATTCACCTACCCCACGCCCAAGTTGCGTGCGAGTAGGGCCCTCACCGCCCCCAATCGTCTGGCCTTCAACCGCCACCTTGGTAACCTTATTCTTCACCGTAGTTAAGGTAAAGTCGGCGCCATAGGTGAAGGATTCTTTGTTTTCGTGGTAGCCAAGGGCCAATTCCAAACCGCGGTTCTCGAGGCTGCCTGCATTTTGCAGCGGATTACCGCCGAAGTTACCCAGGTACGTGGGCACTTGCACTTCGACAAGCGCTTTGCGAGTTTCGGCAACGTAGTAGTCAACGGAGAAGTTGAGCCGGTTATCTAGTGTAACCAAGTCGAAGCCGATGTTTTTGGTAGCGCGCTCCTCCCACTGCACATCAGGGCTGTTCAACCGAATCTGCGAAGCTCCGTTTATAATCTGCTGGTTTGTGCCAATGACATAGTTAATATTCTGACCCACAAATGCGTAGGGCAGATAGTTGTCATACAGAGATTCATTACCGATAACGCCGTAGCTGGCCCGCAGCTTCAGGTTATTGATTTGGGGTAATGCCGACTTAAAGAAATCTTCCTCGCTAATGCGCCAGCCCAGCGAGACGGCCCCAAAATCGGCCTGCTGGTTTTGCTTGGCAAAGCGCGACGACGCGTCGCGGCGTCCGCTCAGCGAGAGCAGGTAGCGGTTTTTATAGTCGTACGTAGCCTGCGTGAAAAACGAGCGGATGCCGTATTCCGTTGATCCGCCAAGGATTGCGCCCTTTTGGGTACCGGCACTCAACTCAAAGTAGTACCGGGGAGACGAGGTGAAGTTTTGGGCTCCTGCCTGCACGTTATGCTGGCGGTAGCTCTGCACACCATAACCCACCAGCGCGTTGATGTGGTTTTCGCCTAATGTCTTGGTGAAATTCAGCGTATTCTCGGCCATTAGGTACGTGTCATAACCTAAAAACTCATTCAGCGAAGCCGAGGTAATTTCTGTGTTCTGCCGGATGATGCCGGTTTTCTGGGCATCCACGTTGGCATAGGTGTGCAGGTTCAGGCCTACGTTCAAACGGTAAGTCAAGAAATCGAAAATCGATACATCGGCGCTGGCGTTACCAACCAGTCTGTTTTCGGATTGAGTACGACGCAACAGTTCCTGGGCACCCACCGGGTTGGTGGCAAAGGTATTGAGGCGGGTAGAGCCTACCCCAAAGCCACCCTTAAGGTTGGTAGGGTCGTACACCGGAATGCTCGGAATCATCAATAGCACGTCAATGAACGGCACACCGTTCAGGAGCGTGGCATCGGTATGCAAAAACTGCAGATTTTCCTGAAACCGGAACCGGCCGCGGCTTATGCCTGAATTCAAACGCAGACTGTAGCGCTTAAAGTCAGGGCCTTTTACAATGCCTTCCTGGTGGAAGTAATCCCCTGAAACCAAAAAGTTGCTAGAACTTTTGTCGCCGACGCTACCGCCGCCAATAGTCAGATTGTAGTTTTCACGGCGGCCAACCTGAAGGAAGGCATCCTGCCAATCGGTATCGACACTGGGGTCGAAAGTGCCACCCTCCGATACTGGTACGGCGCCCGATAAGCTGTTCTGGCCTGCGTTGAGAATGTCGAGGCCCGCATTGCTATAAGCAACCCGCGCGCGTTGCGCCCACTCACTGGCGTTGGTGAGATTATACTTTTTGCGCGCCTGATCTACACCAACGTACCCATTAAAGCTGATGGTTGGTGTACCTGCCCGGCCCTTTTTAGTTGTAATCTGAATTACTCCATTAGCGCCGCTAGAGCCATAAACGGCCGTTGAAGAGGCATCCTTCAGTACAGTTAAGGTTTCAATATCATTGGGGTTCAAGCTACGCGGATCCGTAGTCCAGACACCATCAATGACGTAGAGCGGACCCGTATTGGCTAGGCCAAGCGAACCAATGCCGCGAATCGTTACTACTGGCGCGTCGCCGGGGCCACCAGTGCCTTGCACGTTCACTCCAGGGGTACGGCCCTGCAACTGCTGGGCTACCGTTGGTACGGGTGTTTTATTGGCTTCCTTTACATCGAGGCTGCTAGTAGCACTGGTCAGGTTTTGCCGGTCTTGGGCTAGGTAACCTACCACTACTACCTCCGAGAGGCTGCGGCTGTCGGGAGCAAGGGCCACGTTTACCGAGGTACGGCCGCTGATGGGTACTTCCTGAGCGGTGTAGCCGACAAAGGAAAACTGCAGCGTGCCATTGTCGGGGCGGTTAGCGTGAAGCGGCCGTCGGCATCGGTTTGGGTACCTATAGTGGAGCCCTTGACGATGACGTTCACGCCCGGTAGTCCACTGCCTTTTTCATCTACCACGCGGCCAGACACGGTAATGTCAGCGCGAGAAGCGGCAACTTGATGATGGGTAAATTCATTGGCAATACCAACGGTGTGGGCAAGCGCAGGCTGCAGGGGTAGGCAGCAGAGCAGGGCTGGAATGGTAGCCCGGCGCATCTTGGGTATAGGCTTTTTCATGTAAGAGGGTGTGGGAATTATGGAAAGACTAACACAATCGTTTGTGTTTGTTATTCTTCACAAACGATTGTGTACAGGGGTACAAAAAAAGGCTCGATGGAAAATACGGACCTGGGAGGGGCTGAGAAGGGTAGTAGGGTGAAAACCTACCCTTGAGCAGCAGCAATAACTTGGGTGAGTAAGATTAGCGAAATCGTAACAAATTACCAACAAATTATTACAGGTCTTTTTATGGAAAGCCTATTCACTGCTAAAAAGCAACGCCTCAATACATATACTGTAGCGCATGAAACGGCATTGCACGCAGACCGGCGCTACTCGGCAGGAGTTACCGCAGGCAAATACCTGAGTAGTATTACTAAATAACTGGATAGTAGTTTGCTGCTGTTCCTACACCATGATGGTAAGTGCTTTCCTGGCATATTGGGTTGTTAGATACTTGCTGCTTGAGAAGCAAGCTCTACACAACGCAGCTGGGAGCAGCCTTCAGGGCAGAACCGCAACCTTTAGGGAGGTGGGCTGCAGTTTCAGGCGAGCGGCCAACAGTCCAATAGCGGCTCCCAGCCCAGCAACCAGGGCAAAGGACACGCGCAGGCTCAGGACTTCCGCCACTAGCCCAATCAACGGCGGACCCAGCAGAAATCCCAAGTAGCCAATGGAAGAAACCGTAGCTAGCGCCACACCCGGCGACACCGTAGTGGATTGGCCGGCCGCGCTGTAGGCCAGCGGCGTAACGGAGGCAATGCCAAAACCTACCAGTAAAAACCCTACCCCAGCGGGCACTACCGCAGGCCAAGCTACTGCTAACAGCAACCCGAACGTAATCAGGGCGCTGCTGAGTTGCAGCATGCGTTTGGTACCGAAACGGTGGGTGAAATAGTCGGAGATAAAGCGACCCAGGGCCATGGTGCTCATGCACGCCACGTACCCGGCCGTAACCAATGAAGCATCAGGCTGCACTACCTTCTGAAAGTACACCCCGCTCCAGTCAAACATGCAGCCCTCGCACAGCATCCCGCAAAAGGCAATCAGGCCGATGCGCAGCAGGTAGGGCTCTGGTCGGCGCAGGCTGGAGCCGCCGGCATCAGGGCCCGTATCCAGAGGTAGGGTGCGCTGGTGGGCCAGCAGGGTGAGCAGTAGCCCGCTACCCGTTATGAGCAGGAAGTGTTCGAGCGGGGTGTAGCGCCACTGGAGCAGGAGGGTGCCCACGGCCCCGCCCAGAAAGCCAGCCAAACTCCATAATCCGTGAAAGGAGGCCATGATGGGTTTGCCGTAGGCCGCCTGCACGCCTATGGCCTGAGTATTCACGGAAATATTAAGCAGGTTGCCCGCAAAACCAAACAGTACCAGGCTGCTTGCCAAACTCCAGAAACTACCCGCCCAGCCCAGCAGGGGCAGAAAGCCCGCGTACAGGCAAGTAGCCGCCAGCACTACCAGTCGGCTGCCGTACGTGTGCACCAACCAGCCCGCTACCGGCAGCGCCAACATGGAACCCACGGGCAGGGCTAGCAGCAACTGGCCCAGCTCGCCCTCACTGAGCTTCAGCCGCAGCCCGATGTCGGGAATACGGGAGGCCCAGGAGGCAAAACACAGACCGGCCACAAAAAATAGGGCGCTAACCGCTACCCGGTGCTGGACGGGAGTACGCTCCGCCATAGAAAAATATGGTAAGAAAAAGCGGGGAGAGCCCAAGGCTTTCCCCGCTTCACAGTACTACTAGCAGTACCCATCAGCCCCGAAACAGGGGCAGGGCACTTGCTTCACCAAGACAACAACGGCCGTGCGCTACTCCGGCCAGGCAAGCACAGGGCCCGTTAGGCCGGGGTGCTGGCCAAGGCTTCTTGGCGCTTCTGCTCCAGCACGCGCATCAGCTTGCCGAAGGGCTCCGTGAACTTCTGGGCACCTTCCTGCTCCAACTGGTTACTCAGGGCTTCCAGGTCGAGGCCCAATTCCGGCAGCCGGTCGAGCACGGCTACTTCCTGCTTATCGGCTAGGCGGTTGGCCGGCTGACCTTTGGCACGGTAGAAGTCCAGGGTTTCCACTGGAATAGTGTTGACCGTGTTGGGGCCGATGAGGGCTTCCACGTACTTCAGGTCATCGTAATTGGGGTTCTTGTTGCCGGTGCTGGCCCAGAGCAGGCGCTGGGGCTGGGCACCTTGGGCCCGCAACGTCTCCCAGCGCGGACCAGCAAAAATTTCCTGGAATACCTCGTAGGCGCGCTTGGCGCTGGCAATAGCTACTTGCCCCACCAGGCTCTGCGCCAAGGCCCCTTTCTCGCCACCTTCCGCGGCCAGCTTCTCCAGCTGGGGGTCAATCAGCACGTCAATCCGGCTCAGGAAAAAGCTAGCCACCGAATCAATCCGGCGAATGGGCTTGCCGGCCGCTGCTCGGTCTTCGAGGCCCGCCAGGAAGGCTTCGGCCACCAAACGGTAGCGCTCCACGCTGAAAATCAGGGTCACGTTGACGTTCACGCCCGCGGCAATCAGCTGCCGAATAGCTGGTAGGCCCGCCGGGGTAGCAGGCACCTTAATCATTACGTTGGGGCGGTTTACCGTTTGCCAGAAGTGCAGCCCTTCCGCTACCGTGCCCTCGGTGTCGTTCACCAGCTCCGGCGATACTTCCAGGCTCACGTACCCGTCGCCGCCGTTTTCGGGGTGGTCGTAGAGGGGGCGCAGCAGGTCGCAGGCCTGCTGCACGTCGGCCACGGCCAGTTCGGCGTAAATCTGGTCGGCCGAGAGGCCCTGCTGGGCCAGCCGGCGGATATCGTCAGCGTAGTCGTCGGAGCCGGCAATGGCTTTCTCAAAAATGGCGGGGTTAGAGGTTACGCCCCGCAGTCCATCTTCGGTAATCAGGCGCTGTAACTCCCCGTTATGCAGAATGTTACGACGGATATAGTCCAGCCAAATGCTCTGGCCGAAGTCGTGAATGGCAACAAGTGGGTTCATATGTGTGGGTGGTGTTGAAGTAGTAGAAATGTGAGAAAGTAGGTGGAAGGTGGGCCCTATCCTCCGTGGTAAAGAGGTAAAAAGGAACGTCCTGCTGAGCTTGTCGAAGCACCTCGCGGGCTGACTCTGGATGACTGCCCTACATCGGCCCGCAAGATGCTTCGGCTACGCCTCTGCATGACCGTTACTTCACAACCTCAGCACACGAGATGCTTCACGCCGTTCAGCATGACGTTCTGTTAAAGCCAACAAGTATTACGACAGCACTTCCTTCTTTTCAATTTCGGCGGGCTGCCCCTGCAGTACGTGGTGGGCCTGCTTGACTACATTCTCCACCGAGAAGCCGAACAGCTCCAAAACCGCCTCGCCGGGCCCCGATTTGCCGAAGCGGTTCATGGCAATGACGGTACCCTCATCGGTTACGTACTTGTGCCAGCCCATGGGCGAGCCGGCCTCAATAGCCACGCGCTTGCGAACCGTGGGGGGCAGCACCTGCTGCTGATAGGCCTTGTCCTGCTTCTCAAATAGCTCCCACGACGGCATGCTTACTACGCGGGTGGCCACGCCTTGTTCCTGTAGCGCTTCCTGGGCTTGCAAGGCCAACGCTACTTCCGAGCCCGTAGCCAGCAGCAGCAGCTGGGGCTGGCCGCCTTCGGCTTCGCGCAGGATGTAGGCGCCGCGGGCCACGCCCTCCCGGGCCGAGCCGAACTGGCTTTGGTCGAGCACCGGCAGCTTCTGGCGCGAGAGAATAAGTACCACCGGCGACTTGGGGGTAGTCAGGGCCAAGCGCCAGGATTCCACGGTTTCGTTGGCGTCGGCGGGGCGCAGCACCACAATGTTCGGGATGGTGCGCAGGGCCGCCACCTGCTCCACGGGCTGGTGGGTGGGCCCGTCCTCGCCCAGCCCGATGCTGTCGTGGGTGAAGACGAACGTCGCGGCCGACTCGGCCAGGGCCGTGAGGCGGATGGCGCCGCGCATGTAGTCGGAGAAGGTCAGGAAGGTGCCACCGTAAGTGCGCACACCGCCGTGGTGGGCCATGCCGTTCATGGCCCCGCCCATGGCGTGCTCCCGCACCCCAAACCAAATGTTGTTGTGCTCATAGGAGCCGGGCTGAAAGCTCACGGCCCCGCTGGTGGGCATTTCGTTGGAACTGGCCAGGTCGGCGGAGCCCCCGAACAGGAAAGGTACCGACTGCTTTAGCGCGTTCAGGGCTTTGCCCGAGGCCTGTCGGGTAGCCAGGGCGCCATCGGCGGCGGTAAAAACGGGCAGCGAGGCATCCCAGCCTGCGGGCAGCTCACCCGCAAACGAAGTTCGGAACAGTTCCCACGCTGTTGGGTACTCCTGCCGGAACGCCTCTGTTTTCTGCTGCCATTCTGCCTGAAGTTGTGCGCCACGCTGCCCAGCCTCGGCCAGGTGCGTGCGTACTTCCTCGGGCACGATAAAGGTGGCTTCGGGGTCGAAGCCGAAAAACTGCTTGGCTTTTTTCAAATTGTCGGGGCCCAGCGGCGAGCCGTGCACTTTGCTGGTGCCTTCTTGCGGGCTGCCGTAGCCAATGATGGTTTTCACCGAGATGATAGAGGGCCGCTCCGTATCCTGCTGGGCCGCCCGAATGGCCGCCTCAATGGCATCCAGGTCGTTGCCGTCGGTCACGCGCTGGGTATGCCAGCCGTAGGCCGCGAAGCGGGCCAGGGCATCCTCGGTGTAGGAAAGGTTGGTGGGCCCGTCCAGGCAGATGTCGTTGTCGTCGTAGAGGTAGATGAGCTTACCCAGCTTCAGGTGGCCGGCTAGGGAGGCTGCTTCGGCCGCAATACCCTCCATCAGGTCCCCATCCGAAACGATGGCGTAGGTATAGTGGTCCATCAGGGGGTAGCCGGGCTGGTTGTACACGGCCGCCAGGTGCGCCTCGGCCATAGCCATGCCCACCCCGTTGGCGAAGCCCTGACCCAGGGGGCCAGTAGTGACTTCCACGCCCGGCGTGATGTTGGACTCCGGGTGGCCCGGCGTTTTAGAGTGCAACTGCCGAAAAGCCTTCAAGTCGTCCAAGGACAAATCGTAGCCGTAGAGGTGCAGCAGGCTGTACAGCAGGGCCGAGCCGTGGCCGGCCGACAGCACAAACCGGTCGCGGTTGGGCCACTTAGGGTCCTGGGGGTTGAAGCGCAGAAAGCGGGAAAACAGCACGTAGGCCATGGGCGCAGCCCCAAGCGGCAGGCCCGGGTGCCCAGAGTTGGCCGCCTGTACCATGTCGACCGACAGCAGCCGGATGGTGTTCACACTTAGTTTAGCGGGGGAAGTAGCAGAGTTAGTCACGGGAAGTCAGAAAAGGGTAGGACAAATGCCAAGCTACGGCTTCGCGGGGCCTTGGGCTAGGCTCAAATGAAGCGGAACAAGAGAAAAAGGACCGGAATCGATACCGTAATCGGTGCCGGTAGCTGGCAGCCTGGGAAGTAAGTTGAAAAGTAGGGTTTGTTGGCAATATGCACAAACGATTGTGCACTGAAACAACAGCATTGCCCTAAGGCTGCACTACCGGCCAGCCCGCTGCATCCCAGCTAAGCTTTTCCAGCCGAAGCTTGGAGCGGCCCTTGTCAGCCGCGTCGTAGCCGTGGAAAACCAGATAATCGGTCTTGTCGAAGGTATACACCGAGTTATGGCCCAGGCCAAACCAGTTCTTGTCGCCGGCCAGCACCTGGGTGCCGCCGCCCTGCTCCAGGGGAGTGCCGGCCTTGTCCAGGTAAGGACCAGTAACAGCTTTGGCGCGGCCCACCATAATCTTATACGTGCTTTGCGGGCCTCGGCAGCAGTAATCGAAGGACGTAAAGAGGTAGTAGTAGCCGTTCCGACGGAAGATGAAAGGCGCTTCAATGGCCCCGTCGCCGGGCAGGGAATCGTTGAGTTGAGGGGTGCGGGGGCGCTTGGCAATAGTGCGCCACTGCTCAGGCTGGGCTGGGGCCGTGAGGTCGGGGCGGAGCTTAACCAGTTTGATGCCTTCCCAAAAAGAGCCAAACGACAGCCAGGGCGCGCCCGCCTCGTCGCGGATCAGGTTAGGGTCGATGGCGTTCCACATGTCGCGCCCTGGCACCGACTGCACTACCCGGCCCTGGTCTACCCACTTGTAGTCTTTGGAGGTAGGGTCTAGGGTTTTGTTGGTAGCCAGCCCAATGCAGGACGTGTTCTTGCCAAAGGCCGAAATCGAGTAGAATAGCGAATACACGCCGTTGTGAAACGAAATATCGGGTGCCCAAATGTGGTTGTTCTTAAACCCTGGCACGGCCTGGATGGCCCAGGCGGGGGCTTCAGCAAAAACAGGCTTTTCCCGAGTCCAGGTCTTACGGTCCTTCGACGACCAGACCGCAATGCCGGGCCCCGTGCAGAACATGTAGTACGTGCCATTCTGCTGGGCCATTACTGGGTCGTGGGCCGGAATAAGCGTCGGAGCGGTTTGGGCCCGGGCCTCCACCAAAGTCAGCAGCAAAGCTAGGGGTAGCAGGCACTTTCGTAGGGCTGAATACATAAACGATTGTGTTGAGTGGAAGAGGCATTGACTGTGCCGGCCAACGAATTACTTCGCGGGCTTCACGCCTTCCGTCGTCATAACCACCCGCTTCATCGTCCCATCCTTATTATAGTAGAGGTAGTCAATGCAAACAGAGCGGCGGAATGAGCCCCCGTCAGTTGGAATGCTGCCGTTGTGGTAGATGAAGTAAGACTGGCCCTTGAAGTCGATGATGGCCTGGTGGTTGGTGTTGGAGTTGCCGGCTACCTCATTGAGCAGGCCCTTGAATTCCCAGGGGCCTTCCGGGCTGCGGCTCATGGCATAGGCAATCTTCTCAGGAAACTGGTAGGCGTAGCTTAGGTAGTACCAGCCGCCGCGCTTGTGCACCCAGGGTGCCTCCGTGAAGTTGGGCAGGGTCGTCACCTTGTTAATGGGCCCATCCAGTTCCGTCATATTGGACTTGAGCTTGGCCCAGTAGCAGTTCGTATTGCCCCAGTAGAGGTAGGCCTGGCCTTTGTCGTCCACGAATACGGTGGGGTCGATGTCGTCCCACATGATGGGGCTTTCGGTCAGGTTGTTGGTAATCAGGGCCGAACCCCGGGCATCCCGGAACGGGCCCGTCGGGCTATCAGCCACGGCTACCCCAAT
The DNA here is from genome assembly GCF_022919335.1 of Hymenobacter sp. 5516J-16. Classification (NCBI taxonomy): domain Bacteria; kingdom Pseudomonadati; phylum Bacteroidota; class Cytophagia; order Cytophagales; family Hymenobacteraceae; genus Hymenobacter; species Hymenobacter sp. 5516J-16. Next base: position 702,599 of record NZ_CP095058.1, on the reverse strand, counting down.
GGCCTTGCCCGGCACAGAGCCGTGTTCCACGGCCGCGTACCAGTAGAACTTGCCGTCCCGTTCAATTACCTGGGAAGCCCAGGCATCATCCTTGGCCCAGGCAAAGGCCTTGACGTTCAGGGGCGAAGCATGCTCTTTCCAGTGCACCATGTCCTGGGAGGAGTAGCATAGCCACTCGTGCATCACGTAACCGTCGCGGCGGGGCGGGGCCTCGTCGTGGCCGGTGTAAAGGTACACGGTACCGTTGTGTACCAGGGCGGCCGGGTCGGCGGTGTACTTGTCTTTGATAACCGGGTTGCCAGCCACGGGCACTGGGGCCGCCTGCCCCAGCGCCGCGGTGGGCGCCAGGGTAGGGGCCGCCAGCAGCAAGCTGGCCAGCAGGGGTAAAGCGGCGGGAAGCAGGGCGTTTTTCATGGGTCGGGGGCCATTGCTTAGCGCTTGCCGGGAATGCGCAGCACCGTGAATGAGTTCGGGGCCAGCGTGTAGGTTACGTTCGAGGAGGAAATCTTAAACGACTCGTCCTTGGGGCAATGTTCATGGGCTGGTTTAGGCTGTTCACGGCGTTGAGGTCGTTGCTGGCCAGCACCGTGGCTTTGCCGGTTTTGCCCAGCTTTTTCACGCCTTGCAGGCTAACCGTAACGGGCCGGGCCTCGGGCGAGTAGTTCACCAGCTTCACAATGATTTCCCCGGTTTTATCGTCGGCGGTGGCGCTGCTGAACAGGTTTTCGGCCCCGTTTTTAGCACCCGCCCCGCGCTGCATCGGCAGCATGGTGGTGCCGGGGTTGGTGCTGTACATCTTCTGCACGTAGTAGTTAGGTGTGCCGTAGGCCTTCAGGTTGTCAAACCAAATTAGGTCCGGCGTCCACTGCCAGGCATCCACGTGGGCGAACAGCGGGGCGTAGGAAGCCATAATCACCTTGTCGGCGTTGCGCTCCAGGCCGGTCATGAAGGCGGCCTCCGAAATGGCGCAGTCCCAGCTGTTCTTGTTGTCGGGGCTCCCGATGGCCACGCTCTGGGCGGCGTACTCGCCTGCGAAAATCTTGCTGCCGGTGGTGGGGTAGTTGTCGTAGCGGCCCACGTTCTGGCGGAACCACTCGGGCTTGGCGTAGTAATGCTCGTCAATGACCTCGGCCTTCAGCTCGCGCAGGCGCTCCGTGGCTTTGGTAAACAGCTCCCCGTCGGGGCTCGGGCCGGCGCTGGATACAATGTTGATGCTGGGGTACTTGGCCTTCACGGCTTTCATGAACGGCTCGTAGCGCTCCAAATACTGGGGGCCCCACTGCTCGTTGCCAATACCGATAAATTTGAGGTTGAAGGGGGCAGCGTGCCCCATAGCCACGCGCTTAGCGCCCCAGGTGGAGCTGGCCGGACCGTTGGCAAACTCAATCAAATCCAGCGCGTCCTGAATAAACGTTTCCAGGGTCGGATCATCGTCGGCGTGGTTGTGGCCGGTGCTGGCTGGGGCACTGGGGCCGCTGCCGCCGCCCGTGGCCGCGCTGCTGATGGGAGCCAGCTCCGAGGAGTTAAACTGGCAGGCCATGCCCACGTTCAGAATGGGCACGGGCTCGGCCCCGATGTCCTCGGAAAGCTGGAAGTATTCAAAGAAGCCCAGCCCGAACGACTGGTAGTAATCGGGGGTAGAGCGGTGGCGGAACTCCATGTTCCAGCGGTTAATCAGGGGCACGCGGGAGGCTAGGTCGCCGATGGATTCCTTCCACTGGTAGCGCTCCGACAGGGTCCGGCCTTCCACGATGCAGCCGCCGGGAAAGCGCAGGAAGCCGGGGTTCATATCCTTGAGCAGCTGCACCAGATCAGTGCGCATGCCGTTCTCCCGCTGGTTATAAGTGTCTTTTGGAAACAGCGACACCACATCAATATCCAAGGTGCCAGCGCCTTCCAGAGTCAGCTTAAGCTGGGCCCGGGCCGCCGTGGCGGAGGGTTTTAACACAACGGTGTACTTCTTCCATTGGTCGGTGAGGTCCGTGACCTGGGTTTCAGCCAGCACGCGGCCCGAGGTAGCCGCTTCGGGCCCCGACCCCGGTCGCCCTTGCTCTTCCAGAGCCACCCGCAGGCCACTCACGCTACCCGGCCCGCGCCGCAGATACACCGAAAACGTATACTCGGCGCCTTGCTTAACGCCCATGCCCCGGAAGCCTTCGTTTACCAGGCCCGCGTCGGGATTGGCCGTGCGGGCCGTTAGGCGCGCAAAGTGGTTGTTGGTGGCGCTGATGGGCCGCTCGCTTACCACGGTGTACGTCTGCAGGCCGGCCCCGCCCCGAATGGCGTTCCAGCCAATAAAGTGCTGACCCTGAATCTCAAACGATTTGTTTTTGACCAGCTCCGGGTACAAGCCGCCATCAGCCGCGAAGTTGATGTCCTCGAAGAAGAGGCCGTACATGGTTTTGGCGATGGGTGCGCCGGGCTTATTAACCTGGACCGTCAGGGTGTTGGCCGCCGTGGGTTTGGTTTGGGCTAGGGCAGCAGGTAAACCAAGGGCGCTGCACAAAGCCAGGCCCGTAGCCAACTGCGCAATACGGGTGGGGGAAGATGTGGGCATAGGAGAAAGGGAAATGAGCGAAGTGCAGGTAAGCTGGTGGGTTGACCTCGGCCGCGGGCAAAGCGGCGGAGTTAAAACTTTCGGTGGCACCCTGGCCGGTAGAAGGAATACCGAATGGGTAATGGCACAATCGATTGTGTAAAGTAATAAGAAAAACTCAACATGCCGGCAGTTTATTTCGCAAATCAGCTTGCGGCTGAATAATCAAGCGCAGAAGAGTTATATTTAGGCTCTGCCTCCTACTTCACTAGCAGAATCAGCAGCGGGTTCTTCATACAACGCTGCCCATAAGATTACAAATTCTACTATCTTTACACAAAGCATTGTGTAGCGCCTTATAGTATGGCTCCCCGAAAAAAGCAAGCCCCGGATTCAACTACAACCAGTCCCGTTTCCATGGCCGATCTGGCCCGGGAGCTAGGCGTGTCCATGACCACCATTTCGCGGGCGCTCAGTGACCACCACAGCATTGGGCCGGCCATGAAGCAGAAGGTGCTCAAGCTGGCTAAGAAGTACAACTACCAGCCCAACCGCCTGGCCTCGGCCCTGCGCAAGGGCAAAAGCCAGCTGCTTGGCATTGTGGTGCCCTACATTGAGGGGCGGTTTTTCCCGTCGGTGGTGCATGGCATTGAAACGGCCGCCAGCCGGGCGGGCTACAACGTTATTATCTGCCAGTCGAACGAGGACGTGGCCCAGGAGCGGCGCAACCTCGACATCCTGCTCAGCGCCCAGGTGGCGGGCATTCTGGTGTCGCTCTCGCGCACTACCCTCGACTTCCGCCATTTCGAGAAAGTGCGCGGCCGGGGCCTGCCGTTGGTGTTTTTCGACCGGATTGTGGAGGGTGACAACGTAAATGCCGTGGTGCTCGACGACCAGGAGGGTGGCTACGTTTCTACCCGCCACCTGCTCAACCAGGGCTGCCGCCGCATTGCCCACCTAGCCGGTCCCCAACACCTGAATATTTACAAAAACCGCCGTCAGGGCTACCTCGATGCGCTGCGGGAAGCCGGTTTGCCTGAAGACGAAAGCCTGATTCTGTACTCGGATATGGCCCAAGACCAGGGCGCCGAGGGCATGCGCCAGCTGTTGGCCCTACCTACTCCCCGGATGGCGTGTTTGCCGCCGGTGACTACTGCGCCCTTGGAGCCCTGCAGGAAGCGCACCGCCAGGGCCTGCGCGTGCCCGAGGACGTGGCTATTTCTGGCTTCAGCAACGAAACCTTTACCGTCATCACCCAGCCCCCATCACCACCATCGACCAGCGCTGTGAGGAAATGGGCCAGGCCGCCGTGCGGCTGCTGCTGGAGCTGATTGAGGCCGACGGCCGCCCGTTTACCCCCGCCAAGTGGCCCTGCGGCCGGAACTGCTGGTGCGCGGCTCCTCCGACCGCCTGCCCCCGGCCCCGGCTGGCCCCCTGCGCGACCCCTCGGCTAAGTTTATTGGGACGGTTGCCTAGCAACCCCGCCGGCCGCTGCTACCCCTCATGACGGACTATCTGCTCTTCCTGGACACGGAAACCACCGGCCTGCCTACCCGCTGGGACCGGCCCCACAGCCAGGAAAATGCCTGGCCCAGCGTGGCGCAGGTAGGGTGGGTGGTCTACACCGGGCAGGGCGAGTTCGTGAAGGCCGATCAGGCCTACCTCCAGATTCCGGCCGGGAGTATGCCGGCCGCCGCCATTGCCATTCACGGCCTGACCCCGGAGTTCTTGCAGGCGCAGGGGCAGCCCCCGGAACCCGTCTTGCGCCGCCTGCTTCAGGATTTGACCACGTACCGGCCCCGCGTGGTTGGGCATTTCCTGCGCCTTGATTTTCACGTGTTGGGAGCAGCCTTCGCCCGGGTAGGGCTGCCTAACCCACTGCCCGGCCTGCCGCAGTTCTGCACCATGGCGGCCACCTGGCCCCCACTGCCGGGCGGCCCGGCGCGCCGCCTTCGCCTGCATGAGCTGCACGAACTGCTGTTCGCTGAACCCCTGGCGCACCACCACGACGCCTACGTGGACGCCGTGGCCACAGCCCGCTGCTTTTTCGAGCTGCGCCGCCGCGGCTTGCTTCCCGAGAAAATCCTGGAGGGCCAGCAGCTCCTGACCGTGCCGGAGGGTAGGCCGCTAGGCTGGCTGGAGCCCGGGGGTGGTGGCTGGGCCTGCTGGTGGCGGGGTTGCTTCTGCTTGTATATTGGCTGCTCTATGGATAATCGCCTTGCTTTTCTTCGTACCGTTGCGCCCTTCAACCTCCTGCCCGAAGAGGTGCTGCTGGGGGTAGTAGACCTGCTGCAGGAAGTGCGCCACCCGCGCGAAATGCTGCTCTACCAACAGGATACGTCCAAGGTGCGCAGCCTCGATATTATTGTGGAGGGCGAGTACGAAACGTTCTTCTACGACAGTCAGCAGCACAAGCGCCTGCCCGAGGTGTACGGCCCCGGCACCTGCTACGGCGGCATGTCCATTCTGCTCAACAAGAAACGCTCCTTGCGCACGGTAGTCGTGCACAAAGGCACGCGCGTGCTCCAGCTAGCCCGCCGCGACTTCCGGGCCCTGTGCCAGGCCTACGGACCGTTCTTTCACTACTTCACGGCCCGTTACGGGGAGCGGATGCTTAACGAGGAGTTTGCCCACTTCGTGAAGCCCGTTAACCCGCCGGAGCAGAACTTTCTGGTAGCCGATCAGCTGTTCTCCCGCCGCATCAGCACCGTGGAGGTGCGCGAGCTGGTGACCTGCCCCGGCAGTGAGCCGATTTACGAAGTGGCCCGGCGCATGGCCGCCGCCAAGGTCAGCTGCCTGTTCGTGACCGATACCGACACGGGGGCCATCAGCGGCTACTGCACCGACATTACCCTGCGCGACTCCGTAATTGCCCGCCAGTTGGATGCGGCCCGGCCCGTAGCGGAGGTAGCGGCCACCCCGCTGGTGTCTATTTCGCAGGATGCCTTCGTGTATGAGGCCATTCTGCTGATGTTTCAAACCAAAACCCGCTACCTGCTGGTGGAGCGGGCCGGCGAGTACGTGGGTTTCCTGAGCCGCAATAAGCTGCTCAGCGACCTGGCCCAGTCGCCGTTTATGTTCATTCAGGCCGTGAAGCTAGCCCAGGGCACCCGGGAGCTGAAGCGGCGCTGGGAAATGGTACCCGACATCGTCAACCAGCTCCTGAGCCGGGGCGTGAAGGCCGACATCGTGAACCAGGTGATTTCCACCGTGGCCGATACCATTGCCCTGAAGGTGATTGAAAACGTGCTGGCCGAGCTAGGTCCGGCCCCAGCCAAGTTCGTGTTCATGGTGCTGGGTAGCGAAGGCCGCCAGGAGCAAACCCTGCTCACGGACCAGGACAACGCCATCATCTACGAGGACAAGGCCAACGAGCAGCGCGAACTGGTGCGGGAGTACTTTCTGCGCTTTGCCACGGCCGTTTCCGACCAGCTTAATCACATTGGGCTGCACTACTGCAGCGGGGGCTTCATGGCCAAGAACCCCAAGTGGACCCATTCCCTCTCGCACTGGAAGCGCAACTACCACCAGTGGATGAGCGAATCGAACCCCGAAACGGTGATGCAGTTTGCTACCTTCTTCGACTGCCGCTACCTCTACGGCGAGGCCAGCCTGATGCGGGAGCTGCAGGAGTTTCTGCGCCAGGAACTGGCCCAGCCCCTGGAGCGCTTCCTGTTCTTCATGGCCAAAAACGCCCTGCAGTACGAGCCCCCGCTGACGTTCTTCCGCAACATTCGCACCTTCGCCCAGGAGGGCCAGCAGGTGTTTGACCTGAAAAAGGCAATGACCCCGATTGTGGACCTAGTGCGGGTGTACGCGCTGCAGCACCAGCTGCTACCCACCAACACCGGCGAGCGGCTGGCCGGACTGCGGGAGCAGGGCGTGTTTAATGCCAAGGAAACCCAGGAACTGCTGCAGGCCTACTACTACCTGATGGGCATGCGCCTGCAGAAACAGGCCCGTCAGATCATCAATGACCGCACTACCCCCACTAACTACCTGGACCCGACCTCTCTTACCCAGGTCGAACAAGTCACGCTTAAGGAAATATTCAAGGTCATTAGCGACTTTCAACTCAAGATCAAGGTCAGTTTCACGAAGTCATTGTAGGTGTTTTTCTGGTGGGCGGCTGCCGGGGCTCGAATAGAAGAGGGAGCAAAATGAAGCTGGAAATCAGGGAATTATCTAGCCTTGGTTGTGCGTTGAGTACGAGCTTCCGCACGGAAGCTGTCTATCAGGATGCCTCCAGGTTTATGCTCTTATTTGATTCGCCGTCTTTTACAATATTTCACAAGCAGGAGCAGAACTGGCTCCACGTGGAGCTGCGCGGGACCCACACGCCACGCTTGGTGGAGGAAAACTGCAACCTGCTGCTGGCCGCTGTGCGCAGCACCCACAGCCAGAAAGTTCTGAACGATTCCACTGAACTGCTGGATGGCTGGGCGCCTACCACGCCGTGGTTGGGGCAGACTTTCTACCCCCGGTTAGTTGAGGAAGGAATTACATCCATGGCCGTGCTAAACGCCATGGACTGGCCCGGGCGGCTGTGCATACAGGCCATGCTGCGCCACACCCAGCAGCCCACGGTGCAGCTCTTCGAATTTGACGAAATGACCACCGCCCAGCAGTGGCTATATACCAACTAGGGTAGGGTATTCCGCTGATAACGCCGACTTGTTTGCCCAGATCTGGCCCGCTTGGCAGGTGGTAAATTTGCGTAAAATCCGCAGGGTAAATACGGGTTTTGACGGGCTTAAATGAGGAGCCTGGCTTCTAGCTTTGCAGTGTTTCTTGGAATAGTATATACCAAATCTACTGTAAGTGCCAGCTCAGACGTTAACTATTCAGTTCGGGGGGCCTCCTACTAACCAGGGGGTAAGTGTGCGCGGCACCTGCAGCACCGCGGAAGAGGCACAATGTCTGCAAGAGGCTCTGACCAAGGCCATTGCCCGCGGCAGCGACACGCTCTGGGTTGATTGCCAACAGCTACGTAGCGTTTCTTATGAGGGGCAGCAAGCTATATTTCAGGCCGAGCAGCAGGCCCGGCTGGCCCACCTCATTATTTACTGGTGTGGCATGTCCAGCGCCCTGATTCAGGAGCTCTCGGCTACGGGCTTATACCTGCTGTTGCGCAGCCTGCCCGCTACCCGTTACCAGGGTCCGGAACACGTGCGGCAGGGCAAGGCAACCGTGTTTGAGTGTTAAACAAGCCAGAAAACAGCGGGCCTTCTGCGGGGTACGTTTTGCCCGCCAACTGTGGGGTGCTGAGGGGATGCGGGCGGCAGGCGCCGGGTGGCGCAGAACTGATTTATTCGGGTAGGGCAATCTGGTTAGGGTAATGCTAGCGTACGTAAAAGAGCACCATCCTAACTTGCTTATGCATTTTCAGGCGCCTCCTGCCTCCATGCCCGTTGCAGAACAACATGCCTGGGCGAAACGGTTGCTGCAGGCAGAGTACATTTCTGGCATCAGCCAGGAAGGCACAACGCTGGTGACGGCTGCCACGATGCAGCTACTACAGCGCTACGTAACGGGCGAATTTTCCCTGCCCGAATTCATTGTATTACAAACCCAACGACTCCGGGGCTGGTAGCCCCGGAGTCGTTGCATGGGGGCTAGTTGTCCTGCTGAAGCCAGGTTCGAGCCATGTCTTCCTCCGTAAAATATTGAAACAAAGGCGGGTTAGTGCCCAGGGCCTGCCCCACGGCCCGTGCGGCCTGTCGGCGCACTGTGTCCTGGCTTTGTACAATGGCGCAGCGGTTGTAAGCGCATTCCTGCACGGCCCGCGGAATCCAATGCTCCACAATCCATTGCTGCTCGGCTAGGGGTAGGAGCTGCCGCTGCCGCTGGTCGGTGAGTAGCTTACGCGCCGCATGATGCCGCAGCGCCTGCAACGTGTGTGCGTAGATGGACTGCAACTCGGGGGAGCTAATGGGGGCATCAGACCAGGTGAGCTGTACAAACCCCGCGGGGTCGTAGGTAATGCTACCCAGCGGATTGCGGTAGTACTGCAGAATAGAGGACATACTAACTCAGGGCGGGAACAGGGTGGGCCCGGGCAGCAAAGCGGCCGACGCCGTAAAAGCGCGGCCGCGTACTCGCGCCCGGTAGAGAGGCGAAAGTACGCGGCCGCGCATCGTGGGCAGCAGTTTTTCGATGAACGGCCCCTCTACCAGGTGACCAGCCGGCCCGCTTCCCTACCTCCCGGGGCCCTGACATGCCCGCGAGAGCACCCTTTGAGCTCGTGTGGGAGGTAGGACAACGGGCTACGCCAGCGGCCGGGCCTGCTCCTTAGTTACTGCGCCGGAACGTGAGGTAGTCGAGGTAGTAGAGGACTTTCACCGAAAGGGAATTGTTGTGGGGCGTATTGATGGTGTTGTTGAAGTTGTTGAAATACTGCGGAGTAGCCTCCTCAGCCAGCAAAAAAGTGGAGCCCGCATTCTTCCAAACGATGCTGACCTGGGAGCCGGGCGCAAACCACCAGGAGTACACCGCGTCCACGTTGAAGGCGTTGTAGGTATTGTCGCGGTTGCGGCGGTAGTCTACCAGCGTTTCCTGGCCTCCGGGGCTGAGGGCGGCGAAATCGACGTAGCGCACGTTGCTGGTGTAGTGGCGCGTACGCAGGGTAAACGACATGCGGTTGGTGAAGGTGTACGCCACCGATACGACGTTGGAAACGGTGGCCACGTCGCGGCGGCCCAGCATAAGTTGGCCGAGGAAGGGCTGGTCCAGCACCTCCTGGGCACTCAGGCCGCCGTTCACGTAGCCAATCTGGTTATCGGCCAGGCTCCAATCCAGGCTGTAACGGAAAGTAAGGTGGTCATTGACGCGGTAGCGGGGGTAGAAACCGGCACTGTAACGCAGGCGCCGCGCCCGGGCCAGGCGCTCATCTAGGCCGTAGAGGCGGCCACCGGCATTCACGCCGTACGCGAATTTGCGGCGGGAGTCGGAGTTGACGAACAGCACGATGCCGGCGTTGCCGGGCACGCGCACAAAGTACTCGCCCAGCGGGAAGGTGCGGGGCTCGTAAAAGTCGTGGGTGACGGGGCTGGCGTCGAAATCGTAGCCCACCTGCAGAAAGCTTTTGGTAAAGGTGGTGTTGAACCCGGTGTAGAAGTTCATGTTCTGGTAGCGGGTAGGCTTGTAAAGCAGCGAATGACTCACCTGCCCGAAAAAGGCCATGTTGTTCACCTTCCAGAAGGGCTTAAACTTGCGGTAGGCTGCGTGCACCGACTGCCGGATGTTGTTGTTGCCGAACAGAATGCCCAGGTCGTTGGGGTTGTAGGAGGCTGACTCGATGCCGTGGTGGAGCCCCCAGGTGAAGTTGCCGCTGATTTTGCTGACCCCAATCTGGTACTTGTAGCCATCCTGGTCGTCAATCTGCTGCTCGGAGCCGAACACGGTGCCGCGCCGCCGCGAGTACACCAGGCTGCCATCCACGGCGTAGGCGTTCTTTTTGTTGGCGAAGCGGAACAAGCCGCCGGTTACATTGGCGTCGTAGGTGCTACCCCAGCGCGTAACGTTGGTATTGATGAGCGAGACGTAGGAGTTATTCTTCAGGCTCTGGTCCAGCACCATGATGTTGTAGTTGCTGAACGGTTGGGTGAGGACCCGACGCTCCTGGCTGGTTTCGTCGTTGCGCACGGTGGCGTACACGTCGTTGCTTAGGGCATTGAAGAAACCCACCCCCAGGCCGTTTTTCGTGCGGCCCGATACTTTGGTGGCGTTGAGCAGGCGCGTTTCGGCCGGGTTGCGCACCAGCTTCTCCTTGCTACCCAGCGGCACGCCGTAAAACCCGATGGGGGTAGCGCCCACGCGGCGGGAGTAAAACAGGTTGCCCTTGTTGAACAGCTCCGTGCCTTCGGTGAAAAACTGGCGGTTTTCGTTGAACTGTACCTCGAAGGGCGAGAGGTTCAGCACCTGGTTGTCGCTCTGCACCTGCCCAAAGTCGGGCACCAGCGTAGCGTCCAGGGTGAAGCTTTCGTTGATGCCCCACTTCACGTCGGCTCCGCCGTTGAAGTTGGTCGTAGTGCGCCGGGTGCCCTCCGCGTTCAGCGGATTGTGGTTGACGTAGGCCGAGACGTAGGGCGTGAGCGAGAGGCGCAGCGGGGGCTTGATGTCGCGCACCCCGCGCAACTCCCCCCACTGGTTTACAAAACCATTGACGGCCGGTTTTACCTCATTCCAGAAAAACTGGGCGTTGTCGCGCTTGCGCTGGCGGGCAAAGTTGAGGCCCCAAAGCTGCTCGGGCGCATTACTAAACCGGAGTGCGGAGTAGGGAATGCGCAGTTCGGCAATCCAGTCGGTGCCGCGCATGCTGGTGCGCGCGTCCCACACGGCATTCCAGTTAAAATCCTCGCCCCCGGCCGGGGAGTAGCGCGCATCCAGCTGCACGCCGGAGGTAGTAACAGTGAAGTTGTAACCGTTCAACTGATCCTGGTAAGTGTCCAGGAATACCGAGAATAGGTCGGTGTTGCCGAAATGGTCTCGCTGGGTCATTTCGCGCAGAATGGAGTCCTGGGCCACATCGTGCATCACGGCCCCGACGTAAAGGTTGGCGTCATCGTAGAGGATGCGCACTTCCGTTTTCTGCTTTTCCGGCACGCCGGGATTGGGGCGCTGCTGCACAAAATCAGAAGCCACGGGCGCCTGCTGCCACACCGCCTCATCTAGCACGCCATCAAGCTTGATAGCCTGCGTGATGCGTACGGCCTGCAGCTGGCGCTTGGGAGCCGGCGTGGTAGCCGCGCCCGCCACCGGGGCCGCTGCCTGGGCCAGAGCCGAAAGGTGGGCGCTTGCCCAGCACCCCAACAGCAGCAGGAAAAAACGCAGAGTAACAAGTGCTTTCATAGCCGAAGTGGGGAATTTTGGAGGGCTAATGTGAGGACGTAAGGATTGAAAAAGGCAGGGCATAGCGGGGTCTGGCAGCGGTTAAAACCGCGCTTGGCTAAAGCCCAACGGACGGGGTAGGATAGGAGGGGCGAAAGGCCGGGTGCTCCGGCGGCGGGCGCTAGTGCGGGGCCCTGGTTGCAGCCAGAAGCCCCGCGGCGAGGCCACTCACTTCGCCTTGCGGATGTAGATATTTCCGTTTAGAGTTTTCATCATGAACTCGGCGCCGCCGCCGTTGAGCTTGCCGCTCGTCCAGCTTTCCTGGCTCACGCGGTAGGTGCCGTCCTTGGCCGTGCGAGTCACTTTGGGCGCGCTGTTATCAACGGTTAGGTCAAAGTCGCTGTAAATTTCGCCCCGGTCCGACTTGAGCTTCAGATCAGCCTTGGCCCGGGCGGGCAAACTCACGTCAATCTTGCCATTGACGCTGGAAAAAGCCATGGGCACGCCGCCGGTAATGTCCTTGAAGGTCGATACAATGTCGCCGTTTACGGTGTTGAGCACGGCCGAGCCTGCTACGTCCTCCAAACGAATGGAGCCATTGACGTTAGAAATTTCCAGTTCCCCGGCCACATTCTGCACCGAGATATTGCCCTCATTGACGGTAGCCAGCTGCAGGGAAAACTGCCGGGGCACTTTAATCACAAAGTCCACTGGGTTCTGCCACGACTGGGTTTTCAGGTACACGTGGTTGTCTTTTTCCTGGGCCGTAACATCGAGTCCGTTAACCCGCGACAGGCGGCGCATGCCGTTGGGGGCAACCTCCTCGGAGGAGCTGGACTCGCGGCGGCTGGCGCGGTTGGCTACGTCAATCACCACGTCGCGGCCGCTGGTACCTTCCACCCGAATCGAGCCACCGACAAGTTTCAGGTGGAGCACTCCGGGCTTACCCGGCGAGCTGAGGGCTACGGTAAGTTGTTCTTTGCCTGCTTGCTGGGCCATGAGCGGCCGGACCCCGCCAGTACTAGTAGGGTCAGAAGGGTACGAAAAAGGATCTGGTTCATCGGGTTTGCTGTTTGATGGTGACGTTGCCGTTGATGGTTTCAAAGCGGAAATCAGGTCCGCCTTTGCCCAGCCGCACGGCCGTCTCCTTGCTGATTTTATATTTAATGCTCTGGCCGTCGCGCTGCTGATTTTGCGTCACGCGGGCGGGCAGTACTTCGGCCTTCGGAAAATCGGTGTACATCTCGCCGTGCATACTCTTAAAGTAGAGGTCCGCGGATACGGAGGCAGGGTAGCTCACCAGAATGTTCCCGTTGATAGTATGGTAGGAGGAGGCCTGGGTAGGAGCGGCGGCGTAGCTAACTTCCACGTCGCCGTTCACGGTGTGGGCCAGCGTGGCCTGCTGGGCGTTTTTGATGCTGACGGCCCCGTTCACGTTGCGGGCCTGCAGCGGACCGGTTACGTCCTGAACTTGTACTTTGCCCCCGTTCACCGTTGAAACGCGCACTTCCATGCCGGCCGGTACTTTCAGGGTGTAGTCGAACTGGTAGGAGTAGCGCGGCCGCTCGTCGTTTTTCCAGTTGTCGCGGAAGCGGTCCGGCTGGTTTTGGCGCCTCGGCCGCGAGTCTTGGGGCCGGCCACGTAGAGTAGCACACTGTCGGCGTGCTGCTCGAAACCGGGCTGGGCCTCTTTCTGCCCCTGGGCCAGCAGCTCCGCGCTGGGGGCCTTAATGGTTTTGGTGATTTCAACGACTACCGTTTTGCCGCTGTAGCCCTGCACCGTCACGGAGCCGAAGATGTTGTAGAGGGCCAGGGTAGCGCGGCTGGCGTCGCCGGCAATGGTGAACTCGCGGGTGATTTTCTCGGTGGCTTCGCGGTTCTGAGCCTGCAGGGAGCAGCTAGGCAACCACAGCAGCAGGCAGGTTAGGCTGAGTAGGGGGAGGAGTTTCATGGTGGGTAGATGAGGTAGAGGGATGAGGCGCCCGGTCAGTAGACAGGGTTTCAATGCTTTGCTCGATTTTGTCTTTCACCTGCTCGTTCAGGTTTTCCTGCTGAAGCAGCTTGCGCAAGGGGCGCACCGAGCCGCGCTCCTGCAGTTGCACCATCACATCGGCCAGCGCCGACTGCACCAAGGGCGAGTCTTGGAGGGTGAGGGAGCGAACCAGCCCCTGTCGCACTATGGGGTCCTGGCTCAGGCCCGCCAGCACTTCCAGCGAGGCTAGCCGCACGTTCACGTTCGGGTCCTGATTGAGGGTGCTGAGCAGGGCCGCCACTACCCGTTCGTTGGTGGGCGCAACTTCCTCGGCGTAGCTCACGGCTCGCAGGCGCTGCACGGCCGAGGGGTTATTGAGCAAAGCCAGCACCTGGGTTTGCTGCTTCGTAGTAGCAGCCAGGGCGGGAGTTTCGGCCGGTTGAGACCGAACGGCTACCTCGGACGTCTCCGCGGTACCTTTCAGGCCGTAGCCGGCCACCAGTCCTACTAGTAGCAGGGCCAGGCTAGTAGCCAGCCGCACGGCGTAGGCCGGCTGCCACCAGGCCCGCAGGCGGTCTAGTAACGCGCCCAACGACCAGCGCTGCCGCCGTTGCTCTGCGCGTTGGAAATCAGCGAGCAGGGAGTAAAAGTTGGGGCGCAGCTGCTCGCTGGGCTCCGGCACGGGCAAGTGGCCAAGGTTATTCCACAGCGCCTGCACCGTTGCCAGCTCCTGCTGGCAGCCAGGGCACTGGGTTAAGTGGGCTTGCACGGCCTGGTGCTGGTCAGCTGGCAGGGTGCCCGCCAGCCAGTCCATCAGCTCCTCTTGTACGCCCTCACAGTTCACGGACTTTGCTTCCATTTTCCAGTTTCAAGTAGATATCCTTCAATTGGCAGAGGGCCCGGTGCGCGCGCACCTTCACGGCTCCTACCGTAGTGTCGAGCAGTTGCGCTATCTGCTCGTATTTCAGCTCCTGGAAGCGGCTCAGTACGAGCACTTCCCGTTGGTCGGCGCTGAGTTTGGCCATGGCCCGGTGCAAAAGCGCTACCTCCTGGGTCCGTTGCAGACCGGCGTCGGCGGTGGGGCCACCGGCAATTTTTTCGGCCCAGTCGGCGACGTCCTGGTGGTGGAGGGAGGCCTTGTTTTTCTTGGCGGCATCGGCTAGCACGTTGCGCGCCAAATGGTACATCCAGGTCCGAAACTCGCCCTCACCGTTAAAGGTGTGGCGGTACTTCAGCATCCGGTAGAACACGTTCTGCACCAAGTCTTCGCTGGCGGTGCTGTTGCCATTGGAGTGGTAGAAAAACGCGAACAGCGCCCGGTGGTACCGCTCAAACAGCAGCCCCATCTTATCGACCTGGCCGGCCTTTACCTGCAGCATGAGCGAGTTGTCCGTAAGCGAGTTCAAGCCGAGGGTCGGTAAGAGGTGGGAGCGAATTCGGCGGTGGAAACTTCGCCTTTTCCCGAAGGTTACAGCTTCAGCAGAAATTATTTTTCGAACCTGCTTTTTACCTGCTGCGAGTGGCGGCAATAGCAGCGGCAGCACAAGGCGTAGGCGACGCCCCGGTGGCGCGCGCCAAGAAGCGTCGGGGCCAGGCAAGCCAATAAAAACCGGGTACCGGTTAATACTGATTTTAGTCTCCGTATTAACCTCAAAGCCAACCAGCATAATCTTTCAAGACCTGGTTATTGGTAGGCAAATAGCTGATATGTAGTAAGTTGTATAGGGCGGCTGCGCCGGCTGTTTTCGAGCTCAACCTTAACGCCAACACCGGAGCACCGTATGAAGAGCAGTCAGCCTGCTTGGGCTGCGTTTTCTGTTCTCTTATCCCACTACTATGTTCGACAAACTGGAAACCTTAGATGACCTGCTAGAAATGCAGCTCAAAGACCTGTACAGCGCCGAAAATCAACTGGTGAAAGCCCTGCCCAAAATGGCTAGCAAAGCCAAAGATGCCCGCTTGCGCCAGGGTTTCGAAATGCATTTGCGCGAAACTGAAAAGCAAGTAGAGCGTCTGGAGCAAATTGGCCAGACCCTGGGCATTGACCTGGACGGCCACACCTGCAAAGCCATGGAAGGCCTGATTGCGGAAGGCCAGGAAACCATGTCGGAGCGGGCCACTGATGAAGTGATGGACGCCGCCCTGATTGCCGCCGCACAGCGCATTGAGCACTACGAAATTTCGGGCTACGGCACCGCTGCTCACTACGCCGAGCGCCTGGGGCAGCAGCAAGTAGCTAGCCTGCTGCAGCAAACCCTCAGCGAGGAGCAGCACACCGATACCAAGCTGAACGAGCTGGCCAAGAATTACATCAACGCCAAAGCCGTTTAAGTACCCGTTCTCCTGTGATGCCTCAGGCTGTACTCGTTGCAACGAGTGCAGCCTGAGGCATATTTCTTTCAACTGACTACTCCCATGCCTATCAAAAAACGTACTCTCGCAGCTTCTTGCCCCGTTCCCAAGGGTAAACTATTACTGATTGGCGGCCATGAGCACAAGGGCGATGCGCCGGAAGATGATGAACAGGCGGCCCGCAACGTAAACTTTGCGCCAGAAGCCATTTTGCGCCGCCTGGCCGACGAAATTGGCAACCGGGGCCGCTGGTGGTAATACCCACTGCTTCCGAAGAACCCCACGAGGCGGCCCAGGATTACGTGCGGGCATTTCACCGCATTGGGGGGCCTACGGTGGAGGTCCTGAACATTAAAACCCGCACTGAGGCCAACAACGAGGAATTTGTTCGGGTGCTGGATACGGCCGGCGGCGTGCTCTTTACCGGTGGCGACCAGTTGCGGCTTACGGCCTTATTGGGCGGCACGCTTATGCAGCGGTGCTTGCACGAGCGGTATTCCAATGAGGAGTTTATTATTGCCGGCACCAGCGCGGGAGCCACGGCCATGAGCACGCCCATGATTTACCAGGGCCGCAACGATGCGGGCTTTCTAAAAGGCGAAATTCACATTACAACTGGTCTGGAGTTGATGCACGACGTAGCCGTGGATACGCACTTCGTAGCGCGCGGCCGTATTGTGCGCATGGCCCAGATTCTGGCTACCAACCCAGCCTGCGTGGGTATGGGCCTGGAAGAAGACACGGCCGTACTCGTAACGGAGGGCCGGGAGCTGGAAGTGCTGGGCAGCGGGCTGGTTATCATCCTGGATGCGCGGTCCTGCAGCTCCACTAACATCCACGAAATAGCCCCGAATACGCCTTTCACCATGCGCGGAATCGACCTTCACTTGCTGGCCAGCGGCGAGCAGTACACCCTACCCATTCAGCTCCGGCTATACGCCTAGCCTTGCGGCCTTTACCCAATAGGGCCAAGCTGCCGCCGGAGAGTTAGGTCGTGTGAGCAGACTAGAACTGTTGCACCCTGCATGGTAGTCGTGGAGCAACTACTAACAACTCTTAGTAGCCGTCTTGACTCACTGAATCCGCGAGGCTTTGCGCCAGCTGCCTGCGTTGGATAATACTAGAATGGCCCGTCGTGCAAAGTATCTGCACGGCGGGCCATTCTCTCATTTGCTACAGGTTTGCTAGTGCTGCCAGCTATGCCTCTTTAATCAGGCCTTTTTCCATGGCGTATTTAATGAGAGCGGCCGTGTTTTTCACCTGCGTTTTTTCGATGATGTTCTGACGGTGCGTTTCGATGGTGCGCTTGCTGGTGAAAAGCTTGTCGGCTATTTCGTTGGTAGTCAGTCCTTCCGCAATCAGATGCAGCACCTCCCGCTCCCGGTTCGACAAGTCGCTGGATTTCTTGAGCTGCTCCTCGCCGTAGCTGCCCGTCAGGTTCAATACCTTCCGTAGCATAACCAGTCCCAGCTCACTGCACAAGTAGGGTTTGCCCGCCGCCACGGTGTGCAAGGCTACTACTATTTCCGATTTGTCGGCGTTTTTTAGCACGTAGCCGTGGGCGCCGGCATCGAGCACCTGGCCAATGTTCCGCTCGTGGTTCAGCATGGAAAGAATGAGAATGCGCGTGTCCGGAAACTCCTCGCGCAGACGCTTAGTAGTAGCCAGACCATCGAGCACGGGCATGTTCATGTCCAGCATCACCACATCGACCGGAGTGGTGGGGAGGCGCTCTAGCAGTTCCTGCCCGTTGCCTGCTTCCGCAACAATAGAGAGGGTAGGCTCCGTGGCTAAGGCGGCGCGTAAACCTTCCCGCACAATGGCGTGGTCATCAACTAAAAAAATTCGAATCATGCCAGAGTAGAGTAAGGGCCAACCAAACCGGGTAGGAGGTCAGTTGGCGGCGGATTAGAAGGGAGGTGAGGCGCCTCGAACCCCGGAGTATACCAATGGGGCAAGAATAACGCTTCGCTGTTTTTGCCGCAACATCAGCTAAAAAGGCAATAGTTGCATCCAGCTTCACCAGTATACGAGTCTGGGGTGGGAAGATTAAAACGGTTGCAGCGGCGGCGGCTATTACCGGCATTTGGTGGCCGCTATCTGCGGTTTAAAGGGGTAGCTACCCCGCTGGTACCGTCTCCGTATTAATCACCTCCGTTTTTATTCCAAGAAAAACCAGTATTTATTCTTTTTACATATTTTCAATTCTCTGAAGAGATTGTCCGTATAGCCGAAGGAAATTTTGTGGCTGCCTGCGCTTGGTCACTCCCTATGCGGGGTGCCAAGGCCAGAAAAGCTTCGTACTTCACGTTGATATTCTTCCTATGTATAGAGCACGAATGCCCTGGTTAGCAACACTTTTGGTTAGCGGCGCTTTAAGCCTAGGCGCCTGCAACGGCGACAAAGGCCGCGACGCCAACACCGCCACCAGCCCTGATGCCAGCGGCGACATGGACAGCAACGGCAGCGCCGACATCAACGGCTACCCCGATGCTACCTCCGATTCTATCAGCGCTGCCCCGGAGTCGCAGGGTGGCTCCACTACCGCTCATTCATTGCCCGACGAGACGAAGGGCGCCGGTTCCCCGGAAACGACAGCCCCAGTGGGCGGCGTGGGCGGTAACACCACCAGTGGGGGCGGCTCTACTTCAGGCAGCGGCAACGGCTCGACTGGCTCTACCACGGGGGCCAGTAAACCCTGTTGTACTAGCTCTGTACGCTACTTTTTCAACTTTCTTTTCCTCAACCATACTCTTTCTGCGCTATGAAAAAAGCATCTGTTTTCCTCGGTTCCGCCTTTATCGCCGCCTTTGTTGCCGCGGCTGGCATTGAAGTATCGTCTGCTACCCCTACTGCCACGCTGGAGCAAGGCACCACTACCGGTGGCACGGGCGGCGGCAGCACATCGGGCACTACTACTAGCGGCTCCACCACTTCGGGCGGAACTACTAGCGGCTCCACTTCCGGTTCCATGACTTCGGGTGGTACTACCAGCGGTACTACTTCCGGCTCCATGACCTCGGGTTCTACCTCGGGCAGCACTACTTCGGGTGGCAGCACCTCCGGTTCGGGCTCCATGACCTCGGGCGGCAGCACCAGTGGCTCTACCTCGGGCTCCGGTTCAATGACCTCTGGCTCCAGCACCTCCGGCCGTTCTAGCCGCTCGGGTTCTACTAAGGCAACCAAAAAGACTTCTTCGGGCCGCACCACTTCGGGCCGTACTACCTCCGGCCGCACCACTAGCGGGGGCAGCACTTCGGGCTCTACTAGCGGTAGCACCACCTACTAAGGCTGCCTAGGCTGCCTTTTTTCCGAGCCTGATAAGAACCCTGAAGCGGCCTGCTACGCACTGGCTGGCGCATTCGGGGTTCTTGTCGGGCTCGGAATGGTATAGGCCCGCCAAGCCGCAGCAGCTGCGCGGCCGGGTGGGTTCTGTCTGCTCTTTTCTCTTCTGTCCGGATACGGCATGCCAGCTCTATATACGGTGTTGCGGCGTTTTTTTGAGGTTGACTTACGTGCCCTGGCCCTGTTGCGAGCAGCCGTGGCTATTGTTCTGCTCATTGATATTGGTGTCCGCAGCACCGATTTAGAAGCGTTTTACTCCAACATGGGCGTGCTGCCCCTGTCCGTGCTGTTGGAGCACAGCTGGAATCCGTATGAGTTTTCCTTGCATGCTAGCAGTGGCTTGTGGCAGGTGCAGGCTGTACTGTTTCTGCTGGCCGCCGCCGCCGCCGTAGCCTTGCTGCTCGGCTACCAAACGCGCCTAATGACGTTTTTGTCCTGGGTGCTGCTGGTGTCGGTGCAGAACCGTAACCCCCTGATTCTGCAGGGCGGCGACGATTTGCTGCGGATGCTTTTGTTCTGGGGCTTCTTTTTGCCCTGGGGACGGGTGTACTCCCTGGATGCCCGTCGTAAGCCCCTGCCCGCCAGCATGACGTACGCCAGTGCAGCCACGCTGGCCTATGTGGTGCAGCTGGCGCTGGTGTACTGGTGCACCGCCTTACTTAAAAGCAGCCCGGAGTGGCACCAAGAGGGTACCGCTCTGTACTATGCCTTCAGCCTCGACCAGGTAGTGCTACCCGGCGGCCGGCTGCTGTATCCGTACCCGGGCCTGCTCCAGGCCCTCACCTGGATGACCTTCTACCTGGAAATGCTGCTGCCTTGCGTGCTGTTCATTCCGTGGCGGGTGCCGTGGTGGCGGCTGCTTTTTGTGGGAGTGATGTACGGCTTTCACCTCGGAATCAGCCTGACGCTCTTCGTGGGTCTGTTTTTCCTGATTAACTGGGCCTCGGTGCTGGGGCTGCTGCCCGGCAGCGCCATGGATTGGTTGGAGCGCAAGCTGGTGCCGGCTTACCAGCGCCTCGGCCCCCAGGTGGCGGCGCGGCTGGTGCAGCCCTGGAACACGCGCCTGGCCCAGTGGCGTAGCGGCGTGCGGCTGCGGGTAGAAACGTCGTTGGAGCTTTCTGAGGGCTTTCGGAACCTGCTGCGGGCCGTGCGCGAAGGGGCGGTGCTGGGACTGCTGGCCTACGTGTGCTGGTGGAACCTAGACAGCATCGTTCGGCCCGAGTGGACCATGCGCCAGCCCATGCGTTGGTTGGGCTACCTAGTACGCACCGATCAGCATTGGGGCATGTTTGCGCCCTCCGTATTTAAAGACGACGGCTGGTACATCCTCGATGGTACCACCCAGGATGGCCGTCACGTCGATCTGAACCAAGAGGGTAGGGGCACGACCCTAGAAAAGCCTGCCTCCGTGGTTTCCCTGTTCCGCAACGACCGGTGGCGCAAGTACTCGGAGAACTACCTGTTCGTGGATAACTCCTTTATGCGGCCCTATTACTGCAACTACCTGCTGCGCATCTGGCATGAAAACCCTACTCATCCGCCCCTGCGGCAACTCGATGTTATTTACATGAAGGAGGTGTCACTGCCTGATTACAAAGTGGCCGCTCCTACTCGGGAAGTGTTGTGCAGCTGCGCCCTACCCGCTCCGTCTGCCCACTAACGGCAGTAGGGAAGTACTCTCTCTTTGTTCACTTTTTCGTTCTGCTTATGTCTGCTTCAACTCCCAAAGCCACCGATACCCGCGCTAACACGCCCGCCCTGCACCCCGTGGTGCCGGGGTTGTGGGGCCAGCGCAATGTGTTCGTGAATCTCTACTACGTCCGGACTCAGGAGCAGCCTGTGGCCTCGTGGGTGCTCGTAGATGCTGGTCTGCCGGGGTCCGGCTCCAAGGTTCAGCACACGGCCGAGTATTTGTTTGGGCCAGGTAATCCGCCCGCGGCCATCCTGCTCACCCACGGCCACTTCGACCACGTAGGGGCCCTGCCTCACCTGCTCAAAACCTGGCCCAACGTAACGGTGTACGCCCACCCATTGGAGCTGCCCTACCTCCGCGGCCTGTCGGCCTACCCCCCGCCCGACCCCTCAGTTGGGGGCGGAGCCATGGCAGCCATGTCGTTTCTTTATCCTAAGGCCCCACTTGATTTAGGCGACCGGGTACAGCCCCTGCCCACCGACGGCTCGGTGCCGCATTTGCCAGGGTGGCGCTGGTTGCCCACGCCGGGTCACACCCCGGGCCACGTGTCCTTCTTCCGGGAGCAAGACCGCACGCTGCTGGCCGGCGACGCCTTCGTGACTACCAAGCAGGAATCGGCTACGGCCGTGTGGCAGCAGCGCCAGGAGGTGAATGGCCCGCCCGCCTATTTTACTCCCGACTGGCCCGAGGCGCACCAATCCGTGGTTTTGCTGGCCGAGTTGCAGCCCGCAGTGGCAGCCACCGGGCATGGCATTCCGATGCGTGGGGAGGTGCTGCACCAGGAGCTGCAGCGGCTAGCCCGGCAGTTTGAGGAACTGGCCGTGCCCGCCCAGGGCCGCTACGTCGGTCACCCAGCTACGGCCAATGAAACGGGTGTTACCTACGTGCCCCCAGCTCCTGAACGCCAGGTGCCCCTGTGGGCTGTAGGAGCGGGGGTAGCGGCGGCCGTGGCTGGTTTGGTCTGGCTGCGCAGCCGCAACCGTCCGTCCACCGGGCAGACTTCTACCTATACCTCCCAGGACCGGTACCGATAAGCCAATTTGCCTAAATCCGACGCGGACCTCGCGCTGGGGTCTGCGTCCGGATTCTTCCTCTGGCACTGCCTGAGGCCTGTTGCACCGCCCCTGATAAGGCTGGCGTAGGCCTTGTGCGCTTCTTTTCCTGCCTATGGTCTCCTCGTCTTCCCTGCCGGAAGTGGCTGCTGTCCGCCGGCAGTTATCTGCGCTGCGGCACCTGAGCCTGCGTCGTCACTCCATTGCGGAGCTAAGCAAGCGCATCCGGCGGCTGTTGACCAGTCATCCGGTGCGCTGCATTGAGCTGCCCGCGGGAGTGCTGCTGTACCGGGGAGTGCCCCGGCAGGAGTTACCCGTTTACTGGTCGGAAGTATCATACCCACCTCCCGAGCGGGTAGCCAATAACCAACGGGCCAATCGGGCGGGGCAGCCCATGTTCTACGCCAGCGCCACCTGGCATCCGCCTTTTTTCGAGGCCGGAGTTCAGCCTGAGGACCACATCGTTATCAGCCGCTGGATTAGTCGCCAGCCCCTGCGCCTGGTTAGCTTTCATGAACCGGACCACTGTTCCGATGACCCGCACGCCGACCGTAACCAGGTGCTCGGGCAGGCCCGGGCCGCCCTACCCGAGCCGGCCCGCCTAGTAGCAGCCTTCCTGACTCGGGTGCTTATCAAGCCTGTTTCGGAGGATAACTCCCACTACTACCGCCTGTCCATTGCGTTGGCTGAAGCCTGTGAACTCGGAGCCGCCTTCGATGGCTTGCTGTACCCCTCCGCGGCCATGACCTCGCCGGCCCACAACCTGGCGTTGCACCCTACCTGCTTAGATGCCGGCAAGCTAACGCTGCAATACGTGGAGCACTTGCGCGTCAAGCACGTAGGGGTTGATATGCTGGACGTTTGCTCCCTGGATTTTGCCAACCGGTTCAATGAGGAAGGGCGGTTGGAGTGGTTGGGCCAACCCGGTAACTGGGTGCTCCGCGAAGCCGGTAGCAGTAGTAACTACTACCTGAAGGCAAACTGCGGCTGGCAACCGTGAACTAGTTGGGGGCCATACGTCACTTAAGTGAAAGGCAGCAAGACAAACCGCACAAAATATATACTAAGCTGTATATATTTTGTGCGGTTTGTTACTATAAACAAATACGTATTTCTGGCAGATAAATACTGATTTCGGCTTGCTACGGAGGTGGTTTCTAAGATAGTGGCGTACAACGGGGCGTGTTCCACCAAGTTACCTCACCCTTCTATGATGACAAATTCTGCATCCCAGTCCACTGAACCATTGGCTACTCCGTCTGCGCCAGCAGGAGTGCCGCGCCGAGACTTTTTACGCTATACCGGAGCGGGTGCCGCCCTCGCCGGCTTGTTCCTGGCGGGCTGCGACGACGACACCGATGAAGTAGGTGACGCTGCCCTGCTGGACGTAGGCACCGGCGACACCGGCATCCTGAATTACGCCTACGCCCTGGAGCAACTGGAAGCCGCTTTCTACGCCCAGATCAAAAACGGCTCCTACTACAAAGGCCTGGCCGCTAGCAGCGCCGAAAAACAGATTCTGGACGATTTGGCCCTGCACGAACAGGCCCACGCCGACTTCTTCAAGGCAGCCCTCGCTGGCAATGCCATTAAAGCCCTGGAGCCTGATTTCAGCAAAATCAATTTCGATGACCGGGGCAGCGTGCTGACCAACGCCCAAGCATTTGAAGACCTGGGAGTAGCGGCTTACAACGGTGCGGGCCGCTTTATTCAGAGCGCCACAAACCTCACACTAGCCGGCAAAATCGTATCCGTGGAGGCCCGTCACGCCGCGCTTATCCGCGACCTACGGCAGTACAATTCGTTCGTGGCTTCCGATGTGGTGGACGTATTCACCCCCACCTCCGCTACCTCGGCACCGGGCGTTGGTGCTGGTACGGGCAAGGAAAGGTCGAAGCGGCCCCAGGAGGTTCTGGCTACTGCCAACCAGTTCCTGAAGGCAGGCTCCCGGCTCAGCGCTACCAATTTCAGCTAGGGCTTGCACTTGCCTGGCTTTCACCCATCAGTTCCCCACTCCCCAATTGACATTCCACCATGGATCTATTAAAACTGATTTCTGATATTGAAAAGGTTGACCCCGAAGTATACGAACGTCTAGACCCACGTCGGCGCGTTTTTCGTCACTTCGGCCTTGCAGGTAAGGCCGTGACAGCGGCCGTACTACCTGGTTTGGTAAGCGGTATTTTTCAGCGGGCCTACGGTCAAACAAGCGCCTTAACTCCCGAAATTCAAGGTGTTCTGAACCTAGCCCTGAGCCTGGAGTACCTGGAGTTTTACTTCTACGACAGCGGCCTAAAAGCCGGTACCCTTATTCCGGCCACCGACCGTCCGGCGTTTGAAACTATCCGTAATGACGAATCGGGCCACATCAAGGTGCTGCGCGAAGCCCTAGGCTCAGCTGCTATTCCAGACCCGACCGTTGGCGCCTTTGATTATACGGGCGGCCGCGGCCTTATTGCCGGCCCGTTTGCTACGGTATTCACCGATTACAAGATTTTCCTGGGGTGGCTCAATCCTTCGTGGACACCGGCGTGCGGGCCTACAAAGGCGGCGCTCCGATTTTGATGCCGAACAAGGATATTTTAGAGTCGGCCCTCAACATTCACTCAGTGGAGGCGCGTCACTCCTCCCACGTGCGCACCGTTCGGCGGGCCGTGGAAGGTGGTAATCCTAGCAACGGCACTAGCGTAGCGGGCAACCTGACCAACCTCAATAAAATCCCCAAAAGCTGGATTTCGGGAATTGATAACGGTGGCGCTTCCCCCGACACTACGCCCTCTACGCGCCCCGTCTACGACAAGGGCAACCCCGAAGCCACCTACCCGGCGGAAAGCAACACCACCCAGGCTGGCGCTAACATCGTCAATGCTGCTGCTGGTATCACGGCAGCTGCCGCGTCTGAGGCCTTCGATGAGCCTCTGGACCCTACCACGGTGAAGAGCATTGCCCGCAACTTTGTAAAGAGCACTACTACGCTGTTTGTGTAAGACAAACCATATGCTAATTCGCCTCCCCCTGACTTATTTGTCTGGCTTCCAGGAAGCATAGACACAAGCAGGGGAGGCGTTTAGCGTATTATTAAGCAGTTGCGCGCCGAGCTACAGTATGTTCTGTTAACCTATCTAAAGTCATTTGGCTAACACAGTGCAAAAAATGTTTGCTTGACTATGAGGTAGTTAATAGCCACCGCTGAGTATTTTCAGCTGAATTTAAGATGCCAAGTTGCAGGTAAGACTCCTGTCGTGTACTTTTGCACTCCCTTCCGAAAAGCATCGGCCAATGGTAGGGAAATGATTCTGTAGCTCAGCTGGTAGAGCAATACACTTTTAATGTATGGGTCCTGGGTTCGAATCCCAGCGGGATCACCAAAACCCCTCACTACGTACTGTAGTGAGGGGTTTTTCTTTGTTAGCGGTTAGGGCCGAATACTACCTCAGCAGCGGACGAGCTAGAGTATTACCGGGCCTTGAACTGCTGGATAGCCTGCCGGGTTAACTCCGAGAGCACCAACCGGCCGCTAATGGCAGCCCGCTCCACCAGCAGCTGGTCCCAGTGCTCGGTGCCCGCCCAGATAACGCGCTTTAGGTCCGTCAGGGCCTCGGGGTTGTAGGTGGCTAGCTTACGGGCAAAGGCCTGCACGGCGGCATCCAGTGCCTCTTCTGAGTCCAGCACTTCGGCGTAGAGGCCACGCTGTTGGGCCCAAGTGGCCGAGCGAAACTCCGCGGCATCTAGGGCTAGCTGGGCGTAGGCCGCCACGCCAATCTTGCGCTCCACGGCCGGACCCACCACAAACGGCCCGATGCCCACCACCAGCTCACTGAGCTTTACGGAAGCTTGGGAGGTAGCAAAGCAGTAATCAGTGGCCGCCGCTACGCCCACGCCGCCGCCAATGGCCTTGCCCTGCACCCGGCCAATGATGATTTTGGGGGAGGTGCGGCAGGCGTTAATCACCTTCGCAAAGCCCGAGAAAAATTCCAGCCCCTGGGCTTCGTTTTCAATAGCAATCAGCTCATCGAAAGAGGCGCCGGCGCAGAAGGTCTTGGCACCTTCGCTTTTGAGAATGATGACCTTCGTATCGGTCTGCTGGCCAATCTGCGTGATAGTGTCGGCTAGCTTGGTCAGCAGCGCGCCGGGCAGGGAGTTGTGGCTGGGGTGAAAGAAGCTGATGGTGGCAATGCCTTCCGGACTGGTGTGGGTGGTTACGTGGCCGGCAGTGAGAGTAGTAGTGCTCATGAGAATATGTGAACGGTAGTACCATAGCCCGTTATCCTGAGCCCTGCGCAGGACCTTATCATCTCAGCACGAATCTGTACCAACGACTCGTTCGTGCGTGACAAGGCCCTGCGCAAGGCTCAGGATGACGGGCAACGAAATGCTTACGCTTGCTCCTTTTTCTTTACCATTGTCAGGATGGTGGCCACGGCTACGGTTTCGCCAGTTTCGTC
This sequence comes from Hymenobacter sp. 5516J-16, assembly GCF_022919335.1. Taxonomy (NCBI): domain Bacteria; kingdom Pseudomonadati; phylum Bacteroidota; class Cytophagia; order Cytophagales; family Hymenobacteraceae; genus Hymenobacter; species Hymenobacter sp. 5516J-16. Next base: position 676,376 of record NZ_CP095058.1, on the reverse strand, counting down.
GGAGACGTCCACGAGCCAACGCACGATGCCTTTGGCCACGTCCTGCTCGTCGCGCTTCTCCTGGCCGATTTTTTCTTTTACCGTGAGCTTCACCCCAATGGTCATGCCGGGGTACACGGGCTTGGTGAAGCGGCACTCATCGAGGCCGTAGTTGAGCAGCACCGGGCCCTTGCGCGGGTCCACGAACATGCCGGCGGCCTTGCTCAGGATGTAGTAGCCGTGGGCCACGCGGCCCGTGAACAGCGTGCCTTCCTGGGAGGTAGCATCGACGTGGGCGTAGAAATTGTCGCCGGAAACCTGGGCGAAGTTGGTAATGTCCGACTCCGTGACGGTGTGGCGGTGGGTGGTATAGGTCTGCCCGATTTCCAGCTCTTCGAAGTAGTGCTGGAAAGGATGCTTGTCGCGCTCCGTCTGCCGGGCTTTGGGCTGGTACACCTCCGTAATGGCCGTAATCATGCTCGGGGAGCCTTGGATGGCCACGCGCTGCATGAAGTGCTCCACACCGCGCATGCCGCCCATTTCCTGCCCACCGCCCGCGCGGCCGGGGCCGCCGTGAATGAGCAGGGGAGGGGCGAGCCGTGGCCGGTGCTTTCTTTAGCTACCTCTTCGTTGATAACCAGAATGCGGCCGTGGTGGGTGGCTGCGCCCAGCACAAACTCCTGGGCCGTGCGCGGGTCGTTGGTGGCCACGGAGCACACCAAGGAGCCCTTGCCCATGTTGGCGAGAGTAATGGCCTCGTCGAGGTTTTTGTAGGGCATGAGGGTTGCCACGGGCCCGAAGGCCTCTACCTCGTGGGAGTCGGTGAACTTGAAGGGCTCCGGGTTCAGCAGTACAATCGGCGACATAAACGCGCCCGTTTTGCAGTCACCGCCAATCACCTGCACGTTGTCCAGGTCGCCGTACACGATGGGTGTGTTCTTGGCTAGCTCGCGCACCTGCTCCCGCACGCGGTTGGCCTGGGTCATGTTCACGAGGGCACCCATGCGCACACCTTCCGCCTGCGGGTGGCCGACGGTAGTCTGGGCCAAGGCCTTGCCGAGGGCAATCTGCACGTCCTCCAGCAGGTTTTCGGGCACAATAGCCCGGCGAATAGCCGTGCATTTCTGCCCCGCTTTGGCCGTTATTTCTTTACGGATTTCCTTGATAAACAAGTCAAACTCCACGGTGCCCGGCACGGCATCGGGCCCCAGCACGGCCGCGTTCAGCGAGTCAGCTTCCATGGTGAAGGGCACGGCCTCGGTGATAATGCGCGGGTGGGCCCGCAGCTTACGGCCAGTTTCGGCTGAGCCGGTAAAGGTCACGACATCCTGGTAGGTGACGTGGTCCAGAATGCCCTGGCCCGTGCCGCACACCAGTTGCAGTGCGCCTTCCGGCAGTATTTTGGAGGCAATGATTTCGCGTACTACTGCTTCGGTGAGGTAGGCGGTAGGCACGGCCGGCTTGATGATGGCCGGCATGCCAGCCAGCAGGTTCACAGCAATCTTCTCCAGCATGCCCCAAATGGGGAAATTATAGGCGTTGATGTGCACCGCTACGCCTTCCTTGGGCACCATGATGTGGTGGCCCATGAAGTTGCCCGCCTTCGACAGCGCAATCGGGTCCGACTCCACGTAGAACGGCTTATCGGGGAATTTCCGCCGGAGCGAGGCGTTGGCAAACAGGTTGCCGATGCCGCCTTCAATGTCAATCCAGGAGTCGGCGCGGGTGGCGCCGCTACGGTAGCTGAGAGTATAGAAGTCCTCTTTTTTGCTGTCGAGGTGCAGGGCCAGGGCCTTAATCATGCGGCCCCGCTCATGGAAGGTCATTTTGCGCAGGGCCGGGTTGCCGGTGCGGCGGGCGTAGTCGAGCATGGCGGCGTAGTCGAGGCCTTCGCCGTTGGCAATGGCAATGATCTCGCCAGTGGAGGCGTCGTGCAGCTCGTGCTGCTCGCCCGAGCCAGCCGTCCAGCGGCCCATCACGTAGTTTTCGAGGGTAGGAGTCATATAACTAGGGTAGGAAGGTAGGAGGGTTGGGAGGCAGTGAGGGGTAGGAGAGGGAAGCTATTGGTGGCTACGGTGCCGAAGCATCTTTACTGCTGCGTTGGGGTTAAGCTCAGTACCAGTACTTCCTCAGCGACGATAGATGCATCTAATCCAGCAGAGGAATCGAACGTGCATTCGATGTTGCTTCCAACTTCTTCGAATGTGAGTTCAAAAATGACGTTTTGCTGGCTGAAGTAGCCGAAGGTCATTTCTTGTATGCCAGTAAGTTGATATTTCTATATCACAATGCTTTGTGAGTTTGTAGTGGCCACTTTTATCCACTTCGTTAGTTATCTCGAAAGCAGCAATTACAAACGTTATTGAGGTCCGATAACCAGGATGAGCTTCAAAGGTCACCTTAGTGATTTCAGCGTCATGAAAGTCGGGCCAGTAGCCAAAGTGCTCACGCACGATTTCAGCATTGACTATCCGGCTGATGGCTGGACTTTCTGTTTTGCTCATAAGTATTAATAGTGCTTTAAAATACCAAATGAAGCGGTAGAGATGCTTCGCGGGGCTCAGCATGACGTTCTATTTGCAAAACTACTCGCCCGCTTTGCGTTCGGCCCAGGTCTGGTAGCTGGCTTGCTGCACCGCGCGGTCGGCGGGGACTTCGCGCAGGGGCTCGCAGGGCTGCAGGGTGGCGTGCAAGTCAGCGGGAAGCTGCATGTAGATGCGGGTGCCTTCGGTTTTCCAGGCCAGCATGTCGTCGCTTACTTGCCGGATGATTTTATGCGGATTGCCGACTACCAGGCTGCGCGGCGGAATAACTTCATCGGCCTTGATAAAGCTCAGGGCCCCGATGATGCTTTCGTCGCCGATTTCCACCCGGTCCATAAGCACGGCGTTCATGCCCACCAGCACGTTGCGGCCCACGGTAGCGCCGTGAATAATGGCGCCGTGGCCGATGTGGGCCATTTCCTTGAGCCGGGTGGTAGTGCCGGGAAACATGTGCACGGTGCAATTTTCCTGCACGTTGCAGTTATCCTCAATGATGATCTGGCCCCAGTCGCCACGAATGGCCGCGCCGGGCCCGATGTACACATTGCGGCCGATGATGACGTTGCCTGTCACGGCGGCCTGCGGGTGCACATACGCCGACTCGTGCACCACTGGAACAAAGCCGTTGAACGAGTAGATCATACCTTTTCGATGATGGCCGCGTACCCCTGCCCCACGCCCACGCACATGGTTACGAGGGCGTAGCGCTTGTTCTGCTTGTGCAGCTCCAGGGCGGCCGTGTTCAGGATGCGGGCCCCACTCATGCCCAGCGGGTGGCCCAGGGCAATGGCGCCACCGTTGGGGTTAATGCGCGGGTCGGAGCCTTCCAGCCCCAGGCCCCGCACGCAGGCCAGGGTTTGGGCCGCAAAGGCCTCGTTGAACTCAATCAGGTCGATTTGGTCGAGGGTGAGGCCCGCCTTTTTCAGGGCCTGCTGCGAGGCCGGTACCGGCCCAATGCCCATGGTGCGCGGCTCCACGCCCGCTACCCCCATGCTCACGATACGGGCCCGGGGCGTGAGGTTATGCTGCTTGATTCCTTCTTCCGAAGCCAGCAGCAAGGCCGCCGCCCGTCATTCAGGCCCGAGGAGTTGCCAGCCGTTACGGAGCCGTTCTTGCGGAAAGCCGGCCGGAGTTGGGCCAGGCCCTCCAGGGTAGTGTTTGACTTAATAAACTCGTCCTGAGCAAACAGCACCGGCTCGCCCTTGCGCTGGGGAATAGGCACGGGCACGATTTCCTCGGCGAAGCGGCCGGAGTCGCGGGCCCGGCCGGCGCGTTGGTGCGACTCGTACGCAAACTGGTCCTGGTCCTGGCGGCTGATGTGGTACTGGTCTACCAGGTTTTCGGCTGTTTCACCCATGGCATCGGTGCCGTAGAGTTCTTCCAGCTTGGCATTCACAAAGCGCCAGCCGAAGCTGGAATCGTACATTTTAGAGTCGGTGCCGAACGCTTTACTCGGCTTCGACATGACGTAGGGCGCGCGGGTCATGCTCTCGACCCCACCCGAAACGAACAAATCACCGTCGCCGCTCTGGATGGCGCGGGCGGCGGCAATGCTGGCTGAGAGGCCCGAGGCGCACAGGCGGTTCACAGTTTCGCCGGGCACAGAGGTTGGCAGGCCCGCCAGCAGCAGGGCCATGCGGGCCACGTTGCGGTTGTCTTCGCCGGCCTGGTTGGCACACCCCAGAATGACATCGGCAATAGCGGCCGGATCAACTGAGGAGTTGCGTTTCAGGAGTTCTTGTATGACGAGCGCCGCCAAGTCATCGGGCCGGACGGCGGCCAGGGTGCCGCCGAAATTGCCGATGGGAGTCCGGATACCGTCAATAATATAGGCTTGGGTCATGAGATGGTGAACTAGTGGGGTGGTGAAATGGCGAGTTTAATGTTCTGGTGGCGTGTGTGAATCTGGCAGCGTATGGCTGTCAAACTCACCTTTTCACCACCTCACCATGTCACAATATTGCCTTGCTGGTGCGGTAGGCCGTGCCTTTGAACAGGGCCAGGACCACGCCGTGCTGGTTGGTGGCGCGAACCTGGTACACGCCTACTTTGTGCTTGAGACTTTCCTCGCGGGCTTCCACGGTAATCACGTCGCCGAGTTTGCCCGCCTCCAGGTAGTCAATCGTGACGGTGAGGCCCACGCTCTGGCGGCCGTGGCTATTACAGGCGAAGGCAAAGGCCGAATCGGCGGCCGCGAAGGCGACGCCCCCGTGCAAGACCGCAAAGCCGTTGAGCATGTCGGGGCGCACCGTGAAGTGCAGGCGGCAGTAGCCGGGCCCAACTTGTTCTACCTCCAGTCCCAGCAGTTGGCTGAACGCGTCGTGCCGGAGCATCCGTTCCTGCACGGCTTCGGCGGTAGTGCTAGCGGTGGTTTCCGGCTGCTTCATGCTGAAAGAAGGTTTGGCCAGCCTTTACCATGCGGCGCAGGAGCGGACTGGCCCGGTAACGGTCCTCGTGGTACTCCTCATACAGGCCATCGAGGGTAGCCAGCACGGTAGCGGGGCCGAGTTCATCGGCCCAGGCTAGCAGACCTTTGGGGTAGTTCACGCCCTTGGTCATGGCCAGTTCCAGGTCGTCCTTCGAGGCCACGTTCAGGGCCAGCGCATCCGCTGCTTCATTGATGAGCATGGCCAGAATGCGGTTAAGTACCTGGCGGCCCAGCGCTTCGTCGCGGGTGGGTTCCGGCTGCACAGCATCGGCCGCGTAGCTGTAGAAACCCCGGCCCGACTTCCGGCCGTAGTAACCGGCCTCGAACAAGCGCTTCTGGGAAAAAGAGGGTTTGTAGCGCGGATCGAAGAAAAAGGAGGTGAACACTGACTCCGTGACGCGGTAATTCACGTCGTGGCCGATAAAGTCCATGAGGGCAAACGGGCCCATGCGGAAGCCGCCCAGCTCCGTCATGGCCCAATCGATGGTTGCCATATCGGCCAGGCCTTCTTCTAGAATTCGGATGGCCTCCCCGTAAAATGGCCGCGCCACGCGGTTCACAATAAAGCCTGGCGTGTCCTTGGCTAGTACCGGCAGTTTGCCCCAGCTTCGCACCAAGTCGCGCACCTGTTCGGCCAACCCGGTGCGCGTTTGCACGGCCGGAATAACTTCCACCAGCTGCATAAGGGGGGCCGGGTTGAAGAAGTGAATGCCGATGAAACGCTCGGGCCTCTGGCAGGCGGCGGCAATGGAGGCAATGGATAGGGAAGAGGTATTGGAGGCCAGAATGCACGTTTCCGACACGAGCAATTCTACTTCCTTGAACAGCTGCTGCTTCACGCCCAGGTCCTCCACCACGGCCTCCAGCACCAACTCACAGTCCTGAAAAGTGCCGATGTCTTCCGTCAGGTGCAAGCGCGCGAAGATGGCCGCCGCCATTTCAATGGTTAGCTTGCCCTTTTCCGCCAGCTTGTCGAGGCCACCCTGAATGGATTTGCCGGCGCGTTGTAGGGCCTGGGTATTCTGGTCGAGGAGGCGCACGGTGTGGCCCGCGGTAGCTACTACTTGGGCAATGCCCGCGCCCATGGCCCCACTCCCGATAATGCCGATAATCATTGGCCCGTGAAGCTAGGTTGACGTTTTTCCAGGAAGGCGGCTACCCCTTCGCGGTAGTCGGAGGTGCTGCCGGCCCGGAGTTGGAAGTCGGCTTCGTAGCGCAACTGCTGGGTTAGGTCGTTGCTGAACGACACGTTCAGGAGCTGCTTGGTGTAGGCCAGGCCTTTGGTGGGCATGGCGGCCAGCTTCTGCACCAGCGCCCGCGCTTCCTGCTCAAACGACTCGTCGGGGAAGGTTTTGTAAATCATACCCATCTGCACTGCTTCCGGCGCCGAAACCTTGTCGCCGGTCATCATTAGCGCTGAAGCCCGCTGCAGCCCGATGAGGCGGGGTAGGAAAAAGGTGCCGGCGCTGTCTGGAATTAAGCCAATCTTGCTGAACGCCTGAATAAACGAAGCCGATTCCTTGGCCACCACAATGTCGCAGGCCAGGGCCAGGTTGGCGCCCGCCCGGCCGCTACGCCATTCACGGCCGCCACTACCGGCTTATCCAGGGCCCGAATCAGTTCCACAATCGGGTTATAGAGCTTCTCCACAATTTCCGCTACCTCCGGGCTATCCGGACCGGTGATTTCCGCCAGGTCCTGGCCCGCGCAGAAGGCTTTGCCGGTGCCCGTGAGCAGCACGGCGCGCACCGCCGGGTTCTGCTGGCACTCGCGCAAGTGCTGCTGCAAGGCCAGCGCTACCTCTTTGTTAACGCTGTTAAAAACCTGGGGCCGGTTAAAGCAGATGGTGGCAACGCCGCCATCGAGGGAAAAGAGCAGGGAGTCGTTCATGTAGAGCCTCACGGTTGCCTCACCCCTAGCTCTCTCTCCGGGGGAGAGGGAGAACTAGCTGCTAGTTTTCTAGGCTAGTTTCTGGAATGAGCGAGGTGAGTAGGTTTAAGGTTAGAAAAACTAAAAGGCTAGTTCTCCCTCTCCCCCGGAGAGGGGCTAGGGGGTGAGGCCAGCTTAGGCGTGGCATTTGAAGTAGTCGAAGGGCTCCAGGCAGTCGTCGCACTGGTAGTGGGCTTTGCAAGCGGTAGACCCGAACTGGCTGACCAGGTGGGTGCGCTCCGACTTGCAGAGCGGGCAGCGCACGGCCGTATCGGCCCCGAACAGGTTGAGCATGTGACCGGTGGCGGTGCCATCTACGGGCGGGGCAATGCCGTACTCTTCTAACTTGTGGCGGCCGGCGGCGCTCATCCAATCGGTGGTCCAGGCGGGGCTGAGCTGGTTGTGGATGTGCAGCTTGGTAATGCCCTCGGCCAGCAGCCGCAGCCGGATTTCAGTGGCAATGGTGTTCATGGCCGGGCAGCCGGAATAGGTCGGCGTAATGGTGACGTGAACTTCTTTATTCTCCACCCGCACCGCGCGCACAATACCCAAATCCAGGATGCTGAGCACGGGCACTTCCGGGTCGGAAACGTCTTCCAGCAGCTGCCAGATGTGCTCTTCGGTGGGCATAAGTAGTGTAATGATGAAGTGAAAAGGTTGCTTCGCAAAACAGCTGTAGAGCTGTAGAGACGCGACACTTCGCGTCTCTATCGTTGCTGACGTTGTTTAGTCAGTACTGTTCTAGGTGAGTCATTCAACGAGGAGACGCGAAGTGTCGCGTCTCTACAGCTGTTCGGCTACCACTGCAAACCAGGATAGGTCCGCTGTAGGTACTGCAGCTCGGCCAGCAGGTAGCCCAGGTGCTCGGAGTGGCGGCCGTCTTTGCCGCCTTTCTGCATGAACACGCCCTGGGGTACCGGCAAAGTAGCTTCCTCGAACACGCGAGTTACGTGGTTGTCTATCTGCTGCTGGATGGGGGCGTAGTCAGGTAGGAGGCCGGCGGCTTGCAGGGCTTTTTCGGTGGTTGAAGGATTCGTCAGCTCCCCGGCGTAGCGCCAGAGGTTGCTGATGGCTTTTTCCACCCGGCGGCGGCTTTCCTCGGTGCCGTCACCCAGGCGAATTACCCACTCTGAGCTCCACTTGATATGGTAGGCCGCTTCCTTCACCGACTTCTCAGCAATGGCCGCCAGTTGCGCGTCCGGCCCCGATTTCAGCTGGAGCAGCAGGTGGTAGTGGAAGCAGTCATAGATGAACTGCCGCACAATGGTGCTGGCAAAATCCCCGTTGGGTTGCTCTACTAGCAAGGGGTTGCGGTACTCCACGGCGCTGCGCAGGTAGGCCAAATCGTCCTCGGTGCGGCCCTTGCCTTCCAGCTCGGCGGCGTACTGGTAGTAGCTGCGGGCCTCGCCCAGCAAGTCCAGGGCAATGTTGGCCATGGCCAGGTCCTGCTCCAGAATGGGGCCGTGCCCGCACCACTCGGAAAGGCGGTGAGCTAGAATCAGGCTGGTATCGGCTAGCTGCAGCACATAGGCAAACAGCTGGGTTTGGGTTTCGGGGGAAGCAGCGGCCGGGGTTGGCGCGGGCATCGGGGAGTCCGTCATCGGTTACATGTGCTTGATGGAATCCGGCACCTGGTAGAAGGTCGGATGGCGGTAGATTTTGTCGTTGGCCGGCTCGTAGAAAGCGGCCGAATCGTCGGGATTGGAGGCGTGCACGTGCTGGCTTTCCACCACCCAGATGCTGACGCCTTCGAGGCGGCGCGTGTACACGTCGCGGGCATTTTGGATGGCCATTTCGGCGTCGGCGGCGTGGAGACTACCCACGTGCTTATGGTCGAGGCCCTGCTTGCTGCGGATGAAAACTTCCCACAGCGGCCATTCTTTTTGGGACATAAATTGGGAGGGCGTGAGGGTAGGAGGGTGAGAGTTGAGGAGGGGAAAGGGGTAGGGAATAGATGCCCCGGAAATTATGCGTCCTGCTGAGTTTGCCGAAGCATTTCGCGGGCTGACGCTGGGTGGGAACATCAGCATTCAAGCAAAATGCCCCGACAAGCCCAGCAGGACGGGTGATGCAAGGGTGCGTTAGGCAGCTACGGCGGTAGCGGCTTCGCGCTGCTTGCGCTTCTCGGCGTGGGCCAGGGCGGCCTCCCGCACCCAGGCGCCTTCCTCGTGGGCCTGTACGCGGGCCTGTAGGCGCTCCTGGTTGCACAGGCCGTTGCCTTTCACCACATTCCAGAACTCCTCCCAGTCCACGTCGCCGAAGTCGTAGCCCTGCTTGGCCTCGTTCCACTTCAGGTTGGGGTCCGGCACCGTGAGGCCCAGAAACTCGGCCTGGGGCACCATCATGTCCACGAATTTCTGGCGCAGCTCGTCGTTGGTGAAGCGCTTGATGCGCCAGTTCATCGACTGGGCCGTGTTCGGCGACTCCGAGTCCTTGGGCCCGAACATCATCAGCGTGGGCCACCACCAGCGGTTGAGGCCTTCCTGAGCCATGGCCTTCTGCTCCGGCGAGCCTTCGCACAGGGTCTGCATGATTTCAAAGCCCTGGCGCTGGTGGAAGCTTTCCTCCTTGCACACGCGCACCATGGCGCGGGCGTAGGGACCGTAGGAAGTGCGGCAGAGCGGCACCTGATTCAGGATGGCGGCCCCATCTACCAGCCAGCCCACGCAGCCCATGTCGGCCCAGCTCAGGGTAGGGTAGTTGAAAATGCTCGAATACTTGGCTTTGCCGGAGTGCAGGTCGGCCAGCATTTGGTCGCGGGAAGCACCCAGGGTTTCGGCGGCGGAGTAGAGGTAGAGGCCGTGGCCGGCTTCGTCCTGCACCTTGGCCAGCAGAATGGATTTGCGCTTAAGCGAAGGAGCCCGCGTAATCCAGTTGCCTTCCGGCAGCATGCCCACCAGTTCGGAGTGTGCGTGCTGGGAAATCTGCCGGATCAGGGTTTTGCGGTAGGCGTCGGGCATCCAATCCTTAGGCTCGATGCGCACATCCGCGTCAATGCGGGCCTGAAACTGTTCTTCCTGGGTGAGTTCTAGCGTTTCCATGCCTTCTTAACAAAGCTTAACTAACATTCGTTAGTTAAATGTAAGGAAAAAGTTGAGTTGTCATTCCGACGTAGGAGGAATCTGGGTTAGTGCCTTGTAAATAATCCAGATTCCTTCTGCGTCGGAATGACAGTTCTAGTGAATTCTACTGGTCAAAATCCACCGTAACCTTTTCGGAGGTGGGGCGGGCCTGGCAGGAGAGGACGTAGCCTTTCGCTACTTCGGTGTCGGAGAGGGAGTAGTTCACGTCCATTTCCACGGTGCCTTCCGTGATGCGGCAGCGGCAGGTGCTACACATGCCATTTTTGCAGGAATAGGGCGCATCGGCGCCGGTTTCGAGCAGGGCGTCGAGGATGGTGTCGCCGTAGTACGACATTTCCAGGATGCGCTTGGTACCTTCCAACTGCACGGTTACCTGGCTGTGCTTGTCGTCCTCGCCGGCGGGGCGCTGGGCTTGGCGGGCGGCGGCCCGCTGGGCGCTGCCAGTGGAGGCGAACATTTCGAAGTGAATCTTCTCGGGGGCTACCCCGGCTTCGGCCAGCACGTCCTTCACGTCGTTAATCATCTCTTCCGGGCCGCAGATAAAGCACTCGTCAATTGCGCGGGCGGGTACAATTTTGTCGAGGAACAGGCGGGCCTTCTCGGCGTTGATGCGGCCGAACAGCAGGTCGGTGTCGCCCTGCTCGCGGCTAAGGATGTGGTAGACGCTGAGGCGGTTCAGGAAGCGGTTTTTCAGGGCCTCAATTTCCTCCTTGAAGATGATGGAGTTGCGGCCCCGGTTGCCATAAATCAGGTACACCCGGCTGTTGGGCTCCGTTAAGAGCACCGTTTTGATAATGGACATGACCGGGGTAATGCCCGAGCCCGCCGCAAATAGTACGTAGAGTTTCTGCTGCTCCGGGTGCACTTCGGTGTAGAAATGACCCATCGGCGGCATCACTTCCAGTTCTTCGCCTACCCGCAACTGCTCCACGGCCAGGGAGGAAAACCGACCTTCCGGCACTTTCTTGATGGCCACGCGCCACTCGTTTTCCAGGGGGCTGCTACAAATGGAATAGGAGCGGCGCAACTCCTCCCCATTATGCTCCCGCCGGAACGTTAGGTACTGGCCTTGGGTGAATTTGAACGTTTCGCGCAGGTCGGCGGGCACGTCCAGAGACACGCTCACGCAGTCCGGGGTTTCCCGAACGATGCTCTTGATTTTGACTTTATGAAAACGGCTCATGATACTTTGCTATTCGCTGCGGGCTGTTGGCTGTTAGCTTTCGTTGGCCTGGTAGGCTAACTGCTAATGGCTCACAGCCAACAGCTTATTTTCTTTCCAGCCCCGTTAGGAGCATGGTAACAATATTGGCCTCTAGCTCCTCGGCTGACAGCTCGCGTCCGGGGCGGTACCAGAGCTCTACCCAGCGCACGGCCGAGAGAATCGTGAACAAGGCCACCGATACGTTGACGGGCTGAAACTCGCCGGCGGCAATGCCCTGCTCAATCAGGGCCGCAAAGCCTTTTTCGTACTGCTTGCGGGCGTCTTTGAACGCCGTGAGGGCCGGCTCGGGGAGGTACTTCCAGTCGTGGTTAGCTACGGATACGGCCGCTCCGTCCTCAATCATCAGCCGGATGTGCAGGCGAATTAGCGACTTAATCTTCTCGACATAAGGGGCCTGGGTAGCCTCAATTTCGGCCAGCTGGGAAATGTATGTGCTCGACACCCGAAAGCAGATCAGCTCCAGAATCTCGTCCTTGGACTTGATGTGGTTGTACATGCTGGCCGCTTCAATGCCGACTTCGCCGGCCAGGTCGCGCATGGAAGTGCCGCCGAAGCCTTTCTGTTTGAACAGTTTAGCGGCTTCTTCCAGAATTAGCTGGCGCTTATTGGTTTTGCGGGTCGTAATCATGGGTGGGAAGGAAGGGAAGGTCAGTAGCCGTACGCCAACGGCCTGTTAAAGATTACGCAAATCCGTGGCGCCGCTCAACTTTTCGCCCTCGCGACGGGGAAGCTCGCGCAGACCCGACATGCAGGCCTGCCCAGCGAACTTGGTTTGGCCTTCATATGCTAGACAAACGCGTCCTGCGGCGGCCTTCAACGTGCCGCTACACGCTGTCAGCCGCCAACCTGTCCCAAGGTAGTAGTTAATTATCACAAACGAATGTTTGTTAGTGCGCAATGTAATATATCTTCCAGCCCTGTCCTCCAACTCACTTATAAGTAGCCGAGCGCATCTCAGCTGTGCAAGCGTAGTAGAGTCTTCAAAACGATAACCCAGAGTAGGGCCTACTAGTCTGGGTGTTTAGCCAGACAAAAAGACCGTCATGCCGAGGCGCCGCCGAAGCATCTCGCTCGAATCGTTGGGTTAGTTTGGCAACGTCAGCACGCGAGATGCTTCGGCGGCGCCTCGGCATGACGGTCTTATACTCATTCATACTCATCAAGTAGCAACTAGTAACACAACCTCATACCATCAGCGCGGTGGCTATGGATTGGTTTTCAGGCGTTAGACGCGCTAGTAAGGGGTAGAGCATGAAGCAGTAGTGCTTGATTCACACTTGCTTCACCAGACATTCATGTAACTAAAGCCGGGGTTTGCCAGTCTAGCAGATGAGTATTCTTCTGATCTTCTCTACTGAGCTATATGGCAAACTCCTCAAACTCGCAGCGTCTGCAAAACCAAATTGCCCTCGTGACGGGCGGCAGCTCCGGCATTGGGGCGGGTGTGGCCAAGGCTATGGCCGCGGAAGGCGCTACCGTCATCGTCAACTACGCTCACAGCGCCGAGGAAGCCGCGGCCGTGGTGGCCGACATTGAAAAGGCGGGCGGTCGGGCCGTAGCCATCAAGGCTGATGTAAGCAAAGAAGATGAGGTGCTCCACATGTTCGACCAGATTCGGGAGCAGTTTCAGACTCTGCACATTCTGGTCAATAACTCCGGCATTCAGCAGGATTCGCCCTTTCTGGAAATGAGCCTGGAGAAGTGGCAAAAAGTAATTGACGTGAACCTGACCGGGCAGTTTCTGTGCGCCCGCGAGGCCGCCCGGGAGTTTGTGCGGCGCGGTCCGCAGCCAGAAGTATCGAAGGCCACGGGTAAAATCATCTGCATGAGCTCTGTGCACGAGGTAATTCCGTGGGCCGGCCACGTAAACTACGCCACTAGCAAGGGCGGCATTATGCAGCTAATGAAAAGCATGGCCCAGGAGCTGGCGCCCCAGCGCATCCGGGTCAACAGCATCGGGCCGGGCGCCATTGCTACCCCCATCAATCTCTCAGCCCGCGACACGCCCGAGGAAGAGCGTAACCTACTGACCCTGATTCCCTACGGCCGTATCGGTGACCCCGCCGACATTGGCATGGTAGCCGTGTGGCTGGCTTCCGACGAGGCCGATTACGTGACGGGTACTACCATCTTCGCCGACGGCGGCATGACCCTGTATCCGGGCTTCGCTGACAACGGTTGAGTTGCGGCCAGCAGCCGTGTTATGAGTTGTCTGCCGCCGGGCGGACCTACGTGCTACCCTTAAGATCCGGCGAAAAACAGGTGGCTACTCGCGGGCACAGTGTATATAACTCAGGAACAACAACGCCAGCAGCAGGCCCAAGCGGGCGAGGCCGCGTGGCACCGCTTCGGGCCCTACGTATCGGAGCGGCAGTGGGGCACGGTGCGCGAAGACTATTCCGCAGACAGCCAGCCCTGGACCTATACCACCCATGACGCGGCCCGCAGCCGGGCCTACCGCTGGGGCGAGGAGGGCATTGGGGGTGTCTCCGACGACCAGCAGCTCTTGTGCTTGGCCCCGGCCTTCTGGAACGGGCAGGATCCTATCCTAAAGGAGCGGCTGTTTGGCTTGAGTGGGCCCGAGGGCAACCACGGCGAGGACGTGAAGGAGCTGTATTACTACCTCGACAATACGCCTACCCATTCCTACATGCGGATGCTGTACAAGTATCCGCAGCACGCCTACCCTTACGAGTGGTTGGTACAGGAAAACGCCCGCCGCGGCCGGCACAAGCCCGAATTTGAGCTGCTGGATACCAGTATTTTTCGCGAAAACCGCTACTTCGACATCTTTCTAGAATACGCCAAAGCGGGCCCCGACGACCTGCTGCTGCAAATAACGGTGCATAACCGGGCCAGCGAAACGGCGGTACTTCATGTGCTACCCCACCTCTGGTTCCGCAACACCTGGGCCTGGGGCTACGATGACTACCGACCCCAGCTCAGCGCCCCGGAGCAGGGCCACATCCGGGTGGAGCACGCCAAACTACCGGCCCTACAGCTCTACTGCGACGCACCCCAGGGGCCGGAATCCGCCCCGGAACTGCTGTTCTGCGACAACGAAACGAACCGCCAGCGCCTCTACGGCACCCCCAACGGCGGTGCCTACTGCAAGGATGGCATCAACGACTACCTGCTCCAGGGCAACCACGCTGCCGTAAACCCGGCTCGGCAGGGTACCCGCGCGGCAGCCCACTACACGCTAACCATACCGGCCGGCCAACACCAGGTGGTGCGCGTGCGCCTGGCCGCTCCCGAGCTGGCCGAGCCTTTCGCGGACTTTGCAGTCATTGTGCGGCAGCGCCAAGCCGAGGCCGACGAGTTTTACCAACACCTGCAAACCGACCTCAGCAGCCCCGATGCGCGCAACGTGCAACGCCAGGCTTTAGCTGGCATGCTCTGGAGCAAGCAATTCTATTACTACGATGTGGCCCAGTGGCTGAAAGGCGACCCGGCCTCGTCACCGCCGCCTGAGGACCGGCGCCATAACCGCAACCACACCTGGCCTCATCTAAACAACGCCGACATCATCTCGATGCCGGACAAGTGGGAGTACCCGTGGTACGCGGCCTGGGACCTGGCCTTTCACTGCATCCCGCTGGCCATGGTCGATGCTGAGTTTGCTAAAGATCAGCTGCGCTTACTCACCCAAGATTGGTACATGCACCCCAACGGCCAACTGCCAGCCTACGAGTGGAACTTCTCCGACGTAAACCCGCCCGTGCACGCCTATGCCACGTGGCGGGTGTATAAGATGGACCGCAAACTGCGGGGCGGCCAGGGCGACACGCCATTCTTGGAAAGCGTATTTCACCGTCTGCTGCTTAACTTTACTTGGTGGGTAAACCGCAAGGACCGCAACAACCGCAACGTGTTCGAGGGTGGTTTTCTGGGCCTAGACAACATCGGCGTGTTCGACCGCTCGGCCCCATTGCCCACCGGCGGCTACATCGAGCAGGCTGATGGCACGGCCTGGATGGCCATGTTTGCGTTGAACATGATGCGCATGGCCCTGGAGCTGGCCAAAACCAACCCGGTGTATCAGGACATGGCCAGCAAGTTCTTCGAGCACTTCCTCTACATCGCCCAGGCCATGACCAACCTAGCCGATGAGAAGATTGACATGTGGGACGAGGACGACGGCTTTTACTACGATGTACTCAACACGCCCGAGCACGCCCGCCTACCCCTGCGTATCCGGTCCATGGTGGGGCTGATTCCGCTGTTTGCCGTGGAGGTGCTCGACGAGGATACCCTGCAGCAGATGCCCCGCTTCGTGTACCGCCTAAACTGGTTTCTTAACCACCGGCCCGAGCTGGCAGCCATGGTGTCGCGGTGGCAGGAGCCGGGCCGCGGCCAAAGCCACCTCCTTTCCCTGCTGCGCGGCCACCGCATGAAGCTGCTCCTGCGCCTGGCTCTGGATGAGGCCGAATTCCTATCTGACTACGGTGTGCGCGCCCTTTCGCGCTACCACTTGGCGCGTCCTTACGTGTTTGAGCACGCCGACGGGCGGAAGGAAATGGTACAGTACGAGCCCGGCGAATCCAGCACTTCCGTATTCGGGGGTAACAGCAACTGGCGCGGCCCGGTCTGGATGCCCATGAACTTCCTGCTGGTGGAGTCCTTGCAGCGCTTCTACCACTACTACGGCCCCGATTTCAAGGTGGAGTACCCAACGGGCTCCGGCCAGTTTAGCACCCTGCTGGAAATTTCGCAGGCCCTCACGGAGCGGCTCACCCACCTGTTTCTGCGCGATGCCAACGGCCGCCGTCCCTGCTTCGGGTCCGACCAGCAATTTCAGACCGACCCCAATTTCAAAGACTACCTGCTCTTTCACGAATATTTCCACGGCGACACCGGCCAGGGCCTGGGCGCCAGCCACCAAACCGGCTGGACTGGCCTCATTGCCAAGCTCCTGCAGCCCCGCCCACCCGAATAAGCCGCCGCTGAGCCAGTAGGGCCATTGGGCCGTTCTCGTTTTTGGTGCGCTACCTGCGCTGCCTACTTCTTACCTGCCTTAGGTTACTCTCTTCCTTTCATTACCTCCCAACGCATGAGCAAAACGCAAATTGGGGTCATTGGCCTCGGCAAAATGGGCGCGGGGCTGGCCCGCCAGGCCGCTGAAAAAGGCTACCCCGTCGTGGGCCTTGATATTCACCCCCGGCCCGATCTGGAAACCGAAAACCTGCGGGTAGTTGGCAGCATCGAGGAGCTAGTGAACAAGCTGAAGCGCCCACGCAAAGTATTTCTCTACATCCCGGCCGGCGCGGCCGTCGACGGCCTAATTCAGCAGTTGCTACCCCACCTGGAACCCGGCGACATCATCGTGGACGGAGGCAATTCCTACTGGGGCGACTCCATCCGGCGGGCAGCGCGCCTGCGCGAGCAGGGCTTGCATTTCCTGGACTGCGGCACCAGCGGCGGCCCCGGTGGAGCCCGCACAGGAGCCTGCTACATGGTGGGCGGCGCGCCGGAAGCCGTGGAGCAGCTGCGCGAGTTTTTCGTGGATACCTCGGTGCCGGGCGGCTTTCTGCACACGGGCGTGGCCGGCACGGGCCACTACGTAAAGCTGGTGCACAACGGCATCGAATTCGGCATGCTACAGGCCATTGGGGAAGGTATGGGCCTGCTTACTCACTTCCGCGAAAAGCTCGACATCAGCGCTATTCTGGGCTTATGGAACAACGGTTCAGTGGTGCGCTCCTGGCTAGTGGAACTCATGAAAAAGACCTACGATGAAGAGGCTGGCTTCAACGTGCCCAGCTACATTGAGGACACCGGCGAGGTGAACTGGCTGGTGGCCGACGCCCTGCACATGGAAGTGCCCATTCCCGTCATCTCCCAGTCGGTGATGCAGCTGTTCACTTCCCGCGACAAAGAACCAACCTGGGCCAAAGCCATTGCCATGATGCGCCACGGCTTCGGCGGGCACCCCTACGGCGAAGACAAGGGCCTGCAGCGGGAGCGGCAGTACGGCCGGGTAGGGGAGTATGAAATGCCCGAAGAAACCGGCGAGCGAGCTGACCAGCAACCCACCGGCCAGCAGTAGCCGCTGGTTTTCCGGCGAAGGTTTTGGGTTTCTGGCCCCGCCTTTGGCTTCCTCGCTCGGATGGGGCGGCAGGCACACCCAAGTGGGTAGGGCGGGAGCAGGGGTAGGGGAATAGGGGAGGCAGTAAGGGAAGTAAAGAAAAATGCCTATACTCCCTCATTCAAACCCTGCTTTGTCATTTTTCGGAGCCTTTTTACCGGCTTCGCTGTTCTTCCTGCGTGACTGATTCCACTACTACCGCCGCCCGCCCCGACCTACTGCGCATTCCCTACGACGACTACCGCGCCCTGCCGGCTATTGCCAACTCCGACCTTTCGCGCCTGCGTGATGCCCTCAATGGTCGCCCCCCGCGCCCCCACGATTCGGTGGGCGGGGCCCTTGGCTTAGGTACGGCCTTCCACACCGCCATTCTGGAGCCCGACCTGTACCAGCCTGGTCAGCCCGGTATCAACGACACCCTGATCTGGTGGATGGTGGACGGGGTGAAGCTTAATCCCGAGGTGAATGCCCTGCTCGAGCAAGGAATTCCGGAGCCCAGCTGCATTTTCACCGAGCCCCTGACTGACACCCTGTGCAAGCTGCGCGCCGACCTAGTTGTGGACCAGCCGGGTCAGCCCTACACCATCGTGGACTTTAAGACTACCATGGCCCGCGACCATAACCACTTCGTGGAGCAGTGCACCCAGTATGACTACGACCGCCAGGCCGCATTTTACGCCGACGCCCTGCACGCCGACCGGTTCTTGCTGATTGGGGTGCAGAAGGTGGAGCCGTTCAAGGTGTTTGTGTACGAAGTGCCCCCACTGATGCGCAATGAAGGCCGGGCCAAGTACCTGCGCCTGCTCAAGCTATTGCAACCCGAGGCTCCGGTGCCGGTTTCCGTAGTGCAGGCCGTGCGTGATGTACGCAATGCCTTGAACGGCTCAGAGTAAGGCCACTGCTCAAGCAGTAGTCGGTCTGGTAGCTGGCGTATTGCGCTATTTTATTTGATTATATGTGCTGTAAAAAAATAATTATTGGCTCTAATTAGGATAAATACTTACGCTCCTTTATACTTGTACAACACCTGACGAAAAAACAACCCTTTTACATGCGTCATTTCCGCAATAATCTCCAGAATAATAACTCGAATAATCTTATTCGAGACTGGAAGGCTATTGCTCCCTTGGAGAACTGAAAAATCAGCAACTGATTTTCTTTTAAAGCCTTCCACTAACCGGAAGGCTTTTTTTTGTGCCTGCGGGTCGGCTTCACATATAAGGTAGCCGGTAGCAACCCGTTTTTTGCGCACTGATAATTTCTGAATTCCCGAAAAAAACTTCCGGCTGGGAGAGGGAAATTCGTGTGCCTTTTCGAAATGAAAAAACATTCTTAAACTCCTAAAATAAATAGGTATGAGCGCCCAGGATTTATTGAAAACCGAGGAGGCAATTTCCTTTGTAAAGGAAAGCTTTGCTAAAGAACTCAGCGCCCAACTGCAGCTCAGCAAGGTATCGTCGCCGATTGCTGTGCTGGACGGTACGGGTATCAACGATGATCTGAACGGCATTGAGCGTCCCGTAGGTTTTCCCATCAAAGCCCTGGACGAGCGCCGGGCGGTAGTGGTGCATTCCTTGGCCAAGTGGAAGCGGGTGCGCCTGCAGGAGTTGGGCATTGAGTCCGGCCGGGGCCTGCTCACCGACATGCGCGCCTTGCGCCCCGATGAGGACTACTCGCCCATTCACTCTATTTACGTGGATCAGTGGGACTGGGAAAAGCACATCAGCCCTGAGCAGCGCACGCCGGCCTTCCTGAAGGCCACCGTGGAGCGCATTTATGAAGCCCTGAAAACCACAGAAGCGCACGTAGCGGCCGAATACCCGAAAATTACGCCCGTGCTACCGGGCAAAATTACCTTCCTGCACGCCGAGGACCTGCTTCGGCAATACCCTACCCTCACGCCTAAGCAGCGGGAGAATGAGGTTGTAAAACAATATGGCGCCGTGTTCCTGATGGGCATTGGCCACGAGCTAAGCCACGGTGAGCCCCACGACGGCCGCGCCCCGACTACGACGACTGGAGCACCGAAACCGAAGAAGGCTACCGCGGCCTCAACGGCGACATCCTGCTCTGGCACCCCGTCCTGCAAACGTCCTTTGAGGTATCATCAATGGGGATTCGGGTGGATAAGCACGCGCTGGTGCGGCAACTGGCCCTGCGCGGCTGTGAGGACCGGCAGGAGTTGGCCTTTCATGCGCGGCTGCTGAAAGATGAGCTTCCCCAAAGCATAGGCGGGGGCATTGGGCAGAGCCGGGTGTGCATGTTTATGCTGCGAAAAGGCCACATCGGAGAAGTGCAGGTAAGCATCTGGCCCGAGGCCGTACGCACCGAGCTGGCCGGAGCGGGTGTCGGGCTGCTGTAAGCAGCCACAAGCTAGCTGCCCCAAAGGCAGCGTAGGCGGGGGAGCAGGTTTGGCGGCTGTAGCTCTCCCGCCTTTTTGTGGGTTGCACACCAGCCGCCGGGGTAGCGGCGGAGTGGTAACTACTGTAAAAATAGCGCCTTGCTTCCACCAGCAAAGCCCGCTAGGAACCTGCCCACCGCAACCACCACTGGTAGCAACAGTCCTCTATCAGTCAAGCTAAATGGCCCTTCAGCCCAATTTCTGGAATACTGGAATAAGGGACTGTTGGGCGTGGTGAGCAAAGAGGTAGCAGAAAGCTACGGCCGCTGTAACAGCTGCTCGGCGGCCTCCGCCCCGCTAACCAGCGCCGCCTCCACAGTTCCGATATACGGACCATCGTACACGCCTTCGCCCGCAATAAACAGAGTATCAGCAAGTGGCGTGGCTAGAGTAGCGCGGGCTTCCGGAGCTCCTAGCGTAGCGTAAGCATAGGCCCCCAACGCCAGCGGATCGGCTGCCCAGTTAACAATGCGGTGTGCCCGCAAATGTTCTTGCAGGAAGGCGGGGGTAGTGCCCAGCAGGTAAGCCAACGAGGCCAGAGCTTCAGCCAGCAAGTCTTCGTCAGAAGTTAAGCGACGCTGGTGCGCCGCCGGACCGGCCAGCCAGCCGGTAAGCACCGGACTCGGGTCGGGCAACTGGCTCCACCAGGTAGGGAGGGAGGCGTCGGAAAAAAGAAAACCCAGATCAGGAAGCGGGCGGCTTACTTGCGCCGAGGCGTGCTCCCAAAGTGGCGTAGTGAACTCCAGCAGCACCTTGATAACGGGGCCAAAGCCCAGGGCGCGAGCCGCAGCCCGGTGCGCCGGCAGTTCAGGCTCCAGACGGAGGTAGCCCGGCTGGCCCGCCTCGGCCTGCCAGATGCCCAGCGGAACGGTGAGCAGCGCCCGCGCGGCGGTAAAGTGCCGCCCCTCGGCGCTGGTAGCCCGAACCTGGCCCGGCTGCCAGTGCAACGCAGTTACGGGGCAGCTCAACTCTAGGTGCGCCCCGGCCGCCTGGGCTTGCTGTACCAGCCAGGCTATCAAGCGGCTATACCCGCCCTCCGGCCGCGGAGAGTCTTCGGCCCCGTTGCCGCTCCATTCCTCGCGCAGGGCGAAGGCACTGGCGCGGTGGGCGTCGGCGGCATCGTAGCCTTCCGCAAACCGGGTTACCTGCTCGCGCATTAGGTAGTACTCCTCGCCCGGAAAATACTGCTCCAGAAATTCGGCCAGCGCCATGTCGTGGGAAAGGGCGTGCAGCTTTTCCAGTAGCAGGGGCAAGTCGTCGAAGAAGCTTTCGGCGGGCTGGGTCTGGCCCTGGGCTACTTCATAGTTGATGCCGGCGGTGTCGAGGTAGGCAATACCCGCTTCCTGGAGGAGCTGTCGGGTCAGGGGAACGTCGCCGTGCAGGAACTCGGCCCCGCTTTCCACCGGCCGGGAAAACCCACCGGTGTCGGAGCTGTACACGCGGCCGCCGGGGCGGTCACGACCCTCCAGCAGCCTGACTGAACGTCCGGCCCGGGCTAGGTTCCGGGCCGCCAGCAGCCCGGCAGCTCCGGTCCCAATAATCAGTATGTCGGTTTGCATAAGGAAAACAATCCCTTTCCTAACGCCCCAAGCCCTCAAATGTTAGCTTTAGCAAACACACAGCGCGGTATCAGCCTAGGCCGAGCTGACTAATAGCAAGCCGCCTTCGCCAGACGGTGGGATACTTGGCCACCACGCACTAACCTTAGTTGGTGCTTACAGCATGGAGGCGGTGCTGGGTGCGACTGGTAAGCAGCCGAACGCTTTTCGGGTGTTCTTCCGCCTGCAGGATGATGGCCTTTATTTCCGGGAAACGGTGGGTAATCAGCTCGGCCTGCCGCCGATTTCTAAACCGCTGATCTGCTCCCAGCAACATAACCGGTTTGTCGTGCAAGGCTAGGTTGGCGGCAAACTCGTGTCGGTAGGGCAGGTAGGTAGCCAGAAAATTTTGACCCGAAATGCCTTCTTCCTCTTGGTCAATGGCTATCCAATCGACGTGCTTTTTTCCGGGAAAGTAGGTTTGCACTGCCGTCGCCGTGGGTGGGGTCCAGACCCAGACGATGCCGGTAATTTCAGCGGCCTGAAACCGCCGTACCAAGTGATGCCAGGCCTTGCGGTGCTGGTCGGGGGAAGGAGTGGTAGCACCGGCCGTAGCAGTACCGGCCGGTTGAGAGCTTTAAACGCCTGTGCCATGTGGGACCAGTTCTGTTCAGATGCGTCCGTCACGGTCCAGGTCAATAATGGAATGCTACCTTGCTCGTACAAGGCTTTCAGGTCGTCGGTTGGTACTTTGTTGGTCATGGGCAAGCCAACAATAGCCGGGGCATCGCCGGAGGAGTAGCTGGCAAGTAGCCGGTGCGTAGTAAACGAGGAAATGTGGATGGGCAAGGCTGGGGAGGAGGTAGCACGCTGTGCCCCTAAGCGAAGCTTTTCGCCTCCATCAACCACCCAGGCGGTTGTGCTCAGGCCCGTCAGCTGCTCCTGAACGTACTGAGCAGCATCGATGCCCCCACCAGTAGTAGGCTGCTGGCTGCCAACGAAATGCCCATGGTTTGGGTGCGCACGGTTAAGGTTTGCACTATTTTTTGCCCGGCCGCTACCAGGCCGCTCAGGGGCCGGGTGCTAAAATCGTGCAGCAGAGTTCGGACCCAAGTGTGCTGCCCCATGCCCACGGCGGCAAATAGGATGGCCGCGTTGGTGGTAGCCAGAAAAGCCATCAGGCGAGAATACGGGCTCCAGTCTACCCGACCGGCGTATTTCACGGCCACGGCGCACAGAACAATGGTCAGCAGGTTGGGCAGGCAGATTTTTAGCTCGTTGCGGCCGTGGCCTTCTTTGGGAGTCGGGATGTAGGGCACGCGCACCCGCAGCAGGGTATATACGAAACCCAGCAGGTACACCCACCACGTTCCTACCCGCAAAATACCGCCCGCCAAGTGTAGACCCGCCTCCTGGGGTTCCCGCAGCCACTGCTGCGCCTTATACCGAATCAATAGCCCAATGCCCAGCAGCGGAGCCAGATGCAGGAAAAAAGCATCTAGGGCAATGTGCCAGGGATACACGGAAAGAAACAGGGAGGCAATGGGGACGGCAATATCAATGAGCGTGACCAGGCCGGAGAGAAAGTACAGGGGCAGGGTCGCGTAGTGCAGCTTCTGGCGCCCGCTCAGGCGCCGGAACAGGCGCGGGTAGACCGTCAGCAGCAGCTCAAAGGCCCCGCGGGCCCACTTCAGCTGCTGGGCATAGAAGGCCCCCAGCGTGGAGGGCACCAGCCCCCGGCTCAGGATGCGCGGCACGTACACCGACTGCCAGCCCTGCGCGTGCAGGCGCAGGGCCGTGTGCATGTCCTCGGTCAGGCCCGCGGCGTGGCCGCCAATCGAGTCCAGGGCAGCGCGGCGGAAGGTGCAGTTGGCCCCGATGGCCTGGGCCGTGTTGTAGGCGTGCATGCCCATCATCAGGGGCCCGTAGAAGTGGTAGGTCTGCTCGGCCGCCCCGCGCGCCACCAGGCTCTCGTCCTGGTTGCCGTAGGCCTGCACCACCTGCACGTAGCCCACGGTGGGGCAGGCAAAGTAGGGCACGACCTGGTCCAGAAAGTCGGGGGCCGGCACGTGGTCCGGGTCCAGCACCACGCACAGCTGGCCCGTGGCCTGCTGCAGGGCGTGGTTGATGTTGCCGGCCTTGGCATCGACCTTGTGCCGGCGCGTGACGTGCACGATGCCCAGCTGCTGGCAGAGCTGGCGCAGATAGGGGTCGTCGGCCTCGTCGCAGAGGTAGCTGGTGTGGGGGTAGGTGATGGCCTGCATGGCCCGCAGCGTCTGGTCCATCATGGCGTAGGGCTCGCCCGGGCAGAAGGTCGTGAGCACGTCCACCGTGTAGGCCGGGGCCGGGCTGGCCGGGGCCACGGGCTCGCTCACGCTCACGTAGTGGTACCACTCGTGCAGCATGCGCAGCAGCTTGAAGCCCAGCGACACGCTCAGCAACCAAAACAACGGCGCGTAGCCAATTGGCTTAGAAGAAATAAACCAGACCAGGAAGTAGAGCAAGCTGAACACCCCAGCCCCACCAGCACGCGCATCTGGCGTACGCCGGCCACTTCCCGCTTCCCCAAACACGTTGAAGTTGAGCGCTTTGTCCTGCCCGTCTTAGGCGCCTTGCGCCCAACAACTGCAGCTGGCTTATCAAGCTCAAAAACATTCTCACGCATACGCCATCAACTTTACTTACTGCACAATGCACACCTAAAGAGTATGCTGCTACGCAAAGTTCGGGATTTTAACGATTTTTATTAAAATTTATCTTTTAACAATACAGTTGCTTATCCATGAACCTCTCTATTTCCGTCAAATGGCCCTTTTTTCAACGCTTGCTCGCACGGGCCGGAAGCGCGCTTGTAGTTGGATGTCTGCTACATGCATGCCGAGATAAACCCTCGCCGCCGTCGGGGCAGCCGCCAGTTGGGGTAGTTCCGGTGAAGGTGGTGCACACGGCCCAAGGCTACCAGTTGCTGCGCGGCGGCACGCCGTATTTTATCAAGGGCGGAGCAGGACTGCAGCACTACGACCAGCTGCGGGCAGCCGGGGCCAACTCCGTCCGGTTGTGGTCAGCTGATTACGCCGACGACCGGATGAACGAGGCCCACCGGCACGGCCTGACGGTTCTGTTGGGCCTGTGGCTGGAGCACGAATCGAAGAAATTTGACTACTACGACAAGGAGCAAGTAGCCCGACAACATAAAAAGTTGCGGCAGCAGGTGCTGCGCTACCGCTCCCACCCGGCCCTACTAGCCTGGGATATGGGCAATGAAATCAATTATGAATCGGCTAACCCAGAGCTTTATCGGGCTATAAATGATGCCGCTCGCATGATTCACGAACTGGATCCTTATCATCCCGTGACCATAAGCCTGACAAGTACTCTAGAAAATTTGAACCGCATTAAGAGGCTGTGTTCAGCAGTAGATTTTGTCAGCGTCAATGCTTTTGGAAATTTGATTGACCTAAATCAGCGTTTGACGGAACAAGGTTGGACGGGCCCTTACATCGTGACGGAGTTTGGAGCCCGTGGCTACTGGGAGTCAAAAAAAACCACGTGGCAAGCAGCTGAGGAGCAGACTAGTATGGCAAAAGCCTTATTCACGCAAGAGAGATATACAAACGCAGTACTAGCTAATTCTGACCGTTGCTTGGGCGCCTATGCTTTCTACTGGGGAAGCAAATTTGAGTATACTGCTACCTGGTTTAGCCTCTTTGCTCCAACCGGCGAAAAAACAGAAACAGTAGACGTGATGCAGAAGCTGTGGACCAACCGTTTCCCCGCGAACCGGGCTCCACAAGTTTCCGCCCTACGGCTGGCTAGCCCTCTACCAAGCCGAAATTTGCGTCTGGAGTCAGGGCAGGAGTATCCGGTTGAGGTTCTTGCCACCGACCCAGAGAATGACAGCTTGCGTGTGACCTGGGAGGTGGTGCCTGAGGTTAAAAAAGATCTGCTGAACCCAACAGAGCAATTTGCTACCCCTACCGTTCCAATAGATAACTGCGTACGGCAGACGAGCGGGTTACGTGCGGTACTACGCACTCCTACCCAGCCCGGCCCGTACCGGTTACTAGTGAGTGTATTCGATGGCAAAGGCAGCGTAGCGACGGCTAACGCGCCCTTCTACGTGCTGCCAGTACTTGCTAGCAGGTGGCTGCAACCCAGCTTGGCCCAGACCACCAATGCTGTGTGGTCATCAAAATCTACCCATAAGGAATCTATACAACAATAGCGAACCAAACACAATGCTTGCCCTAGAAAGCAGTAATAGTTTAAAATTTCACGTGAGGAATTTCTTGCTAAAAGAATATCGATGTGAAAAGCTAACAACACGTATTAGGTAGAACTATTTCGTTGCGCAGTGACGCATTGTAATCTGTATTTTATTGATGAGCTGCCAATTACTGATTTGCATGATTTAGTTTTATAAGTGGCTCTATAGCGTTATAAATCTTTGTAAAACATTCATATTTTTATACTTATATACTTTTTATAGTATTGCAGCCGTGTACTAGACGGCTTTGCGATGCGGATTAAATTTGTACTCTATTTATTTGTAATTGTTTCTTGGATGTTGGGTTCGCCCGAGGCGCGGGCGTCAACGTACTATATAAGCCCAGCGGGTAATGATGGCGCGGCCGGTACTACGGCTACCACCGCCTGGCAAACTTTAGCCCGGGTAAATGTCGCCCGCTTCCAGCCCGGTGACCGAATTTTATTTCAGGCTGGGGCAACGTTTACGGGTTCCTTGTGGCTGCAAAGCGCCGGCAGCGTGGCCGCTCCCCTCGTAGTGAGCTCATATGGGCGGGGCGTGGCTACCATCAACAGCGGCACCGACTACGGTTTTTACGCTCCCGATGTGGCCGGAATTGAGTTGCGTCGGCTTCGGTTTGTGGGCTCCGGCCGGCTGACCAATACCAACTCAGGGGTGATTTTTACCACTGCCGTACCCAATGCGCGCCTCCGCCACCTCGTGCTGGATAGCCTGGACGTGAGCGGCTACCTGAAAGCCGGCATTATCCTGGGCAGCTCCAGCCCCAGCAGCGGCTACGACGACGTGCGCATCACTAACTGCCAGGCCCACGCCAACGGCGAAGCCGGCATTTCTTCCTACAGCTACTACCCCCAGCTCAGCCACAACAACTGGTACGTGAGCAACTGCCGCGCCTACGATAACTCGGGCCGCCAGGACGTAACCACTACCCACACCGGCAATGGCATTGTGCTGGCCGGTATTGATGGGGTAGTAGTGGAGCGGTGTGAGGCGTACAACAACGGCTGGCTGAACAGCAACCCCGGCGGCGGCCCAGTGGGCATCTGGGGCTGGCTGTGCAACAACTTAGTTATTCAGGACTGCGAGTCGCACCATAACCGCTCGGGCTTGGCCCACGATGGGGGCGGCTTCGACCTGGATGGGGGCTGCACCAACTCGGTGCTGCAGTACAACTACTCCCACGATAACGACGGGGCCGGCTACCTGCTGGCTCAGTTCGACGGGGCGCCCCCCATGCACGACCTGACCATTCGCTACAACATCAGCGAAAACGATGCCCGGCGCTACGGGCAGGGAGCCATCATGCTGTGGTCGTCGGGGGCGAACGGCGGCATACAGCGCGCGGCCATTCACAACAACACGGTGTACGTGACGCCCGCCACCGATAACTCACAGGCCAAGGCATTCTACCTCTCTAGCGGCGGCGTAAGCGGCATTACGGTTCGCAACAACATCTTCCAGACGACCACGGGCGTGCGGCAGGTGCAGGTCCTGAGTACGGCCAACCTTCAGTTTCAGGGCAACTGCTACTGGGGCGGGCCCGATGCGCCGCTTTCGGTTGCATGGGGCGGCGCCACCTTTACTAGCCTAAGCAGCTGGCAGGGTGCCACGGGCCAGGAAATGATTGGAACCCGGGCCGTGGGTCTGAACCAGGCCCCCAACTTCGTGAGCCCAGGCGCCGGCGGAACCCTGAATTCTACCTCCAGCAAACGTATGCAGTCCTCCTGGGATGCCTACAAACTGCAGGCCGGCTCCTCCGTGATTGGGCAGGGCCTGGACTTGGTCAGTGAGTTCAACCTCTGGCCCGGGCTCCGCGACTTTTTCGGTTCGGCCACGCCTGCGCAAGGGGTAGCCGGCAACATTGGGGCCGTGGAGGCCAGCAGCAGCGCCGCGCCGCTGCCCGTGGGTTTGGCCAGCTTCACGGCCCTGCGCCAGCGGGAAGCCGTGCTGCTGCGCTGGACGACGCTCTGGGAAAGCGCCAATGCCTACTTCGAGGTGCAGGTTAGCTCCGACGGGGCCAGCTTCCGCCGCGCAGGCACCGTAGCCGGCCGCGGCACTACCACCGCCCAAACCAGCTACCGGTGGCTCGATGAAAAGCAGCCCAGCCAAGCCACTACCCTGTACTACCGCCTCAAGCAAGTTGACCTGGGAGGCAAAGAAACGTACACACCAGTAGTAAAGGTGGCGCCGGCAGCCACCGAAACGGGGCTGGTGTTGCAGGCGTGGCCCAACCCATTTGCCGAGGTAGTGCACCTACAGATTCAAAGCCCCGCCGCCGGCCAAGCCCGCATTACCTGCACCGATGCCCTGGGCCGGGCCGTGCTGACCCGCACCTTGGAGGTAGCCAAAGGGGCGGCGCTGCTCGCCCTTTCGGAAGTCAGCCAGCTACCCCGGGCGTATACTGCCTACGGGTGCAGCAAGGCAGCTACCAGACTACCGCTAAAATAACCCGACAGTAACCTGAGCTAGCGCCTACCCACGACAACGCCCTCCTTGCACCCACGCAGCGCAGGGAGGGCGTTGCCGTGAGGGCAGAGGGTGGGCGCCGAGTCCTCAGAGCTAGCGTAAGCTTACCCAGTTGGGGCGGGCGGGGAAGCCTACCGGGTGGGCCTGCACAACCGACGTAACGCCCAGGGTAGCCCCGCTCGCGTCGCGGTAGCGAATAACGTATTCAGGGGCTGCTTCCGGCTCCAAGACACTGGTATCGAGGAAGGGGCTACAGGCATTGCGGGCTACGCATTTCCACTCCTGGTTGGCCTGGCGGCGGTACACGTAGGCAAAGCTGCCCGCCTTGATGGTAAAATCTAGCCGGCGGCCGGCGGGTACTAGGTGCAAGTGCAGAGGGAAGGTAGAAGTACGTGCAGTCATAGCGCTGGGGTGAGCAAGGAGCGGTGATAAACTAGCTGCCTAAACGGGGCGCTGCCCCTTTGGGTCCCGGGTTTCTACGGATTTCCCTCCCCGAAAAACCCCGATTTTTCACCTCCGTATTCTACTGACTTCGGGATAATGCGTTACTAGCCAGGGTAGAAGCCTCAGAAAGCCAGTGCCACCGGGGCAGCACCCCACACAGCCGCCGGCGCGCTACCACTCAGCCGGACGACGCCGCCGGCTGCCGGTACTACCCTCCGGAACTCTAGGGTAAGATGAGGACTAGTAGGAGGCGCCAGTATGTGAGAGGAGGCGAGGAGGCTGGGTTCCCTTTCAAGGGCCTGTACCAGCTTCCTCGCCCTCTCAGAAAACACTTACTTGTCTTTGGCTTGCCTGCAGCTTTTCAGGTCCGGCTTAGCTGACCGGGAACGTAAGCGTGATGCTGGCTCCCTGGCCCGGCCTCGATTGCACCGCGAAAGTACCGCCCAGCAGCCCCACCCGCGTCCGGATGCCGGCCAGGCCGATGCCCGTGGCCGGGTCCAGGCCTTCCGTCTCGAAGCCGCGGCCGTCATCTTCCACGCTCACGTACACCTGGCCATCTTCGCGGGCTACCTGCACAAACACCTCCTGGGCACCAGCGTGCTTCATCACGTTGTTGAGCAGCTCCTGCACGCTGCGGTAAATGGTGGTTTCCAGGGAGCGGGGCAGGGGGTGGTGTAGGCCCGAGAGGTTCAGGTCCACGGTCAGGGATTGGGCCGGAATCCGCTTCACCAGTTCGCGCAGGGCCAGCTCCAGCCCGAAGTCCTCCAGAATGCTGGGCGTCAGCTCAAAGGAAATGTCCCGGGTGGCCCGAATAGCCTCGCTGAGCAGGTGCTGGCTGGTGCGGGTTTGCTCGCTAGGGGGCAGGTTGTCTAGGTTCAGGCGGGTAGCGTACAGCAGCTGGCCTACCCCGTTGTGCAGGCTCTCGGAAATCCGGCGGCGCTCCTCCTCCTGGGTAGTCAGGATGGCCGACAGCACCTCTTGCTGCTGGCGCAGCTTCAGGCGGGTGGCCTCGGCTTGCAGGGCGTTGCGCTCCGTTACGTCGCGGGCCAGAATGAGCACCCCGGCCCGTACTCCCTGCTGGTTCAAGGGAATAAAGTTCAGGTCCATGATCATGGGTAGGTGGTGCTCGGCCCAGTTGGCGTGGGCTGCCGGCTCACCGGCCAGCGCCTGGTACACAAGGCGTTTGGTGGTAGGGTCCTGGGCTATTCCGGGCAGGGCTTCTTCAAACGGTAGGCCCAGCATCTCGGCTTCCGGCCGGCCCAGCACGGCGGCTACCTTGTTGTTCCAGGCCGTTACCCGCAGGTCGGTATCCAGGGCTATAACGCAGTCGATGGTGTTATCGAGCAGACTTTTGGTGAACTCCTTCTCGGCCCGGAGCTTCTCGCGGCGCTCCTCTGATTCCGTCACGTCGATGGCGAACAGCACGGCCTGCTGGCGCTGGGCGTCAAAGAAGCCGTAGTTCAGGAAGACGACCGGCTTGCCCTCGTACTCGGTGCGGTCCAGGAACGTCACGGTTTGGCCGGCCAGCAGCCGGCGGGCCGACTCGGCCAACGAGGGGAAGGCCTGGGCCAGGGTGGGGCCGCCTACCAGCTCATTGTTCCGCAGGCCAATGCGGCGCAGGCCTTCCCCTTCCACGCTCAGGAAATGCCCCTCGGTTGTTAGCTGGCTTAGAATGACGGGCAGGTTTTGCAGGATGTGGGAGAGCAGGCGGTTTTTGTAGCCCAGCTCTTCCTCAGCCTCCCGGCGCAGTGTAATGTCGCGCATGAGGCCAACAAACCGCACCGGCTGGCCCTGCTCGCGCAGGACTTTGCCAAACGCCGACACGTAGCGGGTGCTGCCATCGGGCCAGAGGAGGCGGTGCTCCAGGTCCAGCGGGGCCTCCTCGGCGGCGGCCCGGCCAAGGCACGTCGCTACCAGGGCGCGGTCATCCGGATGAATGATTTCTTGCAGGAGCTGAAGCGGGGCCGGGCTGGGTGCCTCGGGCAAGCCGCAAATGCTGCGGGCCCGTTGGTTCCAGGTTATTTCGTTGGTGGCGTATTCAATGGTCCAGACGCCGGCTTCGGAGGCGGCCAGGGCCATCTGCAACCGTTCCTCGCTTTCCCTGATGCGCCGGGTGGTTTCCTTTTCCGCCGTAATATCGCGCCAGGAGGCGTGCATCACGTGCCCATCGGTTTCGGGAATGGCCGTGAGCAGAATATCTTCCCAAAACTCCTTACCGTCGGTGCGGTGGCGGCACCACTCAAAGCGGCAGTGGCCCTGGCGCACCGCCTGCTCCCAGTACTGCTGGGCCAGGGTAAAGGAGAGCCGGCCGTCGGGTTGCCGCTCGGGCGAGAAGGCGGAGGCGTGCTGGCCCAGGAGCTGGCTTTTATCTGTGAGGCCCAGCAGGCGCAACGTGGCGGGGTTGCAGTCCACGAAGCGGTTGTCGCGCAGGAGCAGCATGCCATCCTGGCTCTGGTCGAAGAGAATGCGGAAGCGCCGCTCGCTCAGCTCCAGCTCCCGGCGGGCCCGGCGCTGCTCGGTAATATCAATGAGGGCTAGGCGGCAGAGCGGGGTGCCCTCGGCAGCGGAAACGGCTACCCCTTCCAGCCGCACGTACAGCACCTGGCCATCGTGGCGGCGCATTTCCACGGCCAGCACCTGGCGCTCCTGCCGCTGCCGGATGCGCTCCACAAACTCAGCAAACTGGTGGCGGTAGGCCAGGGTCACAAACAGGGCCAGGCGCCGGCCCTGCAACTGCTGGCGTAGCAACCCCAGCAGCTGGCAGGCTTGTAGGTTTAGCTGGGCCAGGGTGCCATCGGGGGCCAGGGTGCAGTAGCCCACCGGCGCAAAGTCGTAGAGGTCCATGTACTGGGCCCGGGAGGCCTCGGCCTCGGCTTGGGCCAACAGCAGCTCTTCGTACTGCATTTCCAGCTCTATCTGGTGGGTTTGCAGGTCCTGAACCAGCCGCTGCACTTCGGGGGGGCATCTGGCCCGAGGCTGTGGGTTACCAGCTGGCGCCGCTCAGCCCGGGCCCGGAGGTCGCGCAGGGCAGCGTGCAGATCAATGGGCTGGTGATAGGCCTCTGGCTCAAGTTCATTCATCACACTAACGGGGCATAAGGCAGGTACCCCCGGAGGAGCTACGCAAATCAAAGTAGAACGTTCTGCAGCCCCCGGCACCGAAAGCAAGGGGCTGCACGGAGCTATCAGGCTGAGGTTCAGATAATTTTCTCCATGGTTTCTACGCCCAGCAGGAGGCGGTTGGTTTGGTGGCCGCCGCGCAGGATAGCCCGTCCGTAGAGCACCAGCCGGTACCGGCCCAGCTCCGGGAAATGGCTTTCCAGCACGTAGGAGTCGAAGGCGGCCTCGGTGGCAGTTTCCGTGAGGGTAGCCGGGGCCAGCAGCTCCTGCAGGTGGCGCAGCAGGCTTGGGTTGTCCCAGGCTCCGTTGCTGAGGGAGGGTAGCAGCTGGCCCTGGGCTTCGGTGGCCGTCAGCCGGAACGACTGCAGGAAGGGCCGGCTGGCCGTAAGAATGCGCAGGTCCCCGTCGAGTACCAGCAGGGGCTCCCGCACGGTTTCTACCACGCTTTCCGCGAAGCGGGCGGCCTCCTGCAACTGGCTTTCCAGCACCTTCATGCCCGTCACGTCGGTGAAGGTGATAACGGCCCCGCTGATGTAGTTGTCTAGGGTGCGGTAGGGGAGGATACGCATGCTGTACCACTCGCCCGCGGTGGTCTGGATGTTGGTAGAGATGCTGGTAAGGCGCTCCAGTACCTGGCGCACGTCGCGCAGCAGGTGCTCGTAGCGCAGGTTGGAGGCAAAGTGCACGAGCGGGCGCCCCACATCGGTAGCCACCAGCGGAATGATGCGCTCCACGGGCGGGGTGAAACGCTTGATGGTCATGTTGTTATCGAGGAAGATAATGGCAATTTCGGTGGCGTCCAGCAGGTTCTTCATGTCGTTGGCCGACTCCGAAAGCTCCTCGGTTTTCACCATGTACTGCATGTTCAGGGTCATCAGCTCCTCGTTCAGGCTCTGCATTTCCTCCTTGTTGGTCATGGCCTCCTCGTTGGTGCTTTGCAGCTCCTCATTGGCCGACTGCAGCTCCTCGTTGATGCTTTTCATTTCTTCCAGGGAGCTTTCCATTTCCTCCAGGGAAGTTTGCAGGCGGTACTTGGTGTATTGCAGCTCCTTTTCCAGGTTGGCTACCACCTCGTCGCGGCTGAGGTCGGGGCGGGGCGGCTGCCTTTGCGCACGTGGCGGGGGTAGGCTGCTCCTCGAACACTACCAGCAGCAAGCCAGCCAGGCTGTTGGGCTCCTCCAGCACTTTCACGGTGAGGCGCAGCAGCTGTTGGCCCGTATCGGTGCGCAGGCGCACGTTGTCGACCATCACATCCTCGCGGGTTTCGGAGGCGCGGTGCACGGCCGCGCTCAGCTCGTAGGTGAGGTCTTCGCGGGCCATTTCAAACAGGTTCATGCCGCTCAGGCCGGGGGCCGGCTCCAGGTAGCGGCCCGTGCGGCCGTGCACGTACAGAATTTCGCCCTTGGGGTTTATTACCACGGCCGGCGGAGCGTAGGTGCGCAGCAGCACATTCTGCACCAAAGAGGAGAAGGCGCCGCCCTCGCGGCGGGTAGAAGCGGCAGTAGACATAGGAGCGGTTGGGGGCGGAGCCAGGGTGGGGTGCTGGGCCAGGGCAAACGGCAGGCCTGTTAGCCGGGGAAACGAGGTAGGCGTATCGTTGCGGAGCGAAATCTTCCACTTCAGGTCCAGGGGCCGGAACAGGTCCTGGGAGCCGGTAATGTTTTCACTGGGGCCCAGAAACAGCAGTCCGCCGGGGTTCAGGGAGTAATGGAACACGGGCAGCAGGGATTTTTGCAGCTCCGCGCTCAGGTAAATCAGCAGGTTGCGGCAGCACAGCAAATCCAGCTTGGTAAAGGGCGCATCCTTATGAATGTTG
Source organism: Hymenobacter sp. 5516J-16 (assembly GCF_022919335.1). Lineage (NCBI taxonomy): Bacteria > Pseudomonadati > Bacteroidota > Cytophagia > Cytophagales > Hymenobacteraceae > Hymenobacter > Hymenobacter sp. 5516J-16. The sequence goes on along the minus strand of NZ_CP095058.1, from coordinate 643,050 downwards.
TGCAGGGCAAACACTACCAAGTCGCGCACTTCCTTCCGGATCTGGTAGTGGCCATCTTCCTTGTAAAAGAACCGTTGCAGCCGCTCCGGGCTCACGTCGGCCGTGATGTTGTCGGGGTAGAGGCCGAGGCGGGCGAAGCTCACGCCCTCGGGCGAAATGTCGGTGGCAAACAGCTGAATTTTGAGGTAGCGGGTAGGCGCTACCTCGTCCAGGCACTCCAGCAGGGTCATGACCAAGGAGTAGGCCTCCTCGCCGGTAGAGCAGCCCGGGGCCCACACCCGAATGGTGTGGCCCGCCTCCCGTTCCTGAATTAGGGTGCGGAGGTGGTTTTTCAGGCTTTCGAAGGCCTCCGGGTCACGGAAAAACTTGGTTACGCCAATCAGCAGTTCCTTGAACAGGCTGTCTACTTCCTGGGGGTTCTCCTGGAGGTAGCGCACGTAGTGGGTAAACTCCTTGATTTGGTGGGCGTTCATGCGCCGCTCAATGCGCCGAAACACCGTGTTGCGCTTGTAAAAGCTGAAGTCGTGGCCGGTTTGGGCCCGAATCAGCAGAAAGATTTTCTGGAGGGCGTGAGCCGGCATGGTGGTGGGCTCGTCGTACACATCTCGGGTGGGGCGGGCCAGCAGGGGGCGCTCCACGTAGTCGAGCAGCTTGGCCGGCATCAGCTCCGGAGGTAGCACAAAATCCACGAACTCCGTGGCCAGCGCGGCCCGGGGCATGGAATCGTAGAGGGCCGTTTTGGGGTCTTGCACCATCACCATGCCGTAGTTTTCCATCACCAGCTTCAGGCCGGTGCTGCCATCGGAGCCCATGCCCGAAAAAATCAGGCAGATGGCTTGCTCGCGCGCGTCCTTGGCCAGGCTTTGCAGAAAAAAATCGATGGGCTGGCGCAGGGCCGGGGTTTGGGTAGGCGGCAGCAGCAGAAAGGTGCCGTGCAGCAGGCTCAGGTCCCGGTCGGGCGGAATGACGAACACCCTATTGGGCTGCACCTTCAGGCCATCGGTTACCTCCACCACCGGCATGGAAGTATAGCGCTGCAACACGCCCGCCAGGTCGCCGTGGTGGTTGGGCAGCAGGTGCATCACCACCACGAACGCCATGCCACTGGTAGCGGGCATGGCCGCGAAAAACCGCTCAAAGGCCTCCAAGGAGCCAGCCGAGCCGCCCAGGGCTACAATAGGGAGTTTTGCCGCTTTGGTTCCTAGGGTAGGGGTAGGCAGGCTGGGCTGAACGGCCGGCGCGGGCTGCGCGACTTCGGCAGGAACCGGCACAGACGACGAGCCGGCCGCCGGGTTCGGGTGAGATTCTGACGTCATGGAAAGGAGAAAAGAAAGCGGGTGGAGCGGGTCAGCCCGCAGGCAGTGCGCGGCCGCGGAAGCTAGCAGGAGGTAAATTTAGCCAATGTAGCCCGCTCAAGCGGACTTCCTGCCCGACTATTCTTGCACAGATTATAGCTCAACCAGAGCCAAAAAGCCAGTTGTTGCGTAAAGAAAGCGGCTACTTCTGCTCCTTGGCGGGCCCTTCCTTCTCCGTTTAATCCCTCCTCCACTTTCTGGCCCGTGACTAGTTTTTCTGCTCACCTGATTGTAATTGGAACCTCGGCGGGCGGCATGCCGGCACTTACCCAACTGGTAGAACAGCTGCCCGCTACCTTGCCGGCCGCCGTGCTGGTGGTGCAGCACCTGTCCCCCGAATCGTCGGGGAGCCCCTAATAACCCGCCTCCGCCGCCATACGGGCCTGCACTGCCAACTGGCCGTGCACAACGCCCCGCTGCAGGCCGGCGCGCTCTACCTGGCCCCGCCCGACCGGCATTTGCTGGTCAAAAACGACCGTATGCTGGTAACCAAGGGCCCGCGCGAAAACAACTACCGCCCGGCCGCCGACGCCCTGTTTCGCTCGGCAGCCGTGGCCTACGGCCCCAACGTAATTGGGGTAGTGCTGACGGGTATGCTGCACGACGGCACCGCTGGCCTCGACTTTATTAAGCGCTGCGGCGGTACGGCCGTGGTGCAAGACCCCAACGACGCCGAGTTTCCGAGCATGCCGGAAAGCGCCCTGCGCGGAACCGACATCGACTACGCCGTGCCCCTGCATCTGATGGGCCGCCTGTTGCAGGAGCTGGTAGGTATGCCCAGCAAACCCCTTAACGAGGCCTCCGTGCCGGACGATTTGAAGTTAGAGGCCTCTATAGCTGAACGGGTTGTGGGAACTACAGATGAAGTAAACCAGCTGGGCCGCCAAGTGCCGCTCACCTGCCCCGAGTGCGGCGGAGCCCTCTGGGAGCTGAGGCACGGCAAAATGCTGCGCTACCGTTGCCACACCGGCCACGCCTTCACCGCCGACGGGCTACTGGACAAAACCCAGCAGGCCATGGAGGAAACCCTATGGGTAGCCCTGCGCATGATGGAGGAGCGCAAAAACCTGCTAACCAGCATGGCCGTGCGTGGGGAAGGCCTCTGGAGCGTGCAGCAGGAGGAAAAGCTCGAAGAAATCAAGCGCCACATCAACCGCCTGCGTGAGTTTCTGATCAACGGCCAGGGGCAGGAAGGCTACCCCAACGAAAACGGCAGTGAAGATCAGGCCATTAGCTAGCACGGTACGGGCCCCCGAAGTAACTGTTGAACTCCGGTTGCCGTTGAGACACAGGTAGCCCGGCCACTCCGGCCTGCGTATTTCTGCTTTCACCCTTCATCCCCCGCCATGACCACTAAATCCACCCCCAGTGCCGACGTATACGCGGAGTTCAAGCGCAACGTAAACATGACTGCCGCCGAAATCGAGAAGTGGCTGAAAACCGAGGAATCCCGGTCCGTAGGCCAGGACAGCGGCGACGGGACCAGCATCGGCCACCACTCCGGGGAGCGAATCGTAGAAATTCTGCGCAAGAAAAAAGCCGACCTAACGGACGCCGACGAGCAGCACATGCACAAGGTACACAGCTACGTAAGTCGGCACCTGGCCCAGGGCCCCCACGCCAAGGAAGACGTAGAAACGTCGCGGTGGCGCTACTCCCTCATGAACTGGGGCCACGATCCGCTCAAGGACAAGTAATAGGATATATATATACGCTCGCCCTACCCACTCATCAAGCTGTGAGCTTGTACAGAGGTGGTGCGAACAACTATATAAAGGAGCGTCATACCCCGGTTACACCTCGGTATGACGCTCCATTTGTGTTAATACACAGTCGTTTGGTTATTTACGATTCGCCCCAGGCAGTGCACCCGGCAACGATTTTATAGGCAGCAACGGCCAACCACTTCATTGCGCTCTGCCTACCACCTGTTGCTGTACTTGTCCAGAGAACATAGTGCCAGTTCCTGACCTGCAGTGGAGGTAGGGCAGTTTGCCGCTGCTATTCAGTGGGCAGGGCCGAAGCGGGTAAATGAATTCGGAACGTGGTGCCCTGGCCCACGGTACTACTGACTTCCACGTGGCCCCCGGCCTGCTGGGCAATGCGGTTCACGAGGTAAAGCCCCAGCCCTGAGCCCGGCACATGGTCGTGGAAGCGCCGGAACATGGTAAACAAATCGGGGCCGAACCGTGCCAGGTCTAGGCCCAGGCCGTTGTCTTGCACCACCAGCAAGGGGTTGCCCGCGCCCGTTTTGCTGGTGAATGCCCGTACCACCGGCGGGCGGCCGGGGTAAGCGTACTTGAGGGCGTTGCTGAGCAGGTTATACAGGATGCTTTGCAGGTTGAGACGGGCAAACACTACCCGTGGCACGGAGCTGAAATCTAGCTCAAACTGCGCCTGCTGGGCCTCCACCTGGTTGCGCAAACTCTGAATAACGCTCTGGGCCAGGGGGAGCAGCTCCACGGTTTCGGTTGGAAAGCGCTGGGCCAGTCGCTCGGCCTGTACCACCTGGGCCAGGCCCTGAATCGTGGCCTGAATCTGCCCCAGGGCGTCCTCAAACATCTGCATGAGGCGCTCGGCGTCGGGGTCGTGGAAGGTGGCCGTGCGCTTGAGCTCCTCAAATACTCCGGCCATGTTGTGCACCGGCTGCTGCAAGTCGTGGGAGGCCGTGTACACGAAGTTGTCCAGGTCCTGATTGATGCGGGTGAGCTGTTCGTTGGTGTGGCCCAGCTGCAGGTTGGCAGCCAGGGCTTTGGCGTTGGCTTCCCGCAGCTCTTTGTTGGTGGTAGCGAGTTTTTTACTTGCCAGGGCCAGGGCTTCGGTCAGCTCTTTCTGCTGGTGAATATCCGTGTTGGTCCCGAACCACCGGATGGGCTGCCCGTTTTCGTCGCGCAGGGCCAGGGCCCGCACCAGAAACCAGCGGTAGGTCCCGTCGGCCCGGCGCAGGCGCGCCTCCACCTGGTAGGGGTTGCCGGTGGCCAGGGCCGCCTGCCAGTGCTGTTGCATCAGGGGCAGGTCGTGGGGGTGGAAGAAGGTCATCCAGCCTTGGCCGTTCGTTTGGGCCGGGGTGCTGCCGGTGTAGGCGTACCACTGCTCGTTGTGGTACTCCGCATCCCCGGCGGAGGTAGTCGTCCAGACCAGGTTGGAAATGGCGTTGGTCAGGGTTCGGAAGGCCAGCTCGCTGTGTTCCACTTGGCGGCGGGTCCGCACCAGGTCTGTTACCTCGTAGGCAAACGCCAGCACCCCATCAATGCGCCCGTGCTCATCGTAGCGGGGCTGTTGAATGTAGGTGAAGTACCGATCCTCCAACTGCCCATCCTCGGCCCGAATCAGCGGGATATGAATGCCAACTTCCTGGTGGGTAACGCCCGTTTCGTACACCTGCCGGAAGGTGCGGTACACCGTATGGTCTTCAATTTCGGGCAGGGCCTCCAGAATGGGCTTGCCCAGCAAGCTGCGCCCCGGAAACAGCTCCTGGTACCCGGGGTTTACCAGCTCGAACACCAGCTGAGGCCCATCTAGCACGCAAATGGCCGCCGGCGCCTGCATAAAAAACCGCTCCAGACGGGCGCGTTGGCGCTCGGCCTCGGCCTGCGCCAGGTGCGCTTCTTGGGTGCGGGCGGCCACGCGGTGCTCCAGCTCGTTGTTGGTGGTCAGAATCTCCAGGTTAGCCGCCTGCAGCTCCTCGTTGGTCGCCATTAGCTCCTCATTGATGGAGGCCAGCTCCTCATTGGCCTCGGCCAGCCGTTCCTCGCTGAGCTCCACCCGGCGGCGGGCCGTGACCTGCTCCGTTACCTCGTAGGCAAACACCAGAATGCCATCCACAGCGCCGGCTAAGTTGCGGGTGGCTTGGTAGATAAAGTTGTAGTAGCGCTGGCCCAGCCCGCCCGTGTTGTCGTGGTCGAGCTGCACCTGCATTTCGGTGGCGTAAAACGATTCGCCGGTGCGGTACACCGCGTCCAGCAGGTCAAATATCGGCTGTCCGGCCAGCTCCGGCATGGCTTCCCGGATGGGCTTGCCCAGAAGGGGCCGCTCCCCTACAAGCGCCTGATACAGCGGGTTGACGAGCTTGAAAACGTGCTCCGGGCCTTCGAAAATGGTAATCATGGCCGGCGCCTGCATGAACAGGTGGTGCAGGCGGTTGCGCTGGGTTTCAGCCTCGGTACGGGCAGCTTGCTCCCGGGCCTGGCTGGCGCGCAGGGCCTGCTCCACGGCGGTCCGCGACTGGTCGGCCGTATCGGTAAAGCTGACGAGCAGGCCCGTTCCTACCCGTCGGGCCGAGAGGTGGAAATAGTTGTCGAGCCCGTCGCCCTGGTAGTTGACGCTGAAGCGCTCCGGCTGCCCAGAGGTATACGCCCGGCAGTGAAAGTCGAAAACGCCCGTGGGCCGGGTATGAGGGTACAGCTGTAGGTAGGTTTCCGGGGGCCGGGCCGGCAGCCCCAGAATTTGCTGGGCCTTGGGGTTGAGCAGCTCAATGGTAAAATCCACAATTTCGCCGCTGCCAGCCCGGTCGTACACAGGCTTGTAGAGCGCAATACCCGTCAGGGAAACATCAAACAGACCCTGCACCAACTCATCAAGCGGGAACGTAGTCCCTATTTCAGGTGAGGGAAGCGCAGAGTCGGAGAAGTCAGGCACAGGGAAAATTGACAGTAAAACCTATAGAACCTCGGTACGCACTACCACGGCCAGCTACAACAATACTGATAAAATACCGCTCGGTCAGAAAGTTTTTTGGCCTACACGGCGCCGCGTGAGCAAACCAAAAAGCGTGCAGTAGCGGTTATGCGGCAAGTACGTTGCCTAACCCGGTTGCTACAGGGTCAGAACTCAGCTGGCTACATAGAGCGGCCCCTACCAAAGAACCAGCTTAGCTGCCCTCAGCCGTAATATCTTGCACCGCAAACCCACCTTTGGTCAGGGCCTGCCGGATGCCTTCCGGACCGGGGTTTTCGGCGGCGGTTACCACGGCTACTTCCGCTTCGCCATCTTCGATGCGGTCTACAATCAGGCCCAGACCCATAAGGAGCTGACGCGCCCGGCCAATGCTGTCGGCGTCGGTGAGGGTAGGAATCTGCAGGCGGTAGCGCAGCAGCTGGGTGGGGTTGGTATCGGGGGTGGGAGTGGAGGACATGGCAGAAAGGGAAAGAAGCGAGAAATGCAGCCTGGGCTTACTCTTGTGTACTGCTATGGGCTCGGGAGGTTATGTTGAGGTGGCGCCGCTGGGGTAGTCGGTCGCAAACCAGTAGCTTCGTGGGGCTGAGCGCAACCGCCCGCCCCGTTGCGCGTCAGTAGCCCACGTTCCCTTTTTAATTCTCCATTTTCTCCGCATGACATCCATTTTTCGTCCGGCTGCCGTGGCCGCCCTGCTGGCCCTGGCCGCGCCGGTGCTGGCCAAAGCCCCCGCGAGCTAACGTACACCGTGAGCATGGACCCGGCCGCCAACAGCAACGCCTTTCAGGTAAAGTTGCTGCTGCCCAAGCTCAAGAAAGACCAGGCTACCTACCAGTTTGCTGCCACCGCGCCCGGCACCTACCAGGTCATGGACATGGGCCGCTTCGTGAGCAACTTTCAGGCCTTCGACGACAAGGGCAAGCCGCTGGAAGCCAAGCAGGTTTCTACCAACCAGTGGCAGCTCAGCCAGCCCGAGAAAACCCGCGAAATCCGCTACACCATTGCCGAAACCTGGGATACCTCGGTAAAGGAGCATCCTATCTACCGCATGTGCGGCTCCTCGCTGGAAACCGACCACGCCCTGCTCAACGGCCAAACCCTATTGGGCTACCCCCAGGGCATGCAAGATAAGCCCCTGCGCCTGAAACTGGAGTACCCCAGCGGCTGGAAAGCCGGCTCGGTGCTGCAAGCCGACAAGGACGGCTACTACCACCTGCAAGACTACGACCACGCTGTGGACTCGCCCATTCTGCTGGGCCGCCTGACGGAAGCCTCCACCAAGCTCGGCAACGCCGACGTGGCCTTGTACTGCTACTCCGCTACCGATAGGGTGCAGGCCGAACCCCTGCTGGGCTATATGCAGAAAATGCTCAGCGCCGCTCAGAGCTTCTTCGGGGGCAGCTGCCGGTGAACCGCTACGCCTTCCTCTACCACTTCGCCGACCGCTCGGCCGGGGCTTGGGAACACTCTTACAGCTCAGAATACGTGCTGCCCGAGCAGCCGCTCACGCCCGAGTCGGCGCAGGGCGTGGTGGACATTGCGGCCCACGAATTCTTCCACGTCATGACCCCGCTCAACATCCACTCCGAGGTAATTGAGCAGTTCAACTTTGTGCAGCCTACCGGCTCGGAGCACCTCTGGCTGTATGAAGGCACCACCGAGTGGGCCTCGCACATGATGCAGCTGCGCGGCGGCCTCGTGCCCCTGGATGATTACCTGAGCATGCTGCACGACAAGGTGCAGTACGACCGCACCCGCACCGACACCACGTATAGCCTTAGCCGCCTGGGCCTGAACTCGTTCAGCGACGAAGGGCAGCGCCAGTACGGCAACATCTACCAGCGCGGGGCCCTCACAGCTGGCCTGCTAGATCTGCGTTTGCTGGAGCTGAGCGGGGGCAAGCGCGGCCTGCGCGACGTGCTGCTGGAGCTGGCCAAGCAGTATGGCCCCAACAAGCCCATCAGCGAGAAAAACTTCTTCCAGGACTTCACCAAGATGACCTACCCGGAAATTGGAGACTTCTTTAAGCGCTACGTACAGAACGCCGAGCCCTTGCCCTTGCAGGAGTACTATAGCAAAGTGGGGGTGCGCTACGAGCCCATTGTGCACACCGGCAAGCAGGTGGCAACCCTGGGGCAGGTTGGCCTGGCCCCGCGCGACAACAGCGTGTATTTCACCCGGGTAGGTGGCCCGCTACAGGCCGCCGGGGTGCAGGTGGGCGACCAGCTGCTGGCCGTGGATGGCGTGCGCAACGACTTCACGGCCCTGCGCCGGGTAGCCACCCGCCCCCCGGCTCCGAGCTGCCCCTGACCATCAGCCGCAACGGCCAGGAGCAGACGATACGGGTGAAGTTGGGTAGCACCGAGGACGTGAAGCGTTACGTCTTCACCCAGGACCCGCCGCCACGCCCGCCCAACTGGCCCTGCGCCAAGTGTGGCTAAAGAACCTGTAAGAAGGGTTCAGCTAATCAGACAAAAAGCCCCGGCAACGCAAGTTACCGGGGCTTTTTGTTGCGGTGCGGAGCCTGCTAAGCCGGCCGAGCGCCGGCGGTAGCCGCCGAGTTATGATGCAGCAGGGGGGCGGGGTAGGTCTGCACCACGGGGGTAGCTTCCGTGATGGTGCCGGCCGCGTCGCAGTAGCAAACCAGGTAGTCGATGCGGCCGCTGCCGGCGGGAACGGTGCGGTCAATGTGGGGGCTACAGGCATTATGAGCAATGCACTTCCATTCCTGGTTGGCCTGGCGGCGGTACACGTAAGCAAAGCGGCCCGCTTGCTGAGGAAAATCAAGGCGGCAGCCGGCCGGCACAAGGTGCAGTTGCAGATCAATGGTAGCAGTCGGAACAGTCATGGGTGTATAGGAGGAGCGGAAGAAAAAGTTGGCTTATTTCGTTCTGAAAGATAGACACCAAATTGACCGTTCTAGCTCCCGGGTTTCTACTGATTTAGCGCGGGATAAATGCGTATTTCGGTTATCAACGATGTGCAACTCCAGCTTTTACGAGCCGAAAACTCCCGGCCCTTGCCTGGCCGCCCCAGCGCCGTCCTACACCTGGGCGTGAAAAGTGAGAACTGGGGAAGCCGCGTGCAAGGAAACACTCTCGGAAATGCTACCCTGAAAAAAGTGGCTCAGCCCGGCCCGACCGTGGGTCAGCATCACCACCAGGTCGGCGTGGGCCTGCTCGGCAAAGCGCGGAATGCCGGCACTGGCGTTGGGAGCGGCAAATACGTCGGGCTCATAATGAGTTAGTTGGTGGCGGTCGGCGAAGTGGTGGATGCGCAGCATGGCCTTGTCGTGCTGGCCCGGGTCCGAGACGACATCGAGCAGGTGGAGCAGAGCCTCCGGAAACACCTCCTGCACCTGCCGCAGGCTTGAAATGGCCAGGTCCGCTTCGGCCGAAAAATCAGAGGCAAAGACAATATGCCGCACTTCGAAATTTGGGGCCGGGTGCTTTACTGTCAGAACGGGGCAGGAAGCCAACCGCACCACGTGCTCCGTGCGCGAGCCGGTAAACACGTGCTGCCAGGCGTGATGGTCCTTGGTGCCCATCACTACCAAATCAATCTTCCGGTCCTGTATAGTATCGAGCACTGCGTCGTCAAAGGCCGCCGTATGCATCAGGTCCTGCACCTGCACGCCGGGAAAGGTGCGCTGGGCCTCGGCCATCAGCTCGTGCATGCGGCGCTTCACCACCTGCAGGAGCTTGAGGGTGTATACATCATTGAGGCCGCCTCCGCCCGCCAGACCACCCGTGGTGGCATACCGCGCCGTTTCTGGTAGGTCCACTACGTGCAGCAGGGTAACCTGGCCGCCGGTGCGCCGGGCTACCTGCAGGGCAAGCTCAAAGGCGTTGTGAGCAGTGGGTGAAAAATCTGTGGGTACCAGTAGATTCTTCATAAAGCGGGGAAATGAAGGTGGAAAAGTATAAGTCGAAGGCAGTGAGGTTAGGCGGTTTATTTCAGGAATAATATATAGAGTAATTTTCCTTAATGCAAGTGGCTGAAGGGTTTAGGCCGCGCGTGTAAGCGGCGGCGCATCGGAAGTACAAGGTAGTGGTAGCTCGGTGCAGCAACTGGAGGCGCGGGCACCAGCGCCGTGGTTGGCAACTGACTCATGCACAAAGCCCGACTCCCTGAATCAGGAAGCCGGGCTTTGAGGACTGACGAATACTAAGGTTAAGCGGACTACCGCTCCAGCTTGAAGTCAGGGTCTACGGTTACGCGCTCGGGCGCAGCCGAAACGGCCCAGCCGGTGGCGTACATCCAGCGGGTCATGCGAGTCAGCTTGGCCACGTCAATGCGCGAGGCCTCGTCGCGGGGCGTGTGGTAGTCGGGGTGAAGCAGGGTGGTGAAGAACAGGGCCGGAATGCCCGCCCGGGCGTAGGGCAGGTGGTCGGAGCGGAAATACCAGCCCTCGGGGTGCTTGGCGTCGTCCCAGGAGTTATCGAGGGCGAACTTGGTGTGGTTCTCGTTGGCCTTTAGCGCCATGTCTACCAGGGCTTTGGAGTTGCGGTGGGGCGGGGTGGAGCCCAGCAGGGCCGCCGAGTCGGGGGCGTTGCGGCCCATCATGTCGCCGTTCAGCACGGCCACAATGGAGTTTTTGGCTACCGTGGGGTGCTCGGCGTACCAGCGCGAGCCCAGCAGCCCCCGCTCCTCGGCCCCGTGCCAGACAAACAAGGCCGAGCGGGCGCCTGGCCGCTGCTTCCAGGCCCGGCCAATGGCCAGCAACGCCACGCTCACCGTGGCATTGTCGTCGGCCCCGTTCCAGATGGAGTCGCCAGCTACGGGCGTTCCGATGCCGTCGTGGTCGTGGTGGCCGCTGAAAAGTACGTGCTCGGTGCGGCGGGTAGGGTCGGTGCCGGGGGCACGGGCCACCACGTTCATGGAAGGGTACTCGTAGTCGTTGGCAACCAGCTCCGCCTGGAGTCGGGCCCCGCGGGCTTGCAGTTGGGCAGCCACGGCCTGGCGCACCAGCAGCACCGGCACCGGGGAGGTGGGCAGGGGCATGGAAGGCAGCAGGTAGAGGCCATCCTGGTAGCGGTGGCCCACAAACTCCAGGCTGGGCTCGGCGGTGGCATTGGCCGCCAGAATAATGCCGGCTACTCCGCGCGTGCGCAGGGCGGCGCTTTGCTGCCCGATACCGGCCAGGGTGTAGCGCATGGCCCACAAGCTCATCTTCGGGCCGGCAGGGGGGTAGGTGGCAGCAAGGGCATGGCCACAATTTTGCCGCGCAGGTTCTGGCGCACGGTGTCAGCCAGGGAGTTAAGCCAAACCACCGGGCCGTCGAGGCGGGCGTTGAGTGGGGTAGTTACCCAGGCATCTTTCCACAAGCGCAAGGGCTTGCCACCGATGGTAAGACGGGTGGAAGCGGCTACCGTAACCCGCCGCAAGGGGTAAAACTGAAAATACGTGCCCTCGTCGCCGGCGGGCTCCAGGCCGGCTTCGCGGGCGCGCTCGGCCACCCAAATGGCGGCCCGCAGCTCGTCGGCGGTGCCGGCCCGGCGGCCCCGAAACTTGTCGTCGGCCAGGGCAAACAAGTCGCGGCGCACCTCCGCTTCCTGAATGGCACTCAGGAGCGGCTCGCCCGGCGCACGGGAAGCGGCGGGCGCACTGCTGCGGGTGCAGGCCGATAACAGAGTCGTCGTCAGGCCCAGGCCCGCTAGTAGGGTAGTAAAACGCATAGGCTTACAAAAAATGGAAAGGCAAAAAGGTAGTTCTGGGTAGGCCGGTGCGTCCCAGCTGAGCTGGAAGCGGGCCGTTGGAAAAGGTATTCGTGGAAACTAAATGTACTTCATTGCCTGAACAACAGGCAAGCTTGGTTTTGGCCCGCCCCCTAGGTAAGAGGTTAGCGGTTGAGGTAGCGGCGAGAAGGTAGGGGAACCGTTGGGCAGGTTCTAATGCGCTGCTACGGGCGCGTGTGGGCTAAAAATGGCGGAGCGGTACCTACCTATCTGACAACGATTACTACCGAAATAGCTGCCTGCTGCCTGCACCAGTCCTGCTTGGGCAGGAAACCACAAATGGCACCTTGCAAAGGCAGGATATACTCACGTTTTAAAATATTTATTTAAATTATTATACAAAATCAAAAAATGTATCAATATTTACCCTGGTGGAAACCTCTTGTTTTCCCTTTCACCCCTCATGGTGCTCTTTTCAGGTACTACCAAAAGGACTTGTAGCACTTGTTGCCAAGTACCGCGCGGTGAGGGCCTGTAACAGGAACGGGCACCTTCCACCGGCGTCACTCCGGTCAACTGCGCCTAGCCAGCAGCGAGGGAGCTGCCGGTTGGTAGCGGTGGCAAGTAGGGTGTCTATCAATCGTATAATCAACCGCAAGCGCAAAAGGCATGATTTCACTGGAGCAGTTGTCGCCCCTAGGCATAGGAACCAGCCGAGTCGCTTCCCTGGGCAGCCGCCTGGCCCCGGCGGCCTTCGCCGAAATGCTGCAGGTAGCCGCCGAGCGCGAGGTAAACCTGATTGACACGGCCGACTTTTACGGCTCCGGCGACGCTGAGCGGCTAATTCGGAAAGGAATCAAAGCCACAGGCAAGCCCTTCTTCGTGGTTACGAAAGCGGGTCAGCCCTACGTGCATACGCCCGGCTGGCTTTCGCCCTTGAACCAACTGGCCAAAAAGGTAAAGCAGCGCAGCGGGGCCAAAAACAACTACACCTCGGCCTACCTGATCCGTAGCGTGCAGAAAAGCAACCAGCGCCTCGGCGTGGAAGCCGCCGATGCCCTGCTGCTGCACGAGCCCACCTGGCACGACATTGCCCACGCCGACCCCTGGGAAGGCCTAGCCACCATCCGAAAGCAGGGCCTGGCGCGCTACACGGGCGTTTCCAGCAACGACTACCGGGTGGTAGAGGCCGGCCTAGCGAGCGGACAGGTGCAGCTAGTGCAAACCACCGTGAGTTGGCGCCGCCCCAACCCCATTGTGGCTTTGTGCCAGGCGCACGGCGTGCCAGTGCTGGCCAATATGGTGCTGCAGCCCTTCAGCGCCCTGCAACCCACCTTTGCCCGGCAGGCCACCGCCGTGCAGCAACTGCCGGGCCTCACGGGCCTGAGCTTGGCCCAACTGCTGATTGGGGCGGTGCTGGCCGAAAAACAAGCCGACATCGTGCTGTTCGGTACCAGCAGCCTCGGGCACTTACAGCACAATATGGAGGCCTTGCGTTACCTGCCCAGTTTGCCCGCCGCCTTACCCCACTTACACCAGCTACTCGCATGATTATCTCGAAGAACACGTTTGAGGAGGGGCAGACGCTGACGGCGGACTTATGCCTGATTGGGAGCGGTCCGGCCGCCATTTCCATTGCGTTGAGCCTGGAAAACACGCCGTTGCGGGTGCTGGTGCTCACGGGCGGGGGCTGGACGGAAACCCTAGCCAACCAGGATTTATACCGGGGCGTGGTACCCCAGGCCGGTACCCACGAGCCCCTGGAGGAAAACCGGCGTCGGCAGTTTGGGGGTAGCTCCGCCGCCTGGGGGGGCGCTGCATTCCCTTTGAGCCCTCGACTTTAAGCCCCGGGCTTGGGTGCCCGACAGTGGCTGGCCGATTACGTACGAGGAGCTGCTGCCCTACTACCACAAAGCCGCCGACGTGTGCCAGATCGGGCGGTTTGAGTTCGATGGGCACCAGGCCTTTCCCAGCGGGCAGCGCGAAATTCTGGCCGGCATGGATTCCGAGGAGCTGACTTCCGGGCCGTTGGAGCGCTGGAGCCCGCCGGTGCACTTCGCCAAAACCTACCAGGGTATTCTGGAAAACAGCCGCAACATTCAGGTGCTGCTCGATGCCCACGTCCTGTCCCTGGAAACCGAAGACGACCACAGCACCAGCGTAGACCACGTAAGAGTGCGCATGGAAGGCCGCGAATTGCGGGTGAAGGCCCGGCAGTTTGTGCTGGCTACCGGCGGCATAGAAAACGCCCGGCTACTGCTGGCCTCTACTAGCGCGCGGTTTCCTACCGGCTTGGGCAACCAGCACGACAACGTGGGCCGCTACTACATGGCCCACATCTGCGGGGTGTACACCGACATCCGGCTGCACGACAACAAAAAGCTGCAGGCCGATTTTGAGCGGGACGCGGGCGGCGTGTACTGCCGCCGCCGCTGGTGGATTCCGGAGCCCGCCCAGGAAAATCACCAGTTACTTAACACCATCTTCTTTCTCTACCACGCCAAAAACGAGAACGGCCACCGCGACGTGCTATTCTCGTCTAGGTTCGTAGCTAAGTCCCTGCTCTTTATCCTGAGCCAGGGGCGCAAGTCCATGAGCCGGGGCGTGCAGCAGGCCCGGCAGCAACTGCCCGCCCTGCGGGAGCACCTAGCCAACATCCTCAGCAACGGCCTCACCGAAATTCCGGACTTGGTGAGGCTGGGGCTCAAGCGCATGGCCAAGCGCCGGGTGCCCTACCTGTTACCCTCGCGCCGCAACCCGTATTGGGGGCTCTACATTCAGGCCGAGCAAGCCCCAACCGGGAAAGCCGCATCTGCCTCTCGGAAACGGAAAAGGATGCCTTTGGCATGCCCCGCGCCGAGGTGAAGCTGGCGTTTCTGGAGTCGGATGTGGAATCGGTGGTGCAGGCCCACAAGCTGTTCGTGGAGCGGTTCAAGGCCCTGGACTTGGGCGAAATCAACTGCGAGGAAGCCGATTTGCGCGACCATATCCGCAAGCATATTGCCTCGTTTAACTCCTCGGCTCACCACATCGGCACCACCCGCATGTCGGAGGATCCGCGTACGGGCGTGGTCGATAAGCACGCCAAGGTGCACGGGCTGGACAATCTGTACGTGGCCGGGTCCTCCGTATTTCCCACGGGCGGGCACGCCAATCCTACCCTTACCATCGTGGCCCACGCCCTGCTCCTGGCCGATCATCTGAAGGCCGAAGCCTTAACTCCGGTGCGGGAAGCGCAGCTCGTAGGCTAGGCCCAAGCTCACCCCACGAGCTGCTTCCGACTAGCTGGCGTTACTCGCCGCCGTACTTGCTTTTGCCCCCGCCGCCGGCATCCATGCGCACAATGCGCGGGCGGAAGGAGCCCAGCACATCCACTAGGTCCTGCTGGTGGGCCATTACCTGGTGAATGTCCTTGTAGGCTTGGGGCGCTTCGTCGAGGCCGCCCCCAATCAGCTCAATGCCCTGGTCGCGCAGCAGGCGGCGCAGCTCGCCTTCCGTAACCTGCTGCTTGGCCTGGGTACGCGAAAGGCGCCGCCCCGCCCCGTGCGAGGCCGACTGTATGGAGTCCCGCTCGCCGCGGCCGCGCACGATAAAGCCGGGAGCCGTCATTGAGCCCGGAATCACCCCGAGTACGCCCTGGCCGGCGGGGTAGCCCCTTGCGGTGCACAATGGCCTCGCGCCCGTCGGGCAGGGTTTCCTTCCAGGCGAAGTTGTGGTGGTTTTCCACTTTGGCCAGGGGCTTCTCGCCCAGGGCCAGGCTGAGGCGGCGGTGAATGTCATGGTGGCAGGCCGAGGCGTAGTCGCCGGCCAGGTTCATGGCCCGCCAGTACTCCTGGCCCTCCTGCGAGTCTAGGTCGAGCCAGGCTAGGTAGCGCGCTTCCGGGGGAGGGGACACTTCTGCATGGCTACCTTGGTGTAGTGCTGGGCAATGGCCGCGCCCAGCCCCGGGAGCCGCTGTGCGAGAGTAGCCCCAAATACTGCCCGATAGGTACGCCCAACTCGTTGTCTTCCGAGGTAATATCCACCACGCCCCACTCCACGAAGTGGTTGCCCGAGCCCGAGGAACCGAGCTGGTTGATGGCCGCCTCGCGCTTGCCCTTGACCACCGGAATTTCCCGGAACTCCGGCCGGTCCAGAATGGGGTCGTGGGTGGGGTTCTTGAACACTTCCTTGGCCCCGAAACGGGTGTGATTGTGCAGCAGCTTTTTCAGCTCCTGGGTGCGCTGGTCCAGGTAGCGCGGCGGGAGGGGAAACACCGACAAGGCCATACGGCAGCCAATGTCCATGCCCACGCCGTAGGGAATCACGGCGTTATCCACGGCCAGCACCCCGCCAATGGGCAGGCCGTAGCCCTGGTGGGCATCGGGCATGAGGGCCCCGTCCAGGGTTACGGGCAGCTTCATGGCGGTGTCCATCTGCTTGCGGGCCCCGTCTTCAATAAAGGCCTCGCCGTAACGGCGGTAGTCTTTCACATCGGGGCTGAGGCTGACGTCGCGGCTGGGGTCGGGCACAAACTCCTTGGCCAGCTCCCGCCACAGCGAGTCGCGGAGGTAGGCGTAGGGGTCGGCCTTTATTTTTTGGAGCAGAGCCAGGGCGCTGCCTTTGTCGAGATTCTTGAGCTGGCGGTCTTCCAGAATATCCAGGGCCAGAGTGGTGGCCCGGCCTTCGGGGTAGCCAATTTTGCGCAGGTCGTTGCCGCGCAGCTTTTGCGTTGCCATGGGAGAGCAGGGTAGGTGGTAGCAGGTGTAGCGCTGATTGAGGCCCGGAGGTTATGGTCGAGGTTGGCCTCACCCCCCGGCCCCCTCTCCACGGGAGAGGGGGCCGGGGGTGAGGCCAACCATACCGTTCAGCTACCGGTTTTACCTGCCGGTGCTGCGGAAACTTACGGGCCCGATTCGCGTTTTCGAGGGGCAGGTGCCGCCTACGCAAGGCGCCCTTAGCTCGCATTTCTATGTCTACTACCACCCATTCCATAGATCAAGCCCCGTTTCAAAATTCCTTTGTGGATGAGTTGCGTGGCGAGACTTCCCTAGACAGACGGCCCCGGCAGGTGCCCGGCTACCACTACTCCCGCGTGGAGCCTACCGCCGTACCCGATCCGCACCTGCTGGCCTGGTCCGAGGAGCTAGCCGCCTTCCTGGGGCTGGTGCGCCCCCCGGAGCGCGGCCCGGCCGTGGACGTGCTGGCCGGCAACCGGCTGGCTCCCAGTATGAAACCCTTTGCCGCCCGCTACGGCGGCCACCAGTTCGGCAACTGGGCCGGGCAGCTCGGCGACGGTCGGGCCATGTCCTTGGGTGAGCTGACGGCTACCGATGGCACCACCTGGGAAGTGCAGCTGAAAGGCGCCGGCCCCACGCCCTACTCCCGCCGCGCCGACGGGCGGGCTGTGCTGCGCTCCTCCGTGCGGGAGTTTCTGTGCTCCGAGGCCATGCACTACCTGGGCGTGCCTACCACCCGGGCCCTGAGCCTAGTAGCCACCGGCGACACAGTGGTGCGCGACATGTTCTACAATGGCAATCCGCGGCCCGAGCCCGGCGCCATTGTGGCCCGGGTGGCGCCTACCTTCGTGCGCTTCGGCAGCTTCCAGATTTTCCTGGCCACCGGCGAAATGGACAACCTGCGCGCCCTGGCCGACTACGTCATTCGGCGCTACTACCCCGAGCTGGGCGAGCCTTCCCCGGAAGTGTACGTGAGTTGGTTTAAGGAAATCTGCCGCCGCACGGCTGTCATGATTGCGCACTGGCAGTCGGTGGGCTTTGTGCACGGGGTGATGAACACCGACAACATGAGCATTCTGGGCCTAACCATCGACTACGGCCCTACGGCTGGCTGGAGCCCTACGACCCCGACTGGACGCCCAACACCACCGATTTTGGCGGGCGGCGCTACGCCTTCGGGCAGCAGCCCCGGGTAGCCCTCTGGAATCTGATGCAGCTCGGCCAAGCACTGCTGCCGCTGGTGCATGACGTGGAGCAACTCAACCCCGCCCTCGACGTGTACATCAACACCCTGGAAACCACCCGCCACGAGATGATGCTGCGCAAGCTTGGCCTCACTTCCTTGAATCGGGAAGAAGATCAGGCCCTGTTTGAAGCCCTGGAGCAAACTCTGGCGGAATCGGAGGTTGATATGACCCTGTTTTTCCGTCGCCTCTCGCACGCGGCGCCCGCCATGCTAAAGGCCCCCGAAAACGGGGAGGCCCAGTGGCGGGAACTGCTGGCCGCCACTGCGTACTCCATGGCCCCAACGAGGAGCAAAGCCTGCTGCAATGGCTTCATCGGTACTTCCTGCGCCTGCAGCAGGAGCGGGCCAGTCCGGAGGCTATCCGGGAAAAGATGCTGGCCGCCAACCCCAAATACGTGCTGCGCAACTACCTGGCTCAGCAGGCCATTGAAGCCGCCGAAGCCGGCGACCTGTCGGTGCTGAACCGCTTGATGGAGGTATTGAAAAAGCCCTTCGATGAGCAGCCCGAGCACGAAGAGCTGGCCGCCAAGCGCCCTGACTGGGCCCGCGAAAAGCCCGGCTGCGCTACCCTCTCGTGCAGTTCGTAAGGCTGGAGAAGGGTAGGGCCGAGCTGTGTACGCAAAAGTAAAAAGGCCGTCATGCCGAGGCGCAGCCGAAGCATCTCGCGTGCTGATGTTGGGATAATTAGCCAGCCGACTGCACGCGAGATACTTCGGCTGCGCCTCGGCATGACGCCTTCGCTAGTTCAGAAATCTTCACCTCTCCACTTGCCCTAAGCGGTATCACAAACCGGTTGTCCTCCCGCGTCGGAAGGACAGATGGCGTGTGCGTTCATTCACTTGTTTGGGAGCTGAATATGGGCATGATGCCCGTCCGGGCTTCCTTGCCGACCTTTGCCGCATGCACACGCTTAAACAACTGCGCGCCGGAAAGCTGGCGGGTACTACCCGCCTCGATTTGTCGGAAGACTTAACGGAGTTTCCTCGGGAGATTTTTGACCTCGCCGACACGCTGGAAATTCTGAACCTAACCAGCAACCGCCTCTCGGAGCTGCCGGCGGATTTTGCCCGGTTAACTCAGCTGCGCATTCTGTTTTGCTCCGAAAACCAGTTTACCGTCGTGCCCGAGGTGCTGGGCCAGTGCCCGGAGCTGAGCATGGTCGGTTTCAAGGCCAACCAGATTCAGGTGCTGCCAGCCGCGGCCCTGCCGCCCAAGCTGCGCTGGCTGATTCTAACCGACAATCGGCTCGGCGAGCTGCCCCGGAAATTGGCCGCTGCCACTACCTGCAGAAGCTGATGCTGGCCGGCAATCAGCTCACGCACCTGCCCGAAACCCTGGTCAACTGCACCAACCTAGAGTTACTACGCTTGGCAGCCAACCGCTTTACCAGCCTACCACAGTGGCTGCTGACCATGCCCGCCTGACCTGGCTGGCCTTTGCCGGCAACCCGTTCAGCGAGCCGGCTGAGGCTGCCGCCGAAGCCCGGAATCCCATGCAGAGCATCGATTGGGGAAACCTGCAGATTGAGCAGCAATTGGGCGAAGGCGCTTCCGGCTGGATTTACCGGGCCCAGTGGCAGCCGGCGGCCGCTCCCACCGAGGCAGTAGCAGTAAAGCTGTTCAAAGGCGCCCTCACCAGCGACGGGCTGCCCCGCAGCGAGATGGTAGCCTGCATGAGTGCGGGCGTGCATCCCAACCTGGTGGCGGTAAAAGGCAAAGTGGCCCATCATGCCGACAGGGAAGGGCTGGTGCTGGAGCTGATTGACCCGGCGTTCCGGAACCTGGCCGGCCCGCCCAGTTTTGCCACCTGCACCCGCGACGTGTACGCCCCCGACCTGCACTTTAGCCTGGAGGCTACCCTTCGCCTGGTCCGCGGTATTGCCGGGGCCACGGCCCACCTGCACGCCCGCGGCATCCTGCACGGCGACCTGTACGCCCACAACATCCTGTACACTCCGGCCGGCGACTCCTTGTTGAGTGACTTTGGAGCGGCCTGCTTCTTCGACCCCGCCGAAACCAGCACCGCCCCAGCATTACAGCGCCTGGAAACCCGGGCGTTTGGGTGCTTGCTGGAAGAGCTGTTGGCCCGAACCGAGGTGCCCGCGGCGGCGGCAGGCACTTTCCAGCACTTGCTGGCTTTGCAGCAGCAGTGCCTGCAGCCCGAGGTAGCAGCCCGGCCTTTGCTCATCGAAATTCAGGGCGGTTGGCGCACCTGTAGGAAGTTGCGGAGGGGAAAATCTGCAGAGATTGTGCCCGGGACCTATGCCCATCTAGTGTGGGCGCAATGGGTGCTCAGGCCTGCCGCACCAGCCAGGCGTAGGCGGTGGCCACGTCATCGAAGAGCACCACTACGGGCTGGGTAACGAACTGCATGGCCGTATCCATGGATTTGCGCGCCGACCAGTGGGGCGGGCACACCCAGGCCACGAACTGCATGCCTTCTTCGGCCAGCATGCGGTAGTACTGGCCGCCTACCCACCGGGCGCCCTGTTCCCAGCCGCTGGTTACCTGGCTGTTGTCGTTGAGCATTTTGTGGCACGGGCGCTGTTTTAGGTACTGCAGCACCAGCTCGCCGCCCGTCTGCGCCGAGGTAGCGTCGTGCGTGCCTTTCCACTCCACGTACAGCCACTGGTGGTCGGGGTCGTAGCCAATAGAAAGTGAAGAGGTGTCGTATAGATACTCCATGCCACATACGGCTAGCCACCGCGTTCAACTTCGTCCAAGTCCTACAAAACTCAACACTTCCCTTTCTACACCTGACCTCAAAGGTAGTATGCTCCGCTGGATAGACGTGCTTAAATTTGCCAAATACAGCAACCCCGAGCCCCGCGCCGCTTGGAGCTGTCGGAGGATCAGTGGCAGGCCCGACTTAGTTTCGCCCAATTCCGGGTAATGCGCCAGAAAGCTACCGAGCCGCCTTACCGCAACGCCTACTGCCGCTCCTACGAGCCCGGCGTGTACGCCTGCCGGGGCTGCGGCACCCCGCTCTTCGACTCCAGCACCAAGTACCACGCTATGTCGGGCTGGCCCAGCTTCACCCAGCCTGTGGCCCGCAACCTTATCCGCTACGCCTTCGATGAAAGCCACCACATGCAGCGCATCGAGGCCCTGTGCAACATCTGCCAGGCTCACCTGGGCCACGTCTTTCCGGATGGGCCCGAGCCAAGCGGACTGCGCTACTGCCTAAACTCGGAGAGCCTGGAGCGGCTGCCAGCCGCCGGGCCACCCCTGGAATAACCCTGCCGGCCGGGAAGTAGTATTGTCACTCCGGGGTAGGGCAGAGGTAGGCGTTGCCTAGTCAGGAACGCTCAGCTTCTTTCTTACTCTTCAGAACGACCCTCTGCTGCCTTCTCTATGCCCAAACAGGATTCTTTGCCTACCCCTCCAACCTTTACTGGCTACGTGCAGGTGCGCGGGGCGCGGGAACACAACCTCAAAAACGTTGACGTCCAGATTCCGCGCGATGCGCTGGTGGTGTTTACTGGCGTGTCGGGCTCGGGTAAGTCTTCCCTGGCCTTCAGGACGCTCTACGCCGAGGCCCAACGCCGCTACCTGGAGTCGGTGTCGCCGTACGCGCGCCGGCTGTTTCACCAGATGGCGGTGCCCGAGGTAGATGCCATTGAAGGCCTGCCCCAGCTGTGGCCCTGCAGCAGCAGCGCGGCACGCCTACCACCCGCTCCTCGGTGGGTAGCGTCACCACGCTTTCTAACTTGGTGCGCATGCTCTACTCCCGGGCCGGCGACTACCCCGCCGGGCAGCCCATTGTGTACGCCGAAGGCTTTTCGCCCAATACTCCCGAGGGCGCCTGCCCTACCTGCCACGGCCTGGGCCGCATCTATGAGGTAACGGAACAAAGCATGGTGCCCGACCCTTCCCTCACCATCCGGGAGCGGGCCATTGCGGCCTGGCCCCAGGCCTGGGGCGGCCAAAACCAGCGCGACATCCTCGTGACTTTGGGCTACGACGTGGACCGGCCCTGGCAGGAGCTGCCCCAGGAGCAGCGCGACTGGATTCTGTTCACCGAGGAGCAGCCCGTGGTGCCGGTTTATCCCGGCTATTCGCCCCAGGAAACCCAACGGGCCCTCAAGCGCCGGGAGCCCCCGAACTACATGGGCACTTTTAGCAGCGCCAAACGCCACGTGCTGCACACCTTCGCCACCACCCAGAGCCCCCTTATGAAAAAGCGGGCCCTGCAGTACATGCTCAGCACCGAATGCCCCACCTGCCAGGGCAAGCGCCTGCGGCCCGAGTCTCTGGCCGTAAAATTCGCGGGTCTGGATATTGCCGACATGTCAGGGTTGCCGCTGAAGCGGGTGGCCGAGCTGCTGCGGCCCTTCGCTGAGGGCAAAGCCGCGCGCCAGCCCCACGATGCGGCCCATCCGGAGCAGGTTATCGTGGCCCAACGCATTGCCGCCGACCTGTGCGCCCGCCTGACGGTGCTGCTGGACCTGGGCCTGGGCTACCTGGCCCTGGAGCGGAGCACGCCCACCCTGTCGCCGGGGGAGCTGCAGCGCCTGCGGCTAGCTACCCAGCTGTATTCCAACTTGTTTGGGGTGGTGTACGTGCTCGATGAGCCCTCGGCCGGCCTGCACCCCTCTGACACGGAAGCTCTGCTTAAAGCCCTGAAAAGCTTAAAGCAGGCCGGCAATTCCCTGTTCGTGGTAGAGCACAACCTCGACGTTATCCGCCAGGCCGACTGGCTGGTAGACGTGGGCCCCGCCGCCGGGGAGCAGGGCGGGGAAATTCTATACAGCGGTGCGCCAGCTGGTTTGGCTGATGTTGCTGCCTCCCAGACCCGGCGCTTCCTGTTTGAAGCTGGGGCCAAGGCGGTGGCGCGGGAACCCCGCAGTCCGGCCGGGTGGCTGCGGCTGCAAGGTGTCACGCGCAACAACCTGCAGCAGCTTGAGGTAGCGTTTCCGTTGGGCGTATTTACCACCGTTACGGGCGTGTCGGGCTCGGGCAAGTCCAGCTTGGTAAGCCAGGTGCTGGTAGAGCTGGTGGCGGAGGAATTAGGAATGAAGAATCCTGAATCAGGTGTTGAAAATGAAGATTCCGATGAATATTCTTCATTCCTCACGCCTCTCTCTTCAGTAACCGAAGGCAAGATTGTAGGCGGCATAGAGCAGATTAAGCGGCTGGTGCGCGTGGACCAGAAGCCCATTGGCCGCACTCCGCGCTCCAACATGGCTACCTACACCGGCCTCTTCGACCACGTGCGCAAGCTGTTTGCCGCTACACCCGCCGCCCGTAAGCGCCGCTACGATGCCGGCCGTTTCTCCTTCAACGTGGCGAAAGGCCGCTGCGAAAACTGCCAGGGTGAAGGCTTCGTGATGGTGGAGCTGCTGTTCCTGCCCAGCGTGTACGCGCCCTGCCCCGTCTGCCACGGGGCGCGCTACAACGCCAAAACCCTGGAAATAACGTACCGCGACAAGAACATTGCCGAGGTGCTGGGCCTAACCGTAGATGACGCCTGGGCATTTTTCGAGGAAGAGCCCACCGTGCAGCGCGCCCTCACGGTGCTGCGCGAGGTAGGGCTGGGCTACCTGCGCTTGGGCCAGCCCGCCACGGAGCTGTCGGGCGGCGAAGCCCAGCGCATCAAGCTGGCCACCGAACTGCAACGAGCCCAGCGCGGCAACTCCCTCTACATCCTCGACGAGCCCACTACCGGCCTGCACCCCTCCGACGTGGAAAAGCTGCTCACCCAACTGGATGGTTTGGTGGAAGCCGGCAATACCGTCATCGTGGTGGAGCACGACATGCGCGTGGTTGCCGCCTCCGACTGGGTCCTGGACATCGGCCCCGGCGCCGGTGACGAGGGCGGCCAGGTAGTAGCCGCCGGTACGCCCACTGATGTTATTACGTCCAAGCAAAGCCGTACTGCGCCGCATCTGGCCCGTTTTCTTCGGAACACTACCCCTGGTGAAGCTCAAGGCTAAAACGTGAACGGCCAGCACTTAGCTTTTCTCCTTGAGAAGGGAGAGGTTGGAAGTTGTTGAAAGCTCAGGCTCTAGTTACTGCTCAACAAATCGTCAACCACCCCAGCTCCTCCTTTCCAAGGAGGGGCGCTAAGTGTTGGCCGTTCGCCTTGCTTGGAGTTATTCTTTCATCACGCGCTGGGTGCGGTTGAGGTTGCGGCCTTGCAAGCGCACCTCGTAAATGCCGGGGGCCAAGTGGCCGGTGTAGCGGTTGAGCTCGGCCTGGAGCAGGCTACCGGAGCCGTGCAGGCGAAGCATGGGTATGCCCTGGGGCAGAAGCACTTCCAGCGTGAGTGGGCCGGTGTCTTTAGGCAGGTCAGCCAGGGTAAAGGTGCGGCCGCCCGCGGCGGGCTTGGGGTACACAAACAAACGGGGCGTGTTCATATTGGCGGGGGTAATGCCGGCGAAGTTCACGCCAATCAGCACCGGGTCGTGGTCAGAGGAGCGGAAGGGGGTGCTTACGTCGGTGGCCGCGCCGGCCACATCGAACTGCAGAAAAAGCGGCTCCCCGGAGTTGATATTCCACTTGTGCACATCGATAAACCCCACCATATTGGACGTAACAATGCAGTGGTCGAGGGAGCCGGTGAGGCCCTTGAAGACGTAGGAGGCGCTGGTGGGCGGGGTCACAACGACCAGCCCCGCGGCCCGCATGATGTCAATGGGGTCTTCCTCGTAGTTGGCGTTGTAGTCGCCAATGCAGACGACCCGCTTAGTGCCGGCCGGTACCACGGTGGTATTCACGAACTGCACCAGGGCATTGGCCTGATTCCGGCGCCGGTCGTTGGAGCCGCCCTGGCCGTCGTTTTGGTCAGCATTGACGCCCGTGCCGCTGCCCTTGGACTTGAAATGGTTGATGACAACGGCCAGCGTATCGGGGCGGGCCTTGCGGCGGGTGGTGAACACCTGGGCCAGGGGTGGCCGCTCAAATACGCCCGTTACCGTGGCTACCCGCGCCTCCCCAAGCGGCGCCACCACGGCCGGCTTGTAAATAATAGCGCACCGAATGACATCCGTATTGTTCGGCTGCTGGGTAGTCCCACCGTCGTTCACGAAAGCATACGTGCCGGGGCCCTGGGCTTGGTTGAGGCCGTCCACTAGGTCCTGAATGGCGGAAGCCGGGCCCGTACCATCGTTTTCAATTTCCGTGAGGCCGATGATGTCCGGGTTCATCTGAACCAGCCCCTGAATGATTTTGCTGCGCTGACGGGCGAAGTCGGCGGGCGTTTTGGCTCCGCGCGGGGTCGGGAACCCGCCGCCGGCCCCGTCGCCGTTGAAGTAATTGAGCACGTTGTAGCTGGCTACTTTCACATCGAGGGGCCCAAATACGGGCACGGGTGGGCGCGTAACCACCAGGGCCGGGGCGTCGGGGCCGGGCAGGGCTGCACCCGCCACTTCCCGAAGCCATACCCCAGAATGCCGCGCAGCTGGGCCACGGTGCTACCCACCCGAACGGTGCGCAGGGTGGGGTCGAGGAAGGGAACGGGGGTAGGGTTGGTGGCCGCGCTGCCATCGTCCAGCAGAATGGAGCGGTCGAGGTTGGCAGCTTGGTAGGCATTGATGGCCGCCAGGTTGCTGGTGCCGGTGCTCCGGGTGCCGGTGGCGGGGTCGTCGTTTGGGTCAATAAACTGGGTGGGTTGATACACGGGCCCGCCGGTAGTGAGGGTCAGCTCGCCGCGCTGGCGCAGGGTGTACACGTCGGAAACGGTGAGTGGTACCGGAAACTGCACCCGCATGCCCTCGTAGCGCTCCAAGGCCGCCCCGGAGTAGGGGGGCAGCGGCAGGGTAGTGAAGGCGGGCAGCGCATTGCCGCTGGAGAGTACCGTAACGGTAGCCTCGGTGAGCACGGCCTGATCGAAGGAGGGTGCGGCCCCCGCTTCCTGCACGGTTCCGGTTAGCTGTACTTTGTCGCCCAGGGCTACTTTGGTTTCCGGCTGCACCACAAACAAGGCATCGGAGGTGGCGGGGTTGCCATCGGAAGCAGCGGCGGCTTCCTGCACGTAAAACCCGCTCGGCGTCAGACCCGGATATATCCCCGTCACGATGGCCTGAATGGTGTAACTGCCCGGCTTGGCCGCCCCGCGCTGCCCTGAATACTGCCGATGCGCGTAATGGCAGGCTCCTTGCGTGGCGGCTGGCCCCCGCTAGTAGCCGAGGCGGGGGCGTGAAGCCAGCAGGAAAGCAGCAAGAAAATCAAGGCAGAATGGCTGTGGCGCATGGGGCGGGACGAGTTGTCGTGTAAATAGTAATTATAAAAGTAACATTTAAAAGTGAAATAATTATAAATAACTCCGAAGGCCTATATGTTCTTCCCGGGTATTTACATGGTACAGGCTTAGGGTTACCGCCGTAGGTAGGTACTTTCGCAATAGGCTAAACAAGTGACTGAAGCGCACTGAATTGCAGCGTAATACGGCCCACTCATATAGAGCAGTACCGAGCCGCCTCGCTTGAACCACGAGGGTAGATTGGCAACGTCAGTCGGGGAAGTGTCAGCTCTCGGTATGAGGGCTCTGTTCCGCCTGTATGTTCACGAGGCAGTATTAAAAACAGCGGCTGGCCTCGCCATGCAAGGGCTTGCCCCAGCTTCTTCGCCTCGCTGGGAATGACAGTTCCTCGTTTCCGCTTTTGCTGTTTGCCCTGCTTATACCGGAGAGAAACGGCCTTATGTGGTAGCCTGAATCGAGTTGCCTCCGTACAACCAGCAACCGGTTCGCGCGTTATTTCCTTTTCCAGCCGGTGCGGCTTATGCTTTCTTCCTTTGTCGAAGAGTTCTTTCGAAATCCGGCCACGGTGGGGTCTTTGGTGCCCAGCTCACAAGCCCTAACCGACAAGGTAATGGAGCCTATCGATTTCGATACGGCTACTTGTATTGTGGAGTACGGACCCGGAACGGGAGTTTTTACTGAGGTCCTGATGAAGCGGCGCAAAGCCGGCACTACCCTGGTGCTCGTGGAAGTAAACCGGCGGTTCTGCCAGTTGCTGCAGCAGCGCTACGCCAGCCACGCCGACGTGCACGTGCTGCACGGCTCAGCCGACCGAACCGGAGACTACCTCCGCCGGCTGGGGCTACCCCAACCCGACTACGTGGTGTGCGGCTTGCCCTTTTCGTCGTTGCCCCGGCGGCTGGGGTGGCGGATTTTGGAGCATACCCGGCAGCTGCTAGCTCCGACCGGCAAGCTGATTCTCTTTCAATACTCGCTCCAGAATAAGAAGCTGTTTGCCCGGTTTTTCCGTGCCCTAACCGAGACCCACGTGCTACAGAACCTACCGCCGGCCTACGTGCTCGTGTACCAACCGGCAGACGAATAGCTGCCTTGCAGAAAGCGACTGGCGCCTACTGCGCGTTGGTACGGGCTTGCGTAAGCAAAGTATTTCTAACCAGAGGCCTTGGTGTAAGGGCCGAAGGTAGGGGCTGGGCCAGCGGCGGCAGGCCCACTCTAACACCTTGCCTATGAGCAATAACCGCCCGCGCGCTGGCTGGATAAAGGCAGCGCCCGGTTACAGGGGTAGCGCGGGGTGGGAATATTTCTAGAAAATATTTTCTAGGCCAGACGATACGGCTGCGTGTGAAAGTGTAAATTCGGCTGGAGCGCTGTAGTGGCGCATGATCGGTTGTGGAGGTACAAACAGCTAAGAGCTCAAAAAACGGAGCGCTGCTACTTTATTCTAACGGGCCCTTTCAGCCGAATAGGATAACTAAACTCATATGCTCGTCTGCTCATGAACATAGACATGCAGCTGGTAGAAAATGAGCAACGGTTTCGCTCTTTGTTCGAAAATAACCCCGACCTGGTGCTGTTCCAGAACCAAACCGGTGTTATTCTGGATGCGAATCAGGCTTTTCTGGAGGTGGTACACCGGCCAAAGGAAGCGGTGCTGCACCGGCCCTTTTCCGACTTCCTACCTCCCGACAAAGCCCCGCTGTTTGCCGAGAAACTGGCCGAAGCCTTCCGGGTCATAAGGTAGAATTTGAGGTGGAGGTGAAGATTAACGGCTCCGAGCCCCGGGTGCTGAACGTAACCAAGGTGCCGCTACGGGTTGAGGAGAAGGTAGCGGGCGTGCACATGGTGGCCAAGGATATTACCGTGGAGGCAGCCTCCCGATCCATCATTGCCCAGCAGGCCCGGCGGCTCAATACCATCTTCGAGAGCATTACGGATGCGTTTTTCCTGCTCGACCGGCGCTGGACGTTCAACTTTGTCAACAGTGAGGTGGAGCGCCTATTGGGGATGAGCCGGCAGCAGCTCCTGGGCAACACGGCCTGGCAGGTATTCACGGGCCAAAATCTCGACGAGTTTTATCAGCAGTGCCGGCTGGCTATGGCCTCGGGAAACGCCGTGCACTTTCAGGCCTTCTTCGAGCCCCGGCAGCTGTGGCTGGAGGTAAAGGCGTTTCCTTCCGAAGAAGGCCTCTCGGTGTACTTCACGGACGTAACAGACAAGGTAAAGGCCCACCAGGAGCTATACCGCCAGAACACCGACCTGCAGCAGTTCGCCTACATCGTGTCGCATAACCTGCGCGCGCCCCTGGCCAATATGCTAGGCCTGGTTGACTTGCTGGTTGGCCAGGAGCGGGAGCAGCGGCAGACCCCGGAGTACGAGCAGCTGCTACACCACTTGCTGCTCAACACCCGCCAGCTCGACACCGTCCTGCACGACATGAACACCATCCTGACGGTGCGCGACAAGCAAGGGGTGTCGGAGCCGGAGCAGGTGCCCCTAGCCGAGGTAGTGCGGCAAGTAGTTGACAGCCTCCGGGATTCTTTGGACGAGTGCGGGGGCGAAATCCACACCGAAATACCCGCCAAGCTGTGCGTGCGCGGCATCCGGGCCTACCTCTACAGCGTTTTTTTTAACCTGCTCTCCAACGCCATTAAGTACCGCTCGGAGCAAAGGCCGCTGCGCATTACCATTACTGCCACGCCCAGCCAGCCGGGGCCCGGCACGCAGGTAGAAGTAGCCGACAACGGCTCGGGTTTCGACACGCAAAAAGCTGGCGCGGATGTCTTTAAGCTCTACAAACGGTTTCATACCCAGCCGGAGGGGCGCGGATTGGGCTTATACCTAGTAAAAACGCATGTTGAGGCAATGGGCGGACGTATTACGGTGCACAGCACCGTGAATGTCGGCACCCGGTTCCTGGTACATTTATCCTAAAGAGCAAGCATGCATACCGTGTTAATCGACGACGACATGACGAGCATCTTCCTGATGCGGCTGCTGCTGCAGCGCGAGGAGTTTGCCGATTCCATTACCTCCTTTCAGTCGGCGCAGGAGGCCCTGTGCTATTTGCAGCAGGCCCCGGTGCCGGAGCTGCCCCAGGTTATCCTGCTGGATTTGAACATGCCCGTAATGAACGGCTGGGAGTTTCTGGAGGCGCTCCGGCCCGTGGCTCCCCACGTGCTGGACCACACCCGCATCTATATCCTCACCTCGTCGTTGGCCCAAACTGACCTGGCCCGGGCCGACCAAAACCCCCTGGTCACCCGCCTGATTCATAAGCCCCTGGATAAGTCGGAAATCGAGCTTATTAAGGCTGAAGCCGCGGAGTAAACCCGTAATGGGCGGGCCGCAAGCGCGAGTCTGGGGCAAGGGGTGGCGCGCTACGTAAGATTCCTTTGAGCTACTAACTAGGAAGTTGGCTAGGGAATACTGAACTTAACTGCGGCGGGCGGGCTTGCTACCGGTACAAGCACCGCTTCTAGCCAGCGCCTTTGCCATTTTCGGCACCTGTCGGCCCCTTGCGCAGCACTTCTGCCGCGCGCTTTTTCCCATCTGCTCATGTCTGCTTTTTATCAGCCCTCCGCCGAGCTGCTGCGCGCTCTTGGCTTCGTTGTATTTGCTTCTCCGCCCGGTCAGTTGCGCTACAGCCGCAACAGCGCCTGCGGGCAGGAAACTATAGTAGTATATGAGGATAGGGAACTGACCTTGCTGGAAGTGGTGAATGGGCAAATGCTTTACAACTTTCAGGGCCGGGTGGCCTCGGAGGCTGAATTTCGCGTGCTACTGCGCCAGGTGAACTGGGCCGCCGAGCTTTCCCCTGTTACATAATTTTTTCTATTCTGCATGACTGATTCTTACTTGCGAAGCCTCGGCTTTGCCGCGGTTTCCACCACACGCGGTGCCAACCAACCCACGTTTCGCCAGGCTTGGCGCTATCAGCACGAAGTCGCCACCCAGGACGGCACCCGTCTGTTCATTGAGCATCCGCTGGGCATTGAAGGCTGCCGGTTAAGCAGCTTGGCCGCCCCGCTCGCGAGGCAGGATGTGTTTGCCACAGTAGCCCTGCACGATGAACCGGGCCTGGAAGCAGCCATAGAAAATTTCTATGCTGCGCACGGGGGCCGCGGAGCCGTGGCCGCGCCGGTTGCTACCAGCGCCTACTTGCCTTACCGCCGCCAGCAGTAAGGTCCGCTTCTTCATTTTTTCCTTACTCCGTGGACCAAGACCTGCAACTCAGCCTGGCTAACAACGCAAAAGAATGGTTGGCTTTATCACTTTCCATTTCCTCAGCCGAAAAAGTAGCCTTCAGTAAAATCCACGACGGATTCTTTACTACCTACGGCGCCGACTTTATGGCGCACGTGTACCGGACTACATTTGAGCAGACGCTGCAGAACATGCCGGACACGGAGCGCATTAAGCTCCTATCAACCTTTAAGAAGGCTATGGACCAGGCCATAGATGAGCACTACGCCGCCATGCATAATTCCTGATCAGGCCTTGCTCGATTCGCTAATGGCTTAGCCGTTTTTCTCTGCCACGGCGGTCAGCAGCTCTGCCCTCGCAAATAGGGTAAACCCTACTGCCCTCCACTACTTGCTGAGGTGCGGTAGGGTTTGCTAGTGTGAAGCGGCTGTAAGCAAGAGCAGTTTACCGGCCTGTTCATACTCCTCAATTCTTATAAACCACTACCTTAGGAGCAGAAGACAGCGCACGTAGCCCTAGCAAAACCGCGTTACCGCGGGCGCTGGCTGTCGGTTCCACGGTATGGATGTTCTCACTCGCAACAACGTCAGCATTTCCGGGGTAGGGGCGCAGGCCATGGTACTGGTGCACGGCTTCGGCTGCGACCAGCGCATGTGGCGGCTGGTAGCCCCAGCTTTCGAGGGGCGCTACCGGGTGGTTCTGCTTGACT
This sequence comes from Hymenobacter sp. 5516J-16, assembly GCF_022919335.1. Classification (NCBI taxonomy): domain Bacteria; kingdom Pseudomonadati; phylum Bacteroidota; class Cytophagia; order Cytophagales; family Hymenobacteraceae; genus Hymenobacter; species Hymenobacter sp. 5516J-16. Next base: position 612,265 of record NZ_CP095058.1, on the reverse strand, counting down.
TGGTGGGTGCCGGCAACTCCGACCTGACCGCCTACGAGCCGGGCCGCTACGGTACCCTGCTGGCTCACGCCGAGGATGTGCTGGCCGTGCTTGCGGCCCTGCACCTGCACGAGGTTGTGTTTGTGGGGCACTCCGTTAGCGCCATGATTGGGGTGCTGGCCGCCATTCAGGAGCCGGCCCGCATTGGCCGGCTGGTGCTGGTGGCGCCTTCCCCGCGCTTTCTTAATGATACCGGCTACCTCGGAGGCTTCGAGCAGGCCGACATTGAGGAGCTACTCGAGGCCATGGACGACAACTACTTGGGGTGGTCGGGGGCTGTTACGCCGGTGATTATGGGCCACCCCGACCGGCCCGACTTGGCGGCGGAGCTGAACGCCAGCTTCTGCCAGACCAATCCGACTATTGCCCGGCACTTCGCCCGCGTCACCTTCCTCTCAGACAACCGGGCGGATCTGGTCCGGGTGCCAACTCCAACCCTGGTTTTGCAGTGCGCCCACGACGCGCTGGCGCCCCTGGCCGTGGGCGCCTACCTCCACCAGCATTTGCCCGTGAATGAGCTGGTTGTCCTGGACACCTCCGGCCACTGCCCGCACCTAAGCGCCCCGGCCGCCACAATCAGGGCCATTGACCACTTTTTGCTGGGGAAAACCCCTACACCGGAGTCATGAGCACACCCAATGATGAGCTGCTCCCGGAGCTGGACCTGCGCCTGACGCAGGAAAACCTGGATGACCTCTACGAACACGCGCCCTGCGGGTACTGCTCCTGCCTCCCTGATGGCACCCTGGTAAAGCTAAACCATACCCTGCTGAGCTGGCTGGGCTACGAGCGGGCTGAGTTGGTGGCGCGCCAGTGTTTGCAGCAGCTGTTTACCGTGGGTGGCCGCCTACACTACGAAACGCACTGCGCCCCGCTATTGCTAGTGCGCAACCAAGTGCGGGAGTTGAGCTACTCACTCCGGCGCAAAGACGGCTCTACCCTGCCCGTGCTAATGAACGCCCAGCTGTTGCGCGACTCCGACGAGCAGCCCTTGCTCGTGCGCGTGACCTTGTTCGACATTACGGAGCGCCGCAAGTACGAGCAGGAGCTGTTGCGGGCCAAGGCCCAGGCCGAGGAGCAGCGCGAGCAGCTTGCTCAGGCTAATGAGTTGCTCACCAGCAAAAACGAGCAGCTTACCCGCATCAACTCCGACCTGGACAGCTTCGTGTACACCGCCTCCCACGATTTAAAGCAGCCCATTGAAAACATGGCGGGCCTGTTTCAGGAGCTACGGCGCACCGTCACCTTCCACGACCCTGAGGCGGCCGATATGATGGGCATGTTCACCCAGGCCCTGCAACAAATCCTCACAACTATCAAGGGGCTGACGGAGGTAGTGCAGTTGCAGCGCCAGTTGGAGCAGGTGCCCTTGGAACTAGTGGTCCTGCAGCCTTTCACGGAGGAAATTATTAGGAGCCTACAGCAGGTAAACGGCCAGAACGCCACGTTCACCCTCGACTTTACGGCCGCTCCTACCGTGTGCATGGCCCGGCCCGGCTTGCATAGCATGCTATACAACCTGCTCAGCAATGGCCTGAAATATGCCGAGCCCGGCCGCCGCCCCCACATCCGGGTCAGCACCGCAGCCTCCGACGACGCAACCGTGCTCAGCGTCCAGGACAACGGCCGGGGCATCGACCTGACCCGCTACGGCCGGCAGCTGTTTCAGCTGTTTCGCCGCTTCCACCCCGAGGTAGTAGGTTCCGGCATGGGGCTCTACCTAGTCAACCGCTTAGCCCACCAAGCCGGCGGGCGGGTGGAGGTGGACAGCACTGTGGGGCAAGGTACCACCTTTCGGGTGTACCTGCCGCAGCACACTACCTGCCAACTCTCCTAAGAACAATACGCCAAAGGGTCGTTAGCTGGCTTTCTGTGCTAGGCGGTAGCAGGGTCAGTCGTTTCCGCCGCCGGAGTCGCCGGATCCAGAATCTGGTAGCCGATGGGTTTAAAGGCGTAATTATTCGACATTTCGGCTGAGCAGGCCGTCATGCCAATCAGCAGGTCGGTTTTGGCCTCCAGAATCACGTAGTCGCCGGCTTTGCTTTTGGGAGGCAGCACATCTACCTTGCCCGTGGTGCCATCCACGGTTACGTGCATGAAGATATTGAAGCATATAGGAATGGCATCGGGGCTGATGCCGTACTGCTGCAGGGCCTCGCAGAGGTTGCCAAAGCAGCCCCGGTGTGGATGCTGATGCCCGTAAATGATGCGAAACGTATCGGCGCTGCAGGGCGTGAGCAGGAAGTCGTGGCGGCCCACGGTGTCTTCCACTAGCTCAAACATCACGTTACTCCGGTTAGAGTAGAAGGGGTGCCCTTTGGTCAGAAAAATAGTTTCGGCGTAATCGATGGTACGGCCCGAGGACAAGTATTCGGCGCGGTCAGCGAGGTTATAGCAGATAAAGTCGGAAACCTGCTCGCCTTCAATGTCAACTACTTTAAGCTGTTGGCCTTTGCGCAGGATGAAGGCCGTGCCACTACGCGGCGGAATGATGGTTAACTGAGTCATGTTGGCTTAAAAAAGGACATTTCCAGGCTTGGTCGTAGGCTTTGCCAGTGTACTGGTAGGCTTCTGAGGCGGTGCCAAAATCCTGGAGCATGGGGTTGATGGAGCCGGAATAGGCCACGTCGCGGGTACGGATGGTGTCGCGCAGGTTCTCGTAGCGGCCGTTGGCGCGGATTTGCTCGAACTGGGCATGGGCGTTGAACACCAGGGTAGGGTAGGTGAACCGCCGTGCCGGCCGGGAGCTGCCCGGGTGCAACCCAATCACAAAAAACGCTTCCTCCTTGAGGCTAAAGCTGAAATCAGGAGAAGTAGGGTCGGCCACCACCCGCCGGTCGTAGCCGTAGCGCTGAGCATCCAGGTTAGACAGCGCTTGTAGGCGCTGCCAGAACAACTCCTCAAACAAAGCCTCGTTTGGTACGTCAGGGCCCTTAAAGATGATGGCGGCGCTGTGATAGAGCTTCTCCGACTGCCGGTACGTGTCCACAAACTCGTACAGAAACTCCAGGATAGCCGCGTCGTCTTTGGGGCAGGCCAAGTGGTCAACCACTAGGCACTGCAGCTGCTGCCAGGTAAGGGCCGTTTTGGCGGCCACGCACGGGAAATCTTTCTTTTGTATAAAAGAAAGATACTCGTCAGTGTATATATTATTTTGAATATCAACCATGTGTACTGTCTGTTTTCGGCGAGAAGCCAGGAAAAATTAAACTCCCCTCGTTGTGCTTTACGCGGAAAGTCGACAGTACGTTCGTACGGTTGAGCTGGCAGACGCCTCCATTTTTTGGTGACGGTATGGTTCAGGTTGCAAGCCCTGCGGCCTACTAATTGGCTACAGAAGTTCGCAATCTGTTAACGGAGCGGTAGTTACTCAGCAGTGAATGCATACGAAAAAACGGCGAAGAGGTGCTGAATACACCTGCGGATTATGCTTTTATCAGTAAATAATTAGCGTAAAATCATGTACAATAAAGTGTAATAGCAGGAGCGAGATACCAGCAACTTACTTGTAACGGTTGAGCTTGCGCAACAACACCGGGCGGGCACGTTAGCAGTAAGCCAGAGCCGGATTGTCAGGTAGCTGGAAAATCGTGCTAACTGGGTAAACCTTACACCACGCGCCGCCGAAGCACATGGGGTGTTAGCATATGCAGTAGCATCCTGCTTGCCCTCATGTCGCTGGAGGTGAGGCTCTTTTGTCGGTTTGCTACCACACGTGCTGGGTTAGTTGACGGTAGAGGTTTTCTACTTGGCCATCACGGTATTACTACCTCTACGTTAGCCTGCGAGTTGGTTTGTATGCCCGACGCAACGTGCTTTTTGTCGTTGAAGCAGCCTCTGTTTTTACTTCTTCATACCATTCAGATTAGGGCCTATGGCAGCACCGGAAAGAGTGAAGATTTTGGCCGCTATGCTTTTTATGGTATTATATTATGATATTTATGTAAATTAGTTATTGGAGTAACTAAGCGAATTCCTTGCGCAAACCAGTATGAGTCAGGAGCAAACGTTAGCAAACACGGTACAAGCCAGCCTAACGGGTGAGGCATTGGCGCCTTTGAGCGCTGCCGTGCAGGCTACGGCGCCGGCCGTTCAGCAGGCAGTAAGCCACGTGCTGGCGCTGGTAATTCCGGCTTTTGCCAGCCGCAGCCAGCAACCTGCCGGCGAGGAGGCTCTGTGGAGCTGGATGGAACGGGCCCCGCTCCTGACTGGATGGGCTTGCTTAACACTACCGAGGCTCACTCCTGGCGCGGGCGGGGCGTAGCTTTGCTAGAGGCGCTGTTGGGCCCAATTTATGCCAGCCGCACCCGGCAGATCAGCCAGGCTGGCGGCGTGCCCGCGGAGGCCATGTCTCTGCTAGTGGACGTGGTGGTGGCCGCAACCCTGGGGCCCTGCGCCACCATGCGGCCGCCCAGCAACTGGATGCCACCGGTGTTAGCCGCTGGCTGCAGCAGCAACCCGGGGCGCTACCCATGTGCCACCGGCAGAAGCAGCGGCAACTCCGCCGCCCCGTCCGGAGCCCACCCAGGCAGCCCGTCCGGCTCCTCCCCGGTCTGCCACGCGCCCCGCCCGCAAGGCCAACCGCCTGGGTACAGCCCTGCGCCCTTTCTTGCACGTGCGGCTACCGCGGCGCTACTGGCCCGTGCTGTTGCTACTACCTGCCCTGGCGTTTGGGTTTGGTATTGGGCGCTGGAACTCTCCCTCTTCGGCTACCCGCCAGCAGGTGGCCCTGGCCTTACCACCATCCGCGCGCGAGGAAGCTAGCCCACCCGTTGAGGCCCAGCCTAGCCCCGATGCCGCGGCCTACCTAGCAGCTAACCTGACAACGACGACCGAACCTGCTCCGCCCGAGGCGGCCCCCGCACATTACGCCGTTGGCCCAGAAATGTACCTGGATTACCCCGGCCAACCGGTGCTGTTGCTGCTTGGGGATGGTACCAGCCAGCGCGTGGCCGCCCGCTCCACTGAATACCAACTGTACCGCCTGCTGGCCGGCGCCGCCCAGCCCTCCGGCCCCTGCGCCAAGAGGCAAACTGGATTCCAGTTGATCAGGCCTATTTCCAGGCCGGGCAGACGACGCTGCCGGCGGCGGCGCAACAACAGCTGCGTAACCTGGCCAACATCCTGCGGGCGTTTCCGCGAGCCCGTATTCAAGTGAGCGGCTACAGCGACAGCCTCGATGGGCAGCACTCAACCCAGGCCCTGAGTGAGGAACGGGCCCGGGCAGCCGTGCGCGCCCTGCGCGGGTTCGGCATTGGGGCCAACCGCCTGCAAGCGCGCGCCAGCGCCGGCCCCAACGACTACGCTTCCCCGGCCACCGACGAGGCGGGCAACTATTATCACCCCTACCTGAGCCTGCAATTTGTGGGCAACCTGCCGGCGGGAGTCATCGTCCGGAACCCGGCAAGCGCGGCCCTTGCCGGCAAACCACGCTCCAGCGCTGCTTCCCGCGCGGCAGCACGCCTGCACACTTCCAAAAGCGCGCAAGCTAGGGCCCGGCGCGCAGCCCGATTGCGCCGGCTCCGTGCCAAAAAACAACACCGAGCCAGAAAGAAACTGTGGTTTCAGCGGTTGGGCCAGCGCATTCGGGGCGAACGGGCCAGCCGTTAACCAAGCCCCGTGTATTTGCCCGGGTAGTAGGGGCCAGATTGGGTAGGGCGAGGCTGACCAGGCTGCGCCGCACCAACCGGAAGCAGGGTTAGCTAGCGTTTAGGTAAAGGGCAAAACAGCGCTAGTACGCCAGCGGGAGTACTACCCGCCGGCAGCAGGTAAGAATGGGCTTTAGGCAAGAAAATGGATAACTAATCTCGGAATGGCTCGTTGCATAGAACTATGAAAGATGAAAATAAACTCAGCCGCCGTCAGATAATCAGTGGGTTAAGTGCCAGCCTGGCCGTTGCCACTGTAGGATCCGTGTTACCCGTGGAAGGAGCCGCCCTCTCGCCCGAAGCGGCCCCCGAACCCCTGAAAGACCCAACTACTGCCTACCCCCGGCCCCCGTTTAAAAGCCAGACCCAGCCCTGGCCGGGCTGGCCTCCAAAATGGACCCCGTGCCCGACCACGGCGAGAAAAGCTACAAGGGCTCCGGCCGCCTCAAGGGGCGCAAGGCCCTGATTACGGGCGGCGACTCCGGCATGGGCCGGGCTGCCGCCATTGCCTACGCCCGCGAAGGCGCCGATGTAGCCATCAACTACCTGCCCGCCGAAGAAGCCGACGCCAAGGAGGTAGTGGCCCTGATTAAGGCCGCCGGTCAGAAAGCCGTGGCCATTCCCGGCGACCTGCGCGACGAAGCCTTCTGCAAAAAGCTGGTTGAGGATACCGTACGCCAGTTGGGCGGGCTGGACATTGTGGTTAGCAACGCGGCGCGGCAGCAGCAGCGCCAGTCCATTATGGACCTCACCACGGAGGACTTCGACGCGACGATGAAAACCAACATCTACGCCCCGTTCTGGATTATTAAGGCGGCCTTGCCCCACCTGAAGCCCGGCTCGGCCATTATCGGTACTACCTCTGAGCAGGCCACCGACCCTTCGGCTGACCTGTACGACTACGCCCAAACCAAAGCGGCCACCACTAATTTCGTCCGCTCCCTGGCTAAACAGCTGGCCCCGAAAGGTATCCGGGTGAATGGTGTGGCCCCCGGTCCCATCTGGACGCCCCTGCAAGTTAGCGGCGGCGCCACCCAGGAGAAGCTCCAGAAATTCGGCGGCGACACCCCCATGAAGCGCCCCGGTCAGCCCGTGGAGCTAGCCTCCATTTATGTGCAGCTCGCTGATCCGCAGGCAAGCTACGCCACCGGGCAGGTGTATGGGGCCAGCGGCGGTGCCGGCATGCCATAGCCCGCCGCCGCACTACCTCTTCGCAAACATGCACCACGCCCCGGCCGCCACCGGGGCGTTTTTTCAGCACAACAAAGAACCGATGAGTGGCCCGAGAAGGCCTTGCGCCCCCGCCGTTCGTTTTTGTGTTGGCTACGTTAAAGGCCACTTTTAGCTTTCGATTTTGTTGTTATGGACTCTGGCGTGTCCCTTGCTCAGCAGTTGCAGGCCCTGGAAACAGTACCTGATTCGTACATAGTTGTCTCGCCTGAGCTGATTATTCTCACGGCCAGTAACGCCTACCTTCTAAACACCCTGAAACGGCGGGAGGAGCTGGTGGGCCGCTACCTCTTCGATGCCTTCCCCGACAACCCCGCCGCGCCCGAGGCCAATGCCGTGCGTAACTGGCGGGCCTCGCTGGAGCGAGTAATTGCCACCGGCCAGCCCACCAAATGGCCTTGCAGCACTACGATGTGCTTGACCCTGACCGGCCGGGCCATTTTGTGGAGCGTCACTGGAAACCGCTGAATACCCCCGTGTTTGACGCGCAAGGAAAGCTGCGCTACATCATTCACAGCAGCGTCAACGTGACGGAGGAGGTACTCTCGCGCCGGGCCCTGCGCGTAAGTCAGCACCGGGAACACGACGCTTTGGCTGAGGCGGAACGGGAGCGGCTACGCCTGAGCCACTTGGTGATGCAGGCCCCGGCCGCCATCTGCCTTCACCACGGACCCGAGCTGGTGTACGAATTCGTTAATCCCTACTACCAGCAGCTGTTTCCGGGCCAAGAGCTGGTAGGAAAACCTATGCTGGATGCTGTGCCCGAGCTGCGGGATTCGTTTATGTGGCATCAGCTGCAGGAAGTGTACCGGACCGGCCGGAGCCGGCAGGAGCATGAGGTGTGCATTCCGCTGACGCGCCCCGCCCAGGCCGAGCCCGCCGATGCGTATTTCAACTACACGTTTCAGGCCCGCTACACTGAGCATCAGCAGGTAGATGGAGTGTACGTGTTTGCCTTTGAGGTGACGGAGCAGGTGCGGGCCCGCCAGCAGGTATTGGCCCTGAATCAGGAGCTAAACCAGGCCAACCAGCAGCTCACCCGCGTCAATGACGACCTCGACGGCTTCGTGTATATGGCCGCCCACGACCTGCGAGGCCCCATTAACAACCTGGAAGGGCTGGTGCAGGCGCTCAGTGAGACGCTACCCGATCCGCCCCAGCCGAAGCAAGGATGCTGCTGAACATGATGCAGGATGCGGTGCTACGCTTCCAACGGACGCTGGTGCAACTCAGCGATGTACTGCAGCTGCACCAAGCCCACGACCCCGTGGCGCCCCCCGTGGAGCTTGCTACCATTGTGGACGACCTGCGCCAGGACTTGCTGCCAGCCCTGCAGCAAACCGGCGGTGTCTTGGAGGTCGATGCCGACGCTTGCCCTCAGGTGGCTATGCCGGCCAAGAGCCTGCGCTCCTTGCTGTATAACCTGCTCAGCAATGCCATTAAGTACCGCCACCCCGACCGGCCGCCCCATGTGCGCATGAACTGCGGCACCCAGCACGGGTTCTGGCACCTGACCGTACAGGACAACGGCCTGGGCCTGACCGCCACCCAGCAGGCTTCGCTGTTTGCCCTCTTTCGCCGCTTTCACAACCACGTGGAGGGCTCTGGCCTGGGCCTCTACACCGTTAAGAAAATAGTGGAAAACCTAGGCGGCCGCGTAGAAGTGCACAGTGAGCTAGGCGTAGGCTCTACATTTTCAGTCTACATCCCAAGCTAGCCCTAGCTGCTTTGGGCATGGTATGGGTAGGAGACTCGCAACTCAGATGCTGGTTTACCTCCCGCAGGTGGGCGGCGGTTTCGTTGCCGCTACCGGTCAGGTTTAGCTAGGCCATGCGGTTGGCCGTCAAGCACGCGCAGAGTGTCTTAGCCCTTGCGCGCGAAATATTGACGCGCCCATCCGCGGCGGCCGTGCCCACAAAGAACACGTGCTGCTGCTCGATGAAGGCCTGGATGTCGGCGCTGATGGTGGGGTATTGCTTGCCCATACAAAAAGAATATAAGCGGGATAAAAAGCATGGCTAGTACAGGTATAAGCGCCATGCAATAAAGCTCATACCCTTACTAACCATGCTTTGCTAATGCCGCTTGCCAATTATGTAATTAATTTGAATGTAGGGTATTAAAATATTTTGAATAATAGTGCAAAAAAAGATTAGTTAATCCACCAATATGGAAAATCGTTTTCTGAGAGTAGGAAATAATCATAGTCCTCATTATATCCTATGCTTTCTTTTAAAGGTATGAGTAAATCATGCAATAGTGAATGATTTAATGATTCTATAAAAGATAAACTAATTATTTTAATCGATTTTAAAGCATATGCTTCGTAGTTGTTTAATGTGATATGATGTTGTCCATTGTAATTATTGTATACTTCAAGTTGTTCATTGCTATTTAAGCTTAAAGATAAGTTAGTTTCAAATGAACCAATAAATCTCTTTGTAAAAGAAGTATTTTTTGTTTCTTTTAACAGTTTGCCTAATCTATGATTAGTGTTTATGAGTAAGTCTAGATTATTATATTGATTATTACCTATTATGCAAAATATATTATCTGTAGCTCCATTGTACTGAATTTGAATTTCTTCAGGTAATTTGTGGCTTCTTCCTGTGTTCTTTTGGACATAGTCATTAACATCGGGATTTATATTGTCGCAAAGATTTAACTCGTAATACACAACTCCAGCTGTTTGTGTTACTATAGCCTTGTATTCCTTTACATAAGGGGCTATGAAACCAAAGAAAAAATCTGTAGAGTTATCTTGTATGATAATACATGAATAATCATTAAACAGAGGTCGGATCTTCGATATATTTAATTCATTCTTAATGTAATCTCTATGAAGGAGAGCTATTTTTTGTTTTGAGAATGTTTTTGCAATTTGCTGAAGAGTTATTTGCTCAATATTATCTGATATTATTGCGTTAAATTTTATATTTTTAGTAAGAAATAAATATTCATTTTTATTTCCGCTAAAATAAAAAGGCTTGCTAGTTAAAAAATTTTGTAGCTGATCATTATATTCTTCTGACTCAAATTTGTTAATGATAAATTCTAATAGATATTCTTTTAAAAAGAAAAAATCCTCATTTTCATCAATTTTATTTCGGTTAGCTTTTAATTTTAATTTTCGAGGCGGAGAAATATTTATAGCGAATTGAGACATTTGTAACCATACGGGTGAAAGTGATAAATTATTGCTGTTGCTTGTAATTGTAAAACATTGTTGTGAAACTTTGGTTTGCTTAATTATTCCTTGGTGTTGCCAACCATGAACGATAATATGTCCTTCAATCCAGTCTTGATTCTCTATATTAAATATCAATATATTGTTTATGTACTTGTATTCGTCAGGTACGACGATGCTTTTGCTGTCTAATAATGTGCTTGTTCCGTCAATATCAAGAAGTATTGGGATTTCTTGATAACACATATTAGACTGTATAATGTTTAAAAGGCTGCTATCTGCTAATTTTGCTTTAAAATCATCTCTAAGGTTTAACGTTATTTTAGTTCCATAGCTTTGTTTTAAGCTTTTTCTTTTTTCTGTGAATTTGTCATTTAAATTTAAAATATAATGAATTGGTATAGGAGATTGTAGTGGTTCATAATATCTTGCAGAATCTATTTCTATAGAGTCTGATACCATAAAGCAAGAAATAATTCCAATTCCAAAGTTGCTTATAGGTGAAAAGTTGTAGTTGTTAGATTGAAATTCTTTGCTTTTATAATAACTTTTGCCAATAGTGGTTAGATATTTTGCAAAAATATCTTCATCTATACCTATGCCATTGTCTTCGATAATGAGGGTGGAATTATGTGATAAGTATGATATTTTTATTTGTGGCGTATATGCTTCATTATATCTTTTTGCTTTTTCAGCTCGTAATTTACAAGCATCATACGAATTCTGAATAAGTTCTCTTATAAATATATTAGGTGAATCATATAATTCTGTTCCCATGAGGATATTTAATACTTTCTCATAGTCCAAGTTTATTTGTAAATCAGTAAATATGTATGTGCCATTATTTCTACATTTAAAATCGATAGGGCTTTTAATAGATAAATAATGATTGTTGTTGTTGTTATCAAGTAGTTCTAATGTCTCCCTTATTTCAATATCAATCCAGTTGATAAAATTTCTAACAGAACGCTCTATTTTAGCGGAGCTACATTTTGCTTCAAATGAAATGAGGTTATCTGAAATATATTTTCCTTCAATTGATTGATGTTTCTTCCATTCTTCAATGCTGATCTTATTTTGAGGATTTATGTGTTTATATAAAAAAGGGGGAGTTCTAAATATGTCAAAATCTAGAATGTCTCCAAGTCTCAATAAGCAGGATAAATACTGAATATCAACTTTATAGGATTGTATTAATTTGTCTTTTGGAAATTGGTCTTCATCTTTTAAATAGTTAACGTTTTTTGCATGGCTCAGAATAACTGATTTTATCCAATCTGATAAATCTATGCCTTGAAAAGAAAAATCTATTTTGTATGTAGCAAAATCTGATGCAAACAAATCTATATATGCTATACTTCTGCTGACATGAGTTTGGCGAATGTATTCAGTTAATATTTCATCCTCATCTGTCCCAGAATCAAAATTTATAAATGTCGATTTGAATTCAGGTGATTCTTTAATATTTTTTGCTTCAGATCTATTAACGACCATGCCAATGTCGTGTAAATATACTGCTTGGATTAGTATAGTTAACTCTACTATATTTAACTTTACCGCGTCAGGTAAAATTTTTCTTATGTTATCAAGTATTGTTTCGCAATGATTGATATTGTGTAATGTGTATTCTGGCATATATGATGGTATAGTATTTAATAATAAATCGGATACAGGTATTAAATAATTTTTAATATTAGAAGAAATCCTAAAATCATTATCCCCAAATGTTTCTTTCTCTAGATCTTGCAGTTGTTTGAAAAGAGATTCTTGCATTTTTTATTAGTTAATGCCCAACTCAGAGCTGCTATTTGTAATGAAAGCTTGGTTGGTAAAAGTACTGATATAAATCAATTGTTAATAGTAATATAAATGTCTTACCGGAAAATCTTAAGTATTAAGCTGTCCTTCTAACATTCAACGCCTCGCGAATTCCACTTAACCCGCCGGCAATGTTTTCCAGCTTGTCGAGCATCTGGAGGAGCTGGCCGGCGCCGGAGTTGCGGAGGTTGTCGCGGAAGGTGGCTTTGATTTCCTGCCAGCGGGTTTCCTCGGCGGGGGTGAGCCAACCCAGCAGCTCGCGCAGCTTGAGCAGGTTGGCTTCGGTGGCGCTGGTCAGGGTTTGGGCTTCGCTTTCGTAGTGGGCGGCCAGTAGGTCCGTAATTTCCTGGTCGTTCATTACGGGGCGCACTTTCTCGGCCAGCTTGTTCATGTTGCGGTAGGAGCCCTGCAGCTTGAACGGCGGCTCGGTGCGGTAGGCGTCGGCCTGGGCGGCGCTGGCAATGTAGGCCGCATTCACGCGGGCCACCACGTCGCGCAGGCGCAGCAGCTTCTGGAGCACCGCCACGTACTCGTTGAGCTCCTCTGGCGTGTGGTTGCCCTCCAGGCTCAGGCCGTCTTGCTGCCCGGTTTCGGCGAGGCGGATGAGAGCGGGCACGTCCTGGGGGCTTTGGGTGGCGAGGCGGGCGAGGGCGGCGTTACTGGTGAGGGCGTTTTCGAGGTAGGAGAGGCGGAAGGCGTCTTCAGAGCCGGCCGTGAGAATGTCGCCGAGGTTGTAGATGTCGGCGCGGTTAGCCAGCATGTCGGGCAGCTGGAATACGTCGCCGCTTTCGGTGTAGGGGTTGCCGGCCATTACCACGCACACCTTACGGCCGCGGAAGTCGTAGGTGCGGGGGCGGCCCTGGTACACGCCCTCAATCTTGCGCTGAGCGTCGCAGAGGGAGATAAACTTCTGCAGAAACTCGGGGTTGCAGTGCTGAATGTCATCCACGTAAATCATCACGTTGTCGCCCATCTCGAAGGCCAGGTTCAGCTTCTCGAGCTCCTGCCGCGCCCCGGCGTTGGGGGCCTGTGCGGGTCCACACTCGTCACGGCGTGCCCGATTGCGGGCCCGTTGATCTTCATGAAGATGAGGCCTAGGCGGTTGGCCACGTACTCCATGAGGGTGGTTTTGCCGTAGCCGGGCGGGGAAATGAGCAGGAGCAAGCCCATCAGGTCGGTGCGCTTACCTTCCCCGCCGTCCCGATCTGCTTGGCCAAGTTGGCCCCGATGATGGGCAGGTACACCTGGTCGATGAGACGGTTGCGCACGAAGGACGTGAGCACGCGGGGCCGGAAATCTTCCAGGCGCATGTCCTCGGCGGCCCGGGCCAGCAGCTGCTTCTTCCCCTCCTGAAACGCCTCGTACTGGGCCACCGTGGCGCGGTCGTAGCGTAGCAGGCGGCGGCGGAAATCGGGGAAGTTGAGTTGGTAGGTCCGGTTTTCGAGGATGCGTGGGTGGCTGCCCTGGAGGTTTTCGATTATTTCGAGGGTAGGGGTGTGCACCACGCGGGCCGGGTCGTAGGTGTTGGTGAGCAGGAGGACGGCAGTTTCGAGGGCTAGCCCAGCGGACCCCACCCCAGCCCCTCCCCGGTGGGGAGGGGTGCGTTCTGGAGTGAGGGCACTTGCTTTGCTTGCATAGCCGTCTGGCTCCCCTCCCCACCGGGGAGGGGGTTGGGGGTTGGGGTCCACGGAACTGCGCCGCCTGCACCCACTGCCGCACCAAGTTAAACTGAGCGGCGGGCTGGTCCTGCAGGCTGGTTACCGACTGCTGGAACAGCTCCGTGGCCTGACGCTCCTGCAGCTGCTTCTGAAACTGCTGGTAGAGCTCGGCGGCTTCGGCGGCAATGATGAAAGTGCCGGTGTGGGTCAGCTCGTGGAAGAGGTAGTCGCCGGCATCCGCCACCTGGGCGGGGGTGAACAGGCCGGTTTGCTCCGCGAAACGGTTTACGGCCATTTGCAGCTCGGTTTTGAGCTCGTCGAACTCCTGGGAATCGGGGAAGACCTGGAGCAGCACCCCGATGCCCTGGAGCTGCCGCTCCCAGTGGGCCCGCTGGTCGGGGTTGGCGAAGCGCAGCCAGTAGAGGGCCGCGGCGGCGCGGGTGTCGGCCGGGTAGCGGAGTAAGTCTGCCGTGCGCGTGAGGCGCACCAGGGCCGTGAGCAGCAGGGCGGCGTCGTGGTCGTGCACGCCTTTAAGGTAGCCTTCCTGGTAGCGCGCGGCCATAAACTGCTGCACGTAGGCCAGTAGCTCGGCGGCGCTGAGGTGGCCTAGCTCGGGTACGGACAGCACAGCGGGGTGGCCCGCTTCCGCATCGGCGGGCGTGGGGTGCTGGGCCGCCTGCAGAATGCGCCAGGCCAGGAACTCGGCCCGGTACACGTCCTGGTTTTCCGACACCACAGTTTGGTCCCACACTGGTCTAGCGGCCAACAGGGTAGAGTCGTTGATTTTCTGGAAGAAGTTGGTGCCGGTGAGGTGGTAGTGTAGGGCATCGTCGCGCAGCACCACGGTCAGCTCCAGGGGCTGGGTATTCACGGTGAAGGCGTGAGGACCAAACTTGAGGGTCTGGCCGCCGTCGGCAAACAAGTCGGCCCGGTCGCGGAGCTGGCGCACGACATCCTCGCGCAGAGTTTTTAGGCGACTCTGCACGTCTTCGGCCTTCACCGAGTCGCCGAGGCCTAGCAGCTCTTGGGCAGTCTGGCGCACTTTCTCTACCATCACGTCGGCGGCAAAGTACCCGTTGATATCCGCCACCGATTCCAGGCGGGTGAGGCGGCTCTGCACCGCTTTCAGCAGCCGTTCGGCCGATTGCAGCAGGGCCGTGGCGCGCTGGTTGCGGGCCGCTACCAGGGCCGTTTTCTTCGACTCGAAAGCTTCTACTACCTGCTCGCGCCGGGTGGTGAGCTGCTCGATGAACTGGTCAAAGTCGGGAAACTTGCCTTCCAACTCCTCCAGCTGCACCATGAGCTTGGTCAGGTACTCGTCGCACTTAGCAGGCGTGTCGGCCAGGTCGAGGTAGTTGGTGAGGGCCTGCTCCAGCAGCTTGAGCTGGGCGGTAAATTCGGCCTGGGCTTCGGTGCCAGCCAACGCCTGACGACGCCGTTTCAGGGCCGCCCGAATCTGATTGAAGCGGGCGTACACGGTCGAGATGTTGTCGATGATGGCCGTGGTCTGGGTGGGGTCGGGGATGGGTAGATTGCTGACCACCTCAATCAGCAGCTCCAGCTCCTGGGCCACGGCGGCCGTTTCCTGCTCGCGCTGATCGGCCTCTACGGTTTTCTGCACCTGCTCTACGCCTTCAGCTATGGCCTGCACGCGCTGGGAGTAAGGGGCCAGGGCATCGGGCTTGAGCAGAAAGTCCACAGTTTGCAGGGCCACTTCTTTGCTCAGGGCTTCCAAGTCGGTGGCATGCTTTTCCACGGCGGGAAGCTCCACGTAGCGCAGCTCCTTCAGGGAAATTACTTCGCCCCGCACCCCGCGCAGCTCGCCCAGCAGCTGCACAAACTCCGTGACGGTGTCGGGCGCCGAGCGGCGGATACGACCCATCAGCTCGTCGGCCTTCTGGAAAACGGTTTGGGTTTGCTGGGCGGTGTTTTTGCGGATGCTCTGCACCTTCTCGAACTCCTCCACGGCGGCCGTAGCCGTCTGCCGGATTTCACCCAGGGGCTCGGCCAGGGCTTGGGCCGCGGGCTCGCGCAGCCAGTGGTAGGCGTCGGTGAGGCTGGTCGTTTGGCGGATCAGGTCGAGGTAGAGGCCGGCGTAGGAGTCGTCCTTACTGGTCAGCGTCAGGACTTCCTGCACCTCGCTCATGGCCCGCACAATCTCCTTGTTGCCCAGCTTGTAGAGGTAGGAATCAGAGGTAACAGGTAGCTGAAAATCCGGGGCCGTGTAGGGCGTCTGCCAGATCTGCACGGTGTGGTGCTTCTTGGGCTCATCGTCGGCCCGGAAGTAGCACAGTTCCCCGTTCTCGAACAGGGCGTAGCCGTGGCACACGATGGGGTTATCGACGCACTGGGCAATGCGGTTGTAGCTCAGCAGCAGGTAGGCGCCGTGGTCCTTGTTGAAGAACACGTACAGGAAGTCCTCCCCATTCGGCGACACTACCCGCTTCTCAAACAGCATCTCGCGCAGGCCATTGTCGAAGAGCTTGTTGTCGCCAGTTTGCAGGTAGAAGCCGTGGGGAAAATCAGACCCTGCCCGTCGGGGAGCAGCACGCAGGCATCGGCCAGGGCATTGAGGCGCTGGGCGGTTTTGAGCTTGTGGTTGAAGATGAAGTAGCGGTAGCTCTGCTCCTGGTAGGGCCGGATTTTGAGCAGAATCAGGTTGCCCACCACCGCATAGTAGATTTCCGAGTCGTCCAGCGTCTGGTCTTTGTTATCGACCGGCTCGCTCAAAATGCCCTGCCCGGTGCTGGTGTTGTCCTCCACCTTAATGGTCAGGTCGCCGCCCACGGTTTCCACGAACACCTTGTCCTCGATACTGATGTGGGGGTGCTTGCCGCCGCGCTGCATGTCACGGGTGGCGCGCTTCCATTGGAACTCGTGCTGGGGCGGAAAGGTGTACTCGTGGTCGGAGCGGTTGTCGAGGTAGGTAAGCGTTTCGCCCTGCATTAGCCACTTAAACGTCTTTACGTCGGAAGCACTCTTGCCCACCCGAAACACCATAAACAAGTGCGCCCCAATCACCGCGAACTTCACGAACTGGGTGTTCTTGTAGTAGCGGTACAGGTTGCGGAACTCCTCCAGAAACTGCGGGTTCTGCAACAGCTCTAGCCCCAGCGGCCGGAAATCGTGCTCGGCATATTCGTACACCCCAAATACATCGGCCAAGTCCGGCTCCGCTTTCAGCCCCAGCACCACGTTGTACCCGAAGATGCACCGCTGCCCCACCGGCACCATGTCCCAGGGCACGCAGTTATTTTCAGTGGTAATGCGGCCGGTGCCTAGCAGGCGCGTATCCACGGCTCCGAATACCTGCTTGCGCTCGGTATTGAGCAGGTCCAGGCGCTGGCGCAGGTCGGTGCTGCTCTTGAGCAGGCGGTTGCGCAGAATTTCGTAGGTGCCGGTTTCGAGTTGGGTAGTTTGTTCCATAAAAGCAGCCCGAACATCAGCTAGGGCTAAGACTAGAAACTAGTTCCCCTCCTCAGTTGAGGAGGGCTAGGGGTGGTTGACGATGATAGAACGATGGTCTGAAAAGCAGCCTCAATAGTCGCTAATACACTCTCAATATGTTGCAAGCATAGCTCGTTCTCAAAGCGCAGCACTTTCAGGCCTAAGCTGCCCAGATAAGCGTCCCGTTCGGCATCCTGCGCCTCACCATTAGCCGTGAAATGTCCGGCGCCATCCAGCTCTACCACCAGCTTTTCGCTTGAGCAGTAGAAGTCCACGATGTACGGACCGATGCCATGCTGGCGACGAAACTTGCGGCCGGCTAGTTGGCTGCGCTGAAGTGCTTTCCAGAGCAGAGCTTCGGCAGGTGAGGTTGCTGCGAAGTGTGCGGCGGATAGCTTTTTGATAGCCTAGATTATGAATGTGATTTGTATCAGGCATAGCTATAGAATTCTAGAGGCTAGTTCCCCTCCTTGGATAAGGAGGGGGTAGGGGTGGTTGAAACACTAGAACTAGAAAGCTAGAACTAGTAGGATGTTCAGACGTGCGGGTCAACCACCCCCAACCCCTCCTCATCTGAGGAGGGGAGCTAGTCTCTAGTTTTAGTTTCTAGCTGGGGTAGTCACTCTCTACTTCAACTCCAGCATCCGCGCCGGCTTGTCGCCGATGCCCATCACCTGCGCGGTGCTGGCCAGCTGGGTGATGGTGGCGCGGGTGGCGTCGTCGCCAGCCTGGTTCATCATTTTTAGCAGCAAGGCCGAGACACTGAGGTTCTTCATGTCTTCACTGCTCAGGCCGAACTGGTCCACGAAGCGACGCAGGTTGGTTTTGAAGTCGCCGCCCCCGTCGAGGGAGAAGAAGGCGTCTTTCACGGTGCCCAGCACTTCGCTATTGTGCACGGCGCGGTCCACCATCTTGCCCTTGGTGATGGAGCCGATGATCTGGTCGAAGAACATGGTTTCGCCACCCACAATGTCGATTTTGGCGGCCTTGAGGGCCTCGCCGATAACGTCGGCCTGACTCGCGGCAATGTCTTTCTGGATACTGATCTGGGCCAGCTCCACCGACTTCTCTTTGTCGAGGCGCAGCTTGAACTCCTCGTGGTCTTTACCCACGCCATCGAGCTTTTTCATGGCGTCGGCCTTGGCCTCGATGCCCTTGGCTTCCACCGCAAACTTCTGCTCCGATACGGCGGCTTCGGCTAGGCCCTTCTTCTGGTCGGCGTCGGCTTTGGCCTGAATGATGTCGGCGTCGGCGAGGCCTTTTTCACGGTTGATTTTGGCGGCTACCAGGCCCAGTTTTTCGTCGGCTTCGGCCTGGGCGCCGGCTTTGGCTTGAATGGCCTGGGCTTCGGCGGCGGCGGTAAGCTGCAGCACCGTGGCCTCGGTTTCGCCTTCTTTCTGGCGGGCAGTGGCTTTGGCTTGCATTACCTGGGCTTCGGCTAGGCCCACGGCGGTGGCTTTGCTGGCTTCGGCTTCGGCCAGGGTACGAATGGCCTGACCCTTAAACTCAGCGGCGGCTTTTTCGGCTTCGGCGTCAATTAGGGCCTGCTTGGCGCGGAACTCGGCGGCTTGTTTTTCCATGTCGGCATTGCCTACCAGAGCCACCGTGGCGGCTTCGGCCTGCTGCTTGGCGGCGGTCAGGGCCACCAGCTTTTCGCGGTCGGCCTGGGCCTGGGCGCGGGTGTCCTTTATCTTTTCTTCTTCCTGAACCGTGGCTTTTTCCACCGTGATTCGCTCCCGAATGATGGTTTGGATGTTCTTTTTCTCTTCTTCCAGAGCCTTTTCCTTTTCAATCTGGGCCAGGGCCACAATCCGTTCCCGCTCGTTGGCCTCCAGGGCTTGGGCCTGCGCGACGCGCTCGGTTTCCACGGCGTCGGTGCGCTGCTTGTTGCGCTCGGCCACCAGCACCTGCCGGTCGCGGTTCTGCTCAGCCACGCGTACTTCTTCTTCGGTGGCAATGCGGGCCCGCTCTGATTTCAGGCGCTCTTCCTGCTGTACTTTTTCGGCCTCCGCGGCTTCACGGGCCTTGATGTTGGCTACCTCGCGCTTCTGCTTTTCCTGGTTTTCAATCAGCTGCTTTTCCAGCTGCAGGATGGTTTCCTGGGCCTCAACGTCCTGCTTCTTGATGGTTTTCTGCTGCTCCCGCTGGATGGAGTTGGCTTGAATCTTCTGCTCCGAGGTTAGGGCAATGATTTTCTTGATGCCCTCGGCGTCCAGAATATTGTCCTGGTTGAGCGCTGTCAGCGGGGTTTGCTCCAGGTAGTCGATGGCGCAGTCGTCGAGCACGTAGCCGTTCAGGTCGGTGCCGATAATACGCAGGATTTCCTGCTTAAACTGCTCGCGGGAATTATACAACTCGATGAAATCGAAGTGCTTGCCTACCGTCTTTAACGCTTCTGAAAACTTGGCGTCAAAGAGGTTTTCCAGGGCCGCGGGGTCGGAGGCGCGGTGGGCCCCGATGCTCTGGGCCACGTTCAGCACGTCATCGTGGGTTTTGTTGACGCGCACGAAGAAGTTCACCTTCACATCGGCCCGCAGATTGTCTTTGCAGACCAGCCCTTCGGAGCCAGCCCGGGCAATAACGATGGTTTTGAGCTTGATGTCCATCACCTCCATCTTGTGCAGGATGGGCACGATGAAGATGCCGCTAAAGGAAACCTTGGTTTCGCCCATGCCGGTCCGGACGAGGGCTTCGCCCTGCACCGCCTTCTGGTACATGCGGGCAATGATGGCCAGAAAGCCCAATAAGAGGACGGCAACGATGAGTATCACCGCCAGGGAGAGTTGTTCCAACATGGAAGTAGGGGGTAGGGGTAAAGAAATAGATTCAGAGGTAGGGCGCCCTAGCTAGGGCGCGGGTTGGTAGAGACTAGGGATGCCGGTTCCTGTCCGCGCAGGGCAGGAGCCGCCGGCAGAAGGTTGGGAAAGAAAAGGTTGGGGTAGGCTCAGCGCCAGCGGGTAGCTCACGGAAACAGCCATTCGGCCAGCCAAGCAAAGAAATCGGCCAGTAGGCCATCCAGCAGCAGACTGCCCAGCCAGTGCCAGAACGTTTTTAGAGTACCCAGCAAGTCAATCATGACGGATAGCAGGATTAAGCTGTAACAACGCAGCCAGAAAACCAGCCTTGGCGGCGGGTGATACCAGCACGGAATCAAACTTGCCGTAGCGTATTGCCAATCGGTCGACGAGCGAAAGGGCCGGGGAGCTAATGGGGGTATGGGTAGAATAGATGCTGGTACTGTCCTGTCCTGCCAGGCGCAGCGGCCCGGATGTAATAATGAGTTCCTGCGGCGTAATGGTGTAGGCAGTGGACAAGAGTAGATAGATAATAAAGCAGACCGGTACGAGCACCACCAGGCTTGCTACCCAGCGCTGCTGGACTACGGCCAGCAGCAAAAAGGAGCCCAGGCCGCCCAGAATCGGCCCGAAAAGCCACCAGCTTATATTGGACTTAAACACCTGATTCATGGCGAGTAAAGCGTGCACTAAAGGTAGCAGAATTTAGCACTCAGGACACCTCGTAGGGTTCAATTACGTAGCAGCGGCGCTGCTCATCATAATCAATCACCAGGGCCGAGTCGCCCTTGCGCAGCTCCGTGGTGGCGTCGGCGGCTCGCACGTTGAGCATCAGGGGGGCGCCGTTGGGCACTGCCACGCTGGCCTGGCCCAGGTGCTGCTGGCTGGCGGGTAGCAGAATGGTGCAAACCTTGCCCAGGGGCCGGGTACCATCGTGGTGGTCTTTCTCGAAGGCGGCAAACACATGCACGAACGGCGTGGTCAGGACCTTGGCAACTAGCAGCGCCGCCAGCAGCAACGGCAGCAGTAGCAGCAGCCCCAGCTGCCAAGAGCTGTTACCCAGGTAATAGTTAAGCAGAATGCTGCCCACCCACAGCGGTAGGGCCACAAAAGCCACAAACACCATCAGCGGCACCCGGCCCAGGTTGAAAAAAGCCAAAGCGTGATTTAACCAACTTACGCCCATGCCCTCAGGGGCGTGAAAGTGGGTGTGGTGCAGCTCCGGGTGATGATGCACGTCCAGATCCAGGGACTTGAAATCGAGCAGGCCGGTAATTACAGTCAGCCAGTAGAGCAGCACAAATACCAGTAGGGCCGTGGGCAGCAGATTGGCTGGCAAAATCGCCGCGTGAAACAGGTCAGTCATCGTACCAAAAAAGCAAGCCGCGCCGCATTAGCGCGCATCTAGGTCGGAAAGAACCGAAAAAGCCAGCAAAGCTCCACCATACTAGCAGGTTACTACCCCACCGGCAGCTGCCGCAGCGCGCGTTTTTCGTGCTCCGGCCGGCACAGGTAGCGGCTTACCCTCGCGCCGTACAGGCCAATGCCAGCAACCAGCACCCTAACCACCGGCGAAGGTGGTAGCTGCTCAAACAGGTTCAGCAGACTGGCCGTGGTCAAAAAACCACGCCAATCCAATGGAGTAGTTTTATGGGTTGAGGTAGGGAAGAGGGCCAGGGAAACGTTACGCTGCCGGGGATGATGGGGAGTTACCAGGAGTTCCAGCTCGGCGTTGCGGCGCTGCAGGCGCTTGGCATAGTTCCGGTAGGCGTTAAGAATGAGCACCCAGCCAAGTACCATCATAGAACCCATTTCTTTTGCCTCGAGATAGTGCAGAATGCGGGCCAGGGCAATGAGAACTATCGTGGCGCTGCCTGCATACAGGAGAATTTTTTCACGGGTATTCATGTGCA
The DNA here is from genome assembly GCF_022919335.1 of Hymenobacter sp. 5516J-16. Classification (NCBI taxonomy): domain Bacteria; kingdom Pseudomonadati; phylum Bacteroidota; class Cytophagia; order Cytophagales; family Hymenobacteraceae; genus Hymenobacter; species Hymenobacter sp. 5516J-16. Next base: position 590,530 of record NZ_CP095058.1, on the reverse strand, counting down.
TTGAATCTAGCCTGGGTTCATGATATATCTGAGCTATTGACAGCATTGCCTACAGCCCCAGCTTCGCCTTAAGAGCTTGCAACTCCGTAGCGGCCTGGCTGCTGCCATCTTTGCCCAGCGCCCTGTCAATTTCCTGGTCAATGGATTTGCTTTCCTGGGCAATCTGCCCGTATGATTCGGCCAGGGCTTCCTCGGTAGCTACCTTTTCCTTCATGCGTTCCAGCAGGGCCACCGTGCCCGATGAGTCGAGCTGGGCTAGCTGTTGGTTGATGGTTTTGGTGGCGGCGCTGACGGTAACGCGGGCTTTGAGGGTGCGCAACTCATTGTCCCATTGCGAAATGGTTTGCTTAAGCTGCTGCACATTCTCGTCGAGCTGCCGGGCCGAGGCCTCGAACTTCTCCTGCTCCTGGGCGGCGCGGACGGCGTGGGCCTCGTGCTGGGCCTTTTTGGCTAAGGCTTCCGTGGCGAGGCGGTCAGCTTCGGCCGGAGCCAACTCCTGGCGGCCCGACTTCTGGAGTAGCTGCACTGCTTTGCCCTCATATTCGAGTGCCTGGGCCGCCCGGTTTCGGCCTCATTACGGCTGCGGATGGCCAGTGCTTTCACCTCGGCCAGCGCGTGCAGGGCTTTGTCCAGGTCCTGGCGCAGGTCGCGTAAGGCTTGCTCCGTGAGCTTAATCGGGTCTTCGAGCTGATTAACGGCCGAATGCGCTTCGGCCTGGCCGATTTTAAAGAGACGCGTGAAAAGGTTCATAGCAGTGTAGGATGAATGAGAGGTAGCGCGAAGCTCTAGCTTCGCATCCTAGGTAGAACGCCGGTGGGCAGTACGGGGCCTTGGCGAGGGCCACATCGGACAAAGCTGGAGCTTGCCGCCTCGAAGATCAAGCCTTGGAAAAGGCAATCAGCTCGTCGCTGAATTCGCTGAGCAGCAGGGCCAGGGAGTTGAATACCGCTTCCAGCTCGGGCCGGTCGAGGTGCTCTAGCTGCAGGGTGTCGCGGAAGATGACCTTGCGGCCCGACTCATCCAGCACGAAGGCGCCGTGGATGATGTCGCGGTTTTTCTGGAGCAACTGCTGGTACACCTCGCAGGAAGGGCCCGGCAAATCCAGCAGGTGCTGCTCCAGAATCAAAAGCGGTTCTCCGCAGCTAAGCACCAGATGCCGGATACCCTGGTCGAGCTTATTGACAACCAGAACGTTGGCGGCCGCCTCTTCGTGGCGGATATCAAAGCCCAATTCCAGCAAAAAGCCCTTGATAGTTGTAAAGTAGCGGTTGACCATACAGTGGATATAAGGGTAGAAGGAAAAGCGAACCGAGTGCTACCTGCCTTGACCAAGCGGAGCCAGTGGCTAAGTTTGGCTCAAAAAAATAGCTAAATTCAGCAAAGCAGTTCACTGTATTCTGGTAGCTTTACGATGCAATGGTACTGAAGTTTCAGTATATGCTCAAAGTTTGAGCGAAAATATTTTTGCTACGATGTCACACGTCGGAAAGAACATCCGCAAGATAAGAACGGTTAAAAAGCTGAGTCAGGCGGCTTTTGCCGAATTATTCGGGCTGGCCCGCCCAAGTGTAGGTGCTTACGAAGAGGGCCGCTCGGAGCCCAAAATGGAGACGCTTATTCAAATTGCTCATCATTTTGGCCTCTCCGTTGACCTGCTACTAACGAAAGAACTGACCGTAAACGACCTCTATGGTTTTGAGCGGTACCAGCAACCGGATGCCCCAGCGGCTGACGCCGCCGCTTCGGAGGGAGCTTCGGGAGCTACTCCCTACGTGCCCACGGCCCGGCTCATGGAGTACATTGTGCGGCACCACGACGCCGCTTTTGTGCAGGGCCTGGCTACCCTAACGTTTCCGCCCGAGCTAGGGGGCGCCACCCGGGCCTTCGAGATGCAGGGCGCGGATATGCAGCCCACCGTTCGGCACCAGGATGTGCTGCTAACCTGCCGGGTAGACAAGGCTACGCTGCGCCTGCGGGCGGGCCGCCTGTACGCCTTCGTGCTGCAAAATCAACTGTTGGTGCGCCGGCTGCTGGAGCACCGCTCCGACAACGTGCTACGCCTGCGGGCCGATAACCCCGACTATCCGGTGCAGGACGTGCCTTTTACAGATGCCCTGGAAGTATGGGAAGTGCAAGGTGTGTTCAGTACCTACCTGCGCCCGCCGGCCTTGGTAGAGGAGCGGGTAACGCGCCTGGAGCGGCAAGTGGAAGAGCTGCTGGCCCGGCTAGGCTAACGCTACCTAACCGGGGGAGGTAGGAAATAGGGGGAAGTTGGAATCAGAAAAAACCGGTTTGCCAGCCATCCGCAAGCCTGTCGTCCTCGTCCGTCAGGCCCCGTAACCCAAACAACGGCCGATCAGAAGCTGCGCCCCAGGGCAATGACGACGGAAAGCACCATGCCGGCTGGCCTACCCATCTCCGCCCGCACAACCTAGTGCGGCAGTGGGCCCGGCGTATAGGCCGCCCATTCGCTTTCCAAGGCTAGCTGCAGGTCTGGTTGCTGGCTGCCCACGGACCAGTCCAGCGCCTCTGCGGCGGCACCAAAGAACTGGATATCGTAGTGCATGAAATGCCGGCTTATATGAATAAGGCTTTCTACTACCAGCTGATTATAGAGGTTAGAAGAGGGTAGCACCACGCCTACCTGCTGCAGGGCGGGCACTGAAATCCGGGGGAGCCAGTTGGTTGCTATCCAATACTGATCGTCGAGGCTAATGTTGGGCAGGTGGCGCAGGTCGAGAATGGCAGTGTGAACTACGCCGAGCTCCAGCAGGTAGGCCACAGCGTTCATGCCTTCCTGAAACCGGGTCATGCGCTGGTGGGGCGCGCGCCATTGCACGCGCAGGAGTGATACATCAGAGCGGTATTGTACTTGTAAGTCGGATAGAGTCAATAACATCGTAGCTGCCTGCGCAGAAAACAGGCGAAAATCGGCGGGGTAAATGGGCTGCGTGCCGATACGGGAAATGGGGCAAACAGTTGAGCTTACTCCAGCTCTTGCCCGCAGAGTGCGGAAGGAAGCGGATATTTGCCCCCACATGAGTACTTCTACTTCTCCGGCTTCGGCCCCTGTCCCGGCCGCCCTGCCGTCCGCTATTCGTTTGTTGCAGTTGAAATTTCGGCTGCTAGCGGCGCTTTCTACAGAATTGGCTTTTGGTGCCGCCTGGAAGCTGTTTACTACCCCGCGCCGGCTGCCCGAAAAGAAGTGGGAGCCTGCTGCCCTGGCCGGGGCCCGCCGCTTCGAGGTAACCATCAATCGGGGCCAGGTGGCCGCCTACGAGTGGAACCCGGCGGGCCAGCGTACGGTGCTGCTGGTGCACGGCTGGGAGCACCGAGCCAGCTTCTGGGGGGCCATGGCCCGCCACCTGGCCGCAGCGGACTTTCGGGTAGTAGCCCTGGATGTGCCCGCCCACGGGGCATCCGCCGGTACGCGCGTAACGCTGCCCGCCTACGCCCGCGCCGTGCAGGCCGTAGCCGACGAGCTGGGCGAGGTGTACGCCGTGGTGGCGCATTCCTTGGGTGGGGCTGCCACGGCTGGTGTGCCCGTGCGCTTTAACCAGACCAAGGGCGGCCAGTTGCCCCGCTTGGTATTGCTGGCCGTTCCGGGGAGCACCAGCGCCGTGGCCCAACGCTTCGCTGAGCTGCTCCAGCTGCCCCCGGCAGTGGTGGCCCGCATGGCCCGCTACGTACGCGAGCAGCACGGCCGCGACGCGGAAAGCTTCAGCCTCATCCGCACCGGCCACCGCTTGCCCGTGGGCCGTGCCATGCTCTTTCACGACCACGACGATGCTAGTATTCCCTTCGCCGAAGCCCAGGAAATAGCCGCTAGCTGGCCCGGCCTCGACTTCCGGCCCACCACTGGCCTGGGCCACAACAAAATCATGCGCGACCCTGCGGTGCTGGAACAGGTAGCCGAGTTTCTACGGTAAGCAAGCACTCAGGCCATCCTCCCAGCGCAGAATGAACCAAATATCACTTCCTGAAGGCTATGAGGCGAAGAGTAGCCGTTTTGCAACGAATTTAGAGCTAAAGAAATGTCATCCAGAGGCATATCCGAAGCATCTTGCATGCTGACGTTGAGGTAGTAAACCAGATGTCAGCCCGCGAGATGCTTGGGTTAGTCCTCTGCATGACGAGCTGAGAATTGCTGTTCACGCGCTCTAACCCAGATTCCTCCTGCGTCGGAATGACAGCGTGGGGAGCGAACCAAGCACAGCGCGAGAGGTACGCCTGGATGTAGGCTGGGAAAAGAGACGAAAGAGTTGATTTACACCGTTTCGTGGCCCTCGGCGGCAAGTTGGCGCAGTACCTCGCGCAGGCCATCCGGCTCCAGCATACGCTGACGAACGTGGGCTAGGTACTCCGCTTCGGCGCGCAGGTGGCGCTTGAGCTGGCGGATTTCCTGCTCCCGTTTCTTGCCGGTGCTCCCGAAAAAGCCGTTTTCACCGAATTTCAGGGCGTTCAGCTGCTGTTTAAGCTCCGTTGTTTGTTGATGCAAGGCCTGGGTGTAGCGCGCCAGCACGTCGTCGTCGGTGGCCTCGGCGGGGCCGGCTTCCGAGAGTAGCTGCAGCAGGGTGTAGAGGTCGTTGGTTTCGTAGGCCTCGGTGATGCGCTGCATCAGAGCCGTTTTCTGCTGCTGGGCGGCTGGGTCGCGGGCCAGGTCGGGGTGGTGCAGGCGGGCCAGCTGGCGGTAAAGGGTTTTGGTGTTCGACAGCAGGCGCTGCTGCTCTTCCCGGGCCTGCTGGGCGGCCGCTTCCTCGGCTTTCTGGGCCTTGGATTTGCGGCGGGTGCGGGCGTGGGCCGCCGCTTGCTCGTGGGGCGGCAGGTTGGGGTCGATGGTAGGGGTAGGGGCCTCGGAGGCAGGAGCATCTTCCGCTTCCTCCACCCGGCGGCGCGGGGCGTACTTACGCAGAATATCCTCGGCATCTTCCCCAAACCTATCCTGCAGGGCCCGCGCATTGCCGACTATCACCTCCTGAATCTGGCGGTGCTCCAGGCGGCTGAAGTAGTCGAGCAGCAAGGCTTCTTCCAGGGGCCCGAACAGGGCGCGGCGGGCTTCCACCACGGTAGCCGCCGCGGGGCCCACCTGCTGCCAGTAGCGGCGGCGCGCTTCGGCCTGCTCCTGGCGCACTTCCCGCAGGCGCTGGCGCAGGCCTTCCACCTGCTCCACGGCCGCCCGAAACGCCTGCTGGGCCGGGGTGCCGGGCGCTTCTCTCGGGGCTGAAACGGGTAGGGCGTTGGCGGCGGGCAGGTCGGTGGCGGGGTTATGCAGATTCATGGGGCAAAGGTAAGGCAGGAGTTACGTGAAGCCGGCGGGGTAGCAGGCGCAGGGCCACTACCTAAAACCAGCCCCGTTTGTACCCGTATATTCTGGGTAATAGCTCCCAGGTAATCAGAACTTTTCCCGCTTATAGGTGCTGAGCAGGGCCTCTTGGTGACGCAGGTGTTAGCGTAGCGCTTCAACTGGGGCTGGTGTGCTACTTTCGCTTATTGTTGTCCGGTGTATCTATGGTAGCTTTTCTAGGCTGCTGATTTCGCGTAACTCTCTTATCTCTCCGTGCTTTCACTTCCGCTGAGTCTGGCTCCTGCCGACGAGTTGTTGCCCGCATTGCTGGATCTGTCAATTAGTGGCATCGTGTGTTACACGCCAGTGCTGGATGCCGCGGGGCAAGTACTGGATTTCGTCTTTTCCTACGTCAATCCAGCGGCTCAACGCCTGCTGGGGATGCCGGCGCAGCCTACCACTACGTATCTGCAGCAGTTTCCGCAGGCGAGGAGCAGCGGGGCCTTTGCCTTCCACGTCGCGGCATTCGGCTCCGATGAGCCCCGGCACTATGAGGAGCTCTACCAGGATGAACAGTATGACACCTACTGCCGGGTAGTGGGCCGCCGCCTGGGCCAGCACCTGCTGGTGAGTTTTTCCTTTAGCCAGGAGCACAACGAGCGCGCCGCTGAACAGGCCCTCCGCCAGAGCCAGGCCCGCGAGCAGGCCGCCCGGGCGGAAGCCGAGCGGCAACGAGCAGAGCTGACGAACATATTTGAGCAGGCGCCCGTGGCTATTGCCATCTTCGAGGGGCCCGACCATGTCATCAAACTGGTAAACGCGGCCCACCTGGAGCTTTGGGGAAAAACGGCCGCGGAAGTATTGCATAAGCCCTTGTTTGAAGCCATTCCCGAAGCAAAGGGAGCGGGCTACGAGGAGTTGCTGGCCGGAGTCATGGAAACCGAAAAGCCCTTTGTCGCCAAAGAGCTGTCGGCCAACCTGAAGCGCCACGGCCAGCAGGAGCTGGTGTATTTTGATTTTGTGTACCTGCCCTGGCGAACTGAGCAGGGCACCGTATCGGGCGTCATTGTGGTGGCTACCGACATAACCCAGCAGGTAAAGGCTCGGCAGCAGGCGGAGGCGCTACAGGCCGATTTGGTGGCAGCTACCCGGCACCAGGTGCAGGAACGCAACACCTTGTTTCAGGTATTCGCGCAAACGCCGGCCGCCATCTGCATACAGCGCGGCCCAGACCACCGGTACGAGTACGCTAACGCCGCGTACCTGCAGTTTTTTCCGGGACGCCAGATTCTGGGCAACACCGTTGCGGAGGCCATTCCCGAAACCGTGGACAGCGGAGTGCTAGCCCTGCTCGACCACGTGTACCAAACCGGCGAAACGTACTACGGCGAGGAGCTGCCCTTGCTGATTGCTCAGCCTGAGGGCCCGCCGAAGCTGATGTACTTCACCTTCACCTACCAAGCCTTCCACGAAAACGGGGAGATTGTGGGTATTTCCACCTTTGCCTACAACGTAGCGGATCAGGTGCTGGCCCGGCAGCAGCACGAAGTTCAGCAACGCCGGTTACATGAACTGTTTGAGCAGGCGCCAGTAGCCATTGCTATTTTCCGGGGGCCGCAGTACGTCATTGAGCTGGCTAACCCGGCCGTGTGCGCCATTTGGGGCCGCACGCCGGAGCAGGCCCTGGGCACTCCCTTATTCGAGCTGCTGCCCGAAGCGGCGGGCCAAGGCTTCGAGCAGTTGCTCGATGGGGTAATGGCTACCGGCGTGCCCTACGTCGCCAACGAGCTGCCTTCCCACATTGATCGGCACGGCCGCCGCGACTTGGTGTACTGGAACTTTGTGTACCAGCCCTTGCATGATGGGGGCGACCAAATTACGGCCGTGACGGTGGTGGCTACCGAGGTAACCGAACAGGTGCTGGCCCGCCAACGCGTGCAGGACCTAAACCAGGAACTGGCGGCTTCCAACGACGAGCTCAGCAAAACCAACGCCCAGCTCACGCGCACCAACATCGACCTGGACACCTTCGTGTACACGGCCTCCCACGACCTCAAGGCGCCCATCACCAACATCGAAAGCATCATGCTGGCCTTGCGGGAGCATCTGCCCAGGGAAGTTCAGCAGCACGAGCTGATCAGTCACTTGCTGGACCTGCTCGACCACACGGTGGCGCGCTTTCAAACTACCATTGCCCAGCTTACCGACCTCTCCAAGCTGCAACTGGCCCACGCCGCTCCTGCCGAGCCGGTGCTACTCGCGGCGGTGGTGGAAGATGTACGCCTAGACCTGGCCCCCGACCTGCAGGCCGCCGCTACCCAGCTCACGGTGGAAGTAGCCCCGGATTTGCTGATTTCCTTTGCCCCGCAAAACCTGCGCAGTATCGTGTACAACCTGCTCAGCAACGCCGTGAAGTACCGCGACCCGAACCGTCCGTCCAGGGTGCAGCTGCGCGCCGAAAGCACCCCGCAATCCGTACTACTTACCGTGCAGGATAATGGCTTGGGGCTGAACGAACTGCAACAACGCCAGCTGTTTGGCCTGTTTCAGCGCCTGCACACCCACGTGGAGGGTACGGGTGTAGGCCTCTATATTGTGAAGCGCTTGGTAGAAAATGGGGCGGCACCATCACGGTGCAGAGCGAGGTAGGGGTAGGCTCAACCTTTACGGTTTCGTTTCCGGTGTAACTCCGGCCGCCTCCTTTGTTCATTTTTACGCTGGCGAGCCTGCGCCCGGAGTAGGCTACCCAAACACTTCGTAGGCCACCCGGAAGGTGGTACAGTGGGCATCCACAATGTCGCGGAGCTGCTCAGAGTAGCCGCCGCCCATGCTCACGGCTACGGGCAGCTGGTGCTGCTGGCAGAGGCGCAAAACGTATTCGTCGCGGCGGCGGCAGCCGGCTTGGGTTAAGGCCAGCTTGCCGAGCTTGTCGGTAGCCAGTACATCAACGCCGGCCTGAAAGAAGATGAAATCGGGCTGAACTTGGGCGAGCAGGCGAGGTAGGGTGTCGTGCAGCATGCGGAGGTAGGTTTCGTCGTCGGTGCCCAGGTCCAGGGCCACATCCAGGTCCGACTGCTCCTTGCGCAGGGGATAGTTGGCGCCGGCGTGCATGGAAAAGGTAAATACGCGCGGCTCCTCCCGGAAAATGCTGGCCGTGCCGTCGCCCTGGTGCACATCTAGGTCCACTACCAGCACTTGGCGCACCAGGCCGTGGTGGAGCAGGTGGGCGGCGGCAATGGCTATGTCGTTGAGCACGCAAAACCCCTCGCCTCGGTCGCGGAACGCGTGGTGGGTGCCCCCGGCCAGACTCAGGCCAATGCCGTGCTCCAGGGCCTTGCGCGCCGACTGCACCGTGCCGGCCGAGCTGCTCAGGGAGCGGCGCACCAGCTCCGGACTCTGGGGTAACCCCAGCCGCCGCACCTCCGCCGCCGAGAGCTGCAAGTCCCGCACGCGCTGCCAGTACTCCATGGAATGTACCCGCAAAATATCCTCCTCGGCGCACAACCCCGGGTCGTAGAAATCTTCTGGCGGGGCAATGCCCTGCCACAGCAACTGCTCCCGAATTAGGGCATATTTGGCAATAGGGAAGCGGTGGCCGGCGGGCAGTTGAATGCTGTAACGGTCGGAGGTTGCAAGGCAGGGCATTAGGCGAGATGAATCGGGGTGCCGATTTGTACGGCTGACGAGCGGAAAAGCTGTGGCGTCGGACGAAAGCCGCGTAACTCAGCGCTACGTACGTTTCTCCTGGTTCCGCTGACTTTCGGTTCTGCGCTTACCAGAAACGGAGTAGCATTTCCGGCACTATCCGCCCGTCATCGTGGGGCTGGCTTTTCCGCTCACGCCTTTCCTATAAGCCCGTCATCCTAAGCATTCCGCGCATCAAGCGACATTGAAGGACGACGGGCCTTTTATTCGCTCAATCACCATTTCACCATGTCACAAATTCACCACCTAGTGCATGTTGCGCTCCTCAATCAGTTTGAAGAAGGCCTCCGCGTATGATTCGCCGATGGGAATGATGGCCTCGCCCATATAGATGCGGTTTTTGCGGATAGAGTCGATGTGGGCCACGGCCACGATGTAGGAGCGGTGCACGCGCACGAAATCCTGGGGCGGCAGACGGTCCTCGAAGGCCTTCAGAGAGTTGAGGGTGAGAATGGGTTTGGCCCCGGCGTAAATCTTGATGTAGTCCTTCAGGCCCTCCAGGTAGCGGATGTCGCGCAGGTTGAGGCGCTGGGTGTGGTAGTCGGCCTTCACGAAGATGTAGTCGTCGTGGGGGGTAGCACTGGGCGCGGCCGGTGGGGTAGGGGCCGGGGCGGCAGCCGGCTCGGGCTGGTGGGGCGTCAGGCGTTCCTGGGCTTTCTGGGCGGCTTTCACGAACCGCTCAAAGGCAATGGGCTTGACCAGGTAGTCTAGGGCATTCAGGTTGAAGCCTTCCAGAGCGAAGCCCTCGTAGGCGGTGGTGAAAATTACGAGGGCCTGGGGCTGCATGCTGCGCACAAACTCGATGCCCGTGAGGTCGGGCATTTGAATATCGAGAAACAGCACATCTACTTGTTCCTGTTGGAGCACCGTCATGGCTTCGAGGGCGCTGCGGCAGGTGCCCACCAGCTCCAGAAACGGTACGCGCTCCACGTAGCTCGTGAGCAGGCGCAGGGCCAGGGGTTCATCATCAACGAGCAGGCACCGGAGCATACGCTAAAGTCAGAGTGAGTTCTACCATAAATTCATCGTTGGTTTCCTCTACGTGCAGCTGGTGGCGGCCGTCGGGTAGAGCAGGTGCAGGCGCTGGCGCACGTTGGGTAGCCCGATGCCGGAGTTGGGGTCGTGGCCGCCGGTGCGGGGAAAGCGCGAGTTCTGCACCGTGAATAGCAATTGGTCTTCGCGCACAATTAAATTCACGGCAATGCGCGAAAAGTTCTGGGCGCTGATGCCGTGCTTAAAGGCATTTTCCACGAACGGAATCAACAGCATAGGCTCAATTAAATGCCCATCCAGAGGCCCATCCACGGTAAACCGAATGTCTACCTCCTCGGGGTCGAGGCGCAGGCGCTGCAAGTCAATGTAGGTGCGCAGGTACTCCGTTTCGCGGGCCAGCGGCACCCTAGCGGCGGCCGACTCATACAGCATGTAGCGCATGAGTTGGGACAGTTGCATGATGGCCTCCGGCGTGTCGTCTGATTTCAACTGGGCCAGGGAGTAGATGTTGTTGAGCGTGTTGAACAGGAAGTGCGGGCTTACCTGCGACTTAAGAAAGGCCAGCTCGGCCGTGAGTTGCTTGTTTTCCAGGTCGCGCCGGGCGCTATCGGCGTCAAACCATTCGCTGGTAATGCGCAGGCCGCTACTAATAATCCAGACCAGAATGCCCATCACCCACAGGCCCTGGGGCGGCCGCGAGTAGTGCATGGCGCCCGGCGGCCGGTGGTGCATGGGCTGGATAATGCCCGCCATCCGCAGTAGCATGGGCATGTACATCAACCCCAGCAAACCCAAGGCTACCAGGAAATAAAGCGCAAACTTCTTCCGGGCAAAAAGGCGCGGAATCAGCACGTAGTAATTCAGGTAGAAGTAACCCGCCAGCTGCAGCGGCAGCGTCAGGTGTCGTAGCTGAAATGGCGGCGGGTTATCCGACAGCAGACGCGGGATAAAAGCTACCCCCACCCAGGCCGCGACGTGCACAACCACGCGCAGCACCCGCTGACGAGTGGTTTTGTTCTTGCTTAACATCAAGTGGCTGGCTGTGCTTACAATCGGTAAGAATACGAAGGGCCTTGGAAACCCGTGCTGCTGAGCCGTACGAAGGACGTACTCCCGTCAGAACAGGCCACCAGTAGCGGGCCGTTTAAACAGGAGCAGGTCTTTCGTGCGGCTCAGCAGCACGGGTACGGGTCAGAAATTAAGCTGCGCCTCTCATGAACATGTCCTGCTTCGACTATTCGGCCGCCGGATCAAGCAGAAAGGTCTAGCGTTTTTCAGACACTATCTGGTTGTGCTGCTTAGCGGGTGCCGCCGGCTGGCGGGCCGTGGCGGCGCATCCGCTCCTGCTTTTTGGCCTGGTACTGCTGGAATTGCTCGGGCGTGAGCACTCCTTGCAATTTAGCATTGGTGCTTTCATCGAGGCTGCGCATTTGCTGCATGCGGGCCTGACGGTCGGTTGTTTCGCCGCTGGCGCGCAGGGTCTGCATCTGTTGCATTTGCTCCTGCTGAATAGCGGCCACCTTAGTTTGCTGGTCGGCCGTGAGGTTGAGCTCCTTGGTCATTTCCGCCAGCATGTTGCCGCGTCCGCCCCGGCCACCCGCACCACGGCCTTCCGTGGGAGCCGTGGCGTCAGTGGCAGTGCCTTTGGCTTTCACCTTGTCTTTCTTGGCTTTGACTTTGGTTTTAGCGGGAGTGGTCTGGGCCAGAGCGGCGGGAGCGGTAGCGCCGGCCAGCAGACCGAGCAGGAGGGAAGTTGCCAGAAACTTTTTCATAGGGTAGTAGAGGAAGAAAGAAGAAGTAAACGCTGACCTGGTTTAGTAGATCAGTGCTCAAACCTACTCCTGGCCTTTCCGGGGCGCTAAAAACATCTACTAACCCCGCCATTTCCTCGACGCTACCCCCGCTTTAGCTGCAACAGCGGCTGCACAAGGTTAGAGCTGAGGTGAACAGGGCTGATATGTAGAAACGCGACACTTCGCGTCTCTTCGTTGAACGGTCTGTACCGCATGTGGCGCTAAGCTGGTTGTTCTGGTAGCAGACGCGACATTTCGCGTCTGCTGCTACACCGTTACACACTATGCAAAAACTCCTTAATTAGAATGAAATATCGTTTGTCTGGTAAAGTAAAAGGGTAAAAATGTAGTTTTTATTCTGTCTAAATAAATAATAAAAACCTTGAAATAAACCTTTGAAAGGGCATTTAATTTATGTGTGAAAAATATTTTAAAAATTTATGAACTAAACTTGTTGGTAAGAAAATAACTTTTCTACCTTTGTCACGTTCAACAGCCCAAACGCTAACGACTTTTACACCTTTCCTGTCATGTGCCGCCACTTTAATCAAGATATGCCATCACTCAGCAAGCTGGATCGGGAGATTCAGCCGGGGTTCGGCGCGCCAGCAGACAGGTAAGGTTTCTACTCTAGAACCATCTTCCGCAAACGCCCGAATCTGATAGGATTCGGGCGTTTTTGTTTTCATCTTCTATCTATCCTACTCCCCATGATGTTATTCTCTCTACCCTCGCACTCCATCCGTATTACCCTCAATTGCCCGCGACTATCAGTCGTTGCGACTTGGCAAAACGGTAGTAAACCGGAGTAGCAACAATGGCTAAAGGCTAGCACCTCTGCGTAGGCAAACACGGTGTAAAATTGGCTTAGTCAAATTAATTTCCCTGGTTATTTAAAATAAGATCATCCTGTTTTCGGGGTGTAAAGGAAAAGTATTGTCTTTAATTTTCTAGAGTTTTATTTAATAATTCGTACGTGAATTATGCTGGAAAAAGTGTGTGCTTTCCTAAGTAAAAAGTACGAGTTATTTATTCTGGTTATAGCCGTCATTCATTAGTACTCACTACCTGATTTTTCTATTCGATGCGTTTCAACTTCCCCTTCCGCCCGCCTACTCCGGCTCCGGTGCTCAACCACGAGGGTGCACCGGCTACTATGCTCACTCCCGCGCTGGAGCTGTACGCCGCCGTGGCTACTGCCGCCCTCAGTGACCAGTTCTACGAAACCGCCGATACCCGCTTGGTGCGTCTGCGCGAATTGGTGGCTCGCAACGATGCGGAGTTCGTGGCCCGCCTAGCTGTGTATGCCCGCGAAAAGCTGTATTTGCGCTCCGTGCCGCTGGTATTGGCCGTAGAGCTGGCCCGCTTGCACCAGGGTACCAGCCTGGTCAGCCGCCTGGTGGCTCGTGTGGTACAGCGCCCCGACGAAATCACGGAGCTGCTGGCCTATTACGCCCAAGCCAACGGCCGCACCGGCCTCAAAACCCTCAACCGTCTCTCCAAGCAGGTGCAGAAAGGGTTGGCCCAAGCCTTCAACCGTTTCGATGGCTACCAACTGGCCAAGTACGACCGGGCCGGCACCGTGCGCCTCCGCGACGCCCTGTTCCTGGTGCACCCGCGCCCCGCCGACGAAGGCCAGCAAGCCTTATTTAACCAGCTGGTGGCCGGCACCCTCCCTACGCCCTACACCTGGGAGACTGAATTGTCGGCTCTGGGACAGGTAGGATTTACGTCGGAGGCAGAGCGGGCGGCCGCTTTCCGCCAGAAGTGGACGGAGCTAATTGGTAGCGGCAAGTTGGGCTACATGGCCCTGCTACGCAACCTGCGCAACATCCTGCAGGCTGGTGTACCAGCCGAGGCAGTAGCGCAAGTGTGTGCCACCCTCGCCGATGCGCGGGCCGTAGCCCGCAGCAAGCAGCTGCCCTTCCGCTTTCTGGCCGCTTACCGTGAGGTAAAGGCTTTGGAAGCAGGCACGCTGCAGTCGGTGCTGATGGCAGTGGGGTTGCGCCAGAGCCCGGTGCCGCAGGTGCTGGAAGCCCTGGAAGCGGCCATCGGCCACAGCGCCGCCAACCTGCGCGGCTTCGGCTCGGAAACTCGGGTAGTGGTAGCTTGTGACGTGTCGGGCTCCATGCAACAGCCTATTTCTCAGCGCAGCAAAGTGCTGTACTACGACGTGGGCCTGGTGCTGGGCATGCTCCTGCAGAGCCGCTGCCAGAACGTGGTAACCGGCATGTTCGGCGACACCTGGAAGCGGCTGACGCTGCCCCGTGGCCCCATTTTGCGCAACGTGCAGGAGTTTTACCGCCGCGAAGGCGAGGTAGGCTACAGCACTAACGGCTACCTGGTTATCGAGGACTTGCGCCGCCGCCGGGAGGTAGTAGATAAGGTAATGCTCTTCACCGACTGCCAGCTCTGGAACTCTCACTTCAACGGCACCAACATGGCCAAAGAATGGGCGGAGTACCGGCGCACCGTTGCTCCACAGGCCCAGCTATACCTCTTCGACCTAGCCGGTCATGGCACCGCGCCCCTGCAAGTACACCCCGAACAAGGTGCAGCTCTGATTGCCGGCTGGTCGGATAAGATTTTCGACGTGCTGGCCGCCCTCGACAATGGCGGATTCGCTCTTACCGAAATCGAACAGATAGTGTTGTAATGGGCAACTAGAATATCCCATTTAACTGTCACACGGCGCCCTGCGAAGCATCTCGCCCGGCTAACAATAGAACAGCTGTAGAGACGTGACACTTCGCGTCTCGGCGTCAGAACGACCAGGAACCGCGCAGTCTAAATAACGTCAGCAATGACAAGACGCGAAGTGTCGCGTCTCTACAGCCGGGCAAAGAAGCGCCAGATGCTGCGGTAGTACTGACATCAGATCAAGTAATCAGGCATCATAGAAACATGTCTGTCAACTAATTATCCTCCGTGTTGCATAGTTCTCCAGCATTCCTATCCCATTATTTCTACCTAAACCACGCGGCCCCGGGAGTGGCTTGCGGCAACCCGAAAAGCGGTGCCACTCCCGGGTTACGGCCCGACAATACCTACTCTAATGAACCGAGAACTACAACAATAAATAGCCCATAGCACCCTCGACGCCCTGGCACGAGGCAACTACGAAAACCCGGTGGCCCGCTGAAAAACGGCAAACTGGTAGAAGTCCAAACAGAACCGTGCCAGAAGTTCGAAACGCCGTTACCCCGTAAAATGGCTAAAATATAGCTGGAGCGTAGTTTTTTACGTTTTTCAGTATATCATAATCATCTTTTGTAACGTTCATAGCCATGAAGTTCTCTTACCAAACTCCTCGTATGGTAACATAAGTACTCCCAGAAGCTTCGGCTTCTACTAATTGGGACGGCGGCTGACCACCTGATGGCTGCCGCCGGCCGGGGCGGCGTACCGCCGAAGCACTGTGCTTCGGCGGCCCGCTCCAAACCGACTGACTTCCGCCCGTTTGGGTGCCGTAGGCAGGCGTTACTTCGTCTTGGTTGAATACACCGGCATCCCCGGTGTAGGGTTCGATTCCCATCCCGCAGTTCCGGCTGCGGGGTACTCGCCAGCCGCTTGTTGCCCCAAACCCGGAGGTTCAGCCGCATTATCACCCTGCCGGGTGTCGTAGCGCAGCGTTACTTCGGGTCGCCCGTTCGATTCGGGCCAGTCCAATCAGGTTGTTTACCTTGGACTGTAGCTCAGCTAGGTAGAGCAGAACGGCCTTCGGGCCGGTCATTTCGCTGCTCGTTTGTCGCCCCGGCAGGTTTTGTTTTTCCGCGGGAGTGGGTGCCGTAGCCAGGCCATACTTCGCGCTCTTAACGCCCAGGCCGCGGGTTCGAATCCCGCTGGTGGCTGCTTCGGTGGCCGCTGTAGCTCAGTCAGGTAGAGCAGGATAAAAGGCCTGGTGCTTGTTAGCCCCACCCCCACGGAAAATAAAAAGGTGAGTGTCGGAAGAAAGCGCTACTTCGTTGGTTGGCCTTCTGTAGCCCGCGGGTTCGAATCCCGTCTTGTCCGACTGCGGGCAAGTGGCTGAGTGGTCAAAAGCACCCAGTTTACAGAACGCTTTTCGCTGATTACCTCACCGCTGGTACTATCTGTTCGGGTGCCGTAGGGCGACCATACTTCGCACTGTGGTTGCCCGGGTCGTGGGTTCGAGTCCCACCAGTTGCTACCCTTGGGTGGTGGCTGTAGCTCAGAAGGTAGAGCAGGATATAGGGGCCGCCCACCTGTTGCCCCGAACAGATTTTTTTGAATACTCTTGAGCGGCCGGAAGGTGTCGTGGAGCAGGCATACTTCGTCTGAAAACCTAAGGGCCTGTCCGCCTTATTACCCTTCTAGCTGCTCTTTTTCTCTGGCTTTCGGATGCCGTAGGGTCGCGTTACTTCGGCCTGACTGCGGGTGCACACCCACCCTCAGGATACGCGACTCGCCCGTTGCTCCGCCGCCAAAAACTTCTTCTAGTACATTCTTATTCGCATGGCCTCACAACTACGCGGCAACGACCTTCGGCAGCTTGGCTTCCCGGAAGGTCGGGCCATTGGACTCGCGCTGGCTCAACTGCAGCGCAAACACCTCAAAAAACTCTCCCAAACTGACCAGCTAACCCTGCTAAAAAGCCTGCTGGCGGACCCTTCTACCTACCTCACCCACCTCGACTGGAGCCACACGGCCGCCGCTTTGCTACCCCCACCCAGCCGGCACATTGCCCTTACGGAGCGCAAGGAATACGCTGTGTTCGGGGCCGAGTACATCGAGCAGGGCGCCATTCATCAGATGGAAACGGCCATGAAGCTGCCTGTAACCGTGGCTGGGGCCCTCATGCCCGACGCCCACCACGGCTACGGTCTGCCCATCGGCGGGGTGCTGGCTACCGACAACGCCGTAATTCCCTACGCCGTGGGCGTGGACATTGGCTGCCGGATGGCCCTGTCGGTGTTTGCTCTGCCGCCTAAGTTTCTGGAGCAGCGGGTACAGGAACTGCGTAAACTGCTGCTGGACCACACCAAATTCGGCAACCGCGACGTATTCCGCCACGGCCAGAAGCTGGGCCACGCTGTTCTCGACCGTCTCGAGTTCCAGGAAATTCCCTTTCTGCGCAACAAGCTGGACACGGCCGCCGCGCAAATTGGCTCCTCCGGCGGCGGCAACCACTTCGTGGAGTGGGGCGTGGTCGACATCACCGACCCCGCCAACGAGCTGGGCGTACCGGTAGGCCAGTATCTGGGGTTACTTTCCCACTCCGGCTCCCGGGGCTGGGGGCCAGCATCGCCAACCACTACACCAAACTGGCCCAGGACACTTGCCAACTGCCCGCCGAAGCCCGCCACCTCGCCTGGCTCGGCCTCGACACGGAAGCCGGACAGGAGTATTGGGCGGCCATGAACTTAGCCGGCGACTACGCCTCGGCCTGTCACCACCAGATTCACCAGCGCCTGGCCAAAGCCCTCAGCGAGCGGCCCCTGGCCAAAGTGGAAAACCACCACAACTTCGCCTGGAAAGAGCGCCTGATGGACGGCCGGGAGGTAATTGTGCACCGCAAAGGAGCCACGCCGGCCGGCAAAGGGGTGCTCGGCATCATTCCGGGCTCCATGACGGCCCCCGGCTTTATCGTGCGGGGGCGGGGCGAGGCGGCGTCCTTGTCGTCGGCTTCCCACGGCGCGGGTCGGCAAATGTCGCGCACCCGGGCCAAGCAGGAGCTGGGCGAGGCCGAAGTGCGCCGCTACCTTCAGCAGCACGGTATTGAGCTGCTGGGCGGGGGCGTCGATGAGGCGCCCCAGGCCTACAAAAACATTCACGCCGTGATGCAAAGCCAGACTGAACTGGTGGATGTGCTGGGCTCCTTTAGCCCGCGCATCGTGCGCATGGAAGGCGGGGTGTAGGGTTTTGTTACACATGAAAAAGGCCCCGATGCATTATCATCGGGGCCTTTTTCTATTTCGATGCAGCTAAGGTCGGTGACGCCGGTGACGGTACACCGCCGTGACATGGTAGGTAGAAGTGGAAAATACGCCCGGGCCGTGGGAGCGAACCGGCAGAGCTGGTAGCAAATCAGCTAGCAATAACAGCGCTACAGCAGTAGCCGCCAGGTTGGGAGTGGAGGCACACGAGTTCATGCTCAATGAAGTAAGACATACGCAACACTGGAAATGGCCTGCTACCGATGTGTGGGCGCAAGGCACTAAAGTATAGGACGGGCACCGAACAGTACCTGGCTTAGAAAACCAGAGAACATCAGGCTGCCCTATATACGTTGGCAAAGATAGAAGTGGATTTACTAATCAGCGAATTTTCCGGGTTTAAACTGGGTGTATGCTCGACGAACTAGGCTTTATGGCCTATAAATCAATAATACAGCCTTCTAAAAAGAACACAAATTTATACGCGCCGGACTATGTAATGCGACACTTGTTAAGCCAGAAAGACGTCAGCAGCTTGCCCGTGGTGGGCAGGGGTATGTTGACCCGTTGCTGAGTTAGTAAGAACTTATGGTCCGTATTAGCTAGCCGCGGAGTTTCCCCGGGCCGACGTGCTTTTGGCTGGCTGGCTCGATTCAAGAGCAGTAAGCAGCCGGGCTACCTCGGCCGCCTCGGCCGTAAAGGCCGCATGCCGGGCCTGTAACAACGCCTGGGCCGTGCTGCCGCTCCGGACCAACTCCGTGCGGGCCTCCTCGGCAAACTCGCTGAGCCACACCGGGGGAGTGGCCCGACCAGGAGCTAGTACGGCCGTTAGGGTTGGTAGAGAGGCTAGTCGGCGCCGGGCCCAGGCGGCGCGTTCCGGCATCCGGCTCAGTTCCAGAGCCATCTGCTCGGCGCGGTGCTGACAGGCGCGCAGGTGTTCGCGCAGAGCTACGGTATCAGCCGCCTCGGGCGTTGGCTCGGCGGGAGTGGCCTGCTGGGCCAGCGTAAGCGCGGCCTGGGGCAACGAGGCGGCCATGGGCAGCTTCCGCACCCCGCGCTCCACCTGCGACACCATGGCTTTGCTGAGTTCCATACACCGGCCCAAACCAGCTTGGCTCAGACCAAACCACGCCCGTAGCCGCGGCAACGGGCTAATCGGTTCATCACGCATAACAAGGATTGCTTTACTACTGAAAAACGTGCAAAAATAGTAAAGCAGCTGTCTGGTAAAGAATTTTCTTGTCAGGATTTGCTTGAAGTAAAAAGCTAGGCATCTAGGGCAGCTCAGGGTATCCATTGGTTCCGGCTGGTGTGCTTGTTGGCCTAAACAACCAAGGGTAGGCACTCGGGAGCAATGGGCTACCTTTTTTAGATTATGCCGGGAATTTTGGATTTATATTAGCGGACAACTGTTTTGCTTGTTGCAATTCGCTATGGCAGCGAAGTCAGGTTCCCAAAATTATTATTTGATTAGTTAGCTTTTTCAGTAGATAATCATGGCTGTTTCCCCCATTAAGCGTACAGCTACTGCTCGCTGGCACGGCCGTGGTACCGATGGCACGGGCCATCTTACCACCGGCAGCACTATTCTTGACAACTGTCGCTACAGCTACCATACTCGTTTTGAAGAGGGCATTGGCACGAACCCGGAGGAGTTGATTGCTGCGGCTCATGCGGGCTGCTTCGCCATGAAGCTGGCTTTCGGCTTGCAAGCGGCCGGCTTTAGCGTCGAATACATTGATGCCCGCTGCGAAATAGTGCTACAAGAGGGGTGCATCCGCGAATCAAACATAACGGTAGAGGCATCGGTGCCGCGCCTACCTGCCGCCCGATTTCAAGAACTGGTGAACGATGCCCGGCAAAACTGCCCGGTTTCGCAGGTGTTGCGCGTTGACACCCGCTGCACCGCTCAGCTGCGCGAGGTACAGCAGACAACCACCAGTTAGCGCCAGGAAGCTACGCCATTAGCTGCCTGGCTCCGCTGGCGGTGTAGGCTCTATCCGCACTATGTCGCCGGCGCGCATAAGGCCTCCCTGCACAATGCGGGCCGTAAGACCACCGTGGCCGCGCATGGCATTGTAGCCGCCCGGACCCAGTTCTTCCTCCATGCGGGAGCAAGGGTGACACTCGCCCGTAATTTCCAGCACTACCTCTTCTCCGATGCGGATTCGCCGGTTTTTCAGGGCCAGCAGGTTCAGCCCGCTCACGGCCAGGTTGCGCCGCAGGCGGCCCGGGTCAACAGGCTCAGGCAGACTCAGGTAACCCGCTACCGCCGCTAGGTGCTCATGCTGAATCAGGGTTACCTGGCGCTTGCCGCCGGGCTTGGGGCGGGCATGGTCGCCGTGCAAATGGCGGTCGGTTTCGGCCGTAGCTTCGGCCACCGCTAGCATTGGCTCGCGCCGCACGGGCCGCAGTCCAATCCACTCCAGACGCCCAACTTGGGGTAAGGTGTTCAGCATCTGCGCAATTGTTGATTTATCGTCGCCGAAAAAAGGAAAAGGCATAACAAGGCTGGTTTACAAGTAGCAGTCAAGAACGGCCCATCAGGTCATGTTGCCGTTAATGGAACACGGTAGCGGAAGTCTACCCGGAAAGGACGGACCGGGCGGGGTTCAGCGCAACTACGAAGTTACTCTCTGCGCCGGCGCTGGCAACCGCAACCGTCCGCCCACCCGGCCAACTAGGCCCGGGGCCTGACCGCTGAGCCTAGCTAGCCCGAGGTAAGAAACGTGCTGCCTTCGGGGTAAATATAGCCGCCGCGCTAACCTGCGCCGCACTTATGCGTATGGTAACACGGCGGTGCGCTACTGGCTGCCCGCCCTTCTCCGTACTTTATTTTCCTGCAACTATCATGGCCAAAACCACCGCCAAAAATGCTGCGGCCGCATCGGCTGCCCCTACTGCTTCGGCTACTAAAAAGGCTGCTTCTTCGAAAGATAATGGCGCTGCTAACGGCCAGACTGGCCCAAGTGTACAGCCCATCCTGAACCAGCAGTTCAACGCGCCTGCTCCTCTGCAGAAGTATGGCACGGTGTCGCAGCGCCTACCCATCGGGCTGGATGCCAACATCCGCCAGGAGAGCGTGGAGATGCTGAACCAGATGCTAGCCGACACTTGCAGCATCCGCGACATGTACAAAAAGCACCACTGGCAGGTAGTAGGCCCTACTTTCTACCAGTTGCACCTGCTGTTTGATAAGCATTACGAGGAGCAAGACGCTCTAATTGACATGATTGCCGAGCGCATCCAGATTCTGGGTGGCGTAGCCGTGGCCATGGCCGCTGACATTGCCGAGGTGACGAGCATTCCGCGCCCCCGCGCGACCGGGAAGAAGCTCCCGTGCAGGTTTCGCGCCTGTTGGAAGCTCACCAAATTATTCTCAAGAACTGTCACGACTTCGCTAAGCGCGCTGACGAATCTGGCGACGACGGCACCAACGACCTGATTGTGAGCAATGTGATGCGCACCAACGAAATGCAGGTATGGTTCGTCTCGGAGCACGTAGTAGACACGCCCCTGGCCCGCGCTGAGTAGCCGCTTACACTTACTATTGCACTCAAAAAAGGCTCCCGCGCGGGAGCCTTTTTTAAGTGCAATAGTCTGGGAAGGCTTATGCACTGTGAAGACAGACGCAATAGTAGGAGTAGGGAGTTGAAGCAAGCTGTGAAACAGAACCGCTGAAATCAGTTGGAAAAACTTAGCAATTGTTTTCGGCTGACACTGAGGCTGAAACCCTAAAATAGAAGCTAAATCAAGGCTTGCTTCCGAAAAAATAGCCTACCGGATTTGGAGCCTAGCCTTCAGCCCTCTACTTTTGTCCTCGATTCGCCGCCTCAGTGAATCCGAAAGCTTCGGCTTTTGCTAGTGAAAGAGTGCTTACCATTATCTGCGCACGTGGTGAAACTGGTAGACACGCCATCTTGAGGGGGTGGTGCCTTCGGGTGTGGGAGTTCGAATCTCCCCGCGCGCACTCTACAACAGCCCCACTCCGGTTTCCGGAGTGGGGCTGTTGGCTTTTATGCGGCGGCCATCGTAGCTGAGAGTTTTACTACTGACAGGTCCCGTAGAACCCTTGACTTGAAATGATCTTCCTGCTTGCCACCCCGCGCTATCATAGTAATAGGTTAGGTACTTTCAGTTGCTGGCATACATAAAAGCTGCTACCCAAAAATCTGCCTGCATACTTACTCTGCCCGTTCAAACGGATTGGCGGGTACTACTAGCAGTACGTTTTCGCGTTCCACTACTACTTGGCCGGCAATGGCGCCTTTGGGCTTGCGTACAAATTTCTTGGGCGTGTACGTGACCGGGCAGAGGGAGTCGTTTTTGCGGCGCGAGTACCAGGCAGCCAGCTGGGCGGCACGTTCCAGCACCGGCGCTGGCACCGCGTGGCCAGGCCGCTGCCGCACTACCACGTGGGAACCCGTGACGTCCTTGGCGTGCAGCCATAGGTCGTCTTTGTGGGCGTAGCGCTGAGTGAGTAGGTCATTGTTTTGCGCATTGCGGCCTACCAGAATGGTAAAGCCGCTGTCTTCGAATACCTTAAACGGCAGCTCTTGAGCTGCTTTGGCCGCCGAAGCTGGATCGAGGCCGTGCTGTTTGCGCCACTGCCGCAAGGTGCGTAGCTCGCCAGCGGGTAGGGCTGCTAACTCTTCCAGACGCTCCAAGCACCAGAAGGCTTCCGTTTCACGGCGCTCGGCGCGGGCGTTGAGCTCCCGGGTTTCCAGCTGCTGATTTTTGGCTTTGCGGTAGAGGTTCTGGGCCGTGCGCTGGGGCGTTTCGGTAGGCTTAAGCTTGATCGTACGCGGCTGGTTATCCTGGTAGAAATCAACGACTTCTACCTGCTTGGCGCCGGCCGGAATCTGGGTGAGGTGGGCCATAATCAGGTCGGCGGTTTGGCGGTAGCCCACGGTATTTTCCAGGGCGTGTAGGCGGCGTCGGGCGTGCTGGGCGCTGGTAGCGGCTTCATCGGCGCGCTTTTCTAGTTGCTGGCGCAGCTGCCGTAACTCGGCTTCGTAGGCGCGGCGGTTGAGCAGCAGCGGCACGAAGCGGCGTAGCGCCCCAATGGGGTCAGTTGCTGGCAGGGTGTACTCTACCTCGCCCACAGGCAACAAACTCAGGCGCGTGCGGCCGTCCAGGCGAATGATGTAGAAAGCCGCCGGGTTTTCCAGCTCCAACACGGTTTCGCGTACAAGCTGCCACTTGGTTTCTAGCGGGGTGGGGTCATAACCGCGAGTGCGCAGGTAAGCCAAAGCCACATCGTTGAGGCTGGGGTAGGCCTTAAGCGGATTGACGGGCAGCTCAGTAGGCCTGAGAGGGGTAGGGGCCGCAGCATCGACCACCGGTAGTAACTCCGCATCGGCGGTGTAGCGCTGATGAAATAATTCGGCGGGCGCCTCAGGGGTAGGGCGGAATACCGCGTTGGGTCGGGTGCTGTATAACTTGAACAAAAGAGTGGCCCCACTCTGAAAGCTTAGCTGTAGCATCCGGTCGTTGGGCCAAGCGGCCACCGCTGCTACTTGCTGGCCTAGCAGTTCTGGTAGCAGGTCCACGGAGTTCTGCCGGGCCCGGTGAAACGATTCGGGCATCGCCAGCATAGGGCCAGCCGCGGCCAGGTGTGCCTTTAGCCAGAATTCCTGCGCACCATTTGTCAGGCCAATCACCAATTCATCCTTCTCCTGCGAAAAGCACGTTGCTACCGTGTAACCGGCCAATTGTTGAGCAAGAGCCGGCGCAAGTTGGCGCAGAAAGTAATAGTTGGTGTGCATGAAGTAGGTAGGAAGCTACGATTCAACCACTTGCTGCAGAAAAAGTAAGCGAGTGAGAATACGCCTATTTTCAGCCGCCGCAAGCCGGAACGGCAGCAGTGTAAACAAGATAATGCAGAGTGGAAATAGAAACGGAAGTAATAGCTGTAGCAAGTGAAGTTTACCGTCAAGCATTGGCTCCCATAACAAGGCAGAAACGCCCATTGCCATCAGAAAGGAAGAAATATTACCAAACCCAAAAGCTATCAGACTTGCGCGCTGCCGAAGCAGTAACATAGTGCCAGAACCATATGGATTTGGTTCGATCCAGCCGGTAACTTGCGGCCGCGTTGCCCAATTAGTGAACATAGAGAGCCGCCAGATAGCAAACCTATTGGCCTGAATTGTACCTCGGAAAAGCTCTTTTTGAGGGATAAAAGTAGAAGAGCAGGCTGTGTTTGCTTCGACAATGCGTAGCACATCCTCAGGCGCGAGTTTCGATACGAGGATGTCTTCTGTTGATGGTATCCACCACATTATAAACTAAACCTGCACTGTCACGCGCAGGCCGTCATACGCCAGCTTGATGAAGCTGGGTAATTCGGCCTCAATTTCACGGTGGCGGCCCAGCTGGTGGCTAATGTGGGTGAGGTAGGCGCGGCTGGGAGCCAAGTCTTCCAGAATAGCCACGGCTTCCTGCAAGGTGAAGTGGGATATGTGCTGCTCGTGGCGCAGGGCGTTCAGCACAATGACTTCGGAGCCACGCATGCGTTCCAGGGCCTCCGGCCCGAGGTGGTTGGCGTCGGTGACGTAGGTGAAACCGCCTACCCGGAACCCGAGCACCGGTAGCTTGTAGTGCAGCGCCCGAATTGGTTGAAATTCTACGCCTTCTACCCAGAAGCTTTCCGTGTCGCTGAGGATGGGGTGCATCTGAACCTGCGGAATACCGGGGTACTTGTGCTCGGAGAAGATGTAGGCATACTCGCGCCGGAGCTGGTCCAGTACCCGCGGCTCGGCGTGCAGGGGCATGTCCTGCTGCTGGCGGAAATTATAGGCCCGGATATCGTCGAGGCCGCCCGTGTGGTCCTTGTGCTCATGGGTGAACACCAGCGCATCCAGGTGGTTGATGTGCTCCCGCAGGGCCTGCTGCCGGAAATCAGGGCCCGAATCGATGATGATGCTTTTGCCTTGTACCTGCAGATGCACCGACACCCGCAGCCGCTTGTCGCGGTAGTCCACGGACCGGCACACTAGGCAGGAGCAGCCAATGACGGGCACGCCCTGCGACGTGCCCGTACCAAGGAAGGTGATTTCCATGAGAAATAGGGTCTTGGGGTCCTGGGGGCTTAGGGTCTTGGATGATGTGCCACTACACAGAAGTGAGTGTAAGTAAAAGCACCATCCAAGACCCTAAGACCCCAGGACCCCAAGACCCAACTAATTAACCGATGTACTGCTTCACCACACGCACGAGGGCATCAAAGTCCAGGGCTTAGGCAGGTAGTCGGTGACGCCGGCCTCCCGGAACTGCTCCATAGAGTAGTTGTTGGCGTTGCCGGTAATGGCAATAACCGGAATTTTGGCAATGCGCGGGTCGGAGTGGCGGCGGATTTCGCGGGTGCATTCCATACCGTCCTTCACAGGGATGTTGATGTCCATCAGCACGCAGTCAATGGGCTGACTTTCCACCTGCTTAATGACTTCGCCGCCATTTTTGGCCGAGACAATGCGATACTTCTGGAGTTCCAGAATTTTCTTGGTCAGGTTCAGGATAACGGAACTGTCCTCGGCAATCAAGATAGTTTTAGAGTCGGCCATGAGAGGGAGAAAGAGTGGATACTTCGGTGAGGGGTTGTGAGGATGTTGTCAAACGCCAGGCGCGAAAAGCGAGGTGGCTGGCTACAAGGCCCGGGTAAGCGCAGGGTAGGCGGCCTTGAATTGTGCAAAGTAATCAAGCAGACGTTGAAAATCCGCCGGTGTATTTTCCGTACGGCCATTTTTCAACTCATGTTCTAATGCTTTGGCACATTCTGCCATCTCCTGAATACCCAACGTGAAGCCCGTGCCTTTTAATTGGTGCAAATGTGGCAAAATCTGCTCGTACTGCCCGGCACCTACTAATTCAGCCGCTTCGCTGAGCACCTGCTCGGCTTCCTGCTCGAAGTCTTGGTAGAGCTCAGCCGCAAACTCGCCGCCGCCTAATTGCCGCAACTGCTCCACAATTTCCAGGTCGATGGGTGGAATAGTGGCTGGCTCGGTGGTCGTTGCGTCCGCCTCGGCTGGCAGCACGGCCGTAGCCGTGGCGCGGCCCGTGGTCCAGCGCCGCAATACGGCGTACAGGTCCTGGCTTTTCACTGGCTTCGAGACGTAGTCGTCCATGCCCTGTTGCACAAACCGCTCAGCGTCTTCCTTCATGGAGTAGGCCGTCATGGCCACAATGGGCGGGCAGGCACTGCCCAGGCGCTGCCGGATTTCCTGCATGGCAGTAACCCCATCCATTTCCGGCATCTGGATGTCCATGAAAATCAAATCGTAGGTAGCCTTGGGCGCCGTGGCCTGGCTGATAGCCTCGAAACCATCGGAGGCCACCACAATGTCGCAGCCCAGCTTATCGAGTAGGCGCGTGGCTACCTTCTGGTTGATGGGGTTATCATCGACTAGCAGCACCCGCGGGGCCGATTCAAAGCGCACCACTTCCTGGGGCCGTTCCCGCGCCGTGAGCCGCTCCTGCACGATTTCCTCCTCGTTGTGGGCTACCTGGCAGCGAATTGTGAACCAGAAAGTCGAGCCATCGCCCACGTTGGAGTAAATGCCGATTTCGCCGCCCAGCAGACTGGCGAGCTGCTTGCTGATGGCCAGGCCCAGCCCCGTGCCGCCAAAGGCTTTGGTCGGGGTCGTGTCGAGCTGGGTGAAGTTGGTAAACAGCAGCTTCTCGTTTTCCTCCGAAATGCCAATGCCCGAGTCCTGCACGGCAAAGCGCAGGGTATGCTCCTCCCCATCCGTCACGGTCGAGGACACGATGATGCTCACCGTGCCGGCGGCCGTAAACTTGATGGCGTTGGAGGTAAGATTGCTCAGGATTTGCAGCAGCCGCGTTTCGTCCGTGATAATAAAGCGCGGCGTGTGCGGCGTGATGTGGTACGTAAAATTCAGATTCTTCTGGTTGGCCCGGTTGGCAAACAAGGAGTGAATCTTATCCAGGGTGTAGTGCAAGTCGATGCCGGACTCGCTGAGTTGCAGCTTGCCCGCCTGAATTTTCGACAAGTCCAGAATATCATTCAGAATAGCCAGCAGGGCATCGGAGGATTTACGCAGGGTATCCACGTACTCCTCCTGCTCCTCCGATGACACGGTCTGGTGGAGCAAATCAATCATGCCAATGATGCCGTTCATGGGCGTGCGTAGCTCGTGGCTCATGTTAGCCAGGAACAGCGTTTTGGCCTCCAGGGCCTGCTCTGCGGCCTCCTTGGCCCGGCGCAAGTCGTCCTGCATTTGCTTCATCTCCGTGATGTCGCGGGCAATGCCTTCCGTGCCGGCTGCTTCTCCGTTGCCTACCTGGCGGGCATTCACCAGCACGCTCACTGCATGGCCATCTTTGTGGCGCATGGCAATTTCGAAGTTGCGGGCCTCGCCATTCTGGCGCACGCTTTCCAGCAGGGAAGCGCGCTGCTGCGGGTACGTGTAATAGTCGCCGATGTAGTGACCCAGGGCCTCCTCCGGGGTATAGCCCAGCATGTCCATCACCGAGGGGCTGAGCAGCGTGAGCATGCCGTCGGCATCCGTGCGGTAGTACACGTCCTGGAACGACTCGAAAATGGCCCGGAACTTCTCTTCTTGCGCGGCCAGCTCCAGCTGGGAGCGTTTCGTCTCGGTAATGTCGTGGGCAATGCCCGATATTTCCTCAAAGGAGCCGTCGTCGAGGTAGATAGGGTTGAGGTAGATTTCGCGCCAGGTGTCGTGGCCCCGGGCATCGCGCAAGCGTACCTCAAACCGCTGCGGATGACCCTGGAAGGCCTTGCGGTAATTCTCAATGAAGGCCTTGCGAGCGTCTTCCTCCATCAGGGCCACATCGGCCTGCCAGAGGTTCACGTTCAGGGCCGGGTACACGCCGTTGCGGCGCAAGAAGTAAGCGGCGTAGTTGCGGTTAAAGGAAGCCAGGCGGGAGTGCGTATCCACGGACCACATCAGGTGGGAACCGCTCTCGAAAATGGCGTTCAGGCGGGCGTTTTGCTTCTGAATCTGAACCTCATTGCGCTTGCGCTCAATGGCCAGGGCCACCTGGTTGGAAATAAAGTGCAGAATCTCAATATCGGCCGCCGCGTAGGCATCGGCCTTCTGGTAATCCTGTACGGCGATGACGCCAATGATTCGCTCCCCAATGCTCAGAGGGGAGCAAAGCATGACCTCGGGCATCAGTCCGTAGGCCGTAATAGTACCTGTCTGAATTAGGTCCTGCAGCTCCTGGCGCAGTAGGTACTGGGGCCGCCCCGTCCGGATGATGTACTCCGACACGCCCGAGGAGAAGGGCCGGGCCATCATGCTTTGGTCGCCGCCCTGGGCGTTCTGATCCACGAAGTAGGCGAACTGCAGTTGGGTGCGGGCCTCGTCGCAGAGGGCAATGTAGAAGTTATTGGTTTCGATGATCTTGCTTAGCTCCCGGTGAATGGCCCCGTAAAGAGAGTGCAAGTCTTTGGAGCTAATGGCCAGGTTAGCAATGCTATAATACACCTTCTGCAGGCGCTCGGCCTTGATGCGGTCCGTGATGTCGTGCAGAATGGCGCGGGTGCTTACTGGCTCGTTGTCCTGCCAGGAGCAACTGATGGAGCCGATCAGGTGAATCGGCTTGCCCGATTTGGTCAGGAACACCGTTTCGAGCTTGTTCACCTTTTCGCCCTTGTACAGGTTGCGCAGCTGGTAAAGCAGCTTGGCCTTGTAGTAGGGGTGCACCACATCCGAGAGGGTCAGGTGGGGTAGGTCCTCGTCTTCGTAGCCCAGCTTTTCCTTCCAGGCCTTATTCACGAACAGAAACCGGTTATCAATGCTCAGGTTCTGAATCAGGTCGTGGGCATTGTCGAGGAAGTCCTGGAGGCGGTTGCGGTTGTCGGTGAGGGCGCGCACGGCCACCTGCTTGTCGGTAATATCCCGCCCTACAAACAGAATTCCGGTGATAACGCCCTGTTCGTCCCGCTCAAATTCAGAGTGCCAGAAAAAGGTGCGGCCCTGGCCGGAAATCGTCAGCAAGGAGCGTTCCGTGAAATCCTGCAGCTCCTCTTCGTCAATGGCCCGGTGGAAGGCGTAGCGGCGCGGGGCCTGTTCGGCCACCGGCGCAAACAAAGTAAAGTAGTCCTTGCCGTAGAGGGTAGGGGCCGGGCGGCCCGTCAGCTCGCAGAAATACTCGTTAACGTCCTGAATGCGGGCTTCCTTATCGAGCAGCAAATAGCACATGCCGGCCCGGCTGAGCACGTCCCGAAACTGGCCGCGAGAAAAGTCGGCCAGCTGCGAAACTACGGAGTCCTTGAGGCCGGTAGCGGCCTGCACCGTTGGGTTCACGTAGGCCGCAATGTCGCGCAGGGTCAGCAACACCAGCAGGGTTTCGCCGGCACTCAAGCGGCTGAGTGTGGCCCAGGCTTCCAGCCGCTGGCCGTCGGGCCGGTGGCCGCTCCAGCGGGAGGAGGTCTTTTGGCCCGTTTGGATAACCTTTAGCACCAGTTCCCGCAGCTGCAGTTCCGAGGTGAGATGGTTGTCGGCGGCGGACTCCGGGCTGAGGGCAAATGCCATGGGGCCAGCGCCTAACAGCATGGGCCGGGTGGTGCCCAGGTACTGGACCGCCCGCTGGTTGCAGTCAAGCAAAGTTCCCGTTGAGTCGTAGAGCAGCAGGCTGTCGAATGACTCTTCAAACAAAGCCCGATACACGTCGGCTGACAAGCCGGAGCCCTGGGGGTAGGCTGCCGCCGATGTACTCTGAAGTGTGTTCATGGAAGAAGGAGGATGCACGGGAGCAGGCTTGGCGCAAGGCCAGGCACCGGATGAAGTTCTTAAATTGGCGACAATTCCTGAAACTACCGCCCTTTCTCGACTAGGAACTTGCCCTCTCCTGCGCCGCTTCGCCTGGTTTTCACCGTTACCACAGATTTAAATTACGACCAACGGATGCAGCGCATCTGTGGTTCCCTGGCCCGGGCTGGCTACCACGTGCTACTGGTAGGGCGGCAGTGGCCAAGTTCCTTGCCCCTTACCCCGCAGCCCTACCAGCAGCACCGCCTGCGCTGCTGGGCTACGCGGGGCAAGCTGTTTTACCTGGAGTTTACTGTGCGGCTGCTGCTGTTTCTGCTGGGCCAACGAGCCGCCGCCTGGTGCGCCATCGACCTAGATACAGCCCTGCCCGTGTGGCTGCGGACCCGGCTAGCCCGCCAGCCGTTTCTCTACGATGCCCACGAGCTGTTTACGGAGGTGCCGGAGGTAGTAGCCCGCCCCGAGTGCAGCGGCTGTGGCGGTGGGTAGAGCAGTTTATTGTGCCGCACGCCACGCGGGCTTACACCGTGGGCCCGGCCCTGGCGGCCCTGCTGGAGCAGCGCTACGGCCGCCGCTTCGAGGTAATCCGCAACATCAGCCGCCTCACGGACGAAGAGTTGCCCCAGCCCCAGCCGCCGCGCCGGCTGGCGGCTTTATCCTGTACCAGGGTGCCCTAAATGCCGGCCGCGGCCTGGAACAACTGCTGACTGCCATGCCGCAAGTACACGGCCGGCTGGTGGTGTGCGGCGAAGGCGACTTATCAGCTGCCCTCCGGGCCCAGGCGGCCCACTTGGGCCTGCTGGCAAGTGGGCAGGTAGAGTTCCGGGGCTACGTGCTGCCAGCCCAGCTGCGGGAGCTAACCCGGCAGGCCACGGTAGGCGTGATGCTGCTCGAAAATCAGGGCCTGAGCTACTACTACTCCCTGGCCAACAAGTTCTTTGACTACCTGCACGCCGGCATCCCGCAGGTGGTTATTGACTTTCCCGAGTACCGGGCCCTCAACGAGCAGTACGAGGTAGCCGACCTAATTGCCGATCTGGAACCGGCCACGGTGGCGGCGGCGCTTAACCGCCTGCTGCCGGGCGGTGATGCCGCCCATTACCACCAGCTAGCCCTCAATTGCCGGCAGGCGCGGGCTCAGCTTAGCTGGCAGCACGAAGAAGCGCGGCTGCTGGCCTTGTACCGGGAAGTAGTAGGGTAGGGGCGGTAGTCGAGCCTGGTATTGGCTGCGGTAATGTTGTTGGCTTAGTCAGCGCGCAGGGCCCGCGCAAGCTCCGTACGCCCGTATCTTTGCCGGCTCACCTTCCTGCTACCCCCGCCATGCTTGCCGAACTTACTGCTGCCACTGAACCCACGCTTTTGGTTGTTACGGGGCCAACGGCCGTCGGCAAAACGGCCTTGTGCGTACGCTTGGCCCAGCAGCTGCAAACGGAAATCGTGTCGGCTGATTCGCGGCAGTTTTTTCGGGAGCTGAACATTGGCACGGCCAAGCCTACCCCCGAGGAGATGCAGGGCGTGCTGCATCACTTCATCAACTCCCACAGCATTATGGAGGAGTACAACGCCGGCCGGTTCGAGCAGGATGTGCTGGCCCTGCTGGCGCAGTTATTTCAGCGGCACCGGGTAATTATCCTGACGGGCGGCTCGGGCTTGTATTTGCACGCCGTAACCGAGGGCCTGGATGAGCTGCCCGCCGCGCCGCCCGCCGTCCGGGAGCAGCTGCGGGTTGAGTTGGGTACCCACGGCTTGGAGCCCTTAGTAGCGGAGCTTGAGCGCCTCGACCCCGTAACCCACGCCCGCATCGACCGCCAGAATCCGCAACGGGTGCTGCGGGCCCTGGAAATTAGCCGGGCCACGGGCCAGCCCTTTAGCTCTTTTCACGGAGCCACGGCCGCTTCCCGGCCATTTCGGGTAGTGAAAGTAGCCCTCACCCGGGAGCGGGACGAGCTTTACCAGCGCATCGACCAGCGCATGGATCAGATGCTGGCCGCTGGCCTGGAGGAAGAGGCGAGAAGTCTCTACCCCACCGCCACCACAACGCCCTCCAAACGGTAGGCTACCAAGAGCTATTCCAATACTTCGAGGGGCACTACGAGTATACCGAGGCCGTGCGCCTACTCAAGCGCAACTCCCGCCGCTATGCCAAACGCCAACTCACCTGGCTCCGCCGCGACCCGCAGTACCAGTGGTTTCATCCGGATGAGGTGAACTTGTGAGATGGTGAGTTGTGCCATGAGGAGCGGAGCGCGGCTATCCGTGCTGACCAGCATGGCTACCCCTTCTAATGTAACAAGCCCTTACCTCCGCGCTGGAAGTAAGGGCTTGTTACTGAAGCAACAGGTGCGCCATTGTGCAATAGCGCCGTCTGCTTTAGAACTGCCGGCCTACTTTTAGTTGTAGGGTGGCAAGGGAGTTGCCAAATGTGTCGTTTTGAAAGGATGTTTTGCCGCCGACCAGCCATTGCGAAGTGGAACCTAAGCTTACATCCAGGTTGAGGGAAAACATGTAGCCGGCATGCAAGCCCTGCTCGTGGTCGAGCGTGAGCGTCTGAGCTCCTGAATTCCAATCGACAATACGGGTGGCCGGGGCGCCATAGCGGTTGGAGTAGCCAACGTAGCCGCCCCCACCTAAGGCAAATAATACCTGTTTGTTGTTGCCAAAGGGGTAGAGGTACACTTCCTGCTCAAGGTTCACGGCTTCATAGCTCATGGCATACGGAACGGTGACACCCCTGCTGCCAGCCGTACGCGGATCATTCAGATTATACGGTGCATACACCGTCGCGTACGATTCGCGGCTGCCACCGACAAAAGCTAGGCGCGTGCCGGTACCCAAATACCGGCCAAAAAAGGGCGCATACTCAATATGTCCTTTTAGAGCCATATAATCGCCGGTACCTATGCCAGCCGAGCCCACCGCTAGGTGTAAACCGGCGCGATGCGGTGCGGGCGCAAGTGGCACCTGAGAGTAAGCCGGAAGTGTGGTGGAAAGTACGAGCGCACTGAGAATAGCGGTGTAATGCATGTTTAACTTGCTTAGTGAGTTAAGAATACCAGAGGAGTGAATATTGAGTGAATATATAGGAAATAAATTAAGCTAAAAGCGGCGCCCCTGTTGCACAAGGACGCCGCTTTTAGCTTTGTAGCAGGAGGGGGAGTTACCTAACCCTATACGCTCAATATTTCTACCATGCGCATGAAGCTCTGGTTGATCATCTTCTTTTTGTGGATGGTATCTACGAAGGGGGTGTACACGAGCTTGCGGTCCACGATGCCGGCCATGACGTTGCGCATACCGTTCGTTAGGCCCTCTACGGCCGCAATGCCAATTTGGGAGGCCAGCATGCGGTCAGAGGCAGACGGGGCGCCGCCGCGCTGGATGTGGCCGATAATGGTTACGCGCGTGTCCAGTTCCGGAATGGCTGCTTTCACCTGCTGGGCCACGTTGTGCACGTTGCCTTCTTCCTCCCCTTCGGCCACTACCACCAGAAAGGAAGTTTTGGAGCGCTGCCAGCTGGATTTAAGACTATCAATTACAGCTTCGGTAGACATTTGCGTCTCCGGGACCATCACAATTTCGGCCCCACCGCCGATGGCGCACGGAATAGCAATGTAGCCGGAGTCGCGGCCCATCACTTCCACAAAAAAACAGCGGTCGTGCGAGTCGGCCGTATCGCGGATTTTGTCGATGGCCTCTAGGGCCGTATTCACGGCCGTATCGTAGCCAATGGTATAGTCGGTGCCGTACAGGTCGTTATCGATGGTGCCGGGAACTCCCACCGTCGGAATGCCAAACTCCTGCTCAAAAATCATAGCACCGGTGAAGGTGCCGTTGCCCCGATGGCTACTAGGCCGTCGATGCCATGGTTAACCAACTGGTCGAAGGCCTGCTGGCGGCCTTCCTTGGTCAGAAATTTCTGGCTGCGCGCCGATTTTAAAATCGTGCCCCCTTTTGGATAGTGTTGGCTACGGACGCGGAATCTAGTTTAACAAACTCACCCTTGATCATGCCGCTGTAACCGCGCATGATGCCGTAAACTTCAATGCCGTGGTAAACGGCCGTGCGTACCACCGCGCGGATAGCCGCATTCATGCCGGGCGCGTCGCCTCCGCTGGTGAAAACTGCAATGCGTTTCATCATAAATCTGTTCGGTACTCAAACAAAAGCCCGACAAAGCCGGGCCGGGCAAAGGTGGTAAATCCGCGGGGAATGTACAGCTTGTAGCCCCGTAAAAGATAAAATAGGCCCCACGGACGGCTATTTTTTCTCGGGCTGCGTATGCGAGCTATTGCACAACGGGCCGCAACTGGCTATCTTGACTAGTACAATGGCCCGGCCCCGATTACGGGGCCGTTGTGCTTTCGGCTGCCTTGTCCCACCCATTCTACCTAATGCCCCGTTCGTATGTTTGGTTTTTTTGAAAATGAACAGACCAAGAAAGTCAAAAGCCACATCATGAACCTGGTGGCACTGGCCAAGGCCGATGGGCATATTGACGAGCGGGAAATGAGCTTCATTGTAGCCGTGGGCAAGAAAAACGGCATGCGCGCCGACGAGGTACGCTCCATTGTGGGCAATGCCAGCGCCGTGCGGCTCATTATTCCGGAGAATGACTCCGAACGGTTCGACCAGATTTTCGACTTGGTCGACATGATGCTCGCCGATGGGGTAGTAGACGATACCGAAATGGACTTCTGCGTGGATATGGCTGAGAAACTCGGCTTCCGCAAGGACATAGTAGCCGTGCTGGTGCGCAAAATCTCCCAAGGCGTGAAAGATGGCTTCCCCGCGAGCAGATCAAGGAGGATACGCAGGCGTTTTTGGAGAACTAAGTAAGAACAGAAAGAAAGCTAGCGAGGCGCCAGTTGTTCTGGTCATTTGCTACCCCGGTTAAGCAGCGCAGCCCTTGGTGCCATCACGGATACCAAGGGCTGCGCTGCTTAACCGGGGTGAGGTTCTGTTCGGGCTAGCATCTGCGGCATTTGTCCAGATGCGTATGGTACCTTGTTTGGCCGGCGGGTTACTGCACTACTGCATCAATGGCGCGTAGCAGCGCGGCGCAAGCCTCGTCAATTTGGGCGTTGGTGATGGTTAGCGGTGGGGCGATGCGCAGGGAATTGTCGCAGAACAGGAACCAGTCGGTGAGGATGCGCTCCTGCCAGAGGGCGTGGTCGATGATGGGCTTGAGCACTTCGAAGGAGTCAAATTCCACCGCCATCAGTAGCCCCCAACCCCGCACCTCCCGAATAGCCGGATGAACCAGCTGCTGGCGGAAACGGGCCGCCTTTTCGGCCACGCCGGCCAGCAAGTTCTCCTCCTGAATCACCCGCAGCGTAGCCAAGGAGGCTGCGCACGACACCGGATGGCCCCAAATGTGGTGCAGTGCCCAGAATAGGATTGGTTTTAAAACCGGCCATAATTTCCTGGGAAGAAATAAAGGCCCCAATGGGCATGCCGCCGCCCATGCCCTTGGCCGTGAGCAAAATATCGGGCTCAATGCCGAACTGCTCAAAGGCCCAGAACGTGCCGGTACGCCCAAAGCCGCACTGAATCTCGTCGAGAATAAGCAGGGCACCAACCTCAGTGCAGCGTTGGCGCAGGGCCGGCAGGTAACCGGGGGCGGGCACCCGCACGCCGGCCTCACCCTGCACCGTTTCAATGACCACGGCGGCCGTGTGCTCGTCGATTAACTGGAGGTCCTCGAAGTTGTTGTGGCGGAAGTGGCGCACATCGGGTAGCAGAGGACGGAAGGCGTTTTTGAAGCCTTCGGAGCCGGTAATGCTCAGGGCCCCGTGGGTAGAGCCGTGGTAGGCGCTGTAGCTGGACAGCAAGCCCGTGCGGCCGGTATGGCGCTTGGCCAGTTTTAGGGCGCCTTCTACGGCCTCAGTGCCGGAGTTGGTGAAGTACACATTGTCGAGGTGGGCCGGCAGGGTGTGGTGCAGGGCTTCGGCGAGCTGGGCCGGCGGGGCCTGTACTACCTCTCCGTACACCATCAGGTGCAGGTATTTATCGAGCTGATCCTGAATGGCCTGGAGTACGCGCGGGTGGCGGTGGCCCACGTTGCTGACGCCAATACCGGAAATTAAATCGAGGTAGCGCTGGCCTGCGGCATCGTACATGTACACACCTTCGGCACGCTCAATTTCGAGTAGCAGAGGAAAATCGGAAGTCTGGGCCTGGTGGCGCAGGAATAGCTGGCGGGGAGTAAGCATACGAGGAAAACAACTGCGGGCCGCAAAGGTACGGCGGAGGCCGAAGTTTGCCGACCGGACCAAGGAGCCCCTCGCCAACGAACTACCCCACGTGTTGGGGGGAACTTCATTGAACCCTGCCGGTGGCCACAAAAAAAGCGGCTGCCAGGGCAGCCGCTTTTCGCGCGAAGGAAAGGAAGGAAAGGGGGTTTACTCGTCGGAGCGGGAGGCGGGGAGAGGGTACGGGCCCCGCGCCGGTCGGCTACGCGCTTAATGACCTCGCGAGTAAAGTCGCGCTCGGCCATGTAGAGCTTGCCTACCTGCCGGATGCTGAGCAGCTTCTGAAATTTGGTGAAGTAGTCTTTCTCCAGCTTCACTTCCTGCTCGCGCAGGTCCATGGCCTGGGTTAGGTTGTCCTTGATTTGCTGGTCGGTGAGGGCATCGGGGGCCGTAATGCGCAGCTGGCGCAGCCGGCGGTTTAGCTCCCGGCGCTTGTCACTGAAGTCGTTATAGACGGGCCAGAACTTCTGGGCCTGGTCTTGGGTCAGGGCAATCTTATCGGTGATGTAGGCAATCTTGGCGTTTTCCAGCTGGCTTAGCCGGTCCGACCGGCCGGCCTGGGCAAAGGCCGTGGCAGAGGCCACGGCCAGTACCAGTACCACCAGAACGCTACGCAGAAAATATTTCATGGGAGAAAAGCGAAGTAGGCGCAAAAGGTAAGACTTAGAGGTAAATGTCCTCGGTGGGCTGCGCGTCCAGCACGTCCTGCACCTCGGCGGGGGAAGCGTGCAAGTACTCCTCGGCGGGCACTTCCGGGGTAGCGGCGGGCAGCTCGGCCAAGTCTGTCAGGGACACGCGCTGGTCGCTGGCCAGTAGGTACTGCACCATTTCGTGGCGCGGCACCCGGGCCAGAGAATCAGTGGCGGCCACGGGCGCAGAGGGCGCGGAACTCAGCCAGAAGCAGGCTGCAAAGCCTCCCAGCACTACCCCAGAGGCCAGGGCGGTGCGCACGGGGCCGGTTAGGGCGGCCAGCCAGCCCCAGGCAAGCGGGCCCGCCGGATCGGCCGCTTGCACGCGCTGCATCACCCGTAGCGGCAGTTGCTCAAAGTAGCGGTCCGGGGCGCCGAAAGCGGGGGCTGGGGCCGGCGCCGGTGTTCGTCCAGACGAAAAGGAGTGTTCATATAGGTTAGAGGCCCCGGGGGCAGGGGGTTTAATCGTTGGGTGACTGCTGGTTAACGTACTGCTCAATTTTCTTGGCCGCGTGGTGGTACGAGGCCTTCAGCGCGCCTACGGATGTGCCAGTTACCTCGGCCATCTGCTCGTAGGGCATTTCATCGTAGTAGCGCAGGTTAAACACCAGCCGCTGTTTGTCGGGTAGGCGCAGAATGGCTTTCTGGAGCCTGCGCTCCACTTCGTCGCCGGCCAGGCTCTCATCGGCCTCCAGCTTGGCGGTTAGCTCGGCGCCTACGTCGTGGAGGGGCAGGAAAAACCGGCGGCGTTTGCTTTGCAGCCAACTAAGGCACTCATTCGTTGCAATGCGGTAAATCCAGGTATAAAGCGAGGCGTCCTGCCGGAAATTCTCCAGGTGGTTCCACACCTTAATGAATACATCCTGGGTTAAATCATCGGCATCATCATGGTCGACTACCATCTTGCGCACGTGCCAGTACACCTTTTGCTGATACTTGCGCACCAGCTGGTTGAAGGCCACGTTGCGGGAGGCCGGGTCACGAAACTTGAGTAGTATCTCCTGGTCTTCCAAGGGGCGCAGGGGAGCGGGTTAGGGCGGGGTAGTTGCTAGGTTAGAGGCAGTAGGCGCCGGCAGGTTTAACGCAGGAAAGGAATATATTGCTGCCGGGCGGTGGATAGAAGAGGTAGGAAGCTGTTTTTCAAATAGGTAGATTAGATAGATAAAGACTATGAAGCGTCATGTTATACTGTTTCTGTGTTGTATTGTCGCGTGCACTACCCGCGCCGTTGGGCAAATAAAGCCAGAGGAAGTTGAGATATGGGGCTTGCCGTCCGGCACATCCACCACGGATTTTGTGGACGAGCTGAACCGCCGCAAAGAAACAGTTTGCATGGCGGCCATCAGACCCCTGGGCTACCCCGATGCTAAGGTTATCGTTTTGCCGACCATTATGTTGGTTACGCTCCGCTCGCAACCAACGCCGCCGTGCCGGGCCCAGACGCAAGCTGATGTCCAGGTTATCAGTCAGTTGAATGCCGCTTGGCAAATGCGCCAGCTTCATACGCCAGAGTTTCAGGTGGCTTTCAAAAGCCTACCGGCGGTCCGGATGCCAGACACCGCCGCGGTGCGCGCCCTGCGCCGGAAAGCGCCCCGGCTAAACCAGGTCCGCTACGAGGCCGCCCTGCAGCAACTGCAGCGCCAAGTCGGCCTCACCTTTGAGCAGGCCGTGGCTGCCCTCTGTTATGCTACTACTGACACCGTGCGCGAAAAAGCCGTGGCCCAGGCTGCCAGCCGGCTGCAATCTGCGGTTCAGGCCCAGCAGCTACTCCCGTTTCTGCGCGATGCTAGTGCCGGCGTTCAAGTGATGCAACTGCTGCGCGGCTACTACCGCTACCACCCGCCTACCACTGCAGAGTGGGCCCGCCTCATGCCTGAACTAGTGGCGGGGCTCACTACCCCCGACCCAATAGTGGCCACCGGCCTGGCTACTTGGCTAACCGAGCAGCAGGTGCCGCGCACGTACGCCCGCCAGCTACTCACAAAGGGGGCCATTACCCAACTCGAAATCCTGCACGGTCGCCACCCCGATTTGGTCGTGTTCAAACAGCAGTTGTATCCTTTCCTAAGCTACCTCTCCGCCACTGAAATCAGAACGGAGCAGGCGGCCCTGGCTTACTTAGGGCAATTTCAGCCGCGTAAGAAGTAGCCCGTAGCCGCGCTACTTGGTACTGTAGGTCACGCCGACCGTCACGTTGGTATTGTCGGTGGGTTTGCCTTCCAGCACGCGCCGCTCAAAGGTGTAGGAGTAGGTGCTGCTGATGGCGAAGCGGGGCGTGAAGCGTAGCGCCAGCGTCGACTGTTGCGTAACGCGGTAATCCTGAAAGTTCTGGAGGTTGGGTTGGTAGAAGGTAATGGAGTTCAGACTGAAGACGCGGTAGGAATACGCCACTTTTAGGCGCGTGGAATTGCGCGAAACAAAGCGCGTAGAGCCATCCTGAAAGTACGTCGATTCCCGAATGAGCAGGTTGCTGACGGCCACCTCCCGGCCCAGGGAATCGGAGTAGAAGGCCCAGCCGGGTCCGGCCCCCACCTGAAAGCGGTTATCAATGCCGCGCAGGTTGCTCCGCTCGTAGCCCCCGATGCCGTAGAAGCGGAACCGGCCTTTCCAGTAGTAAGGGGTTGTGTTCAGCAGCCATTCCCGCTCCTTCAGTAGCCGGTCCTGCTTGCCGAAAATAAAGCTTCCCGTAACCGGAGCCCCAAAGTGCAGCCCCCGCAGAAACGTAACCGAGTGATTAGTAGAAAAGAGCGTTCGGTTGACCCCGCCGGAAGTGTACTGGCCGGCCAGTTGCCCGGAGTAGCGAATCAGGGTGGTGTCGGGTTGCTGGGCGTGGGCCGCGGAAGCACTAAGGGTCAGCAGTAGGCCCGCAGAAATTAGCAGAAAAGAAGGACGCATACTCAGGGAGGAAAATGGTTTCCTCAAAGTGTCTGCAAGTATACACGGCGCTGGCCCAGCTTCTAGGCGTGCTACGCAGATAACCGGGGCGGCTTTCTGCAGCAGCTGGGTTTTTGGGCGGTAGCCTGGCCCGCGGAGTTGGGGCACTCTTGGCACCCGGAGCCGGGCTGTGGGGTAGGCCCTTGCCCCCGCCGAAAGGGCTTAACATAAACTGAGCAGCAGATTTCGCGTAGTAAAACGTTAGAACCTGTCCGGAACTTCTCCCGCTTAGTAAGGCTCCTCAAGCACGCAGTTGGTAGGTGATGGTAGATAGAGGTTCAGTTCTCGCCCAGAAATATTTCATACTGAATGCCTTCTGCCAAAAAAGCCGACTCCGCCACTTCGCCGGTTCGAGATATTGTAGTAATTGGGGCTTCCACCGGTGGCATCCAGGCGCTACTTGAGCTGGTACGCACCCTGCCCCACGACTTTCCGGCGTCCATTTTTGTGGTGCAGCACGTTGCGCCCTACGCCCCCAGCCTGTTGCCGGAGCTGCTCAGCCGAGAGTCGGCCCTGCCCGCCAAACACCCCCGCGACGGGGAGCAGATGCGCCCCGGAGTTATTTACGTGGCCCCACCCGACCAGCACCTCCTCATAGAGCAAGACAAAGTGCTGGTAAAAAGCGGCCCAAAGGAAAACCGGTTTCGGCCCTCCATTGATGCCCTGTTTCGCTCGGCGGCTTATGGCTACGGTCCGCGCGTGATTGGGGTGGTGCTCACGGGCTACCTCGACGATGGCACCTCCGGGCTGTGGAGCATTCAGCGCCTGGGGGGAGTGACGGTGGTGCAGGCCCCGGAAGATGCCGCCGCTCCCTTCATGCCCCTGAATGCGCTGGAGTTTGTAACGGCTGACCATGTGGTGCCGCTAGCTGAGCTTTCGGCCCTGCTGGTGCGCCTGACTGCGGAGCCCGCAAGTGCTACCCCCGCGTAGC
The DNA here is from genome assembly GCF_022919335.1 of Hymenobacter sp. 5516J-16. Classification (NCBI taxonomy): domain Bacteria; kingdom Pseudomonadati; phylum Bacteroidota; class Cytophagia; order Cytophagales; family Hymenobacteraceae; genus Hymenobacter; species Hymenobacter sp. 5516J-16. The sequence goes on along the minus strand of NZ_CP095058.1, from coordinate 550,297 downwards.
CAAAGCCACGCGGGAGCTGCTGGAAATAGAATTTTCCATTGCCAAAAATGACAATGCTTTTGAGCTCGGCATCATTCAGCAGGGTGAGCTAACCCCCTTTACTTGCCCAGACTGCCACGGTGCCCTCACCCAGTTGATTGAAGGCAACCTGATCCGGTACCGCTGCCACACTGGCCACGCCTACACCATCAGCGCCTTACTCTCGGAGCTGTCGGAGTCGGTGGAAAGTATGCTCTACCAGTCTATGCGCGGCCTAGAAGAAAGCAAGATGTTGTTGCAGCACCTGGGTAAGTACTTCGCCAAAAATGGGGAGCAACCCACTGCCGATACGTTTTTCACGCAGGCTGATCAGGTAGGCCAGCAGGCCCGCCTGATAAAAAGCTCCATCTTCAAGCACGAAATTCTGAGCGCCGACATTCCTGCCCGGGCGCCGGAGCAAAACACGTAGCGGCTTAGCCTGCTGGTCTTGTTCTGGAGTAGCAACGGCTTAGCTTGCTGGTCTGATTCTAGAGTAGTAGCAGGCTAAAAGCTGGCCGCTGTTAAGCTACCCAACCGCTTTTGGTGCGTAGGAGTAGGATGCGCTACTTCTGCTGAGGCACCCTATCGTTATGCACCTGGACGCCGAATTTCAAGGCTTGGCCGTGCCCGAAGCAGCCTTCTACGCCCAGCTGGGCCTGCAGCTGGAGCTGCTAACGCTGGCTGATTTAAGCGAGTGGGTTGATGAAGTTCTGTTGGGCGAGGGTACTCCGGATAAGTTCTTTCTGAAATTATACCGCTACCTGCGCACGGGCAAGGCGCAAGTGGCTCCCTACTTGGCGCGGGCTTGTCAGGGCGAGTCGTTTTCGGTGCGCCCGGTGTTGGGGTGGTTGCAGCAGCGGCTGGCAACGGGCGCCTGGCCGTTGGGCCGGGTTATTCGAGCGGTCTACCGCTTACGCACGCTGGTAGAGTCGGACCGGGAAGTAGGCTGGATTTACGGCCTGGCCGCCGACTACGAGCGGGCTGCCGAGGGCCCGGCCGAAGGGCTGCGGGAGATATACCACGAAACGGAGGCCTTTTTGGCTTGCTACCAGGAGTACACCTTCTCTAACCGGCATCAATGGCTGTACCTGGATGCCATACTACCCCAGCGGTGGGCCAGCCTGCGACACTAGACGCACGAATTACCTGGAGCTGTTACTAGGTAGCAAAAAGTGGCCTGCTTCGGCTCCGCCGCCGTAGGACAGCCTACGTAAGGAAACAGCCTTGACTTTCTCACCAATCAGCCGAGGTGGTGCTTGTCGTGGGAAGCCTGGACATGAGTTGCAAGCGGCCATGGTCACGCTGAGTAACAACTGCGGCCCGGAGTGCGTTGTAGCAGCCCGCTGCCTTAGCGTTGAGCTGCCTGACTATACTTTACAAAATGAAACCACCCCGCCACCTAGTTCTGGTGCTACTGTTGCAGGGCCTGGGCCTTACTGCCTGGGCCCAACAGCCCGACAGCCTGTCCTTTATCCGCTCCAAGCGCATGTCGGACGCCGACTTGGCCAAGAAGCGGGAGGGTAGGTTCGTTACCGGCCTGCCCGACCTCTCCTCGGACCCCGTGACGGGCTTCGGGGTGGGCATCAAATCCAATGTGTACTGGAACGGCACCCGCGACAATCCCCTGTTCGCCTACACGCCCTACCTGGCTCACCTCAAGGCCAACGTAGCCTACTACACCACCAACGCCCGCGAGCTGTCTTTGTCGGCTGATGTGCCCTACTACCGGGGCTCGCGCTGGCGGTTTCGGGTCGATTTCAAGGCCCAGCAAAACCCCGCCAACCTGTATTTCGGCCTTGATGAAGCCACGCTGGGCCAGCTGCGGCTACCCTCAGACCCGGCCAGAACATTTGCTACCTACGCTGCCTACAACGCGGCCCGCAAGCAACTGCGGCCCGGCCAGGCCGGGGAGGCCTCCTTCGTCAGCGACGCGCTGTCGAACCGCTTCCGCGAAACCGAGTTTATGCTCAACCTCAAAGCCGACTACGCCCTGGGCAAAGGCCGGTGGCGGGTAATGGGCGGCTACGAGTTGCAGAATCTGCAGTACAAAACCTTTACCGGCACGCGCACCGAAGCCACCAATCCGGCCACTGGCGACGCCGAGAAGGCGCCCAACGGCAAGTCGCTGCTAGAGCGGGACTTCGAGCAGGGGCGAATTTTCGGCCTCAACGGAGGGTGGGTGTCCTTGGTGCAAACCGCCCTTATTTACGACACCCGCGACTTTGACCCCGATCCTACGAGAGGCCGGTATTTTGAAGCAGCCAACGAGTTTTCAAATAAGATTATTGGCTCGCAGTTCAACTTCAACAAGGTGTTCCTGCAAGGGCGAGCCTACCAGAAGCTACCCTTTGGCAAACGTACCGTGCTGGCGGGCCGGGCGGCGGCGGGCACTATTTTCGGCCGCAAAGCGCCGTTTTTTGAGTTCCAGGACCAGTGGAGCCCCGACGGTAGCATCAACGCTTTGGGCGGGCGACAGTCCTTGCGCGGGTACCGCCAAAACCGCTTTCTGGCCCGCACGGTGGCCTTTACCAACGCCGAGCTGCGCGTGCGCCTGGCCGATGTGAAGCTGGGCAAGCAGAACTTCGGGCTGGGCGTGGCGCCCTTCTTTGATGCCGGCACCGTGCGCAACCGCTGGCAGGACCTGAGCTTCCGCGACATCAAAACCTCCTACGGCATGGGCGCCCGCGTCGCCTGGAACCTGTCCACCATCGTGTTCCTGGACTACGGCCGCTCCGAAGAAGACCAGCTGCTGTTCTTTGGTATCGGGCAGGTATTTTAAGGCGCGTGAACACTGTAAAGCTCGTCCTGCAGAGCGTAGCGAAGCATCTCGCTCGAATCGTTGAGTTAGCATAGCAACATCAGCACGCGAGACGCTTCGCTGCGCTCTGCACGACGGGCTTTTTTCTTGCTATCCATGTCCCTGCGTCGAAATGAAAGGTCACAAACGCTTCCTGTCATTCCGAGCCCGAGCGAGGAATCTGGGTCAGCCTCTGGAAGACAACCCAGATTCTTCGCTTGGGCTCGGAATGACAAACGAAACCTGCTGAACACACCACCGCCCCGGCTGCTACCAGAGCAACCGGGGCGGGGTTTTTTAGCTGGGGCTGGAAGCTTACTTCCGGCGGGCCATTACTTTCTCCACGGCGGCCACAATGGCCTGCTCGTTGAGGCCGTATTTCTCCATCAGCTGGTCTGGTGTGCCCGACTCGCCGAAGGAGTCGTTGACGGCTACCATTTCCAGGGGCAGGGGCTCCTCGCGGATGAGCAGCTGAGCGATGGAGTCGCCGAGGCCGCCGTTCATCTGGTGCTCTTCAGCCGTTACCACGCAGCGCGTCTTGCGCGCCGATTGCAGCACCAGCTCAGCGTCAAGGGGCTTGATGGTGTGGATGTTAATGATTTCGGCATTGATGCCTTTCTCGGCCAGGAGCTTACCCGCCAGGATGGCCTTCCATACCAAGTGGCCGGTTGCGAAAATGCTCACGTCGGTGCCTTCGTTGAGCACAATGCCTTTGCCTACCTCAAACTGCTGGTCGGCGGGGTGAAGTTGGGCACTACCGGGCGGCCAAAGCGCAGGTACACCGGGCCTTCGTAGTCAGCAATGGCGATGGTAGCGGCTTTGGTCTGGTTGTAGTCGCAGGGGTTGATGACGGTCATGTGGGGCAGCATCTTCATCATGCCGATGTCCTCCAGAATCTGGTGAGTCGCCCCGTCTTCGCCCAACGTCAGGCCCGCATGCGAAGCGCAGATCTTCACGTTCTTGCCCGAGTAGGCAATGCTCTGCCGAATCTGGTCGTAGACGCGGCCGGTGCTGAAGTTGGCGAAAGTGCCCGTGAAGGGAATTTTGCCCCCGATAGTGAGGCCGGCGGCCAGGCCCATCATGTTGGCTTCGGCAATGCCCACCTGGAAGAACCGGTCGGGGTTGTCCTTGATGAAGGCGTCCATTTTGAGCGAGCCGATGAGGTCGGCGCAGAGCGCTACCACGTTGGGGTTAGTTTTGCCCAGCTCTTGCAGGCCCGCGCCAAAGCCGCTGCGGGTATCCTTGGATTCGGTGTAGGGAAAGTCTTTCATAAGGTAGGAACGTGGGGTCTTAGGGACTTAGGATCTTATTTTTGGTTTAGAAAAACGTCCTGCAGAGGCGCAGCCGAAGCATCTCGCGTGTTGACATTGTGGTAGTGATTCAACATCAGCAGGCGAGATTCCTCGCAGGCTCGGAATGACGTTCTTTAGTGGGGTGCAATTCCAGTCGCTCCCGCCACTGCAGTCCTTCGGGTAGTTCAGCGGTGCTGAATTCCAGATGAATCACACGGCGCGGGTGGGGGCTAGTGCTGCGGTTCGAGGCGTGAAGCGTCAGGGGCTGCATCAGCATCAGGCCACCGGCTGGTACGGGGCAGGTAACGGCCTGGGGCGTGTAGGTTGGGTGCTGTTCATTGGGGATGATGCCGTGCCGGTGGGAGCCGGGTACTACCCGCAAGGCGCCATTGGTTTCGTCGCAGTCGTCGAGGTGGAGGCGTAGGGTGATAATGCTTTCCAAAATCTCGCGGGGCGGCAGTACCGTTACCTCGCCGCTTTTACTGCTCCAAGGGCCGTAGCCTGGCAAATCCAACCGACAGTCCACGCTAATCATCACGTCCTGGTGCCAAGCCACCAGCCAGTTAGAGCCGGCGGGCTTGTCGAAGTAGATAGCCTTGGTCAGATGCGGAGTGGCACCGGGGAACAGCGCCGCCAGCACTTCCCGCAGCCGGGGCGTCAGGAGTTGCTCCCGTAGCTGCGGAATCTCGCCCAGCAGGTTGCGAATGGCAAACACGTCCTGGCTACGCCGGAAGTTGGATGAAGTGGCTTCTGCTGCCTCGATGGTTTCGAGCAGAGCTGCTACCTCTACCGGGGAGTAGATGTCGGGTAAGGTTGCGTAGCCTTTTTTCCGTAAGTGTTGAACTGCCCCTGGCATAACGTCATGCAGAGCGCAGCGAAGCATCTCGCGTGGCGTCGTTGCAGGCGTCAGCACGCGAGATGCTTCGCTGCGCTCTGCATGACCGTTCTCGTTTATCTTCTTCACTGGTGCAGTATTTCTCATCTCCCGAAAATGCTGACCGAGCTGGTTTGGCCCGGCCGGATGGTGAAGTTGCGGACATCGGTGAACTTGCTGCCGGTGGCGGTTTTGGTGCGAAACACCAAGCGGTACGCTCCCGGCTGCATCGGGAGGTTAATCTTGCTGCTACCCCCGTCGGGCAGGTTGTACACCCAGGTCTGCGACTCGTCGTTGTTCAGCCGGTAGATGCTGCCGTAGCCCTTCAGGTCCGAAACGATGTTGAGGATGCCAGGCGCCTCGTAGGTCACGGCCGTTTCCTGGCCCTGCTTCACCGTGATGCGCCGAATCTGCCGGGGTAGGGTCAGTAGCTCCACCTCGTAGGTACCGGCCAGCAGCTTTTGCCGGCTCCCGAAAGGTAAGGCTACTACCGTGGCTGGGTTGCCTTGGGCCCGTACCACGGCCTGCACCGTGCCATAGGGGTTGGGCGAGAGGCTCGGGTTCTGGAGCCAGAGCGTGCCCTGGGGCGTTTTGTAGGTCAGCACATTGGCCCGGCCAGGACGGATGGGCAGGTTCTGCTGGCGCACCGGCGGCACCGTGTTAATGACCAAATCGTAGCTCTGCAGGGCGTCGATGTCGAGCACATCGGGCTTGCCCTGGACGTCGCGGAAGTGCACGTAGTTGTACTCCGGCTGCTCCGTGACGTTGTTCAGGAACGTCATGTTCACATTCGACTCTACTGGCCGGCCGCCCTCATCCGTCAGGTTGATGGCTACGGTGGTCTTGGCCAGAGTTTGGGCTATTACGTCGCCTAGGATAGAGCGAAAGGTCTTCACATCGGCCGCGTTGTAGTACTGCCCCAGGCATTCCAGTTGCTTCCCAAACTCCCGCTCGGCCCCAATGCCAATCACGAACGGCTTCAGAAACACATGCTTGCGCTGCAGGGCTACAGCCGTGGCGCACGGGTCGCCCTTACAGGATTCTAGGCCGTCGGTAATCAGAATCAATACGTTACGCGCCGTACGGTCAACTGGAAAGTCCTGGGCCGACTGCAAAAGCGAGTACGTAATGGGCGTGTTGCCTTTGGGCTCAATGGTTTTCAGCCGCGCTTTAATGGCCCCCGCGTTTTTGGGCGCGAAGGCCACCTCTAGCTTCGAGTCCTCGCAGTTGTTTTCCTTGTTCTCGTGCTGATGCCCGTAGGCGCGCAAGGCTAGCTCCAGGTTGGGGTAGGCATTGAGCGAGTCCACCATCTTCGAGAGCAGGTTCTTGGCCACGTCCCAGCGCTGCTGCCCTTCCCAGGGCGCCCGCATCGAACCCGATGCGTCGAGCACGAACAGGATACGGGTAGTCCGGGGCTGAGTAGGGGCTACGTTTTGGGCACGGCTATGCCAGGGAGCCAGCAGGCTCATTAGCAAGCACGCAACCAAAACCGAGTAGCGCATTTCAGGCGAGGAGTAAAAGAACGGCCATGCTGAGCGGAGCCGGAGGCGCAGTCGAAGCATCTCTACCGCTTCGTTGGATGATTGGAGTTAGCCAGAGGTAGAGATGCTTCGACTCCACGGCCGCCAGATCAAGCAGGACAGACGCGTAAGATATTAGTAGTCGCCAGCCTTTTCCACTGCTAACTGCTGCAGGGCCTTCTCGAGTTGCTCGTCGTTCGGGGCCACGCCGTGCCACTTGTGTGAGCCCATCATGAAGTCGACCCCGTAGCCCATCTGCGTGTCCATCAGCACCATAATGGGCTGGCCCTGGCCACTGAGCTGCACAGCTTCTTCGATGGTGGGTAGCAGTTTTTCGAGGTCGTTGCCGTCAGTTTCGAGCACGCGCCAGTTGAAGGCTTCGAACTTGGCGCGCAGGTCGCCGAGGCCGCCGATTTTGTCGGTGGGGCCGTCAATCTGCTGACCGTTGCGGTCCACGAAGGCAATTAGGTTGTCGACTTTGTGGTGGGGGGCGTACATGGCCGCTTCCCAAATCTGGCCTTCTTCCAGTTCCCCGTCGCCCATGAGCACAAATACCTTCCGGTCGTCGTTGTTGAGTTTTTTAGCTTGGGCGGCCCCAATGGCTACGCTCAGACCCTGGCCCAGGGAGCCGGAAGCCACGCGTACGCCGGGCAGGTGCTCGTGGGTAGCAGGGTGGCCCTGCAACCGGGAGTTCAGCTTACGGAAGGTAGCCAGTTCGCCCACGGGGAAGTAGCCCGAGCGGGCCAGCACCGAGTAGAATACCGGCGAAATATGACCGTTGGAAAGGAAAAACAGGTCCTGCCCAACGCCGTTCATGTCGAAGGGCTCGGGCGTGTGCTTCATCACTTTGAAGTAAAGCGCCACCAGCAGATCGGTGCAGCCCAGTGAGCCGCCGGGGTGACCGGAGTTCACGGCGTGCACCATGCGCACGATGTCGCGCCGCACTTGCGAGGCAATTTGCTTGAGCTCGGCTACGGAAGTGGTAGCATCGGGAGCGTGGGTTTCGGAAGATGCGGCAAATGAAGTGTCCTGAGCCATGAGTTCAGTTAGGAGTTAATGGGAAAGCAAAGGTAGGAAGTTGGGCGAAGGGGAGAGGTGGTATGCCGTGGGCTTTGTTCGGGCGGGGCACCCCACCTCACGGCCCCTCTTCGGCGGAGAGGCAGGAGCCTGACGATTGACGGCAGCCAACCGGAGAGGTGGTTCACAGGAAAAACCAGTAGAGGAATTATTACCGCTGTAGCCCACAAAAAAGCCCCGCCGAAACAGGCGAGGCTTCCACGTTTGTTACAGCAGCTGGGCCGCGTGGTTCTTGGTATCGACTTTGGTAATGACTTTTTCAATGCGGCCCTGCTCGTCAATCAGGAAGGTGTAGCGCATGGTGCCCATGTACTTGCGGCCGTACATCGATTTTTCCTGCCACACCCCATACGCTTCCGCTAGCTTCTTGTCGGCATCTACCAACAGCGGGAACGGTAGCTCGTACTTGGCGGCGAACTTCTGGTGCGACTTTTCCGAATCGATGCTCACGCCCAGCACCTGAATGCCGGCCCCGAGCAGGCTCTGATAGTTGTCGCGCAGGTTGCAGGCCTGGGCCGTGCAGCCCGAAGTGTCGTCCTTGGGGTAGAAGTAGAGAGCCACTTTGCGGCCCGCGTAGTCCTGGAGGCGGTGGATGGTGCCGTTTTGGTCGGGCGCTTCAAAGGCCGGAGCCTGTTCGCCCACTTGAGGTAGTGCCATGGCGCGAAGGTAAGAGGAGTGACGAAATAGTGAGTTGTGACATGGTGAGTTTGCCATTCTGTAGGCGCAACTGGTGCGGTTTGAACAGAAAACTCACCATGTCACCAACTCACTACTCACCTACCGGCTGGGGCGTGAACAGGAGGTTTTCGACGGGGAAGCCTAGGTCCCGGGCGTGGGCTACCAGCCGGTCGCGGATGCTGCGCTCCAGGTGGGGGGTGCGGCTTAGTAGCCACAGGCTCTTGCGGGCAGGCTCGCCTACCAGGGCGTAGCGGTAATCGGAAAGGTCCAGGTCCAGAATCCAGTAGTCGCCCTCGAAGGGCCAGAAGAACTGCACTTTCAGCTTGCTGTTGGTGCTGTCCACGGCGCGGGCCGTGGCGGTGGCCGTTTCTACGGGGCCGTTGAGACCTTCCTTATGACAGGTGTTGAGCACGCGCACTTTGCCACCGGGTTGCAGCTTATACTCGGCCGTAACGTGCTGGCAACCTTTCTCGAAGCGGGTGGGCAGGCGGGCCACCTCGTACCACAGGCCCATGTACTTGTGCAGGTCTACGTGCGGCACGGTGGGTAGGGGGGCGTGCAGTTTGCGGCGGGCGTAGGTGTACGCGGCCACGCCGGTTGTAACCACGGCGGCCGCGGCGGCAAACAACACCGGACGACGGCGTTTGAGCAGGTTAGCCATAATAAGAAATAGGTAGGAAGATGCCTCCAGTACGGGCCAGCTGGCACGGGGGATGCCCGCGCGGCCCGGTCCCGGGATGTTGGGGCCGGATATTACCTCTAAAATAGGAAATAGGACCCTGGGCCAGATGGTTATGGACAGGCGAAACCCGGGGCAGAGTCGACAGTAGCAGCCAGTTTGTGCGCCCGACCGTATAGTTGGTAGCTATTCTTCCTTTCCGCTTATGCTGCACCTGGAACAACTCTCGCTCAATATTCCGGACACGACCAAGCCCCGCGTGGTGGTAATTGGTGGTGGTTTTGGGGCCGTAAACCTGACCAAGTACCTGCCCGACGACCAGTTTCAGGTAGTAATGCTCAGCAAGCAGCATTACTACGGCTTCTGGCCCCTGCTTTACCAAGTGGCTACCGCCGGCCTGGAACCCGAATCCATTGCCGAGCCCATTCGCAAGCTCTTCGACGACCGGAACGATTTTCACTTCCGCTTCGTGCGGGTCACGGCCATCAACCCCGCCGCCAAAACCGTTACTACCCTTATCGGTGACGTGCGGTACGACTACCTGGTTATTGCTACCGGCACCAAGTCGAACTACTTTGGCAACGAGCAAATCAAGCACAACTCCTTCGGTCTTAAAAACCTGACCGACGCCGTGAACCTGCGCAGCCAGCTGCTGCAAAGCTTCGAGCAGGCCAATATTACCAAGGACCCGGCTCAGCGCCAGAGCCTGCTCAACATTGTTATTGCCGGGGCCGGGCCCACGGGCGTGGAGCTGGCCGGCTCCCTGGCCGAAATGCGGCGTCATGTGCTGCCCCGCGACTATCCTGGCCTCGACTTCCGGCTGATGAACATCTACCTCGTTGATGGCCTCGACCGGGTGTTGCCGCCTCTCTCCCCCGAATCAAGCAAAAACACGCATAAGTACTTAGAAGAACTGGGCGTCAGCATCAAGCTCAACAAGCTGGTGTCATCGTACGACGGCGAAACCGTGACGTTCAAGGATGGGGAACAAATTCAGACCCACACCTTGGTGTGGGCCGCCGGGGTAGCTGGCGCCACCGTGGAGGGGCTGCCTCCGGAATCCTTGGAGCGAGGCCGTTACCTGGTCAACCACTTTAATCAAGTGCTGGGCTTCGAGGATATTTTCGCCATCGGCGACATTGCCCTGATGAAGTCGGAAAAGTGGCCGAAGGGTCACCCCCAGGTGGCTCAGCCGGCCTTGCAGCAAGGCCGGCTGCTGGGCAAAAACCTGACGCGCCAGCTTCGCAACCAAGCCTGGGAGGCGTTTGAGTACTTCGACAAAGGCTCCCTGGCCATTGTGGGTCGCGCCCGCGCCGTGGCCGATTTACCGGGCAACAGGAGTTTGAAAGGCTTTATTGCCTGGGTAGCCTGGCTGTTCGTGCACATTTACTACCTCATCGGCTTCCGTAGCAAGCTGATTGTCATGACCAACTGGCTCTACCGTCTCTTTACCTACCAGCGCGGCACCCGCATCATCATCCAGCCCTACGTGCAGCCCGGCGACAAAGTGGGCGAAGAATTCGTCCGCCAACAAACCGTCGATTAACTGTCATCCCTCACACCTGCGTTTCTCACCCCTGTCATTCCGAACGAAGGGAGAAACCTGAGTTAGCCTCACTATCGAAACCCAGATTCCTCGCTCCCGCTCGGAATGACAAAGAACAGGTTAACGTTTATTTAGGAACTGTCATCCGGAGCCCCGCGAAGGACATTATCACGCTTGTACGAGTCGTAGCAACTGACAATCGTGTTACTGTAATGAGGTCCTTTGCTGGGCTCCGGATGACAGAAGCGGGTTTTAATCGAGCAAAACAAAGGGCGGCTTTCCTGCTAAGGAAAGCCGCCCTTTTAAGTGGCTGACAAGCCAGTTTATAGCGTTACGTGAATGGCTTTTTCGTTGCCAGCCTGGTCGGTGAGGTAGAGGGTAGCCGGACCGCGCAGGGCAGGACCCAGCTTATCGTCGCGCTCCGTGAAGAGGGTGGAGTTCTTGTGCTCAAAACGCAGCAGATGAAACTGCCCGTTGACTTCCAGCTTGTAGCTAGCCAGGCCCGAGAGGTCGTCGCCAACCTTGAACACTACCCCTGCCGCACCTCGGCTAATCAGGCGGCCGGAAGGCGGAATGGTATCCGTAAATAGTCGGAACTGCCCGAAGGTTTTGATGGGAGCCGTGATGGTGTTGCCCTGCCACTTGCCGCCCACGTAGGCCTTGCCGCCCTTGGCCGTAACGGCGTAAATAGCGGTGCGACGCGGGTCCGCTACGGGTGTTTCGGGCTTCAGGGTGAGGGCCAGGGTTTCGAACAGGGGAGTGCGGGGTTGTTGCACCGTCCAGAGGCCCGCCTTATAGCTGGTTTGCACATACAGCGTGTCGAACAGCGTGTGGGGGCTAAAGCCCAGGCTGAGGTTGGCCGTGGAGAAGCCATATTCCTGCCCCGCCGGAATCTGCGCCTGGCGCTCAAACCGCTTCGTGATGCGGCCAAACTGCAAGGAATCGGGGCGGCCGGCGCGCAGGTCGTAGAGGTACACGTTCTGGCTCTGCTCGGTGTAGCTGGGTTTGAGGGTGAGGCGGCGGTTGCCCCTGAACAGAGTCAGGTTGCCGCCCACGGCGGCCGTGTCGGGGTCGGCCGCAACGGCCACCAGCAGGTTGCGGCTAACATCGTAGCGCAGGCCCGGCGTTTTCACGGCCGCCGAGCGGGTTTTGCGGTAGGCTGGCTCCGTGCCGCGCAGCACAAAGCGCAGGGGCGTGCTGTTGCCGTACGAATCACTCATCCGGATTTCCACGCTGTAGAGCTTGCCGGCTTCTACCCGCAGCTTGCCCTTGCTGGGCCCGGTTTTGTAGATGCTCAGCTCGTTGCCATCATCCACAAATAGCTTTTCCAGCTGCCGGCCCTGGGTAGAGCGCCACTCGTAGTCCATGTGCTGATTAACCTGCCGGGAGCCGAGTGGAAACGGAATATTATCGACGACGTGACTGTACAGGGGCTGGCCGTTCACCTGCACTTCTACCTTCTGAAACCCATTCTTATTCCAGGCCTGGTCGAATCGGTCGAAGCCCTGCACCAGTAGGCCTACCGTGCCGTAAGCGGGAATTGTATCGGCCCACACGTAGCCCCCCCGCCCGGCAACGGCGGGGCCTTGGGCACGAAGACGGCTTTACCAAAGCGGCCCTGCACGCGCGCATCAATGCCTAACGCCTCTACCGCAAAAGCTTGCAGGCTAGGAGCTACGTGGTCCTGGATTTCCTGGAAGCCGCCCCATTGCAGCGGGTTCAGCTGCCCGCCTTCGGCCGTGCGCACCTCCCAGTGCAGGTGGGGGCCCGCTGAGCCGCCCGTATTGCCCGACAGCGCCACTACCTCGCCGCGCTTCACCGGAAACTGCTCGGGCTTAAAGAACAGCTCCAGCTCGTAGGTTTGCTTCTGGTACTGCTGGCGGCGCATTTCTTCGGCCACGGGCCCCTTAAAGTGGTTAAGGTGGCCGTACACCGTCGTCAGGCCGTTGGGGTGGGTGATGTAGAGCACGTTGCCGTAGCCGAAGCTGCTCTGCTTCATGCGCGAGATGTAGCCCTCGGCCGCGGCGTATACCGGCAAGTCAACCCGGCCATCGGTCTTGATATCGAGGCCGCCGTGGAAGTGGTTGGGCCGCAACTCGCCCATGCTGGCAGCCAGGAAATTCTGTTGGCCCGGCTTGATGGGGAAAAGGAAGTAGCCGGGAGCAACCGGAGGCACGGCAGCGGGGGTAGCAGACGGCTGGGCAACCTGGGGTTTCTCCGTTGAGTCGGGCTCCTGGCCCCCACAAGAAGCGGGCTGCAGCCCTAGCAGCAGAAAAGGAAGGGCCACGCTCAGCAGGCGGCGCGACCGGTTAGTCAACAAAACAGGCATTCAACAGAAAAGGAATTCAGCAACGGAAAAGGGGTGGCCGCCCTCGGCGACCGGGCACGTGCTAGCCATTATCGTGCCTTCCCCGGACGGACAGCCACCGAATAGGGTTACACAAGTACGGGCTATTGAGACGCGACAGGTAACTACATCACCCTTCGATTCGCACCTCGGTAGTACAGCAATTGGGAGCTTAACAGCCCACTGCTGGCCCTGCCGAGCAGCGCGAAGAATTTGGCTTACCTGCTTTGCCGAAAACCAGATTCCCCACGTTGCTCGGCAGGCCACGCCACACAACCTCAGCGCCAACGAGATGCAAACTGACGATTAGCCTAGCCATCCGGGGCGCCTCTCGAGTTCGGCAAGGCAAACGCGGTAAACCTTACTTTACAGCCAGGTCCAGCAGCTTCTCGCCGGCCAGGTAGCCGGTCAGCTGGTCCCCAATTTTTACCGGACCCACGCCGCTGGGCGTGCCCGTAAAAATAAGGTCGCCCATTTTCAAGGTGATGAACTGGGAGATGTAGCTGATGATTTTATTGAAATCGTGGAGCATGAGGCTGGAGTTGCCCTGCTGGCGCACCTCGCCATTTACTTCCAGCCGGAAATCAATGTTCTTGAGGTCTGGGAAATCAGCTACGGGTTTGAATTCCTGCGAGATAGGGGCCGAGCCGTCGAAGCCCTTGGCCAGTTCCCAGGGTAGGCCCTTGCTTTTGAGTTTGCTTTGCAGGTCGCGGGCCGTGAAGTCGATGCCCAGCCCAATGGCATCGAAGTAGGTAGGAGCAAATTTCTCCTCGATGTTTTTGCCGTTTTTGCACACGCGCAGCACCAGCTCAATCTCGTAGTGGATGTCCTGGGAAAAATCGGGCATGAAAAACGGCTGGTTGCGCTGGAGCAGGGCCGTATCGGGCTTGGCGAAGATGACGGGCGCGTCGGGTGTTTCGTTCTGAAGCTCAGCGATATGTTCCGCGTAGTTACGGCCGATGCAGAGGATTTTCATGGGGTAGAAAGGCTTGCGTAGTAGGTAGGGGTAGGGGCCGGAAGGAAACTGAGCGGGCAGAAAAGCGTGCTGTGGCGCAGCAAAGCAGCCTGGCTAACCCGGGTTCATTCAGGGCAAAGTCCTCAAAAGTAGCCTTAATTCGCGGCGCCGAAAAAGCAAAATTCGTCCCTGCGCTCCGGCTGTCGGTGGTGCTGCAAACATTTTGACCGCCGCCTCACGTATAGCATTCCATCTACTGCCTGCTACCCCCGCCCAAAACCCAAGCGGAGCGGTAGCCCCGCTCTTGTCTCTGTCTTCAGCACCTTTACCACATGAAACTCCCTCAAATTGCTTTGGCTAGCTGCCTGTTTCTGGCTAGTGCCTGCGCCACCGTACCCATCACCGGCCGCCGGCAGCTCAGCCTCGTTTCCGACACCGAAATGAATACCATGGCCGCCACGGAATACCAGAAGGTATTGGCTTCCAGCCAGGTAGTAAACAGCGGCAACGAGGCGGCCATGGTGAAGCGAGTGGGCCAGCGCATTCAGCAGGCCGTGGAAATGTACTTCCGCCAGCAGAATGCCCAGGCCCAACTGGAAGGCTACGCCTGGGAGTTTAACTTGCTGAATGATAAGCAGGAAAACGCCTGGTGCATGCCCGGGGCAAGGTGGCAGTGTACACCGGTATTCTGCCCATTACTCAGGATGAAACCGGCCTGGCCGTGGTAATGGGCCATGAAATTGCCCACGCCGTAGCCCGCCATAGCTCCGAGCGAATGAGCCAGCAGATGGCCGCCCAGGGGCTGGGTGGGGTCTTGTCAGCGGCTGTAGGCCAGAGTCCCACGGTTACCCAGAATGTGTTCCTGCAGGCCGTGGGCGTAGGCTCCTCGCTGGGCATGCTCAAGCATGGGCGCAGCCAGGAGTCGGAAGCTGACCACTTGGGGCTTATCTTTATGGCCATGGCTGGTTACAACCCCGACGGTGCCGTGGCGTTCTGGCAGCGCATGGACGCCCGGGAAAACAGCGCTTCCCCACCCGAATTCCTTTCCACTCACCCCTCAAACGGCACGCGCATCGCGGACATCCAGAAGCAGCTGCCCGAGGCTCGCACGTACTATAAAGGCCGTTAAGCACGGCCCGTTTATCTAGCTCGAATGAATCGTTTTCTGCGTTTATTATTTTCCGGCTTGGCGGGAGGAGCACTGCTGGTAGGCGGGCTGAGCGCCTGCGAAACCACCAAGCGGGGCTTTCCCGAAGTAAGCTCGCCCTCCACCGACCCCGATGCCGTGAACCGTCGGAAGCTGGAAGCCAGCAGCAAGCAGGTGGCGGAAGTAGCGGAAGGAAAAATCCGTTACATCGTGCCTCGGGAGCAGCTTTCTGCGGCCTTCACCCGGCAGTTCGGCGACGGCACGGCCATCGACAAAACGGTTATTCGCAAAGTGCAGGAAACGGCCAAGGACAAGGCTGTCTACTACCTGGTAGGCATGGGCTTGCGCAACGGCATGTTTCGGGCCATGGCCCTGCCCCTGCAAACTTCTTCTGATAACAGCCTGTACCTAAGCTCCAATGCGGCCCGCTACATCATCACGGGGGTAGGCTGCACGTTTTGCTTTTTCAACTTCGAGAAAAACGAAATTGTGGGCACCACCTGCGAGGAAAACACCGGCGGCAGCCGCTGCGACCTGCGCGTGGAAGAAACCAACGGCTTTTTTCAGCGTCGTTAGCCATGCTCAGTCGGAAATGGATTCTGCGCCTCTCCCTTACGGCCCTGGCCCTGCTGGTTACTACCGACCGGCGCAAACCGAAACCCGCGCCCCAGCACCCCGCCCGACGACCAGGACAAGCAAGCTGAATAAGAGAAAAGCCCGCCAACTGGCGGGCTTTTTCGTGCGTGAGCCGTAGTGCTACTTATCAAATCATACCTTCCTGTACCGTTTCCACGAAGCGGGCAATGCGGTTAACCAGTAAGTCGGGGTTTACCTTTTCCAGGGCGTGGGGCGTGTTCATGATGATTTCGAAGGTAGCGCGAGGCATGTGGTCGGCGAAGTGGCGGGAGGCATCTACGCCGGCCGTTTTGTCCAACTCCCCCACCAGTACCTGCACCGGCACCTCCAACTCAGAGAGCTTGGCGGGGTCAGCAGAGGTGCTTCCCCGAGGTTACGCAGCATGGCGCTGGTGGCGGTTAGTAACTCGGGCAGGGGGTAGGGGCGTGCAGGCGCGTAAGCTGCTCCACAACTTGCGGTGCCTTTTCGCGCATGGCCTCGGCATCGAGCCGGCGCATTTCCCCAGGGCCGTGGCCGGCGACCAGTCGAACTTGGTGCCCAGGGTAGTGATGCTCCGAAACAGTTCGGGCGCGGTTACGGCGGCGCTCAGGGCCGCGTAGCCACCCATGCTGTAGCCAAATACGTGTACCGGCGGCAAGCTTTGGCGCTGGATAAATTCTGTTACTTCCTGGGCAAAGCACTTCATCGTGAAGTCGGCCGCCGCCAGGGGGCGGCCGGCGTGCCCGGTAAAGGAAAAGGAGTGCACCGCGTAGAAAGGCGGCAGCTCCCGGGTTAAGAATTTCAGCTGCGCTTCTGAAGCCAAGGCCCCATGCAGAAGCAAAATAGTGTGTTGCATGTCTTGATTTCGACAGCGGTAACGGGTGCCTGGTCCGCCCCACAAGGGAGATGAGCGGGCACCCGTTGCCTGGTGCTACTTTGTCACTTCGGTGGCCAGTTGGGTCAGGTCTAGCCCGTCAAACGTGCCCGAGGTCATCATCAACAGGTTTGCGTTCTGCCAGTTCTGGGCGTGCAAGAACTCGGCTAGCTGTCGGCTGTCGGTAAACACGTGCAGGTCGGGGCGCTGAAAGGCTTGCTGCACGGCTTCGGGGGGAGGGGCGGCAGGCGCTTGTGCTCCAGCACGTGGGGGTTAAAATACACCACGGCCACGTCGGGCGTGTCGAAGGTGTGGGCGTACTGGGGCAGGAAGGCCGGGTTAAGCGAACTAAACGTGTGCAGCTCCAGGCAGGCCACCAGCTTGCGCTTCGGGTACTGTTTCTTGAAGGCCGTGGCCGTGGCTTTCAGTTTGCTGGGCGCGTGGGCGAAGTCCTTGTACACCACCGAGTCCTCGCCTTCGCGCACGAGTTCCAGGCGGCGGGCCGCGCCCTTGAAGGAGCCCAGAGCCTCGTAGAAGTCCTTGCCCTTGATGCCCAGTTGCTTGCACACTTCCTTGGCGGCCGAAATGTTGCGCAGGTTGTGCTCCCCGAACACCTTCACGGGCACCTCATCGTCCTTTTTTGTGATGAGGAAGGTCTTGCCCTCGCGGATCACGTGCTCATGCGGGCCGTAGCCGATGTAGGTAACATCGGGGTTGCTGGGCACGGTCACGAGCTGGACCTGCTCGTCGTCTTGGTCGTAGATGAGTATGCCCGCTTTGGGCGTCATCTCGGCGAAAATCTTGAACTGCTCGCGGTAAATTTCCTCGGTCGGAAACACGTTGATATGGTCCCAGCTGATGCCGGAAATCACGCCAATGTGGTGCTGATACAGGTGGAATTTAGGCCGCCGGTCGATGGGGAGGAAAGGTACTCGTCGCCCTCAATGATGATAATGGGTGCGTCGTCGGTGAGCTGCACCATCAGCTCAAAACCCTCCAACTGAGCGCCTACGGCGTAGTCGAACTGCCGCTGGTGGTAGCGCAACACGTGCAGAATCAGGGAGGTAATGCTGGTTTTGCCGTGGGAGCCCCCAATCACAACCCGCTGCTTGTTGCGGGAAGCTTCATAAATAAACTCTGGGAATGAGTACACCCGGAGCCCCAGTTCCTGGGCCCGCAGCAGCTCCGGGTTATCCGGGCGGGCGTGCATGCCCACAATCACGGCGTCGAGGTCTTGGGTTATCTTTTCCGGAAACCACCCTTCCGTCACCGGTAGCAGTCCAGCCGTGGCCAGGCGACTTTTAGCAGGCTCAAAAATTTCATCGTCGGAGCCCGTTACCTGGGCCCCGCGCTGGTGCAAGGCCAGGGCCAGATTATGCATAATACTGCCCCCGACGGCAATCAGGTGCAGACGTTGGAGCGAAGAAGGAGTAGCAGTCATTCAATATATAGGTAAGCAGGCGGCAAAGGTAAGGTTTCGGGTGAAGTGATGGGTGACGGGGTGAATCGTGACAAGTGACAGGTATAGTAGGTAAACTGCTTTTGTCACCACACCCTATCTCCTACCCCTGGTCATCTGTCGCCTGCCACCACACAACAAAAAGAAACCTTTCCCACCCCTTCCAGATTGTAGGACTCAGCCGTTAGCTTTGTACCCCTTTGCAAAAATGGGCGGTGAGTGGGAGGAAATATCCCGGTGCTCAGCTACAAACCGCCCAACCTGCTTACCTTGTAGTGCTTACCTAGTGATGAACGACCGGATGGATGACCGCCTGAAACTATCGGCCTCGCGGGCCAAAGCCGCCTGGAGCAGCCGCCCCGCCGCGGTACCCATGGGAGGGCCGGCCGGCAAGCTGCCGCCCAGGCCCTGGAGCTGGAAGCCGCCGTACTTGGGGCCCTGATGTTGGAGAAGGATGCCCTCACCACCGTAATTGATATTCTCAAGCCCCAGAGCTTCTACAAAGATGGGCATCAGCGCATCTTCAAGGGCATTCTGAACCTGTTCGACAAATCGGAACCCATTGATATTCTGACTGTCACGCACGAGCTGCGGGAAATGGGGGAGCTGGAAGCGGCCGGGGGGCGCACTACGTGGCCAACCTAACGTTCAAGGTCAACTCGGCGGCCAACATTGAGTACCACGCCCGCATCATCACCGAAAACGCCATTAAGCGCGAGCTAATTCGCATTGCCAGCGACATTCAGCGCGACGCCTTCGAGGACACGACCGACGTTTTCAACCTGCTCGACAGCACCGAACAGTCCTTGTTTGAAGTGTCCGAATCGAACATTCGGAAGAACTTCGACGACATGCGCAGCCTGATGGGCAAGGCCATTAAGGAGCTGGAGGAGAAGAAGGACCAAAAGGATGGCCTGACCGGCGTGCCCTCGGGCTTCTCGGCTCTGGACCGGGTAACCAGCGGCTGGCAACCCTCTGACTTAGTGATTATTGCGGCGCGGCCTGGCATGGGCAAGTGCCTCGGCAAAGGCACCAAGGTGCTGATGTTTGATGGCACGCTGCGCAATGTGGAAGACGTGCGGGCTGGCGAGTTGCTGATGGGCGACGATTCGACTCCGCGCCGGGTGCTGAGCATTGCCCGCGGCCGGGAGCAGATGTACTGGGTGCGCCAGAACAAAGGCGAAAACTACCGCGTCAACGAAAGCCATATTCTGTCCCTGAAGCGGAGCCGCACCGAAGGACCGCACCGCCACGGCGACGTGCTCAACATCACGGTAAAAGAGTGGCTGACAAAATCCGAGAAGTTTCGCTCTAATTATAAAGGCTATAAAGTAGCCGTGGAGTTTGCCGCCCAGCCCGTGCCGGTTGACCCGTATTTCCTAGGGCTATGGCTCGGCGACGGCTCCTCACACAACTGCCGCATTACGGGTCAGGATGCGGAAATCATTGAGTACCTGCATGAGTACGCCGCCGAGCTGGACATGCAAGTGACAGTAGGGGTAGTAGAAAACCGTTGCAACAGCTACGGCATCACCCGCGGCCGGCAGGGAGGTAGTCTGGCGCAGTATTCCTTGCAAGACGAGTTGCGTCAGCTGGGTGTTCTCGGCGACAAGCACATTCCACAAGCCTACCTCAGCAACAGCACCGAAAGCCGCCTGCGCCTGCTGGCCGGCCTGATTGATTCCGATGGGCACCTGGACCCAGTGTCCAACGGCTACGAAATCACACAAAAAAACCACCGACTGGCCCGCCAAATTAAGTTTTTAGCTGATTCGCTGGGCTTCCGTACGTCGCTAAAAAAGAAGCGGGCCGCTATCAGTGCCCGTGGCTACGAGAGTGAAGTGTACCGCGTGCGCATCTACGGCGACATCAACCGGGTGCCGGTGCGGGTGGCGCGCAAGCAGGCCCAGCCGTGGGCCAGCAAGGTTGATTGGCGCATGACCGGCATTTCGGTGGAGGCGGACGGGGAGGATGATTACTACGGGTTTAGCATTGACGGTAACCGCCTGTTCCTGCTTCAAGACATGACCGTGACCCACAATACGGCCTTCGTGGTGTCAGC
The DNA here is from genome assembly GCF_022919335.1 of Hymenobacter sp. 5516J-16. Lineage (NCBI taxonomy): Bacteria > Pseudomonadati > Bacteroidota > Cytophagia > Cytophagales > Hymenobacteraceae > Hymenobacter > Hymenobacter sp. 5516J-16. Next base: position 530,357 of record NZ_CP095058.1, on the reverse strand, counting down.
CATGCGCAATGCGGCGGTGGAGTTCAAGAAGCCAGTGGCTATCTTCTCGCTGGAAATGTCCTCGTTGCAGCTCGTGAACCGTTTGATTTCGGCGGAAGCGGAACTGGACTCGGAAAAGATTAAGAAGGGCAACCTGGCCGACTACGAGTGGGCCCAGCTGAACCACAAGATTTCGGCCCTATCCTCGGCCCCGATTTACATTGACGATACGCCGGGCCTGAGCATCCGGGAGCTGCGCACCAAGTGCCGCCGCCTCAAGGCCCACCACGACATCCAGATGATCATCATCGACTACCTGCAGCTGATGACGGGTAACACGGATGGCAAGGGTGGGGGCAACCGCGAACAGGAAATTGCCTCGATTTCGCGGGCGCTCAAGGGCATTGCCAAGGAACTGAACGTGCCGGTGTTGGCCCTTTCCCAGCTTTCCCGCTCCGTGGAAACCCGCGGCGGCGACAAGAAGCCCCAGCTTAGTGACCTGCGTGAATCAGGTTCTATTGAGCAGGACGCCGACATGGTAATCTTCCTATACCGACCTGAGTACTATAAGATTACGGAGGATGAAATGGGCAACCCTACCCAGGGCACTGGTGAGGTAATCATTGCCAAGCACCGAAACGGCTCCTTGGAAACCGTGCAGCTGAAGTTCATTGGCCGCTTCACCAAGTTTGCTGACCTGGACGGGGCCGGCGGCTTTGGCGATGCGGGCTTTAACCCCGGGGCCTTCCCCAGCAGCACCTTCGACGACGACCAAACCGGCTTTGCCCCGAACACCATCAGACTGGGCTCCCGCATCAACAACGATGGGCCACCGCCCGCGCAGCCCTTCCCGCGCAGCACCTTCGATGATGGGCCGCCGCCCTTTTAACTCCTCTTTCTGCAAGCGCCAGCTGGTTTCCGGCTGGCGCTTTTCGTTGGTACCCTCGGCGCAGTGCCACGGCGCTACGTAATGTTAGGCTACATCAGGCGCAATAATTACGTGAAAAGTACCCTGTAAATCCGTGTTTACGCTGATATAGGAATATAGTATAAAGGCGACTTTTGGCCTGGCGTTATTGCTTTCAGCTCTGGTTATGCTTCCCTTTCACGTACTCCTGATAGAAGACGCCTGTATTTTTCAGTACGGACTGAGCTGGCAACTCGCAGCCTGGGGCTTCCAGCATGTGGTAGTGGCGTCAACGAGCCAAGAAGCCGTGCGAGCGGCTGCCCGGCAGCGGCCAGACCTTATCCTTGTTAGCGCAAGCCTGAAAGGAACTCCGGGCGGTCTGGAAACAGTCCGGCTGATTCAGCAGCAGTACGCAAGCCTGATTCCGGTGCTGGTACTCCAGGACTACCGGCCCGGTGGGGAGCCACAGGTGCTACCCTCGCAGTTGCTGAACTATCGTTGCCTACCCAAGCCGCCCACTGTGGAGGAACTACAAGAAGGAGTTGAGCTAAGCATCCGTGACCTTGCCCTAGCGACGGTAAGCTAACTAGCCGACGTAATGAGCCTACCCGCTCACTCCACGTTCAGCACAATAGCTAAACGTGTAGCCACCCGCACCAGCTAGAAATGCCCAACAGCAGAAGCAAAAAGGGCCGCGGAAACTATTTCCGCGGCCCTTTTTAGGGAATCAAGTAACTGGTTGGGCTAGTACCGCCGGAAGCGGCTAGACCCCGCTCCCGAAATCGGAGCTGCTGCCGGACGTGCCGCGGTAACCTGTGCTCCGGCCGCTGGAGGCGGAGTGGTCGTTGTAGTCGGAGCCGGAGGAATAGGTAGAGCCATCAGAGTTGTAGCTGCCAACCCGGTTTTCATTTTGCCGGTCGAAGCTAGCTCCGGTGTTACGGTTCGGGCCCTTATCCATGCGGCGGCTTTCGTCGACGTGGGAAGAAGTAGAATAGTCGGAAGGATGCACCCGGCTACCGGAACGGTAGTTCTGGTTAGGCCGCTGCGACTCGGTGCTGCCAGCGTATTTGCTGCCATACTTGTTGCCCGATTTGCCAGAAGGCTTGTCCGACGACTTGCCGGAGCGCACGGCCAGGTAGCTCAGGCCAGCCAGCGCTACCGCACCGGCTACTTTTTGGGTGGTGGTCAGTTTGGTGATTTGCTCCCAGGAATTGGGCAGAAACTCACGGACGCCCTGAGGCAGTTGGTCAACAATTTTTTGCAAGCCAGCTTGTTCCATCCAGTTCTTGGCTCCGCCAGATTGCTGCTGATTGGAGGCATTGCTAGTAGATTCAGCTCCTGACTTTTGCTGGGTGCCAGCGTTTTGTTGCGCGTTCTGGGGCTGATCAGCTGCGGACGAGCCGGCCGCCTCGTTGGTAGGAGTGGCAGATTTAGTAGGTTCCATGCAGTTGAATTGCGTTAAGAGGTAAACGGATAGCAACAGCCAGTCTGACTGCTTGCTACCCTATGCGCAAAAAACGGCCTGTAGGTTGCAGATGAGGTTATGTTTTTTCTGATTTAGATGCTACTGCACTAAGCTGTGCGCCTCAGTTAGGCTGTTATTTTCTTGTTGCGGCTGCAATTTCAAACTCTGCGCCCGCGCATCTTTACAGCATGAAAAACCTGCTCCGTAACGACCTAACGTTCCGCCTCAACGGCCGCCTTTGGGTAGAAACCCCGACGACCGGTTCATGGGAATTGGTAGGCTGGAGCTGCTTACCCTCATTCAGGAGCACGGCTCTATCTCGAAGGCGGCCCAGCAAATGGGCATGTCGTACAAGCGGGCCTGGGACTTAGTTTCCTCCCTCAACGCCCAGAGTACTACCCCTTTGGTACATACCCAAGCCGGCGGCAAGCGCGGCGGCGGCGCCGAAGTCACCCCCGAAGGCCAGCAGCTCATCCAGGAGTTCCGGGCCCTGCAGGATAGGTTCCAGGAGTTTCTGGCAGCGGAAGAAAAGCGGTTACTATTGTAAGAAGGTACTGCCCATAGAACGTCATGCAGAGGCGCAGCCGAAGCATCTCGCGTGCTGCTAGTGCCAAAGCATTTGTCCTGCTTGATCTGGCGTCCGCGCAGCCGAAGCCTCTCTACCGCTGACTAGCTCAGTGTGGGCGGAGCGGTAGAGAGGCTTCGACTACGATCCGCTTCGCTCCGCATGACGGTCTTTTCTTGTTGCCAAGATTCTTTTGGCACCTCTAACCATTTCCGATTTCTAGCGTTATGTTTGGCAAAATATAACGCATGTCCAACGCTACGCTCCCTTTCCTGCATTCTGCGAAGTTCCCGTTACTGCTGCTTGGCAGCTTGCCGCTCGTGAGTATGGCTCAGCAGAATCCGCGGCCGCTCCGGCAGTCGGGGCTGGCGGATACCACGCGGCTGGGGGAGGTAGTGGTGGCCGCTTCGAAGGTGGAGGAGAGCATCTTACAGTCGCCGGTGACGGTGGAGAAGCTCACGGCGCGGCAGCTGCGGCTCACGCCGGCTCCGTCGTTTTTCGAGGCCATTGAGCACGTAAAGGGCGTGCAGGTAATTACGCCGAGCCTGGGCTTCAAGGTGATAAATGCCCGGGGCTTCAGCAATACCACCAACGTGCGCTTCGTGCAGCTCGTGGATGGCATCGACAACCAGGCGCCCCACATCGGCGGGCCCATTGGCAACGTGCTGGGGCCGAGCGACCTGGATATTCAGGCGGTAGAAATTGTGCCGGGCACGGCTGCCGCGCTTTACGGGCTGAACGCCATTAACGGGTTGGCAAATTTCAGCACGAGGAATCCGTTTCGGAGCGAAGGGCTGAGCCTGCAGCAGAAGGTAGGCGTGAACCACATCAGCGACCCACACACCGGGGCCCACGCCTTTGCCGAAACCAGCGTGCGCTACGCCAAGGCCCTGAGCCCCAAGTTGGCCTTCAAAGTAAATGGTACCTACCTGCGCGGCTACGACTGGATGGCTACGGATCAGACCGACATCAACCCCAATGGCAACGCCACCACCGGCCTGTTTGGCCCCGATAATCCCGCCCGTGACCCGGTAAGCAGCTACGGCAACGAATCCTCCAACCGCTCGAACCTCACGCTGGGCGGCAAAACCTACCAGGTGGCCCGCACCGGCTACCAGGAGCAGGACGTGGTAGACTACCGCCTGCAAACCGTGCGCTACGACGCCGCGCTGCACTACAAGCTGACGCCCACGGCCGAGCTAGCCTATACCTACCGGGGTAGCAACTTCGATAACGTGTACCAGCGCAGCAACCGGTTTCAGCTCACCAACTACCACCTCCAGCAGCACGCCCTGCAATTGACCACGCCCGTAGTGCAGGCCCGCGCCTACATCACCCAGGAAAACACTGGTCGGAGCTATAACCTGCGCTCCATGGCCGAAAACCTGGACCGTAGCTTTAAGCCCGATGCCCGCTGGAACCAGGACTACACCGCCGCCTGGAACGCCGCCACCCAGGCCGGCCAGACGGTAGCCCAGGCCCATGCCGCGGCCCGCACCGCCGCCGATGCCGGCCGCCTGCAGCCCGGTACGCCCGCGTTTCAGCAGCGCCTGCAGGAGCTAGCCGACATTAACAACTGGGACCAGGGCGCGGCCCTGCGCGTGCAAGCCGACCTGCTCCACGCCGAAGGGCAAGTGAACGTAGGCGAGGCGTTGCGGCGGAATGGCAAGCTTCTGCCGGCCTGGGCCGACGTGTTGGTGGGCCTCGACCACCGCACCTATTTTATTCAGCCCGACGGCAACTACTTCATCAACCCCGAACGCGGGGAGGACCCGTACAGCACGCTCACGTACGGCAAAACCGGCGGCTTCGTGCAGGCCGGGGCGCGGGTGTTCCAGGAGAAACTCCGCCTCACGGCTACCCTACGCGCCGACAAAAACGACTACTTCACTACCCGTTTCAACCCGCGCCTGACGGCCGTGTACTCGCCCACCCAGCGCCATAACTTCCGGGTAAGTTACCAGAGCGGCTACCGTTTCCCGAGCTTGTTCGAGGGCTTTTCCAACGTGAACAGCGGGCAGGTAAAGCGCATTGGGGGGCTAAGGGTGATGTCGGACGGGGTGTTTGAGAATAGCTACCTGCGCAGCTCCATCGATGCGTTCAGCGCGGCCATCACGCGCGACGTGAACACCGGCGGCCTCACCCGCAGCCAGGCTGTTGCCAAAAACCAGGGCACCTTGGTAAAGAACCCCTACACCTACCTGAAACCTGAGCACATCAAGTCCCTGGAGCTGGGCTACAAGGCGGCCCTGCTACCCGGCGGGCGCCTGCTGGCCGACGTGGATTTCTACTACAACACCTACCGCGACTTTATTGCCCAGGTAGAAGCCTACGTGCCCGTTAACGCGGCCGGCCAGCTCCTACCCACCGGCACCGACCTCAGTACCATTGCCACCGCCCTGAGTGCCCGCGCCGGTCAGGCCCGGTACCGCCTCTGGACCAACTCCCAAAGCCAAGTCTACAACTACGGCGGCTCCCTGGGCCTGCGCTACGACGTAGCCGGCGGCTACCTGGCCGGGGCCAACGTCACCTACACCCGCCTCGACCGCACCGAATCGGCCGACGGGCTGGAAGACGGCTTCAACACTCCACGCTGGGCCTACAACCTCAGCCTGGGCAATGAAGATGTTTATAAGCGCTTTGGCTTCGGGCTTAACTACCGCTGGCAAACCCGCTACTACTCCCAAACCTTCCTGGTAACGGGTTACGTGCCCGCCTACAGCACCCTCGATGCCCAGGTTAGCTACACGGTGCCGACCCCTAACCTGCGCTTCAAACTAGGCGCCAGCAACCTGCTCAACCAGTACTACGTGAGCTACCTCGGCGGCCCCAGCGTGGGCGGCCTCTACTACCTGCAGGTAACCTACGGACTGTAAGCACGGACCTGCTGCGTTTGTCGGGTTGCCGTGCAGTAGAAGGGTGGGGGCTAGGGCACTGCTTCAGTAAGCCGCATTTTAACTTGTCTTTATTAAATGCATCATTGATGCATATGTAATTTTTATTCTACCTTGCATCCCATTATGTGGAAACAAGGGTAGTGCGTACAGGGCGTAGAATCATAGCGTGGTGGCTATTGAGCCTGCTACTTCGGGTGTTAGCACCCGAGGCCGCTGTCCTGCGCCTGCACTTCCACCAGCACACCGAGCATGTGCCCCTGACCAGCAGTACGGTTACGTTGGGCAAGCACAAGGCCCTGCTTTCGGCCAAGCACCAGCACTGCTTTGCGGAGCAGTTGTACAATGCCCCTTTCCAGCCGGCGGTGCCCATTAAGCTGCCGGAACCCGTGCGCCTGCTGGCCTATGCACTGTACCGGCCCCAGGCCCCGGTGTGCCGGGCCTCCCACCTGCTGGATGGGGCTTCTCTACGCGGCCCGCCGGCCCGCGCCTAATTCTTTACGGGCTTTTGCTACTCCTTGGGGCCGGGCAACCTGCCGGGTCTAGCCGGCTGCGCTGATACTTCCGCGTCCGTAGTGGCCTACGCCCTTTTTCTGGCGGCCTGCAAGCAGGCCAGTGGTATCCTGCTGCTTTACAGCGGGCAGCCCGGCGCGGTAGGTCTGTTTTGGGCCCTACCCCTTCTTCCTTCGTTTTTCTGGTTCATTATCAGGAGCTGACCTTTCAGCTCACGGGTCCGTGCGGCCTTTTCCTATGCCACGTATTTTCCTGTTTCTGCTACTTTTTCTTCCCTACCTAACCTTTGGCCAAGTAACCGGCCGTATCAGCGGCCACCTCATCAGCCCCACGGGCCAAGCCCTCGACGGCATTACGGTAGTGGAAAAATCCGGCCGGTTTTCGGCCCTCTCCGACGCCGAAGGACACTTTTCCCTGGATCAGCTGCCGTTGGCCGAATACACGCTTGTCACGCGCAGTTTGGGCTACCAGGAAGCGCAGCGCACGGTTATTCTTAGCGCCGAAACACCCGCCCTGGTGGTCGATTTTACCCTGCGCCCCAGCACCAATGCCCTGCAAGAAGTGGAAGTATTGGGCCGTAAGGAAACCACCTATAAGAGCGACTACAGCTTTGTGGGCACCAAAACGGCTACGGCGCTGAAGGACGTGCCGCAGTCGATATCCACGGTAACCAAGGAGCTGATGGAGGACCGCCAGGCCCTGCGCCTGCCCGACGTGGTGAAAAACATAGCCGGCGTCACGCAGTATTCGCACTACGACGACTTGACCATCCGGGGCTTCCGCAACGGCTACGAGAGCGGCTTCCGCTTGCTCAACGGGCTGCGTTCGGGCTTCAGCTACGGCAACTCCTTTACCCAGGCCCCGCTGACGGTGAACCTGGAGCGCGTGGAGGTGCTGAAAGGCCCCGGCGCGGCTCTTTACGGCGACATCAACCCCGGCGGCACCGTGAACATGGTGACCAAAAAGCCCCTCGATGTGGCCCGCAAAGCGGTGAGCTTTTCCAGCGGCAGCTTCAACACCACCCGCGCCACGGCCGACTTCACGGGCCCGCTGAATGAGCGCAAAAACGTGCTCTACCGCTTGAATGCGGGCTTCGAGAAGTCGAACACCTTCCGCGACGTGAACGATACCCGCTCCGTGATGGTAGCGCCCACCGTCACCTTCCTGCCCACCGACAAAACTACCCTCAACGCCGAGCTGGTGTACACCCACGTGGATGGGTTTCTGGACCGCGGCCTGCCCATTCGGGTGGTGATTTGTACGCCCTGCCCCGCTCGTTTACCCTTAGCCAGCCCAGCGACTATTTCCGCACCAACTCCTACTACCTCAACGCCTCGCTCAACCACCAATTCACCGATTGGCTGTCGCTGAATGCTTCCTACCTCGACTTTACCTACCACGAAAACCTGAGCGAGCACCGCACCCTGAACACCTACGCCGACGCCCCGGCCAACACGGTGATGAACCTGCGCTACTTTGACCGGCGCGCCGAGGAATACACCAAAAACCTAGCCGCCTACTTTGCCCTAAACCGCTATACGGGCTCCGTTGCCCACAAAGTGGTGCTGGGCCTGGACTACATTCGCTTCAACACCGACAAGCAAAGCACCATGTTTGAGGCCCGGCAGAAGCTGGTGAATGGGGTAGCCACGCCGCTGACCTTCGACCTGAAGAATCCGGTGTACGAAATCCAGGACCCGACCAAGTACATCCGCCGGCCGCTACCCCAGTTTTTCATCGACTACCTCAACTCGGTGTATCATACCACCGGCCTCTACGTGCAGGATCAGATAGCCGTGACGCCGCGCCTGGGTTTGCTGCTGGGGGCCCGCTACGAGCTGTTTGCCGATGAGCGGGACTACGGCGACGGCTCCGAGAACATCAGGCAGCGCAAGCTGCTGCCCCGCGCCGGCCTCACCTTCGCCCTGCGCGAAAATCTGAACTACTTTGCCTCTTACAGCGCCGGTTTCCGCCCGCTCAAACCCGAGTACGTCCGGTTTCCGGCGCGCTACGGCCGTAGCTCCGCCTTCGACCCCGAAACCAGCTACCAACTGGAAACCGGCCTGAAGGGCGAGTTCTTCAAGAAAGCCTTGTTTGGCACCGTGGCTGTGTACCAGATTGTGAAGCGCAACCAACTGGTAAGCACCGGCTCGCTCACGCCCGACGGCGCGCCCGTGTACCGCCAGAACGGCGAGGCCCGCTCGCGCGGAGCCGAGCTGGAGCTGACCGGTAACATCGTTTCCAACCTGAGCCTGAACGCCAGCTACGCCTTCAACCACTCCGAGGTGCGGAATGCCCAGTTGGCGGCCGAAAACGGCCAGCCCCTGGCCAACGCCCCCAAGCACTCGGCAGGCCTCTGGACCAAGTACACGTTCACGAAGCCCGCGTTGCGGGGTTTCGGGGTGGCCGTGGGCGGCAACTACGTGGCCGCGCGCCGCACCGAAAACCGGGTAGTCAACACGACGACGGGGGAGGAGTACTGGGGGCAATGGCCTGCTTACACGGTGCTCGATGCGGCCTTGTTCTACACCGTGGACAAGTTCAACTTCCACCTGAACGTGAACAACCTGCTCGACAAGTACTACTTCGTGGGCGGCTACGACTTCTTCCGCACCAGCCCCGGCGCCCCGCGCAACCTCATGGCCACGGTGGGCTACACCTTCTAAGGGTTTCTTAAACAAGAGGCTCATCTAAAAACCGTGTCATGCCGAGCCTAAGCGAAGCATCTCTACTGCGGGCTAATTCCTGTCGTGAGGACGAAGCGGTAGAGATGCTTCGACTCCGCTCAGCATGGCAGTTCAGAAGGGGCGAATGCCACGATACACTACCTGTTTGCATATGACCTACATTCTGGAAGCGCGCGACTTGCGCAAAGAGTACCCAAGTAAGCTGGCCCTGCAGGGGCTGAATTTGCAGATTGAACCCGGTGAGGTGTTTTGCCTGCTGGGCCAGAACGGGGCGGGGAAGTCCACAACCATCAACCTGTTCCTGGGCTTCATTGCACCGACTTCGGGGGCGGCCTTCGTGAACGGGCTGGAGGTAGCCGCCAACCCGCTCAAGATCAAGGAGCACCTGGCCTACATTCCCGAAAACGTGATGCTCTACCCGCACCTAACGGGCCTGGAAAACCTGGCCTTATTCAGCAGTCTGGCGGGTTTCAAATATAAAGAGGCGGAGCTGCTTGACTACCTGTACCGCGCCGGGCTTCCCGCCGAGGCGGTGCGGCGGCGCGTAGGCACCTACTCCAAGGGCATGCGCCAGAAAGTGGGTATTGCCATTGCCGTAGCCAAACACGCCCAGGTGCTGCTGCTCGACGAGCCTACCTCCGGCCTCGACCCCAAAGCCTCCAACGAGTTTTCGCAACTGCTCACCCAGCTCAGCCAGGAGGGCACGGCCGTGCTCATGGCCACCCACGACATCTTCCGGGCCAAGGAGGTAGGTACCCGCGTGGGCATCATGCGGGAGGGCGAGCTGGTGGACGTGCGCCCCACGGCAGCCCTGAACGCCCAGGAGCTGGAGCAGCTCTACCTCACCTACATGCACTAACTAGCCTACTCCTGATGATGCATAGTATTGCGCAAAAAGAATTCGTGAGTACCCTGCGCGACAAGCGCTTTCTGGTGCTAAGCGTGCTGGTGCTGGCCTTGCTGCTGGCCGCTACGCTGGTGGGGCGGGCCAGCTACCAAACCCAGCAGCGCGAGCGGCAACTGGCCCAACATACCGTCAACGACCAGTTTCGGCGGCAGCCGGCGCGCCACCCACACCGCGTGGCCCACTACGGCTCCTTCGCGTTTCGGCCCAAGTCGGGGCTGAGCTTGCTGGATGCGGGCATCGACTCGTACACGGGCACGGCGGTGTACCTGGAGGCCCACCAGCAGAACAGCGTCAACTTTAGCCAGGCCCAGCAGTCGGGTTCTCTGATTCGGTTTGGGGAAATGACGGTGGCCTTTGTGCTGCAGATGCTGGTGCCGCTGCTCATTATCTTCCTGTGCTTCGGGGCCTTCACCCAGGAGCGTGAAACCGGCACTCTACAGCTGTTGCTAAGCCAAGGCGTTTCGTTGCGGCAAGTGGCCTGGGGCAAGATTTTGGGGTATAGCCGCGCCGTGGCGCTGGTGGTAGCCCCGGCCCTGGCCCTGGCGGCGCTACTGCTGTTCTCGGGCGAGGAGTTTGCCTCTGGCCCCGACCTGGTAGCGCGGCTCGGGCTGTTTGTGCTCAGCTACGCCGTGTACTTCTTCCTGTTTATTGTGGGGGCCGTGGTGGTGTCGGCGCGGCAGGCTAGCTCCCGCGCGGCCCTAGTAACGCTGCTGGGCCTCTGGATTCTGGGTTGCATCATTCTGCCCAAAGCCACCGCCAACCTGGGCGCTACCCTCTACCCCACGGTTACCAAGGCGCAGATGGACGCCGCGGTGCACGAAGAAGCCCAGCACGGCATCAACGGCCACGACCCGCAGGACCAACGCTCGGCCGCCCTGAAGGCGGGGCTGCTCAAAAAGTATGGCGTCGATTCCGAGGAAAAGCTGCCCGTGAGCGTGGGCGGGGTGCTCATGACCGAAAGCGAAGCGTACTCGGCCCAGGTCTACCAGGAGCACTTCGCGGCCCTGAACGACACCTACCGACGCCAAAACCGCATTTCCGATTGGGTGGGGCTGCTAAACCCCTACCAAGCCATTCGCCCCCTGTCGATGGGCTTGGCCGGCTCCGACTTTGCCCACTACGTGCACTTCCAGCAGGCCGCCGAGGCTTACCGCTACCGGCTGGTGCAGCGCCTCAATGCCCTGCAAACCAGCATGGGCCACGGCGACAAGGAGCGCAAGCTGGAGGCCAGCACCTGGCGGCAGCTGCCGGTTTTTGCCTACCAGTCGCCCACGTCGGGCTGGGCCTGGCCCCACCTGCTACTGCCCGTGGTGGCCCTGTTGCTTTGGGCCGTGGGCCTGAGTTGGCTGGGACTGCGGCTGATTTCTACCACCCCACTTGTCTGATCTGATGATGAATACATTCTGGTTTCTGTTTTCCGCTGAGTGGCGACACTTTCGCGCTGCGAAAGGGCTGGTGCTGCTCTGTGCTTTGCTGCTACTCACGGGCCTCTATGGCATTTACTACGGCACCACCGAAATCAGCCGCCAGCGCCAGCACCTGGCCGCCTTACCCGAGCTGACGCGCCGCAACGTGGAAGAACTCAAAGTAAAATTTCCTGGCACCGCCGACGCCGGCGAAATCGGTTACTACCACTCCACCTACGCCGTGCACTACCCCGATGCCTGGGCGTCCCTCTCCCTGGGCCAGCGCGACGTGAACCCCTACTACGTGAAGCTGCGCCTGCTGGGCCTGCAAAACCAGCTCTACGCCACCGACAACACCAACCCCATGAAGGTGCTGAGCGGCAACTTTGATTTGGCGTTTGTGCTGGTGTACCTGTTTCCGCTGCTCATCATTGCCCTGAGCTTCAACCTGCTATCTAGTGAGCGGGAAGAGGGCATCCTGACCTTGCTGCTGGCCCAGCCCATAAGCCCCGGCGTGGTAGTAGGAGCGAAGCTCGCTTTCCGGCTGGCGCTGGTGCTGGGGTTGGCGTGGCTGCTTTCGGTAGTGGGCATGCTTTGGGCGCAGGTGCCGCTGGACAGTCGGGTGGTTACTTGGTTGGGCCTGAGTACCTTGTACTGCCTGTTCTGGTTTGGGGTGGCGCTAGTCATCACGGCCTTGCAGCGCACCTCGGCCTTTAATGCCGTAACCCTGCTGGGCGTGTGGCTGCTGCTGGTGGTGCTGGTGCCCAGCCTACTGAACCTGGGTGTGGCCGCCGCGCATCCGGTGCCGCAGGGCATCGAGCTGACCATCAAGCAGCGCGAGGAAATCCATGCCGGTTGGGACCGGCCGAAAACCCAGACCATGAACCGTTTCTTTGCCCTGTACCCGCAGTGGCGCGACACGGCTACCATCCGGGAGCGGTTTGTGTGGCGCTGGTACTATGCCTTCCAGCACCTCGGCGACGTGGCCGTGGCCCGCAAGCTGCCGCCTACGCCACCGGCCTGCAGCAGCGCTACGACCTGGTCGAGCACTTGAACCTGCTCTCGCCGGCCATCAACGCCCAAGGTAGCCTCAATGCCCTAGCTGGCACCGACCTGCCAACCCACCTGCAGTTTCAGCGCAGCGCCACCGCCTACCACGATGCGCTCCGGGCCTTTTACTACCCCTACCTGTTCCGCCAAGCCGCCTTTACCCACCACGATTACGCCCTGGAACCTACCCACACCTTCACCAGCCAACCCGAACTGAGCACCGCTCTGCGTGGCCTGGGCAAGCTGCTGCTGAGCGTGGCGCTGGTGTACGGTCTGGGCTTTGGCCTGCTGCGCGCCCGCCCCATCAGTCCGCGCTAAAGCCGAGCCCTGGCAGTGTTACGGCTTTGTCTACCTTTCTAGGCGGTTCTACAGAGGTGAAGCAGGGGCATTTGGCGTGCTGCAGCTAGCTTGCAACCCCGCAATCCGGGCGGAATGCGTTGGCTCCGCCTCTGCAGAGCAGCCTGTATGTCTTGTCATTCTGATAAGTTGCGGCGCAACCCTTACCGTCGTCAACTGACAACCTGCCTTCTGATTTTCTCTTTGAATACATGCTCGACGCCCTGCGTACCTACTTCTCGGGTAAGTTCCCGCTCACCGAAGCTCAGTTTGCAGAGCTGGAAAGCTTGCTTACCCCGCGCCACCTGGCCCGGCACGAGGTACTGGTGCGCCAGGGAGAGGTAGGGCGCTACGGGGCGTTCGTGCTGAAGGGCTGCCTGCGCAGCTTCGTGACGGATGAGCGGCAGAAGGAGCACATCTTGCAGTTTGCGCCCGAGAATTGGTGGATTTCCGACCAGCACAGCTTGGCGCGGCAGCAGCCGGCGCTCTTTTCCATTGACGCCTTGGAAAACTCTGAGGTGCTGGTGTTCGGGCCGGCCTTCTACACCCGGCTCCACTCCTTCGGGCCAGAGTTCCAGACGTTTTTCTACCAACTCCTGCAAAACAGCCTGGTGGCCCTGCAGCGCCGCCTGATCGGGGTGCTGAGCGCCCCTGCCGAGGCGCGCTACCAGGAGTTTTTGCTGCTCTACCCCACGCTGGCCCGGCGGCTACCCCAGCGCCACATTGCGGCCTACCTCGGCATCACGCCCGAATCCCTGAGCCGCATTCGGGGTGAGCGGGCTAGGGGAGAGGGGTAGAAAGCCTGCAAACACAGCGCTAGACCGACGAGACGCCACATCCTGCGCCTCGTTGTGCGAACAGCCGGCACCGCGCAGGTCAAACAACCTCAACAGCCGAAGTACAGCGGAGCTAACCGCAAGCCGCAACATGCTGCGGCTCTACACGTGGTACGGGAGATTTTTACGTGTCTGGCGGCCGGGCCATCACGCGCAACATGCTGCGGCTCTACACGTGTATCTGTTACTAGATAAGGCATCTTAGCCCCAGGCAAAGGCTAGCGGCGCTGAGCCTTGCACTACTTCCGCTGCATTGATTTAAAATTTAGAATCATTATGTATATATCGTTAACTGGCTGAATGTTAGCCTTTCATTGTTGAGTGGATTTGGGCATAGGATTATAAGCAGGATAAATGCGCCGCAAAGCAGAACGCGGCCGCTAGGAGTGGCGTAAGGAAACAAGCCGTCGGGCTGCGTAGGCCAGACTTTCTGCGGCTTCTCACCACCTCAACATCTTCGGCTTCTTTCTATGCTACACCAATCCACTACCTCCGCGGCGGCGGATGGCGGGGTTGCTGCCCCACCGCCTACCGGCACGGTGCGCCTCACCATCAACGGCCAGCAGCACACGCTGCAACTCGCTCCCTGGACCACCCTGCTCGACGCCCTGCGCGAATACGCCCACCTCACGGGCACTAAAAAAGGCTGCGACCATGGCCAGTGCGGCGCCTGCACGGTGCTCGTGAACGGCAAGCGCATCAACAGCTGCCTCTCGCTAGCCGTCATGCACGAGGACCACGACATCACCACCATCGAAGGCCTGGGCAGCGAGGAGAATTTGCACCCCTCCAGCAAGCCTTCATCGACCACGATGCCTTCCAGTGCGGCTACTGCACCCGGGCCAAATCTGCTCGGCCCAGGGCCTGCTCAACGAAGGCCGCGCCCACACCGAGGAGGAAATTAAGGAGCACATGAGCGGCAACCTCTGCCGCTGCGGGGCCTACGCCGGCATTCTGAATGCGGTGAAGGAAGTGGTGGACAAGGAAATTAAAAATTGAGAATTAAGAATTAAAAATGGCTTGTTCCAGGAGTGCAAGACCCTGTGAGACAGTAGACAACTCTTAATTTTTAATTCTCAATTTTTAATTGACTTCTCATGAACCCTTTCACTTACACCAGCCCTACGGCCGTCGAGGACGCCGTGCGCGACAATGCCGGCCACCCGGGCGCATCTTACATCGGGGCGGCACCAATATTCTGGATTTGATGAAGGAAAACGTGGCGCGCCCCACCCACCTCGTCGGTCTGAACAAGCTGCCGCTCACGGCCATTGAGCCTACCCCGAAGGCGGTCTGCGCCTGGGCGCCCTCGCCACCAACGCCGATACGGCCTGGAATGAGGAGGTAAAGCGCCGCTACCCGCTGCTCAACCAGGCTATTCTGGCCGGGGCCTCGCCCCAGTTGCGCAACATGGCCACCAACGGCGGCAACCTCATGCAGCGCACCCGTTGCTACTACTTCTACGACACGGCTACCCCTGCAACAAGCGCGAGCCGGGCTCGGGTTGTGGGGCCATAGGCGGCCTCAACCGTATTCATGCCATTCTAGGGGCTAGTGAGCAGTGCATTGCTACCCACCCTTCGGATATGTGCATTGCCCTGGCTGCCCTGGCCCCAACGGTGCGCGTGAGCGGGCCGAACGGCGAGCGGGCCATTCCGTTCGAGGACTTCCACCGCCTGCCCGGCAACACCCCGGAGCGCGACAACAACCTGCAGCCGGGGGAGCTGATTATCAGCCTCGACTTACCGGCCAAGGGCTTCGAGAGGAACTTCAGCTACCTCAAGCTCCGCGACCGAAACTCCTACGCCTTCGCCCTGGTATCGGTGGCGGCGGCCCTGGAGCTGGACGGTGGCACAATCACGGATGCCCGCCTGGCCCTGGGCGGCGTGGCCCACAAGCCCTGGCGCGACCAGGAGGCCGAAAACCTACTCAAAGGTCAACCCGCTACCCCGAAACCTTCGCCCGTGCCGCGGCCAAAGTGGTGGAAGGAGCGGTAGGGCAAGGTTCCAACAACTTCAAGATTGAGCTGGCCCGTCGCGCCATCGTGCGCGCCCTCAAGCAAGCCGCCGAAGGCAACCAGCACGCATCCGACGTCTTTTTAAACTCGAATCCATGAGCACGACCAACTATATCGGCAAGCCCACGAGTCGGGTTGACGGCCCGGCCAAGGTGACGGGCGCCGCTACCTACGCCGCCGAGTTTCATGTGCCCAATATGGCCTATGGGTGGGTAGTGAGCAGCCCCATTGCCAAGGGCAAAATTACCAAGGTACACTCCGACGAGGTGCTGGCCATTCCGGGCGTATTGGAGGTGTTTTCGCACGAGAATGTGCCTAGCCTGGCTTGGTTTGACCGCAACTATAAGGACGACGTGGCCCCGGCGGCTCGCCCTTCCGGCCCCTGCACGACAACGAAATCAAGTTCAGCCAGCAGCCCATTGCCCTGGTAGTGGCCGAAACCCTGGAGCTGGCCCGCTACGCCTCCTCCGCCCTGCGCATCGACTACGAGGAAACGGCCCACGACACCGACCTCGAAACCAAGCGCGACGAGGGCTTCGAGCCCGGCAATGGTAAATCGGGCTGGATGCCGCCGCCCCCGCCCCGGGGCAACCCCGACAAAGCCTGGGCGGAAGCCGAGCACCGCATCGAGCACGAGTACGTGCACGGCACCCAGCACCACAACCCCATGGAAATGTTCGGGCCACGGTGGAGTGGCGCGGCGACAAGAAGCTGACGGTCTATGACAAGACCCAGGGGGTAGTAAACGTGCAGAACTACCTCACCAAAATCTTCGGGCTGAGCAAGGACGACTGCCGGGTGATAAACCAGTACATGGGCGGCGGCTTTGGCTCGGGGCTGCGGCCCCAGTACTCGGTGTTTCTGGCCGTGCTGGCTTCCCTGGAGCTGAAACGCTCGGTGCGCGTCACGCTCACGCGCCAGCAGATGTTCAGCTTCGGCCACCGCCCCCACACCCTGCAATACGTGAAGCTGGGCACTAACCCGATGGTACCCTGGCCGCCATTCAGCACCACGCCCTCCACGAAACCTCGCAGTTTGAGGAGTACACCGAAAACGTGGTGAACTGGAGCGGCATGCTCTACCAGTGCGAAAACGTGAAGCTGGGTTACCAGCTGGCCAAGCTGGATGTGTTTACGCCCCAGGACATGCGCGCGCCCGGCGCTGCTACCGGCTCCTTCGCCCTGGAAGTAGCTATGGACGAACTGGCCGCCGCCGCCGGCATTGACCCCATCGACTTCCGCATCCGCAATTACGCCCAGGAGGACCAGAACGCCGGCAAGCCCTTCTCCAGCAAGCGCCTGCGCGACTGCTACCACCAGGGCGCGGCCAAATTTGGGTGGGAGAAGCGCAACCCTCAGCCTCGCTCTATGCGCAACGGCAACCGCCTGGTCGGTTACGGCATGGCCGGCGGCGTGTGGGATGCTACCCAGAAGAAAGCCGCCGCCAAGGCTACCCTCACCGCCGACGGTAAGCTGCAGGTAAGCAGCGCCACCGCCGACATCGGAACGGGCACCTACACCATCATGACCCAGATTGCGGCCGAAACCCTAGGGCTACCCCTGGAGGCCGTGAGCTTCAAGCTCGGCGACACCGACATGCCCGAAGCCCCCGTGCAGGGCGGCTCCTGGACCGCCGCCTCGGTAGGCTCGGCCGTAAAAAACGTGTGCGAAGCCATCGGGGAGAAGCTGCTCAAGCTGGCCCAAAAGATGGAAGGCTCGCCCTGAAAGGCGCTAGTATGGACGAGGTAGAGTTCGTGAACGGTCAGATCCGCCTGCGCCAGGACCCCAGCAACGCCGTGGTTATCCGCGACGTGCTGCAAGCCAGCGGCGAAACCAAGTTGGAAACCGATACCTCGGCCACGCCCAACATGCTCAAGCAGGGCACCCACTCCATGCACTCGCACAACGCCGTGTTTGTGGAGGTGGAGGTAGATGAGGAGTTTGGCACCGTGCACGTTACGCGCGTGCTCAACGCCGTGGCCGCCGGCCGCATCCTTAACCCCAAAACCGCCCGCTCGCAGGTGCTGGGCTCCATTGTGTGGGGCATCAGCATGGCCCTGATGGAGGAAACCATCATGGACCACCAGTTTGGGCGCTATATGAACCACAACTACTCCGAGTACCACATACCAGTGCAGGCCGATATCAACGATATCGAGGTGCTATTCGTGGAGGAGGAAGACGACGTAGTGAACCCGCTGGGGTGAAGGGGTAGGCGAAATCGGCCTACTGGGCGTAGCCGCCGCCATCACCAACGCCGTGTACCACGCCACCGGCAAGCGCGTCCGCGACCTACCCATTTACCTGGACAAGCTGCTGTAATCCGGCTTGCTATGACACAGAAAAGCCCCAGTGCCGTAAGGTGCCGGGGCTTTTCTGTTCCAGGGCAATTTTACTGAAACTAGCTGCTAATGAACCGGTTAAACGACTGCCAGTATTTGTCTTTATATATATAATATGTTAGTGGAAATATATCTGCATACTCATTTTGTATTTGATAGAGAAGCTTGGATGGCTTCCTGAAATCTCTACAGGCGAAGTAAATATCTCGCACCCCATCGGCTGTTTCTCTGCCAATATTTAGATATCCCTCAGAATCCTTGAGCTCCTGTATGATTCCGTCTTCGATATCATCAAGGGTTTTATAATCTTTTTCGTCTGGCAATCCACGACTTTCTTCTCCGTTATACTGTATTTCAATATGGAGTATCCATGGGTGAGAAGCTTTACCGTCCCAGTTCAGCAGGTCTGTGTTGACGACGGCAAGCATTGGCTTTCCGCTTTCTAGTTCAGCTTCAAGTCCGGCATAACTATCAGATTCTGTATTGTGTCGAATACCTTCATACTTTTCAATAAACTCCTTTTCACGCCATATCAGAAAATTCTTTAGCTTTTCAATTGGTATTAAATTTCCTGGGGCATCAGGAGGGGAGATAATTTGTAAATTATCAATGGTAGTGGCGTAGTTCAGCTCCCCAAGGTAGTTATCCAGGAAAATGTGTACGCCTTTGGCTATTTCAGACTCGTTTTCCTCTGTAGCATCCTTGTGTACAACTGTAATATCTATTAAATCAGGACAATCATGATGATCTGTCGCATAGAAGCTCATGTTTCCACAATTAAATGAATAACCTGCCATACTTATACTAACATTTGTTATGTCAATTTCAGGCTTCAAGGCCGTAAATTTCCATCCTTCTATTTTAGGTGCAGAGTTTATAAGCTCCTCTGCAAAGATTATATTCTCTATAGTACCATCAACTGTAATAACTAGCTCAGCGACATTTTCGCTGTCCATTCCAACTAGAAAATAGAAGCCTTCTTTTAATTCGTTTAGCTTTGGTGAAAGCTTGTCAAGAAAGTCACTTTCTATGTTATTGTGCTCTTTTGTTGCTTTGAAGAAAGTCTTTTCGTGTATTAGAAACCAACGCCAGAAGTCTTCATAAGATACAATAGGCGTCTGCTTTTGCTTGTTAAGAATGTTTTTAAAAAAACTCATGTGTGGACTGTTAATGTTCTCATCTTGGGTTAGGGTACTTAGTCAGAACTCGCAACGCACCCATATAGAAGAGGCAATCTACAACGTCTTCAACATCTCCACCGCATTCGTATTCCTGGGGTTAAGCTCCACGGACTTCTTATAGTTGGCTTTCGCCAGCTCTTTGTTGCCGGAGGTGAGGTAGGCTTCGGCGAGGCTGTCGAAGGCGTTGCCGCTCTGGGGTAGAGCACGGTGTTGAGTTTGAAGACTTCCAGGGCTTTCTGAATTTCGCCCTGGCGCAGCAGGGTGTAGCCCCAGCTGTTCAGGTCGCTTTCGGAGTGGCGGTAGTCGGTTTCGCGCTTCTTTAGCTCGTTGGTGGCTTCCACGGAGTAGCGGAGGCTGCGCTGGAGTAAGTCGGCGCGTTGCTGGGGGCCGCGGGTGGCGGCGTAGGCTTTGGCAATGGCACTGACTGCCAGGGCGGGATTCTCGTGGAAGAGGTAGTGGCCGCAGCCATAGGCCGTGAGGAGTTCCCGGTTAGGCTGTGCCGCGGCGAACTGCTGATGGCAGGCTTTCCAGCGGGCGGCTTCGGTAGGATTAGGTATGAAAAATTGCTCCGCTACCACGTCCATAACCGGGACGCTGGCCGGAAACGGGGCATTGCGGACGGCCTGCACGGTGGCGGGGTAGTTGAGGGTTTGGTAGTAGCGGCCCCGGTGCTCGGTTTTGTTTTTGGCAATGTCGGCCTGCATGTCGCGCATCATGCCCGCGAGGAAGTCATCGGTGGCGAAGCAGGGTAGCATGGCATCCAGGAGCACCACGGCCTTTACCTGCTTGGGGTGGCGGGCGGCGTAGAGCGAGCTGTACCAGCCGCCATAGGAGTGGGCTACTAGCATAATTTCCTTGCCGTAGCCCAGCTTTTTGAGACCGGTTTCCAGCCCCTGCATGCCGCTCAGGATGCCGTGCTGGGTGTCGTCAGCTTCCCGGGATACTTCGCTTTTCCCGAACCCGGCCCGGTCGTAGGTTATTAGGGTAGTGCCCGTTACCTGGGCCAGGGGTTTCAGCAGCTGCTCCCACACGCGGGCATCGTCGCCGCCCCCGGCTTCGAAGAGAATCGGTGTGCCTTGGCCTTTAACGATGTGGAAGTGGAGGCGGTAGCCGCCTACGTCCACCAGGGTGTCAACGGTCTGGGCATGCCCGCGCTGGGGGACTAGCGGCAACAGGCAAAGCAGGAGAGCGGCCAAATAAAGCTTCATCAGGGTAAGGATAGAAGGGTGGGTATAGGATAGGGAGGTGATTCGGCGGCGGGAAGTTGCTTCGAGTCACAGGTTATAAAGGCCCAAGTAGAACGTCATGCAGAGGCGCAGCCGAAGCATCTCGCTCGAATCGTTAGGTAGTAAATCAGACATCAGCACGCGAGATGCTTCGCTGCGCTCTGCAGGACGTTCTACTTGGGCCTATTCAGTACTGAAAGGCTGTGCAAAAAAGCCATTTTCACTGGTCATTCCGAGCCCAAGCGAGGAATCCGGGTTGACCATCAGGAGCCAGACCCAGATTTCTCACTTGGGCTCGGAATGACAAACTATGGTGTTACCTTCTACCAGCGGCCTTAGCTACTTCCTATCCGCTGGCGCAGTCCTGCCCCGCCACAAGGCCAGTAGCCCCAGGGCCGGCCCGATGGCTAGCGGCAGCAGCAGATAACGCGGGTTGAGGCTGCGGGAGAGCAGGCCGGTGAGCTGGATGCTGGCAATGGTGAGGGCAAAGCCCAGGCAGTTGACGATGGTGAGCGAAGTGCCCCGCGAAGCGGCCAGCGCGTGCTGCGCCACCAGCGTGGAAAACAGCGGCGAATCGGCCACTACTACTACCCCCCAGAAAAACAGAAACCCCAGCAGCAACGCCACGGAGCCGCTGCCCAGCATCAGCGGCGACACCACGCAGCACACCCCCGACAACGCCAGCGCCGCCGTGGCCACCGGGCGCGGCCCCAGCCGCTGGGAAAGCAGCCCGCTACCCACGCAGGCCAGGCTGCCTACCCCAATAATCAGAAACGAGAGCAGCGGCACGGGCAGCTCCGCGCCAGGGTGGGCGCGGTTGTAGGTCGCCAGCAGCACCGGTACAAAGGCCCAGAACGTGTACAGTTCCCACATGTGTCCGAAGTAGCCAAAGGCCGCCGCCCGAAACGGCCGCTCCCGAAACCCCGCCAGAAACGCCGTGAACTTCAGTTGCTGCCCGGCGCGGCGGTGGGGCCCATCGGGCACCAGCAGCACCAACGCCAGGCCGCCCAGCAGGGCCAGGGCAGAGGTAGCCCCCGTTACGTATTGCCACGGCAGCTGGGCGGTAGCGGCCTTCAACAGGTGGGGAAAGGCCGTGCCCAATACCAGCGCCCCACCAGAAACCCCAAGGACTTACCCAGGCCAGCCTGGTAGTAATCGGCGGCTATTTTCATACCCACCGGGTAAATGCCCGCCAGGAAAAACCCCGTCAGGAACCGCAGGGCCAGCAGCTCCCCGGCCCCGATGCCATTGCCGTTAACGCCCAGGTTGCACAGCGCTGCCAGCAGGGCACTCCCGAAGAACACCCGTGAGGGCGAGAATCGGTCGGCTAGGGCCAGCAGGGCGAAGGTGAGCGTGCCGGTAATGAAACCCAGCTGCACGGCGCTGGTAAGCGTAGCCACAAAACTGGGTGGTAGGTGCAGCTGGGCGGCTATGTCCGGGGCAACGGCGTTGCCGGCAAACCACAGGGAGGTGCAGAAAAACTGCGCCACCACCAGGGTTGGTAGAATACGGGGCATGAAGGGTGAGCAGAACGGGTGGGGTAGGAGCGGAACCAGTCAGCAAGTTGCCGAAAGTTCTGACGCGGTGGCCCGTAACCTTGAGCAGAAAGCAGGACGTTTTAAAGGGCTGTTAACTACCACCTGTTATTCTGAGCAGCGCGAGGAAGCTGGAGTTACTGCGAGAGGGTAGCCCAGATTCCTCGCGCTGTGCGGAGCGACAGGTGAGATGTTGCCGCTCCCGTTACTTAGAGGTGTCGTAGGCCAGCTCGTAGTACTGGTTGCCGTTGAACTCAAACTCCCGGATAACTTCAAGGCCCAGCTTTTGAGTATGCGCGGCATAAGAGCGGGTATTGATGCGGTTGATAAACGTGACCAGCACGGGGTAGCGCACCGCCATCTGTGCCCTGGAGAAATCAAATATTCTTTCCAGCACCCCGCTACCCCGGTGGGCCTTATCAATGCAGATGGGGCCGTACTGGTAGCTGTTCGCGGTGCTGAGCTGCCGGCCCGCGTAAGTCAGCGTCGGTAGCTGCGCTATCATGTAGGCGAAAATCGGCCACCCGGACCAGAACTGCCACGAGGCCGCCATGACGTACGCTACCACCTGCCCCTCATGCGTGGCAACAGTCAGGCCCTGCTCTTGCTCAATAAGCTGCGTGAGCTGCTCCCGGGTGAAAGCGGTAGTTACAAACCCATCCGGCTTGTCTTCCTCGGCAATGGTGGCCAGCTGGTATTTCTGGTGCAGGGCCAGCACGCCGTCAATGTCTTCTAGACTAGCAAGTTTGAACTCCATAATAGGGGTAGGGGAAATATGGTCAAGAAGCACAAGCTACTAATTCGTTGTCATGCTGAGCGAAGGCGTAGCCGCAGTCGAAGCATCTCTACCTCTGACTAACTTCTAATGGGAGGACGAACCGGGAGAGATGCTTCGACTGCGGCTACGCCTTCGCTCAGCATGACGTTCTGGTGAGTTGCTATTTACAGCATAGCAGTAACCCCGAGCCGTGCTGCGCCTTTATTTCTTACCCTACATCAAGGTCCCGCCACCTAAGCCGGGGTACTTTTGTTCTGTAGAAACTACTAACCCAGCGCACCGCCACGACTTCCTGAAAGTCCGGGCCGCGCTACCCTTTGCCGCTGCTATGAACTCCCTGCAAGACCTTCATAAAACCGCCAGCTCCTTCCAGCAAACCGCCAAAATGCCCGTGCTTTTCGTGGGCACGGCTCCCCATGAATGCCCTGGCCGACAACCCGTTCACCCAAACTCTGCACCAACTGGGCCAAGACATTCGCAACCGGCAGCCGCCGCGGGCGGTGCTGGTGGTGTCGGCGCACTGGCTCACGCGCGGCACCTTTGTGGCCGTGAATGAGCGGCCCGAAACCATCCACGACTTCGGCGGCTTTCCCCAGGAGCTGTTCGACATGCAGTACCCCGCGCCCGGCGCCCCCGATGTGGCCCGCGAGGTACTGCAAGCCTTGCCCGACGCCCACCCCACCGACGAATGGGGCCTCGACCACGGCACCTGGACGGTGCTGCACCACATCTTTCCCGAGGCTGATATTCCGGTGTTTCAGCTCAGCATCGATTACTACAAGCCCATTACCTACCACGCCGAGCTGGCCCGGCGGCTGCAGTTTCTGCGCCGCCGCGGCGTGCTCATTCTGGGTAGCGGCAACATCGTGCACAACCTGCGCCAGAGCATGCCCCACTTCATGCAGAACGATGCTACGCCCCACGCCTGGGCCGTGGAGTTCGACGCCTGGGCCAAAACCAAGATAAACCAGCGCGACCTAGCAGCTCTGGCCCACTACCAGCAGGCCGGCGCCAGCGGCCCGCTCTCCGTACCCACCCCGACCACTACATCCCCATGCTCTACAGCCTGGCCCTAGCCGAGCCCACCGACGACATCCGCCACGCCTACGAGGAGGTAAGCTTCGGCGGCATGAGCATGCGCACGTTTGTGGTAGGGTAGGCAGTGAGCCTCGTTGGTGAACTGAGTGTGTGTTGGTAAGTGTGTTAGGTGCTTCCTATTGAGTTGTAGACTACTTATTTTTTTCCGCGCCCTACAATTACCCCCTTATACCCTGGGGTAAGTAAACAGTCAGTAAAAGGCACGTCATGCAGAGCGGAGCGAAGCATCTCGCGTGCTGACGTTGCAATGCTAACCAGACATCAGCACGCGAGATGCTTCGGCTCCGCCTCTGCATGACAATTTCCTTCTTTAAAATCTTTATTGCCTACTCTCTAGCCCATTGTCCTGAGCGTGGCGAAGCATGAAGGACTGCAGAAGCACGTACTGTAATCTGCATTGTCACACTACCCTTGCCTCTCAAGCTAGAAAGCCACCGCTGCTAAGTGCAACGGTGGCTTTCTAGCTTGGTATGCTTTGGCCTACTTCCTGTTGGTAGTCCGGATGGTTTTCACTTCCGCTGCGGTTACCTCACTGGCTTTGTTGCCGAAGTTGCTGCGGACGAAGGTCAGTACGTCGGCAATTTCCTGATCCGTGAGAATGTCGAAAGCGGGCATGACGTTGTTGTAGGGTTCCCCATCAATGTCCTCGTCTTGGAGGCCATTGAGGATGACTTTCACCAGGCGGGTTTTGTCGCCGAGCACGTAGGTGGTGTTGGTGAGGGGCGGGTTCATGCCATCTACGCCGCCACCGTCGGCCTGGTGGCAGGTAAGGCAGTTGCGCGCATAAATGGTTTTCCCGGCCACCACGCCCACGGCGGCCGCGGGGCGCGATTTGGTTTTTGCGTTGGTTTTCTGGGCTGCTGCCGAGTGGCTAAACCAGGCCAGCATGCACAGCAAGGCAAGAATCTGCTTCATTAAAGGGGTTATTTTTTAGCGTAGACGATGCGGTAGATGGTGCCTTTCTTGTCGTCGGTGACGTAGAGCGAGCCATCGGGACCCTGGGCCAGGCCGCAGGGCTTGTGCTCCGGGCGGCCGGCAGCAGCATTGGCCTCAGAGCCAGCAAAGTTATCCGCAAATACTTCCCAATCACCGCTTGGCTTGCCGTTTTTGAAGGGCTGAAACACTACGTAGTAGCCTTTCTGGGGCTCGGGGGCGCGGTTCCAGGAGCCGTGGAAGGCAATGAAGGCGCCGTTGCGGTAGCGCTCCGGGAACATCGTGCCGGTGTAAAACAGCAGGGCATCGGGGGCGGTGTGGGCAGGGTAGGCCGCGGCCGGCTCCAGGTAGTTGCCCGTCGCTTCCTTCTTGCCGTCGCCGCCGTACTCGGGGTTCAACATTTTCTTGCGCTGCTGCCCATCATAATAGAGGTAGGGCCAGCCGGCGTTGTCGCCTCTTTTCAGGGCATACATGCACTCGGCCGGTAGCTCCGCCGACTGCTTGCTGTCGTAGAGGGCCGGAAAGTTGTCGTAGAGCTGGTCGCGGCCGTGCTGCATCACGAAAAGCTGGTTGGCCTGGGCGTTCCAGTCGAGGCCCACCACGTTGCGCAGGCCCGTAGCGTAGCGAATCCCGTTGCCGTAGGTCTGGTTGAGCTTGTCGGCCCGGAACTGCCAGATGCCGCCCGCCGAGTCCAGAATGGGGCAGTTGGGCCGGCCCAGGGAGCCTTTCTGGCGGTCCTTCACCTGGCAGGTATTGGAGTAGGCGCCCACATTCACGTACAGGTTGCCTTCCCGGTCTAGGGTGATGGACTTGCTCTCGTGCTGGCGGCGGTTGAGCAGGCCCGTCACAATTTTCTCGGGCTGCTCGGGGTTTACTACCTCGCCCTTGCCGTTGAGCTTGTAGCGGAACACGTCCTGGTCGGAGGAGGCGTAGAGGTACTCCGGGGTGCTGTACACGCCCGTGCCGCCGTAATTGCCAAAGGCGCTGGCCACCTCGGCCTTGCCGCCACTGGTTTCGCGCAGCATCAGCAGACCCTTGCCGGCCGCGTTGGGCCGGTTCAGCTTCACGAAGATGGTGCCCTGGGGCGTGATGGTGATGTGGCGGGCCCGGCCCCCGGTTTCGGCCACTTTCAGGGCGCTAAAGCCGGCGGGCAGCTTCAGGCCGGCATTGTCGGGGTCGGGCACAACGGTGCTGGCGTGCCGGAGCGCCAGCAGCGCCAGGCTGCCGAGCAGGGCCGGCGCCAGCAGCAGGGAACGGGTAAAGGAGCGTTTCATAAGAAGAAGACGATGGGTCAGTTCAGTAGATAAATCGATGAAAAGGCAAGTAAACCATTTGCCCGGCAAGAAAAGCGCCCGACCACCCGAAAAGCCGTTTCCTTCCCTGCAAGCTGGCCGCCGCACCGCTAGGCCCCGAGGAGCGAAGCCCAAGTTCTACTGGTTGCGGCAGGGTAGGTGTGCGGCCCAAGTGCGCATGTAGCAGCCAGTAGTTCAACCGGAAGGCTACCCTTTCGCAGCTGCTCGGGAGGCTGCGCGGTAGCCTCAAGTTCGCTGCTCTGCCACCGCGTTTGGGCCGGTGCCATCCTTGGCAGCGGTTCTGCCAGGGCAACGGCGGTGAATTGGGGCGGGAGGTGGGCTTGATTGTGATTTGAGGCTTTTTGGAGGAGGCCCTTGGTGGGCGTTCGGGTTCTGGGATGTAGCTTGGGGCGTACTCCTGTTTAGCTTTTTCTCGATGACTCCTCGTTTGAACCGCTACGCCGCGGCCACGGCTTTGGCGCTCCTGCTCTGCACTAACGTCCGGGCTCAGCAGGCGGCATCCGCTGCCGCCACGGGCAAATCCACCACCCACCAGCTCAAGCCTACGCCGGCCACCGTGGCCTGGGGCTTTTACGATGCCGCCGCGAGGCCCGTGCTGCGCATCAAGTCCGGCGACAAAGTGGAGGTGCAGACGCTCATTACCTCCAGCCCCACCCGCCTGGAAGGGGCCGGCCTACCCGCCAGCCAAGTGGAGCAGTCCTTGCGCGACATCCACCAGAGCGTGACCAACAAAGGGCCCGGCGGCCACATTCTCACCGGCCCGATTTACGTGGAAGGTGCCGAGCCCGGCGACGTGCTAGAGGTGCGCATTCGCAAGGTGGAGCTGGCCATTCCCTATGCCTACAACGCCTTCGGACCCACCAGCGGCTTTCTACCCGAGGACTTCGGCTACGCCAAAATGCGCATCATTCCCCTGGACAAAAAGCGCATGGTGGCCCACTTCGCGCCGGGTATTGAGGTGCCCCTACGGCCCTTCTTCGGGAGCATGGGGGTGGCCCCGCCGCCCGCCGCGGGGCGCGTCAACAGCGCCCCGCCCGGCATCCACGCCGGCAACCTCGATAACAAAGAGCTGGTGGCCGGCACTACCCTCTTTATTCCGGTGCACGTGGCCGGGGCCCTGTTCGAAGTCGGTGACGGGCACGCCGGCCAAGGCAACGGAGAGGTGGACATTACCGCCCTGGAAACCTCCCTCACCGGTACCCTGAAGTTTATCGTGCGCAAGGATATGCACCTGACCTGGCCCCGGGCCGAGACGCCCACCGCCTACATTACCATGGGCATCGATGAGGACCTCACGAAAGCCACCAAAATTGCCCTGCGCGAAATGCTGGACTTTTTGATGAAGGAAAAAGGCCTCAGCCACGACGATGCCTACATGCTGGCCAGCGTGGCCGCTGATATGGAAATCACCCAGCTAGTGGACGGCACCAAAGGCGTGCACAGCATGATTCCCAAGAAGATTTTCACTGGCAAGGCCAGTGGCAAGAAGAAGTAAGGGCTTACGGTTTAAGATCATGGAAGAAGCGCCCGGAAGTAGGACAAGGCGCAGAACCGGCCTGCTTGCTACCCTGCCTACCTCCTCCGTAGCAACCATGCGGCGCAAAACGGAGTAGGGCAGAACTTCATTCGGCCAGATAAAGCCTAGCCAGGGAAACCGGCGCGGGCCCTGCTGCCCGCCGCATCTCGGCTCCCGTTGGCTTACGTGTATATTCAGGAGCCCTGAGCACCACTCTATGACGCAGGAACAACTACGCCTCGCAGAAACTACCGCCCGCACCGCCCCCTGGAAAAAGTTTGGCCCCTACCTCACGGAGCGCCAGTGGGGCACGGTGCGCGAAGACTACAGCGCTGAAGGCAACGCCTGGGACTACATTACCCACGACATGGCCCGCAGCAAGGCCTACCGCTGGGGCGAGGAAGGCCTCGGCGGCCTCAGTGACGACCAGCAGCTGCTCTGCTTCGGGCTGGGATTGTGGAATGGCAAGGACGAAATCTTGAAGGAGCGCCTGTTCGGCTTGACCAACGGCCAGGGCAACCACGGCGAGGACGTGAAGGAGCTGTACTACTATTTGGATAGTACGCCCACGCACTCCTACATGAAAATGCTCTATAAGTACCCGCAGCGGGCGTTTCCGTACCGTAAGCTGATCAGGGAAAACGGCCGCCGCAACCGCCAGCAGCCGGAGTATGAACTGACGGACACGGGCATTTTCAGCAAAAACCGCTACTTCGACGTGTACATCGAGTATGCTAAAGCTGGCCCCGAGGACCTCCTGATGCAGGTAACGGTGCACAACCGCGGGCCTAAAGTAGCCTCGGTGCAGGTGCTACCCCAGTTCTGGTTTCGCAACACCTGGGCCTGGGGCTACGACGCTACCCGCCCCGTGCTGCGCGAAACGGCCCCCGGCACCGTGCTGGCCGAGCACCCCGCCCTGGGCCGCTACCACCTCTACTACGACCAGGCACCCCAGCTGCTGTTCTGCGAAAACGACACCAACGGGGCCCGCCTCTACAACCTGCCCGCCGAAGGCCGCCACTTCAAAGACGGCATCAACGACTACGTGGTGGACGGTGACGCTGAGGCCATTAACGCTGAGCAACGAGGCACCAAAGTAGCGGCCCAGTATTTCCTGAAATTGCAGCCCGGCCAGTCGCAGGTAGTGCGCCTGCGGTTGCGCCAACCTGACTGCGAAGAGCCTTTCCTGGATTTCGACCACATCTTCGCGGCCCGCCGCCACGACGCCGACGAGTTCTACGACTGCATCCACGAAAATATTACCGACCCGGATGCGCGCAACGTGCAGCGCCAGGCATTTGCCGGCATGCTTTGGAGCAAGCAGTTCTATTACTACGACGTCACGCAGTGGCTGCAGGGCGACCCGGCCGTGCTCATGCCCCCGCCCGAGCGCCACAAGGGCCGCAACCGCCACTGGGGCCACCTGCACAACGCCGACATCATCTCGATGCCGGACAAGTGGGAATACCCGTGGTACGCGGCCTGGGACCTGGCCTTTCACTGCATTCCGCTGGCCATGGTCGATGCCGAGTTTGCCAAAAGCCAGCTCCGCTTGCTCACCAAGGACTGGTACATGCACCCCAATGGCCAGCTGCCGGCCTACGAGTGGAACTTCTCCGACGTGAACCCGCCCGTGCACGCCTGGGCTACTTGGCGCGTGTACCAAATGGACAAAAAGCTCCGCAATGGGCTAGGCGACGCCACCTTCTTGGAAAGCGTATTCCATAAGCTGGCCCTGAACTTTGCCTGGTGGGTGAACCGCAAGGATAAAAGTGAGCGGAACATCTTTGAGGGCGGCTTTCTAGGCCTGGACAACATCGGCGTGTTCGACCGCTCGGCCCCATTGCCTACCGGCGGCTTTATTGAACAGTCGGATGGCACGAGTTGGATGGCCATGTTTGCGTTGAACATGATGCGCATGGCCCTGGAGCTGGCCAAAACCAACCCGGTGTATCAGGAGCTGGCCGGCAAGTTCTTCGAGCACTTCCTCTACATTGCCGATGCCATGACCCGCGGGGGCGACGGCCTGTTCAACCTCTGGGATGAGGAAGATGGCTTCTACTACGACGTGCTGCACACCCCCGACGAGGAGCGCACCAAGCTCAAAGTCCGCTCCATTGTGGGGCTGATTCCGCTGTTTGCCGTGGAAGTCATCGACCAGAGCCTGCTGGACGCCATGCCTGAATTCACGGAGCGGGCCCGCTGGCTGATGGAAAACCGCCCCCACCTGGCCCAGCTGGTTTCGCGTTGGGAGGAGCCGGGCAAGGGGGCCCGCCACCTGTTGAGCCTATTGCGCCGCTCCCGCCTCAAAAAGCTGCTGACCCGCATGCTCGACGAAACGGAGTTCCTCGCCGATTACGGCATCCGGGCCATGTCGCGCTACCACCTGGAGCACCCCTACGTGTTCAGCACCGAGGAAGACGACTTTGCGGTGCAGTACGTGCCGGGCGAGGCGGAAAGCAGCATGTTCGGGGGCAACAGCAACTGGCGCGGCCCCATCTGGTTTCCCATCAACTACCTCATCATCGAGTCGTTGCAGCGGTTTCACTTCTACTACGACGACAAGTTCAAGATTGAGTATCCCACCGGCTCGGGCAACCTGCTCAACCTGCAGCAAGTAGCGGCGGCCCTGGCTGGCCGGCTTACCAAACTCCTGCTCAAGGACGAAACCGGCCGCCGCCCCGCCCTCGGCAAGAATGAGCTGCTGCAAACCGACCCGCACTTCCGCGACAACCTGCTTTTCCACGAGTACTTCCACGGCGACACCGGTCACGGCCTCGGGCCAATCACCAAACCGGCTGGACTGGCCTAATTGTGCGGCTGCTCCAACTGCGGGAGCAAGGAGTAGCATCGTGAGATGGTGAAGTGTGCGTGAGCCCAAGCGGCTCGCCTAGCTAACAAAAGCACGTCATGCTGCGCTGGCGAAGGACCTAATTACGGCAGTACGATACTCGGCGTACCGACTCGCTCAAATATGATTAAGTCCTTCGCCAGTGCAGCATGACGTATGGAAGTAGGAGCAGATGATGCCTTAGCAGAGATGGGTACTGGGTAGGCAAAAGTGGACGATGGGCAGCTGATGTCACTTTGAGTGCTGGCGTCCTTAGCAGACGCAAACAAAAAACCGGCTAGCTGCTTTAGATAGCCGGTTCTTCAACCTCGCCTTTCCTATGAGCTACCCCAACGCCGTTACACTTACCGCTTCCGACAATACCCAGCTGAGCGCCTACACTGCCTTTCCAACAGATGGTGTGGGTCCGCAGCCGGGTATTATTCTGTTGCAGGAAGCTTTCGGCGTGAATGGCCACATCCGCAACGTGGCCGACCGGCTAGCCCAGGCGGGCTACGTCGTTATTGCCCCGGAGCTGTTTCACCGCACGGCGGCAGCGGGCCTGGAACTTCCCTACTCCAACTTTGCGGCGGCCATGCCCCACTACCAGGCCATTACCAAGGAGGGCCTAACGGCCGACGTGCAGGCCTGCTACCACTGGCTGCGGGGCCAGCCAAACGTGACGGATAAAATAGGCAGCATTGGGTTCTGCTTGGGTGGCCGGGTGTCATTTCTGACGAATGCCGTGCTACCCCTGGCGGCGGGTGTATCATACTACGGCGGAGGCACTCACTTGCTCACCGACCGTGCAAAGGACCTGCACGCACCCCACCTGTTCTTCTGGGGTGGCCAGGACCAGCACATTAGTTCCGCGCACATAGCCCAAGTTACGGAAGCCCTAGAAGCGGCCGGCAAGCCCTACATCAACACCGTTATTTCCTACGCCGACCACGGCTTCCACTGCGACGAGCGGCCCAGCTACCACGCCCAGGCCGCCGCCGAGGCGTGGGCCCTTACCCTAGCCTTTTTCGAGCAGAAACTGCGCCTGGCCTAACGTCAGTCGCCGCGGGTACGGTTGCCGGAGTCAGTGAGCGAGGTAGTTTTTGCCCTTGTTGGGGCAATGTCAAAGTAGGCCTAAGGGAAACCTAAGATGCCTACTACCAGCCCCGAGCAACGAAACGCCCGAAACTCCAGCGGGAGCTTCGGGCGTGCCAGAAGGGTAGCGGGCCGTGGGCCTTACTTGGCTTTGGCCTGAATCAGCTTGAGTACCTCGGCGTTGCCACCTTCTTTGGCGCTGGCCAGTACGTCTTTGCCATCCTTATCCTTGGCCTTGGGGTTGGCCCCGCTGGCTAGCAGAAACTCTACTACCGCAAGGCTGCCGTTGGCGGCGGCGGCCATCAGGGCCGTGGCATTAAACGAGTCGGGCTTGTCAACCTGGGCCTTGTTCTTCACTAGCGCCTTCACTACCTCCAGATGGCCGTTGCCAGCAGCAATAATGAGGAAGGTGGTGGGAAAGCCCGGCATCATTTCTACGGTAGCGTTGGCATCGGCTCCGGCACTGAGCAGGGCGTCTACGTCGGCGGGCTTATTCTTTATAACGGCCGCGTATACCTTTTGGGTAGGAGTTTGGGCCTGGCTAAAGGTAGTGGCAGCGAGAAATAGCGTAATAGCAAGAAGAAGTTTTTTCATGCCAGGAAATCCAATTGAATAGGGAAAAGAAACTCAAATATACGGTATGCTACTGGAATAGCCCTATTTCAGCGTAAACAATAGGGCGGTAAACATACGGTTGAGCTTCGTGGTTTTCCCACTTACAGCCGGTGCGGTTGTAGAGCGATGGGCTGGGTAGGAAAGGGCAGATGAGGGTTAGTTGTGTAGAATAATTCTAAATAAATTTCATTTCCGACATTCTGTGGGCTTACTTTGCAGCGCTTTAGAATCATTCTAAATACAGAATTCAGCATGAACACACTGCACCACCTGGGACTGATTTCCACGTTATCAGTTTGCGCTTTATCGGCTTCCGCTCAGCAAACCGGTTCTATTAGAGGTACCATCACAACGGCCGACGGCCGGCCGGCCGAAGCCGTTACGGTAGGGCTCAAGGGCCGAGGCCAGGGGGCTATTAGCAACAACCAAGGGCAGTTTGTGATTGAGCGAGTACGCGACGGGCAGTACACGGTAGTCGTAACGGCCGTCGGGCTGAAATCGGAGGAGCGGGCCGTAACGGTCAGCGGCGGGCAGAGTGTATCCCTGGACTTTACCCTCACGGAAAATGCCGAGCAGCTGCGTGAGGTAGTGGTGAACGGGGCCCGCGTGAACCGCTTCGCCCGCAAAGAGTCCATAGACGTCAACAAGATGCCGCTCAGCAACTTGGAAAATCCGCAGGTGTACGCCACCGTGGGCAAGGAGCTACTGACGGAGCAGCTGGTTTTTTCGGTGGATGAGGCCACGCGCAACGCTCCCGGCGTGCAAAAAATGTGGGAGGCCACTGGCCGCTCCGGCGACGGGGCTCGTTCTACGCCTCGCGGGGCTTTGTGGTATCAAGCCAGTTGCGCAACGGTGTGGCCGGCGGGGTCACCAGCACCATTGATGCCGTCAATCTGGAGAAGCTGGAGGTTATCAAAGGCCCTTCGGCCACGCTCTACGGCTCGGCCCTGACCTCGTACGGCGGCCTGCTGAACCGCGTGACCAAGAAGCCCTACGACCGGTTCGGGGCGAGGCCGCCGTGGCGGCTGGCAGCTACGGCTTCCACCGGGCGAGTGTGGATGTGAATACGCCGCTCAACGCCGCCAAAACGCTGGCCTTCCGCCTGAACGGGGCCTACACCTACGAAGACAATTTCCAGAATGCGGGCTACACCGGCTTTGCGAAAGACGTGGCCCTTGCCCCAAGCCTGCAGTTCCAGCCCACCGACCGGCTCACCATCAACCTCGACGCCGAGGTGTACCGGAGCACCAACGTGGGCAAGCAGCTCATTTACTTGTACTTCCTCGATAAGGTCGATAACTTCGGTTTCTCGCGGGCCGATCAGGCCCCGCTCGATTACCGCCAGTCCTACCAAGGGCCGGGCCTGACCCAGGATTCGCGTAGCACCAACCTGTTTGGGCAGGTGCGCTACCGCATTTCGCCCAGCTTCACTTCCACTACCTACCTCACCTCCAGCCGCAGCTACTCCGAGGGCAACGGGCCGTACTTCTATCTGGCCTCCGACATTGCGCTCGGCAAGGGCACCACGCCCGGCGTCAGCAGCCTGATTCGGGCCGACCAATCAACCCAGGACAGCCGCCGCCAGACCTATCAGGTGCAGCAGCTCTTCAACGGCGACTTTCAGATTGGGGCCTACGTAACCGCGTGGTGCTGGGCCTGGACTTCCTCCGTCTCGACTCCGACATTGAGTTTTTTGGCGGTACCATCGATACCGCGCCGCTCAACGTGCCGGGCTATAATTACCGCACCTTCAACAAGAGCACCGTTGACGCCACGTACGCTGCTCAGGCACCGGGGCGCTACCCGGTGACCACTAAAATCAACACCTACAGTGCTTTCGTGTCGGATGTGCTGAACCTGACCGATAAGCTCAGCGTGCTGGCCGCCGTGCGCGTGGACCGCTACGATAACAAGGGCGGCATCCTGTACTTCCCCGTGCCGGCTTACAAGCAGACGGCCGTTTCGCCGAAGTTTGGTTTGGTGTACCAGCCGGTGAAGGACCGGGTGTCGTTGTTTGCCAACTACCAGAACAGCTTTAACAACCAGAACAGCTCCTACCTGAGCACCGAACTACAACCGTTCGTGACCAAGCCCGAGCGCGCTAACCAACTGGAAGGCGGCGTGAAGCTGGATGCGGCCGGAGGACGGCTGAGCGCCACGGTAAGCTACTACGATATTCGGGTGCAGAACGTCCTGCGTACGCTCTACACGGTTACTACCGCCGACAGCGCTACGCTGACGATCAGCGCCCAGGACGGCACCCAGTGGAGCCGCGGGACGGAGCTAAGCCTGACGGCCAACCCGCTGCCGGGCCTGAACCTGGTAGGCGGCTTTGCTTACAACTACTCGAAGTTTGTGAACACCAACGAAAACGTGAACGGCCGCCGCCCGAACACGGCTTCGTCGCCCTACCTGGCTAACCTCTGGGTAAGCTACCGCCAGCCCG
Source organism: Hymenobacter sp. 5516J-16 (assembly GCF_022919335.1). Taxonomy (NCBI): domain Bacteria; kingdom Pseudomonadati; phylum Bacteroidota; class Cytophagia; order Cytophagales; family Hymenobacteraceae; genus Hymenobacter; species Hymenobacter sp. 5516J-16. Next base: position 495,888 of record NZ_CP095058.1, on the reverse strand, counting down.
AAGGCCCGCTGAAAGGCCTGGGCCTGGGCTTTGGCGGGAACTACGCCAGTGACAATAAGATTCTGAACAGTGTCTCGCAGGGTGTCTTCACGCTGCCCAGCTACACGGTGCTGAACGCCAGTGCTTTCTACGACCTGCCACACTACCGCTTCGCGGTGAAAGTGGATAACCTGACCAATGAGCGCTACTGGATTGGCTACACCACCTTCAACGCCCAAAAGCTACGCAGCATCATTGGCAGCGTGGCGTACAAGTTCTAACCCAACCTTCTTCGCCCATGAAGGCTAAAAAGCTTGTCGGCAAGCTACACCTCTGGCTCGGACTCACGTCCGGGCTAGTGGTCTTTATTGTAAGCCTGACCGGGGCCATTTTCGTCTTTCAGGACGAAATTCGGGACCTTACGGAGCCGTGGCGCAAGGTGCAGGCGCAGGCCACGGCGCCGGTGTTGCCTTCCCGGCTCCAGGCCGCCGCGCTGGCTTCGCACCCGGGCATTGCGGCCTCTACCACGTGGGTGACCTATTTCGGCGCCGAGCGCTCGGCCACGGTCTTTTTCACCGACAAAGCCGGCAACCCCATTCAGGTCTACCTGAATCCATACACCGGCCAGGTCTTGCGCGAGCAGAACCTGCACACCTACTTTTTCAGCATTGTGCAGGAAATTCACATGACCTTGCTGCTGCCGGAGGCGGTAGCGAAATGGGTGGTAGGCAGCGCGGTGCTGATTTTTGTGGTGATGCTGCTGACCGGCCTGGTGCTGTGGTGGCCCAAGCGCCGGCAGGAGCGCAAGCAGCGCTTTACCATTAAGTGGGGCGCCCGTTGGCGCCGCATCAACTACGATTTGCACAACGTGCTGGGCTTCTACGTCGCCAGCATTGGGCTGATACTGGCCCTGACGGGCTTGTTCATGATTTTTCCCTCGGTGCTCACCTCCATTGCGTACGTAACCAACGGCGGACGAACCTACCCCCAGGACCTAATAACGGCCAAAGTAGACACCCTGCGCCCCGTGGCCCCTGCCCTGCGCCCCTCTCCGACGTGGTGTACCAAGCGGTGCGCCGCCGCTCACCCCAGGCGGAAATGATTCTGCTGGGGCCCGCGGGCAACGGCAAAGAGCCCGCCTACTGCTGGGCCTACCGCAAGGCGCTGCATTACTACCACCGCGACGACTACGCCTTTCACCCCGTGTCGGGCCAGGAGTTGCAGGCTAGCTTCCACGCTACCAAAAGCGCCGGCACCCAGCTCACCGACATGAATTACGACATCCATACCGGCCAGATTCTGGGTTTGGGTGGTAAAATCGTGGCCTTCCTGGCCAGCCTGATTTCGGCCAGCCTACCCGTCACGGGCACCATCATCTGGTGGGGCCGCCGCAACAAGGCCAAGAAGCCCCGGAAGCTGCAAACGGCCTGACCCCCGCACTCCATTCGAGTACCCAAGGCTTTGTGGACGTAGGAAATGGTAGAAAAAAGGCCGTCCTGCAGAGGCGGCAGCCGAAGCATCTCGCTCGAATGGTTAGGTAGTAAACCAGACATCAGCACGCGAGATACTTTGGCTTCGCCTCTGCATGACGGTTTCCTAGGTGTCAGGAGACGCCAATACCCACACAGCTTAAAACAGAAAAGCCCGGCACCGCGCCGGGCTTTTCTGTTTTTCATAAGTAAGGCAATTAGGCTGAAACTGAGTTGCCAGCTTCCCGGCCCATGCGCTGGGCCATCATGCTGGCTAGCATAATTTGCAGGGCGTGGTAGAGCATGAGTGGCAGCAGGAGCAGGCCCGTGGCGGTAGTGGCCGGAAACAGCAGGCTGGCCATCACGCTGCCGTGCACCAGAGACTTTTTGGAGCCGCAGAACAGGGCCGTAATCCGGTCCTCGCGGGAGAAGCCCAGCAGGCGGCTCAGCCCCCACACCAGCCCGAAAATAGCTAGGTACAGCCCCACCATGCCCAGGCCCAGCAGTACAATGTCGCGGGCCGCGTAGCTGCGGAAAACGCCCTCGGCAAACGACTCGCAAAAGGCCGTAAACACAATCAGCAGGATTACTACTTGATCCGAAATGCGTAAGGTGCCCTTGTGCTCCTCGGCAAACACGCCGAAGCGGCGGTTGAGCAGCACGCCCGCCACTACGGGCAGAATCACCTGCCATATGAGGCTGGTAGCCAGGCCCCAGAGGTGGCCGCCACCGGCAGAGGTGTGCAGGAACAGGCTGGTCCAGAGCGGGGTAAGGAAAATGCCCAGCAGGCTGCTGATGCTGGCGTTGAAGATGGCCGCCGGTAGGTTGCCCCGCGCAATACTCACCATCACTACGGAGGTAGAAACCGTGCTAGGCAGGGTGCACAGAAAGAAAATGCTTTGCCAGAGCTGCTCACCCTTCAAGCCCGCAAACAGCGGCCGCGCCACCAGGGCCAGCACCGGAAATGCCACGAACGTAATGAGTTGCACTACCACGTGCAGGCGCCAGTTGCGCAGGCCAGCCTTCAGCTTGTCTAGGCTCAAGCGCAGGCCGTAAAAGAAGAAGATGAGCGCCACGCCCGCCGTGGTAATAGCTTTCCACGGAATGGGGCTAGCCTTGCTACCTACCCCCGGAATCAGGTAAGCCAGCACTACTGCCCCCATCAAGCCCAGCAAAAACCAATCGAGCAGGCCCGCCCACCGGAGCAGGGCCACAAAGCGGTTTTCAGTGGGAGCAGGTAGGGTAGGAGGGGAAGTTGGCTGACTCATCGAGCGGTAAAATAAAAGCGTCAGGCTGAAGTAGCCCGACGCTTTTAAAAATACGCGCGCAACGCGCCGGGGTTATTCGCCGGCCGCTACGCAGCTACTAGCTTGGCCTGCTTGCGCCGCTGCTTGCGCAGGCGGTTCAGCCACAGAATAGTGCCCGTGATAGGGAAGGTGAAGCCCAGCACGCACACCACCAGGCTGATAATTTTGGAGGGCCAGCCCCAAATAGAACCCGTGTGCACCGGCTTAAACAAGCCCCGAACGCGCTGCCCCAGGTTGCGCTGCTCGTAAGTCTGCTGGCTTAGCACCTGGCCCGAGTACTGGTCGAGGTAGGCTTCGTCGGTGGCGTTTTCGTAGGTAGCGTTAGGCCGCAGCGTAGCTACCCGAATGCTGCCGGTAGGGTCCTTCGGCAGTTGCAACGAGTAATACACCGATGAAGGAGCCAGCTCCCGAGCCCGAGCTAGGGCCGCATCTGCCGTGAGGCCGGACACTGCCGGAGCCGGAGCGGCGCCAGCTTCTGGGGTTACAGCAGGGGTAGCCGTAGCAGCACCCGGCACTACCGAAGTTGGCGGCTCGGGGCGTTGCATGGGCGAGTTCGTCACGGCGTAGATGCCTTTGTTAAACCACTCAAATGACCAGGCCAGCCCCGTAAAGGCAAACACAAACAGGAACAGCGCCGAGTAAAACCCGAGCACGATGTGCAAATCGTGGTTGAGGCGCTTCCAGCCGCCAGTCCATTTCACCTGCAGGCGCTGCTTTACAGCCTTGCGGGTAGCGGGCCACCAGAGCACCAGGCCGGTCAGGATAATGAACAGGAACATCACGGTGCTCACGCCCACAATCAGCTTGCCGATGGGGCCGCCCACCATACCGCGGTGCAGGGCCATCATCGTGAAAAAGAACGTTTCGCGGTAGTTCAGCTCGCCCGTTACAGTGGCCGTGTAGGGATTCACGAACACCACCGGGCCGCGGCCACCTTCGCCGCCCCCGCCTTTGCCACCTTTGCCTTCCGCGCCGCCTTTGCCGCCCTGGCCTTCCTCGCGGCCGCCCTCGGCGCGCTGGCCTGCCACTTGCGGGCCTTTTCCGGCTTCGGCGCGGCCCTCATGGCCTTGGCGGCCTTCTGCTTTCTGCTCCTTGCCTTCCCCTTTGTGCTCACCGCCTGGGCCACCGGGCGCGCCGGCCAAGTTGAACTCCACGGTGCGCGCGGGGTCAGCGTATACCTTCATGCCCGTGATTTTAGCGTCGGCTTTGTAGGCTTTTACAGCGGCTGTGAGGCGCTCTAGGGGCAGGGCAGGGGTAGCAACCGGCGCCACAAAGTAGCGCTCCGGGTGCCAGGCCTGCTCCAGCTCTTTCTCGAAGACGAGGATGCCGCCGGTCAGGCAGACCACGGCAATAATCAGCCCCGAAACCAGGCTGAGGTAGAGGTGAATGTTGCGGAAGAAGGTTTTCATGGGGCTAAAATACAAGGCGGAACGTCGGGCGAAAACCCGAAAGGTGGCTAGTTGCAGCTAGCACCTCCCGGGTTTTCCTTCACTCACTTTTCTGTGTCAGCTAGCGAACTAGCCTTCGGCTGCTACGCGCACTACAGGCGGTAGCCCAGGGTAGCTGAGAAGTTGCGCGGGGCAATGGGGTTCACACTGTTGTCATCGTGCATGTTGTAGCTCAGCTCATTCAGCAGGTTGGCCATTTTCACGCGCACCGAAAACCGGTCGTAGCTGTAGCCCAGCGAGGCATCAAACTGCAGGTAGTTCGGAATGCTGATGAACTTGTTGGCATCCGTGCCGGTGGGCCAGGGCTTGCCGTCGGCAGGGTTTACTGTGCGCGGATTGCGGCCGGCCAGCTTGTCGCCGACGTAGTAGGTAGTGACGCCGGCCGTGAGGCCCCGTAGGAACCCGTTCTCACCGAAGCTGCTCCCGAAGTTGTAGAACAAACTCAGGTTAGCCGTGTGAGCCGGATTGTAGCGCAGGCGGCTGCCGTTCTCGAAGATGTTGCTGTTGGTGTAGGCCGTGTGGTTGTAGCTGTAGCCCGCAATAAACGAGAGGCCATACATCGGCTTGCTCTGAATGTCTACCTCCACGCCTTTGCTGGTCACTTCGCCAGCCAGCTCCTGAGGGCTGGTGGTCTGTGCTGTCTGGAAGCGCGGATCAGTGGGCAACACGCTCTGAATTTGGTTACTGTTCACAATGCGGTAGGCCGTTACGTTGGCCGACAGCGCGCCTTTGAACAAGTCGTTCTTAATGCCTACCTCGTACTGGTCGATAATGGAAGGAGGCAGGGGCTTGCCCTCCAGGTCGACGGCCGTATTGCTTTGCGGCGTGAAAGAGCTAGAGTACGAAGCAAACAGCGCCGTAGTCTTGATGGGCTGGTACACCACGCCCAGGCGGGGCGAGAAGGCATCGTCGTAACGGCGGTTGTTCACCAGCTGACCGGCCAAGGGGCCGAATTTGTTGGTGCCAACGCGGTTGGCTGCCGTGTTATAGTAGTACAGGTCGCTGGGGGTTTCCTGATAGCTCCAGCGCAGCCCGGCCAGTACTTTTACTTTCTCCGAGAGGCTAAGCAAATCTTGCACGTAGAAGCCGGCCCGGCGCGTGTTGCTCTGGGTAGAGAGGTTGCGCACCAGCGCGTAGAAGCCCCAATGCGCTCCTTGGGCTGGGCCACTACCTTGCTGCGGTTCAGAATGTTGATGGCGTCGTAGGCTGTTACGTTGACCCGGGAGTTGGTAGCCGAAGTCGGACCGGAATACGCCAGCGTGTTGGTCAAGTACTGATCCGCATCGGCCCCGATAAGCACCGTGTGCTCCAAAGAGCCAGTGCGGAACTTGCCGGTCAGGTCCAGTTGGGCCAGGAAATAGTTTTCGTTGGTTTCGGTGCGCTGCAAGCTGCGGGTCAGGTCGCCGTAGGTAGCAGATGTGGGGCTGGCCACTGGGGGTACCGGGCGGGTAGCAGTGCGCAACTCGTTGTCGTAGCGCTGGAAGCCGGCCACGCCCCGGATCTGCCAGGTGTCGTTCAGGCGGGTAGTGAGGGTAGCGGTAGTGCTGGTTTGGTTGGTGGCATTGCTGGCGCCCGGCACGTTCAGGAAGCGGCTCCGCGACTCTTGAATTACGTAGTCGATGGCACCAATACCGTAGTCAGGTGTGCGGTTGTCGCGCAGGTAGTCGCCCTCCAGTACTAGCGTAGTCTTGGGGCTCAGCTCAAACAGCAGGGACGGATTCACATACACCCGGTTTGATTTCACCTCGTCGCGGAAGCTGTTGCCCTGCTCGTAGGTGCCGTTGAGGCGGAAGGCCACTTTCTCGCTCTTGCCCACGGCCCCGTACACATCTACCAAGGGCTTCCAGAACCCGAAGCTGCCCACGCGCAGACCTACCGAGCCGCCGCGCTCAAACTGGGGCTTCTTGGTTACCAGGTTCAACACCCCACCCGCGGCCACGTTGCCGTAGAGGATGGCGGCGCTACCCTTCAGCACTTCCATGCGCTCTAGAGAGCTAGCCTCGGGCATCACCCCGTTATTGAAGCGCACCCCGTTTTTAAAGGTGTTATTCGAGCCGTAAGCAAAGCCGCGGCTACCCAGTTCTTCTTGGGTACCGCCGGTGGTGCTGGTTACGTAGAGGCCGCTCACGTTGACCAGTGCGTCGGAGAGGCGCAGCACCTGCTGCTGCTCCAGCACCTGGCGTTCCACGGTTACGGCGCTCTGGGGCAGGTCTAAGGAAGCTACCGGCAGCTTGCTGATGCTGGTGGGGCGCTCATTCAGGCTGCGGTTGCCGGTTACGGTTACTTCGCTCAGCTGCTGGTTGCTCTGAGCCAGGGAAAAGGCCGGTAGCGTGTTGGTTTCGCCAGCCGTAATAGTAACCGTCTGCTCCTGGGAGGTGTACCCCAGGCTGCTTACTACTAGCTGGTAGGAGCCAGCTGGGGCCGAGAGGCGGTAGCTGCCATCGGTGCCAGTGGTCGTGCCAAAAGAGGTGCCTTTCAGGGCCACCGTCACGCCTTCTACGGGCTGCCCTTTGTCGTCCTTCACTACCCCCGCCAAGCGGCCCCGCTGCGCTACGTCGTCCTCACCGTGCTTTACGGAAGCAACCGGAGCATCCGGACCGTTCAGTAGGGGGCGGCAACACCAGACAGCGGCAGAGAAAGAAGCAGGAGCAGAGGTAAAGGTCGGGACATATGGAAGGCAGCCAACGGCGGGCAGCTTATTTAGACTGATTTAAAACAATGCAAAGCTCAGGTCTATTTAGATAGATACAAAACAGTTCTTTAGAAAAATTATATACTTACAAGAATGTCCATGAATATCAATAGAGTTGCCTGTTGTCAGCTAGCCCAGGTACAGGATGGATAACTAAAAAAGCCCGACCATAGGTCGGGCTTTTTAGTTGCTAAGTAGGTGTGAGTAGCAACTGTTATCAGTTAGCTTAAGTCGTCCGTCATGCAGAGGCGGAGCCGAAGCATCTGGCGGGCTGACGTTAGGATTACCGCTGCAACATCAGCCCGCTAGATGCTTCGGCTCCGCCTCTGCATGACGTTCAAGATTCATTCGAATAGGCTCCAAGTCAGCCACTAATGTTTTACACATTGTGGAGATGCATATTTTGCGTCTCTTCATTGCTGGCGTTGTTTACCAGATGGTATTAGACCAGTCGTTCAACGACGAGTCTCCAAGTATTGCGTCTCTACCTTGTTCTGTTGGGTTATTGGCTGATTCCTCCCACTTCTCAGTGCAACACGGCGGCCTGGGTGTGGGCGGTAGCACCCGTAGCAGGCAGGGCGAAGGCATCGGCCAGCAATTCGTAGGAGCGGAGTCGGTCGTCGAAATCGTGGGTGATGGTGACGGCCACGACTTCATCGACCTGGTAGGCGGTGGACAGTTCCTGCAAGTCGGCTTTCACCTTATCGGGGGTGCCGCTAATAATGCGCTGGTGATGGTAGGCCAGGCGGTAGCGCAAATCAGCCGGTAGGCCCGCCACATTGGCTTTCTCGACGGTATCAATGGGGGAATATTGGCCAGTTTCAAGCTTGAGCATTTGCAGGGCCAGGTTGTCGGCCAGGGCCTGGGCATGGCCGGCGGTATCGGCGCACACCACGAAAATGGCCACGTTGGCCTGGGGCGCAGCCAACTCCGGGGAAGGCTTAAACCGGTCGCGATACAGCTTCATGAGCTTGGGGCCGCTGTTGGGATTGATGAAGTGGGCAAACGAGAAGGCCGCACCCGCTTCGGCCGCGAACAGACCGCTTTGCCCACTGGAGCTCAGCAGCCACAGTTCCGGGTAGTGTCCGTAAAAGGTGAGGCTTTCACCCGGGCATGTATGGTGTCGAGCACTACCTCGTCGCGCAGGTAAGCACGCAAATCCATGAGCTGCTTGGCGAAATCTTCGTCGCTGAAGGTGTTGTGGGGGTTGAGGGCGTGGGCCGTAATCCGGTCGGAGCCGGGGGCGCGGCCGATACCCAGGTCGATGCGGCCGGGGTACAGGGTTTCGAGAAGGCGGAAGTTCTCGGCTACTTTCAGAGCGGAGTAGTGGGGTAGCATCACCCCGCCCGAGCCCAGACGGATGCGGGAGGTTTCGGCCCCAGCCGGGCCAGCAGCACCTCCGGGGCCGAGCCGGCCAGGGTGTTGGTGTTGTGGTGTTCCGACACCCAGAAGCGGCGGAAGCCGAGCCGGTCGGTGAGGCGAGCCAGCTCCAGGGTATGGTGCAGGGCCTCGCGCGGGGTGCGGCCCACCGGCACCGGAGACTGGTCCAGCACGCTCAGGTGAAGGGAGGAAGGCGTTTCCATGGCAGAAGAATGATCAACCCGAATAACCGCCGCGCCACCTCAGAAGTTTGCGCGGCACTTCCCTTCTTGTGCCGAAGCCAAGTTACATGCCAATGGGTAGCCGCCGCTGGGGTAGGGGCGGCAGGGGAGCCGGCCAACGCAGGCGCTACTCAGCCGGGACGGGCGGGGCGCTGTCGTTGCTTTTGCGCAGGGGTAGCTCCGGCACGAACAACGTCATCAGCAGGCCGCCAGCTACCAGGAATATGTTGAACAGGTACACCCGCGAAATAGCCTGGGAGAAGGCTGCCTTCAGCGCCGGTGATACCTGCGCCGCTCCCGGCCCCGGCACTACTGGCCCTTCCGAAACCGCCACCATCGGCGGCGCCGGTGCCCCGTAGCGGGCAGGCTATGCGTGAGCGTAAAGGTGAGAATGGCCCCCAACACCGAGGCCGTAATGGCTCCGCCAATCTGCCGAAAAAACTGGCTGGCCGACGTGGCCTGGCCCATCAGCTGGGGCTCAATGGCGTTCTGAATAGCTAGTGTGTACAGGGGCATGGTAGGCCCCAGCCCGATGCCACACAGTAACAGGTAGCCCAGCACCTGCCGGTAGCTGACCGTGACGGGCATGGTGGCCAACAAGGACAACCCCCGAGCAGCACTACCAAGCCCCCAGCATCCAGCGCTTGTAGTGGCCGAAGCGAGAGACCATCTGCCCGGCCAGCAAGGAGCCCAGCACCACTCCCATCGACAGCGGAATCAGGCTAACGCCCGCCCGGGTAGCCGACACACCCAGCACGTTCACCATAAACAAGGGCTCGAAAATGATGATGCCCAGAAACGCGCCGCCTAGCAGAAACAAGGCCGCGTTGGCCGTCCGGAAAACGTGGTTGCGAAACAGCCCGAAGTCCAGAATTGGGTTGTCGTGCCGCAGGCTGCGCCTCACAAACAGAGCCAGAGAGGCCACTGCTACCGCAAAAAGCCCGAGCGTAACCGGGGATGTCCAGCCGTACTCCGCCCGGTTGAGTTGCAGGGCTACCACCAGCGGCACCAGCCCGGTTAGCAGGAGCAGGGCGGCCAAGTAGTCAATGGGCCTGGGTTTGCCGGCGGGGCGGAGGGCGGGCATCTGGGTCAGGATAAACCAAAGGGCCAGCAAACCCAGCGGCAGATTCACGTAGAACACCAGCCGCCAGCCCGCTACCCCGGAATCAGGTCGGAGCCCTGGTCGGTCAGGAAGCCGCCCAGGAAAGGCCCCAGCACCGAGGAAGTGCCAAACACGGCCCCCGTATAGCCCTGGTAGCGGCCTCGCTCGGCGGGCGGAAACAGGTCGGCAATAATGATGAAAGCCATGGCAAACAGCCCGCGCCCCCAAAGCCCTGCACGGCCCGAAAAACCACGAGCTGGTTCATCCCATCACCGAGCAGGGGTAGGGGGCCAAATTCCCCGGCCAGACCGCACAGCATGGAACCCACCAGAAATATGCTCACCGCCCCAATTTCAATTTTGCGCCGCGAGTACGTGTCGGCTAGCTTGCCGTAGAGGGGCACCAGCGCCGTGCTGGCCACCAGGTACGCGGTAGCCACCCAGGTAAAGCGGTCCAGCCCGTGCAAATCGGCCGCAATGCGGGGCAGGGCCGTGCTGACAATGGTTTGGTCGAGGGAGCCCAGGAACATGGCCAGCAGTACGCCCGCAAACGTGAGCATCTTCTGCCGGTGGGTCAGGTTTTCGGTCATGGAGGCGAAGGAATGAACCTGCCTCTACGGCCCCCGCCGCCCGAAGATGCTTCGGCACAGGTTTTCAGGGCCTCTTAGTTAGCCAGCAAAGCACAGCGGCACTACCGTTATTCGGCTTCCCGCAAGTCCCCGGAAACAGTACCCTGCAACGCTAGCAACTTCGGTGTGCCGGGCTGTACCTTCGCGGCCACATGATACCTACGCTTACCCTTGCTCTGCTGTGCACGTTTGCCTTTTTGGCTGGATTGGTTGACGCCGTTGTGGGTGGCGGCGGCCTGATTCAGCTGCCCGCCATGCTGGTGCTGCTCAAAGGCACGCCGGTGCCTACCATTTTCGGGACGGGCAAGGTTTCCTCTCTTATGGGCACGGCAGCGGCCCTGCGGCGCTACGCCGGGCAGGTACCCATCCGGTGGCGGGCGGTGGGCGTGGCGGCTGGTGTAGCGGGCATCTTCTCGTTTCTAGGGGCGCGGGTGGTGAGCATGTTACCCCAGGAGCTACTGCCTCCGTTGGTGCTGGGCCTGCTGGTGGTTATTGCCATTTACACCTTCTGGCGCAAAGATTTTGGCTCGATTCACGCCCCGCGCCTGCCCGAAAATCGGGAGCCGCTCTACGGGGCGCTGATTGGCCTGGTTATCGGGTTCTATGATGGGTTTTTTGGTCCCGGCACGGGTTCTTTCCTGCTGTTTGCCTTCGTAGGCCTGTTTGGCTACGATTTCATTACGGCCTCTGCTTCGGCCAAGCTGGTCAACGTGGCTACCAACCTGGCGGCCCTGGCCTACTTCGCCTACACCGGCCAGATTCTGTGGGCCGTGGCCGTGCCCATGGCCATTAGCAACATCATCGGCTCCACCCTGGGCGCCCACCTGGCCCTGCGCCACGGCACCGGCTTTGTCCGTATTTTATTCCTGGTAGTAGTCAGTGCCTTCATCCTCAAGCTCAGCCTACAAGTGTTCGAAGTGAGCTTGTGGTGAAACAGGGAATGAGTACCTGAGTGAAGTACTGTCATGGCGAGCAGGTGGCGCCGTCTGTTCTCTCTTCTGCGACAAGGCGAATAAACTAACAAGCCCTTACTGCCAGCGCGGCGATAAGGGCTTGTCACATGTCAGAGCGGTAGTACGCAGTCAGGACGGATAGCTTCAGTGCCCTCGCCATGACAGTGCTTCACTCAGGTACTCATTCCCCGTCTACTCCTCGTAGCGGCTGGGGAGGCCGGGGGCAGCGTTGCCCTGGACGCCCTGGCTGCTGGGAACTCCCATTTTCTCCTCGCGCTTGCGCTGGTACTTATCGAACTGCTGGGGGGAAAGTGTCTCCTTGAGCATGGCTAGGCGGGCCTGGCCAATATCGTCAACTACGCCGGCCATTTTGCGCACGTCGCGGCCGTACTTCTGGCGGGCGGATTCCACGCCTCGTACGCTGATTAGGTTGATCTGGCGCACCTTCTCTACCTGCTGCGGGGTTAAGGCCAGAGCCTTCTGCATGTTGTCGGTGAGGGCATTGGCGCGGGCCTCCACTTGGGCCGGGTTGGGCGCGGCGGGCTGGGTAGCGGCCGGAGCTGCGGGTTTCGGTTTGGGCTTAGTGGCGGTTTGGGCCAGCAGGGTAGCGGGGGCGCTGAACAGCAGCAGCGAAGCGAGCAGGGTAGTTTTCATGCGGGGAAGTAGCGAAAAGTCGGGGCAGCGAAACAGACGAGAACTGCTACCTGCGCTTTCCACCTGTAAAGATGATGCCAGAAGTGTAATCTGCCACCCACAACGCACAAACGGCTGGTTGTATTCCACGGCAAGAACAAAATCTGGACGGGCCGGCGCGCAACCTTTCCCCGGGGTTTCCATACACAGATTATGCTGCTGCCCGGCGGCACCACTTTGCCCAAACCTATGAAACCTGATACCCGAAATACTCTGCTGGCCGCCGCGGCTGGCGCCGTGGGCCTACTGGCCGCTACCCTTTACTCCAATCGTCGGGGCAGCTACGAGCTGGCTGGTCGGGTGGTGCTTATTACCGGCGGCTCGCGCGGGCTAGGCCTGATTCTGGCCCGCCAAGCCGTGGCCGAAGGCGCCAAAGTAGCCATCTGTGCCCGCGACGCCGAGGAACTGGAGCGCGCCCGCCAGGAGCTAACCCAGAGCGGAGCCGAAGTGCTGGCCCTGGTCCGGGACCTCACCAACGCCGAGGAAGTGCAGACCCTGGTGGCGGAGGTGCAGCACCAACTCGGCCCCATTGATGTGCTGGTCAATAACGCCGGCATCATCACGGCTGGCCCCCTCGATAACATTGAGCTGCGCGACTACCAAGATTCCATGGACACCCACTTCTGGGCCCGCTCCACGCCATGCAGGCCGTGCTACCCAGCATGCGCCGCCGCGGCGAGGGACGCATTGTGAACATAGCCTCCGTGGGCGGTAAAGTACCAGTGCCGCATCTGGCGCCCTACTGCGCCAGCAAGTTTGCCTTGGTGGGTCTTTCGGAAAGCTACCGTGCTGAGCTGCTGCAATATGGCGTTCAGGTCACGACCGTGTGTCCCGGGTTGCTGCGCACCGGCAGCGCCCGCCACGCCATCGTGAAGGGCCAGCATAAGAAGGAGTACGCCGCTTTCATCATTGCCGACTCCCTGCCCATGCTCTCAATGAATGCGGATGCGGCCGGGCGGCAAATCTGGAATGCCTGCCGCCGCGGCGACGCCGAGGTAATCCTGAGCGTGCCGGCCAAAGTGCTTTCTACCCTGCACGGCCTGTTCCCGGGTACTACTGCCGATGTGCTAAGCTGGGTGAACCGCAGCTTGCCCAAGTCCGGCGGCCCCTCGGCGACGAGCGGCGCCGGGGTTACGAAAGTGAGTCGGAACTGAGCCGCTCCTGGCTTACTACCCTCACCCGCAAAGCCGAAAAGCAAAACAACGAACGGTAAGCCCCTTACGCTTCTTCTAGCCCTCACGAGGGAGCCGTACTATTCGCCATTGAAAAGAGCTTAAGCCCGCACCAAGCAAAAGCGCCCGGTCATCATGACCGGGCGCTTTTGCTTGGTGCGGGCTGTAGTAAAGCGCTGCGCTTAGCGTGCGAATACGGAGGTGTAGGTGTTGGTTCCCTGCTCGCTGGTTTGGGTCAGCTTGATGCGGAGGGTAGTGCTGGTGAGTTCCTCCACGGCGAAGTGACGGGTCACGTCAGGCTGGGAAATAGTCAGCGAATCGCCGGTCAGTTTCCAGGTGCCGGTGCTTTGCTGAGGAGCCTCGGGGTAGGCTTTTACGGCTGCCTCATCCAGGGTGTAAGCGCCGCTGGTAGCAAAGCTGTGCAGATTGTCGCGCTGGGCGGGTTTCATGCGGGGGAAAATGTCCACGGCGGGGGCAGCTGTAGCACCCGGAGCGACCGTAGCCAGCGTCAGGCTGGTTAGGTGCCAGGGACCAGCGGCCAACAGTGCCGGTTTCGATTGGACGGTAGTAGCGGCGTCTGCCACTTCCTGGGCGGGGTCTTTAATCTCCTCAATCTCTTTCTCACAGGAGGCAAACACGAGGGTGCTAGCCAGCAGGCTCAGGAACACGGGCAGTTTCTTCATGAAAACGGGTTTTGGTGATTGTGCAACAACACGCTTCGAGGCGTAGTATATCTGCGACATATGCCTGACTTTTTACGTCCAACTTCTCTACTACTCGGCTCCCTGGTGGATACCGTTGATGCAAAGCTAAGTAATTATAATTAATGCTGGTTCAGGTAGTTATCTATTTTGGCAGATTTGTACCACGTTCTCCTCATCTGGTACAATATATAGTGCATTTTATTAGCAGGTTCATATCATTATCCTTTAAAAATGAAAATAGCCAGCTGGGTAGTAGCTGGCTAATATATAGGTGCAATAGTATTTTATGGGTTAACTAGTCGCCGGCTGGCACTGTAGGCATACATACGTAGCTCGCCCACCAACATAAAATTTTTCTATTTTAGTCTCGGGGTGACGAGGGCAGTACAAGTGCTTATCAGTACCTGGCGTCGCGGAATCATCCCATTCCCGGGCATGGATGAGAAAACCAGCCGGAAAATCCCGGTAGGTAGCCTCGTGCCCGATTGCGGTGCGTAATACCAGCTGAATGGCTTGGTGCAGATCTTTAAATTCTGCAGTCGACAACGTGTGGGCCGTACGCTCGGGATGAATCCGGGCCTGAAACAGCACTTCATCTACAATCCAATTGCCAAGGCCGGCCGTGATGCTTTGGTCTAGCAGCAGCGGTTTTAGGATGGTTTTGCGGCGCTGCAGCTTGTGCTCCAATTCCTCCACGGTAATAGCAAGGGCATCGGGGCCCAGCTTTTTGGCCTGCTGGTAATGAGCCACGCTTTCCGCCAGCCGGATGCGTCCAAACTTACGCGGGTCGATGAAAGCAACCCGCAGGCCGGAAGCTAGGTGGAAGGCGACGCGGGTGAAACGGGGCGCGTCGGTTTCGTCGCGGTAGGCACCCACGTCGCCAGTCATGCCGAAGTGTAGCACCAGGGCCAGGCCGCTGTCTAGCAGCAGAAAACAGTTTTTGCCGAGTCGACTTGTACCAATAACCGTGCGGCCCACCAGCGCCTGGCGCAACGTATCTTCGTCAACTGCCAGTACGTGCGGGTCTTGCACTTCAACGGCCACAATGGGCTGCTGTAGCATCATCTCTTCCAGAAAACGGCGGTACGTTTCAACTTCTGGTAATTCGGGCATCTGGCTGTAGGGTCAGGGTAGGGTTCAGGAAAGAAGGGCTGCGGCCTTAAAGTGGCGACAACTAGTAGAAAACAAGCTCCACACTAGCCTTCGTTCCCAACCCAGCGGCTAAGCTCTAACGGGCTCTTGGCCGTTTCATTGCTTTCAGAGTTGCAGTTGGCCTTCCACTACAACTACGCCGGTGCCGCCAATCTGCACGGCGTCAATGGCTTGGCGGGGCCCCAGCACGCGTACCTGTACCGTGCCCGGTCGGCCCAGCCAATGCCCTTGCTCGGCTATAAAATCGGGGGAGGCCAGGTAGCCGTAGTGCCAGAGGTAGGCCGCCATGCCGCCGGTAGCGGAGCCCGTAACGGGGTCTTCCAGCACATCGGGAGGGGTGCAGAGGTGACGGGCGAAGGTGGTGCCAGCGGGGGTAGCACCTTCCAGACAAAACAGGTGGGAACTGAAGAAATCAGTGCGGCGGCGGTATGCTTCCAGGGCAGCGGGATTGGGTAAGTGCGCCCGCCGGAGGGTAGCGGCATCGCGCAAGAACACCATCAGCTGGGGCGTGCCCGTACTTACCGTTTGAATAACCGAGCCCGGCACCAAGTCCTCGGGCCCAAGGCCGAAAAGAGCCAGCACCTGAGCTGGCTCATGCACCTGCCCAAAGACGGGCCGGCGCTGGGTCATGAGTACCTGGGCCGGCGCAGCAGAAGCCGCGGGAGGCAGCACCGAAATGGCAATGGGGCCGTGCAGCAGTTCCAACTCCAGGGCCAGTGGCTCGGTAGTAGGCTGCGCTAGCCGCCCGTGTGCAGCAGCGCCGTGATGGTAGCAATAGTGGGGTGGCCAGCCAGGGGAATTTCCTCACTGGGAGTAAAGTAGCGGACGCCAAAAGCCGCCACGCGTGAGGAGCGCACAAAGGCCGTTTCGGACTGGTTAAACTCCTGGGCCAAGCGCTGCATCTGCTGATCGGTCAAATCATCAGCATCAAGCACGACGGCACAGGGGTTGCCGCCCAGGGCCGTTTGGGTGAAGGCGTCTACCAGCAGAAAAGGATAGGAAGGCATTGCAAAAGAGTAGGTGTGAGGCCAAAGGTAGCCGACACGCGCAAAGCCTGGCCTAGTTACCAGCGTACCTGAGCACAGCGCAGTTCCTGCAGTTACGATAGGTAGGCGCTCTATGTACGCTGGAGCACTGTTCAGTACTCCTATAGTAGTAGCAACAAAAGCAAAGGCCAGCTTCCGCGGAAGCTGGCCTTTGCTTTTATCAGAAGCGCGCACAAGTGCGTTACGAAGGATCGGAGAGCATGGCTACCTGCCGGCCGGTGGTATCAAAAATACCGCCGCTGCGGCTGATGTAAAGTCGGCGCTGCTGCCCATCAACCAGCACGTAGGGATAGTTGGTGCTTTCCGAGCGGGTTAGGCGGCCCACTACCTGCGCCGTGCGGTCATCGGGGTCTACGCGCACCACGCTCAGGCGGTTGGTGAGGTAGAAGAACTGGTCGGGATTGTCGCGGAAGGTAATTTTGCCTAGCACGCTCACCGGACTAGCCGCGGTGGCTACCGTGCGCACCGGGGCCGTAGCGCGGTCGGCTAGTACGGCGGGCGCAGCGGAAGGAGCGGCCACGCGGGTGCTGGCTACAATCTGCTGGTTGGCTCGCTGCCAGCCCTCCCCAATGGAGGTGAGGCGGGTGCGGCGGCCCGGGTGGGTAGGCGACGCCTCATCATCGGAAACAACGGCCATACCGGCCTGGGCCTGCGCTAGGCTAGCGCCCATCTTGCGCAGAACAAAGCCCGAAAACTCGTCGGCTTCCAGCTCGTCGGCGGGGTTGGAACCGCCAGCACGCAGGGTGTGCCCGTTGAGGTGGTGGCCCATTTCGTGGGCCAGAATGCTGATGCCAGCCCAGTCAGTACGACCAGCGCGGTTCACGGCGGCCACAAACTGCGGGTTATATAGGAGGTAGCGTTTGCCACCATATACTACGGCGGCGGCGTTTTGTACTTCGGTAGTTGCCCGCAGCTCAAAGCGAGGCTTGAGGCCCACTACATCCGTGATTTCGCGCAAAACGTCGCGCTGCCCGGTAGTGGATTGCGCTTGCAGCGAGCCGGTAAGTAGGAGCCACCCGGCAAGCACCAAGCCTGCGAAGCGGCGGAAGAAGCGAGGGTGGTTCATGAAAAAATCCAGTTAAGTGTAATGGTTTGATAACAAGAACCTTGCCGAAAATTATCGGCCCAGGGTAAGGAACTAAAAGTGGGCAAGTAAAGTTTGAAGCCCATATTTATGTGTGAGTACCGCTAACTAAAACCGCTCGATGCGGAGTTGAAAAGCGAGGTGAAGACTACAGAATTCGTACTGAGCTACATGGAAAAAACACAATTGAGGTGGAATAGGTTCATCTGGGTGGGTGCTACTGTACTAGGACTACTGGCTGTCACCGCCGGCTCATCTGTAGCCCAGGATGCCTGCCTGCTGGAGCCCGTATCTTTGCGCCAGCGCATTGCCGCCGCCACCGTAATTGTGGAAGCCCGCGTAGCTGCTACCCGCAGCCAAGACGAAGGGCCGCACATCGTAACTCTTAACGAACTCGAGGTATATAAAGTATTCCGCGGCACGCTGCCGGCCGGAAAGTTAACCGTGGTAACGGCTGGCGGCACGGTAGGGCTACGGCGGGAAGAAGTAACTAACTCACCCCAACTAGCTGTAGGTCGGCAGGCCGTGTTTTTACTGGAGCCCGATCCGCAGCAGCCGGGGCGTTTCCGTCTCTACGCCGGGCCCCAGGGGCTTATTAGCTACGACCTGAACACGGCCACCGCCGCGGAGCCCTTTGCTCGCTACGCTTCCATTGAAAACGACCTGTATCCGACCCTCGAAGCGCAGACCGGCCAGGCCTTTCGCCCCGTGCAACCCAATGCTCCGCTGCTGGCCCGCCTGAAACGGGCGGCTCGGCCTGGCGCCGCGCCGCTCATCAGCGGGCTGAGCCCCACCACTATTACGGCCGGCACCACCAGCGTGCTCACCATCACTGGCTCGGGGTTCGGGGCCACCCAGGGCACGGGTACCGTGGGCTTTCGGAACTCCGACAACGGCGGGCAGTCCTTCGTTTCCCCCTGGCTGCTGACTACGTGAGCTGGTCGGACACGGAAATTAAGGTGCGGGTGCCTTCCACTACCATCGGCGACGCAGGCACAGCCGGCTCCGGGGCCGTGCTGGTAACCAATGGCACCGCGGAAAGCGCCCTTAGCGCTGATAACGTGACGATTGACTACGCCCTGACTAACCTGAGCTACCAGACCAGCGCTACGGCGCCCCTGAGCCCCTACCGTGTAGCCCTGGTTGGCCGCGACGGGCAGGGCGGCTACACCTTGCACTACAACGAGCGTTTCGCGGCCAACACCGCTGCCAAAGAAGCTTTCGAGCGGGCCCTGCTGACCTGGCGCAACGGGGTAGGGGCCAACCGCCGCATGGCTGCCACCACCACTACTACCAATGCCAATGCCCGGGACAATGTGAACATTGTCAGCTTTGATGATGCCGGGGAGCTAGCAGCCGGGGTGCTGGGCGTCACCTACTCCTACTACGCTGGCTGTAGCACGAACGGGGGAGTATCAACTGGGTGTTGGCCGAAACCGACTACCTCTATGACGAGGAGCGCAACTGGCAATTCACCTCCGCCAACCCCACCAACGGACAATTCGACTTTGAAACGGTAGCCCTGCACGAGCAGGGCCACGGCATTCAGCTTGGGCACATCATCAGGCCAGGAGCGGTTATGCACTACGCCATTGCGCCCAACACCAAAAATCGTGTACTCAGCGCGGCCAGCGACATAGCCGGGGGCACGGCCGAAACCAATTTTAGCCTCTCCGCGGTAAGCTGTAACTACGCCACGTACGCGCGCCAGGCCCCGGCGCCGCTGCCCGTCACGCTGGTAATTTTCGGGGCGGAAGCGGGCCCAGCCGGCGTACAGCTACGGTGGCGCACGTCGGTGGAGTTGAACAGCCGCTACTTTGCCGTGGAAGCTGCCGACGACCCAGCGGCCAGCAGTTGGACCGAGCTTACCCAGCTGCCCGCCGCCGGTACCAGCACCACACCCCGCGACTATGCGTACCTGGATTCCCGGCCCCTATCGGGCCTGCGTTACTACCGCCTGCGTCAGCAGGATCTGGACGGGACCGTGCAGTATTCGGCCGTGGTAACGGTAGCGCCCGGCGCCAGTGCCACCCTAACCGCCTACCCCAACCCCTTTACCACGGAGTTACAGGTACAGCTACCGGCCGCGCCGGCGGCTACCCTACGCCTACTCGACCTCACGGGCCGCAGCGTGTACTCCGCGCTTGTGCCCGCCGCCCAAACCTTATTGACCCTTACTCCGCCCGATTTGCGCCCTGGTGTGTACTTGTTGGAGTGGCGCAGTGGTAACCAGGTGCAGCGCACCCGGTTGGTGAAACAGTAAGCTAGCCTATGGCTAACTAGTAACTAGGTGTAGAAATCCTTCCAAAACTGTCATTCCGAGTGAAGGGAGGAATCTGGGTCAGACTGTAAAAGGCTACCCCAGATTCCTCTCTTCGCTCGGAATGACAGCTTAAGCGAGTTTCTAATCGAAGACAGTTTGACCGGGCTACACGGCGGCGCGCTGGCGGCCGGGCTGGATGGCCGCTTGGGGCCGCTCGCCGATTTGCTGGCGCCACATGGCGTAGTAAAGGCCGCGCTGGGCCAGCAATTCATCGTGGCGGCCGGCTTCGGCAACGTGGCCGCGCTCCAGCACGAAGATGCGGTCGGCGTGCAGAATGGTGCTCAGGCGGTGGGCAATGAGGATGGTGATGTGCTGGCGCGAGCCCGAAAGCTCCCGCACCGTTTGGCTGATTTCCTCTTCCGTGAGCGAGTCCAGGGCCGAGGTAGCCTCATCAAACACTAGCAGGGTCGGGTGGCGCAGCAGGGCCCGGGCAATGCTCAGGCGCTGCTTTTCCCCACCCGAAACCTTCACGCCGCCCTCGCCAATCACCGTATCCAGGCCCAGGGGGCGCGGGCCAGCAATGAGTCGGCGGCGGCTTGGTGCAGGGCGCGCAGGCACTGCTCGTCGGTGGCCTGGGGCGCCACAAAGCGCAGATTTTCCCGGATGGTGCCGGCAAAGAGCTGAGCGTCCTGGGTCACGAAGCCAATTTGCTCCCGCAAGGCGTCCAAATCTAGCTCGGGACCAGGAATGCCGTTATAAAGAATCTGGCCCTCGGCCGGAGGGTAGAGCCCTACCAGCAGCTTGACCAAGGTAGTTTTGCCCGAGCCCGAGGGCCCCACGAAGGCAATGGTTTCGCCTAATTTGGTGGTAAATGAAATGCCCGACAACGCCGCCGTGCTGGCGGTCAGGTGCTGGAAGTGCACGTCGTTAAATGCCAGCGTCTCGATTTTCTCAATCACCTTAGGATGGGCGGGCTTCACCTCCTTGGGCGTGTCGAGAATCTGTTGGTAGTTGGCCAGGGAGGCCTCCGTTTCGCGGTACACGTTGATAATAGTGCCCATTTCCTGCAAGGGCCCAAAAATGGCGAAGGAGTAAATAAAGAAGGAGAAAAACTCGCCCACGGAAATAACCTTCTGCACCACCAGAAACAGCAGCATCAGCAGAATCACGTTGCGCATCAGGTTCACGAAGGTGCCCTGCACAAAGGACAAGGAGCGCAGGTAGCGCACTTTCTTCAACTCCAGCTTCAGAATTTTATCGGTGGTAGCATTCAGCCGCTGGGTTTCCTGCTGGGCCAGCCCCAGACTTTTCACCAGCTCAATGTTGCGCAGACTTTCGGTGGTAGAGCCGGCCAGGGCCGTGGTTTCAGCCACAATGGTTTTCTGAATCACCTTGATGCGCTTGCTCAAAA
The DNA here is from genome assembly GCF_022919335.1 of Hymenobacter sp. 5516J-16. Lineage (NCBI taxonomy): Bacteria > Pseudomonadati > Bacteroidota > Cytophagia > Cytophagales > Hymenobacteraceae > Hymenobacter > Hymenobacter sp. 5516J-16. The sequence goes on along the minus strand of NZ_CP095058.1, from coordinate 475,184 downwards.
ACAAGCTCAGCGTGGCCAGCAGCGGAATGGTCAGGAAGTAGACTACCGCAATGGGCCAGTACACGCTGATGGCGTACCAGGTCACAAACAGGATGGCCACCAAGGAAATAAACAGCACGTTGACAAAGCTTTGAATCAGCTTTTCCACGTCGGTGCGCACCTTCTGGAGCTTGCCCAAAGTTTCGCCGGAGCGCTGATCCTCGAACACCTGGTAGGGTAGCTCCAGGGAGTGCCGCAGCCCATCGGAGTAGAGCTGGGCTCCTAGCCGCTGGGTAATCACGTTGGTGTAGTAGTCCTGGAAGTTTTTGGCAATGCGCGACACCATGGCCACACCTAGGGCCTTGAGAATCAGCAGGCCCGCACCCCCGGTTAAGAAAACCCAGAAGGTGGGACGCTGGGCACTGTCCAGGGAAGGCGTAACGTAGCGGTCAATAATCTGCCGCAGAATGTAGGGATCTAGCAGGGAGAAAATCTGGTTGATGGCCGCCAGCAACAAAGCCAGGGCCAGCAGGCCCAGTAGTTGCGTAGGTAACTGTAGAGGAGTTTCATTGAGGAGAAAGAGGGGAGCTATAGTAAGCCGAACAGGCGCTCGAAAGTTTTATTAGGGTAAGCGGGTAGGAGTTAAGGGGAGGAAATTCGTTATTCTTGAGTTATCCAGTCCCGAATGCTCCGTTAGTCAAGTTGTAGAGGTTTTGCTCAGACCAGAGAGAGTTTTCTTCAAGCACTAAAGTACAGAGCTGCCCCTCATCAACTCTTAACCTCACACCCTCCTACCCTGAAAACCTACGCCGTGGCCTCGCCGGCGGTGCTGGCTACTAGGCGGGTGCTGCCGGGTACCATTGGGGCGGCGGGGCGGTAGCGTTGTAGTGCTGGGCTAGCAGGTGGCTCACGGCGGGCGGCTTGGGGCCCTGGTGCAGGGCCCGGATCTGGTTTTTCAGCTCCGCCTCGTCGCGACTGACGCCCCGGTCGTGTTGCTGGGCGTGCTCCTCCCACGACTCGGTCATGAAGTATTCCACCAGCCGGGTGGGGTCGGCCAAGTCGGCATAAAGGCCCAGCCGATGGCGCCCTCGCGGCGCCGAATGCGCGCCAGCTGCTCCATAAGGTAGGTGAACGTGGGGCGGTCGGTGGGGGCTACCCGGTAGGTAGTCGTGATAATAACCGGGCCATCCTCGGGGTCGGGCGCCTCGGCCAGCACTGGTTCGGGGCGGGGGCGGGCGGGGGTGTGGTCCAGGGTTTCGGGGAGGTGCGCAGGGAAAAGCGCAGGGCTAGCAGGGTAGTCAGGCCCAGCCAGATGGCAGCTCCGGTCAGAGCCAGGGGTAGGCCCGCCCGCTCAGCTACGGTACCCCACACCACACTGCCCAGGGCCATACCGCCCTGAATGGTAAGCAAATAGAGGCTGATAGTGCGGGCTTGTACCCAGCGCGGCACCACCGTTTGCACGCCCACGCTAAACGAGTTCAGCACCAGCATCCAGGCCATGCCTACCAACGTCAGCAGGGCATACAGCAGCCAGTGACTGTCGGCGTAGCCCAGGCCCAGCAAGCTCATGGCAAAAGCCGCCGTAGCCAGGGTCACGCGCCAATCAATGCTCAGGCGTTGGTTGAGGCGGGGCAGCAGGAAAGCCGCCAGCACCGCACCCAGGCCCATGCAGGAAAGCAGCAGGGAGTAAAACGAGGTCGGTTCGTGCAGGCGGCGGGCTACCACGGCGGGCATCAGGGCAAATAAGGCGCTGGCCCGAAGGTAAAGCACACGCCCCGCAGCAGAATATGCTGAACCGGCGGGGCAAACCGGGCGTAGCGGATGCCGCCCCGGATGGCGGCCACTACCCGCTCCGTAGCCAGCGTAGAGGTGGCCTGGGGTTCCCGTTTCCAGCTATACACCATGTAAATAGTAGCCAGAAACGACAGCCCATTTAGTAGAAATGCCGCGCCCGCCGAGAAGTACCCGATAACCAGTCCGCCCAAGGCGGGCCCAAAGGCGCGGGCCAGGTTAAAGCTGACGCTGTTCAGGGCAATGGCCTGGGGAAGCTCCGGGCGGGGCACCAGCTCCGGCGTCACGGTTTGCCACACGGGGTTGTTCAGGGCCCCGCCCAGGCCCAGCAGAAACGTGAGCGTAAGCAGCAGCCACGGGGTAGTAAAGCCCAGCAGCGTTACGGCGGCCAGCAGCAGGGCCACCGTGGCCATCCAGGTTTGGGTGAGCAGCAGCATCTTGCGGCGGTCCACCAAGTCGGCGAGGGCACCAGCGGGCAAACTCAGCAGGAACACGGGCAAGGCCGAGGCGGTCTGGAGCAGGGCCACCAGCACCGGCGAGGTCGTCAGTTCCGTCATCAGCCCCACGGCCCCACGTTCTGCATCCAAGTGCCAATGTTCGACACAAAGGAGGCAATCCACAGCATCCGAAAAAACGGAATCCGCAGGGGCGTGAACGGGGACGTGGAGGAAGCGGGCGAAGCGGCCGGAGCCGTGATGGGAGCAGACATGCGAGGCAAAGCGGCGAAGACAAGGGAGCAAAACCGCTTGCTTGTACGCAGGAACCTGCGGGCTGGCCGCGGCCAGTGCTCGGACTACCCCCTCACTAGGGCCGAAGACCGGGCTACCCCAAAGCGCCAAAAAGCCCGAAGGTGCGCTTCGGGCTTTGTGAGGTGAGAAAGGTGGGCAGTTGCTGCCTGGGCTAGCTGCAGTTACGCGGCGCTAGTGCGGGTAGTGCGGCTAGCCTGGCCCCTTTGCGGCCGGCCGCCCGGGCCTCTTCCGAGGTGAAGCGGTGGCCCCGGCCGCTTTCGTGCGAGGCTTTGCCGCCCTCACTGGCAATGCGGCGCTGGGTGGCGGGGTCCATGGCGGCGAAGCCCCGGGGGCGCTTGGCTTTGTCGGAGTTTGGGTTCGGGCGAGACTGATTTTGGTCGTTTTTCATAGCGTAAGAGAAGGTTGGAAAAGAAGTGAAAAAAGGTCGAGGAACATGTTAAGCGGGCCGGGCCTTGTTGTCGGCCTCCGCGGCTCGCAGCTCAAACAGCTGGTCGAGGCGGAGCAGGCGCAGGGAGTGTTCCAGCACCGGGCCCACGTTATAAAGCACAACAGTAGCGCCGGCCTGGCGCGTGAGTAGCAGCTGCGACGCCAAGTAGCTGACGCCCAGCGTGTGTAGGCACTTAAGCTGGCTGCAGTCGATGCGCAGCCGGGGCTGGGAGCCGGGCAGCGTACGAACTAGGCGGCGGGCCAGGGCCACGGGGTCGGTTGTGTTCAAGTCGACGTTATACAAAATCGACGAGGAGGCAGGTTTATTTGAAGCGCGTAACATACTAAGGCAGACGATAAAGAGAATACCGAAAACAGAAGTAGCCGGCGGGCAGGCTACACGCGCCGCGCCGCCGAGCGAGAGGAAGCTATTGTGCGGCCCGGTCGGCGCTGGGCAGGCGCCTGGGGCACGGGCCCGAACAGCCAGGTAGCACTACCGGGCTGTAGGCGCACTACCGCAAACTGACCCCGTAAGTGCGCCCCACCAATGTGCAAGCACAGGTAGTGGAGCGGCCGGTGCCCGGCTACGGGAACCACGGCCCGGCAACTACCGGCGTCGAGCTCGGTGGTAGGCAGGGCCAGGCCAGCGGGGGCCTCCGTAAGCAGCAGGTGGGGCTGGGACGCTTCCCCATGGCAGGCGGGCGTGGGCACCAGCAACCAGTGCGCTACCAGCCCCTCCGGGCTGAATAGGGCCAAGTGTTGCAACCCATCGGCGGCCAAGGACTGACGGAGCGCAAAGCGGTGGAAGGTGGTGGCTTGGGAAAGAAGCATACCGGGCAGAGCAGTAAACAGAAGGACCGGCGGGGGAGAGGCGTGAAAGGCGCCTGGCCGCTGGTTGGATAAAGGTGGTAAGGAGACTCAAAGGTCGCGGACTAAAACCAGAAATAAGTCCAGATAAACTACCAATTGTGCTAATCCGTATTTACCGCGGCGCTTCCTACCCGAACAGTAAAAACCCGTCCGTGCTTTGCGCTGGTAGGGTAGTTTCCACACGCCAGAAGGCCTCCTAGAGCTAGGAGACAGGCCACTCCCCACGTGGTCAAGCCGCTTTGCCAGTTAATGCAAGGAAATAGGCTAGGTGCTTTCCAGTAGCTGCTATCCGTCAGGCTACTGGGTAGTGGCTTCAGCAGGGCGCGGGGGCTAGCTTTACCCGGTAATTCTCCGCAGGATATACACGTAGTGAAAACCTATCTGAGGCTGCCGCTTTTTCTAATACGCAAGAGGCCCGGAACGACAGTTCCGGGCCTTGGGCAAATGCGGTAGTAGGGGACAGGTGGCGCCAGTGCGCTTGCCGTGGGCGCTAGAGCCGAATCCCGATGCCCGGCCCGAATAGGAAAAACAAGGAGCGTTTGTTCATTAAGTAGCCCCCGCCCAAATACAGCGGAAACGTTAGTTTGGCATCAGAGCGGGTAGGGTACACCGAGCCCAGCACCACAATGCCCAGGTCACGGTTCACGTTGGATTCCTGGCTGAGGTTAAAAGCATTGAGGGCCACGAAACCGGCGCCTACCTTGTAGGGCCGCAGCTTATTGATTTTGGTGGGGTGGTAGAAGCTGAGCTGGGCCAGGGTGGCCAGTGAAATGCCCCCGAACGAGGTAAAGCTCGACTCGCCCTTGTACTTGGTTAGCAGGCCGCCCGGAAAGCTGATATCAATGTCGAACTTGACGCGGCGCTGCAGCACCAGCTCCAGCTTCTGGGAAAAGCCGGGCTCCTGGTACTGGCTTTGGGTGTGCCGGATGGTGATGATAATCGTGCTCCAGTCGTCGAGGTCGTAGGTTTTACGGTAGCTCAGCAGGCTGTTCAGGCTGATGTTGCCTACCTGGCACTGCTTGTCCTGGTAGAAGGAGGCGCGCACGGAATTGCCATCGGGGCAGACCACCACGTTGTCGATGGTGCGCATCTCAATCAGCTCGCCCTTGGCGTTTTGGGTCCGGATGTCAAAGGTCAGGTACTGCTTGCCGTAGAGCTGCCGCTCTGAGTCGATGGCTCCGGCATTAAAGCTGAACACCACGTCGCTGATGGTGCGGTTGTAGAGCACGGGCCCGTTGAGGCGGGTAAGGGGCCGCGGGGCCTCCCCAAACGTAACGCCCACAAAATCCAGGGGTGGGGCCGCTGGAACTCCCGCACCGAAAGGCCGTAGCCGGTAGGCTGCCCAGAGTTGAAAATGGTAATGCGCTTCTTGTCGATCGTAACCGGCACCTGCACCCGGTACACCACGGCCGCATCGGAGCGGATGCTGGAGTCGGAGGGAATCACCTGCACGTCTTCGAAGTGAAACCGGGCCCGGGAGAGGGATTCGCCCTCCAAGCGCACGTCCACGGTTTCGCCGGGGTTCACGTTGGTGTTGGTGGTCCAGTCGCCGCCGCGGTGGCGCACGCTCACGGCGCTGATGGCGGTTTTGGGTGAGATGTTGAAGTTGGTGACGTACTTGGCCTGGTCGTTTTCTTTGATGTAGAGGTAGCTTTCCGTCTGGCGGTGGGTGTTGTACACCCGCAGCCAGCACAGCACCCGGTCGTTGGTCAGGTACTGGCGCGTAAACAGCTCGGCAATCAGGGTGCCGCCGGCTTCTTCCTGGTCCTCAATGCGGTAGGTGCGCTTCAGATCAAAGGTGCGGCCGTTGTCCAGAATTAGCTCTACGCCGCGGCGGCGGGAGGCATCATCGAGGGTAATTTCCTTCTTATCGACGCTGAGAAAGCGCAGGCGCGAGGCCTTTACGGTAAACTCCTGGCGCACCGGCGGCAGGCTGTAGGTCACGCGGCGGTTGTTGTCGGTCAGGAAGGGCCGCTCGGTTTGGGGGCGCAGGGTCAGCTGGCGGGTGCCCAGGGCATTGGGCAGCACGTGCAGGCGTAGCACGCCCTTTTCCTGCTCCACCCGGTAGTCAATGTCCTGGCCGCGCGTCCACTCCGGGCTCACCCGAATGTTCTTGGGGTTGTTGCTGATCAGGTCAAATACCTTTTCCTCGCCCACGAACAGCTCCGTATCGGCGGGCCGAAACTCCAGGGTGGTGCGGGTGGTAGGCAGCAAATTGATGGTTTGGGTTCGTACCGGCCGGCCCACCGTATCGGCGCTTTGCTGAAAAGTTAGGCGCAGGTAGCGGGTGCCAGTCAGGTCGCGGAAGCGCACCTTGGCCCGGTAGTACTGCCCGCCCTCCACGGCCGTCAGCGAATCCAGCAACACAAAATCGGCGGAGCGCTGCAGGCGAAGCGGCGCGCCCGGCCGGGGAGCAGCCTCAGGGTACACCAGCAGCTCCGCAGTTTCGTCGTCTTGGCGGTAGGTGAAGTAGAGGTGAGGCTCGCCCTGCACCGCTACGGTGTTGCGGCTTAGGCTGTAGCGGGTGGTGTCGGTGCGCACACTCAGGTCGCGCACCAGGGGAAATTGCTGGGCCTGAGCAGTCAGGCCACAGAGGAGCAGCAGCAGGGCCAGGCCCCAGGCGCCCGGCAGCCTGCGGAACCCGGAGAAGTTCAACACGGCAATCAAAAGAAAAAGTAGCCCCCGACCCACCGGGCGCCGCGCAAAGGTAGGACGCCGGGTAGGCCAGTTGCACTACTGCGGGCCTTTTTTTCAGCAGGAAGGAAGTGAGGTACTGCTGTCTGTGAAAACAAAATTGGCTGGCCGCTCCCGTAAAAGCGCAACGCGCCGCCGCCGCTCGGCCGCTGAACCAGCCGTGGTATTAGCAGATTTCACCGGGCCCGGGGTGCCGCAGCGCTACTGGCCGGGCGGCCCGGGCCGCGGCTCGGAAGGGCGCGAAAGGGTAGGGAAAATGGGCTACTGCTTGTTGGCGTTGGCGGCGTGCCAGGCTTTGAACTGCTGAATCTCCTGCTGCTGGGCCGTAATCATTTGCTGGGCCATTTTCTTGAGCTGGGGGTCACGGCCGTGCGCAAGCTGAGCCTGGGCCATATCCACGGCGCTCTGGTGGTGCACCGTCATGAGTTGGTTGAAGCTCAGGTCTGGGTCGGTAGCTGGCTGGGGCAGGTCCTGCATCATGCCGTCCATTGAGGCCTTCATTTTGCTGCTGAACGGGTCGGCGGGGTTCTCGGGCTGGTAGTTGGCCGGGGCACTTTTCAAGCGGGCGGCAGCGGCAGTCAACTCACGGATTTCCTGTTGCTGATCAGCCTTAATTTGCTCCGCCATGCGGCGCATGGTAGCGTCCTGGCCGTCGCGCAGCTCAATATCGGCCATTACCACGGCGCCCTTGTGGTGTTCTAGCATGTGGCGGGCAAAGTCGTAGTCGGTGTTTCCGGTGGGTGTAGTGGCGTGCATTTGCTGCATCATCTCGTTCATGGCCGTCAGCTGGGGCGAAGGCTCACTGGCGCCGGCTGCTCCGTGCCCCATGGCCGCGTGGTCCATAGCCGAGTGGGTTGCGCCAGCCATATCGTGGGTAGTGGAGGCATTGGCGCCCGCCCCGGCAGTGGTAGCCGCTGAATCGGCGGTGTGGTCGTTGGTGCAGCTGCTTAGCAGCAGGGTAGCCACAAGGAGAGCGGTAAGATAAATAGGGGAGTTTTTCATGGGAGAGAGATGAGAGGGTTTGCGGGATAGGCAGCCTGGTGGCCGGTGCCAGCTTGCCAGCAGTTTATTCTTAACTGAGAGCCGTACCAAAATTGTTCTGCCGAGACGTTTCCTGGTTTCAACGAGAACAACCTGGCGCGGGTGGGAGCAGCCGACTAGGTTTACGGAAGCCGTTGACTACCCACCGTTGGGCGCCTGAACTCCTGCGGGTTAGCGCAAGCCGGCCTGGCGGCAGCCACCTCGGCCTTTTTTCTGGGCGGAAGTTGCCTTCCTCTCTGGAAAACAGCGTACGTTGCACGCACGTTTCTTTTCCAGCCTAGCTCAGCTTCTGCTAGCCGGGCACACCAAACCACGTATCCTTCCCCACCTTTCAACCGATGACGACAGAAAATCTACACAATCGTTTGTGCCAGCTAGCTTTGGCAGTGGCCTTGGCTTCTCCGCTGGCTGCTACGGCCCAGGGCACTACCACCGTAACCGTGCAACCCGGCGACCCGAAAGTGATGATTAGCAAGCACATCTACGGGCACTTTGCCGAGCACTTGGGCCGCTGCATCTACGACGGATTTTGGGTAGATGAGAAGCTGAACGTGCCCAAGCAGGGCCGCATCCGGATGGACATTGTGGAGGCCCTACGCAAGATTAAGGTGCCCAACCTGCGCTGGCCCGGCGGCTGCTTCGCCGATACCTACCACTGGCGCGACGGGGTAGGACCCACGGCTCAGCGCCCTAAAATGCTCAACATGTGGTGGGGCAATAACCTAGAAGACAACTCCTTCGGTACCCACGAGTTTCTGGAGTTGTGCCAGCTGCTGAATACGGAGCCCTACCTGGCGGCTAATGTGGGCAGTGGCACGGTGCAGGAAATGGCCGGCTGGATGGAGTACCTCAACTCCAACGACGACACCCCGCTGGTGCTGGAGCGGCGCAAAAACGGCCATTCCGAGCCGTATAAAGTGAGCTGGTGGGGCATTGGCAACGAAAGCTGGGGCTGCGGGGGCAACATGACGGCCGAGTACTACACCGACGTATACAAACGCTACGCCACCTTCGCCCACAACTACCCGGCCTCCCCTCCGCTCAAGAAAATTGTGAGCGGGGCCAACGGCGACGACGCCCACTGGACGGAAACGTGCATGAAGAACATTCCGCTCAACCAGATGTGGGGCCTGACCCTGCACCAGTACACGCTGCCCACGGGTAGCTGGACCGGCAGCAAGGGCAAGGCCACCGGTTTCACGGAGCAGGAATACTTCAATACCCTGCGTAACTGCCTGAAAATGGACGCCGTAGTAACTAAGCACGCGGCCATCATGGACAAGTACGACAAGGACAAGAAGGTGGCCCTGCTGGTGGACGAGTGGGGCGTGTGGACCGACGTGGAGCCTGGCACCAACCCGGGCTTTCTGTACCAGCAAAACTCCCTGCGCGACGCCCTGGTGGCTGGCACTACCCTCAACATCTTCAACAACCACGCGGACCGGGTACGCGGGGCCAACCTGGCCCAGGCCGTAAACGTGCTCCAGGCCCTGGTGCTGACTGATAAGGAGCGGATGCTGCTCACGCCCACCTACCACGTTTTCGACCTCTACCAGGTGCACCAGGATGCCCAACTGCTACCCCTGCAGTTCCAGAGCCCCGACTACGTGATGGGCAGTGAGAAAATCCCGGCTCTGAACGCCTCGGCCTCGCGGGCAGCCAACGGTACGGTGCACATTTCCCTGGTCAACCTCGATACCAAAAAGACCCAGAAGCTGGAAACCGCGCTGCCCGGCGTCAGCTGGAAAACCGTGTCGGGCCGCATCCTGACCTCGCGCAACGTGAGCGACTACAATACCTTCGACAAGCCCAATACCGTGCAGCTGGCTAGCTTCAACGGGGCCCGCAAGCGCGGCGACAAGCTGAGCGTGGAAGTGCCACCCCAGTCGGTGCTGGTGCTGGAGCTGAAGTAGGAACCTCGTATTTACCGGCCCACCCGTATTTTTTGAAAAGCATGGGCTGAGTGCCGAATACGAGGTCTGGCGCTTGTTTTATCCTGCGGGTTGTCGGTTTTCCTACGCTTCTTTAGCTCTACTAATTTCCTTCCAGTAAAAGCCCGTGGGCTTCCTGCTTACCGTTTACATATGAAAGATATTTTAGTGCGGAGCGGCCTCCTGCGAGGCGTGGTAACCGGCTTGCTCTTAGCGCCTTCCCTCATGGCCGCGGCCCAGGCCCGCCAGGAATACCTGCTGACTTCTGACTGGAAATTTGCCAAAGGCGACCAGCCCGCCGCCCAGCAGCCTAACTTCAAGGACGCCAAGTGGCAGACTGTCAGCGTGCCCCACGACTGGGCCATTTACGGTCCGTTCAGCAGCACCAACGACCTGCAAAAGGTTAAAATCGAGCAGAACAATGAGAAGCAGGCTACCACCAAAGCCGGCCGCACCGGCGGGCTGCCCTTCATCGGGACGGGCTGGTACCGGCGGCAGCTGACGGTGCCGGGTTTCGGGCCGGGCAAGCGGGCCGTACTCCTCTTTGATGGAGCCATGAGCGACGCTCACGTCTTCGTGAACGGGCAGCAGGTAGCGGTGTGGCCCTACGGCTACAACTCGTTTTTCGTGGATGTGACGGACGCCCTCCAGGCCTCCGGCCCGAATACGCTGGCCGTGCGCTTGCACAACCAGCCTGAGGCCTCGCGCTGGTACCCCGGGGCCGGCCTCTACCGCAACGTGCACCTCATCGTCACTAACGACGTGCACATTCCCGTCTGGGGCACCTACCTCACTACCCCCGAAATCAACACTGACTACGCCAAGGTGAAGCTGCGCACCCAGGTAGAAATGCCCGCCGGAGCGGCCCCGGCGCTACGCCTGCAAACCGAAATCCGGGACGCGGCTGGGCAGGTAGTGGCTACCCTTACCACGCCGCTGGCTACTACCGATGGGCACACGTTTGAGCAAAACCTGGTGGTGCCCAAACCGCGGCTATGGTCGCCGGAAACGCCGGTGCTCTACACAGCTTCCTCCAAGCTCTTCGCCGGCGACCAGCTCCAGGATGAGTACGAGACGCGCTTTGGCATTCGCTCCTTTACGTTCGAGGCCGATAAGGGCTTTTCCCTGAACGGGCAGCCGCGCAAGTTCAAGGGCGTCTGCAACCACCACGACCTGGGACCCCTGGGCGCGGCCATCAACACGGCCGCCCTGCGCCGCCAGCTGACGCTGCTCAAGGACATGGGCTGCGACGCCATTCGCACCTCGCACAACATGCCCGCGCCGGAACTGGTGGAACTCTGCGACGAAATGGGCTTTATGCTAATGGTAGAGTCCTTTGATGAGTGGAAGGCACCCAAGGTCAAGAACGGCTACAGCCAGTACTTCGATGAGTGGGCCGAAAAGGACCTGGTGAACATGGTGCACCGCGACCGAAACCACCCCAGCGTAATTATGTGGAGCATCGGCAACGAGGTGCCCGACCAGAGCACGGCCGGTGGCGGCAAAATCGCCAAGCGCCTCCAGGACATCGTGCACCGCGAGGACCCCAGCCGGCCCGTCACCATGGGCATGGACCGGTTCGACGATGACCTCAAGAATAACTTTGCCTCGGTGCTCGATGTGCCCGGCTTCAACTACAAGCCCCACCGCTACCCCGAAGCCTACGCCAAGCTGCCCCAGGGCATGATTCTTGGCTCCGAAACGGCCTCCACGGTCAGCAGCCGCGGCGTGTATAAGTTTCCGGTGGTGCAAGCCAAGGAGCAAAAGTACCCCGACAACCAGTCGTCGTCCTATGACTTGGAAGCCTGCAGTTGGTCGCAGGTGCCGGATGATGAGTTTGTAGCCCAAGACGAATTGCCCTACACCCTAGGCGAGTTCGTGTGGACCGGCTTCGACTACCTCGGCGAGCCAACCCCGTACGACGAGCGGTGGCCTTCGCACAGCTCCTACTTTGGCATCTTGGACCTGGCTGGCCTGCCCAAAGACCGGTTCTACCTCTACCGCGCCCGCTGGAACACCACCGCGCCCACCCTGCACCTGCTACCCCACTGGACCTGGACCGGCCGCGAAGGCCAGACCACGCCCGTGTTCTGCTACACCAGCTACCCCTCCGCCGAGCTGTTCGTGAACGGTAAAAGCCAGGGCCGCCAAACCAAAACCACCACCGGCACGCCCCAGGCCCGCTACCGCCTGATGTGGAACGAGGTGAAGTATGAGCCCGGCGCCATTAAGGTAGTGGCCTACGACGCCCAGGGCAAGGCCGTAGCCCAGGAAGAAGTACGCACCGCCGGCCAGCCCCACCACATCAAGCTCGTTGCCGACCGCACCAGCCTCACCGCCGATGGGCAGGACCTGGCCTACGTGACGGCGCGGGTAGAGGACGCCCAGGGCAACCTCTGTCCCGAAGCCACCAACCAGTTACAGTTTAGCGTAAATGGCGTGGGCCGCTTCCGGGCCGTGGCCAACGGCGACGCTACCAACCTAGAGCTGTTCCACCAACCCCGCATGAAAGCCTTCCAGGGTCAGCTAGTGGCTCTAGTGCAAACCACCAACCAAGCTGGCGCCGTGCAGTTGAAAGCCACTAGCAAAGGCCTGAAAGACGGCGTAATTCAGCTGCAAACCGCCAAAACAGCCGCGAAATAGCGGCTGGCGGGCCCACTTGCGCGCCTAGCGTTTCCTCGAAGTTGTTGCAATAGGCTGAGCCGTTTGCTTCGGCGCTACCGCCGCGTGCAAATCATGCAAGATTTCGGAAGAATTCCGTACGAACTCCGGCTTGGTCGGGCTGTTTCTTTGTATCGGCTGGGCAGGCTGCCGTTTTACTCGCGAGCAGCCTGCCTAGCCGGGCCATGTTGCTTACTACTATGGAATCAGCTACCAAAACCGAAACCCTTGCTATAGAAGGCATGACGTGCGCCTCGTGCGCGTCCTTTGTGGAGAAGTCGCTTAGTCGTACGCCGGGCGTGCAGCGGGCGGTGGTGAATTTCGCCACCGAAAAAGCGACCATCGAGTATGTACCAACTCAGGCCAGCCCGGCCAGCCTGAAAGCGGCCGTTTTACAGGCAGGTTACGGCGTAACCGAGCAGGCCCCCGCTACCAGCGTCGCCGACCAGCAGGCCGCAATCGACCAGCAAAAAGCCCTGGCCTATGACAAGCTCAAGCGCCGCTTTTGGGTGGCCGCCGGGTTGGCCGCGCTTATCATGCCCCTGAGCATGCTCATGCTCTGGCCTGCCATGATGCAGCGCGTTGACATGCAGTGGCTTAACTATGGCCTGCTGGTGCTCACCCTACCCGTGCTGCTTTATAGTGGGCGCGAGTTCTATACCTCGGCCTGGAGCAGCTTCCGGCACCGGACCGCCACCATGGATACCCTGATTGCGGTAGGTACGGGCGCTGCTTTTCTGTACAGTCTGGCTGCTACCGTGGCCCCGGGCTGGTTTACGGGCCAGGGCATCGTGCCCGAAGTGTATTACGACACCACGGCTACCATCATTGCCCTGATTCTGCTGGGTAAGGTGCTGGAGCTGCGCGCCAAAACGCAGACTTCGGCCGCCCTTAAAGCCCTAATGGGGCTGCAGGCGAAAACGGCCCGGGTGGTGCGCCCCGGCGGCCAGGAAGTTGACGTGCCCTTGGAGCAGGTGCTGCCCGGCGACGTGGTGATGGTGCGCCCCGGCGAGAAAATTGCCACCGATGGAATTCTGGAAGAAGGCCACTCCGCCGTGGATGAGGCCATGCTCACGGGGGAAAGTTTGCCAGTAGAGAAAAGGGTAGGCGACTTGGTGTTCGGGGCCACCCTAAACAAAACCGGCTCCTTTCGCTTCCGGGTAACGAAAGTAGGCGCCGAAACCATGCTCGCCCAGATCGTTAAGCTGGTAGAAGATGCGCAAGGCAGCCGCGCCCCCATCCAGCGGCTAGCCGACAAAGTCAGCGCCATCTTCGTGCCCGCGGTTATTGGCATTGCCCTCCTAACGTTCGGGGTCTGGTTTGCCCTGGCGCCAACGGAAAGCCGCCTGCCGCTGGCCCTGGTCAACTTTGTGGCCGTGCTTATCATTGCCTGTCCCTGCGCCCTGGGCCTGGCTACGCCCACGGCCATCATGGTAGGCACTGGCAAAGGCGCGGAGCACGGCATCCTGATTCGCAACGCTGAGGCGCTGGAAAAAGCTTATCAAGTAGACACCGTGCTTCTGGATAAAACCGGTACCATCACCCGGGGCCAGCCCACCGTCACCGATTTTGTGCCGGTTCCGGGGCCGAATGCTGCGGAGCTGCTGGCAGTGGTTGCGGCCGTGGAGCGCCAGTCAGAGCACCCGCTGGCCGAGGCAGTGGTTCGCTATGCGCAAGCCCAGCAAGCGGCCGTGCTGCCGGCCACTGCTTTCCGGGCGCTGGAGGGTAGGGGCGCCACGGCCACGGTTAGGGGGCAGGCGGTGCTCATTGGCAACTTGCCCCTGTTGGAAGCCGCCGGCATCAGCCTGCCGCCCGCCTTGCACGAACACGCCGCTGCCCTACTTGCCCAGGCCAAAACGGTGCTCTACGTGGCCGTAGCGGGGCAGGCGGCCGGGTTGGTGGGGTAGCTGACACCGTGCGCGATACGTCGGCCGCCGCCATAAAGCGCCTGCAGCGCCTGGGCCTGGAGGTGGTTATGATGACCGGCGACAACCCCCAAACGGCGGCACAGGTGGCCAGGCAGGTGGGTATTGGGCGGTACTTTGCCGAGGTGCTACCCCAGGACAAAGCCGCCAAGGTAAAGGAGTTGCAGCAGGAGGGCCGCACCGTGGCTATGGTCGGCGACGGAATTAATGACGCGCCAGCCTTGGCCCAGGCCGATATTGGGGTGGCCATGGGTGGGGGCACGGATGTCGCTATGGAAGCCGCCGGCATCACGCTCATGCGCTCGGATTTGCTGGGGTAGTAACCGCCCTTGAACTATCCCGCCAGACCATCCGCACCATCCGGCAGAACTTGTTTTTCGCTTTCGTTTACAATACGCTGGGTATTCCCGTGGCCGCCGGGCTGCTGTACCCTGTGTTCGGCGTGTTGCTTTCCCCCATGCTGGCCGCCGCCGCCATGGCCCTAAGCTCCGTGTCGGTGCTGATGAATTCCTTGCGCCTCCGCCGGTTTTCGATGAAGAATGAGCTGTGAGGAAAAGGCAGTCAGGTCGCCGTTCGTACCCAGGCCGGCCTTCGCACCCATTCTATGCTCTCTGCTTCTTGCCGCCCCGCGGCCGGTACCCGTGCGCGAGTAACTGAGGTAAGCTCCGGCTAATTCTGGTGACGAGCAGGGGATTAATTGCGCGGGTGAGAAGTGCGAACAGCAGCGGCATTTGATACTAGCACCAACGTAAAAGCAAAACCTCCCAGCAAGCTAAGGCTTACTGGGAGGTTTTAGATGAGCTGTAGTCCGTAGGGGAATCGAACCCCTGTTGGTAGAATGAAAATCTACTGTCCTAACCCCTAGACGAACGGACCAGATTACCAGCGGAGTGTTTTCCGTTTTGGTGGTGCAAAGATAAGAGGCGCTTTAAACACTGCAATAGTCTGCGCTGAAAATTTTTCTGATTGGGCCGTAAATCGGAGAGAATCAGGAGGTTTTTTTGTGCATCCGGTTCCGGTCCCACCAAATATAAGCTCCAAACAGCACCACACTTACGCCCGTTACCCACAGCAGGCCCGATTTCAGCCGGTCGCTGTTCTCGCCTAAATACGCCAGCAACGCAATCAGAGGTACTACCCCAGCGGTAGTGGCAGCCATAAACTTCAGGTAACCCATGCGCGCCAGGCCCGCTACGAAGCTGATGGCATCATCGGAGAGGGCAGGGGAGAGGCGGGCGATGATAACAGCCCACACGCCGTAGCGGTCCACTACTTCCAACACTTTCTGCTCGTTTTTCTGGCCCAGTACCCGCGTCACGAACGACTCGCCCATGGCCCGGCCCAGGCCGTAGCCCACAGAGGAGGCCACCAGAATGCCAGCTAAGGCCAGGGCTGAGCCCCACCACGGTCCGTAGGCCAGAATAGCTACCAGTATGAGCAGCACCACGTTGACAACGAAAAGAAACATTTGCGCCACCATAGCGGCCACAATTACCACCGGGCCCCAATAGCCGAATTGCTGCATCCAGGCGGCAATGCGGGGCTGCTCGCCGCTGCGCAGTACCGTCCAGCCTTCGCGGGCGGTGGTCTGGAAATCGGGCCAAAAAAACCAGCAGCCCAGTAAGCCCAGCAGCACGGCCAGCGTAACGTACAGGGGAGTGTGGTTAGCGCGTTTGGCCGGCGCGGCGGCAGTGGAAGCAGTGGTAGGTGGCACGGGCAGGCAAGGTAGAGTGCGGGAGTTTTCCCGGGGCAGAACGGGTACGTACGCAGGCCGCGCCCAAAAAGCTGCGGCAACCCCAGCGGCACCAGAGCGGTACTACCCCTAGAAACCGCCATCCGGCCGCTCGTTGGCTGCGGACCGGCAAACTCTCTCCCGATGACAAAACATACCTATGACCTCGGTCTGGTTGGCAACTGCGCCTTTCTGGGCCTGATTGGTACCGATACCGCCGTGCGCTGGCTCTGCTGGCCCCGCTTCGACAGCAGTTTCGTGTTTGGCTCCCTGCTTGATGACAACAAGGGCGGCGAGTACAGCATTCGGCCCGCGGAGCCGGGCACTACCGTTACGGCTCGCCAGTACTACCGCACCAATACCAACGTACTCTGCACGGAAATCACCACTGACGACGGCAGCAGCTACCGCGTCACGGATTTTGCCCCCGCTTCCTGCAGTATGAACGCTACTACAAGCCCCTGATGTTTATCAGAAAGGTGGAGCCGCTGGAAGGGACACCCCGGGTGCGGGTAGCCTGCCGACCGGTGGGCCAGTACGGGGAGGTAGAGCTAAAGCGCCGCCGCAGCTCCAACCATATTGCCTTCCTAGGGCTGGAAGAAGAAATCCGGCTCACTACCAACATCCCGCTAACCTACGTGCTGGATGAGGAGGACTTCGTGCTCAACGAAACCAAATACCTAGTGCTCACCTACGGAGCCCCGCTGGAGGCTCCGTTGGAAAGCACGGCCGAGCGGTTTCTGCGCGCTACCATCGACTACTGGCGCACCTGGGTTAAGAGCACCAGCATCAGCAACTTCCGCCAGGATCAGGTAATCCGCTCGGCCCTGGCCCTCAAGATTCACCAGTACGAGGACACCGGGGCCATCATTGCGGCTAGCACCACCTCCCTGCCCGAGGCCCCTGGCAGCACCCGCAACTGGGACTACCGCTACTGCTGGATGCGCGACACCTACTATATCCTCACGGCCTTCAATAACATTGGCCATTTTGAGGAGATGGAGCGCTACTTCCACTACATTGCCAACATCTCAACCAAGATAAAAGGCCGCTACCAGCCCTTGTATGGCATCAGCGGCAAATCGGAGTTGGTGGAGCAGGAGTTGCCCCTAGCCGGCTACCTCGGCAACCAGCCCGTGCGCATCGGTAACGATGCCTACACCCACATTCAGAACGACGTGTACGGGCAGGTGCTGGTGGCTCTGCTGCCGCTCTACGTGGACTGCCGCTTCATCGACCCCGAACGGCCCAACCCCTCGCAGCTGGTGTTCGAGGCCCTGAATCTGATTGAAGCCACCATGGACCAGCCTGATGCTGGCCTCTGGGAGTTCCGTAACCTGGCGCAGTATCATTGCTACACCTATTTGTTCCACTGGGCTGGCAGCCACGCCGCGCGCAAGGTGGCCCGCTCCCTGGGCAACAAGGAAATGGAAGCTCGGGCTGAGCGACTGATGCAGGCCGCCGCCGACCACATTGAGCAGTGCTACAGCCCTGAGTTGGGGGCCTACACCAACGCCATCGGCTCGCCTCACCTCGATGCTAGCGCCATGCAGCTCATTCTGATGGGTTACCTGGACCCCGCCTCGGAGCGGGCCCGCACCCACCTAGCCGCCCTAGAAAAGGAGCTGATGACGCCCGAAGGTCTGTTCTACCGCTACCGCCACGCCGACGACTTCGGAACTCCCGAAACCACTTTCCTCATCTGCTCCTTCTGGTACGTAGAAGCCCTGGCCGCCGTGGGTCGGGTAGAGGAAGCCATGACCGAGTTCGAAAAGCTAACTACCTATACCAACCACCTGGGCCTGCTTTCCGAGGACGTGGACGCCAAAACCGGCTCGCAATGGGGCAATTTTCCCCAGGCCTACAGCCACGTTGGGCTGGTAAACGCCGCCTACCGCATTGCCCAGAAGCTAGCCAAACCCAACTTCATTTGATTGGGTCGTGGGGTCTTGGATATATACATCAAAAAGCCTCGCCATGTACTGGCGAGGCTTTTTTGTAACCTGGCATCAACCAGAACATACACTTTAAGACCCCAAGACTCCAACTTACAGCAGCGTGCGCAGCAGATTGCGGACGTCGGTGGTGGAGCTGAGGTGAAAGCGGGCCAGGGAGCGGGTTCCGGTGCCAACTTTGATGGTGTAGGCATCTTCGGGTAGGGCCCGGAACGTGTCCTCGTCCGTGCGGTCGTCGCCGATGGCGAGGATAAACTGCGGGTTGTAGGCTGCCAGCCAGCGGGCGGCCGCCGTGCCTTTGTTAATGCCCGAGGTTTTCACTTCAATGACCTTGTTGCCTTCCATCACTTGCAGCTCTGTGTTTGAGGTCATAAAGGATAGATGGTTCAGCAACTCCCGGGCGCGCACCTCGCCCAGCTCCGCATCGGCGCGGCGGTAGTGCCACACCAGGGAGTAGTCCTTGTCTTCAATGAAAGAACCAGCCGTTCGGGTCACGTACATTTCCATAATGGGGCGGATGTCCTGCTTCCAGCTGTTATTCAGGGGCTGAAACAGCTGCCAGTCCTCGCTAGCCGGCCGCAGCCACACGCCATGTTCGGCAATGAAATCAAGCGGCAACTGCCCCAGCCAGCTCTGCAGCGTCGTCCGGTCGCGGCCACTGATGATGACCACGTGGTTGCGCGGATCGGCCGTTAGCGCTTGCAGCAGCAGCAGCAGCTCCTGGTCGGGCTTGGCGCGCTGGGGTAGGTTGTGGAACGGGGCCAGGGTACCGTCGTAGTCGAGCAGGAGCAGGCGCTGTTCGGCGGTAGTAAAGTCATTGAGCAGCTGCGCGGTAGCATCGGAAGTCAGCATTTCTGTGGCCAGGGTCAGCTGCTTGATTTTGCTGTACGCTAGCCGGTCCATAAACAGCTTGGTCCAGGCAAACACGTCGTACTGCCGCACCAGGGCCTGCATGGCCGTCATACGGTGCACCTGTTCTTCCTCGGGCATCACCAGGGCATCGTGCATGGCCTCGGCCAGCTGGGCCGTATCGGTGGGGTTGATGATGAGGGCATCGGACAGCTCCCGGGCGGCACCGGCCCGCTCACTCAAGATTAGTACCCCTTTACCATCGGCCTTGCTGGCTACAAACTCCTTGGCTACCAGGTTCATACCGTCGCGCATGGGCGTTACCAGCGCTACCTCGGCCAGGCGATAGAGGGAGGCCAACTCTTCTAGCGGGAAGGAGCGGTAGAAGTAATGAATGGGCGTCCAGCTGATGGTGCGGTACTGGGCATTGATGCGGCCCACTATTTCGTCGATTTCCTCCTTCAGGGCCGCGTACTGCGCCACCTGGTCGCGAGAGGGCACCACCACCATAATCAGGCTGACTTGCTCGCGCCACTCGGGGTAGCGCTGAATCAGGACCTCAAAGGCGCGAAGTCGCTCGGCAATGCCTTTGGAGTAATCCAGCCTATCAATGGAAAGAATGATGCGGGTATCACGCAGGGCCTCGCGGTACTCGGTCTCGTGCTGCTGGGCCTGCTCCGAGGCGGCGGCGGCCACAAAGCGCCCGTAGTCAATGCCCATGGGAAAGGCATCCACGAGAACAGTCCGGTTCGGGGTTTCAATTTGCCCATTCTGTGAGGAGTGTCCCAGCAACTGCGAGGTAGCACTCAGGAAATGGCGCATATACCCAAAGGTATGGAAGCCAATCAGGTCGGCGCCCAGCATGCCGCGCAGCAGCTCCGAACGCCAGGGCAGGGCCCGGATCAGCTCATAAGAAGGAAAAGGAATGTGCAGGAAAAAGCCAATTGTGCACTCCGGGCGGGCATTGCGCAGCATTTCCGGCAACAGCAGCAATTGGTAGTCGTGCACCCAAATGGTGTCCTCCGGGCCGGCCAGCTCCAGCACGGCCCGGCAGAATTTCTCGTTTACGGCCACGTAGGCATCCCAGTGGGCCTGCTCGTAGGTGGCGTACTGGGGGAAGTAGTGAAAGGTAGGCCAGAGCGTGGAGTTGCTGAATCCTTCGTAGAAGTCGCGAATTTCCGCCTCCGTGAGAAACACCGGGGCCATGCTGTCGGCACTAAGCTCCTGCTCAATGTGCTGCTCTTCCGCCTCATCCTCTACAAAGAGCCCAGGCCAGCCCACCCACACGTTACCTTCCTGCCGGTAAATGGAGCCCAAACCCGTGGCCAGCCCGCCTTCGCTGGGCTGAAACGTGAGGCTCTCGGCAGTGCGCTGGACTTTTGTAGGCAGTCGGTTGGAGACGATAATTGTGCGGGACATACGCCGTGACAAAATGATGAATACCCCTGCTTACGGGAGAAAACCGGGGGTAGCCATTATTTTTTCACCTCCTTATCCTTACGGCGCGCTTAGTGCCGAGCTTGCCTGAACGGTAGAAAAAAAGCCTTAGAAAGGCTTAAAACAGCAGAATCAGGTAGTTAGCATCAGCGTGCAGTAGCCCGCCACCGCGGGCGTAGGAAAAGCATGTGCTGGGGCAGTAGTTTTCCCTCCCTGAGCCTAGGCAGGCCCGCCGGAGTGGGTAAGAGCGGTGCCGGTTGCTGCGGGCGAAGGTAGCAGTGGGCTCTGGGGTATAAGCAAAAGAAAAGCCCGCTTACCGGGAAGGCAAGCGGGCTTTTAGGAAGAGAGCCAAAACGGTAGGCGAGTAGTCCGTAGGGGAATCGAACCCCTGTTGGTAGAATGAAAATCTACTGTCCTAACCCCTAGACGAACGGACCAGGTAACGCGGCCTTGTTCCGTTTTGGTGATGCAAAGATAGGTAACGCAGCTTTCAGCGCAATAGCTGCATTTGAAAAAAAGTCGGGCAGTACTAGGAATAGACTGATTTTCAAGCCGAAATTTTTCAAGTAAACGGTTTAGCAGCCCCCGGTTTGCGCTGTACAGAGGCATCCTGGCGGCCCCTACCACCGTATTGCGGTTTGATTTGGCGGAATACCCCTAGCCCGTTACCTTCGCTCCGCGTTTTCACCCGGCCCCTCGGGACCGACAACCTTCCCATTTCCCCATACTATGGCTAAAATCAAAGTTGCCATTAACGGCTTCGGCCGCATTGGCCGCCTCACGTTCAAGGCGCTGCTCCAGCGCGAGAACGTGGAAGTCGTGGCTATCAACGACCTCACCGATAACAAGACCCTGGCGCACCTGCTGAAGTACGACTCCGTACACGGTCGTTTCGATGGTACCGTAGCTTACGATGAGCAGAGCCTGACCGTAAATGGCCAGCGTATTGCTGCCCTCGCCGAGCGTGACCCCAAGCTGCTGCCCTGGGGCCAGATGGGCGTTGACGTGGTATTGGAATCCACGGGCCGCTTCGTAGACGAAGCTGGCGCTGGTCAGCACCTGACGGCTGGCTGCAAAAAGGTAGTTATTTCGGCTCCCGCTACCGGCAACATTCCGACGGTTGTGCTGGGCGTAAACGAAGACATCCTGACCGGCGAGGAAACCATCCTCTCCAACGCTTCCTGCACTACCAACTGCCTGGCCCCCATGGCCAAGGTGCTCGATGATGCTTTCGGCATCGAGAAGGGCTACATCACCACGGTGCACGCCTATACCTCCGACCAGAACCTGCAGGATGCGCCCCACAAGGACCTGCGTCGTGCCCGCGCGGCTGCCTACAGCATCATTCCTACCAGCACCGGTGCTGCTAAGGCCGTAGGCCTGGTGCTGCCCCAGCTGAAAGGCAAGCTAGACGGTATTGCCATGCGCGTGCCTATTCCAGATGGTTCGACGACGGACCTGACCGTAATCCTGAAGCGCGAGGTAACCAAGCAGGAAATCAACGACGCCGTGAAGGCAGCCGCTGAAGGTCCGTTGAAAGGCATCCTCGAATACAGCACCGATCCGCTGGTGAGCATCGACATCGTGGGCAACCCCCACTCGTGCATCTTCGACTCGGAGCTGACCTCGGCCAATGGCTCGCTGGTGAAAGTAGTAGGCTGGTACGACAACGAAACCGGCTACTCAACCCGCACCGCCGACCTGATCCAGAAGCTGGGCGAGAAAATGAACGGCTAAGCCTCCGGGTTTTGCTGACGTAAGAAGCCGCCTGTTCGGGAAACCGGGCAGGCGGCTTTTCTTTACGCGTTGGGGTAGATGGTGCCTGAAAGAACCAGTGCCCACACGGCCGGAAACAATGCGTCTGGCTGAAGTCGGTAGGTTTCTATTTCCTCGACAGCACGCGGGCGGCTGCGGTGGCGTCACTTCATCGTATTATCTAGTGATGCCGCTCTGCCGGCTGGCTCTATCTTTAACTTACCATTTCACGATTTTACCATCTCACCACCTGTGCGCATCTGCTTTATTCTGAACCCGACTTCTGGCACCAACCGCACCCAAGACGTGCCGGCGCTGCTCACGCGCTACGCCACGGCTGCCGGCGCCGACTTCGAGGTGCAGGCCACCCAGTACGCAGGTCACGCCGAGGAACTGGCCCGCCGGGCGGCGGACCACGGGTACCGGATCGTGGTAGCAGTCGGCGGCGACGGCACCGTGAATGAGGTAGCGCGCGGCCTGCTCGGCACCGCAGCGGCCTTGGGCATCATCCCCCGGGGCTCCGGCAACGGCTTGGCCCGCCACCTGCGCCTCCCGCTAGATTTGCCGGGAGCCGTGCAGCGGGTGTGCCGGCCCACCTTCCAGCGCATTGATGTGGGGCGTATTAACGGCCGCCCGTTTTTCTGCACCGCGGGTCTGGGCTTTGATGCCCACGTGAGCAAGATGTTTGCGCGGGCCGGCACCCGCGGGCTGAGTACCTATATCAAGGTGTCGTTGCGCGAATACCGCCGCTACCAGCCCGTACCGGTGCAACTTGAGCTAAACAACCAGGTGCTGGCAACCAACTGCTACGTGCTGGCCTTTGCCAACGCCGCCCAGTACGGCAACAACGCCTACATCGCGCCCCGGGCCGATATTCAGGATGGCCTGCTCGACGTGTGCCTAATTGATGCCCTGCCGCTTACCCGCGCCGTGCGGGTGGGGGTGGGGCTGGCCCTGGGTACGCTAGCAACCTCCGGGGCCGCCGTTTATCACACCAGTCACCACATCCGCGTCCGGACCGAGCACACCCTAGGCTTTCACGTGGATGGCGACTACGTGGCCGACGCTGCGGAATTTGAGGTAGCCCTGGAACATTTGGCCCTGGAAGTAGCCGTGTAACCAGAGTGAAGTTATGAAAAGACGAAATGAAGGCGAATAATAATCTAGCGGGACTTATTCGGTAGGCAAAGCACGCATTTCACAATTTTGCGTTTCACAATTTCACAACTTGCATTCATGAAAGCCGATAAAAACCGCCGGGAGGGAGTCGTGTACTCGACTAACCCCGATTTTGAGTACCAGCAAACCGGCGACGAGCAGGCCGCCACGCTGCCGCCCCAGCAGCAGAACCTGCGGGTGCAGCTCGACAAAAAAGCCCGGGGCGGCAAGCAGGTTACCCTCGTCACTGGCTTCGTGGGCCAGGATGCCGACCTGCAAACCCTGGGTAAGCTGCTAAAAACCAAATGTGCTGTCGGCGGCAACGCCAAAGACGGTGAAATCATCATTCAGGGCGACTTCCGCGACAAAGTACTGGCCGTGCTCCTTGAAAAAGGCTATAAGGCCAAAAAGGCCGGCGGCTAACGGAAGCCGCTTTCTGCCTGTCTTCTACCCCCGTAAATAACTCCCAGCGCTCGGCCGCTTGCCCTTCACCGTATTCCCTTCACTATGCCCGCTCCCGAAGTTGCTACTGTGCATTCCCTGGCTGAAAACTGGGTTATTGAAGCCGTACAGTGGCTGAAGCTGGGGGTAGAAACCGTGGGGCCTTTATTATTGCGCTGGGTATTATCGTAGCTGGTGGCCTGTTTTTGAAGGCCCTGCTGACGCGTCAAACAGCCGATTTTACGGCCATTCGCCTGACCTTAGCCCGCTACCTAGCCCTGGCCTTGGAGTTTCAATTGGGCGCTGATATTCTTTCCACCGCTATTGCCCCCAGCTGGGAGCAGATCGGCAAGCTGGGGGCCATTGCTGTCATTCGGACTACGCTCAACTTCTTCCTTTCCAAGGAAATGAAGGACGAGCATCGGAGTGCCGCCGAACATCACATCACCAAAAGGGCCACTGAATAGTGGGTGGTTGCCTTACTGGCGAGCCAAGTAGGCCCGGGCGCGCTTCACATCCTCCGGCGTGTCAATGCCGATGGTTTCCAGAGTCGTTTCGGCCGTCAGGATGCGGTAGCCGTTTTCCAGCCAGCGTAACTGTTCCAGGCTTTCGGCCAGCTCCAGGGCAGAGGGAGGTAAGCGGGTGATTTCGGCTAGCACATCGGGGCGGTAGGCGTACAGGCCAATGTGGCGCAGGTAGCGGTGGTGCCGGAGCCAATCGGCCGGGGCGTGCTGGCGTTGGTAGGGCAGGGGGTGGCGGCTGAAATAGAGGGCGTGCCCGGCCGCGTCAAGCACTACTTTGGGCAGGTGAGGACTGAAAAGCTCCTCCTCACTCACCACCGGCTTGACTAGGGTAGCCAGTTGGGGCGGCTCGGGTCGGGCAAACAGCTTCACCAACGCATCAATTTGCGCGGGGTGAATAAAGGGCTCGTCGCCCTGGATGTTAATGATGCAGTCGGCGGTAGTGCCTAGCTGTTGGTAAGCATCCCAGATCCGGTCGGTGCCGCTGGGGTGCTCGGCGGACGTCGGGACGGCCTCGCCCCCAAACTCGCGCACATGCTTTAGAATCCGCTCGTCGTCGGTGGCTACCACTACCCGGCGCAGGCCAGCCTGCCGGGCCTGCGCCACCACCCGCTGAATCATGGATTGGCCGCCCAGGTCTACAAGAGGCTTGCCGGGTAGGCGGGTGGAGGCGTAGCGGGCGGGAATAATACCAATGGCGTGCATATAGGAGCAGGATGATAAGCGAGCCACAAAAAACGGCAAAAACCGCCACGGTTTCCTACCCCGCCTTAAAGCAAGAACATTAGCGTACACTTTTTATCGAACTGACCCGGAAATAGGGGCAACTTCTGGTGCCGAGAAGACGCGGGGCTCAGGATATTGGCGTCCCGAAATCAACCAATAAAAAACCCCTGCTGTCATATTGTAGCGGATGCTTCGGCTTGAATCCGTAACTTTCGGCAAACTTTATGCAAGAGGGTCATTCTTCGCCTTGAGGGGCCTGCTACTTGCTTTTTGCCACCCCGTTGTATGTTCCGATTTTCGTTGCTGACCACTGCGCTTGCCCTGACTGGTTTTACGGCTGCGGCCGCCCCCCGGCCGGTAGCGCCGCCCGATTCCATTGGGGTTGAGTACCGCAACAACATGATGCTAATTAAGCACCGGGTAGGGCCCGGCGAAACCCTTTACGGGCTGGCTCGGCGCTATAAAGTACCCGTGGAGCAGATTGTGGAGGCTAACTCGGGTCAGAAAGGCGCCCTGGTTACGGGACAAATTGTGCTGGTGCCCCGCAACCGGGTAGTGCTAAACCAACCCGCTACACCCCGCGCTACGGCCGCTACCACCTCGGCCCCGGCCCGCACGCTGCCTACCGACAGCCGTGGCAACCGCATTTACCGAGTTGAGCCGGGCGTCACGCTGTTTGCCATTGCCCGCCGCTTCCAGACTACCCCCGCCGAACTTTCCCGGCTGAATGGCTTTCCCGCCAACTACAACGTGCGCGTGGGAGAAACTGTGATTGTGGCCGCTGGTACGGGTAGCGCACCAAGCGCTGCCCGCCCGGCCGCAGCCCCAGTGGCAGCCGCTCCAACCCGCCCGGCGCCCACGGCCCGGCCGGAGCGCGACGACACTGCGGAGCGCGAGGCCCGGGAAACCCGGGAGCGGGAAGCGCGCGAACGGGCGGCTCGGGAACGGGCCCGCGACTCCGCCACGGCTCCTGCCGTGACGCCGGCCAGCCCGGCCACGGAAGCTCCCGACACCGACCGGGGCCCCTCCCGCGCCAGCGAGATTGTGCGGCGCGTATCGGAAAGCGGCCTGGCCACTGCCATCCAGACGGATGCTTCGGACAAGTACCTGGCCCTGCACAAAACGGCCCCGGTAGGCACCATCATGCAGGTGCGCAACATCATGAACGGGCAGTCGGTGTACGTGCGCGTAATTGGCCCCCTGCCCGACACGGGCGAGAATACCAACATTCTGGTGCGCCTGTCTAAGAAAGCGGTGCAGCGCTTGGCTACCCCTGACCAGCGCTTCCGGGTAGAAACCAGCTACGTACCGTAGCAGTGAGATGGTGAATTTGTGCAATGGTGAGTTTTTATGTTCGACTGGCCTGGAGGCGCCGCTTGGGCAGGTAGGACGGCCTGAACGGAAAACTCACCAACTCACTTATTTCACCATCTCACCTGTATGAACCACGCTCAGGTTCGGGCCTTGCTCGACGAAAAATACCGGCATTACGACCGGCCAGCCTTCATCCTGGCCGATCCAATCAGCATTCCGCACCGCTTCAGCCAGTTGCAGGATATTGAAATTAGCGGGTTGTTTGCGGCCTTGCTGGCCTGGGGCCGCCGCCCCACTATTATCAGCAAGTGCACGGAACTGCTGCGCCGCATGGACGATGCGCCCTACCAGTTCATTACCCAGCACCACGACGAGGACCTGAAAAAGCTGCTGGGCTTTTGCCACCGCACGTTTTGTGACACTGACCTGCTGTATTTCGTGCACTGGTTGCGCTGGTTTTATGCCCGCCACGAGACCCTGGAAGATGCCTTTCTGGTGGGTAGCACCCAAAAGGAGCGCCTCGAAAACTTCCATACCCTATTCTTTAGCCTAGAAGATGCGCCCCAACGCACCCGCAAGCACGTGGCTACCCCGGCCCGGGGCTCAGCCTGCAAGCGCGTGAACATGTACCTGCGCTGGATGGTCCGCCCCGATTCGCGCGGCGTCGACTTCGGCCTCTGGCGCCGCCTACCCGCCGCCGACCTCATCTGCCCCTGCGACGTGCACGTGGAGCGCGTGGCCCGCCGCCTGGGTCTGCTGGAGCGCAAGCAAGTCGATTGGCTGGCGGCCGAGGAGCTGACAGCCCACCTGCGCACCTTCGACCCCTGGACCCCGTGAAGTACGATTTTGCCTTGTTCGGGCTAGGGTGGAAGGGGAGATGTAGGAATTCTGACCGGCCACTGCCAACGGGTGGTAAGCGGCGCATTTATTAGCATTTGTGAATCTTTCCGGCCTCAGCGAGTGTTTATCTTCGCATTCTCATCTGAATCT
The DNA here is from genome assembly GCF_022919335.1 of Hymenobacter sp. 5516J-16. NCBI lineage: Bacteria > Pseudomonadati > Bacteroidota > Cytophagia > Cytophagales > Hymenobacteraceae > Hymenobacter > Hymenobacter sp. 5516J-16. The sequence goes on along the minus strand of NZ_CP095058.1, from coordinate 448,239 downwards.
CCAAGTACCTACCCGATTTGATTCTTCCTCAGAACTTTGAGCAGAAAATAGGTTTCACGCAGTTGCGTGAAATGTTGGATACGTTGTGTCTGAGCTCGTTGGGCCGGCATTTCGTGGCCAAAATGTCCTTTCAAACCAATGCCGAGCAGCTCCAGAAGCTGCTGCTGCAAACCGACGAGTTTCGCCAGCTCCTGAACAGCGGGGCCGACTTTCCCAGCCAGCACTACCACGACGTACATCAGCACTTGGTGCGCGCCAATCTGCCCGGTTCTTACCTGGACGTAGCGGCTTTTTTCGCCGTGAAAATGAGCTTGCGCACCATCCGGGAGGCGCTGACCTTCTTTACCCGGGCCGAAGAAAACTTGTACCCTACGCTCCGCCTGCTGGGCATTGGCGTGCAGGTTGACCGCAACCTAATAGCCAACCTCGACAAGGTAGTGGACGATGAGGGTCAGGTTCGTGAGGATGCCTCGCCGCTGCTGCGCCAGATTCGGCAGGAGCTAATTAACCGCCAGGGCCAGCTGCGCAAGCAGATTGCTGGCATCCTGCGTCACGCCCGCAACGAGGGCTGGGTGCCCGAAGGGGCCGAGCCTACCATCCGGGGTGGCCGGCTGGTGCTGCCGGTGATTGTGGAGCACAAGCGCCGGGTGAAAGGCCTGATTCATGACGAGTCGGCAACGGGCCAAACGGTGTTCATTGAGCCGGAAGCCGTCTTCGAGCTCAACAACGATATCAAGGACCTAGAAAATGCCTACCAGCGGGAGTTGGTGCGCATCCTAACCCAGCTCACGGCCCAACTGCGTCCCCACATTCCGGACCTGCGCAAGGCCTACCAGTACCTGGGGCTGCTCGACTTTATTCGGGCCAAAGCCCAGCTGGCTCGCCGCTTGGAAGCCACGCTGCCCGCCCTGAACCCGCGGCCCCTGATCCGGTGGCACCGGGTGCGGCACCCGCTGCTGTTCCTCACCTTCCAAGGCCACGCTAAAGATGACCCGCGCGAGGTGGTTCCTCTGGATATTGAGCTGACCCCGGAGCAACGCATTTTGCTGATTTCGGGGCCCAACGCCGGGGGTAAATCGGTGAGCATGAAGACGGTAGGACTAGTGCAGTACATGCTGCAGTGCGGCCTGTTGATTCCGGCCGGCGAAGAATCGGAGGCCGGCGTATTCGATGATATTTTCCTGGACATCGGCGACGAGCAGAGCCTGGAAAACGACCTGAGTACGTATTCCTCCCACCTGCTGAGCATGAAGCAGTTCGTGACCCTAGCCAACAAGCGCAGCCTGGTGCTGATTGACGAGTTTGGCACCGGCACGGAGCCCAGCTTGGGCGGGGCCATTGCCGAAGCCGTGCTGGAGCAGCTCAATCGGGCCCGGGCGTTTGGCGTCATCACGACGCACTACACCAACCTGAAGAACTACGCCGAGCGCACGCCCGGCATCATCAACGGGGCCATGCGCTACGACCCCGACCAGCTGCAGCCCCTTTACCGCCTCGAAACCGGCAAGCCCGGCTCCAGCTTCGCCATCGAAATTGCCCGCAAAATTGGCTTGCCCAAGCAGATTGTGGAGCGGGCTACCCAGCTCGTGGGCAAAGATAAAATTCGCTACGACCGACTGCTGGAAGGCCTGGAAAAGGAGAAAACCGAGCTGGAGCAGCGTACCGCCGAAGCCGCCAAGGCCGAGCGGCGCCTGAAAAAAGCCGCCCAGGAGTACCAGGACCTCAAAAAATACCTCGACGATACGACCTTGGACGTGCTGCGCGAGGCCAAGGCCAAGGCCAAAATGCTGCTGCGCGACACCAACCAGCAGATTGAGGCCACCATTCAGGAAATCCGGCTGGGTCAGGCCGAGAAGGAGCGCACCAAGGAGGCCCGCGGCAAGCTCGATACCTTCGTGCGGGAAAAGCTGCAGATTGAGCCGCCCAAGCCCAAAGCCACCCGCGAAATGGCCGACGCTACTACCCTCAAACCCGGCGACAAGGTAGCGCTGCTGGGCCAGGAAGGGCACGGCGAAATCATGGCGGTGAAGGGCAAAACGGCAGAGGTTTCCTTCGGGGTATGAAAACCATCGTCAAGGTGAATCAGCTGGAAAAGCTCACCCGTTCCGAAATTCGGGAGCGGGAGAAGGAGTCGGCCCGCCGGGCGCCGGCCCAGCACGCTACCCTGGATATTACGGGCCGCATGTCGGGCTTCAACACCACACTGGACTTGCGCGGGGAGCGGGCCGAGGACGCCCTCAACCGCATTATGGCCTACGTGGACGACGCCGTGATGCTGGGCGTGCCGGAAATCAAAATCCTGCATGGCCGGGGCAACGGCATTCTGCGCCAGATTGCCCGCGACTACCTGCACAAGGTGCGCGAAGTGGCCAGCGTAGCCGACGAGCACGCCGACCGAGGCGGCGACGGCGTGACCATTGCCGTGCTGAAATAGCCAGCCGCACTTTCAACGTACCTTTACATTCCTAATGCACCTGAAGAGCCCGTTGCGTTCCGCGCAACGGGCTCTTTATTCCAGTAACATCTCAACGATCCGCTATGCACCCCCGTAACCCTCATGCTGCCCGCTACGACTTCGCCCAACTGACGAGCACCAGCCCCGAGCTGGCCGCCTTCGTCATCCCGAATCCTACCGGCGACGACAGCATCGACTTTGCCAATCCGGCCGCCGTAAAGGCCCTGAACCGGGCGCTGCTGAAGCAATTTTACGGGGTAGCGCACTGGGACGTACCCGCCGGCTACCTGTGCCCACCCATTCCGGGCCGCGCCGACTACATCCACAACGTGGCCGATCTGCTGGCCGCCGACCACGGCGGCGTAGTACCGCGGGACAAGTCAGTACACGTGCTGGACGTGGGGGTAGGGGCTAATTGCGTGTATCCCATCATCGGCACGCAGGCCTACGGGTGGCGCTTCGTGGGCTCGGAAGTAGACGGTGTGGCGCTCAAAGCTGCTCGCAGCATGGTGGCAGCCAACCCGAGCCTCGCCGGGCGCATCGACTTACGCCTGCAAACCCACGCCGACTACATTTTTGAGGGCATTGTGAAGCCGCGGGAAGAGTTCGACGTGGTCATCTGCAACCCGCCGTTTCATACTTCGGCCGCCGATGCGGCGGCCGGCAGCCGCAAAAAGGGCCGTAATCTGGGCTATGCCAAAACCAAGTCGGCGGAGCCCCTGCTCAACTTTGGAGGCCAAAACACGGAGCTGTGGTGCGAAGGCGGCGAAGAAGGCTTCCTGAAGCGCATGATTACGCAAAGTGTGCCGCTGGCCGCCCGAGTGCTCTGGTTTTCGTCGCTTATTTCCAAAAAGGAAACCCTGCGTAGCGCCCACTACCTGCTGGGCCAGGCCGGCGCCACAGAAGTGAAAGTGCTCGACATGGCTCAGGGCCAGAAGGTTAGCCGGGTGGTTGCTTGGACGTTCCAGGACGAAGCCCAGCGCCACGCCTGGGCCGAGCGGCGCTGGAAGTAAAGGCAAAGAAGAACCCTGAACAGACCATAAAGTAGGGTCACTTGGTTGGGCTAGCCTTCAGTGCGCGTCTTAGTATCAGAATAGTTGATCTAGTACAACTAACCCACCTGTCCTTCCGACGCAGGAGGAATCTGGACCAAGCCGTTGGATGGTGGACCTAGATTCCTCGTTTAGGCTCGGAATGACAATCTACATAACCTCAGAAACCGAAAGTTGGCGCAACCAAGGAAGCGTTCCTACGGTCATTCTTACATCAGTTAGGTGTTTTACTATTACGCAGCAAAAAAGGCCGTTTCCACTCGGAAACGGCCTTTTCTGTACACTAGGATAGGCTGCTTACTCCACTACTACCCGGCTAACCTGCGTCGATTCGGCCGTTTCGATTTGTACCAGGTACAGGCCAGCGCGTAGGGCCGAGGCGTCTACGCTTACCTCCTGGCCGTTCAGGGGCTTAATCTGGTCGAGCACTACGCGGCCGGTGGCGTCGCGCAGCACCACGCGGGCGGTGCGGGCGGCGCTGGCTTGCACGCGCAGCTGGAACTTGCCGCTGGTGGGGTTGGGGTACACCTGCACGGCGCTTTGCTGCACGGTTTTCTTGTTGCTCAGCACCAAGCTGCACACCTGTACGCCGCGGTTCTGCTCGGCAATGCGGGCAGCAAACTCCTGGTAGTACTGGTTTACGATGCGGGCATCGTGCACGATGAGCGTGTTTTCGTCATTCTCCGTATCGGCAGAAAGCGACCAGTTGTGGGAGCCCACGAACACCAGCGGGTCCGACTGCGAGGCGCCGGCATCCACGATGGCGTATTTGTGGTGCATGATGCCGCTGGTGTTTTTCACGAGGGCCCGCTCGCCCAGCGCGGTGCGGATGGTGCGCAGAATGGCGCCGGTGCCGGTGTTGCTGGTATCATTCACCAGCACCTCGGAACAGCCCACGATGTTGCGGGCCCGTACCTGGTCCACGATGGCGCGGCCCAGCTCGGTGCGGGTAATCAACATGGTAGCAATGTGCAGGTCGTTGTCGGCCGACTGAATGGCCTGAATCAGGCGGCCATTCACTTGGTCCGTGGGCGAGAACCACGACTCTACCTGCTTGCCCCGATCATGAGGTAGTGGGGCGTGTTGTCGGTTTTGGCCGAGCCGAAACGGGCCGTAGCCAGAGTGCCGCTACCCCACATTTCATTGAACTCCAGGGTGTAGGTGCGGGCCAGGGCCTGGTCCTGGATGGCAATGGCATTGTTACGGTCCGTGGAAAGCTGGGCTGGCGTCCAGTTTGTGGAGCCCGACCATACCCACGGCACATTCACGTTGGCATCCTCGGCGTCAATCACCACAAACTTGTTGTGCATGATGTTCTGCTGGGTCTGGCGGCCGAGGCGTGGTATGTTGGTGTTTAGGCCGGGAATGCTGGCGTTGGTGTTATCATTTTCGAAGATGACGCGCACGGCTACACTTCGAGCGTGGGCCGCATTTACGGCCGCCAGAATAACTGGGCTGTTCCAGTTGTAAATAGCAATGTCCAGGGTTTTGGTGGCCCGATTGATGTAGCGAGCCAGCGTGTCGGCAATAGCGCCGTTGGCCAGGTACGTAGCCGCGTTGCTGGGCAGGGCCAGAGCCGTGTTTACCGTGCCAGTGAAGTAGGAACGCATTTTACCGCTGGAAAGCGAGGCCGTTACCATAGGCACGGCCCTGGACTCCGAGGTGCCAATGCTGTTCGTAACCGAGGCTTTCACGTAATAAATAATGCCCGGCTGCAAACCCGTCAGGGCGATGCTGTGCTGCTTGGCGGCCGTGGTAGGGCCGGTTACCGCAGTGAAGGGACCGGCCGGGGAAGTACCGTACTCCAGCTTGGCCGTACCCGTGTTTTCGGTGGTGAAATTCACCGTGAAGCCCGTGGTGCTAATGGCCGTAGGCACCGGCGAGCTGAGCAGGTTGGGAGTGCCACCCAACACGAAATCCTGGTAGCGGCGGGGAAGCAGCTGGTAACCGCCCGTACCGCTGTTGGAAAACTGGCTCATAATTCCCAGCACGTCGAACTGACCGCTGGGGCGGCTTTCCCTACAATGTCGTTGCCGGTATTGCCCGCGGCGGCCGTGCGCACAGTAGCCCCGGTAGTGCCGTTGAGCAGGTAGTTGGTGTTGCCCCCGAAAGTGCCCACTGCGGCGCCGGCGCTGGTGGTAATGGAGGTGTTCTTGTTGATGCGTACCACCCGCGACTCGTACTGCTCGGCAAAAACCGACGTCAGGGCGGAAGCCTCTACGGTGGCTGCGGGCCGGATAACCCGGTTCTGGGCCAGCACGGCCACGCTGGCTACGGGGTCAATTTCCAGCAGGCCATTAAAGTTTTTCAACGTCCCGCTGATTTCGATACTGTCGCCGGGTACCAGGGCCGAAAAGCCGGCCGCACTAGTAGAATAGGCGGCCAGACCACCGGTGCCATCCTGCAAGTAGCGGATGACGCCCAGCTCCGTACCGTTGGTAACAACGCCCCGCACCGTTACAACAGCGCCAACCCCGGCGGCGCGGGCATCGGCCACCGATTGTACCGTTTGGGCCGCTACAGGCTGCAATGCGGCCCCGCTACCTAGCAGAGCCAACAGAGTAAATTTTTTCATCAAATGAATGGAATGGGAATGAGGTGGTAAGCGAAAAGTGCGACAAATATCCTCATCTTCCCCAAAGAATAAGCCCCCAGATTAGAAGATTTCCAGAGTAGAAAGGCCAGGGGATATTATAGGTAAATACCTGATTTACAAGTTTATCAAACTGACCACGGTTTAGCTTGCTAACAAAGGGCTCCGGCCGAAATGCTTGCCGTGGCTGCTTCCCGTTTGGGGGCACCACGCGGCAAGCGTTTCGGCCGGAGCAGAAGGGGTAGGTAGTAGCGGAAGCTAGGCTAGGGCCGGGCGGTCAGGCGCTTTTTCGTGTCCGTTATCATTGGTACGGCAGCGGAGCGCGACGTACCCGCGGCATTGGTAGCCGACACCCGGACGTAGTACACCGTGCCTGGCTCCAGATTGGTGAGTTCGACGCTGTGGGCGGTAGTGGCGGCGGGCAAGTTAACCGTAGTGCCCAGGGCCGTGGTTTTGCCGTACTCAACGATGGTGGTGCCGGGGTTGATGGTCTGGAAAGTAACCGTGAAGCCGTTGCGGTGGATGGCCGTGGGTACGGGCTCGCCCTGAATGACAGGCAAGCCACCAGCTACCGAGAAATCGGCGTACAGGCGCGGTAGCAACTGGTAGCCACCAGTGCCGCTCGGAGAAAACTGGCTTAGAGTTCCAATCAGGTCAAACGGCCCAGTTGGTGGCGTTTTGTCGACCAGGCCGGCGGGGCCGGTGGAGGCCACGTGCACCCGAATGGGCGTACTGCGCTGGCCGTTGATTAGGTAGTTCGTATTGCCCTTCAGGGCTTCGGCGGGGGTGTTAGCAGAAGTCGCCAGGCTGGTAACCCCGGTAATCCGGAGCAGGCGGCCCTCATAACCTTCCTCAAAGGCCTTGGCCACATCGGCGGCGGCTATTTCCGTGGCTACTACGCGCCGGTTGCTGGCCAGCTTCTGCACGCTCGTAACGGGGTCCATTTCCAGCAGGCCGTTGTAATTTTTGAGCGTGCCCGTTGCCAGCACACTGTCGCCGGGCACGAGGGCTTGCAGTTCGGCATTGGTAGTCGAGAATAGCGCCAGGCCGTGGGTGCGGTCCTGAATAAAGCGCAACTGCCCTAACTCCGGCCCGTTTTCTACCACGCCCCGCACCGTAACGGTGCTACCGGGGCCGGCCTGCCGAGCGGCGGCAATGGTGGGCTCCGGCGGGGTAGCCGGGGCGCTGCTGCGCACCTGACGGGCGGCACCTTGGCCGGCCCGCGACCGGGAGCCTTGCTGGGCCTGAGCAAGGAAGGTAAATGAAACAAAAAGGCAGGTGAGAAAACGTGTTTTCATTAAGCAAGCGGTGGTTGTAAGCCGCAAGAGGCAAGTAAACAGGCAAAAGTTAAGCAGAACCGTAGGCAAGCAAGAAGGGGTAAAACTACACGATTTCTTTCCCAAAATGAGCAGGAAAATTCCTGTTGCCGTAAAAAAGTCCTAAAACAACGAAGCCCGCCTGGTAGCAAAACAGGCGGGCTTCGTTGCTCCGTAGTGGAGTGCTCAGAGGATGTTCACCTCGGGGTGCAGCTCGATACCAAACTTTTCCCGCACCGACGCAATAATGTCGTGGGCTAGCTCGCGGATGTCGTGTCCTAGCGCGCCGCCGTGGTTTACCAGCACCAAGGCCTGTTTGTCGTGCACGCCGTGGGCACCGCGGCGCTGGCCCTTCCAGCCGCACTGCTCAATCAGCCAGGCGGCCGGCACTTTTACTCCGCCGGGCACGGGGTAGCCGGGCAACTCGGGGAAGAGGGCCTTCAGCTCATCATACTTAAGCTGAGATACTTCGGGATTTTTGAAAAAAGAGCCGGCATTGCCAATCTGGGTGGGGTCGGGGAGCTTGCTGCGCCGGATGTGCATGACGGCTTCGCTAACCTCGCGGGGGTAGGCTCGCCCCCAATGCCTAGGTCTTCGAGGGTGGTTTTGATGGCGCCGTAGCTGAGGTTGGGCCGGGCCTGCCGCTGCAGGCGCAAGACCACGCCCGTCACGATAAACTGGTTTTTCAGGGGGCCTTTGAACACACTTTCCCGGTAGCCGAAGCCGCACTCGGCGGCCGAAAACGTGCGCACCTGCCCGGTGCTGATTTCCAAGGCTTCGAGTTGCTCAAAAGTATCTTTCAGCTCGGAGCCGTAGGCCCCAATGTTCTGCAGCGGCGCCGCGCCTACCGTGCCCGGAATCAGGGAAAGATTCTCGATGCCGCTCAACTCCTGGTCCAGCGTGTACTGCACCAAACCGTGCCACGACTCGCCCGCGCCGGCCCGCACCAGGGCCGTTTCGGCATCTTGGCTGATGATGTCGAGGCCCCGGATTTCATTTTTCAGCACCACGCCATCGAAATCCTGGGTGAAGAGCAGGTTGGAGCCGCCGCCCAGCACCAGCTTGGTGGCCGCCTGCACCTCAGGGAGGGCCAGTAGTGCCCGCAGCTCTTCAACTGAAGTAAAGCGAGCAAACAACCGGGCTTTCACCTCCAGGCCGAAGGTGTTGTAGGGGCGCAGGGAAACGTGGTGTTCAAGGACGAGAGCCGAAGCCATAGAAGCAAAAGGAAATGATGCGCCGGTAAAGGTAGCCGTTTGGCTATTGCGCGACAGTGCCCGAGGCCTACAAAAGCAAAGCCCGCTACCCTGCCAAGGGTAACGGGCCGTAAGTTCGGTTGCTGGCCTACCTACCGCACGCGGTAGCCGCGCAGAGCGTAGAACAGTAAATACGCGTAACACAGGGCCGGAATAATAAAGGCCACGCGCAGCCCGCCGCCGTTGGTGGCTACCCAGCCCATAAGCAGCGGAATAATGGCCCCACCTACGATGGCCATAATAAGGTAGGAAGAACCCTGTTTGGTAAAGCCGCCTAACCCTTTAATAGCCAGCGGAAAAATGACCGGCCACATAATCGAGTTCATCAGGCCGCAGAGCACAATCAGCCACAGAGCCGTTTCTCCCGCGTTTAGGATGGAGGCCAGCACCAGCAGTACGCCAGCGGCACATACTACTACCAGTGCTTTACGGTCGTTGATGCGGGCTAGCAGCGGGATGCCCACTACCCGACCCACCAGCGAGCCAAACCAGTACGATGACACCAGCACCGCGCCTACCGCTTTGGTGAAGCCGGCCGTGGTATCAATGGGGGCCGGAGCCTGACCTACTAGCACCGCAATAAAGTTTACGGCTACGTTCAAGCCCCGAACGAGGGCCTGGGTAAAGCCGCTGAGCTGCGTAATGCCTTGAGCCTCACCGTAGCGGATCAGGAAGGAGCCCAGGCCTACCTCCACGCCCACGTATACGAAGATGGCAACAACTCCCAGGGCCAGGTGCGGAAACTGCAGGGCCGAAGTGCGGCCCGCCGTAGCCGGTACTACCTCCGCTTCCTCATCGGCGAAAGTTTCCAGTTCGGGCAGTTTCAGTAGGAAGAAGGTGCCGGCCAGAATAATCAAAAACACCGCTAGTCCAATGTAGGGGCCCTTTACGAGGGTAGATTCCTCGGCTAGGCGCTGGGCTACCGGTAGCGCTGCCAACCGTGCCTTCAGGGCCGCCGAGCCGCCGAACAGCAAAATACCACCCAGCAGCGGCGACAAGGTGCCTCCGAAGTTATTAGCTACCCCCACAATGCTTACCCGACTAGCCGCCCGGTTAGCCGGCCCCAGAATAGACACGTAGGGGTTGGCGGCCACTTGCAACAGCGTTACGCCCGCGCCCAACACGCTTAGCCCCAGTAAGAACACCCCAAACGTGCGCGAATTGGCCGCCGGAATAAACAGCAAGGCCCCCGCGGCCATCACCAGCAACCCCAGCACAATGCCGCGCTGGTAGCCCAGGCGCTTGAGCACGTAGCCCGCCGGCAGCGACATCAGAAAATAGGCCCCAAAAAAGGCAAACTGCACCAACGATGACTGCAAATCCGTGAGCTGGCACACGTCCTTGAGGTAGGGCATGAGCACGTCGTTGAAGTTGGTAACGGCCCCGAACAAGAAGAACAGGCTCGTCATGGCCGCCATGGGCAGGGCATAACTGCGCGTGGCGGTGCTGGTGGCGGTGGTAGGAGAGGAAGTAAGAGGAGCGGCCATGCAGGCAGGATGAGAGAAACAAGAGAGCCTTAAAGATAGAAAGACCCAGCAGAACAGCTGCCCTGCCGTACTACAGCGGAAATTGTCGCCGCAGCTGCTGGTAGCCGGGGTGGTCGTCGAGGCTAGTGAGGCTCTCGAACATGCTGATGAAGGTACGCACCAGCTCCGGGTCAGTCGACTGCATGGCGCGCGTTTCCGCTACCCGGTCGAGGTTGTACTGGCCCAGAAATATCACCAGCGCCCGGAAAGGCTCCTTAGCTTCGGCGTTGAAGCGCAGCAACAGCTGGAAAGGCAGCACCGGGAGCTGCTGGTGCGGTTCTACGCCCGCGGCCCGCTGCTCCGGGTGCTCGGAAAGCGTCGTAAATGTTTCCTGAATCTGACGCAGTGTGGCGCAGTGCTGCTGCTGGTGCTCCCGCCAGTGCTCCTCGGCTACGGGCGCCTCCGGGTGGAACTGCTGCCACACGCCCTCCACGAAATGGTGCAGCCGGCCGTGCTGGTCGCGGGTGGGCGGTAGGGCATCGGGTGTTTCGTCGGCGGCCAGCGTAGCCAGGTAAAACTCGCGGGTGTCGCGGGCGCGCTCCAGCAGCAGGTCATGAATACGGTCGGTGAGGGCGCGCATCTCCCGCTGGTTGAGGGCCGGATGGTGATGGCGAGCGTAGAAAGTACCAATGGCCGCCGAGTCGGTCATGATGGCCAAGTACTCACTACCTTCCGCTTCGGCCAGAAACTTCGCTACTTCCTGCATAATCGGCTCGAAGCCCTTATGCAGTTCCCGGGTGGCGTCGCTGATAGTTACTACGGCGTTCTTGATCTGTTCCTCTACCGCATTGCTGCTTTGCACTAGCTGCCGGGTTTCGTGGGCTAGGGCTTGCATCTGCCTGAGGGCTTCATCGGTATTGCGCGAAGCATCATCGGCCGCCTTCCAGCTGTGAAACGCCACAAACAGCCCCAGAAACGAGGCCACGCTGCCCACAATGGAGTAGTGCCCATTCACGGCCTCAAAGGCCGTGAGCCCCAGCACCGACAAGGCCAGAAACAACGTCAAGTAAAACGCTGAGCTTTTGCTGGGGTTGAAGAGAAAGGAAGGACGCATAGGCGGTAAAAATGCGGATTAATAAGTACTACTGCTAAAGCTTCGCGGCTTGGCAGGGCAAAGGTGGTTGATACTGGTACCTAGTTGCCTCATTCCTCGCCCCTACCCTCGCTTGCTGCGCGACATGGGGAGAGGGGAACTAGGTCGTGTGAATAGTTAGAACTCGTCAATTTCACAAGGTTGTCATGCAGAGCGCAGCGAAGCATTTCGCGTGCTGACGTTACTATACTACCTCAACGATTCAAGCGAGATGCTTCGCTACGCTCTGCATGACGGCCTTTGTAACATTTGCTCAGTTGTCTTCTACCTCCTAAATCTTTCCTCCTAGCTTCTAAATAACTAGTTCCCCTCTCCCCATGTCGCGCAGCAAGCGAGGGTAGGGGCGAGGAATGAGGCAACCAATGCTAGGCTGCCTTGACACTCCGCCCTAACCAAGCAACGGGAGCTAGACACTAGCCCGAAAGCAAAGTTGCGCCTGCTGCGCCGTATCACCCGCTTCTTTCCCGACCTTTGCAGCCTTACCCCGAATTTTGCTACCTGCTTTCCTATGGCCGATAACCGCCGCTCCGCCCCATTTTACATGACTGCCACTACCCAGTTTGGGCTGGAAGAAGTGCTAGCCGAGGAGCTGCGTCAGCTTGGGGCGAAAATTGAAAAGGTAGGCCAGCGAGCCATTGAGTTTACTGGCGACACCCAGCTGCTCTACGAGGCCTGCCTGTGGTGCCGCACGGCCATGCGCATCCTGCGGCCCTTCGCCGGTTTCTACGCCCGCGACGAAAAAGCCCTCTACCGCGAAGTAAGCCGCATCGACTGGCAGCGCTTTATCCGGCCCGACCAAACCTTTGCCATCACGGCCGTCGTGAACAAGTCCACGTTCGAGCATTCCCTGTTCGTGGCCCAGCTCACCAAGGATGCCATCGTGGACCAGTTCCGCAACCGCACCGGCTCGCGCCCCAGCGTGGACGTGAAAAACCCCGACATCCGGCTGCACCTGCACATGATTGAGAACGAGGTGACCCTGAGCCTCGACGCCTCCGGGGAGTCGTTGCACAAACGCGGCTACCGCCAGCAAACCAACGTGGCCCCGCTCAACGAAGCCCTGGCCGCGGGCCTGCTGCTGCTCACCGGCTGGGACGGCCGCAAGCCCCTCATCGACCCCATGTGCGGCTCCGGTACCCTGCTCACCGAGGCTGCCCTGATTGCCCAGCGCATTGCGCCCGGCCTTTACCACCAGGGCAAATTCGGCTTCGAGAACTGGGCCGATTTCGACGCCGCCCTCTGGGAATCAGTGCAGCTCGACGCCCGCCAGGCCCGCCTGGAGGAGCCCCAGGCCTACCTAGCCGGCTCCGATTTATCCCGCGAATTCATTGAGCTGGCCCGCGAAAACGTGGCCGCCGCCGACCTGGAAGACTTTATCCGGCTGGGGGTGCGCGACGTGCGCGAAGCCAAGGCGCCCGCCAAGGAAGAGCCCGGCATCGTCATCATGAATCCGCCCTACGGGGAGCGAATCGGGGAGGAAGCCGAAATGGATGCCCTCTACAAAACCATCGGCGACACCTTGAAATCCGGCTTCCAGGGCTACGACGCCTACATCTTCACTGGCAACCTGGAGGCCGCCAAGCGCATCGGCCTGAAAGCCTCCCGCCGCATTCCCCTCTACAACGGCCCCATCGACTGCCGCTTGCTCAAGTACGAACTCTACCAGGGCACCCGTAAGATAAAGTAGGGTAGGAGGGTAGGCGGGTTTGAGGGTATGAGTGTTTGAGGGTAGGAGGGTGATTTTGGGAATTTATATACGTCTGCCAGCCTGAGCAGCGCGCAGGACCTTATCACGTCAGTACGACAGCCGTTCTAACGTGATAAGGTCCTGCGCGCTGCTCAGGCTGGCAGGCAAATGGATGGAGGTTTTGTGCTACCTCCTGGCTACCCCAGGTACTGTTGGCAGGCTTCCACGCAGGCTCGGCAGGCGGTGGCGCAGTCTTGGCAGTATTGGTCTTGGTGCTGGCTGCATTCGTCGGCGCACTTTTGGCACACCTCCATGCACTCCCGCATCAGATGCTTGGCGTGCTCGGAGTCGCGGGCAACGAGGCGGGCCGTGAGGGCGCAGATGTCGGCGCAGTCCCGGTCGAGGCGGATGCAGGCGGCCATCATGTGCACATGTTCTTCGCTTAGGCAGGCGGTAGCGCAGTACTCGCAGGTAGCCACGCAACGGTTCAAGGCATCCAGGATAACAACACGCTGGGCCGGGGCAGCAGGGGAGGTAGGCATGGCAACGAGGAGCTACATGAAAGAAAAAGACTACCTGTTTGTACGACAGCAGGCTCGGGCCGGGTGTGCACGGTTCTGCCGCCAGAGTGCACTTTTTCCGCGGATCATTGGTTATTTTCATTCTTTCACCCCGCCGCGTTTAGCCCTATCTTTACCCCATGTTATTTGCTGCCGAACCACTCGCTCCTACCCTTGAATCTGCCCGCCGGGTATTAAAAAAATACTACGGCTACGACTCCTTCCGGCCCATGCAGGAAGACATCATCGGCAACATTATGGGCGGGCAGGATACGGTGGTGCTCATGCCTACTGGGGGCGGCAAAAGCATCTGTTTTCAGGTGCCGGCCGTGGTGCAGGAGGGCGTGTGCGTGGTCGTTTCGCCCCTGATTGCCCTGATGAAGGACCAGGTGGAAGCCCTGAAAGCCAACGGTATTTCGGCCGCCTACATCAACAGCAGCGTAGGCCAGAGCGAGCAAAATAACATTGCCGCTGACTGCCTGAACGGCTACCTCAAGCTGCTTTACGTCTCGCCCGAAAAGCTCCTTTCCGAAGGCTTTCTGACCTTCCTGCGGCGCCTGCGCATTAGCATGTTTGCCATTGATGAGGCCCACTGCATCAGCTCCTGGGGCCACGACTTCCGGCCCGAGTACACCCAGCTGCGGGTGCTGCGCGAGCAGTTTCCCGCCACGCCCATCATTGCCCTCACCGCCACCGCCGACCGCCTCACCCAGCGCGACATTCAGCAGCAGCTGCGCCTGAGCAATCCGCGGGTGTTTCTCTCTTCCTTCGACCGGCCCAACCTCAACCTGATTGTGCGCCCCGGCCAGGACCGGGTAGGCGGCATTCTGGAGTTTCTGGAGCGCCACCAGGGCGAGGCTGGCATCATCTACTGCCTCTCGCGCAAGCAGTGCGAAACCCTGGCCCAGAAAATCCAGGCCAAGGGTATTAAGGCTGGTTACTATCACGCCGGCATGACGCCCAACCAGCGCGGGGCCGTGCAGGAAGCCTTCCTCAAAGACGACTTGCAGGTAATTGTGGCCACTATTGCCTTTGGCATGGGCATCGACAAGAGCAACGTGCGCTGGGTGATTCACTACAACCTGCCCAAAAACATCGAGGGCTACTACCAGGAAATAGGCCGCGCCGGCCGCGACGGAGCCCCGCCACGGCCGTGCTGTTCTACTCCTTCGGCGACGTGATGAGCCTGCGCGACATGCTCACGAAGGAAAATCCTAACCTTACCCAGCTCAACCTCACCAAGCTGGAACGCATGCAGCAGTTTGCCGAAGCGGCCTCCTGCCGCCGCAAAATCCTGCTCAATTACTTCGGCGAAACCCTGGCCACCGACTGCGGCAACTGCGACATCTGCCGCAATCCGCCTACCACCTTCGACGGTACAGAACTGGCCCAGAAGGCTTTGTCGGCGGTAGTGCGTGGGCGGGAGCGGATGAGCATCAACCTGCTTATTGACGTGTTGCGCGGCATGCGCAACCAGGCCGTGCTCAGCCAGGGCCTCGACCAAATCAAAACCTACGGCGCCGGCCGCGACCTAGCCTACCTTGACTGGTATAGCTACATCCATCAGATGCTCAATGATGGGTTGCTTTACATTGCCTACGAGGAAGGCTACGCATTGAAAATCACAGAGTTGGGTCGAGAGGTGCTGCAAGGCCAGCGCACCCTGCCCATGAAGAAGTTTCAGCCTGCCGAGAAGGCTGAAAAAGCGCCGCGCGGCCGCAAAGCCGCGGCTCCCGCCAAGGCAGCACCCGTTAGCCGCGAGGCCCAGCTGTTCGAGGCCCTGCGCACCCTGCGCAAGCGCATTTCCGACGAGCAAGGCGTGCCGCCCTACGTTATCTTCACCGACTCTACCCTGCAGGAAATGGCAACGGAGCGGCCTATCAACCGAGTGGCCATGCTCAGCATTTCGGGGGTAGGCATGAAGAAGTTCGAAACCTACGGGGACGCCTTTATCCGGGAGGTGCTGGCCCACGGCGGCAACCCAGCTGCCGCCGCGGCCGAGCTGGACTTCGACGACGATGCGGTTAGTCTCGACCCGGATGACTACAGCACGGCCGCCAAGACTGCTACCCGTAAAAAGGAAGCTAAAGCGCCCAAGGAGCCCAAAGAAGCTGCCACCGAGGTAAATGGCACTATGGAAACTACCCACCAGCTCCACCGCATGGGGCTGAGCGTGGAGGCCATTGCCCAGCGCCGGGACTTAGCCGTATCTACGGTGCAAACCCACCTGACCACCTGCTACGCCAAAGGCCTGGAGCTGCGCATCGAGGACTTCCTGAAACCCCAGGAGCTGGCCGAAATCCAAACGGCCCAGGCCCAGCTCGGCGGTAGTCCCATGCTCCGCGACCTGTTCGACCACTTGCGCGAGCAGTACGACTACTTCCGCCTGCGCCTGGCCCTGATGTACTTTAAGAAGCTGCGCGGGGAGTAGGAGGTAACCTCGTGGCCCTCACAACTCGCGCTCAGTCGAGCACTAGGTAGACAGTGGCATAAGCGGGCTATTATAGCGGCGAGAAAGGCTAGGCTAATCACCAGGAGTGTGGAAAGTAGCACGCGTCACTTGCTGGGACCAGACAGTCTTACTAGAATAGTAAGCGCGCTAAAAAAAAATAGCAAAAATTCAAGCTAATTGAATTAGTATTCGCGTAGTACGGTTTGTACCTTCGTGAGCCGGTACCTGTTTGCCGTTGCAGCCATTTCTCCCGGCTCCCCCTGCGTTATGATTAACACTAACCTCAAATTCTGGCGGCGCGAACTGAGCCTTACGCAGGCGCAGATGGCCGAAAAACTAGGAATTAAACGCTCCTTGGTGGGCGCTTACGAAGAAGGCCGCGCGGAGCCTAAGCTCGCGACCCTCGTGAACATGGCCCGCCTGTTCGGCATCTCCCTCGACGCCCTGGTAACCACTGACTTTAGCAAGAAAAAGAATGCTAAAGCCGTGCTCCAACTGCAGGCCCAGACGGCCGCTGCTACCACGGAAGCCGCTACCGCGCGCACCAGCAATAACCTGCGCATTCTGGCCCTCACCGTTGACCGGGAACAGAACGAAAATATCGAACTGGTGCCCCAGAAGGCTGCGGCCGGCTACCTCAACGGCTACGCCGACCCAGAATACTTAGAAGAGCTGCCCAAGTTCCGTCTGCCTATGTTGGGCAATACGGGCACCTACCGCGCCTTCGAAATTGCCGGCGACTCTATGCTACCCATTGCCAGCGGCACCGTCATCGTGGGCCGCTACGTGGATGACTGGATGAGCATTAAGGATGGGACTCCGTGCATTGTGGTGAGTTCCAAGGAGGGCATCGTGTTTAAGCGCGTGTTCAACCGCCTGAAGGACGCCGCTATGCTGGCCCTGCACTCCGATAACCCGCTGTATTCGCCCTACCAGATTGATGTGGAGGATGTAGTAGAAATTTGGGAAGCGAAGGCCTACATCAGCAGCACCTTCCCCATTGCTGACCTGTCACTGAATCGCCTCGCCAGCATTGTGTTGGATCTGCAGCAGCAGGTAAGCACCATGAAGAAAGTATAAGCGAGGCGGCCTCGTTTGGAATACCCGCTTAGCTAAGGCTGAGCGGGTATTTTGCGTTTATCGGGGCCCATGAGTGGCCTGAAATTTCCGTCACTGACCGGGGAATATCTATTCAATCCGATTCATCGTTTAACTAACCATGCCTGCGCCGCGTAAGCGCAACGCAACCACCAACGAACGAATACTCCTCGATGCTTAAGCTCCTTCCCGCTACCGACCGCCATCATGCTGCTCCCGTGAACTGGCTCAGCAGCTACTTTCTCTTCAGCTTCGCCGATTATTACGACCCGCAAAACCTGCATTTCGGGCCCCTGCGCGTGTTTAATGATGATACTATTCAGGGCAATGCGGGCTTTCCGCAGCATCCGCACTCCGAAATGGAGATTGTGACCCTGGTGCTGGATGGGGAGCTGACGCACGCGGACACCATGGGCAACAAGTCAACCATAAAAAAAGGGGAGGTGCAGCGCATGACGGCCGGTACTGGTCTGGCCCACTCCGAGCAGAATGCCACCGACAAGCCCGCCCACATCTACCAGCTGTGGTTTATTCCCAACCAGAAGGGCCTCTCGCCCAGCTACGAGCAGAAGGACGTAGATTTCCTGGACAAAAAGAACGAGCTGGTTCCCCTGGTATCAGGTCAAAAAGTGCTGGAAGACGTGGTGTACATGAATTCCAATACTACCATCTACTGGTGCAACCTGGTGGAAGGTAAAACGGTGACCTTCAAAACGTTTCCCATTCGTAATACCTTCATTTACGTGAAAGAAGGCACGCTGTACATCAACGGCGTAGATATCGGACCCAATGACCAGGTTCGGTCAACGGATGAGAATGTGCTGGAAATCCAGGCCAGCAAAGACGCGCAGTTCATCCTTATCGATCTGCCCGGCAGCGAGGCGAACTACTAAGCCTTGCTTTCCTGCAACCTTCCGGCGGGTTGGCAGTTAGCTTCTAACTGCCAACCCGCCGTTTTGCTTATAAGTCCGTTATGACGAATATTTTTCCCGACCGCCTGGTACCCGAAAATGAAACGGCGCGCCTGCGCACGCTTCATCTGTACCAAATTGTAAACACCACGCCGGAGAAAATTTTCGATGACTACGTGGCCTGGGCTGCGCAGCTATTTAATACGCCCATCTCCCTGATTTCCTTTGTGGATGATGACTACGTGCACTTTAAGGCCGTAACCGGGGCCGAAGGCGTACCGGGGCTGCCCCGCACGGAAAGCATGTGCTCGGCCGCCATTCTGCCCGACATGCCGGTTGTAACCACTGACTACTCAGCCGAGGGCTGCCGCCTGATCAGCCCGGATGTGGCACAGACTCTAGGGCTAAACTTTTACGCCGGCTCCGCCCTGCGCATGCCCGATGGAGCCCGCATTGGGATGATGGCCGTAATTGGCCGGGAGCACCGCACACTCTCGGGCGCCGAGGAAGAGGTGCTGACTCGCTTGGCCCACCTGGTAAGCCAGACGGTGGAGCTGCGGTTTCAGTACTTGCAGGCCCAGCAGGACGACCTGTGGCAGGAGGCCCAGCAGGAACTCGCCGAAACGCTCGACGACAACGCTACCCTGACCCGCTACCTCAGCACCCGCAACCACGGCATCAACCTCGACGACACGGAGGTGCAGGACCTGGTGTTGCGCCGCCTCACGGGGGTAGAAAAGGTGCTGGACCGGCGCCTACGGGAAGCGCCCACCGCCGCATAAGTAGCAAATACCACGCACGAAAAAGCCGGCCCAGATGGGCCGGCTTTTTCGTGCTTTACCGCAAGCGTTAGTTCAAACGAAAGAGCTACATCGTGTACTTGCGGCCTTTGTTCTGCTGCTTGAGGTAGGTCATTAGGGGCTGGAAGTACTCGACCATGGCCCGGGCCGAAAGGTCTTCGCCGGTTTTCTCCTTGAGTACAGCGCGCCAGTCTTTACTGGAGCCGGGGCGCATGATGTCGGCCAGGAATTGGCCTACCTCCTTGCTGCCGTAGTAGTTAGTGGCGTGCGGATCCTGCTTCAGGATTTTCTTGGCAATGTGGTCGTGGAGCTGGAACAGAATGACGTAGGACAGGGCGTAGTCGTAGTACTGGGCCGGGTCGTCGTTGATGTGGGTTTTGGTGGCCGGGTCAAGGTAGTTCTCGCCGCGCGTAGTGGGCGGCACAATGCCCTGGTACTGCTTGGCCAACTGCCACCAGCGGGCGTTCAGCTGGTCAGCGGATAATTTGTCGGCGTAGAAGCTGTTTTCCCACTCACTCATTACGCCCGAGGCGAAAGGAATGAACACGGCGTAGTTCAGGGCTTCTTTCAGCAGCGTCTGCGTTTCATCCGTTTTCGCCTTGGGGTCAATCAGGCCCAGACCAGCCAGGAAGGGCTTTTGAGTAGCGGCCAGGCCCATCAGGGAACCCATGGCCTCGTGGTAGCCGCGGTTGGCTCCCTGGCGCAGCAGCGGCGGCACGTCGGGGTTGGTGTAGGTGAGGTAGTAGTAAATGTGGCCCAGCTCGTGGTGGGTGGTTTCGTACCACTCGGTGTTGCCTTCCACGCTCATCAGGCTGCGCACGTCCTGGTTCAGGTCCATGTGCCAGGCCGAGGCGTGGTTGTTCTTCTTATAGGTGGCATCCTTGGGCAGGGGGTAGAGGCTCGACTTCTCCCAGAATACGGCCGGCAGGGCTTGAAAACCAAGGCTTTGGTAGAAGCGTTCGGCCTGCTTTACTTGCCACTCGGCGCCTTTCTTGGCCAGCACGGGGTCAATGTTCAGGCCCTTCACTTCCACCATGGCGCTCCAGTCCTGGCCCCAGCGGTTGGGCAGCCAGGAGGCGGGCAGGTAGTCGGGTACTTGTTTCACGCCGTATTTCTTGGCCAGCTCGTAGCGGGCGTAGGTGTGCAGTTCCCGGTAGAGGGGCGCAGCTCCTCGTTGATGCGGCGCACCAGCGTCATCATTTCCTCCCGGCTCATGCCGTAGTCGGAGGCCTGGTAGGTGAAGTAGTCGGGGTAGCCCAGGGCCTGCACGGTTTGGTTGCGCAGGTCGCGCAGGTTCAGCAGGCCGTCCTTGAGGGTGGGGCCGATGGCCTTGCTGGCTTCCCAAATCTGCTGACGCTTCAGGGGGTTGTTCTCCTTGCGCAGCAGCTCGTCCAAGTCGTTGGTCGTCACCGATTTACCCTGGTACTTGTAGTCGAAGCCGTAGAGCTTTTCCGTCTGCTGGGTTTCGGCCTTGATGCGGCGCTTTACTACGTCGGCAATGGTTTGGGGCGAGTTGGCGGCGTTGTAGAGGGCGGTTTGCAGCTGCTTTACCTGCAGCTCCGTCAGCTCCTGCTTGTGTTCCAGCAGCTCGCGCAGGCGCTGAATGTTCTGGGCCGAGCCAGTGAAGGCCGCCATACGCTCATTGGCCCGGGCCGTGGCTCCGGAGTTGGCCGTGTCGCCGGTCACAATGCGTGTATTGGAGCGCCACTCCGCCTCCGACGATTGGGCGTACAGGCGCTGGTATTGAGTGGAATAGTCCTTCAGGAACGCCGCCGCCTGCTCCTGCCAGTTTGGGGCAACGGGCTGGGTAGCAGCTTCGGGGGCGGTAGTGGGTGGGGTAGTAGCAGCCGTGGGTGTCTTGGCCGTGGGGGCGCAAGCGGTCAGCACCGCGGCGGTAAGGGTAGGAAGGAGGTACTTTTTCATTGGGAAGTGGAAAGCTTCAGAACAACGTCAGGGTAGACGAAGGTACATAGCCCATCGGTTTAAGCCGCAACCGGAAGTGCGTACCGGCTGTCAGGGCGCGGCAAGAACGGGAGCAGGGTACCTATATCAGCGCCTTACCGCTTCGCACATTGTCCTGGCGAGGAGGTACGACGCCATCCGTCCTGACCAACATATTACCCCTCGAAACGTGACAAGCCCTTGACGCTACCATACGTCAAGGGCTTGTCACATTTCTAGGTTTATTACAGAAGAGAGGACGGATGACGTCGTGCTTCCTCGCCAGCACAGTCGAGGCCTTATGCTGCCTGTTCCTGCTGCAGCAAGTGGCAGTCTTTGTACTTTTTACCGCTACCGCAGGGGCAGGGCGAGTTGCGACCGAACTTACGTCGGGTGCGCAGGCTCCTGATCCACTCGCGCGGGTCCACGGCCAGGCGCAGGAAGCGCTTTTTGGGGTTCTGGCGCAGGGCCCGGCTCAGGAGCTGGTACAGCTCGGGGTGGTGTTCCTGCAGCTTTTCGGGCTTCTCGAAGAAGTACTCCGTTACCACAGCAAAGAATTCGGCCTCGTTGGTGCCCGCGTAATCGTTGATTTCCGAGCTGCCGGCCCGGATGGCGGCAATTTCGCGTTGCATCACGGCTTCCCACTCGGGGCGCAGCTCGGCGGGTAGGGCCAGGGCCGGCACGCCGTCAATCACGCCATCGGCCTCGTCCAGCAAGTGCGCAAACTCATGAATACCCACGTTCTGCTTGTCCAGGGCATCTTTGAAGCCCTGCTCCAGGGAGGTTTTCGACAAGCGCATGTAGTGGGACGTCTGAAAGCCCTGCACGCTACCCAGCAGGGTGCCTTCCAGACCTACGAATTCCTTGTTGGGGTCACGCTGTTGAGTCCAGGCGTCGGGCACTACCAGCACCTCGCTCAGGTTGGCGTATTCCCAGTCGGGAAAGCCGAAGACGGGAATGACGGCCGAGGCGGCTACCAGCACGCGGGTCGTTTCGTCGATGTCGGTTTGAATGCCCGTAATGGGCGTTTGGGCCAGAAACACCTGCACCTTTTTCTCGAAGCGCTGCTTGTCCTTGGCCGTGAGCGAGAGGTAAAAGGCCACCCGCTCGGCGAGAATCTGCCGCCACTCGGCCGGAAATTCAGCGGCTACCGCGGCTTGTTTCAGGCGCGACTCGCGGGTCAGGTACCGGTAGAAAAGGAAGGCTACGCCCGCTACCAGGGCGGCAAAAATGAAATACTGCATGAGCCGCTAAACGAGCGGCTGGCGGCCAGGTTGTGCCCGCGGGCCTCGGAAGGCTACGGTATCTCCGGGCCCAGCTGCTCGCGCAGCCGCTCCCGCAGCAAATCCAGCAGAATATGATCCATGAACTGAAATTTATCGGGAATGCGCAGGTTGATAATGCGCTTGCCCACCAGCTCCTCACCGAACTTCTGCTGCAGAATTTCGGTGTGCTTGCGCTCCATCACTAGCACCATGTCGGCCCAGCCTAGGTGCCCGGCCGTAACGCGCACCCGGGCTCCCGGCTCCGTGCCGGCTGAGCGGGCCTCGTAGTGCGGGTGGTGGTCAAAAAGTCGCTCGGCGGTAAGGCTGCGCCAGCGGTTCTGGCTGCAGACGAACAGAAGCTTTTGGGGCGCGGAAGCGGCGGAAGAAAGGTCCAAGGCAATACTACGTAGGTCGAACAGCCGCAAAGTAGCGCCGGCAAGGCCGCGAACCTAGCCCCAATTAGTGCACTTCTGCGTATGCTACGGAGCAGCTTTCAGCTTGGGACCCTCGGCCTGGGTAGGGGCGCACTCTGCACTTCCGGGCGAGAGGTTCCGCTTGGAGGTTCTTGGTAAGAATGATAAGTTAGGCTTTCTGCCCTGTCCATGCCGTCGTTGCCGTCATCTTCTCCCCAGCGCCACCACCTGTACGCCGCTTGGTCCGACGAGGCCTTGGTGCGGGCTCTGGGCAACGACGACAGCCGGGCCTTTGCCGAGATATACGAGCGGTACTGGGAGCTGCTGCTGGGCGTGGCTTACCGCAAGCTGCACTCCCGGGAAGCGGCCGAGGAACTGGTGCAGGACTTGTTCACTACCCTCTGGCAGCGGCGCAGTACCCAGCAAATCCAGACCCTGAAAAGCTACCTACTGCGGGCCGTGAAATATCGGGTAATCGACCTACTGAAAGCCCGCCTGACCCAGGCCAGCTACCTGACCCACTCCCGCCAGCACGTAACCACCGAGGACCACAGCACCGAAGAAACCGTGGCCGCCGACGACCTGTCCCTGGCCCTGCTCTCCAGCCTGACGCGCCTGCCGGAGCACACCCGCGAGGTGTTCCGCCTAAGCCGGCTGGAGCACCAATCGGTGCCGGAAATTGCGGAACACCTGAACCTCTCGCGCAAAACCGTGGAGTACCACCTAACCCGCGCCCTCCGGGTGCTACGCGTAAGCCTGCGCGATTTTCTGGCCCTGGTGCTCGTGTGGTTGTGGTAGATTAATTACCTTATTTCCAAATAGTTATGTCTGATGCTATTCCGGTGCCAGGGTGGCTGCCGGTTTTTTTATGAATTTTTTTCTGGGGCGGCTAGGGTGTTAGGCCAGTTAATCGACTGTACCAATAGCCCGCCCTCCTGTCTTTCGCTGCAAGGCCATGAAACACCCCGACTTACTCAACCTCTTACAGCGGTACCAGCAAGGCGAGTGCACGCCCGAAGAAAAACGGGTAGTAGAACACTGGTATGACCTGTTGGGCCACGAGCAGCCCCCACTTACGCTCACGCCCACTGAGCGCCAGGCGCTGCGGGCCTCGCTGTGGCAACGCATTGAAAACCAAACCCTCGACGCGGAAGATGTAAGTCCGCCGGCGGCTGGGCCCTGGTACGCGGGCCGGTGGCGCTGGGCTGCGGCGGCTGCCCTGGCCTTGGGGCTGGGGGTAGGGGCCCAGCAGCTCCGGCAGCCGGCCGCTACCCCGGCCGTGGTGAGCGTAGCTACCATCACACCACGCCCCGCTACCGGCTGGCAAACCTACCGCAACACCACGGCGCAGCCCCAGCTTGTGCAGCTCTCCGATGGTAGCCGCGTGCGGGTGTCAGCAGGAGGGCAGCTGAAGTATCCGCGCCGCTTTGCCAGCCAGCACCGCACCGTACACTTGGTAGGAGAGGCCTTCTTCCGTATTGCCCACGATAAGGCGCACCCATTCCGCGTGTACACCAACGAGGTAGTAACTACCGTGCTGGGTACCAGCTTTCTGGTTAAGGCCCCGGCCGGCCGGGGCCGGTAGTCGTGAAAGTGCGCACGGGCCGGGTGCAGGTGCGCCCCCTGAGCCCGGCCAACGCCGCGGCCACGGAGCCGGTGGGGGTTGTGGTGCTACCCAATCAGCAGGCCGTGTACTCGCCGGCCCGCCACGAGTTGCAGCGCGAGTTAGTCGCCCAACCCGTGCAGCTGGCGGCCCAGTCGTTTGCCTTCGACGACCGGCCGGTACCGGAGGTATTGGCGGCCCTGGAAAAGGCCTATGGTGTTGACATCGAGTACGATGCTCAGGCCCTGGCAGCCTGCACCGTCACCCTGAACCTGCAGAACGAATCCCTATACGGCAAGCTGGATGTGCTCTGCAAAACCCTGGGGGCCAGCTACGAGAAATCGGCAACCCATCTGGTATTTCGCAGCCCCGGCTGCTCCGGTCACTAGCTTTTTTTAGAACCTCACTTCGTCACCCTACCTGCTGCCTATGAGTTACTAGCACTTCTCTTGCCCCTGCTCTCCGCGGGTGCGGTAAGTCCCATCCGGTTGCTCTAGCGAAAAACCGGTCTGCCGCGCCTCTCGCCCCGCGCGAACTGCCTTACCAGCCGTGAGCTTTCCATCCATTCCCACCTTCCGCATGAAAAATCCCCTACACTTTCCTTCCCCGCATCTGCTGAAGCGGGCGGCGCTGTTGCAGCCCTTGTGCATTGCGGCGCTCAGCAGCAGCCTGGCCACCGCCGCGGCCCTACCCTCCGCCGCCCAGCAGTACCTGGAGCAGCCCATCACCCTGCAGGCCCAGGACGAGACCATGCACGCGGTCCTGACCAAAATTGAAAGCCAAACTAACGTTCGGTTTCAGTACAGCCGCCAGTTGATTGGGGCCGGCCGCCGGGTATCAATTCAGGCTACTGGCCAACCCCTGGGCCAAGTGCTGCACCTGCTCTTCGACCCGTTGCGTATTGCCTACGAGCCCCTGCCCGGCGGTATTGTGCTCAAGCCCGCCGCGGCCGCCGACATTACGGTAAGTGGCCGCGTGGTAGATGAAAAAGGCGCCGCCCTGCCCGGGGTGAATGTGGTGGTGAAGGGCTCCAGCACCGGCACCCAAACCGACGCTGACGGCCGCTACACCCTCACGGCCCCCGACAACGCCACCCTGATATTTTCCTTCGTGGGCTTCACCTCCCAGGAAGTACCCGTTAGCGGCCGCACTACCGTGGACGTGGCCCTGGGCTCCGACTCTCAGGCTCTGAGCGAGGTAGTGGTGGTGGGCTACGGCACCCAACGCAAGCAGGACGTGACCGGGGCCGTGGCCCGCATTGAGGCCGCCGAAATTGTCAACCAGCCGGTGCAGACGCCTACCCAGGCCCTGCAGGGCAAAACCGCCGGCGTGCAGATTACCACCGATGGCACCCCCAACGCCCAACCCACGGTGCGCATCCGGGGTACGGGCACGCTGCTGGCCGGGGCCAACCCGCTCTACGTGGTCGATGGGGTGCAAACCACCGACATCCGCAACCTAAGCAACGCGGATATTGAGACGATTGACGTGCTGAAGGATGCCTCAGCCGCGGCCATTTACGGGGTGCGCGGGGCCAACGGGGTTATCATTGTCACCACCAAGAAAGGCAAGCAGGGCAAGCCGGTGCTGAGCTACAATACCACCGTGGGCTTTAAGCAAGCCGCGCGCAAGGTAGAAATGGCCGACGCCGGCCAGTACACGGACTACCTGCGCAGCACCTCGCCCGACGTGACCCTACCCGCCAACACCGGCAGCACCGACTGGTACGACCAGATTCTGCGGCGAGCCATGTACCAGAACCACAACCTGGCCGTGTCGGGGGCCAATGAGAGCGTGCGCTACTACTTCAGCGGCAACCTCTTGCAGGACGATGGCATTGCCATTCAGAACAAGTTTTCCCGCCTGACGGTGCGCTCCAACACCGACTTCACCATCTCGCCCAAGTTCAGCGTCAACTCCCAGGCCTCGTTCAGCCGGGCCAACACCCGCGACGTGAACTTTGGCACGGCCTTCCAGAACGCCTACCGCGCCGCGCCCATTATTACCGCCAAGGAAGGGGGGCGCTACGGCAATACTTCGGCCTTCGGCAACGTGGGCAACCCCCTGCTCGACATCGAGAAGAACAACAACCGTTCCTACGAAAACCGCCTGCAGGGCAACGTGGGGCTGAACTTCCTGCCCGTGGAAGGCCTGACGCTTCGTTCGGCCATCAACGTGGACCTGAACTTCACCAACCGGCGCATCTACGACTACCAGTACCTGAACGACGAGGCCACCTTCCTAGCTTCGGGCGGCAACCAGCGCAACCCCCAGAGCACGCTCAACGTGGAGCAGCGCACCCGTTCGCGCTACCTCTGGGAAAACACGGCAACCTACCAGCGCGTCTTCGCCGAAAAGCACAACCTGACGTTGCTAGCCGGTACGGTGGTGGAAGAAGGCAATGTCAATTCCATTTCCGGCAGCCGCCGCAACGTGCCCGAAGACCCCAACCAGTGGTACCTGACTACCGGCGACCCGAACACGAGCGTGAACGGCGCCCCCGAATTAGGCAAAGACCGCCGTCTGTCCTTCCTGGGCCGCATCAACTACGCCTTCGCCGACAAGTACCTGCTCACTACCAACCTGCGCTACGACGGAACTTCCCGGTTTAACTCAGAGCAGCGCTGGGGCCTATTCCCGTCCCTGGGTCTGGGCTGGGTACTCACCGAAGAAGGCTTCCTGAAGGACCAGAACGTACTCAACTTCCTGAAGCTGCGCGCCAGCTATGGCCAACTTGGCAACGACCAGATTGACGCCAACTCCTACATCACTACGGCCGAAACCAACATTCCCTACGTGTTCAACAATACGCCGGTGCTCGGGCCGTCATCAGCCAAATCAAGGACCGGAACGTGCGCTGGGAGGTTACTACGGAGTACGACGCGGCTGTGGAGTTTGCTACCCTCGACAACCACCTGAGCGGCGAGCTGACTTACTACCGCAAAAAAACCTCCGATGCCCTGATTCCGGTCAATATTCCGGCTCTGTTTGGCGACCCGGACAACCAGTACATTACCAACGCCGCCGACATCAGCAACCGCGGGGTGGAAGCGGCCCTGAACTGGCGCGCCGACATCGGGGAGAACTTCTCCTACAACTTCGGGGTGAATGCCACCTTCAACAAAAACCGCATCGAGAACCTGAACGGCGGGCAGGCCCTGTTTGGCGGCCCCCGCGACGTCACGCGCTCCGACAATGGGGTAGCGGCCGGCTCTTTCTACGTGCTGCGGGCGGTGGGCGTGTTCCAGAACCAGGCCGAAATCGATGCTTATCCCAAGTACACCTTCCTGACTCCGCGCCCCGGCGACCTGAAGTACGCCGACACCAACGGCGACGGCACCATTGACCCCAACGACCGGGTGTACGCCGGCTCTTACCAGCCGCCCATGTATTTCGGCATCAACGGGGGCTCAACTTCCGGGGGCTGGACTTCTCCTTCGTCTTTTCCGGCAACGTCAACAACGACGTGTACAACGCCAAGAAGCAGGCGAGCGGGGCCGTGACCGACAACGTGGAGGCCGAGTTTGCCCGCAACCGCTGGACGGAGGCCAACCCCTCCCAGACCAACCCCTACGCCATCCGGAGCAACACCCCAAACTCCACCTATTTCATTGAGTCAGGCTCCTACCTGCGCCTGAACAATCTGGTGCTGGGCTACACCTTCCCCGCTGACCTCACCAAGCGGGCGCATGTTTCCTCGTTGCGGGTGTTTGCCACGGGCCAGAATCTGTTCACGGTCACCAACTACTCAGGCTTTACGCCGGAGCTGCCCGGTGGCCCCCTGGATGCGGGCATCGAAGCCACTACCTATCCCACCAGCCGCACCCTGGCCCTGGGTCTCAATGTTAATTTCTAAGCTCGTCGTCTGATGAAAGCCATAGCAACTATCCTTTCCCGGCGCGTGTACCTGGCGGCGCTGGGCCTAGCCCTTACGGCCGGTGCCGTGGGCTGCAAAGATTTCCTGGAGGTAGCGCCCCAGGGCCAACTCACCGAAGACCAGATTCGCACCGACCCCGCCGCCGCCCAGAAGCTCGTGGATGGGGTGTATAACACCATGTACCTGGGCGGATTCGGCCCCGACATTCACGGCCTGCAGTTCGTGGTGCTGACCGATATTGCCTCCGATGACTCCGACAAGGGCAGCTCACCCCAGGATTACTCGCCGGCCGCCGAGGTGGACAACTTCACCCTCAACTCCACCAACGACATCGTGAACAATGCCTGGAAGGGCTATTTCCAGGGCATCAACCGCGCCAACCAGGCCCTCGATAAAATTCCCCTGAGTCCCGCCCCAGAGGCCACGCGCAACCGCCTGATTGGGGAGGTGCGCTTCCTGCGCGGCTACTTCTACTTTAACATGGTGCGCCTGTTTGGGGGCTTGCCCAAACTAGACCGGGTGCCGGCTGCCTCAGAAATCAATAACCCCGAGTTGCAGAGGCGGGCCACGGCCCAGGAAATCTACCAGCTCATTATTGATGATCTGCAGTTTGCGGCCACCAACCTGCCCCTGAAGGGTGCCACCGAAACCGGCCGGGCTACCAAAGCCGCTGCTCAGGCCATGCTGGCCAAGGTGTACCTCTACCAGAAAAACTACCAGCAGGCCTTTGCCCTCACCAACGAAATCATCCAGGGCACCTCGGGGGCCTACGGGCTGTACCCGCGCTACGAGGAAATTTGGCGGGAGGTAGGGGCCAACAGCCAGGAGTCTATTTTCGAGGTGCAAACGGGCGTCAATTCAGCTTGTAACAACTCGGCCGTAAACCTGTACACCGTCAGCCAGGGCCCGCGCTCCGGGGGGCGCGGCGGCTGGGCCGACTTAGGCTTCGGGTTCAACTCGCCTACCCAGCAGCTGGCCGACGCCTACGAGCCCGGCGACCGGCGTCGAGCCGGCAGCATCATCTTTATTACCACGGCTCGCACCGGCACGGTACTCTGGGACGGATTCCGGATTCCGAGCAAGGACTCGGTGGAGAATTTCCGCTACAGCTATAAGGCCTACCACAGCCGCACCCAGGAGCGCAACTGCGGCAATAACGACTACCTACCCAAAAACATCCGGGTGATGCGCTACGCCGAGGTGCTGCTCATTAACGCCGAAGCCGCCCTGCAGACTGGCAACACCGGCGCGGCCCTGACCAACGTGAACCTCGTACGTACACGCGCCGGCCTCGCGCTCCGCACCAGCATCACGCTGCCGCAGATCTGGCAGGAGCGCCGGGTGGAGCTGGCCCTGGAGCACGACCGGTTCTTTGACCTTGTGCGCCAGGAAAGCGTGCAGCCCGGCCGCATTGTGTCCCTGTTCGCGGCTCAGGGCAAAACCTTTGTAAAGGGTAAACATGAGCTGTTCCCCATTCCGCAGCAGCAAATTGACCTTAGCGGCGGCCAACTCACCCAGAACCCCGGCTACTAAGCTGTTTCGTTGGTAGATACCGACCTTTTAAAACTAGCTCCCCTCCTCAGGTGAGAAGGGGAGCTAGTTCTGCTGACGTCGTCCCGTTATCGAAGTCGAAGACCAGAGATAAAAACACTCTATGAAAACAACCCTTCTCGCACTTCTCCTGTGCCTGCTCTGGCCCGGCTTGCTCCGGGCCCAGCAAAAGCCAGCCGCCAAAAAAGCCCCTGCTACTACTGTCAAATTCGACCCGAAGCAACGCCCCAAAAACCTCACCGATGAGCAGCTCCTGGACTTGGTGCAGCGCCAAACGTTTCGGTACTTCTGGGACTTTGGGCACCCCGTGTCGGGCATGGCGCGGGAGCGGAGCAACGTGGCCTATGACTACGGCAGCGAGGTAGTAACCACCGGCGGCACGGGCTTCGGCATCATGGCCATCATTGTGGCGGCCGAGCGTAAGTGGATTCCGCGGGAAGAAGCGGCGGCCCGCATCTACAAAATCGTGCGCTTTCTGGAGAAGTCCGACTCCTTTCACGGCGTGTATCCGCACTGGCTAAATGGGGCGACGGGCAAGGTCATTCGCTTCAGCCAAAAGGACGATGGCGGCGACTTGGTGGAGACTTCCTTTCTGTTTGAGGGTCTGATTTGCGCCCGCCAGTACTTTACCGGTGAAAGCGCCACGGAGCGGGATCTGCGCAACCACATCCTCTGGATGTGGGAAGGAGTGGAGTGGAACTGGCATACCCAGGGCGGGCAGAACGTGCTGTACTGGCACTGGAGCCCCAACAACGGCTGGAGCATGAACCACCAGATTCACGGTTGGAACGAGTGCCTAATCACCTACGTGCTGGCCGCCTCCTCACCCAAATACGCCATCGACAAAAAGGTGTACGACCAGGGCTGGGCCACCGGCGACTACTTCAAAAACGGCAAGGAGTTCTACCAAACCAAGCTGCCCCTGGGTTTCGACTACGGCGGCCCGCTCTTCTTCTCCCACTATACCTTCCTGGGCCTGGACCCGCGCGGCCTCAAGGACCAACACGCCGACTACTGGCAGCAAAACCAGGCCCACACCCGCATTAACTACGCCTACTGCGTGGCTAACCCGAAGCAGTACAAGGGCTACGGCCCGAATAGCTGGGGCCTTACCGCCTCCGACAGCTACCAGGGCTACGCCGCCCACTCGCCCACCGAGGACCTGGGCGTGATTTCACCCACCGCGGCCCTCTCGGCCATGCCCTACGCCCCCAAGGAGTCGATGGCGGCCCTCAAGCACTTTTACTTCAATTTGGGCGATCAAATCTGGAGTGAGTACGGCTTCGTGGATGGCTTCAGTGAGCACCACAACTGGTACGCCAAGTCGCACCTAGCCATCGACCAGGGCCCCATTGTGGGCATGATTGAAAATCACCGCACCGGCCTGCTTTGGCGCCTGTTCATGAGCAGCCCTGACGTGCAGCGCGGGCTCGGGAAGCTAGGCTTTGAAGGCGCGCCGGTGAAGAAGTAAGCTGCCTTGCTGAAGTATAAATCCCAAGTTAGAACAGTTGTAGAGACGCGACACTTCGCGTCTCGGCGCGTGCTGAGGTTGTTATGATGGCACGGTACCGCTCGTTCTGACGCCGAGACGCGAAGTGTCGCGTCTCTACTCTACAACTGTTCAGGCAACTCGATTACCTACCCCCACCCATGCGCCAAACCATTCTCCTGTGCCTGGCCGTACTGCTGAGCTTGACGGCCCGGTCCCAGCCGACGCCTAGCCCGGGCGGGCAGCGCACGTACTGCAACCCGCTGAACCTGGACTACGGCTACACGCCCATTCCCAACTTCGCCGAGGCCGGCAAGCACCGCGCCACCGCCGACCCGGTCATCACCTTGTACAAAGGCGACTACTACCTGTTCAGCACCAACCAATGGGGCTACTGGTGGAGCCCGGACTTGTACAGTTGGAAGTTTGTGCCCCGCCATTTTCTCAAGCCTGAGCACAAGGTGTACGATGACCTCTGCGCCCCCGCCGTGTTCGTGCTGGGTGATACACTACTCGTGTACGGCTCCACGCAGGAGAAGAATTTTCCCATCTGGATGAGCACGAACCCCAAGGCCGGGGAGTGGAAGGAAGCCGTGGACCCGTTCCAGGTAGGCGCCTGGGACCCGGCGTTTTTTCTGGATGACGACGGCAAGTTGTACCTGTACTGGGGTAGTTCCAACGTGTACCCGCTCTACGGGCAACAAATCAGCCGCAAGACGTTTCAGCCCATGGGGCAGCGCCGGGAGCTGTTCAAGCTCAACGACGAAAAGTTTGGCTGGCAGCGTTTTGGCGAATACTTAGATAACACGTTCCTCGACCCCTTCATGGAAGGTGCCTGGATGACTAAGTATCAGGGTAAGTACTACTTACAATACGGTGCCCCCGGTACCGAATTCAGCGGCTACGCCGATGGCGTGCAGATAAGTGACAAGCCCCTGGGCCCGTTCACGCCCCAAAAACACAACCCTTTTGCCTATAAGCCCGGTGGTTTTGCCCGCGGAGCTGGCCACGGCAACACCTTTCAGGATACCTGGGGCAACTGGTGGCATTTGTCGACCATGGTTGTCGCGGTAAAAAACAATTTTGAGCGGCGCTTGGGGCTATGGCCCGCGGGCTTCGATAAGGACGGGGTGCTGTACGCCAATACTACCTTCGGCGACTACCCCATTACCTACCCCGCGGTCCGGAAGACCACCTTAAGAGCCGCTTTACCGGCTGGATGCTGCTCAACTACCAAAAGCCCGTACAGGCTTCCTCTACACTCAGCGGCAACCTACCCAACTACGCCGTCGATGAAAGCATAAAAACTTATTGGAGTGCTGCTACGGGCAACAAAGGTGAATATTTTCAGACGGATTTAGGTACCGTAAGCACCGTCCACGCCATCCAGATCAACTATGCCGATCAGGACGCGGAGTTTCTGGGGAAGCAGCAGGGGACGTACCATCAGTACAAGCTGTGGGAGTCGAAAGACGGCAAGAAGTGGAAGCTGCTGGTCGATAAAAGCCAGAACAAAACCGACGTGCCCCACGACTATATCGAGCTGGCCAAGCCCGCGCAGACGCGCTACCTCAAACTTGAAAATATCCACATGCCAACGGGTAAGTTTGCATTGAGCGGCTTACGAATTTTTGGCAAGGGCACGGGTTCAGCACCCAACCAAGTCAAAGGTTTTGTAGTATTGCGCACCGAGAAGGACAAGCGCAGCGCCTGGCTGAAATGGGCTCCTTCCGACGATGCCTACGCCTACAACATCCATGTTGGCGTGGCGCCCGACAAGCTCTACAGCTGCATCATGGTGCACGGAGCCGCTGAATACTACTTCAAAGGCATGGACAAGAACCTGCCCTACTACTTTACCATCGAGGCCCTCAACGAAAACGGCGTTTCCGCGCGCATTCCCGTCGCGGAAGCAAAGTAGCATTATGAGTTTCGTCTGGTGACAGTAGATGTCATGCAGCGGCGCAGCTGAAGTATCTCGCGTGCGGGCTACTCTATAATCGTTCGGCTCCCCCTCTCTGCCGGAGAGGAGGCCGGGGGTGAGGCGCCCCACCAGAACGAAGCGGTAGAGATGCTTCGACAAGCTCAGCATGACGTTCTGATAGTGCTACCTAGGTCATTACCTGCCTTCCTGAATATTGCCTGTTCCATAATTCCATTCCCACATGAAACGAGTTTTTCGTACTGCCCTGCTCATGTCGCTGGGGCTGCTCACCCCGCAACTGCAAGCCCATATGTCGTCGGGGCCTTCCGCTGCTACGGTGGCCGCGGCCGATGAGGAGAAGATGAACAAGTTTATCTCCGACCTGATGCAGAAGATGACCCTGGAGGAGAAAATCGGTCAGCTCAATATGATTACCGTGGGCTTCGACGTGACCGGCCCGGTGGTGAGCAAGGACGTGGACGCCAGCATCCGCAAGGGCAACGTGGGCTCGGTGCTGAACACGTTTACGCCCCAGGCCGCGCGCAAGCTCCAGGAAATGGCCGTGAAGGATACTCGCCTGCACATTCCGCTCATCTTCGGCTACGACGTCATCCACGGCCACCGCACCATCTTCCCCATTGCCCTGGGTTTGGCTTCCAGCTGGGACCTCACGGCCATTGAGCGCAGTGCCCGCATTGCCGCCGAGGAAGCCTCCGCCGATGGCCTGAACTGGGTGTACTCGCCCATGGTGGACATTGCCCGCGACCCGCGCTGGGGCCGCATCAGTGAGGGCTCGGGCGAGGACCCCTACCTGGGCTCCCAGATTGCCCGCGTGATGGTGCGCGGCTACCAGGGCGACGACCTGAGCAAGAACAACACCGTCATGGCCTGCGTGAAGCACTTTGCCCTGTACGGCGCCGCCGAAGCCGGCCGCGACTACAACACCACCGACATGAGCCTGGTGCGCATGTACAACGAGTACCTGCCACCCTACAAAGCGGCCGTGGAAGCCGGCGCCGGCTCCATGATGTCCTCCTTCAACGATATCAACGGCGTGCCTGCCACCGGCAATAAGTGGCTGATGACCGAGCTGCTGCGCAACCAGTGGGGCTTCAAGGGCTTTGTGGCAACCGACTACACGGCCATCAACGAAATGACCGCCCACGGCATGGGCGACGACGCCCAAGTGTCGGCCCTGGCCCTGAACGCGGGCATCGACCAGGACATGGTGGGCGAAATTTTCCTGCGCAACCTGGCCCAGAACCTCAAGGACGGCACCGTGAAGCAGGAGCAGATTGATGTGGCCTGCCGCCGCATCTTGGAAGCCAAGTGGAAGCTGGGCCTCTTCAAAGACCCCTACCTCTACACCAACGAAAAGCGCGCCAAGGCTACGATGATGAAGAAGGAGTTCATCACCGATGCTCGCGACATTTCCCGCAAAAGCCTGGTGCTGCTCAAAAACAGCAACAACGCCCTACCCCTCAAAAAGCAGGGAACCATTGCCCTCATCGGTCCGCTGGCTACCCGCCAGCGCGACATGATTGGTAGCTGGAGCGGGGCCGGCGACTGGAAGCAGGCCGTGTCCTTGGAGCAGGGCATCCGGAATGTGGCCGGCAACGGGGTGAAGGTAGTAACCGCCCAGGGCGCCAACTTCACCGACGACCAGCAGATGATTGACCGCCTCAACGCCCACGGCGGCGAGCTGAATGTAGACAAGCGCAGCGCGGAGGAAACGATCCGCGAAGCCGTGCAGGTAGCCCAGGGCGCCGACGTGATTGTGGCCGCCGTAGGCGAGAGCCAAGGCATGACGGGCGAAGCCGCCAGCCGTGCCGACATTGGCCTGCCCGGCCAGCAGCTGGAGCTGCTCAAGGCCCTGAAGAAAACCGGCAAGCCCCTGGTCATCGTGCTCATGAACGGCCGGCCCATGACCTTGCCCTGGGAAAACCAGAACGCTGACGCCATCCTGGAAACCTGGTTTGCGGGCACCCAGGCCGGCAACGCCATTGCCGACGTGCTGTTCGGGGCCTATAACCCCTCGGGCAAGCTCACGGCCACCTTCCCCCAGCATGTTGGGCAGATTCCGCTCTACTACAACCACAAAATGACCGGCCGGCCCTACCAGGGGGTGGCGCTGGACAAGTACAAGTCGCGCTACATGGACGTGAGCAACGACCCGCTCTATCCCTTCGGGTACGGTTTGAGCTACACCACCTTCGAGTACGGCAAGCCCGAGCTGAGCACGACCACGCTGCCCATGAACGGCACGCTGGACGTGAAGGTGACCCTGAAAAACACCGGTAACTACGACGGCGAGGAGGTAGCCCAGCTCTACATCCGCGACATGGTCGGCTCCATCTCGCGCCCTGTGAAGGAGCTGAAAGGCTTCCAGAAAGTGATGCTCAAAAAAGGCGAGAGCCGCACGCTCACTTTCCGCCTCACGCCCGAGGACCTGAAGTTCTACAACGCCGACCTCAAGTTCGTGGCCGAGCCCGGCGACTTCCAGGTGTTCGTGGGCGGCAACTCCCGCGACGTGCAGACGGCCACTTTCAAGCTCGCCGCCCAATAAAGTCACCTCCGTTACTACCTGCGCCTTGTTGTGGGACGAGCGCGCGGGGGCTTCCGGAAACTGATCCGCTAATAGGGGAGCGGGGTAGTGCTCCGGAAGCCATTTTTACCGTAGCGCGAAGCTTCACCGTGAGGCTTCGCGCTACTGTTTTTTAGCTCGACGGGGCAGGTGAAGACCGTATCATTCTGTGTCCTTTGCCATAGGAACGTCATGCAGAGGCGGAGCCGAAGCATCTCGCGTGCTGATGTCTGGTTTACTACCCGACGATTCGAGCGAGATGCTTCGGCTCCGCCTCTGCATGACGTTCTGTTTGCTGCTGACGTAATCAGGTAACCCGACCGTCATTTAGTCAATAGCGCACGGAAAGCAGACAACGCGGAAGTAGCAGGCCGCAGCGAAGAGCGTCAACTTGCTGCTGCGTATCTTCCCGTATTTCCTTCGCGGAGCAAGCTGCGTCGAACCTTCTCTTTTCCTTCCCACCATGTGTATTGACCGCATAAGCTGGCCCGTTTCCTCCCGGAAGCAGACTGGCGCCCAGGTACTACCTTCTGCCTTGCCTCAACCTTTTCGCCGTTTCAGCCGCGGCGTGCTGCTGCTATGCGGCCTGCTGCTGGGTAGCGCGGCTGAGGCCGAGGATATTCAGTCGCCCAACAAACAGTTCACGCTCAGTGTGAACGTGCAGGCAGGCGGCGTACCTACCTACAGCCTCACCTACAAAGGCCGGCCCGTGCTGAAAACTAGCAAGCTGGGCCTCGATCTGAAAAACACCACCGCCCTTACCAGCGGCTTCACCCAAACCAGCGCCGAGCGCCGCTCCTTCGACGAAACCTGGCAGCCGGTGTGGGGCGAAAGCAAGAACATCCGCAACCACTACAACGAGCTGGCCGTCACGCTCACCCAGGCCCAAACCAACCGGGTGATGCGGGTGCGCTTTCGGGTGTTTGATGATGGGCTGGGCTTCCGCTACGAGTTTCCTCAGCAGAAAGGCCTCGACTACTTCACCGTGAAGGAGGAGCGCACGCAGTTCGCCCTGGCCGGCGACCACAAGGCCTTCTGGCTGCCCGGCGACTACGACACCCAGGAGTACAGCACCGTCACGTCGAAACTCTCCGAGGTGCGCGGGCTGATGAAGGCGGCTACTACCCCCAACGCCTCCCAAACCCCGTTCTCGGCTACCGGCGTGCAAACGCCCCTCATGCTCAAGAGCCAGGACGGCCTCTACATCAACATCCATGAGGCGGCCCTGATCGACTATTCGGCCATGCACCTGGAGCTGGACGACAAGAACATGGTCTTGGAAAGTCACCTCACGCCCGATGCGGTAGGGGACAAGGGCCTGCTCCAGACCCCAGCCAACTCGCCCTGGCGCACGGTGATTGTCAGCGACAAAGCCGGCGACATTCTGCTCTCCAAGCTGGTGCTCAACCTCAACGAGCCCACCAAGTTCAAGGACGTATCCTGGATCAAGCCGGTGAAGTACGTGGGCGTGTGGTGGGAAATGATTACGGGCAAGAGCACCTGGTCGTACACCAACCTGGAGAACATCAAGCTCGACTCGGTGGACTACCGCACGGTGAAGCCCAACGGCACCCACGCCGCCAACACGGCCCACGTGAAGGAGTACATCGACTTTGCGGCCAAGCACGGGCTGGATGGCGTGCTGGTAGAAGGCTGGAACACCGGCTGGGAAGACTGGTTCGGCAAGCACAAAGACTACGTGTTCGACTTCGTGACGCCCTACCCCGACTTCGACGTGCAGGAGCTGAGCCGCTACGCTCAGAGCAAGAACGTGAAGATCATCATGCACCACGAAACCTCGGGCTCGGTGCGCAACTACGAGCGCCACCTAGACTCGGCCTTCCAGTTCATGAACAAGTACGGCTACAACGCGGTGAAAACCGGCTACGTGGGCGACATTGTGCCCCTGGGTCACAAGCACTACGACCAGTGGATGATCAACCACTACAACTTCGTGCTGGAAAAGGCGGCCAAGTATAAAATCATGGTAAATGGCCACGAAGCTGTGCGCCCCACTGGCCTCTCGCGCACCTTCCCCAACCTGATCGGCAACGAGGCCGCCCGCGGCACCGAGTACGAATCGTTCGGGGGCAACAACGCCGACCACACCACCATTCTGCCCTTCACCCGCCTCATCGGGGCCCCATGGACTATACGCCCGGCATCTTCCAAACGAAAATCAGCGCCTACAACCCGCAGAACAACTCCTTCGTGCACAGCACCCTGGCCCGGCAGTTGGCCCTGTACGTGACTATGTACAGCCCCCTGCAAATGGCCGCCGACCTGCCCGAAACCTACAACAAGCACCTCGACGCCTTCCAGTTCATCAAGGACGTAGCCGTGGACTGGGACGATACCAAGGTGCTGGAAGCCGAGCCCGGCGACTACATCACCTACGCCCGCAAAGCCAAGGGTAGCAGCAACTGGTTTATCGGTAGCACCTGCGACGAGCAGGGCCGCACCTCGAAAATCAACCTGAGCTTCCTCGAGCCCGGTAAGAAGTACGTGGCCACCATCTACGCCGATAAGAAGGACGCCCACTACGAGAAAAACCCGCAGGCCTACGAGATTCGCAAGCAGAACGTCACCAGCAAAACCAAGCTAAGTCAGTACTGCGCCCCCGGCGGCGGCTACGCCATCAGCGTGATGGAGGCAAAATAGCCCGCCGCGGTTAGGTTGTGTGGACAGTGAGCTAATAGGCCGTCATGCAGCGGCGCAGCGAAGCATCTCGCTCGAATCGTTGAGGTAGCAGAACAACATCAGCACGCGAGATGCTTCGCTGCGCTCGGCATGACGGCCTTTTTTGAATTGAAGGTTCTTACTGTCCACAGACTCAGTCAAAGCAAAGTCCCGGCAGGAATCAAGCTGATTCCTGCCGGGGACTCTGTTTTGGCTAAGGTGTAAGAGGATAAAAGTCTAGGCGGTAAACCGAGTCGTAAAGGACATAGCCACAATCCGTTTGTCATGCAGAGGCGCAGCCGAAGCATCTCGCGTGCTAACGTTGTTCTGCTACCCCAACGATTCGAGTGAGATGCTTCGGCTGCGCTCAGCAGGACACAGTCTTATTAGCCGATGTGTACTACCCTTAGTCGAATTGCAGAAGCTGGTTGAAAAACGGCAGCAGCTTCTGGTACAGTCGGCCCTTGCGGCCCATGATGCGGTTGCCGTGGTTGCCCTCGTAGCTTTCGGCGGCGTGCGGGATGCCGTAGGCCGAAAGCTGGGTGTCCAGCAGGCGGCAGGTTACTGGAATGTGCTGGAACTGATCCTGTTCGCCCCAGTCGAAGGCCAGGCTGCGCAACTGGCGCAGGCTGGCGAGGTGGGTAGGTAGCAGCGCTACTGGTGAAGCGGCGCCCCACCGGGCCAGCACGGCGTCGCGGTGGGTGAGGCTGTCGGAACTGACGGAGTAGGGTAGGGCGGCTCCAAAAGCTCCTTTGCCCGGCGTAGGCGAAAAGGCCCGGGCGCAGGCTACCAGCCGGATAGCATTGAAGTCCTGCTGGATGGCCGCCCGGGAGGCAGCCTGGCTGGCCGCAGCTTGGCTCGGCCGCGCCGCCATCCACTCCGGATGCGGCGCCACAAAGGCCGGGCTCAGGGCGTAGGCCGCCGCGTACGTGCCGGGGTACAGCATGGCGAGGCGCAATGTACCGTTGCCGCCCATGGAGTGGCCTGCCAAGCCCCGGCTGGCGGGTTTGGCCAGCGTGCGGTAGTTCTTGTCGATAAAGCTCACCAGCTCCCGGGCGGTAAAGTCGGCCCAGGGGCCGTTGGTGGCCGAGTTGGTGTAGAAGCTACCCTGAAACAGGGTCTGCTCGTTGGGAGCCACCACAATCAGGGGGCGAATCTTGCCGTCGGCAATGGCCTGATCCAGCAGCTCACCCAGCCCATCAGCATGAAACAGCAGGCTGTCGTTCCAGGTGAAGCCGTGCAGGTAATAGAGCACAGGGTAGCGGCGTTGCAGGCTAGCCTCGTAGCCAGCCGGCAGGTAGACACTCACCCGACGCCGCGGGTTTTCGCCGCCCGGGTTGCCCTTCAGCAGCTTGGAATCGAGGTAGGTGACGACCACGCGGCCTCTGGCCGGCGACTGAGCGGCTACGGGCCGCTGCCAGAGTACCCCCAGCAGCAGAATCAACGTGAAAAAGCGCATCAGAAGGAAAAACAGAGGATTACTGAAAATAAAGAACGTCCTGCTGAGCGCAGTCGAAACTTCTCTACCGCTTTGTCCTCACGTCAGGAGTATAGCCAGCGGTAGAGAGGCTTCGACTGCGCTCAGCAGGACGTTCAATGAAGGGTTCGTCAGCTATAATCAGCCAGAAAATGTAGCTTAGTTCACTACCATCGTCATAATGGAGTGGGGGCGGCTGGTGGCCTGGGCGGCCTGGCCTTTCAGCCAGAGCTGGAAGGGCTGTTCCTTATCGGTTTGGTTCATGACCACCACGGCCACTTT
Source organism: Hymenobacter sp. 5516J-16 (assembly GCF_022919335.1). Classification (NCBI taxonomy): domain Bacteria; kingdom Pseudomonadati; phylum Bacteroidota; class Cytophagia; order Cytophagales; family Hymenobacteraceae; genus Hymenobacter; species Hymenobacter sp. 5516J-16. The sequence continues at coordinate 408,358 of NZ_CP095058.1, read as the reverse complement.
GCCATCGGGGTTCAGGAAGGCGGTGGTTTGCAGCACGTCGCGGCTGGAAGCGGTGGCAATGCGCCGGGCGCCGGGCCGCACGAACTTGCTGAAGTGGCCGATGTAGTAGTAGGCGTTGGTGTAGATGAGCTTGCCGCTGCGGGTGTCGCCGATGACGGGGGCGTAGCAGAAGTTGCCGACGTGGTTGGGGCCGCCGGTTTCATCGAGCAGGATGTTCCAGTCGGTCCAGGCGACGGTGCCGGCGTTGAAGTCGTTGATCATCGAATTGCCGTACCGCTCGCCCAGCTTCCAGTCCTGCACGTTATCGAACTTGAAGTTTTCTACGCAGCCTTCCGTGAACACCAGGTGTTTGTCGGGGTAGGTTTCGTGCACGCGGCGTAGGTTGTCGAACTGCATGCCCGAGCCGGTCCAGGTTTCGTACCAGTGGTAGCCCAGGCCCCAGAAGTACTTGCTGGCCTCGGGGTCGTCGAAGAGGGTAGCGGCGCGCTGAAACGCCAGGTCGCGGTTATGGTCCCAGCCAATGAGCTTCTTGTCCGAGAGGCCGCCTTTTTTCAGGGTAGGCCCGAGGAAGCCCTTCACGAAGTCGCGCTCCTCTTCGGCCGTGAAAATGCAGGATTCCCACTTCTGCTTGGCCATGGGCTCGTTCTGCACCGTGAGCCCCCAGACCGGAATACCAGCCTTCTCGTAGGCCTTAATGAACTTCACGTAGTAATCGGCCCAGCTCTGGCGGAACTCGGGCAGGAGCTTGCCGCCCTGCAGCATGTTCTTGGTGTCCTTCATCCAGGCCGGTGGGCTCCAGGGGCTTACGTAGAGCGTGAGTTTGCCTCCGGCTGCGGCTGTAGCCTGCTTAATAAAGGGCATCTTGTATTTCTCGTCGTGCTTGAGACTAAAGGTTTTTAGCTCCTTGTCGCCGTCCTGCACGTAGGTGTAGGTGTCGCTGCTGAAGTCACAGCTGTTGATGTTGGTGCGGCCCAGGGTGTAGCCAATGCCCTGGCTGGGGCTGAAGTAAGCCTGCAGAAACTCCTGCTGCTGGGCCTTAGGCAGCTTGGCAAAAGTTTCGGCCGAGGCATCGGTCAGGGCCGCGCCAATGCCTACCAGGGTTTGGAAGGTGTGGGTCGGGTCTACGAACACCGTGGGCTGGGTTTCCAGGGGTTGGCCTACTTCCTTGAAACTGAGCTTGTCAGTGGCACTTAAGCGGAGCTGGGAGTTGTCGGCGGTGGTGTATACCTGCACCTGCTTGCCCGCCGCCGAGTACGATTTGGGCGCGGTGGCCGTAGGTTTTTGAGCGGAAGCAGTAGTGCCAATGCCGGCCGCCACTAGAACGGCCAATAAGGATTTTTGCATGCGTAAAAAAATCTGGTGCGAGAAATCAGGAGAGAAAATGACCGTCGGGCGGAGCGGGCCTACCACACGTAGGTTCCCACTGCGCCCTTGTCAAGCGAGGTAGTTGCAACGTTGCCACGGTACTGAATAGCAAAGCGTTGGGTAGCGTTGCCTGCGTTCAGTACAATGAGTATCTTCTTGCCATCGGGGTTCTTAAAGGCCACGTTTGGTAGGTTGCCGAGCTCGTTGGTGCTGATGCGCACCGAGCCGGGGCGAACAAACTTCGCGGCGTGAGCCACCGTGTAGTAGGCCGTGTTGCGGGTCACGTTGTCTCCGCTGATGGTCAGGGCGCCCAGGCAGGTGCTGCAGCCTCCGGGAGTGTAGGGGCCATAATTGGGGTCGGCGGCCAGGTTCCACTCTAGCACGTTGCGGCTCCAGTTGCGGGTAGCCCCAATGATGAGGTTGCTCACGTGCCACTTCAGGTCGCCGGCAAAGTCGCCGGGGCCGCCTACCCACTGCTCCGTGAAGTACACGTTCTTGCTTGGGAAGGCATTGCGCACGCTAGTCATGGCCGTGATGTCGCCGGCGTAGAGGTGGAAGGCCGAGCCATCCACGTACTGGCTGGCTCCCGGGTCGCGCAAAATGGTGAGCGGATACTCCGGCTTGTCCAGGTTGTGGTCGTAGGTAATGATTTTGGTGGTGAGACCAGCCGCGCGCAGGGCCGGGCCCACATGGTCGCGGATGAAGGTGGCCTGCTCCAGCGCCGACATGAGCATGCTGGGGTTGTTGCCGTCGTGCAGGGGCTCGTTTTGCAACGTAATGGCGTCCAGCCGGATGCCTTCAGCCTGCATGGCTTGCAGGTACTTCACGAAATACTGGGCATAGGCCGCGTAATACTCCGGTTTCAGCGCCCCCCCGATGTAGCTGTTGTTGGTTTTCATCCACCGCGGGGCCGTCCAGGGCGAGCCCAGAATCTTGATACTGGGGTTGATAGCCAGAATTTCCTTGAGCACCGGAACTAGATTGACTTTATCCGGGGCGAGGCTGAACTGGGCCAGTGTAGGGTCGGGCTGGGCGGCATCATCGTAGGTAAACACGCCCACGTCGAGGTCGGAGGCCCCAATGCTAACGCGCAGGTAGCTGGTGCCGATGCTGGCGCCGTCGGTGGCAAACAGTTCCTTGAGCAGGGCCGCCCGGGCTGTGGCGCTCATCTGCTTGAGTAGCATGGCGCTACTACCCGTAAGCGTGTAGCCAAAGCCGTCAATGGACTGGTAGGTTTGGGTTGTGTCCACGATGATGGTCGGGTTCTGGCTGCTAGTCGCCTGAAAGTTCAGCGGCGACGTGCTTTTATAGAACAGAGCCGATTTATCGGGTGCCGTTAGCCACTGCGCAACCTGAGACGGGCCGGCCGGCTGGGGCGGCACGGGTGGGGCTGGGCTGGGCGTAGGGGTGCTGTCGTCGGTGCTGCCGCCGCAGCCGGCCGCGCCAAGCAGCAGAACACAGGCCAATCCGAGACGAAATCCGGGGAATAGTTTCATACAGGAAGAAGAATGCCGTAGCGAGGGTAGCGGCCGCGGAAGAGGGTAGTGGCGGGGTTAGTTGTCGGAGCGAAAAGGGGAAGCCGGCAACCCTTCCTGATTGTAGAGGGTAGCCGGGCGGTTGTTGCCCCAGGCGTAGCGCACGGCCACCGGATTAGCCACCCCATCGGCCTGCAGCACCACGGTGTTGCCCTGGACCTGCGCCCGCGCCCACACAAAGCGCCCATCGGGTCCGGCTACGGCAAAGCTGCTGGGCGTACCCGCGGCGCCAGGCTTGAGCACTAGGCCGCTGCCCACGTTTCGGAAGCGAAGCAGCAGCTGGTTGCCCGCCGTGGAGAGCTTCTCGAAGGTAGGCCCGGAGGCAACCACGTCGGTTTCGCCGTAGGCCACCTGCCGGGCCACCAGGGCCAGGCGGCGGCCCACGTCTTGCTTGTTGCGGGGGTGGATGTCGTCGGGGTTGCCCAGGTCCAGGGCCACTGCCATACCGGTTTTGGGTACTGTGAGGCTGGTAAAGCGCTGCGCTTCCCGCAGGCGGGCCCAGTCCGTGTCGGCGGGTTCCGGGCCGTCGTGCATGTAGCCGGCCAGCTGCACGAACAGGAAGGGCAGGGGCCCCTGTTGCCAGCGCGTGCGCCAGTCCTGAATCAGAGCCGGAAACAGGGTGCGGTACTGGGCGTCGCGGCCAGCGTTGCTTTCACCCTGGTACCAGATTATGCCCTTCAGCGCATAAGGGAGCAAGGGGGCAATCATGCCGTTAAACAGGGCCGTTGGCTCGTTCTGGGTTCCGCCCGGGAACGGGCTGCGGGGCCGGGTGCTCGGGTCGAAAGCCGGACGGTACTGCCAGGCCCCGGCCAGCGGCACGGTGAGGCCGCCCACCGTGGCTGTCATGTCCGTGGGCTTGCCCCAAATGCCTCCGCCGCTACCCGTATCCGTGACCCGCACGGTTATGATGTTGCGGCCGGCGCGCACAAGGCTGGCTGGTACTGAGTAGCGCCGAAGTTGGTCGTAGCCGCGGGTACCGCCAATGGCTACTCCGTTGAAAAAGGTGCTGTCCTGATCATCAACCTGGGCTAAGCTCAGGGTAAGGGGCTGATTGGCGGCAGTAGGGGCAGCGTGAGTTCCCGCCGCAGCCACACAATGCCGTCAAAGTCACGCAGCTCCGGGCTCTGGCCTTCCCAAATGCCTGGCAGTTGCATGGACTTCCAGGTGGTCGTCGTCAGGGTAGGGTCGGCCCAGGTGGGCTGGCCGGGCAGTAGGCCCTGGTCCTGGCCGGCCGGGCTTTGCTGCCAGGCCCGCAAGCGAATTGCGTAAGCGGCATCCTGCTCAACAAATGAGCCGGTCTGGCCTTGCAAGGCGGCCACTGGCCCCCGGAAATCCGGGAGTTTCAGCAGGGCCTCGGCGCTGGTCCAGGCTTCGGCGGCGGTGCCGCCCCACTCAGCTGCAATCAATCCAACGGGTACTTGGTAGCGCTGCTGCAAGTCGCGCCCAAAGTGGTAGGCCACGGCCGAAAAGGTAGCTACCGACTGCGGCGTGCATACCTGCCACTCGCCGCCGGCCAGCTCGGGCTGGGGCCGCGACTCGGCGCGGTTCGGCACGGTAAACAACCGGATGGTAGGGTGATTGGCGGCCGTTACGGCCGCCGGCCCGCCGGTCGTCTCGCGCAGGGGCCACTCCATGTTCGACTGTCCGGAGGCCAGCCACACGTCGCCTACCAGCACATCTGTCAGCCGAATTACGTTCTGGCCTCTCACTTCCAACTCGAAGGGGCCACCCGCCGCCTGGGCCGGAAGCTTGAGCTGCCAGCGCCCATCGGGGCCAGCTGTGGCCTGGGCCGTGGCGCCCCGGAACGTAACGCGCACCGTCTCGCCAGGCGCGGCCCAGCCCCAGAGCGGCAGCGGCACGCGGCGCTGAAGCACCATGTGGGAGTTCACCAGGCGGGGTAGGCGCACCGTGGCCCACGCAGCAGGCGAAGCCGCCAGCAGCAGGGTCGTGCTAAAGCAAAGACAGGAGAAAAAGCGCATGGCAAAGGGGACGAGAATCGAAGGAAAGACACTGCTGAGCTGAGTTTGGTGCAACCAACCCTTGGCTCAGTCTTATCTGGCCTTATCTACGAGGTGGGACGCCAGGTCGTGGCATTTCTGAACGAGTTACTAGTCAGGGAAGTACGTGTGTTGTCAATAGGCAGTAAGAAAAGCCGGCCCCGAGCATCCGGGGCCGGCTGGTTCCAGACAAAGCTTAATGGGCCACCACCACCCGGCGGACGAGCTGCCCATCGGGGGTATCTACCTGCAGCAAGTACACCCCGGCCGATACGCTGGCTACGGGCACCGTCAGCTGATTGTCGCCCGGCGTAACGGCCCGCCCTACCTGGCTAACGGCCACGCGGCCCGTTAGGTCCAGCAGGCGCAGGGTTAGCTGCTGCCGCGCCGCTGCGGTGTAGTGCAGGCTCAGCTCCGTATTCGCTACCGTGGGGTAGACTTGCAGGCGTAAGTCGGCGGCCGAGCCGGGGGTAGCGGCCAACACCGCGGCCGGCCGGGCCGCACCCTGGTCCGAGAACCACCAGCGCTGGTTGTCGCCGCCGCCCCAGGTCCATTGCTGCACGGCGGCCCCGTCGGCGGTAGAGTTATTCTGCACGTCCAGGGCCTTGCCGCTGAACTTGCTGATGATGCGGTAGGTACCGTCGCCGTTACCAATGATCTGCCAATACTGGCTGTCTTGGCTCAGCCAATCCCACTGGTGGGTCAGGGCGCCGTCGGCGGTACTGGGACCGGCTATATCCAGGCTCTTGTTGCTGTTCAGGTTCACAATGCGCACGTAGCCCCCGCCGGCATCCACCAGCTTCCACTTCTGGCTGGCCACGCTGGCCCAGGTCCACTGCTGCACCCGGCCGCCGTTCACCTGGGAATTGTTCGACACTTCCAGGGCTTTGCCGCCTTTTTTGGAGCTGATTTCGTAGATGCGCCCGATGGCCGGGCCGCTGGGCGTAGCGGCGGTGCCGTTGTAATTGCCGCCGCCGGGGTAGTTCACGATGCCGTTCTGGTTGGGCGATACGGCCGCTACCGTCGTGTTGGGCACGCAGTTCGCAAACCGAATATTGGTGAGCACCTGGTTGAGGCCCGCGGGCCCATCCACCACGTAGGGCGGGTTGATGTGCATGAAGGCCGGGTTGCTACGGTCCTCGAAGCGCTTGTAGGTCCAGTGGCACCAGCCAATGCCCACGGAGTTAAGGTTCTTGGCCGCGTCGCGCATCCAGGTATCGGTGTTTTCGCCGGTTTCCCCAATCCAGATGGGCACGTTGTGGGTAGTGCGGAAGTTGCGCAGGTTGCCGATGAAGCGCAGGTCGTTGGGCCCGCCGCCGGTGGAGTTCACGCCGTTATCCATCTCGTAGCCCGTGCCGCTGTAGCGGTGCGAGTTGTACACCAGGTTGGCGCGGTTGGGGAAGGTAAAAGGCTCCAGGTAGTTATAGTCGTTGCCCCAGCCGTTGCCCTCCACCAGAATCAGGTGGTTGTCGCCCTGATTGCGAATGGTCGTAATCAGGCGCTGAAATACGTCGTGAATCTTCTGGTTGCTGGGGTAGTTGTTCGGCTCGTTAATTAGGTCGTACATGGCCACCCGGGCGTCGTTCTTGTAGCGGTTCGAGATGAACGACCACAGCCGGTTGAGCACGTCCTGGTTGATTTGGCGGTTCCAGAGGTCGTTGGCCACAATCTGGTCGGCAATGTTGGCATCGGTGCCCTGGGAGCCGGGCACGGCGTGCATGTCCAGCACCACGTACATGTTGTTGGCCTGGGCCCAGGCCAGGGTGTTGTCAATCATGCGCAGCGCCGCCATATTGGCCGGGTCGGTGAAGAGCTGATTGGCGTTGTACCAGTTGGTGAGCTGGCTCACGTAGGAGTCGTACGACACCGTGCCGCGCATCACGCTGTTGCGCACCGCCCGCTGGCTGGGCGTCAGAAACAGCTCGTAATGCAAGGGCAGGCGGATGCAGTTAAACCCTTTGCTGGCAATGTAGTCGATATCGGGCTTGGTGATGAAGGCGTCGCGGTAGTTCTGGTAGAAGGTTTCCACCGCCGCGTCGCTCATGCCGGCGTTATAGAGCGTCTTCTTGACCTTGCCCTGGGTTTGCTTGCCGTCGAGGCCGGGCCAACCCACTTTCATCATGTAGCCCTCCTGCACAGCCCAGTTGCCCAGGTTCATGCCGTTGAGAATAACCTCCTGGTTGCTGGCATTGACAATGCGTTGCCCATCGGCGCGCAGAAAGCTCTGCGCGTCGGCCGCCTCGCTCAGCCCAAGGCCGGCCAGCAGCAGCGGCAGGTAGCGCACGGCGCGGGGTACCTTGGTGGTCCAAAAAGTAGTTGTGTTCATAGTGGTGGGGTTTGGTTGTGGAAAAAGCACTAACAGGCCCTAGGAAGGCCAGCAAGTCAGGGTAAGTGGAGCAGGTGACGCCACGTAGCGCGCGGTGCCTCCCCGTTGCGGAACGCAGGAAGGAAAGCGGTATTCAGGTCGGAAAAAGCGCCGCCCGCTACCCAGGGTCCCGGAGGCTAGGTAGCAGGCGGAGTAAGCGGAGCGTTACCAGACGTACGTGCCGGCCGCGCCGGCATTCAGGCTGGAAGTCAGGGTTTTGCCCTGGTAGCGGAGACTGAAAGTCTGGGGCGCTTTCGTGTTGTTTTGCACCAGCACTACCCGCTGCCCACTAGGGCTTTTGAAGGCAACGCTGGGCAGGCTTTCGGAGGTAGTGGAGCCGATGCGCACCGAGCCAGGCCGGGCAAACTTGGCGGCGTGGGCAATGATGTAGTAAGCATCCTCGCGGGTTACGGTGTTGCCATCGATGGTGAGGGCGCCGCGGCACTCGGTGCAGCCCCCAGGCGTGTGCGGATTCTGTTGGGGGTCGGCAGCTAGGTTCCACTCCAGCACAGTGCGGGCCCAGTTGCGAGTCGCCCCAATCATGAGGGTGCGGATGTGCCAGGGAAAGTTTTCCTCGAACTTGCTTTTGGAGCCCACCCACTGCTCCGTGAAGTACACGTGCTTGTCGGGGTGGGCGTCGTGCACCTGGCTCAGGGCCTCAATGGGGCCGGCGTAGAGGTGAAAGGCCGAGCCATCGACGTACTTCTTGGCCTCAGGGTCATTGAGAATGGTGAGGGGGTAGTCGGGGCGGTCGGCGTTGTGGTCGTACACGATGATTTTCGTGTCGATTTTCTCCTGTTGAAAGACAGGCCCCAGATGCTTTTTCACGAACTCGGCCTGCTGCTCCGGCAGCATGAGCAGACTGGGATTATTGCCCGGGTGCAGGGGCTCATTCTGGACCGTAATGGCATCAATACGAATGCCTTGGGCCTTCATGCCCAGCACGTACTTGGCGAAATAGCGGGCGTAGGCGTCGTAAAACTCCGGCTTCAGGGAGCCGCCCTTGGAGTTGCCGTTGGTTTTCATCCACGTCGGCGGCGACCAGGGCGAGCCCAGAAGCTTGATGCGCGGGTTAATGGCCAGGATTTCCTTGAGCACCGGAATTAGGTGGGCTTGGTCGGGGCAAGACTGAACCGGGCCAGCGTCGGGTCGGTTTGGCCCTCAGGCAGGTCGTCGTAGCTGAATACGGTGGCGTCCAGGTCCGAAGCCCCGATGCTCAGGCGCAGGTAGCTCACGCCAATGTTGGTGCCATCGGTAGCAAACAGCTCCTGCAAAATAGCCTTGCGCGCTTCGGGGCTCATGGCGTGCAGCAGTTGGGCGCTGCCGCCCGTCAGGCAGTATCCGAAGCCGTCAATGGTCTGGAAGGTCTGCTGATCGTCGATGTCAATAACCGGCGTACCGGCCGCCGGCGCAACAGTGCTCCAGGTCGGGGCCGTTTGGGCCTGAAATAGCACCGATTTATCGGGGTTGGTCAGCCAAAAGGCAGCCGTGCCTTTGGCTGGCTTCGGGCTAGCCTGTGGCAGGCGCTGGCAGGCGCTACCCAGGCCCAACGCCAGGAGCAACGCCAGCGAAAGGCCGGTAAAAGAGCGAGTGGACATACAGAACGCAGGGGTGAGAAAGGCAAAAGAGTAGCCGTCGCACGACAAACGTCGGGCGTGAGAAAGTATAGATCAAGCGGTTAGCTTATTCCAACGGCGCGGCCGCTGGTTATACCGCCGCGGGCTTATGGCCTTTCAGGCCGTACCACATAATGTAGAGGTAGCACAGGACAGGCAGCACGAAGGCCCAGCGCAGGGTGCTGGCATCGGCCACCAAACCGAAGAGCAGCGGGATGATGGCGCCGCCCACAATGCCTACGTTAAGCAACCCAGACGCTTCCTCAGTATTGCGGCCCAGGCCCGCCATCGCCAGCGTGAAAATTGTGGCGAACATGATGGAGTTCATCAGACCCACGGCCAGCAAGCTCCACATGGCAATTTCGCCGGTCGTCATAACCGAAATAAGCACCAGCACCACGGCTCCCAGCGAGTTGAAGGCCAGCAGACGGCCCGGATTAAACCTGCCCAGCAGGTAAGCGCCCAGGAAGCGGCCCACCATGGCTCCACCCCAGTAGTAGGCTACTTTGTCGCCGGCTACTTTGGGCGTGAGGTTCATCACGTCAGGTAGGTGCAAGTAGGAAACAATGTGCGAGCCAATGGCCACTTCGCCGCCTACATAGGCAAAGATGCCAATGACGCCGAAGATGAGGTGGCGGTAGTGGTAGGCCCGACGGGTGGAGTCTTCTTCGGTGTGGGCATGCACAATGGTGGGCAGCTTTAACATCCCTAGCAGCACGCTTATCACAATCAGTACCGCCCCAATACAGAGGTAGGGAATCTGGACGGCCTTCACATCGATGGCCGCGGCGGAAGCCGCTGACTCCAGGTCCGGCAGGTTCGAGAGAATCAGGGCCGAGCCCAGCAGCGGGGCTACGGTAGTACCCAGGGAGTTAAAAGCCTGGGTGAGCGTGAGGCGAGCCGGGGCCGATTTGGCCGGACCCAGGATGGCTACGTAGGGGTTACCGGCTACTTGCAGCAGCACTACGCCCGTAGCCAGCACGAATAAGGCGCCCAGAAACAATTCGTAGCTGCGGCTGTCGGCGGCGGGGTAGAACAGGAAGGCGCCCAGGGCCGCAATCAGAAAGCCCGCCAGCATGCCACCCTTGTAGCCGATGCGCTGCACCAGCTTGCCGGCCGGAATACCCATCACGAAATAGGCCCCGAAAAAGCACAGGTTAATCAGGTTGGCCTGGGTGTAGCTGAGCTGGAAAATGGCTTTTAGATACGGAATCAGAATGTCGTTCAGGCAGGTAATAAAACCCATCATGAAAAACAAAACTGTCAGCGAAGCCAGGGCCGAGGTGTAACGGGGCACTTCGGTGCCGGGTGGGGTAGCGGTGGCCGGAGCAAGAGGTGAGGCGGAAATAGGGGCAGCCATGGTGGGAAGGAAGGGAAAGGGAGTTTGAGGATTAAGAGCAAAGCCTAGCAGTGGCTTCGGAGGGTAAGGTAGCCGGTTCCCATGGGAAGGCTGCCATTACCAAAGCCCCGGGAGGGCCGGCTTGCTCCCCTTTAGCAAACCGGCCCCAGGTAACCCAGCAGTCTAGCGAAGCCGCTGGGGTAGGGCAACCCAAGGCTGCTGGCAATCAGCTTGGGTAAAAGTCAGGTGCGGGAAAGAACGAAGATGAGGTGGGGCACGGTGCTTGAAGAGGATAAAGCACCCAGGCCTCAGGAAGGAAAAAGACGCCGACGGCAGCAGGGGTAATAAACCAAATATATTAGCTCGTTAGCGGAGAAAACAAACGCGCGAAACCTCGTTTTCGCCGCTGTTTGCTGGCTTTATACACCTACTGCACACGTGCCGGTCGGCTTTTTCGGGGTGTTGTTGCTATGGGAGACTTAACCCGTTGTAGGCCTCTACAGATAAGAAACAACGAAAAAAGGGTGGGTTATCCGTCTGGTTCCGGATAAGGCCAGCCCAACGTTTTGGCTTTGCTGGACTGGCCTTTGCGACGGATTAATACCCCGGATTCTGCTGCACGTTCAGGTTGGTGTTCAACTCGTCCAGCGGAATAGGGAATAGCAGGTAGTTAACGTCGGCGGTGGCCGTTTTGCGTTGCGCCTTAATAACGTCCAAGGCCGTTACGGCGTGGTCGGCCGAGGGGTCAGCCTGCTCGTGGCGGGCATAGCGCAGCAAGTCAAACCACCGCTCCCCTTCGAAGGCTAGCTCCAGACGGCGCTGTCGGTCAATCTCCGTGCGCAAGGCCTGCTTGCCGGCGGCTTGCGGCGAAGCGCTGGTCAACTCAGCCAGGCCAGCCCGCTGCCGGATCAGGTTGAGCTTGGCTATGGCGTCGGCGGTAGGGCCCGACAACTCGTTGGTTGCCTCGGCATACATTAGCACGACATCAGCGTAGCGCAACACGTACGTGTTGTCGGGGAGTTGAAGCCGTTGGGGTTGCCCGGCCATTTGTAGACGAAGGGGCCGTCGTCGTTGCCTGTGCCGCGGCCGCCGTCAACGTAGCTGGCGTGGTCACGGCCGGCGTTGGTTACGCCCTGGAAACTCCAGCGTTTGTCGCTCAACGTATCCACCACAAAGGTTAGGTCCGTCGGCTGGGCGCTGGCCTGGGGCCGGTACAGCGTTGGGATGCTGAACTTAGGGAATGAGTACGTGGCGGGCGGGCTGGGTAGCAGCAGGTCAGGCAGGATATTGCCCCCGTCGTTGCTACCTGCAAACTGCACCTCAAAGATGGATTCCGACTTGTTATCGGCCGGGAACAGCGTTTTGAAGCTAGTTGCCAGGGCCCCGCCGCTCAGCACCTTCCCTGCCGCGGCCTGGGCCGGAGCCCACTGGCGCTGGGTCAAGTATACGCGGGCCAGAAGTGCATTGACAGCGTTTTGCGTAACCCGAGTTGCATTGGAGGCAGCTACCAGGGGCTCGGCCGTGGTTAGGTCTTGAATAACCTGGGCGTACACCGCTTCGACAGTAGCGCGGGACAGATTCAGCACTTCCGTCGTTCCCGTTTCCGTGGGCTCCAGGCGCAGGGGCACGCCGCCGTACAGTTTCACTAGGTTAAAGAAGTGCAGGGCACGCAAGAAGCGGGCTTCGCCCAGAATCTGGTTTTTGCGGGCCTCGGGCATGTCGATAGCCGGCACGTACTTCAGAATGGAGTTAGCGCGGTTGATACCGATGTAGGAGTCGCGGTAAATGCTTCTTACCTGGCCCGTGGTAGAGTTCCAGGTAATGTTTTCCAGCGCGGCAACGTCGCCGTTGGCACTGGTGCAGTTGTCGGAAGGCATCTCGCCCACCACAATCATGTCCTGACCGTAGAGGCCGGTGCCCTGCAGGGCGTCGTAGGCGGCCGTCAGGCCTGCCTCGGCGTCATCGGCCGAGGTAAAGAAGTTTTCCGGCGTAATGCTCGGCAGCGGATTTTTGTCCAGTACGTCGCAACCCGTGGAGAGCAGCGTCAGGGCGAGAATAGGGATGAATATCTTTTTCATTGGGAATTTCAAGAAAAGCTGGAAGAAAACCGAGAACGCCGGGCCGCGAAGCCGTTTGCCGCCACATCAGCAGCAAACGGCTGGCAGCGGTTAGAAAGTGGCGTTCAAGCCCACAGTGTAAGTGCGCGCCTGCGGGTACACACCGAAGTCGCGGCCAAAGCCCGTATTCGACTGCGGGTCGGAGCTGACTTCGGGGTCGTAGCCGGAGTAGTCAGTCCAGGTAATCAGGTTCTGGCCGGTCACGTACACGCGTAGGTTGCTAATAGCGGCCTTGCGGGTCAGGGTCGAGGGGAGGTTGTAGGCCAGCGTCAGGTTTTTCAGGCGCACGTAGGAGCCATCCTCAATAAAGCGGTCCGACATGCGGCGGTTGTTGTTCGGGTCGTTGCGCACGGCCCGGGGCACGTCGGTATTGGTATTAGTTGGGGTCCAGCGGTTCAGAATCCGGGTACTCTGGTTGAGCGGATCCGCCATGCCCTCCAGCGTCTCGCGGTTCTGGTTGTAGATGTCGTTGCCGAAGCTACCCTGGAAAAACACGCTCAACTCCAGACCTTTGTAGCCAAAGTTGTTCGTGACGCCTGCAATGGCCTTAGGGTTAGGGTTACCGATAACCGTACGGTCCTTGTCGTTGATGATGCCGTCGTTGTTTAGGTCGCGGAACCGAATGTCGCCGGGGGCGGCGTTGTCCTGCTTGGCAGCGGAGCTAATCTCATCCTGGTTCTGGAAAATGCCCTGCACTTGCCAGCCGTAGAACACCCCTAGGGGCTGACCTACCAGTGTGAAACCGTTGCCGCTCGGCAGGCGGCGGTCTTCTACTTCGCCCTGCTCGTTACGAATGGTACCCAAATCGAGCACCTTGTTGCGGTTAATGGTAAAGTTGAAGTTAGTAGTCCAGGAGAAGCCCCCGTTGGCGCCCTGCAGGTTAGTCGAGTTCAGGCCAAACTCAAAGCCCTTGTTTTCTATCTTGCCTACATTCTGAATGATGCTCAGATCTTGGGCCCCAGTGCTGAGCGGAATACTCACCAGCGTGAGTAGGTCGCTAGTTTTCTTCAGGTAGCCATCCAGGGTCAGGGTCAGCCGGTCGCTGAACAGACCCAGGTCAATGCCCGCGTCGTATTGGGTGGTGCTTTCCCACTTTACATCGTTGTTGCCGATGTTGGTGGGGGCAATGCCACCCAGGATGCTACCCCCGTTCTGATAGTTGAAGCCCGTGCCGTAGCGCGAGAAGCGCTGATAGGTGTAAAACTCTTGGTTACCGGTGGCACCAATGCTACCGCGTAGCTTCAGCTCGGAAACGGCCGTGTTCTGCGGGAAGAAAGCCTCTTTCGACACGCGCCAGCCCAAACCCAAAGCCGGGAAATATCCAAACTTGTTGCCCTCGCGGAACTTGCTGCTGCCATCGGCGCGCATGCTCAGCGTGGCCAGGTAGCGCTCATCGTAGTTGTAGATGGCCCGGCCGAAGAAGCTCATCAGACCCCACTGGTCCTGGTAGCTGCTGGGCTTATCGAACTGCGACACCGCTGAGAGATAGGGCACCGAGTTGGCAGGGTAGCCCTTGCCGCTCGCCGACGAAGTAAAACGGTCTGACTCCTGCACCGACTGGCCCGCCAGTAAGGTCAGGTTGTGCCGGTCGCCGAGGTTGGGGTTGTAGGTCAGGGTGTTTTCCAGCAGCCAGATAACCTGCTGGTTGAGCGAGGTAGCCCCGCTGCCGCGCGTGGCCGGGTCGGCGTTGGAGGTGCCGGGGTAGTCGCGGGTAATGAACTGGTTTTCGTTCTGTGTGCGGAAGTCCAGGCCTAGGGAGCTGCGCAGGGTCAGGTTCTTGAGAATGTCCAGCTCGCCATAGGCGTTACCAATAGCTTGGTAGATAACAGCCTTGTTATTCGTTTCCAACAAGTTGCCCACCGGGTTGTCGAAGGCTTGGAAGGGGTTGGTGCCGTAGCGGCCATCGGCCGTACGTACCGGAATGGTCGGAATCTGGGCCAGCGCGCCCAGCACCGTGCCGGAGTTGCCGATGCCTAGCTCGGATCGCACCGAGCCGTTGGTGAAGGTGCGGCTCAGGTTCAGGTTAGTGCCCATCCGGAACCGCTGACCCAGCTTCTGATCCACGTTGATCTTGAAGTTGTAGCGGTCAAAGCCCGAGTTCAGGCTGATGCCATCCTGCTTGAAATAGCCGCCCGAAACGTAGTAGCGCGTCTGCTCCGTGGCCCCGCTGATGTTGAGCTGGTAGCTCTGAATGCCAGCCGGCCGGTAGATTTCCTCCTGCCAGTCGGTAGCAGTAGGCAGGTTGTTGAGGTCAGTGAAGGCCGCGGGTCTGCCGGCGTTGACCAAGGCTTCGTTGTAGTACTCGGCAAACTGGCGGGAGTTGAGCACGTCCAGCTTCTTGCGCAGCCGCTGCTGCCCGTAGTATACGCTCAGGCCCACCTGGGGCTTGCCCAGCTTGCCCTTCTTGGTGGTAATTACGACTACCCCGTTGGAAGCGCGCAGGCCATAAATGGCGGCGGCGGCGCCGTCCTTGAGCACGTCGATGCTCTCGATATCCTGAGGGTTCAGGGCGTTCAGGGGGTTGGGGCGCTGCCCGCCCACGGCCAGTTCCTGCTCATAGGTGGGCAGAATGGGTACCCCGTCGATTACGTATAGCGGGGAGCCCGTCAGGCTAATGGAGCTGTTGCCGCGAATCCGTACGTTAATACCCGCGCCAGGAGCGCCGGAAGGGCTGGTAACCTGCACCCCGGGCGCCTTGCCCTGCAAAGCTTGGTCGAAGCCGGCCACCGGCTGGCGGGTCAGCTCCTCAGCGCTTACCGAGGTGACGGAGGTGGTCAATTCCTGGCGACTCTGTGTGCCGTAGCCCACTACCACAACCTCGTCGAGGGCCTTGGCATCGGTGCTCAGGCTGATGTTCAGGGCCGGGTTAGCGCCCGTCACGGGTACCTCGCGGCTCAGGAAGCCGATGGAGCTGAATACCAGCGTGCTGCCCTCCGGCACGTTCAGCGAAAAGCTGCCGTCGGAACTAGTGGAAGTACCGATGCTGGTGCCTTTCACTACCACCGTTACACCCGGCAGCCCTTCACCGTTGGACTGTGTTACCCGCCCCGAAACCGGCACGTCGGCCTGAACTGTTTTGCCCGCTGCCGTGGTAACCGGACCAGCGGTGGGGGCCACTACCACGTAATAGTCGGAGCGCAGCTTTTTAAACGTCAGCTCCGCCTGGGGCAGCACTTCCGTAAGCTTTTCTTCCAGGGGCGAGGCCACCTCGGGGCGGGCGGTTACTCGCTTGTTACGCACCAAGTTGCTTTCGTAGAAGATGGTTACGCCGTACTGTGATTCCCAGCGGCCCAGCAGGTCCTTGAGCAGCACTGTTTCGGCGGGTGTCTCCGTCCGTTGCGTAGGCAAGTGGTTTGAGGCCAGAAGTTGAGCGGAGGCCGTGGCCCCCGGAGCGGGTAGCAGCAATGCACAGGCCGAAAGGGCCGTAGACGCCAGGCTGCCACCTAAACGGGTAGGGGTGTGGTTCATTGTGGGAACGGTGGGAAATGGAAATGAATGAGCCGTGGCTCCGGACACTAGAGGGGAGTCCGGCTACGGGGCAATTAAGTCAGAGAAAATCAGGCGGTTTTGCTGGCGCTCGGCCTTCAGGTGGAAGGTTTCTTCCAGGGCCTTGAGTAGCAGTTCCAGGTCCTGCACGGGCACCGTGCCGGTCATGCGGCGGGTGCGGAGCGCCGGGGTGGCTACCTCTACGTCCAAACCGTAGGTGTCATGCAGGCGGGTAGCTAGCTCGCTCATAGACGTGTTGTCGAGCACCAGCTTTTCGTCTTTCCAGCTGGCGTAGGCATCCGTATGCACGGGCTTGTGTACCAGGGCGCGGGGTTGGTCGTCCTGGGTTTGCACCAGTTCGCCGGGCTTCATGAGCAGGTCGGCACGAGTGCTGTCCTCGAAGTCTACGCGCACCTTGCCCGAGAGCAGCACTACCCGCGCCTCCTGACGGCGACGGAATACGGTAAACTGGGTGCCCAGTACTTCCACATTAAACCCGGCAGTAGTATGCACAATAAACCGTTGATTGCTAGGGGTATGGCGCACCGAGAAGAAGGCTTCGCCGTCCAGCCACACCTCCCGGGGCTGCCCGGCCGCCGGATTCGGAGCATAGCGGAGCCGGGAGTTGCCGTTGAGCGTAACAGTGGAACCGTCGGGTAGGTGCAGGGTGCGGGTTTGGCCGAAGGTGGTAGCGTAGCTCTGCGGAGCCGGGCGTGCGTGTTGCTGCCACAAAATACTCCCTCCGGCGACCATGGCCACGGTAGCGGCGGCTGCGGCCCAGTATCGCCAGCGCCCGGGCCAGCCGCCAGCAGAGTCGTCCGCAATGTCAACCGGCTCCGCTACATCAAACCTTAGCCGCTGATGCAGGGTTAGGAGCAGAGCCTCATAATCTGGTTCGGGGTAGGCGGGAACCGCATGGGGGCTGGCATCGAAGGAGTGCCAATGCTCCTTCATCCAATGGCGGGCCAGCAGCTGGTTGCTGGGCTGGCCGAGCCAGGTACGCATGGCGGTAGCTTCGGCGGCCGTAGCGGTGCCGTTTATATACTGGAGAAAAGCGCTTTTATCAGGGTGGGCGGGCATGCAGAGCAGGACGGATGGAGTTCTAAAGTGTAATACACTCCAACTGGCCGCTACCCTGACTCACAACATGATTTTTTATGCAGATTTTGTAACCTTTTTCAAAAGCGCCTGATAATCTATTGCTTACAGCAAGTGTCTCTTGAAAAAAGTTTAAGTTGCCGGCAGGTAACGGCTCACTCACCCCAGTTTTTGGAGCCTTCAATTAAAGAAGTACCAGGAGCAGCGGAATTACTACCAGCGCCGTGCCGTGGGCCTGGAAGTACTGGCGCAGAAAGTGCAAGGCCTGAGCCATCTGGGTTTCCACAGTCTTCACCGAAATACCCAGCTCCTGCGCAATTTCAGCGTAGGAAAGCCCCTGCTGGCGACTCAGTGTAAAAATTCGGCGTCGCTTGGGCGGTAGTTTATCCAGAGCCGCTAGATACAGCATTTCCAGTTCGGCAAATGCTACGTCGGTATCAGTGCCCGGGGTGGAAGGGTAGCCGGCCAGCAGGGCGTAATCCTGGTAGGCGAGGTGGTAGCGGTTCTGGCGAAGCTGATTGAGAATGGCATGATGAGCCACCGTGAACAGGTAGCCTTTCAGCGGAACATCGTCGCGCAGCTCGTGGCGCCGCTCCCAGATCTTAAGAAAACAGTCCTGCACAATTTCCTCCGCCGCAGGACGGGCCTTGAGGTAGCTGTAAGCAAATCGATACACCCGGGCGCTGTACTGCTGAAACAGCGCATCGAAGGCCCGTTGGTCGTCGTGTCGCAGCCGCCGCAACCAAGCCAATTCCGAATCTGGGTGATCCACTTCCAACGAGGAACAGTCTTTTAAAATTTACCTTTGCCTGCTGGGCTGCCCAGCCAGTATGTGTCAAAGACACTTTTGGCCGCGGGCGTGTTGCGTTGCTGAAACGGGCTGCCCATAGCTGCTGGCAGCAATATATAAACAAGAAAGCAGCACTCAGAAAAGTTCGTCTTCCGAGTCGGAAGAAGCGTTTCTCAGGTGCTACTCTACTCATTGCCCGCCACGGGCGGCTCCCAGGCACGGCTCCGTTATTCTACTACGGACACCCGCACTTTCTTGCCTTTCACCTTAGCCCCGGCCAGGCGCTCGGCTACCTGCTGGCCCTGCTGGCGGGGCACGGCTACGTAGCTGTAGTAGTCAAATACTTCAATGTGGCCAACCTCCTCCCGCGACACGCCGCCTACGTTCACGAAGGCGCCTACTAAATCGTGGGCACTCACCTTGTCTTTTTTGCCGGCCGAAACGTGCAGGGTTACATTCTCGGGGCGCAGGGCCTTGGGTGCCGCTGGCGGCAGCTTCGGTGCGTGCATGGCCTTCCACTTGATGGAAGCGGCTACTGGCCACTTGTTTACGTGGGCTTGCTCCTTGTCGGTGGCCAGGATATGGGCCGTGCCCTCGGCGCCGGCGCGAGCCGTGCGGCCAGCCCGGTGCTGGAAGCCGTCGGCCTTGTCGGGGGCGTCGTACTGCACTACCGTGTCCAGCAACGTCACGTCGATGCCGCGAGCCGCCACGTCGGTAGCGACTAGCACTTGGCTCGAGCCGTTGCGCAACTTTAGCAAGGCCTTGTCGCGCTCCGGCTGGGGCATTTTGCCGTGGAGTACTTCGGCCGCTACCCGCGCCCCACCAAGAAGCGGGTCAGCTCCATGCACCGCTCCCGGGTGTTGCAGAACACCAGGGCGCGGCCCGTTTCAGGCTGGTGCAGCAAGTGGAGCAGGGCAGCGGGTTTCTTCTCCACCGTGCCCACGTGGCCGATGAGGGTTAGGTTTTCGGGCAGTTCGTCGGTGTCCTGGCCCGCATTTACCACCCGAGGACGCGTCAGGTTCTTCCGGATTAGGTCCAGCACCTTGTCCGACATTGTAGCCGAGAACAGCAAGGTTTGCCGGCGGCGGGGCAGGCGCTTAATAATCTCCACCAGCTCATCCTGAAAGCCCAGCTCCAACAGCTTGTCGGCCTCGTCCAGAATTAAGGTTTTGAGTTGGTTAGGAATAATGCTGCGGCGCTCAAAGTGGTCGAGCAGGCGGCCGGGGTGGCTACCACAATATGGGGTGCCTGGGTAAGGGAGGCCGTTTCCTCCCGAAAGGCGTGCCCCCCGTAAAAGGCCGCTACCCGCAAATTAGGCAGAAACTTACCCAGCTTCTTGAGGGCGTCGCGCACCTGCAGGGCCAGCTCGCGGGCGGGCACTAGCACAATCACCTGCACCGCATCTTGCTTTAAATCAAGGAGTTGCAGCACGGAAAGACCATAGGCCGCCGTTTTACCCGAGCCCGTGGGAGCCTGCCCGGCCACATCCTGCCCGGCCAGGGCCATGGGAACTACCTGCTCCTGCACGGGGGTAGGAGCCTGAAACTGAAGTTCTTCCAGGGCTTGTATTAGTTCGGGGGCAAGGCCCAGGTCGGCGAAGGACGGGGTAGTTGAAGTCATAAACGGGTATTTCGTCCTGCAAAGGTAGCGGATTGGAAATGGCGAGGCGGTGAGCTAGTGAGCTGGTGAACTGACGAGTAAAAACGTCTGTCATTCTGAGCGCAGCGAAGGACCTAGACGTGAACGAGCCGATGCAGGGATTATCCGTTCTCAGGTGACAAGATCCTTCGTTGCGCTCAGGATGACAGACGTTTTACTCGCCAGCTCACTTCTCCTCTACAATATCCACCAGCTTGTAGCGCACGGCGGATTTTTTGGGCCGGATGTCCATCCCCACGTAGTGGGCGTAGGCTTTGGTGAAGCAGGCGCCGAAGTAGAAAATCATGGCCGAGTAAAACATGAACAGCAGCACCAGCACAATGCTGGAAGCCGGTCCGTAAATGGGGCCCAAGTTGCGCGGAACCAGCAGGTAGCCCAGAGCGGTTTCGCCCAAGTCAATGAGCACGGCCGTGAGCAGGGCCCGCGCAGCACGGCCTGGGGCGGCACCTTGGCGCTGCTCAGATTGCGAAACGTAACGGCAAACCAAGCCGTCAGAATCAGCAGAGAGGCCAGTTGGTTGCCAATTTTAAACAGCACGAACCCAAAGGTCGCGTCGAAGTCGCGCACGTAGTCGGCCAGGAAAGCTAGGCCCGCGTCGACCAGAAAGGCCAGCATGGACAGTACGCCAGTGGCCAGCAGCAGCCCCAGGGAACGGGCCCGCTCTTTCAGCACCTTATGGAAACGGTCGGTGCGCCGGCTGGGCCGGATTTGCCAGAGCTGGTTCAGGGAGCTTTGGATAACGCCGAACAGGGTAGTGGCAATGAAGAGTAGGAAGCCAAACCCCAGCCAGGTTACCAGGCGGCTGCGCTCAATGTTGCTGACGTTTTGCAGAATTTGCTCCACCAGGCCGGCAGCCGAGTAGCCCAGCAAATTGGACAGCTTGGTGAGCAGCAGCACCCGCACCTGGGACGTGGAATACAGGGAACCCAGCACCTGAATCAGGATAATCAGGATGGGGGGTAGGGCGAAAGTGGTAAAAAACGCCGTGGCTGCGCCCAGCCGTAGCGGGTCGTTGGCCCCAAACTCCCGGGCTGCCCGCCGCAGCAGAATCAGGAAATCAAGCCAGAGGTTGCGCCGGCCGTGGCCAGACTCACGTACTTTTGTCATCGGAGGCGCGTAAATAACCGGCGACGCGCAGCCGGAACAGTGACGGGTTGCGAAGGTAACGCCCCGCTGCCGTATCAGCCAGCTCAGCCGCCGCTAACTTGTGTTACCCGTGAATCAGCCCTTGGTCCCGCCGCCTACCACCCCGCCCTCCGCGCCGCCGGCCCAGGGCTGGTTTCGGCGGCGCGTGGTGCAGCCGCTACTGGGCATTTTGCGCCAGGGCCTGACGCCCCGACAGCTGGCGCTAATGGCCACGCTAGGCACTGCGTTCGGGCTGGTACCCATGCTGGGCGTGACTACCTTGCTGGCCACGTTTGCGGCCGTGCGGCTGCGGCTCAACGTGGCGGCCATTCTGCTCATTGCTCACCTCTGGAGCCCGGTGCAGTTGCTGCTCATCATCCCGTTTATGAGCCGCGGAGCCAAACTCTGGGGAAGTCACGGCCCCGAGCTAACCCTGGCAAAGTTGCAATACCTATTTTCTCACGACTGGGTAGGGGCTCTGCAGCTGCTGTGGCACGCTATTTTGGGTGGCCTGGCCCTGTGGGCGGTAGCCTGCGTGGTACTAGGTCCGGTGCTATACTTTATCCTGCTACCCATTTTGCGCCGAACCATAAAGCCCGTTCCGGTTCCGTAGCAGGTGCTCACCCCGACCGAAAGAAATCAGGCTGAATGGACCTAAAAAAGGAACGTCATGCAGAGCGCAACGAAGCATCTGGTGTGGCGTCATTGAGGTAGTAACGCTGTCATCAGCAGGCAGAATGCTTCGGCGGCACCTCTGCATGATGATTGTCAAGTGAAAAGCGTCTTTAAAGCTTTCTGCTTCTGGGTTTGCCTAATAACTCCTAAAAGTCAGCCTCCCAATGGTGGGTAGCACCTGCTACGCATCATCGGGGAGGCTGACTTTTGGGGGCTCGTTGTGTGTTACGCGCGCTGGTAAACCGGCGTGGTAGTAAGCAGGTACTGAATCAGGGGCTCCTCTGAGTTGGGGTCAATCAGCATGAGGTCCACGAACTGAGCATCCCCAATTTTGCCTTGGATGACGGGGCCTAGGTCCTGCAGGAAGGCGGGGTCCTGCTGCTCCGTGTCGAAGGCTACCAGCAGGCGGGCTTCCTGGGGGTTGTGCTGCACGCGCATCTCCGTCAGGTACACGGTGCGGATGTGGGGCTGAGTGGCGCTATACTCGCGCAGGCCTTCCAGCAGCTCGGTGGGCTCGGGCTCCGGTTGGTGCAACGACACTTGCATGTCCTGCGGGTTCGGAGCCTCAAAAAGCTGGCCGCTGAGCAGGGCCTGCACCTCATCGGCGGCCAGCAGCTTGCCCACGGCCGAGAAGGGGTTCAGGGCACAGTCAGCTCCTTGCACCATGGTGAAGAAATCGTGGCCGCGCAGGCGCATGTAGGCTACGCTGCCTTCGGGTACGGCGCCGTTATCGAAAATACGTTCTACGGCCGTGAAAACGGCAATTTTGCCGTCGTGCAGGGCCTGCAGCTGAATTTCCATGCCCTCAGTGGGCGTGATTTCGCCGGGCTCCTGGCCTTCCTTACCCGCCATTACCACCACCACTTCCTCGCCCAGCAGGGCCTGGTAGAAGGGGCTACGGAACTGGGGCTCCACGGCAGCTTGCATTAGCAGCTGCTCCAGAATGTTGAGGGGCTGAAAGTCGGGTAGCTGGGGCGCTTCTTCCCCGAAAGCTCCGGGCAGCGGAATGGGCGGCGCCGGCGGAATATGGGGCATGGGCGGCGCGGCGGGAGCGGCCGGCATCTGGTAGTTAGAGCCTTTATAGCGCGGGCCGGCCGGCTTGTTCTGCTCGGTTGAGGCAGGCGTGGCGGGGCTATCCGCGCCGGGAGTAGCAGCGGCAGGGGAAGGGGTAGGAGCAGAAGCGGGCGCCGCAGCGTCCTCGGGTTTCTTTTTCAGGAAGTCAAACAGACCCATAACAAAACAGACAGATGAAGCTGCAAGCTAAGCAGGTTTGGGGAAGATGCACGCGTCAAAACGGGCGGTTTGTTGGCCCAAGCCGAAAATATTCTGGCGCGGTAACTGGGTCAGAACCCACCTGCTAGGCCTTGATTTGGCGGGTAGTGGCCCCGGCCATGCTGCGCCTGCCCCGCGCAATTGCGTGCTTGGCCGACAAAGAGTAGAGTTGAAAGCTGGGCGGGCTACTGCCCATCGGAGCCGTTGCAGCGGCCCAGCAGCTCCGAGGCTTCCCGAATGGTATAGGGCTGGTTGGTGTTGCCCCAGTTGGTTTGCAGGAAGTTGAGCAGGTTGGTAATCTGGGAGTCGGTCAGGTCCTCGTGGCCGGGCATCACTTGGTTGTAGGCAATACCGTTCACCGTGACAGGTCCTTTCATACCCTTGCGGATAATGCACGGCAGCTCGGCGCGGTGACGGGCAATGTAGTCCGTCTTGGCCACGGCCGGAATTAGTCGTTCCAAGCCCTGGCCCTGGTCGCCGTGGCAGCTGGCGCAGTGAGCGGCGTAGAGCTTGGCGCCCTCGTTCTGGCGCTCGGTAAAACAGCCGTTGAGGCCCAGCAGCAGCGTGGTGCTACCAGCCACTGCCAGCCCCGCCCGGCCGAAAAGCCTAGTCCAGCTCATCGGGTAGCTACTTTTTGCTCTTCCTGCTCCTCTTTTAGCAGTATCGGTAGCTCCTGAATCAGGCGGTCCACCTCCGACTTTTCCATGCCGTCGTACACGCCCCGGATGCGGCGCTTAGAGTCGATAAGGGCAAAGGCGCCGCTGTGCGCAAAGCCGCCGGCCACTTTCTTATCTACTTCGGCCGAGGCCATGTAGGCGTGGGCCAGGGCAAATACGGTGTCGTGGGGGCGGTGGCAAAGTGCCAGCGCGAGGCGTCCTTGATGCCTAGGCGCTCAGCGTAGTCACGCAGCACCGGAATCGAGTCGTGGGCCGGGTCGATGGTATGGCTCAGGAACAGCACGTTGGGGTTGCCTTCAAACTGCTTATACACGCGCAGCATTTCGCTCTGCATTTTGGGGCAGATGCTGGGGCAGGTCGCGAAAAAGAAATCCGTGATGTAGACCTTGCCGGCAAACGTTTGATTGGTAATGACTTTGCCTTCCTGATTGGTGAGCCGGAAAGTAGGCACCGGGTCGGGCAGAGTGTCGGCGGGAGTGCGGGGAGCGGCATGCTTGATACCGAAAACCGACAGGCGGTCTGACTCCTGGGCTTCGGGCGTGGTGGTGCAGGCTGGCAGGGCAACGCTGGCGCTGAAAAGCACGCCGGCTAGGAGTAATTGCCCCGCCGCGCGCAGAAAAGAGGTATTCATGGGGTAGGATGGTTAGCGGCCGGGGCCTGCAGCTGCAGGCGGGCCGAGTCGACACTCGTACGGAACAAGCGGCCGACCGAATCAATTCGTTGTTGCTGACCAGAATAATAAGTCAGGCGCCGCGCAACGGCTACCGTGTCCTGGGGGCGGCGGTAGTGGTGCATCCAGAACATCATGCCCGCTTCGGCAGCTAGCAGGGCCCGGCGCTGCCGGCCGGCAGCTGCAGTATCAGGAATGGAGGTTGTTTGCAGCTGTTGGCGCAAGGAGTAGAGCTGATCCATCTGGGCCATCAGCTCGTCGTGGCGGGCTAGTAGGGCCTTTTCAGCGTCTTCGGCCTGCTGTTCCTCGCTGTGCAGCGAGAGGCAGGCCGATACAACCAGCAGCAAAGGAGCTAATCGGAGCGTTTTCACGCCGCAAAGGTACAACCAGATTCATGCGCCCGGAATGCTGGCTTCCGCAATTGCTGGGGCATGTTGACTACCGGCTTACCCGGCCAGTCACTTACCAGTTCAACTGCTCCGCCCAGTGCCAGAGGGCGCTGCCCAGCGCCCAAGCTCCCCACACCAGCAGCCCGCCCACTACCAGTAGCACGAGCAGCACGCCCGCCAGCAGCCCTTTGCCGCTACCCTGGTACCGCCCCTCGGCGTAGTGGGCGCGCAGCAGGCGCACGTTCCGGTCGTTGGCTTTATAGGCGAAGTCAAAAATGTTGCCCAGCACCGGAATGGCCCCGATGACGGTGTCCAGCAGCACGTTTAGGGCCATCCGGATAACGAGGCTACCGCTGGCCCCGTGGCGCATCATGGTCAAAATCAGCACCCCTGAAATGGCCAGGGAAGGCAGGCCCCCAACCACCGGAATCAGGCCCATAATGGGGTCGAGGCCGAAGCGCCAGGTGGTGCCGGGCACCCGGAACTGGCTGTCGAGCAGGTAGGAAATGCGCTCTACCCAGCGCAGGCGGTCATCTTGATCGAAGGAGGTGGGAGTAGGCATCAGGCAGGAGCAGGGCCAGTGGGAAGTACTAGAGCGGCGGTAGTCATACGGCGGGAAGGCCGCCGGGGTGCCCGCCCGGCTAACATCCGGCGACAAATGCGGTTGTGGCTGCGTATAACCCTACCAAGCTGCCTGCTCACCTACCACACGTTCCTTCCTATGAAAACCCGCACTCTGGGCCGCGCCGGCCTGCACGTTTCTGCCTTGGGCCTTGGCTGCATGGGCATGTCCGACTTTTACGGGCAGCGCGACGACGCCGAAAGCCAGCGTACCATTCACCGCGCCCTCGACCTGGGCGTGACTTTCTTTGACACGGCCGACATGTACGGCCCCTTCCTGAATGAGGAGCTGCTGGGCCGGGCCCTGCAGGGCCGCCGGGCGGGCGTGGTAGTCGCCACCAAATTCGGGATTCAGCGCGACCCCACAGACCCGGCCAAACGCGGCATCAGTGGCCGCCCCGAGTACGTAAAAGCCGCCTGCGAAGCCAGCCTCAAGCGCCTAGGCACCGATTACATCGACCTGTACTACCAGCACCGCGTAGACCCCGCCACGCCCATTGAGGAAACCGTAGGGGCCATGGCGGAGCTAGTGCAAGAAGGAAAAGTGCGCTACCTGGGCCTCTCCGAAGCTGCCCCCGACACCCTGCGCCGGGCCCACCAAGTGCACCCCATTACGGCCATGCAAACGGAATACTCGCTTTGGAGCCGGGAGCCGGAGGACAACATTCTGCCTACCTGCCGGGAGTTGGGCATTGGCTTCGTGCCCTATTCGCCCCTGGGCCGCGGTTTCCTGACCGGCCAGATTCAGCGCTTCGAGGACCTAGCCGAGGACGACTACCGCCGGTTTACCCCGCGCTTTCAGGGCGAAAATTTTCAGAAAAACCTGGACTTGGTAGCCCGCATCAAAGAAATGGCGGCCGAGAAAAGCTGCACGCCGGGGCAGCTGGCGCTGGCGTGGGTGCTGGCCCAGGGCGAGGATATTGTGCCGATTCCGGGCACCAAGCGCGTGCCTTACCTGGAAGAAAACGTAGGCGCGGCTGACATTCTACTTTCCTTGGAAGATCTGTCCCGCATCAATCAGCTAGTTCCGCCGCACGTAGCGGCGGGGCAGCGCTACCCAGAGCAAATGATGCAATCAGTAAACGGCTGATGGCTGCGGCCGACCGTTCCGGCTGCGGCCCCACACCAGGGTAGCGGCAGCCGGAACAGTTGGCCGGGGCTTGCCACTAGCTGGGTCCGTAATCTGATTTCCTTTATATTGACAGAACTTCGGGCCAAGTTCCGCGCGCCAACTCACCTACCCCTACTGACACCTACGATACCACTAACAATGATCCGCATTGCACTGGCAGATGACCATGCCATTATCCGGGACGGAATTCGGGCATTACTGTCGGGCGAGGATGACCTGCAGGTGGTAGCAGAGGCCAGCAACGGCCGCCAGCTCCTGGCCCTGCTTCCTACTGTGACAGTAGATGTGGTGCTGCTCGATATCAACATGCCCGACATGGACGGGTACGAAACCCTGCAACGACTGCGCAACGACTACCCCAGGTGCACGTGCTCATGTTGTCCATGCTGAGCCACGAAGAGTACATTAACCGCATGCTGGAAGCCGGCGCCATGGGGTACGTGCTCAAAAATGTTGGGAAGGCGGAAATGCACTTTGCCATTCGCACGGTGGCGGAGGGGCGGCAGTTTTTGTGCACGGAGCTAGGAATTGAGTTGCTGCACAAGCTGTGTAGCCGGGGAGAGAAAGCTCCTGTGGAGGGCGAGAAAAAGGCTACCTGCACGTTGTCGCGGCGGGAAACGGAAGTGCTCCGACTAATCGGAGAGGGCTTTACTACCAGTGAAATAGCGGAAAAGCTGTTTACCAGCAAGCGCACCATTGAAACGCACCGCCAGAACATCATCGATAAAACGCAGGTGCGCAACACGGCGGCTCTCATCAAGTTTGCCGTAACTCAGGGGTTGTTATAACCACCCGGTAGGGGCGTAAAGCGTAGTGGAACTGCGAAAAATACGGAGGATAGAATCAGCATAAACCGTAGAAAAATAGAGTATTTGGGCGGAGAGGGGGAGGAGGCGGAAAATCTAGTTTTGAAAAGCCGCACTCCTCTTTCTTTCCAGTTAATGGCCTCCGACCAGTTTCTCATTTATAATGTATCCAGTAAAGGATGCGTAGGCCTACACCTGCGCGGGCAGATTGTTAGCGTTACCGATGCTGTTCGGCTGGAGCACGCCGTGGTGCAAGCCTTGCCGGCTGCCGGCGCCAAGCACATCTGGATTGACTGCCAGCAGCTGGGGCCGCTAACCTGCCAGGCCCAACGGGCCCTGTTGCGGGCTGACCGCCTAGCGTGGCAGGCGGGCATTACCCTGCATTGGTGCGACTTATCGTCGGCGGTGGTGGCCCAACTCAGGGAGAGTGGCCTGCACTTGCTGCTGCACCTGGTGGCGAGCAGCCCCTGCCTGTGCCCCAGCAACTTGCTGGAGGAGGTAGCATAGCTTTTAGCTCGGTAGCACCTCCCATACCTACTAGCTTTAGCCGCTAACTGCCTGCCGATCAGCGGCGCATGGGGGGCAGCAAGTCAATCCAGCCGTCCTCACTAACGACAACAACCAGTACGGGGTAGCGGCTGCTTTCCACGTAGCGGAGCGCCGAGTTGTAGCGCGAGCCGCGGGAAGAGTCGCCCTTTTCCGTGGCTAGCCCGTCCAGAATGACGCCAATGGCGTAGCAGGTGCCTGCCGGATCAATGAGCACGGCCCCGTCAATGTTGGTGACCAGGCGCAGAACCGAAGGCGTCATCAGGCGGGGCGACACCCGAAAGCACTGCCGCGTGAGGCGGGCCGCTTCCTGGGCTGCTCCCTCCGAAATCACCAGAATGGTGCCATTGGCCTGGGCGGTTGCCCTGAGAGTCAGCTCCCAGAGGTAGGCCGCGCCGGCCGCATCAACCCCAGGAAACACGCGCCGCAGGGCTACCCCAAAGTTGATTTCATCAACTGTGCCCTGGGGTAGGCGGGGCGTGTTCGACACAACTTTCATCATCACGTGCTCGTCGTGGCTAAGCTCCCAGCTGTAGTGCTTGGTAAAGTGCACCGTGAACAAGGGCTCATACTGCGGGTCGGTGGGCTCCACTAGGTAGCCCAGCCCGAACACGTCGGAGGCATCGGTGAGCAGGGCGTTGCGGTCCTCGCTCAGTTCCAGTAGCTTGCGCACCCGGCGGTAGTCGCGCAGCGGTATCGGCGACTCCAGGGTCATGATGGGTACTACGGAAGGGTGGTTACGCCGGGAAATCAGCATGGTGCCCACGCCTTCGTCGCCTTCGTGGCGCAGGGCCGCAATACCGTTGCAGGCATCATAGAGGCCGTGTGAGCCGGCCGCGGCCCGCAGCATAAACCGGCGACCGGCCGCGCGAAGCACTTCGTTATAGTCCCGGTCGAGTACGGGGCGGTCGTCGTCCGTGTCTGACTCGCGCAGGGCCCGGGAGGCATCCTGCAGAAACTCCAGCACGGTAGCGGCCAGCAGCGAGGCCGGCCGGGTAGGGCCCGCCGGGCCGGGCAAGGCGTAGTAGCTGGTGTATACCTCCGCCGAAAGCTGGAGCACCACAATCACAAGGTAGCCGCCCACGCTTACCGGCAAGGAGCAGAAGTTTACCCGGTCTTCCTCCCGCAGGCCTACTAAGTCGTTGAGGGAGTGTTCCGTGGCTCGCCGCAACAGCTCGTACCAGCGGTGCTTTTCAAACCGGTCGTGGTCCAAGGGGTGCAGGTGGTACACTACCTCCCGGGGGCCATCGGGCTCCAGGGCAGCAGCCCGGGCCTTGATGGCGGCAAAGTCGTGGGGGCGGTAGCGGTGCGAGGAGGGCTCCACGACAATAGCCTCCGGCTCAGAGGTTTCGCGCGCCGAGGCAATTCCTAACAGAAATACTTCTGGCTTAAGACTACGGTCGAGCAGATTAAAGATACCATCGGCCGAGAGCTGGGCCGAAACGCGGAACAGACTTTGGTTTTCCCACATAGGGAGGGCGAGGAGTGGGCGAAAGAAAGCGCAAAGGTGGAAGTACGAGAAATTCCGACGAAGGATGGACTCACTGGCCAAATACCGGCACATTTTCACAACTTTCTGGCCCCGCCGGTAGTTGCCTTACTGCCCGTAGTATCAGCCGGACTTGTCAGCCAGCGGAAAGCGGTGTATCTTCCAGAAGTTCCACGCCTTCGCCCCGCTGTGCTATGTTCGTAGATCTACTGATAGGCGGTATTTTCGCCATGTCGCTGCTGCCGCTCACTACCGGCTACTGTGCCTATAGCTATGGCCGGTCGTTCTGGCTGTGGTTTGCTTTGGGGGTCTTTCTACCCATTGTCTCCTACTTCATCCTGTTTGCCCTAATCCTGCGCCAGCAGCTCGACCACGGCCAGCGCCTGCTCACTGAGGCCAAAGCCATTCTGGCCGAAGCCGAAGAGGCCGAGCGGGTGCAGCGGGAAGAACGATAAAGCGGCGGAAGCAGCGTAGCAGATCTAGCTGCCCGCCCAAGCCACACGTAACAAACAAAACACAAGCCCTTCCCTCCGCGCTGGAGGGAAGGGCTTGTCACGTTTTCGGGGGCAGCACACTGGCCAGGCCAGCTGGCGTCGTCCGGCTTCCTTGCATACCACAATTTCATAAACTCACCGGGGCACCTAGCCACTGGGCCAGGCCGCGGGCTGCCCAGGCCCCGGTGCTAAAGCAACCCTGCAGCAGATAGCCACCCGTAGGCGCTTCCCAATCCAGCATTTCGCCGGCCACGAAGGTGCCGGGCCGGCGACGCAGCATCAGGTGCTC
This sequence comes from Hymenobacter sp. 5516J-16, assembly GCF_022919335.1. Taxonomy (NCBI): domain Bacteria; kingdom Pseudomonadati; phylum Bacteroidota; class Cytophagia; order Cytophagales; family Hymenobacteraceae; genus Hymenobacter; species Hymenobacter sp. 5516J-16. The sequence continues at coordinate 378,806 of NZ_CP095058.1, read as the reverse complement.
ATCTACTTCGGGCCACGCCACGCCGCCCGCGGTGCTAATGGCCTCATCCAGGGGGCGCAAGCCGCTGACGGGGATGGGGAGGCTGGTGAGCAGCCGGGCCAGTTCGGAGGGTGCAACAGGCAGTTCTGGCGGGCCTACCTCCCGAAGTAAAGTTGGGATGGGGGGCTTGAGCTTCAGCGCGTCGGCCAGGAAAGACGCCAGGGACTTGCCCGGTCGCCGGCCCGCCAACTTGCTCAGGAGCTGGGCTGTGGGCAGCTCGGGTTTGAGGTTAAGCTGAAGGGTAGCCTGTCCGTCTGCTGCCAGCGCCGCCCGCAGGGCCGGCGTGAGGGCGTATACCGGCGTGCCTTCCAGGCCGTACTCCGTGAGCATGAGCTCCCCGCGCACCGTGTGATCGGCGCAGCGCAGGGCAATGTTCTTGAGCGGTTGCCGGCCCACCTTCTCCCGGAAAAAAGCCGACCATGCTACCTCCGCCCCGCAGTTGCTGGGCTCAAAGGGCACAGTTTGCACCCCAATTTCCTTGAAAGCGGCGGTCCAGCGGCCGTCGGAGCCGGTTTTGGTCCAGCTGGCTCCACCCAGGGCCAGCAGGGTAGCAGCTGGGTACACTACCGTTTCCTGGGCTGCGGCCTCATTGAGCACTCGCAGCCCCGTTTCTGCGGCAAAGCCCAACCAGCGGTGACGGGTTTTCAGCTCGACGCCGAGCGTGCGCAGATGCTCCAGCCAGGCGCGCAGCAGGTGGGCGGGCTTGTGCTCTTCCAGCGGAAACACCCGGCCACTGGTTCCCACAAAGGTGCCAATGCCCAGGCTGTGGGCCCAAGCCCGCAGCTCCGCGGCGGAAAAGTGCTGGAAGTAACGCGCAAATTCGGGCTGACGAGCGGCGTAGCGGGCCGCAAAGGGGGCGGCCGGCTCTCCGTTGGTGAGGTTGAAGCCACCGTGGCCGGCCACCAGAAACTTGCGCCCCATGGTAGCCTGGGCCTCGTACACCGTTACGCGGTGGCCGGCTTCAGCTAGGTGCTGGGCGGCCAGCAGCCCGGCCGGGCCCCCACCTACCACTGCCACCCACGTCGCCCCGGAATCAGAAGTACTAGCCATGCGGCAAAGGTAGAGCGCAACTTGCAGTAGACGGTTGCTACCCAAAACTCCGGCGGTGCGGCCGGACTGGTTTGGCCCGCGCCCTACCGCTCTACACCAAACTATCGGTTTATCGAAACGACTAAAGCAGCGGTATGCAGTTCTGGATTGCCGGGCAGTGGCGGTACGCCGCTGGCGGGTTAGTTCTCGCTTTCCTTGATAAGCTGGCGGCGGTAATTGGCCAGGATGGTAGACTTCAGCAGAAAACCCATGTACCGGTCTTCGGGGCTGAGGACGGGCAGGGCCCAGGCCCCTAGCTGCTCCATGCACCGCAACGTGTCCAGCAAGGTGTCATCGGGACGGACGATGGCGGGCGGGTCGCTCATCAGGTCCCGGACGCGGGTTGTGTTGTAGTGCTCATCGTCGAAGAGGGCGTCGCGCACCGTATCCAGGCTGATGATGCCGTGCAAATGCCCCGCGGAATCAACCACCGGAAACAGGTTGCGCGTGGCGTGGCGGAAGGTCTGCACCAGCTCGCCCAACGTGTCCTCGGGGTGCACGGGCAGGAAATCGGTTTGCACCTGAGAGGCCACGTCGAGCTGGGCCAGCAGGCCCCGGTCCCGGTCCTGGTTCACGTACACGCCCTTCTGCACCAGCTTGCGCGTGTACACCGAGTAGGGCTCAAAGTAGCGGGTAATGAGGTAGGAACCGGACGTCACCACCATCAGGGGCACGAACAAGGCGTAGCCGCCCGTAATTTCGGCAATAAGGAAGATACCAGTCAGGGGCGCGTGCACCACGCCGGCCAGCGTGCCGGCCATGCCCAGCACAATAAAGTGCACTTCGGAAATAGGGTATAGGCCGCTCATATTAATCAGGCGCGCAAACACGAAGCCGCACAGCGCCCCCGCAAACAGCGAGGAACCGAACATGCCCCCGTTGCCCCCGGAGCCAATAGTAATGCTGGTCGCCACCACTTTCAGCAGCATACTGCCGGCCGCTACCAGCAGCACCAGCCACACACTTTGGTCGTGAAAAACATCGAACAAGGAGCCGTCCACCAGTTGGTCGGAGTGGCCGCCCAGCAGCAGCTGCACAATGTTGTAGCCCTCGCCGTACAGGGGCGGAAACAGAAACACCAGTCCGCCCAATGCCAGCCCGCCCAGCACCACTTTGCGGAACGTGCCCGGCAGCTGCTCGAAGTACTTGTCGGCCCAGAAATACACCCGGATCATGTATACCGACAGCAGGGCCGTAAACACGGCCAGCATCAGGTAGAGGGGCACCGCATCCACGGGCCAGGAGGTGGTAATGAGCACGAAGGGCTGACCCGCGTACAGGGCTTTGGAAACCACCGTGGCCGTGGCTGAAGAAATAAGCAAGGGCACGAAATACGCCGCCGACAGCTCCGAGAGAATCACTTCAACGGCGAACAGCACCCCGGCAATGGGGGAGTTAAAGATGGCCGCTACCCCCGCGGCGGCCCCGCACCCCGTGAGCAGGCGCCGCTCCCGCCGACCAATACGCAGCACCCGGGAGGTGTTAGAGCCAATGGCCGAGCCCGTCACGGAAATAGGCGCCTCCAACCCCGCCGAGCCCCAAACGTGACCGTCAGAAACGACGACACAAGCTGGGAATACAGCTTACTGCGGGGCACCACGCTACCCTGCCGGGCAATGTTATAAATGATGGGCCCAATGCCTCGCCCCAAGTTGCCATCGAGGAAATACCGGGTAAACAGCACCGTGAGGGCAATGCCAATAATGGGGTAGAGGGAGCTGGAAAATACCTGATACTGCGCCGGCACCCAGGCATTCAGCACCTTTTGGGAGTCGTGAACTAGGGTTTTGAGCACTACCGCCGCCATGCCCGCCAGCAACCCCACCACCATGCTGACCAGAATCAGGTACACCCGGTCGCTGATGTGGCGCAGGCGCCATAACAGCAAAGGGCGTAACAGCCGATGGACGGTGCTTTTAGGCATAGGCAAAGATGGTGAAATTGTGAGTTAGTGAGTAGCGAGATAGTGAAATGGTGAGTAGTGAGTGAGTAAGTAAAAAGGCCCGTCATCCTGAGCGTAGCGAAGGACCTTCTCACATTAGAAGGATTCGTTGTGACGATTCTCGTTCGGGTCTAATAAGGTCCTTCGTAAGGCTCAGGATGACAGGTATTTTTAAGCCCACTCACCATTTCGCCATCTCACCATTTCACCATTTCACTATCTCGCCACTTACTGCCCTAGCCCAGGCACGCCTAGTCCGGCCCCGAGCAGTTCCTGCTTGACTTCCTGCATGATGCGGCTCTTGAGCTGCAACACCCCGCGGCGGTAATCCTCGGAGTCGGCCCAGAAGTACACGCGCAGGTCGGCGGTAGTGGGGGTGGCCTTTTCTAGGTTGATATAGGGCTCCCGCGGGGCCTGCTGAATATCGGAGATGGTGCGCAGGTACTGCAGAATCAAGTTGATGGCCACATCGGGCGTGACATCGGGGCCCAGCTCCACGCTCACCAGAAAATCCTGGCGCAGGTTACCGTCGCGGGTGTAGTTAATCAGCGGCTCCTTGAGCACCATGGAGTTGGGCAGGAAGATGTGCTTGCCATCGAAGGTGCGCATAAGGGTAGTGCGCAGGTTCAGGCCCTCCACGTGCCCAATTAGGTCCTTAATTTGGACGGTGTCGTTGATATGAAAAGGACGGTTGAAGGCCAGGATGACGCCGGCCAGGAAGTTCTCGGCAATGTCCTTGAAGGCAAAGCCCACAATAAAGGCCGACACGCCCGCCGCCCCAATCAGGCTTCCGACTACCCCCGTGAACCCGAGAATGTTCAGGGCTATCATCAAGCCCAGCAGCACCATGGCCCACTTGCTGAGCTGGGCCAGAAAGTTGGGCAGCAGCGGGTCGTGGGAGCGGCGGCGCAGGCGCCCACCGAGCAGGGTACTGACCCGGTTGGCAATGGACACGGCCGCCACCAGCAGCACAATGGCTATCAGCAGTTTGGGCAGTAGAAACAAAAACTGCTGCCAGTAGGCCGACAAAACGCGGTGAAGATCCTGAATCATATGGGTAAGAAAAGCTACGCCCAGCGGGCTAAAACAGAAGCCCCGCGACCAAAAGGCCGTCGGGGCTAGGAAGTTATTATACGAGCAGAAGTAGAGCTGAGGTTAGGCCGGCGTGGTGTCGGGGCGGTTCATCCAGCGCCAGAACACCAGTCCGCCCAGGGTGTAAGCCACCACATCCAGCGGATCGGCCACCATGTTCCGGTTAAACCGAGGCATAACCACCTCAAACCACACCGCAACCACCACCCAACTGGCCACAATCCAGGAAAGGGGCAGCACAAAGCTTGGGCGGCGAAAGTAAAACCGGCGCATCAGCCACAACACCATGGTCAGTTGCAGCGGCAAGTCTAGCAAGTCAGCCAGGTGGGAGTTGACAAAGGCAGGCAGGTGCCAGAAGGGCCAGTAGCGGTTAATGCACGCAAAGACGTACAGGCCCGTCCCGAGCACAAATAAGGGGTGACGCAGTTCGGCGGGCAGCCTCATCCGGCCAGCGCCGTTACCAGCCAAATCATAAAGGCCATGAGGGCAGCAAAGGCCAGCTGCCCACCCCGAATCAGGTATTTCAGTCCCCGCACTAGGGCACCATCCTCCGGCTTTATTTCTATGAGCATCAAGGAGGAAACCGGCTGCTCCGACAGGCGCTGCCGCGCTTCGTCACTGGCCACGCGGTAGGGCTCCAAGGCCTGCCCGCAGTGCTGGCACTGGTCGGTGGGCTGTTGCTGCCACTCGGTCCAGCGGCCGCAGTGCGGGCATTTTTTGGTGGCCGTCGTCATGCCAAAGCGGGCTACAGCTCCATGATATCCTCGTTCCAGAGCGTGGGCTCGTCGCGGATAAAGTCCTGCATCATCTGCACGCACTCGGGCAGGTTCAGAATCTCCACCTCCACGCCGTGCGACTCCAGAAACGCCTGGGACTCGCCGAAGGTCTGGGCCTCGCCCACTACCACCTTCGGAATCTTGAACTGCACAATGGTGCCGGCGCACATGTAGCAGGGCATCAGGGTGGTATAGAGGACCGTGTCGCGGTAGGTGCGCTGGCGGCCGGCGTTGCGTAGGGCGTCCATTTCGCCGTGGGCAATGGGGTCCAGCTCCTGCACGCGTTTGTTGTGCCCGCGGCTCACAATTTCCTCGCCCCGGCGCAGCACCGAGCCAATGGGAATACCGCCTTCTTTCCGGCCCTGAAGCGCCTCCTCGATGGCCGCCTGCATGAATTTGTCCATGGGTTGAATAATCATAGGTATGAGGCCGCAAGGTAGGGCGTAATTGCCCCAAGTTGCGTACTAGCGCTAGTTCCCCTCCTTGGAAAGGAGGGGCTAGGAGTGGTTGACTCGTTGAACATCATCGAGCGTCTAGCTCTAATTATCGTTCTGGTATCATCAACCACCCTAACCCCTCCTCCGCGGAGGAGGGGAACTAGACTTTAGCCCTAGTACGCAACAATGGGTCGTTACCGGGCGCAGATGCCGCGGTAGGGGCAGTACTGGCACTTCTCCAGGTCGTCGGTTTTGCGGATAGGCTCCTCGGGGTCGAGAATGCGGTTGACGAGCTGGCTGAGAAGCTGCTCGCTGTGCTGCACGAAATCTTGGTTATCAGCCGTCAGAAAGCTCATATCCGCGGACATGGGGCCGGCCCCGAGGTTGCGCAGGGAAATGATGGCAGCATCGGCGGCGGGGCGGCCACCCTGGGCCAGCAGGAAGCGGTAGAGCCAGAGCTGGCGCACCTTGTCGGCGGCGGGGGTAGCGTCGGTGAGTAGGCGCTGCACAGCGTCGGCGGGGCCTTCGCCGCGCTTGAGCAGCTGCAGGTGGTACTTCTCGACCATGCCGGTTTTGTAGTCAACCACCCGCAGGCGGCCGTCGGGGAGTTGGTCTACGCGGTCAGCAAAACCGACCAAACTCACGGGCAGTTTTTCGCCGGTAGGCAGGGGCACGTACACGGTGGTTTGCAGGGCTTCTTCCTGGCTCTGGATGAGCAGCGGCAGGGCGTCGGGTTGTTCGAGTAGGCTTTCCAGGTAGCGGCGCACTAGCTGGCTGGCTACCTGCCCCAGCACGTGGTTCAGGCCTTCGTCGGCGCGGGCGTGGCGGCCTTCTTCCTCGCGGCGCAACGCCTTAGCTACCATGATGGGCGCCAGCTTCACGAGACCCGGAATATCCTGAGCCGTAACGGGTTGCTTGTTCTGCTGAAACGGACCGAACAACTCCTCCAGCGCCTCGTGCACTACCGTACCAAACCCGTCGGGACCCAGGGCTTCTTCTACCTCGTCGTTTTCGCGGAAGCGGGCTACCCGTTGGAAGTAAAACTGCAGGGAACAGTTTAGATACTGGTTCAGGCCGGTGGGCGAGAGGCCTTTGGTTAGCACGTCGCGCAGGGCCAGCAGCATGCCGGTATCTTTCTCCAGCACTAGGTCGGGCGCATCTTTGGAGCTGGTAGCGCTTGGCGGTTGGTGGGTAGCCTGCGTTGACGCAGCAACGGATTTTCCTGAACTGTCGCTAGCCGCTGCCTCCGACGTGACGGTTAAGTCGCGCAGGACCAGGCCGGGGTTTTGCACGGCTAGGTCGTTTTCAATCTGGAGCAGAAAGCGGCTTCGCTCCCCGGTGCGAGTGCCCTCGGCCCCGGGCAGAATGTGGAGCAGATCTACTTGGCGGGCCCGCTGCAGGAGGCGCCAGAACTGGTGGGCCGTGGCGGCTTCGTGGTCGGCGTAGGTAGGGAGCTGGAACGTGGTCAGCACGTCGTAGGGAAACAAAGAACTGTGGCGCTTGGGGGCCGGCAGCACATTCTCGTTGCAGCTCAGAATGATGATGTGGTCGAAGTCGAGGGCTCGGGTTTCCAGCAAGCCCATCACCTGCACGTCGGCAATGGGTTCCCCGCTGAAAGGCAAGCGCGTGGCCTTCATCTGCTCGTACAAAAACCGCCGGAAGGAGCGCACCGACAGCCGCTGCTCCCGGCAGTCGAACACCGAATCCAGGCGCTTCACTAGGGTGAAAAACAGGTAGAGGTACTCGGCTTCAATGGCCGAATGCTGGTCCTGGTACGCCTGTTTGAGCAGGTTGATGAGGGTGTAGCAGGCCGCAATAATATCGTCGCAGTTGTTCCAGGTAGCAAATAGGGCCTCAATCAGCTCGTGGCCGCGGCCTAACTCCACTAGTTCTTCGGCGGGCAGCAGCACGGCGTGGCGCTTTACAATGGCCCGGCACACCTGGTCGAGCAGGCCATGATACCGAGCATCCTCTTGCTTATCGAGCCAGTGCTGGTAGCGGCGCAGAAACGGGTGCTGCAGCAGTTTGCTCACGGCCAGATGGTGGTAGCGCGGGATGCCGTAGCCAGTTTCCGGGGAGCCTTCGCGCACGCCCGTCAGGTGCACCTCAAACAGCAAATCCACCAGGTTAAACAGGGGCGTGCTCTGGAAATTAAGGCCCATGGTAACGTTATATTCCGGCACGGCATCCAGGGGTAGGCCGTGCAGGACCGGCAGCAGCAGGGTTTCGTCGGGCAGCACCACGGCTACTTTGGCGGTGGGGTTCAGCCTCCGGGACTCGGCCAGCAGTTGCCCCGCTACCTTGCCCTGCATGGAGGCATTGGCCACGCCCACGAAGCGTACCTCCCGGGGCAGTCCGCGCAGTAGCTCGGCCGGGCCGCCGAAGTTCTCCCAAGGCAAATCGAACAGCTCCTGGTACTCGCGCAGGTGCTGACCGGCCCGATTGGGCGAGTTGCGTTCCAGGTAAAAGGCATCGGCATCGAAAAACACTTCCGCCCGCCGGGCCTTGCGCAGCAACCGGATTAACTTTTCCTCGGCCTTCGAGAGCAAGCCCAGGCCAATGAACACGTGCTGGGGCAGGGTTTCCTCTTTTTCCAGCCGATCTTGCACCCGGTTCACGGCCAGGCGGTAGGAAAGGCCGGGGTAGGCCAAATGGGTCTGCTCCATGCGGCGGCGCAGGCGGCGGTACACCTTTTCCAGATCGTCCCAGAAGCGGAAATAAGCGGCCGTGGTGCTTTGCGCGGCTGGCTCGGCCCCCAGCTCCCAGCGTTCCAGAGCTTTGGCCTGACTCAGATATTCAAACACCTTTTTGGGCGAGGCCAGGTTTTGGTCGAGGCTAGAGAAGTCCTGCAGCAGCAACCCCGACCAACCTACGAACTGGTCGAAGTCCAGCTTGGGGTCAATGTCGCGCAGAATTTCGAACAGCAAGAGCTGCAGGGCAATGGGCTCCTCAACCTGCACGCCGGCCAGCTCCACCATGTAGTCCTCCATGGCCGCAATGCGCGGGCTCCAGACGGCCTGCCCCGCCTCGGCGGCCAGGCTCAGCTCGTTCTGCAGGTACACCACGGCCCGCCGGGTGGGCACTACCACCACCAAATCCGACAGGTCGCCCGAGGGCCGTACTTCGCCACCAGCTCCCGGGCCATGCGCGTGAGGAAAGGCGTGGTATCGGGGCGGCTAGTGATGGGGGCAAGGGTAGGAAGGGCAGAGGCAGTAACCATATGGTAGTAAAGATAACGCTAGCGAGGGTGGAAACCGTTTTCTGTGTGATTCCAGATGCTACCTTCGCAAGGCATTCTCGCTAGTTACTCTTGCCCAATGTTGCCTGATTTTTCGCAGCTTTTCGTGGCTCGTCGCTGCTATCTGGTTTCTCTGGTTACTAGCCTCCTGATTGGTTGCCAGCCCTCATCGCCCGCCGAGCAAGTTGCCACTCCACCTCCCGTACTGGACTCCGTACAACTAGCGATAATTCCGGCCCCGACGGCGCCTGATACGGTGGACTGGTTAAATAGAAGTCTGCCCGGTAAGGCCACCACCGACACTACCTTCCGCCTCAACGGGCAACTCTACCGCCTGCGCCTGAGCGCCACCACCGACTCGGCCCGCATGCTGCGCATTGCCACCGATGGCATTGTGGGGGAAGCCCTGGCCGCCGACAGCAACTTTGCTCGCAACCGGCTGGTAACCGGGCCCGCGGGCCGCTACCAGATTGTGCTGACCATGGCCGCGGGCCAGCCGATTATGCGCAAGGAGTTTCAGAAGCCAGATTTTTACCCGGTCGTCGGGGCCGACATTGTGGTGGTGAGCGAGCCAATCCCGCCCCGGTTTCTGGGCTACTACCCGGAGGTAGGCGGGCTGGCCTTCTGGCAGGAAATCGGGATTCCGGGCAGCGACGTGGGCACGTACGTGTTCTACCTGCTAGACTTGCAGGGTAGAGTGCGGGAGCTGTCCGCCGGCAATGAGTTCGGGGAGGGTCGCGCCGACTGCGACCCGCTGCCCGCCCCCCGCGGCGGCGCCCTGCTTACCTGCGGCCAGCTGCTACGGGCGGGCCAGCCACCGCTGCCCCTGCAAAAGCCCCACGCCGACCTAGTGCTGGCCCGCTTCCTCTCCGATACTACCGTGCTGACCATCTACCAGTACGGCGAGTATAAGGTAACCACCGACAGCCTGGGCCACCCCGAGAGCATGGAGTGGCAGGTGCCGCCGCGCCTGCGCAACCAGCCTAACGCCTTCGTACTGAACCTGCGCGGGCAGCCTGTGGCCCGGTTTCGCTACACCGGCTTTGCCAGCGCCCTGGGCTACACCGTACCGCGTGCCTACCTGCCCGCCACCCGCACCTACTACCTACTGGACGAGGAGCAGCGCGCCCTCCGGCTGCTGGAGCAGGCAAGTCCGGCGGCCACGCGGGAAGTAAAATTCGGGCAGATGAGCCCCTTCCGGCCGCCGCGCAAGCCGGCGGAAGCGCGCCTGGTGCTGGACGCGGAGGCGAGCCGCTACGAGTTTTACGTCGATAAAAGCCAGCCGAGCCGCATCCGGTACCGGCGGCGGCCCCTGCCGGGGTAGGCGTGGGAAGGCAAGCTCCTCCTTAACCCAAACCCCTGCTGAGCACGTACCCCGTAGCAAACCTTCACTACCTGCTACTTCTTTCCAATGGATCCTACCCAACTCAGCCTTGAACTCCGGCACGGCCAGAGCCCCGACCTTAAACGCCGCCGCTGGATTATTGGCCTCTCCATGCTCGGTGTGGCCGCCGGCCAGATGGTGAGCCTCTACCAAACCGGCATCATCAAGCACCTGCCCGACCCACCGCTAGACGTATTTGACTCCGACAAAGTGGACGCCTCAGACTACGCCTACAAGCGTATGGACACGCCCGACGCGCTACCCATGATTGTTACCTATGGCATTACGGCCAGTCTGGCCGGAGCCGGGGGCCTGCACCGGGCCAGCCAGCAGCCCCTGCTGCCGGTAGCCATGGGGGTAAAAACCTTATTCGACTCGCTGACGACCGTGAAGCTGGGCCGCGAGGAGTGGCAGGAGAACAAGGCCTTGTGCTTCTACTGCCAGGTAGCCACCGTCGCATCTTTCGCCTCGTTGGCTCTGGCCTTGCCCGAAGCCATCAAAGGCGCCAAAAAGCTGCTGGGTCGGCGGTAGCCGCTCGCATACCTTCCACAAAAAAGCCCACGCTGTTATAGTGTGGGCTTTTTTGCGGGCAATAGGGTAGTACGTTGATGCTCAGTGTCCGGCGTTTACTAGTGGCTCAGCTGCTTCCTGTTGCTGGGGGGCGGGCGCTACGTAGGTGGCCAGGGAGCGGGCTAACAGCAGCAGGCTCACCAATATCAGGGCCGCTCCTAGCAGGAAGGGGGCACCCGGGAAGTAAACCGGGGCGCTGGCGCCGGTGTAGTATGAAAACAGATTGGTCATCAGGGGCGGGCCCACAATGGAAGTCAGGCTCATCAGGCTGGTAAGCGCCCCTTGCAGCTCCCCCTGTTGGTTGGGCGGCACCTGACCGGAAATAATGCCCTGCAAGGCCGGCCCGGCAATACCCCGAGGCAGTAGGGCACCAGAAAGGCAAACATCATCCAGCCCTTGGAGGCGAAGGCAAACAGCACAAAGCCCACGGCATACAGCAGCATTCCTAGAAATACGGAGCGCTTTGGCCCCAGCACCGGGTTGACCCGCCGAATTAGCACGCCCTGCACAAGAGCAACCAGCGCCCCCAGTGCCCCAACGAGTACCCAACCCAGGCTTCAGTCCACTGAAACTTCTCGATTACGTAGTACGACCAAGTAGACTGCGTGGCGTGGGCTGCCACGTAAAGCAGCAGCAAGGAGGCCACTAGCCCGGTAATAACGGGGTAGCGCCGCAACAGCTGCAAAGAGCCGATGGGGTTGGCCCGGGCCCATTCGAACGGCCGGCGCTTCTCCAGGGGTAGCGACTCGGGCAGGACAAAGTAGCCGTACACCACGTTCAGTAGGGTAATACCCGCCGCCGCCAAAAACGGCACCTGATGGCCGTACTTACCCAGAATACCCCCAGCGCCGGCCCGATGATGAAGCCCAGCCCGAAGGCCGCCCCAATCATGCCAAAATTCTGGGCCCGCTCCTCGGGGGCTGATATATCGGCAATATATGCGGAGGCCGTGGTGAAGCTGGCCCCATTACGCCGGCAATCAGGCGGCCAGCAAACAGCCAGCCAATGCTGGGCGCAAAGGCCACCAGCAGGTAATCGAGCCCAAACCCGAGCAAGGAAAGTAGCAGCACTGGTCGGCGGCCAAACCGGTCGCTGAGGTTACCCATCACCGGCGAAAACAGGAACTGCATGACGGCAAAAGCAAACACCAGCCAGCCGCCTACCCGGGCCGCGTCGCTGATGGTACCACCCGTCAGGTTGCGGATAAGGGCCGGAATTACCGGCACAATAATGCCAATGCCGATGACATCCAGCAGCAGCGTCAGGAAAATAAAGCCAAGCGCGGCCTTGCGGGGACCAGCCATAAGAGGGGAGAGGTAGGTAGTGGCAACCGTAAAGGTAGAAGCATCCGGATATCTCAACGCTGAAAATACGCGGCTTAGGCTCAATACTCCCAACTTCGGGCACCAAACCCTAACTCCACGCGAAGCCTAGGGTAGTGCCAGCCACCCTACCTAGAAAACAACGACCTCCTGCGTGTCAAAATAGTATAGCACGCACTGCACCTCCTCGTAGCCCAACTGCCGGAATAGGCCGGCGTAGCGCTGCAGGGGTAGGCGGTGGCGGGGCTCGGGCGGAGGAAGCTTAAAGTCGATGAGCGTAACGCGCCGGCCGGTCGCTTCAAACACGATACGGTCGGGCTTGTAATCCTGTTTGCGGGTGCCGCCCACGAGAATTTCGCGCTCGGCCTCGGCCTCTACCTGGGGGCTGAAATAGTGAGCCATCTGCGGGTGCTCGGTTACCTCGTGCAGGCGGCGCAGCAGTTCCGCCCGCTCCCGCGTGCTCACGAGCCCTTCGGCTACCAACTGGGCCGCTACCCGGTCTACTTCCGCGGCTCGCTTCACCCGGCGCAGGGCGTAGTGCAGCTTGCGGTTCCATTCCCGCTGGGTTTGCTGCGCATCGAAATCAAAAACCGTGTTGGCGTGGCGCTTCAGGCGCAGGCGCTCTTCCCAGGGCGTGCTGGTTAGGTTGTGCAAGGGGAGGTCGTGGGCGGTGGCGCGAGGGGCGTGGCGTTGGGTAGGCACGTAGCCGTGGGCATCGGCTAGCACGTAGGCCATTTGCTCATCGTCCCACTGCATGGTGCTGGTGAGGTAGCGGTGCAGCAGCTCCGCCACGGTTTTGGCCGGCTCCAGGGAGGCGGGTGCTTCGCCGTCCTTGGCAGCCTTCACCGGCCGGGGCTTGCGGCTGATGGCGTACAGGCGGTGGCGCGGCCGGGTGAAGGCCACGTACAGCATATTTAACCCTTCTAGAAAGGTTTTCTCGACTTCTTCGGTGTACTGCTCGGCCAGGGGAGTGTGCAAGAGGGCTTGGGTTTGGGGCAGCACCGCCACGGCGGGCATGCTGGCCAGCGGCTTACGGTCCGTATCGGCCAGCCGGCCCCAGAGTAGGGTGCCCATGTACGGCCGCAACGACCAGTCGGCGAACGGCACAATAACTACGCCGTAAGCCAGCCCCTTGGCCTTGTGCACGGTAGTAATGGTAATGGCGTCGCGGCCGGCGGGGGCGTTGATGCTCAGGCTGCTTTTGCGCTGGTCCCAGTAAGTGAGGAAGTTGTTGAGGTTGTTGCCAAAGCGCAAGCTGTACTCCAGGGTAAGATCCAGAAACCGAAACAGGTACTCCTGCTCCGCTACCCGGTGCAACAGCCCAAACAGGCCAATCAGTCGCTCCGTTAGCTCATACAGGCCTAAGTTGCCGGTTTCCCGCTCTTGCACGTCGTAGCCCAGCTCCCGCAGCTCATCAAAGAAGGGCTGCGCTGACTCGCCATTGGCCAGCTCGGCCCAGCGGCGGGCCCGCTCGGGGGTTGGGTCCTGGCCGCGCACTACCCGGTCCACGAGCAGCAGGGCTTCGGCCCGGGCCAGGGTGTCGGCGGGCTGGTTCAGCACCCGAAATAAGGCCACCAGCAGGTTTACTACCTCCGCAAACTCCAGGGAAAGGGAGTCGGCCGAAATAATATCGTAGCCCCGCTCCTTCAGAAACTTGGCTACTCGGCGGCTTTGGTCGCGGCGGCGGCAGAGCACGGCTACCTCCTGGAGGCGGAAGCCATCGGCCACGGCTTTCTCAACTAGCTGCAGGGTCAGGTAAAGGGTGCTTTCGGTGTAGTCCAGGGTGTGCCCCGTCAGGTAGCCCGGCAGCAGCTCCGGCGTGTAGGTGCCCAGGGCCGCATCATAGCGGCAGGCGGGGCTTCGTCCTCGGTAAACAGCAGCTCGACGTGGCCGGCCTCACCCCCCGGCCCCCTCTCCCGTGGAGAGGGGGGAGCCTGACAAGTTCGGCAGCGCAGCCGTTTCGGCTTCCGCCTCAACAGCTGCTACCTGGGAGCGTGAGGTAGAGGTTAGGAATGATACGTGCTGCTGGATGGTCAGAAGCACGTGGGGTAGGTGGTGAAGCACCTCATCGTTGTGGAAGCGCAGCACATGGTAGCCTAGCTCGGTAAGCTCGTGGGTGCGGCCGGCGTCATGTTCGGCCTGGCCGGTTTCGCGGTGCACGTCGCCGTCTACCTCTACAATCAGCTGCGCCTCTACGCAAACAAAATCCACGATGAACGTACCGATGACGTGTTGCCGCCGAAACTTCACGCCCAACTGGTTATTGCGTAACGCCTGCCACAGCGCATCTTCGGCCGCCGTCGGGTTAGAGCGCATTTCCCGCGAGTGCGCTACCGTTTTGTCCCCCGCCTGGTCATCCGCCGTGAACACGAACTCTCCCACCGTGCTTTCTCCCGTAGTTTCTACTCCTGCTGACTGACTTGAGTCGAAAGCAATTCCGGAGGCGAAAGCCGACGGGGCTGCAGAACGACCCTGCGTCAGGCTCCCCTTCTCCGCGGGAGAGGGGCCGGGGAATGAGGCCCCCGCTGCACAAAATCCGCGTCGTAAATGTCTTGCACCAGCGGCAGGGAGGCATGGGTGGCGCTGATGTGGGTGAAGAAGCGGTTGTTGAAGTCGATGATGGCCGGGGCCGAGCGGAAGTTGGTGTTCAGGTTGGCCGCTTCCAGACTCTGGTCTAGGGTTAGGTAGCGGTCGGCAAGCAGCTCACGCAGCTCTTCATCGGTGGCCTTATTATAGAGGTGCTGCGTCTGGTTTTGGTAGAGGCGCAGAATCTGCTCCATTTCGCCCCCGCGCCAGCGGTAAATGGCCTGCTTGGCGTCGCCCACGGCCAGGCTGAGGTTGCCCCCGGCCACGGCGTTTTCCACCAGGGGCAGCAGGTTGTTCCACTGCAGCACGGAGGTGTCCTGGAACTCATCAATGAGCAGGTGCAGGTACCGCTCGCCCATGCGTTCGTACAGGAAAGGCACCGGCTCGCGCAGCACAATCTGGGCAATGCGACGGTTGAACTCGGCAATGAGCACCACGCCCCGGTCGCGGCTTAACTGGTCCACCGACTTGCTCAACTCGCTCAGCAGGCTTACCTGGAAGAGGTAGGGCAGCATGCCGGTTACCAGTAGGTAGTCGGGCAGCAGGGTAGCGCGCAGCTTTTCCACCAGCTCGTAGGCGGCCAGCAGAGCCGGTTTCACGGCATCCACGCGGGCCTTGTCCGGGGCGGTTTTGACTTTACTGCTGTACCATTTGTCCTGCTCCACGGTGGCCCGTACGTAGGTATTGGCCTCTTTATCAGCTTGCAAACGCTCCTCCCACTTGGTGAGGTAGCCCAGCAGCCCGCTCCGCCCCTGGTACAGGTCGGAGTCGGCCACCCCGGCCGTATCTACAGCCTCCTGGGCTACCTGAGCTACCTGCCGGAAGGCGTCCTCAATTTCGGCTTTGCGCTGGCGCAGGGCTTCGTGTAAGCGACGGTAGTCCTGCATGCTCAGCTTCTGGAGCTGCTCTACGGCCTCATGCACCGGCTCGCTGAGCAAAAACTGCCCGAAGTCCACCAGCTCGGCGGGTAGGTTGTTCCAGCTGCGGCCCTCGTCGGCCTTGCTGAGGGCAAAGTCAGAGATGGTGCGGGAGAGTAGGGCTGCGTTCGGGTCCCGGTTGACGCGGTCCAGCAGCAAGGCTACGGCGCTTTGCAGCACGGTCGCGCTGTCCAACTCTACCTCAAACGTGGCGGGCAGTCCCAGCTCCCGGGTAAAGGCCGTGACGATGCGCTGCACAAAGGAGTCAATGGTGCTGACGGCAAAATCGGCGTAGTGGTAGAGCACCAGCCGAAACGTGCGGCCAGCCCGTTCCCGCAGCACCCGCTGCCGCTCCTCCGGGGTAGGCAGGTAGGCCAGCGCTCCTTCAGCAGCCAACTCCTCGGCAATTTCGGTTAGCAGCGAATCGGTTTCGCCCTCCGGTAGCTGAGCAAACCGTCGCAGGGCCCCAATGATGCGCTCCTTCATTTCGCCGGCCGCGTCGTTGGTAAACGTAATGGCCAGAATCCGCTTGAAGTAGGCGGCCTCATCGGTACCCAGAGCCAGCTTCAGGTATTCCTTAGTAAGCTGGTAGGTTTTGCCGGAGCCGGCAGAAGAGGAGTAAATGCGGAAAGTGGCGGGCATTGGGAAGAGGAAAAGCGGATATGCTACTGCACAGCAGTTAAATGGGTACGCCTGTTCATTAAAGTACTAAAGGTGCTGCTGGCGGTGTTAAAATCTACAACACCAACTCTTACACCGGCCCCCACAGCCGCGCCACCACGTCTGGCTCTATCCGTACGGGCCGCTTGGTGGCGGGGTCCAGCAGTACCCACTGGGTTTCCGCCTCGCAGAGTAGCTTGCTATCCGCGGCCCGCTCAATGCGCACGAAGCGCTGGCACTGGGCCCCGCGTACTTCTCCAATCCAGGTGGTGCAGCGCAACTGCTCGCCCAGCAGGGCCGGGTGGCGGTACTGAATACGGTGTTCCCGCACCACCCAGATGTAGTGTTCCCGCTCGCCGGGTGGGTAGGCCGTGAGCCAGTGCGCCCCGGCCGTATCCTGCACCCAGCGCACGTACTGCACATTGTTAGCGTGGTTTAGCTCGTCGATGTCCGCGGGCTGAACCGTCAGGAGGCGGGAGAAGCGAAAAGCGGGCGTCTCGGGTGTTTCCATGAGCGTAAAGGTACCACCGCAGGGAGCAATCAGCCCCGCGCTGGCAGAAGGTTGCAATAAATTCAACAAGAGAATTTGGGGTAGTAATTGGTATTAATTATCTGAAAAACAGAATGTTGTTAAGAATAGGTAGTGGTTGAGCTTGGCGCAGATTCTTTGTAGTGTATGCATATGAGGTATTCCACATCTAAAATATCCGTGTATATTTGAGCACATTAAGAAAACGCGGTTTCACCGTCCTGTTGAGTACTTCCATCCGGGAGGGAAAGCAGAGTTGAGTGCGCTTTCCGAAAAAAACATCCATCATCACCAGTACCATGCAGACAGGAACTGTAAAATTCTTCAACGAAACCAAAGGTTTCGGCTTTATCAAAGTTGACGAAACCGGCGAGGACGTATTCGTGCACGTAACCGAGTGCATCGACGAAATCCGCGACAAAGACAAAGTGGAATTTGAAATTGCTCAAGGCCGCAAAGGCCCGAACGCCGTGAAAGTGAAACTGGCGTAGTCCTTTATCCTTCTCGGATAGCTTTAAAAAAGCAGGCTCCTGACGAGCCTGCTTTTTTTGTGCCCACCCGCCGCGGCTCCACGCCCTGGCCCATGTGGGTTGCCGTGAGGGCATAAGCCTGCAGACAATAGCTAGAGCAAGAATGCTATTTTCATTATTTCTGCGTATCTTTGCACCCGCATTTGAGAACGGCCACGTTCCGCGCAGCTTGTGAGCTGCCTTTAAGAAACCTGTTGGGCCGGCTTTGTCTTCCGTCCGTTGCTTCCGTCACTTGTCGTTGTGTTGAGTGGGAGAGAAGAGCGTCGCTGAATCCGCTGTTTTCAGAGCTACAGTCTCCACTCCATCAACACAGACATGGAAAACGAAAAGGAAAAAATGAAATTCAGTGAGCTGACCCTCTCTGAAGAAATGCAGCGTGCCATTACCGAGGTAGGGTACGAGGAAGCTTCGCCCATTCAGGCGGGCGCTATTCCCGTGCTGCTCGCTGGCCGCGACGTAATTGGGCAGGCCCAGACCGGTACCGGTAAAACCGCTGCCTTCTCCATCCCCGCCATTGAGCTGATTGACACGGACTCCCGCGAAGTGCAGGCCCTGGTTCTGTGCCCTACCCGCGAACTGGCTGTGCAGGTTTCCGGCGAAATCCAGAAGCTGGGCAAGTATAAGCGTGGTCTGGCCGTAGTACCAATTTACGGCGGCTCCAGCTACGACCGGCAGTTCCGCGCCCTGGAGCGCGGCGTGCAGATCGTCATTGGTACCCCTGGCCGCGTTATGGACCACATTGAGCGGGGCACCCTGAAATTGGACAACTGCAAGATGATCATCCTCGATGAGGCTGATGAGATGCTGGACATGGGCTTCCGCGACGACATCGAGACGGTGCTCAAGAAGATGCCCGAGCAGCGCCAGACGGTGTTTTTCTCGGCTACCATGAGCAAGCCCATCATGGAGATGACCAAGCGCTACCAAACGGAGCCGCAGATCGTGAAGGTGAACCATCAGGAAATGACGGTTACCAACATTGAGCAGAGCTACTTTGAAGTGCGCGGCCCCCAGAAAAAGGACGTACTGACCCGTCTGATCGACATGTACAACATTAAGTCGGGCATCGTCTTCGCGAACACGAAGCGCATGGTGGACGAGATTGTGGGCGACTTGCAAGCTAAAGGCTACTTCGCCGAAGGTTTGCACGGTGACATGGGCCAGCAGCAGCGCCAGAACACCCTGGACAAATTCCGCAAAGGCACCCTGGAAATCCTCGTGGCCACCGACGTAGCTGCCCGCGGCATCGACGTGGACAACGTGGAGGTAGTGGTAAACTACGACCTGCCCGCCGACGAGGAATACTACGTGCACCGCATCGGCCGCACCGGCCGCGCTGGTAAGCAAGGCAAGGCCTTCACTTTCGTGAGCGGCCGCGACATCTACAAGCTGCGCGACATCATGCGCTTCACCAAGGCCACCATCAAGCAGGAACGTGTGCCTTCGTTTGAAGATGTGTCGGAGGTGAAAACTACCCTGATGCTCAACTCCATTAAGGAGGTCATTGACAAGGGTAACCTGGATAAGTACATTGCCCGCGTGCAGCGCCTTATCGACCAGGATCAGGAGGACGGCGTAACGTCCTTGGACGTGGCCGCGGCCCTGCTGAAAATGACGATGAAAGAGGACAAGCGGGCTCAGGAAAGCCTTGACGCTAGCCGCACCCAGGGTGCAGCCCGCCCCGGCTTCACGCGCCTGTTCGTCACGATGGGCAAAAAGGACCGCCTGCACCCCCGCGACATCGTAGACCTGATTGCTGAAAATACTAGCCTCACGGCCGGTAAGGTAGGCGACATTGCGCTGTACGATAAGTTCAGCTTCGTAGAAGTACCGAATGAGTTCGTGGAAGAAGTTGTAACCCAGTTGGGTCGCAGCACCATTCAGGGCCGGCCGGTAGCCTTCAACATTGCTACCCCCCGTCAAGAAGGCGATGCCCAGCAAGAGGGCGGCAACCGCGGCGGCTTCGGTGGCGAGCGTCCTCGTCGGGGCCCGGGTGGCTTCGGCGGCGGTGAGCGTCGGGAGGGCGGCTTCGGTGGTAACCGGGGCGGCGGCAGCTATGGTGGCAATCGCGGCGGCGGCTCCTACGGCGGCGGCGAGCGTCGGGAAGGCGGTTTCGGTGGCAACCGGAGCGGTGGTTCCTACGGGGGCAACCGGGGCGGCGGCTCTTACGGCGGCGACCGTCGGGAGGGTGGCTCTTACGGTGGCAACCGGGGTGGCGGCAGCTACGGCGGCGGCTACAAGGGCAAGCGTGACAACGGCGGCTTCGACGAATAGTCGAGCTTAGCTAGCCGTTACACACTAGTAGCGAAACCATGATAAACAAAAAGGCCACTCTACTGAGTGGCCTTTTTGTTTGGTGCTTGGGTAGACGATTAGGTAGACTGTGTAGCAGCGTGCTATACGCTACCCGAGCCTATGCTTGTACTATTTTGACGAGTCGCGAAGGGCGCGCATCTCGTCGTGGCCTTGGGTTACGCCGGCTGCTTGCTTGGCAATAAGGGCCTGCAATTCACTGGGGATTCCCTGCAGCTTCTGGGCTGTTTCGTAGGCTTTTTTGGCGTAGTCTTCGCCCCGCTCACACTCAGCTAGAATGCTGTGGCGGTCTTTGCCGGTTATCAAGCCCTTCAGGTTAATGAAGGCCCGGTGTACGGTACCCGTAATAGATGATTCCTCTTCCGGATGCAGGTTCAGCTTGTGCATCTGGTCTTCTAACTCCGTAATGTACTCGGAGCGCTGAGCAGCATATTTCTTGAAAATCTGCTTCAGATCAGCGTCTTCCACGTCGGTCATAGCTTCAGCATAACCGCGCTGACCGTCTTTTAGGGTTTCCAGAAGTTCATTGAGTCCGGCTTGAAGGGTTTTAGCGTCCATGAGGAGAGTAGATTTGGGTGTTGGGAAAGATAGTTGTGCCTTTCTTTACTGATAGAACCCAAATCAAGTTGCAATAAGTACTAAAATGAGCCGAGCAGCCTCCAACCTTACGCTGCCGAATAAGTAGGTGGGGGCCAAGCGCAACCAGATACGGCGGTCAGCAAAGCACACCCCCTTAGTAGAGTAGCTAACGACAGCTAGTATAGCTGTTCTAATAACATGAGCGTGCCACTAGGAAGTAGCTCACCCCCTTTGCTTCGCTAGTAAAAGCACAATCTAGGTGAATGTCAGTACTAAGTGTGTGCTGACTACAGGATGCTCATAGCCCGCCCGGCCAGGTAGCCGGTAGTCCAAGCCGCCTGAAAATTGAAGCCGCCAGTAATGCCATCAATGTCAAGTACTTCGCCGGCAAAGTGCAGTCCGGGTACGCGGCGACTTTCCATGGTTTGCATGTTGATTTCGCCCAGCGTGATGCCTCCGCAGGTGACGAACTCGTCTTTGTAGGTGGTTTTGCCGCGCACGGGTAGGGCCGTGCGGAGCAGGCCCTCAATGAGGCGGTTCTGGAGTTTGGCAGGCAGCTCGTTCCAGCGGGTTTCCGGGCCCACACCAGCCTGCTCCGTGAGTGTGCGCCACAAGCGTTGGGGTAGGCCGAACAAGGGGTTGCTCGCTACTATCTTCTTGCCGTGCAGCTCCCGAAACTCTACCAAGTACTGGCGCAGCGTATCCTCCGTGTGGTCGGGAATCCAGTTAATAAGGGTGGTACTTTGGTACTGCAGCTCGTGCAGGCGGCGGGCGCCCCAGGCCGAAAGCTTGAGTACAGCCGGCCCACTCACGCCCCAGTGCGTAACCAGCACCGGGCCTTCATATTCCAGCTTTTCGCCGCTCACGCGCACCCGGGCCCGGGGCACGCTCACGCCCGGCAGCTCGCGCAGCGGGGAGTTGGGCACGTTGAAGGTAAACAAGCTGGGCACCGGTTCCTGCACCGTGTGGCCCAGTTGCCGCAGCCACTCATACTGCTCAGCTTTGGGGGCGCCGCCAGTAGCAACCAGCAGCCGCATCACGGGAAGCGTTTGGGCATGAGCCCCAGTCAGCGTTAGCTCGAAGCCGCCCGCGGACAACTGCGTAATACGCTCGGCGGTAGTTTGCAGGAGTATTTCGACCCCGGCCCGCCGGGCCGCTTCCAGCAGGCACTGGGCAATGGTTTCCGATGAGTCGGTGGCGGGAAACATGCGGCCATCGGGCTCGGTTTTGAGACGCACGCCGCGCCGTTCAAACCAGCGGACCGTATCCAGGGCTCCGAACTGCTTAAAGGCCTCTTTGAGTTGTTTGGCCCCGCGGGGGTAGTGCTGCACCAGTTGGGCAGCCGTGTCGGCGGCGTGGGTCACGTTGCAGCGCCCCCCACCCGAAATTCGGACCTTGCTGAGCAGTTTGGAGGTTTTTTCAATCAGCACTACCCGCAGGCTGGGGTTGGCCTCGGCACAGGCAATGGCGCCAAAAAAACCGGCTGCTCCGCCCCTAGCACGGCCACTGTACGCTTCGCTACATTCACGGTGCAAAGATACGGCCTAGGCAGTTGGGAGCGAAGACCCAGGCCCCATCAACATCAGCAATATTCCAGAGCAGCTACCACATCCTCGTGGCGGAACTGGTAACCGGTCAGCTCTCGAATCAGGGAAGAATCGATTTGTTTACCCCCGAAGATTCTTCCAGAAATGTGGGCGGCTGCAACCCAAGGCGGGTAGCGGCGGCCGTATAAAACGTGCGGCGGGTAGGGTGGGTAGCCGCGCTGGCATTGAACGTGTACCCCCACAGCTCTTGCTCAATGATGCGGCTAAGTAGGCTAATGCAATCCTGCAAGTGAATCAGATTAACGGGCGCTTCGCCGTGGGGCACACCCGCCCGGCCCGCCAGAAACCGGCCCGGCGCGCGTCCCGGCCCCATTAAGCCAGCCAGGCGCACTACCGTGTGGTGGGGCCCCTGGAACAGGGCTTCAGCCTGGAGCAGAGGGGCCGTGGCCGTGGGGGCAGCCTGGGCGTCGGGCTCCCGCATCAGGCGGGGTTCGTCGGCATACACGCCCGTGGAGCTTACCAGCAGCACGTGGCGGACGCCAGCCTGGGCGGCTGCTTCGGCTACGGGGCGCAGCAGGGCCGGGTAGGCCTCCGCAGAGCCCGCTCCGCGGGTCGGCGGCACGTTTAGCACCAGCACATCGGCGTCCTGCAGTTGGGCCCGTAGCGTATCGGCATCGGTAGCGGAGAGAATGGGCGCCAGCCGGAGCAGAAATGGCCGGATTCCGGCGTCGCGCAGGGTAAGCAGCTGGCCCGGGGTAGTAGTAGAGCCATGCACACGGTAACCCAACGCCACCAGGGCCTGCGCCAGGGGTAAACCCAGCCAGCCACAGCCCAGAACGGCTACGGTGGGAGGCGAAACGGAAGGAATAGTGTCAATCATGCGGGGTAAAGGTGGCAAAAAATCTTTCGTGGGCAAGGCTGAGTAAAGGGCTATTTCGGGACGAGGGCAGCACCAGTTTGGGCCCTGGCGGCGCCAGGTTCTGGGAGAGCACGCCGGGCCGCCACAACCGTAGCGGCACGAAGCCACTGCAGAATTACCGTTCTTGCGCCCGGTAGCCTGCGGGCTCATCTACTACTTTTTACTCATCATTCCCACCAGTTTCCATTCTCATGTCTGCTACGCACCCTTACGCCCAGCCCATGCTCCGCGACAACGCCCTGCAGGGTAAAACCATCGTCGTGACGGGCGGTGGCACCGGCCTCGGCCGCGCCATGACCACTTACTTCCTGCAGCTCGGCGCCAACGTAGTAATTAGCTCCCGCAAGCTGGACGTGCTGGAGAAAACCGCCGCGGAACTGCGCGAGCAAACCGGCAACCAGGGCGTGCTGGCCGTGCAGTGCGACGTGCGCAAGTACGACGAGGTTGAGGCCTTGCTGCAGAAAACCATTGACACGTTTGGCGGGGTAGACGTGCTACTCAACAACGCCGCCGGTAACTTCATCAGCCCCACGGAGCGCCTGAGCCATAAGGCCTTCGACGTCATTGTGGACATCGTGCTGAAGGGCTCGTACAACTGCACGCTGGCTTTTGGCAAGCGCTGGATTGCTGAAAAGAAGTCGGGTACCATCCTCAATATCGTCACAACGTACGCTTCCGTCGGCTCAGCCTTCGTGGTGCCCTCGGCCGCGGCTAAGGCCGGCGTGCTGGCCCTGACTCGCTCCCTGGCCGTGGAATGGGCCAAGTACGGCATCCGCTCCAATGCCATTGCCCCCGGTCCCTTCCCTACGGAAGGCGCCTGGAGCCGCCTATTCCCCGAACCCTTGGCCTCCAAGCTCGACCCCGCCGCCTCGGTGCCCCTCAAGCGGGTAGGTAACCACCAGGAACTGGCCAACCTAGCCGCCTACTTGGTGTCCGACTTTTCCGCCTACATGAATGGGGAGGTAGTAACCCTCGACGGAGGCGAATGGCTGAACGGCGCCGGCGAGTTCAACAAGCTCGAGCTCCTAACGCCCGATATGTGGGACCACATCGAAAAAACTATGCGCCGCTAAATCACAGCTTGAGACGGATTTTTCAGCTTACACGGATTCCGGTTCTGCTTTTGAGTTAGTCAGCGGTTCAACAAAAAAGACGCTCCCGTTAGGGAGCGTCTTTTCTATTTTCGTGAGACAACAGATAGCCGGAAGGAAAGCAGAACCGGAATCCGTGTAAGCCGAAAAATCCGTCTCAAGCCGTGATTACAGTTTGTACCCTTTAAAATCCTTGGTGAACTCCTGGGCAGGTATGGGCTGGTTGGCTACGATGTCGTTGAACTCGAACTTCTCGAACAGGCCTTTGTCGTCGTTCACCTGAATCACGAGGGGTAGGGTCAGCTTCTGGTCCACGGCAATGATGACGCGGCGACCGTAGGCATTGGGCACCTGCAGGGCGCGGCCAGCTGGCACGGTGGCTCCGGGCGTAAGGCCGTTGCGCTCCAGAATCCGATACTCGCCGCAGCCAAACCGGTCGGCAATGGAGGCAACGGTTTCAGCTTTGGCGGGCTTGTAGGTTACGTAGCGGAACTGGGGTAGTCGGCGCGCAGGATGTGGGCGGGGCGGCCCTGCACGGTGGTGTCGCCGGCGTAGCGGAAGCTTTTCTCGAAGCTGTGGTCGGCGCGCTGGCTGGAGCCGCGCAATAGCTCGGCAATGGTACCGTAGCCGGCATCCAATACGCTGTGGTGTTGCGTTTTACGCATCATGCTGCCCAGCGGATCGAGGCTGACCGTGACGTAGGGGAAGCTGTTGGGGTAAACCCAGGCGTCGCCATCGTTTTGACCCGTTACGTACAAAACCTCAATGCCCTTCTGGTTGCGCAAATACACCTTGTAGGGCTTGAAGGCCATTTTCATGCTCGTGCGAGCCTGCTGGTAGCTTCCGTCAATCCGCTCCTGGGCGCGCACATTGCAGCGCAGGGTTTTCAGGTTTTCGATGGCCGCGGTGAGGCGGGAAATCAGTTGCTCGGTAGTAAGCTTGGTATCGGCGGGTATGGCGGCCATGCTGCTGAGGGCCAGCCCGGCAACCGTGAAAAGTCGGAAAAAACGAATCATGCAGAAAGTAAAGTGGGAATCAAATAGAAAGGTACAAGCCGGTTAGCAGAAATCAAGCCGGAAGAAATAGGAGATAAGAAGAGGTAACTGAGTGAGTTGGTAATTAGATGCGTGCATAAGGTAAGTGCGTCCACAAGGTGCCCTAGCGAGGCCCTACGACGAGGCCCTCCTTCCGCTCCTTTGTGATAAGCCTAGCAACAGATGCCCTTACTTCCGCAGTAGAGGTAAGAGCTGGTCACATCTGGCGAGGTAGCACGTTGGTTAGAACGGATGGCGTCGCGCCGCTCTCCAGGAGGACAGTGTGGCACCTCACTCAATCACTTAATTCAGGCTGATGCGGGGAAAGCGGCTGGCGGTGCTATCGAAGACAAATAACTCGTCGATTTCAATTTCACGCAGAAACTGGTACAGGGGAAAGCGCTCCACCACGGCCCGGACGGTAGCCGCGTTTTGGCCGTTCATGGTTACCCAACCGCGGGTGCGGTCGGCGCTGATGGCGTAGGACTCCACAATATTCTCCTCGATCAATTGGTTGATAAAGGCGCGGTGGCGCGGGATGAGGGCAATGAAATCCTCATCGAAAAAATCGGGTAGGCGGAGCGTGACAACGAATTTGGCCATGAATCAAGCAGCAGACACGGCCATAACGCCACTCGCACCGCGAAGGTTGACGAGGCAGCGGCGGCTGTAACTTTTTTCGACCTGAACCAGAATAGGAAGCATGCATTTCTCCGTCATCACCCCGACCCACAACCGCCGCGACTTTCTGCCCGAGGCGGTAGCCAGCGTCCGTGCCTCCGTTTCGGCGCCCCTGGATTTTTCTGTTGAGCACCTGGTATGTGAAAACGCCAGCACCGATGCCACGGCCGAGTGGCTGCGCGAGGCTGCCGCTCAGGACGGCGTTCCGCTCCGGGTCCGGCCCCAGGCCCGCAAGCTGCTACCCGGCCCCGCCCGCAACCTGCTGATCCGCGAAGATGCGCCCACGGACAGCTGGATTGTGCCCCTCGACGACGACGATATTCTGCTGCAACGCGCGCTGTTCCACTACGCCGACCAGATTCAGCAGCACCCCGGCCGCCCCTGGCTGGTAGCCGACTTCCTGCGCGTAGACCAAGACCGGCGCTACCTGCCCAATGAGGATTATTACGCCTGGAAATTTGATTCGCCAACGGATATGCTGCGCGCCATTTTCCGGGCCGAGCACTTCATTCAGGGTAACGTGTGCTACAGTCGGGCCCTGTTTGAGGAAGTAGGCGGCTACGACGAGCAGATTGAAATGGCCGAAGACCTGGACCTGTACGTGCGCTTCCTGCTGGCTGGGCAGCAGCCTGTTATCTGTCCGCACCTCAGTCACTTGCACCGCTTCCACACCAGCAACGTCAGCATCGGCGTCGATGCCAGCAAGCACGGCCAGGATTTGCAGGTGATATACGATAAGTACGCCCAGCAGCTGCAGAAGCTAGGTATTGAGCGGCCGGGGTAGGGAATAAACCGCGCCATTCGAGCGGCGCGAAGAATCTGGAGCAGCCATTCTTATGACTTGAGCTAGATTCCTTGCGCCGCTCGAATGACGCGGTTTGGGCTTATTCCTTTACTACCGCCCCACCTTTTATTACCAGCCGCACTTGCCGCAGGGCCTTGATGTCTTTGGTGGGGTCGCCAGCTACGGCCACCAGATCGGCGAGGAGGCCGGGCTGGATGCGGCCCCGGTCGGGGAGCTGGAAAATGCGGGCGTTGCCAGCCGTGAAGCCGCGCAGAGTTTGCAGGGTAGTGAAGCCATATTCCTGCACCAGCAACTCGGCCTCACGTACGTTGTCGCCGTGGGCGAATACGCCGACGTCGCCGCCGTAGGCCAGGTCGACGCCACTTTGCAGGGCGGCTTTTACGGTTTGCTTTTTCTGCTGGATGCGTTCCGGCTCGGGGTCCTGGCCTTTGCGCCAGCCGCGGTACTGGGAGGTAGCGTCGCCGGCGGCTACGGTGGGGCAGAGCGCTACCCCGCGTTGCTTCATCAGCTTGAAGATTTCGGGTGTGCCGGCGTCGCCGTGCTCAATGGTTTGCACCCCGGCCAGGGTGGCGCGGCGCATGCCCTCGGGCGTACTGGCGTGAGCTACTACGGGGCGGCCGGCGCTGCGGGCCGTCTGCACAATCAGGTTTAGCTCGTCTTGGGAGAAAGTGGGGCGGCTGGGCTCGTTGGGGCCCCAGCGGTAGTCGGCGTACACCTTAATTACATCGGCTCCTTTGCCGATCTGCTCGCGCACCGCCCGGATGATGCCATCCACGCCGTCGGCCTCTTGGGCGCCCTGGGGTACGTCGAAGCCTGAGAGCAGCTTGGGGCCGTAGGAGCCCGTTGCTACCAGCGCCCGGGTGGCCACCACCATGCGCGGCCCCGGAATCAGGCCCCGGTCAATGGCTTGCTTGAGGCCCACATCGGCGTAGCCGGCGCCCTCGCTGCCCAGGTCTCGGACGGTAGTAAAGCCGGCTTCCAGCGTCCGGTGGGCATGGGCCGTAGCGCGGGCCACCCGTAGCGCCTCCGATTCTTGAAGCACCTGGTCGTTCCAACTAGTTTCGTTGTAGGGGTGGAGCAGCAGGTGACTGTGGCCCTCAATGAGGCCCGGCAGTAAGGTCAGGCCCGGCAACTCCAGAATGCGGGCGCCAGCCGGGGCCGTGAGCTGGGCGGCCGGCCCTACGGCTTTAATGGTGGAACCTTCCGTCAGTACGGCCCAGCCGGGGTGCAACGTTTCTCCGTCGAAAACGGCCGCAGGGCGAATTAGCAGCGCGGGAGTAGGAGGCGCTACGGTTTGGGCTAGGGAGGTCAGGCCCAATAAGAACAGGCTGGTGAAGAGAGGTAGGCGCACGGGATGGGCGGGGAAAGAAGCGAGAGGCGTTTAAAGCTACGGTTGCTTCCGCAGATTATAGGAAATACCTATTTGAGCATCCCAGACAAACAGATGCTGACCGTCAAATCGAAAATTGGCGTCTTCAACCGGCAGGTTTGGCCGCAAAATTCGAGGATGAAACAGAGCTTCTAAGTTAAATCGGCTGCCCCATAGCTGCTGGTACGTCAGCCCTGACCATAGCCCAAAGCCTGCCCGTATTTCATCGGTCCGCTCGCGGGAGCCTACCACGTATAGGCCAGCACTTGGTCCTAGCACGGCTTCAAGCCGTGGTACCAGCTTCAATCGGGGGCCACAACAACCTGAATGGAGTACAGGAAATTATGATACTCTGTGATGGTGCGCCCGCCGCCCGTAAAGTCAAAATCGGGAACAAACTCCTGATAAGGTTGGCGGTTGCGGGCAACAGTGGACCCGATACCAACTACCAACCGGCGGCCCAGCGGTAGTACAACGTGCATCCCTGCGGCAGGAGCGTCAGTAAATGACTTCTCGCCGACGCGGGTATAGCCGCCGGCTCCAATTAGTTTCTGCCCAAAACCAGGAAATGTTAAGAAGGCAAGGAGGAATAAAGCAGCGGAGATTGTTTTCATCGTTAATAGAAGAAATTGCAATAATGGTATAGCTCAAGCTATTGCTGCCTTCTCAAAAGGGCCACCAAGATTTCCGCGCCGGCTGTGGTAACCCAAGTACTTTCCGTAAGACCTGGGCTATATGCTGAGCTATATTTTCTGCTTCTATTTCAAGCAGGAACAGCTTCGTCTTATCAGTTAAGTTCAGGTATAAAATGCCAGCGTATCCTGAAGATTGGACATGTACTCCCTCTACTTCGCTAAACAATACCCGCTTCTCCTGAGCGACCCGTTCACGATATATCATGTTAATGTTTTGAAGCAGGATCTGTTTAGTTGTAGTATCAACCTGTATATCATTTTGTAAGCGTAGTTCATACATATCAACTGTACCACGACGCTTTCTAAGCCACCACACCAACCCTATTAAGGCTAGCGCAATTAATAGTATATAGTATGCTTGATAAACGCCTATCACCACCCATATACCAACAAGTAGTCTGCTCATTAACCTAGTCATCCTTTCTTGCTCTGGTGTGGGAGGTGTCCAGCGAAGATGTAGCTGGGAATGAGAATACAGACAGGTTATAGAGCTATTCGACTCTAAAAGCCTCCGACTGATTTGCTTTAAGTCTGAGTACGATGAGATAAGGCTCATATAGCCGTATAAAAACAGGAATGCCCGCCGGAAGATAGGCTTCTCGGCGGGCATTCTTGTATGGCAACAGCATCTTAAGCTTTCTCCTTGGCTGGCTTGCGCTTCACTTTGATCTTCTCCAGCTTCTTGCCGTTGTCGGGGTAGCGGCTTCACTGCCAGGGCCGCCCACCAGGGTCATTTCCTTGACGAGGTGGCCGGCGCCGGCGTATTTATCGACTACGAAGAGCATGTAGCGCACATCGAGGGTGATGTTGCGCACCCGGTCGGGGTCAAACATGATGTCAGACATGGTGCCTTCCCAGTTGCGGTCGAAGTTGGTGCCGATTAGCTCCCGCGGCCGTTGATGACGGGCGAGCCGGAGTTGCCGCCGGTGGTGTGGTTGGTGGCAATGAAGGCCACGGGCACGGTGCCTTTGTAGGCGTAGGGGCCGAAATCCTTGTTTTTGTACAGCTCGGCAAGGCGAGCGGGCACTTCAAAGTCAGGGTTGGTGGGGTCGGCTTTTTCCATGATGCCGTCGAGGGTGGTGTAGAAGTCGTACTTCGTACCATCGGCGGGCTGGTAGCCAGCTACCTGCCCGTAGGCCACGCGCAGGGTGGAGTTGGCATCGGGGTAGAACTTGCGCTCCGGCTGCTGCAGGCGCAGGCCGGCCACGTAGGTGCGCTGAAGCAGGGCAATGTTGTCGGTGGCGGCGGTGTAGGTAGGCAGTACCTGCTGGCGATACGTCGTCACGATGGCCTGGGCCAACTGCACGGCGGGGTCTTGGCGTAGGTTGGTTACGTTGCCTTTCGCTACCTCATCCAGCACCACATAAGCCGATTCCTGCGTTGTCAGGCGTGACTTGCCGTAGAGTTGGGCCGCGTAAGCCGGCCAGCCGGTGGTAGCGTACTGCTTCTGCAGATTCTTCACGTAGGCGGGCAGCAGGGCGGCTGGGGTGCCGTTGGCGTAGAGGGGAACAGGGCCGCGGCTACCTTCTGGTCGGTGGGGGCGCTGTAGTTGCGGAAGAAGCCCACGGAGCCTTTCTTGGCTTTCTCGGCGGCGGCAGCCAGCTCCTCAGTTGGGGCTTTCTTGTCGGCCAGCTCCAGCAGGGGTAGTAGGCTGTTGGCGTAGCTCACCAGCTCCACGCCCAGGGCAGCTTCCGTGACGTAGTCGCGGGCCAGGGTATAGTCGCGGGCGGTGGTGTAGTTCTTTTGCAGCTCCGGGAGCAATCCGGCAAAGGCCGCGCGGCGGGCAGCGTCGCCGCTTTCGGCCCACTTCTGGAACTGGGCTTCTTGCTGCTGCTTCACGCGCACGGCGTCGAGCTTTTTGAGGCCGCGGGTTTCGCCAATCCACTTTTTCCAGTAGTTGGCAATGCTGGCGTACTTGGCGGCGTACTGAATGCGTACCTTATCGGAAGCTTTCATGTCGGCGTCCAGCACCCGCAGCTTGGCGTCGCGCACCTTAATTTTGGCAGGGTTCGACAGCGAGTACACTTCATCCACGCCCCAGGAGGTCAGGTACTCATTGGTGCGACCGGGAAAGCCGAACACCAGGGTAAAGTCGCCGGGCTGCACGCCGCCCAGGGAAATGGGCAAGTGGTGGCGGGGCTTAAAGGGCTTGTTGTCGGGGGAGTAGGGCGCGGGTTTGTTGTCGGGGCCGGCGTAGATGCGGAAGATGCTGAAGTCGCCGGTGTGGCGGGGCCAGGCCCAGTTGTCGGTGTCGCCCCCAAACTTGCCGATGCTGCTCGGCGGCGCGCCTACCAGCCGGATGTCCTGGAACACCTCCGTCAGAAAGAGGTAGTACTCATTGCCATTGAACATGGGGCGCACAAAGGCCTGATAGTGCGTGCCTTGCACGGCAGCCTGGGCCACGCGCTGGCTGTTTACCTGCACCAGCTTCTCGCGCTCGGCCTCCACAATGCCCGTGGTCGGTACGCCGGCCAACACCTGGCTGGTCACGTCTTCCATGCGCACAATGAAGGTAGCCGTGAGGCCGGGATTGGGCAGTTCCTGGTCCCGACTCATGGCCCAATAGCCCTTGGTGAGGTAGTCTTTCTCGACGGAGGAGTGGCTCTGGATCTGGCTGTAACCGCAGTGGTGGTTGGTGAGCAGCAGGCCTTGGTCTGAGATAATTTCGCCGGTGCAGCCGCCGCCAAACTGCACGACGGCGTCTTTAAGGCTACCCTGATTGATGGAATAAATCTGCTCGGCGGTGAGCTTGAGGCCTTTTTTCTGCATGTTGGCCTCGTTGAGCTGCTTAAGCAGCAGAGGCAGCCACATGCCTTCGTCGGCGCGGGCCGGGGCAGGCAGGAAAGGAGCGTGAGGGCCAGCAGAGCCAGCCGGAAACGTACGCGCATACAATAAGTGATTGTGCTGCTGGGTGGTCAGCGAAAAAGATGAAGCAAAAATAGCGAACCGGCGGCAGGCACGGCGTGGCGAGGCCAGCCAGCCAGCTTCTGCACACGCAAAAAAGCACTACCACCGCCCAAGAAGCGGTAGTAGTGCTATTAGAAGTACGGCGCGGTAGGAAACTCAGGCTAGGAGTGACCCATTTCGGCTACGGCCGGTGCATTTTCGGCGTTGGTATTGGACGCGGCGTACACGGGCTTGGCCGAAGCAGCCGGAATGTCATCGGTTTCTTCGGCAGCATTGGTTTGCTCCCACTCCCGGAACCGGACAATTTCACCCTGGAACTTCTCCACGAACCAGCTCAGCAAAGCCAAGTCGTCGAGGAAACCTACCACGGGTACGAAATCAGGCACCAGATCAACGGGGGACAGGGTGTAGAGCAGTACGCCCAAGGCCGACACAATGGTGCCAGTTTCGATTTGGCGGTAGCTGCCGCTTACGTAGTTACGCACCAAGCGCACCACGGTGTAGCCTACGTCAAAAAGCTGCTTGAATTTGCTGTCCTTGCTTTCTTTGCTGGCCAGCTTGTTGGCTACCTCGTTCAGTACCATAACTACTTTGAACGGGCGGCCCAGGAGCTTGCCGGCGCGGTTCAGAAAGACACTGAACAGGGCGTTTTTGGAAATCGAAAAACCTTTGTCTAGGAGAGAGGCCATAGGATGGGAGTGATGAAGCAAATGCCTACTCTACGCTACGGGGTTGTTGCGCGTTGTCGGTTGGGGTTGTTTGGAGCCGGTAACTAGCTGCCGTGCCCCAGAAATAGCCCCGTGATGGCCTGATCGTTGCGCCATGTTTGGTAAAGAGCTAGAGAAATCAGAGGCTTGAAAATGACGCTATTCCCGTAGTTTCGCCTCATGAGCCACCTTACTACCCGCCCCGGCGCCGACCAGTACGCGCCGTACTACGCTACTTACATCCGCCTCGTTCCGGAAGGCCACAGCCCGTTGCAGCAGCTGCGCGAGCAGCCCGCAACCCTGCAGCAGCTACTCCACGGCCTCACTGACGAGCAGGCCCGCCTGCGCTACGCGCCCGGCAAGTGGAGCATTAAGGAAAGCCTGGTGCACGTGCTGGACACGGAGCGCATCTTCGCCTACCGGGCCCTGCGCATCGCCCGCGGCGACCAACAGCCCTGCCGGGCTTCGACCAGGACGCCTACGTGCCCGCCTCCGGTGCCGACGAGAGGCCGCTGGAGGATATTCTGCGGGAATACGATGCCGTGCGTACCGCTACCCTGAGCTTGCTGGAGTCGTTTCCGGCTGAGGCCTACGAGCGCACGGGTACGGCCAGCGCTTCCCCGGTGAGTGTGCGGGCGCTGGCCTTTATGCTGGCCGGCCACGAAGCCCACCATCTGCACCTGCTACAGGAGCGCTACCTGCCGCTACTGAAGTAATACGTACTTTTAGCCGGCTACAACACCCGCTCGGTCTGGCGCGTTAGAGTACCAGAATCCTTCCTCTTCAAAATCCCTACTATTATGGCCAAAGCCCAGGAACCCCGCAAAGAAAAAAAGAAAGAGCCTGCTAAAACCACCAAGGAAAAAAAGGCCGCCAAGGAAGAAAAAAAAGCCTTGAAAGCGCGTCAGCAGGAGTAGTGCCAAGCAGCCTGAGTAGTGTACTGCTCAGGCTGTTTTTAGGTAGTGCACCGGCCCCCGAGATGAGTATAAACCAGCAAATTGCGCTACTTACCATGGTAGTAGCCGACTATGACGAGGCCATTGCTTTCTACACCCAAAAGCTGAATTTTCAACTTCTGGAGGATACTGACCTCGGGTCCGGGAAACGCTGGGTGCGGGTAGCGCCCCGCGGTGCTGCTGGTGGCGCCGAACTGCTGCTGGCTCGCGCCACTAGCCCCGAACAAGCCGCTCGGGTGGGCAACCAGACGGGTGGCCGCGTGGCGCTGTTCCTTTATACCGATAACCTGGCGCGGGATTATCAGCAGCTGCTGTCCGCGGGCGTAACTATTGTGCGCCCCCGACAACGGAGGCTTACGGGCACGTGCTGGTATTCGCCGACTTATACGGCAACCTCTGGGATTTGCTGGAGCCTGCCCGGCTTACAGCGTGTAATACGCCTCTTTCTGCTTGTCGTGGTGCTTGATGTAGCCGTGCAAAGTCAGCTTGATGAGTGTCCGGTAGGCGCGGCGCTGCCCAATGTTGAGCAGCTTCATGTATTGCGCCAGCGTGATGCGCGGGTTTTTCTGCAGGTAGTCCAGTACGGCTAGTTCTTCTTTATTCAGCGGAATGCGCTCAAAGCGCGGTCCGGTATCGGTACGCTCCAGCGCTTTTTCGGTAAGCTGACTGGTTTGTACGCTTTCGTCGCGCACGCGCACGTAGGCCCGCCAGTCGCCGTCGGCTACCTGGGCGCGGTGGGGTTTGTGGGAGCTTTCAGCCACCGTTACTACCAGCACCACCCGGTCGTCCTCCTCAACTTCCTTAAACCGAAGCTCCAGCGGCGGATCAATGTAATGCTGGGCAGCTTGGCGCAGCTGATAGATTTCCTCTTCCGCGTCGCGCACGCCCACAATGCGGCCATCATCGTCTACGCCTACCAGCACCCGGCCGCCGTGGGTATTAGCCAATGAGGCCAGCGTGCGGGCAATGCGGGTGGGGTGGGTAGTGCGCTTCTTAAATTCCAACCGCTCGCCCTCGCCCTGCCGGATCAGTTCCCGTAAGTCAGTCATGTATGGTGCCTATTAGCGCCGGGCCAGAGCGGCAACGACGGTACTAGCTTAGAACGCTGAATCAGGAGAAAAGTAGCGGCCCTCCAGTTTTCACTCGATGCCGGTTTCTTCCGCCGATATGCGCCAGAGGCGGCTAGCTTCGGCCCGGCTCTGGGCCCGTTCCGAGGTGCGGGCCGGCCGGCTGCCGGAAAAATAACGCCCGCTTACCCGCGCTACCTCCGGAGAAGTGGCCAAGTATAGCGTCGTTTGCGCGCCGCGCTCCGGCGAAATCATCAGGGGTTTGGCCGTCCACCAGAGCGCCTTCATGACGGGGGAGGTACCCGGCCGGATCAGGCCGGTATCTACCATGCCCGGGTGTAGGCAGTTAGCGGTAATGCCCGTCAGGTCGAGGCGGTGAGCCAGCTCGTTGGTGAATAAAATATTGGCCAGCTTGGAGTCGGCGTAGGCCGTGAGCCAGCTGTATTTGTCGGGCGAGTTGCGCACGGCGCGGTCGGGCTCAATCTCGCCTACCCAGTGTGCCACCGACGATACCGTAACTACCCGGGCCTGGCCGGCGGCATCCAGCAGTGGGAGTAGTAGGTTAGTCAGGGCATACGGAGCGAGGTGGTTGGTGGCCCAACTTAGCTCGTGGCCTTCCTCAGTGAGAACAAACCGCCCGGGCATGATGCCCGCGTTATTCACCAGAATATCCAATTGGCTTATCTCCTGCTGCAGCTCCTCGGCCAGGGCGCGCACATTGCGCAGCAACGACAGGTCGTAGCACTTCACGTGCACCGGTACTTCTGGGCCGGCCGCCAGCTGAATGGAAGCCACGGCCCGTGCGGCCTTGTCGGCGTCGCGGCCCACCAGAATTACGCGGGCACCCTGCCGGGCCAGCTCCCGGGCCGTTACCAAGCCGATGCCGCTGGTAGCGCCCGTAACAAGGGCCGTTTTTCCAGAAAGCGGGAGAGAAGAAATCATACAGCGAAAAAACGGATGCGGCCGGAGCCGATGCATCACCAAACTACGAACAAGATAAGCGACGCCGGAAAGACGTACGAGAAAACGGGCGGCAATGGTGCCTTATCCGGCTACCTCCTGACGGAGTCACCCCCGGATTACTTTAACTGCTATCCATAAAATCCTCGCCATTGCCCAGCAAAAAGCCGCTCCCGGATTACGGAAGCGGCTTTGCGTACACTGCCAGGCAGCTCAGGGCCTTCCAAGCAAACTAGAAGGGTAGGTCGTTGTCGTCGTCCGAGGCAATTGGGGCGGCCGAGGCGCGCAGGTTCGGGTTTTGGTTTTGGGCCGGAGCCGCCGCGCGAGGAGCAGCCTGCTGGTAGTTGCCACCGCCCTGGGGAGCAGCGCCGCCACCGGCACCCGCCTCAATGCGCCAGGCTTCGAGGTTGGTGAAATACAGCATCTGACCGTTCTTGTTGAACCCACGGCCCCGCAGGTTAAAGGAAATTTTCACCTCGTCGCCTACTTTGTAGGAGTCGATGAGAGCCGTCTTGTCCTGTACCAGCTGGAACTTGATATGCTCGGGATACTGGCCGTCTACGACCTCCAGCACGAACTCGCGCTTGCGGAATTTCTCGCTCACCTGCTGTTCGTCGAAAATCTCGTGCAGGCGGCCGGTAGCTTCGTAAGCCATAAGAAGAATATGTTTGGGGAGTTGAAAACAGTAAACCAAACCTACGAAAAAAAACGCGGTTCGTTCGGGTCACTACCGGCCGGTTGAGCTCATATGCTTGCCTACCTTTGTCTTGCGTTTTTGCCTACCTGCTAATTTTTTTCGCTTTATGACAACTTCCTTCGCCTTGGCCCTGCACGGTGGTGCCGGCACCATTTCGCCCCTGTCCATGACCCCGGAAAAGGAGCAGGCCTACCGCGAAGCCCTCGGCGAGGCCCTGGCCATTGGCTATGCCGTGCTCCGGCAGGGTGGCTCGGCCCTGGAAGCCGTGGAGCTAACCGTGCGCAGCCTCGAAGACTGCCCCTTGTTTAATGCCGGCCGCGGCGCGGTGTTCACGCACGAAGGTCACCACGAAATGGACGCCGCTATTATGGATGGGCGCACCCGCGCAGCCGGAGCCGTAACGGGCGTGCGCACCGTCCAGAACCCCATTCGGGCGGCGCGCCTGGTGATGGAGAAAACCGAGCACGTGTTGCTGGGCTACCCCGGCGCCGACGAGTTGGCCCGCCAACATGGCCTACCCACCCAACCCGCCGAATACTTTTTCACCCAGCAACGCTACGACCAGCTGCAGGAAGCCCTGGCCGAAGGCCGCATGCGCCTCGACCACAGCCAAGCCCTGGAAACTGCCGCCCCACTAGCCGAGCCGAGTGCCTTTCCGAACGAAGACCCCAAAAAGAAGATGGGCACCGTAGGGGCGGTAGCCCGCGACGTGCACGGCAACCTGGCCGCCGCCACCAGCACCGGGGCATGACCAATAAGCAGCATTCCCGCATCGGCGACTCGCCCATCATCGGGGCCGGCACCTTTGCTGATAACCGCACCTGCGCCATCAGCTGCACCGGTCATGGCGAGTATTTTCTGCGCGCCGTAGTGGCCCACGATATCAGCTGCCTGATGGAGTACCGCGGCTTGAGCCTGGCCGAGGCCTGCCGCATAGTCGTGCACGACAAGCTGGCGCCCATTGGGGGCGAAGGTGGGCTGGTGGCCGTAGATGCGGCCGGCAACGTGGCCCTGCCTTTCAATTCGGAAGGCATGTACCGAGCCAGCCAAACGTCTGCCGACACTGCTCCTTTCGTCGCTATTTACAAGTAAGCAACGGCCGTCGTTTTGCGCCTATATATATAAGGAGTAGGTAGGCGCGCTATTCACGGTCGATTTTGCCTCAGATCAGCTTGATGCACAGGCGGTAAGCCAATAAAAACGAAATCCGCCGGGCATAGTCGAATTTTAGGGTGTTAGAGTAGCGCTGCTCGCCGACACGCCGAGGTAGTAAAATCAAAGAGGCTTCCCCCAGGGGAAGCCTCTTTGATTTTAGGTAGCAGCTAGAAAGCCTATAACGCCGGAGCGGGCTCGTTGGCATCCTGGCCCGCCGTCAGAAGCACCGACTCAGCCGCTTGCTGGCGCAGCTTCAGATTAGGGTAAAATTCGCGTTGGCTGATGTCATAGACGTTGCCCTTAACCAACACGTGCAGCAGCATGCTTTCAATAGAAATGGCCTCGCCCTTTTTGGCGGCCGCCGCGTTGTTGTGCTCCAGCTTGTGCCCATCCATGATGATGACCAGGTTGGAACCGATGGTTTCAATCTGGCTGCCTTCCGTAATGAGCACGCCCGTATCCTCGCCCAACCCAATGCCGATCAACTTGGGGTGGAGGGCCACGGCCTCGATGAGGCGGCCAAAGCGGCCGCGCTTCACAAAGTGCGAGTCAATGACGACGTTGTTGATCAGGCCCAGGCCCGTGCCCATCTTCACGGCACCTTTCATAAGGGCATCTGGCACGCTGCCGCCTTTAATCATGGTTTTCGACATGGCCATGGCCCCGGCCGAAGTACCGGCTATAACAAAGTTGGGCTGGTTGTAATACCGTTCCCGCAGGGTTTCCAGAAATTCCGTGCCCCCAAAAATATCCGTCAGGCGCGACTGGTTGCCCCCGAAAACATCACAATATCCGCCTGCTTGAGCCGCTCCACATACTCCGGGTACAGCGCGTCTTCCGGCACGCGAATATCCAGAATGCCCACGTTGTTGCAGTTAAGCATAGTAAACGAGGAAACGTAAATGCGCGCTACCTCCTCCGGAATCATGGAAGCGGTAGTTATGACCTCGATGCGCGGGTCTTCCTTGCCCGATTCCAGGATTACTCGTTTGAGAATACCCAACTCGAAGAAGTTGAGGTAGTATTTCTTTTTTGTGCGCGGGTTTGGGTACGTGCCTTTGTCTTCGTTGCCTCCAATGGCAATCAGCTTACCGAGCGGTTTGGAATTTTTCAATGCAGAAAATCAGCTTAATCAACACAACTAGGAAAGAACCGGCTACTACAAGCAAGGTTCAAGCCACCTCTACCAGGCCACGGTCCCTAACGCCGGGGTGCCCCAGCTTGTTCCGGTACGGCCAGTATTTACGCGCCCGAAATAACGGTAGGGCTGCATAACGCTGGGGTAGTTCTGGCCAAAGCGCAGTAGTTACTCGGCGGGCTTACCCAGCAAGGCGTCAAACGTGCTGGTCGCTACGGCGTGGTAGTTGCCGCGTGCTTCGGCGTAGGTGCGGCGGGCCCGCTCCGCGCCGCCGGGCGTGGCCAGCAGGGCTCGGTACAGCGGCACCAGAAACTTACGCCGGCCTACCCGCGTCAGGAACTGATGCAGGGCCGCCTCAGCCGGCGCGTATCCGGCCGCAATGGTTAGCGGAAACCAGGCCGCCAAAATTTCGGCATTGCCCGAGTGCGTAAACCCAAAAGCGCCGTCTAGCTCGGTTAGTTGCTCCGGTGTTAGCTTTGCAGGCAGGCCGTGCAGGAAGTGTACCCACTCGTGGCTGGTCCAGGCGGAGGTAGTGAGAGCCGAGGCCAGCGTGCCGGCTTGCCACTGCCGGAGGGCCACATCCACGGCCTCGAAGCGGCTGGCTGAAACCGGCGGGGCTACCGCCGGAATGCCCGGGCCGTTAATCCAAGCATCGAGCTGCATCTGTTCTTCAAGCCCCGGATGTCGGTCTAGCAGCTCCTGGCGCAGGTAGCTCACAAAGGAAGCCGTGTCCATGCTGCGGAAGCTATGGCGGGCAAAGTAGTCCTTAATAAAGGAGTCCAGAATTTCGCGGCCTACCAGCTGTTCGAGGGTAAGTAGGAGGTAGTCGCCTTTTTCGTAGGCAATTTCATTGAGCCCTTCGTCGGGGTCCCGGCCGGCTAGGTTTAGGTGCAGGTGGGTATCGGGGCTGGTGGCACCCAGCTCCTGCACGGTCTGGAGCAGGGCCGTGTGGCCAAGCACCTGCAGCATGTCGGCGTAGGGGCGGCCGTAGAGCTTCTCCATGATGCGCCGCTCAAAGTAAACGGTGAAGCCTTCGTTCAGCCAGAAGTCGTTCCAGGTGGCGTTGGTTACGAGGTTGCCGCTCCAGGAGTGAGCCAACTCGTGGGCCACCAAGCTGGTCAGGCTTCGGTCGCCTGCCAGAATGGTGGGGGTAACAAATGTTAGACGCGGATTTTCCATGCCGCCGAACGGAAAGGAGGGCGGCAGTACCAGCAAATCATACCGGTCCCAGCGGTAGGGCCCGTACAGGTCCTCGGCCGCGGCTACCATGTTTTCCAGATCGGCAAACTCTTCGGCTGCTCCGGGCAGGGTAGCTGGCTCCGCGTACACGCCCGTGCGCGGACTCAGGGCCCGGAATTCCACGTCACCGACGGCCAAGGCCATGAGGTAGGCCGGAATGGGCTGGCTCATTCGGAAGCTGTATTCCCCACTAGCCTCACGCTGCTGGGGGTTCTCGGCGCTCATCAGCGGAAGCAAGTGGGCCGGTACCCGCACCTGGGCTTCATACGTAAAGCGCACCCCCGGCGAGTCCTGGCACGGAATCCAGGTGCGAGCCAGAATGGCCTGTGATTGGGTAAACAGGAACGGTTGCTGCCGGCCGGCGGTCTGCTCCGGCGTCAGCCACTGCAGCGCCGCGGCCCCAGGTGTGGTGCGGTAGCGAATGGTAACGGCGGCTGTAGC
The DNA here is from genome assembly GCF_022919335.1 of Hymenobacter sp. 5516J-16. NCBI lineage: Bacteria > Pseudomonadati > Bacteroidota > Cytophagia > Cytophagales > Hymenobacteraceae > Hymenobacter > Hymenobacter sp. 5516J-16. Next base: position 339,395 of record NZ_CP095058.1, on the reverse strand, counting down.
GGGGGTAATCGTAATGCGCAGGGCCTGGCCTAGCACGGCGTCTTCCGGTCCGAGCGCAAAGACAGTTGGGGAGCCAGTAGGGCCGTCCAGCAGCACGGCTTCGATAAGGAGGGCGCGCGCATCTAGCACCAGCTCCGTTGCGCCGTGGTGGTTGCTGAGCTGCCAGGTGGCAACGCCCACCAGCGTGCGGGAGGCAAAGTCTACGGTTAGCTCAAGCGCCAAGTGATGCACGCTGACTTCCGCGGGGCGGGCGTAACTGTGCGGATCGGGAACGAAGGAGGCAGCAGGCAAGGAAGTATGCATAGAGAATAGGAGGTACTACCGACAGGGGTAGCGGAAAAGAAGAACACAAAAGTAGCCAAACTAAAAAAGCGGGTGGCGTAAGGCGGCCGCTCTAGCTTGAGGATTCGCCTACCACTGAAGAGGGAAGCGGGCCCGTTATTTCTACGTTTTGTAGTGTTCGGGAGTCAGGGTAAATGCGTTAACTTGCAGCAGCAGGAGAATGACAGTTCCGACAACTCAACGCTGTCGAAACCAGTACAACGTCCTGAATCAAATTTCTGCCGGACTTGGCGCGAAATATGTTTCAGTGCTGTTCTATTTTCTCTTGACTATTCGCATGAACGAAACGCATCGTCCCTTTTTTACTACCGTTTGCTGCTGGCTGCTGGGCCTGCTGCTGCTCACGTCTACCGTGTCGTGCAGCCAGGACCAGAAGGCGCAGCTGCGGGAGGCGTTACCCGCCGGCCTAACCAAGGCCGGGGGCGCTCAGCCCACGCTCGACAGCGTGTACATTGTGAAATACATGTCGGCCGAGCCTAAGTTTAAGGACCAAATTGAGTGGGCTAAGAAGTTCTACCGGGAGCGGAATTTCCGCTTGGGGTGGTTCCGCAACCACGAAATCGTGCCTCAGGCGAAGACGCTGATTTCCGTTATTAATAAAGCCGCCGACGAGGGCCTCGATCCGAAAGACTACAAAACCAAGGACTTCGATAAGCTTTTTGCCAGTCTGGAAGCGGCTCAGTCTGATTCTACCAAGCGTAATGCGCTGGAAAAAGAAATTGATGTAGCCCTTTCCGGGACGTACTTCAATTACGCGTCCGACTTCTACCGGGGTACGGTTGACCCGCGCGCCGTAAAGGCTATTGACTGGAAGGTAAAGCGGAACAAAATCAAGCTGCACAAGGCCCTGATGACCATTCTCCGGGAGCGGGAAAGCATCTACGGTTACTACGATTTCGAGCCCTTGCACCCCGAGTACGACCGGCTTAAAAAAGCCCTAGCTGACTACCGGGAGATGCAACGCAACGGTGGCTGGCCTACTATTCCGGCGGGTACTCGCCTGACGCCCGGTGCTTCGTCACCGGCCGTAGCAGCCCTGAGCACCCGTCTGCTCGGGCGGGAAGCAACCCCGGCTCCGGCCGCTACGCCGGCAGTTGTCGTAGCCAATAAACCCGGTCAGCCCGCCGCTGCACCGGCTCCAGCTGCCCAGCAATACGGCCCGGAATTGGTAGCTGCCGTGAAGGAATTTCAGCAGCAGAACGGCCTGAAAGCGGACGGTATAGTGGCTGGGGAAACCCTCCGCCTGCTCAATATTCCTGTCTCTCAGCGCATCGACCAGATCATGCTGAACATGGAGCGGTGGCGTTGGATTCCTAAAAAGTTTGAGCCCAATTACCTGTTGGTAAACATTCCTGAGTACACCCTGCACGTGGTAGAAGAAGGTAAGGAAGCCTTCAGCATGCCCGTGATTGTGGGCAAGACACTTAACGCTACCCCGGTCTTCAGCGACAAGATGGAGTTCGTAGTGTTGGCGCCGTACTGGAATGTACCCTACAGCATCATCGACAAAGAGCTGCGCTACAAGCTGGCTTCTGATCCGCACGGCACCCTCAACCGTCTCGATATGGAGGTTGTGAAAGGGTGGGGTGCTAAGGCTACGCCCGTTGACCCAAGCAGCATCGACTGGAGCAACCTCACGGAAAAGACCTGGAAGTACACCTTACGCCGTCGTCCAGGCCCGAAGAACGACCTGGGAGATGTGAAATTTATCTTCCCGAACTCCCAGGATATTTACCTGCATGATACGCCCCACGACGAACTGTTCAGCCAAACGAAGCGCGGCTTTAGCCACGGCTGCGTACGGGTAGCTGAGCCCATCAAGCTGGCGGAGTACCTCCTCCGTGACAAAGCCGGCTGGGACAGAACGGCTATTATGGATACTATTGCCAATCGTCGGGAAAAGTATGTTACCCTTCCCGAGAAGCTACCGGTGTACCTAGTATATTTCACCACCTGGGTTGACGAAGCTGGCAAGGTGCATTTCCGCGACGACATCTACGGGCATGATAAGGCCTTGGCCAGAGAGTACTTCGATTAACTCAAATTAGCAATTAGTTAGGCAGAGGTAGCATCAGCGAGTAGCTGAGCGTCTGCCTGCCATTTCCTGCATAGAACCTCAACGGGCCGGGCCGTGTCATCTTGCTGATGGCACGGCCCGCGTGCGTTAGGGCCCGTGTAAGCTTGAGCGCTCGTACTCACCAGCAGGCAGACATCATGAGGCAAAGCTATGATAGGGTAGAAGTAGCCATCGTTGATCATTCCCAAGGACTCATACAAGAGCAACGCGCTACACATTCTACCAGTGATGTTATTCCTGTAAAGTAACGCACCTGATTAATAATGGCAATTCACCCAGCTAGGAAAACGATTACTAACAACTAGACAACGCTAGCTCACGCGTTATGTAGTTGTTAGTAACAAAAGTAATTATAAATGTTATCAATGAGGTATGATTGCAATGTGTGTTTACATTTATATTAAACCCGTGAACCTTGTTTACCTTTGTATAGTATGTAGAGCATTTACCAATCTGAAAGTAGTATCAAGTACATTTGTAAACCATCTTGATCCTGCTCATGATTGAACAACGAATTAGGGAATTACTAGCAACACGGCAGCTAACTCCTACCCAACTTGCGGATACCATTGGAATTTCGCGCCCAATTGTAAGCCACATCCTAAGTGGGCGTAATAAACCCAGCTTGGAGGTAGTGCAGAAGATTATTGCTGCCTTTCCCGAGTTGTCTTTGCCCTGGCTACTGAGTGGTACGGGACCGATGACTGCAAGTGCACCTAGCCCGGCTCCAGAAGCGCCCCGTGTAAGGCCTGCTAAGGGTCAAGTGGAGCGAGTACCTGCTTCGCGGCCAGAAGATGCTGTAAAAGCAACAAAGCCAGTTGATGCGGCACCTGTAGTTAGCGTGCCTGTTCCCGCTGCCCCTGAGGAGACGCCACCGTCACCGCCCGTAGTGTCGGCCCAGCCCGTTACGACTCCTGGCTTACGAGAGCAAAATCCATCTGCTTTACCGTCTAGCAGTAACACCAGTGAAATGCTGCTCGGTAATGTTGGGAAAGAGAAGAGCATTCGACGTATCGTCATCTTTTATCAAGACGGCACCTTCGCTGATTTTCAACCCGAATCTCCAGCCCGATGAGTCATAAGGGCCAGGTAGTATAAAATTGTGAGAAGCGAAATAGGACAGATGCAATTTGTCAGGTCGATTTGAGGTGTGTAAACTAACAAACACTAGCCCTTAGCTAGTCATGGCCTATATGGACAAAAAATACAGCCATATGAATTTTATTTATTATAAGCTATACGCTGCTAAATACATTGTGAATTACACCATTGTTGATTTTATAAACAACTGTTTTTCAAAGGAATAAATATAGCAAAGTGAACTATGTGATAAGGTAATAACTTTTAGTCTGCGCCTATTAATATTAACGGTATCGTTATAATATGGATTAATATATTCTTGCTTAGAAAACAAGCGCGGTTCCTTCCTGCGAATGCTAAATAGATTACATCGTACCTAACTCCATAAAGTTAAAATCAAGATTTTGTGTAGCGCACTAATCTGATTAGCTCTAAGGTAGCACTGTACGTCGTCCAGCTTATGGCCCGAGTAAGCCTGCTGAACGCTTGGGCAAAGGGCTATAAAGAGTGGTTTACATTTTTTTGCGGGTAATAACTGATAGGTTTTTATCGATAGACTATCGTTGTGATAAGTACAATTGTAACGTATAGACTAAGCGCATTAACTGTGCTGAGTGCAGCCTTGCGGCGGTTACATATGTTGCCTAGTAAGTGGTTAGCCGTGTAGCTGCTACAGAAATAAGTGGCCCGAAAGTTACTTGCCCGTTTTCGGGGTGGTGCTTACCTTTGGGGTATGAAAAATTTCCGTCTGCCCTTCTTGTTCGCCGCCTGCGCTTCGCTATTCCTGTCGTCCTGCTCGCAAGCTCCCGATGCGGAGAAAGATCCGAACGCGGATGCTGCCTACAAGCGCAGCCACCGGACTGAACAATACCGCGAGGCCCAGCGCAGCGACGTTAACTACTAACGCAACTTGTTAGCTGAGCACCCGAGAATATATTTCGGCGTTTGAATAGCGCCTTCTTCCTATTGGGTAGCCCTTATACAGAAAGCCCCGCTGATACGTCAGCGGGGCTTTCTGCGTGTGATGACAATATGGTTTGCAGGCGTTGTTAGTTTAGGGCTACTACGGAACGACTAGGTGCCAGTTCCGGCAGCTGGATATCGGCCAGCAACTCATTTTCCAATAGGTCAGCCCAGGTGCGTAGGTAAAGTACCACATCATCGCGCTGATTATGACGCATGGCATTGCGCCGCTCGAACGGAATGGCCGCCAGAATAGCCGAATCGGAGAGCCGTTCCAGGTGGGTTAAATCCTGGCGGCTGAACCCGAGGGCTAGCATCTCATCAATCGTGGTGTCAATGGGGAGGCCACTGGTTGGGCAGTACTCAATGAGCTGCCGCTCCCAGTCGCCGTAGCGTTGCATAGCGCGGGCGTGGATTTCGCCTTTGGTAAGCTTAGTGATGGTTTGGGCCAGATGGCCGCAGTTGCAGCTACCCATGTGGCCCCATTGGTACGGAGCTTGGGCGGCCAGGCGCTGCGCCGTATCACGCAAAGCCTGAATGACGGGAAGGGTGCGATGAGCCATAACAAAACAAAAAGGGTGTTTTTACAAGAAGGCGTTAGCTGTCAGATAAGTTGCCGCCACGTCATTTTGTTTTGCCTCATGCCCTACTTCAGCCGTAACGATAAACCCCTCCGCTAAACCAAGCGGGTAGGCTCGGCTTAACAGAGGGGAAACAACCCGTTTAATATCAATGGGCCCTATGGTGGTGCCAGTGTCCAGCTTAGCGGCTACCGCCGCCATTGCCCCGGAAGCGGCGCTGACCGCTACCGCTCCGGCCGGCACCGCCAGCATTGGCGGTGCCCTCAGGGCGCGGGCCCGTTGCGTGGTTCCCACCACGTGGGCGCTGCTCGCCGCCGCGGTTCTGCTGCCGGCCACCTCCTTCGGAGCGGTTCTGGCCGCCCGCCTGGGGGGCGCGGGGGGGGCGCCCGGCCGGGCCTTTAGGCCGCTTGATGGCCGGACCGCCGGAAAGCGGAACCGGTGCCACTTGGCTGGAAGTATAAGGGTGCGACTGAACTACGGGCACCTGCCGACGAATCAGCTTCTGAATATCCTGCAGGTACGCGCGCTCCTCGTCGTCGCAGAACGACAGGGCGGTGCCGTCGGCGCCAGCGCGGCCGGTGCGGCCAATGCGGTGCACGTAGGTTTCGGGCTCGTTCGGAATTTCGTAGTTGATAACGTGGGTCAGCTCGTCCACATCAATGCCCCGGGCCGCAATGTCGGTGGCAACCAGCACGCGGGTAGTACCGGCCTTAAAGTTGCTCAAGGCCCGCTGGCGGTGGTTCTGCGACTTGTTACCGTGAATGGCTTCGGCCGGAATTTCGGCTTTGGCTAGCGTGCGCACTACCTTATCGGCCCCGTGCTTGGTGCGGGTAAACACCAGCACGCGCCGAATGTTCTTATCGGATAGCACATGCTCGAGCAGGGCGGGCTTGTCGTTTTTCTCGACCATGTACACAGCTTGAGTTACTGTATCGGCCGTGCTGGAAACGGGCGTTACGGTCACTTTCACTGGGTTAGGCCGCAGGATGCTGTTGGCCAGCTCCTGAATTTGGCCAGGCATGGTTGCCGAAAAAAACAGGGTTTGTCGGCGGGCCGGCAGCTTGGGCAGGATGCGCTTGATGTCATGGATGAAGCCCATGTCGAGCATGCGGTCCGCCTCATCAAGCACGAATATTTCAATGTTGCGCAGGTCGATGAAGCCCTGGTTCATCAGGTCGAGCAGGCGACCGGGGTAGCAATGAGTACCTCCACGCCCCGCTTCAGGGCCTGGACCTGCGGGTGCTGGCCTACGCCCCCAAAAATAACCGTAGAGCGTAATTTAGGCAGGTGGCGGCCATACGCGGCAAAGCTTTCCCCAATCTGAATAGCCAGCTCCCGGGTAGGGGTTAGCACCAGGCAACGAATCCGGCCGGGCGCGTGGCGCTCCACCTGGGCCGTTTGGTGCAGAATCTGGAGAATGGGAACGGTGAAGGCGGCCGTTTTGCCGGTACCGGTTTGGGCAATGCCCAGCAGATCGTGACCTTCCAGCACCTGCGGAATAGCCTGCTGCTGAATAGGGGTAGGGGTAGTGTACCCTTCCTCGCGCAAAGCGCCCAGGATGGGGTCAATCAGGTTTAGTTCGTCGAACGACATCAAAGAAAAAAAAGCAGCTGCCAACGGGCAGCGAAAATGGCACGGGAGATAATGAGCCCGCAAAGGTCGGGTTTTTATACGGATGCGCGTGCAGCGCGTAAAAGGAGCGGCTCAGAGGGCCTGGAAGTAGCTGCCAGGGCTCAGCGAGGCGCTTTACTAGCCTAGTAACACAGAGCCTGGGTAAAACCGTTTACTTTTCACGTATCCATTCAAAAACTTCCTTGCGCCCCATGCACATTACCGACCGCAAAATTGCTTACGACGGCCACTACAAGCTTAGCTTGCTGCAGGTGCAGGATGGCGACAACACGTTACGGCGGGAGCGGTTCGAACCCGGCACTGCCGTGGCCGCGCTGGTGTACGACACCCAAACCCACCAGTACATCCTTACCCGCCAGTACCGCATCGGCCCCGAAAAAGACATAGTAGAAGTGGCCGCCGGCATGGTAGACGGGCAGGAAGAGCCTGCGGCCGCTATTCGCCGGGAAATTCACGAGGAACTGGGCTACGAAGTAGACTATCTGGAGCAGATTGCCCGCCTGCTGCCCTCGCCCGGAACCAGTGCCGAGGTTATCACCGTCTTTTACGCGGAGGTAAGCCAACAAACCGGGCAGGGGGGCGGACTGGCAGCAGAAAACGAGCAGATTGAGCCTGTGTTCTTCCGGCCCGAGGAGCTGTGGCAAACCTCGTTTGAGGACGCCAAAACGCTAGTGGCCGTGCAGTGGGCCCAGCTACGAAAAAAGTAGTAGCGTGTATAACGTATTAAAAAGCCTGCTCCAGCACCCGGAGCAGGCTTTTTAAGAATGGCAGCAACCGGCGTAGTTACTGGGCTTTGATGATGTACTCGAAGTTCTGCTTGGTTTTCGCATCGTTAATTGTGAGGAAAACATCCTGCGGAACCTCGGCTTTGGTAAAAGGCACGGCGCGCTTGCTCATATATAGGTCGCGGTTCCAGAATCGGCCCTGACCGGCGGGTAGCTCCGCCAGATTCAGTACTTCCTTGCCGTCCTTGGTTTTGGCTACCAGGCTCAGGTAAGCCGGATCAGCGTTCTGGGCTCCCCGGCGGTACATGGTGATGGTAAGCAAGCCCCCAGCCGGTAGCTGCTGAAACCGGCGCTGATACGTGGTGTCGGCCCAGTTGTTCATGCGCTTAAGCTCATTGATTTCGGTGAGCATTTCGGCGTAGGGGCGGTAGGCTACGCGGGTTACGCAGGCATCTACTTCGGCGTCCTCGTCGGTGTTCTTGGTGACGTTGAGCACGTAAGGGCTCTCTTCGTCTTTCTTGGGGAAGGCGTATTTTTTGCGGGGCTTGCCGGGCATGTACTGCGCCGAGGCGGCCAGCGTACCAAGTAGAAGAGCCGAGAGGAGGAAAAATTTCTTCATAGAAGGAATAGCAAGCGGGTGAGAAGAGGGGCCGGAGTTCGGCAAGACAAAGATAGAGAATAGCCCGGCCCGTTTGGACATGATTTCGGCCAGCCGAGGCTAGGGCCCGGCAAACCCCGCACGCGAACAGGCTAACGCTAGTTCTCCCAGTAACTCCCGCTCACGCCAAGGTGGAAAGCTAGGCCAGTTGAAACGTTTCTAGTCAGAATATTAGGTACTCGAAGCACTTTAAAAATGGGTGTTGCAAGGGTGTATTCTCTGAATATTATATTAACAAATGGATATTACTGTTTTATTCTATTCATTTATCATATGTTAAAAATACCAGCTGTACATAGTTGGCAGCGGGTTAGTTAAGAATAAATATGCTTCATTTGATGTGTTAAAGCATTTTCAACCATTTGTATATAATGCATACCGTCTTCACAATTAGTCTCTTGGATTTCTCAAATGTTAAAGCACAACGTAATGCTAGTATCAGAAGGTTGCAAAGCGGGCGGCCAGAATGGCTTTGCAACCTCCCGCTGAAGCATAATCTATGACCTGAGCAAACGCGCGCTTCTTACTGCCCTTCGTGGTGTTGTCCCTGATTCTTTGTGACTCTTTATCTTGCTGGTCGCCTGTAAAGGTGTAGTGTACTATACATACTACCTAAGTCGATACGCCCATGCTGCTAACCATTACGACTACTCATCAGCCCGCCACTGACCTGGGCTACCTGCTGCACAAGAACCCGGCCCGCCTCCAAACCCTGGATGTGGCAGCTGGCCAGGCCCACGTTTTCTATCCCGAAGCCACTGCTGAACGCTGCACCGCAGCCCTGCTGCTTAGCATTGACCCAGTAGCCCTGGTGCGCAACCACCGCGGTCCGGCCGGGGAAGGCTTTGCCCTGGAACAGTACGTAAACGACCGTCCCTACGTGGCCTCGTCCTTCCTGAGTGCGGCGCTGGCCAAGGCCTTCAACACGGCCATGAACGGGACTTGCAAGGACCGCCCCGAGCTACCCGACGTCTTATTGCCCCTGGCTGCTACCATTGCCGTAATGCCCGCCGCTAGCGCCGAGCAGTTGCAGCGCCTGTTCGCCCCCCTCGGTTATGAGGTAGAAACGGAAGCCCACCTCCTGGACCCTACAGTGCCAGAATGGGGCAATAGCCGCTACTTCACGCTGCATTTGCGCCACGCCGGCGTGCGCTTACAAGATCTGCTGTCCCACCTCTACGTGCTGATTCCGGTGCTGGATAACAACAAGCACTACTGGATTGGCAGGGCCGAAGCGGAGAAGCTTCTGCACCGCGGCGGCGAGTGGCTACCCCGCCACCCCGAGCGGGAGTTTATTACGCGGCGCTACCTGCGGTTTAGCGCCTACGTAAACCCGACGCTGGAGCGCTTACTACGGAGTGAGGAAGATGTGACCGACGATACGGCCGAGCTGCCTATGCCACTGGCAGAAAATGCCACCCAGACGACTGAATTTGAGGAAAAGGTAGCCGCCGACAAGCACAGCCTGCACAATCTGCGCCTGGACCGCGTAGCCGAGGAAATCCGGCGCCTCGGGCTAAGCGCGTCCTCGACCTGGGGTGCGGGGAAGGCAAGCTAGTACGCCGGCTGCTGCAGATTCCGCACGTCGAGCACATTCTGGCCCTGGATGTATCGTGGCGGGAGTTGGAGCGGGCCCAGCAGCGCCTGCATGTGGCCGAAATGCCCCCGCGCCAGCGGGAGCGGCTGACTTTGGCCCAGGGTTCCGTGCTCTACCACGACCCCCGCCTGGCTGGCTACGATGCGGCCGCCGTGGTGGAAGTCATTGAACACCTGGACGAAAGTCGGCTGGTTACCTTTGAGCAGGTTGTGTTTGCCCGCGCCCGGCCCGGCGTCGTGCTCATCACTACCCCAACGCCGACTACAACCAGCAGTACGACACCCTGGCCGCCGGCCAATTCCGCCACCTCGACCACCGCTTCGAGTGGACCCAGGCGCAGTTTGCCGGGTGGGCCGCCGGCGTAGCAGAACGCCACGGCTACCGGGTGCGCGTGGAGCCGCTGGGCCCCGTGGTGGCCGAGGTGGGCGCGCCCTCACAGCTGGCCGTGTTTGAGCGGTAAGCCCAGGAAGCGGGCGTTCTGGTTGTGGGCGGCCCATGGCTGCTGGGATAGGGGCCATGAGCCGCGGCTTTTTTACCTTTGGGGCGGTGCTCTTCGCTTACTAATTGGCTTATGAAGGTTTTGCTGACGCTGGCCCTGGTGCTCTGCTGGCTGCAGCTCTACGCTCAGGAGCCGGCGGCGCGGCAGCTTTATACTGATACGGTGGCCCGCTACCAGCTCACTTACCCCGCATCCTGGCAGCTACAACCCGCCAGCCACCCGGCTGAAATACGGTTCGTTGCCCCCGGAGCGCCCGGGCTGGCCCGGGTAACAATTACCCGCCATTCCCTACCCGCTGAAGCGCACCCCGGCCTGAGTAGCCACCCGGCCCCCAACCCCCAGACTCGGTGTGGCAGGCCTTGCAACAACTGCCGCAGGGCCACGTTCAGCAGCTGCGCCGGCGCGCGGCCACTGGGTATCCGGAAGTGCAGTACCAGTATACCTACGCCGCGGCGCCGGCCCGGCGCCGCGCATTCGCGTGGTGGGCCGCCGCATCAGGCGCGCCGATGTTGAGTTTCGGCTGGAATATCAGGCCCCAGTTACCCAGGATGCCCGTCACCTTGCGGAAGGCGAGCAGGTGCTAAAGTCGTTTCGCTTCACTGCCGATGCTCCCGGCCACCCCGGCGCTACCCCTCAGCCCTGCGACGATAAAATGTACGGTATTGCCGCCCTGCGCTATACTAACGACATCTGGGAAGATGACTGCCAGACCATTCACGAGTTTGCGGGCGCCGATCTTTCCGCCCGGCCTAAGGTGCACCGGCGGGTATTGCCTTTCCAGTCGTACGCCCTGGCCAAGGGTTTCGATAACTGCCTCTACTCGGTCACCAAGTCGCCTACCAACGCGCCTGAGCGGGTGTACCGCTACAACCCCGCTACCGGCCAGGGCGAGTACACCCGCTGGCAACTACCGGCCCAGGGCCCCGAAAACGTCTGGATTTCGGCCGCCACCGACGAGCAGGGACACCTCTATTTCATGACTTCGGATGCCAGCAAGCTGGTGAAGGTAAACCCCACCGATGGGCTGGTAACGGTGCTCTGGACCGCGGACCCGCAGCGGCAGGCGCCGTTTTATCCCAAAATAGGCTTTGCTGGGGCGGGCTCTCACGGTAATTTCTGCCTCGACGAGGCCCAAGTTCTTTACCAAGTGTATAGCACCGACGGCTCCCTGATGAGCGTTGACCTTGCCACCCGCCAGCCCGGCCCCCAGCTGATTGTTCCCACGGGGCTACCGGAGCGGGGCGGCTACAGCGACCTGCTGTTCCAGAAAGACGAACGGGGCCGGCGCTGGCTGTATATGGCCGGCCCGAAAGCCCTGTACCGGGTGAATATGAGTCGGGGCGAGGCGGAGTTAGTGCGCCGGGGCATTTACACGGACCTGGCCGGCTGTAACGTGTTTCGCCGGGAGCCCCCGCTGGTCGGAGCAGCGCCGCCGTCAGCTGGCTTGCCTGCTACCGGCGTCTGGCGGGGCCGGGTGTTAGATGCCACTACGTATCAGCCCTTGCCCCAGGCCCGGTTGCGCCTCGGGCCGGCCGGGGCCGAAACGACGGTGCCGCTCACGGCCCAGGGCGCATTTTCGTATCTAGTGGAGCCTGGCCGCCCGGCCGCGGCCCAGGTGCGCCTGCCCGGCTACCTACCCCTCGACAGCACCTATGCCACCTACGCCGGCCCTACGGGCAGGACGTACTGCTGCAGCCGCTCACTGTTGGCACCACCCTGGGGCTGGATAAAGTCCGCTTTGAGCAGGGGAGTGCCCGGCTGCTCTCGTCCTCGTATCCGGCCCTGAAAAAGCTGCTGCAGCTGCTCACGGAAACTCCCAGCCTCACCATTGAGCTGCGCGGCCACACCGACAACGTAGGCTCTGCGGAGAAAAACGTGCAGCTCAGCGAGCGGCGGGTAGCTACCGTAAAAGCCTACCTCGTGCGCCACGGCATAGCGGCGACCCGTATTACGGGCCAGGGTCTGGGCGGGGCCGAGCCCCGGGCCAGCAACGAGCGGGAAGCTACCCGCCAACTCAACCGCCGCGTGGAGTTTCGGGTAACGGGGAGGTAGCAACTAGTGCCCACGAAAAGCTAGTTTAGGCTTCCCGTTTAGAAATTCAGTAGGATATTTCTCGGTTCACGCCCTTTTGTTCGATTTGGATATAGTTTCAGTATGCCAATAACAGATTGATGGTGAATGTGTTTGTGCTTGAATATATCCTTTTGTTAAATAGGCTTTCGATAGTCCATATGCTGCTAGTCTTCTCGGGCGCTGGCTCCAAGTTCGTATATCGTTCGTAGTTGCTTTATTCGGGCGTCTATTGATTACTATGCGCAGATATATCAGTCTAGGCTGCATTTAGTAAGCCGTAATTCCGTTTTCGCCATTGTATGCCCCTGACCTCCCTTAAACTTCCCGAACTCTCCCTGGTGTTGCTCATTGGCACTTCGGGCGCGGGCAAATCTACGTTTGCTCGTCGCCTGTTTCAGGCCACCGAAATTGTGTCGTCGGACTACTGCCGGGCCCTGGTGGCCGATGATGAAAACGACCAGTCGGCCACGCCGGAGGCCTTTGCCCTGCTGCACTACCTAGTGGGCCTGCGCCTAAAGCGTGGCCTCTTAACGGTAGTAGATGCCACCAACGTGCAGCCCGAGGCCCGCAAAACCCTCGTGCAGCTTGCCCGCGACTACCACGTGCTGCCCACGGCCATCATCCTCGACGTGCCCGACCGGGTGGCCGAGGACCGCAACCAAGCCCGCCCGAACGCCGGCACCTGGGCCGCCATGTAGTGCCCCAGCAGCGCCAGCAGCTACGCCGTAGCCTCAAAACCCTCAAGCAGGAGGGCTTCCGCCACGTTTACCACCTGCATGGTCCCGAAGAAGTGGACGCCGTACAAACCATCGTCCGCGACCCGCTGTACAGCAACCGCAAGCAAGACACGGGGCCCTTCGACATCATCGGGGACGTGCACGGCTGCTACGATGAGTTGGTGCAGCTGCTTACCCAAATGGGTTACGTCGTGCAGACCGAGCCCGCTCAGGACCCCGCGACTTGGGTGTGCGTGTAACGGCCCCCGCCGGCCGTCGCGCCCTGTTCCTGGGCGATTTGGTAGACCGGGGTCCCGCCTCGCCCCAGGTGCTACGGCTGGTCATGAGCATGGTGCAGGGCGGCCAGGCCCTGTGCGTGCCCGGCAACCACGACATCAAGCTGCTGCGCTACCTGAACGGCAAGCAAGTAGCCGAAAAGCACGGTTTTGCCGAAACGGTGGCCCAGCTGGCTCCCGAGTCGGAGGCGTTTAAAAGTCAGGTGCGACAGTTCCTAGATGGCCTCGTGAGCCATTATGTGCTCGATGGGGGCAAGCTGGTCGTCGCCCACGCCGGCATGCGCGAGGAAATGCAGGGTAGGGGCTCGGGTGCCGTGCGGGCCTTTGCGTTGTTCGGCGAAACCACCGGCGAAATCGACGAGTTTGGCTTGCCCGTGCGCTACAACTGGGCCTCGGAGTACCGCGGCCGCGCCATGGTGGTATACGGCCACACGCCCGTGCCCGACCCCGAATGGCTCAATAACACTATTGACATTGATACCGGCTGTGTGTTCGGCGGCCGCCTCACGGCCCTGCGCTACCCCGAGCGGGAGCTGGTAGCCGTGCCCGCCGCCCAGGTGTACTGCGAGCCGGTGCGGCCGCTACGCCCGGCCGAGGTAACTGCCGACGTGGCCCAGCTCACCGCCCAGCAGCAGCACGACGATTTATTGGACATCCGCGACGTGACGGGTAAACAGATTATTAAAACCCGCCTGCTGCCCTCGGTAACTATTCGGGAGGAAAACGCGGCGGCCGCCCTGGAGGTGATGTCGCGCTTTGCTCTGAACCCCAAGTGGCTACTCTACCTGCCGCCCACCATGAGCCCTTCGGAAACCTCGGCCCTGCCCGACTTGCTAGAGCACCCCGCCGAAGCCTTCGACTACTTCCGGCGTCAGGGCCTGGAGCGGGTAGTCTGCGAGGAAAAGCACATGGGCAGCCGCGTGGTAGTGGTGCTGGCCCGCGACGAGGCCGCGGCTCGCCGCCGTTTTGGGGTGGTGGGCGAGGGGCCGGGCAAGTGCTACACCCGCACTGGCCTCAACTTCTTCACCGATGCCGCCCTGGAAGCCGCTTTTCTCACCCGCTTGCAAGAGGCGCTGACCACTGCCGGGTTTTGGGAGCGGTTCCAGACCGACTGGCTCTGCCTGGATGCGGAGCTACTGCCCTGGTCGGCCAAGGCTCAGGAACTCATCAAGAGCCAGTACGCGGCCGTGGCCGCCGCGGCTACGGCTGCGCTACCCGAAACCGTAGCCGTGCTTAGTCAGGCCAGTTCTCGGGGCCTTGACGGGGTCGAAGCCTTGCTGGCCCGCGCCACGGCTCGCCAAACTGCCGCCGAGCACTACGCCCAGGCCTACCGCCGCTACTGCTGGCCCGTGGAAAGCCTCGCCGACCTGCGCCTAGCGCCCTTCCACCTGCTAGCCACCGAGGGCCACACCTATTTCGACAAGGACCACGCCTGGCACATGGAAACCCTACGCAGCATCTGTCTCGCCGACGAGGCGCTACTCCGTGCCACTCCCTACCGCGTGGTGAACCTTCAGAATATTGCCGACGTGGAAGCTGCTACCCAATGGTGGACCGACCTCACCGGGGCCGGGGGCGAAGGCATGGTAGTCAAGCCCTACGACTTCATCCCCGGCGGCCGCCAGCACTTGGTGCAGCCGGCCCTCAAGTGCCGCGGCCGCGAGTACCTGCGCATCATCTACGGCCCCGACTACCTGCTGCCCGGCAACCTGGAGCGCCTGCGCGAGCGGGCCGTCAAAGCCAAGCGCAACCTGGCCCTGCGCGAATTCGCCCTGGGAGTAGAAGGCCTGGAGCGCTTCGTGGCCGGCGCCCCGCTCCGGGAGGTACACCAGTGCGTGTTCGGGGTGCTGGCCCTGGAAAGTGAGGCCGTAGACCCACGGCTGTAGCATCATGCTGGAACCTGTGAAGCCCATTGCAGAGGAGTTTTCTTTACCCCGCCGACTGCTGTGCCCCCGTAGCCTGAGCGGCGTTCTGGCGCGGGCGTGGCTGCTGTGCCTGCTGCTGAGTTTGCTAGAATGGCTCACACCGCTAGCATTCAACAACCGTGGCATGAGCAGTGGGCTGCACTGCGGTATCTGGCTCCTTTCCCCATTTGTGGCGCAGCGGCTACCCAAGCTGAAGTGGCTTCCCCAGGTGCTTTGGGGTAGTTTACTACTGTCCTTGACGCTGGGCCTGCTGTTGTGCCTGTGGCTGTTCGGCTTGGGTATCATCTCCTTATCACATCAATACCACTTTTTCTTCGGTACCAATGACAGCCATGCTACCTGGAAAACCGAATACATCTACGCTCGCCGGAACGGGGCCGTGGTGGCAAGACAAGGCTGTCAATACTGGAGCTTGCAGGGAATAAACGCTCGGCACAGCCGTACCGTTAGGATTCGGCCCCTCACGCCCCTGATGAACTGGATAACGCCTGCCGAAGAAGACCATCCTACGGGCTGGACAGTGGTAGATAAAAAGGCGGTTTATTTCAGCCCCGACTCTACCCGGCAGTATCAGGCCGATGCTCAGCAAGCCGGGCAGCAACGGTGCTGGCAGGAGCAGCAGCGCCTTGATAGCACCGCCGGGCCTGCCCCACGACTTGAGCTGCCTGCTGCCACTCAACGCGGCGCAGGTACCCTGGGCTTTGAGCTGGCCGGTAAAGTGTGGCGCAATTTCGGCCACTGCTTCGATGGAAAAGTGTGTGCAGACTATTGCCCCGCTCGAGTCTCGGGCGTGCTTGAAAATGGTGACCCCGCTAACCCAATTTACTCGTTTCGAATCATGACGGAACTGCGTGCGGGCCCAGCCAGGCGCCAGCGGCTGTCCCTCTGGCTTACCCACGTGAAGGGCCCAGGCGTGTACGAGGCGAATTCACCCTCTGACGCGCGAAAAGATTACAACCTGGAGCTGTACGACGAAATTACCGACAGCTTGTATAGTCAAGCCAGCGCCTTGGGCAACCCTGAGCAATGGACAGGCCCCACTGCTCAGCCTAGCCAACTGCCCGATGTCGCCCGGGTAACCATCACCCGATTAGATGCCGACGCGCAGATTCTTTCCGGTACGTTCGAGGGACAACTGCGCACTACCGACCCACGAGCCAAGCCACTGCCGGTTCGTAAGGGCCGCTTCGATGTGCAGTACCACCTGTTTCGGTAGCTTGGCTGTGACGTGGTTCGGGGTGTGCTTGCGCATTCCTCTCTATGGTAGCACGAACACCTCATTGTTCAGTCTCTTTTACTTCTTTCGTGTATGAAACAGCTTCACTTCCTGCTGATTACCGTTCTACTGGGCCTCGGAATGAGTAGGAGCCAGGTGGCCGCTCGGGCCGTAGCAACGCGGCCCGCCTACATGGAACTCAAGGTGTACCACCTGAAAACCAGCCGGCAGGAGGCGGTAATTGACAGTTTCCTCCAGCATCAGTACATGCCAGTACTGCGCGCCGCCGGCATCACTACCATTGGCGTGTTTAAACCACTGGGTAACGACACGGCCGCTGACAGAAAAATCTATGTGTTGACTCCGTACGCATCCTTGAAGCAGTGGGAGAAAGTGAGTCAGGAAGCCACCACCAAACTGCTGGCTACCGGAGGCGCCTACGTGAATGCGGTTCACACTGCCCCGGCGTACAGCCGCTTGGAAACGGTTTTTATCAAGCCCTTTGAGCAAATGACGAGCCTGGCGGCTCCGCAGCTCACCGGGCCCAAAAACGAACGGGTGTATGAACTGCGGAGCTACGAGGGCGCCAGCGAGAAGCTATTCCGCAACAAAGTGCAGATGTTTAACGCCGGCGGAGAAATCAAGCTGTTCTCCCAATTAGGCTTCAATGCCATTTTCTACGGAGAAGTAGTTTTCGGCTCGAAAATGCCAAACCTGCTGTACATGACCTCTTTCGAGAACATGCAAGCCCGGGAAGCCCACTGGAAAGCCTTCGGCAACGACCCCGAGTGGAAGAAACTTTCCAGCCTGCCAGAGTACCAAAACAACGTGTCACACATTGATATCTTATTCCTGCGCCCGACTGCGTATTCGGGGCTCTGAACAAGGTAGGGCGCAACTAGAATTAAGAGTTCTGATTACTTGCCCATGCTCTTGTCCCGCGCGCCTTTGAACTCCGAGCCGGCCCGCCACTGCGGGAACGTAGTTTCGGCGGCTAGGCGCTGGCCCACGCGGAAGTAAAGCTGGGCGTCCTGGGCAATGCCTGCGAGGTCCCAGTTGGGGTCGAACTGGTCGGCGGGCTTGTGGTACATGTTCGTGGTGTAGTTCTGGCGCTGCTGGGCAATGTAGTCCTTGCCGCGGGTGCGGCTCTCGAAGCCGCCGCTGGCGTAGAGGGAGGGCACGCCCACGTGGGCGAAGTTGAAGTGGTCGGAGCGGTAGAACATACCGGTTTCGGGCTGTTGGTCAGGGAGGATGTAGCGGTCCTGCTCCCGGGCAGCGGCGCGGGCGTAGTCCTCCAGCTCCGACTGCCCGTAGCCGATAACCGTGAGGTCTTTCATCTGGCCATAGGGCCAGAGCATGTCCATGTTCAGGTCGGCTACGGTTTTGTTTAAGGGGTAGGGCGGGTGCTGGGCGTAGTAGGCCGAGCCCAGCAGGCCCTGTTCCTCGGCCGTGACGGCCAGAAACACGATGCTGCGCTCCGGCTTCTGCGGCGCTTTCTGGAACGCTTCGGCAATGCTGAGCAGGGCCGCCAAACCAGTGCCGTCGTCCACCGCTCCGTTGTATATGGAGTCGCCGGCAATGGCTTTGCCTACCCCAAAATGGTCCCAGTGGGCCGAGTAGATGATGTACTCATCGGGCGGGTGGTGCCGGGCAGCACGGCCAGCACGTTGCGCGAGGTCTGGCGGCGGAGCTTGTTCTGGATGCTACCCGAAAGGGTAAGCCCACCCAGCGGCAGGGGCCGGAAGCCTTTGGTATTGGCAGCGGCATAGAGCTGCTCGTAGCTCTGGCCGGCGGCCTGGAACAGCTTTTTGGCCGCGTCTAGGCTCAGCCAGCCTTCCAGGGCGCACTTGTCGGCGCCGTTGTTGGCGGTTTGGGCGCGCAGCTTGGGGCTGACGGCCCCGCTTAGTACCACCGACCAGGGGTAGGCCGCCGGCTTGGTGTCGTGCACGATGAGCACGCCGGCGGCGCCGTGGCGGGCCGCTTCCTCGTATTTGTAGGTCCAGCGGCCGTAGTAGGTCATGGCCTTGCCTTGAACAAGGTGGTGTCGTTGCCCGCATTGCCGGGGTCATTCACCAGCACCACCACCGTTTTGCCCTTCACGTCGAGGCCGGCGTAATCGTCCCAGCCGTACTCGGGCGCCACCACGCCGTAGCCGGCAAACACCAGCGCGGAGTTGCTGACGCTCACCTGCGGCTGCTCGCGCTGAGTAAACGTCACGAAATCAGTTTTGTACTGGAAGCTCAGGGGCTGACCTTTGCCCTTGATGTGGAGGGTAGGCGCGGGCGTACCGGTAATTTCGACCAGGGGTACGGGCTGGAAGTAGGAGCCACCCGGGCCGGGCTGCAACCCCAGGCGCTTGAACTCGTCGGCCAGATACTGGGTGCTGCGCTGCTCACCCAGGGTGAACGGCTTGCGGCCCAGCATCTCATCCGAGGAAACGGCCTGCAAATACCGGCCAATCGTGGCGGCGCTGATGGCTTCAGCGGGAGTAGCGGGGTAGTCGCGCCAGCTTCCGCCGTAGCCACTGCTGGCGTTGAGGAAGTGGTAGAGGCGTTCTGAGACTGACAGGCCGCCAGAACGAGGCCAAGCAGCAGGCCAGCCGGTAGGAGAGAAAAAGTAGAGAAGGGCATCATCGTTAGGGTGCTGGGAAGGCAGCAGTGGGAAATATAAAACATTGTTCGGGGAAGCATCACAAACGATTAGTCGGGTACCCGAACCAAATGGTGGCGCTAGTACACAGCCGACCCATTGTATGGCAGCAGAGAATTTGGTGATGGGTTTTCAGGTTAGCCGGAAGATTAAAACGAGTTGAATCGGCAAAATAGAACGGAAGCAGCGCCGAGCTTCCACTGGTAGCACCGTTCTTTGCGCACCCTGCTTACACCCCGGTAATTATCTTCCGATTATGCTCTCTCGCATCCAAAAAGCTATTACCCAGCTCGAAACCACCCACGGTATCCGCGTCCTCTACGCCTGCGAGTCGGGTAGCCGGGCCTGGGGATTTCCCTCGCCAGACTCTGACTACGACGTGCGCTTTATCTACAGCCACCCCGCCGAGTGGTACCAAACCTTGGATGAGGAACCCGATACGCTCAACTTTCCAGTGGATGAGGAGTTGGACCTAGCCGGCTGGGAGCTACGCAAAACCCTGAAGCTGCTGCGCGGCTCCAACGCGGCCCTGTTCGAGTGGCTTCAATCGCCGGTGGTGTACCGGGAGGCAACCGGGTTTCGAGCGGCGCTGGCGCCGCTGCTGCCGTCCTGCTGGAATGCGCGCGCTGGCTTTAACCACTACATCGGCCTGATGCGACGTGGGGTAGAAGAAGATCTACCTGCGGAAGACGTACGCCTGAAGCGGTTATTTTACGCCTTACGCTCCACACTGGCCGCCCGCTGGATTCAGCAGCGCCCCGCCGAAGTGCCCCCGATGGAATTTGGGCAGCTGCGGCAACTGCTGCCCTCCGCCCTAAACAGCACCGTGGAGGAACTGCTGGCTCGGAAAGCTACCGCCAACGAAAAAACTACCGTGGAGCGGCCTGCCGCGCTGGTCGCCTTCCTCCAAGCCGAGTACACCGTAGCCCTGGCGGCCCGCGAACAGTTGCCCATTAGTCGGCCGGCCAACCCTACGCCCTCCCTGAACGACCTGTTTCGGGCCTGGCTGTAGAACCCTGAAACGGCCGTAGAAACGCGGCATTTCACGTCTCGGTATCAGATTAATGCTTATCAGAGAAGGGCGCTGCTTACGCAAATTTCGCAACCAAGAGAAGTAGTAGTAGCGCATCTATATGACGCACAATACCACCAGTCCCGCCCCGCCTATTTATGACCATTGCCGACCTGCGCCAACGCGGCCTGATTTTATTTGAAGCCATTAGTGGCAGCCGCGCCTATGGCACCAACCTGCCCCACTCCGATACTGACCTGAAAGGCGTGTTTATTTTGCCCGAAGCGGAGTTTTACGGCCTCACGTACGTGCCTCAGGTAGCCAATGACACCAACGACGAAGTATTCTATGAGCTGCGCCGCTTCGTGGGGTTACTGCTCAAAAGCAACCCTACAGTACTAGAGCTGCTGGGTACTCCTGCGGATTGCGTAGTGTACCGGCACCCCCTTTTCGAGGCATTCCGGGCCGAGGACTTCCTGTCCAAGCTGTGCCGCCAGAGCTTCGCCGAGTACGCCGTGGCGCAGATCCGGAAGGCGCGGGGCCTGAACAAAAAAATCAACCACCCCGAGCCGCCCAGCGCAAGTCGGTGCTGGATTTTTGCTACGTAACGGTAGGCGCTGGGGCCCAACTAGTAGCTGCGTGGCTTAGCCGGCGCGGCTACGCTGCCAGCCAGTGTGGACTGGCCAACGTAAACCACCTCAACGATTTATACGCCCTGTTCGTGGATGAAACGCCCGACCAGCGCCACGGCTACCGGGGCCTGGTGCGCGACCCGGAAACTTCCCAGGATGTGCAGCTCTCGGCCGTGCCGAAAGGGGAAATGCCAGTCGCCTACCTCAGCTTTAATCGCAACGGCTACAGCACCTACTGCCGCGTGTACCGCGACTACCAAGAATGGGAGCAGAAGCGTAATCCGGAGCGCTACCAGAATACCGTGCAGCACGGCAAAAATTACGACGCTAAAAATATGCTCCACGTGTTTAGGCTGCTACGCATGGCCGAGGAAATTGCCACCACGGGCCAACTGCACGTGCGCCGCCCCGACCGTGCGTTTCTGCTGCAAATCCGCCGCGGCGAGTTTGCCTACGATGAGTTGGTAGCCGAAGCTGAGGCCCTGGTAGATCGGGTGGAGGCCGCTTTTGCCACCTCTGCGCTGCCCGACGCCCCCAACCAGGCCGCGGCCGAGCACCTGCTGCGCCAGGTGCGGCGAACCTGGTATGCCCAGGCCAGCCGCTAGCTCCAACGCCACGGCCCGTTTTCCGGTACCTCCGTTGCGGTAAGCATTGGGAAGTAGTGCCGGAAAACGGGCCGTGGCGTTGGGAGTGAAAAGTTACCGCGTCGAGTGCCGGCCTACTTTATAAGTGGATTGGGAGCGGGATTTCTGCCGCAGCAGCGAGAAACGCTTCTTACTGGTTTTGCGGCCCTTATAGCGCTTGTAGAAGGGGCGGTGGGTATAGGTTTTGCCGCGCATCTTAGCCCGGGCGTACCGGGTAGGGCGGGCGGCATCAACGGGTTCGGCCACGCCAATCATCAACAGCGCAACCAACAAAAGCACGATCCGGGTCATAGGCCAAACAGGTTAGGTCCAGCCTACTAACTCAGGCATCGGCAAAAAATTGTGCGGGCCGCCGGGCCGAACTAATGTTCTAGACCCCAGGTTACAAGAATCGGCCTTTCCCATCACGAAGATGAGAAAGGCCGGTTACTAGTGACTTATAACAGCTTGCCGCTAGCCTCCACCAATGGTTTGGTTGCGCGAGGGCTGCTTGGGGGCCGGAGTTGTAGTTCTTTTCCGTTTGCGCCAGATCTGGTACCACCGCTGCCGGTAGCGGGCCGTGCGCTTCTTGCGGGCCCGGCGGCCTCCTCCTTTATAGGTGCGGTAATTGGGGCGGTGCACGTAGGTTTTGCCGCGCATTTTGGCGCGGGCTGCCGGGCCGCCCTGACCTAGGGCTGGGCTCACATCAACCAATGCCATCAGCATCAGCCAGAGAAGTAGGAAAAGTCTAGGCATATCAAAAGAAGTAAAGCCGCAAATGGGGAGGCAAAAGTAGGACTCCGGACGGCAACTATTCGGCCAGAATACGGGCAGTACGCAAAAAAAGTCAGCAGTGGATTGTGGAATGTGCCCGATTAAAGCACCTGACTGGTAGAATTTATATTCTTCCTAGCCTATGTTCCAATTCTTGCGCGCCGGAGCGCTGCTCATTGCATAGGCCTGCTACCGTTCTCAGCCACGGCCCAGCAGTGCAGCCACCTCACCAAAGTGTTCTGCTCAACGGACGCCCTAACCGCCGCTTGTACGAAAAGGGGATGAGGCAGCGCGACCCAACTTCTTCACCCAGCCGGTTACCCCCATCCTGACAGGCTGGCTCGAGTGGGCCCGGGGCGAGTAGGGGCAAAGCTCCTACGCATCGGAGCCTTGCCGCTGAACCAGCAGCGCGCGACCAGCCTCTAAAGCAGCACTTTCGTAGTTGCTCAAAATCTAGAAGCCATCGTGCTCCAAGTGCTACTAGTAACCTTGTTCTGAGCAGCTGAATGATGATCCGTCTTGCCAGGGTAGGACGGTTTCTTCCCTTGGCAGCCTTCCACAAGATGCCTTCCCGTACTTTCGTGACGAATGAGCTACTCCCTGTTATTATTTGATTATGATGGCACGCTCTGCGATACCCGCAACGCCATCAAGTACTCCCTGCGGCGTACGTTTCAGGAATTTGGCTTGGTTGAGCCAGTGGAGCCGGCCCTGCAGGCGGTGGTGCAACAGGGGCTGCCCCTCGCCGAAACCCTGTTGGCACTGCACCCAGCCGGTACTAGCCCGCTACCCGCTACTTGGGTTGAAACCTACCGCCGCATTTATAGCGCCGAGGCCGAGCCGCTGGTTACTCCTTTTCCCGGCGCCCAGCAGGTACTGGCTACGGCCGTTGCCCGCGGGTGTACGGTGGCCATTATCAGCAACAAGGGATTAGCTATTCTAGAGAATTCGCTGGCGCGGCTAGGCTTGCGCGCGTACGCTGCCCTGGTGCTGGGCGACGACCCCACGGCTGCCACGCCGCTGCCACTCAAGCCCGATCCGGCCCTGTTTACCCAGCGCATTCAGCCCCAGTTTCCGCAGTTCACTTCTGCCACTACCCTCATGATTGGCGACACGGCTACGGACCTGCAGTTCGCCCACAACTGCGGCATTGCCGCCTGCTGGGCTTCCTATGGCTTCGGCCACGCCCTGATTATGCCGCCTTTAAACCCGCTCACCGCATTAGCAGCTTAGTCGAACTGCTACCTCTTCTGGCTCCATAATACTTAGCGCATTATGTCAACCCTCCCCGCACATTCCGTGGAATCCCAGCTCCGGGCGGCTCTGGTAGGCTTGGCCTTGCGCGACGCCCGGGGCGTACCGGTGGAGTTTCATATCCGCGCCGCTCGTCCTCTACTTGGGAACTTCAGCTCAACGCATGGTTGTCAGCTTATGGGGTAGGAGCCTGGAAAGTAAACCAGTATTGCATCAGGTTGGGCGTCCTCAAAATGCCACAAAACCGAAAAAGCCTCAGCATCATTTGATGCTGGGGCTTTTTGCGGTCCGGACGGGACTCGAACCCGCGACCTCCGCCGTGACAGGGCGGCATTCTAACCGACTGAACTACCGAACCGTTTACCTTAACTAAAAAGCCGGGTGCTTTCCGTTATTGTGATGCAAATATAGACGGGTGTTTTGGGCTGTGCAAATAAAAAAGCGCATTAACGGTCTGTTAAAGCCCTTTTTTAAGGGTAGTATACTGTTACTAAATGAAATAGGAGACAAAAATATTTTTCAACCTTCTGTCTTAATCATGTAAACCTAGGGCTATATCCGCCGGTATTTAGCCTGCGACAGATTTAGCCCACCAATATAGCCGAACCAAATACCACAATCTGTGTTGGGGGTAGGATAGAAGCTTGGAGCAGTTGAAAAAGCAAAAGGCCCTTCAGATGAATCTGAAGGGCCTTCGCGGTCCGGACGGGACTCGAACCCGCGACCTCCGCCGTGACAGGGCGGCATTCTAACCGACTGAACTACCGAACCAGGTTGTTCTACTTCGCGGCCCGAGTGGCGGTGAAGTGGTGCAAAAGTAGAGGTCCGGATTGGACTGCGCAACAGTGAAAGTAAAAAAAGCTGAAAAAAGCCGGCTCCGCTCGCGTTGATGGCTGTTGCTCAGGCAGAAAAAAAATCAAAGAAATCGACAGCAACCGGCAGTGCGCCGTGTCGGCCTCGTCGCTTACCTTTGCTTTCTTCTCATTCCCCCTCGTACCCTCCAAGACGTACCCTGCCGTGGCAATGCTCCTCGATTTCGAACAACCGATTGCCGCTCTCGAAGGCAAGCTCCGTGAAATGCAACAACTGGCCCTCGATAGCCAGGTGGATGTGTCGGATGCCGTGACGGCCCTCGAAGCCAAAATCAAAGCCCTCAAAAAGGAAACCTACGCCAACCTCACCCGCTGGCAGCGCGTGCAACTCTCGCGCCACCCCGACCGGCCCTATACCCTTGACTACATTGAGGGTATGACCGAGAAGTTTATTGAGCTGCACGGCGACCGGACTGTTGCCGACGATAAGGCTATGGTAGGCGGGTTTGCCGACCTTGATGGCCGCTCGGTGATGTTTATTGGGCAGCAGAAGGGGCGCAATACTAAGCAGCGCCAATTCCGTAATTTCGGCATGCCCAACCCCGAGGGCTACCGCAAGGCCTTGCGCCTGATGAAGCTGGCCGAGAAGTTCAACAAGCCTATTGTCACCCTGATTGATACGCCTGGCGCGTTTCCGGGCCTGGAGGCCGAGGAGCGGGGACAAGGCGAGGCCATTGCTCGCAACCTTAAGGAAATGTTCCTGCTGAAGGTGCCCGTTATCTGCATTATCATCGGGGAAGGCGCTTCCGGCGGGGCCCTGGGTATTGCCATCGGCGACCGGGTGCTGATGCTGGAAAACACCTGGTACTCCGTGATTTCGCCTGAGTCGTGCAGCAGCATCCTGTGGCGCAGCTGGGACTATAAGGAGCAGGCTGCCGAGGCCCTCAAGCTCACGGCGACCGACATGCTCAAAGCTGGCCTCGTGGATGGTATCGTGAAGGAACCGCTCGGGGGGCGCATACTGATGCCGCTACCATGATCAAAAACCTGAAGAAAACCATCCTCAAAACCCTCGACGAGCTAGAGGCTTTACCCCAGGATGAGCGCATTAGCCAGCGCATCGATAAGTTTTCGAATATGGGCGTGGTAGTAGAGTAAGTTCATCAAAACAAAACCAGAACGACATGCTCAGTGTGCCGAAGCATTCCTACCGGTGGCTAATCAATTAAGTTAGCTGCCGTAGAGATGTTTCGGCACGCTGAGCATGTCGTTCTGGTTTCTCTATAAACCAGAATAACCGCTACATCCCACCCCTCAATCCTACCCGATGACCGTTCATACCCTTGATACCGGCTTGTTTAAACTCGATGGCGGCGCCATGTTTGGGGTAGTGCCCAAAAGCATGTGGCAAAAGTTTAATCCGGCCGACGAAAACAACATGTGCACCTGGGCCATGCGCTGCCTGCTGATTGAGGACGGTCAGCGGCTGATTTTGGTGGATAACGGCATCGGCGACAAGCAGGACCAGAAGTTTCGGGGGCATTTTTACTTGCACGGCGACGACACCCTGGAAAAGTCCCTGCGTAAGCTCGGCTTCACCGCCCCCGACATTACCGACGTATTCCTGACCCACCTGCATTTTGACCATTGCGGAGGCTCAGTGGTGCGCACCCCGGACGATAAGCTGCACCTGGCCTTCCCCAACGCTACCTACTGGAGCAACCAAAACCATTGGGACTGGGCCGTAACGCCCAATGCCCGCGAAAAAGCTAGTTTCCTGAAGGAGAATATTTTGCCCATTCAGGAAAGTGGCCACCTGCGCTTTATCGACCCGGTGGGCGCTGTGCCGACGGAGCTGTCCTGCTTCCGGGAAATTATTCTGGCCGATGGCCACACCGAGAAGATGATGGTGCCCGTGCTACACTACAAAGGCCGCACCCTGGCGTTTATGGCCGACCTACTACCTAGCGCCGGCCACGTGCCCTTGCCCTACGTGATGGGCTACGACATGCGCCCGCTCATAACGCTGGAGGAGAAGGAGCGAGTGCTGCGCCGCGCCGCCGACGAAAACTGGGTGCTGGTGCTGGAGCATGACGCTCATACCGAGTGCATCACGGTGCAACATACTGAGAAAGGCGTGCGCGTAGCTGATACACTGAAGCTGACGGACTTATAGCCCGCGGGCCGGCGCGACTACCGGTTTTGTTGGGTCTAGCACAGCTGTAGGCATCTTTGCGGCGTTAAAGGCCACCATGAATGAGATAAACCAACCACAACAGCTGGGGCTGGCGTTTTCGGGGGAGGAGCGCGCGGCATTGCCCATTTGGGTGTGCTAGCTGCCCTAGATGAGTTGCAGTTGCCCATCGGCCACCTAGCGGGCGTATCCTCGGGAGCCATTGCCGCCACCTTCTATGCGGCCGGCGTGGCCCCCGTGAGATACTGCGCCTATTTCAGGAAGTGAGCCTGGGGCAGCTAACGCGCATTTCGCTGAGCCGGTACGGGCTGCTGCGCATTGACGGAATAGGTGAGCTTTTCAAACAGCACTTAGGCCTCGATGCTACCTTCGAGCAGCTGCGTATTCCGCTGACGCTGGTAGCAACGGATATTGCCGAAGGCACCAGTGTTCGTTTCTCCCAGGGGCCGCTAATTCCGCCCTTGCTGGCTTCCTCGGCCGTGCCAGTGCTCTACCGGCCGGTAGAATACCAGGGCCGCCACCTAGTAGACGGTGGCCTACTCAACAATTTGCCTACCGACGCTTTAGTCGGAATACCTGGCCTGCAGATAGTGGGCGTCCACTCCAATCCGCCCCACCGGGAGCCGCGCATTACTACCTTGCGCGGCCTGATTGAGCGGACCCTGAACCTGGCCGTGGGCGCCAACACCTTACCCAGCAAGCAGCACTGCGCCCTATTGCTGGAGCCGCCGGAGCTGGGGGCCTACCGCATGACCCAGTACAAGCGCGCCCCGGAGCTATTCGATATAGGCTACCGCTACACGTTGGGCCGGGCCGCGGAGCTGCGGGCCTTGCTGCAACCCCGCTAAGTGGGGGTATGCGGCCTTCCGGTACATTTCTCTAGCTTTGACATATGGTAGCTTCCTCTCACCCGGCTACCCGTTTATTTCCGCATGACTGCACGCAAAACCTCTACTTTTTGGTACCTGTTTTCGAAGTTCTGGTTCAAGATAACCGGCTGGCGACTGGGGCCTCAGGTGCCGGCTGACATCAAAAAAAGCATGATGATTGCCGCGCCCCACACCAGCAACTGGGACTTTATGTTTGCCCGGGCCGCGTTTTTCCTGATGGATGTGGATGTGAAGCTCACCATTAAGAAGGAGTGGACCACCATTCCGGTGCTGGGAGCCCTGGTTCGTTCCCTCGGGGCTTGGCCGTGGACCGCAGCAAGAACAACAGCCTCGTGGATGGCATGGTGCAGCTCTTTAAGGAGCGCGACGAACTGGTAATTCTCATTACCCCCGAAGGCACCCGTAAGTACCAGCCCAAATGGCGCAAGGGATTCTACCACGCCGCCGTGGGCGCCGGCGTGCCCATTTTGCTGGGCTACCTCGACTATAAAAACAAAGAAGCCGGTGTCGGACCAGCCTTCTGGCCCACTGGCGACTACGAAAAGGATCTGGAAGAAATTCAGGCTTTCTACCGCACCAAGCAGGCTCGCTTTCCTGAGCAGGGCGTGCGGTAAATTATAAGTAGAGTTGCGAGGGAGAAGGTGTGAACTAGCTCTGGTTGCCCAAATTTTCACAACTTCACTTTTCACCAGTTCACCTTTGGCGCATGGAAAAGCTGCAAACCCTAGCCTGGATTCTAATTGGGCTGGCTGTCTTCATCTGGCGGATGGTGCAAAAGGCGCGCGAAACCACGGCCCGGGAGCAGCGAGAACGGCGCTATTCCCGCCCCGACCCCGCCGGCCGTCCTCGCCCGGTGGCACCGGGGCTGCCCGCCACCTCATTTGAGGAACTGTTGCGGCAGATGCAAAACCAGAACCGCTCTGACCCATCCGGGCCGGTTTCAGAAACCGGTGAAACCACCCCAGCCGGCCGGGCACTACCCGCGAAACCACGGTAGCCGCCCGTACCCTCGAAGAAATAAATCGTCCGGCTCGCTCGCTGGAGCGAAGCGTTCCAGCCCGCTCCTTGGAAGCCCCGAGCCGGGAAATCCGCCGGGCGGCCGAGCTACCCCGGGCCAGGGCGCAGCAACCTCAGCAGGATTATTGGCAGCAGGAGCAAAGCCGCCGGGAAGCTCCCGCTTCGCTTGCGGAGCGGTTACGTAACCCCACCGACTTACGCACGGCCTTAGTGCTGGGCGAAATCCTGAGACGTAAGTTTTGAGAGTGAGAATTGAACTGAACGAGGGCCCTGCCGCGGAATATATTCTGCGGCAGGGCCCTCGTTCTGGTTGTTAGCGACTACCTGTTAGTCCTGGGTCAGGGCGTAGGTTACTAGGTTGGCCCCCATTTTTAGGGCAGCTTCGTGGGTAGCGGGCGTGTCCTCGGGGTAGGTGCCCAGGTCTTCCCAGCCGTTGCCTAGGTCGCACTCAAACGAGTAGTAGCATACCAGCCGGCCTTTGTAGAGCAGCCCAAAGCCCTGGGGGCGCTTGCCGTCGTGCTCGTGCACCTTGGGCAGGCCGCGCGGAAACTGAAACTTCTGGTGGTACACGGGGTGCGTGAACGGCAGTTCTACAAACTCTAGCTCGGGAAACACCTTCTTCATTTCCGGCCGGATAAACTTATCAAGCCCGTAGTTATCATCGATGTGCAGAAAGCCCCCGCCCGTAAGGTAGCGGCGCAGGTTGCGGGCTTCGGCATCGGTGAAGGATACGTTGCCGTGGCCCGTCATATGAATGAAAGGATAGGTCAGCAGCTCCGGCGAGTCTAGTTCCACGGTAGCTTCCTCCGGGTCGATGTTGGTTTTTAGGGCCTGATTACAAAAGCGAATCAGGTTGGGCAGGCTGGTTTTGTTGGCGTACCAGTCGCCGCCCCCGCCGTAGTGCAGCTTGGCAATGCGAAAGCTAGGCGCAGCTGGCGCAGCGGCCATCAGCAGTAAGGGCAGCAACAAAAGTCCTAGGAACGAGCGAATACGCATGTGGAATAGGTAGTTAAATCGACGCAGAAGGAAATACCAGGCAGCAACGCCTGCGGCTCAGGCGGAAAAAGCCTCGCCACGGAGACTACAAAAATTCGGCTACAGCAATTCCCGCACGACGTGCGCGGTGTGCAGGGCTGCCAGCGCGGCGGTTTCCGTCCGCAACCGGGAGGCGCCCAGCGTAACCGGCCGAATGCCGCGGGCAAAGGCAGCCGCTATTTCCTGCGGGGTAAAGTCGCCTTCGGGCCCAATGAGGATGCAGCACGCACTACCGGCCGCGGCCACGCGGGCCAGGGGCGTCCGTTCCCCGTCCTCGAGGTGGGCAATAAACGTGGTTTCAGATGGTGTGGTAGGCAAGAAGCGGGCAAAATCCGTTAGCTCCGTCAGGGTCGGTAGCCAGGCTTGGCCCGACTGTTTCAGGGCGCTGATGGCAATTTTCTCTAGCCGGTCCAGCTTCAGTTCCCGACGCTCAGAGCGGGCGCAACGCAGAAAGGTCAGGGTATCAACCCCAATTTCCACCGCCTTTTCCACGAACCACTCCATTCGGTCGAGGTTTTTGGTGGGCGCTACCGCTACGTGCACCTGGTAAGGGCGGCCTGGCACCAGCTGCTCCCGCACTACGCGCAGGCGGCAGCGCTTGGCATCGGCCGCTTCCACCTGAGCCTCGTACACGCTCCCGCGTCCATTCACGAGCGTTACTGCATCTCCGGCCCCGAGGCGAAGCACGCGCACCGCGTGCTTGCTTTCGTCTTCCGGCAAGGTGTAGGTAGGTAGGGTTACATCGGGGGCGTAAAACGTGTGCGGCATACGGCAAAGCTACGCCGAATCAAGCAGCCAG
Source organism: Hymenobacter sp. 5516J-16 (assembly GCF_022919335.1). Classification (NCBI taxonomy): domain Bacteria; kingdom Pseudomonadati; phylum Bacteroidota; class Cytophagia; order Cytophagales; family Hymenobacteraceae; genus Hymenobacter; species Hymenobacter sp. 5516J-16. The sequence goes on along the minus strand of NZ_CP095058.1, from coordinate 309,324 downwards.
GCATGCGCCCGTGGGGTAGAGGCATGGGGGCCGCGGCTGTCGTGCGGCGCCCGGCAGGCGAATCAGCCCAAGAGGAAAGGCCAAAATTTTAAGCGAGCTGCTCTGATCCTGCGCTTACTATCCGCGTACTGTAGCTAGTCACTTACCACTAAAATCGGATACCCAGGATGGCAGTTACACTCAAAAAAATCAAGGACCAGACCATCGTTATTACCGGGGCTTCCAGCGGCATTGGGCTGGTTACGGCCCGCATGGCGGCCAAAGCCGGAGCCAAGCTGGTGTTGGCGGCCCGCAGCGAATCGGCTCTGCGCCAACTGACAGAGGAAATCAACCAAGCGGGCGGCCATGCCACCTACGTGGTAACGGATATGAGCAAGCCCGAGGACGTGCAGCGCCTAGCCTACGAAGCCTCCTACACCTACGGGGGCTTTGATACCTGGATTAATAACGCCGGTGTTTCTATTTATGGCAAGCTGGAAGAGGTGCCCATTCAGGATATGCGGCAGTTGTTCGAGGTTAACTTCTGGGGCCTCGTGCACGGTTCTCTGGAAGCAGCTAAACACCTGAAGGCTAAGGGCGGCGCAATTATTAACGTCGGCAGCATTCTCTCTGATATTACGGCCATTCTGCAAACCATCTACAGCGCCAGCAAACACGCCGTAAAAGGTTTCACTGATGGTCTGCGCATGGAGCTAGAAATGGACGGAGCCCCGATTTCGGTGACCCTGATTCAGCCAGCCGCCATCGATACTCCCTATCCCGTGCACTCCAAAAACTATATGGAGCGGGAAGCCAAACACGCGCCGCCTGCCTATGCGCCCGAAACAGTGGCCCGCGCCATTCTGCACTGCGCCGCTACCCCAGAGCGCTCCGTGGTAGTAGGTGGCGGCGGCAAGGCCATGATTGGCATGGAGCGCTGGACACCCGCCCTGCTCGATAAGTTTATGGAAAAGTCATTTTCCAAGCAGGAAAAGGCCGACTACGCCCCGCGGCCTCTTCAGCAAAATGCCCTCGACCGGCCTATGGGTGCCTTGGAGGAGCGTGGCAACTACCCCGGCCACACCCGCGAAACCAGCTACTACACCGAGGCCGCTACGGCGGGCAGCCCGGCTCTACGCACGGCCGTGCTGGTAGGAGCGGGGGTAGCTCTGGCTGCTTGGCTGGGTACCAAGGGCAAAAGAAACGGAAGCAACTCCAGTTCGAGCAATGCCGAGATAAAAGGTATTGCCTTCCACGACAACTAACCGTTCCTCTTCTCATAACGCACAACACCCTGACCACCAGCTCTGGCGGTCAGGGTGTTGTGCGTTATGAGAAGAGGAACGGCTAGCCCAACGTCTCGTTCAGGAGTCCAGCCAGACGGACACCCGCTTCCACAATGCGCTTCTTCATTAGATCAGCGTGGGCGGGGTAGTACTTGTAATCCACATCGGTGCCGGCGGGGGTTTCCTGGTAGAGCTTCTCCGACTCCTGGTACGACTCCCACAGCCACTGGTCGGGTGTAGAAGCTTGCAACTGCCGGATCTGCCGGTTGCGCAGCTTGTGGTCGTATTGCTGGGCCATTTCGGTGTACGTCAGGCCCTGGTAGTCCAGCAGGCCACTGTCCCACAGGCTGTGCAGGTTCGTGTCCTTGCCGCGGTACTTGAGTTTAATATCATTGCCGCCCTTGTCTTCGGCATGGCCCGTGTGCATGGGCTGGTGCACGTCGCCCACTATGTGCACAACAAATTTGAGTGCGGCAGCCCGTTCTTCCTTGGTCTTGTTGACATCCGCCAAAATGCGCATTTGTGCCTCCAGGGCACTGTAGGCGTTGGCCGTCGTCTGTGACTTAATAGCTTGTACGTACTGATCGTGAGGTAAGCCCGAGGGCGTATTCACGTAGTGCCAGGGCGCAGTTTCTTTGAACTCGGGGTAGTAGCGTATCTCGTCGGGCCAAGTGCTAACCAGCGTCAGCGTTTCCGTGCCCAGCAGACGCTGCACTTCGCGGCGGGCTTTACGGCTAAGATGATGTTCGGCAATTTTGCCCACGGCGCGATGACCATCAACGCCCCACGCCCACAGGGTGAGCGGCGACAACAGGCAAAACAGCAGCGGAAGAAGGCGCTTACGCATACAAGTAAAAGGAAAGAAGGATGTATAAACGCAAAAGTAGCGCGTTTGAAAAGGAATCTGGTACTATTCCGCGCAAACTTACTTCAAGTTAGAAAGCATCAAATTGCCAGACATTCTTAGCTATGCACGAGAGTTGAGACGGATTCTACAAACTTCAGTGGCTACCTCAGCTAGTCATCAACGTACTTGTTCAACGTAAAAAGCCCGGCTAACTTTTGTTAACCGGGCTTTCTAATGAGTTTAATAGCTACCTACTATACGCTTGCTGCAACTTCAGCCTTAGGTGCGCCGGCCAGAATTTCCTCATTGGCATAGTCAGCGTACTTTTTGAAGTTGGCTACAAACTTCAGGGCCAGATCAGCCGCCGTGCGGTCGTAGTCTTCCTTGTCGGCCCAAGTGTCGCGCGGGTCGAGGATTTCGGCGGGTACGCCGGGTACGGAAACCGGCATTTCCACCCCGAAAACGGGATGCTTGTGGAAGGCTACCTCGTCCAGCTCCCCGTTGAGGGCAGCCGTAATCATGGCGCGAGTGTAGCTCAGCTTCATGCGCGAGCCTACCCCGTAGGAGCCGCCCGTCCAGCCGGTGTTCACCAGCCACACGTTCACCTCATTCTCATCCATTTTCTTGCCCAGCATCTCGGCGTATTTCGTGGGGTGCAAGGGTAGGAAGACGGCGCCAAAGCAGGCCGAGAAAGTAGTCTGCGGCTCGGTAATGCCCATTTCTGTGCCCGCCACTTTGGCCGTGTAACCCGACATGAAGTGGTACATGGCGCGGCTCTTGTCGAGCTTGCTGATGGGAGGCAACACCCCGAAGGCATCAGCCGTCAGGAAGAAAATGTTCTTGGGCGCATCGGCCACGGAGGGCTCAATGGCATTCGGAATGTAGTTGATGGGGTAGGCGGTGCGGGTATTTTCCGTTACCGATTTATTGGCGTAGTCTACCGTGTGAGTGCCGGGCACAAAGCGCGTATTCTCCACAATGGAGCCGAACTTAATGGCATTCCAAATTTCGGGCTCTTTCTCGGCGCTCAGGTCAATAACCTTGGCGTAGCAACCGCCTTCGAAGTTGAAAATGCCCGCGTCCGGAGTCCAGCCGTGCTCGTCGTCGCCGATGAGGCCGCGGTTAGGATCGGCCGAAAGAGTGGTTTTGCCCGTGCCCGAAAGGCCGAAGAAAATGGCTGTATCACCGTCTTTGCCTACGTTGGCCGAGCAGTGCATGGGTAGGGTTTCCCGCTCGTGGGGCAGCAAGTAGTTGAGTACTCCAAAAATGCCCTTCTTCATTTCGCCAGCGTAGCCGGTACCACCAATCAGAATCATCTTTTTGGTGAAGTTCAGAATAGCGAAGTTTTTCTGGCGGGTACCATCTACTGCCGGGTCAGCCTCGAAGCCAGGAGCACAGATAATGCTGAAATCCGGGGTCCAGCTAGTGTCAGCTCCCTCAGCAGGGCGCAGGAACATGTTGTAGCAGAAGAGGTTGTGCCAAGCCAGCTCGTTTACTACCCGCAGCTTCAGCTCGTAGGTTGGGTTGGCGCCGGCGTAGGCGTCACGCACATAAATCTCCTTGTCTTCCAGATACTTCACCATCTTCTGGTGCAGCTGATCGAACTTGTCGGCCTCGAAGGGGATGTTGATGTCGCCCCACCATACACTATCCTGGGTGTTGGCATCGCGCACTACAAACCGGTCCTTGGGGAGCGGCCCGTGAAGGCGCCGGTGTCGGCCATCAGGGCGCCGGTGTCGGTAAGGGTGCCTTCGCCCCGGCGCAGGGCTTCCTCCACCAGTTCAGCGGGGGTGAGATTGAGGTGAACCTGGGTGGCGCGGGAAATGCCCAGGGGGGCGAGGCGGGCGTTGGCGGCGGAGTCCATCATAGGGCCGAAAACGGGGGTTGGGTGGGTGGGAAATTGGGGGAATTAAAGAACAAAAATAGACAAAAACCCGACTGGAGCACTGTTTTTACTGAAAAAAGAGCGAAAATTCGCTACTGGCGCGGGTTAGCCGGGCGTTGCTTTTGGCCTAACGAGCGTTAGTACGTCAGGGTTAATAATCTTTTGTAGCTTTACCAACCTGCCCTGCGGTTGCAGCCGCGGGTGTTTCCTCCTCACTTCTTTTCCTTCACCTTTCATGCAAACGACCTCTGCTGTGCAGGACCAGCCCATGCAGGCTGCCCAAACCAGCCACCCGAAGGGCCTCTACGTGCTCTTCGCCACCGAAATGTGGGAGCGGTTTAGCTACTACGGTATGCGGGCCCTGTTGTCGCTGTACATGCTCAAGGCCCTCCTGATGAATAAGGAGATGTCGTCGCTTATTTACGGCAACTATACTTCGCTGGTGTACCTGACGCCGCTGCTAGGAGGCTACATGGCCGACCGTTACTGGGGCAACCGCCGCTCCATTCTAGTAGGAGGCCTGCTGATGGCGGCTGGGCAGTTCAGTTTGTTTTTCTCGGCTTCGCTGTACTCCGCTGGCCAGACGGAGGTGCCTTCGGCGCAGTTGCTGCTGTTCTTTCTGGGACTGGGGTGCCTGATCTTCGGCAACGGCTTCTTCAAGCCCAACATTTCCTCTATGGTCGGCTCGCTCTACCCCAAAGGCGACTCGCGCATTGATGCGGCCTACACCATTTTCTACATGGGCATTAACCTGGGGGCATTCTTCTCGCCTCTAGTGTGCGGTACGCTCGGCGACACGGGCAACCCGGCTGACTTCAAGTGGGGCTTTTTGGCGGCCGGCATTGGCATGCTCATCGGTAGCCTCACGTTTGAGCTGTTGAAAAATAAGTACGTAGTAACGGCCGAGGGTACGCCCCTGGGCGCCCGGCCCGAGCGCACCGTGGAACACTCGCCCGTGGTACCTGCCCAAACCGACGCCCCGGTACGCACTGAAACCATTGCTCAGCCTACCAAAAGCTTCGCCAGTAAGCTGCCCATGCTTATTGGCTTGTTTGCCGTGGTGTACGCCGCCATTGCCTGGCTGATGGACCGTGACTGGATTGGCGCTCTGGTATTCTCAGCCATGATAGTGGCTCCCGTTACCATCCTGACTGACCCCACGCTTACCGCCCGCGAAAAGCAGAAAATCTACGTGATTTTCATCCTTAGCTTCTTCGTAATCTTCTTCTGGGGCACGTTTGAGCAGGCTGGTGCCTCGCTCACGTTCTTCGCCGATGAGCAAACCGACCGGACCTTTGGCTCTACGGTCGTGCCGGCTTCCTACTTCCAGTCGGCTAACGCCTTGTTCATCATCATCTTTGCCCCCATTTTCGCCGTGCTCTGGACGTGGCTGGGCAAGCGGCGCCTGGAGCCTTCTTCGCCCCTGAAAATGGCTATTAGCCTGATGCTGATGGCGGTGGGCTACCTCATTATTGCTTTTGGGGTACGCGGGGTAGATGCCAGCACCAAAGTGAGCATGTTCTGGCTGATTACCATGTATATGGTGCACACCTTCGCCGAGCTGTGCCTTTCGCCCATCGGGCTGGCACTGGTGAATAAGCTGGCTCCGGCCCGCTTTGCTTCCCTGCTCATGGCTGTGTGGTTCCTGGCTACGGCTGCTGGCAACAAGCTGGCCGGTGTACTGTCGGGCCTGTATCCTCCCGGCCCCGGCGAGTTTGCCAAGGCCGCCAAGGAAGGCATCAATCTGCCCAACATCCTGAACGGTACTACCCAGGCCACGGCCGATGTACTGACCAAGCTTAACACCCTGGAGTTAACTGCTCACTGGCCCACGTTCCTGGGCTTCCAGATTACCAGCCTTTACGACTTCTTCATGATTTTCGTGGGGTTGTCGGCCGTAGCTTCCCTCATTCTGTTTGTTATCTACAAGCGTCTTTTCACCATGATGCAGGAGCCGGCAACAGTTTAGTGCCACTCAGTAACTAAATTCAAAAACGCCCCCGGCAGCTTTTGCCGGGGGCGTTTTTGTGAGTAGGCTCCTACCTCGTGGGTGCTGATCAATACTCCGCTCATCACATCTGTCCGCTGCTTGATGGCTTTAGCGCGCATCGAATTGGCACTGGCAAGACTTGTTTGAGAAGTAGGTCTATACCTAGTACCCCTGGGTAAATAGAACGCCCCGCTGGATACAAGTCCAGCGGGGCGTTTTTACGTGGTCAGCGAAGCTGGCCGGGAGCTGATTACATCATGCCGCCCATGCCACCCATGGCGTTACCGGGAACACCGGCACCACCTTTGTCATCTTCCGGCTCGTCCGAAATCACGCATTCCGTGGTCAGGAGCAGGCCGGCAATAGAAGCGGCATTCTCCAAGGCCAGGCGCGTAACCTTGGTCGGGTCGAGGATACCAGCGGCCATCAGGTTTTCGTAACGGTCTTCGCGGGCATTGTAGCCGAAGTCGGCCTGACCCTCGCGTACCTTCTGTACTACTACCGAGCCTTCGCCACCGGCGTTGGCCACGATAGTGCGCAGGGGAGCCTCAATGGCTGTGCGAATGATGTTTACACCAGTGCGCTCATCGCCGTTCAGGGTATCTACGCCTTCCAAAGCATCCAAGGCACGTACCAGGGCTACACCACCGCCGGGCACTACGCCTTCCTCAACGGCGGCGCGGGTAGCGTGCAGAGCATCATCAACACGGTCTTTCTTCTCCTTCATTTCTACTTCAGTGGAAGCACCGATGTAGAGGATGGCAACACCACCCGACAGTTTAGCCAGACGCTCCTGCAGCTTCTCCTTGTCGTAGTCAGAAGTTGTCGTGCCGATCTGCGCTTTGATTTCGTTTACGCGGCTAGTAATACCATCTTTCTCGCCACGGCCGTTCACGATGGTCGTGTTGTCTTTGTCGATGATAACTTTCTCAGCCTGACCGAGGTACTCTAAGGTAGCGCTGTCCAGCTTGTAGCCGCGCTCCTCCGAAATAACCGTACCGCCCGTTAGCACGGCAATGTCTTCCAGCATGGCCTTCCGACGGTCACCGAAGCCGGGAGCTTTCACGGCAGCAATTTTCAGCGAGCCGCGCAGCTTGTTTACTACCAGGGTAGCCAAGGCTTCGCCATCTACATCTTCCGAGATGATAACCAGGGGCTTACCCGTCTGCACAACCTGCTCCAGTACGGGTAGCAGCTCCTTCATGGTGCTCACCTTCTTGTCGTAGATGAGGATGTAGGGGTTGTCGAACTCAGCCTCCATTTTCTCCGGGTTGGTCACGAAGTAGGGGGAGAGGTAGCCCCGGTCGAACTGCATGCCTTCTACCGTTTTCACTTCGGTTTCGGTGCCACGCGCTTCTTCCACCGTGATAACGCCTTCCTTGCCTACTTTGTCCATGGCGTCGGCAATCATTTTGCCGATTTCCATGTCGTTGTTGGCCGAAATAGCGCCTACTTGGGCAATTTCCGACGAGTTTTCAATCTTCTTGGATTGCGCTTTCAGGTTGGCAACCACAGCCAGCACGGCCTTGTCGATGCCGCGCTTCAGATCCATGGGGTTAGCACCAGCAGCCACGTTCTTCGAGCCAGCGGCGTAGATGGCCTGAGCCAGTACCGTAGCAGTAGTCGTGCCGTCACCGGCCTGGTCAGCGGTTTTGGAAGCTACTTCCTTTACTAGCTGGGCGCCCATGTTTTCAACGGGGTCAGCCAGCTCGATTTCTTTGGCTACCGTCACCCCGTCTTTGGTGATGCTGGGCGCTCCAAATTTCTTGTCGATAACCACATTGCGGCCTTTAGGACCTAGGGTTACCTTTACTGCGTTTGCTAGTTTGTCAACGCCGCGCTTCAGTTTGTCGCGGCCTTCGGTATCGAATTGGATGTTCTTAGCCATCTTGGTTTCGGATGTTTGGAATCAGGGAGGAAGGAAAAGCTTACAGTACGGCGAAGATGTCCGACTCCTTCATGATAAGGTAGTCCTGACCATCCACGGTGATTTCGGTGCCGGCGTATTTGCCGTACAGCACTTGGTCACCAGCTTGTACCTGAGGCTTGATAGTGGTTCCGTTGTCGGCCACCTTGCCTTCGCCTACGGCAACTACTTCGCCACGCTGGGGTTTCTCCTTGGCCGTGTCGGGGATGATAATACCCGATTTGGTTTTCTCCTCGGCAGCGGCGGGCGCGATGATAACGCGGTCAGCCAGCGGTTTGATGCTAAGCGACATATTGTACGTTTTGGTTAAAAGGTTTACTTGAAGTAAGACGGTGAGCCCGGTGCTGCACTTCTTGTGCCAGCCTGCCGTAACCTGACAGAATGAACGATTTAGGCCTTGTTTCGGTCAGGTTTGCACGCACAGGGTGTCAGAGCTGACAAAAAAGTTCCCCGTTCGTTCACTCCCGCGCCGCTGTACGCTACGCATGGGCCAGGGTTGGAAATAGACAGGTAGAAAATTCGGGGCTATGGGGGCTAGTGTGCTTCCATTCAAGAAATTGTCAGCAAACAAAAAGCCGGCGACCCTGGAAGGAGCCGCCGGCTTTTTGTTTGCTGACAGGTTATGCTACTGAGCTGGAGCTGGGGTAGGCTGCGCCGCGGGAGCAGTAGCCGGCGCGGCCGGGACACCAGCGGGGGCTGCAGCACCAGGGGTGCCAGGAGCACCCGCACCTGGACCAACCGGTGCCGATGTAGCTGGAATGCGTGTTTCCAGGGCTTTTTGCTGGTTTACGCTCCGGGCCGGACCAGCTTCGGAAGCACCGCCGATAACGTGGGTGCCCAGGCTCAGAATCATCAATCCAATGGCAAACCCCAGGTCAGCTTTTCCAGCAAGTCACCAGTGCGTTTTACTCCCATGAGTTGGGCAGCGCCACCAGCTCCAAACTGGCTGGAAATCCCGCCCCCTTTGGGGTTTTGAGCCAGCACCACGAGGGCCAGCAGCAGGCAAACAAGAAGAATCAGGGCAATAAGAGCGTAGTACATCTACTCCGAAGGTTGTTGCAGTTGTTGAATTTGCTCGGCAAAGTACGCCTTTTTTTCCGGCTGCCGTTCCATCAGGCGTTCATATATTTCAATAGCCTTATCCTTTTTGCCCTGCCGAACCATGATTTTGGCCAGGCTTTCAGAAGCCAGCGCCGGCGCCGGACTCGTACTGCGGACGGATAAGTCCATCTGTTCCTCGGCCGGTAGGGGGACGCCCGCCGGGGTTTTGATGCGGGGCTGCGTTTTCAGGAACCGATTAATCAGGTCCAGGGAAGAAGCGGAGGGTTTGGGCTGGTGCTGCTTCAGATGAGCCAGCAATAAGGCATCAGGCTCAAAAAACGCATCTAACGGTAAGTCAAGCGTATAGCCATCGTGGGCTTGCAGGTCGTAGCCCAGGCGGCTCCCCGCGCCTAGTGCATATCCCAGGTCCTCGTCGGCGCGGAAGGGCGCGGTAACCACGGGGGGCGCCGCAGCAAAAGCCGCCAGGGTTGGCAGTTCCGGCTCTTCGTCAGCTTCCTCATCCAGCTCGGGCAAGCGGTACCCAGAAGGGGCTGGTAGCTCCGGCTCAATAAGGCCAAACTCAAAGCGGGAAATCCCGGCTTCTACCGGCGGCCGAATGGGAGGCGCCACGGCCGGTAGTAAGCCGTCGGGAGAAGGTGTATCGTTTTCGGCTATAACTTCTTGCTCCGGTTCCGCCTCAAAACCAATGCTTCTGGACTCAGAAGAATTCTCAGCCTCGTCCGTTGCAGCAGGTGCCTTGGGGGTAGTTACAGGCGCGTCTGCTACGAAAGCTGAATTTTCTCCCTCCGATAGGACTGGAGTAGGCGCCAAATAAGAATCATCATCTACTAGCGAATCGGATTCTTTAGTAAGTTCTTCTTCGCCAGAAACTTCGCTGTAGACGCTTTGAGTTTCTGGCTCGTCAATTAACTCAGCATTTTGCTCCGGCGCGCTCCGCTCCTCTGTCTGAATAACTGCTACCTCGCCTCCGCTCTGAGCATCTGAGCTCGGCAAAATATCAGCACTGATACTGGCGGGGTCATCCTGCGTTGGCCTGTCTTGGGTGCTATCCTCGGTAGGGGTAAGCTGAGAAGTAACTAGCAAGGCCTCTGCCTGCACCTCGGCGGGAATATCTGCCGTTACGGCGGCTACGGCCGTTGTGCTGACGCTGGGCGCCACGGAATCCGGCACGGGCGCCGGGGCTGCAGCGGCGGGCTGCTCCAGCAATTGCCGCAGCAGTTCCCGGTCGGCGGCGTAGGTAGCCGCCCGACGCAAACGCTGGTTGGCCAGCATGCTGCCCCGGTCGTGGGCCGCCTTGGCCAGCAGCACATGCGCCGTTTGGCAGTACGGAAACGTGGCCGCCAACTGCTCCAGCTCCCGGACTTCGGTATCCGAAATCCCGTTAACGTGGTCCAGAATGTGCAGTAGCGACGCGCGGGTCATAGCAGGAAAAAGACTAAAGAGTGAAGCCAGGCGGAAAAGTCGAAGCTCTTTTGGCGTCAGCTAACGGGTAGCCAGGGGCCAAGTCGCCCGTAAACCGGGCTGCAAAGGTGCGCCAATTTCAACAGAAACCTACTTCCCGCCCTCGGCGCTGGCTGGGGAAGATACCCTGCGGGTGCGGGCTTACCAGTTGGCTACCGATTTGTTGAAGGCATCAGTAATAATGTTGCGGAACAGGAGCCGCAGGGCCGCTGGGTCGTTGTTGATGCTGGTGATGTCGCGGGTGGCGGGGAAGGGGTTCGTTGTTTGCAGAGTTTCCTCGAAGTCCTGCTTGGGGTCCTTGGTATTGGTGAATTTCACCCGCACCTGAATGGTGAGCTGGTTGGCACCTGCCAAGTCTTGGCCGTTCTGCTGCTGAATAGCAGCGGGGGCAAAATCATAGGCAATTATCTGACCCTCAAACTGCAAGTCGCCGTCGCGCGGCACCAGCTTAAGCGTGGTGTTCCGCTGAAAGTAATCCTTGAAGTCCTCAGTGAACCGCTGGGGTAGGAAGGACGGTCCGTTGTTCGAGTTGTTGGCGAACGTCGCAATGGAAATCGTCTCGACGTTCGGGTCGATGGAGGTGCCGTTGAACGAGTACACCCCGCAGCCGCTCAGCAGGGGCAGCAGGAGCAGAATCACCATTCCTGCTACCCAATTACGCTTGTTCCAGATCATACTGTTTGAGTTTGCGGTAGAGTGTGCGCTCGGAAATGCCCAAGTCGTGGGCGGCGTATTTGCGTTTGTTGTTGTGCTTTTTCAGGGCCTTGATAATCATTTCCTTTTCCTTAGCCTCCAGACTCAACGTTTCTTCCTCCGTTTCATGCGGAATATCCTCTACTCGTTGCGCTTCTTCCTCATAGTCAGCTGAGTCGTCCACTGTCAGGTCGCGCGAGTGGAGGATGTATTCGTTGCCTCCCGTGTCGGGGGAAGGCTGGCGCAACGGGCGGGCCGCAGCGCCTCCCTCGTAGGGCGCCACGTTCACGCTCGAGAACAGGTGACTGTTTTGGCGCAGCAGCTCCTGGGCCTCGTGGGGCCGGCCACCGCCGGCCAGGTCCAGGACCAGCTTCTTCAGGTCCGTCATGTCGCGGCGCATGTCAAAGAGGACCTTGTAGAGCAGGTCCCGCTCCGAGTAGGCGTTGCCGGCCCCGTCGGTGGCGGAGCCGGCCGCGTGCACTAGCATGGGCAGGCGGCTGCTTTGGTCGGCGGGCAGGTAGGTGCGCAAGCGGCGCGCATCCACTTCCCGCTCCGTCTCTAGCACCGACATCTGCTCGGCCACGTTCTTAAGCTGGCGAATGTTGCCGGGAAAGCGGAAGCGCTGCAATTCCTGCACGGCATCCGGGGTAAGATTGATCGGCTTTACCCGGTAACGATCAGCAAAGTCGGTAGCAAACTTTCTGAATAATAGATAGATATCATCGCCTCGTTCACGCAATGGTGGAACCGTGATGGGCACGGTGTTGAGGCGGTAGTACAGGTCCTCGCGGAAGCGGCCTTCGCGCACGGCATCCAGCAAATTCACGTTGGTAGCAGCCACTACCCGCACATCGGTCTTCTGTACTTTCGAGGAGCCCACCCGAATAAACTCCCCGTTTTCTAGCACCCGTAGCAGGCGGGCCTGGGTGCCCAGGGGCATTTCCCCAATTTCGTCGAGGAAAATGGTGCCACCGTTGGTTACCTCAAAGTAGCCTTTGCGGGCTTCCTGCGCCCCCGTAAATGAGCCCTTTTCGTGGCCAAACAGCTCAGAGTCAATGGTGCCCTCGGGAATAGCGCCGCAGTTGATGGCAATGAACTGCCCGTGCTTGCGCGGGGAAAGGGCGTGGATAATCTTTGAAAAGGACTCCTTGCCCGAGCCGCTTTCCCCAGTGATGAGCACCGTCATATCCGTAGGAGCAACCTGCGCGGCTACCTGGATAGCGTAATTCAGCGAAGGGGCATTACCAATAATGCCAAAGCGCTGCTTGATGGATTGTATTTCGGAAGGAGTCAAGGTCGAGGAGGGGTGTTCGTGGGGAAGACGAAAAGCGGCGCAGTTTATTTTGGAGAGGGCAGAACAAATAGCATCCTGAGCATGGCTGGGCACAGTTCGGTTCGCCGGCCAGCCGTACCGTAGTAACCGCAGGCCGGCAAGGAAGGCCCGGCGTTACGCCCAGGACGTCAGAATGTTATACCGCCTCGCCCAGCAGCGTATTGGTCGTGGATTCGTGCACGAGCACGTTCACGTAGTCGCCCTTCTTGTAGTGCTTCTTGGGGAAGATAACCACTTGGTTCTGGCTGTTGCGGCCGCTTAGGTGCTCCTGGCTGCGCTTGGAGAAGTTCTCGACCAGCACTTGGTGCACTTTGCCTACCCCGCGCAGGTTGCGCTGGCGGCTGTGCTGCTGCTGCAGGGCAATGACCTCGGCCAGGCGGCGCTTTTTCACCTCCAGCGGCACATCATCTTCCAGCTTGCGGGCAGCCAGGGTACCGGGGCGCTCGGAGTAAAAGAACATGTAGGCCATGTCATATTTCACGTACTCCATCAAACTCAGCGTATCCTGGTGCTCTGCTTCAGTTTCGGAGCAGAAGCCCGAAATCATGTCGGTGCTGATGGCGCAGTCCTCGCCCAGAATCCGGCGGATGGCCTGCACCCGATCCTCGTACCAGGACCGGTCGTAGGTGCGGTTCATTAGCTTGAGCACCCGCGAGTTACCGCTCTGGGCCGGCAGGTGAATGTACTTGCAGATGTTCTCGTGACGGGCCATGGTGTGCAGTACCTCGTCGGTAATGTCCTTGGGGTGGGAGGTAGAGAAGCGCACCCGCAGCTCGGGGCTTACCAGGGCCACGCGCTCCAGTAGCTGAGCAAAGTTCACGTGCTCCAGACCATCCTCAGAAGCCCACTTGTAGGAGTCTACGTTCTGACCCAATAGGGTAACTTCCTTGTAGCCCTGGGCCACCAGGTCGCGGGCTTCCTGCACGATGCTGTGGGCGTCGCGGCTCCGCTCCCGGCCCCGGGTGAAGGGCACCACGCAAAAGGAGCACATGTTGTCGCAGCCGCGCATGATGCTGATAAAGGCCGTAATGCCGTTGCTGTTCAGGCGCACCGGGGTAATGTCGGCGTAGGTTTCTTCCCGACTCAGCAGCACGTTCACGGCTTTCTGGCCGCCGTCCACCTGCTGAATCAGCTGGGGCAGGTCGCGGTAGGCATCGGGACCGACAACGAGGTCCACTAGCTTTTCCTCTTCCAAAAACTTGCTTTTCAGCCGCTCCGCCATGCAGCCCAGCACGCCTACCAGCAGGCCGGGGTTACGCTTTTTATGGCCATTAATCTGGGACAGGCGCATGCGTACGGTCTGCTCGGCTTTTTCGCGGATGGAGCAAGTGTTCAGCAGCACCAAGTCAGCCCCTTCCAACTCCTCTGTGGTATCGAAGCCCTGCTCAAACAGGATGCTAGACACGATTTCGGAATCGGAGAAGTTCATCTGGCAGCCGTAGCTTTCGATATAAAGCTTGCGAGTGCGACCCGTGCGGGTGGCTGGATTCACGCGCACTTCGCCCGAGGGCTCGTGGGCATGAGTAGCCGCGTCTACGGCAGGCACGGGCAGGGCGGGGGTATCGAGAAAATCGAGGGTAATCAGCGGTTGGGACATGAGAAAGGCCTGGCGGGCGTCAGCTTCACAGTTCAGAGACGAAGGGCAAAGGTAGCAGATTTACCCCTAAAATGACAGAATGGCAGGGACGTGGAAAGTGATTTAGCGAGTTTAAGGGTTAGCGCAATACTAAAGGGATAAGGCAGCGACTAAGTGATAGAGTCACTGTTAGACCAACTCACAACTTCACCTGTAGCACTTCTAGCAGGGCTTGGGCTTTGAGCAGGCATTCTTCGTATTCGCGCTCTGGTACCGAGTCGTAGGTAATAGCGGAGCCGACCTGGAAACTTAGGTAACCGGTGTCGGCGCGGTACTGCAAGCTGCGGATGACCACGTTCAGGTCGAAGTCGCCGGAGGGTAGTACGTAGCCGATGCTACCGCTGTAGAGGCCCCGGCGGCTGTATTCGTACTCCTCGATGAGCTGCATGGCCCGGACTTTGGGCGCCCCGGTCATGGAGCCCATGGGAAAAGTAGCGCGCAGGGCTTCCGCCATACCTAGGTCTGCCCGGACCTGGGCCTGCACCGTGGAAATCATCTGCCAGACGTGGCGGAAGGGGTAGAGGCCGAATAACTCAGGGACCTGCACGGTGCCGGGCTGGGCCACCCGGGCCAGGTCGTTGCGGACTAGGTCCACAATCATCAGGTTTTCTGCTCGTTCCTTCTCGTCGTGAAGCAAGGTCTGGCGCTGCTGCTCGTCCTGGGCCACCGTCGGCCCCCGCCGGATGGTGCCTTTGATGGGCTGGGAAAGCAGCGTGCTGCCCTGCCGCCGCAGAAACCGTTCGGGCGAGGCGCACAGCAAAAAGTGGTCGTGGTGGCGGTAGAAGCCGGCGAAGGGAGTAGGCGAGGCAGCATTAAGGCGCCAGAACATATCCACCGGGTCCAGCGGCACGTTTTCGGCGTAAAACTCCTGACACAGGTTCAGCTCGTACACTTCCCCGTTAAGAATGTCCTCCCGGATGGCTTCCACCGCCCCCAGATACGCGGGCCGAAGCATGCGGGGGCGGAGCGCGGGTACCTGCGGGGCGACGGAAGCAGGCAAAGGGGTAGCGAGAATCTGTTGGTAGAGGTCGGCCGGCTGCGGGGCGTGAATCTCCACGGCGTCTTCCTGCCAGGTCAGCCAGATATCGGGCTGGAAGAAATGCAGGTGCGGCCAGGATAAACCGGCCTCATTGCGGCTGTGCAGGGCTTCTATTTCGTTTTTGACATCGTAGGTAATAAAGCCGCAACGCGGGGCCGCAGTAGCGGCCCTCGCCAGCCACTCGTTCAGCTCCGGCAAGGTAGCTGGGGTAGTCGGCGCGTGGCGGGCTACGGCCAGCAGCCGGCGGAAGCCGCCGCCGGGGTAGGGTAACTCGTTCGGCTCGAAGTAAGCACAGTGCGCAAACCCGGCGGCCCAGCGTAGGGCACGGGCGCGAAAGTCTATCGGCAGATCAGAAAGCGGGACGGAAAGCACGGGGCAAAGGTACGGGATGCCGGTGGGGGTAGTAAACAGGTAATACCAGGGGCGGCGCTACTCTACCTCCCTCAGAGCCAGCTTGGCCTTGGTATCGGTGCTGTTTTTGTACTCGTGACGGGGGTAAGCCAGGGCTTTCTGGAAATACACTTTGGCCGTGTTACGCTGCCCTTCCACTTGGTAGAGGTAGCCCAGCTGCAGGGCCGATTGCGGGGCGAAGTAGTAAGGAGCATTCCCAGCCAGCGCAATGGTGCGGGCATAAAACAGACGGGCCGAGTCGGGGCGGCCGAGCAGGTGCCAGGCCCGGGCCCGGCGGTAAGGCTCCTCTAGCCGGTCGCGCAGGGGGGTAGCGGCGCCGGGCCGGAAGTTGTTGAGGGTGAGCAAGGCGGGCCGGTAGTAGCCCCCATCAATCTGGAGGCGGGCGCGGGTAAGGAGTTTGTTGAGTGGGAGTTGGTCCTCGAAAAAACGCTGGGCGTAGTTGTCTTCCTCCAGCACCGTGCGCCCACTGCGGCCAATCTGCTGGCGGTACTGCTCAGCGGCGGCCGCATCGCCACTGAGCCAAGCGGCCAGGTATAGCTTAAAGGCGGCATCCTTTCGGTAGTGCTGCCCCCGGTACTGCTGCAAAAACTGCTGGTTGGCCCGCAGCGAGGCGGCATACTGGCCCTGATAAAGCAGCAAGTCGGCGGCCATGTGCTGCAGGTAAGGTAGGGCCAGGTAGTCGGGCCCGGTGGGGCGGGTCCGGTAGGCGGCCAGGGCTGCATCGGTGTGGTGCTGCTTTTTATGCTGGCTAATGAGCAGGTAGCTGATAAGCAGGTTATCAGGCTGCTGGCGGTGCAGACCCTCGACCAGTTCCAGGGCCGCATCCGGCTTCTTGTAGTACGTTTCCTCCAGCAGGCCCAGAATCAGCCGCGCCTCCAACTGAAAATCGTTGGGCTGGGTAGCGGCCAGGCGCAGGTTGTGCAGTCCCGCCTCCACGCTGCCCGGTAGCCCCAGCAACTTCAGAAACCACCGGTACGACTCCGGCAGCGAACCAATAAAGAATTGCATCATGCCCAGCGTTTTACGTGCCGGTAGGTACCGGGGGTACTGGCGTACTACCTGCTGCATCTGCTGGTAACTCTGGCGCAGGCTCCAGGCTCCCTGCACCTCATGGCCAAACACTACCTGCGCCGCCGCTTGGTGCAGCCGAATTTCGGCGCGGGCGTAGGCTGGCAGCGCGCCCGGCGCGGCCTTCTCCAACACTTTCAGCCGCTGAGACTGAGCTTCTATTGTGACCTGGTAGCGGCTGGCATCCTGGCTAACAAGCAACTCCATAATGCTCAGGCAATCCTGCACTAGCAGAGTGCCCGCGGCAGTTGGCGCGGCTGCTCTCAGCAGCTGTTGGGCTGCGGTGGGCCGCATCTTTAGCACCTCAACGTAAGCCCGCGCCTGCACAGCGGTCAGGCTGGTTTGCGAGGTAGCCTCCGGGGCCACCTCCGTCTGCTGCGCTGCCGTAAGCTGACGCGGCCACGAGGTACTACTAGCCCTGCCGACCAGTAATAGCACGGCCAGCAACCCCGGCAGCAACTGCCGGAAAATTACGGAGCACACAAGCAGGAGGCGGTGAAAGTCCGCGTTGGGGTGGGGCATAAGCAAAAAAGGAACGGCACCGGGCCGTTCCTTTTCAATTCATCTGTTCATGAGAAGCCGAAGCTTACGCGTTGCGAGCTTCTACGTCGGCGAGTACGCGGCCGCAGTGCTCGCACACGATGATTTTCTTGTGGGCAATGATGTCGGCCTGGCGCTGGGGCGGTACGGTGTTAAAGCAGCCGCCGCAGGCGTCGCGCTTAACTGTTACCACGGCCAGCCCGTTGCGCACGTTGCCGCGGATGCGGGTGTAGGCCATCAGCAGGCGGTCCTCCACGGGCTGCACGGCGTTGCCGCGCTCGTCCATGAGCTTTTTCTCGTCGGATTCGCTTTCCCCTACAATGGTTTCCAGCTCGGCCTTCTTGTTGTCCAGGTCTTTCTTCCGCTCTTCCAGGCGCTGCTTGGTACCGCTGATTTCGGTGTTCTTCAGCTCGATCTGGTACTGGGCTTCTTTGATCTTCTTTTCTGAAATTTGAATTTCCAACTTCTGCAGCTCGATTTCCTTGGCAATAGCCTCGTACTCACGGTTGTTGCGCACGTTGGTTTGCTGGTCTTCGTAGCGCTTGATCAGGCCATCAGCATCCTTGGCGTTCTGCTTGCGCTGCTTGATCTGGTCGTTGAGGGCGGCAATTTCCTCGTCGAATTTGCCCACGCGCACCTCGTAGCCCGCAATTTCATCCTCCAGGTCACGAACCTCTTCGGGCAGGTCGCCGCGTACGCGCCGGATTTCGTCCAGTTGCGAGTCGATGCGCTGCAGGTTCAGAAGGGCTTCCAGCTTACTGGCAACGGGGGTTTCCGCGGAGGGATTAGAAATCATAACGGACGGGGTTGGTGATGGTCTCAGCAATTAAGAGCGCAAAAGTACTTCCAAAGTTGTCGGCAAGCAAATCCCGGAAAATTTCACCGGTAAACTGCTCGCTCTCAAAATGACCTACGTCGCAGAGCAGCAACTGGCCTTCCGCCCCAAAATATTCGTGGTATTTCAGGTCACCGGTAACGTAGGCATCGGCTCCGGCGGCGCGGGCTTTGCCCAGCAGAAAGCTGCCCGCCCCGCCGCACAATGCTACCCGGGTAATGGGCCCAGCAAACTCAGTGTGCTTAACCACGGGCACGCCCAGGGCCGTTTTCAGCAGCTGGCGGAACTCCTGTGGGTTCAGGGACGCGGGCAGCTCCCCAACCATGCCGGAACCCACTTCCTGGTTCACGTTTTCGAGCCGGATAATTTCGTAGGCTACTTCCTCGTAGGGGTGGGCCTGTCGCAAGGCCCGCAGTGCGGCGCCCTGCAGGTGCAGGGGCAGGAGCACTTCTACCCGGTTTTCGCGCACCGTTTCGGGCTCCTGAGGCTGCCCAATAAAGGGAGTAGTGTCGGCGCCGGGCGTAAAGGTGCCGATGCCCTCGGTGCGGAAGCTGCATCCGGCGTAGTCGCCCACCTGCCCAGCCCCGGCCTCATACAGGGCATCGAGCACGGCCTGGGTGTGGGTAGGCGGCACGTAGGTAATGAGCTTGGCCAGCAGCCCCGGCTTGGGGTCGAGGATGCGCAGATTCTGCAGGCCCAGCTTTTCGGCCAGCTTGCGGTTAACACCCTGGCGCACGTTGTCGAGGTTGGTGTGAGCCGCGTACAGGGCCACGTCGTGCCGGATGGCCTTGAGCAGGGTTTGCTCAACCTCGTTGGCCCCGGTCAGGCGTTTTAGAGGCTTAAAAATGAGCGGATGATGAGCCACTACCACGTTGCAGCCGCGGCGCAGGGCCTCATCGACTACCGCTGGGGTGCAGTCCAACGCAATCAGCACGCCCCGAACTTCCATCTGCGGGTTGCCGCACTGCAGGCCGGCATTGTCGTAGGATTCTTGGTAGGCGAGGGGCGCGGCCCGCTCTAGCACGCGGGCAAGGTCTTGGACGGTAGGCATGGAGGTAGTGAGGAATTAGGAATCAAGAATGAGGAATGGACAACGAGGCCGAAGGGGCATTTATCTGTGTCTAGGTGCTAAACAACACTCTGGCTATGATAATCGAGCCTCCCAACCTCAGGCGGGTGGCGCAGCTGGTGATGCGCAAATATGGGGCGCGGCAGCAGCTAATTCCTCACGACTCATTCTTCATTCCTAATTGACCTTAACACCTGCACGTAGCGCGCGACGTTCTCGGCCAGGTGCTTACGCTTGTACTGCATCAAATACCGTGGATGATCCAGCACATGAATCTGGTCGAAGAGCTGCAACTCCTCATTCAGACGGTTGAAATACAGTCCGTTGCGCCGGCCCAGGCAAATGGCCGCGTGCCGCGCCAGCCCTACCTCGTGCACCTGTTGTTGCAGCCCGTGCTGGATACCGGGCCAGAGCGCGGCCGTCACAGCCGGTGAATCATAGAAGTTGTAATTCAACTCGTTGCGCAGTAGCACCAGCGGATACAGGGAGCCTAGGAAGAAATGCTGATAAAAGGCCGCGGGTCCGTCCATGGCTTCCACTACGGCCTGAATGAACTCGCTGGAGGGTTCCCGGCGGCGGGGCAGCTCATTGGCAATGCCCCAGGCGGCCAGCGCTACCGGATCGGTGAAGGCTACCCCGGTGCGGCCGTTACCTAAGCGGCCGGGGTTGATGCCCAGCAGCGCTATTCGGGGTTGGTCGCCAGTATAGTACTGTTGAGCAAACTGCGTAAACAAGGCCCGCGGCGTCGGCTCCTGGTAGGGGCTAAAGGCCGTTACCCCATCGGGTAGCGGTGGCGGCGAAGGGAACTCCGTCAGGAAATGCAGCAGCCGGTCGGAAAAGGACATAGAAAACGAGTAGGGGCGGAATCTTCTACGACAAGTTTGCCCGCCAGGGAGGACAGCCGCCGACTTTACCTGTTAGCAATGATTGGCTCCAGTAGCCGAGGTAGCCGAACCTACGCGGTGGCCACATCATCCGTGCGCTTGAGCGGAGACTGGTTTTTTACGCATTTAATGTTGGTAATCAGAAGTATAGAGTGAGAAGTGCCTGCTAATGCCCCATTCCTTACTGGCCGGGCAGTTACACCCCGCCGAACCCGTTACTTTTGCAATTCGCGCCACTCTTCACGCATGCCCTCTTTCCTTACCCTGTTGCTGCTTCCCGCCAGCTGGCTGTATGCCGGTGTCATGGCCGTGCGCAACTGGCTGTACCGCACCGGGCTGAAGCCGCGCACTAGCTTTGCGCAGGTGCCCGTGCTGAACGTGGGTAATCTGCGGGTAGGGGGCACGGGCAAAACACCCCACGTGGCCTGGCTGGTAACCTGGCTGCAGAGCCGGGAGCAGCGGCCAGCCCTACTTAGTAGGGGCTACGGCCGCGCCACCCGCGGCTACCGCCTAGCCACGGCCGCCGACTCAGCCGCTACCATCGGCGACGAGCCCCTGCAGCAGTTCCGGCATTTCGCGGCGCAGGTACCGGTGGCCGTAAGCGAGGACCGGGTAGCTGGCATTCGGCAGCTGCTGGCACAGCAACCCGCCGTTACGGCCGTTGTGCTGGACGATGCCTACCAGCACCGGCGCGTGCAGCCGGCTTTCACCATGCTTCTCACGGAGCAGGCCCGGCCTTTTTACGAGGACTACGTGCTACCCGCCGGGCGGCTGCGCGAAAGCCGGGCCGGGGCCGTGCGTGCCGACGTGGTAGTGGTAACCAAGTGTGCGCCCCAGCTTTCCGCCACCATCCGGCAGGAAATAACCCGGCGCATCCGGCGCTACGCCCGCCCCGGCGTGCCTGTGCTGTTTTCCTGCTACGAGTACGGCGCGCCCGTGCCCGTTACGGCGGGCCCCTTGCAGCTGCCCGGAGCTGAGGTAGTACTGCTCACGGGCATTGCCCAGCCCGGGCCCTTGCTAGAGCATTTGCGGGCGGCGGGCTACCGGGTGGTGCATCACGCCAGTTTTCCCGACCACCACGTATTTCAGGCCGAGGAACTCCGGCAACTAGCCGCGCAATTACGGCCGGGCCAAAGCGTTCTGACCACGCAGAAAGATGCGGCCCGCCTGCTAGAACCGGCCGTAGCTGCAATTGTGGCCGCTATGCCCGTATTTTACATTCCAATTGAAGTGCGGTTTCTGGCCGACGGGGAAACCCGGCTGGCCGAGCTGCTGACCCCGTACTTTCAGCCCCACGCTGTTGTCTGAACCACTGCTGTTTTCGTTGTCACAAGCACCTGCCGTCCGTTTTTCTAATTCCGCCCCGGTAAGCTGCCGGGTGCGCCGGTCGCACCGGCTGTGTTTGGCGGCAGCCCTGCTCCTGGGTGCGGGCCTGCTGGCCGGTACGGCCCATGCCCAGGTCATCGACGATTCTACGAAGGTGCGCTACGGGGCGCATACCACGTTCATTCTGCGGGAGGCCGATATTTTCCGGGGCGATACGCTGGGGCGCATGGTGGATACCACGCTCACGCGCCTACCCCAAAACCGCTACTGGGTGCACGACAGCACCTACCAGCAAGACCTGGGCAACTTCGGAACGGCCTCGCGCCGCCTACTCTGGGAGCCAAACCTGCAGCTAGGCGCCCGCCTCGGTCGCAACGTGTTCGACCGGTACGTGCGCGACGCCGCTACGGTGCCCTACTACGATACCCGCTCGCCCTACACCTTCTTCCGCTTTTTCCAGGGCAACCCCTACGAGCAGGTGTTCGAGCTGTCCTACGCGCGCAGTGTCAAGAAGGCCTTCAACGTAGGATTCGCCTACGAGCGGTTCGGCTCCAACAAGTACCTGGCCGTTACCAGCACCCAAATTGGGCAAGTGGAGCACAGCAACTTTCTGTTCTTCGTGCGCTACCAGTCGCCCGACGACCGGTACCACGCCCTAGCCAACTTCAGCACGGCCCGGCACCGGGCCGTGGAGCAGGGAGGCATTCAGCCCCTGCCTACCGATACGTTGGAGGGCTCTGACGGCCGAAAGATTGATTTGTCCCGGCTATTTGATTACCAGCGGGAACAGGTGCGCCTAACCAACGCCGTGAACCGTGACTCCCGCGACCGGGTGCGCCTAGCCCACACCTACCGTTTGCTGGGTCGGGGCCTCACCGTATTTCACGTGTTCGACTGGAACCGTCAACTCAACAAATACACCGATGACCGACTGGTGCAGCAGGCAGGCGTCGTACAGTTTTACCCGGCCCTGCTGCTAAGCACCGCCGCCACCGATGACCGAGCCGAATTTCGGCAGCTGGAAAATACGGTAGGCGTAATGGGCAACAGCAATACCGTAGAATACCGGCTGTACGGCCGTCAGCGCACGTATTCGCTGGTAACCCGCGCCGCTTTCGGTGAGCCAGCGGTGCTAGGACAAGCCTTGGCTGAACGTAACGGAACCCAGCTGTTTCTAGGTGGTACGGCAGCTTTTCGCTACCGGCAATTCGCCATTGAAACCGCCGGGGAGCTACGGCCCGTCACCAACATTACGGACAGTGAGTACTGGGCCCGCGGCATTGCTCGGCTCGGGCCCCTGAGCGGAGAGTTGCTCCTGGCCAGTTATGCCCCTACACTCACGGAGCAAGAGTTGTTCGGCAACCACTACCGCTGGAACAACGATTTAAGCAACACCCAGGTGCAGCAGTTGAGGGTGCGAGTTGCCCAGCAGCTAAGCCGCCACTACCTGGAGGCCGTCGGGACCGTGGCCAACATCAGCAACCTGGTATACTACAACCAGCAGGCCTTGCCTACCCAGCGGGGCCAGGCCCAACAGCTCACTACCCTGATGGCCCGCTACCGCCTCAACGTAGGGCATGTTTTCTTTGATAATCAGGCTACCTACACGCTGGGCGCTGAAGATGATAAGCAAGGCATTCGGGTGCCGAAGCTCGTGGGTACGTCTCGGCTGTACTACCAGGGGTACGTGTTCAAAAAAGCTTTGCTGGGCCAGATTGGCGCGCAGGCCTACTTCCAGTCCCGCTGGAAGGCCTACGACTACAGCCCTAGCACGCAGCAGTTCTATCTTCAGGACCATTTCACCATTCGGAACACGCCCCTGGTGGATGTGTTTCTGAGCGGGGACATCAAAACGGTAGGCGTATTTCTGAAGATGGCCTACATCAACCAGTTCCTGCCCCAGTCAGGCTACTACACTACCCCATATTATGTCGGCCTGCCCCGTCGCTTCGAGTTTGGCATCCGCTGGCAGTTCTTTAACTAATAAGGGCT
This sequence comes from Hymenobacter sp. 5516J-16, assembly GCF_022919335.1. NCBI lineage: Bacteria > Pseudomonadati > Bacteroidota > Cytophagia > Cytophagales > Hymenobacteraceae > Hymenobacter > Hymenobacter sp. 5516J-16. The sequence continues at coordinate 286,061 of NZ_CP095058.1, read as the reverse complement.
CGGGGTCTTAGGGACTTGGGGGCTTAGTCGATGTTTCTATAAGGAACAACGCAACTTATTGAACGTCAATTAATCCCCAAGCCCCTCAAGCCCCAAGTCTCCACAACCATGAAAGAGAAAACCATCCTGAAACTGAAGCTGAACTCTGACCCCGGTGGGTGGACATTGCCAGCAAGAACATTGTGGATATTCTGGTGGACCACGCCTACTGCGAGCAGAAGGCGGCCAGCACCGGTATTTCCCTGATTGTAAAATATCCCGAAAAAACCCGCTTAGTGGAGGAGCTTACGGCCTTGGTAGCTGAGGAGTGGGAGCATTTTGCGCGGGTGTTGCAGGAGCTGCGCAAGCGGGGCCACGAGCTCGGGCGTCCCCGCCGCGACGAGTACGTGGTGCAGCTCATGACCCATGTGCGGAAGGGTGGACCCCGCGAGCGGCAGCTCATGGATCAGCTTCTGGTAAGTGCTCTGATAGAGGCGCGTAGCTGCGAGCGGTTCAAGCTGTTGTGGAAGCATATCCCGGACCCCGAGCTAAGCCAATTCTACTACGAGCTGATGGCCTCCGAAGCTGGCCACTTCGTGAGCTACGTGGACTTGGCCAAGGAGTATTGCGACCCGCAGGAGGTAGACGCTCGGTTGCAGGAGCTGCTCAAAATGGAGGGCGAAATTGTTACGAGCCTACCGGTGCGCGACGACCGGATGCACTAGCTTTCCTAAAAATACGCAGCCTAACGTGCGCTTCTAATTCATCCGCACTTCTCGCCGCCTATATTGGCTTTGGAATTGTACGTGCGACTGAATGAAAAAACTTCTTCTGCTTTTTTTTCTGCTGGCCCCAGGCTGGGTCATAGCCCAAACAACTGCGCCGGCTGCTGGCCCCACCATTAACTTCTGTGGCCTCGACTTGGCTTTAACCCCTGGCTGCACCCCTGAATCAAAATATTCCGTGCGCTGCCAGGATTACCAGATGACGTGGATGTATCTGGATTACAACATGATGCGCACCTTTCCGGAGCAGTTCGCGCAGCAGATTCAGAAGAAGCACAAGCACACCGAACGGCAGCCCCTGGACTGCTTTATTATGAACTCGCCCAGCAAAGGGTTTCGCCTGAGTTACCCAACCGAAGCGGGCGGCATGGCCTACGAGCTAATTGCCTACGGAGTAGCTAACGGCCAGCCGGTTATGATCCAGCTGACTCTAACCACGGACCCAGATAAAACCGCCGACTTGCCCGAGCTACCCCGGCAGATCGTGCGTCTGTCGAAATAGCCCGGGCAAGTCGGCGGTTTTAGCCAGCGGTAGTAGCTTACGAGGCGCTATTGTCGCTTTTCGTTTCGTTAGGAAAAGGGCTTTGCGAGGCAAGTAGGCCCTCCGGCACCGACAGCTCTCCGGTGTGGGGGTCCAACAGGCCGTTTCGCTCGTCTTCGATGTTAGTGGCCTGGGTGTATACGTCGCCGGCAATGGGGCGCTTGCGCAGTTCTAGCTTAAACTGCCGGATACGCTCCGTCCGCTCTTCTGAGCTTTGCGGTCCGCCGTAATCGGCGAAACCGAATCCGCCCCACTCGCTGACAATCAGCGGCTTCTGCCGCCCGTAGAAGAACGGGTCACCTATCACAAGGGGTAGCACAGCCACGTTGTTTAGGTCGCCCTGCACCATGCGGTCCAGCAATTCCGACCAGCGTGTTAGCTCCGGCGTGTACACGTGAGCCGTCAACAGGTCGGATTTCAAACGGCCTTCTTGGGAAATATGCTGCCACCCATCGTTATCTACCACCAAAAACTGCGGGTGGTTGATGTGCATGTAGTGATACATGTCCACGATGTAGCGGCGGGTGCTGGCATTGGTGGCAATGTCCTGGGCACCCCAGTCCTCGTTATATAGGCTCCAAATAACCACCGACGGGTGAGACTCCGTAAGGGCCAACATCCGCAGCAGCTCGGCCCGGTGATTTTCCCGGCTCTTACTAGTAGAGGAGTGCGGGCTGGGTACTTCAATCCACAGCAACAAGCCTAGCTCATCGGCTAAGTTGTAAATGCGCGGATCGACACCGGCAATGTGCACCCGCACTAAGTTGCAGCCCAGGGCCTGCATGGCGTGCATGTGCCGCTGCATTTCCTCGTAGGTAGCCGTGCCCGGCTGGTAAAGGATGCCGTCCAGATAAATCGGTTCGTTATTGAGGTACACGTACGTACCGCGCGACTCAATTTTGCGCAGGCCGAAGTGAGTTTCGATTTCCGCCGAATACCCTTCGCTGTCGATAAGCTGGGCCACGAGGCGGTACAGGTTAGGCGAGCCGGGTGCCCAGAGCTTGGCGCCTGGCAGCTCCATCACTACCCGCTGCTGGCGCTGCCCAGCCTCCAGGCGGAGCGGAAAATCAGCGGTAGCCAGGGGCTGGGGGGTAGGCGCTACCCGGTCGAATACCTGCAAGCGCAGGGTGTACAGGCCGGGGTCGTGGATGCGGGTGGTCATGTTAAAGCGCACCATCTGGTCCTCAATGACGCTATCAACCCCCACGCGGGAGCGGAGGCGGTTACGCTCTACCATCTCCAGCCACACGCTGCGCACGGCGCCCGTGTAGGTCTGGTACCAAATGCCGCCTCGCTTGTACACGTGCGACTCCTGCTTCCCGCGGGGCGTCTCGGCATCCATTGTATCCACAATGCGCACGGTCAGGCGGTTGACGGGCCGTAGGTGTTCCTCGCGCAGCTCAAACGAAAAAGAAGTGTACTCGCCGTAGTGCACGTCTTCGCCCTCGATAGTGCTAAGCAGGAAGCCGTTAAGCCACACCCGGGTTTCGTAGCCGCAGGCCCCAAACGTGAGCTGGAACAGGGAGTGGGTGCCGTCGTCGCCGCGCTCGGGCAAGGTAAACTCTCGCTCGTACCAGACTACCACTTTATCCTGCCAGGCCGGAGCCTGGGCTGATACTTAGCCATGTGCTCCTCCACCGAGCCGGGCCAATTGGCTATTTGCTCATAAGGATGCGCCAGATACCAACCATCCCGCAGGCCAATATCCTCCGAGTCCAGGGCAAAATTCCATTCCCCATCCAGTAACAGGTAATTATTCGAGCGAAGAACTGCGCGCGGCAGCGGGTTAGCCGAGCGCACGTCTTTTTGAGCAGTTGAGAAACCGTAGTTAGAGGCAGAGGATGGCATAACAGCAAGTTTGGTGTGAGTGCTACAAACGAGTTTAGTAGGTAGCCGGATACTTTTAGCAGTGGATTAAAGGGAAAAAACCCCAGCGCAGGCTTTCCGCGTCGAGGCCTTTCAGCTTGAGTGTAAGTACGTAAGGAGGCAGAAGGTTAGGTTTTCTGCTTTTTCTTTTTCGCCGCCGGAAACAGAATATTGTTCAGAATAAGCCGGTAGCCGGGCGAGTTCGGATGCAGGGCCAGGTCGGTGGGCTCTTCCTCCACAAAGTGCTGGTAGTCCTCCGGATCGTGGCCCCCGTAGAACGTCCAGGTGCCTTTGCCCAGCGTGCCGTGCATGTAGCGGACTTCATTGGAGGCCTTATTGTCGCCCATTACCACTACGTCGGGCTTGATCAACGACTTTCGGAAAGCTGTGGTCTGGCCCATGAAGCCGTGCACGGTGCGCTCATGGTTCTGGGTAAGCATGGTAGGCACGGGGTCGTACTTGGCCGAGAAGGTGAACAGCTGGAAGTAGTCGTTGTCCTCGTACACGCGCCGCTCCCGTGGGTCCATGTCAATGTCGGAATACTCGTATTCCAGTGGGTCGCGCACCAGGTGAAAGTTCTGGAAGGCCAGCGTGCGGTTGAAATTGAGTTTGGCTTGCGCGGCCGGGTCGGCTGGGTCTCCGTCATACATGCCCTCTACCATGTCCACGCCCAGGCCGGCCAGGGCAATGTCGTAGGAGTCGGTGGCAGAGCACATGGCAAACTGAAAGCCCCCGCCGGCAATGAACTCCTGCATTTTCACCACCACGGCGGCCTTCATTAGGCTTACCTTATTGAAACCGTTGCGCTTAGCCGTGGCTTCTGATTCGCGCTGCTGCTGCTGATACCAGGGGCGGCTGCTGTAGTTGCGGTAAAATTTGCCGTACTGGCCCGTGAAGTCCTCGTGGTGCAGGTGCAGCCAGTCGTACTTAGGCAGGTCGCCGCGCAGCACTTCGTCGTCGTAAATCTGGGTGTAGGGAATTTCGGCGTAGGTCAGCACCAGGGTCACAGCGTCGTCCCAGGGCTGCTTGCCCTTGGGGGTGTACACCGCAATTTTGGGCACCTTCTCCAGCTTCATCACGTCCATATTGGCGTTAGGGTCGGCTATTTCGGAGAGGATGCTGGTGTACTGGGCCTCGCTGATGACTTGGTAGGTTACCCCGCGCACGGCCAGCTCGTTTTCGGCCCCGGCCACCACGTCGCAGGCAAAGGCCCCACCCCGGTAGTTGAGCAGCCAGTCAACCTCCACCTGCTTGCCCAGCAGCCAGTAGGCTACCCCGTAGGCTTTCAGGTGCTCCTTCTGGGTGTTATCCATCGGGATGAAGATGTGGTTGGCCCAGGCCGCGGCCGGCCGAAGCAGAGCCGTTGCCAGGAGCAGCACCAGCGCAATCAGACGAGAAATTGTCATAGTAAACAAGCGAAACAGGAAGCTTTCGACCTCATCCGCTGCCCCAGTACGCCTGGGAGCCAAAGCAGACAAGGAATCCGCGTCAACCGAAAAAAACGTCTAGATCTGTCCTTCTAAAGGTAGCAAATGCCAGTGGGAGTTTACGTGAAACCCGCTACCTTGCACGGCCGGGTGCTGCTGCCAATACGTTGCCAAGCGCACGTTTAGCCCGAGTCAACTTCTTCGCGTCCGCGTCTACTTGCTGTCCTTATGCATCTGCTGGAAAACATCAAAGAGGCATTTCGTTCCATCAACAGCAATCTGCTGCGGACCATCCTGACGGCCCTGATCGTAAGCATCGGCATTATGTCGCTGGTGGGCATCCTGACGGCCATTGACGCCATCAAGGCGTCGTTGAACACAACGTTTGCTAGCTTGGGGGCTAACTCCTTTGAAATCAAGGCCAAAGGCTATAATAACCGGTCTCGCCGCGGCGGGGTGCAGCAGAAAACGTACCCGGCTATTACGTATTTGCAGGCCCGGCAGTACAAGGCCCAGATCGGGGAGGAGGCCAAGGTGGGCGTGTCGGCCTTTATTGCGGGCGCCGTAGAAGTCAAGGCCAACGGCAAGAAAACCAACCCCAACATGCAGGTAGTAGCCGGCGACGAAAACTACCTCATGATCCAAAACTACAACCTCAAGGGCGGCCGGATGTTCTCACCGGCCGAGCTGGGTAGCGGGGCGAACGTGGCCATTGTGGGTGGGGAAATCAAGGACAAGCTCTACCCCAACCAAAGCCTGTTGGGCCAGTACGTGTACCTGCTGGGCCGGCGCTTTTTGGTGGTGGGCGAGCTAGAGAAAAGCGGCAGCAGCATGGGCGGCGGCGGGGCCGACCGGCTCGTGCTTATTCCGCTGGAAACCGGCAACCAGCTCCCCCGGCAGCGGGGCCTCACCTTCGACATCAAAACGGCCACGCTGGATGCCAACTACCTGAACTACCTCACGGGCGAGGCCAGCGGCATCATGCGCGCCGTGCGCCACGATGCCCTGGGCCAGGAGGACAGCTTCGAGCTGGAGCGCAGCGATTCGCTGGCCGGCAAGCTGGATTCCTTGTCGGGCAACCTACGCATGGGCGGCTTTCTGGTGGGCTTCATCACGCTGCTGGGGGCCAGCATTGCCCTGATGAATATTATGATGGTGTCGGTAACGGAGCGCACCCGCGAAATCGGCATCCGCAAGGCACTGGGCGCTACGGCCCTGCAAATTCGCCAGCAGTTCCTGATTGAGGCCATTGTCATCTGCATGATGGGCGGCACCCTCGGCATTCTGCTGGGGGTAGGCATGGGTAACGGCGTGAGCTTGCTGGTGGGCAGCGGCGGGTTCATTGTGCCCTGGCTTTGGATGATTGTCGGCCTGGTTATCTGCGTGACGGTGGGCCTGGCCTCGGGCTACTACCCGGCCAGTAAGGCCGCTGCTCTGGACCCCATCGAGTCCCTGCGCTTCGAGTAGATTCGAGCAAAGAGGCTACTGTTACGCAAAACCAATCTGGCAAGTGAAACAGCTGGCGTGGTGGCTGCTAGGGGTAGGGACCCTACTAAGCACAGGACTGGAAGCTCTGGCGCAAACCCACCCTGGTGAGCACGCGCAGGTATACACAATCACCGCTGGTCCGGTAGGCGGATCCTTGCAGGTACTTCAAATTCGGTTGCCTAATGCCGCCGTAGCCCGGCGTATTAACCGGCTTCCACTGGACCCTGTTACTGCTGGTACCGGCACAGTAGATTCAACCGCCAGCCCGCGCCGGCAACTAGCTCAGGTGGCGCGAGAGTGCTGCTACGATGAGGAGCTGAAGCGCTGGCGAACCAGTGGCGACGGCACGAGCGGCATTAGGTACGAAGTGCTTCTCAACCAAAATTATCTGCTTTCGGTCGGGTATCAACTGGAGTATCATGGCCTCGTGCACCCGTATACCGAGCATTTAACATTCGATCTGCGAACTAGCCGCTTGCTCACGCTAGCGGATCTAGTAGCGGACTCGCCCGCTCAGCTAGGTCGCCGGTTGCAAGCCGCCATCAGCCGCCGCCTACGCGACAAGATGGCTGAAGTAGCTGCTGATTACGGAGATTCTGCTCAGCTTGCCCGCGTGAGCGAGCTGTACGAGCTGTACGACTGGAATACCACCCCACAGCGCGGCCTGCGCCTTGATACGGCCAATGGGGCCGAAGCCAGCCTCACGAACTTTGCCCTACGCCCTGATGCGCTTCTGCTGTTCCATCACGTAAGCCTGAATCGTACTGAATTCGAATTCCTACCGGACGAAACGTACGTATTTCCCTTCGCGCGCCTACAGCCACGGCCGCTGTTGCAACCGGTAGCACAGGCAAAGAAGGACAAGAAGTAGCCGGCTGATTATCCGGTTGGTAGGATATATGTCTGTTTTGTATACATTTGCGTAAAATAGCATTTGGGTATATGGCGAATCCAGCAACTGTCGGGCAGCGCTTCACGGCACTTATTTCTCATTTGGGTATCAGCAAAAATGCGTTTGCCGCGTCTCTGGACAAAACGGCTACCGTTATTCAGCACCTTGTTGACGAGAGAAATAAACCAGGTTTTGACCTTTTGTGTAAAGTATTTGAAGTTTACCCAAGTGTTTCAAAAGAGTGGCTATTGCAGGGCATTGGACCAATGCTGACGGAAGAAATTTCTTCTCAAGCGCAGCCGAACTCGCTGCCCAGCAGCCCCGTCCGGCAGAATGAAAAGGTGGCCCATGCTACAGCGCCAGTTGCCACCTCGGTGGTAGCCTCAGCAGCTGCGGCCGTACCTGGTGCTATAGCTGAGGTAGTGCCAACAACGGCTCCTGAACCAGTTGCGCCACCAACTCCCGCGCCTTCCACGCCTGCACTAACTAGCAGTCCTACCGAAGTTTTGCCCGAAGCGCCCGCGACGACTAGCCCATTACCTGTAACTAGCCCCGCACTTAACGCATCAGCTGCGGCGCCGGTAGCCGATACCAGCTGGCAAACGGCCCTGTATACCCAGCAAATGGCCCACCAACTGGCTCTGGCCGAGTTGCGAAACCAGCATTTGCAGGAACAACAGCGTTTGATGCAACAAATGATGGACCTGATGCAACGTCAGCTTGCTCGATAGGCTAGCTTCTAGCCAACTTGCAAAAGCAAACGGCCGCCGCGTAGTAGTACGCGACGGGCTTTTCCTTTTGGGAAACACTGGGTTTATTTCTTAGTGCTGAAACACTTCAACGCCAAGCTCCTCGGCCTCCATCAGGTTTTGCGCATTGAGCGTTACCAGCCGCAAACGCTTTAGCTCACCTACCAGCAGCGGATCATATTTGGCAGTTACCCGGACGTAGTTGGGGGTAAACCCTTCCATCTGGCCATTGGTCACGTCGTCTTCGAACAGCACCGCGGTTTCGAGGCCCACGTGTTGCTCGTAGAAATACCGCTTCTTCTTTTCCGACAGGCTGCGCAGCTGGGTGGTGCGCTCGTGGCGGTGGCGGTCCTGGACGCGGCCGGGCAGGGTGGGCGCCAGCGTGTTCTCGCGCTCCGAGTACGGAAACACGTGCAGGTAGCTCACGTCTAGCTCGTTAAGAAACTGGTAGGTTTCCAGGAAGTCGGCTTCCGTTTCGCCGGGAAAGCCCACAATAACGTCGACGCCAATGCAGGCGTGCGGCATCACTTCCTTGATCAGGGCCACGCGCTCTTGGTACAGCTCCCGGCGGTAGCGCCGGCGCATAAGGCCTAGAATTTTGTTGGAGCCCGACTGCAGCGGAATGTGGAAGTGGGGCATAAACCGCTTCGATCGGGCCACGAAGCGGATAATCTCGTCGGACAGTAGGTTAGGCTCGCAGGAGCTGATGCGGAACCGCTCGATGCCTGCTACCTCATCAAGAGCCCGCACTAAATCGTAGAAATTCTCTTTTCGCTCCCGCTCCGGGCCCTGCAAGCCAAAGTCGCCGAGGTTTACGCCGGTCAGCACAATTTCCTTGACGCCGGTTTCCGCCAGTTTTTCTACCCGCTCCACTACGCTTTGCACCGAGTTGGAACGGCTCTTACCCCGCGCCAGCGGAATAGTGCAAAACGAGCAGGAGTAGTCGCAGCCGTCCTGCACCTTTAGGAAGGTGCGCGTCCGGTCGCCGTAGCTGTGGGCGGCGTGAAACTCGGTGGCTTCCGATATGGGGGAGGCAAACACCTGGCCCGGCTGCCCAGCCGCCGGCTTTTGGAAGCCCGCTAGCGTTTCTACCAGCTGAAACTTTTCGGCGGCGCCTAGCACGGCGTGCACGCCCGGAATTTCGGCAATTTCCTGGGGCTTGAGTTGGGCGTAACAGCCCACGATGGCCACGAAAGCCTCGGGGTTATGCTTTAGGGCTTCCTTTACTACCTTCCGGCACTTGCGGTCGGCGTGGTCAGTAACGGAGCACGTGTTGATGACGTAGATGTCGGCCGCATCTTCAAAGGCTGCTTTCACGAAGCCGTGCTCCTCGAACTGCCGGCCAATGGCCGAAGTCTCGGAGAAATTAAGCTTGCAGCCGAGCGTATAAAAGGCAACTTTTCTGGTTTCCATAAGCAAGACCACAAAGATACTACCTCCGCTCGGATACCACACGCTGTGAGCTGCTTCGGAAGCCTCGCGCAACTACTCCTGGGCGGCATGAATCCTCCTTCCGCACGACTCCAGCTAATTGCTAACCGGTAGGCGCTGCCGGACAAGTTGAATAAGGCCCGGTAAATCAAGGAACGATAGCTCCGCGGCGGCTATAACTACTTGCCAATCCGTGGCGGCCAGATTATCCCGTTGAAATACCGCTGGCAAGGGCTCCGTCAGCAGGGCCGGATAGCGCCGGGCCAGTTCGTTGCGGTGCAGAAAGGTAGCGCGGACCGGCAACGACTTCAGAAATTTCCGCCACTGGGGCCGCATGCTGGTGGTGCCGTAGGTAATGGCGCAGAGCGAACAAGCATAAGTAGCCGGCGACAGGGTTTTGTGCAAGCTGTCCAGCAGGCCATTCACTACCCCCGAATCGGCATTATAGACGAAGAGCAGTTCTGTCATGGGAGTATAAAGAACGTATGTTTCCTGGCGCTGGCAGTGGTAGGAGTCCAACGGCTACTTTTTCAGAAAGTCCCCAAAGGAAGTTTGCTCGTAGGCTTGCCCGAACCGCAGCTGCTGGGGCGAGACTGACCCGGTGCGCTCAATTTCGCGGCGAGCCACGTTATCGTAGGTCACTGTGCCGCCCGGAGCCGCTACCCCGAAACCATCGGTGAAACAATAGAAGGCCACGCCGCCGGGCCAGGCCACCGGAGCCGGGGCCAGCAGGTCGCGGCTCCAGGGAAAGGTAGTGGCAGGCAGCTTGAGCTGGGCCAAGAGGGTAGCCGCTACATCGGTTTGGCTGCCGAAGGTGCTGATCTGGCGGCCCTGGGTGCTGGGTAGTAGGGCCCCGCCCGTCAGCAACAGCGGAATCCGGAATTTGGCTGGTGCGTGATTAGGCGTGTCGCCGGGCTGGTGGTGGCCGTGGTCGGCTACCAGCACTACCAGCGTGGAATCCCACCAGGGCTGGCGGCGCGCCTGCGCCAGAAACTGCCCGAGCACGTGGTCGGTGTAATACACGGAGTTGCGGAACAGGGCCGCCTCCGTGGTGCCCGGGAAGCGCGGGCGCATGGGCACGTCAAAGGGCTCGTGGCTGCTGAGCGTAAAGGCGGTAACAAAGAAGGGCGGGCGCTGCCGGGGTAGCTCCTGCAGTAGCCGCGTTAGCAGCACATGGTCGTGGGCCCCCCACTTGGCGTTCTGGTCGCGGCGGGTAAAGTCGCTGCGTTCCGTAAATTGCTCATAGCCAGCCGTTACGAGGTAGCTTTTCATGTTGGCAAACGCCAGCTCGCCCCCGTGGTAATACGCCGTGCTATACCCTTGGTCGCGCAGGGTGCGGGCCAGGTGGGGGAGCCGTTCGGTTTTGCGCGGCGACTTAATAATGCTGGTTGTGGGCTGGTTGGGGTAGCCCGAAAGCAAGGCCACCAGCCCTTTCTGGCTTCGGTCGCCGGCCGCGTACAGGTTCTGAAACGACACTCCAACCTGGCTCAGGCTGTCCAGGGTGGGCGTTACGCCAGTTTCGCCGCCCAAGTGGCCCACCAGCTTGCCCGTAAAGCTTTCCAGAATAATGAACAGCACATTGGGCCGGCGGGTCCGCAGCAGGGCAACCGTATCCGGGCCGGTGGGAGCGTAAAGCTGCTGGGTCAGGCGTCGCGCGGTCGAGTCGGGCAGAAACTGGTACGGATTCGGTCCGCCGTTTTGCAGGCGCAGGGAGTTAACGACGTTCCAGGGCACATTTACAGCCGCATGGTTGGCAAATGGTCGGCTGGAGAAATAAACGTCGCTCTGGTTGACCGGAATTTGCTGCAGCCCCCCGCGCAGCGGCACTACCAGCAACGCCAGGTACAGCAGGCTAGCCAGGGCGGCCCGCCCCCGGCCAAAGCACGCCGGGAGTTCTGGCAACCGACCGACTATCTGCTTATACAGGAGCCAGCCGCCGCCCAGCAGCCCCAGCCACAGACTCAGCAACAGCAGCACGGGCGCGCTACCCGCTGAGGCTGCCATTTCCCGAGGAGTACTCAGGTACTGCAGGGGGTAGCATCGAGCCGGAACCCCCAGGCGCGGTACAGTTCCAAATCGGCTACGGTAAGTACGGCGACTACCAAGCTGAATACGGCCGTGAAAAAGCGGATGAGGCGCTCCAGCGGAAAACGGGAACTGGCCAAGCTACCCACCACGAACAGCAGAAACGGCACTATGCACAGGTACGCCGCCGCCGCGCCGTCCAGCCGCAACCCGTAGCCAAAAATGCCGGCCACCGTATCGCCCGACAACGTCTTGGTTTGCTGCCAGTGGTAGGCAACAAAAACGGCTTTTCCCAGAACGAAATAGAGCAGCCAAAACAAAAAGTAGCGCGGCTGAAACGCAAGGCGGTTTTTCACTCCGCAAAGGTAGTTGACCCGCCCCAGCTCCTTATTCCGTCAGGCAAATTTGAACATGTCCTGAACGGATACCCTATGTGGTAGGTGAGCGGCAATAGAACTAGGCGGTGCGAAAGCCAATGCCATACTTTCTAACGACAAGTATGTTTTTGCTGAAATGGTCTAGAAATTAGATGGGGTGACAGGTAAAATCTAGTCTTTTGTCGAAAGTGGGGTAAAAAATGAAGGGGGTATTGCGGAAGGTTGCCATTACCTTCTACCTTTGCCTTCGTAATCCTTGAAAGTTACTTCACGCCTAACTCTAGCATGGCAATTCTTCGCTTTAAAGCTCTTGAACTAGTAGATCAGCGCGAGCCGCTGGCCGTTACCATTGCCGGCGAGCGTCGTTCCGAGACGTTTGGCAAAAACGTTTTCAACCTGGATGCCATGCGGGCTACCATGCCCGGCGAGTACTTCAAGAAGTTGCAGGCTGCCATTAAGCAAGGCTCGCCCGTGGAGCGTAGCGTAGCCGACGCCGTGGCTTCGGCCATGAAAACCTGGGCCATGGCCAAGGGCGCTACCCACTACACGCACTGGTTTCAGCCCCTGACCGGCGCTACCGCCGAAAAGCACGATTCCTTTTTCGACCTGAACTCCGACGGTCGGCCAATTGAGAACTTTAAGGGCTCGGCCCTGGTGCAGCAGGAGCCCGATGCTTCCTCCTTCCCGAACGGCGGCATCCGCAACACCTTCGAGGCTCGTGGGTACACCGCCTGGGACCCCACCTCGCCCGCTTTCATCATTGAAACGGCCGGGGCCAAAACCTTGTGCATCCCGACCATCTTCGTGGCGTATACCGGCGAAGCCCTCGACTACAAAGCTCCGTTGCTGAAGTCGCTGGCTGCCCTGGAAAAGGCCGCCGTGGACGTGTGCCAGTACTTCGACAAGGACGTACAGCGCGTGCACACGACCCTGGGCATCGAGCAGGAATACTTCCTGGTAGACCGCGCCTTGTACAACGCCCGCCCCGACCTGGTGATGACCGGCCGCACCCTGTTCGGCCACGCGCCGGCCAAAGGGCAGCAGCTCGAAGACCACTACTTCGGCTCGATTCCGGCCCGCGTGCACGCCTACATGTTGGACTTCGAGGAAGAGTCTAACAAGCTCGGCATTCCGCTCCGCACCCGCCACAACGAGGTAGCGCCTCATCAGTTCGAGTGCGCCCCGACTTTTGAGGATGCCAACCTGGCCGTCGACCACAACCAGCTGCTCATGGACATCATGGAGCGCGTGGCCGACAAGCACAACTTCAAGGTGCTGCTGCACGAGAAGCCTTTCGCGGGCGTTAACGGCTCGGGCAAGCATAACAACTGGGCCATGAGCACCGACACGGGCGTGAACCTGCTGGCTCCCGGCCGCCGCCCTAAGGAAAACCTCCAGTTCCTCGCCTTCTTCATTACTACCATTAAGGCCGTACACCGCTACGGGGAGCTACTGCGCGCCAGCATCGCCTCCGCCAGCAACGACCACCGCCTCGGGGCTAACGAAGCGCCGCCCGCCATCATGTCGGTATTTGTGGGTTCGATGCTGGATTCGGTACTAGATGAATTGGAGCGCACGGCCAAAGTTCCCCTGGACAAAGGCGACAATATCTACCTCAAGCTCGGCATCGATAAGATTCCGGCCATTCTGCTCGACAACACCGACCGGAACCGCACCTCGCCCTTCGCCTTCACCGGCAACAAGTTCGAGTTCCGCGCCGTGGGCTCCTCCGCCAACTCTTCGTCGGCCATGACCACGCTCAACACCATCGTGGCCGAGCAACTCATCGACTTTAAACAGTCGGTTGATAAGCTCATTGAGCAGGGCAAGAAAAAGGAGGTAGCCATTGTAGACGTGCTGCGCGAGTACGTTATTAGCTCTAAGAACATCCGCTTCGAGGGCAACGGTTACTCCGACGAGTGGAAGGACGAGGCGGCCGCCCGCGGCTTGGCCAACGTGCCCACTACCCCCCAGGCTCTGGACGCTATTATTCAGGAAGATGCCGCCTCCTTGTTTGAGCGCCACCGCATCTTCTCCCACGTGGAGCTGCACGCCCGCCACGAGATTCTGCTGGAGGACTACATCAAGAAAATCCAGATTGAAAGCCGCGTGATGGGTGACCTAGCCGTGAACCATATCATCCCTACGGCGGTTGCTTACCAGACCAAACTGATTACCAACGTACGCGGTCTGCGGGAACTGGGCCTCGACGACGAGAATTCGGAAGTAACCGTAAACACCATCAAAGCCATTTCGCGGCACATTTCTACCATCAAAACCCAGGTAGATGAGATGACCAACGCGCGCAAAGTGGCTAACAAAATTGACGATACGCGCGAGCGGGCCGTGGCCTACTGTGACACCGTCAAGACGCATTTCGACACCATTCGCCGCTCCGTTGATAAGCTGGAGCTGATGGTGGCCGATGAGGACTGGCCCCTGGTAAAGTACCGCGAACTATTGTTCCGGCACTAAGTCCAGGGTCAGAATCGGGCCGGAGTTGGGTGGGAATTTTCTCCGCGCCACGATTTCAGAAAAGCCGTTTCCGGGTGGGGACGGCTTTTTTTGCGTTTTCGCTAGTCATCCACATTGGTTTTTCTTGATGAAAAGGTCACTTCAAATTTCTTACTTTCCTTTCTTTAGCTAACCGAATTAGTAAAATAATAGCTAAAATTATTAGCATGTCGTATACTTGCAGCAAACCAGTTTGTTGTTTGGTATGTGTGAAGTTCTTTTTGTCCCAGTTATTCGCCGGCCTCTGTGGCTAACGTTCTTTGATTCGATGGTGCCCGCGGGCTTTCCTTCCCCAGCCGAAGACCACCGCGGGGAGAAGCTCGACTTGAACCGCCTACTGCTACCCCATCCCGATTCCACCTACCTGGTGCGCGTGATGGGCGATTCCATGACGGGCGGCGAGTCCGGCATCCGCGACGGGGCCCTGCTGGCTGTGGACTGCCAACTACGGGCTCTGTCCGGCGACGTGGTTATTGCCGTGGTGGAAGGCCAGTTCACGGTCAAGCGCCTGGTGAAACGCGCGGGCGAGGCCTGGTTTCTGGTGCCGGATAATCCTAACTACCCGGAGCGCGCCATCACGGAGCCCGATTTGTTTGACGTGTGGGGTGTGGTCACGCACGTAGTAACCGAAATCCGGCGCGGCCGGCTCTCCGCCCATGTTCGCGTTAGTTGATTGCAATAACTTCGTGCGACGTGAAAAGTCGTATGCTGAACTGTTTTGCCGGGGGAAACCCCGGACAAAACCAGCCATTCCACTGGCTGTACGCTAGGAAGACGTGCGGCTGGGTAACCAGCCGTGCCAAGCCTTCTGACAATGGACCGAAACCCACTTGACCCGCGAGGGAACGGTGGTTCCGTGAGCATCACGCGGAATAGGACTAGCGTGAATGACAGGGCTAACACATGTGAACCTTCGCAAACGCCGTTATGCAGACCAAGCCAAAGGATGCCGACAGGCTTGACCCAAAAGGGACCGTGGTCGGTGTTGGGGCTGAAGTTTCCCCAACCGTGGACAAGAAGACCACCGGCGGAAAGAAGGAGCCTACCTCATTCGTTGTTCAACATATGAAACACGGTAAGCCCGTCGTCTTCCTTTCGGGGTAGGTCGGCCGTAAGGCCGTCCGACGAGGCGGCGGGTAAAGGATGGTGGAGAAAGCGAAGGCCGGGCTGTAATGGCTCGGATAGGGGTTGCAACCTCACCCCACGCGAAAGCGGGCCCACTTCCACCGGGTCTCACCTCACGAGAAAACTTGACAAACCCCCTTAGGAAACAAAGCAGATGACGGAAGAACCAACAAGTTCAACTGGTGCGGTTTCCGGCGTAGTGGCCGACTGGCATGCCATTGACTGGCAGCAGGCGACCCAACACGTCAGGCGGCTTCAGGCGCGTATCGTGAAGGCTACTCAGGCCGGCCGGTGGGGCAAGGTGAACGCCTTGCAACGCTTGCTGACCCGCTCGTTCAGGGCCAAAGCGTTGGCCGTGCGGCGAGTGACTGAAAATCAGGGCAACCGCACCAGCGGCGTGGACGGCCAACGATGGGCCACCCCCGTCCGCAAAGCGGCGGCCATTGGGGAATTGAGGCAACGGGGGTATTGCCCCCAGCCCCTCAAACGTATTTACATTCCCAAGCGCAACGGAAAACGACGACCGCTCAGCATCCCCACCATGAAAGACCGCGCCATGCAGGCCCTCTACCTGCTGGCGTTGCAGCCGGTGTCCGAAACCACCGCCGACCGCTCGTCGTTCGGCTTTCGGCCCGGCCGCCAGGTGGCGGATGCCGTGGAAAAGTGCTTTTCGCTGCTCAGTAAGCGTACCAGCCCCCAGTGGGTACTGGAAGCCGACATCGAAGCCTGTTTTGACCGCATCAGCCACGAGTGGCTTCTCCAACATGTTCCGATGGAGAAAGCGATTCTTCGGCAATGGCTGCAAGCGGGTTTCTTCGAGAAAGGCCATTGGTACCCGACCAGCGAGGGGACCCCACAGGGGGAATCATTTCCCCTGTGTTGGCAAACCTGGCACTGGATGGCTTGGCCCCGCTCCTCCAAACGACCTTCGCCAAAAGCCGCCGGAAACCTAACCGGGGCTTCAATCCAAAGGTACATGTCGTGCGGTACGCCGATGATTTTATCATCACTGGCCACAGTCAGGAAATACTCCAGGAGCAGGTAAAGCCCCTGGTCAGTGCTTTTCTGGCCGAACGCGGGTTACGCTTATCCGAGCAGAAAACGCACGTCACTTCCTTACAAGCAGGCTTCGACTTCCTCGGCAGCACGTTCCGGTCTTTCAACGGGAAGCTACTGATTACCCCTGCCAAAACGCGGCTACTGGCTTTTCTGCGGGAAATGCGTCAGCTCATCCACCAGCACAAAGCCACGGCCGCGGGCGAGTTAATCGCCTACCTGAATCCCCGATTAAAGGGATGGGCTTATTTCTATCGTCCCATTTGCAGTGCCAAGACCTTCCATCGGGTGGACGCGGAACTGTACCGGGCGCTCTGGAAATGGGCCAGGCGGCGACACCCGCGCAAAGGCAAGCGGTGGACCCAGCGGAAGTACTTTGCCCGAGTCGGAAAACGAAATTGGGTCTTTAGCGGCGAAGCAATCAAACAGGATGGCAGTCGAATTCGACCGCAACTGTTTGCTGTGTCAGACGTGAAGATTCGACGACACATCCGGCTGAAAGAGGAAGCTAACCCGTTTGACGTGCAATGGGAATTGTATTTCGAGCAACGGCTTACCCAGCAAATGCAGCAGACCCTTCGGGGCCGCAAGCAACTGCTCTATCTCTGGCAGCAGCAAGGCGGGCGCTGTCCCGTCTGCGGCGAGCTTATCACGGAGCAGACCGGGTGGCACAATCACCACCTGCAACTGCGGTCGCTCGGCGGCAAGGATACAGCAGAAAACCGGGTACTGTTGCACCCCGACTGTCACCGCAAGGTGCATAGTCTAGGCATTCAGTTAGAGAAACCGCGTCCGGTTAAAGCCGGGCGTTTGTGAGGCTTGAGCCGTATGAGGGGAAACTCTCACGTACGGTTCTTAGAGGGGTGGAGAGCAGCAATGCTCTCCGCCTACTCGACTACGTGAGCTGTGAGCAGGCCTTTCAGCCCCAGCTGGAGGGTAGACCCGTGGTAGTGTTGAGTAACAATGATGGCTGCTTGATTTCCCGTAGCGCCGAGGCCAAGGCCCTGGGCCTGAAAATGGGGGAGCCCTACTTCAAGATAAAACCCCTGATTCAGCAACACGATGTGCGCGTATTTTCCAGCAACTACGCTCTTTACGGCGACATGTCGGCCCGCGTGCTGCACTACCTGAGTTCCGTGGTTCCGGAGGTAGAGATGTACTCCATTGACGAGTGCTTTCTGGACTTGCACGGTATGGAAGCGTACCAGGGCGACTTGAGCAAATTGGCCCAGGCGTGGAAGCAGGAAATCAAGCGGCGCACCCACATCCCCGTCTGCATCGGCATTGCCCCCACCAAAACCCTGGCGAAGCTAGCCAACCGTTTGGCTAAGAAAACGCCCTCTCTAGAAGGAGTACTCTATTTAAATACGGAGCAGCGCCGGCAGTGGGCTCTAGAGCAGACCCCGGTGGAGGAGGTGTGGGGCATTGGGAAACAGCACACCCAGAAGCTTTGGAATCAGAGCATTATTACGGCTGCGCAGCTAGCGGGCCAGAGCGAGGGCTGGGCCCGCAAGCAGTTGGGTGGGGTTGTGGGCGCGCGCCTGGTGCGCGAGCTGCAGGGCACGCCGTGCCAGCAGCTGGCCTCAAGCGAGGACGGAGGCCCGAGCCGCAAGAGCATCGCCTACACCCGCACCTTCGGCCAGCCGCTCTCAGACTTTCATATTGTGCAAGCCGCCGTGGCGCACTTTGCCTCCAAGGCAGCCGAGAAGCTGCGCCGGCAAGGTTCGGCCGCCAACGTGCTGACGGTCTTCATCAGCAAAAGCCGGTATGGCACGGAACCGCCCCCGCACACGCGCTCGGCCGTGCTGACGCTACCTCTGGCTACTAGCGACACCACAGAACTGCTGCGCCACGCTCGGGTGGGCTTGAAGCGCATCTGGGAGCCGGGTGGGGTGTACAAGAAGGCCGGGGTGCTGCTGGACGGGCTGGAAACGGCGGGCCAGCAGCAACTTCTCCTGTTTGAGCCCAACGAGCAGGCCGAACGCCGGGCCACGCTCATGGCCGAGCTGGATAAAGTCAATCAGCGCTTTGGCAAGGGGGCCGTGCGCTTTGCCGCGGCTGTGCCCCGGGAGCGAGGCCCGGCGCCCTGGGCCGGACAGCATCAGTTCCAGACATCTGCCTACACCACCCGGTGGGAAGACTTGCTCTGGATTCGGGCTTGAGGAAGATAAGTCGGCTTGGACCGTTCCTGCTAACCTTGGTTGCAACTCGCAGAACAAATACGGAAGGCTCAGTAGGAGAAACGAGGTAGCCGTTAAGAGCTGGATGTTTTAACGTGTGTAAACGTCTTCCTGCTCGGTATAAGCACCTCCCGGGGGCACGCCCAGAGCCTTGAAGTGAAGCACCAGTTTATGGTCCGTTAACTCCATAATGGTGCAGGATAACCGCCCAAAAGTCAGGTTCTTGTCTTGGCGGAATAGCTTGTAATGACCGAGTGAATAATTGCCCACGGTGGCGCGGTAGCTGAGCGAATCGGACGTGATACGCAGGTAGAAGTTCGGCGTAACCGTGATGCTGGTTTTGCTCACGAAAGCACCCGTAGCGGAATAGTTATAATCAAAGGAACTGTCTGGAGTCCAGCGGCCTTCGAGCGGTGCTTCGGCCGGCTTGGCATCCTCTTTCTGACAAGCGGCCGTGAGTAAGGTCAGATTCAGTAGTAGGAAGGGTAGAAATCGGGGCATGCTACGGGTGATGAACGGTAAGCAATGGGAAAGGGGTAAGCGGCCCTATTGCGTTAAGGAAGAAAGCTGATCAGGCGCCTACCATTTGGTGGAACGACGGATCAGCTTTGCAAGCTAACAGCCTAACTCATAAAGTCCTGTTTTGGAAAACGGATTTTAGGGGTTAGGCGCTTACTAGGGAATGCATCATCAAGAGGTCGGTTTGCTCATCATCACACAACGCAAACACATGCTTACCATGTGTAACGAAGCCGTTTTCCTCATAAAACTGGATAGCTCGCAGGTTTTTCTCCCAGACTAAAAGCCATACTGGGCGACCCCTAGGCGACACAAGCAGGGGCTTATCAATGACTTTTTCCCAGCTGATGCGTTGCCTCAGCGGCCAGTACTTTATCCAAGACCAGCAACATCTGCTGCATGATCAATTGCCAATCGTGGGGCTGATTTAAGTGCAGGTGGCCTTGTTCTAACTGCTGATGCAAGGTGTCCAGGTGAGCAAACTGCTGTCGGAGGGCAGGCCCGTCGAGGTGCAAAAAACGCCCGTGCGGGAGGGAGAAAATCTCATCAATGAAAAACTGCATGGCATGTTGCAGTTGCTGCTGATCGGCCGGGCGGTCATTTTGTAAAGAGGGTAGCTCTGAGCGAAGCTGTTGAAGCTGAGCAATAGGCAGAGAATAGTCCATACAAACAGTAGCATTTAGGCAGAACAGTGCCTTCTGAGACTATAAATGATAGGCAAGGAATTAGTTACCTACGCAGGTTGACAGCTGAAGGGTTGCTTTCGGGGCCGCCGCTACCCTGCCAGCCCCGCGCGGTACGGATGACACTACACATAACCTGCTGAACCATAAAATGTTGCTGGCTAAGTAAAAGGCGCCAGCGCCGCCAGCACCATGGTGGCAACCCGCTGCCAACTGGCATACGACCACGGCACGGCGGCCAGCGCCGCCTCGCGTTTGGCCGCAGCCACCCAGGCCAGCAGTACGGAGCGGGAGGGCAAGGCCTGGCCCGAGTGCAGGGCCTGGGGCCACTCCTCGGCGGGCCACGCGTGCAGAAAATACTCGGCCTGATCGGCAATACGGGTTAGGCGGGCGGGGGCGTAGGGGTCGGTGAAATGCAGGCGGCGGGCCACCCGGTACAAGTCGCGCAGGGCTACTTTGGGAGCAATGGGGAGGTGGGTGGTTCCATCCTCTGGTAAGGCAGAATGCTGGTTCATAAGCGCCACGTACGGGCGCGCAATCCGGCCCGGATTGCCTTATAGAGCCATAAAATCAATAAAAATGAATAAAAATCAGGGGCGGAATCTTTTGAAATTCTCCTGCGTTTTTGGCCGGATCAGGCGGGCAACTGTCGCGGCAGTTCCGTGTCGTCGGGTAGCACTTCGGCCCCGCTGCCGTGGTCGGGGGAGAGGCGTTTCCAGGTAGCCCGCTTCAGTTCGTCCAGCCGCTGCAGGGTATCCTGCACCGTTTCCTGTTCGCGGAGCTTGTCGAAGAACCCCGACTTCCGACCGGCCTTCACCAGCTGTTCCAGCACCACCGGCAGAATCCAGCCTACTACATTCGAGGCCAGGGCACCCCGCAACCCCAGGCGTACGAGCAAGCGCGCAGTCATGCGCTCCAGCAGTAGGGTACGGGCGGCGGGCAACGCGGTGTTGGTGAGGAAGTCGCGCACGAGCTTGGCGTTGCCCTTCTGCACCTCGGCCCGCAGCACTTCCTGTACCGATTCCAGCGCGGATTGAGCTGCTTTGCGAAACAGGCGGCCGGTTTGCCACGCCGCCAGCCCCGTGAGCTGTCCGGCCGTGCGCAAAAAGTGAGGAAGCAGGGAAATGTTTTTCATAAAGCAAGAAACGGAAAAAGCCGGCCGGCGGACAGCCTTTAGCACCTTATTGAAGCGCAGCCACCAGAACTTCCGGCCCGTTGCGTAGTTGTTTGCCTACCTCTGTCCGTTATTCTTCCCTATGCAAGCACTGGTTATTACCCGCCCCGGCGGCCCGGAGGTGTTGGAAGTCCGGGAGATACCCCGGCCGGTACCCACCGCCCACGAAGTCCTGATCAAGGTGCACGCGGCCGGCGTCAACCGCCCCGATATACTGCTGCGCCAGGGTAAATACCGCGGCAGCGGCGACGTGAGCGGCCTGGTGCCCGGTCTGGAGGTAGCGGGCGTGATAGAAGCGTGCGGCGCTGAGGTTACGCGCTGGCGCCCCGGCGACGCCGTGTGTGCCCTGCTAGCCCAGGGCGGCTACGCTGAGTACGCCGCCGCAGACGCCCGCCACTGCCTGCCCTTGCCCGTCGGCTGGACCTTTGCGGAAGCAGCTAGCCTCCCAGAAACAGTGTTTACGGTGTGGCACAACGTATTTCAGCGCGGCCAGCTGCAGCCCGGCGAAACGCTGCTGGTGCACGGCGGAAGCAGCGGCATTGGGGTCACGGCCGTGCAACTGGCCCACCTGCTGGGCAGCCGCGTGGTGGCTACGGCCGGCTCCGAGGAGAAGTGTGCGGCCGTGCACGCCCTGGGCGCCAACCTCGTGGTGAACTACCGGGAGCAAGACTTTGAAGCGGTAGTCGCAGAAACGGGCGGGGTCGATGTCGTTCTGGACATGATTGGGGGCGACTACACGGCCAAAAATCTGCGCCTGCTGCGCGACGATGGCCGCCTGGTGTTTATTAACGCCATGCAGGGCGGCGCGGCCAGCTTCAATGCCTTGGAGGTAATGGCTCGTCGCCTCACCATTACGGGTAGCACGCTGCGGCCCCGCTCCGCCGAGTTCAAGGCCGGCTTGGCTGCGGCGGTCGAGCGCCACGTCTGGCCCTTGTTGCCCGACCGGCGCTTTCGGCCCGTCCTGCATACCACCCTGACGCTGGTTGAGGCCGCCGACGCCCACCGCCTGCTGGAAAGCAGCACCCACATTGGTAAGGTAGTGCTAACGGTGAATGACTAAGCCTGCGTTATGCCATTAGCCCGCGCCAGTGTACGGGTGTTTTTCAGCGGGCCGGGCTACCCTCCGTATGTTCTTCCAACCTTCTTTTCCTCCTGTGTATGCGTACTGCTCTTCTCATTGGCGCCACCGGCCTAGTCGGTGACCATTTGCTCCGTCAATTGCTGCTCGATAACCGCTTCGACCAACTGAAAGTATTTGTCCGCCGGCCTACCGGCTACCAGAACTCTAAGCTGGAAGAACACCTCGTCGACTTCGACCAGCCCCAGACCTGGCGCGAGCTGCTGACCGGCGACGTGCTGTTTTCCACCCTGGGCACTACCCTGCGGCAGGCGGGCAGCCAAGAGGCCCAGTACCAAGTAGATTACACCTATCAATACCGCACGGCCCAGGCGGCGGCGGCTAATGGGGTTGCCACCTTCGTGCTGGTGTCATCGGCCGGCGCTGATGCCGATTCCTTCGTGTTTTATAATCGGATGAAGGGCGAGCTGGAGCGCGACGTGAAGCGGCTGCCGTTCCACCGCATCCGGATTCTGCAGCCCGGAGTTCTGGCCGGGGGCCGCGCGCAGGTGCGGCTGGGCGAGAAGGTAGGACTAGTGCTGGCTTCCGTGGTAGGCGCGGTGCCAGCCCTGCGCGCCTACCGCCCCGTTCATGCCCGCATAGTAGCCCAAGCCATGATTAACGCGGCCCTGGATGAAACCCCCGGCATCAGCACCGACACCCTGGAAGGAGTGTTCACGCGAGCCGGGCAACCGGCGTAACTCTCTTCCAGCCACAAAAAAAGCCCGCTAGGTAGCGGGCTTTTTTTGTGGCTGGAAGCAAACAAGGCTAAGCCCGTTTCCACTTGATGGTGCAGCCGATGGCCTTCGTGGAGTTGACGGAGGCGGGTTTGCCGGCCATGATGTCGGTCATGGCGTTTTCCAGGTACTTGGTTTTCACCAGCTTGGCGTCCTCGGAGTTGTCATCAATGGCCCCGATGTAGCTCACCACGAAGTCGTTGCCCTGGCGGGTTAGCACGTAGAGGTGGGGCGTACGGGTGGCGCCGTACTGCCGGGCTACTTGCTGGGTTTCGTCCTGGAGGTAGGGGAAGGCGTATTTCTTGTCCTTGGCCCGTTTCTGCATGTCGGCGAAGGAGTCGCCGGGAGCTACGGCCGGGTCGTTGGGGTTGATGGCTACCACGGGGTAGCCCTGGGCGGCATACTTAGTATGCAGGTCGATGATGCGCTGCTCGTAGGCTTTAGCGTAGGGGCAGGTATTGCAGGTAAATACCACGATGTAGCCCTTGGCCGCCTTGTTATCGGCCAGGGATATGAGCTTGCCGTCCACGTTCTTGAGCTTAAAATCGGCGGCCTTGTCGCCTACCTGGTAGCCTTCAGCCGCCGGCCGCAGCACGATGAAACTGCTCAGGGCCAGCACCAGGCACGCGGCCAGAAAAGGAAGTAGCTTTTTCATAAGATGACTGGGAATGAGGTGAAAAATGGAAAACTCGTGTCATTCCGAGCCGGAGGCGAGGAATCTGGATTTGCCAATCAGGGGGTTAACTCAGATTCCTCGCCTCTGGCTCGGAATGGCAGCTTATTCTATAAAAGCCTGCAGCTGTTTTTGTAGCTCCTCGGCCGAAAGCTCCTGTTCAAACGTGACTCGTTTGCGCTGGGCGTTGTTAACGAAAATCGTAAACGGCAGCGCCCCGCTCCACTTGGTATCTACCTGATCAAGGTAGGTATTTGGGTCGGTTTCATTGAGCAGCACGACTTCCGATTTCAACGCGCGCTTCAGCACGAAGGGCTTGACTTTCTTTTCCAGCTGGGAGGCGTAGTCCATGCTCACCAGCAGCACTTTCACCTTTTGCTTGGCGTAGGTAGTCGTGAGCTGGTCGAAGTGGGGTAGCTCCTTCACGCAGGGCGCGCACCAGGTAGCCCAGAAGTTTACCACGTAGGTGGTGTCCGTGGAGCGATTCAGGCGCTTCTGCAGCTCCGGCAGCTTAATGACCTCTACCTTCTGGGCCTGGCCCGGCAAAGCCAGCAGAAAGAACGTCGCGGCCAGAACAAGAAATTTGAGTTGGTTCATGTGGGAAGGGGTAGGAGTTGGGATAAAGACAGAGGAGCCGGCCAGAGGTTGCGGAAGGCTTGTTCGGCCAAGCTAAAACTTCATACTTGGTCCAACGTCCGCTCATGAAAGTATTTTACGCTATTCTAAGCCGTCATGCAGAGCGTAGCGAAGCATCTCGCCTGCTGACGACTGCAACGATACCACGCGAGATGCTTCGCTGCGCTCTGCATGACGGTCTTTCAAATTCTTGTTTACAGCTCTACAAGTCAACCATCAACTCTGCAGACCTTTCCCAGCGAAATGACGTGAGTAGGCGTCTCGGCAGCTGGGTACCCTGCCTGGCCGGCGTGTAGTCTTTTTCCTAGCCCTACGTTGCGCACAATCCTTGCTTACCTTTGTTCTTCCTCTGAAAAACGCCTCCCCATTGGGTTATGAATAAGATCTATTGCCCCAGCCTGACCGAATACCAGCGCCGCCTGTCTCGCGAAGTTCAGCTCGGCGACCTGCCCATGGGTGGGCTCAATCCCATTCGGGTGCAGAGCATGACCACCGTGGACACCATGGACACGCTGGGCTCGGTGGAGCAAACCCTGCGCATGGTAGAGGCCGGCTGCGAGTACGTGCGCATCACGGCGCCCAGCGTGAAGGAGGCTCAGAACCTGCTGGAAATCAAAAAGGAACTGCGCAAGCGCGGCTGCTCGGTGCCCCTCATTGCCGACATCCACTTCACGCCCAACGCTGCTGAGCTGGCCGCCCGCATCGTGGAGAAGGTGCGCGTGAACCCCGGCAACTACGCCGACAAAAAGAAGTTCGATGTCATTGAGTACACCGATGCTACCTACGCCGCCGAGGTGGAGCGCATCCGGGAGCGGTTCCGGCCCCTGGTGCAAATCTGCAAGCAGTACGGCACGGCCATGCGCATCGGCACCAACCACGGCTCCCTATCCGACCGGATCCTGTCGCGCTACGGCGATACGCCCCTGGGCATGGTGGAGTCGGCCCTGGAGTTTCTGCGCCTCTGCGAGGAAGAGAACTACTACAACGTGGTGCTAAGCATGAAGGCCAGCAACACCCAAGTGATGGTGCAGGCCTACCGCCTGCTGGTGCAGAAACTCGATGAAGAAGGCCTGCAACCCTACCCCCTGCACCTGGGCGTAACCGAAGCCGGCGAGGCCGAAGACGGCCGCATCAAGAGCGCCGTGGGCATTGGCACGCTGCTGGAAGACGGCCTCGGCGACACCGTGCGCGTGAGCCTCACCGAAGCCCCCGAAGCTGAAGCCCCCGTGGCCCGCGCCCTCATTGACCGCTACACTCACCGCGCCCAGCAGGCCAAGCCCATTGCCCCACTGACCGCTGATTTTACGGCTTCGGCGGCCGAAGCTGCTTCGGATGCCCATGCCTTCAAGCCCGAACTGATTACCAACGACGCGAATCTGTCGCCCATTGACCCTTTCCAGTACCACCGCCGCGTTACGCGTGAGGTCCTGAACTTGGGCGGGCAGAACGTGCCCCGCGTGCTGGTGGACCTCTCGCGCCTGCCCGGCCTGGAGTACGCCGACCTGCGCGCCGCCGGCCACCTGTATTCCGCCTTCCTCGACAAGTTCCAGATGAACGACCTCGGGGCTGACTACGTGTACTCAGGCCAGCGCCCCATTCCGTTCATGCTGCCCAACGGCCTGAAGGAGGTAGTCGATTACGCGGCTTGGTTGGATGGGGGGCAGCGCCCGGAACACTACCCCGTACTCACGCAGGCTGAGTACGCCACCGCCACGGCCCGGCACCCGGAGCTGAACTTCGTGTTCCAGAACCTGGATTCGCTTACCGCGCCAACTCTGGAGCAACTGCGCGACGACGCCACGGCCGTTATCATTCTGTACACCGATAACGCCCACGCCATGCCGGAAATCCGGCGGGCCTTCTTCCGTCTGATTCAGAGCGGCCTCGCCAACCCCGTTATCATCAACCGCCAGTACCCCGCCTTGACGCCCGAGCAAACCCAGCTCTATGCCGCCACCGACGTCGGTGGTCTGCTGCTCGACGGCCTCGGCGACGGGGTAGTGCTGAGCACCGAGCTGCTGCCGGAGCGCCCCAAAACCGAGTGGCTCCAGACTCTCGACCAGCTCAACCAACTCAGCTTCGGCATTCTGCAGGCGGCGCGCACCCGCATGAGCAAAACGGAGTACATCAGCTGCCCCAGCTGCGGCCGTACCCTGTTCGATCTGCAGGAAACCACCGCCATGATCCGCAAGCGCACCGACCACCTGAAAGGCGTGAAAATCGGCATCATGGGCTGCATCGTGAACGGCCCCGGCGAAATGGCCGACGCCGACTACGGTTACGTGGGCGTGGGCAAAGGCAAAATTGCCCTCTACCGCGGCCAGGAAGTCATCAAGAAATCCGTACCCGAAGAACAAGCCGTCGACCAGCTCATCGACCTCATGCGCGAGGATGGCAAGTGGATTGAACCGGTGCGGCTGGAGGAGCCGGTGGTGGGGTAATTCTTTTTCGCACCTATCATGCTAAGCGTAGTCGAAGCATCTCTACCTCTGACTTCTGACGTGAAGACAAAGCGGTAAAAATGCTTCGACAAGTTCAGCATGACGTTCCGGCCTTCTACTATGTTTTCACAGTGAAGTAGGTAGATTAAACACAGGCTTGCTTCAGACAATTACTGATTCTGAAACCGCCTAAAACATCCGCGCCGCTTATCCGTCTGCCCCTCCATGAAACTACGCGCAATAGTAACCGGGGCAACCGGCATGGTAGGCGAGGGCGTGCTGCTGGAATGTCTGAATAGCCCCGAGGTGGAGCAGGTGCTGTCCGTGAGCCGCAAGCCCAGCGGCCTGCGCCACCCGAAGCTGCGTGAAATCCTGCACGCTGACTTCCTCAACCTAACGCCGATTCAGGATCAGCTGACGGGCTACAACGCCTGCTTTTTCTGTTTGGGCGTGTCGTCGGTGGGGATGAAGGAGCCGGAGTATCGCCGCCTCACCTACGACCTGACCCTGCACTTCGCCCAGACGCTCTTACCCCGCAACCCCAGCCTAACCTTCTGCTACGTGTCAGGGGCCGGCACCGATGGCAGCCTGAAAAGCCGCCAGATGTGGGCCCGGGTGAAAGGAGAAACCGAAAACGCCCTGCTGCACCTAGGTTTCCAGGCTGCCTACATGTTCCGGCCCGGCTTTCTGAAAGCCACGCCGGGCCAGCGGCACGTGCTGTCGTACTACAAGTATTTTAGCTGGCTGTATCCGGTGCTGCGAGCTGTAACGCCTAAGTTCGTATCCACCTTATCGGAAGTCGGGCAGGCCATGATTCGGGTAGCGCAACGTGGGTACCTCCGGAAGGTGCTGGAAGTGCCGGACATCGTGGCAATAGCCAAGATGCAGCAGCGCCAGCCTTTGCCGGCCTCGGAGGGGTAGGACCCCGGCAAAAGACTGTTCGTATATCTTCCCAGGCCTGACTTTCTGCCAAAGCGAAATAGAGGCAGGTCCGGAAGCATGAACCAGCGCCCCTTATACTTACCCGAACTCGGCCTGTTGCTTTACCTGCTGCGAGGCACACCAGGGGCCGAGCGGCTGCTAGCGGTATTGCACACGGCGCGGGTTACGGAACTGCAAGTCGGCGGAACCGGTAGCCTCCGCTTCCTCAGCGCTACCCCGAACCCGCGTCTCGGCGAGCAACTGGCCACCACCCAATTCCTCGACGAAGACGGCGTGCTGGTACTCGTGTCGTTGTATGCGAACCAGGCTGGGGAACTCCACGAGCTGGACTGCTGGAAAGTGGATGACACGCCTGTAAAGCGCATTCCTGCTTTCTAACTCTGTAAATTATCCTTCCGACCAGAGGGAGGAAGCTGGGTTCACCATTCAACGGATTAACTCAGCTTCCTCCCTCCGGTCGGAAAGACAACGGACCTTCAGTCACTGTAGCTACTTGCACTTCTCCTTGCGGCGTGTGTCGATGACGTGGGCGATTTTCCAGCCCTCCGTTAGCTTTACCAGCTGAAACGAGTTGTAGCCGCAGTGACTGAAGGTGCTGCCCACGTAAAACTCGTAGGGCGTCCAGACGCTGGCCAGGTTGGCATCAATCAGGATTTTATCGAAGGTGATGCGCTCGTCATACACCTCCTTGTGCGGGGTGCCCACCATCTTCACGAAACCCGCCGGATTTTCGGGCCGCAGCTGGGTCTGGCCGTTGCGGGTGCTGATGGTGTGGAACACCGCGCCGGGCGCCAGCGTGGTCCGCAGCAGGGTACTGTCGCCCTTGCGCATGCCCTCGAAGAAGGTCTGGATGGTTTTCTTGACGGCTTCTGTTTCGGTGGCTGGTTGCTGGGCCAGGGCAGGGGTAGTGGCGGCCAGCAAGCAGGGGAGTACCAAGTGCTTCATGGGGTAGGGAATTGAGTATGAGTAAGGACGCGGGTTGGGCGCTGATGTTGCGGGGGCAAAGGTGCTAGCTGAACGGCTGTAAAGACGCGAACCAAAGGTCGGCGTAGCCAAGTGTCGCGTCTTTACAGCCGTTGGGTGTGGGCTAGTGACGCTAAGTAGTACCCATAAACTGTAATACAACGCTGCCGAGCGACGCGAGGTAGGCTATTTTTGCGGGTGCAAGTAACCCAAACGTCATTCTTGCTCGTTTGCCTGTTCATGGAAATCCGCCGCACTTTCGACCTGCTACCCCACCTTATTGCTACCTCGCCCCAGGCCGATTGTCTGGTAGAAAAGAAGGCCGGCACCTGGCAGCCCCTGAGCACCACCCGCGTGCAGGAACTGAGCAACCACGTTAGCCTGGGCCTGCACCAGCTCGGCATTGGGCGCGGCGACAAAGTGGCCATCATTTCCGCCAACCGACCCGAGTGGGTGGTGGCTGATTTCGGCATTGCTCAGCTGGGGGCCGTGAGCGTGCCCATGTACCCTACCATTACGGTGGAGGACTACCGCCATATTTTTCAGGATGCCGGGGTGCGCGTGGTGCTGGTGCAAGACAAAAAGCTGCTGGCTCGGGTGCAGCAGGCCGTGGCGGGCCTGGCCCGTGGCCCCGAGCACATCTTCACCTTCGACAAACTGGAGGGGGTAGCCCATTTCGGGGAGTTACTTGCCTTAGGTCAGGGCGAAAACCCAGCGGACCTGGAACCCCTGAAAGCCGCCGTGCAGCCCGAGGATTTGCTGACGCTGATTTACACTTCGGGCACTACCGGGCGGCCCAAGGGCGTAATGCTCAGCCACCGCAACATCTTGTATAACTGCGAGAACCTGACGGGGCACCTGCCCATGCCCGCGGGCCAAAAAGCGCTGAGCTTTCTACCCCTCAGTCATATTTTTGAGCGCACGGCTACCTACCTCTATCTGCGGTTGGGTTTTAGCGTGTGGTATGCCGAAAGCGTGGAGCGCATTGCCGACAACTTGCGCGAGGTACAGCCCCAGGTGTTTACCACCGTGCCCCGTCTGCTCGAAAAAATCTACGACAAGATTGTGGCCCAGGGGCAGAAACTGACCGGCGCGAAGAAAAGACTATTCTTCTGGGCTTTAGACCTGGGCCTGCGCTACGACACCCAGCAAAACCAAGGTTTCTGGTACAACACCCAGTTGGCCCTAGCTAACAAGCTGGTCTTCAGTAAGTGGCGCGAAGCACTAGGCGGACAGGTGCGCTACATCGTGAGCGGGGGCGGCGCCCTGCAGCCGCGCTTGGCGCGGGTGTTCTGGGCCGCGGGCATTCCCGTGATGGAAGGCTACGGCATGACGGAAACCTCGCCCGTAATTGCCGCATCCCAGCCCGTGGCCGAGGGCAACTTCATTGGGGCAGTAGGACCAGCTATTCCTGGCGTGGAAGTGAAAATTGCCCCCGATGGCGAAATCCTGACCCGCTCGCCCTCCGTGATGCAGGGCTACTACAATCGCCCCGACCTCACGGCCGAGGTCATCGACCAGGAAGGCTGGCTGCACACCGGTGACATCGGCGAGTTTGTGCAAGGTAAATTCCTCAAAATCACGGACCGCAAAAAGGAGATGTTCAAGACCTCCAACGGCAAGTACGTAGCCCCTCAGCCTCTGGAATCGAAGATTTCGGAGTCGCCACTGGTGGAGCAGGTGATGGTGGTAGGCGAGGGGGAGAAGTACGCGGCGGCCCTGCTGGTGCCGGCCTTTGCCGAGCTGCGGGCCTGGGCCAAAAGCCACAACCTGCCCACCGACCTCTCCGACGCCGCCCTGGCCGCCCACGCCCAGGTGCAGCAACTCTACGAGCAGCTCGTGCAGCAGGCCAACGCCGCCTTCGCGCAGTGGGAGCAAATCAAGAAAGTGGCCTTGCTTCCCACGCTGTGGAGCGTAGAGTCGGGCGAGCTAACTCCCACCATGAAAGTCAAGCGCAAAATCGTCAGCCAGAACAATCAGCAGCGCATCGAGTCCCTGTTTCGGTAACCATTCAGGTCATTCCGAGCGGGGCAAAGAAGCTGGATTAATCGTTGGATGATAAACCCAGATTCCTCGCCCCACTCGCAATGACAATACCTACTTCTGGCCCCGGATATAGCTGAATGAATATCTTGCAAAATGTAAATCTTTCCGTCCCGATGGATGTTATTAAAGCGTACCAGACAGCACTTCAATCATGCGCAAAGACCTGTTTAACTTCGGTCCGGCTCTCGGTTACTTCTTCCGCAAGCCCGATCCTACCCGCCACACCAACTTCAACCTGCGCACCATGCACTTCATCAATAAGCTGAGCATGGCCATGTTTCTGGTGGGGTTTATTGTTCTGCTCTACCGCTGGTTCCTGCGCTAGTTTCCAGCCTCAGTTATAAAAGACCGCCGAGCTCCTCTCTCCAGCTCGGCGGTCTTTGTGCGTGTAATGGTTTACTTAGCGACCATGAACATTGAAGACTTCCGCGACTACTGCCTGTTGAAAGCTGGCGTAACCGAAGAAACACCCTTCGGCCCCGAAACGCTGGTGTTTAAGGTAGGAGGTAAGGTGTTTGCCCTCACCGATATAGAGACTTTCGCCAGCATCAACCTGAAGTGTGACCCGGAGCGGGCCCAGGAGCTGCGTGAGCAACACGACTACGTGCTGCCGGGCTTCCACATGAATAAAAAGCATTGGAACACGGTGCTAGTTGGCACGGGCATTCCCGGCCGGCAGCTGCGCGAGCTAATCGACCATTCCTACGACTTAGTCCGCGCTTCCCTACCCCGAAAGCAGCGCGAGGAGCTAGCCGCCGCTGAGCAAGTGGAGGAGTAGTGGGTTATGTCGTGAGGACGCTTATCAGCTTACGAGAATGTCATTCCTCGACAAGCTCGGAATGACATTCTTATAGCATTCTACGTCGAGAAGAGAAGGTATAGTGCGAATAAACTCACGGTATTAACAAACCTTGTTGTAACCACATTGGTTACAACCGTATAGTTGTCCTACCTTGCTGTGGTAGTTGCCAGAGCGACGACCCCGTTTGTTAGTAAGCATGCAGATCAGTAGCCGTTTTTCCGTTGCCGTACATGTTCTTTCCCTGCTGGCTTTGCAGCAGGCAAATGATGTATTGCTGACTTCGGAGCGAATGGCGGGCAGTGTCAATACCAATCCGGTTGTGATACGGCGGCTGCTAGGACAGCTCAAGAAGGCTGGCCTGGTGGAGGTGCGCCCCGCTTCGGGTGGCACCTTCCTGACGCGCCAACCGGCGGCTATTTCCCTGCTTGATGTGTACCGGGCGGTGGAAGTGGTGGAAGAAGGGCAGCTGTTTAGCGTCCATGACAAACCCCTGCACGCCTGCCTGGTAGGCCGCAACATTCAGTCGGCGCTTGATGCTACCCTGCAGCGGGCGCAAACCGCCCTGGAGCAGGTACTAGCCGGCGTAACCCTGCAGCAGGTAACCACCGAAATTCTGTTGCAGGATAAACAAACAACGTAAATTTTTTTGCCTCAGATTGTAACAATTGCGGTTACAACCATTTTGTGTTTCTCACTTCATGTTTACCCTTATGAGAATTGCCCTCATTGGTGCTACCGGTTTTGTTGGCCCAAAACTGCTGCACGAAGCCCTGACCCGCGGCCATCAGGTAACGGCCATTGTGCGCGACCCCGCCAAGCTCACGGAGCAACACGAAAACCTGACCGTGGTCGTCGGCGACGTGAATAAGGTAGAGGAGCTGGCCCAGCAGTTAGCCGGCCACGACGTGGTGCTGAGCTCCTTTAATGCCGGCTGGACCAACCCCAACCTCTACCACGATTTCCTGCAAGGCTCCCGCAACATAGAAGCCGCTACCGTGAAGTCGGGGGTGAAGCGCCTGCTTACCATTGGCGGGGCCGGCAGCCTTTACCTTAACGGTCAGCAGCTAGTGGACGGCCCGGAGTTTCCCGCCAACATCAAGCCCGGCGCCACTGCCGCCCGCGACTACCTCACGGAGCTCAAGCAGAACACCACCCTCGACTGGACCTTTTTCAGCCCCGCCATTGAAATGCACCCCGGCATCACCACGGGCCGCACTGGCCACTACCGCCTCGGCACCGAAAGCCCCGTGTTCAATGAGGAGGGCCGCAGCATGCTCTCCGCCGAAGACCTGGCTATCGTCCTCCTCGACGAAATAGAAACTCCCAAGCACATCCGTCAGCGCTTTACGGCCGCCTATTAGGTATTATCTGTCATGGCGAGGACGAAGGACGAAGCCATCCTTCCTCTGCTTATGACAAACCTGATTAACTGACAAGCCCTTGATATTCATACGACAAGGGCTTGTTGCGTTTCCAGGGGTAGCACTTCGGGAAGGACGGATGGCTTCGTCCTTCGTCCTCGCCATGACAGATACAAAAAAGACCCGCTGGACAACTCCAGCGGGCCTTTTCACTAACAGTGGGGGTAGGACTAGACTACTACGTTCACCATGCGGCCGGGCACTACAATTATCTTCTTGGCTTCTTTGCCGTCGGCGTAACGGGCCAGAATGTCGGTGGCGCGCACGGCAGCTTCGATTTCCTGGGCGGTGGCAGTGGCCGGGAACTGCAGCTGCTCACGCACCTTGCCGTTGATGGCCACCGGGTAGTTCACGGTGTCTTCCACCAAGTATTCCTCCTTGAACTCAGGGTAGGAAGCTGAGCTGATGGAACCGGCCTGGTGGCCGAGCTTCTGCCACAGCTCCTCCGCTAAGTGGGGGGCGTAGGGCGAAAGTAGAACAACCAGCGGCTCCAGAATAGCGCGGTTGTGCGTGTTCAGGGCCGTCAGCTCGTTTACCGTAATCATCAAGGCGCTGACGGTGGTATTGAACGAGAACTTCTCAATGTCCTCTTCAACCTTCCGGATAGCCTTGTGCAGGGCTTTCAGCTCGGCGGGTTTGGGCGCCTCGTCCGTTACGGCGAAGTTGCCATCCTGGGGATGGTAGAGGCGCCAGAGC
Organism: Hymenobacter sp. 5516J-16; assembly: GCF_022919335.1. NCBI lineage: Bacteria > Pseudomonadati > Bacteroidota > Cytophagia > Cytophagales > Hymenobacteraceae > Hymenobacter > Hymenobacter sp. 5516J-16. The sequence continues at coordinate 252,776 of NZ_CP095058.1, read as the reverse complement.
TTCTTCAGGAAGCCCGCTACCCCGCTCATGCCGTTGGTGTTCCACGGCTTGAACTGCTCCAGCGGCCCGAGGAACATCTCATACAAGCGCAGTGCATCGGCCCCAAACTTCTCGATGAGCGTGTCGGGGTTCACCACGTTGTACTTCGACTTCGACATTTTCTCGACCTCGACGCCGCATACGTAGGTACCGTTGTCCTCTAGAACGAACTCCGCCGTAGCGTACTCTTCGCGCCAGTTTTTGAAGGCTTCGATGTCCAGCACATCGTTTTCCACAATGTTTACATCGACGTGGAGTGGTGTTATAGTATTGGGTGAAGAAAGGTGAAAACCAAGTCCACCTGAGTTACCATTCAACTCCCCGACTTGCTTACTGATCTTGCTTAATGCAATTTGTACTGGGTTTGATGGATCTTTGAGCGTTTTTAGGAAGTCTGCTTCCTCAAACTTTTTCCGCAAGCTATCCGAAACGAATATGGGTGGAGCTACAATAGTTGCCTCTGTAGTTACTTCATTCCCATCTTCCCCAACGCTCCAGTTCGAGCCATACCACGTCACGTTCAGCCGGTACACGAAGTTCGAGCGGCCCAGAATCATGCCTTGGTTGATGAGCTTCTGGAAGGGCTCATTCGCCGTTACCAAGCCGAGGTCCTTGAGGAAAAGGTGCCAGAAGCGGGAGTAAAGCAAGTGGCCCGTAGCGTGCTCTGCGCCACCGAGGTATAAATCTACCTGCTGCCAGTATTGCTCGGGTTCCTGGCCCACGAAACGCTCCTGGTTTTCGGGGTCCATGTAGCGCAGGAAGTACCAGGAGGAGCCAGCCCAGCCGGGCATCGTGCTCAGCTCGTAGTCGTACTGGCCCTTGTACTTCCAATCCTTGGCGCGGGCCAGGGCGGCTCGCCAGTTTCCGTGGGCTTGTATTCGTCGATTTCCGGGAGCACCAAGGGCAGGTCGGCTTCAGCTACGCCGTAGGCCACGCCATCCTTATAATAAATTGGGATGGGCTCGCCCCAGTAGCGCTGGCGGCCGAAAATGGCGTCGCGGAGGCGGAAGTTTACCTTGCCTTTGCCGATGCCGCGGGCTTCGAGCTCCTGAATCAGAGTTTGGGTAGCTTCCTTGTAGCCTTGGCCCTGAATGAGGCCGTGCAGGTAGGTGCCTTCCTTGGTGGGGTCGGCCTGCTCCTCAATCTGCTGCTGATCTACTACCTGCACAATGGGCAGGTGGAAGTGCTTGGCAAATACGTAGTCGCGCTGGTCGCCGCTGGGCACAGCCATTACGGCGCCGGTGCCGTAGCCGGCCAGCACGTAATCGGCAATCCAGATCTGGATGGGTTCGTTCGTGAAGGGGTTCAGGGCGTAGGCGCCAGTGAAAGCGCCCGACACGGTTTTGGTATCGGCCATCCGGTCGCGCTCCGAGCGGCGCTTGGTAGCGTCGATGTACTCCTGTATCGCTTCCTGCTGCTCGGGGGTAGTCAGCTCTTTAACCAGTTCATGCTCAGGAGCCAATACCAGGAACGTAGCACCGTAAATGGTGTCCACGCGGGTAGTGTACACCTTAATTTGCGCGTGCTCGTGGCCTTGCACCGCAAACGTCACTTCGGCCCCGATGCTTTTGCCAATCCAGTTGCGCTGCATTTCCTTCACGGCTTCGGGCCAGTCGATGGTATCGAGGCCCTGGAGCAGACGGTCGGCGTAGGCGGTGATGCGTAGGTTCCACTGCGGCATCAACCGACGTTCCACGGGGAACCCGCCGCGCTCCGACAAGCCATCCTTGACCTCATCGTTGGAGAGCACCGTGCCCAAGCCCGCGCACCAGTTCACGTAAGTATCTGACTGGTAGGCCAATCGGTAAGGGTGCACGGCCAACAGGCGCTGCTTCTCGCTCATCATCTGCCACTGGCCAGCCGTGAAGTCGTGGCGCTCCTCCTCGTCGCCGGCGGCGCGCACGCCCTGACTGCCACTTTCGGCAAACTTGTCGAGCAAGGTTTTCAGCGGCTCGGCGCGGTTGGTATCAAGGTTGTACCAGCTATTGAACAGCTTGAGGAAAATCCACTGGGTCCATTTGTAGTAGCTGGGGTCGGAGGTGCGCACCTCGCGGCTCCAGTCGTAGCTGAACCCCAAGGAGTTAAGCTGCCGGATATACGTGTCGATGTTCTGCTCCGTGGTAATGGCCGGGTGCTGGCCCGTCTGGATGGCGTACTGCTCGGCGGGCAAACCAAACGAGTCGAAGCCCATGGGATGCAGCACGTTAAAGCCCTGCAGGCGCTTGTAGCGCGACACAATGTCGGAGGCAATGTAGCCCAGCGGATGGCCAACGTGTAGCCCGGCCCCGGAGGGGTAGGGAAACATATCCAGCACGTAGTACTTAGGCTTTTCTGACTGATTTTCAGCCTTGAACGTGTTATGCTCTTTCCAGTGGGCTTGCCACTTCTTTTCAATATCTTGGGGATGGTAGCCGGGCATGGGCAGTCGGTAGTACAGTTAATCTGAACGGGCGAAATTACGGAAAAACAGCGGCGAGCCGCAGGTTATCGTCCTGCGGTTACGGTCTCTGCAGGGCGTCTCCTTCTTTCTTACCATCCAGACAGCCTAAGGTCGAGCAAGCATAACTGAGTCTTCAAGCGTAGGATGCCAGTTATGGAATAGCCGGGCGAGACACTGCCTACAGCGCCCGTCCGTCCCAGGTGCCTTCGGTACGCACTACCCGGAATCGGGCGAATAGCTCCTCGCCGTACCAGTTTTCCTGGCGGGTAAGTTTGATGACTTGCTTGTGTTTTTCGCTGCGGTAGGCGTAGTCCTGCATCGCTTGCTGCGATTCCCAGAGGCTAAACGTGGCTTGACGCACCACCGGCAGCTCACCCAGCCCAATGGCCGCCCGAACGCCCGGCGCCTGGGCCACCGTGGCGCTGGTGGGGCCACGTAGCGCCAGAAGCGGGGCGTTTTGTGCAGGCGGATAGAGGCACGGGTCAGCACGGCTACCGGGCCGGCACCTTCTGCGGCTTCAGTGGGGTAGGTGAAGGGGTTCACGCCGTCCCAAAGCCCGTGCGACTTGAGCGGAACCAGTTCGGCAGTCCAGATTTCTGAGGTGCGCTGCTGGTACTGCTGCCACAGCGGATGCTGCGCAAAAAAAGCCGCCGCGGCTTCCGCCGACTCCCACACCGCCATCAGGCCGTAGCGCTGGAGGTTGGGCAGGGCCCCAAAGCCGCCCGCGCCACTGCCCAGCAGTTTCTGAAACTGCAAGCCGGCTACCTGCCGGAGGGGGCGCTGGGCCGTGCCCATCTGCGCAAACCCCAACGCTGCTGGTCCGGCTGTAGGGTAAGGATAGAAAGGGTGGTGACTGGCAAAGCAAATAGGGTAGAGGAAACGAACAACGGCAAGCGCTGCCAGCAAACGTAAGAGCTGCTGGCACGAAACAACAAAAAAGGGCCGGAATTGCTCCCAGCCCTGTTCCTGATTCTTTACTCGGTAGCCTAGTTAGGGTTTACTTTGGCGTGTTCATCGCCGGTGGGCTGGTACCGTTCGCCGGTGGCCACGGCTTTCACGTAGCCAAAGGCACGCACCAGCACGCTGCTGGGCTGATCCCAATACTCGCCCCGGTCAATAGTGATTTTTAGCAGGGCAATGTTGGGGTCTTCGGGCCTTTTGGGAACCAGGCGCGCAGGCCTTCGCTCCACAGTTCCTTGATTTTAGCCTGGTCAGTCAGCACCGAGGCCGTGCCGGAAATTGACACGTACAGGTTGTCATCAGGCTTGGAGTAGCCTAGGTTAACGTGCTGGTCTTTGCGCACCTCGTAAATCTTGGCCGAGTCTTTTTCCGTGAAAAACCACAGCGTGCCATTGGCTTCCGGCTTGTGGGTATACATCGGACGACTATGCAGGCCGCCTTCGGCATCGGCCGTGGTCAGCATGGCAATTTTGATATCCTCGATTCTTTCGATCAGCTTGGTCACATCGTGACTTTGGGCAACATGCTCAGCCATTATCTTCGGGTTTTGGTGTAATAGGATGGTTCAGGAAATACGGCCGGCCGGCCCGAAGGTTCAGTTGACCGTCGTTGCTGCCCGTACAAGCGCCCATGAACTTTCTGGCCCACCTGCTGCTTTCCGGTTCCCCCGCCACCACTCCCCACTACGCCGATATTGTGGTAGGCAACTTTGCCGCCGAAGCCGTGCGGGGCCGCGCTGGTCTGCTGGCCTACCCCGCCGCCGTGCAGCAGGGTATACAGCTGCACCGCTTCATCGATTCATTTACCGATTCGCACCCGGTAGTGCGCCGCACCACGGCCCGCCTGCGTGCAGCGGGCCTGGGCAAGTGGGCCGGGGTAGTGGCCGACGTGGGCTACGACCACCTACTAGCCCGCGACTTCGCCCGCTACCACCCCGATGCGGCCGAACCACTACCCGTCTTTGCCCGGCGCCTGTACACCCTGCTCCACCAGCGCCGCCACGAGCTGCCCGAGCGCCTGCAGGAAATGCTCCACTACATGCGCCTGCACGATTGGCTGACAGGTTACGCGCAGCCGGCGGGGTTCCAAAGAGCCCTGCAGGGCCTTTCGCGCCGGGTGCCCGCCGCGGCAGTGCTGGCTACCGGAGCCGCCGCGTTTTTAGCGGAATTGCCGGCGTATGAGCAGGATTTTCAGGAATTCTGGCCGGAGCTGCGGGCGGCAGTGGAGGGAATGTTAACTAAGTAGACACGGTGTTTTACCAAGGAATAAGAAGGGAAAACATTGTTATTAGAGGCCTTAAAAGAAAATAAAAACGGGGCCAAGCAGCCCCGTTTTTACTATCAGAGGGTTCGTAATGCCTAGTGGTGGTGGCCGCCTTCGCCGTGGACGTGGCCGTGGTCGAGTTCTTCGCGGGTGGCGTCACGTACGCCGGCTACTTTACCGTCGAAGTGCATAACCATGCCGGCTAGGGGTGGTTGAAGTCCATCTTCACGGCGTCCGTGCCGATTTCTACCACTTTGCCTTGCATGTGGTGGCCCTGGTTGTCGGCCATGGGTAGGAAATTGCCTACTTGTAGCATTTCCTCGTCAATCTGCCCGTCGATTTCAAATACGTTTTTCGGAATTTCTACCACGGCCTGCTGGTCGTAGTCGCCGTAGGCCTGCTCGGGTGTGAGCGAAAAGGTGAACGTCTCGCCGGACTGCTTGCCTTCAAGTTGGCGCTCAAACTCTTCGGGAAGGCCGCTTTGGCCGAACAGAAATACCATCGGCGCGTCTTCCTCGGCCGATTCGACCAGGACTTTCTCTTGATTTTCGTCGGTTACACTCAGGTCGTAGGTGATGGTAACGACTTTGTTTTCGCTGATTTGGGCCATACTGCGGGGTGGACGAGGGCCGTCCGGGGCTGGAAATGGAGAATTGGGTTTCGCTAGGCTAGTTACGGAAATAGCCCGGATTTGTCGGTGCCGGCTGGGCAGGTAGTGCCGCTTGGGCAGCAGAAATGGCCTTTGTAAAATTTTGTCATGAACTAAATCGATGACAAATCAGGGCTTAAAGTAGCAAGCTACCGAGTTCTTACGCTGCGTTTTGAACTGCATTCCTACCCCAAAACGGATCTTGCACTTATCAGTCCTTCCAGGGTTGGGCTCACGTCTGGTGTGAGCTAGTATACCATGGAAGCTACGGCATCAGGAAAGCTCCTCGCGCCACACGGCCACGAAGGGTTCCTGCTCGCCAATGCGGTAGGCGCACCGCATGATATTGGTGTTGCTTTCAATGGCTATCTGGCCATCTTTATCAATGGCAATGAAGCCTTTATCACCCTTTAGGTCCTCCTCGCGCAGCTGGACGGCTTCCCGGCAGGCCTCAGGGGCCGAAAGGCCTTTGTATTTGACCAAGGCGTAGACTTCATGAGCCAGGGCACCGCGCAAAATTATTTCACCGTCACCGGTGCACGAGACGGCGCAGGCCTCATTGGCGGCGTAAGAGCCACCCCCGATGATGGGACTGTCGCCTACTCTACCCTTGAGCTGGCCCTCGATGCCGCCCGTGCTGGTGGCCACGGCCAGGTTGCCCTCCTGGTCCAGGGCCACGGCCCCCACGGTATCATGGCCCCGGGGCTGCTTTTCCTCGTCCTGAATGATTTCCAGCCACTCCTGGCGGGCTTTTTCCGTCTGAAAGTAGTGTACGGCTTCCATGGTTAAGCTGTGCTGCAGGGCAAATTCCAGGGCACCTTCGTCGGAGATATGCACGTGCTGGCACCGCTCCATCACGGTGCGGGCTAGGCTAACGGGGTTTTTCACGTACCGGACGCTATTTACGGCCCCAGCTTTCAGGGTGCGGCCGTCCATGATAGAGGCATCCATTTCCACCTCACCCTGCTTGTTAAGGCTACTGCCCCGGCCCGCATTGAAGTGCTCGTTGTTTTCCAGGCTGCATACGGCCGCCTCAACCGCATCGAGGGCCGAGCCGCCCCGGTGCAGGATTTCCCAGCCAGCCTGCAGCGCCTCCTGAAGTCCTTGGCGGATGGCCGCTTCTAGGTCGGGTGTCATCTGGGCGGGGTCCATGGTCACGGCGCCGCCGTGCAGGACAATAGTGTAGGTTTTCATAGAAGAGTGGAACAGGATGGTAGCCGTGGTACGCGCAAAAAAAAGCCCCGTTCATGGCGAAGGGGCTTTTCCGTGTTAGTACGACAAGGCGGGATAAATACGGAGGAAGCGGTGAACTAGTGAGATGGTGAGTTTGCTGTTAGGCCGGCGCAAGCGTCCTGGCGGGACGATGTAGTAGTAGCTGGACTACCCCCTCCGCCAAGCCAAAGTCCCAGCGGGGCACTTGCACGCCATACGCGCCGCTAGAACGCCAAACTCACCATTTCACCATCTCACTAGTTCACTACTTATTGCAGCTCCCAGGCCGTGCGGTAGGCCCCGATGCTTTCCACGTAGTCGAGGAAGGCTTTGTAGAAGGGGTGGGAGCCCAGGGTGCTGGAGTCGCCGACGAGTAAGAGCTTGCGGCGGGCCCGGGTCATGCCCACGTTCATGCGGCGAATGTCACTTAGAAAACCGATTTCTCCCTGAGGGTTGGAGCGGGTGAGGCTAATGGCAATGATGTCGCGCTCCTGGCCCTGGAAGGCATCCACGGTGCCGATGCTGAGCATGCGGTGCTCCAGCAGGCCGGCCAGCTCGTCGTTGTCCTCCACGGCGTCCTTGAGATAGTTGATTTGGGCGCGGTAGGGAGCAATGACCCCGATGGTGAGCAGGTCCTCGGTGTGGTCGGCGGCATCGTAGGGTTCCAGCAGCTGGGCCAGGCGCTTGAGCAGCAGGTCGGCTTCCTCGGGGTTGGCCGTGGAGCGGCTTTCCTCAATGGTCAGCTCCTGAAAGCTAAAGCCGGCCGTATCGAGGAACTCCACGGCCATGTCGGGGGCGAAGCGTAGGTCGTAGTCGGGCAGGTCGGCGTGAGCTACGCTAGGCGCGGCTTTCAGCCGGCCTTCGTAGAACTGCTCCGAACTGAACTCCATGATCTGCTCGTGCATGCGGTACTGCACCTCCAGCATGCGGGCTGTGTCGGGCTGGCGCCGGATGCACTTCTCGAACAACGTCTCGCGCAGGCCCTGGGCCGCCGCTTTCTCGCTTTTCACGGTGGGCGGCAGCTGCTGATGGTCGCCGGCCAGCACTACGCGGTTGGCCTTGGTAATCGGAATCCAGCAGCCCGGCTCTAGGGCCTGAGCCGCCTCGTCGATGAACACCGTTTCGTAGGTGAGGTGGCGAATAGCCCGGTTGCTAGCTCCCACCAAGGTGCACGTAATTACCTGCACCTGCTCCAGCAGGTCCTCCGTGATGTAACGCTCCAACTGATCCGACTCCTGCAGCAAGTCGTGGGCTTGCTGCTTGAGCAGGCGACGCTGCTCCCGCTCCTCCCAGCCGAAGTGGCGCTTGAACTTACCAGCCTCCTCGCGGTACTGCTCGGCGGTTTGGCGCATGCTGCGCAGCTCGGCGTAGCTCTTGTGGTTCATAATCTGCGCGTCGAGCGTGTGCTGAAGCAGCAGATCCGACACCCGGGAGGGGTTGCCCATGCGAATCACGTTGACGCCGCGCTCGGCCAGCTTTTCGGTAAGCAAATCTACCGCCGTGTTGCTCGGGGCGCACACCAGCACCCGCCGCTCCCGCCGGATGGTTTCCAGAATGGCTTGCACCAGGGTGGTGGTTTTGCCGGTGCCGGGCGGGCCGTGAATAATGGCCACATCCTGGGCCGCCAGCACGTGGCGCACGGCCGCCAACTGGCTTTCGTTCAGGGGCGAGGGGTAGTACAGCGTAGCTTCCGACTCGGGCTTATAGCGGGCCGGTTTGGCACCTAGCAGCACGTCGCGTAGCTCCGCCAGCCGCGAGTCGAAGGCGCCCATGACCTTACCCAGGGCGTACTCCATTTCGCGGTAGCTGACCTCGTCAAAGGTCAAGTCCACGCCCAGCTTGCCTTCGTCCACCCAGTCGGGCAAGTCTTCCTTGGTGGTAGCCAGCAGAATTTTATTGCGCTTGACGCTGGTAATAACGCCCGAAAGGGTCGGGCGGTCGGAGCCGGAGCGGCCGGGGATGTTGCCAAATAGCGCCGCGTTTTTGCCCACCTGAAACAAGTGGAGGCCGCCCGCCCCAGCCGGCCGTTCCAGCTCCAGGACGAGCTTGCCGCCGAAGCCAATGTCTTCGCTCGTGATTTTGACGGGATACCAGGTCAGGCCCCGCTTCTGGCGCTCGGCAATGGTGGCCTGGGCGCTCTTGATTTTGAATTGCTCCAGGTCCTCCTGCTGCTCGAGCTTCATGAGGGCCTGTACCTTGCGCAGCTCTTTTTCCAGCGCGTAAGGGTCAGTATAGGTAGGTTGTTCAGCCAACAGATTGAAATTTGGGATTCGTTGATAACAACGAAACGGGCAATAAGGTGGCCGAAGGTCGGGGAGAAATTTAACTTTGGTGGCTAGGCAGACTGCGTCTGCACACCGATCTGTATTGGCTGAAGCAGCACGGCATCTTTCTGTTTACAATGGCTTTGCGTGCTGTTAAGGGTTCTGATTGGGATGTCTTAAGGTTATTTCTGCCGCCCCTTACAGCTTAAAAATCTCCTTCACTCCTTCCTTCAGCGGGGTAGGCGGGCGGCCCAGCCAATCGGCCAGCTCGGCAGTGACGGTGGATTCCTGGCCGTTTTTGATGTCGGTGAGGAAGCCGGTGATGCGCTCCACGGCTACCTCGGGCAAACCCTGGGTACGTAGGCGGGCCATAAACTCGGGCTCCTCAACAGGGGTATACTCCACGGGCCGGCCGGATAGCTCAGTTAGGGCCTGGGCTACATCGGCAAAGGAATAGGTAGCGGCGCCAGTGAAGGTGAGGATGCGGTTTTGGCAGGAGTCGTCGGCGAGGACGTTGGCAATGGCCTCGCCCTGGTCGCGGCGGAGGGCGAAGGCCACGCGGCCCTGGCCGGCCGGGAGCTGGATGCCCTTTTCAAACACCTGCGGCCCACGAACTGTGGTAGCGTATCCATGTACAGAATGTTGCGAAACAGCAGGTAGGGTAGGCCGCTGGCCCGGATGTAGTCTTCCGTCCGGAAGTGGCGCTCCATGAGCTGGTTAACCAGGGTAGCGGGCTCCCGGAGGGCGCGGCTGGTGTAGGCTATACACCCTACGCCGGCCTTTTTGGCGGCATCCACCACGTTGTAGTGCTGTTGGAGGCCATCCTCGTCAGCCCCGCCGGAAACTAGCAGCACCTTGGTAATGCCCCGCATGGCCTGGTCTAGCGATGCTACGTTGCGGTAGTCACCTACCCGGATGTCTACACCTTGCGCTTTCAGGTGGGTGGCTTTGGCTTCGTCGCGGACCAGGGCGGCAAGCTGGCTGGCGGGAAGTTTGCGCAGGAGTTGTTCAAGTACAGCCGAGCCGATGTGGCCGGTAGCGCCGGTTATCAGAATCATAGGAAATGGAAATGAGTGACGGATACCCGGCAAAGGTGGTCCGTAACAAAGCCGCCGGAAAGAGCGAAACGGCGGGAAAGTTGGGCGAAACAGCGGAAAGCGGCGGCTGTGAAGTCTTTCTTAATAGGCCGTGTCCTGCTGAGCTGGTCGAAGCATCTCTCCCGCTTCGCCTGCATGATTGCGTTAGCCAGAGGTAAAGATGCTTCGACGAGCTCAGCAGGACACGATTACTGTTTTCAGAAGCCGTCACTCTCTGCCCGGCATACACCTAGCAACTATCCCGCCTGCTTGTAGGCGGTGGGCGAGAGGCCGAGGCTGTTGCGGAAAAACCGGCTGAAGGCCGACTGGTCGGTGAAGTGGAGCAGGTCGGCGACCTGGGCTACGGTGAGCTGCTGGTTTTGCAGCAGAGCCTTGGCTTCTAGCATCACGGCTTCCTCAATCCACTCGCCGGCAGTTTTGCCGGTGGTTTGCTTCACGGTTTCGGTGAGGTGTTTGGGTGTGATGCACAGACGGTCGGCGTAGAACTTCACGCTGCGCTCGGTGGTACTGTACCGGTTCACCAGGAGCTTAAACTCGGCCGTGAGCAGCTGGCCTCGCGTTTGGGTGGCCTGGCGCGCCGCCTGCTGCTGATCGTAGAGGCCTATTACCTCATAGAGCAGGCTGTTGATGAGGCTTTTGATGACCTGATTGCGGTAGGGAGCCGCGGCCTGAAACTTCTGCTGCAAGAGCCGCAACGACGCCGTGATGCTCATGGCCTCGGCCGCCGCGAGGGGCAACACGTGCCGGCTGGCATTTTCCAGGAACTGGAAATGATCAACTGGAATGTGGTTGCGGGTGGTAATAAACTCCGGGGTAAAGAAAACGGAAAGGCTGTCGTGGTCAGGGGAGAAGGACGTCCATTCCTTGATAATGTGGGGCGTAATGAGCATCAGGCTACCGGGCTCGATAACGTAGGTTTCCAGGTTGGCCTTCAGCTCCGCCGTGCCGCGCAGGCAAATGCCAATCTTGTAGTAGTTGCCCCGGTAGGGAGTTCCGAGGGGCGGACCGCCGGTGTGGGTATACTCGTCCAGGAAAAATACGTCCGCTACCTCATCATCAGGACGGGAGAAGTACTGCAGCCGGTAGGTCGGAATCAGGTGGCTCATGGGCGGGAGGAGAGGGAAGAAACAGCTGGGGCTCGGAGCAAGCCGGGTTGCCCGGCAAAAGGTCGGGAAAAGTAGACTGGTCGGCGCAACAAAGAGCGGGCAGCGTACGGACTATTTCCAGGTTCCTGCGTACTTGCCGCCCCAACGTCATCAGCTAACCGCAACCAACGCCATGCCCTACCAACCCAGCCCTACCCGCTATTCCTCTTCCATGCAGTACCGCCGCTGCGGCCGCAGCGGCCTGAAGCTGCCAGCCGTGTCCTTGGGCCTCTGGCACAACTTCGGCGACGTGGATGTGCTCCAGAACTTCCGCGCTACCCTGCACCGGGCCTTCGACAGCGGTGTAACCCACTTCGACCTGGCCAACAACTACGGCCCGCCCCCCGGCTCGGCAGAAACCAACTTCGGCCGCATCCTGAAGGAAGACTTCCGCAGCTACCGCGACGAGCTCATCATCTCCACCAAGGCTGGCTACCACATGTGGGAAGGTCCCTACGGGAGTGGGGCTCGCGCAAATACCTCATTTCCAGCCTCGACCAAAGTCTCCGGCGCATGAAGCTGGAATACGTGGACATCTTCTACTCGCACCGCCCCGACCCCGATACGCCCCTGGCAGAAACCATGGGTGCCCTCGACCAGGTAGTGCGCCAGGGCAAGGCCCTGTACGTGGGCATCAGTAACTACCAGCCCCAGGAGGCCGCCGAGGCCATCCGTATTCTGCGGGAGTTGGGCACGCCCTGCCTGATTCACCAGCCCAAATACTCCATGTTTGAGCGGTGGGTAGAAGGCGGCCTGCTGGATTTGCTGGGCGAGGAAGGGGTAGGGTGCATCCCGTTCTCGCCCCTGGCCCAGGGCCTGCTGACGGACAAGTACCTGCACGGCATCCCCGAGGACTCCCGCGTGGCCAAAGGGGTAGGCTTCCTCACCGAAAATCAACTTACTCCGGAGCGCCTCAGTCAGGTGCAGCAACTCAATACGCTAGCCCAGGAGCGCGGCCAAAGTCTGGCCCAAATGGCCCTGAGCTGGATTCTGCGCGACGAACGGGTGACGTCCGTACTCATCGGGGCCAGCAAACCCGAGCAGCTTTCCGACTCCCTGCGCTGCCTGGATAACCTGCAATTCAGTGGGGAAGAATTAGCGCGGATTGAAGGAATCTTGCAGGAAGTAAAATAATGTCTGGAAACGGTCGTCTGGCTGAGGTAGCCGCAGCCTAGTGAAGCAGCTTAGCGGCTGAGAATCTGCAGGGTTTTGCCGTCGGGGTCCCCACCGAAGAACTTGTCCAGCACTTGCTCAAAGACGGGGTCGGCGTTGGGCACGCAGGAAAACAGCGTCATGGAGGACTTTAGCTTCAAGTCGTCGGGGCTGCCGAAAATGGCGGTGGCGTTAGAGCTGGGTAAGGCTAGCAGCGCCCGGGATATTTCCAGCAGGCGCGGCCCAAGCACTGGATGCTGCAGAAAGGCCTCGGCTTCGGCGCGGCTCCGAATGGCGTAGAATCGAGAGGTTTCGCTAAACCCCAGCCCCTGGATTTGGGGAAATATATACCACATCCAGTGGCTGCGCTTGCGGCCATTTTGTATCTCGGCCAGCGCCACCGAATAATTGGTTTGCTGAGCGTCTAGGAAGCGTTGCAGGTTGTTGGTTGAGGCCATGTCCATGCCGTTATATTGGGTCCACACGTGTACGCGTGTACGGGTGCAGGGCGGGTAGCGCCGGAGTAGGCGGCGGTTTTGGCGGGTGAGAGGGGTAGGAACCGTAGCTTGTAAGTGGTAAGGCGCCGGTTATGGCTACTTCAGGAGCGTCATGTCGAGCTGGTCGAGACATCGCGCGTGCTGATATTGAAGTACTACCCCAACCTTAGCACGCGCGATGTCTCGACCAGCTCGACATGACGGTTTTCTAGGTTTTCCTTCACTTCTAACGGCTTACCACCTCAAAGCAGGTAGCGCCCCTAGTCGGCGTCGTCGCCACCGCCGGATTCCTGGCCGGTGGGGTTGGTTTGCAGGGCCGCTTTGTGCTGGCGCCAATCGGGCATGAACTGGTCCATCAGGCCCCAAAAACGGGCGTTGTGCAGACGCTCGTGCAGGTGCACCAGTTCGTGTACTACCACGTATTCCAGGCAGCCTGCGGGCTTCTTGGCCAGCTCCAGGCTCAACCAGATGCGCCGGGCTCGGATGTTGCAGGTGCCCCAGCGGGTTTTCATTTGCTTCACGCCCCAGGCCTCGGCCCGGGCCCCCACAACAGGTTCCCAGTAAGTTAACAAAGCCGGAATTTGTTCTTTTAGGCGGGCCCGGTACCAGGCATTGAGCACGGCGGCACGCTCGGCGGGGGTGCTGTCGGTTGCCGCGTACAGGTTTAGGTGTTCTTCGGAAAGAACTACCCGGGCGCGGCTGGTGGTAGCGTGCACGCGCAGCTCGTAGGGGCGGCCCTGGTAATAGTGGGTTTCGCCCGTTTGGTAGGTTACGGCCACGGGCTGGGGTAGGGCCGCAAACCGCGCCTGGTGCTTTTGAATCCAGGCCTGGCGAGAAAGCACGAACTGATGGATGGTTTCTTCGGGCAGGCGCAGGGGCACGGCCACGCGCACCCGGCCCGCCGGCGGATACACCGTGACGCGCATGGTCCGGATGGCTTTGCGCACTACTTCCACGGCCAGCTCGCCAATCTGTACAGTTTTACTCATAAGGGTGCCACTCAGTGGGGCCAGCTACCCGCGGCGGGGTGTCGAACGGGCTGCGTTTGGCCCGAGCGTTCTTCCGCATGATAACCGAACGGTGCCGCAAGTTACGCAAGCCCGCAGCGTACGAAAACCCGGTTGGGGCAGCATGCAGGTAGCGCGCTGCCCCAACCGGGTTTCGGAACCAGCCGCCGGCCTACTTACTCCGCCCCCGCTGAGCCGCCCAGGTTTTCTAGCTCGGCCATGTCGTCGAGGGTAAGGGCCAGGGAGGCGGCTTGCACGTTTTCTTCCAGATGCTTGACCTTGGAGGTGCCCGGAATCAGGAGAATGTTGGGCGAGCGGTGCAGCAGCCAGCTCAGGGCTACCTGCTGCTTGCTGGCGTTATACTTCTGCCCGATGGTAGCCAGCTTGCTGAGGGCCTGCTCGTTGCCGCCGGCTAGTGGGTACCACGGAATGAAAGCCAAACCATTTTTCTCGCAGAAGTCCAGCTCCGCCTCCCACTTGCGGTTGTCCACGCTGTACATGTTCTGCACCGACACAACCTTGACGTACTGCTGAGCCTGCTGAATCTGCTCTACGGTCACCTCTGACAGGCCGATGTGCTTGACCAAGCCTTCTTCCTGCACCTGCTGCAACAATTCCAGGGTTTGTTCAAACGGTACGTTCGGGTCGACGCGGTGGAGCTGATAGAGGTCAATCGTATCTAGTTTCAGGCGCTGCAGGCTGCCTTCCAGGGCTTCGCGCAGGTGGGCGGGGCTGGCGTTAATGGGCCACTGGTTGGGCCCCGTGCGCAGCAGGCCGCCCTTGGTGCCAATCACCAGTCCGGGCTTGTAAGGGTGGAGGGCCTCGGCAATAAGTTCTTCTGACACGTGCGGACCGTAGCTGTCGGCCGTGTCAATAAAGTTGACACCCAGCTCCACGGCCCGCTGCAGCACCCGGATGGCCTCGGCGTGGTTCTGGGGCGGGCCCCAAATACCGTCGCCGGTGATGCGCATGGCCCCGTAGCCCATGCGGTTGATGGTCAGGTCGCCACCTAGGCGGAAGATAGTGTCAGGAGTAGTGGAGGTAGCCATTAGTTGACGGAGAATGGGTGAGGATAGGCACTTGCCGGTAGTACGCGAGCCGGCGTAAACCGACGAAGCGAGGACAGCCTACAAGTAACATCCGGACCTCGTAAAAATCCAGGTCAACAGGTATAAATTCCTAGTAGCAGAACCGTAGTTGAATTGCTTTGCCAATAAGAAATCCTGGCGGTGCCTCGTGCATTTCACCGACCTACCCCTTCCCTGAGCCTTGCCTTGGACGCTATACCTTCAGCTCCTGCCCCTGAATGGCGGCGGCCATCAGTTGCGGGAACTGGCCGGGTGTGCAGGCAAAGCTCGGAATGCCCAGAGTGGCTAGCTGCTCGGCCACGCGGCGGTCGAAGGAGGGGGCGCCGTCGTCGGCGAGGGCCAGCAGGGCCACCATCGTCACGCCGGCAGCTTTGAGGGCGGCGGCGCGCTTGAGCATTTCCCGCTCGTTGCCGCCCTCGTACAAGTCGCTGATGAGCACCAGAATAGTATCGGTGGGGCGGGTGATGAGCTGCTGGCAGTAGGTGAGGGCCAGGTTGATGTCGGTGCCGCCGCCAAGCTGCACCCCAAATAGCAAATCCACCGGGTCCTGCAGGTTTTCGCTCAGGTTGACTACGGCCGTATCGAAGACCACCATGTGGGTTTTCACCGCCTTCAACGAGGCCAGCACCGCTCCAAACACGCCCGCGTACACCACTGAGGAGGCCATGGATCCGCTCTGGTCCACGCACAGCACAATTTCCTTGAGTGCCTGCCCGCGCCGCCCGTAGCCGATGAGCTTTTCGGGCACTACCGTTTTGTACTGGGGCTGGTAGTGCTTGAGGTTGGCCCGGATGGTAGCGGCCCAGTTGATTTCGTGGTAGCGGGGGCGCGGGTTGCGCACGGCCCGGCTCAGGGCCCCTTGCACGGCCTGGCGCAGCGGGTTGGCTAGCTTCTGCTCCAGCTCGCGCACTACCTTGCTTACTACCTCCCGAGCCGTGTGCTTCACTTTCTGGGGCATCACTCGGCTTAACGACAGCAGGGTACCCACCAGGTGCACATCGGCTTGCACGGTGCGCAGCACTTCGGGCTCCAGCAGCAGTTGGTGCAGGCCCAGGCGGTCCATGGCGTCCTGCTGCATTACGGCCACCACCGACGACGGGAAGTAGGTGCGGATGTCGCCCAGCCAGCGGCTAACCTTGGGGGCCGAGCCGCCCAGACCGGCTTTCCGTTCGCCATCTTGGTCGTAGAGTTGGGTAAGCACCTCATCCATGCGCCCATAGTCGGGGGAGAAGGGAATTTCATTGGCGACATCGGCCGGGGAGCCCAGCACCAGTTTCCAGCGGGCAGCAGAAGTTGAGGACACGATGGTAGAGTAAGAACGGAACGGTTTCCAAGTAACAAGATAATCTGCAATTGGCGGCGGTGAGGGTGAGCCCCGATTGGTGGAAAACTACCCGTGGCGTGAGTACTAGTTCCCTTCCTTGGAAAAGAAGGAAACTAGTACTCACACTAATCTGCATTGAAGAAGCGCTAAACTTGTGCCGTAGCTGCTGGCAACCTCGGCATCCCTTTCTACCTTCCGCCACCTTCACTACCTCTCCGCCGCATGAAAAAACTGTACTCGCTCCTGGTTGGCTCCCTGCTCGTTAGCTCCCAGCTGGTTTCGGCCCAAAGCCTGGCCGAGAAAACCAAGGGCATGCAAAAGTCCTCGGGCTTTTTCCCGTTTTACTGGGACGAGAAAACGGGCCGGGTGCTGCTGGAAATCGACAAGCTCGACCAGGAAATCCTCTACGTCAGCACCCTACCCAACGGAGTGGGCTCCAACGATTTGGGCCTGGACCGCGGCCAGATCGGGCAGACGCGCATTGTGAAGTTCGTAAAGAGCGGCCCGAAGATTCTGCTCTTGCAACCGAATTACGATTTCCGGGCCGTGAGCCCGAACGCCGAGGAGCGGCAGTCGGTGGAGAACTCCTTTGCCCAGTCGGTGCTGTGGGGTTTCAAAGCCGAAGCCCAGGAGGGAGGCCGGGTACTGATTGACCTGACGCCCTTTCTGCTGCGCGACTCCCACCAGCTCGGCGACAAGCTGGAGGACTTGAAACAAGGCACCTACAAGGCCGAGGAAAGCCGCTCGGCGGTATTTCTGCCCAACACCAAGTCGTTTCCGCAGAACACCGAGTTTGAAGCCGTGGTGACGCTTACGGGCAAGGGCAAAGGCCGCGAAATCAACTCCGTCACGCCCGACCCCAGCGCCGTGACGGTGCACCTGCACCACTCCTTTATTCAGCTGCCGGATGCGGGCTACAAGCCCCGCGCCTTCGACCCGCGGGCCGGCTACTTCGCCAACGAGTACATGGACTACGCCGCGCCCATTGATCAGCCCATTCAGAAGCGGCAGATTGTGCGCCACCGTCTCCAGAAGAAAGACCCCGCCGCGGCCGTGAGTGAGCCGGTGGAGCCCATTGTGTATTACCTCGACCGGGGCACGCCCGAGCCCGTGCGCTCAGCCCTGCTGGAAGGGGCCGCCTGGTGGAACCAGGCCTTTGAGGCGGCCGGCTACCGCAATGCCTTCCAGGTGAAGATGCTGCCCGAGGGCGTGGACCCCATGGACATCCGCTACAACCTGATTCAGTGGATTCACCGCTCCTCCCGCGGCTGGTCGTACGGCTCCTCCATCGTGGACCCGCGCACCGGCGAAATCCTCAAGGGGCAGGTGTCCTTGGGATCCTTGCGCGAGCGGCAGGACTACCTGATTGCCGAAGGCTTGCTGCAGCCCTACAAGGACGGCAAACCCACCAGCCCCGACATGCTGCGTATGAGCATGGCCCGCCTGCGCCAGCTGGCCGCCCACGAGGTAGGCCACACCTTGGGCCTCTACCACAACTACGCCGCCAGCACCCGCGACCGGTCGTCGGTGATGGACTACCCCGTGCCCCGCCTCAAACTCCGGCCCGATGGCACCGTGGACCTAAGCGAGGCCTACACCACCGAAATCGGCTCCTGGGACAAGCGCGCCATCCTCTACGGCTACCAGGATTTTGGCCCGCAGACTGATGAGGCCGCCGCGCTCAAGAACATCATCACCCAGACGCTCCGGGACGGTTACGTGTTCATGGCCGATGCCGACGCCCGGGCCCAGGGCGGGGCGCACCCGCTGGCCCACCTCTGGGACAACGGCACCAGCGCCGCCGACGAGTTGCACCACGTCATGGATGTGCGCCGGGCCGTGCTGGACCGCTTTTCCGAAAAAGCCATTGCTCCCGGCCAGCCCATGGCTACCCTGGAAGAAGTGCTGGTGCCCATGTACCTGCTGCAGCGCTACCAGGTAGAAGCCACCTCCAAGGTGCTGGGCGGCCTTTACTACACCTACGCCGTGAAAGGAGACGGCCAGACCGTGACGCGCCTGATAGAACCCGCCGAGCAGTGGAAAGCCTTCGATGCGTTGCTACGCACCATTTCGCCCCGCGAGCTGGCTCTCTCGGAGGAGCTGCTGGCTAAAATTCCGCCCCGCCCGGTCAACTACCCGCGCACCCGCGAAACCTTTAGCACCCGCACCGGCCTCACTTTCGACCCTACCGGCGCGGCCGAATCAGCGGCGGCTACTACCCTGGAGTTTCTGCTGAACCCCCAGCGCGCTGCCCGCCTCGAAGAGTACCACGCCCGCCACCAGGAGCAGCCCGGCCTGGCCGCCGTGCTCGACAGACTAGTAAAACAAACCTGGCAGGCCAAGCCCGAAGCCGGCTACCCCGGCGAGCTGCAGCGCCTAGTAAACACGCTCACCCTGCACCGCCTGCTGACTCTAGCCGCTACCTCGCAGGCACCCGCCGGCGTAAAGGCCCTGACCACTATGAAAGTGGACGAGCTGAAAACCTGGCTGCAAAAAGAGGTGAAATCGAACAAAGATGAGAACCGCAAAGCCACCATGTTTGCCGCCCTGCGCACCATCCAGCAGTTCGAAGAAACCCCGAGAAATTCCAGCCCGCCCCCGCCTTACCCATGCCCGATGGGGCGCCCATTGGCAGCGAGGATGGCTGCGCTGGATTCTAAAGTGGCAGGTAGCCTACGGATTTGCTCGATTCAATGTCCAGCAAGTTCATCTGCCTTCTGTATAGTAAACCTCCCGCGCGCGGGAGGTTCAACTGCTGGAAATAAAGACCTTCCTAAATACCATGTTTAACAAGAAACTGCCTTCTGCTACCTTAAATAACCTACTCAAAAAAGTCGCCGGGGTCGGCTTGGCTGAGGTACTTATTCAGGCTGCCGAGGTCGGCGAAGATGGGGTGAACGAGGCGTAGAAACTGCTGCGTAGCGGCCCGGCTGTCGGCGTAGGCCCGGAAGACTTCTCCTTCGCCCGCTACCTCAATGTGCTCTAGCAGCTCCGGTTCGTGCTCTTCCACGATGGTTTCGATGTGCTCGGCCCAGGATGCGCCGCTGCCGCTGAAGCCGTGCTTCTCGAATACGGCGTAGTAATCATCCATTTCCGACAAGTCGACCACAATCCGGTACTGGCGTTCCGGGTAGCATTTTCTTGCAGGTCGTAGACGAGGAAGGGGTAGTAGGGGCTGACCATGAGGCGCAAGGTAGGGGTAGTGGCTCGAAGCAGCGGCGCTGGCCTAAAGAAACCGGCTGTCATTCCGACGCAGGAGGAATCTGGGTGAAATCGTTGAAAGGCTTGCCCCAGATTCCTCGCTCCGCTCGGAATGACAGCCGGTTTGTACGCTTTGGCTACCGCCCGTAGGGGCTGTTGGCTTTAAACTGCCGCTCAAACTCCTCGCGGGAGCAGAGGGACTTCACGTCCACCATGCGGTCCAGGGAGAGGATGCCATCGAGGTGGTCGATTTCGTGCTGGAGTAGCTCGGCTAGGTCGTCTTCGCGGCCGGCGTGGGCTTCGTGCCACTGGCCCTGCTGGTCCTGGTAGCGCACCCGAATCCACTCGTAGCGCTCTACCTGCATGAATATGGAGAGGAAGGAGAGGCAGGCATCCCAAACAACCAGTTTCTCAGGGCTGTGGGCGATGATGCTGGGATTGATGAGCGGCCACACCGGCCGGCCCGGCAGGCGCAGCAGAATCACGCGCTGCAACTCCCCAATCTGAGGTGCGGCAATGGCCCGGCCGTAGCCGGTGGTGTCGCGCCAGTGGGCCACGGTGTCGGTCAGGTCCGTGACTAGGTTGGCTATTGCGGGAGCGCTAGGGTCGGCTACGGGCTCGGCCACGGCCCGGAGTAGTGGGTGGCCAAGTTGCAGGATGTCGCGGACGGGCATAAGAGGTAGGAGCGTTTAGAAACAGGAAGATAGCACGTTTCATTAGGGGCGGTAGCGGCCCTTGCTACCACAATCGATTACAGAGTTTATTTTCAGCAATAGTGGCGGCAAAGCGCGTCAGTCAAACTAGCAGGAATCTATATTTGGGGCGAACAGTGCAGTTGCCCCATCCAGTGGCCTGCCCCTCGTTCCTGGGTTTGCCGGCTCCGATGCTGCCGGCTGCCGCCCGCTCCTCCCGACTTGCTGTTTTCCTGCGGGCGCCTGCGCGACCCGTAGCTGGTTTGTCCACCTCCTAATTTCCCGCCCGTGCTGTTTAAGCGCCATCCCCACCTGCTCGCTGCCACCACCGTATCGGCCCTGACGCTGCTGCCCGCAGCCCTGCTGAGTTCCTGCCAGCAAAAGCAACCCGCCGCCGAAACCACCGCCACGCCGGCCGATGCGCCAGCCCCGGCAACAACGGATTCAGCTGCTTCCGGCAGTCGGAAATACCTGGCCCGGCCGCTGGTTAAGGATATCTACACCGCCGACCCGTCGGCCCACGTTTTCAACGGCAGAATCTACATTTACCCTTCCCACGACATTGAAACGGGGATGCCCGAAAACGACAATGGCGACCATTTTGCCATGCGCGACTACCACATCCTGTCGATGGATAGTATTGGCGGCAAGGTGACGGACCACGGCGTGGCGCTGGATACCAAGGACATTCCCTGGGCGGGCCGCCAGCTCTGGGCCCCGGACGCGGCCTACAAGAACGGAACCTACTACCTCTATTTTCCGGTGAAGGATAAGCAGGATGTGTTCCGGATTGGGGTGGCTAGCAGCACGTCGCCTACCGGTCCGTTCAAGGCCCAGCCCCAGCCCATTCCGGGCAGCCTGAGCATCGACCCAGCCGTGTTTACCGACACCGACGGCAAGACCTATATGTACATGGGTGGCATCTGGGGCGGGCAGCTCCAGCGCTGGCGCACCGGCAAATACGACGCCAGCAAGCCCAAGGAGCAGGAACCCGGCCCCCAAGAAAAGGCCCTCGGACCCAAAATGGCGCGCTTAACCGACGACATGCTCACCTTCGCGGAGCCCGTAAAAGAAGTCCAGATTCTGGGCCAGGATGGCAAGCCCTTCCTGTCGGGCGACAACAAGCACCGCTTTTTTGAGGGCGGCTGGCTGCACAAGTACAACGGCAAGTACTACTTCTCGTATTCCACCGGCGACACCCACCTGCTGGTGTACGCCACCGGCAACTCGCCCTACGGCCCCTTCACCTACCAGGGCGTCCTGATGAACCCCGTGGAAGGCTGGACTACCCACCACTCCATCGTGGAAGTAAACGGTAAGTGGTACATCTTCTACCACGACACGGAGCTGTCGGGCAAAACGTGGCTGCGCAACGTGAAAGTCACCGAGCTAAAACGCCGCCCCGATGGCAGCATTGAAACCATCAATCCGTAAGGTTCTAAGTGGTTGCTTGTTAGCAACTGCTCACATCTAACTCGCAGAACGTCATGTCGAGCTGGTCGAGGCATTTCGTGTGCTGACGCCTGATTAGTTTGGCAACATCAGCACGCGAGATGCTTCGCTACGCTCTGCATGACCGTCTTTGAGTGTTCGAAGACCCTGACTGCTAACACATTCTAGCTATTGGCTGTTACAGCATGTTCATCACAAAAGGCACCGGCAGAACCCCTCTACATGAGGGCTCAGCCGGTGCCTTTTTGTTAACAGTTAACAGCTAATTGCCAGCCGCTAACAGCCAGCTCAAATATCGAGCTTGAAAAACTCCGGCTTGCGTTTTTCGCCCTTGGCTTTCAGCGAAGATTGGCGAATTACTAGGTCGCCGGTGATGACGAAGGTGCGGGGCTGGAAGGCTTCTTTCTCCTGCACTTGCTCCAGAAACAGCCGGGCCGCCTGCTGCCCAATGCGGTAGGGGTGCAGGTTCACCGTGGTGAGGCCCGGCTCTATCATGGAGGCCATAAACTCGTCGCCGAAACCCACCACGGCAATGTCCTCGGGCACCCGGATGCCGCGGGCTTTCAGGGCCACCAGCAGGTCGAAGGCGTTGGTGTAGTTAATGGCAAAAATGGCGTCCGGGGCTGGGGGAGGGCCAGCCAGGCGTCCAGGGCGGCCACCGCCGACTCGGGCCGGAAGTGGATGTGGGTGCGCAACTCGTCGTGGGCCGGCAGGCCGTGCTTGAGCAGGGCGCTGAGGTAGCCCGCCAGTCGGTTGCGGCTGATGAGCAGGCCCTCCGGCCCGGCCAGAATGGCAATGCGGCGCGCGCCCTGCTCAATCAGGTGCTCCGTCACGTGAAAGGCCCCGTTCCAATCGTCCAGAATTACCTTGGCCGTATCCACTTCGTTGCACACCCTATCGAAGTGCACGATGGGAATGCCCCGGGTAGCGGACTGCTTCACGTGGTCGAAGTTTTCGGTTTCCCGGGAGTGACAGATCAGCAGGCCGTCTACGCGGCTGGCAATCAGAGCCTGTACGTTGCTGACCTCCATTTCGTAGGATTCCTTAGACTGGCAGATCATCACCCGGTAGCCCGCCTCGGCCACTACCTGCTGAATGCCGCTGACGGCGGTAGCGAAAAATGGCCGCTCAATATCCGGAATAACAACCCCTATAGTCTTGGTTTCGCTGCTCTTTAGACTCTGGGCCAGCAAGTTAGGCTGGTAGTCGAGTTGGCGCGCTACCTCCATAATGGCCCGCCGCGTGTTGATGTTAATGTCGGAGTGGCCATTCAGGGCCCTTGATACCGTGGAGGGTGCCACCCCAACTCCCGGGCCACGTCGCTGATGGTGGTTTGCCGCCGTTTTTTCTCCGGCACAACGGCCCCTTGTCATCCGTGAAGTGGTAGTTGCAGGCCTTGCAGTGGTAGCGCTGCCGCCCCGAATAAAGCCCGCCCGCATCACGGCGTCGGCCAGGTGGCACTTCGTGCATTTGATCATGGCAGTGAATTGAATTATTCCAAAGATGAGCAGGTGCATTGAGAAACCCAACTCAGCACCTGATTTTTGGTCAACGAGATTAAGCTACGTATTTTTTTTACTCTTCCGGGAAATAATTTCACCTACCGAAAACGTTTTCGAAAACGTTTTCGGTATTTTTTGTTGAAATACAGGCGTTTAAGCGGGTTTTTAGATTGCTGCCTATCCCGGTTGGTGCTTTATATTCGGTAGTAAGTACTCCCTAACCCTTCCTTTCAACAATAGCCTCACTACTGGCTTAAAAGGAGGGAGGATGGTAGAAAAATTGAATTTTACTAATCTGTAACGCCGCGTTTTTCCATGCTGCACACCATGCGCTGGTTCGGGCCCCAGGACCCGGTTTCTCTTTTCGCACTCCGGCAGGCAGGCTGCACGGGCGTCGTTACGGCCCTGCATCAGTTACCCGTGGGAGCCGTATGGAGCCGCGAGGACATCCGGGCGCGCCAGCAGCTTATCGAGCAGGACAACGACCAATATTCGCCCCTGCACTGGGCCGTGGTGGAAAGCCTGCCCGTGCACGAGGATATTAAGAAAGGCCGCCCGGCCCGCGCCGAGTACATCCGCAACTACCAGCAGAGCCTGCGCAACCTAGCCGCCTGCGGTATCAGCACGGTGTGCTACAACTTTATGCCGGTGCTGGACTGGTCGCGCACCAACCTGAACTACGAAATGCCCGACGGCTCCCGGGCCCTGCGCTTCGTGTGGGAAGATTTCGCTCTGTTCGACCTCTGCATCCTGCGCCGCCCCGGCGCCGAAAACGATTACGAAACCGACGTAGCGGCCGCCGCTCGCGCCAAGTTTGCTACCCTGACGCCGGAGGAAATTGCTACCCTCACCAACGTGGTGCTACTGGGGCTGCCCGGCTCCGAGGAGGCATTTGAGTTGGAAGGCTTTCAGGAGCTGCTCAACGAGTACGCCGCCATCGATGCCGACGCCCTGCGCGAAAACCTGTACCACTTCCTGCGGGAAGTAGGGCCGGTGGCCGAGGAAGTGGGCATTGGCCTCTGCATTCACCCCGACGACCCGCCGTTTCCGCTGCTGGGCCTGCCCCGGGTAGTCAGCACCGAAGCCGACCTGGTGGGGTTGCTGCAGGCCTACGACTCGCCGGCCAATGGCCTGACCTTCTGTACTGGTTCCCTGAGCGTGCGGCCCGATAATGATCTGCCCGGCATCGTGCGGCGCCTCGGGAACCGCATTCATTTTGTGCACCTGCGCGCTACCAAGCGGGAGGAAAATCCGCGCAACTTTCACGAGGCCGACCACCTCACCGGCGACGTGGACATGTACGCCGTGGTGCAGGAGCTGGTGCGCGAGGAGCTACGTCGGGCCCGCACCGGGGAGGGCAACCCCAGCCTGCCCATGCGCCCCGACCACGGCCACCAAATGCTCGACGACCTGGAAAAGCGCACCTACCCCGGCTACTCCGCCATCGGCCGCCTGCGCGGGCTGGCCGAGCTGCGGGGCTTGGAGCTGGGCATCCGCCGCAACTTGCAGGCCACCGAGGAGGCTACCTCCCCGCTTGCCGCCGAAGCCCCCGCTACCCGCTTCGTGTAACCACGCCCCGCCTCACCCGACCTTCTTTCTACCCCTTCCCACCTATGCTACCCCGCTTGTTACTGCTTGCCTTCCTCTGCCTCGGTGCCAGCCTCGGCTGCCGCGCCGATGACGGCTACCGTCTGTGGCTGAAGTACGATGAGCTGCCCGAGGCCAGCCTGCGCAAGGCCTGGCAGGACCGGGCCCGGGGATTGTGGTGGAAGGCAACGCAACTCCTACCCTGCAAACCGCCGCCCACGAGCTGCAACTCGGGCTGCAAGGCTTGCTGGGGCGCCCGGTGCCGGTAGGGGCGGCGCCGGGCGGCAAGGGCCGCATTCGGCTGCGCGTGGCCCCGGACCCCACGCTGGGCCGGGAGGGCTACCGCATCAGCAGCCAGAAAAACGGTCTGGAAATTACCGGTCCCACCGACGCGGCCGTGCTCTACGGCTGCTTTGCCCTGCTGCGCCAGGTGCAAACCGGTCAGCGCCCCGAGCAGCTCAGCCTCAGCAGCCAGCCCCGCATCGAGTACCGCCTGCTCAACCACTGGGACAACCCCAACGGCACCGTGGAGCGCGGCTACGCCGGTTCCTCCATCTGGAAGTGGCTGGAACTGCCCGACCGCCTCGACCCGCGCTACCAGGACTACGCCCGCGCCAATGCTTCCATCGGTATTAATGGGGTAGTGCTCAACAACGTCAACGCCAGCGCCCGCTACCTCACGGCGGAGTATCTGCAAAAAGTAGCCGCCCTGGCCGGCGTAATGCGGCCCTATGGCATCCGGGTGTACCTCTCGGTATTTTGGGCCGCGCCCAAAGTCATCGGCGGCCTGCCTACTTCCGACCCCTGGACCCCAAGGTGGCGCAGTGGTGGAAGGCCAAAACCGACGAAATCTACAAGGTCATTCCCGACTTTGGGGGCTTTCTGGTGAAGGCCAACTCCGAAGGTGAGCCCGGCCCCAGGACTACGGCCGCAACCACGCCGACGGCGCCAACATGCTGGCTACGGCCCTGGGCACCCACGATGGGGTAGTAATGTGGCGGGCCTTCGTGTACAAGGCCAACTCCAAGGGCGACCGGTTCAAGGAGGCCTTCGAAGAATTCCAGCCCCTCGACGGTAAGTTTTCGCCCAAGGTGCTAGTGCAGGTGAAAAACGGCCCGATTGACTTCCAGGCCCGGGAGCCGTTTCACCCGCTGTTCGGGGCCATGCCGCGCACCCCGCTGGTGCTGGAAGTGCAACTAACGCAAGAATACCTGGGTTTCGCTACCCACCTCGTATACCTGGGCCCCTTATCAAGGAGTGCCTCGACGCCGATACCCATTCACAAGGCCCCGGCTCGACGGTGGCCAAGGTGGTGGATGGTACCCTGGAAAAGCACTCTATTAGTGGCATTGCGGGGGTAGCCAACATCGGCTCGGACCGGAACTGGACCGGCCACCCGGTGGGCCAGGCCAACTGGTACGCCTACGGCCGCCTGGCCTGGGACCACACGCTCAGCTCCGCGGCCATTGCCGAGGAATGGACCAAAATGACCTTGACGCGGGAGCCCCAGGCTTTGGCCAGCATTCTGCCGGTACTCAATCAGTCGCGCGACGTGTACGTGCGCTACACCACGCCGCTGGGCCTGCACCACATCATGGGCCAGAGCATTCACTACGGCCCCGAGCCCTGGCTGGAAAAAAGCGCCCGCCCCGACTGGACCTCCGTGTACTACCACAAGGCCGACGCCGAAGGCCTGGGCTTCGACCGCACTGCCCGCGGCTCTAACGCCCTGAGCCTGTACGCCCCCGGCGCCCGCCAGGTGTGGAGCAACCCCGCCACCTGCCCGCCCGACTACCTGCTCTGGTTCCACCACGTGGGCTGGGGGCAGCAGCTGAGCACCGGCCGCACCCTCTGGGACGAGCTGACGACCCGCTACTACACCGGCGCCGACTCGGTGCTCTGGATGCAGCGGCAGTGGGAGCAGGCCCGCCCCGCCCTGGACGCTGAGTTGCACGCCGATGTGGCCGCTCGCCTGCGCATTCAGCACCGCGAGGCCCTGTGGTGGCGCGACGCCTGCGTGCTCTACTTCCAGACCTACGCCAAGCGGCCCATTCCGCCCACGCTTACGCCACCCACCCGGCCCCTGGCCGAGGTCAAGGAACTGGTCGACCTCTATCAACTGCGCTAATGCGCTACCTCTTCTTCGCACCGCCTCATCTTCTCTGGCATGGCACACATTGAGTCCTTCGTTTCCCCGCACCCCCAGCCTAATGGGCAGCACCAGTCGAACCCGTTTTCCCTGGAAGGCAAGCTGGCCCTCATAACCGGTGGCGGCACTGGCATTGGGCTGGAAATGGCCCGCTGCATGGCCACGGCCGGCGCCACCGTCATCATCACCGGCCGCCGCGAGGCCGTGCTCCAGGAGGCCGTGGCCGACCTGGGCCCCTCGGTGCACTATCTCACCAACGACGTCTGCGAGCTGGACACCCTGGAAGACTTGGTGGAGCAAATCGAGGCTACCCACGGTCCGCTGGATGTACTCGTGAACAACGCCGGCATCAACATGAAAAAGCCGGCTCTAGACGTCACTGACGAGGAATTCAGCCGCATCATCCACACCAACCTGAACGCCGTGTTTGCCCTGACCCGGGTGTGCGCCCGGCGCATGGTAGAGCGCCAAAGCGGCGTGATTCTGATGATTTCCTCGATGGCCGCCTACTACGGTATTGATCGGGTAGTGGCTTACGCCGCCTCGAAGTCGGCGGTGGAGGGCATGGTTAAGGTGCTGGCCTCGGAGTTTTCCAAGCACAATGTGCGCGTGAATGCCATTGCCCCAGGCTTTATCGAAACCGAAATGAGCCGTACGGCCATGAACTCCGACCCCGACCGCCGCGACCGGGCCATGCGCCGCACGCCCATGGGCAAGTTCGGGCAGCCTTCTGACATCGGCCACGCGGCCGTGTTCCTGGCCTCCGAGGCCGCCCGCTACATCACCGGGGCTTCGCTGCCCGTGGATGGGGGCAATTCCATTGGCTTTTAGCGCCCGCCCTCGGCCGGGTTACCTGCAATATCCCACACTTTAAAGTTCCCACACTCCATGCACTCAACTATACGAAAATCGGCTTTTGGGCTGGGTTGGCCGCTGCTCCTGGCTACTGGTCTGCCCGTGGCGGGCGCGTTGTTGGCCCCCGCACAGGCGCAGGCGCAAGCCGCCCGCACCATCTCGGGTAAGGTAACGGACCAGGCCACCGGCGAAGGCATTCCGGGCGTCACGGTGTTGGTGCGGGGCACCTCCGCCGGCGCTTCAACCGGCACCGATGGGTCCTTTACCCTGCAGGCCCCGGCCGGAGGAACCACGCTAGTTTTCTCGGCCATCGGCTACACCTCCGTCGAGCGGCCCATTGGCAACAATACCACCTTCAACGTGCCTCTGAGCACCGATACCAAAGCCCTGAGCGAGGTAGTGGTGGTGGGCTACGGCGTGCAGAAGAAAAGCCAGGTAACGGGCGCCATTTCTTCCGTGGATGAGCAGTCCCTGCGCGACGTGCCGGTGGCCAACATCGGCCAGGCCCTGCAAGGTCGGGCGGCGGGCGTGAACATCTCCAGCACCAGCACCGCTCCGGGGCAGGCGCCGGTTATCCGTATCCGCGGCAACCGCTCGTTTGCGGGCAGCAACGACCCGCTGCTGGTGGTAGATGGGGTACCGTTTGATGGTAACCTGAATGACCTGAACCCCGACGATATTACTTCCCTGGAAGTACTAAAAGATGCCTCCTCGACGGCCATCTACGGGCCCGCGGCGCTAACGGCGTCATCCTGATTACTACCAAGCGTGGTAAGGCGGGCGCCCCGCGCGCAACCTACAGCGCCTATTACGGCGTGAAAAAACCGTACGGCCTCTATGATTTGCAGAACGGCCAGGAATACTACAACTACCGGGCAGAAGCATTTCGCGCGGCCGGCCAGGACCCGAACAGCGCCGCGGGTTTCCTAACCGATGACGAGAAGGCCAACTTCGCCGCTGGTAGAAGCTTCGACTACCAGGACCTGCTGTTCCAGAACGGTCGGATTCAAAACCACGCCCTGGGCGTGAGTGGTGGCAGTGAACAAACCCAATACTCAGCCTCGTTGGGCTACTACGATGAAACGGGCATTGTACCCGTGCAAGGCATCAAGCGCTACTCCTTGCGGGGCACCCTGGATCAGCAGATTGGCAAGCGGATAAAAGTCGGGTTGAACACGCTCAACTCCTTTACCAGCCAGAATGATCCGGGCCTGAATATCTCGTACAACATTCTCACGAGCAGCCCGCTGGCCTCGCCCTATGATGCCAACGGCCTTCCCATCCTCTTTCCGAACGCCGACAACGCCCAGGCAAACCCGCTCAGTTATTACACGCAGGACGCGCACTTTGAGCAGCGCCGGCGTCTGCGCACGTTCAACAGCCTCTACGGGCAGGTAAACATTCTGAAAGGTCTGGACTACCGGCTGAACCTCGGCCTCGACGGTCGTACGGAAAACAAC
The DNA here is from genome assembly GCF_022919335.1 of Hymenobacter sp. 5516J-16. NCBI lineage: Bacteria > Pseudomonadati > Bacteroidota > Cytophagia > Cytophagales > Hymenobacteraceae > Hymenobacter > Hymenobacter sp. 5516J-16. Next base: position 223,741 of record NZ_CP095058.1, on the reverse strand, counting down.
GAATCGTTTTTTGCGTCGAACACGCCAGCGCGTGCGGGGGGCCAGAATGCGGCCACGCGCAACAACAGCATCGCCTTCAACCTGCTGGTTGAAAACCTGCTGACCTACAACCGCACGTTTGCGGAGAAGCACGACGTGAACTTCACCGGATTGTATAGCTGGCAGCAGTTCCGTACGGATGGGTTTGAAACCGGCGCCCAGAACCTGCCTACCAACTACCAGCAAGCCTTTAACTTAGGTGCCGGTACGCCTTCGTTTTCGCGTAGCAACCAGAGCCAGTGGGATATTATTTCCTACATGGGCCGCCTAAACTACGCCTTCGACAACCGCTACTCCGCCACCCTAACCATGCGGGTGGATGGCTCGTCGCGCCTGGCTCCCGGCAACAAGTACAAGCCTTTTCCCTCGGCTGCCGTGGCCTGGAACATTGCCAATGAGTCGTTTCTGCAGGACAATGCGTGGGTAAACAACCTAAAGCTGCGCGCCAGCTACGGCCGTACCGGTAGCACGGCTGTAAACCCCTACCAGACCCTGGGTTCTCTGCAGTCTAGCTTAGGCAATGGCTATTATAACTTCGGGGGAACCGGGGTAGCTGGTGCTATTCCGGCCACTATTCCGAACCCCAACTTGGGCTGGGAGTACACGGCTACCACCAACTTCGGCCTTGATTTTGGCTTGTTTAACAACCGCCTTACCGGTGCCGTAGAAGTGTATCAGCAGCGCACCAGCGACTTGCTCTTGCCCGATGCCCTGCCCACTACGAGTGGCTACGGCTCCTTTACGCGCAACATCGGCCAAACCCAAAACCGTGGCTTGGAGATTAGCTTAACTACGGTTAACCTACGTTCTGCGAGTGGCTTTGAGTGGAGCACTGACTGGAACTTCACCATCAACCGGGAGAAAGTGCTTGATCTGGGCTTGGGTGATGACGAAAACGGCAACCCCGGAGCGACATCAGCAACCAGCGCTTCATTGGCCAGCCCCTCTTCGTTTTCTACGACTATAAGTACGCCGGCATCTATCAGCAGAACGAAGCAGCGGCGGCGGCCAAAGCGGGTACTCGGGTAGGCCAAGTCAAAATAGAAGACCTGAACGGTAACGGCGTGGTCGATGGGGCTGATCGGCAAATCATCGGTACGCGCCAGCCAAAATTTGAGGCCGGCATGACCCAGCGCTTCCGTTTCAAAGGCTTCGACCTGACGGCGGTGGGCCTTACCCGCGTGGGGGCTACCGTGGTGGATCCGCTGCTGTTTCCCTCCAACTACATCACCACCTTTAGTGGGCGCCGCAATCAGCTCAACTTACCGTACTGGACGCCCGCCACGCCGGAGAACCGCTACCCGCAGCCTAACCAGAACTACTTCAACGATTTCGTGCTTAACTCGCAAACGTTGTCGTACCTGAGTGGCACCTTTATCAAGGTACGTAGCATTGATCTGGGCTACACGTTACCAGCCGGCATCATCCAAAAAGTGAAAATGAGCAACGCGCGCATCTATGTGCAAGTGCAAAACCCACTTATTTGGTCACCGGTGGAGTACTATAAGAAAAACAAGGCTATTGACCCGGACGCCCTGTCCTATTCGACCCGATTCAGCGGCAATACCTCTGTTAACGGCGGGGTTTCTTTTGATGGCTTAGCGGGTACCAACTACCCTACCACCCGTGCCTTCATTGTGGGGCTAAACGTAGGTTTCTAATCGTAAACTTTTCTCGACGCCGCGTGCGTACTCGACTATATGAAAAAGATTCTGCTTACTGGTTCGGCACTGGCGCTCCTGTTAGCCGCCAGCAGCTGCAGCAAAGACACCTTGGACGAAACCCCACGCTCCATTTTGGTGCCGGGCTTCCTCGGTACGCCTGAAGGCATTCAGGCCGGCTTGGCGGGCGTGTACTCCGGCCTGCGGAATGCTACCGCCGACCAAGGTGGCTCCATTTTTATCTCCCAGGGCACCGATGAGTTCATGCGTGGTTTTGCCGCCACGGAAGGATTCGAGGATTACAACGCCGGCCAGCTTAACGGTACCAACGGCAACATAGCCAATACGTGGAGTAGCTACTACCGCTCCATCAATACGGCTAATGGCGTTATCCAATATGCGTCCCAGGCCCAGGGAGTTTCACCGGCTGTTGTTGCGCAGGCGGAAGCCGAAGCCAAAGTGCTCCGCGCCTGGTACTACTTCCGCCTCGTACGCTCCTTCGGTGATGTACCCTTGACGCTCTCTTTCGTGGATCAGCCTACCAAGGACTACACCCGCGCTCCGATAGCCGATGTGTACAGTGCTATTGTGGCGGATCTGAACGACGCATTAACCAAAATTGCGAACACGGCCGCGCAGCCCGGGCGCGTAACGCGGGCTACGGCCCTGCACATGCTGGCGCAGGTGCACCTCACGCGGGCTACTTCCACGGCCAAGCAAGCCGACGATTATGCTAAAGCGGCGCAGTTTGCGGAAGAACTCATCCGGGACGCGGCCACTAAGTATGGAAAAGGATTGGAGGCTGACCCCGCTGATGTATTCAGAGAAGGCAACGAAAACGGCCGGGAGATTCTGCTGAACGTACAGTTCAACTCCGACCCTACTTTTACCGGTATATCTGATAACGGAGCCGGTGGGGCCGGGCAGAACCAAACCAACTACTTGTTTCGCGGCCGCTACGACTTGCTGCCCAACGTGGAGCGGAGTATTATCTACGGTCGCCCCTTCGGGCGTCTTACCTCCACCCCGTACTTGCTAGAGTCGTATATTCTGCCTTCGGAAACTACCCCCCGGCAGTGGCGCACGACCGACACCCGCTACAGTAAGTGGTTCACTACCTTGTGGTTGGTTAATAATACGACTTTCATAAACGGTGGCCGGAACTTCAATCCGAACAGAGTAGTAGGGGATACCGCTGCCTGGTATGCGGGCCGTGAGCTGACGGCCGCCGAGCGTGCGCGCATCGCGGCCCGTCCCAATGGCCCATACGTAGTAGGTACTCCTAGCACCTATACCACCAACTTCTCGCCGTACATCAACAAGTTTGATGACGCCACCCGCCCGGCTACCAACACAAGCTCCGACCGGCCACTGATTCTGATGCGTCTGTCGGAAACCTACCTGATTGCCGCCGAGGCTAACATGTACCTGGGTGATCTGACCAAAGCCCGCGACTTTATCAACGTGGTGCGCCGCCGGGCTGCCGCTCCGGGTAGAGCTGCTCAGATGGAAATCACTGCAAGCCAGCTCAACATTGATTTCATCCTGGATGAGCGCAGCCGGGAGTTGGCCGGTGAGCAGCTGCGGTGGTACGACCTGGTGCGCACGGGCAAGCTAGTGGAGCGCGTGAAGAAATACGTGCCTGCTTTGATCAACTCCAAGCCTTCCCCATCCCCGGGGTAACGGATAACTACGGCTCTAACGCTGCCGCTAACATCCAGCCCTACCACGTATTGCGCCCCATTCCGCGGCAGGAAATTGACCGCACGGGGGTAAAATCACGCAGAACCCTGGCTATCCACAATAGTCTGGTTAGTAGCTAGTACGCTAACGTAATGTATTGCCGGCAGTAGTACCGAATCCGAACTCATGCGGCTCAGGGGTACTGTCGGCAATATGTTTATCCTGCCTAGCAAGGCCCAAGAAAGTAGTAGTTTTACTGCAGCCTGCTTGTAGCCCCAGTACTGTCAAAGTGGCTTAGGCGTCCAACTCGTTGCCCTTACTTCCCACCAGATGTTATGAGACGAACCAACACGAAAGCGCTGCTGGGTATTACTGCTGCCTTACTGCTGCAAAGCTTCGGTCTAGTTGCACAATCGATTGAGTTGGTCAATCCCATCCTAACGGGTTTTTACCCAGACCCGAGCATTACTAAGGTCGGTAAGGATTATTACCTGGTGAACTCCACGTTTTCCTACTTTCCAGGCATCCCGGTCATGCACAGCAGAGACCTGAAAAACTGGAAGCAGGTAGGCAATGTGATTGACCGGCCCTCGCAAATGACCTTTCTGGGCGACCGAATGACCCGGGGGTTATTCGCGCCGGCCATTGAGTTTCACAACGGCACCTACTACGTCACCTGCACGCTCATCGACCACAAGGGCAACTTTGTGGTGACGGCCAAGAACCCCGCTGGGCCGTGGAGCAACCCAATTTTCCTACCCGAGGTCAAGGGCATAGACCCCTCGCTGTACTTTGAGGGCGACAAGGCGTACGTCATCTACAACAGCGACCCGCCCGACAACAAGCCGCTCTACGACGGTCACCGCTCTATCAAGATGATGGAGCTAAACCCGCAAACACTGCAAACGGTGGGCGAGGCCAAAATTGTGGTAAACGGTGGGGTAGACCTGAGCAAGAAGCCCGTCTGGATTGAGGGCCCGCACCTGATGAAGCGCAATGACTGGTACTACCTCTACGCGGCGGAAGGGGGCACGTCGGTCAACCATACGGAGGTGGTATTCCGCAGTAAGGCACCGCTAGGGCCGTTTGTGCCCTACGAGAAAAACCCCATCCTCTCGCAGCGCGAGTTGCCCAAAGACCGCAAAGATCCCATCACCTCGGCGGGGCACGCGCAATTCGTGGAAGGACCGGATGGTAAGACCTACGCCATTTTCCTGGCCGTACGGCCCTACGAGGGGAATTTCTACAATACCGGGCGCGAGACCTTTATTGTGCCCGTGGTGTGGAAAGACGAGTGGCCGGTCATGGACCCGGGGCCTAACGGCGTGCAATACAGCTACAAAGCCAACTTCCCCGAGGTGAAGCAGCCCGGCGCCCGGCCGCAAAGCGGCAACTTTGCCTACACGCTCACCTTCGAGAAGCAGCTAGACCCGGCGCTGCTGTTCCTGCGCACCGTGGATAGCACCAGTTTCTCCCTGAGCAAGGCCAAAGGCCTCACCCTGAAGCTGAAACCCGAAACGTGCGCCGAACTCGGCAACCCGGCTTTCATCGGCAAGCGCCAGCAGCACATGGTGGGCAGCGCCGAAACCGAGCTGACCTTTGCGGCCAAGGTGCCGAATGAAACGGCCGGTCTGGTGGCTTTCCAAGATGAGAAGCACTTCTACTACCTCTGCAAATCGGTAGAGAATGGCAAGCCCGTCGTGCAGCTGTTCAAGAGCACGACCGACGCAAAGAACCCGGAATTGCTGGCGAAAGCGCCCCTAAAGGCGGCGGCCGGCAAGGTGCAACTGCGCATCAATGCCGACGGCGACACGTACAGCTTCCGCTTTTCGGAGGATGGCAAGAACTATACGGTGCTGAAAGACAAGGTGGATGCGCGCTTCCTGAGCACGCAGGTAGCCGGAGGCTTTATCGGCTGCCTGTACGGCATGTACGGCACCTCGGCCGGACAGCCTACCACCAACACCGCCTCCTTTACGTGGCTGAAGTACGAGGGGAATGACCCCGTGTACAAGAAATAATCCCCGGCCCGCTGGCTACGCCTCCATCTTCCTTTTATGCGCTACTACCCACTCATTTGCCTGCTCGTGCTACCCCTCGCCGCGGCTCAGGCCGCCAAGCCCATCCGCATTACTAGTCCCGACGGGGCGGTGCAGGTGACCGTGGACGTAACCCCCCAGGGCCAGCCAACCTACGCCGTGCGCTACCGGCAGGCGGAGCTGCTGCGCCCCTCGGGGCTGGGGCTGCAACTCGCCAGCGCCGACCTCACGCAGGGCCTCAAGCTGAGGAAAGCCGATAAGCAAACTACCGTAACCGACGACTACCAGCTCGCCACCGACAAGCGAGCCAACTGCCGCTACCGCGCCAACCGGCGCGTGGTGCACTTCCAGAGCCCGGCCAAAGGGCCGCAGTTGAGCGTGGTGTTTCAGGTATCCGACGATGGGGTGGCGTTTCAGTACGTGGTGGAAGGCAACAGCCAGGAAGTGCAGCGCATCACAGCGGAAGCCACCTCTTTTCACTTGCCGGCCACTGCCAAAGGCTGGCTGCACCCGCACGCCAAAGCCCAGACTGGTTTTGCCAACACCCAGCCCTCGTATGAGGAGTACTACCAGCGGGGTATTGCGGCCGGCACGCCTTCTACACTAGGGCAGGGGTGGTCATTTCCGGCGCTGTTTGAGGTGGGCGGGCACTGGGTACTGCTCACGGAGGCCGGCATGGGGCGTACCTATAGCGGCACCCACCTAGGCCACTCCGCACCCGATGCGGAGTACAGTGTAGCCTTCCCGCAGGCCCCGGAGCGCACTACCCCCGAGGCCGCGCTGCTGCCCGAAAGCCGGTTGCCGTGGCGCACGCCCTGGCGGGTGCTGGTGGTAGGCAACTCGCTGCGGCCCATCGTGGAATCGACGCTGACTACCGACGTGAGTGCGCCTGCCCAATCGGCGGCTTTGCCCACTGCCCCGGGTAAGTCGTCGTGGTCGTGGGTACTGCTTGGCGACGATAAGACTACCTACGATGTGCAGCGCCGCTTCATCGACTATTCGGCTAGCATGGGCTGGGGGTACTGCCTGGTCGATGCCCTCTGGGACAAGCAAATCGGCTACGATAAAACGCAGGAGCTGGCCCAGTATGCCCGCAGCAAAAACGTCGGCCTGTTGGTGTGGTATAACTCCAATGGCCATTGGAACGAGGCGCCGCAAACGCCCACCAAGGTGCTATTCGAGGCCGAAAGCCGCCGCCAGGAATTTGCCCGCATCAAGCAAATGGGCATTGCAGGTATCAAGGTTGACTTTTTCGGTGGGGATGGGCAGTCGTTTATGAACTACTACCAAGACCTGCTCACCGATGCTGCCCAGGCCGGACTGCTGGTGAACTTCCACGGCACCACCATTCCCAGGGGCTGGAACCGCACCTACCCCAACCTGGTGACGATGGAGGCCGTGCGCGGCTTCGAGTTCCTGACCTTCGACCAGGCCAACACCGACCAGGAGCCCACGCACTGCGCCGTGCTGCCCTTCACCCGCAACGCGGTGGGGCCCATGGACTTCACGCCCATGGCGTTTTCGGAAATCAGAGGCAAGGAGCGCCGCACCTCCAATGCGTTTGAATTGGCCCTGTCGGTGCTGTTTCAGTCGGGCATTCAGCACTACGCGGAGGTGCCCGAGGGCATGGCTGCGCAGCCGGCCTACGTGCGGGAGTTTGTGCAAAAGCTGCCGCCAAGCTGGGCCGATGTCAAGTTTCTGGATGGCTACCCTGGTCAGTACGCCGTGCTGGCCCGCCAAGCACCCGGCGGCGCCTGGTACGTGGCCGGCATCAACGGCACCGACGCCCCCAAAACCATCCAGCTCGACCTCAGCCAACTAGGCCTGCAAAAAGGCACCCTCATCACTGATGGCGATACCAACCGCAGCTTCAGCACCCAGGCCGTGGCGGGCTCCACCCTCAGCGTGACGCTGCCGGCGCGGGGCGGCTTTGTCGTTCAGCCCTAGGCCTGTACCGGCGGCTGGCTCCCTGGCCTACTTGCCGCCAGTAGGTTACTCACGGAACAGCACACGCAGTCACATCCAGAAGCTTGGTCGATGAACCTATATCTCACATTTCTTCAACGGGCTAAGAGTATTTGTCTGCTGCTGTGTGTGCTGTATATAGGCCTAGGCAGCAGCACGGCGCAGCGCCTACCTAAACCGACGAAGCCAACCCGGAAAGGAGCGTTTTACACGGGGCAGTACCCCAACCTGCTGCGGGAAGCGGGCTATAGCCAGGCCGACATCGACCAGAAGGTGACGCAGGCCTACCACGACGTGTTCGAGGGACCCAACCGGGTGTACTTCGAAGTGGGCGACTCCATGGCCTACGTCTCGGATTTGAAGAACCACGACGTCCGGACCGAAGGAGTTTCGTATGGCTTGATGGTGGCGGTGCAGCTGAACAAGAAGGAGGTGTTTGACCGCATCTGGCGCTGGTCGAAGAGATACTTGCAGCACCAGGAGGGACCCTTGAAGGGCTATTTCGCCTGGAGCATCAACCCGGCCACCATGAAGCGCAACTCCGAAGGGCCGGCCTCCGATGGGGAGCTGTACTTCGTGACCAGTTTGTTGTTCGCCGCCAACCGCTGGGGAAATACGACCGGCATCAACTACTACCAAGAGGCGCGCAATATCCTGGATGCCATGTGGCAAAAGGATGGCACCGGCAACGTGTATAACCTCATCAACACCCAGCACAAGCAGATATCCTTTGTGCCGGTGGGCGAGATGTATAATTGGACGGACCCCTCGTACCACTTGCCGGCTTTTCTGGAGGTGTGGGCTGAGTATGCCAAGGATGGGCACGAGCAGTTTTACCGGGCCTGCGCCGATACGTCGCGGGCGTTTCTGCACCGCGCCTGTAATGCCGTAACCAGCCTCAACTACGACTATACTGAGTTTAGCGGCAAGCCTCACGCTACCAAGTGGGCCCCGCCGGCCTTCCGCTACGACTCCTGGCGGGTACCCATGAACATTGCCATGGACTACGTGTGGTTTGGCAAGGATAAGGCCTGGCAGGAGCAGTACGCCCAGCGTTTCCAGGGTTTTCTGCGCAGCAAGGGCCTCACCACCTTCGAAGACCAGTTCAACGTGGATGGCTCCCGGCCCGATTTCATTCTGCAAGCCGGCGACGTCAAGAAACTCCGGCATTCGCTGGGCCTGGTAGCTACCTCCGCCGTGGCCTCCCTGGCCAGTCAGGACAAGCAGAAGCTGGACTTCGTGCACGCGCTCTGGAACGCCAAGCTGGCGCCCTACGAAGACGGCTACTTCGACCCGTACTACGACGGCCTGCTGTACCTGTTCAGCTTGCTGCACCTGAGCGGTAACTACCAGGCTATCAAGCCTGCGCCTCACTACTAAACCACTTGCTCCGGTATCTCCTGCCATGTCTTACTCCATCAAGCGAAGTGCTTTCGTATTCGGGTTAGTCCTTGCCTCAGCTGCGGTTTCGCCGCTCGCGGCACAAGTGCAGCAGGCGCAAAACCCGGTCATCTTCGCCGATGTGCCGGACATGGCCATGATTCGGGTGGGCACGACCTACTACATGAGCAGCACCACCATGCACATGAGTCCGGGCGTGCCCATTATGAAGTCGACGGACTTGGTGAACTGGCACCTGGTCAGCTATGCCTCCGACACGCTGGGTAGCCTGGATGAGCTGACGCTCCGCAATGGCAAGAGCACCTACGGTCGGGGCTCCTGGGCGAGCAGCCTGCGGTTTCACCAGGGCACCTACTACGTCTCGACCTTTGCCCAAACGACCGGCAAAACCTACGTGTATTCCACCAAGAATATCGAGCAAGGTCCCTGGAAAGTCGCGTCGTTTAAACCCAGCTACCACGACCACTCCTTGTTTTTTGACGATGATGGCCGCGTGTACCTGGTATATGGCGCCGGCAAGCTGCGGCTGATTGAGCTGACGGCCGACGCCTCCGGCGTGAAGCCCGGCGCCACGGAGCAGGTGCTTATTGAAAACGCCAGTGCCCCGGCCGGCCCCAACCTAGGCCTGCCCGCCGAAGGCTCCCAGCTGTTCAAAATCAAAGGGAAGTACTACCTCTTCAACATCACCTGGCCCAAAGGCGGCATGCGCACCGTGGTGGTGCACCGGGCCGACAAGCTCACCGGCCCCTACGAAGGGCGGGTGGCGCTGCAAGACCTGGGCGTGGCGCAGGGCGGCCTTATCGACACGCCCGATGGCCGGTGGTTTTCCTACCTGTTCCGGGATTTCGGAGCTGTAGGCCGCATTCCGTACCTGGTGCCCGTTACGTGGACTGAGGGCTGGCCGGTGCTGGGAAGTCCGGCCGGCAAAGTACCCCAGACGCTACCCTTGCCTGCCAGTAAAGGCCTGATTCCGGGCATCGTAGCGCCGGATGAGTTTAACCGGCGCAAGGGTGAGCCCGCTCTGCCGCTGGTGTGGCAGTGGAACCACAATCCCGAAAACTCCCTCTGGTCGCTTACTGACCGGGCGGGCTACCTGCGCCTGAAAACCGGCCGCCTAGACACTACCTTCCTGCTGGCCCGCAACACCCTCACCCAGCGCACGTTCGGGCCGGCCTGCGCCGGCACCACCGCCCTGGATGTGTCGCACCTGAAAGAGGGGGATGTTGCTGGCCTAGCCTTGCTGCAAAAACGGTACGGCTTGGTGGGGGTGGACTACCGTAACGGTGCCAAATCCATCGTCATGATTAGCGCCGAAACGGAGAAACCTGTGGAACTGCAACGCCTGCCGCTCACGCAGAATACCGTCTATTTCAAAGCGGAATGTGACTTCACGGAGCGCAAGGACGTGGCCACTTTTTATTATAGCCTTGATGGGAAAGCCTGGAAAGCCATTGGGGCGCCGCTCAAGATGGCCTACACGCTGCCACATTTTATGGGCTACCGGTTTGGGCTATTTACCTACGCCACCAAGACGGCTGGCGGCTACGCCGACTTCGACTACTTCCGCATTGCGGACACCACTACCGGAATCAAGTAACCCCCTGGCCCCATGCTACCCAGTAAACTGCCGTATCTGTTGAGCGGGCTGGCCCTGCTGCTGCTGGGAGGCGCAGCGCAGGCCCAGAACCCATTTATTACCAACCAGTTTACCGCCGACCCCACGGCGCGGGTGTTCAACGGGCGGGTGTACGTGTATCCCTCCCACGACATTCTGGCCACCCCGGAGCGCGGGAAGGTCGGCTGGTTTTGCATGGAGGACTACCACGTGTTTTCGTCGGCTAACCTTACTGACTGGACCGACCACGGCGTCATCGTAACCCAAAACAAGGTGCCCTGGGTGAAGCCCGACAGCTATAGCATGTGGGCACCCGACTGCATTGCTCGCAACGGCAAGTACTACTTCTACTTTCCCACTACCCCCAGGATACTACTATCAACAAGGGCTTTACGGTAGGGGTGGCCGTGGCCGATAAACCTACCGGCCCCTTCGTACCGGAGCCGCAACCCATCAAGGGGGTGCGCGGCATCGACCCCAACGTGCTGATTGATAAGGACGGGCAGGCCTACCTCTACTGGTCGCAGGGCAACATTTACGCCGCCAAGCTCAAGCCCAACATGCTGGAGCTGGCCTCGGAGCCCGTTACGCTGGGCGAGCTACCCACCAAAGGCCTGAAAGAAGGACCGTTTGTATTTGAGCGCAAGGGCATTTACTACCTCACGTACCCGCACGTGGAGAATAAGACGGAGCGCCTCGAATACGCCACCAGCACCAGCCCGCTGGGCCCGTTCACGGTGAAGGGCGTCATCATGGACGAGTCGCCGACCGGCTGCTGGACCAATCACCACTCCCTACTGCCGTTCAACAACCAGTGGTACCTGTTCTACCACCACAACGACTTGTCGCCGGCCTTCGACAAGAGCCGGTCGGTTCGGCTGGATAGCCTGTTTTTCGAGCCTAACGGAGCCATCCGCAAAGTGGTGCCCACCCTGCGCGGCGTGGGCCTGACGGATGCCCGCCAGAAAATTCAGCTGGACCGCTACAGCCGCCTGAGCAGCCGCGGCGCTTCCATTGCCTTTCTGGACCCGGCCGACACCTTCCAAGGCTGGAAAACCGTGTTGGCTGATAACCAGGGCTGGGTGCAGTACAACGGCGTGGCTTTCGGCAAACAGGCCCTTAAAACGGTGACGCTGCGCGTGCAGGCCGCTGCCGGCGCCACGGTGCAGCTGCGTACCGACGGGGCCACCGGCCCGCTGCTAGCCCAGGTAACTGTGCCCAAGGGCAGCCAGTGGCAGGAGGTAAAAGCCTCGGTAGCAGCCTTAAAGCCCGGCACGCATACGCTAATCGTTTCCGCCAAAACCAACACGCCCGTTGAAATTGACTGGGTAAAATTCGAGTAGGAAGCGAAAAGCTCCCACTGGCCATCCGTCTGACATTCCACCCGCTCGCTACCTACGCCTGCAGGTCCTTTTTCAAGCCATGAGAAACGTATTGCTTATCATGTTGGGCGTGGTTCTGCTGAGCGGAAGCAGCACGTTTGCCCAACCGACAGTAAAGGAAGCGCCCAAGGGCTTCGACCAACCTACCGCGGGCATTGCGACTGGTAAGCTGGATAGCATCAGCTACCCCTCGAAAACGGTGGGGACGGTGCGTAAGGCCCTGGTGTACACGCCGCCGGGGTATTCCAAACGGAAGAAGTACCCCGTGCTTTACCTGCTGCACGGCATCGGGGGCGACGAAAAGGAGTGGCTCCGGGGCGGGCGCCCGCAGGTGATTCTGGATAACCTGTACGCGGCGGGCAAGCTCAAGCCCATGCTGGTGGTGATGCCCAACGGCCGGGCCATGCAAGACGACCGGCCCGTTGGCAATATCTACGGGCCGGACAAGGTAGCCGCGTTTGCCCACTTCGAGAAAGACCTGCTAACCGACCTTATTCCCTATATCGAAAAGACGTATCCTGCGCTTAAGAACCGTGAGAACCGGGCCGTGGCGGGCCTGTCGATGGGAGGGGGGCAGTCGCTGAATTTCGGGCTGGGCAACCTGGATACGTTTGCCTGGGTAGGCGGCTTTTCGTCGGCTCCCAACACCAAACTTCCTGAGCAACTGGTGCCCGACCCTGCCAAAGCCACCAAGCAGCTCAAGCTCCTCTGGATTTCCTGCGGCGACCAGGATGGCCTGCTCCCCATCAGCCAGCGCACCCACGACTACCTCTACGAGCACCAGGTGCCGCACGTGTACTATCTGGAGGCTGGCGGGCACGACTTTAAGGTTTGGAAAAACGGGCTGTACATGTTCTCTCAGTTCCTGTTCAAGCCCGTCGAGGTGGCGGCGCTGCCCACCTACACGGTGCTGGGCGCACCTGCCGCCACCAACGTGCGCAACGCCAAATATCCCCAGATTCTGCCCGATAACCGCGCCGTGTTTCGCCTGAAAGCGCCCGGCGTGCAGCAGGCCCAACTGGACCTGGGCCGCAAGTACGACATGGTGAAGGACAGCAGCGGCACCTGGACCGTGACCACCGATACGCTGAGCCGGGGCCTACACTACTACTCCCTGGTGCTCGACGGCCTGCCCGTAGCCGACCCCGCCAGCGCCACCTTCTACGGCATGGGCCGCATGGCCAGCGGCATCGAAATTCCGGGCCGCGGCACCAGCTTCTACGCCCTGCGCGACGTGCCTCACGGCGAGGTGCGGATGAGGCGGTATTATTCGAAAGTCACCAATTCGTGGCGGCAGTTCTACGTGTACACGCCCGCGGGCTACGACGCCAATACGGCCACCAAGTACCCGGTGCTGTACCTGCTGCACGGCGGAGGCGAGGACGAAACCGGTTGGGCCCGCCAAGGCAAAGCCGATTTGATTCTGGACAACCTGCTTGCCGAGAAAAAAGCCAAACCCATGCTCGTGGTGATGCTGGACGGCAACTTGGGCGGCCCCGGTGGCCTGGCGGGTTTCAACGAAAGTACCCTAAAGCGGTTTGAAGACGAGCTGAAGCAAACCGTGCTGCCGGTGGTGGAAAGCAACTATCGGGTGGCGGCGGGGGCCACTAACCGGGCGCTGGCAGGCCTATCGATGGGTGGCCTGCAAACGCTCTACGCCGGCATCAGGAATACGGAGTTGTTTGCGCACCTGGGCGTGTTCAGCTCGGGCTTCTTTGCTAATAATACGGCCTTGTCGGACCCGCAGTACGCGTTTATGAAAGCCAATGTCGGCACCATCAATACCAACCTGAAGCAGCTCTGGCTCTCGATGGGCGGGCCGGCCGATATCGCCTACACCAACAACAAGCTGATGCGGGCCAAAATGGATGAGCTAGGCATCCGGTATGTGTACAGCGAGTACCCCGGCGGCCACACCTGGCCCGTGTGGCGCCACGATCTATACCTGTTTGCCCAGGGGCTGTTTTAGGCCGGTAAAGGAGCAAGGGTCGCCCAAGGGCTGAGCACGCAAGCCCCACGCGCGGCAAATCGAACGGTACATGTAGTAATAAACCACTCATATGATGCATTTCCTCTTTTCTAGCCCGTTGCTTTCTAGGCCAGTTACCTTGGGCCGGCAAGGCCTGGTGCTTGCCGTACTCGGTAGCTACTTGCTGGCACCCACCGACACCAAGGCGCAGGTGCGCCTGCCGAAGCTGGTCAGCGACGGGATGGTGCTGCAGCGCGACACCAACGTGAACATCTGGGGCTGGGCCGCGCCCGGTGAGAAGGTGGCCCTGAAGTTCAACGGCCAGACCTACCAAACCGCCACGGGCAAGGATGGCAAATGGCAGATCAGTCTGCCGGCCCTGAAAGCCGGGGGCCTTACCAGTTGGATATTACCGCCAGCAACCGCATTACGCTGAAGGATGTGCTAGTGGGCGACGTGTGGCTGCTGTCGGGGCAGTCGAACATGGAGACGCCCATGTCGCGCCTGCGCGACAAGTTTCCGGAAGTTATTGCCCAGGCTGCCAACCCGCGCATCCGGCAGTACGAGGTGCCGATGGCTTATACCCTGCAAAAGCCGCACACCGACGTAGCCGGGGGCAAATGGATAGCGGCCGACCCGCAAACCGTGCTGCAGTTTTCGGCGGTCGGCTATTTCTTCGCCAAGGAAATCAACGCCAAATACCAGGTTCCGGTGGGCCTGATTAAGGACGCCGTGGGCGGTTCGCCGGCCGAAGCCTGGCTGAGCGCCGACGCGCTACGCCAGTTTCCGAAGTATGTGCAGCAGGCCGATAAGTACCGGGACAGCGCCCAGGTGGCCGGGCTGCGGCAGCGGGAAGGCGCGGCCGTAACCAGCTGGTACCAGCGCCTCTACCAGGCCGATCAGGGCGAGGCCCGCGGCCAGCAAAAGTGGTCGGCTGCGGAGTATGATGCTAGCGGCTGGGCCACGATGAACGTGCCCGGCTACTGGGCCGACCAAACCCCGTTGGGCCCGGTAAATGGGGTAGTGTGGTATCGGAAAGAGGTAGAAGTGCCCGCCGCCATGGTGGGTCAGCCGGCCCGCCTGGAACTGGGTACCCTGGTCGATGCCGATTCTACCTACATCAATGGCCAACTGGTGGGCACCACGGGCTACCAGTACCCACCCCGCAAGTACGAGGTGAAGCCCGGCGTGCTGAAGGCCGGTAAAAACGTAGTGGTCGTGCGCCTGATCAGCAACGGCGGGCGCGGGGGCTTCACCCTCGACAAGAACTACCAGCTGCGGGCGGGCGGCCAGACGCTGGATCTGCGCGGGCCGTGGCAGTACAAGCTGGGCGCTACCCTGCCGCCCACACCCGGTACCACGCCGTTTCAGTTTCAGCCTGGGGCCCTGTTTAACGGCATGATTGCGCCCGTGCTGCCCTACGCCCTCAAGGGCGTGCTCTGGTACCAGGGCGAGTCGAACGCCGGCCGCCCCAGGATTACCAGGCCCTGATGACCAGCCTGATCAATGACTGGCGTACCCACTTCCAGCGGCCCGATTTGCCGTTTCTCTACGTGCAGCTGGCGAATTTTATGGCCGTGAAGTCGGAGCCCAGCGAGAGTGGCTGGGCCGAAGTGCGCGAGGCCCAGCGCCGGACGCTGGCCGTGCCGCGCACCGGTATGGCCGTGGCCCTGGACGCGGGCGAGTGGAACGACATTCACCCCTGGACAAGCAAACCGTGGGGCATCGGCTGGCGCTGGCAGCCCAGCAGGTAGCCTACGGCGAGAAAAAGGTAGTGGCCTCCGGGCCGCTCTACCAGTCCATGCAGGTCAGTGGTAACAAGGTCACGCTGCGCTTTTCTAACGCGGGTAGCGGCCTGCAGGTCAAAGGGGGCGGACCGCTCAAGCAGTTTGCCGTGGCCGGCCCCGACAAGAAATTCGTCTGGGCCCAAGCCCGGATTGACGGCAACACCGTGGTGGTTTGGAGTGATGCCGTGCCGTCGCCCGTGGCCGTGCGCTACGCCTGGGCCGACAATCCGGAAGGGGCGAATCTTTACAACAAAGAAGGGCTACCCGCTTCCTCCTTTCAAGCCAATGTGCCGGCGACCTTGCCTTAAGGTAGGTGGATAGAAAGTAAAAAGAACGTCATGCAGAGCCGGAGGCGATGCATCTCGCGTGCTGATGTTAGGTAGTAACTCAACGATTCGAGCGAGATGCTTCGGCTCCGGCTCGGCATGACGGGCTTAATTTGAATAGAAACCCAAACCTGCTCCACAGTAAAGTATAGCAGACCAGCTGTAGAGACGCGACACTTCGCGTCTCGGCGCCAGAACGACTAGCCGGGAACAACCACTACCACCTGTCCTTCCGACGCAGGAGGAATCTGGGTTTACCATCCAACGGCTTGACCCAGATTCCTCCTGCGTCGGAAGGACAAAACAAACAACGTCAACAACGATTGAGACGCGAAGTGTCGCGTCTCTACAGCCTAGCGGCCTACCCGTGTTCAGGCGGCTTCCAGGCCTATCCCTTCATATTTTCTACCCTTCCTACTGTATGAAGAAACATCTGATCTTTTCCGGGCTGCTCGCCTGCCTCAGCCTGCCCCAGGCGCAAGCCCAGCAAGCCCCGGTCGCCTACCTCGACCCTAGCAAGCCCGTCAACGTGCGGGTGCGGGACCTGATTTCGCGCCTTACCCTGGAGGAAAAGGCCGACCAGATGATGTACAACAGCAAGGCCATCGAGCGGCTGAACATTCCGGCCTATAACTGGTGGAACGAAGCCCTGCACGGCGTGGGTCGGGCGGGCGCGGCCACGGTGTTTCCCCAGGCTATTGGGCTGGGCGCTACCTTCGACGACGACCTGGCCCTGCGCGTGTCCACCGCCATTTCCGACGAGGCCCGGGCCATGTACAACGCGGCCGTGGCCAAGGGCTACCGCCAGCAGTACAGCGGCCTCACGTTCTGGACGCCCAACATCAACATCTTCCGCGACCCGCGCTGGGGTAGGGGCCAGGAAACCTACGGCGAGGATCCTACCCTCACGGGTCGCCTGGGGTGGCCTTCGTGAAGGGCTTGCAAGGCCCTGACCCCAGCACCTGAAAGTGGCCGCCTGCGCCAAGCACTTCGCCGTGCACAGCGGCCCGAGAAGCTGCGCCACGAGTTCAACGCCGTGGCCTCGCCCCAGGATTTGCAGGAAACCTACCTGCCCGCCTTCAAGCAGCTGGTAGATGCCAACGTGGAGGCCGTGATGTGCGCCTACAACGCCACCAACGGCGAGCCGTGCTGCGGCAACCAGTACCTGCTGCAAGACGTGCTGCGCAAGCAGTGGGGCTTCAAGGGCCATATTGTGTCGGACTGCTGGGCGCTGGTGGATTTCTACAAGGGCCACAACGTGGTGAAAACGCCTGCCGAGGCTGCCGCCCTGGCTTTGCAGCGCGGCGTGAACCTGAACTGCGGCAGCGTGTACCCGTCCTTGCCCGAAGCCGTGCGCAAAGGCCTGACTACCGAAGCCCAGATGGACAGCTCCCTGGCCATTCTGCTGCGCACCAAGTTCAAGCTGGGCTTGTTTGATGCGCCCGGCAGCAGCCCTTACGATAAGCTTTCCGCTAGCGTCATCAACAGCCCCAGCACCGCGCCCTGGCCCGGGAGGCGGCCCAGAAGTCCATTGTGCTGCTGAAAAACAACGGCGTACTACCCCTACGTAACGACTTGGCTAAGTACTTCGTGACCGGCCCAACGCGGCCAACCTCGATGCCCTGCTCGGCAACTACTACGGCGTGAACCCGGAGATGAAAACCATTCTGGAAGGCCTGGTGGCCGGGGTGAGTCCGGCCAGCCAGATGCAGTACCGCCCCGGCGCCCTGCTCGATCGGCCCAATCAGAACGGCGTGGACTGGGTGAGCGGCACGGCCCGCACCTCCGACGCGACGTTTGTAGTGCTGGGCATCAACGGGCTGCTGGAAGGGGAGGAGGGCGAGTCCATTGCCTCGCCTTCGTTCGGCGACCGGCTCGACTACAACCTGCCCCAAAACCAGCTTGATTTCCTGCGCGGCCTGCGCAAAAATAACACCCAGCCCCTGGTGGCCATCATTACCGGCGGCTCGCCCATGAACCTGGCCGAGGTGCACGAGCTGGCCGATGCCGTGGTGCTGGCCTGGTACCCCGGCGAGGAAGGCGGCAACGCCATTGCCGACGTGGTGTTCGGCAAGGTGTCGCCCTCGGGCAAGCTGCCCATCACCTTTCCCAAGAGCCTCGACCAGCTGCCTGCCTACGAAAGCTACGGCATGCTGGGCCGCACCTACCGCTACATGACCCAGGAGCCGATGTACCCCTTCGGCTACGGGCTGAGCTACGCTAAATTCGAGTATTCGGGGCTGAAGCTGCCGAAGCGGGCGGCCAAAAACAAGCCGGTAGAAGTAGAGGCCACCGTGCGCAACACCGGCAAAATGGCCGGGGAGGAAGTGGTGCAACTCTACCTGACCCACACCCCGCGCCAGGGCCAGCAGGTACCGCGCTACGCCCTCAAGAACTTCCGCCGGGTGCAACTGCAGCCCGGCGCCAGCACTACCGTGCGCTTCACGCTTACCCCGAGCAGTTGGCCCTAATTGACGCTCAGGGCAAGTCGGTGGCCCCGACCGGCCCCGTGACCGTGGCGGTGGGTGGCTCCTTACCCTCGGCCCGCAGCGTGGCTTTGGGGCCAGCCAACCCGCCACGGCTACCCTGGCGGTGCGGTAGGTAGCTCTAGTTTGCCTCACCCCTAGCCCCTCTCCGAGGGAGAGGGGACTAGCTCTAAAAACTGTTCTAAACTGTTTTAACAGCTGCCCTCTACTTCCTTCTAGCTCCTAACTCCCAGCTTCTTTCTTCTAGAAACTAGTTCCCCTCTTCCCCGGAGAGGGGCCAGGGGTGAGGCAAGCTAGAGCTACCTACGTCAGAACCATACAATTTCTGAAGCCTACTACGTACTAGTAAACCTCCCGACACGCTAGCTGCATGTAGATGAATAGAATTTTTCAGCTAAAGCACCTATCTGCACTGTAATGACAGGGGTAGTGGCTATTTGACTATTCAGATAATTAGTAAGAAAATAAAATTAAGCGCTGCGGACTATCGAAACCGTTTTCGGAAACGGTTTCGATAGGTTTATTTGAAAAACAATGAATAGGAGCCGATTTGACGGTAGTAGGTGTGTAGACACTCACTGTATATTCGGAAAATAGTGGCTTAAAATGGATGCTTGCGTATCGTTGGGCATGAGTAGTTTCGGCACCATAGCCAGTAAGCATAAATAGAACTATTCCTCTTCAGACTGCCCGTCGTTCAACTTAACATACACCCTGGCATTCTTCCCGAACTTTCCCATCATTCCCACCATGAATTACCTCCTCGGGTACGATATTGGCAGCTCCTCCATCAAAGTGGCGCTGCTGGCTGCGGATACTGGCCGCTGCCTGGCCAGCGTCACTTCGCCTAAAAAGGAAATGGAAATTTCGGCGCCGCTGGCCAGTTGGGCCGAGCAGCGCCCGGAGCGGTGGTGGCAGGAAGTCGTCAACGCTACCCACGAGCTGAAGCAGAACTACGGCTTCGATGCGTCGCTGGTAGCCGGCATCGGCATCACCTACCAGATGCACGGCCTGGTGCTGGTGGATAAAAACGGCCACGTGCTGCGCCCCGCCATTATCTGGTGCGACAGCCGGGCCGTGGACTACGGCAACCAGGCCTTTGAGGCGCTGGGGGAGGAGTACTGCCTGCAGAATCTGCTCAACTCGCCCGGCAACTTCACGGCCTCCAAGCTTAAGTGGGTCAAGGAAAACGAGCCCGCCATTTTCGAGCAAATCCACAAAATTCAGCTGCCCGGCGACTTTATTGCCTTCCAGATGACGGGCCGCCTGTGCACCACGGTGTCGGGCTTGTCGGAAGGCGTGTTCTGGAACTTCCGGAAGCAGGCCGTGGCCCAGGAGCTGCTGGACTACTACGGCATCAGCCGCGACTTACTGCCCGAGGTAGTGGACACCTTCGCCGAGCAGGGCCGCCTGACGCCCGCCGCCGCCCAGGAACTGGGCTTGCACGCCGGCACGCCCATTGCCTACCGCGCCGGTGACCAGCCCAATAACGCCTTTTCCCTCAACGTGCTGCAGCCCGGCGAAATTGCTGCTACGGCCGGCACCTCGGGGGTCGTCTACGGCATCAGCGACCAGCCGGTGGTGGATGCCCGCTCCCGCGTGAATGCCTTTGCGCACGTGAACAGCACCCCGGCCCAGCCCCGCAACGGTATGCTGCTGTGCGTAAACGGCACCGGCATTTTGAACAGCTGGCTGCGCAAAGTGGTAGGCGAAATCCCCTACGATGAGATGAACCAGCTGGCGGCGCAGGCCCCGGTAGGAGCGGAGGGGCTGCAGTTCCTGCCCTTCGGCAACGGCGCCGAGCGGGTGCTGGAAAACCGCCCAACCACCGCCGAGCTGCGCGGCCTCAGCTTCAACATTCACGGCCGGAGCCATGTGCTGCGCGCCGCCCAGGAGGGCATTGTTTTCGCCCTGAACTACGGCATGGACATCATGCGCGAGTCGGGGGTGCAGGTGCGCAAGGTGCGCGCCGGCAACGCCAACATGTTCCTGAGTCCGGTATTCCGCGAGGCCTTCGTGAACAGCGGCAACGTAGAACTGGAGCTCTACAACACCGATGCGGCCCAGGGTGCGGCCCGCGGCGCCGGGGTAGGGGTTGGCCTCTACGCCAGCCCCGCGGAAGCCTTTGTTGGCCTGGAGCGCATCCTTACCCTGGAGCCTACCCCGGCGCTGCAGGAGCAGTACCACTCGGCCTATGCCCGCTGGCACCAGGCCCTTACCCAACAGATTCTTTCACCCACTAGCACTACCCACCATGTCACTCAACACGCTTTCTAAAACGGAATTCTTCACGGGCATCAGCCCCATTAAGTACGAAGGGCGCGAATCAGATAACCCGCTGGCCTTCAAATGGTACGACGAGAACCGCGTGGTGGCCGGCAAAACCATGAAGGAGCACCTGCGCTTTGCCGTGTCCTACTGGCACACCTTCACCGGCACCGGCGGCGACCCATTCGGCCCCGGCACCAAGCAGTTTGCCTGGGATACCCACCACGAGGCCATCGGCCGGGCCCAGGACAAGATGGACGCCGCCTTCGAGTTTTTCACCAAGCTCGGCACGCCTTACTACTGCTTCCACGACATTGACCTGGTGGACGAGGGCTCGTCCCTGAGCGAGTACGAGCGCAACCTGCAGGCTATCGTCGACTACGCCAAGCAGCACCAGCAGGAAAGCGGCGTGAAGCTGCTCTGGGGCACGGCCAACGTGTTTTCCAACCCGCGCTACATGAACGGGGCCAGCACCAACCCCGACTTTCAGGTAGTTGCCCACGCCGGCACCCAAGTCCTGAATGCCCTCGACGCGACCATTGCCCTGAACGGCGAAAACTACGTGTTCTGGGGTGGCCGCGAAGGCTACATGACCCTGCTCAACACCAACATGAAGCGGGAGTTGGAGCACATGGGCCGCTTCCTGACCATGGCCCGCGACTACGCTCGCAAGCAGGGCTTCACGGGCAAGTTCTTCATTGAGCCCAAGCCCGCTGAGCCCACTAAGCACCAGTACGATTTCGACGCCGCCACCGTCATCGGCTTCCTCAAGGAGTACGGCTTGGAGAAAGATTTCATGCTGAACCTGGAAGTAAACCACGCCACGTTGGCCGGCCATACCTTCCAGCACGAACTGCAGGTAGCCGCCGACGCGAACATGCTGGGCTCCATGGATGCCAACCGCGGCGACT
Source organism: Hymenobacter sp. 5516J-16 (assembly GCF_022919335.1). NCBI lineage: Bacteria > Pseudomonadati > Bacteroidota > Cytophagia > Cytophagales > Hymenobacteraceae > Hymenobacter > Hymenobacter sp. 5516J-16. The sequence goes on along the minus strand of NZ_CP095058.1, from coordinate 202,209 downwards.
ACCAGAACGGCTGGGATACCGACCAGTTCCCCAACAACCTCAACGAGCTGACCGAGAGCATGCTCATTATTCTGGAGCACGGCGGCATCCAGCCCGGCGGCATCAACTTCGACGCCAAAACCCGCCGCAACTCCACCGACCTGGAGGACATCTTCATTGCCCACATCAGCGGCATGGACACCTTCGCCCGGGCCCTGGTGGTAGCCAACGACATCCTGGAAAAGTCGCCCTACCGCAAGTTCCGCCAGGAGCGCTACGCCTCCTTCGACGCGGGCCACGGCGCCGCCTTCGAGAAAGGCCAGCTCACGCTGGAAGACCTGCGCCGCATTGCCCACGAAACCGGCGAGCCGGTACTGCGCAGCGGCAAGCAGGAGTGGCTGGAGGCCATCATCAACCAGTACATCTAAGGTAGCTCGTAGAACGTCAGGCCGAGCGTAGCGCACGTAGCATCTTGCTCGGTGTCGTTGTGCTTCTCATGCAGCCGTCAGCGCGCAAGGTGCTGCGTTGCGCTCCTGCCTGACGTTCCGTAATTAACTACCCAAACAAACCCGGCTGGTCTACTGAAGGGTGTGGGAACCCGAGGGGAGGGGCCGGCCGGGAATGTTTGCCGGTCTGTTGCCAGAAGCCGCCCTAGGTGGTAGCTTGGAGGCGGTATTTCACTTGTTTCTCGCTTAACCACTCCGCCGGAGGGGTTTGCTTATCTCCCACATGCAACATCAACTTGCTACCCTCGACTACGTCGTCTTTTTCATTTACTTCCTGATAGTTTCCGGCTACGGCATCTGGATCTACCGGCGCAAAACCGGCCACGACGGCACCGCCGAGGGTGATTCCAAGGACTACTTCCTGGCCGAAGGCTCCCTGACCTGGTGGGCCATCGGCTCCTCGCTCATTGCCTCCAACATCTCGGCCGAACAGTTCGTGGGCATGTCGGGCTCGGGCTTCAAGATGGGCCTGGCCATTGCTACCTACGAGTGGATGGCAGCCCTGACGCTCATCATCGTGGCCGTGTTCTTCATTCCGGTGTACCTGAAGAATAAAATCTTCACGATGCCGCAGTTTCTGCACCAGCGCTACAACGGCACCGTGGCCATGATTATGGCCATTTTCTGGCTAGCTCTGTACGTGGTGGTGAACCTGACCTCGATTCTCTACCTCGGGGCCATTGCCATCAGCAGCATTGCCGGCCTCAACCTGGAGTTCTGTCTTTATGCCCTGGCGTTCTTTGCCGTCATCATCACTCTAGGTGGCATGAAGGTAATCGGCTTTACCGACGTAATTCAGGTGTTCTTCCTGATTCTGGGCGGCTTGGCGACTACCTACCTGGCCCTGAACATGGTGGCCGACCACTACGGCCAATCGGGTGTGCTGGCGGGCTTTAACCTGATGACCGAGCAGGCCGGGGACCATTTCCAGATGATTTTCAAGCGCGACAACGAAAACTACATGGACCTGCCTGGCCTCACGGTGCTGCTCGGGGGCATGTGGATTGTGAACCTGAACTACTGGGGTTGCAACCAGTACATCACCCAGCGCGCCCTGGGCGCCGACCTGCCCACGGCCCGCGGCGGTTTGCTGTTCGCCGCTTTCCTGAAGCTGCTCATGCCCGTGATTGTGGTGCTGCCCGGCATTGCCGCCTACGTGCTGTACAAGCAGGACGTGTTTGGCGCAGCCGAGTTTGGCCAGGGCGCTGATCTGAACCCCGACCGGGCTTACCCCGTGCTGCTCAACATTCTGCCGGTGGGGTTGAAGGGTCTGTCCTTCGCCGCCCTCACGGCCGCCGTGGTGGCCTCGCTGGCCGGTAAGGCCAACTCCATTGCCACCATCTTCACCCTCGACATCTACCAGAAAGTGCTCAACCCCCAGGCTTCGGAAAAGAAGCTGGTGAACGTGGGCAAGATTGCCGTCATCGTGGCCATGATCCTGGGCGTGCTGATTGCTCCCCACCTGGGCATCGACAAAAAGGGCGGTTTCCAGTACATTCAGGAGTACACGGGCTTTGTGTCGCCGGGGATTTTCGCCATGTTCATTCTGGGTTTCTTCTGGAAGAAAACGACCTCCACGGCGGCCCTGTTCGCCACCATTGGCGGCTTCCTGCTCTCGGTGCTGTTCAAGTTCCTACCCACCTTCGCCGACCTGTCCTTCCTGGCGCCCTTCGGCTTTGCCGTGCCCAACGCGGCTGGCGTCTACGAAATCCCCTTCCTCGATCGGATGGGCTTCGTGTTCCTGATCTGCATCATTATGATGGTGATTATCAGCTTGGTACAAACCAGCCGCGGAGCCGTTACCAACGGCCTCGAGGTAGACCGTAGCATGTTTAAAACCAACCGCAGCTTTGCCATCGGGTCCATGGTTATCATGGTGCTGCTCACGGTGCTGTACACCATTTACTGGTAAGCCGCGGATAGAGCGGCAGGCCTGCCGGTAGCACTACCGGTAGGCAACAAGGGCCGCGCAGCAGGGAGGCGCAACGAGGGGCGCTTCTCTGCTGCGCGCCTGTTTTCCGGGAGCAGCTGCAAGCGCAGCACGAACCGCCCGGCCTACGTTTTTCCACTGCGTGTTGCCCCGCAGCCGGCGGAGTAAACCGCCCCATTTTCCTTGCCGCATTGGCACGAGGACGGCCATTGTGCGTCCTGCCGCCGCATTTTTCATCTGTTCCGCTTCTTTCTGAGTTCATGAAAACGTCTTCCTTCTCCTTCCGAAAACTTACTCTCGCGGCTTTGCTAGTGGGTAGCGCCGGGCTGGTCAGCAGCCAGCGCCCGGCGGCCGATAAAGGCCTGAAAGACTACTACAAAAACTATTTCCCCGTGGGCGTGGCGGTAGGCCGGCAGTCCATACAAGGGGCGGAGGGCGAGCTGATCAAACAGCACTTCAACAGCATCACGCCCGAAAATGCCATGAAGATGGGCCCCATTCATCCGGAGGAAAACCGCTACTTCTGGACCGATGCTGACGCCTTGGTAGACTTCGCTCAGAAAAACAAACTGCGCGTGCGGGGTCACAACTTGCTTTGGCACGAGCAGACGCCCAAGTGGCTGTTCAAGGATGCCCAGGGCAAGCAGGTCAGCAAGGAAGTGCTGCTCCAGCGCCTGCACGACCACATTTTCACGGTAGTGAAGCGGTACAAGGGCAAGATTTACGCCTGGGACGTGGTCAATGAAGCCATTGCCGACAACCCCCAGGAGTTTCTGCGCAACTCCGAGTGGTACCAGATCTGCGGAGAGGATTTCATTGCCAAAGCCTTCGAGTACGCCCACGAAGCCGACCCCCAGGCCCAGCTGTTTTACAACGACTACAACACCGAGCGGCCCGAAAAGCGGGAGCGAATTTTTAAGCTGCTTAAGAAGCTCAAGGATGCCAAGGTGCCGATTGACGCCGTGGGTCTGCAGGGGCACTGGTCCTTGCAGGAGCCGACTGAGGCCGAGCTGCGCCAAGCCCTTGACCAGTATGCTTCCCTGGGCCTGAAAGTGCAGATTACCGAGCTGGACGTGTCTATTTACCCTTGGGAAAAGGAGCGCCGCGCCAAGCGCCCCGGCGAGTCGGACGCCTACACGCCCGAGCTGGAGCAGAAGCAGGCCGCCCAGTACAAGATGTTCTTCAAGGTGTTCCGCGACTACAAGAACGTATTGACCGGCGTTACTTTCTGGAACGTGTCGGACAAGTACAGCTGGCTGGATACCTACCCCGTGGCGGGCCGCAAAAACTACCCCTGCTCTTCGACCAGAACCAACAGCCCAAGAAAGCCTACTGGGAAGTCGTGAAGTTCTAGCGTTAGCTCCCCTCCTCAGCTGAGGAAGAGAGCTAGAGGTAACCGCAGTTGCCCCATCAGTCAACCCCTTTCCTACCCGTCATGTCCATTTGTTCTTTCCGCCGCCCGTTTTCTGCCCGCCGGTTTAAGGGGGTGCTGGTGGCATTGCTATTGCTGACTTGCCCGGCCGTCTGGGCTCAAACCACCCTACCCGGGACGGAGGCTTACGTATCTGGCAAAAAAAGCAAGGGCAGCTTTCCGTTGGTAGCGGGCCGCCGTGCGGCGGCCCTGTACGCCAGCCCCGCCGACTGGCCGGGCGTGTTGCGGGCCGCCCGGGATTTGCAGGCCGACATCAACCGCGTTACCACTTTAACGCCCACGCTAACCACCGACAAAGCGCCCAGCGGCCAGCAGGTAGTGCTAATTGGTACCCTCGGCAAAAGCCCGTTGATTGACGGGCTGGTGCAGGCCGGCAAGCTGAACGTGGCGGGCGTGGCCGGCAAGTGGGAAACCTTTGTGGTGGAAGTCGTCGACAAGCCCTTGCCGGGTGTGGAGCAGGCCCTAGTCATTGCCGGCAGCGACAAGCGCGGCACCATCTTCGGCATCTACGACCTGTCCCAGCAGATGGGAGTTTCGCCCTGGTACTGGTGGGCCGATGTGCCGACCAAGCCCCAATCGGCCCTGTACGTGGGGGCCGGCCGCCACACCCAGGGCACGCCCCAGGTAAAGTACCGCGGCATCTTCATCAACGATGAAGCGCCGGCCCTGCAGAATTGGGCCAAGGAGAAGTTCGGGGGCGTCAATTCCAAGATGTACAGCCACATGTTCGAGCTGATTTTGCGGCTCAAGGGCAACTACCTCTGGCCGGCCATGTGGGGCAACATGTTTAACGTGGACGACCCCCAAAACCCCGTACTGGCCGACGAGTACGGCATTGTAATGGGCACTTCCCACCACGAGCCCCTCACGCGGGCCCACGAGGAGTGGAAGCACGCCGGCAAGGGCCCCTGGAACTACCAAACCAACGCCGCTACCCTGCAGGAGTTCTGGCGCGGCGGCATGCAGCGCATGGGCACCCGCGAAAACATCGTCAGCATTGGCATGCGCGGCGACGGCGACGAGCCCATGAGCCAGGAAAGCAACATTGCCCTGCTGGAGCGCATCGTGGCCGATCAGCGCCGCATTATTGCTGAAACCACTGGCAAGCCCGCCGAGCAAACGCCCCAGATCTGGGCCCTCTACAAGGAAGTGCAGGACTACTACGACAAGGGCATGCGCGTGCCCGACGACGTGACCCTGCTGCTCTGCGACGACAACTGGGGCAACCTGCGCAAGCTGCCCAAGCCCGCGGAAAAGCCCCGTGCTGGCGGCTACGGTATCTACTACCACTTCGACTACGTAGGCGGCCCACGCAACTACAAGTGGTTGAATACGAACCCACTGCCGCGCATCTGGGAGCAGATGCACCTGGCCCACGCGTACGGCGCCAACCAAATCTGGATTGTCAACGTGGGCGACCTGAAGCCCATGGAACTGCCCATCAGCTTTTTCCTGGACTACGCCTGGAACCCCGCCCGCTTAGCTGCCGACCAAGTAGATGACTACACCCGGCAGTGGGCCGCCCAGCAGTTCGGGGAGAAACACGCGGCCGGCATTGCTGATATTCTGGCCAAGTACGCCAAGTACAACGCCCGCCGCAAGCCGGAACTGCTCAGCCCCACGACCTACAGCCTCACGAATTACAACGAGTTCCAGACGGTAGTAGCCGACTACCAGACCCTGCTAACCCAGGCCGAACAAATTGGTCGGCAGCTGCCCGCCCAGCACCAGGACGCGTATTTCCAGCTGGTGCTGCACCCGGTAGCCGCCTGCGCCAACCTCAACGAGCTGTACTACACCGTGGCCCTGAACCGCGAGGCAGCCAAGAACGGGCAGGCCAACACCAATGCCCTGGCCGAAAAAGCCAAGGCCTTATTCGCCAAAGACGCCGACATCTCGCGCCGCTACCACGCGCTGGCTGGCAGCAAGTGGAACCACATGATGGACCAGACCCACATCGGCTACACCATCTGGCAGCAGCCGGAAAAGAACGTAATGCCGGCCGTGCAAACCCTTGCCCAGCCCACCACGGCAGCTTCCGCGGCGGCCCCGGCCCAGCCGGCGCCCGTGAAAAAATCACCAACAACATCGGCTGCCGGGGCCGTATTTATGGAAGTGGATGGCTACGTGTCCATGGAAGCGGAACACTACAGCAAGGCCGTGAACGGGAGCGGGGTAAGCTGGCAGACGATACCGGACCTAGGCCGCACGCTCTCGGGCGTCACGACGTTTCCGGCCACCGCGCCGGCCCAGAACCCCACCGCCAGCAGCCCCTGCCTGGAGTACCGGGTCCGGCTGAACAGCCCCGGGCCCGTAACCGTGCACGCCTACCTGGCCCCAACCCTGGACTTCACCAACAGCCAAGGCCTGCGCTACGCCGTGTCCTTCGACGACGAAGCTCCCCAGATTATCAACCTACACACCGGCCTGGTAGCTGACAACGGCAACCGGCCCTGGGAGCAGGCTGTAGCCGAAAACATCATCATCAAAACCTCCGCGCACACGCTGGCTGCCCCCGGCGAGCATGTGCTCCGGTTCTGGCGCGTAGACCCCGGCGTGGTGCTGGAAAAGCTAGTGGTAGACCTGGGTGGGCTAAAACCCAGCTACCTCGGCCCTCCAGAGTGCCCCCGCGGCCCGGTTGCTACCCCGTAGCGGAATTCAGAACTACAAACCGGTTTCACGCAGCAGCTAGGCAGCGTGTGGAACTCGTACAAGCGGTTGTCATTCCGAGCAGAGCGAGAAACCTGAGTTAGCTTCTTACGCTTAACTCAGATTCCTCGCTCTGCTCGGAATGACAACCGCTTTTCTGGTTTTCAAGCCCAATTGAAAGTGCCAACCAAAAGCGCTACTAGAGTCGGCCTTCAACCCAGCCATTGCCCATGGGGTAGGCCCAAGGCGAGGATGACTTATGCCAGGTAAGAAAAGAGGAGCACATAGCTCACAGTTGCCGCTACTAGTGCTTTACGGCCCGCATCATCTGGCGCAGCTCCGGGGCGGTGTACACCCGGCCGCGCGTGACTACCGCATTGATCTGGCGCAGGTTGCGGATGTCGGCCAGCGGATTCTGGTCCAGCAGCACCAGGTCGGCGTCCTTGCCCGCCCGGATGGTGCCAGCGCGGTGGTCGGCTTTGAGGAAACGCGCCCCGTTGATGGTGGCGGCTTGCAGGGCCTGAGCCGGCGTGAGGCCAGCCTGCACCAACAGCTCCAGCTCTCCGAGCAGAGAGGCGCCGGGGTACACATACGAGTTGGAAGCCCCGCTGTCAGAGCCAGCTAGGAGCGTAACGCCGGCCTGCTGCAGGGCCGGAACCAGGCTCATAAACTTGGCGCTCAGTTGCTTATTGAACGCGCGGGTAGCCGCCGATTGGGCCCGGGCTCCGGCCAGGCGGCGGGCGTAGGTAGCTTGAATCTTGGGGTCGATGTAGGTCAGGAGCGAGTCGCGGGAATGGTCGGTTTCGGGCAGCTCCGCTAGCAGCTTCTGAATGTAGAGGGTAGGCACAACGGCCGTGTGGTTTTTCGCCAGCGTCCGGTACATGCGGGCGGCAGTGGCAGGGTCGTAGGTGCGGTAAATGGCGGGTAGCACCGCAAACAGACCCAGGGGCTTGGGCGTGCTCAGGCTGCGCTGCACGGCCTGGGTAATGCTGTCTTCCTTGCTGGAGCAGGCCTTGAACACGTAATACAGATGCTCCGTGGCATCCAGGCCGCGCTCCGAGGCCTCGCGTAGGGTGGCCGTGTAGGGCATGTGGCCCGTGGTAATCATCCCGCGTTTTTCGGCGGCGGTAATGGTGCTAAGAAAGGCCTCCCGCGAGATGGTGCTTTCGTAGATTTTGACATAATCAGTCTTCAGCCGCTGCAAGGAATCTAGGGCCTTGTCAATCTGCGCCTGAGTTTCCACTTCCAGGGAGCCCGCCCAAAAAGCCTTCGGGCCGTCAATTTTCGGCCCCGACGTGTAGATAGTAGGCCCAGCCAACTGGCCGGCCCGGATTTGCTGGCGCCACGCGAAGATGCTCGGCGTCAAGTCACCGCCCGCGTCGCGCACGGTGGTAATACCGTGCGCCAGGTAGAGGGGTAGCAAGTTGCGGTTGGCCGCGGCCAGCGAGTCGCCGCCCCGAAAGTGCACGTGCATGTCCCAGAGGCCCGGAATGAGGTATTTTCCGGTAGCATCGAGCGTGCGCCGGGCCGCTGGCGCTGGGCCGCTGGCGGTAACCTGCCGAATCTGCCCCTCGGAAATGGCCACCGTTTGATTGGGCCGCACCCGGCCGGTTTCCACGTCCACCACGTTGGCGTGGGTAAGCACCAGGTCAAAAGTTGGGGCAGTGTGGCGGCCGGCGCAGCCCGCGGCGAGCAGGGGAAGAGTTGCCGTTAGCAGGCGGGGTAGCAGTTTCATCAGGCTAGTATACTAGAAGGTTCGAGAGCTAGGTTGGAGTGGTTGACCGGAGCGTTGAGCGGTAGGATAGCTTACAAGTTTTCTAGCGGTAATTCGCCTCAGCCCTAGCCCCTGCCCGAAAAAGGAGAAGGAGAGGGGAACTAGTTTTAGTACCGTTCTTCGAGGGTCAACTATTGCAAGTTTCCCATTTCTGAAGAGAGTAGGAATTGTAAACAGGTAATCGAAACTTGTCATGCAGAGTTGGAGGCGAAGCATCTCGCGTGCTAATGTCTGATTACCAATCCTGAGTCAGCACGCGAGATACTTCGGCTACGCCCCTGCATGACGGCTTTGTGGAATGCATAAGCCCTAAGACTATTCACTCTACTAGCTTGCTAGCTTTGGTTTATTTCCACAAACTGGCCACCTGGTCTACCAGCACTGAGCCGCTCATCCACGTCATAATTCCCACCACCAATACCCCAAACAAGGTTAGCCACAACGGATGGCGGTAGCTGCCGATGATGTTGCGGCGGTAGGCGGCCACGAGCAAGGTACCGAGGGTAATGGGCAGGATGAACCCGTTCAGGGCGCCCGCCCAGAGCAGCAGGCTCACGGGCTTGCCAATGGTGACAAACAGAAGCGTCGACAGGACGATAAAGCCGATGATCCAGCGGTTTTCGTGGGTAGCTACGCTGGGCAGCATCGATTTGAGAAAGGAAATAGAGGTGTAGGCCGAGCCGATAATGGACGTAATGGCCGCCGCAAACATCACCACTCCGAATAGCTTGTAGCCCACGGTGCCCGCCGCCAGCTCAAATACCGAGGCTGTGGGGTTGCTGGCGTCCAGGGCCAGGCCCCGGCTTACTACCCCCAGCGTGGCCAGAAACAGAAACACCCGGATCAGGGAAGCCACCGACACGCCCATAACGGCACTGCGCGACACCTCCGGCAGGGCGGCCGTGCCCTTTACGCCCGCATCAAGCAGGCGGTGGCCGCCGGAAAAGGTGATGTAGCCGCCCACCGTGCCGCCTACCAGCGTGATAATGGCTTGGTAGTTAATGGTAGTAGGCACTAGAGTGCGCAGCGCCGCTTCCGCCACGGGCGGCTGGGTGGTGAAGGCCACGTAGATGATAACCAGAATCATCACCAGCCCCATGAACTGGGCAAATCGGTCCATGAGCGGGCCGGCCTCGCGCACCAGAAAGATGGCCAGGGCCAGGGCCGCCGCCAGCACGGCGCAGAGGGTGACGGGTAGGCCCGTGAGTACCTGCAGGCCCAGGCCGGCTCCGCCCACGTTGCCAATGCTGAAGGCCAGCCCGCCCAGCAGAATCAGGAGGGAAATAAAGCCGCCCAGCCCCGGCAGCACCCGGTTGGCAATGTCCGGGGCCCGCAGCTCCGACACGGCAATTACCCGCCAGATGTTCAGCTGCACCCCAATATCCATCAGAATGGAGGTCAGAATAACAAAGCCGAAGCTAGCGCCCAAGGACTGCGTAAACACGGTAGTTTGGGTTAGGAAGCCCGGTCCTACCGCCGAGGTAGCCATCAGGAAGGCGGCGCCCAGCAGCACGCCCCAGTTGCGAGCCGGCCTCATGCGGTAGTAGGTTGAGAGTACGGGCGCACCGCAATGCCTTCTTGCTCGAGCCTGACCCGAATCTGCTGGGCAAATTCCAGGGCGTGGGGCCCGTCGCCGTGCAGGCAGATAGTATCCGCTTGCATGATAACGTCCTCGCCGGAGAGGGCGCGCACCCGGCCTTCTTTTACCATGCGCACTACCTGGGCTATGGCCGTGGCCGAATCCGTGATGAGGGCGTCGGGTTGCCGGCGGGGCGTGAGCGTGCCGTTGGGCTGGTAGGTGCGGTCGGCGAAAACCTCCTGCGCCGTGGCCAGGCCCAGCTTCCGGCCGGCGCTGATTAGGGCGCTGCCGGCCAAGCCGTAGAAGCAGGCTTCGGGCTGCACCCGGTACACAGCTTCGGCAATGGCTTCGGCCAGGGCCGGGTTCAGGGCGGCCATGTTGTAGAGGGCCCCGTGGGGCTTGACGTGGTGTAGGGTTCCGCCTTCGGCCCGCACGAAAGCGGCCAGGGCGCCCAGCTGGTACACCGTCATATCGTAGGCTTCTTCCGCCGAAATGGCCATGTCGCGGCGGCCGAAACCCACTAGGTCGGGCAGGCCAGGGTGGGCCCCGATGGCTACCTGGTGTTGCAGGGCCAGGCGCACGGTGCGCTTCATCACGGCCGGGTCGCCGGCGTGGTAGCCGCAGGCAATGTTAGCGGAGGTAACAAAGGGTAGGATGGCTTCGTCGTGGCCCAGGGAGTAGGCGCCGAAGCTTTCTCCCAGGTCGCAATTCAGGTCGACGGCGTACGGGTGGGTCATAGATGGTGAAAAAGGGCGAGGCCTCGTTGGAAGTGCTGGATGATTTTTTCCTGGCACAGGTACCAGTAATGAGCCTGGGAGAGGCTAATTTCCTGAAAGCGCAGACGGCCGCCCGGCGGCACCTGGGCCAGCTGGGAAAAATCGGCCGTAATAACCTGCGCAATGCGTGGGTAGCCCCCGGTGGTCTGGTGGTCGGCCAGCAGCACAATGGGGCCACCCGCCGCCGGTACCTGCACCGTGCCGAAGGTAACGGCCGTGGAGAGAATTTCCGGCCCCGCCAGCCGCGGTAGTTCCGGCCCCGCCAGGCGGTAGCCCATGCGGTCGGAGCTGGGCGTTACGGTAAACGCGGCTTCCCAGAAAGCCCGCTGACTTTCCTCCGAAAACAGCCCGTATTCCGGCCCCCGCACGGCCCTGATAAGTGGGGTGGCGGAGAGCGGCGGCGTGAGCGGCGGCGCGGGAAACCAGGTGGCGGCGGCCCAGCTTCGGCCGGGCCGGTGGGCGAGCAGTTGCCGGTGCAGGCGCTGCCCAGCCAAGGTGAGGCCGGCAGCTGGCACCACGTCGCCGGCCCGCAACGCCCGGCCCTGAAAGCCCCCAATACCAGCCCGCAAATACGTGGACTGGCTGCCCAGCACCGCGGGCACGGCCAGCCCGCCCGACAGCGCCAGGTAGGCCCGGCACCCGCTGCGGGCGGGGCCAAAAGCCAGCTCACAACCGCGCCGGACGGCCACAGGCCGGTTCAGGGGTAGAGGTTCCCCATCAAGAGTAGCCGATAAGTTGGCGCCAGTTAGGGCAAGCAAGTGGTCGGCTTCAAACCGGATTGTCGGCCCAAGCAAGGTGATTTCCAGCCCCGCCGCGCCTGGCCGGTTGCCCACCAGCAGGTTGGCTACGCGCAGGGCCAGCGCATCCATCGGCCCGCTCACGATAACGCCCGCCTGCCGGTAGCCCCGGCGGCCCCCATCCTGGATGGTGGTCAGCAAACCCGCCCGCAGAATGCTACAGCTCATGTTCTTGCAGGTGCGCGTACTCGTCCTGGGAAATGGGCACAAACCGCAGCCGTTGGCCCGCCCACAGCAGGCTGGGCGAGGCCGCTTCCGGCGTAAACAAGCGCCGCGGAGTGCGCCCAATCAGTTGCCAGCCGCCGGGCGTGGGCAGGGAGTAAATGCCCGTCTGCGCGCCGGCAATACCCACCGAGCCGGCCGGTACTAAGGTCCGCGGCTGGGTTTTACGCGGCGCCGTGAGCGTTGCATTCATCCCGCCCAAGTACGGAAAACCGGGGCAAAGCCCAGCATGTACACCAGGTAGTCCGGCTCGGTGTGCAGCCGAATTACCTCTTCGGGCGTGAGGCCGGTGTGGCGGGCCAGAAACTCCATATCCGGCCCAAACGGCCCGCCGTAGCACACCGGAATTTCCACCACCGCGCTGGTGGCCTCGGCATCGATGGCGGGCACTTGCTCCAGCAACTGGTGCAGCAGCTTCGCAACGCGCTTATACGGGTTTTGGCGGCCGGCCTGACTCGCCAGCCACGGGTCGTAGTACACGGTGAGGGTAGTAAAGGCGGGCACGTACTCCAGAAAACCAGGAAAGGGGTGCTGGTTGAGGTAGGCGCCCACGGCCTGAATCGTGCGGTGCGTGGCTTCGTTGATGACCTCGCCAAACTGCAGCACAACGGCCGCGTCGCCCAGGGGGTAGAGCTGGGCCAGGGGCTGCTCTGAGTTTCGGCGCAAAGGCTGGTCCATCGGCTGGTTTGCTTTACCTTGGGTGTTCGACCTGATGGAATACCTCCGGAATGAAGTTTCAATATACTACTGGTGCGTGTGCCACTGCACTGCTGCTAAGTTTGGGCCTGGCCTCCTGCGCTAAAAAACTGATGGTTTCTGCGGCAGCAACCTCGCAAGCCGGGCCGGGAACTGCGGCGGCTGCCGGCCCGGCCGTGGTGCCCGGCGTGAGCCTGGAGCTGGCCCAGGACCGCGCCCGCCGCATTTCCCGCCTGGGCTACGACCTGCACCTGACCATCCCGGCGGGCAAAGCAGCCCCCATTGCCGCCACCGAAACAGTCCGCTTCCAGCTCGCGGATGCCCGCCAGCCCGTGCAGTTCGATTTCAAGGAGCAGACCGCCAATTTGAAAAGCGTAACGGTGAATGGTCAGCCCGTAGCCATTAATCATCACAACGAGCACCTGGTGCTGCCCGCCGCTAGCCTGCAAACCGGCCTGAATGAAGTGAATATTCAGTTTGTGGCCGGCAACCAAAGTCTCAACCGTAGCGAGGATTTCTTGTACACCCTGCTCGTGCCCGACCGCGCCCGCACGGTGTTTCCGGTTTTCGACCAGCCCAACCTGAAGGCTTCCTTCACGCTCACGCTAGATGTTCCTGCCGATTGGGAGGCCCTAGCCAACGGCCCCCTGCTGGATTCCACGGTAGCGGCCGGAAATAAAACCTACCGGTTTGCGCCTTCGGATACCATTAGCACTTACCTGTTCTCGTTTGCGGCGGGCAAGTTCACGCGCCTTTCCCGCAGGCTAGGGGGTAGGGAAATGCAGTTTTTGCACCGGGAAACCGACCAGAGTAAGCTGCGCCTGAGCCTGGACCCCATCTTCCAGATTCACGCCGATGCGCTGACGTTTCTGCAGGACTACACGGGCATTCCGTACCCGTTCCGCAAGTTCGATTTCGTGGCCCTGCCCGATTTCCAGTACGGGGGCATGGAGCACGTGGGCGCCATCGATTACAAAGCCAGCACCCTGTTTCTGGACGAGGGCGCCACCCAGGACCAGAAAATAGCTCGCTCCAACCTCATTGCCCACGAAACGGCCCACATGTGGTTCGGTGATTTGGTGACCATGCAGTGGTTTAACGACGTGTGGATGAAGGAGGTGTTTGCCAACTTCATGGCCGATAAAATCACCCAGGTGGCCGTCACGGGTTCCAACTACGACCTCAAGTTCGTCATTGACCACTACCCCGCGGCCTACGGCGTCGACCGCACCAGCGGGGCCAACCCCATTCGCCAGGAGCTGGATAATTTGAAAGATGCCGGCTCACTTTACGGCAACATCATCTACCACAAAGCGCCCATTATGATGCGCCAGCTGGAGCGCCTGATGGGGGAGGAGCCCTTCCGCCAGGGCCTGCAGGAGTACCTGCGCACGTACAGCTTCGGCAACGCCACCTGGCCCGACCTCATCCAACTGCTCGACGCCCGCACCCCCGCCGACCTGCAGGCCTGGAACCAGGTGTGGGTAAACCAGCCCGGTCGCCCCCTCTTCGACTACGACCTGCAAACCAGCAACGACAAGATTACCAGCCTGCAGCTCACCCAACAGGCCGAGGACAAGTCGGCGCGGCTCTGGCCCCAGCTGTTTGAGGTGCTACTGGTGTACCCTGGCGGCCGTACGAAAGAGCTGACCGTGAACATGAACCAGCGCCAGGTGAGCGTGCCCCAGGCCGCAGGAGAACCCGCGCCCGCCTACATCCTGTTCAACTCCACAGGCCTGGGCTACGGCGTCTTTCCGGTGGATAAGCAGCTGACCGCGGGCCTGACCGCCCTGCAAAACCCGGTGGCGCGGGCCGCGGCCTACGTGAATCTCTACGAGAACATGCTCAACGGCCGCAGCATCGCGCCGCAGCAACTGTTGGCGGTGTGCCGGCAAGCCCTACCCAAGGAGAAGGAGGAATTAAACGTGAAGCTGCTCACCGGTCAGCTTACCGACATCTTCTGGAAGCTGTTGAAGCCCGCCGAGCGGGTTGCCCTGGCCCCGGCGCTGGAAAAGGAGCTGTGGCAGGTCCTGCAGCAAAACCCAGCTCCGAATGCCAAGAAGCTGCTGTTCAAGGCGTATCAGTCGGTGGCTCTCACCCAGGAAGCCCAAACGCGCCTTTATCACATCTGGGATAAGCAGCAAGCTCCGGCCGGCGTCAAGCTAACGGAAGATGACTACACGGCCCTGGCCCTGGCCTTAGCCGTGCGCGACTACCCCGCCGCTACCCCCATTCTGCCCCGGCAACTGACCCGCATCCAAAACCCCGACCGCCGCAAGCGCATGGAGTTCCTACTACCCGCCCTTTCCCCCGACGTGCCAACGCGCGACGCCTTCTTTGCCTCGCTCGCCGACGAAAAGAACCGTGAAAAGGAAGCCTGGGTAACCTCGGCCCTGGCTTACCTGCACCACCCGCTGCGAGCCGCTACCTCCGAGAAGTATCTGCCCAAAGCCTGGCCCTACTGGAAGAAATTCAGCAAACCGGCGACATTTTCTTCCCCTACTCCTGGCTCCAGGCCACGCTCGGCTCCTACCAAACCCCCAGCGCCGCCCGCACCGTCCGCGACTTTCTGGCCGCCCACCCGACCTATAATCCTAAGCTCCGCGCCAAGCTGCTCCAGACCGCCGATGACGTATTTCGGGCCGAAAAGCTGGTGCTCTAGAAACGTTTCTCAAGGCAAACACCACTGGAACGTCCTGCTGAGCTTGCCGAAGCATCTCTCCCGCTTCGTTGAATAGGTATT
The DNA here is from genome assembly GCF_022919335.1 of Hymenobacter sp. 5516J-16. NCBI lineage: Bacteria > Pseudomonadati > Bacteroidota > Cytophagia > Cytophagales > Hymenobacteraceae > Hymenobacter > Hymenobacter sp. 5516J-16. The sequence continues at coordinate 187,126 of NZ_CP095058.1, read as the reverse complement.
AAGAGGTAGTCAGAGGAGAGATGCTTCGGCAAGCTCAGCAGGACGATCTGGGAGTGTTGTTCCTACCGAGTACCCTACACCCCCAGTAACTCCCGCAGCACCGGCAGCACCCGCAGTCCGCGTTCCAGATCAACGTCAGCAGCTTGGGCTGCTGGCACGGCCGGGCCACCTACGGCTAAGGCCAGCACCTGCTGGCGTTCGGGCTGACTGAAATCGGCGAAGGAGCGGCGCAGCAGGGGTACGGTTTCCTGGAAAACGGCTTCATCGAGGCCGGAAAGCCACGCGTCGAGCAGGTCAAACAGCGTGCGATTATGAATTAGGAGCAGGCCGCTACCCCGCAGGAAGCCTTCAATCCAGGCGGTAGCGTAGTCGGTGGGTTGGGCGGGAGCCAGGGCCAGGCCAAGCAGGGTGGCCGTGTCGTCGGGGGTGAGCTGCTGGGTATCGAAGAGCAGGCGGGTAGCTGCACCGGCCAGCAGGCCACTACTGGCCGGTTGCCGGGCAATGGCGTGCAGGGCCGCCTGCCAATCGGTTTGCTCGGCGGGGTCGGGGAGCAGGCGAATAGCTTGGTGGGCCGCCTCGATACGCTCCAGAAGCTGACTGGCCGCGTCCCGGTCGAGGCCGGTACAGGCTAGGGGCAGGGAGATGCACAGGCGCGGCACCAGATGATGGACGACTTGGGCTACCTGGGTGGTTTCGGTGCGCCGCACATTGCCGTAGCGCAGCACATTTACCAGCGGGGGCAGGGCCGTGAGCAGATGGGCCACGTCGCGGGTGCCGGCGCTGATGGTTTCGAGGCGGGAGACTAGGGTAGGCAGCGCCGGGCCCAGGTCGGCGCGCAGAGCTTCTTCTAGCAGCTGACTCACCTGGCCGAGGTCGGTGGCCTGCTGGGCGCGGTGGTGGGCGGCGCCGCTGGCGGCGGCCAGAACGGTGTTTCCCCAGCGCCCGGCTTCCAGCACGCCCAGCACCATTTCGGGGCGCCATTGCAGTTCCCATACCTCGTGGAAGGTGCCGCTTTTGCCCTGTACGCGCTGCGGCTTACCCCAGCGGATGCCCAGCAACTGCAGGCGGTGCAGCAGGTGGCTGCGGCCCAGGTCGAGGTCCTTGCGCAGGTCCAGGGCCAGGGTTTTCGACAGGGCTTCGGGCTTTAGGCGGAGCGCTTTTTGCTGGAGCGCGAGGTCCTGCTGCAGGGGCGAGGCCGGTAGCTCCGCGGGTACTTCGCCTAGCTTCTCGCCAATGACTAGCTGCTGGTGCACCAGCTCCAGGGCCTCGGCGTAGCCGCCCCCGAAGATGCTCACGGCCGCTTCTTCCAGCTCCTCGATACCGGGCAAGGCCAGGCCCCGCACGGCCGCCAGGGCCTCCGCCAGCCGCACGCCCTCAATGGCATGGGCCGAAGACGCATCGATTTGCTGAGCCCGCAGCAAGTGCGCCGCCCGCACCATCCAGTGCGTTACTACCCGCTCGTGGGGCTCCTGAAACAACAGCTCGTACCAGGCCGGCGACAACACGCCCGCCCCGTAGCCCGACTGCCGGGCCAGGCGCTCGTAGGTCCAGGGCACCCAGGTGGCCTCGGTGGGCACTTTCTTCAGCCCCTTGAGGCGGACCTTGTCGGCTTTGGCGTAGTCGGGCAACTGCTCCGCGCGCAGCACCGGGGCGTGCCAGGCCCCGCACACCACGGCCACCCGCTGGTAGCCTTGCTTGAGGGTGGTGCGGAGGGTTTCGCGCATGTAGGCCTCGCGCAGCAGGGTTTCCTCCGATTCAGGCTGGGCCAGCTCCTCGCGCAGGGCCGTCATCATCTGGAGTACTACCCCAAATGTATCGGCGTGGCCGGCCGAGTGCTCCATGCGGGCTTCCCACCACCGCTCCCCGTCGGTATAGCCATCGAGGCGGGCCAGGTGGGCAATGGGGTCGAAGCGGAGCGAGGTTTCTTCGATAACCAGCGTTTCAGTTGCCTCGCCGCTCGTAGCGGGTGCTACTACTTCTGCCGCTGTGGCTTCGGTAGCGGCTGGTGAAGCAGCTGGTGCTTTGGCTGGGGCTTCTGCTGCTGGGGCCAGTTCGTGCTCCACGGTATCCGGCAGGGCAAACCGTAGGGTCATCGGTAGGTCAAAGCAGCGCAGGTGGGCGCCGTGTTGCTGGCACCAAAGGGCAGCCTGCCACTCCGGCGAGAAGTAGGCAAAGGGCAGGAAGGTAGCCTGGGCGTGCTGCTTGGGGTTGTACACGAGCAGGGCCACCGGTGGCTTCAGCGCCGGGTTAGCCGCCAGCGCCAGGGTCTTTTCCCCATCGGCTGGGCACTCCAGCAACACCATATCAGGCCGGAACTCGTCCAGGGCCTTCAGCAGGGAGGCCGTGCTGCCGGGCCCGTGGTGGCGGATGCCGTAAAGGCGCAGTTCGGTGGGCATACTTAGGGTATAAGAGTTAAAATCCGACCGTCCCAAATACCCAAAGCATTATTCTCAACCAGTAGTACCAGCTTGTTATCTGAGGTGAAGACCATTTTACTCACATGTTGGCGACGATCCGTTGGCCACGATGACATGGGTGCACACACAAGCTGCCAGGCATCTTGCTGATGCAACTCCATATTAATCGGCGCTCTGTAAATGCCGTTCTGTGAATTATAATACAGGCGGTTTTCTGTTGGGCTGTAAGCAATGGTACTGATGTATTCCCCACCTGGGTCGCCAAATACCATGGTTCTATAATTCTCACGCCAGCTGCTGTTGAAAACACGTTTCGCTTGAAGTTTGTCAAAACGGGTTATGCAACTGGAATTTGAACCATGTGCCACTGCGCCAGATAGATACATTTGGGTTTTTGCTTCACAGAAAGAATTCACGGGGCATAAACGGCCCAGCGTATCAGCAAAATCAACCGGAACGAAACGCTGCAAATTCGTATCAAATACCTGGAGGTTGCCGCCCCATTCTCCCATGTCAAAGCCAATCCATAGAATATTATAAGAGTCAAGTAACGCGGCTGATGGTTGGGGGCGCCATTTGTAATAGTGATTCAGGGTAGAGTCAGGCACGAAAGACTGATTGGTGGCCACATTCAGCAAACCGGTTTCCGTGGCTGCCCAAATCTGCTTCCGGTTGTCGCGGGCGATAAAAACAGTTTTAGGCGGCAGTTTCGCTTCATACGTGCAGGCCTGGGTTTTGGAATTGAGAAGATAGATGTCCTGGCCGCAAACAACTAGCAGCTCATCTTTACCGGTAGCATGAATACTGGTGATAGGGACTTTTAGAGTGGTGCTCAAAGGGCGTTCTTCTCCCGCAGAAGTAAAGGACGCTAAGTGCCCACTTGCGTCCACGGCCCATAAGGTACTGTCCAGTGCAACTACGTCTTTATAACCGCCATTGAGTGTTGCTGTAGGCTGCTTTGGCTTTTTTCTGCTAGTCTGTCCCACGGTACTCAGGTTCAGAATGAGCAGACTTAGCGTTAGAAGTAGTCTCATACACCAATAATCTACTCCACTACCTCCCGGCAGGCTCTATACAAATCCTTCCAGCCGTCGCGCTCCTTTACAACGGTTTCCAGGTACTCCAGCCACACTACGCGGTCCTGAACGGGGTCTTTGATGACGGCGCCGGTGAGGCCGGCGGCCAGGTCGGCGGCTTGCAGGGTGCCGTCGCCGAAGTAGGCGGCCAGGGCCAGGCCACTGTTGAGCACGGAAATGGCCTCGCCGGTGCTAAGGGTGCCGCTGGGGCTTTTGAGCTTGGTTTTGCCGTTTTCCGTCACGCCCGAGCGCAGCTCCCGGAAGATGGTCACGAGGCGGCTGATTTGCTCCAGGGCCGTGGTCGTGGGCGGTAGTTGCAGGGCCCGGCCGGTTTTCTCCACCCGCGAGTGCACAATCTGTACTTCCTCCGCTACGGAAGTGGGTAGGGGCAACACTACGGTGTTGAAGCGGCGGCGCAGGGCGCTACTCAGCTCGTTCACGCCCTTGTCCCGGTCGTTGGCGGTGGCAATAACGTTGAAGCCGCGGGTGGCCTGCACCTCGGTGGCCAGCTCGGGCACGGGCAGCACCTTTTCGGAAAGCACCGTGATGAGCGTGTCCTGCACGTCGGAGGGAATGCGGGTAAGCTCCTCCACACGCACCAGAGCCCCTTCCTGCATGCCTTTGAGCAGGGGCGAAGGTACCAGCGCCGCCGTGGAAGGCCCTTCGGCAATGAGACGGGCGTAGTTCCAGGAGTAGCGAATGGCGTCCTCTGAAGTGCCCGCCGTGCCCTGAATCAGCAGGTTGGAGTGCCCACTAATGGCCGCCGTCAGGTGCTCCGACACCCAACTTTTGGCCGTGCCGGGCACGCCGAGCAGCAGCAGGGCGCGGTCGGTGGCTAGGGTGGCTACGGCAATTTCCATCAGCCGCCGCTGTCCAATGTATTTGGGCTCGATTTCGAATCCGTTGTCCAGGGTGCCGCCCAGCAGGTAGGTCACCACAGCCCAGGGCGAGAGTTTCCAGTTCGGCGGCTTGGGCCGGTCGTCGATGTCGATCAGAGCAGCGAGTTCTTCGGCGTATTGCACCTCGGCGTGGGGGCGCAGGATGTCGGCGGCGGGGTTGTTCAGGGCCATAATCGAGGGGTTAGCGAAGGAAGAAGGGGTAGGGAATTCGGCAGAAGTGATGCGCTCTTAACCGGGCGGCTCGTTCAGGGCGGCTTCTAACTGCTGGCGAAAGTGCAGGGCGTTGAGCAGGCGGGCGAGGCTGTTGTGGAGGTAGGGCACGTTTTGCAGCAGGGGCTGCAGGGGCTGGGCGCAGAGGTCGTGCTGCGCGGCAGGCACCACCAGGGTCATATGCTCCAGCAGCTGGCTGGCGGCGTAGTGAATCCGGTGGAGTTGTTCTGGCTGGCTTAGGGCGTCACGCAGCAGTTCTACCACTCGGCGCGTCAGGCGCTCGGGCCAGGGCGCGGGCACCAGCAGTAACAGGGGCAGCCAGCGAACATCCGGGGTAAGATGAGGGGTAGCATTAAGCAGGGGCAGCACCAAATCCGTTAGCTGAGTTGCTGAGAGAAGCTTAACCAACCCAGCGGCGGGTAGGGTGATTGTCAGCTTGCGGGGCTGCTCAAAAAACCATTCCAACAGGGCAACGGCCCAGCCTGCATCGTGATGAAGAATAGCGGCTTCGGCCCAGGCGCTGAGCAATAGAGCCGCCCATTCAGTACCCGCGGCCAAGTCGAGGAGCTTGGTTGGTGCGATATTCCAGTGCCCTGACCACCGGTGGGGCGGAAGTAGAGCCACCATCTGGCCGAGCAGGGCCGCCTTGTCGCCGGAAAACCGGGTGTCGCGCTGCTCAACGCCATCGGTCAGCCAGGTTTTGTCCCAGGCTTGGGCGGGCAGTTCCAGCAGTAGCTTCTTGCTGAGCAGGCCCCGCTTGAGCTGCAGCAGGGGCTCGACGCGCTGCCACAGCCGCTCCACCAACTGGCTACCCGGCGCGCGGGCCAGGAGCAACCGGGCGGCCTGCCGGACTTCCTTGCTTTTCGACGTTAGGTACGGTTCCAGCAGGGCTTCGTCCGCTGGGCTAAGCCCCGTGCCGAGGGCTTCCAGCAGCGCCGTTTGGTTTTTAGCCGGCTCCTGGGGTAGGGTGGCGGCCAGCAATTCGCGGGCCTGAGCCGGGTTGGTGCCGCGAAGGTGGGTAAGGAAATTCACCCGCTCCCGGATCGTACCGGTTTCCCAAACCGCTTCCTCAACCGCCCGACTACCCGCTACAATAGGCTGCCAAGCTGGGTTCTGAGCGGCCAGCCACACGCCCCGTTGGCCCAGCACGGCGGCCGTTGCCGCGTGCAAGTCGGGCCGTGAGCGGGTATACTCCAGCAGCGACACCAGCAATTGGTGGGGCACCCGGCGGCCGTGGCGGGGCAGGTCTTCCAGGAAACCGCGCAGCAGGGCGGCGTGCGTGCCTTCCAGTAGTTGCGCAAGCAGCTGGGCGCCAGCCGGGCCCAAGGGCGGCGCCGTATCCGGGAGGGCGACTACGGGAATGTCAGAAGCGAAGGCCGGCGCGGGCGCGGGCCGGAAGCCGGCTTTGCGGATCAAGGATAAAGTGCCGGCGATTAGCAAAACCTGCTTTTCGCGGTAATCAGGGTGAGTGTCTGACTCTGGGAGGTTGAGGCCCGCATCCGGCAGCGCATCAGGTGCCTGGCGGCTACCGAGCAGGGCCACGCGCAGAATTCGCTGCCAGTCGGTGACCGGTTGTAGCGCGGGCGCGGGGGTAGTGGTTGGCGTCTCTGACATTAGCAGGCGGGATTGGAAACGGGCGAAGGTGCCGGCCAGGAGGCAAGCGGGCGCAGTGCCGCGCCGGTCCACTCGCCGAACACCGTGAGCGGGTACCCGCCGCTGAGGGCCCGCAACTCCCAGCCGGTCAACTCGTCGCAGCGCAGCGGAAGCGCCACCTCACGGTCCGGCTGATGCTCGATTGGGGTAGCAGGGTTACCGGGTAAGGTAGTAGAGGCGTCGGCGGTTACGCAGCCATGAGTTGGGAAGTGCAGCACCCAGTCTCCGCTAGCCGTCTGATGCGGCACGCCCCCGGCGAGCAGCACCGGCAGCTCCCGCAGCCAGGGCTGCTGGGCCAGAGCCGTAGCGTAGTCGTTGAGCAGTTGGGCGGGGCCTGTGCTACCCAGCGGGGCTAGCGAGTAAGTACCGGTAAAGGTTAGCTCGCCCGGCACGGCTCGGAGCGGCAACAGCCCCGGGTAAAACGAAAGGCTACCGGTGTAGCACCCAGCCGGCATCAGGGGCGTAGTGAAGGCCTGGCCCCCGAAGGAAAACTCCACGACCAGCGCAAAACGACCCGTTTCCTGCCCTTGCAGCCAGCTGCGGCGCACCGTCAGGCGGTCTTCTTCCGTGGTGGTTTGGCTGAGTGCCCACCACGTGTCTGCTACCCCCGGCTGGGTGGCCACCACCTCTTCTTTCTTGACGGAAACGCCCAACTGCTGCAGTATTTCCTGGCGGGTAGCAGCAGGCAGCTGCTCCAGCCGCGGCACCGTGCGCACCAGCAAGTACAACTCGCCGAGGCGGGCCAGCATGCGCTCGGGCCAGTCGGTGCCCTGGTGGCGCAGGGCCGCCAGCTCCCGAATATTAGCGGCCAGCCCCGGCAGTTGATTATCGACGAGGCGGGCGGCCTGGTTTTCCCAGAAGCTCGGGGACTGGCTTTCCGTCGCCGCCAACCCCGCCCGAATCAGGTCCAGCAGCCAGATTTCCAACTCCTCGGCCCCGCGCTGCATGCGGACTAGGCGCTGGGCTTCCCGTTTCTGCCGGGCCAGTTCCGCCTCGGAGGCCGCCCCAGAATCGTTGTTTTCAACCGGTGCCGGTAAGCCAGAGAGGTGGGCGTCCTGCTGGATGGTGCGCTGGGCTGGTTGTTTGCCGGCCGTTTGCTGACGCTTGGCTAGCCATTCCTGTAGCCAGGGCGGCGGGGTAGGGCTGCTCAGCAGTTGAGGCTGGCGGGCCAGCAGTAACAGCAGGCCCGCGCCGTGCTTGCAAGGAAACACCCGGCTGGGGCACGAGCACTTAAAAGCAGGCTCCCGTAAGTCGATGCCGGTTTGGTAGGGCGTGCTGCCGCTGCCCTTGCACTCGCCCCAGGCGGCGGTGTCGGTCTGGCCCAGGTTGCTCCACTTGGCGGGGGCGGCTAGCTCCTGGCCCCGCTTGAGGGTGCCGGGGTCGGTGATGAGGGCGCGGGCCTGTGCTTCGGTCCAGGAGGTCAATTCTTCGCAGGGTTAGGCCGGCGGGGTAGCGGGCAGGATACCGTGGCAAAGTAGCAGGTCAGAGGGGAAATTCCGCGCCGCAGTGGGGGCATTTGTGCAAGGTAGTACCGGCGTAGAAAAGGCGTTTCCACCACGGCAGGCCCGGAACGGGAAGCGGGTTGCGCGTGGCGCACATGGGGCACCGAGGGCCTGTGGTGGTAGTGCGCTGCAACTCAAACGCCTCCACTGCTTCTTGGGCCCTCTCCGCGTCAACCTCTTCAATCAGCAGTTGGTAGTACATCCCGTCACCAAAAGGAAAGGTAGGCGGCCCGCAGGTTTTAACCAGGGCCTGAACCTCTGCTGCTCGTAGCTGGTGGTACAGCTCCACCGCCTCCGCGTAGGATAGATAGTAGGCCGCGGAAATAAGCATGCAGTTACAGCAGGAAGGGGCACAACGGAATCAAAAAAGCGCAGGTTTCTGCAAAGAAAAAAGCCCTGAGTTATAGCTACTGTAGAGCCGTAAGTCGGGAAATGTTTTCCAGGAGCCCTGCTGAAAGGCCACGCTTCCCCAGCACTAGCAAGTCATAACGAAACGATGGTTTTCCTTAGCAGGGCAGCGAAAAAGTATCCTGTCACTCTAAGTTGATTGAATAACCGCCGTTTTGCCGCGGAGTTAGAGCTAAAAGCCCGTCCGGCAGAGCCGGAGGCAAAGCATTTCACGCGCAGTTCTTTGGTTCTTTGAGGGTAAGCCTCGCCGCTGCAACGGGAAGGTTTTGCTGGTGAGCGGCCTTAGTTTGGCAGGTCGACTAACGGGGTAGCTCTGCTGCTCTATCTTACTTGCGCCGGCGCACCGGGGTAGCTAGGCGGCTGCGCAGCCGCAGTACATACCAAAGCAAGCCGGCGCAGAGCACGGCCAGCCCGGCGGCCAGCAGTTCGCGGGTGGTGCGGGCCTGGGTAGCGTCGTCGGCGGTGGCTTGCAGATCCAGGAGCTTTTTTTCGCGCTGTTTGTCGCGGAGCTGTAGGTTCTGAATCTGGTTTTCTAGATCGTAAAAGCGCTGGCGGGTGCTGCTCTGGTCTGTTTGGGCCACGGTAATCTGCTGGCGGGCCTGCTGGTTTTCAGCCACTACGGCGGCAGTACGGCGCAGGGTCGCGGCCTGCACGGCCCGCACAATTTCCGTGTCTTTGCGGATAATGCCTTTCAGGGCCTCGGCCACTTCCTCCAGGTCCTTTTTGCTGCGCTTGTTGCCAAACAGGCTGTTGCGCTGAGCGTTAGCCTCCTCGTACTGGCGCACCAGTGTTTCGCGCTCCTGAATGAGGCGGGGTAGCGGGTCGTTGGCCGGGGCGGAAGTAGCTGGGGGCGTTTGGGCCAGGGCGCCAGCGCAGGAAAAGGCAAACAACAAGGGGAGGAGGCGTTTCATCATAGGGCAAAGTAACGGGGAAGGTGGTCCCGTAGTTTGCCCCAAAGCGCTTTTCGCCTCGGCTAGCACGAGTGGGCCAGCTGAACTGCCCAGCGGTAACGCCCGGTGCTAGCAGCGGCTTTTAAGGGCTTCAGCCACCCAGCGCCGGCACCGGCTGACGGATTTCTTTGGGCCGGTGCCGGTAGAAAGCCAGAATCAGGATGGGCAGCAAGGTCAGCTCGGCTACTACCCCAAACAGCAGGGTCAAGCCAATGAGCAGGCCCACGTAAAACGTACCGTCGAAGGAGGAAAAGATTAGCGTTGAGAAACCGCCCACCAGAATTAGGGAGGTGACGATAACGGCTTTGCCGGCCATCAGGTAGGTTTTGCGCACGGCCTTAAACAAGCTGGCCTCCTCCAGCAGCACCAGCTTAAGCTTGCTGATAAAGTGGATGGTATCATCGACGGCAATACCGAAAGCAATGGTGAAGATGATGCTGGTGCTCACCTTCATGCTCACGCCGGCCGCGCCCATCACGCCCGCCACAATCAGAATAGGTACCAGGTTGGGCACCAGCACCACCAGGGTCATGCGCAGGGAGCGAAACAGGAGTAGAACAATGAGCGTGACCATCACAATGTCGATGCTCATGCCCGTAATCATGTTCAGGGTGAGGGTAGAGTTGTTTTTGTCGATGAGGTTGGCTGAGCCGGTCAGGCGCGTCTGCAGCACGGTGCTGTCCACGGAAGCGCGGAGGTAGCGGCGCAAATCGGCATTCAGCGCGTCGGCCCGGATGCTGCCCACGTCGGGCATGCGGCCGGTGAGGCGGCCCTCGGAGCCATCGGGCAGGGCCAGGGCCCGGAACTCCGGCTTCTTGCGAAACAGCTTTACCTTGCGCGTCAGGCGCTGCAGTTCAGCCTCGGAATCGGGGAGGCGGTATTCTTCCAGCAACCCGCCGTTCAGGGCCTTGCGCACCGATTTGATGATGGTAACCGGCGAGGCCACGAAGTTCAGCCCGTAGGTTGTTTGCAGGTAGCCCTCAATCTTTTCGGTCTGGCGCAGCACGTCCAGGTCGTAGATCGTGCGACCCGGGGCAGGCTTCAAGTCCAGCTCAAAGGGCCGCACGCCAGCAAACTGCCGCTCGAAAAAGCGGAAATCTAGCTTCACCGGGTCGTTTTTCGACAAATCATCGAGCAGGGCGGAATTGATGCGGATGCGCGAGGCCGAAGCTACCGATAGCACCAGCACCAGCCCACTAATAGCTACCACCCAGTGCCGCCGGGCCAGCACCACTCGGAACAGGCGGCCCAGCACCCCGTCCCAGCTGTGGCCGTCTTGGCGGGGCACCCGCAGCTGGGGCTTGCCCAGGAGCACCAGCATGGCCGGGAGCAAAGTAAAGCTCAGGGCAAAGGTGAGCAGCACGGCAATGCCCGTAAACAGCCCGAAGTTATAAATCGGCCGGATGGTGCTGGTCATCAGGGTAAAGAAGCCGATGCTGGTCGTCAGGGCCGAGAGTCCTGAGCCGAAGCCCGATTCCTTCAGGGCAATGCGTAAGGAATCCTTCTTGCTGGCCCCGTAGCCTAGCTCCGTAACGTAGCGCGTGATGATGTGAATGGTATCGGACATGCCCACCACAAACAGCATTACCGGCAGCAGGGCCGTCATTAGGTCAATGCTTATCCCGCAGGCCGACATCAGCCCCAGGCCCCACACAATGGCGCCCAGCACCACCACCAGGGGCAGCACCACGCCCCACCAAGTCCGAAACGTGAGCCACAAGAGCCCCGTCACGAGCACCACCGAGAGGCTCATAAACACCATCAGCTCCACCTGCAGCCGGTCCACGAACACCGACTGCGCCACCATTTTGCCGGCCAGGTGGTACTCGTTTTCCGCGAAGCCCTGGCGCTGCAGCTCCGCACGCACAGCCGCCAGCAGGGAGTCGCCGGGGGGCTTGCTCAGGTTGGGTGAAGTTTGGAAGAGAATGGTAGCGGCCCGCGCATCCCGGGAAATCAGGTTGCCCACTAGGCCCGGCGTGCGGTACACCAGCACGGAGTCCTGGGCGCGGCGACTGGGGTCCTGGGGGTGGAGGTAGGGCACGTTGAACACGCCCAGTCCTTCCACCACCGGGTTCACGGCGTTGGTGGGCGAGGACACCTGCGTAACGTGGCGGCGGCCCTGAATAAAGCGCGTCAAGGAATCGACTTTCACCAGAAAACGGGGCTCGAATACGGTCTGGCCGGCCGGTGCTTCCAGGCCCAGCAGCACGTAGTCGTTGTCGTTGCCGAAGCGGTCGGAGTACTGCAGGTAGTAGTCCAGGTCCGGGTCGCCGGCGGGGTAGAAGTCGTTGAAATTATAATTGAAGCGCAGCTGAGCCGCGAAAAACACGGCCAACGCCGTAAGCAGTCCGAGGGCCAGCAGGGTAAGATGAGCGAGTTTGCGAAGCGGCATAAGGGGTAGCGCAACAGTGAAAACCGGCCGGGGCCGGGCTCCGCCACTGCGCCGTATGGGCGGCGAAAGGTAAAGTAGCTACGCGGGGTAGTTCCGGTAAGGCAACCCGAAACTAAGGCCGGCTGCGGGAAAGGTGTTGATTCGAGCTGCTGTATGTACTTATTTGTGTACTTTAGAAGCGGCCGTAGCCCGTCTGGCAGATGTGTGAAGCCAACCGCTATTTTCCCGCTTTTGTTTCTCCACTCATCATCTTCCCCTGACATGAAAAACGCCCTGCTCGCCCTGGCCCTGTTTGCTTTCGTTGGTACCGCTTCCGCTCATGAGGGCAAAGACGGTAAGAAAGGCAAGAAAGAAACCTGCGCCAAAGCCACCGCCGCCGGCTCATCCTGCTGCATGAAGAAAGGCGCCAAAACTGCTTCGGTAACGCCCGCTCCGGCTGCTGCACCAGCCGTGAAGTCGCTGTAAGAAGTAAGCTCCTCCGCCAAAAAGCCACTTTATTCAAGCGGCTTTTTTGTGGCCCTCTATTTATGCTACTACTATCTCTCTATGCGTCGAATAAGCATCCTAGTAGGCCTGTGCTGCGGACTTTGGGCCGTTAAAGGTCAGGCCCAGAACTACGACCAGCAGCTGCAGCGGGCATCTGCCAAAATGGGCCAACAAGACTACTGCGGGGCCGTGCGGGAATTTCAGGTCGCCTTCGCTGACAGTACGAAGGCTGGTCCGTTTGATGTATTTGCCGGCACCATAGCGGCGGCCAACTGCCCGGCTTACCGCACCCAAGCCTTGCAGTGGCTGCTTCGAATTCCTCGTTTTGCCGAACTGTCCGTTACCGCTCAAGACGTCCGTAATATTGCCCAGGAGGCTGGCTTGCGCAGCCTATATGATGCGCCGCAGTGGCACTATTTTCTGGCGCAGATGCAGGCCCATTCCCAACGGCGTGAAAAAGCAGCTCAACAGGCGGCTCAGCAGTGGCTAACTAGTGCCCAACAAAACGCCCTGCCATCCCCCGCCCGCCGGAAGCAGTACGGGTCCGCTGTCCCCGGTTTTGCCCGCTACACGGTGTCGGCTGACACCGTACGGGCCCCCTACCTGGTATACGTGCCGCAGAGTTACGACCCCACCACGCCGGCGCCTCTGTTGGTTTACTTGCACGGCGGCGTAGCCAGTGCCACGCAGTTTCGCATCAATGACCCAGGAGTAGCTCAGGAACCAATCTTCCGGGCGGCCGAGGAACAGCGGGCCCTCGTGCTCTACCCGTATGGACGTAAGTCGTTTGGATGGGTGGAGCACAAGGTGGCGCTGGCGGCGGTGCGCCAAATGGTGGCTGAGGTGCAGGCGCGCTACCACGTGAATGCCCGGCGTATCTATCTGGGCGGAATGTCGAACGGTGGAACAGCGGCTTTCTGGTACGCTTGCCAGCAGCCCCGGGGCTTTGCTGGTTTTTACGCCTTATCAGCTATGCCCGTGAGCAGCCTAGGGCCTCTACGCTTCCAAACGCTGGCTAGCGGTCCGCCGCTGTATTCTCTAAATGCCGAAGATGATGATGTCTTCCCCTATCAAGAGGTAGCGGCTATTTATCAACAGCACAGCGCGCAAGCGCCGCAGTGGCATTTTGAGTCGCGCTCCACGGGCGGCCACGGTTTTCTCTATGGTTCCGATGGCCTAACTGCTTTGCAGGCATTATTGGTCCAACTCATGGGTAGCCCAACGAAGTGAGGTAAGAGGGCGGCCCCACCTGATGCAACCTTTTCAGCGGGTACATCTTCTACAGTTTTAGAATATACCTCAGCCACTTAGACCACATGAAACAGATCCTACCTTACCTACTTGCCGGAACAATATGCCTGGGTGGAGGCAGCTGCAAAAAGGAGGACGAAACGGCCCAGGCCGCTTGTAAGGCAAAGTCTGATGTGCTGATGCGGGCCGATAAATGGAAGGGGCGTGTTGTGTTTGATTCGGTACTTCAGGCGTACGTAGTGAGCTACTTTGTGCCGGGCTCCATTGACTCAGTATATGATGGCATCGTGTGTGCCTTGCCGGCTGAGTTGCGGCAGGTAGGCCAGCTGGTAACGTTCAGCGGCCAGTACCGCGCCTACACGGGGCCGGCCAACCCGCAGTTTGGTGGGCAACAGTATTTCTACTTGGAGCTAACCAGTATTACGGCTCGCTAGCCGCCCGCGGCCACCGAAATTCGTCCGGTGGATGCAGGGTGCAAGGCGGGTTTCTGTACTTTTGACGAGTCACGTTGCCTCGCTTTTCTACCTATGCGCCAGTACCACACCCTGCTCCAACACATCCTCGACCACGGCACCCGCAAAACCGACCGCACTGGCACCGGTACGCTCTCCGTGTTTGGCTACCAGATGCGCTTTAATTTGCAGGAAGGCTTTCCGCTGGTCACCACCAAAAAAGTGCATCTGAAAAGCATCATCTACGAGCTGCTCTGGTTTCTGCGCGGCGACACGAATATTGCCTACCTCAAGGAGCACGGCGTCAGTATTTGGGATGAGTGGGCCGATGAGAACGGGGAGCTAGGCCCCGTATACGGCAAGCAGTGGCGCGCCTGGACCGGCCCCGACGGCCAAACCATCGACCAGATCAGCGACATCGTGCGCCAGCTGCGCCAAACGCCCGACTCGCGCCGCATCGTGCTATCCGCCTGGAACGTGGCCGATTTGCCCCAGATGAAGCTGCAGCCCTGCCACGCCCTGGTGCAATTCTACGTGGCTGATAACCGCCTCAGCTGCCAGCTCTACCAACGCTCCGCCGATGTGTTTCTGGGCGTACCCTTCAATATTGCTTCCTACGCCCTGCTTACCCTCATGATGGCGCAGGTAGTAGGCCTGGAGCCCGGCGAGTTCATCTGGACCGGCGGCGACACCCACCTCTACAGCAACCACTTGGAGCAGGCCCGCCTGCAGTTAACCCGCGAACCGCGCCCCCTGCCTCAAATGCACCTGAACCCCGCCGTGCAGGACATCTTCGGCTTCCAGTTTGAGGACTTCCAGCTGGAAAACTACAACCCCTGGCCCGCCATCAAGGCCCCGGTTGCGGTATAGTGCTATCCGCACAATAGACAATTTTTTGGCCGACATCTGCGCCGGATTAATAGGGGGTAGTCTGTTCCGATTGATCGGAACGATATTGAAACACCTGTTCTTATATGTCCTGTCGCCTTACCTAGTGCTACGGGGCTGGCTGCGTATGAGGCCTCGCTCTGCTGGCGTGTGGGAACTGTACCAACAAGGAAAATAGGCTGCAGCGCATGATATGCAATACGTGCTATGCATGGTAGCCGCACACCTGCCCAGCACCACTAGAGGTAAGCTTAATAATCAAGTAATGCGCCTTAGCTTGCAGATAATAATAATTGGATATAATTGATTATGAGTAAGCTATAACGGAGAATGTGAAATATCTTGATAAAAATAAGCCAAAAAGGAACTAAAAAAATCCAGCTACATAAGCCTTACCGTATGTTGCGGCATGACCTCAACTTCTACCCCGCTTATCCTACCAGCCACTTCAACCCTAACCCGCCAGCAGCGGGCGTGGATAGCTTTATACTCTCTGGAAGCTGGCCGCCATGACCGGACCGCGGTCCTCCAACAGAACAGCGTCACGGAAGCCGATTTGGCGGAGTTCGTCGATAGTTGGCTGCGCCTGCGGCGACGGGCGACCCTGCGGCAGTTGCTCTAGTCAGAATATAGTCGGTTGACAGACAAGCGGTAGTGAATTTATAGCTCCCCGATAAAATCCAACTTGTAGGGCAGCGTCGTAGGCTGAAGTATGACTACCACTAGTTTACTCTATCCTGCTGCTATACCTACGTGTGCCACTACGTTAACCCGCCGTCAGCGGGCCTGGATAGCCTTGTACTCCCTGGATGCCAGCCACCGCGACCGGGCCGAGGTACTGGCTCAAAATGATATTACGGAAGCCGACTTACTGGAGTACGAAGAAAGCTGGCTGCAGATGCGCTGCCAACTGCCTGGCAGCCGGGGGTAGGAGCTTCTGGCTACTCTGCTGCGCGTAAGCGCTGAAGCAACGGATGCTCCGCCGCCCCAAACGACACTGTCTCCAACCGCCGAATCAGCCGGATTCCGGCCACGTTAGCTGTAAACACTGCCTCCGCCGCCAGCACCTCGGCGGGCAGAAAGCGGCCGGTCTGCCACACAACTCCCAAGCGGTGCGCCACGGTGCGCAAGTAAGCCAGGCGAGTACCGGCCACGGCGCCCGTAGCTTCGGTGGGCGTATAGACCGTGCCTTCTTTGATCCAACCAATACCCGCCGCTACGGTTTCGGCCACGTAGCCATCGGCGGAACGTAACACTAACTCGCCCAAGCCCCGCTGGTCCCGCTCGCGGGCGGCTTGCACGTAGGTTAGGGCGTTGGGCCCCTTGCAGAAGGAAAAAGGGGAGTACGAGGAGAAAATGCGGGCGGAAAAACCGGCTTGGTCTACGGGCGCATCCTGCGGGGCGAAATCCTGGGTAGTAGCCAGCCACTGGCAGGCGGTGGTGGTAGGGGTATAGAGTCCTGCCCCGGCCCGCCATACCTGCAGCCGGATACGCTGCGGCCCGGCCGTTGCATGCTCGGCGTTGGCTGCCACCAACTGCCCGAGGGTCACGGCGAGGTGGTCAGGCTGCAATTCGGGTGGTAGCGCGAGGCCCAGTGCTTGCGCGGCCCGCTGCATACGCGCAAGGTGGTGAGGCAGGTAGCGGATGCCCGCCTGGTCTCGTACCATCGTCTCAAAGAACCCGTCATTATAGTACAGCCCCCGATTGGGTAGCGACAGTGCCACATCGGATTCCGTAACGAGCTGACCATTATATAGCAGCATGTAAGAGGCAGAAGTAAGGGGTAGGGCTTAGTTGCTGACTGTTACAGAAGGGCAAAGCGCTTGCCAGGTAAGGCCTTTACAACGCTTCTGAACTCCAGCCCCAGCAGTAAAGAGGCCACCTGGTGCACCGGAAATTGCGCTTTCCAGGCCAGAGTGTCGAGGTGTTCTTCGCCATTAGGTGCCGCTTGTAGCACGGTCAACACTCCAAACTCGGCGGGAGTAAAATCGTTAGCGTTGTAGGTAGCGGGGCCTTTAAACTTGCCCTGCAGGTGCAAGGCCGCATCCCAGTTGAGCAGTTGCTCCAGGTCTTCCGGCTCGGAATAAAGCGCGGCTTTGTTGGCTTTAATCAGCTCATGGCAGCCTTCGGAGGCGGCTGAGCCCAGGGGGCCCGGTACGGCCAGCACGTCTCGGTCGTAGCTCTGGGCCAGCTCGGCGGTTATCAGGGCGCCGCCTTTGCGGGCAGCCTCCACTACTACGGTGCCATCGGCGAGGCCGGCAATGATTCGGTTTCTCGCGGGGAAGTTATACTTGTCGGGTGGGGTGCCGAAGGGAAACTCCGTGAGTAGCCCGCCCTGGGTAAGCATTTTCTCGGCCGTTTTGCGGTGAGCCGGCGGGTAGAGCTTATCCAGGCCCGTCGCCATCACGCCTACCGTTTCTAGGCCTTCCTGCAGGGCCGCGCGGTGAGCTGCAATGTCGATGCCGTACGCCAGTCCGCTTACTACCAAGGGCCTGTGCGAAACGAGGCCCTTAACCAGCCGCTCCGTCTGCTCCCGGCCGTAGTCGGTGGCCTTGCGGGTGCCCACTATGGCCACGGTTTTGGGTTGATTGAGGTCCGCGGTACCCTGGTAGTAGAGCAGGGTAGGTGCGTCGGGTAGGTGCTTTAGGCGGCTCGGAAACTGCTTGCTGGTGTAGAACAGCAGCTGCACTCCCTCTTGCTCGGCTTTGCGCAGGGTAGCTTCGGCCTGGTTTAGGGCGGCCGTGCGCCCGGCCCCGGTCAGGATGGCCACGGTGGCCGGGCCTACCCCCGGAATCTTGCGCAGCTTGCCCGGCGGCAGGTGCAGCACGTTCCGGGCCGAGCCCCCGTAGCTCATCAGCTGCCGCGTCAGCTGCGGCCCAATGTTGGGAAAAAGCGTGAGGGCGACTTCGTGGAGGAGGGTATCGTCGAGGGTAGTAATAGCAGACATGATGCAAGTAGAATAGTTAAATAATAGCTGGTTATTTAACGCCTTTACGTCGATTAATTAAGTTTTTTATTTTCTTGATTAGAGCTACAGTATTTACGCCGAATAATATTACTGTTACCCCAATTGCACATATGCCTAATGGGCGTAAAGGTGAATCCTTATCCTCTGTAAGTAAGACTGAATAGAGTGTGCTTAAACTAGCAGTGACTAGAAATAAAATAAAGAATAGTAGTACATCCTCCGTTTTTTTATAAAGCAATGTAAAAGCTATTTGTATAGCAATGAGCACAATACATGGCGCCAAGGCAATTGCGGTAATGATGCCACTATAATCAGTGTCAAGAAGCAGAATATGAAACATTGCGTAATTATTCTTCGGGAGCAACTATTGTTAATTAATATGTTCTGTATATCCTACCCCTGCTGCGCCTTGCCAATGGCGTCTAGCTCTTTTTTCATCGTCACCATGAACTTGCGGATTTTCTCCAAGCTCTGAATCACGTCAATTTTTTCCTTGAGTTGGGGGCCCTTCTGCTTGAGCATGTCGCGGGCGCCGGGAATGGTGTAGCCGCGCTCCTTGACCAGGTGATAAATGGTGCGGAAAATATCGATGTCCTGGGGTGTGTAGAGGCGGTTGCCCTTCTTGCTTTTGCGCGGGCGCAACTCCTCAAACTCGGTTTCCCAGAAACGAATCAGCGAGGGGGCTACGTTGAACTGGGCCGCTACTTCCCCGATGGTGAAGTACTGCTTTTCGATGTCGCGCTCTTTGTATGGCATGGGAAGGGGAACTCAGCGGTGAGGACGAGGAGGGTGAGAAAAGGAGCGGAAAAACGGTGCTGGAAAGCTCAGCTTTCATTTCGGGTTTCTCACTTCTGTAAAGAGGGCTAACTTTGCCCGCTCCGGCTTGTCATTCGAAGCCGAAAAGTAGCCAAAATACCGGCCGCTGCCAATTTCAACGAACCTTACGAGTGCCAACGCGCCGTTGGCGTACTATCTGCCTTATGTCACTCCCCACCGCCAGCCACGTCCGCCAGCAGTTTCTGGATTTTTTTGCTTCCAAAGGCCACCACATCGTGCCCTCGGCGCCCATTGTGGTGAAGGACGACCCCACGCTGCTGTTCATCAACTCGGGCATGGCCCCGTTCAAGGATTACTTCCTGGGCAACAAGCCCGCGCCCTTTAAGCGCATTGCCGACACCCAAAAGTGCCTGCGCGTGTCGGGCAAGCACAACGACCTGGAAGAGGTAGGCTACGACACCTACCACCACACCATGTTCGAGATGCTGGGCAACTGGTCGTTCGGGGACTACTTCAAGAAAGACGCCATTGCCTGGGCCTGGGAACTGCTCACGCAGGTATACAAGCTGCCCGAAGACCGCCTTTACGTGACGTATTTCGAGGGTGACCAGGGCGACGGCCTGGGCGCCGACACCGAGACCCAGGAGCTGTGGCGCCAGTACACCACCGACGACCGGATTTTGCCCGGCAATAAGAAGGACAACTTCTGGGAGATGGGCGACACGGGCCCCTGCGGCCCCTGCACCGAAATCCACATCGACCTGCGCGACGAGGCCGAAGTAGCCGCCAAATCGGGCCGGGAGCTAGTTAACGCCGACCATCCGCAGGTAGTGGAGGTGTGGAACAACGTGTTCATGGAATTTCAGCGCCTGGCCGACAAAAGCCTGGTGAAGCTGCCCGCCCAGCACGTGGATACCGGCATGGGCTTCGAGCGCCTAATGATGGCCGTGTCGGGCGTGAAGTCGAACTACGACACCGACGTGTTTCAGCCTCTGATTCAGTTCATTGCCCAGGAGGTAGGCCTGCAGTACCACGGCACCGCCCCGGCCACCGTGAACGACCAGCCGGCCACGGAAAACGAGAAAACGGACATTGCCATCCGCGTCATTGCCGACCATATCCGTACCATCAGCTTCACCATTGCCGACGGTCAGCTGCCCTCGAACGTGAAGGCCGGCTACGTAATCCGCCGCATCCTGCGCCGGGCTGTCCGTTACGCCTTCTCGTCGCTAAACCAAAAGCAGCCCTTCCTCTACAAGCTGGTGCCCGTGCTGGCCGAGCAGATGGCGGGCATCTTCCCCGAGCTTAAGCAGCAGCAACAGTTTGTGCAGCGCGTAATCGAGGAGGAAGAAATTGCCTTCCTCAAAACCTTGGAAAACGGCCTGCGTCGCCTCGAAACCCTGGAGGAGGGCTTCCGGGCCGGCGGCAACCGCATTGATGGCAAAACCGCCTTCGAGCTGTCCGATACCTTCGGTTTTCCCCTGGATCTAACCGCCCTCATTGCCCGCGAAAAGGGTCTGACGGTGGATGAAGAGGGCTTCAAAAAAGAGCTGGAGGCCCAGAAAAACCGCTCCCGCAACGCCCAGGAGGCCGAGCAGAGCGACTGGACCATCGTGACGAAATCCGAAGAGCAGCCGGCTTTCGTGGGCTACGACCAGGAGCAGGCTCCGGCCCGCATTCTGCGCTACCGCCGCACCGACCGCAAAGGCAAAACCGAGTACCAAGTAGTGCTGGATCAGACCCCGTTCTACGCCGAGTCGGGTGGGCAGATCGGTGACACCGGCTACCTCGAGTCGGCCCTGAGCAAGGTGCGCGTGCTGGACACGAAAAAGGAAAACGACCTCATCGTGCACACCGTGCTGGACCTGCCCCAGGACCTGGACGCCGAGTTCATGGCCCGCTACGACCATGCCCGCCGCGCCCAAATTCAGCGCAACCACACAGCTACCCACTTGCTGCAAGCCGCGTTGCGCGAAGTAGTGGGCGCGCACGTGGCTCAGAAAGGCTCCCTGGTAAACGAGAAGCTGTTGCGCTTCGACTTCTCGCACTTTACCAAAGTAACCGACGACCAGCTGCGCCAGGTAGAAACCCTGGTCAACGCCCGCATCCGTCAGCAGATTCCGTTGGATGAGCGCCGCAACGTGCCCATCGACGAGGCCAAGAGCCTGGGCGCTACCGCTTTGTTCGGCGAAAAGTACGGGGAATTTGTGCGCGTCATCACCTTCGACCGGGACTTCTCGGTGGAGCTCTGCGGCGGTACCCACGTGCGCACCACCGGCGACATCGGCTTCTTCAAAATCACCTCGGAAAGTGCCGTGGGCGCTGGCGTGCGCCGCATTGAGGCCGTAACGGCCGAGGCTGCCGAAGCCTTCGTGAACCAGCAGCTCGACTTGCTGGCGCAGGTGCGCGAGGCCCTGGGCAACCCCCAGCACCTCATCCCCAGCATCGAAAAGCAAACCGAGGAAATTGCCGGCTTGCGCAAGCAAATCGAGCAGTTTGCCCAGCAGAGCATCAACCAGCAGAAAGACCAGCTGGTGGGCCAGGTGAAACCGCTCAACGGCGTCAGCTTCCTGGCCGCTCAGGTGCAGGCTACCTCCGCCGATGGCCTCAAGACGCTGGCTTTCAACCTGCGCCAGTCGGTGCCGAACCTGGTGGCCGTGCTCGGCGCTGAAATAGAAGGCAAGCCCCAGCTAGCTGTCATGCTCGACGACGAGCTGGCCAAAGGGGTAAGCTCAACGCCAGCATGCTGGTGCGGGAGCTAGCCAAAGAAATTCAGGGTGGGGGTGGCGGTCAGCCCTTTTTCGCCACGGCCGGCGGCAAAAACGTGGCCGGCTTAGCGGCGGCTATTGGTAAAGCCGAGGAGCTGGTAACTAAGGCGCTGGGGTAAGCTAGCAGATGGTTGCAGGAAAGCCGTTTTTAGTCGGATATTCGGGCTGATATTGTTCAGACAGAATATCCGACTAAAAACGGCTTTCCTGCTTTTATTATAATCTGATAAGTACAGGTATTCTGTTATACCTCTGCCGCATGCGTCTTTCTACCTTCAGCCTCTCAACCGTACTGGCGTTAACCCTTGCTACCGCCGCTCAAGCCCAGCAGCCCGGCCAGACCCTCAATGACTTCTATCATCAGCAGCCCTTTCTAAGTACGTTGGGCTTTGGCCCGGGCGTACAGTTCCGCGCCGATACCGTGCGTGCAGAAACCGGACCAGGCGCCGTAGTGAAAAAGTATTTTCCCTCGGGCCAGCTATACGAGCAGTTCGTGTATGCCAACCTGAAGAAAGGTATCATGAACGGCCAGCATACCCGCTGGTATGAGAATGGGCAGGTGCAGCTTAATGAACACTATTCCGCCGACGAGCTGAACGGAGAGCTTACTACGTATTACCCGACTGGGAGCTTAAAGCGACGCAGTACGTATACGTCGGGCAAGCAGTTAACCTCCAGTAGTTTGACGCCCGATGGAGCCGCTCTGCCCGCTCCTGAGTTGCTGGTGTTTCCAGAGTACCCTGGCGGACTTATGGCTTTGTTGACTACTATTCAGCATCGCACGAACTACCCCCGGCCACTTATTCGGCAAGGGGTAGCAGGCAAAGTGCAGGTGGAGTTTAAAGTGGATACGCAAGGGCGCGTGCAACTGGCCCATGTGCGGAAAAGTCTCCACCCTGACCTCGACGCAGAAGCTTTGCGCGTGGTCAATAGCCTGCACGGCTGGACGCCAGGCCGCCTAGACGGCGAGCTGGCTGATGTCTGGTTTACGCTGCCCGTCACGTTTGCCATTCGCTAAGGGGGATTATAGTGAAAATAGCATTTTATAAGTTCAGAGCTTCCCGAGGGGGGTACCCGGTAGGCAGCCAGTTATACTCGATGTGGATGAAGTGCCTTTTTGCGCTGGCACTACTGACACTATCTGGAACGGTGGCCGCTCAGCAGCCTACCAAGACCTTCTACCTCGACTACGCGTTCCAAGAAATCTTCGTCAATAACGACGTGGCCTACATCGTGGATCGGTACGCAACGGCCCCCGTGAACTGGACCGATAGTGTCTTTACCGTCGCCGGCGGCGACTTACGCCAGGTCGTCCAAACCAGTCGTCAATCGCAGGGTGATACTCTTGTGCGCACAACCCAGTGGCAGGCTAACGGCCGCTTGCAGTGGCAGGAAGAAAAGCGAGGAAAGCACCTGCACGGCCCCCAACTCTATTACAATGAAGCGGGGCAGCTCCGCCACCGGCATCTGTACGTTGCCGGCGCCCTCAGAAGCACCGAGTGCGTGCCGGTCGCTGGTACCTCCCGGACATGTCAGGAGGTGGAAATCACGCTGCCGCAGTACCCGGGTGGGCAGGAGGGAATATTGCGCTACATAGCGGAGCGCCTCCACTATCCTGCTGATGCCCTGTCCGGGCGTAAGCAGGGAAAAGTGCTGGTATACTTCGTGATTGACGAAACCGGGCAAGTGCGTAATGTACACGTCAAGGACTCGATATTTCCTAGTTTAAGCGCGGAAAGCATTCGGGTAGTAAAGGGCTTGCCCCGCTTTGGGCCCGGCCGCAAAGCCGGCCTGCCCGTACCGGTTCGCTGTGCCGTTCCTGTCACGTTCAACATAAATTAATAAACTCACCTTACCCATCTTTATGCGCTTTTCTACCCTCTTACTTACGGCCGGTCTACTCGTTGGCCTGCCTACCCTCACGCGCGCCCAGACCTTTACGGACCCGGGCGCCTACAACAACTTTATTGTGAGCGAGCAGCGGGCCATGCTCAAGAAAAACTTGCGCTACATCAGCAAATCAGCCCACTCCGACAATGAGAAAAAGGTGGACGCCAAGCGCCAGGACCTAATTAAGCAGACGGAACTGTCGTTAAATAAGATTGGCCGCCTGCCCGCTTTTCAGGACGACAAAGGCTTCAAGGACCAAACTACGGACGCCATTCTGGCCCTGCTCAAAATCTACTCCGAAGACTACAAGGCCGTAGATATGCTGGCTGCTACCCGCACGGCCACCGTGGAGAATATGGAGCAGTACTTCCGGCTGCAGGAAATTGCCGAAGCCAAGCTGCAGGTAGTCAACGACTCGGTGGATGCGGCCCAGCACCGCTTTGCCCAGCGCCACGGCATGACTCTGTCGGAAGATCCGGAGGGCAAGCGCCTGGCCGAGTATATGCGGCAGGTGTCGGAGGTGAACAGCTACCAGCATAAAGTGTATTTGGCTCAGTTTCGGATTGAAAAGGCCACGGCCCGCCTCACGGATGCCCTGAGTGCCCAAGATCCGGCCGCTTTCGAGGTGGCGCGCCTGCAGCTAATGGAAGATTCGAAAACGGCTACTACGGAACTGGCGACCATTACCCCCTTCCGCGGCAAAGACGCCCGCTACCGCGACGCGGCCCGCAACCTAGTGAAGTTCTACGGTTCATTTGCCGCCACCCAGGCCGCCCAGATGAAACCGCTGATGGAGCGCAAAAACCAGCTGACCAAGGCCGAGGCCGACCAGATGAACGCCCACATCAACCTGTATAACACGCAAAACCAGAAGCTGGCGGCTGCTTACAACCAAGCCGGCAACGCCTTCCAGGCTACCTACATCCCGGTATTTAACGATTAGTTTGTGACTTGGCGCTCTTGGTAAACGTATCATTGCGCGCAGGAGCAAGAAATCTAAGTTACTCATCAGAGGCTAACTTAGATTCCTTGCTCCCGCGCCGAATGACAACTTCATGGCTCCGCCGGAATAGTGCTTACTTTGCAAAAAAAACAAGCGCAATCAGCCTAATCAGCGCGAATTAGCGGTTCTATGGACGAAAGCATCAAAGCCAAATACCAGCCCGTCATTGGTTTGGAAGTACACGCCCAGCTGCTCACCCGCAGCAAAATGTACTCCTCCGACGAAAACGAGTACGGCGCCCTGCCCAATAACAACCTGAGTGTCATTACCCTAGGCCACCCCGGCACGCTGCCGCGCGTGAATTACACGGCCGTGGAGTACGCCATGAAAATGGGGTTGGCCACCAACTGCCACATCCGGCGCGACAACCTGTTTGCTCGCAAAAACTACTTCTACCCCGACCTACCCAAGGGCTACCAGATTACCCAAGACAAAACCCCGATTTGCACCGGCGGCCACGTAGAAATCCGCCTTTCCGACGGCTCCACCAAGAAAATCGGCATTACCCGCATCCATATGGAGGAGGACGCGGGTAAATCCATGCACTTGGCCGGGGAGGTAGAAACCCTGGTGGATTTGAACCGCGCCGGCGTACCCCTGATTGAAATCGTGTCGGAGCCCGACATACGGACCGCCGAGGAAGCCTACGCCTACCTCTCGGAAATCAAGAAGCTGGTGCAGTACCTGGACATCTGCGACGGCAACATGGAGGAAGGCTCCCTGCGGTGCGACGCCAACATTTCGGTGATGCTGCGCGGGGCCGACCAGTTCGGGACCAAGGTGGAGGTGAAAAACATGAACTCCTTCCGCAACGTGCAGCGGGCCATTGAGTACGAAATTGAGCGGCAGATTGCCTTGGTGGAAACCGGCGAGGAAATCGACAGCGAAACCCGCGGTTTCGATGCCGCTTCGGGCACTACTAACGGGCAACGCAGCAAGGAAACCATGAACGACTACCGGTACTTCCCGGAGCCCGATCTGCCCCGGTAATTATCGATGATGAGTGGCTGCACCGCGTGCAGGCGGCCCTGCCAGCCCTGCCCCAGCAGCTGTACGCCCGCTTTACCGGCGAGCTGGGCCTTTCCGATTACGATGCCAACGTACTGACCGCCGAGAAGGAGGTAGCCCTGTACTTCGACGAGCTAACCCGCCTGACCAGCAACGCCAAGGCCGCCGCCAACTGGGTGACTGGTCCGGTGAAAGCCTACCTCAATGAGCGGGCGCTTACCCTGGCTCAGTTCCCGCTCACGTCCCAGCACCTGGCCGACATCATCGGGCTCATCGATGAAAACAAGGTCGGGCACTCAGTGGCCAGCAAGCAGCTGTTTCCCTACCTGCTCGAGAACCCCGCGCAAACCGCCGCCGCCGCCGCGGAAGCCCAGGGCCTGCTCCAGCAGTCCGATGCCGGAGCCCTGGAAACCATGATTCAGCAGGTGCTGGACGCCAATCCGGCCAAGGTTGCCGAGTACCGGGCCGGCAAAAAGTCGTTGACTGGCATGTTTATGGGCGAGCTAATGAAGCTGACCGGCGGCAAAGCGGACCCCAAGCTAGCCAACCAGCTGCTGCGCCAGAAGCTAGAGGCGTAAACGACATTACCAAGACAAAAACCACTGGCCCGGCAGCCGGTGGTTTTTTGTTTCAACGCAGTCCGGTCCGACAAATCACCTGCCTTCTGATAGCTTTCCTATGCTGTTGCGTTACGCCATAAGTGGACTGACCACGCTGCTATTGCTGGCCGGTTGTCAGCGGCCGGCTACCTCCATTACGAGTGCCCCGACTACGGCCGTTGCCCCGGACATCAACCTACCCCGACTTGATGGCAGCAAACTGGCCCTGAGCAGCCTGCGCGGCAAGTATGTGCTGGTCGACTTCTGGGCCTCCTGGTGCGGCCCCTGCCGCCAGGAAAGTCCCAACCTGCGCAAAATCTACGCCCAGTTCCACGGCCGCGGCCTGGAAATATACAGCGTATCGCTGGACGTGAACCAGGCGCGGTGGCACCAAGCCATTGCCGCCGACGCCTTAACCTGGCACCACGTCTCGGATTTGCGGGGCTGGCAAAGCGTGGCGGCCCGGGCCTACGGGGTGCGCTCCATTCCGTACTCGGTACTGCTTGACCCTGAGGGCTGGGTGCTGGCGCGCAACCTGCGGGGGCGGGCCCTAGGGCAGAAAATAGCCCAGTACTTGCCCCTGGATTAAGCTAGGGCCGCAAGTCTGGCCGGAGCCCGGAACCAAAGCGGCACCCGTGCGTGTAGGAAGGCGGGCAAGCACGGCCGCAATTCCGGGCAAAATCGGCAACTTGCGGCCCGTTTCTACGTCCATTGCCACACGGTGCTACCACCGGTCTGTTTCCCGAAAGATGTCCAAGATGAAAAGCCTGCTTTACCTGGGTGCCCTGCTAGGCATGACCAACGCCTGCAATAAAAACACACCGCCCACGGCCAGCGCCACCAGCCCCGATGCCAGCGGCTACCAACTTAGCGGCCAGCTGCAAAACGCCCCGGCGGGCACGAAAGTGTACTTGGCGGAGTTAGGCGAAACGCAGTTTGTGTCGCGGGATACGGCTACGGTGGACGAGAAAGGTCAGTTTCGCTTTACCGGGTCCCTGACCGAGGCGGGTATTTACCAAGTCAAGCTCAATGAGCAGAACCAAGCTTTGCTCGCCCTGGAAAACGGCCGGCCAGTAACGCTGACCGGCGACGCCCAGCAATTGGGCCAAAGCTACACGGTGAAAGGCTCCCCCGACTCGGAAATGCTCCAGCAGATTAGCCGCAGCATGCAGGCCTCGCGCCAGCAGATGCAACGCCTGGAACAGCGCTACACCCAAGCTGCCCAGCAGGGTCGCACCGACTCGCTGGCGGTATTGCAGCAGCGCGCCATGACCTTGCAAACGCAGGGCTCGGCCGATTTAGGCCGTTTGGTGCGCCGCAACCCGAATTCGGTAGTGTCAGCCTTCGTGGTAACCAGCGTCCTTAACCCCGACGATAATTTCGCCTTGGCCGATTCAGTAGCCAACGTGCTCAAGAAAAACCGGCCCGACTCCCGCTACACCAAGGCCCTGGTAGCCCGGCTGGAGCCCCTGCGCACGACGGCCGTGGGCGTGCAGGCGCCCGAAATCAGCCTACCCAGCCCCGATGGCAACGCCGTAACCCTGAGCAGCTTGCGCGGCAAGTACGTGCTGATCGACTTCTGGGCTTCCTGGTGCGGCCCCTGCCGCCAGGAAAACCCGAATGTGGTAAGGGCTTACAACAAATTCAAAGGCAAGGGCTTCGAAATTTACAGCGTGTCCTTCGACCAGGATCGGGGCAAGTGGCTCAAGGCCATTCAGAATGACAAGCTGACCTGGACGCACGTGTCGGATTTGAAAGGTTGGGAAAGCGCCGCCGGCCAGACCTACGGCATCAAGTCCATTCCGCAGTCCTACCTGCTCGACCCGCAGGGCCGCATCATCGCCAAAAACCTCCGCGGTGATGCCCTGGACGCTACCCTAGCTTCGGTGCTGAAATAGGGTCTTGGATGCATACATTAAAAAGCCTCGCCATGTATTGGCGAGGCTTTTTTGTAACCAGGCATCAGCCAGAACATACATTTTAAGACCCTAACTACGCCATAAACATGCGTTGCACGGCCTGCCAGAGCTGTTTTTTGCGGCCGGCATCGTATTCCAGCATGCTGATTTCACTGGCGCCTAGAAAAGCCGTGTCGCCAAACAGCAGCACGGGCTCGTAGGGTTGGGTAGTGTACACGGCTACGTCGAGCAGGTTTTTGCCGAAAGCCAGAAACTGCTTGGCCGCTAGGTGCTGGCGCAGGCTGCACAACGCCACCGGGTAGCTAGGATGCTCCACGTTCACCAACACCACGTCCTCCACAATCAGGCGCAGCGCTTTGAGCAGGTTGTTCAGAAACACGTTACGCGGCACCTTGCGGAATTCTTCCGGGGAGAGGCGCACCAGTACCACCAAGCCGTTGGCGTTGCTGCCCAGGGTAGAAAACGGAATGTGCGCCACCGGCGACTGGGTAGGCGTGGGTTGCACGCGGCCAGCGGGGCAGCCGTTGCGGCCGGCAATTGCGCCAGGGTCAAGGTAGTTGGCTGGCGGCCAGCCTCGGCGGCGGCAGGCTTGGGAGCCACTACCGGCGCCGGAGCTGGCGTGGGTGGTAGTGGGGGCGTAATCGGCGTAGGTGGTACTGTCGGGTTAGCTGGGGTAGCAGCCCTGCTGGTGGGCACCGGCGCAGTAAGCGTTGCCAAGGATGGTAGCTTGGCTGGGCTAGCTGGCCCGAGTACGGGCGCCGCTACCGGAGCGGCCGTTACGGCTGCTGGCACTGCTGGTGCTGCTACTGCTACGGGAGCCGGCACGGGCCTGTCAGCAGCAACGGAACCTGGGGCCGCATCGCTGGCATCGGCCGCAGAACCTGCGATGCTAGCTGCCGCGGGTAGTGCTGCGCTGGGGCTAGGCTCCGTTACCACGTAGAGCGGAGCATCTGTGTAGAAGTTCTGGAAGAAAGCGAGGGTAGCGGCAGTGTCCATCGGCAGACGAAAAAGGAAGGCGGGCAACGGGAGGCCTGCTCAGGGCTAAGATTCTGGTGCGCGGCCTGAGTGGCAGGTCTACTGCAGGTCAAAAAGGGCTTTCAACTCTGTCGCCTCGTGTGGGCTCATGCGCCCTCCGAGTACCAGCCGGAGCTGACGGCGGCGCAGGGCCCCATCGTAGAGCGCAATTTCCTCGCTTGTTTCAGCTACTGCCTCCGGCACGTCAATCGGCCGGCCCGACTGGTCTACTGCCACAAAAGTGAAAAAGGCTTCGTTGGACTTAATTTTGGTGCCGCTGGGAATGTCCTCAGCCCACACGTTAATGTGCACTTCCATGCTGGAGCTGAAGGAACGGGTCACCTGGGCCTCCAGGGTTACCACGTTGCCCAGCTTGATACTTTCCCGGAAGGAAACGTTGTCGACAGAAGCCGTTACGACGATGCGGTTAGAGTGACGCTGGGCCGAAATAGCGGCGGCAACGTCCATCAGGTGCATCATGCGGCCCCCATCAGGTTGTGAAGCGTGTTGGTATCGTTAGGAAGCACAAGTTCGGTCATCCGAACGAACGAGTCTTTGACGGGCTTTTGTTTGCGCAGCATGCAGAAGAAACTTCAGAAATAAACTGCCGCAAAGATACACGCCCTGCTTAATGCCGGCACCTCGGAGGGGCAGCTTTCCTGCTTCGGTAAGGGGTAGCACACGGGAAGAGGAGCCGCATAACCTCCGGCCTGCTTGTAGGCGCTTACTTGCCCCACCCAGCCTGCCCAGCAAAGGCACAAATCGGAACTCCTCCAGTACCTGCCGGGAAAACTCTTCCTCACTTTCGCGCACCACACGCATCATGCGCTGGGTTTGCTCGTCGCCGACGGGAATGACCAGGGCCCCGCCCACACGCAGCTGCCGCAGCAGGGGGCGCGGCAAGGTAGGCGAGCCGGCCGTCACCAGAATTTTATCGAAGGGGGCGTGCTGAGGTAAGCCCAGGGAACCGTCGCCGCAGAACAGGTGGGCCGGCCGGTGCAAAGCAGCCAGGCGACGGGCCGTGCGCTCAAACAGCACCTGGTTGTACTCAATGCTGAACACGTGCGGAGTCAGCTCCAGCAGCACGCAGCACTGGTAGCCCGAGCCCGTCCCGATTTCCAGCACCCGCTCGCCGGGCCGCACCTGCAGCAGCTCCGTCTGGTAGGCTACCGTGTAGGGCTGGGAAATCGTCTGGCCCTCGCCAATGGGAAAGGCCTTATCCTGGTAGGCGTGGGGCTCGAAGGCCGTTTCGAAAAACAAGTGGCGCGGCACCGTGCCCAGGGCCAGCAGCACCTGCTCGTCGCGGATACCTTTGCGGCGCAGTTCCTCCACCAGAGCGCGGCGCATTCCACGGTGGCGGTAGGTATCAGCGGGCATAGGAGCAGAACAAAAACGAACCGGAAGGCGGGAGCAGGAGAGACTGGCGGGGGTGGAGTTGCCGGGCTACCCGCGCAGATTGCGGGTAATTCCTACCTTTGCGCGCCTCCGGAAAACTGGGCAGCCCGGGCTGGCTGCGTGGTAGTGGAACGCGAAATTACGGCTTTAGACCCATAAAATTACCCCGTTTGCCGGTTCGCCCGGTTAGTTTCCGTACTCTTGATTCGTACTCTCCAAAAACTGAAGCTGATAGCCGCCGACTTTGGGGCCGCCCTGCTGGCGTGGATGTGCTTTTTCCTGCTGCGCAAGTACCTGCTTCAGGAAATCAGCGTCGACTACCGCTTCGCCGCCGATGCGCCCTTCCTGGCGGGCTCGGCCCTGATGATAGCTGCTTTCTGGACCGGGCTGTACGCGCTGATGGGGGAGTACAACGATATTTTTCGCAAGTCCCGCCTGGCCGAGCTGATCCGGTTGGGGCAGGTGTCGGTGCTGGGAGCCATCCTGATTTTCTTCGTGCTGCTGCTCGACGACCAGGGCGTGCAGAACTACCGCAGCTACTACAAAACCATTTCGGCCTACTTCCTGCTGCACTTTACCCTGACGGCCGTGCTGCGCCTGTGGGCCATCAGCAGCGTGCAGCGCTTGGTGCGCGGGGGCGTTATTACGTTTAACACCCTGCTGGTGGGTTCGGGCGCCCTGGCCCGCGACACGTTTCATGAGCTGCAGCGCACGGGCCGGCACCTGGGCCTGCGGCTGGTCGGCTTCACGCCCCTGGGTGAGGTAGTAGACCCCACACTGGCCGCGGAGCTCACGGCCTATAACTCGTACCGCCGTCTGCCCGCTCTGGTCCGGACTCTGCAGGTAGAGCAGGTTATTATTGCCATTGAGCCCTCGGAGCACCGCGTGATTGAGGAGATTCTGACCTTGCTGGAGGGCCTGCCCACCCGCATCAGCATCCTGCCCGACCTCTACCAGATGCTGCTGGGCTCAGTGAAAGTCAGCCACGTGTTCGGCACCCCGCTCATCGAAATCAAGCAGGATTTGCTGCCGCCCTGGCAGCGCGTGGTCAAGCGCCTGCTCGATGTGGTAATGTCGGTGTTGTTTCTGCTGCTGGCCTGGCCGGGTTACGCCTTCACGGCCGTGATGGTGAAGTTGTCCTCGCCGGGGCCGGTATTTTACTCCCAGGAGCGCATAGGTCGGCATGGGCAGCCGTTTCGCATCTATAAATTCCGCTCCATGTACGTGGATGCCGAGAAAGCCGGCCCGGCCCTGAGCTCCGACCACGACCCGCGCATCACGCCCTGGGGACGCTTTATGCGCAAGATGCGGGTAGATGAGCTGCCTCAGTTTTGGAACGTTATCCGGGGCGACATGAGCATTGTGGGGCCCCGTCCGGAGCGGCAGTTTTTCATTGACCAGATTATGCAGGTAGCGCCCCACTACCGCCATTTGCACCGGGTGCGGCCCGGCCTTACCAGCTTGGGACAAGTAAAATATGGCTACGCCGAAACGGTAGCGCAAATGGTAGAGCGGCTGAAATTTGACATTCTCTACATCGAGAACATGAGCCTAGCCATGGATTTCCGCGTCCTGCTCTACACCCTCAAAATCATCATTGAAGGACGAGGGAAATAAGTAATAAATAATAATGAAGAATGAGGAATGAAGAATTAGGCTAAAGGTTGTTGATGCTCCATCATCTCGCTGATTCTTCATTCCTCATTCTTAATTCTTCATTCCAGTCATATGTTCACCGGCATCATCGAAACCCTGGGCACCATCCAGGCTGTGCGGCGCGAAGGCACTAATATTCATTTCACCGTGGCCTCGGGCTTTGCTGGCGAGCTGAAAATCGATCAGAGCGTGGCCCACGACGGCGTCTGCCTGACGGTGGTAGCCGTGGACGGCATGGCAGGCACCCACGTGGTAACGGCCATTGATGAAACCCTGCAGAAAACCAACCTCAGCCAGTGGGCGCCCGGCAAGCGCGTCAACCTGGAGCGCTGCCTCCCGGCCAATGGTCGCTTCGACGGCCACATTGTACAGGGCCACGTGGACCTTACAGCCGAGTGCGAAAGGGTAGAAGACCAAAATGGCTCCTGGCTGTTCCGGTTCCGGCATGAGCCAGGTCCGGGCCGCGTAACCGTCGAGAAGGGCTCCATTTGCATCAACGGTACCAGCCTAACCTGCTTTAACAGCACCGACGACGGCTTTAGCGTGGCCATCATTCCCTACACCTACGAGCACACCACCTTCCAGGACCTGCGCCCCGGTCACCGGGTAAACCTGGAGTTTGATATTGTGGGCAAGTACGTGGCCAAATTGCTGGGCAAATAAGAGAACCGCGGGCCGTAGGCTACGTACCTGAAAAGGTACTATCCGCTGAAAACCATGTCGAAACGCGAGTTAATCGAGCCCACCCCGGGCGATAAGCGCTACGTGCGCCGTAACGAGAAAGGCGAGTTCACCAGCACCGTTGATTTGAACCGCTCCCTGTCCCAGGACGATCGGCACAACTCCAAAGTGACCAGCAAGCCCGGCCAGGGCGACCAAGGCGACGGCCACACGGGCAACCGCAAGCCTGCTGGCAAAAAGTAGTAGTTGAGGTAATAATACAAAGGCGTCTGTACCAGCCGGTACAGACGCCTTTGTGCTGAATTAATATACCCGCACCCGGTCGGCGGGGTGGGCCGCTGGCCACCAGCGCGGAGCCAGGTGTTGGTAGGCACGGGCGCAGGCCCAGGCAGTAAGGGAGCCCAGCAGGGCCCCCGCGGCCACATCGGAGGGGTAGTGGGCACCCAGGTACATGCGGCTGTAGCTCACGATGGCGGCCCAAAGCACCAGCATCACCTTAACGGCCCGGTAGCGAGTAGGCAGCAACAGGCCCAGAAAAACGGCCAGGGCAAAGGCGTTGGCCGCGTGCGAAGAAAGGAAGCCAAACTGTCCTCCGCAGCCGTTCACCAGGTTCAGCGTGGCCGAAAGAGCCGAGTCGTGGCAGGGCCGCAGGCGGGCAAAATAGGGCTTGAACAGGCGGCTGGAAATTAGGTCGGCCAGGGCCACACTCAAACCCAACAGGGGCAGTAGCAACAAGGCGCGGCGCTGGTAGAGGTAGCTCAGCACCACTAGCAGCACGAAGTAGGCCGGAAACCACACTAGTCGCTCCGAGAAGAAAATCATCCACGCATCCAGCTTGGGCGTGTGGTGGGAGTTGGCACCTAGTAGCAGCCAACGGTCCAGGGCTTGCAGGCGTTCGATCAAGCGGCAGGGGGCGGCTGAGGTAGCCAGTCAACGCCTTGGCGCAGCCACTGTTGGGTAGCGGCCTCGGGCGAGCCGGGCTCGGGTTGGAGGTTGTAGTGCCACTCACATTGGGGCGGCAAGCTCATCAGGATGCTTTCGGTGCGGCCCCCGGTTTCCAGCCCAAAGCGCGTGCCCCGGTCAATGGCCAGGTTAAACTCGGCGTAGCGGCCCCGGCGCACCAGCTGCCACTGCTTCTGCTGCTCGGTGAAGGGTAGTGCCGCGTTGCGGCGCAGCAGCTCCACGTAGGTGCGACCGTACACTTCGCCCACAGCCCGCACGAAGGCAAACAGGGCCTCGGCCTCCGCTTCCTTACCCACAACAAGCCGGTCGAAGAAAATGCCCCGATACCGCGGGTTTCCTGGCGATGCGGGATAAAGAAGTATTCATCGGCCCACTGCTTGAAGCGGGGGTAATAGGTGGGGTGGTGCTGGGCACAGACCGCAGCAATTTGCTGGTGAAACCAACGGGCCTGCTCCTCATCCACGTAAATCGGGGTCAAATCCAGCCCACCGCCAAACCAGGCTTCGCCAGTGGCCGACTCGAAGTAGCGCACGTTCATGTGCGAAATGGGCACTCGGGGCTGCGCGGGTGCTGCACTACTGAAACGCCGGTGGCAAAGTAGCTGGGGTCGGGCATGAGCAGCACGCGGGCGGCCTGCTCGCTCATGGTGCCCTCCACGGCCGAAAAATTCACCCCGCCTTTCTCAATGATGTGGCCCCCGGTGAGCACCCGGGAGCGGCCGCCCCCGCCGCTGTGATGCTGCCAGGCATCTTCCCGGAACCGGCCCAGGCCATCGGCGGCTTCGAGTTGGTGGCAAAGCCAGTCCTGAAACTGACGCATCCACTGCTCCACCGTGTCGCGGAAGCGCGGCTGGGACGTGGGGTAGGAAAGGCTAATGGGGAGCTGTGCATGCTTAGGAAACTGGCGCGGACCATTACGGCCAACCAACCTAAAATAGGAGGTAGGACCGTTGCAATTTTTAGGCCGCAAAGGTAGGAGTTATGCCGCGTTTGGAAAGCTCGCGTTTTAGAAGGATACTGGGAATGAGAGAAGACAAGCTATCCTCTCAGCCTAGGTTGATGCTTCGAAAAGCAATATATGTCTACATCAAATTCAGCCCGCAGCAAATGCAGCAGGTCGCGGTGGCGACTTTCCAAATGGACGCTGGGAATACTTTCTCCATTGCGGAAATAAATATTCACTGCGCATTTAATTTCACAGGTATATCGGTGGCAGAGTGCAATGAAAGCTTCTTGCCGGGCTGTTACTATTGCTAGTAACGTATCCATCTGTTCTTCAAAGTCAGGCAATGGTTTTTGGTCCGTGTAGGCGTGGACTAGCCATCGATTTATAGGAGACTTGATAGCGCTTGAACCTGTTTTTTCTCCTTTTCGATAAAACTTGCTCGGTTGTATACCCAAAATAGCGCTAAGTTCTTCAAGTGAAATATCATCGAAGTCACGAATCTCCAAGCTTACTTCTACATGATTATTTCTCACATGCATCAAAGGGAACACAGTTGATAGAACAACGTGTAATAGTGCAGCAAAACGGCCCTTACTCCTCACTCAGCGGCTTGCGCAGCAACAGCAGATCCAGCTGCTGGCGCGGAATGCCAAAACGGGTATCGGTGGGGAAAGCCGCGGTTTCGCCGGTGCGCCGGAAGCCGTGGCGCTCGTACCAGGCCAGCAGCTCGTCGCGCACGGAAATCACCGAAATCAGGATACTGGTGCAGCCCAGTTGCCGGGCGTGGCTCTCGGCGGCCCTGAGCAAGAATTTGCCTAGGCCACGGGCTTGCTGGGCCGGCTCCACGGAGAGCATACCCAGGTAGAGGTCGGGCATTTGGGCCTTCAGGTATACGCTGCCCAGCAATTGGCCTTCGGGCTGCGGGCCAGCAGAAAGGTAGCGCCCGGCGCCTGCAGCAGCTCCCGCACATCCTCGGCGTCGGTGCGCTGCCCATCCAGCAAGTGGGCCTCCGTGGTCCAGCCCTGGTGGGAGGCGTCACCGCGGTAGGCGCGGTTCACCAGCAGGAGCAGGTCGGGCAGATCGGTTTCCGTAGCGGCCGAGAGGGTAAGAGAAGCAAGCATGCAGCGAAGGTAGAAGGCCAAGAGGGAAAATGCCTGCGCCCACGTGGTGAAACCCCGCCGGGAATTCTTCCTGCCACTTATTCATTGCGTAATTTCGCCGGTAAACCCACCCCCATCCATGTTCTCGCAACCCGCCCCGACCCTGGAATCCGACTTCACGACTGCCCGCCCGGGCCGCGACACCCTGCGCCGGGCCTACCGCCTGATGCGCACGGCCGATGAGCTGGCCCGCCTCTACGAAGAAAACAAGGCCATTACGGCCCGCTACGTGCACGCCACGGCCCGCGGCCACGAGGCCATTCAGCTGGCCGCCGCCTTCCACCTCACGCCCCACGACTACGCCGCGCCCTACTACCGCGACGACGCCTTGCTGTTGGGCCTGGGCCTGGAGCCTTACGAGCTGATGCTCCAGCTCATGGCCAAGCGCGACGACCCTTTCTCGGGTGGCCGCACCTACTATAGTCACCCCTCCCTGCGCCGGGCGGGCGTGGCTACCATCCCGCACCAAAGCTCTGCCACCGGCATGCAGGCCATTCCGGCTACCGGTATGGCGCACGGCATCAAGTACTTGGAAGGGCAGGGGCTGCCGCCAGTGGGCTCAGGCTCGGCCGTGGCTACCCCCGCTATGCCGCCCGTGGTGCTATGTTCCATCGGCGACGGGCCATGACGGAGGGCGAGGTAGCCGAGGCCCTGCAAATGGCCGTGCTGCACCAGTTACCCATTATCTATCTGGTGCAGGACAACGACTGGGGCATTTCGGCCACTAGCCGGGAAATGCGCGCCATGGATGCCTACGAATTTGCCGCCGGCTTTAAAGGGCTGCACCGCTTGCAGTTCGATGGGGCCGATTTTCTGGCTAGCTACGCCGGTATGCAGCAGGCCACTGACTACGTGCGCCAGCGGCGCGGGCCGGTGCTGGTGCACGCCAAGTGCCCGCTACTGGGCCACCACACCAGCGGCGTGCGTCGGGAGTGGTACCGCGGCGACAACCTCGCCCAGCATACCCTCCAGGATCCGCTGCCCCGCTTTCATCAGCAACTCCTGGAACTGGGTTTCGAGGAAGCCGACTTGCAGGAGCTGGGGGCCGAAGCCCGCGCTACCGTGCAGGCCGACTACGAGCGGGCCTTGGCCGCACCCAATCCCGACCCGGCTACCTTCGCCGACCACGAGTTTGCTCCGCCGGCCGTGACAAAGGAAACCGGGCAGCGCAGTCCCGCCGGCGCCGACAAAGCCCTGATGGTGGATGCGGCCCTGCACGCGGTAGATGACATTCTGCGCGAATTTCCGGAGGCCTTGTTCTATGGCCAAGATGTGGGCGGCGAGCTGGGCGGCGTGTTCCGGGAGGCGGCCCTGCTGGCCAAAAAGTACGGCGACGCCCGCGTGTTTAACACGCCCATTCAGGAGGCCTACATTGTGGGTAGCACCGCCGGCATGAGCGCCGTGGGGGCCAAAGCCATTGTCGAAATTCAGTTTGCCGACTACATCTGGCCCGGCCTGAACCAGCTGGTGGAGGAATTAAGCAAATCCTGCTACCTCTCCAACGGCAAGTTTCCGGTGCAAAGCCTGATTCGGGTGCCGGTGGGCGCCTACGGTGGGGGGGGCCCTACCACTCGGGCTCCGTAGAAAGCACCCTGCTCACCATCCGGGGCATTAAGGTGGTATACCCCAGCAACGCCGCCGACATGAAGGGCCTGCTGCGCGCCGCCTTCCTCGACCCCAACCCCGTGGTGCTGCTGGAGCACAAAGGCCTGTACTGGAGCAAAGTTCCTGGCACCGAAGACGCCAAAACCGTGGAGCCCGAAGCGGGCTACGTCATTCCCCTGGGCAAAGCCGCCGTGGCCCAGGAAGCAGACGCCACCAAGCTGCGCCAGGGCGAAACCTGCGTGGTCATTACCTACGGCATGGGCGTGCACTGGGCCAAAACGGCCAGCAAGCAGTTCCCGGGCCAAGTTGAAATCCTGGACCTGCGCACCCTCAACCCTCTGGATTGGGAGGCCGTGCAGGCCGCCGTGCGCCGCCACGGCAAAGCCCTGGTGCTCACTGAGGAGCCCTTGCTGAACTCCTTTGCCGAGAGCCTGGCCGGCCGCATTCAGCGCCACTGCTTCCAGCAGCTCGATGCCCCCGTGTTCACCCTCGGTGCCGCCAACCTGCCCGCCATTGCCCTCAACGTGGAGCTGGAAAAGCAAATGCTGCCCAACCCCGACAAAGTAGCCGCCACTCTAGGTGAGCTACTAGGGTATTAGGTAAAATGGTAAACTAGTGAGTTAAAAAGCCCGTCATCCTGCGCAACGCGCAGGATGACGGGCTTTTTATGTGGGTGCTCAGTTTTTAACTCACTTAGTCACTCCTTTACCCATTCACGATTAGAAGGGGTAGCCGATGCCAAGGTTAAAGGCGGTTTGGTCCTCCGCCAAGCTGAACTTGCGGATGGCCCACTTGCTGCCGGGCGCGGTCGGGTCGTACACTTTCGTAGCCACGTCCAGACGTAAGATTAGGAAGGTAAAATCAAAGCGGAAGCCGATGCCAGAACCCACCGCAAACTGCCGGTAGAAGTTGTTGAAACGAAAAGTGGATTGCTGCTGACGTTTACGCTGCTCTTCTTGTTGTGCCGGCGTCTGGTTCGGGTTAATAGGCTGGCTGCGCAGGGTCCAAACGTTGCCAAAGTCCGTAAACACCGCCCCTTTAATAAAGCTGTAGAGAGGAAAGCGAAACTCTACGTTGCCCTCCAGCAGCAGCTCGCCCGGTTGCTCTAGATTATAGTCTCGTACGGGCCGCCCGTTGACTTTCAGAAGCGAATCTGGCTGTGCAGGATCGTATTTGTATTGCGTAGCGGAGCCCGGACCCAGGCGGCGCGGTTTCCAGGCCCGCACGCTGGAGCTACCGCCCGCAAACAGGTACTTGTCGTAGGGAATCAGGTAAGCAGTTTCATCGCCTACCGTCGCCCCAGTTTCGTCTCTAGTTACGATGCGGGTGGAGGTGAGGGCCGTAGCGGCGCCCGCCGCCAGCCGGTACACAAAGTAGGAGTTGGGGCCCAGCTTATAATAGCGGCGGTAATCAGCCGTGAACTTGGCGAAGTCGTAGGTTTTCAGCCGGTTGGCCTTGGGGTTATCCTGGTTATTAATCAGCGGCTCCTTTTGGTAGAGGCTGCGCGTGAGGCCGCCTAGCTCCCCGAACAGGCGTAGGTAATATCCGTCGCGAGTTTGGTTGAAATCGTTGGAATTATAAAGGGAGGTAGCGTTGAAGCTGGGAATAAACAGGTTATCGAAGCTGCGGTACAACGGGGAGCCCTGCTGAATCAGCAGGTTCTGCAGAATGGTAGCAAACTGCTCGTTCACATCAGCGGTGCGGATGATGCTCACGTCCACGGGCGTCAGCACAAACTGGTGAAACGCGGAGCGCTGCCAGATGTAGTCAAAGGTGCCCTCGGCGTTGGTGCGGGTGTATTCCGGGCGGTATACGTACGTGTAGGTGGCGTTGAAACGGGTGCGCGGGTTGTACTGGCTGAGGAAGCGGTTGGCCCGCCACGGCACCAGAAACTGCGGCAGCACCAGGTTCACGTTGGCTCCCAGCTGGGTAGTGAGCACGCTCTGCCGGTCGGTTACGTCCTCAATTGGGCCGGTTAGGCTATACTGGCCTTCGAAGCCCGCCCGCAGGCCAAACTCCAGAATTTCGGCTCCACCGAACACGTTGCGCACCTTGAGGCGCACGTTGCCAAAAGGCCCAATCCGCTCGGCCACGGAGGTAGCCCCGAACTCGGAGGTTTCCTGAAATTTCTTGGCCGGCGAGGCATTGACGGTGGCATCGAGCAGGCCCCGGGCCGAGTCAGCTGGGGCCTCCGGACCGCGCACCCGCCGGTAGGTTACGGTGCTGAAGCGGAACATATCCAGGCCCGAGAGCTGGCGCTGGGTCAGCTGGGTGTTGCTCAGGCTGTAGGCGTCGCCGGGGCGCACGGCCAGTTTCAGGTCCAGGGCCTTGGTGCTGAACTTGTGCTGGTAGGCCAGGTAGTACACCGAGTCGCGAATGATGGTATCGCGCTGCTGGCCGAAGCGCACCAGGCCCGCATCGGCTATAAAGTTTACCCGCCGCACCGTGTACAGGCGGTGCTGCTCCCCACGGGTAGGTTTGGCTACCATTGTGCGCAGACGCACGGTGGTGGGGGCAAAGCTGGTATCGGCCTCCAGGGTAATATACTGGGAGCGGAAATCGTAGAAGCCCTGGTTTTTTAGCAGGTTTTCTAACCGGCTGCGCTCAGCCCCGATTTGCTCCTCATCGTACTGGTCACCCACCCGCAGCAGGCTCTGGGGCTGACTCAGCAGCACGCGCCGGGAAATGGCCGTGTCGGCAATGTCGTAATCGAGTTGGGAGTAACGAAACGCCGGCCCCTCCTGAATGCGGTAAGTCACCGTCACGCGCTGGGAGTCAGCGTGGAAGGGGGAGCGGAGAGTAAAAATGCGCAGGGGCGAGAACATCCGGGTCGGCACGGTATCCGTGGCCGAAACCGAGCTGCGGAAGAAGCCCTTGGACTTCAGAAAAATCCCGAGCTGGTCTACGGAAGTAGCCGTCAGCGACGAATCGTAGATAACCGGGGGCTCGCCCAGGCGCATCACGGCGTTGCCCTTGTCCAGGGCCAGCTGATGGCGGCGGGTGTGCCGCTCGCGCTTGGTGAGCAGCTTGCCTACTTCCGCCGAGTCGGTGCCGGCGGCCT
This sequence comes from Hymenobacter sp. 5516J-16, assembly GCF_022919335.1. NCBI lineage: Bacteria > Pseudomonadati > Bacteroidota > Cytophagia > Cytophagales > Hymenobacteraceae > Hymenobacter > Hymenobacter sp. 5516J-16. The sequence continues at coordinate 147,130 of NZ_CP095058.1, read as the reverse complement.
TGATCAGCTGGTCGTAGTGGGTGCGGTCTTCCTGGAGCTTGCGCTGGATGCGCTCGGCGTTATAAAACGAGCGGCCTAGCTGGTAGATGGCTACCTTTGGCAGCGGAAACGTACTGTTGGGCTTCTGCTGCACCAAAGTTTGCAAGCGCTCGGCATCGGCCTTTTCCGTGCCTTCCACCTTCACGCGGCTCAGCAGGCGCTGGCCGGGCTTAAGCAGGCGCAGGGGCGAGCAGCCGCTCACCCCGCCCGCTACCAGCAAGCTGCTCAGCGCCAGACGAGTGAAGTTTTTTCCTGACCAGAGCCCCCACCTGGAGGGCCTACCGTTAATCTGCGAATATGATTTCAAAAGCAGTAGCGAAATACGTGCACGCGCTGCACCTGAAGAAGTACCGACTCCGGCACGGCGCCTTCCTGGTGGAAGGGGGCAAAAGCGTACGGGAGCTGCTAAGTTCCGGGATTCTAACGGAACGGCTCGTGGTTACGTCTGAATTCGCTGAGAAAATCCGGCCAGATATTCCGGCGGGCCTACCCGTCGATGTAGTGTCGGAGGAGGAGCTCACCCGCTTGGGCACACTCAGCACCAACAACACGGCCCTGGCCGTGGCCCAGCTACCCCAGGAAAAGCCCCTGCAACCCACCGCCGGACAGCTTTTTCTGGCCCTGGACGAAGTGCGCGACCCGGGCAACGTGGGCACCCTCATCCGGCTGGCCGACTGGTACGGGCTGGCCGGGGTCATCTGCTCCGAAACCTGCGCCGACCCCTGGGCACCTAAAACCGTGTCGGCCACCATGGGCTCGTTTACCCGCGTACCCGTCTGGCAGCGCGAGCTGCCTGCTTGGCTCAGCAGCCTACCCTCCGAGCTGCCCGTTTACGGCGCCGACCTGCACGGCGACAACGTGCACCGCCTGACCTTGCAGCCCACCGGCGTGCTGGTCATGGGTAGCGAAAGTCACGGCCTCACGCCCCCCGTAGAAGCCTGCCTGACCCAGCGCCTGCACATCCCTGGCCGCGGCCAGGCCGAAAGCCTCAACGTAGCCGTGTCCGCCGCCATCCTGCTCGATAATTTTTACCGGCATACGGTGAGTAAGTGAGTGAAGTGGTGTCATGGCGAGGGTACCGAAGCCATCCTTCCTGACCAAAATGCTTCCCCTAGAAATGTGAAAGCCCTTACTGTCCGTGCTGGCAGTAGGGGCTTTCACATTCTTAGAGGTTGAGCAAATGAGAGGAAGGATGGCTTCGTACCCTCACCATGACACCTCACTTATTCATCACCTCACTATTGCAGCAGCGATACGCCGAAGCTGAGGGTTTGGGCTTGGGGGCCGCGGTTATTCTTGAACGTTTCGTTGAGGTTGTACTTGGCGAAGAGGTCGAGGCCGCGGATGCCGATGGTGCCTTGCAAGCCATATTGGAAGTCGGCTAGGTTGTAGGAGCCGCGGTCCTTGTCCTTTTTGGTGTTGCCGTTGTCTTCGTACTTGATTTTGGTATGGGAACCCAGACGGTAGCCCACGAACCCGCCGGCCCCAATGCGGAAGGCGTCGCGGCCCTTTTTGTTCTTAAAGTCCAGCACGGCCACCAGCGGCAGATTGATGGTGGAAACGGCCAACTTGCTTTTCTGCAGTTCCCGGTCGGGGTTGGTGGCATCTAGGGCCACAACAGTGCGGTTGCCGGACTCTATAAACTGCAAGTTCTTGTCGAGCATGTAGTTGTTAAAAGCCAGCTCCGGACCGGTGAGCAGGTGCAGGGGCGAGCCTTTCTTACCCACGCGGATGTCGTAATGCCAATTCAGGCTCAGGTAGCGCGAGCCAATGGGGCGCAGGTCGAAATCCTGGCCGCCTACTGGGGTTTCGCGGTTTACCAGCGTGTTCAGACCCAGGTCAATGTTGAAGTTGCTGTGTACGGCGCGGTTGTTCCGCTCCTCCTGCCGGGCCTTGCGCTGGGCTTCCTTCACCGAATCTGGTGTGGAGCTGATGCGAACGGACACGCCTTCCTTATCATCAGGCTTGTCGTAAACCGTCACCCCAAAGGCGCGCCCCAGCACCACATCCACCCGGTCGGCCGACTTATTTTGATTGCCGGGCCCTTGGTTGCGTACCGTAATCCGGATTTGTTCGGGTACCTGCTTGCCGGGCTGCTCCTTAGCCGGGTAAAACTCCAGGGTTACCTGCTCCGATTTGGAGTTCTTGCCCGCCGCTTCGGCCTGGGTGATGTAGGCGTCAAGCAGCACAATCAGGGAGTCGAGCTTGTACTGGCGCATCTGCCGAAGCTGGGCCTTGTCCTTGACGTAGAGCGTCATGGTGGCTTGGTTGGGCAGCTTAACGAGGATGGTGTCGTCGTTGCCGGGGTGGCCTGCGGCCCGGGCGGTGCTGGCCGTAGTCAGCGTCAGCAGCAAGAAGGCGAGGAGAGCAAAAAATCGTTTCATAAGAAAAGGCGCGAAAAGCGGGAGAGTTAGAGTTGGATGGTCTTGGTAAGCGTGTGGCCGGCTACCCGGGCTTGCACCGTCACCGTTTCAGGCAGCCCAGCATCGGTTAGGCTGACCCGCTCGCCCTTCACGGCATTGCGGGCCTGCCGGAGCAGGGAAGTCAGGCGGGGGCGGTGGGTGGGCGCAGCGGCAACGGCTGAAGCAGGTGCCGCGGGCCGCACTTCTACTTCAATGGGGCCGGTAAGGGCCACTGTGGCCGCGGGTAAGGTAGTAGGCCGGTCCAGCTCCGGGTCGGGCGTTGGCTCAGGGAGCGTCGGGCGGCTCGGGGTGGGAGCCGGAGCATTAGCCAGGGCTAGCTGGCGCGCTGCGGCCGGGGTAGAAGCGCGGGGCCGGGCGGGCCGGCGGCTCGCAGCAGCGGGGTCTGGTTGTACACCCCGAGACCGGGCTTGCTGGGAGGGAGTTGCAGTGGCCACTACAACGGCTGGCTTATTGGCCGGGGCTTCTGAGGGGCTAGATGGGAAAACCAGGGGAGCGGTTGCCTGAGAGGAGGAATTATTTTCTGCTTGTTTAGAGGTAGCAGGTGCCGCCGGACGGGGCGTGGCAGCAGCCATCTGCGGGGTGCCGGGGCGACTGGGATTACTGCCCGTCAGTACCCACCAGGCCCCGCCCAGCAGGGTAAGCAGGGCCACGGCCGCGGCGGCCAGCCACAACACGGGGCGCTTGCGGCGGGGCTGCATCTCGGCCTCAATTTCGGCCCAGACAAAAGCGGGTGGGGTAGGAGCGTGATCCGCAAGCCGGTCGCGGAACAGCTTATCAATATCTTCCGACTGCATACAATTCTTTCGGTGAGGAGGTGGAGGCGGCCGGTTGGGCTTGCGCGTTGGCTACCGCGAGGCGGCGCTGGAGCATGGCCCGGGCCTTACTGAGCTGCGATTTACTGGTGCCCTCCGAAATACCGAGCAGCTCGCCGATTTCGGGGTGAGTGTAGCCCTCCAGGGCGTACAAGTTGAAAACCGTGCGGTAGCCGGCGGGCAGCTCGGCTAGCAGGGCCAGCATATCGTCGGCGTTGAGGCGACTTTCCGCTTCGGCGGGGGTAGTCGGCGTGTCGTAGGTCAGGTCGTCGATGGCTAGGTGCAGGGGCTCTTTGCGCCGCAACATCCCGAGGGCCTCATTCACGACGATGCGCCGAATCCAGCCTTCAAACGACCCCTCGTGCCGGTACTGATCCAGGGCCCGGAACACCTTGGTAAACCCCACAATCAGGGCCTCCTCGGCATCTTCGCGCCGCCGCAGGTAGCGCAGGCACACGCCCAGCATCAGTCCCGCAAACCGCTCATAGAGCTGCTTTTGGGCCCGACTGCTACCTTGGCGGCAGGCGGCAATGAGGTCGGCGTCAGTCACGGAAGGAGGCGTAAAGTTCAGATCAGAGCGAGGCGTTTGAGGGCTAGATGGAGACGGGAAGGTAGGGGTTGCCTGGGTAAGCAAGAATTTTTTATGGGGAAGATGGAGAGGATTCTTAGCGAGAAGCTATAACACCCTCAACCGTCTTTCCCGCAGTGCTACCGCCTGAAACAGAACAAGCCCCTACCTCCGGGCTGGAAGTAAGGGCTCGTGGATGTAGGGTATAAAGCAGGAGACTAAATGGTCATTATGCCACCCAGAACGCGCCTAATAATTGCCTACGCTCAGCATCACCAAGGTGCAGGCTTCTTCCGTGCGGATACCGCGCTGCTGGGCCAGCTCTTCCAGCTCCGGGTTTTCAGTGCCGGGGTTGAAAATGATGCGTTTGGGGTTGAGGTCCAGGATATAGTCGTACCAGCCGGGCTGGTTTTGCGGGCCTACGTAAAGCGTCACCGTGTCCACGTCGGTAGCAGCGGGGCGGTCAGTCTGAATGTTGAGGCCGGCTACCTGGCCCTTACGAATCCCCACGGGTACTACCTCGTGCCCATGGTTTTTAAGTTGGTGAACGGCGCGATAAGCGTAGCGGGAGGGGTTATCCGTAGCCCCAAGAACGAGGGTCTTTTTCATAAGCAGTACGCCATCAGCTAGTGGCTGTTAGCTAGCGTGTGAAGTGAAAACAATACAATAAAAGCGTGTACGCAAAACCTTGTGCGTAAGCTGCCGTCGGCAACGGCTAACGGCTAACGGCTAACGGCTAACGGCTAACGGCTAACGGCCGCAAACGCTGCTTCCGCGCACCGTTCCCCATCCATGGCTGCCGACACGATGCCGCCGGCGTAGCCCGCGCCCTCGCCGCAGGGAAAGAGGCCGCGCACCTCGGGGTGTTCCAGCGTGTCCCGGTCGCGGGGGATGCGCACGGGCGAGGAGGTGCGGCTTTCCACCCCCACAATCTGGGCCAGGTTGGTAGCGTAGCCCGGAATCTTGCGGCCGAAGTTCTGAAAACCCTGGCGCAGGCGTTCGGCCAAAGCTGGCCCCACCACCTGATCCATGGGCACCGACACGAGGCCAGGCTGGTAGCTGGTTTCCAGCAGCTCTGGCGACACCTTGCTTTTCAGGAAGTCGCCGAGGCGCTGGGCGGGGGCCAGTTGGGTGTTGCCGGCTAGGCGGCAGGCGCGTTGCTCAATTTCCTGCTGAAACCGCAAGCCGGCCAGGGCCCCGTGCTGGCGCACGTCCATGTCCTCCAACTCCACGGCCGCCACAATGCCCGAGTTGGCAAAGCGCGAGTCGCGGCGGCTGGGGCTCATGCCGTTTACTACCACCTCGCCGGGCGAGGTAGCGGCCGGCACAATAAAGCCGCCGGGGCACATGCAAAACGAGAATACGCCCCGCTGCTGGTTTTTCCACTGGGTTTGGTGCACCAGCGCGTAGGAGGCGGCGGGCAGCACACCCCGGTCTTGGCGGCGGTACTGAGCTTGGTCGATGAGGGCCTGGGGGTGCTCCACGCGCACGCCCAGGGCAAAGGGCTTGGCTTCGATCAGCACGCCCCGGCGGTGCAGCAGCTCGTAGATGTCGCGGGCCGAGTGGCCGGTGGCCAGAATTACGGCGTCGGCTTCCAGAGCCTGGCCAGTAGCCGTTACTACCCCGCGCAGGCGGTTGTTTTCCAGGATGAGGTCATCGACCCGCGTATCAAAGTGAACCTCCCCGCCGGCCTGACGCACACTCTCGCGTAGGGCCGCCACCACGTAGGGCAGCTTGTTGGTGCCAATGTGCGGGTGGGCATCCACCAGAATATCGGGGGTAGCGCCGTGCTGCACCAGCAGGCGCAGGATGCGCTGGATGTCGCCGCGCTTGGTGGAGCGGGTGTAGAGCTTGCCGTCGGAGTAGGTGCCGGCCCCGCCTTCGCCGAAGCAGTAGTTGGAATCAGGGTTGACTACGTGCTCCTTGTTCAGGGCGGCCAGGTCGCGGCGGCGGGTGCGCACATCTTTGCCCCGCTCCACCACAATCGGCCGGATACCCAGCTCAATGGCCCGCAAAGCGGCAAATAGCCCGGCTGGCCCGGCCCCCACGATGATGACAGAGCGGCGGGCCCGGCTTACGTCCGGGTACTGAAACCAGGGGCCGAACAGGTCCGTGGGCGGGGGCGTTTGGTAGATGTCGGCGCGTAGGCGCACCAGGGGCTGGCGGCCGCGCGCATCAATGGAGCGCTTGCGCAGATGCACAAAATCGGCTTGGCCGGGTATTAGGCCCGCGGCATCGAGGAGGGCGCGGTAGCGGGCCAGCTCGTCGTAGGCTACCTCCGGCGGGAGCAGTAGCTCAATTTCTTGTTTCTCACTCATAAAAAGGGTGAAAGGGAGTTAGCCTTTGAACCGGTAACAGGGGTAACGAAGCGCAAAGATACGCAGCTAAAAACAGCCTCAGGCCTTGCGGAATCCATTTTAGGTTCCGCAAGGCCTGAGGCTGCTCGGGGGCGGGGTGCGCCTAGTGCCCGCCGCCGGGGGCGGGGTAGTATTCTGCAGGCGGGGCCAGAATTTTTCCATGGCCTCATTAAACAGCGTCAAGGCCTGGGTGCGGACTTCGCCGGAGGGGTGGCGTAGGAGCTGGCCGAGTAGGTGACGGTACATTTCCGTCGTGACTTCCAATCCTTTGGCGCTTACCAGGCCGTGGTGGAGTAGGTCGCAGTTCGCGGCCACAGAGTTTGCCATAGAGTCAGTTAGTTCTTCGCGGGCCAGGTCCGCTTCCCGAAACGACTGTTCCAGGCGAGAATTCATTTCAGGAGTGTAGTGGGGTCGGGTGCCATATCAACGTGATAGGGAGGAGAGGCCTGTTAAACCTTGAAAGCGCGCAGAAAGGTTCGGACGGCTCTGGGAAAAATCCAGCCATAGAGTGTAACCGTCATATAGTTAGTTTGTTGAAGCTCTAAAAATAGCTATTCATCTATACGACAGCAGCGGGCCCCAGAATACGTACGGGTCGTTTATGCTCATCGATGGCCACAAACGTGAACAGCCCCGACACGGCCCGGTGGCGCTCCTCGGAGTACATCTGCTCCACGAACAGCTCCACGCGCACCTTCAGGCTGGTGTTGCCCACGTGCTCCACGCGCCCGATCAGCTCCACCAGCGTGCCGCCGGGAATGGGGTGGGTAAAGTCGACTTTGTCAGACGACACGGTCACCATTTTGAGGCGACTGAACCGGGTGGCCGTAATAAAGGCTACTTCGTCCATGAGGTGCAGGGTAGTGCCTCCGAACAGGGTGTCGTAGTGGTTGGTGGTGTTGGGAAATACGGCCTTGAAAATGCGCGTTTCGGCGCGGCTGATTTTTTCTTCGAGCGGTAGCATGGCAAGCAAGGGTAGGTGAAAAAACGGGTGTAGCAGCGTTCTGGCCGCTTTTCCTGGCCCTTGTTTCACCATACTACCTTCATCGAATTACTACGCCCCGCGCCCAGGTAGAAAGCCCACGCCTTCTGCCCACTGGCCCCACGCCGCAGCACCCGACAAGGGTCCTCAAGTCGCGAAGGAGCCTTATCAACAAAAGCGGCGGGCAGGTCTCCTGACTTGTGCCATGCTTCCCGCCCTTCTCACCCGCCGCGTAGGCGTGGGCAATGGGTTACGTGGGAAGCATCTGCCGCCAGGCGTGGCGGCGGGCACTTACAGTAGCGCGTCTTTCCGGGAGTTGCACCCGGTTCCCTTTTCATGCCTACCCCCACCGGGGACGGGCAACCTGCCGCTCGTCTGACTGGAAAATACCGCCAAAGAACGAAGCGCCAAAGGTAGCAGAACCGCCGGCTTCCGGGCACTTCCGCTATTTTGCGCGCCTTCCTGGTTTTCTGCCCCGCTTCTATGCCTCAGCTTCCGCCCGCTGCTCCGCGCACCATGGCTTCCCGCATCCGCTCCATTTTCAGCGGCTCGGTGGGCAACCTGGTGGAGTGGTACGATTGGTACGTGTACTCCGCGTTTGCTCTGTATTTCGCCCCGGCCTTTTTCCCCAAAGGCAACCTGACGGCCCAGCTGCTCAACTCGGCGGCCATTTTCGCGGTGGGGTTTCTAATGCGTCCGCTCGGGGGCTGGCTGATGGGGGTGTATGCTGACCGCGCCGGCCGCAAAGCCGCCCTGCTGGCCTCGGTGCTGCTCATGTGCGGCGGCTCGTTGCTGATTGCTCTTACGCCCTCCTATAGCCAGATTGGGGTAGCTGCGCCCGTGCTGCTGGTGGTAGCGCGGCTGCTGCAAGGCCTGAGCGTGGGCGGGGAGTACGGTACCTCGGCTACCTACCTAAGCGAAATGGCCGACCAGCGCAACCGGGGCTTTTTCTCCAGCTTTCAGTACGTAACCCTGATTGCCGGGCAACTGCTGGCCTTGCTGGTGCAGCTAGGATTGCAGCAGTGGCTTACCCCGGCGGAAATGTACGCCTGGGGCTGGCGGGTGCCGTTTGCCCTGGGGGCCATAGCCGCCCTGGTGGCCCTGTACCTGCGCCGCAGCATGGAAGAAACCGATGCTTTCACCCGGCAAACCGCCCCGGCTACCGGCCAGCCCCAGCGGCCCAGCCAGCTGCGGGTATTACTTCAGCACCCCCGCGAAATTCTGACCGTAGTGGGCCTAACCCTGGGCGGAACGGTGGTTTTCTACACCTTTACCACCTATGTGCAGAAGTTTCTGGTGAATACTACCGGCTTTACCAAGGGCCAGGCCACGCTGGTTTCCTTCGGGGCCCTGGGGGTAGCCATGCTGCTGCAGCCCCTGCTGGGCGCCATTTCCGACCGGGTGGGGCGGCGGCCGGTACTGTTGTTTTTTGGGGTAGGAGCCACGCTGCTAACTGTGCCGCTGCTTACGGCCCTAGGCCGCGCCAACGGGCCCGGCGCCGCCTTTGGGCTGCTGCTCGTGGCGCTGGTCATCGTGAGCGGCTACACTTCCATTAACTCAGTGGTGAAAGCTGAGCTGTTTCCCACCGAAATTCGGGCCCTGGGTGTGGGGCTGCCCTACGCCCTGACCGTGGCCATCTTCGGTGGTTCGGCCGAATACGTGGCCTTGCTGGCCAAAGACCACGGCGTGGAAAACTGGTTTTACTGGTACGTGACCGGCTGCGCCGCCTTTTCGCTGGTAGTGTACCTGCGCATGCCCGACACCCGCGCTACCTCCCGCATGCGGGAGGAATAACTTACCAGCCCCGGGGTGTATCAGTCAGCTCCCCGCCGTCTGTCTGGGGCATGAGCTGGCAAAATACCCTTTTAACTCACGGCAGGCGGCCCGCTCCGGCCCGGTGCTAGCCATTTGGCATACCCGAGTAACCCGGTAGTACAAGTTGAGGTATAATTATTGCTCTGTGCCGCTCTGCCTGGCCTTTCTCTGTTCCACCGCAGGGGGCAGCGCTGGTTTTCCTACTCTGTTCCGCTTTTCCATGTCCCACGCTTATCCGCCCGTGCGGTTGTATTCCCGGCTGACGCTGCTACTGCTGGTAGGAGCTGCGGCTTGTTCCCCCAAAAAAAATCCGGAAGAAAAACCCCGGCGGCCTAGCCCTCCGGCCACTGTAACGGCCACTGCCGGTACGGCCACGTTTGTAATTAGCTACAGCCGCCCCTCCGCTAAGGAGCGCAAAGTGTTTGGCGGATTGGTTCCCTACGGGCAGGTTTGGCGCACGGGTGCCAATGAGGCTACTACATTTAGCGTAAACCAACCGGTATTGGTGCAGGGCCAACCCCTGCCAGCGGGCAAGTATGCCCTGTTCACCATTCCCGGCGAAAAGGAGTGGACCATCATCTTCAACCAGGATGCTACGCAGTGGGGGGCCTATGAGTACGCCGCCGCTCAGGACGTGCTCCGGGTGAAGGCCCGGCCCGAGCCCGCAGCCCAGTCCGTGGAGCAATTCCTCATTACGGCCGACAAGGCCGGACAGGTAACCTTAGCCTGGGAAAGCACGCAGGTGCGCTTCACGGTCCGCGGCGGGCAGTAAGTGAAATTGGGTTTGATAAGTACTTGATTTTCAAAGGGGATATTAATAATAAATTGCTGGCTGCTGCTATTTTAGCCGGCTGATTGTTCTTGTATCTCTGCCACTTTTATTTCCTGCCCATGAAAAACCTGCATGCTCGTTTGCTACTAGCCCTGAGCTGGCTGTGTCTGCTGCTACTCGCGGCTCCCGCCTTTGCCCAAAAGCCCGCCGAGGACAAATCCAAGCGCCCGAGCCCGCCGGCTACCGTTACCGGCCCCACCTTTACCATCGATTACAGCCGCCCCTCGCTGAAGGGACGGAAAGCCTTTGGGGGGCAATTGGTGCCCTACGGGCAGGTCTGGCGCACGGGCGCCAACGAGGCCACCACCTTCGAAGCCAAGCAAGCCGTAACCATTAACGGCCAAACCTTGCCCGCCGGCAAATACGCCTTGTTCACCATTCCCGGGGAGCAGGAGTGGACTATCATCTTCAATAAAACTGCCAACCAGTGGGGCGCCTTTAAGTATGATGCCGCCCAGGATGCACTGCGGGTGAAGGTAACGCCCACCAAAACGGCCGCCCCAGTTGAGCAGTTCACCATTTCCTCCAGCAACGCCGGAGTAGTAACTATGGCGTGGGAAAACGCCCAGGCCAGCTTCACGGTGAAGTAAGCGCCTGACGACGGCAACACCAAAAAAAAGAGGCGCCACACGTTGTGGCGCCTCTTTTTTTTGGTGTTGCTACTTGGTTGAAATCTGCGAAAAACTTAGCCGAATAGTCCTCCTGTAAGAAAAACTGAGTAGCGGTTTTCGTTACTCGCTGCCTAGCACGCTTTCCACCCAGCCTTTGCCCCAGTCGGCTAGCTCTTGCTCGGTCCAGAGCTGGGGTAGAAGATGCGGCGCTGAAACTTGGGAGGCAGATACTGCTTCCAGTTGGTGCCGCCGGTAGCAGCAATGGCCTCGGGGCGGCGCTCCAGGTAGCGCACCGCCGATTTATAGTGCATCAGGGGCCAGTTCACGTTTACGCACACATCCAGCTGCTTGAGCTGGCGCAGCAGGCGCGGGTGCTGCTGGCCGGTGGGGCCGGGGGGGAGGCGCTGCACCACGGCCCACACGTTGCGGCCCTCAAAGTGGCGGGAGTGTTCCAGCAGCTTGTCGGCGTACTTTTTCTCGAACTCAATGAGCGTAAGCGCCTTGGCTCCGGTTTCTACCACCGTAGCCCCCGATTTCCAGTAGATGCAGCCCATCAGTTCGTCGTGGGCCGCGGCGGAGCCCAGCAGGCGGCGGCGCTCCTCCGGTACCAGGTTGCTGAGGGAAGTGCTGGCCAGCTCAATCATGCGGTACTGCACGCTCTGAAAGCCCGAGGCCGGCATCAGGGCCATCCGGAACTCCAGGAACTGCTGCTTGTCCATGCCATCGACCATCACATCAAACGAGTCGATCAGGTTTTCGAAGTAGCGGTTGATGCGGCCCACGCGCAGCACGATTTCCTCTACGGTGGGCTGCTGCAGGTCGCCTAGCTGCTCATATTCGCAGAGACAGAGCTGAAAGTACAGCTCCGTAATCTGGTGGTAGATGATGAAAATTCGCTCGTCGGGAATGTTAGTGAGCGGGCGCTGCAAACTCAGCAGGGCATCCAGCTGGATATAGTCCCAGTAACCGAGGTAGCGGGTATGGTAGAGGCCTTCGAGGTAGGCGGCCAGATCCTGGTCGTCGGCGGCGTAGCGCGCCTGCAGGCGGCGTAGCTGGGCCAGCACGGCCGGCGAAAATTCTGATTCCGGAGAGGTCATGAGCAAGGGCGGAAGGAAGGGGTAGTAGTGGGGGCTACGCTGCAAAGATGGGAAAAGGCGCTGAGGTGAGTGAAGTAGTAAGCCGCGTCCTGGCGAGCGGAGCGCGGCCATCCTTCCTTCGCGCAGTGCTACCCCTTGAAACGTGACAGGACTTTGATGCTACCATGCACCAAGGTCTTGTCCTACTTGGGGGTGTGTCACAGAAGAGAGGGCGGATAGTTTTGATACCGCCCCCCATGACGCAACTCGCCCACTTACTATTCCCTTCATCTTCTACCTTTACGCAATGGCAGAGAAATCCAGTATTTTCGACATGATTGGGCCCGTGATGATTGGGCCCAGCTCCTCGCACACGGCCGGGGTAGTGCGCATAGCGCGGGCGGCCATCCGCATCCTGGGCAGCAGCCCCACCCACGCCACCATTACGTTCTACAATTCCTTTGCCCGCACCTACGAGGGCCATGGCTCCGACCGCGCCATTGTGGCTGGCCTGCTGGGCATGCCCACCGATGACGTGCGCATCCGGGAGGCTTTCGACCACGCCAAGGAAGCGGGGCTCCAGTACACCTTTCAGGGTGTAGGCAATGCCTCCACCATGCACCCCAACACCATTCGGCTGCAGCTGCGCGATGAGCGCACGGGCCACGCCGTCGAGGTTATTGGTCAGAGCCGGGGCGGGGGCGTTATCCGCATTGTGGAGGTAGATGGCTTCCCGGCCGACTTCTCGGCCTCTCTGCACACGCTCATCATTGATGCCGACGACGTGCCGGGCTCCATTGCTTTTATTGCCTCCGTCATTGCCCACGATGAGTGCAATATTGCCACCATGTTCGTCTCGCGTAAGGGCAAAAACGACGCGGCCCGGCAGTTCATTGAAGTAGACTCCGGCCTGCGCCCCATTACCCTAGACTACCTGCGGCAATTGCGCTGGGTGCACCGTGTCACGTATATTCCCACCATCGACTAACGGCCCAAACTGCCCGGTTAACCGCCTATGGTGCCCGGTTGGTTGATTTCCCCGCGCACTGCTGCGGGCAGATCAATACCTTTAGTGGCCCCGGCCACTGGGGCGGCCGGCTTCGGTGCCGATCAGCCGGCCATCAGCTCTACACTCCTGATTTTATGAAGCGTTTTTACTGGCTGTTGATGAGTATGTCGGCGGGTATGCTGACGAGCCCGGTACTGGCCCAGACGCCGCCGACCCAACCCCCGGCCGGCACGCTTTCGCCCGCCGTGCCTACCGGCCCCTGGACCCTGCAACGGTCCATCGACTACGCCCTGCAAAACAACCTTACGGTGCGCCAGCAGCAGCTTACCTCTACGCTGCAGAATGCTACCCTGCGCCAGAGCCAGGCGGCTCTGCTGCCCACGGCCAACCTTTCCGGTACCCAGGCCTGGAACTACGGCACCAGCCTTGACCCGCTGACCAACGACTTCGTTAGCCAAACGATTCGCTCCAACAACTTCTCGGCCAACTCTCAGGTAACGCTATTTGCGGGCTTTCAGCTGCGCAACACCGTGAAGCGCAACGCCCTGGACGCTGAGGCTAGCCTGCTCGATATTGACAAGTCGCGCAATGACCTAGCCCTGAACGTGGCCTCGGCATTTCTGCAGTTGGTGCTGGCCGAGGAGCTGGTGCGCACAAACGAGGTGCGCGTTAGCAGCACTCAGGCCCAGGTGGAGCGCACCCAGAAGCTGCTCAAAGCCGGCGCCATTCCGGAAAGCAATCTGCTTGATATTCAGGCCCAACTAGCCTCCGACGAGCTGAACGTTATTACGGCCCAAAACCAGCGCGACCTGGCCCGCCTCTCGCTGACGCAGCTGCTGAACCTACCCTCGCCGACGGGCTTCCAGATTGAAGTGCCGCCCCTGGCCGACCCCGACGATGAGCCTCTGCTCAGCGCCGACCCGGACGGCACCTACCAGACGGCCCAGAGCCTGCTACCCGAAATTAAGGCCGCTGACTTGCGCGTGCGCTCCGCCCAACGCAGCCTCGACATTGCCCGCGGCGCCTACTACCCCCGCCTGGCCTTCGGGGCCGGAATTTTCACTGGTTTCTCTTCTTCGCGGCTGGCGCGGGTGTTTAACGGCGACTCTACGGAGGCCGTAGCCGTGCCGGTATTCCAGCCGGGCGTGGGCGGGCAGCCGGTGCCGTCGCAGTACTTTCTGCTCCAGCCCAAGCAGGCTATTCCGGAGCTGTTGCCCTCGGGCTTTACCAGTCAGCTGAAGGACAACCTGGGTAAGAGCCTGCAGTTCTCGCTGCAAATCCCCATTCTGAACGGGCTGCAAACTCGTACGGGCGTGCAGCGGGCCCAAATCAATATTCAGCAGCAGGAGCTGCGCGCCGAGCAAACGCGCCTGCAGCTGCGCCAGAGCATTCAGCAATCCTACGCCGATGCCATTGCGGCCCAGCGTCGTTACCTCTCTGCCCGCCGCCAGGTGGAGGCGCTGACCACCGCCTACCGCAACGCCGAAATTCGCTTTAACAACGGCCTGCTCAACGGCACCGAGTTTAACATCGCCAAAAACAACCTGACGGCCGCCGAGTCCACGATGATTCAGGCCAAGTACGAGTTTATCTTCCGCCGGAAAGTACTCGACTTCTATCAGGGCCGCCCCATTAGCCTGTAGCCGCGCCGTGGTGGGCTGCTTCCCGCCCGCCGCTTGCAACAGCCGAGCTTTCAACCAACCACTGACTCCTAGTTCCTACGACCCTACGTCCTTAACATGAAAAAAAACCGCACCCTGTTCATCCTACTCGCCGTGCTGGCCGTGCTGGTGGTGGGCTTGCTGGTAGCAAAAAAGCAGGGCCTGATTGGCAAGCCTGCTGGTACGGAGGTGCTGGCGGCCAAGGCGGCGCCGGCTACCATTGTGGAGAAGGTAAGTGCCTCGGGCAAGGTACAGCCCGAAACTGAGGTGAAGATTTCGCCCGACGTATCCGGGGAAATCACCGAACTCTACGTGGCCGAAGGCGACTCCGTGAAGAAAGGTCAGCTGCTGCTGCGCATCCGTCCGGATAACTACGAGGCCATGGTAAACCAGCAAAACGCCGTGGTGGGTAGCCAGCGCGCCAACGTGGGCCAGACCCAAGCCCGGCTGCAGCAGCTGATGGCCAGCGCCCGCCAAACGGAGCTGACATTTCGCCGCAACGCTTCCCTGTACAAGCAAAAGGTGATTTCCCAGGCCGATTACGAGGCCAGCAAGGCCGCCTACGAAGCGTCGCAGGAGGAAATCAACTCGGCCCGCCAGAGCATCCGGGCGGCCCAGAGCAACGTACGCAGCGCCCAGGCCAGCCTGGAGGAAGCCCGCAAAAACCTGAATAAAACCACCATTTACGCCCCCGTGAGCGGGACCATCAGCAAGCTCAACGTGAAGAAGGGCGAGCGGGTAGTAGGTACTACCCAGATGGCGGGCACCGAAATCATGCGCATCGCCAACCTCAATAACATGGAGGTGCGGGTGAGCGTGAACGAAAACGACATCATCAACGTGGACCTGGGCGACTCCGTGGACGTGGAAGTAGACAGCTACGCCAATCAGGACCAGAAATTCCGCGGGCTGGTGACGGCCATTGCCAACACGGCCAAGGACGCCCTCACGGCCGAGGCCGTTACGGAGTTTGAAGTGCGCATCCGGTTGCTGCCGGAGTCGTACCGCCAGCTGCAGCGCACAGTGAAGGGCCGAACCATCGTCCCGTTCCGGCCCGGCATGACGGCCTCCGTCGACATTATTACCAACCGCAAAGCCAACGTGCTGAGCGTGCCGCTGGCCGCCGTGACTACCCGCTCGGACAGCACCCAGGCGGAGGGGCCCAAGAAGGGGGAACCCCGGTTGTGCGCGTAGGTCGAGGTGGTTCGGGCGGGGGCGCAACCCCGGCGCCGGCCGCAGGCGCCAAGCCAGAAGTGCAGGAGGTAGTGTTCCTGATTCGGAACGGCAAAGTGGTAATGACGCCCGTCAAAACTGGCATTAGCGACTTTCAGAACATGGAAATCGTGAGCGGTATTCAGGCCGGCGACCAGGTCGTAAGTGGGCCTTTCCGGGCCGTTTCCAAAACCCTGAAGGATGGGGCCGCCGTGGTTATCAAGGATGCCAAGTCCTTGGATAAAGCGGCCTTAAAAGAAGAACCAGCCGACGAAGAGGAATAAATAACGCCGAACCGGTTAAGCGTTCAGCTTGAGCCCGTAACGCCTCCAGAGAGGACTTTGCCGCTACACCCGGCGGGGTCCTCTCAGTTTTTTTGGCTAAGATTGACGTATCGGTGAACGGGTGAGCTGGTGAACGGGTGCGTTTGCCGTTTGCCAGGCGCGGTTTAGTGCAGAGAAAACAAGCAACGCACCCGTTCACCAGCTTACCCGTTCACCACTGCCCCACCACCTCACCACTTTCCCACCCTTGGAAAAAATAGCCATGCTTGGCGGCGGCTCTTGGGCCACCGCGCTGACCAAAATTCTCGCTGAAAATGGCAGCCGCGTCCACTGGTGGATGCGCAGCAAGGACGACGTGCAGCACCTGCTGCGCACCCGCCACAACCCCCGCTACCTCTCCTCCGTGGCGCATGATCTGGACCGGGTATTTCCCACCAACGACCTAGAAGCGGCCGTGCGCGAAGCTGATTGGCTGGTGCTAGCCGTGCCCGCCGCCTTCGTGCAAAGCACCCTGGATAAGCTCGACCGGGATGCGCTGAAAAATAAGCGCATCATCTCCGCCATTAAGGGTATGATTCCGGGCAAAAACGTGCTGGTAACCGACTACGTGGCCGAGCGTTTTCGGCTACCCCACACCCGCCTGGGGTAGTGGCCGGCCCCTGCCACGCCGAGGAGGTGGCCCTGGAAAAGCAAAGCTACCTGACCATCGGCTCGCCGGATGCCGAACTGGGCGAGGACTTCAGCCGCCTGCTGCGCAACCGCTACGTGAAGGCCAACCCCGCCCAGGACCTCGACGGCATTGAGTACTGCGCCGTGATGAAAAACATCATTGCCCTGACCTGCGGCATTGCCCACGGCCTGGGCTACGGCGACAACTTTCAGGCCGTGCTGGTCAGCAACGCGGTGCAAGAAATCCGCCGATTTGTGCACGCGCTGAACCCCCAACCCCGCGACCTGTCGGCCTCCGCCTACCTCGGCGACCTGCTGGTAACGGCTTACTCGCAGTTTTCGCGCAACCGCACCTTTGGCAACATGGTGGGCCGGGGCTACTCCGTCAAATCGGCCCAGATGGAAATGAACATGGTGGCCGAGGGCTACTACGCCGTGAAAAGCATCTACGAAATGAACCGCAAGCTTCAGGTGAATATGCCCATCACCGCAGCCGCGTATCATGTGCTCTACGAAAAAATTTCGCCCGCCATTGAGGTGGAACTGCTCAAAGAGAAGTTTAAGTAAGATGCAGCTAATAGCAAGGGCCGTTTTGTTGGTGCTGGCGTAGCTGATAGGGGCGTAAGGCTCGTACGTCAGTCTACTTTCCGGGCTAACTCCGGTTCTAGCCTCACTCTCTATACTGCTCCGGACCAGGCTTATTCTGGGGCATTCAGGTTGTCGATGATCCCCAAGGAGCTGTGGCGCCAATTACTACCCGCGGGTTTCCTGCCCTGGGTGTAACTACGTGCCAGTATACCTTCCGGCAGATGAAAACGCACTGCCTGGGCACGCATGAGGCACCCCGCCGCTAGCACTTGCCGTAAGTAAATAGATTGGCAGTCATTGTACTGTCAGAACTTTTATATAATAGACATGGCCACTTGGGACTACCACAATTTTGATAACGATGCCGCGGCTGACTTAGCCGAGGAATTCCGCAGCAACCCCAACGAAGCCCTGCTCTACGAGGTGCTGGCCACAGCCGCCGAAGCGGAAGAAGAACTGGATGAGGAAGAAGCCAGCCAGGCCCTAGCCGCCGCCGAAATTGTGGCGGCTATTCACGGCCACCCCGGCGCCGATTTCCTGCCGGGCCTGACCTTGGCCGTGAATGGCATGGATGCCGACGAGGAACTGGCCGAACTGGCTCAGGAAGCCGTGGAAGCGGTACTCAAAAGCTCCGCGCTACAGGCCCGCTGGGCCGCATCAGCCGATGCGGCCAACTGGCAGCAACTACAGCAGGATTTGCTGGCCCGGCTAACCGTGCAGTAGGCATGCCCTGGCTTGTTCTGGCCCTGCTGACGGCTCTGTGTCTAGCCTGCTACAACTTCTTCATCAAGCTGGCCGCTGACCACGTATCGGCTGCGGCGGGCGCCGTTATTCTGCAGCTGGTAGCGGCCAGCCTGGGTGGACTGTGGCTGGTATGGCTACACCTGAAAGGCCAGCCTCTGCAGGTAACGACCACGGGCGCGGGGCTGGCGGTACTGGCCGGGCTAGGGGTAGGGCTGGCCGAAATCCTGACGTTTGTAGTCTTCAGCCGCGGGGTGCCTTCGTCCGTGGGTACACCCGTAATTGTGGGCGGCTCGGTGTTGCTGACAGCGGTGCTAGGCCTGGTAGTGCTGCGTGAAGCCCTCTCCTGGTCGCAGGCACTGGGATTAGCCAGCATTGTAATAGGCATTGCGCTGCTAGCCCGCGGCCACTAAGGGTACACTACCGCCAAACAGCAGCAGGCCCGCCAGACTATTCCGGCGGGCCTGCTGTTTAGCGGTGGCGTAGCTAGCGGGGCTGGCACTGCTGGCACACGCCCGCCAGCAGGTAGTCGCGCGACTCAACCCGAAAGCCAGCGGGGAGCAGCACCGGCGGAATGGTAATGTGGTCGAGGCAGTAGGTGTGCTGGCACTGGGTGCATTTGAAGTGCACGTGGTCATCGGAGTGGGAATGCTCACTGCAGTGGTCGGAGCAGGCCGCGTACCGGATAACGTCCGTATTATCAATAACACGGTGAATTAGCCCCTTTTCTTCGAACGTTTTGAGGGTGCGGTAAAGCGTGATGCGGTCCGTGTCGTCGCCGAGGGCACTTTCCAGCTCGTGGCTGGTCAGGGCAAAAGGCGACGAAACCAACAGGCGCAGTACGCCCCGCCGAACCGGCGTTTGGCGCAGGCCATGTTGGGTCAACAAGGACGCAAAAGAGTCGGCAGGAGCTTTCATGATACTGCAAAGATACGGCACAATCCGCCGCGTTCAGTTTGCTCAATTCCTAGTAAGGGCAGCGGCTACCCAGCACACACGCGGGTGAGCAGGCCAAAGCTTTCATACCGTAAACTCAGCATCCAGATAAAGGGAAAACACAAAGGCCAGAGCGGGAAGCTCTGGCCTTCGAGTAGCTGGTTGTGGAAAGGGGACGGGGATACTAGTGACAACTGGAGCAAGGACAGCCAGCCGCCGGAGGGATGCTCAAAGGTGGTGTACTCTTGCGTGTCTGCCAAGGCCTGAATTTAGCATCTTGTGACAACGCTTATGCAGGTCTTTTCTGGGGTGATATTGGCCCTGTGCAGACACATAAGAGGTTAATGAACGAAGAGGCTAATCTAACTCAGCTAAAAACAAGCTATTTGTGACATAGCCAGACTGCCAAAATCTGTCTATACTTTCTCCGGTGTTGCCAGGGGTAGGGTAAATCGGAATTGGCTGCCTTGCCCCGGCTGACTTTCCACCCAGAGCCGTCCGCCCTGGGCGGCAATAAATTCCCGCGAGATACTGAGGCCCAGGCCTGAGCTGCCCTTATGACCCGTGGTGTTAGGTATCTGGGCAAATCGTTGAAAAATACGCTCATGGTACTGCGCCGGAATGCCCGGTCCGCAATCCTGCACGCTGATTTCGAGCTGTTCCTGGTGGTGGTACGCCCGCACCGTAAGGGCCGCGCCGCGCGGGGAGTACCGGATGCCGTTAGCCAGCAGATTGATAAGAACCCAAGTTGTTTTTTCTACGTCGGCGCGGGCAGCGGGCAAGTCGGCGGGCAGCTCAACTTGTAACTGCAACTCCTTGTCGTCGAGTTGGGGCTGCACCGTGTCGGTGGCGTAGGCGACCACCTCGGCCAGGGTAATCGGTTGAAGGTCAAGTTGAATGCCAGCACCAGCATCTAGCCGCGACACGGCCAGCAGTTGGCCCACCATGCCCAGTAGGCGCTGGGTTTCGTCGCGGATACCGTCGGCAATGCGCTGACGCTCTTCGGGTTCCGTGCGTTCATCCTGGAGTAGCATCAGGCTAAGCTTGATGCTGGCGAGTGGCGTTTTCAGCTCGTGCGAAATAGTGGCGAGGTAGCTCGATTTTACCTCATCCAGCTTCTTGAAGTCCGACACATTACGCAGGGACAAGATATGCCCCACGAACTCCGTGCGCTCCGTTTCACGGTTGCGGCTCACGATATGGTTGAGCGTGAGTTGGTAATAGGTCGGGTCGCCATCGGGGCCGTGAATCGTGAGCATTTCGGGGGCGGGCGTTTCACCGGCCCGGACGAATTCCTGTTCTAGCAGCGGCCGGAATAAATCGTGTAACAGCGTCGATTCCCGACTCAGCTCCTCGGCCCGTTGGCCTACCAGGTCGGCGGCGGTGCGGCCCAGTAGTTCCCGGGCCACGGGGTTGGCCAGCAGCACGCAGCGCTCGGGGTCGAGTAGGAGCAGGCCTTCGTCGAGGTGCTCAATTAGGCTTTCCAGGCGGCTGCGCTCGGTGGCCAGGGCTGCCCGCGTCACGCTGCGCTGGTCCTGCATGTAGCCAAAGGCGCGGTTTAGGGCCAGGGCCACGGCGCCTACCTCGTCGTTTTTGGCAATGGAAACGCGGGTGGCGGGGCCGGGGCTGGCCACGTCTTCCACATCGGCCCGCAGACGGCGTAGGGCCGCAGCACCACCCGCGGCAGCCGCACAATTAGGCCCAGCCCCACGGCCGTACTCAGCAACAGGAGTAGGAGCACGGTATGGCGGGCGCGGCCGGCAGCTAGGGCGGTTCGGGCGGTCTGGGCGTTGAAGGAAGCCGCATTCAGCCGCATCATGCGGTGGGTTTCGGCCCGAAGCTGGCGCAACTTGGCGAGCTGCTGGGGGGTAGGCGCCCGGTCATCCACGAGGCGCTGGTACTCGGCTACCTGCTGGGTGAGGGTGTCTACCAGCTCCAGTTCGCCAGCTTCCGTAATGTTGGCCGCCTCGCGGGTGAGGGCCCGGCGGAGCTGGGCAAGCGGCGCCGTTGCCGCGGGCTGATCCTGTAACTGCTCCAGGGCCCGCAGCATCTGCTCCCCGTACTCCACCGACCGGAAGTTGGCCCGCTGAATGCTGCGCGTCCCCACGTTCAACTGCTGAATAGTAAGGATAGTGTACCCGCCCAAGCCCAGCAGTAAAGTCAGCATTACCAGGATGCTGAGGCGGATTTTCAGTTTCAGGGACATGGTGAGGGTAGGAGGGTAGGCGGGTAGGAGTTGGGAAGGTAAAATGGCACTGTCAACCTGAGCTTGCAAAGGACCTTACCGCGCCGGGGGCGTTGGGGCGTTGGTTATCGCAGAGGTTCGCAGAGGGATGCGCAGAGTCGTTCGGATGCAAGTCGTTGAGACGCGGGCTCCGGACGCCAATACCCTCCTAAACCCTTACCCGCCTATCCTCACACCCTAAAAAGCTCACAGCCCGTACTCCTGCACCTTGCGGTAGAGGGTAGTGAGGCCGATGGCGAGGCGGCGGGCGGCTTCGGTTTTGTTGCCCTGGCACTGGTGGAGCACTTGCCGGATGTGGCGGGCTTCCACCGCGCGCAGGCTCTGGTCGGCGGGGTCGGCGTCGGGGCTGAAGGGGCGGGCAACACCTGGAACTCGTCGGGGAGGTAGCCGGCGGACAGGGGCTGGTCGGCGGGGGCCAGGATGGCGGCCCGCTCCAGCACATTCTTTAGCTCCCGCACGTTGCCCGGCCACTCATAGCGGCTCAGCAACTCCACGCATTCGGGCTCCAAGCCGGGCAGGCGCTTGCGTAATTGGGCCGCAAAGTGCTGCAGGAAATACTCGGCCAGGGCGGGCACATCGGCGGCGCGCTCCTGCAGGCTGGGCACGTTGATGGTAAAGACGGAGAGGCGGTAGTACAGGTCGGGGCGGAAGTTACCGGCGGCCGCTTCCTGCTTGAGGTTGCGGTTGGTGGCAGCCACTAGGCGCACGTTCACGCTGGTAGGCTTGGTGTCGCCGAGCTTGGTAAACTGGCGCGTTTCGAGCACCCGCAGAAACTTGGCCTGCACGTTCAGCTCCAGCTCCCCAATTTCATCCAGAAACAAGGTGCCGCCGTGGGCTTCTTCCAGTAGGCCCTTCTTGTCGGCCAGGGCCCCCGTAAACGCGCCCTTCTTGTAGCCAAACAGCTCCGATTCCAGCAAATCCTTCGGGAAAGCCGAGCAGTTCACAGCCACGAAGGACTTGTGTTTTCGCTCACTGGCCTCGTGGATGGCCTGGGCAAACAGTTCCTTGCCCGCGCCCGTGGGCCTTCCAGCAGCACGGTGCTGTCGGTGGGAGCTACCTGGCGGGCCAAGTCTTGGGCGCGGCGCAAGGTGGGGGCCGCGCCAATCATACTCTCGAAGCTGTAGCGCTGGCCCATGCGCCGCTCCAGCTCGGCCACGCGGCGGCGCAGGCGGGCTTTTTCGGCAGCCCGCTCCACTACTACCACCAATTGCTGCTCAAAATCGCCCTTGGTGAGGTAATCAAAAGCGCCTTGCTTCATGGCTCGCACCCCATCCGGAATGGTACCGAAAGCAGTGAGCAGCACAATCTCCATATCGGGCGCCTTGGCCTTGAGGCGCGGAATCAGGTCCACGCCGTGGGCGTCGGGCAGCTTCACGTCGGACACCACCACTAGCACCTCGTTGGCGTGTTGCTGCAGTAGCTCCAGGCCGCGGCTGGCATCGGGGGCCTGCAGCACGGAGTAGCCTTCCAGCTCCAGCACCCGCGCCAACAGCTGGCGCAGGCGGGCTTCGTCGTCAATTAGGAGCAGGGTACCGGTGGGCATGGAGGGAATTAAGAATGAAAAATTAGGCAAAAGTAGCACGATGTAGAGACGCGACACTTCGCGTCTCAATCGTTGCTGACGTTGTTTAGAATGCGCAATTCCTGGTCGTTCTGACGCTGAGACGCGAAGTGTCGCGTCTCTACATCGTTCAGCGGTAAAGGCCTTGGCCGTTGTCGAGTTCTTTTTCCCAGCGGCCTGGGTTGGTGATAATGTAGTTTCGAATCTTGTCCAACTCCACGCTGCTGCGAATCACCCGGTCATGGAAGCGAGTTTGCCACTGAAATTCCAGATTGTGATACCGGGCATACGTTGTCACCGCCGATTTAAAGCCGCGCAAGACGGACGCCAAGTTTTGCGACTGTGGGCCAAAACGATTGCCGGATGGTTGCAGAGACGTGCCGGGTCCTACCGGTTCATCCTTATCGAGCAGTAGTATGCCGTGCATATGATCTGGCATCAAGATAAACGCATCCAGGTGCACGAACGGCGCAAACTGCGGAATAGCTGCCCAGCATTTCCGCACCTTCTCTCCGAGCACCGACGGCCGTAGAAAAGCAGCATCCCAATTACCGCCGGGAGCTTCAATATTACCGAAATACGGTTGCCAGTCCTTAGTGCAGATTGTCACGAAATAGGCCCCGCTTTGTCCGTAGTCATAGCCTGGCAAACGGGTAGAGGGGATTTGGTATTTGTCTTGATAAAGATCCGCCATACTGTATTCTAATTTTTAGCACGATGTAGAGACGCGACACTTCGCGTCTCCTCGTTGAACGGTAAGTTAGAGAGTCGTTAAAAGCAAGGTATCCGTTCTGGAATGGTCGTTCAACGAGGAGACGCGAAGTGTCGCGTCTCTACAGCCGTTCAATTTTATCCTCACGCACTCCCCGAATTTCATCCTTCAGGTGCTCCACGAAGCGGTTAAACTCTGGCTCGGCTTCCACGTTTTCGTGCCAGGCCAGGCCCATTTCGGCAAGGTTGTACTGGTGCTGGGGGCTGATGGTGGCGCCGGGGAGGAGCTGGCCGCTAGCGTCCCGCTCGTAGCCTAGCAGCCAGAGCCGGTCGGCAAGGGCAGTGGTGGTCTGGATGTCGTGGGAGACGATGACGACGGTGTTCAGCTCGTCCATGGTGGTGACTTCGAGGATGATTTTCTTGACCTCATCTATCATGGCCACGTCGAGGCCGGAGAAGGGCTCGTCGAGCAGGATGAGGTGGTCGGAGCAAAGCAGCTGCTGGGCAATGGCGGCGCGCTGGCGCTGCCCGCCGGAGAGGTGGGCCGGGTACTTGCGGCGGTGGGCGGTTAGCTGAAACCGCTCCAGGTAGGCGTCGGCTTGGCGCCGGGCTTCGACGGTATCAAAGTATTTGCGGGCGGCGGCTACTAGGAGGTTGTCGTGCAGGGTGCGGTGGTTGAACAGCGGATACTGCTGCTGCACGAAGCCCACCGCGCCCGGCGCTACTTCCTGCTGCTCTTGGCCCACCAGTATCGTGCCCTGGCTCGGGGCCATCAGTCCGGCCATAATGCGGCAGAGCACCGATTTGCCCATGCCCGAGCGGCCGTAAAAACCCACCACCTGCCCCTGGTTCATACCCGGCCGGCACACGTCCAGCACCTGGGCCGAAATGTCGCGCAGAATGGTTTCGCCCTCGAACTGCATCGACACATTGTCGAGCGTCAGGACGGGGGCTTTGTAGAAATATGGGGTCATGGGTGGTGAGATGGTGAAATAGTTAGATGGTGAGTTTGACGTTTTGACTGCTCCAAGCCGTCCTGCAGCGGCGCAGCCGAAGCATCTCGCATGCTGACGTTGAAGTGGTAATCAAAAGAAGCAGTGTAGATGCTTCGCGGGGATCAGCAGGGCAGATAGTGTGGCAACGTCAGCCCGCGAGATTCCTCGGCAAGCTTGGAATGACGAGCTAGCGTTACTTGGGGGCATTCCTGCTTCATCACCGCACGGCTGCCAGCTCTGAATAAGGGAAAAACACCCGGCGCAGCAGGCCGAAAAGGTAGTCCTGGGCGGCGCCGGCGGCGAGGATAACGAGCTGAATGGCGACTACCCCGTCGAGGTGGAGGTAGCGGTTTTGCTTGTAAAGCAGCAGGCCAATGCCGCCTTCCGATTGGTAAAGGGTTTCCACCAGGGTAATCATCGTCCAGATGATAGCGAAGTTCTGGCGCACTACCTCCAGCATCTCCGCCAGCTTGCCCAGCACGACTACCTCCCAGAAGCTACGCCACTCGCCCAGCCCCAGGGTGCGGGCGTGGTCCATTTCCTGCTGGGTGGTGGTCAGAATCACGCGGGTCATGCCCGTCACGAGGTACACGGTGGTAGCGAAAATCAGCACCGAGAGCTTCACCTCGTGGCCCGAGCTAACCATCAGGGCCATGAAGAAGGTGAGGCCCGTAAGCGTGAGGTAGCGCATCTTGGAGGCCGCGTAGGCCAGGGGCCGGAAGAAGGGTAGGGCCGTGAGGTAGGAAATTAGCAGGGCCAGCACCGTGGCCACGCCCAGGGCCTGCAGGGCCGTGCTCATGCTGGCCCACAGCTCCTGAATAAGTCCCTGGGTAGTAACCATATCGGCCAAAGCGCGCAGCACATCACCCAGCGAAGGAAACAGGCGCAGCGGATACAACAGCCACAGCAGCAGCAGCAGAGCACCTTGGGCCGCCGCCATCAGGGCGAACGTGGTGCGGGGCAAGCGGCCGTTGGGTAGGAAGAGGGATTTCATATTGGTGAGGGTGTGGGGTAGGAGGGTGTGAGGGTAGGCGGGTAGGAGTTTAGCAGGGACTGTCACATCCTGAGCCCTGCGAAGGACCTTTTCACAGCTGCGCAATGCAGCTCGAACGCTCTTAGCCCGCAGAGGACGCAGTGTTTGATGCAGAGGGCGCAGAGCTGTTCTATAGTGAGAAGGTCCTTCGCAGGGCTCAGGATGACACAACTCCTACCCGCCTACCCTCACACCCTCTAATTCCCCAGCACGATTTCCACGCGGCGGTTCTTGGCCTTGCCCTCGGGGGTAGCGTTGGGGGCTACGGGCTCCTGGGCACCGTGGGCGTACACCTGCACGCGGCCTTCCGGGAAAGCGCTGGAGCTGCGCTGCTCCAGCCAGTGCTCCACGGCCAGGGCCCGGTCCTCGGAAAGCTGCTGGTTGCGCTGTGGGTCGCCCGTGTTGTCGGTGTGGCCGTGCACGGCTACTTTCAGGCGGCCGGCTACTACCAGGTCGTTGAAGAGCTGCTGAAGCTGGCGCTCGGCGGCCGGCGTAAAGGAGCTTTGCCCGGTGTTGAACTCGATGTTCCAGGCCCGCTTGCTCACGCTCTGGCGGATTTCATCATCGGCGGCGAAGCGTTGCTGCTCGGCCGGAGCCAGGGTTTTGCCGCGGTACTTGGCCTGCAGCTTTTTCAGGGGCGTGAGGTCCAGCATCTGGGTCAGGGGCACGTAGCTGGGCAGCTCGCGGGGTAGAGGCGGCTCTGCACGTCGCCGAAAGTTTTGTACACGGCCGCGTAGATGTTGGTGCCGCCCTCGTTGAGACCGAATAAAGCCAGATTATCAGCGAAGTTGAAGGCCTTGCTGCCGCCCAGCTCCACTACCTCCCCGTTGCGGTCGGCCTCGCTCACGCCCTTGTAGTAGCGCAGCCAGTAGGCGCCGGGCTTGTCCTTGTCGCCGTACACCTGGGCCGAAATATCGGCGGCGCGGCTCAGGGCTTCGGGGTGGCTTTTTACCTGGTCGCCGGCCACGGCGAAGGCAGTCATCAGGGCTTCTACCTCTTTCGGGTGGGCATCGTACCAACGCTTGGTCGTCACCATGATGTTGGGCATCTGGTTGCTGTAGTCCTTGGTCGAGACGATGTTCACCAGGCCCCCTTTCTGGCGGGCAATGTTCACGTCGCCGGGCGTCCAGGTGGCTACGGCGTCGGCCACTACATCTACCTTCACGCCGGTATTCTTGCCGTTTACCACCTTCACGCGCTGCTCCGGCTTGCCGATGATGTACTTCTCGGCGGCCACCAGGAAGTCGGAAGCGGCCAGGAAGTTCACGGCCTCGGGGTCGTAGGTGGTTTCGTCGGGGTTGACTTTCAGGCCATTATCGGCGCACCACTTCAGGGCAATGTTCTGGTCTCCGTCGCGTAGGTAGCAGGCAATGGTTTTGCCCAGGGCGGCTTTCGGGTTGTCGAGCCACTCTTTGGGGCCCATGAGCTTGTCCTCGCCAAACGACTTTCCTACCGAGTAGGGAATGATTTGAAGGCTAGTGCCGGCTTTTTCCAGTTGGGTTTGCACCGCCGAGAAGGCCGGTAGCCCGTCGCCCATGATGCTCACTAGCAGGCCCGGCGTTTCGGGGTTCTGCTGCAAGTCCAGGGCGTTTTTCACCAAGTCGGCCTGCATTTTGGCTACGTCGTCCTGGCGCACAATCTGCATGTCCAGGCCGGCGGCGGCCATGCTGGAGCCTTGGGTGGTGCGGGGGCCGCCGTTGGCCAGCATCCCGGCCATTTGCGAGTTCCAGGCCATTACCTCCCACACCACGGGCGTGCCCTTCTCGGCAGGCGTGGTGGAGGGCAGCGGAGCCAAGGGCACCACCACGTTGCTGCGCGAGCCGCCGTTGGCCGCGGGCAGCTCAATGGAGTTCAGCAGCACCGATTCGGTAGCCGCTTTCTTGAAGATGAGTCCACTTGACACCACCTTGTTAATACCGAAGTAGAGCAGCGCCACAAGCAGGGCGCCCAGTACAATTTTACCGCGAGTTGTCATAGTTGTAAGAAGCTAGAAGAGAGGAGTTTGAAGCTAGAATAGGGGTAGGCGGAGCAAAGCGCCGAGGTTGAAATACTAAGCCGAAAGGACAGTGGAAGGAAACTTGAGAGAAGAAAGGAGCCAGGAATAAGTAGCTGTAATTCTGTCTTCTAGCTCCTGTCTCCTAGCCGCTGGCGTTACTCCAGCAGGCTGCGGTAGGCGTCGGTGGTGGCCGTGCGGGTTTGGGCGGAGGTCATGGGGGCGGGCTTCTCGTCGAGGAGGGCGTTGAACTCGCCTTTTTGGTACTTTTCGAGCAGGCGCTGGCCTTTCTCGCTCATGACGCCGTTCTGGATGTCCATTTCCTTCACGAACTCCTGGCTGTAGCGCATGGCCTGCTTGATCTGGCCGAGCTGCTGGGCCATGTCCTGGGCCACGCGGTCGGTGGCCAGGTCGAAGAAGTACTTCTTGTCCGGGTCGCCGCGCAGGATGTTCATGGCGGCCCGCATGCCGGAGCTGGTGCGCTTCACCAGCTCGTACTCGTCCTTGAGCAGGTTTACTTTGAATTTACTGTTGTCGATTTGGCGCAGGGCAGCCTTCAGGATCTGGCGCATCACCAGGCTCACGTTTTGGGTGGTGGTGAGCATGGGCTGCAGGCGCTGGCTGTATTCCTGAAGCTGGGCGGCGCGGGAAGCGTACTGCTCGGCGGCGTCGGGCTCGCGCTGGCGGGTAGCCGAGTCGGCTAGGGCCAGGTACTCGCGCATCTGCAGGGTGTTGGCTTCCAGCTTGCGCTTCACCAACTCATGAGCGCCTTCCACATGGCCCACTTCCTCCTCCATCTTGCGCGCTTCCTGCCCAGTAGAGCGGATGTAGTCCTCCATGATGCCGATGGGGTCGGTGTTGACGAAGATGCCCGCCGCGGTGCGGAAAATCCGTTGCCCGGCGTACCAGAAACCCGCTTTGATACGGGGGTTGGTCAGCAGCAGAAAGGCCCCAAACAGCACGCCCAGGCCAATGCCCAGCTTCACGGTGTCGAACACCATGTCGACCAGAAAGGGGACGATGGTGCCCCAGCCGTACACGCCGGCGGCCACCACCCCGCCCAGAAACACCCAGCCGGCTACCTTCTCGGGCTGCTGCCACTTAGGCAAGGTGCCGCTCAGGCTAGGTTTGAGTTCGGAAGGAAAAGAGGTGTTCATGGTTTTTAGGTAATGAAGTGATGAAGTGAGAGGTGATGAAGTGAGAGGTGATGAAGAGAGGAAGTGAAGAAGTGAAGAAGTGAAGAGTGTATAAGGGAGGTGGTAGGGGGCAGGAGGTAAGAAGATTAGGATGCTACTAGCCGCCAGAAAAGCGTGTGGCATGTCACCCATGACCTGTTACTTGTCACCTCCTCACCTCCTCACCCCATCACCTCATTACCTCCTCCCTCACCTCAGCAAAAAGGATTGGGTGGCCTGCCGGTGGGCCTGCAGCTCCGTGGCGGCGGCAGCGTGGGCCAACTCGTAAGAAGCCAGGGCCGCGGCGGCTTTTTGCTGCTGCTCCTGCAACTGCTGGCGCGTGGCCTGGAGTTGCTGCTGCTTTTCCTCCAGTTGGCGGGCCAGCTCCGTCAGAGCCACTTGCAGTTGCTGCTCCTGCTGCTGGAGCTGCACCAAAGCGCTGGGGGCCACGCCTGCAATGCGGATTTCGCCCAGCTTCTCGCGGTGGCGCTCCAGAATCTGGTTGCGGTCGGCCGTCAGTTTTAGCTCAAACTCCTCGGCCGATTTCAGCAGCGCCGGCAAGTCCAGGCTGGTCACGGCGGTAAAGGCGTTAAAGGCCGTTTGGTAAAGAATTGGACCCGATAGGCCGCTGGCTTGCAGACTCCTGACCATTTTGGTGTAGGCCACGAAGTCCTTGCCGTTGCCGGCGAGCAGGCCCTGAATGTGGTCGAGGTGGCGCTGCTCGGGCTGGGCCAGGGACGGCGGGGTAGGTGAAGCCGGACTGCTAGCAGCCGTGGCAAACAGCGCGGCGGAGCCTGGCAGGGGCCGCCCGCCGCTCACTGCGGCTACCGAGGGCCTTCGGGCGAAGTTTCTTCAATGAAGAAGTCCTTGGCGGCTTTGGCGATGTTGTCGAAAAGAGGCATAGCAGGTAGTGCTTGGGTGATGAAGCCCTATTGCCAATACCAATGCCGATGATGCTGTACTAATAATTAATTATCGATAAATGATTGATAATCAAAATATTAATAAATAAATTATAGTAGTTTTTTTAGGACGCAGTTTTGCATTCCCTACCAAAACGGTAGGGTAGCATTATCAGAAAGGAAGGGTAGGAAAGAAGCGAGCGAGTGGACAAGTGCTGACCCTGCGACTAATTGCTACTAAGCCGTGTAGGCGGGCAGAGGTAGTATAATGCGGTACTCGGTGCCCTGGTGCAGGGTGCTGCTTACACTAAGCTGCCCGCCCAGGCCTTTGGTAATCAGATCATAGCTGAGGGGTAGCCCCAGGTCGGCGGAGGCGTTGTCGGGGCCGGGGAAGCGCTGAAACAGGGTTGCCAGGGCCTCCTCCGAAAATCCCAGGCCATTATCGCGCACCAGAATCTCCACGCTGTCGGCTGTGCGGTGGGTGCGGAGTTCCACCTGCGGCACGTATCCTTCCTCGGGCTCAGCCCCGGCCTGGCGCTGGAGCACGGCCAGCAGGGTAGCGCTGAAAATGCCCACCAGGGCCCGACCCACATCCTGCCGAACGATTTGCACCGGGCCCACGGCCGGATCAAGGCGCAGGGTTAAGGCCGCGTTGAAATAGCGGTTTTTAGCGCGCAAATCGTGGTAGGCCAGCCGCAGGTATTCCTCGGCCAGGGTATTGAGTTCGGTAAGCTGGCGCGGGCTGGTTCCGTTTTGGGAGTATTCCAGCATGCCGCGCACAATGGAGTCGGCCCGCTGGGCATACTGCAGGATGCGGGTTTGATTTTGCAAGAGATTTTGCAGCATCTCGTCCACAACTTCTTGGTCGTGGGAGGGAGGTAGGGCGTTGCTGATTTCCTGACGCAACTCCGTGCACAGTTCGGCGCTGCTGGCGGCAAACTTGCGCACGGAACTAACCGGCGTCTGAATTTCATGGGCTACTCCGGCCATCAGCTCGCCCAACGAGGCCATTTTTTCGCGGAGCACCAGTTGGCTCTGGGCAATTTTGAGCTCCTGCAGGGTGCGCGCCAGATGGTCGCGCTGGGCTGTGAGCTCCTTGGCTTGGTGGGTCACCTGCTCGTTGAGGCCTTGCAAGCGGCGGTTGGCGTGCTGCTGCTGGCGGTTGCTACGGCCCAGCAGCACGGAAACCAGTAGCAGCACGCCCACGCCCGCCAGCAGGGCGGCGGTGTGCACGTGCCCTCAAACTGCTTGCGCTCCGCTTCCAGCTCCCTGAGCCGCTGCTGCTCGGCAAATCCAATGGCATCGAGCTGCTTAATGCGCCGCGGATTATGCAGGCTGTCCTGGGCCGTGAGGAGCAGGCGCATGTACTTCAGGGTGCTGTCGGGCTGCCGTTGGCTTTCAAAAATGGCCGTCAGTAGCTTGCTATTGCGCACAATACCTACCACAAACGGCAATTGCTGTCCGAGCCGAAGGGCTTTGCGAGCGTAGTAAATGCTGGAATCTGGTTGGTGGCGGGCCCGGTACAGCTCGGCCATGTATTGGTAGGAGCGGCAGGCGCTGCGGTGGTCATTTTCGGGTAGGGCCGCCCGTACGCTGCGCCGGTAGAAGGCCAGGGCCTCAGTGGGGCGCCCCTGGGCCACCTGTAGCAGTCCTAGCTCACGCAGCACGTAGGGGCAGGGTTACCCCAAGAACTCTGGTGCACGCTGGGTGCGTGCTGGGTAAGTTGCCAGGCCTGGTTCAGGAAAAAGGCGGCGGAATCGTAGCGGCGCAGGCCCTCGTAGCTGGCGCCCAGGTTGGTGAGCACGCTAATAAGCTGGGAAGTATCCTGGGTGCGGGCCAGCAGGTAAAGCTCACGGGCCCGAAAGAAGTACTGCAGCGAGGGGCGGTAGTCGTCCAGGGCAAAGTAAAGCAGGCCGGTTTGGTTGAGCGTGCGGGCCGTGCCCTCCAGGTCGTGGCTGGCTTCGTTCAGGCGCAGGGCCTGCAAATCAACCCGCAAGGCCTGGGGCAGGTTGCCCCGTTCGCCCAGCAGCAGGGCAATGCGCGAGAGGCAGCGCCCTTCGCCTTTGGGGTAATGGATGCGGCGCGCCAGGTCCAGGCCCTGACGGGCATACCACTGCACGGAGTCAAAGCGGGAGTAGCGGTACGTAGCGGCCAGATCGGCCAGCAGCAGCACCCGGGCCGTATCGGTGGAAGCGCGCCGTAGGGCCTGGTGCACGGCGCGGGTCTGCGGACTTTGGGCCCAGGCGGCGGAACCAGTTACAAGTAGCAGCAGCCCCAGCAGTACCCCCAATACGCGTTGAATCATAGGGAAAGGTACGCACGGGAAGCGGCCACGAAAAATTTCTTGCGCCGGCCTGTTTTCGGGCAGCGGGGCGGAGTGGTAAAGCAGGAAGCTCCTCCGCAGTCAGGCAGGCTCTTGGGCCCCGGTTGTTGAGCGGGGCACCCTGCAGAACACGCCCGTGGCCTCGGGCAGACCTCCCGTCGAACCCAGGGCGGCTCCGGCCGTATCTGAAAAAGCGGTTGTAGCCTCCTAAAACAGCCGTTTTTAGGGGCTGCTCTAGGGTCGTAGCTCCGGGTTGAATGATTCTCTAACGCCTACCTTTGCAGCTATGGTTTTCTCTTTCCTTCCACTTCGGCGCGGCTGTAGCCTGCTGGGGCTGGCTCTGCTTGCCGGGCTGTGGTCCTGTTCTTCTGACGACGAACCCACTCCAGCCCTTCCCGAGCACCTAACCCTGGGCAATCCGAGCGGCGCGGCTGCGGATGTACGACTGTCGACCAACTACCTGCTGCTCAAACCCCAGTACGCCTTGTCCTATCACCGCGACCAGGGCAAGCCCAACTGGGTAAGCTGGCATCTTACAACCGGCTGGCTGGGCAGTGCCGCCCGCCAAGATGATTTTCGGCCCGATGAGGCTCTGCCCACCGGCTGGTACCGGGTTAGCAGCGGCAGCTACTCGGGTTCAGGCTTCGACCGGGGCCACAACTGCCCCTCAGCGGACCGCACCCGCACAACGGCCGACAATTCGGCTACCTTTCTGATGAGCAATATGATGCCCCAGGCCCCGCGCAACAACCAGCAAACCTGGGCTACGCTGGAAGAGTACTGCCGGCGGCAATTGCAGAGCGGCGCTCAGGAGCTCTACATCATCTGCGGAAGCTACGGCCGGGAGGAACGGGCTCGGAGGGCTACAAAACCACCCTCGACCAGGGGCGCGTCACGGTGCCCGCCCGGGTGTGGAAGGTTATCGTTATTCTGCCGACCGGCGAGGCTGATGCTACCCGCGTGCGGCCAGACACCCGCGTTATTGCCGTGGACATGCCCAACAACAATTCCGTATCCGGCGGCTGGGAAACTTATCGCACGAGCGTAGATGCCATTGAAGCCGCCACGGGCTATGACCTGCTCTCGGCCGTGGACCCCGCCGTGCAGCAGCAACTGGAAAGTCAGCCGGATACCGGACCCTTGTAACTTCAGGCAAAGTAGTCAGCCGGCCCATGGCTCTATGGCCGAAGGCAATTCGACCATAGAGCCATGGGCCGGCCTAAATCCGATTAGCTTGCCGGCTTCGTTTATAGGTGGAATTTCATGCAGTACCACATGATTCCGCTTTACAACACAACCGGCGCGCCAGTAGCTTACGCCGACGAGGCATGCCGAGGCATTTACGACGGGCAGGGTAGCCTAATAGCTTGGTTTGAAGGAGAGTTTCTGTACACGGCCGCGGGGCGGTACCTGGGCTGGGTCGAGCAGGGCTGGTTGTACGACCGGCACGGGCGCCCCGCCTTGTTTGCTGAAACTGCCATTGGGGGGCCGGCCCGGCCCGTCATATCCCGGCGGGCTACGGCGCTGCCCACCCGCATTAGCTGGGCCGCGCTGCCGCGCCCCTTGCCCCGGCGGCACCCCCGTCCGGCGCGTCGGCGCCGAGCTGCAGAATGGTCTCCTGTGTCGGCTCTCACGTATTTTGGGCAGTAGGCAGGCGGCAAAAGCGGTGGACGGTAAGCTCGGCTGGTAGTAAGCTCAACCAGAACGAGGTAAGTACGTATGATCAGCACGTTTGACCACCTGCTTCATGTCCTTACCGGCTACTCCCCCGCGTACCCACCCCGGCCCGGCGAACTGACCGCCTTGTTACGCACAATCCGCCTGCACTTGCTTGCCTTGCACCCTACAAGTCCCTACCGGGTTGCTCGGCTAGTTCGCATCGCAGACCAGTTTGAATACATTCTGGTGGGGTGGCCCCGGGACAACTGGCCCCAGGCAAGCCGGCAGGCCGCTACTATGCCCACCCAGGCAGCCCTGCTCACCAGCATTGCAACCGCCAAGGCTTTGTTGGCAACTCCGGCGGCGCAGCAGGAATTGCAGTGGCGAGCCGTGCACAAGTTGCTACTGGAAAGCGCTTTGCACTTTTTGTAGAGTAGGCCCAGAAAAAGCATCTTTATGTGCTTGTAGGTAGCAAGGAGTAGCCCGTACTACCGCCAGCTGTGCTACGGGGAAATAATTTACAGGGGTGACCACTGCGCAGCAGCCTGCAGCAAGGCATCTGCCCCTGAAACGGAACGCTGCGTAACCAAATCCAGGCAATGGCGCTGCAAGCGCATATCTTGCACGAAACTAAACGTCCCGCGTTGTGTGTGGCGGGCGGCCATCAGTTGAGCTAGTAATACGGCCGCAGTAGCAAACTGCTCGTCGTGCAAGGCGGCCCGGAAAGATACTTCAGTATCAGACATTGCGCGGAAAAATTGTACTCATTTCGCCTGCGCAACAAGCATACCAAAATATTACAAATACCGTTTCCCACCCTTGCTTTAGCAAGCCTAATAGGAGGCTCATAACCGCTACCCCACACTCAGTTTTCCTTCTGCTTAGTGAAAGAAATCCTACTAAACCACCCCAATAGCAGCTTTAAACTGATTCACATCAGCATGAGGCAGCTCCTGCGCCTAGTGCTAGCATAACTAGCGAGCTACATTGCCCTAACTGGCCCCAAACGTGGGCGGCGCTTCCGCAGGGGCCTAGCGGCCTCCTGAGCAGAATCGGGGTAGCAAGGTTCACTCTGGCCTAGGCCTAGATCAGATCCAGATAACTCCGTATCGGCCGCTTCCGGCTCCTCCTGGTATAGCCGCCCCTCCATCAGGTGGGCCAGCTTATCGGAGCCAGCCGCGGTAGCGCGGGCGGGGTAGTGCCCCGGGCCGGGCGTTCTTGTTTGGCGCGCCAGCGTAATAGCGTGTCGGCTACTTCCTCAATGGCTTTCTGCATTCCCTTGGGCAAACCCGTGGCCGGCACCGGAGAGGGAAATAGGGGCGCGAGTAGGGCCGTGATGTCAGCGGCCAGGGCTTTCTTCGGCGTTTTCACTTGAGAGACAGGCTAGATGCAGACACGACCCCAAAGGTGGGGCGGCTGCAAGGTAGGAAAAAGCAAGTCGAACCCGCGGCGCTGTTTTGCACTGCTGCCAACAATGGCAATTTAGGTGCTTTGTTATGCAGTCAAGTTGCTTGAACTAATGGACTGAAACTCCTCGGGCCGGGCGAGCACGCCGGGAGGCTATTCTCCTCGTCGGTTGATCAGCCCCTGCGGATAGTTCAGGGTCTTGGCCGTGTGGCGAGCCCGCTAGGCCTGCATCCACTCCGCGTATACGTCGGCAGGGTGCGCATGGCGATAACTGGGGTAATTAGCAGGAAATTGGTTTCTGCCAGCGGCAGAAACAGTGCGTGTTTTCCGCATTACAATATCAGTAAAACTGCGTAGATGGGAGTTTAGGCCGATACCGACCTTTGACCTCCCCTGAGTAGCAACATCTCCCCTATACCTTTCTATGCTGATTAACTCCTTGCCGGATTCAGATGGCAGCCGGTGCACGCTCACGTTTGATGCCGAAAACAACTGGTTGCGCGCCACGTGGCGCGGTTACGTAGACCCATTGGAAGCCATGCGGGGGGCGCAGAACTACCTGGACCAGGCCCAGGGCATGTCCTGCCCACTGTTACTGAACGACAACGTGGCCCTGCAAGGCCCGTGGTTTGATACCTTGGAGTGGCTGGAGCAAGCGTGGCTTCCGCAGGCCGAGCGCCTGGGCTTGCGCTGCATCGCCCACGTTGTGCAACAAGACACGGGGGCGGACATTCTCACCCGCTCGTTTCTGTCACCCATGATTGGCCCGCTGCAGCTGCAAGTATTTCACCAGGTGGAAGACGCCGAAGAGTGGCTGCGCAACTGCTGGCAGCAGCAACAGGCTACCGCTGAACCGGCGCCGCAGTAGCGTCAAGCAATTGATGGGCAAACGCGTGCACGGTTTGTAGCGCGGGTAGGTGGGTGTAGCTTTCCCGGTAACAGTGGGTAGTCACCTGCTCCAGGGGGAGAAACCCGTCCAGCTGGCTAAGGCTCGGGGAAGGTGCGTAGCAGGAAATATGCGTCGCCTCGAAGCAGCGCTCCGGGCACTGGTAGTGAAACAAGGGCGTGAGTTCGTGGTGGCGCACGTCGCGTTGAATGCGGGCCAGCATCTGCTGCAAGGTGGCGTGTTCTCCCTCCAGTAACTGAAGAAAGTGTCCTTGGCCGTACAACAGCAGGCTGCTTACCCCTGTCGCCTGGTTAGTCCGATGCATCTGGGTGTGCAAAGCCAGCAAGTGGCTTTCGTCATAGGAGCGGGTGGCACTGCTCAGGTATAAAAGATGATGCATGGATCGGCGCGTGGGGGATAGGGTACCTACGCGGTGAGTTTTACAAAGGATACGCGCTTAGTCTTTCCTTGTAAGCAAGCTGTCAGCGCTCGTGACGAAGCAGCTGATGGACCCTTTTGCAGGAGTGGCGCGTTGCCCTGGTATGTCAACATCAGGTAAACGCCCCCGCAAAGCCAGCGAAGAAGCTGCGCCTGCTCTCTCCCATGCCGATCAACTCCTGGCCTTGCACCAGCGGGAAGCCGGCAAAACGGTTATGTACAAGCATGATGCCTGGGGCCACATGGAAACGCGCTTCGTGCGCACGCAGAACGTGGCGGCCTGGGAAGCCAAAGGCTTTTTCCGCCGGTAAGTCTTCTGCTCTACCTTACACAACAAAAAAGCCCCTCCGGTGTGGAAGGGCTTTTTTGTTAATTATGTTTTCTGGCAGCAGTGCTCTGCCGTGCCGCATACGGCCCAACACAGGTGCTATGAGCTAGACTTCGACTAGTATAACCCGACTTCCTTAGAGGTTAGCGAGACACCCGAGGCCTGTAGCTGCTGATCTCCAACAAGCGGGTTACTACCTACAAGATGGTGGTTGCCGCCAGCTATACAGATAATACCTCGCCACTACGGGCCTGCCTTATGCTTCTTATAGCGTGCGGGTTCGCAATGAGGCCTTAGGTCAAACGCACATTATAGACGTACTGGAATATAATAGAGTAGCCCTTAGAGGCTGAACACTGCCTTTGAAAGTCCTATCTTGCACTTGCATTAAGGCTTTTTGATTGACAGCATTATTCAGAAGATCTTGGTCTTATAATAGCAAGCCTCATACACCTGCCGATGATATTCCAACTGCTGTAATGTAGGTACAGAGCGTCTCTTCTTGGTGAAGAGTCGAATTAAAAACGCTGGAAGGAAGGCCATAAAGGTGGTGATGTAGTGTACTGTATAAATATCATATTTTTTACTGAAATGATTCAATAAAACAACAGTTTTTTAGTAACCCAGGTAAACTCTACAGCGCTTTTCTACTCATACGGCGTTTTGATAAGTCCACATTTTGTATTCGCTTGGGGTAGTTAGAGTGCTGATCTATTTCCGATTAATCTATTTAGCCTTATACTTTGGAATTGTGGTCCGCCTGTTTGGGCATGGCGTGCACCTGCGGCGGTTGATTCTATTGGGGGCAGGCTGATTATTCGAGGAAATATTAATGATACGACTACTTCAGCCTAAGGCAGTGTGTTCCGACCCCTAGGTACAGCAGCGCGCGGCAACACATAAGTAGCTGCTCCGCGCCAGCAACCGAATGCCGGCCCATCACGCGTTGTTCACTACCTCGCTAGATTCTTCCAGATCTACGTGCAGGACGGCTGGCAGCAGGCTGCACCTCCTCAGAACCCGCAAGAGTTCAACGTGGAGATAGAGCTGAGCTTGCGGCATACCCCCTGACCAGCATTTGATAACGACTTTTCTTATAAGATGCCAGGCACTTGGATATAGCAGCCAAGCAGCGCGTTAGGCTGACGGTGTAGGCCAATAAAAATCAAAGAATTAGATAACATCCTCAAGTGTGACTTCAAGATTGGCGGTAAAATTGACCTTTCCTAAGCCGGGAAGACTCAAACTCTGATTGTGGAACATCAGTGTGAGAAGGATTCACACAAACGCAACTTGAGTATTCCTAAAATATTTCCAGTGTTTTTCTTAGGTTATACTTAGAGTCTGTCCGCCAAGCCAATTACTTCTGAGAATAAAGGGAAAGTGTTCCTTTCAGTACCCATCTTACTCCACATAGACACACTAGCAGGCACACCAAGAAAAAACCCCTTGCAAATCATTGATTTACAAGGGGTTTAACATCCTGTGAGCCTCCTGTCGGGATCGAACCAACGACCTACTGATTACAAGTCAGTTGCTCTACCAGCTGAGCTAAGGAGGCATTGAGGTGGCACAAAAGTAGTAGGCGGATTTAAACTGGCAAAAGTATTTCTAACAATTAATGACCTCTAAATAGTAAGTGCCTGACTTACCGGTAAATAAAAAACGCCTCCAACATAATGAAAGAGGCGTTTTTTATACATAAGCAGCGGAATCTTAGCTCCGGATTAGTCGAAGCTGCTTCTTCAGCCCATCAATGCGCGTCTGAGCATCGTCGATCCGCCCCTGGTATTCTTGCCGGAGTTGATTAGCGTTTTTGGAACGAGCGAAAAACTCCAGGTTAGTTTTCAGGGTAGAAATATCGTTTTCCAGCTCATTAATTTCCCGACGGAGTGCCTGCTCCTTTTTATACAGCTGCTGCTGAGCATCGGGGGAGATTTTGAGGCGCTCCACCTGCAGACTGAACAACAGGTCGGTGCGCTCCGCATAGGAAAGTGACGGCACGGTATCCAGGTATTTGCCCATCAGATTCTGGAACTTCTCTTCGGCCCGGTCGGCGTTGCGGGTGCCGCCGGCGAATGTACGCCACTCGCTTACGTGCTGACGGAATCCTTCAAGGGTGCCAGGCTGATCGGGGGAAAGGGCGGCCACGGCTTCCTCCACCTGTAGTAGGTGCTGGTTTTGCTCCTGGCTAACTTGGTGCTGCTGCTGCTCGCGCTGGCGTGTTTCCTCTTTCTTGCGGTCAAAAAACGAGTCGCAGGTGGTGCGGAAGCGGTTCCAGACCTTGTCTGACTGCTTCTCCGGCACGCGGCCAATCAGCTTCCACTCCTTTTGGAGCCGAATAACAGTTTCCCGGGCTTCTTCCCAGTTAGGATTTTGCAGAGCTGCTTCGGCTTGTTCGCACAGGTCGAGTTTGCGTTTGAGGTTTGCGTTTTTCTCCTCATCCAGGGCTTTGAAAAACTGGTTCTTGCGCTGGAAAAACCCTTTATAGGCGCCCCAGAACTGCTTGTTCATGGCTTCCGCCTTCTCCCGCGGAACTAGGCCTGCGGCATCCCAGGCCTCCTTTAGCTTCTGCAGCTCGTCGGTTTTGGCTCGCCATTCATTTACCCGTTCCGTCTGGAATTCTCCGTAGGGCTGCAGCTGCTCTAGCAGAGCCGTTTTTCGCTCCAGGTTCGCATTCTCTTGGGTTTGACGCACCGAAAGGAATTCCTTTTTGCGGTCGTGGATTTGCTCAGAAGCTTGCAAGAAGCGTTGCCACAGGGTTTCGCGTTGCTCATTCGGCACGGGGCCGATGTGCTTCCACTCCTCGTGCAGCTGCCGTAACTCCTGCAGGGCCTTGTTGATGCTGGATTGCTGCTGCAAGGCCTCTGCTCGGGTAATAAGCCCTTCTTTGGCTTCCAGATTGCGGCGGCGGTCCAGCTCCTTCATTTCGAAGAACAAGCCGCGGTTATTGTAATAGATGTCCAGCAGGGCGTGGTAGCTGTTCCAGAGTTCCTGGGCTTCCTTTTGCGGTACGGGCCCGGTAGCTTTCCAGTCGGTCTGCAGGGCCTTGATGCGGCCCGAGCTATCCTTGGTTTCAGCCGACTCCACGAGCTGGCGCAACTGCGACAACAGGTACTGCTTGTGGGCTAGATTTTTGGCGCGTTGCTCGTCCTCAGCCTTGGCGTCGCGGGCGCGGCTGTCGCGGAATTCCTGCAGCGCTTTGGTCAGTTCCTGGTGACTGATGGGATTGGTGTAGGCAAATTCCTCGGCTTGACCACCTGCATCCACGAAGCGCTGCCGGGCCGTGGTGCGGTCGGCGAGCAGGCTAGTTTCGTAGTGGCGAAACAGATCAAAAATCTGCTTCCGGTTCTGGCGGGCATCGGGCCGTTGCACCAGTGCCAGCAAATGGGCAGCCTGCTCCGTTAGCGAGAGGGTAGTAAAATCGGGGGCGGGCTGCTCCGGAACGTACTCTTCCTCTTCCTCGGCCGTAGCAGCGGCGTCAGAGGAGGTGGGCAAGGAGCCAACAGTAGGAGCGTTTTCCAGGGCGTTTTCCAAGGTTTCCGTTCCGGCTACTGCTACCACTGGCGTTACGTGAGGGTCTTCCTGCAGTGCCTCTGCTGGCTCAGTGGCCGCGGGAGCTGGGTCCGCTGCTGAACTGGCGGGTGCGGCGGGCATTGCGGGTGATGCCGCGGCGCCGGGCGTGGTAGTGCCATAGTGAGCTACGGCGCGCTCTTCCCCGGCTGAAGCCGTGGTTGAGGCATCAGTTGGGGTATTATCTGGAGTGGAAACGCTGGAGGTGGGGGCAGCAGCTGGTTCAGCTGCTGAAGGAGTAAGCGGTAGGGCTTCGGCCGTACCAGCTCCGGCTGGTTCATCCAGCGCCGGGGCTCCCTGGTTGGGCCGCTCCGTGATGTCATCGGGGGCAGATGGGGTCTGCCGGGCTTGAATTTCGGCCAGACGACGCTGCAGAATGCTCTGGGGCGACTCCGCGTTGTTGTCAGAGTCGGTGGGAGTGGGGGCGTCTTGTTCGGGTAGCATAAAAGTCAGCTGAAAGACCCCGAAATACGGGGTGCGTGGAGGCGCTTAGTTAAGACGAGGGTCAGTGGGGTAGTTGGATAGCACGCGGAAGCGGCCACCTTTTTCGCGCAAAATGGATTGCCAGAAGGCATCAGTTTCCAAAGTAAATACTTTCCCGGCAGCATTGGGGTGCACAATCCAGACATTTTCCCGCACTTCCTCGGCCAGCTGCCCGGCCGTCCAGCCGGAGTAGCCCGCGTACAGGCGCACGCTGTCGGGGGAAACGCTACCGGCCAGCAGCTGCTCCAGCAAAGCGGAGAAGTCGCCGCCCCAGTACACTTCCTGCCCGAGGTGTACGGCCTGGGGCAATTCCGGCATCTGGTGCAGGTAGTGCAAGGTATCAGGCTGCACGGGGCCGCCAATGCTGAGCGGTATCTGGGCGGGCGGCAGCAGGCTGCCCCCAGGAAGCTCCAACACGTCGCCGAGCTGCAACTGGGCGGGGCGGTTCAGCACGAGACCAAAGGAGCCCTCCTCCTCGGAGTGGCTGCAGAGCAGCACCACGGTGCGCTCAAAGTTTGGGTCGCCCAAGAAAGGCTGGGAAATAAGCAGGCTACCAGGTTGAAGACGAGGCATGGACAGCAAATGGTTAAGGAGGATGTGATGCCGAAAAGCCTGGGCCAGTCTCCTGTGCAGGTTCTGAAGCGGCGGGGTACCCGCAGAAAGTACGCGAAGCAGGGGGCAGAGGTTCCGGGGCCCGGCGCTATTGTGCTACCTTGCGGCCGAAAGGGGTGTTTTCGACCGGTGACTTTTGCTTCTCTACGTAAGCTGGACCAAAAATGCTCCCTCGCCCCGCTCCGTTTCCATTCGATCCTACCTCCCCATGACCGACCAGCAACTGGCCGCCCTGCGCCAGACTTATTCCCAGCGGACTCTCACCGAAGCCGACGTGCAACCCCACGCCGTGCGGCAGTTTCGGGCCTGGCTCGAGGAGGCCATCAGCGCCCAGCTGGAGGAGCCCACGGCCATGACCCTGGCCACTGTTAGCGAGGCCGGTCAGCCGGCGGCCCGCGTGGTGCTGCTCAAGGGTCTACCCGACGATGAAGGATTTCTGTTTTTCACGAACTACGACTCGCGCAAGGGGCAGGAGCTGGCCACCTCGCCGCTGGCGGCGCTCACCTTTTTCTGGCCGGGCCTGGAGCGCCAGGTGCGGGTAGAAGGCCGGGTGGAGAAGGCGCCGGAATCAGTATCGACGGAGTACTTTCAGAGCCGGCCCCGGGCCAGCCAGGTGGGCGCTTGGGCCTCGCCCAGAGCCAGCCAATTCATAGTCGGCAGGAGCTGGAGCAGCGGGAGCAGGAAGTGGCGGACCGCTTTGCCAGCGAGCAGCCTTTGCCCCGGCCGCCCCACTGGGGTGGTTACGTACTCAGGCCCCAGCGCGTGGAGTTCTGGCAGGGCCGGCCCTCACGCCTGCACGACCGGATTGTGTTTGAGCGGGTGGGGCTGGAGTGGCGCCTAAGCCGGCTGGCGCCCTGAGAAAGGCGGAAAGCTAGGCAGACCGTTTGGCGCCCTGGCTACCCGCCTCTCGATTTCCTGGGGCTTCCTGCATGCGGCCCGCCGCGGCGTTCTTTTTCCTTATCGTCTTATTTCATTGCCCAGAAAATTGGCTGAAATTCAACCCGTGCGCGGCTGGCGCTACAACCCCACGCTAAGCCAACAGATTGACGCGTACGTTTCGCCGTTGTTTGACGTGGTGTCGCCGAAGCAGCGCGAGGCTTTGTACCGCAACCCCCTCAACAGCATTCATTTGTCGGTGCCGCGGGGTGAGGAGCCCGCCGCGGCCGCGCGCGAGTGCCTGCGCCAGTGGCAGCAGCAGGGGTAGTGGTGCAGGATGAGCTGCCGGGTATCTACGTGTACTACCAGTACTTCCGGCTTGCCGGCAGTGCCCGCGAATATTGCCGCAAGGGCTTTATGTGCCATATCCGGGCCACCGACTGGGCCGAGAACGTGGTGCTCCGCCACGAAAATACCTTGCCAGCGTCCGTCAACGACCGGGCGGAGCTGCTGGCCTGCACCCAGTTTCAGACCAGTGCTACCCACGGCCTGTACCGCGACGAAGAGTTTGAGCTGGAGCGCTACCTGGACGAGGCCATGCTCAACCCGCTTTACCAGACGGAGGAAGACTACCAGGGCGCCCGTGACGTGCTGGCCGTCATTCAGGATGCTGGTGTAATTCGGCGGTTTCAGCAGGTGCTGGCCGAGCGGCAGGTAATTCTAGCCGATGGTCACCACCGCTACGAAGGGTCCCTGGCGTACCGGCGGGAGCGGCAGGCGGCGGCCGGCGCGGCCTACACCGGCCAGGAGGCCTGGAACTTCCACCTGATGTATTTGACCAACGCGGCCGCCGACGACTTGCGCATTCTGCCGACCCACCGGCTGCTGCTGGAGCTACCGGGCGGCCTGAGCACCGAGGAGTTACTGGCGCGCCTGGCCCCGTACTTCACGGTGCTACCCCTCGATGACGCCTACGATTTGCCCGAACGCATTGCGGGCAAACCCTGGGCCTTTGGCTTGTATCTAGGCG
Source organism: Hymenobacter sp. 5516J-16 (assembly GCF_022919335.1). Lineage (NCBI taxonomy): Bacteria > Pseudomonadati > Bacteroidota > Cytophagia > Cytophagales > Hymenobacteraceae > Hymenobacter > Hymenobacter sp. 5516J-16. The sequence goes on along the minus strand of NZ_CP095058.1, from coordinate 104,285 downwards.
AGGGCCAGGGCTACAAAATCCGGCTCCGGCCGGAGGTGCACCCCCTGCTCGACTGGGATACTACCCCGAGGTAAAGGCCTTGGATTTAACGGTGCTGCACTACTTCGTGCTGGAAAAAGCCCTGGGCATTGTGGGTCCGGAAGCGCAGCGCAACTGGCCTGGAGTTGCCTACGTGCGCACCTTTTCCGAGTGCTTAACCCGCGTGGATCGGGGCGAGGCCCGAGCCGCCCTGATTACCAACGAGGTGACCATGGCCGAAGTGGAGCGGGTGTGCTACTCCGGGGCGGTAATGCCCCCCAAATCCACGTTTTTCTACCCCAAAACTATCGGCGGGTTTCTGTTTAGCAGCATCCGCGACGAGGAAACTACCGTGCCCTTCTATGCCGCTTTCCGCTCCTGATTCCCTGGTTTCCTCTACGAGCCGCCGGCCCCGGCTGGTGCTGGCCTCCAACTCGCCGCGCCGCCGACAGCTACTCACCGACCTGGGCCTGTCGTACCAGGTGCGCCTGCGGGAGGTAGATGAAAGCTTTCCGGCCCACTTGGTGCGGGCCGAGGTGGCCGAGTACCTAGCCGCCCACAAGGCCGCCGCCTACGCCCCGGACCTGGCTCCAGACGAGTTGCTTATCACGGCCGATACCATTGTGTGCCTGGAGAATGACGTGCTGAACAAGCCCGCTGACGCGGCCGAAGCCGTTCGGATGCTGCAGCGCCTGCAGGGCCGGGCCCACGAGGTGTACACGGGCGTGTGCCTGCTGCACGGCGACGGCCGGCGGGTAGTGTTTTCCGACCAGACCCGCGTGCATTTTCGCCCGCTTACCCTGGCTGAAATCGAGCATTACGTGGCCCACTATTCCCCGCTGGACAAGGCCGGAGCCTACGGTGCCCAGGACTGGATTGGCATGGTAGCGGTAACCCGGCTGGAAGGTTCTTACTTTAACGTGATGGGCCTACCCGTGCACCGGGTTTGGGAAGAACTGGTAACGCTAGGAGCTGTTGGGCTCTGAGCTGAGCGCTAATCGTGCTGAGGGCTAACAAAGGCCCCGGCTCAGTTCAAGCGCAGACTAATGCTCCCTTGAGGTTGCACTTGAAAGCCCGCTTTGGCCAGGTGCTCTATTCTAGGGGTAGCTCCGGAACAGCTTGGTCCGGGCGGGCGTATCCGTAGCGGGCCACGGGGGTAGCGGTGTAGTAGGTATCCAAACCGCTCAGGGCTACGGTGTCAGCGGCGGGTAAATTCAGGGAACCATCGGGCCGAAGGGCGGCCTCAGGCAGGTACAGGTGCTCTACGCTCCCAATCAGCAGGACTGTGCCATTGAGTTCAATGGGGACTTCCTGCTGTAGCTGCAGACCGATTTGCAGATGACTTTCCTGCACGTAGGGAGCCGCAAATCCGTCGCGGTACTGCGCCGTAAGCCCGCAGGCATCAAACTCCGAAACGTCGCGGGCATAGGTGGCGGAGGTGGCGTGCGCCTCCCGAATTATGCCGGTGTGCACGTGATTGAGCGTGTAAAAGCCGGTGGCGCGGATGTTGTCGTAGGAGTGCCGGGGTACGGAAGGCGGCCGCATCACCAGGCCCAGCAGCGCCGGATTGGACCCCAAGTGTACCACGGAACTGATGATGGCCAGGTTCGTATGGCCCTGCGCGTCGGTGGTGCCGAGCAAGTTGGCGGGTTTGAAGCCGGTAATGGCGTTAATTAAGTTGAGACGGAACACCTTTTCCAGGTCCGTCAGATCGGCAGCGGTGAAGTGGGGCATGGGCAGCGAGAAAGTGGCAGGTAGATGAGCACAACCACAATAGCAGCAAAAAGTATGGCCCGAGGCTAAAATATTTTTGACCTAAGCATATTTTAATTTCTTATAAAGAATGAATACTCACCCGACTAAATTAACAGCCGAGTGAGTATTTATTCTTTATAAGAAATTGATGATGCAAAAAAAACTAGGGCATCAACACTTTGTCGATTACGTGAATTACGCCGTTGCTCTGGGTAACATCGTAGGTGGAAATAGTAGAAATATTTCCTTTTTCGTCTTGCAGTACTACGTTTTTCGGACCGTTCATCATGGCCTTCAGCGTACCGCCGCTGACGGTTTTCAGGGTAGCAGTTCCCTTGCCCGACTTAATGGCCGCCATGATCTTGTCGGCGGTCATGTTGCCGGCTACCACGTGATAAGTAAGGATTTTCGTGAGGGTAGCCTTGTTTTCGGGTTTTACCAGGGTTTCCACGGTGCCGGCGGGCAGGGCATTAAAGGCGGCATTTGTGGGAGCAAACACGGTAAATGGGCCTTTGCCCTGCAGGGTTTCTACCAAACCAGCCGCTTTAACGGCCGCTACCAGGGTAGTGTGGTCTTTGGAGTTAACCGCGTTTTCAACAATATTCTTGTTGGGATACATGGCCTCACCACCAACCGAAACGGTGCCGGGGGTGAGTTTCGCCTGAGCCGAAACGGAGGTAGCCGAAGCAGCGCCCAACAGGGCAACGAAAGCGAAAGAAAGCAGGTGCTTTTTCATGAAATGGGTAAGGGGAGGTGGAGGAGAATGGAACTATTTGCCGGCATTTACGCCGGTGCTTTCCCCCTTGGATTTACCAACTGCCAACTATTTATTTTGGGCTCCGTGAATAAGCTGATAAATAGCGTAATAATGGCTTTGTGAAATTAATTATCGATGTAAAAAGCCATCTTAATAATTAGAGAATAGCCGTCTTATTTAATTTACTTTTCTGCCTACCAGCCAGTGGTAGCTGACTGGTTAATTACTCTGGTTAAATAAAGCTGCCACCAGCGCAGCGTCGTGCCGGTAGATATCGGGATAAAAGTGCAGCGTGCCATTCTCGGCTTCGCAGGTGTAGTAGCGTAGGTGCACCCGCAGGCCCGTGTTCAGGTCGAAGCGCTGCTTACTCTGGTTGCGGATGCTGGCGTGCATGGCCCGCAGGTCAGAGGCTCGGCCTTCGCGGCGCAGCAGATACTCGGCCAGTTTAAGCGGGTGCTCAACCCGCACGCAGCCGTGACTAAGGGCCCGTGCGGGGCGGGAGAAGGCGGCGCGGGCGGGCGTGTCATGTAGAAAGACTTTCTGCTGGTTCGGGAAGTAGAAAACCACGCTGCCCAGGGCGTTGGTGCGCCCGGCGCGCTGGCGAATGGCATAGGTAAACTTCTCGGGCGTTATCCGGTGCCAGTTCACGTGCCAGGGGTTAATGAGCCGGCCGCGGCCGTCGTAAAGGCGGTACTGGTGGTCATAGAGGTAACCTGGGTCGCGTTGCAGTTCGGGCAGGAACTCGCGCACGGCAATGCTGTAGGGTACGCGCCACTCGGGGGCTGTTACGAACACGAGGATGCGGCTGCTGAGCACCGGGGTGGGCCACTCGGGCTGCCCAACTACCACCCGGTGAGTTTGTAGGACCCGGCCCCCATGCATCAGCTGCAACCGGTAGGCCGGAATATTTACCTCCGCGTACGCCGAGTCCGGGGCCGTTTCCCAGCGGTAGCGTTCAAGGTTGATAGCCACCTGCCGGAATCCGGCCGTGGTATCGTTCATCAGGCGCGCGGAGTCCAGTGCGGAGGAGTGCAAGGCGCGGCTCCAGGCGGCTTGCAGCTGCTGATATCCCCGGTGGGCGGGCTGCTCCGCCAGCAGGACTCGGGTAAAGTCCGGAGCTTGCAGGGCCCTTTGCAACACCAGGGCCGTAGTGTGGGCCAGGAGGCTGTCAAGAGCGGCCACCGGTAGTAGGGAGTGGGGCTGCAGTACGCCGTGGCGCAGGTGGTAGGTATAGCGTAATAGCGCATCGGTCAGGCGCAGTTCACACAGGGCTAGCTGCTGCTGACGGTCCGTGCGGGAGGTAGTGCGCCGTAAGGAGTCGGGTAAGCTAAGTAGGTGAGGCCAGCCGTAGCGGTTACGGTCCAGGCCGAATTCCGCCGCCTGCCCGAGCAAGTGCAGGGCCTGGGTGGCGGCAGGGTTCCAGCCCCCGGGTCGCACCCAGTGGGTAGGGTAGTGCTGGGCAGCGTAAAACGCCTGTACGGCCCGCCCGTTCACTAATCCTAGCTGCTGGTAGCGCTGGTTGAGTTCTGGCTGGGAACCCGTCAGGAGGGCCCGCAGGGTAGCTTGCAGGGCCGCCGGGCTAGTTGGGGCTGCCGCACGAGTGCCGGCTGCGGCGGGTTGCTGGGTGGGGTTGGCGGCCGCGTAGAGGGGAGCGGTTGCCAGCAGCAGCCAGGCTACGATGGGCGGCAGAAGGTTTCTGAACCAGATCATAGCAAGCAGCCCGAAGCGTAGAAAATCAAAAGTCGACGCCCTGCCGGCTTCCCGTAATAAGTTCGGTGAAAAAAGGCAGGATTCCTACCCTTTTCTGGCCTTCAGCAGGGCTTCCTTTTGGGTGGTGCCTGTGCCTGCCCAGCCGGAACCCGGGCCTCCCGTTGCTACAACCCCGGGTGAGAAGTAACGGCCTGCACTGGCTTGCCCATAGTGCCCGCGTTTGGGTAGGAGAGGGGCACCGCTCTTTGCCCCGGAGCCCGTACTTTTGGCTCACGTACCTACCGTTTAGCTTATGCCTGTTTCCCCCGATGCTACCGACCCGCTGGTGGCCCGTACCGCCGACTTTATCCGCTCGAAATTCTTGCACGAAGGCTCTGGCCACGACTGGGAGCATATCCGCCGGGTGTGGCAGGTAGCCCGGGCCCTGGCCCAGCACACGCCGCAGGCCGACCCGCTCGTGACGGAGCTCGGGGCCCTGTTGCACGACGTGGCCGACTGGAAGTTTCACGACGGCGATGAGGAAGCCGGGCCCCGGGCCGCACGCCAGTGGCTGGAAAGCCAACAGGCCCCAGAAATCGTGATTCTTGCCGTAGAGAAAATCATCCGCGAAATTAGCTTCAAAGGCCTCGGCGTGGCTACCCCCATGAGCACGGTGGAGGGCGAGCTGGTGCAGGATGCCGACCGCCTGGATGCCATCGGGGCCATTGGGGTAGCTAGGGCCTTTGCCTACGGGGGCCACAAGGGCCGCCCTCTGCACGACCCCGCGGTTCAACCCCTGCAGCATGATACGTTCGAGAGTTACAAGCAGAATACGGCCCCTACCATCAACCACTTCTATGAGAAGCTGCTGCACCTACGGGAACGGCTGAATACGCCCGCCGCACGGCAGGTAGCCCAGGAGCGGCATGCGTTTTTGGAGCAGTTCTTAGCGCAGTTTTTGCGCGAGTGGGAGGGGCAGGATGTGGGGCAGTTGTAATTCCTATCTTTACCCCATGTCTGTTGCCTCCTTCCTGTGCCGCTGCCTGCTCCCGGCCGCGTTTCTGCTGCTCACCGCCGTTTCCTGCCGTACCTGTCCCATCGGGGCCTGCCACACCCGCAAGGTGCATATGCACGGCGGCACCAAGTACCGCGGCCAGCCCTTGTTCAAGAAACAAAACCCGGCCATTGGCGAAAAAATCAAGGTGCACAAGCAGGAAACGGGCAAGCATAATAACGACCGGAGTAAGAGCCTGAAATAGCCCGCAAATCGGGCTTCTGGCTAGGTTAATCGGGGTTTTTTGCCTATCTTGCAGGCTTAAAGAAGTTCACTCTCACGGGCCGGCAAGCTCCGCAATTCGGGGCCTGCGCCGGCCGACTACACTCTCCCTATGGCGGAAGGCGAAAAGATCATTCCGATAAACATTGAAGATGAGATGCGTGGGGCCTACATCGACTACTCGATGTCGGTTATCATCTCCCGGGCTCTGCCCGACGTGCGCGACGGCCTCAAACCCGTGCACCGGCGCGTACTCTACGGCATGTCGGAGCTGGGCGTATCCTACAACAAATCCTATAAGAAGAGCGCCCGTATCGTGGGGGAGGTGCTCGGTAAGTACCACCCCCACGGCGACTCCTCCGTGTACGACACGATGGTGCGCATGGCCCAGGACTGGAGCCTGCGCTACCCCCTCGTGGACGGCCAGGGTAACTTCGGCTCCATTGACGGCGACTCGCCGGCCGCTATGCGCTACACCGAGGCCCGCCTCAAGCGCCTAGCCGACGAGATGCTGGGGGACCTGGACAAGGAAACGGTGGACTTCCAGCCCAACTTCGACGACTCCCTGGAGGAGCCGTCGGTGATGCCGGCTAAGTTTCCGAACCTGCTCGTGAACGGTACCACCGGCATTGCCGTGGGCATGGCCACGAACATGGCCCCCCATAACCTGACGGAGGTAGTGGATGGTATTTCCGCCTACCTAGACAACCCCGACATTACCATTGCCGAGCTGATGGAGCACGTAACGGCTCCTGATTTCCCGACGGGCGGTATCATCTACGGCTACGAAGGAGTTAAGCAGGCGTTTGAAACTGGCCGGGGCCGGGTGGTAATGCGGGCCAAAGCCCACTTCGAAACCACGCCCACGGGCAAGGAACAGATTGTCGTGACCGAGATTCCCTACATGGTGAACAAGGCCTCGATGATTGAAAAAACGGCGGCCCTCATCAACGAAAAGAAAATCGAGGGCATCGCCGACCTGCGCGACGAGTCGGACCGGGACGGCCTGCGGGTAGTCTATGACCTGAAGCGCGACGCCATGCCGACGGTGGTGCTGAACAACCTGTTCAAGTACACCCAGCTGCAGTCTTCCTTCGGCGTCAACAACGTGGCCTTGGTAAAAGGCCGCCCCATGACTCTAAACCTAAAGGACCTAATCCACTACTTCGTAGAGCACCGCGCCGACGTTATTGTGCGGCGTACGCGCTACGAGCTGGCCGAAGCCCAGAAGCGGGCCCACATTCTAGAAGGTTTGCTCATCGCCCTGGACCACCTGGACGAGGTAATTGCCCTGATCCGTTCGTCCCGCGACGGCGAGGTAGCTCGCCAGCAACTCATCGAGCGGTTTTCGCTGAGTGAGGTGCAGGCCCGCGCCATTCTGGATATGCGTCTGCAGCGCCTCACGGGCCTGGAGCGCGACAAGATTGTGGCGGAGTACAACGAGCTGATGACGCTTATCGACCATCTGAAAGCCGTGCTGGCCTCCGATGAGATGCAGCGCGACATCATCCGGCAGGAGCTGGCCGACATCAAGGAGCGCTACGGCGATGCCCGCCGCACGGCCATTGAGTACGCCGGCGGCGACTTCTCGATGGAAGACATGATTGCCGACGAGAGCATGGTTATTACCATCTCCCGCGAAGGCTACATCAAGCGCACGGCCCTGGACGAGTACCGGACCCAGGCCCGGGGCGGCGTTGGCGCCCGTGGGGCGGCCTCCAAGCAGGACGACTTCACGGAGCACCTGTTCGTGGCCACTACCCACGAGTACCTGCTGTTCTTTACCGAGGCTGGCCGCGTGTTCTGGCTGAAAGTATACGAAGTGCCGGAAGGAGGGAAGAACACCAAGGGCCGGCCTATCCAGAACCTGATTGAGATTCCCCGAGAAGACAACGTGCGCTCCGTGCTGAACGTGCGCGGCCTGCGCGACCCGGACTACCTCGACAATACCTTCCTGATGTTCTGCACCGAGCAGGGCACGGTGAAGAAAACGCCGCTGGAAGCGTATTCGCGCCCCCGGGCCGCGGGTATCAACGCCATTACCATCAACGAGGGCGACCGGCTGCTGGACGTACAGCTGCTCAACGGTAACTCGGAGGTAGTGCTGGCGTCCCGTTCCGGCCGGGCTGTCCGTTTCCCCGAGGAGAAAGTGCGCTCCATGGGCCGTACGGCCGCCGGGGTGCGCGGTATCACGCTGGCGGAAGAAGGTGACGACCGGGTCGTGGGCATGGTGTGCATTGACAAAGACAGCCAGGATGAGCTGCTGGTAGTATCGGACAATGGCTACGGTAAGCGCAGCCCGTTGGAGGAATACCGCATCACGAACCGCGGCGGTAAAGGCGTGCGGGCCATGAAGCTGACGGATAAAACCGGCCAGCTGGTGACCATCAAAGCCGTCAGCGACGCCGATGACCTGATGATCATCAACAAGTCTGGTATCACCATTCGTCTGCGTATGAGCGACTTGCGCAGCATCGGACGGGCCACGCAGGGCGTGCGGCTGCTGAAAATCAGCCAGGGCGACGAAATTTCCTCGGTGGCTAAAGTTGCCTCGGAAGAAAAAGAAGTTGATCCGGAAGCCGAGCAGCTGGATGGGGTGGTAGTGAATGACAGCCCGGATGGCGCCGGAACTTCTCCCGGCGCCCCGGATGCAGACCTAACGGATCTTACTTCCCCGGATTCAATCAGCGCTAATTAACTTGCGGCGGCAGAACTCATCTTTGAGTTCTGCCGTTTGCGTTGCAATTCCTTTCCCTAAACCGCATATTCTTCAGCAAACTTCCCATGAAGAAGACTCTTTTGACGCTGGTGGCTGCGGCCGCGCTGCACACCGCTTCGGCCCAGAACTCGGCCGTTACCAATGCCATCCTGTTCCAGAAGCAGGGTACCTTGGACAAAGCCCGTACGGAAATTGACAAGGCCATTACCAACGAGAAAACGCAGGGCAAAGCCAAAACCTGGTATACCCGGGGCGAAATCTATGAAGGTATCGTAGCCAGCCCGATCTACGGCAAAGCGCTGCCCGCCAGCGAAGGCACTAAAACGGCTTTCGAATCGTATTCCAAGGCCGTAAGCCTAGAAGGTAAGGACAGCGAGTACGGCAAAATGGCTACCCAGAAGCTGGATGGCTTGTACGGCTTGGCCCTGAACTCCGGAGTAGAAAGCTACAACGGCAAGGACTTCGCTAAAGCCATCGAGTCGTACAAGATGGCCCAGCAGATCCGTCCCCAGGATTCCACGGCGTATTTGTACGCCGCTTATGCTTCGGAAGCCAACCAGGACTTTGCTGGAGCCAAGGAAATGTACGGTAAGCTGCAAGGTATCGGCTACAAGTCGCCTCAGATGTACGGCCGTCTGCTGCAGATTGCCCGCCAGGAAAAAAATGACGCAGCTGCCATGAAGGTAGTGCAGGATGCCCTCGTTGCGTATCCCACCAACAAAGGCTTTATGCTGGAAGAGCTGAACATGTACATCAGCTCGGGCCGCGGTAAAGAGGCCCTGGATAAAATCGACCGAGCTATTGCGGCGGATCCGACCAACTCCAACCTGTACGCCGTAAAAGGTTCTATTCTGGACCAGGATAAGCAGCCCGCGAAGGCGCTGGAAGCGTACAAAAAAGCCGTCGAAGTAGACCCTAGCAACTTCGACGCAAACTTTAACCTTGGCGTCTATAACTACAATAAAGCCGCGGACTTGTACACCAAGGCTAGTAAGATGAGCCTGGCGGAATACCAGAAGTCGGGCAAGAAGTACGAAGCTGATGGGAAGAAATACTTTCAGGAATCGTTGCCGTACTTCGAGAAAGCTCTGCAGGCTCAGCCAGATGATCGGGCAACCATTTCATCCTTGCAGAAAGCCTACCTACGGGTGGGTCGCACCGCTGACTCGGAGAAAATGTCGGCTAAGCTGGATAGCCTGAAAAAATAAGTTTAGCCTCCTTTTTTAGAAGGGGAGTACACTCAGTACAGCCCGGGGTAGCTTATGCTGCTTCGGGCTGTGTTTTGATAAGTTGACTTAACATAATATAAATTATAAGACAAAAATATCTGACTTATATAGAGCGGTAGATGTATGGTTTTGTGACGTTGTATCGACTTGCCAGAATGATTCTATTAAGACTCGGCTAGTTCAACCGTTAAGTGACGATTAGCTCATTGCGTACGGCTTAGAATTCTGTTCTGTAGAGCTTAATGGTTTCCTTGGACATCCAAACACTGCTTCTATTTAGGCCATCCTGATTTGTCATTCTGCAGATCCCTAGGACTACTCGCCTATTAAATGAGAAATATGGCTTGGTCGGGTAAGCAATAATGAAATGTCACTCAGCGGTTAAGAGTTGAGTGCAGTGTCAAAATAACTCTGCTTGATTTGTCGAGGCATGTTTCTCGTACCAACACTAACTGATTTGGCGTCTAGCTGGTCTCCTTTCTTTTTATGCTCCACATGCACATTTTGTGGGGCAACATGAGTGGTGTGATGCATCACATCTATTTATGAGGCCGTTTTACAGAGATTGAATAAGCGTTTGAATGGTGTATTTGCTTGCCCCATCTAGCCATGTGGTGATTACGACTAATGATGAGAGCGTTTTTCAATAATAGTGTCACTAAGATGAAGTAAATGGGCTTATGGAGAGGATCAAGCCCCTCCTGCTCGATCCCGCCCTTCATTAGAGGGTATAAAATAGATTAGTACCTATCTTCAGTATTTAGAATTGGTGAATAATCCATATAAGTACAAAAAAGTACATAAAGTTTATAATAGTTTTACTTTTTTATACTTTGTACTACTTATTTGTGCTTATCTTTAAACATTGGTATTAGTTATGCAGTATACTTATCCTATATTTACTACTCTTCTTCAAATACCCCCACCTTCTTAGATCATATGCCTAAAACCATAGACTACCCACGTACCAGTTATGATAGTGCCTGGGAAGTAGCTGAAGTTGTTGATGACACTGGTGGGAAGTGTGCCATTGAAACAGCTGCTCGCAAACTCAATAGAAAGGTAAGCGGCTCTTTTAAGGCTATTATTGGTTCAGCTGTTAAGTTTGGACTGCTTACCAGTAAGCGAGAGCTGTTAACTACGACCAACCTGTTTCGGCGCATAAAACATGCCTATGATAAACAGGAAGAGAAGATATACCATCGGGAAGCCTTTCTGCACCCGCCCCTTTTCACCCAGATATGCCGCAAATTCCGGAACCGCGAATTGCCGGTCCATATGTTTGACGTCATGCTTATCAGGGAGTTTGGCGTAGAAGAAATAAATGCCCAAGGTGTGGCTAAGGCCTTCGTAGATGGGGCTCGCATGGCCGGAATACTCGACGAGCGTAACATCATCGTGGACATTGACCAGTTAGCCGCTCAGCAGACGCCCCGACGTGAGCTTGCCAGTTCGGACATGCCACTAAACATATTTCGTCCTCCCGTAGCACCACCTGAAGCTGCCGCTCCGACTACCTCAGTAGAAGAAGCTATTTCCACGGCTTCTGCACCTAGACGGGCTCCGTCAGAAATAATTGCGGCTCCCCCGTGCCTCATCGACTTACCGACGCGGTATCAAGCCTATTTGGTTTGGATACGGCCGACGTGGAGGACTTTCCGGCTACTACTAACCAAGCTTCAGTAGAGTCTACAACTACGGCAGGGCCCGAAGCCGTATTTATGCCTCCCAGGGAAACGACAGAGCCCAGACAAGCACACCCCGCTTCGGTAACGCCACCTGAGCCGCTACAACCTACGTCCAGTTCAGTTCCAGCGGCCCCCATAAATTCAGCTGAGACTTCCAAGGATACGTTGCCTACCTATACCATCAGGCTAAGTGGTCCGGGAGTTGATACTCAACTCTCGATTCAAGAAATTGATGACTTAGATATTGTAGGTGCGTTGCTGGATAAAATTCGGCGGCGCTTAAGCCGCTAGCAAACAACGCCGGCGGCTCTGATTAGGGTCTACCCTATCAGGCCGCCGGCGTAAGGCGTTTGGATATTTGTTATGTTAAGTCAAAGGATAGTTTGCCACCTTTTCATTTTCTTGAATCGCCTACAATCGGGTCGATTCGGGAAATAAACCAATAGCCTGAACTTGCTTCCCGGCCCAGATAAAAGCTATCGACGCGGGTAACCCGGACGCGGCTGGTCCAGCCGGCGGGTAACCGCTCGGGGCCGGGCTGGCCGCAAATACCAGTACGGAGCTGCGCAGGGCGCCCAAAGAATCAAGCGTGGGGTGCCAAATAGGAATGGTCCGGCCGGCAGACCACACCTGCTTAACGTGCATAGTATCTAGGCTGCGCCAGGTTGGTAAGGCTACTAGTGCCGGCTGCTGCCCTACATCGGACAAGCGGCGCAACCCCGGCGTAGCCTTACGGGACTCCCAGACCGGAAAAGCCGGCATCAACAGGCTGATAATGGCAGCACCTCCCACCAGGCTAGCCCCTACCAAACTCGCTGAACGAGCCTGCCCTACTCCCTGCCAGCCTACCCACCCCGCCAGGCCAACGAACAGGAGGCCGCCTACCAGCAACCGAGCCGAGGGCCAGCCAAAACCGGGTAGCTGCGTGAGCACCATCAGCCCCGGCAGGGCCACAAATACCACGGCTAAGACCATACCCCACCCCTCACCAGCCGCTTATCTATTGCTTTCAGCCCAGTGGATGACGTGCCAGCCGTTTCCCAGTAGCGCAGCAACCCCGCCACCAGCAGGGCCAGGGGCGGCATAAGCGGCAACATATACCGCTCCTTTTTTTCCGGAACCAAGCTGAGCAGGACCAGGCCTACCCCAACCCAACCCAGGGCCACCAAGTACGGAATAAACCGCCCCGCCCGCGGGCGGGCGTAGGGAACTACCAGGCTGGCCAGGGATACTAGGGCCCACAGCCCAGTAAAAGCAAAAAACGACCAGTAATACCAAAGGGGCTGCACGTGCCGGTCGCCCCAGGAAGCAATTTCCGTGCGGGCTACGCCCAAGGCGGCCGGAGCTACGGCCAGCCAGATGTAGAGCGGCCAACTTCCTGCCACAACTACCCCTACCAGGGCCGCCACCCCCGTCCCTGGGGCTTGCTGGGCAACTTGCCGCTGGTGCTGGGCTGCCCAAGCAGATAGGCCCCGAGAAACGGCACCAGCATGGTATACACGGCCACGGGCCCCTTACTAAGCACAGAAAGCCCCGCCAACAGGCCCGCGCCAACAAAAGGCAGCAGGGACTTGCCCACCTGCTGCCAGCCACGCACCAGCAGCCACAAGCTGCCCATCATCAGGCTATGGGTGAAAATGTCCCATTGCCCCTCCCGGCCGCTGTTCACTACCAGCAGGCAGCTGGCCAACACCAAGGCGCTCAGCCAGGCCGTTCTACCCGGTTGGGTCATCGTGCGTTCCAGCGGGCGGGTAAGCTCGCGGGCTAGCGCCCAGAAAAAGAAGACCAGCAGCGTGGCCGCCAAAGCTGCCGGCAGCCGCAGCACCCCCAACTCCTGGGTGGGGCCGGTGACCTGCTGTAGGCCGGCCACGGCCCAGGTAGGCAGCGGGGGCTTAGCCAGGCGCAGCTCCCCGTTCATGGTCGGAATTAGCCAGGAGCCCCCCGCTACCATTTCTCGGGCCGCCACAAAGTTGCGAGACTCCATCAGGCTGACTTCCGGGGCCCCCAGGTGCACGAAAAAGTTAATCCCGCATACCACCGCCACTACTGCCAGCCGTCCCCACCAGGACGCACTACTGTCTGAAATTCGCATAGACTACCGTTACTCCTGTCGTTACTGCTCGGCCCCGAAGCTACTACTCAGCAACTTTTTCAGGGGCCGGACCCGCGATTGACGCCGAAGCGTAGCCCGTAGTTGCCGCACGTTGTCGACTTGATAGGCATCTGGGCCTGCTGCTACCACCCGGTTCACGGCCCGGGCCGAACGGCCACCAAAGACGACTACCTCCCGCCCCAGGGCGTGAAGGCGGGCGGTCCGGGCCGGGCTAATGTCATCCTTGTGCACGACGGCCGCCTGCACAAAGGAAAGGGTAGTAAGCGTGGTAAAACCAGCCTCAAACTCCTCCGTGAACTCAAAACCTAATGGCACGGTAGGCAGCAACTGGCGCAGGTAGGCTAAGGTGGCGGGCTGGTTGGTCAGCACCAGTACCCGCGCAAGGGGCACCTGGTAGCGGGTCAGCAACAGGGCTAGTTGCCGGGCCAGGGCGCGGCTACGGGCCGGGCTGAAGCTGGCGCAGGCATCCTCCTCGTGCACATCCAGGTGCAGGTAAGGAAAATGCTCCTGCCCTGCTGCCGTCCGCGTAGCGTGGTCAGCAAGGTTTCAAAGGTGATGAGCCGCTCCTGCTGCCGCCAGTCGTAGAGCCAGCCCCCTTGATAGCGCCGCCGGGTCAATTGAGTGGCCGGAGTCTGGCTCACGCAGCCCGTGCCATCGGTCATGGAATCCAGCGTGTGGTCGTGGTAGAGCACGGGAATGCTGTCCTGGCTTAGCCGCACGTCGACCTCTACCCCATCGGCGCCGCGTTGCAGGGCCCGGGTCAGGCCGCGCAGACTATTGGGTGGCAAGGCGTTGGCGGGGTGAAAAAAGCCCGACCCGGCGTGCCCAATAACCACAGGAGCCCGCGGCGGCCGGCGAGCAAGTAGTGCGGAAGTAGGCCCTGAAGCGGCCGGGACTTGCCCCCAGGCGGGCCCGGCTGCTAAGAACACTGCGGCCCCGCGCAACAGCACCGCGCCTGCCCATACACCTAGTACTGAATTCATATAGCACAAGCAGAAGAAAGCAGGAACCGGCCGGCAACTGAGGGCTCGACCCTAGCAGTAGCGTAACCGTAGATAGGCATTTCCGGTTACATTTGCGCCCCACGCGGCTGGCCGCGGCCTCTCCCTTTCTACTCCCCTGCTCCTGACGCATGGCTTCCATTCTGGTTACTGGCTGTGCGGGCTTTATTGGCTCGCACCTCGCCGAGCGGCTGCTCCACGACGGGCACCGCGTGGTGGGCCTGGATAATTTCGACCCCTTCTACGACCGTTCCCGCAAGCAGCAGAACCTGGCCTTGTGCCTGGCCCACCCCCGCTTTAGCTTTCACGAGGCCGACCTGCGCCAGGGCCTCGACGGGCTGGTAGACGCCCTGCCCGCGGACCCCATTGAGGTGGTCGTGCACCTGGCCGCCAAAGCCGGCGTGGGCCCGTCGGTGCGGGAGCCCGTGGCCTACCTCGAAAACAACGTCATTGGCACCACCCACCTGCTGGAGTGGATGCGGCACCGGCAGATTCAGAAGCTGTTTTTTGCCTCCTCCTCCTCCGTTTACGGCAACACCGCGGAGCGGCCCTTCCGGGAGGATATGCCGCTGCTGGCGGCCTGCATTTCGCCCTACGCCGCCTCCAAGCTCAGCGGGGAACAGCTCACTTACACCTACCATCACCTCTACGGGCTCAGCGTGCTCAACGCCCGCTTCTTTACCGTGTATGGCCCGCGCCAGCGTCCTGACCTGGCCATTCATAAGTTTGTGCGCCTGCTGCGCGAAGAGCAGCCCATTCCGGTTTATGGGGATGGCACCACAGCCCGCGACTACACCTTTGTGCTCGATACCGTGGATGGCATTGCCCGGGCGTCAACTACCTGTTGGCCCACGAGCGGGTTTACGACACGATTAATTTGGGCAACAACCGGCCCGTAGCCCTGCTGGAACTCATTCAGGCCGTAGGGGAAGCCGTGGGCCTCCCCCCCGGCTGGCGTTTCAACCCATGCAAGCCGGCGACGTGGACGTTACCTACGCCGATATTCGCAAAGCCCAGCACCTGCTCGGCTATGCCCCCAAACTACCCTGGCCCAGGGACTACGGGAGTTTGTGCGCTGGATGGACCAAGCTGAATACCAACATTAATCAGCTACCAGTCGAAAAAAACTAGGGTGCTAGTACAGAAGAAACGGGCCCGCCGAATTAGTGTCGGCGGGCCCGTTTCTAATTATTCGGCTATGCCTAGCCCGAAGGCACCCCGAATCAGTTGTTAGGCGGAGGTTGTTTGGGTGAGGCGGGCCTGCTCCCGCCGCAGCAGCACAATGTTGCGGGCGTACACCAGCGTGCCGAAGCTGTTGCCGATTAGTAGCACTAGGTCCCGGCGTAGCCCGGCGTAAATCAGAATCAGCAAAGACCCAACGAAGCTGATAACCCAGAAACTTAGGGGCAAGGACGACTCGCCCTTGCGCTCCGAGTACAGCCACTGGTACACAAACCGGAGCAGAAAGATGGTTTGCCCAACGGCGCCCAGCATGAGCACGCCCCCGGAATGCGGCTGCCCAGCATGGCCCGCAGGCTGAAGTGCTGATTGCCAGCCACAAACCAACCCAGCATCAGGACCGGAAACACGTAAGCCCCGCCCCGAAACCAAGGGTTCAGCTTGGCCCACTCGCCCAGCAACTGCAGGTTGCGGATGTAAATGGCGTAGCTCAGGAGCTGGGCGGCCAGAATGACCGGGTCGTGGCGCAGTATGCCATAGACGATCATCAGAAACGAAGACACCAGACTGATTTGCCAGAACAAAGCAGGTACCAGCACTCGCCGGGCCCGCTCGCTCTGAATCCACTGCAGCACAATCCGGCTCGAAAACAGCAGCTGCGACACCAGTCCGATGCCCAGCGCGACGGTTTGCGTGGTCATGAATCGGTGTGGATTAAGGGCGGCCCGAGGTAGTAGCAGTAGCGGCAACCGGCCGGTGGTGCTGCTCCCCAATTTCGTAGTTCTTCCAGCGGGAGCGAATCCAGCGGAAGCCAAATGTGTCTACTAGCGGCTTCCAGGCCCGGTTCCAAAGGTTATACTTGGCCGTGCCAGCAAAGCGCGGGAAGTGGCGCACCGGTAGCTGTTTTACCCGGCCGCCCTGCAATTGCACCAGTGCCCCCAGAAAGCGGTGCATGCCGTGGAACAAGGGAATCCGACGGGCATACTCTATTTTGATAATCTTCAGCGGACAGCCCGTATCCTGAATACCATCATTAATCAGGGTGCGCCGCACCCCGTTGGCAATTTTGGAAGAGAGCTTTTTTACAAACGTATCCTGACGCTTGGCCCGGATGCCGTTGACCATGTCGTACTCGGGAAAGAAGGGAAAGAACTGCAGGAAGTCCAGCGGGGTCGTCTGGATGTCAGAGTCGATGTACCCAATCAGGGTCGTGCGGGCGTGGTCGATGCCGGCCTTGATGGCCGTGCTAAGCCCCGGTTTTGGCTTAGGCTGATAAACTCGTAGGCCGGTTGCTGGCGGCAGACTTCGCGCAGGATAGCCAAGGAGCCATCCGTCGAGCCATCGTTGACAAACAAAACCGTTGTGGGTACCGGGGTTTCCGCCAGAAACTTGTCCATCTCTACCACAAATTGCCCCAGGCTTTCTTCTTCATTATAGACGGGCACCAGCACCGTTAGGCTTTGCTCAGTGAGGTAGGAAGTCGTGTCGGGCATAAAAACGGCAACTGATAAGAGGGCTGCGCAAGGTAGGCAACGATTAGAAAAGACCGTGGGCAGGTCATATTCCTGTCCTTACTGAATAGATCAGGCAGAGGTTTTACCTTGTTTCTAGGGTTGGTTAGAAACTAGCAACGTATTGCAGCTCCTTGTTTACTATTTCAAAAATTTAATAATATGTAAAGCTTTGTAACCGTTATTCTTTGCTTCACTATTTATACTATACTAAATAATATAAACAAACAGAATAGAAAACCAACCTCGTCCTGTAAATAGGGCCTTTACTCGCTTGTAAGACCATTATACTTCTTCCCTGAACTGCTACTTTTTGGGTAGTTAAGTAGTGAAAACGACACCGCCCGGCGCAACCTGTGGTGCACCGGGGCGGTGAAAAACTGCAAGGACGATGGGCTACTCTGGGCGACGCACCCCACCAGCAATGGTCGTGTGGCGCTGGCGGAGTACCTGCACCACATCCTCCAACGACAAGCCGGCGGCGGTCAGCAGTACCAGCAGGTGATAGAGCAAATCCGCGGCTTCGCCTTTCAACCCCTCTGTGTTACCGCCCACCGCATCAATGACGGTTTCCACGGCCTCCTCTCCTACTTTCTGGGCAATTTTGGGCATACCCTTCCGAAACAGCGAAGCGGTATACGATTTAGGATCCTCCTCGGGGTAGCGCTGCCGGCGCTGCACCAGCCGCTCCAGCTCCCCAATAAAGCTGACTGCCGCCGCCGGGTAGGCCGCCTGATCGGGCTGCTCGAAGCAACTGGTGGTGCCCCGGTGGCAAGTGGGCCCGTCGGGAATGGCCCGGATCAGCAGCGCGTCCTGGTCGCAGTCGGGGTGCTGGCTGACCACCGTCAGGTAGTGGCCGGAAGTTTCGCCCTTGGTCCAGAGCCGCTGCTTGGAGCGGGAATAGAACGTAACCCGGCCACTCTGCCGGGTTACGCGCTGCGCCTCCTCGTTCTGGTAGCCCAGCATCAGGACCTGCCCCGTGTGGGCGTCCTGCACGATAACCGGAATCAGCCCATCGGGCATTTTTGCGAAGTCCATGTGTTTGTGGGTGTCAGGTGGTAAGGGGCAGGTATCGGGAGTGCGGTGTACGCCTACCCCCTAGCTGTTTCAGTAGCTTGTGGAACCTCGATACGTTTTGCCCAGCTGAAAACTTTGGTTACAACCGCACCGGAATGCCGTCCTGGCGCAGGTGTTCCTTGAGCTCCCGAATGCCAATTTCGCCGAAGTGAAAAATGCTGGCCGCTAGCCCGGCGTCGGCGTGGGCTTGCTGGAATACGGTGGTGAAATCCTGCTTGGTACCGGCCCCACCGGAGGCCACCACTGGCACCGACACGGCCCGGCTCACGGCCCCGGTAATATCCAGGGCGAAGCCGTCCTTGGTGCCGTCGTTACTCATGGAAGTCAGCAGGATTTCGCCGGCCCCGCGCTCGGCGGCCTCCCGGCACCACTGCACCGCGTCGCGGCCGGTATTGTGGGTACCAGCCCGCGTGTAAATCTGCCAGCCGTCGGGGACGTGCAGACGGGTATCGGCCGCTACTACAATGCACTGGGAGCCGAAACGGGCGGCCAGCTCGTCAATCAGCTCCGGCCGAGCCAGGGCCGCCGAGTTGATGCTGACTTTATCGGCCCCGTTGAGCAGGAGTACTTCCACGTCGGCCACGGTGTTAATACCGCCCCCAACGGTGAAGGGAATGTCCAGCTCCCGGGCCACGTCGCGCACCAGCGCCACCAGCGTGGCGCGCTTTTGGTTGGTGGCCGTAATATCGAGGAAGACCAGCTCATCGGCTCCTTCGCGGGCGTAGCGGGCGGCCAGGGCCACCGGGTCGCCGGCGTCGCGCAGGCCTTCAAACTGCACGCCCTTTACGGTGCGCCCATCCTTGATGTCGAGGCAGGGGATAATTCGTTTGGTTAGCATCAGTAGAAAGGAGTTCTTATAACCAGGGCTGCAGCTGAGCCAGGGTAATGGTGCCTTCGTAAATGGCCTTGCCGATGATGGCTCCGTGCATGCCGATTGCCGCCAGCGCCTCTACGTCGGCCAGGGTGGTGACGCCGCCGCTGGCCACCAGTTGGGCCGTCGGCAGTTCGTGGCGCAACTGCTGGTAGGTAGCTAGGGCGGGGCCCTGCAGCTTGCCGTCCTTGCTGACGTCGGTGCAGATAAAGGTAGTGGCCCCGGCCGAGAGGTAGCCCTCTACAAACTCGCGTAGGGTCCGCTCACTCTGCTCGGCCCAGGCGTTGATGGCAATAAAGTTGTCGCGGAAATCGGCCCCAATAATGATGCGCTCGGCACCGAATTCGCCGAGCCACCCTCCCACCGTTTCGGGCTCGCGCACGGCAATGCTGCCGGCCGTAATCTGCTGGGCCCCGGCGTCGAAAGCCTGGCGCACGGCCTGCTCGCTCTGCAGGCCACCGCCAAAGTCAATCACCAGCCCGGTGTGGCGGGCAATGCGCTCTAGGACCGGCAGGTTCACCGGCTGCTTGGCCCGGGCCCCGTCCAGGTCCACGAGGTGCAGGCGCCGGACACCGTGCTGCTCAAAGCGCTGGGCCACGGCCAGCGGATCCGCGTCGTAGGTAGTCTGCTGGGCAAAGTCGCCCTCGGTTAGGCGCACGCACTGGCCATTGATCAGGTCAATAGCAGGAATGATTTCCATGTAATCAGGTAGTCTGGGTGATAAGGTAGTTGAGCGCAACAGCGTCGGGCCCAGGACAACGGGTAGGCAAAGGTAGCGTTAAGGCGCGCCGCTCGGGGCTGCCCACTGAGCTAGAGGTATGCTGCAGCGGCTACAGCTTCAGAAAGTTTTCCAGGATGCGGGTACCCACCGGACCGCTCTTCTCCGTGTGGAACTGCACGGCGTAGAAGTTCTGGTGCTGCACGGCGGCACTGAACGGGGCTGGGTACTCAGCCTGGGCAATGGTATATTCTCCCACCGGCGCAAAGTAGCTGTGCACGAAGTACACGTAGTCTTCTTCCCGCAGGCCCGCAAAGAGCGGAGTGCGCAAGGCTTGCAGGGTATTCCAGCCCATGTGGGGCACTTTGTACTCCGTTGCGGTGGGAAAGCGAATCACGTTAAAAGGCAAAATCCCAAGTAGGTCCGTGCCCCCGCCTTCCTCGCTGTGCTGGCCCAGCAGTTGCATGCCCAGGCAGATGCCCAGGAAAGGCTGGGTCAGGCTGGGCAGCAGTTGGTCCAGGCCCTGCGCCCGCAACTCCCGCATGGCCGAGGCCGCTTCGCCCTCACCCGGGAATAGCACCTTGTCGGCCCGCTGAATTACCTCGGGGTCAGAGGTCAGGGTAGCCTGCACCCCCAGCCGTTCCAGGGCAAAGAGTACGGACTGCACATTGCCTCCCTTATAATCAATTACTGCTATTTCCATTTGAAGAATATGCGGTTTCAAGTGGCTTTACCCAGTTGTTTAAACATTTGTTAAATAAGTAAGCATTTGTAGTGTAACGAAACATCCATTCGGTACGCTCCAATAACCCAAGCAGAACGCATCCAACGCTTTACCATTTGTTTAAACAAATGGTAAAGCCTACAAAATGCCTTTGGTGCTGGGGATTTCCATGCGGGCGGCATCTCGCACCAAGGCCATCTTAATCGATTTGGCTACGGCCTTGAAAATAGCTTCAATCTTATGGTGCTCATTCTGTCCTTCGGCCTTGATGTTGAGGTTGCAGCGGGCCGCATCGGAGAAGCTCTTGAAAAAATGGTAGAACATTTCCGTTGGCATGTCTCCAATTTTTTCGCGCTTGAACTCCGCCTCCCACACCATCCAGGGGCGCCCGGAAAAGTCAATGGCGGCCTGGGCCAGCACGTCGTCCATGGGCAGCAGGAAACCGTAGCGGGCCAGGCCACGCTTATCGCCGAGGGCTTGGGTGAAGGCCTCGCCCAGGGCAATAGCCGTATCCTCGATGGTATGATGCTCATCGATGTGCAGGTCGCCCTGTACCGAAATTTTCATATCCACGCCCGAGTGCTTGCTGAGCTGATCTAGCATGTGGTCAAAGAAGCCCAGTCCGGTGTGCATCTGCGGCCGGCCGCTGCCGTCGAGGTTCAGCTCAATGCTGATTTTGGTTTCTTTCGTGTCGCGTTGTACTACCGCCGTGCGGGCGGGTAGGCGCAGAAACTGGTATATTTTCTCCCAGCTAGTGGTGGTCAGGGCGGCGCGTTCGTCGCCCTCCCCTTCCGCTTGAATCAGGATGGACTGGCAGCCCAAGTTTTGCGCTAGCTCCACATCGGTCAGCCGGTCGCCGATGACGAAGGAGGCGCCCAGGTCGTAGCCGCTCCCCTCACCCAGGTACTGTTGCAGCATGCCGGTGCCGGGCTTGCGGGTGGGCAGGTTCTGGTGGGGAAAGCTCCGGTCGATGTGCTCACGGGCAAACTCCACCCCTTCCGAGCGCAGAATGTCGAGCATCAGGGTGTGGGCCGGCCAGAAGGTGTCTTCCGGGAAGCTCGCGGTGCCCAGCCCATCTTGGTTGCTAACCAGCACCAGCTCGTAGTCCAGCTCGCGGGCGATGCGGGCCAGGCCGCTGATGGCGCCGGGCACAAACTGAAATTTTTCCCGCGTCAGGGCATCGACTTGAAAATCCGTCAGCGGCTCAACCAGAATGGTACCGTCGCGGTCAATGAACAGAACTTTCTTCATGGGTAGGATTCTAGCTTTCCCGTTCGGTTACCGGGTCCCAGGCACCTCGTAGTAGAATAGAGGGCTGGGGCCCGGCAACGGTAGCGGGACCAGTGCAGTTGTTTTAGTTGAAAGCCCGCAGGGCCTGGAGTAGTTGCTCGTTTTCAGCCGGGGTGCCTACGGTGAGGCGCAGCGTGCCGGCGCAGCCGGGTTGGGTGGTGCGGTTGCGTACCACAATGCCTTGGTCCAGCAGGTAGTGGTACAGGACCGTGGCGTCGGGGCGGAAGCGCACCAGCAGGAAATTGGCATCCGAAGCAAACACCGTTTCCACAATGGGCAAAGCCGGTAGCTGCTGGGCCAGCCAGTCGCGGCCCTCCAGCAGCGCCCGCCGCATCTGCTCGAAGTGGGGCGCATCCAGCAGGGCCTGCAGGGCGTGCTGCTGGGTTGCAGCCGACACGTTGTAGGGGGGCTTGATTTTGTTCAGGTAACTGATAACCTCCGGCGCGGCAAAGGCCATGCCCAGACGCAGCCCGGCCAGCCCCCAGGCCTTGGAAAAGGTTTGCAGCACCACTAGGTTTGGAAACTCCGCCAAGCGGGTCGTCCAGCTGGGAGCGGCGGCAAAATCGGCGTAGGCCTCATCCACTACCACCAGCCCCGGAAGCCGCGCAGAATTTGCTCGATGGCCTCAGCGTGCAGCAGGTTGCCGGTGGGGTTGTTGGGGAGCACAGGAAAACCAGCTTAGCCTCGGAGGCGACTACCGCGGCCACGGTTTCGGGGCCAGGTGGAAGTCTGCCGTCAGGGGTAGCCGCTCCAGGCCCACGTCATTGAGGTTGGCCGCTACTTCGTACATGCCGTAGGTAGGCGGCAAAATCAGGATGCGGTCCTGGCCGGGCACGCAGGTAAGGCGCACGAGCAGGTCAATGGCTTCGTCGGAGCCGTTGCCCAGGAAAATCTGCGCCGGCTGCACGCGCTTTAGTTGGGCTAGCTCAGCCTTCACGGCCCGCTGCAAGGGGTCGGGGTAGCGGTTAAACCGCTCCGGGCCGGCGCTACCCAGGCTGTTCTCGTTGGCGTCGAGCATTACCTGGGCCTCGCCCTGAAACTCGTCACGGGCCGAGGAGTACGGTTTCATGGCCCGAATGTTGGGCCGCACGAGGGTGTCTAAATCAAACATGAATCACAGACGTTGGGAAGTGGACGCAGCTGGCGCTGCTACTTATGGCGGGCCGCTGCCGGAAGAATTTCTGCTGCTGCTAGCAGGTAGGCGGACGGCCCGCCCAGTGCACACTATATATTAAGGAGTCGGCTGCCTTGAGAGGCCGGATTGGGGAATCAGTGGGTGCCTACCCCTGCGGCGCGGCCAGGGACTCCAGCCGCAGGGTAATAGCGCGGGCGTGAGCCCGCAGCCCTTCCGCTTCCGCCATCAGTTCCACCACCGGCCCCACGTGGCGCAAACCCTCGGGGGAAAGCCGCTGGAAGGTGATTTTCTTCAGGAAAGAATCCAGGGACACGCCGCTGTAGTTGCGGGCGTACCCGTTGGTAGGCAGGGTGTGGTTGGTGCCCGAGGCGTAGTCGCCGGCCGCTTCCGGGGTTAGGTGGCCCAGAAACACGGAGCCGGCGCTGGTCACGCCCGCGGCCAGCTGCTCCGGATTCTGCACGGCCAAAATCAAATGCTCCGGCGCGTATTGGTTGGAGAAGTAGAGCATTTCCTCGGGCGTACGCAGCAGAATGGCCCGGCTTTCCTGCAGGGCCTGAGCCGCCACCTCGGCCCGGGGCAACTCCCGCAACTGACGGGCTACCTCGGCCTGGGTGGCCTCTAGCATGGGCAGAGAATCCGAGAGCAGAATCACCTGCGAATCCGGGCCGTGCTCGGCTTGGCTTAGCAAATCGGCCGCCACGAAGGCGGGGTTGGCGGAGGCATCGGCAATAACCAGCACTTCCGAGGGCCCGGCCGGCATATCAATGGCCACGCCGTAGCGGGTAGCCAGCTGCTTGGCCGCCGTGACGTAGCGGTTGCCGGGACCAAAGATCTTATCCACGGCGGGCACGGAGGCCGTGCCGCCGGTCAGGGCCGCCACTGCCTGGGCGCCGCCGGCCTTGATAATGGTCGTAATGCCTAGTAGTTGGGCCGTAAACAGGATAACGGGGTTCACCGAACCGTCGCGCTGCGGGGGCGTGCACAGCACTACCTCGGGCAGGCCGCCAGCCGGGCCGGCACGCCCAGCATGAGCAGGGTGCTAAACAAAGGAGCCGTGCCGCCGGGAATGTAGAGGCCAACC
Organism: Hymenobacter sp. 5516J-16; assembly: GCF_022919335.1. Taxonomy (NCBI): domain Bacteria; kingdom Pseudomonadati; phylum Bacteroidota; class Cytophagia; order Cytophagales; family Hymenobacteraceae; genus Hymenobacter; species Hymenobacter sp. 5516J-16. The sequence goes on along the minus strand of NZ_CP095058.1, from coordinate 80,454 downwards.
CGCTGCACGGGCACGGCCCGACGCCAGCACTGCACGCCCGGCATGGTTTCAACCTCCTCCGGCTGGGGTACCTGCGCTTGGTGGAACCGCAGAATGTTGGCGTGGGCCTGCCGGATGGCGGCCTGCAGTTCGGCGGGCACCTGGGCGGCGGCGGCAGTCAGCTCTTCCAGGCTTACGCGCAGGCCCGCCGACAGATCGGCACCATCAAAGCGCTGAGCGTAGTCCAGCAAAGCCGCGTCGCCACGTTGGCGCACGTCGGCGAATATCTGCTCTACCCGCTGGTCAATGTCCTGAGCCTGCTGGGCCGCGGCGCGCTGCTGGAGCGCCGGCCACTGCTGCGGGGCGGGGTACGAAAAGAGTTGCATCGGATGTAGGGGCTTGGGGACTTGGGGCTAGGAACGTAGGGGCTTGGTTGACGTTTTTTCCGACTGCGTTTTCAGGTTGCCGCCGAACTTCATCCAAGACTCTACGCTCCTAGGTCCCCAATACCCAGTTAGGCAATCATTTTTTCAATGGGCAGCACCAGAATGCCCTCGGCACCCACGGCCTTGAGTTGCCCGGTGATGTGCCAGAAATCATCCTCGTTTACCACCGATTGCACCGACACCCAGCCTTCCTCGGCCAGGGCCGTCACCGTGGGCGATTTGATGCCGGGCAACAGGGCCTTTACCGCATCCAGGGCGGCAACGGGGGCATTCAGCACGATGTATTTGTTGCGGCGGGCCCGGCGCACGGCCTGCATCCGGAACTGCAGCTGCTCCAGCAACTCTTTCTTTTCCGGGCTCAACGCCTGGTTGGCAATGAGCACGGCTTCGGACCGGAACACGGTTTCTACCTCCCGCAGGCCGTTGCCCAGCAGCGTGGAGCCGCTGCTCACAATGTCGCAGATGGCCTCGGCCAGCCCAATGCTCGGGGCAATTTCCACCGACCCGCTGATGGTGTGCAGGTTGGCCGTTACGCCGCGCTCCTGCAGGTAAGAACCTAGAATCTGGGGTAAGACGTGGCAATGCTTTTGCCCTGCAAATCAGCCACGGAATCGTAGCCGGCGGCCCGGGGCACGGCCAGGCTCAGGCGGCACTTGCTAAAGCCCAATCCCTCAATTTCCAGCTGGGGCAGGCCAGCTTCCACCAACACGTTCTGGCCCACAATGCCCAGGTCGGCCACGCCATCCTGCACGTAGCCGGGAATGTCGTCGTCGCGCAGGTACAGGATTTCGAGCGGGAAATTGGTGGCTTCGGTTTTCAGCTTGTACGAGGACGTCAGGAAGCTGATACCGCACTCCCGAATCAGGGTCAGGGAGTCTTCGCTGAGGCGGCCCGATTTCTGGATGGCCAGACGGAGCATATCGTGTGGAATTAAGGGGAAGAAGTAGGAAGTAAGCCGGGGCCGGTCTGGGCCGAATCGTACGTCCTATTCAGGATGAGTTGCCGGAGAATACGGGAAGCGGGACCCAAGACGTTGGAAAAGGCAATACACTGCCGGGGCCACCTGGTTGCGGGGGCCGGGGAACCAGTTCGGTTCGCCCAACGGGGTCAATATGATGCATATATTCCTCTAGAAAGAGGAATGGTGCCCGTGATGATGCTGGTGCTGCGACGCGCATGGCCCGGCCAGGCGGCCCAGCGTGTGGGCGGCCAACTGGTGGCAGGGGCTTGAAAACAGCGCGGAGAAAGGCATACGAGGCTGGTAGTAGCGGGGCAAATGTACGGGCCAACGGGTAGGATGAAAACTTTTCGGCAAAAATTTTACGCGAAAGCCGGACCTTTACGTTTTCCGCCTCCCTGCAACCTGATTTCTGGCATCATTGTTTCAGGCCTACGCCACCATTGACCGCCTACCTTCTTCTGCTGCTTACCTGTTGTTGCCTTTGCTTATGAATCGTGTCCGGCTCGCGGCTTTCCGTCTGGGGTTAGGAATTAGCCTGTTATGCGCGGCGGGCCGGGCCCAGGCCCAGTCTGCCGCCCCCGTTTCATCCGCGCCTGAAACTCCGGTAGTGCCTACTCCTGCTGCCCCGGCTCCCGCGGCTAACGCCGCTGGTAGCCAGCCAGTGCAGCTCCCCCTGCCCCAAGCCAGCCCCCGGGCCCTGGTTAGCCAAACCTTTGGCCTGACGGAAGTAACCGTGGACTATCACGCGCCGGCCGTGCGGGCGCGCGCCGTGTGGGGCAGCCTAGTTCCTTACGACCAAGTGTGGCGGGCCGGGGCCAACGAGAATACGCTTATCACCTTCTCTACCCCCGTGCTGCTGCGCGGGCAAACGGTGCCAGCGGGCCAGTACTCTTTTTACGTGGTTCCTCACCAAGACCGGGACTGGGAACTGGTACTCAACCGGGTGACTACCCACTGGGGCGCCGAGGGCTACGACCAGCGCGACGACGTAGTACGGGTGCCGGCCATGCCGGAAACCGCGCCGTTTCACGAGAATCTGCTGTACTGGTTTTCCGACATCAAGCCCACGGGCGCCCACCTAAATCTGACCTGGGAAAAGCGCACCCTCACCTTGCCCATTGAAACCGAAGTGCACAAACAGGTGCTCAGCGGTATTGAGCGGGTGCTGCAGCAAAAGCCCGGCGACTGGCAGCTGCTGGCCCAGGCAGCCGATTATCTGGTGCAGAACAACATTGAGGCCGAGCGCGCCCTCACCTATATTAATGAGTCGTTGCGCCTGCAGGATGCGGCCACCAACAACTGGGTGAAAGCGCGCCTACTGGCCCAGCAGCAGGATTTTGGCACGGCTATCGTGTACGCGCGTAAAGCCATCAAGCTCGGTGACAAGGAAGACAGCACCTTTAAAAGTCAGCTGCCCAGCATGCGCATTGCCCTCACGGAGTGGCAGGCCAAAGCGTACTAGCACCCTACCCCGCTTCTACTATTTAAAGCCGCCTTATCAGCAAGGCGGCTTTTTATTATTGGTTGCGGCTTGGGGTTATCTTGGGAGCCATGGAAGAATTTCTGCGGCTTTGCCATTCCATTCACCCCCTGTCAGCCGGGTTGGAGCAGGCCCTGCGCCAGCAGGTCCGGCGCGACACGGCCAGCCCTCGGCAGCACCTGTTGCAGCCTGGCCACACGGCCCAGCGGCTGTATTTTCTGGAAACCGGGTTGGTGCGCGGCTACTACCTCAAAGAAGGCAAGGAGGTTACCGCCTGGTTTATGCACGAGGGCAACTTCATTGTTTCGATTCTCAGCTTTTTCTCCCGGCAGCCCTCCCACGAATACCTCCAGGCCCTGGCCGAGTGCGTGCTCTGGTCCTTGAGCTACGAGCAGCTGCAGGAGCTGTACCGGCAGTTTCCGGAGTTCAACTTCATCGGCCGCCGCCTCACCGAGCAGTATTACGTGCTCAGTGAGCAGCGGGCCTTGCAGCTGCGCATGCTCTCGGCAGCGGAGCGCTACGACCAGCTGCTGGCTCACTACCCCGATATTTTCCAGCGCGTACCGCTCAAAATGCTGGCCTCCCACCTGGGCCTGACCCCGGAGACCCTGAGCCGCCTGCGCACCCGCCGTTCTTGATAAATATCAAGGGTTGCCTAGTGCCGCCGCCGCACCTTTGGAGCAGGATTTCACCAACCCGCTTCTTTTTATGCAACCCACCATTCAGGCCGCTTTCCACTGCGGCAGCACCGCCCTCTGTCTGACGCTTCCGCCATGGAGCGCGCCACCCATGCTGGTCATTATTTTCGTGGCCTTTGCCTTTTGCTTTGTGCTGGAGCGCCTAATTCCTGGATGGAAGCTGCCCTACGTATCTACCTGGCCCCTGCGGGTGCTTACCATCAACCTTGCTCAACTGCTTGTGGTAGTGGTGGCCGGAATCAGCTGGGAAAAATGGTTTTCCGCCTACTCCCTGCTACAGGTGTCCCGTTACGTGGGGCCGGTAACGGGCGGGCTGCTAGCCTACGTCGTAGCAACGTTCGTATTTTACTGGTGGCACCGTTGGCGTCACACCCAGGATTTTCTGTGGCTGCACTTCCACCAAATTCACCACAGCCCGCGGCGGATTGAGGTCATCACGTCCTTTTATAAGCACCCGCTGGAGATGACCGTGAATTCTCTGATCGGCGGGCTGCTGGTGTACACCGTTCTGGGCTTGAGCCCCGCCGCCGGGCCGTGTACACGCTCTGCACCGCCCTGGGCGAGTTTTTCTACCACACCAATGTGCGCACTCCCCGTTGGGTTGGCTACGTGTTTCAGCGCCCCGAAATGCACCGCGTCCATCACCAATACCAACAACACAGCCACAACTACGGCGACCTTGTCATTTGGGACTGGCTCTTTGGGACCTACCGCAACCCCGCCGAGTTCCACGCTACCTGTGGCTTCGATGCCGACAAAGAAGAACAGCTCGGAGCCATGCTTCGCTTCCAGGATGTGCACGAGGCAGTCAAGCAGAGCTGAGGCAGTAAAGGGCAACACTACGGTTGTCGAGTTGCAGAACAGGGATATTTCCTAGTAGAAAGCTCCACTAGATTAGTTTAGTGGGGCTTTCTACTAGGAAATATTCCGGTTCTGCCCTTAAAACCGGGCCGTTATCCGCAGGTTCACGAGGCGGCGCGAGAGGAAGTTAGGAATGGCGTAGAGGCGGCCATTCAGGTCCTGAATGTAGTTGTAGCCGGCCAGGTTGTCGGCCCCAAGCACGTTGAGGATTTCCAGGCTGGCCCACAAGGTTTTCAGCTGCACGGCGCGCCCGCTGGCTTCTTCCACGGCCGTGCGCAGGGTCAGCACCTTGGTAAAGCCCAGGTCCGCGCGCTTGTAGGACCGGGTGAGTTTGCTGGTGCCGCGCAAATCCGGGTTGTCGGGGGGCTGAAGGGTAGGCCCGTGCCAAATACCAGGTTCACGTAGCCCTTCAGCGAGGGGTTGCCCGGCAGGTTGTCCTGCAGAAACACGCCCAGGTTCAGCCGCTGGTCGGAGGGCCGGCGAATATAGCCCTTGGGCACGCGGCCGGTTACGTTGCCATCGGCATCAAAGGTGTTGATAGAATCGTCCTTCAGGTTCTCGCGGGTCGTGAGCACGCCCAAGCTAAACCACGACTCGGTACCGGGAATAAACTCCCCGCTTACGCGCGCGTCGAGGCCGGCAGCGTAGGCCGTGGCGTTGTTCTGGGCGAAATAGCGCAGGCGCACGTTGTCAATATCGTAGGGCACGACGTCGGTCAGGTACTTATAGTAGGCCTCGCCAGTAAAGCGAAACGGGCGGCCCCACTTGGTAAAGCGCAGCTCGTTACCCACAATAAAATGCAGGGAACGTTGGGCCCGCAGGTCCAGGTTCAGCTCGCCCTGCTGGGCTTGCGGGGCCCCAGACTGGTAGCGCAGCTCCCGGTAGAAGGGCGGCTGATAGTACACCCCGGCCGCCGCCTTCCAGGACACCCGCGGATTACGGGCGCTGGTAAAGGCGTACTGCACCCGGGGCTGAGGTTAAGCTGCTGATTGACCGTCCAGTAGTTGAGGCGGAGCCCGTAGGTCAGGGTTTTGAGTGAATCCAGCTGGTAGGTGTGCTGTACGTAGCCCTGAGTGCGGGTACTTTCCAGCCGCAAGTCGGAGCGCAGGCGGGTCCGGCGGGCATCGGGCACGTAGTCGGCCGAGTCGGTGAAGCTGTATTCATTCAGCTCATCCTGAATTCGCTCCCGCCCCACTTTCAGCCCCCAGCGCACGGCGCTTCGCTGCCCGGGCGTCCAGGTGCCGCGCGTTTCCAGGGTAGCAATGCGGGCAGTGAGGTAGTTGCGGGAGTGGTCGAAGCGGGAACCCAGCCCCGGCGGTCCAGGTCCTGGCCGTAGTCCGGCGAGTCCGGGTCGCGGTTGATTTCGGCAATACTGTAGGCCGCTTCCACGTCGCGGTACTCAAACTCGCGCGAGTACAGCAGCCCGCCCAGCAGCTCCAGGCGCAGGTTGGGTTGCAACGCGTGACGCAGGTTCAGCCCACCCTGGTAGGTGTCGTATTGCATCCGCTCCTGGCCTCCGTAGAAGATGTAGAGGCGGGAAAGTTGGTTGGCGGCGGTGCTGAAGGTACTCTCCCCGCTTTCGGGGTTAAAGCGAAAATCGTTGTGCGCAAACGTGTTAAACACGCCCAGGGTAGTGCGCTCCAGGTTTTCTCGCGGCCCCAGGGCCAGGGTAATCAGGCTTTGCCCGTCGTAGAACGTGGGGTTGTAGCGGCCTTGCTGCTGCTGCAGGGAGTTAAACACGTAGGTGGCGTTCTTGTAGCGCACCCCGGCCAGGTAGCTCACCCGCTTACTAAGCGAGGCTGCCTCCACGTGAGCCGTGCCGCCCACCAGACTAGCCGTGGCGGAGGCCCCAAATGCGGCGGGCTGCTTGTACTCCACGTTGAGCACCGAGGACAGCTTGTCGCCGAATTTGGGCTGCCAGCCGCCGGTAGAAAACTCCACCCGGTCCACCAGATCCGGATTAATAAAGCTCAATCCTTCCTGGGTAGCGGCCGTTACCAGAAACGGCCGGTACACCTCAAACCCATTGACGTAGACCAGGTTTTCCTCGTAGTTGCCGCCCCGCACCGAGTAGGTGCTGGTTAGCTCATTGGTGCTGGCTACCCCCGGTAGGGTTTTGAGCACGGCGCTAAAGTCGCCGAAGGGGGAAGGAATTTCCTTGGCCGCGCGCGGGTCCAGGGGAATAATACTGACTTGCTCCCGGGTGTCGGCCGCGTCGGAGCGGCCCCGCACCGTAACGTTGCCCAGGGCGCGCGTGTCCTCCGTGAGCGTAAGGCTAAGCTCGCGCTGCTCCTGCAGGTTCAGCGTCAGGCGCTGGGTTTGGTAGCCCAGCCGGCGCGCTACCAGCACGGGCGCTTTGCCATTGAGTGGGCGTACCACCGGCAAGGCAAACCGGCCCCGGTCGTCGGTGCTCGTGCCGCCTACTAGGCCCTCCACTCCCACGGCTACCTGTTCCAGGGGCTGCCCGGCCGCGTCGCGCACGGTACCCGTCACGAGCACGCGGGCGGTTTGCTGGGCCTGCACGGTACTGGCGGGGCCCACAATCAGGCCCAGCCCCACCCCTACGGGCACCGCCTGCAACAGCAGAGGCAGCCACAGCCCCGAACGAGAACGGAAAAGTTTCGGCATCCGGGCGGCTTAGTTGTAGTCCTCCGTATCGGCGGCCAGGGCTGACAGCTGGTGGCGCATCTGGGCCAGCGTAGCCACCGGATCGGGAGAGTTAAACACAAAGGAGCCCGCCACTAGCACGTCGGCGCCGGCTTCTACCAGGGCGGCGGCATTGTCCAGGCTCACGCCCCGTCAATTTCAATCAGGGCCGCCGAGCCACTGTCCACGAGCAGCTCTTTCAGGGCCGCTACTTTGCGTAAGGTATTGGGAATGAACGACTGCCCCCAAAGCCGGGATTCACCGACATCACGCAGACCAGGTCCAAATCGGCGGCAATGTCCTCGAGCACCCAGACGGGCGTGTGCGGGTTCAGGGCTACCCCGGCCCGGCAGCCCAGCTGCTTAATCTGCTGCACCACCCGGTGCAGGTGGGGCAGGCTTCGTAATGCACGGTAATGTTGGCGGCCCCGGCGTCGCGGAAGGCGCTCAGGAAGTGCTGGGGCTCCTCTATCATCAAATGCACATCAATGGGTTGCTGGGCGTGACGGTGCACGGCCTGCAAGACGGGAATTCCAAAGGAAATATTGGGCACAAAGCGCCCGTCCATCACGTCGAAGTGCAGCCAGTCGGCGGCGGAGCCGGCTAGCCGCTCCGTTTCGGATTGCAGATTACCAAAATCAGCGGCTAGTAAGGAGGGCGCCAGCAGCGGGGCCATACGACGGGTAGAATTCATGCTGCGAAAGTAGCGGATTGCGGTGAGCTGCCGGTAAGGTGAGCCGCTGATCCTGCCGGAAGTACAACGGGCAGCAACTCCGCATTCCCATACGATAACCTACCGCCGCTCATCATAACGAGGCCCCGGAACAGCTAGTATTCCGGGGCCTCGTCTTGTGCTCAGCTTGGGGAGTGAAAGCGGCGGGGTAGCATTAGCTGGGCTTTTCCCAGGCGCGCCAATCCAGCTTGCCGTCCTCGGTCTTGCGCAGGAACACGGTTTGGTCATCGTCCTGCCGTTTGCCGAAAGTCACGTCGCCGCGGCAATCCAGGCATTTGACGGAGGTATATTTGAATTTATCCTGGGCGACCCGGGCCGTCAGGTCCAGGTTATCGGAGCCGCAGAGGCCACACTTGGGCACATCGGGGAAGCTCAGCCGGTCGTACTCAGCCACTACCTCGTGAAAGTTGGGCCCTGCACCGTGAAGTGAAACTGCCGGCGCCCAATGCGCTTGGAGACCATCATTTGTAACATACTGGAAGAGAGTTGGAAGTGTAAAATCGACGTATAGTCGTGAATATGTAACAAAATCAGGCTCCGAATAGGTCCCGAATTAGCTAATTTAATGTGCAATAAACTAATATTAATAGCAAAAACTACTCCTGTACTTGACTAAAAAAACCGGGGTAGGTAGCTTTTAACCACGTTAAAAGCTACCTACCCCGGTTAAGAAGTTGTTATAGCGCGCAGAAGCTACAGTTTGACGAACCGTACCGTGCGCTGTTCGCGGCCGGCGCTAATGGTACAGGTGTACACGCCCTTGCCCAGGACGCCCGGCTGCAGGCGGACGGCGCTGGCCGTGGTGGGGCTACCTGCTGCTCGGACACCAGCGCCCCCGGGCATCATAGATGCGCACCCGGAGCGGCACCGCCTGAAAGCCTACGGCCAGTTGCAGGTACAGCTCCGTTTCCTTGATCGGGTTAGGGTAAATGAACAGCTCCTGCCGGGCAGCGGCCGCACTAGCAGCCAGAGGCGTACCGGGGTTCGCCAAGTTGTAGGCCGACACGAAATTTGGGATGCCGTAGCCCACCTCATCATTCGGGGCCGTGGCCCGGCTGCCGGAGCGCTGCAGGAAGCTGATAACCTGCTGGGCCGTGAGGCGCGGATTAGCCTGCCAGAAACCCGCAACCATGCCCGCCAGCACCGGACACGAGTAGGAAGTACCGTTGCCGCGGTTCACGCTGCCATCGGGTGCCACAATGGCCGTTTGGAAGCCCATGGCAGCCAAATTCGGCTTGATGCGGCCGTCGGCGGTAGGTCCGCGGGAGCTGAAGGAGGCCCGCACCAGCAGGGAGTCAACGGCCCCCACTGACAGAATGGAATCGGCATCGGCCGGGGCCGTGACGTAGCGCCAGGAGCTGGCGCCCTCGTTGCCCGCGCTATTCACTACTAGCATGCCTACCCGGGCGGCCACCGTGGCGGCGCGACTAGACAGGGCCGTGCGCCCATTCAGGTCGGCGTAGGTGTAGTCAATGGAGGGGTAGTCAAAGGTATTGTAGCCCAGCGAGGAGCTGATAATATCGACCCCGGCGGAATCGGCGTATTCGGCCGCCAGCAGCCAGTTGGCTTCTTCCACCGGATGCTCAGAGGAGGCATCCTCCGTGATGCACAGGTGGTAGGTGGCCTTGGGCGCCGTGCCGATGTACACGCCCGGCTGGTTGCCGGCCATGGTGGAAAGGCACTGGGTGCCGTGGCTGTTGCGCTGGTAAACGGCCGTGTTTTTGTCGACGAAGTTAAAGGTGCTGGCCAGGCGCTGCTCCTGATACAGGGCCGCAAAAGCCGGCGCCGTATTCACCCCCGGAAACCCGGCATCGAACACGGCAATCTGCATGCCCTCCCCCGAAAGCCAGCCTCGTGCATTTTCACCGCGCCAATCATCTGGGCCTGCGTAAAGGCCTTGCCGTACTGGTTGCGGGTGCTGCGTTCCTGGGTAGTAGGCACTTGGTCCCCGTTGCCGCGCTTGCGGGTGCCGGGCAGGCCCCGGTTCAGGGTGCGGGCCGACCGGACGCAGGGCAGCGCCTGCAGCTGTTGCAGCGTCGCCGAGTCGCAGGCCACGACGGCGGCGTTAAACCAGCGCGACGTGTACCACACCTGAGCTCCGGACACGGCCTTAACCTGCTGCACGTAGGCTGGGCTTACGGGCAAGTCGCGGGCAGAATGGCAATGTTCTGCCGCTGCCGCCGCTGCACCGAGCGGGCCGAAAGAAATGTCTGGGGCTGGGAGATGCTGTGGGGCGTGCCGGCTTTGTCCTTGAAGTACACCAGGTGCTTGCGCACGGTACCCGCGGTGCGGGCAGGAGCCGGGTGCAGCGGGTGGTTGCCGGCGGCAACCGAGAGCAGGGCTTGGGTGCTTATTCCAGCAAGCAATACCAAGCGGAAAAAAGAGCGGGATAGAACCATTCGTGTGCCGAATTGACTTGCCGGAAGATACGAAGGAATCCTGGATTTTGTCCTTTTCCGGGCCGCTTTGCACCGGCTGAGGGCACCCCAATTTCAGCGCAGCCCAGCAGCCACCACGCCGGCGCGAGGAGTCGCGTCGGCGTGGTGGTAAGGAACCGTAAGGCCGCCTGAAGACTGCTATTTTCCGGAGGCTATGAGCACCTCGCTGCGCGACTGGCCCTGCTGCTTGAAGGCTGGATTGCAGCCCACCGCGTCGCAGCGGCTGATAAAGCGCCGGCGCACCCGGTACACCGGCCCAATGCCGCGGGCAAAAGTCGTGCGTAGCACGGTGGTGTAGGCTGCATTCACGTCCTGGGCCAAGTCATTGACTGTGGTAATGGTTTGGTCGTACTGGTAGGTTTGCCCGCCGCGGGTGATGCGGAAAGGCTGGTTGGCGCCGACGTAAAAGCGGTTCACGACCGTCAGCGAATCCAGGGTATTAAAGGCGTTAATGTTCCAGGTTTTGCCTTCCTGCACCGGAAATACCAACTCCACCGTGCGGCGGTTGTTACGCTGTTCCGTCAGGGCCTGGCCTTTAACCGCCACGGTGATTACCGAGTCTATCTTCCAGGGGTCCGTGGCCAGGGTGCGGCGGGAGCGGATAACGCGGTACACGGGCTGGCCGGTAGCATCGGGCTCCAGGGCCGTGTCAACCTGCTCCCGAAACTGGAAGCGGCTTACCGTGGGCACGTTGGCCTGGTAGGCAGTGTCAATTACGTCGTAAATCCGGTACGCCCCAGTTCCAGGGGTAGTAATCCCGGCCCTGGTCCGGCACGGGCACGGTTTCGTTTTCACAAGCCGTCAGCCCTCCGGCGGTGGTAAGTAGTAACAGCGCCCACGCGCCGGCCGGGCGCCGCAGCAAGTGAGCAAGTAGAGAATACGTCTTCTTCATACAGTGTCGATAATGCTGGAAAAATAGCACAGGATCCGCATACTTCCGGCCCTTGGCCGCTCAAACTATCATTCGGCCCGACTGGTTCCGGCATTTCGGCGGTAGCCGGGCCTGTGGGCCCAGCGGCAGCAAGCGGGCCCAGCCCGAACGCACGGGCGCGAACATTCGTCCGCGCCCCGGCTTAGCAGCTACGATGGCAGCCCGTACTACTGGGCCGCTACTACGGCCGCTGCAGGCTCGGGGATTTCACCGATGGTGTGGCGCTCAATCCAGCCCCCCCTAGCACGTCTTCTCCCTCGTAGAAAACGGCAGCCTGGCCCGGCGTTACGGCGTGTACCGCCTCCTCGAAGTAGATGTAGATTTTGTCGCCCTTTTGCTCCAAGAACGCCGGGGAACCGTCGTGGTTGTAGCGGATTTTGGTAATGCTCGGCACCAGCCCACGGCCTTCCAAGGAGGCATATTTGCCCATGTTCAGCTTGCCCACTACCGTGCGCGTGCTGGCCAAATCCTCGAAGTTACCCAGCACCACCCGGTTGGTTTCCGGGTCGATGGCCGTGACGTAGGCCGGAAAGCCCAAAGCTACGCCCAGGCCTTTGCGCTGCCCGATAGTGTAGAAGGGGTAGCCCTCGTGCTTGCCAACTACGGTGCCGTCGCGCAACACAAACTCGCCGCCGGCCACGCGCTCCTCCAGGCCCGGTACCCGCCGCCGCAGAAAGCCGCGGTAGTCGTTGTCGGGAATAAAGCAGATTTCGTAGCTCTCGGGCTTGTTCACCAGCTCGGTGAAGCCCCGCTCCCGGGCAAAGTCGTAAATAGCCGTTTTGCGCAGCTGCCCCAGCGGAAACAAGGTGCGGGCCAGGCTCTCTTGCGTCACGCCCCAGAGGGCATAGCTTTGGTCCTTATTATCATCAAGGCCTTTGCTGATGACGTAGCGGCCGTTTTCCTCCCGTACCTGGGCGTAGTGGCCGGTGGCAATAAACTCGCAGCCCAGCTGATCAGCCCGGCGCAGCAGCGCATCCCACTTAATGTGGGTGTTGCAGAGCACGCAGGGGTTGGGCGTACGGCCCGCCAAATATTCCTCCGTGAAGTTGCTGATGACAAAGTCCCCGAACTCGTCGCGGATGTCGATGATGTAATGCGGGAAGCCCAGTTCCACGGCAATCTGGCGGGCATCGTTGATGCTGTCCAGGGAGCAGCAGCCGGTTTCTTTCTTGCTGCCGCCCGCCGAGGCGTAATCCCAGGTTTTCATGGTCATGCCGACCACCTCATAGCCTTGCTCATGCAGCAGCACGGCCGCCACGGAGCTGTCGATGCCGCCGCTCATGGCTACCAGCACCCGTCCTTTCGTTGTGTTCATACTGAATCAAATTGCGCCCGAAGCGTGAAAGGTTCCGGCCGAATACGCAAAGGTACGCGCAATTGTATGTTACGCCCGAAACCGGCAGGTGAGTTTCCTCCCCCGCAACCGGCCACTAGCCCCCAACACGACGAGCTTGACCGGTGGCAAAAATTTTCTACCTACTTAGAAGGCTTGTTCTAAGCGAGTTGCCCCGCCCTTGGCCGATAAACGCATGCTACGCCCCTAAAATTCTTTGAATATTGCAGCGGCAGCCAGCACCGGCGGCTCTCCCTTTCGGTTTCCTTTCTGATTTCCCTGCTATGGCTTTGCTAGTTCCCGTGATGGTGCGCGGCATTAATAACCTCTCCGACGCCCGCTACTGCGCCGGTATGGGGCCGACTCGCTTACGTTTCGTCTTGACCCGGCCTTCGCCGACTATCTCACGCCCGAAACCGTGCGCGAGCTGAGTGGCTGGGTGGCCGGCGTGCAGCTCATCGGGGAATTTGACGCCCTACCCATTGAGCAAATCAACCAGCTGGTGCAGGAATGCGGCCTGCACGCCGTACTGCTGCACCGCCGCCACCCCGCCGATGAGCTGGCCGCGCTGACCGTGCCGGCCCTGCGCTTCATCACCTGGATTCCGGACATGGTGCACGAGGACGTGGAGTTGCTGCTGCGCGAGCAGGCCCCTTTTACCAGGGCTTCGTGCTGGCCACTGCGCCTACCCCCTGCCCAATCCGGCGGAGGTAATCCGGCTAACTGAGTACGCCCGCCAGTACCCCATCTGGCTGGGCGCAGGCTTTGCCCCGGATAGTTTGCGCGACTACGTGGAGGCGCTGAATCTGGCGGGCATCGTGCTGCAGGGCGGCGACGAAATCAAGCCCGGCCTGCGCGACTTCGACGAAATGGAAGCCGTATTTGAGCAGCTAGAAGACTAACTACCCCTACTGAGGTAGTAAAGCGGGGCCCTTTCCGAAGCAGGAAGGTGCCCCGCTTTTTGTGGGGGCTGTGCCGCCAGCAGCTAGGCCATAACCGTCAGTAAGGAATACACGGGGGCCGTTAGGTGAGTGGGGCCCTGAAACCTCAGGCAGGTGGCGGCTTCATTGGGGGTAGGCTGTTGGTAAACAGCCGCCACGCTACCTGACCGGGCAGCTCAACAGCAGCGGCCACCGGACCGCCCTCGTAGTTTTGCCCCAGCACCCAGCCGCCCTCAGCTCGAAGCAGAAACCACGTATCCCCACCCTCACCCGTCACTCGGAAGCGCACAGCCGTGCCTTCCGGGGCTACTACTGCACGGTAGTGATAGGGCAAGGCCTGTAAACAAGTAGCCAGAAACGGCCGGTAAAGCTCCGGGCTAAACAGCGGCGCCTCCTGCCCTACCGCCTGCCGGATTTGCTGCTGATGGTGCCACTTTTCGGTGTACTCGCGGGCGACGTGAAACTGGTTGGTCGATTCTGCCTCGCCGGCCCAGGCCACGGCAAACGTGGCCGGCGCTGCTGGGTCCAGGGATGCCAGGAAGTCGTTGTAAGCGGGTCCTACCAGCTCCAGCAGCCACGTCAGTACCGCCGGACTCAGGCGCTGCCCGGCGCTTACCCAGGAGGTATTCAGCCCGTTGAGGTAGCGCACCACATCGGCGTATTCCCCGCTGGCCGGACCAGGGCCGGCGAAGTGCCCGTCGCGCAGCATGGACAGGCTGCGCAGGCTGCCATCCAGCAGGTGCAGGGCCACGTCGCGCACCGTCCAGGCGGGCGCCAGGGTGGGTTTCTCCCAATCGGCGGGGCAAGACTACGCAGCACTTCCACGAGCCGGCGGTCCAGCTCCGGAAACAGTGGTAGGGTATCGGGAATGGAAACAGGAGTCATTGAGCGAAGCTAGAGATTTTGCGCTGTTCTCCTACCCCGCCACCCACGGGCCGTAACCTAGGCGGTTTGGCCCCTAAGTAAACAGAACGTCATGCTGAGCCCCGCGAAGCATCTCTACCTCTGACTAACTAATGGCACAACAACGAAGTGGTAGAGATGCTTCGTGGGGCTCAGCATGACGTTCTAAAAGGCACAGAGTACCTTTCTCGACTTCTAGACACCGACCCTAGCTGAGCTGAAACTGCAGGTATTTGATAGGCACTCCGAGCGTGCGGTACTTACGCTCGAAGGTGGTCTGGATGTCCTCGGCGTGCGGGAGCAGTTCGGGGTGGCGTACAAATCTTTGGTGTGGGCCAGCATGGTAGCGCCGGGCCGCTGTTGCAGGGTTTCCAGGGTGAAGTCGAACAAGCCCTCGTTATCGGTTTTGAGGTGCACCAGCCCACCAGGGCGCAAGATTTGCTGGTAGAGGTCGAGAAAGCGCGGGGCCGTGAGGCGACGCTTGATGTCCCGGTCGCGGGGGCGCGGATCGGGGAAGGTTATCCAGATTTCGTGCAATTCACTGGGCGCGAAGTGGGTGAGCAGGTCGTGGGCGCGGGTGCGTAGAAACCCCACGTTGGTTAGGCCGAGGGCTTCGGCGCGGGTGCTGCCCCGCCAGATTCGCTCGCCCTTGATGTCGAGGCCCATAAAGTTGCGCTCGGGGTAGCGCTCGGCCAGCCCCACGGTGTACTCGCCCTTGCCGCAGCCCACTTCCAGCGTAATGGGGTTCGGGTTGCGGAAGAACTCGGTTTGCCAGCGCCCGCCGAGCTGCTGATAGGTTGCTTTACCGGGTTCTACTACGTCGGGGCGCTCCGCGTTATCAGCGAAGCGCTTCAGTTTTACTCGACTCAAAATGGTGAGATGGTGAAATAGTGAAATGGTGAGTTGGCGGAAGTAAAGTAGGATTGTCATTCCGACCGGAGGGAGGAATCTGGGTGCCAGCAGAAGAGGCTAACCCAGGTTCCTCCCTCCGGTCGGAATGAGAGCTTACAGCTCCTCGATTTCGGCCACCACAAAGGTACTACCCCAATGAAGACCACATCATCGGGCTCGGCCGCGGCCCGGGCGGCAGCTACGGCGGCCGATACCGGCCCGTAGGCTTGGCCGTGCAGCCCCGCGGCGGCGGCTCGCTCGGCTACCTCCCCGGCGGGTAACGCCCGCGGGATACTGGCTTGGCAGAAGTAATAGGTGGCATCCTGGGGTAGCAGGCTCAGCATTTTGCTGACGTCCTTATCATTGACCACTCCCAACACGAAGTGCAACTGCCGGTACGGGAGCCGCGCCAGCTGCCCGGTGATAAAGCTTATCCCCGCCTCGTTGTGTCCCGTGTCGCAGACTACCAGCGGTTGGCGCCCCAGAATCGTCCAGCGGCCCCGGAAGCCGGTGAGGCGGCGCACGTTCCGCAGACCCTCGCGCACGGCCGCTTCCGGTATTACGAAGCCCTGCCGGCGCAGCTCGTCCAGCACGGCCAGCACACCGGGCAGGTTCAGGCGCTGGTAGTCGCCCACCAGGGCCAAGTCGACATTTTCGAGGTAAGGTGTAGTATCGCGCGTTAGGTGTAGCACTTGCGTGTCGTCCTCGGGGTAGCCTCATGCAGCAGCTCAGCGCGGTAGTGGGCGTCGGCAAACAGCAGCGGGGCGCCTTCCTGCCGGGCTTTCTGCTCAAATACCGGAGCTACTTCGGGCTGGGTCTGGCTGATGATGGCCGGCACGCCGGGCTTGATGATACCAGCTTTTTCACCCGCAATCTGGGGTAGCGTGTTGCCCAGCAAATTCTGGTGGTCGAAGCTGATGTTGGTTATCAAAGAAACCAGGGGCCGGATGATGTTGGTGGAATCCAGGCGCCCGCCCAGGCCTACCTCCACCACGGCAATGTCCACCTGCTGCTCGGCGAAGTAACTGAAAGCCAGGGCCACGCACATTTCAAAGAACGAGGGCTGCACCTCCTCAAAGTAGCCGCGCCAGCGCTCCACCCAGGCTACGAGGTAGTCGGGCGCCAAGTCCTGGCCGTTTACTTTGATGCGCTCCGTGAATTCCTTGAGGTGGGGCGAGGTGTAGAGGCCCACTTTGTAGCCAGCGGCCTGGAGCACCGCCGCCAGCAGGTTCGAGGAGCTGCCTTTGCCGTTGGTGCCCGCCACATGCACGCTCCTGAACGTACGTTCAGGGTTGCCCATGGCCGCGGCCAGGGCCTCGGTACGCTCCAGCCCCGGCTTGTACCCCGCTTCCCCTACCCGCTGAAACATGGGCAACTGCTGGTAAAGGTAGTCGAGGGTTTGCTGGTAGGTCATGGGAAACGAGGATTACAACGGGCAAAGGTAAGCGCCTACGCCTGCTTTGCGTTCCTACTGAATAATGCAAAAAGCGCCGCCCTAGCTAGTAGGGCGGCGCTTTCGGTTGTCATTTCGAGTGAAGCGAGGAATCTGGATTAGCCTCTTGTGATAAATCCAGCTTCTTCGTCTCTGCTTGATGCACAGAATGCGCTGAATGACAAAGTTATTGTACCGTAAAGCGGAACGTATAGAAGCCAGTGGCCCCGCCCTCCGCCGAGCTGGTGCGGCGGAACTCTACATTTTCCAGGGCATCGCGGCAGACCTTCTCCTGGGCCGGCGTTACGTTGCCCGATACTTTGGTTACCGACTCCACCTCGCCATCGGCGTTAATCTTAATTTTGAAGCGTACGAAGCCGGAGTTGTTGTCCAGGAACTGCGGATTCGGCTTGCTGACTACGGCCCAGCCCGCCATTTCCAGGCCGCCGCTGCCGGGGCTGGTGCCGCGGCCGCCCTTGCCCGGCTCGCCGGAGTACGCGGTGCCGCCGTAGGTGCCGCGCGGGTCGCCTTTGTCGCCCATGGTACCGGGGTTGTCGCCGTTGTTGTTGCCGGTGGGGGCGTTGCTGGTGCCGTTCACCCCGTTGCCGCCGCCGTCGGCGCGGTTGGCGCGGGGTGTGAACACGGCCCGCTGGTCCACTTTCGGGCGCGGAGGCTCGGGCTTTACTTCTTCCTTGGGCGCCTCGGCTACCTTTTTCACGGGTGGCACCGTCACGGGGCTTTCCTCGGCCTCGCTAGTTACTACCCGCTCCTCAGTGGGCGGCGTGGGGTCGGGCTGGGCGACGGGTTGGGGCGGCGTGGGGTCGGGTTGGGCGGCCGGCGGGCGGCTATCCTCCCGGTTCTGCGACTCGTTGGCGGGAGCCTGGCTCTGGATGTCGCCGGAGCCTACCTCATCTACCCCGTAGTTCAACTCTACTCCGTCGCCGCCGGCCAGCTCATCCAGGGGCGGATCGGGGCCTTTGAACACGGTAAAGAAGAACAGAGCGGCCAGGGCCGCATTAATCATCACCGTGCCCAAGAGGGCCTCCCGGCGGTGCTCTTCCCGATATTCGGTTGCCATGGGACTTGTCTTTTAAGGAAACGACCCCGCCGCTAACCGCCGGCAGGCCACTTCTGGTAATCAATACGCCCCGCTCCGAAAAACGGCAGACGGGGCGCTTGTCTTGCTACAGGTAACGGCCGAACTAGTTCCGCTGGTTCACGCGCCGCTGGTTGGGGCGGTGGCTTACTTACCCGAGGCTTGCTGGGCCTGGGTAGCCATTACCATCTTAATCTTGAGGCGGTTGCCTATTTCCAGAATATCCACCAGCTTTTGCACGTTCAGCGAAGCATCCACGCGCAGTACAGCCGTGGGGCTTTCCAGGCCCTGCACGCGGCGGGCCAGTTCGGGCTCCAGCTGATCGGGGGTAATATTCTGGCGGTCAATGAAGTAGGCACCAGCTGCGTCTACGGAAACCGTGATGGGCTGCTTCATTGCCTGCTTGCCCGAGCGAGCGTTGGGCAGCATGAGTTTGATAACGTTGGGGTTCACCATCGTCGACACAATCAGGAAGAACAGCATCAAGAAGAACATGATGTCGTTCATCGAGCTGGTCTCGACGTGGGAGGAAACCTTGCGGCGCCGGCTGAGGTCCATGCGGTGAGGTTGTGAAGTTGCGAACTTGTGAAATGGTGTGAGTCTATTGATGGACTAGCTTGAAGTGGGCGTACAGAACGTCAAACTCACCATTTCACAAGTTCACAATTTCACCTTTAGTTGTCCTGAAGAATATCCATGAACTCGATGGCCGAGTTCTCCATGCGGAAGACCATGCGCTCCACCATAATGCTGAGCCAGTGGTAGCCGATGTGGGCGATGATACCCACGATCAGGCCGGCCGCCGAGGTCACCATTTTGGTGTACAGACCGCCCGAAATCTGAGCAATGCCGAAGTCGCCAGTGGAGCTGATGGCGTAGAAGATTTTGATTACGCCGATGATGGTACCCACGAAACCGAGCATGGGCGCAATACCGGCCACAATCCCCAGTACGTTGATGTTCTTCTCGAGGCGGGCAATTTCAATCTTCCCCACGTTTTCCACGCTGGTTTCAATCTCCTTTAGGGGTAAACCAATGCGGCGGATGCCCTTCTCAATCATGCGGGCCAGCGGCGTGGGGTTCTGGGCGCACAGCATTTTGGCGCCCTGCAAATCTCCCTTCACCATCAGCCCCGAATGCCGGGCATAAACGACTCTGGCACGGCGCCAGCCTTTCGGATGGTCAGGTAGCGCTCCAGAATGATGTACACAGAGACGAAGAACAGCAGAAACAGTGGCACCATAATCCAGCCCCCGGCCAGAATCAGGTCGATGAGCGAGAGGCCGGGCGCGGCATTGGCCGCCGCGTTGGCTGCGGTAGCAGCCGAGTCGGCCGCGGCGGGCGAAGCGGCGGGAGCCGCGTCGCTGCCAACCTGGAGTTGCAGCAGCAGGGAGAGCAGGTGCGTCATGCGTGGGATAAGGTGAGAAGCAAAAGAATAGCTAAAACACACAGGCCTTAGTTGGCTTTGCCTGAGCGCTTTAGCTATTCAAAATTTCAATTTAGTGAGTCAAGTTTGGGCTTAGTAGTTTTTAATCCACAGGTCGCCCATGCGCTTGCGCAGGATGCTAGCCTGGCGGTCGGCCGAAGCCCGGTCGGGGTAGTCGGCCACGGATAGCATGAACTGGCGGCTGCCGGGCGCGGGCAGAATTACGCGGGCCGGGTGGCCCAGGCGCACCAGCGCCTGGCGGCCTTTCTCGGCGTTGGCCAAGCTGGTGTAGGAGCCTGCCACGATGTAGTAACGGCCCGTACGGCTTTTAATTGTCGCGGAAGAGGCTCCGGCGGTTGCATTGGTAGCGGCTGCTTTTTCCCAGCCCGGCGCCTTGGCCTTGGCGGGTTTGGCCGCTTTACCTTTCACCGTTTGCACAGGGGTAGCAGCTACTGGCGCCGCTGACTTGGGCGCGGCGGCTGGCACAGTTGCGTGGACCACCGGCTTGGCCACCACTACGGGTTTAGCAGCAGGCTTGACCACCACCGCCTTGGCAGTTGAGGGCGCGCTAGCGGCATTGTTCCACTCGTCTTCGGTGGCGGCAGAAACCGGAGCATTCAGGCGCGGCGTGGGAGTAGCAGCCAGTTCTGAAGATGGATCGGCAAGGGCCGCCTGCTGCCGCTGCGTGGGCTGCGGGGCCGGATTAACCGCCGGGGCCTCCGCAGCGCTACCCGACAAGGCCGTAAGGCGTAGGTTGTCGGGCAGGTAGCCGAACATATCGGCGAAGATATAGTTGGCCGACAGCACCAGCCCGGCAATGCTTACCATGCCCAGGGTGCGCAGCACCCGGACCGCCCGCCCCGACCGGGCCGAGGCTAGCAGCGGGGCCGGCGCGGGCCGCTCGCGGGCCAGCAAGGCGTCCGTCGCGCGCACGGGCCGCGAAACCAGTTCAGGTAGGCCAAAGCTGGCGCTGAGCAGGTTTTGCCCGCCCGTGTATTCAAATTCCAGGCCGCGGCCCGGGGCCCGCCGGAATATTCCTACTCCGCCTAGCTCCGTGCGCAGGCCATTTTCCAGCTCTTGCTCCATACGTACCACGGCTTCGCGTACCAGCTGGCGGGCCTGGGCCGTACTCACGTTCAGCGTCCGGCTCAGGGCATCAACCAGCAAGCCGTCGTTGCGGGTTAGGGACTGGTTGAAGGCCACGCGCTTGGCCGGCGGGCCAGCGTATGCCGCACCGGATGAATCTGGGCGGGCGCATAGTCGGCAATCAGGCCGCCGAAATCGGGGATGATGACGCAGTCATGGTCCCGGAGCAAGGTGCGGATATGGTCAGAAAGCATTCGGTGGGTACGTAAGAAATGTGCTGGCAGGCTAAACGAAACAGCAACCATCCCTCATGCTGAGTACAGCAAAGGACCTTATCCAGCAGAATTGAACGTGGTTACGTCACTAGTTCTGGCATGATAAGGTCCTTCGCTGGGCTCAGGATGACAGGTGATTAGAGGTGCCTTGCCGCATTAGATCAGGGTCAAATTAAAAGTCGTAGGTCACGCCGGCCAGCACGTTGATTCCTTTCACAGGGTAGTTCAGGAACCGCTCGTACTTCTTGCCGATGAGGTTGTTGCCCAGAGCAAATATGGACAGATTTTCCATAATGCGGTAATCAGCGCGCAGATTCAGGTCGATAACGGCGTCCGTCGGACGGGGTGCCCGAATCTTGGGCGAGAAGCCTGGATCAATCCGGGATGCGTTAACCAAACCTGTTCCGTAGCTGGAGCTGTAGGTGTACAATTCGCCTCCCAACAGCAGCTTATCGTAGAGGTTATACGTACCGAATAGCACCGACTGAAAGGCCGGGCGGTGAAAGGCCTTGGCCAGGGTTTTCACGTTATAGCCGTTGTAATCGGCCTTGAAACCGAGGCGAAATTGTTCGGCGGCATTATAGATAATTTCGCCGTGCACGTTCACCAGCTGGGTCGCCTTGGGGTCGTACACGAGGTCGAACTTGCTGGAGTCGCGGCGGGAGTTGTTGTAGAAGTACAGGTTCCGGTCGTTGGCCAGGGTTACGCGAGCATTCACTTGCAGGGCCCGGGCCGGAGTAGCATTGAAGCCGAAGTACAGGGTAGGCCCGCGGCGGGTGTCGGCTACCCGCACGTTGGGCGCCAGCCAAGGGTTTTCGGTGGTCAAATCGTACATGGTCACGCGCTGGATGGCGCCACCCAGGCCGGCAAAAGCCACGAACTTGTCCTCGGTTACGGTGTAGGCGGCGCGCACGGCTGGGTAGGCGTTGAACTGCCGGGCTCGGCCAATGGTGTCGCCAGTGTAGCCCAGGGTAGCGCCCACCGACAACGCCAATCGATTGAAGGTCACCTCGTAAGCCGGGGTAACCTGCACGAAAGGCCGGCTCACTGTCAGCGAATCCTTGTGGGAAATAAATGACACGTCGCCGTTGATGCTCACGCGGCTGCTTTCGCCGAGGCGGTAGCCGGAGCGCAGGGTGGCGTACACGTTGCTTTCCCGGGCCTGGTAGTAGTCGCTCCAGTAGTTGAAGCCCAGGCCGAGGTCGTACTGAAAGGCGGCGTCCTGGGCGCGGTTGCGGGCGTACACCTTTAGGGCCGCGCGCTTGAATACTTGCTTGATGCTATCCTGGGTGGGCAAATCGGCTACGTTGCGGTTGTAGCCATAGAAGTTGTACCGCTCCCGGCCCAGGTCCACCTTGGCGCCCAATGCCACGGGGCCGCTGTAGGTTTCGCCGTTCAGCCCCAAGCTAGTCTGGGCCTGGCTGGAGTTCTTCTTGTCGATGGGGCCGCGGGAGGACGACAGGTGCTGGAAGTCGAGGCCGTAGGAAGCCGACTCGGAGCGGGTGTTGTGCAGGTAGGCCCGGCCGTAGGCGGTGCCGTAGTTACCGATGGCGGCCTTGAGGTAGTTGCCCGTGAGCGGGGCCAGTTCCTCCTGCCGGATGGTCAGTACCCGCACCGAGGGGTTGAGTTTGTCGGCTGGCAAACGGAAGTCGGGGTAGGTGTAGCCGACGGCCTCGGTGGTTTTGGTCGGGGCTTCCACCTTCACCTTCTCGAAGTTGCGGGTGGCCTCGGGCAGCTCGTTCACCCGCTCCTTCACAATCTCAATTTCGGCGTCTTCAATCTTGCCGCGCGTCTTCTGCGCCCAGGCTTCGGTAGCCGGAACGGTGGTCGTCAGTAGGGCCGCGGCGGCCAGTAGTTTGTGCTTCATATAGGGTCTTGGGACTTGGGGCTTTGGGGCTTGGCTGACGTTCTGATGTTCATCCTTGCTCACCACCTCCTCTCCTATTATTTTCTGACTTTAAATCTTTTACACCTGCTAGCTTACAGAACTACTGCAGCTATCGACTCGCTGTAGAGACGCGATACTTCGCGTTCCGTGGTTGCTGAGGTTACTTACTTTGTCATTCCGAACGCAGTGAGGAATCTGGGTTAGCTTCTTGCGTTCTACCCAGATTCCTCACTGCGTTCGGAATAACAGGTGGTAGTTGGTCAACGGAGAAGACGCGAAGTGTCGCGTCTCTACATCGTTCTATTCCTCCTGGGGGAAGCCGTGGAGTTGGTCGTTGAATCGGTGGGTTGCACGTCGCTCGGCACCAGGGAGCTGCGCACCGACGTTTTGCCGGTGGCGGGCTTGCTGGTGGTTTTGCCGGTAGCCGGTTTGGTGGTCGGGGTGGTGGCTTTGGGCGTGGTTTTGGCCGGCGGCGTTTTGGGGGCGCTCGGGGCCGGCGTGGCGGCTGGGTCGGCGGGCAGGGCGGCCAGGCGCTGCTTGGCACCCTCCACAATTTCGGCTACTGGGAATTTGTTGTCGATGATGGAGTTGAGCGTGGCGCGGGCCTGGAAGATTTCGCTCTGCTCCTTGTACACGTCGGCAATCAGCAGGAAGGCCCGGCCCAGCCACAGGTCGTAGTTGGCGAAGTCGGAATTGCTCTTGTAGGCCGCGTCCAGGGCTTCAGGGTACTTCTTCTGCTGGTAGAGGGCGCTGGCAATGAGGTACTGGGCTTCGGCCCCGCTTTCATCCTTGGCCGTGTTGGCCGCGGTAGTTAGCTCCCCGATGGCCTGCTCCAGGCTGCCGGCTTTGTAGCTGGCTTTGCCGAGGTAGAGCAGGGCCAGGTTGGTGGCATTGAGCGAGGCGCCGCCTTGGGCCTGCAGTTCCTGGGCTACCCGGCGGGTGCCTTCCAGGTCGCCGGTTTCGTAGTAGCTCTTCATTAGCCCGATGCCGGCGTTGGCTACCTCCCGCTTGTTCTGGGATACTTCGCGCAGACGGCTGTAGTAACGGGCCGCTTCGGGGTAGTTCTTGTTTTCAAACTCCAGGTCAGCTACCCGGCCCACGGCCCGGTTCACAAACTCACTTTTGCCTTCCTCTACCACCGCTTTCAGGCGGGGCAGCGCGTCGGTTTTGCGGCCCGTGCGCAGGTAGGAATCAGCCAGGAAGTAGCGGCCATCGGCCGAGAGTGTGGTGCTGGGGTATTGCTGCAGGTAGGTTTCCAGGCGCGGAATGGCCTGGGCATACTTCTCCGCCAGGTACAAGGACTTGGCTGCCTCAAACTCCACGCTTTCAGTGGCTTTGCTGTCGGGGTTTTGCTGCTTAAACTGGGCCAGGTACTGGTCGAACTCCTCGGTTTTTCCCTGGGCCGAGAGGCTTTCCTGCAAACTGTAGATGGCGCTGCCGGCCGCCTTGGTGCGCGGATACTGGCTGAGCACGCGCTTGAAGTCCTCGGCAGCTTTAGCGTGCTGCTCCAGGTTCTGATAGGCCACCCCGCGCTTCTGCAGGGCCTGCGGAATTAGGGGGGAGTTGGGGCGGTTGGTAATCAGGCGGGAGAAACCCTCCACGGCGGGCTGGAACGAACCGGCCTCAAAGTCGAGCTGGGCCTGCTGGTACACCGCGTCGTCGGCGTAGCGCGAAGTAGGCGAGGTTTTCAGCAGGGTACTCAGGGTGCTGCTGGCTTCCTCGCGGCGGCCCATCAGCCCAAGGTCACGCTCTTCTGGTAGTAGGCGTAGTCCTTGTCGGCGGCGTTGGCCTGAATGACTTTGTTGTACTGGTCGAGGGCCTGCTGGTACTGCTTGGCTACGTAGTAGGTGTCGCCGAGGCGCAGGGTCACGTCGTAGTAGTTCGGGTCGGCGGGTTTGGCGCTGCCGTCCTGGAGCCAGGCCTGGAACTGCTGGCGGGCGCGGTCGTACTGCTTGGTGTTGTAGTAAGCGTAGCCCAGGCCGTAGCGGGCCTTCTGGTCGAAGTCGGTTTCGGAAGCCGAGCCGGTGCGGGCCGTGCGGGCGGCGGCCGTGTAGGCCGTAATGGCGGGCTGGTACTGCTGGCCGTAGCTGTAGATTTCACCCCTCAGCACCTGAGCGGCGGCGCGCAGGGCCTCGTCCTGGGGTACTTCAGGCTCTTGTCGAGTACGGGCAGCGCGTCCTGGTAGCGGTTGTTGTTGTAGAGGGTAGCGGCCTGCAGGTAGGCCACGCGCTGGTAGGTAGCGTTGAGCTTGGTACTCCGCTCGTCGAGGTTATCGAGGTAGTTGAGGGCCTGGGCGTAGTCAGAAGAGTTCAGGAAACTCTCGCTCAGAATATCGTCGGCGGCCGCCTGGTTTTTGGAGCGGGGGAAGCGCTTCGGGAAGTCGCGCAGGGCGGCAATAACTTCCTGGGTGTTGCCTAGCTCGTAGTTTACCTGAGCGTACTTCAGGGTAGCGTTTTCGGTAATGACTTTGTCGAACGTCACCTTACGGGCCGCATCGAAGGAGTTCAGCGCCAGGGGCTTCTGGTTGGTTTTCAGGTAGCTCAGGCCCAGGTGGTAGGCCGCGTTCTGGCCCAGGGAGTCGCGGCGGGCTGCTACCCCCTTCAGACTGCCAATGGCCCCTTGAAGTCGCCTTGCTTGAAGTTGGCGTACCCAATTTTGTACTGCACCTTGGGGTCGATGCTCTTGCGGCCGGCGGCGTACTTATCGAAATACTCGGCGGCCTGCTTGAAGTCTTCCTTCTGGTAGTAGGCGTCGCCCACCAGCAGCTGAATTTCGTCGGCGCTCTGGGGTGGCGGGGTCTGCTGCAGGGCCTGGGTGCCGTAGGTAATCAGCCCGTCGTAGTCACCTTCCTTGTAGTAAATCTGCGACATGACGGCCGGCACTACGGGCTTGTAGGCGTCGTTCTGCTCGGCTACGGCCAGGTCCTTGCGGGCCCCGGCGTAGTCGCCGGCGCGGTAGGCCAGGTAGCCGGCGTAGTAGGAACTGGCGTAGCGGTACTCGCTGGCCCCGGCCTTGTTACGGTCGAACTGCAGCTTGGCCTTGTCAAATTCCTTTTGAGCAAAATAGCTGTAGCCTAGCTTAAATTCGGCTTCGGCTCGCTGGTCGTCGGAGAGGTTATCGGGCCCTACCTTCTGCAGGTAGTCAATGGCCTTCACGTAGTCCTTCTTATCGAAGTAGAACTTGCCCAGCTCGAAGTAGGCCTGCGCAGCCTTGGGGTGGGCCGGGTTGTTGGTGGCGAAGGCCAGAATGCGCGACTCCGAATCGGGGTGGAACAGGTACAGGCCCGATACGGCATAGTAGTACTCGGCATCGGTGGTGCGGCCGGGGGCCAGCTCGCCGGTGCGGCGCTGGGTGAGGTCGAGGTAGCGCTGGAAGGCTTGCTGGGCCGCGCCGTACTTGCCGCGGTCAAAGAGTTCGAGGCCTTCCTGGTAGTGGCGTTCGTCGGCGGTGAACACCTGCGTTTGCTGGGCCTGCGCGGCCAGGGGGGCGGCAGCGGAAAGGGAGGCGGCCAGCGCCAGGCGGGGGAATAGTTTCATCAGAAAGCGTTACGCACAAGGGAGGCCGGCGCCGCCAGGGCACCGGGAATCAGCCAAAAGTAGCGAAAAGTTCGGCCGAGGTTGCCCGGAAAGGGGGCTTTTTGCCGGTGGTAACGCGGTGCCGGGTAGGTTTGGTGTAGAAAACCCGAGGATTCTACCGTGCTTGGGGAGTCTATTTCTCTACTAGCTCTATGCAACGGTTCTATTCTGCTTTGCTCGCTGGGCTTACCGGCCTCTGCCTCGGTGGAGCCTCTGCTCCTACTGCTCCTACTTCATCCTACCCGCAAAACCCCGTCATTTCCGATGCTCAGGGCCGGCCCCGGGATTCCACCACATTTTACTTTCCGGCAGCTTTAGCTTCTGTTGATCAGTTGACGGATAAAATGCAGTATTCGCAGACCGCTTACTGTCAGATGGCGTTGGCTTCTGCCTCGGCCAACCTGTTTTTCTTTAAGGCTCCAGTATTGTCGAACTATTACCTGGGCAACGATACCTATCGATTTCTGTGGCTGCGCTCCTTCCACCGGCCCGTACTGCTGACGCTCACTCAGCAGGCCGG
The DNA here is from genome assembly GCF_022919335.1 of Hymenobacter sp. 5516J-16. Taxonomy (NCBI): domain Bacteria; kingdom Pseudomonadati; phylum Bacteroidota; class Cytophagia; order Cytophagales; family Hymenobacteraceae; genus Hymenobacter; species Hymenobacter sp. 5516J-16. The sequence continues at coordinate 53,916 of NZ_CP095058.1, read as the reverse complement.
CGGCGCCATGTTACGGACCCAGTTTCTCACTAAATCGGCTACAGCGCCCAGGCTTGAGCAAATTCTGTTCGTTCCACCTACCGCCTCGCAAGCTGAAACTGCACGATTACAACAGGAATTCGATGCAAAACGCAAAGACCCAAAGGTGCAGCGCGAACTAGCCGAACATAACCGTCCAGCGGAGCCGCTACCTCAGCTAGAGACTATTCATTCTATTACGCCGCGGCAGTGGCAACAGGTTGAACAGCTGCTAGCGACGAGTAGCTTTCAGCAATTGCCGCCTTGCGAGTCATCTACCGCAACGGATGGGGCTTATTGGGTATTCGAATCCCACCAAGCCAACGGCTACCACATGGTGTTTCGCCACAGCCCGGATAAGCGGGATGAGTTTCGCAAAGCCTGCGAATATCTACTAGAATTGAGTTCAGCGCGCAAGGCGGAGCGGTACTAAATTGAAGTAGTAGGTATCCAAGCAGCGGGAAGGCAACCTTCCGCCTACTGGGCGGCTCCCTTAGCCAACTCCCTACTTTCCATGCGTCTGTTTACCTGTCTGATTTGCCTGCTAAGCCTAGTTACTACCCCCGTTTACTTGCCCAAACCTTGCTGCAAGGCACCGTGCTGGATGCGCAGACCCAGGCGCCGGTGCCGTTTGCCTCGGTGGGCGTAGCGGGCAAACCGCTTGGAACGGTGGCCGATGAGCAGGGGCGCTTTCAGTTTACTACCCCCACCAGCCTCACTGAACCCGTGCTGATTTCCTGCGTGGGCTACCAAACGGCTACCGTGCCCGCCGCTACGTTGCAGACTGCCGGGCAGATAGTGCGCCTGCACCCCAGCGGCGTCAGGCTGGCGGCCGTAACAGTGCGGCCGGGTAAGGTCAAAACCAAAACCTTTGGCCGCACCAGTAGCTCCACGCTCATGGGGCGGCCATGTACACCGAGGCCGATTTGGTGAGCGACGCGCTGGCCAAAGAACAGGGCACCATCATTGGCATTGACCAGGATTGCCGCCTGCGTGACTTTAACCTGCACGTGGCCTTCAATCGGTTCAAATCAGTTAAGTTCCGGCTGAACCTGTACAGCGTGAAAGCCGGCCTACCCGACCAGCCCCTGCTGCGGCAGGATGTACGCTTCGACGTGACCCAGCCCGCGGCTGGGTGCGGGTAGATCTGGCGCCCTACCAAGTGCAGCTGCAGGGCCAGCGGGAGGTAGCCGTTACCATCCAGTGGCTGCAGAGCGAGGCCCAGGAAGGCAGCCCGAAGGCTTTTGGCGTCTCGGCGGTGCCGGCGCCGGGCCACAGCATCCTCACCCGCAGCAAAAGCCAGGCGGCCTGGCAACAGACCAAGCCTGGCTACCTCAGCTTCTACCTCACCGCCGACTCCTACAGCACCGGGAAAGCCACCCCTGCTACCCTAGTTCCCGACTATGAACTACCTGACAGCCTGCGGTATCTGCGCTACCTCTCAGCCGATGCCATGCCAGGCCTGACCAACCCCCAACGCTACGGCGAGAATACGCAGGCTGGTCGCTACGTAGCCGTAGAACGCGGAAGGCTGTACTACGAGCGGTACGGCAAGGGCACTCCGCTCCTGCTGCTGCACGGCAACGGCCAATCCATTGCGGCGTTTCAGCGGCAGATTGGCGAGCTGGCCCGGCACTTCGAAGTTATTGCGGTAGACACCCGCGCCCAAGGCCGCAGCCTGGATTACACCACGGCCGCCTTCACCTACGACTTGTTTGCCGAGGATGTGCGGCAGCTACTTGACTCTCTCCGCCTGCGTCAGGTAGACATTCTGGGCTGGAGTGACGGGGCAACACCGCCCTGAAACTAGCGCTCCGCTACCCTGCCTACGTGCGCCGCCTGGCCATCATGGGTGCCAACCTTTTCCCCACGCCCGAGGCCATAGAGCCCGATTTTCTGGCTTTTCTCAGGAAGCAGCACCAGCAGGAGCAACTTGCTGAGGTCCCTAACCCCAATCGGGCACGGCTGCTACGCTTGCTGCTGCAAGAGCCGCAGATGACCTTTGCCGAGCTCCGAAGGGTAGCTGCGCCTACGCTGGTTATGGCCGGTCAGCACGATGTGATTCTGGAAGCCCACACCCAAGCCCTGGCTAAAGCCCTACCCCAGAGCAAGCTCATTATCTTTCCTAAGGCCTCACACTATGCTCCTCAGGAAGTACCAACTGCGTTCAACAAGGCCGTGCTGAGCTTCCTGCAACGCTAGCTGCTCATCCGGTCAGGCTGCGTGAACAGTGGGTAATAGAGTTATTTCCAGCCCATAAAGCCGTGTCATGGTGAGTGGAATCGAAGCATCCCTACCGCTGGCTAATTGACGGCACCACAACGACGGGGTAAAGATGCTTCGCGGGGCTTAGCAGGACGGCTTGGTTTCATTGCGGTCCACACCTTAGTCCAGTCCTACCCCACGCGCACCAGCGTCACTTCGTCGCGGGTGAAGTCGAAGCGGCTTTTCTCCACGGGTGTGCGGCTGACGGCTACGCGGGGTGGCTGGAGCTTGCCTTTGCGGCCGGCTTCAATCTGCGCCTCACCCGTAATGTCCAGGGTAGCTACTACCTCCTCATTCAGCCGCAGTTCCCACAGCCCGGGCTTCATGGGTCCTTCCAGCCGGCCTACGAGAAAGGTTTCCTTCGGCGACATAACGATAATGTCGAGCACTTGCATGGTGGGGGCTTCGGGCATGGAATGGGGTAGAAACTGAAAAAGAAGAGAGTGTAAAACTGCTGATTTCTTTGACAGCAACACTACCCCATTTCACTTGAACAACCCGTTATTATTTCAACTATGTTTGAAAATGAATCTTAGTGTACGTTCAGCCATCAAATACATCAAGCAAAAGTCATTATGGGTCAAGTTGCCTCTCTCTTCGCCATTGGCGCGCCACGCTTCCAACAAATTATAGCTAACCCAGCCTCTTACGATGGACCAGCAGACGCACTAGATAGTGAGGGATTTAACAAGACATTTCGAGGGGTAAGTTACATCCTTGCTAAGGGCCGTGACCATTACACGGCTAAACTAGCCGAGCAGATTTTTGCTCCTGACGAGTTCTTAGGGAGGATTTTGATTACAGTGAAGTGGATTGGGAGAACGATGGTGACCATTATATGATGCTGTTAGAGGACCGCATCTACTATCATACACCTGCCATTGTGAAAGCCATTGCAGATTTTCTATCTACTGTTACCGATGAGGAATTCATAAAAGCGTTTGATCCCGAGGAGATGAACCGCGAAGGCGTATATCCGTCAGGTGCTTGGAACCGCGACAATAAACCGAGCGGGCTGTATAATGCACCGGACATATTGAACGAGTTTCAGCTGTTAAAGAGCTTCTTTATTCGCATCAGTACCGGGGATAACTATTGCGTGTGTCATATCGGCTAAATTGTCACACAATAATTTGTGGCTGAGACTACTAACAGAGGTACTTGGGTAGCTTTCTCTACAAACTAAACTTCTACTGAATACTTAAGAGCTTCCTAATAGGCCCTCTGTTGCCTAATCGAATAACTCCAGCAGTTCCTGCCTGGAGAGGGTTTTCAGCAGGGCAGCATCGGTGCGGATCAGGTCCTGGGCCAGCTCGCGCTTGGTCTCCTGAAGCTGCATGATTTTCTCTTCCACGGTGCGCGGGCAGATGAGGCGCACGGCTACTACCTTCTTGGTTTGCCCGATGCGGTAGGCGCGGTCAATGGCCTGGTTTTCCACGGCAGGGTTCCACCAGGGGTCCACCAAGTACACGTAGTCGGCCTCGGTGAGGTTGAGGCCGGTGCCGCCGGCTTTCAGGCTGATGAGAAACACGCGCACCTGCTCGTTCTGCTGAAACTCCTGCACCACCGCCGCCCGGTGGCGGGTTTGGCCGGTGAGCTGCTGGTAAGGAATGTCGTGGGCTTCCAGCATGGGTCGAATCAGGTCGAGCATACCCACGAACTGGGAGAAGATGAGGATTTTGTGCTGGGGCGCGTGGTTCTGCAGTTCCTCCAGCAGCACTTCCAGCTTGGCCGAGGCCGCGCCAAAACCGGGCCCGTCGGGGAGCAGAGCCGGCGAGTTGCAGATTTGGCGCAGGCGGGTGAGGCCCTGGAGCAGGTGCATGTGGTCCTTGCCCTGCACATCCTCGCGGCGGCCCAGCAGCAGGTTGCGGTAGTCTTCCTTGCAGGCCTCGTACACCCGGCGCTGCTCGGGGCCCATGTCGCAGTAGAGCACCATTTCGGTTTTGTCGGGCAGCTCGGGGGCTACCTGGGCTTTGGTGCGGCGCAGCACGAAGGGCCGGATTTTCTGCTGGAGCGCCCGGGCCTGGCTCTCGTCCTTGAACTTATCGATACGGGTAGCAAAATGGGCTTTGAAGTGGGTCCGACTGCCCAATAAGCCCGGACAAGCAAAGGAGAGCAGCCCGTAGATGTCGTAGGTATTGTTTTCCAGGGGCGTACCCGTGAGCACCAGCCGGTTGCGGGCCTGCAGCCGGCGCGCTGCCTTATAGCGCTGGGAATCGGGGTTTTTAATGGCCTGGGCCTCGTCCAGAATGACATAGTTAAAGGCATAGCTCTGCAGGGCGCGCACATCGGCCACCAGCGTGCCGTACGTGGTCAGCACAATATCGTAGCCGTCAAACTCCGCCGCGTGCTTGGTCCGGCTGGCCCCGTGCAGGGTGTGCACCCGTAGCATGGGCGCGAATTTGGCTACCTCGGCCTGCCAGTTGAATACCAGGGAGGTAGGCACTACTACCAAGTTGGTGGCCCGCTCCCCTTTCTCGCGCTGGAGCAGCAGGAAAGCCAGCACTTGCACCGTTTTGCCCAGGCCCATGTCATCGGCCAGACAGCCCCGAAGTGGAAGGTATCCAGGAAATTCAGCCAGTTCAGGCCCTGGCGCTGGTAGTCGCGCAGGGTAGCCTGCAGCCCGGCGGGCACGGGCGCATCCTGAATGCCGCCAAAATCGGCCAGGGCGGCGCGGTAGTCGGCGAGCTGGGCACGAGCCTCGGCAGTCAGTTCCTCCGGCTGGTACAGCTCCTCCACGGCCGCGAAGTTGACGGCGGGCGTGCGCAGCTGGTCTTCTACCACCTCCGCGGCGGCAAAATAGCGGGTGAACTTGTCGAGCCACTCCTGGGGTAGGATGCCGCGGGTTCCGTCGTCGAGGGTGACGTAGCGGCGCTGGTTGCGCACGGCCTGGTAGAGCTGGGGCAGGGTAGCCTGCTGCTTGCCAAAGCGCACGCGCAGCTCGGTATCAAACCAGTTGGTTTCCCGACTCACCTGCACCGTAATCTGGGCCTTGTGCGGGTTGAGGAGGTTGCCCTTGAGCTGGTTGAAGCCCAGAATGGTAATGCCCTGGGTGCGCCAGTCCTCGAAGGCCTCCAGAAACCAGTCCTCGTCCAGAAACTGCTTTTTTGGCACGTACAGGGCGTCGAGCTGAAGTTGCTCCTCGAAGTGAGGGTAGTGCCGCATCAGGGCCTTCAGCACCCGAAGTTCCGCCGCGGTGTCGCGCGCCACGGCGAAGGTTTGGCCCAGCGCATCCATGTCCTGCAGCTGCTTGCGCGACAGCACCGACACCTCCCGCTCACCGTAGCGCATCACGGGCAGCATTTCCACGTGCGGGCCAGCTTCGGAAAGGTACAGCAGCGGCGTGGGCTCCTGCTCGTAGCCGCCTAGGGCCAGCTGCTGGCGCGTGGCGGGCCGCACGTAGGTGTAGTGAATGTGCAGCTTGTCTTCGAGGCCAGCCAGCACATCCTGCTGAAACTCCGCAAACTTGCTTTGGTGCAGCAGCAGCGTATTGCTGCGCTTCTTAAAGAACTCCACCACCCGCCACACGTCCAGGTCATCGAGCAGGTACAGCTCCTCGTGCACCGCCACAAAGTAGTCGTAGCGCATGGTCACGTCCTTTAAATCCAGCAGCTGATCAAGCACCGAAAGCTGGCCCGACACTCGGTAGAATTCGCCCTGTTCCGTTACCAGCAGGCGCAGCTCCAGCCGGGCCGTGCGCACCCGCACCGGCGCCACCGATTGGGCCGTGGGCTTCTCGCCCTGGGCGGCCTGGTGGGCAAACACGGGCAACCCCAGCGGATTTTTCACTACCGCTCGCAACGCCTCCAGGGCCTGGGCGGAGCGCTCCTCCTCGTAGTTGTGCTGAAAGCGCGCCAGACCGGTGTAAAACTTGAGCACCTCGGGGTCCGACACGCTCCAGATGCCATCCAGCGGGTTTAGCGCCGTCAGGGGGTTGCGGAGCTTGCCGGCGGCGGTGGTTTCGGCTTCGATGAGCTGGAGCGTCAGGTGGCCGTAGTAGCGGTGCCGGGTCAGCAGCACGGCCCGCACACTGGCGGGCTCCGCCGGAGGTAGTTGCCGCTTGGCGGGCAGGAGCTGGTGCAGCAGCTCCTGCTTGGTGGCGGCCGTAAGAGGTAGCAAATCGGCCTGCCGGGGCGTAATGCTGGTCTGGCCCTCGGCGTAGGTTAGCTGGAAGTGCTCATCTAGGTTGGGCTGCTGGTCTAGCCCGTAGTCGCGGGCCACGGTGCGCAGGCGGCTTTGGCGCAGCGGGGCATCAAAGAATAGCCGTAGCTCCCGGCGCTGCACCAGGGCCAGCAGCACCAGGGCCTCGTGCGCGCACAACCGCCCGGCCGGGGCCGCGCAAGTGCATTGCACTGTCAAGTCTTGGTTTTGGGTTACCACGACCTCCGTCCCTACCCCGCCTAGGCCAAACCTCCCGTAGTTTACGGTTAGGTCCTCGGGCGTCACTGTATTCAGCGCCCGGCTCTCGGGCAACGTATCGGCGCTGCCGTGTTGCTCAATGATGGCGCTGGTTAGGTCAGGAATGCTGCCCCGGGGAACGTGAACTGATGGGCGTAGGAAGGCTCCGGCATGTTGGGCATTGCTCCCGCTTCGTTGGTCGGTGTAGAGACGCGACACGTCGCGTCTGGTCGTTGCTGAGAGTGTTTATTGTCCTTCCGAGCAGCGCGAGGAATCTGGGTTCATCATTCAACGGCTTACCCCAGATTCCTCGCTCCGCTCGGAATGACGGCTTGTAGAGGCCGTTGTGACAGAAGACGCGAACCGAAGGGCAGCGTAACCAAGTGTTGCGTCTCTACCACTTTATGTTCATCCTACCCCACATCGGCGGCTTTAATGCGGGAGTCGAAGCTGAACTCCTCCCGCCCTACTATCTGAATGCGCTTGAACTCGGGTGGCGACTGTGCAAGATGTAGTTGTGTTCCTGCGGGATGATGGACGAGGGCACCCGCAGCACCGCCGACTGCCGCGCCGCGTACCACGCCGCCCCGAGAGGTTGACACAGGGCGTAGCGGCTGGCCTTTTCCCAATTTTTAGGCAACTGGGTCAAGCCTATTTCTTCGATTGCCAGCTCATCGGGCACGTCAATTACCAGCACCCGAAACTGGTCGTTGAGGCCTTCCCCGCTCCGGTGCACTACATTCTCAAGGCAGGCCAGGGCCCGCGAGGAGGCCGTGTAAATCACGAACTGATCCTTGTAATTCCAGCGGGCCCGGTAGCCGGAGGCAAACAGGTCGTCGGCGTATTTGGCCAGGCAGATGCGGTACACCAGCATACCGGGAGGCTACGATAAGTCGCCGTAGGCAATGCGGGTTAGCTCCTCGGCCACCAAATCAATGCCCCCGCTGGTTTCCAGCAGGCGCAGCGGCACCTCTTGGTCGAGGCCGTGGGCGGGCTTGTCCAGCCAGCGCAAAAACGCGGCCGCCTCCCCGAATACTTCCAGTCCCAGGTTGTAGAGACTAATGATTTTCAGGGTTTTCTCGCTGCTAGCGGCACTGAGAGGCTTCTTTTCCTGCGAGTATGTACGCAGGGTTTTCGTGGAAAGCTCGTAGATGGCTTCCAGCTCGTTGGCCTGCAGCTGAAACGCCTCCGCTACCTCAAACGCCGTGGCCGCTGGCACCCCTTTGCGGGCTTCCATTACCAGGGCAAAGGAATCCTGCCCGGCTTGGCCCCAAGCCGCCCACTTCTTGCGCAGGGCCGCGGGCATAGTGGCGGTAATTTTGGGGAGGTGAGCAGTGGCAGCCATAGGTGTTACAGTTTGACAGGTTGAACTTAGGGAAATTTTTCCGATTAACGTGGAAATTTTTCCTTTGGTTCGGTATCTATACTACGCCGCCAGGTCGCGGGCGGGCTAGCGCACTCAGGTGAGCCATTTTAATAGGATGAAGGCAAGCAGCATGCCCAGTAAGGCGAGGCAACCTGTACGCCTGAGTTTGTCCTGCTTACCGAGCTTATCACTGTGCCTAGTGGCTAACTTTTCTGGCAAAAAGTAACCGCGCCAGGAATTTTCCGGCTCTGAAAGCACCCATACTTCCTGGCAGCTTAAGCAGCGGTAGCGGATCGTACGTTCCGTTACCGCTGCTTCATAGGCGGGTAGCAACTCCAGCGGCTTGCGTAACAGTTGCTGCTCAAACGCCTCGTACTCCCACCACGATGGAAAAGAGTATATACCAGCCGAGAAGCAATCAGGACACATGACTTTGAGGACAACGTTTCAGAATGCGCCGTAACGACCAGACCGTACGAGAAGAGGGAATTCGCTCACAGTAAAGGCGCAACGTATCGTGTCCTGTTGTGGAACAACTGGCCCTGAGCAGTTCTAACCACCTTAACCGACAAGAAGACACAACATATTGCGTCTCTACATCCCCACCACAGCGTGCAGGGGCACCGGGTGCAAAATCAGCCACACCAGCTCCCGCAGGATTTCGCCGTCGGTCATGGAGCCCGAGTCGATGCCTTTGCTTTGGCCGTCGGCGCGGCGGATGAGGTGCACGATGTCGCGGGTGCGTTCGAAAGGAAAAACCTTCAGGCCGGTTTGGTAGTCACGGCGAGCGAAGGCGCTCCGCAGGCCCAGCTTGTTCCAGTCGGCTTCCGTGGGGTTGGGCAGCTGGTGCAGGGCCAAGAGGCGGGAGAAGTAGTTGAACAGCAGCGTCAGGTTCGGGATGAGCGGGTTGTTCTTGGGGTTGGCCTCGAAGTACAGCAGGATGCGGTTGGCCTTGAGTACGTCGCGCCGAATCAGGGCCGTTTGCAGCTCGAAGATGTTGTACTCCTTGCTGATGCCCACCATGCGCTGCACCAGGTCCTCATCAATGCTGTGGCCCGGCAGCAGATTAATCAGCATTTTATCCACCTCGTTCGTGAGCCTACCCAGCTCCGCCCCAATGTACTCAGCCAGCATGTTGGTGGCCTGGGGCGTAATCTGCTGGCCCTTGCCGCGCACGTAGTTCGTGAGCCAGGGCGCCACCTGGTTGTCGTAGAGCTTCTTGCTGGTCAGCAGCACCGTACCGGCTGGGGCGGGGTTGTTTTTGTCGCCGGTGAGCAGCTTGCCCAGCTTCTTGCGCGCATCCAGGGTTTTGTGCTTGTAACACAACACCAACACCGTGCTTTGCAGCGGGTTTTTGAGGTAAGCCTCTAGAAACGGCCACGACTTTTCGGCCTCCAAATCAGCCACAGCCTGGGCTTCCTTTACGATGACGACGGAGCGCTCCGCCATCATGGGGAAGCGCTTGGCCTGGCCCAGAATGCCGGCTACATCGGTGTCCTTGCCGTAGAGCACTACCTGGTTAAAGCCCTTTTCGTGCTCCTGCAGCACATTTTTCTCCAGCAGATCAGCTACCAGGTCAATATAGTAAGGCTCCTCCCCTGCAAGAAATACACGGGTGCAAACTGCCGCTGCTGGAGCTGCTTGAGAATCTCGTCGGCGGTGAGGGTCAATTCAATTAAGAATTAAAAATTAAGAATTAAGAATTGGTGGTTTGTTGGTCACCTAATCTTCCCTGTCAAAGGTACGGCCTGCCTCTTACCTTTGCGGATTGCTTCCCGAGAATTGCTTAGGCGTTGTTTTCGTAACACAGCAGGTTTCCTGCTGCCCATCCGCCTAACCCAATTCTTAATTTTTAATTCTTAATTCTTAATTGACCTCTTGGACTTAATAGAAGAACTGCGCTGGCGGGGTATGTTTCACGACATGATGCCCGGAACCGATGAGCACTTGCGCCAGAACGCGCCCATCACCGGCTACATCGGCTTCGACCCTACGGCGCCCTCCCTGCACATCGGCAACCTGGCCACCATTATGCTGCTAGTGCACCTGCAGCGGGCCGGCCACCGGCCCCTGGCCCTGGTGGGCGGCGCTACCGGCATGATTGGGGACCCCTCGGGCAAGTCGGCGGAACGTAACCTGCTGGATGAGGACGCGTTGCGTCGCAACCAGGCCGGCATTCGGGCCCAGCTGGAGAAGTTTCTGGTGTTCGACGATTCGCCTACGGGTGCCCAGGTGGTGAACAACTACGACTGGTTTAAGGAATTCGGCTTTCTGCAGTTCCTACGCGAGGTAGGCAAGCACCTTACGGTGAACTACATGATGGCCAAGGACTCCGTGAAGCGCCGCATCAGCGGCAACGAAGAGTCGGGCGCGGAAGGCTTGAGCTACACCGAGTTCAGCTACCAGCTGCTGCAAGGCTACGACTTCTTCCACCTCTACAAAGAACTGGGCACTACCCTGCAAATGGGCGCCTCCGACCAGTGGGGCAACATTACCACGGGCACCGAACTGATCCGGCGCATGTCGGGCGGCGAGGGTAAAGCCTACGCCCTTACCGGCCAGCTCATCACCAAGGCCGATGGCACCAAGTACGGCAAGAGCGAAACCGGCACCGTGTGGCTCGACGGCGCCATGACTTCGCCCTACCAGTTCTACCAGTTCTTCCTGAACGCCGCCGACGCCGATGCGCCCCGCCTCATCCGCGTATTCACGCTGCTACCCCAGCAGGAAATCGAAGCCTTGGAAGCCGAGCACGCCCAAGCGCCCCACCTGCGCACCCTGCAGAAAGCTCTGGCCAAAGACGTGACCATTCGGGTGCACGGCGAAGCCGCCTACGAAGCGGCGCTGGCAGCCTCGCAGGTGCTCTTTGGCGGCGGCGAGCTGGCTAGCCTGGATGAGGCGACACTGCTGGACGTGTTTGCCGGGGTTCCCCACGTAGAGGTTTCCCGCTCCGCCCTAACCGAGCAGAACATTATCAGCCTGCTGAGCGAGGCCACGAACAGCATTATTTTCCCCTCCAAGGGCGAAGCCAAGAAGATGGTGCAGGCCGGTGGCGTTAGCCTTAACCGCGCCAAGGCTACCTTGGAGCAGCAAGCCACGGAGGTGCCCTTGCTGCTGAATCAGTACATCGTGGCCCAGAAAGGCAAGAAGAACTACTACCTCATCAAAGTAGTCTAGCGGACCGTAGGCCAGGGCCTACTCCTTCTTAACCGATACACCTGAACCCCTGACGCTACCAAGGCGTCGGGGGTTTGTGCTGTTGGCCCGGCTAGTTTGTTGACGGCACTCTCTACTCATTTCTGTTTCCGGCATGCTATGCTATTCCGAATGGTGCGAGAAGGATACAGGCGGGAGTAAACAGGCCACTTCCTACCCCTGCCAGCAACAATAAGGCCCCACCGATAATCGGTAGGGCCTCACTCAGCGTAGTTCACACCGCAGGAACTGCGGTGCCGAATTACTTCTTTTTAGCAGGAGCAGCTTTCTTAGCGGCCGGAGCAGCGGCTTTCTTAGCCGGAGCAGCCTTGGCGGGAGCAGCGTCGCCACCACCGTCATTTTTCTTGTTCTGCACTTCCGTGCGGATGGTCTGGGCCATGTTCTTCAGCTCCTGCATGCCCTTGCGCACGCGGGTGCCAGCGGCCGAGTTGCCCTTGTCGTAGAACTTCTCGAAGTCAGCTTCCAGCGACATCACGAGGTCTTTCAGTTGGCTAAAATTGCTCATTTGGGAGGGGTTAGTTGGTGTGGAAAAATGTGTTTAACCGGCCCTAATATACAGGGATTTCAAATACAAGCAAGTTGCCAAGTTTTTTTTTAAACCCGTTTTCGGGCCAGATAAGGCACTTTTTACTTATTCCTACCTCCTCACTAGGCATAGCAACCAAGACCCTCTCCTAAGAATAGTACCAAAACAAAAGCCAGCCTTCGCGCTGGAGGCTGGCTTTTGCACTTAGCGAAGCCGAATCTAGTTCTGCAGCCCGGCAGGAACCTCAGCTTTGGAGTAAAGCCCTTTGTTAAGCTTTTCCTGCACCGCTTCGAAGGCCTTGATGGTGATGGCCACGTCGTCGAGCGAGTGGGAGGCCGTAGGAATAATGCGCAGCATAATTACCCCCTTCGGTACCACCGGATACACCACAATAGAGCAGAAAATGCCGTGATTCTCACGTAGATCGAACGTTACCTGGGTTGCATCGGAAATCTGGCCTTCCAGCAGCACGGGCGTTACGGGCGAGGAAGTCGTACCAATATTGAAGCCTTTTTCGCGCAGGCCGCTCTGCAAGGCCCGCACAATGGTCCAGAGGTTTTCCTTCAGCTCGGGGCGGGTGCGCAGCAGCTCCAACCGCTTCAAAGCGCCCACTACCAGCGGCATGGGCAGGCTTTTGGCGAAAATCTGGCTGCGCATGTTGTAGCGCAAATATTCAATTACGTTCTCGGGGCCCGCCACGAAGGCTCCGATGCTGGCCATACTCTTGGCAAACGTCGAAAAATAAAGGTCGATACCGTCCTGAATGCCTTGTTCTTCGCCCGTACCCGCCCCCGTAGTGCCCATCGTACCAAAGCCGTGGGCGTCGTCTATGAACAAGCGGAACTGGTATTTCTCCTTCAGCGCTACTACCCCGCGCAGGTCGCCCTGATTGCCCGACATGCCGAACACGCCCTCCGTAATCACGAGGATGCCACCGCCGGTTTCGTCGGTGATGCGCTTGGCCCGCTCCAGCTGCTTTTCCAGGCTGGCCATATCGTTGTGCACGTACACAAAGCGCTTGCCCGCGTGCAGGCGCACCCCGTCAATGATGCAGGCGTGCGACTCAGCGTCGTACACAATCACGTCGTGGCGGCCGACCATGGCATCAATGATGCTCACTACCCCCTGGTAGCCGAAGTTCAGGAGCATGCAGTCCGGCTTCATGACGAACTCAGCCAGTTCATTTTCCAGCTGCTCGTGCAAGTTGGAGTTGCCCGACATCATGCGCGCGCCCATGGGCAGGGCCATGCCGTATTCGGCGGCGCCCTCGGCATCGGCCTGGCGCACTTCGGGGTGGTTGGCCAGGCCCAGGTAGTTATTCAGGCTCCAGGTGAGAACCTCTTTACCGCGGAAAATCATGCGCGGCTTAATCTCGCCTTCCAGCTTGGGAAAAGCGAAATAGCCGTGCGCGTAGTGCGAATGGATACCCAGCGGGCCGCGGTTGGCGGCAATCTTCTCAAATAGATCCACGAGGGAACAGGTTGAATGTGAAACGAAAACGAGCGGTTATGCCCCAAAGCCTAACGCCCGAGTAATGTACAAAGTTATGGCAATCCGCGAAGGTAGCCGCCTTTTGGGAGGCATCCAACCCTGAAATTGCCCGGCACAAATGCACCGGCGCGTTTTACGGAGCCGCCGGAATGGCGTTTCTTTGGGCGCTGGAACAATGTGGCTGCCCTAATTCAGCCGGTCATTCCTCGCTCCGCTTGACATGACGGGGTTTTATCAGGCCCTACTCCTACCTCTCCCACCCGCTACCCTCTCTCCTACATGAAGAAAATCACCAAGCTGCTCGTCGCTAACCGGGGCGAAATTGCCTTGCGCGTGCTGCGCTCGGCCAAAGAAATGGGCCTGCAAACCGTGGCTATTTACTCCGAGGCCGACCGCAATGCCCTGCACGTGCGCTACGCCGACGAGGCCGTGTGCGTGGGTCCGCCGGCCAGCAAGGACAGCTACCTGCGCGGCGACAAAATTCTGGCGATTTGCCGCGAGTTGGGTGTTGACGCCATTCACCCCGGCTACGGCTTCCTGAGCGAAAACGCGGAATTTGCCCGCATGGTGAAGGAGGCCGGGCTGATTTTCGTGGGGCCCTCGCCCGAGGCCATGGACATTATGGGCGACAAGCTCTCGGCCAAGCAGGCCGTGCAAGCCTATAATATTCCGCTGGTACCGGGTACCGCCGAGGCCATCAGCGACGTAACCGAAGCCAAGCAGATTGCCCAGCAGGTAGGTTTCCCCATTCTGATTAAGGCCTCGGCCGGTGGGGGCGGTAAGGGTATGCGCCTGGTGCACCACGTGGAGGAGTTTGAGGAGCAGATGCAGCTGGCTATCAACGAGGCCGTGTCGGCCTTCGGCGACGGGGCCGTGTTCATTGAAAAGTTTGTGACCGGCCCGCGCCACATCGAGATTCAGGTGCTGGGCGACGAGCACGGCAACATTGTGCATTTGTTTGAGCGGGAGTGTTCCATTCAGCGCCGCCACCAGAAAGTAATTGAGGAAGCCCCTTCCGCCGTGCTTACCCCGAGTTGCGCGCCGAAATGGGCCGCTGCGCCGTGGACGTGGCCCGGGCCTGCAACTACACTGGCGCCGGCACCGTGGAGTTTTTGCTCGATGACCAGCGCAACTTCTACTTCCTAGAGATGAACACCCGCCTGCAGGTAGAGCACCCCGTGACGGAGCAAATCACGGGCCTCGACCTGGTAAAAGAGCAGATCAAAGTAGCCCAGGGCCAGCCCCTGGCCTTCCGCCAGGATGAGCTGCAGATTCAGGGCCACGCCCTGGAGCTGCGCGTGTACGCCGAGGACCCGCAGAACAACTTCCTGCCCGACATTGGCACCCTGACTACCTACGTGCGCCCCCAGGGCCCCGGCGTGCGGGTGGATGATGGCTTTGAGCAGGGCATGGACATTCCGATTTACTACGACCCCATGATTGCCAAGCTCGTGACCTTCGGGCTACCCGGCAGGAGGCCATTGAGCGGATGCTGCGCGCCATTGACGAGTATCAGATTACCGGCATTGAAACCACGCTAGGCTTCGGCCGCTACGTGCTGCAGCACCCCGCCTTCGTGAGCGGCAACTTCGACACCAACTTTATCAAGGACCATTTCACGCCTGAGGCCCTAAAGCCCGCCGCCCCGGACGAAGCCACGGCCACCCTCGCCGCCGTGCTCACGGCCATGCTCCTGACGGAAAAGAAACCCGGCGCCGCCCCCGCCTCGACGGAAGTGCCGGCGGCTACCGGCTCGGCCTGGAAGCGCAACCGGCTGGGCGTACGCTAACCGTTGGTACTTCCGGGGCTACTGCAAAAAGCCCGGCCGGAGTGGCCGGGCTTTTTGCGTTGCAGCCAAAAGCGTCCAAGCATACATGAACAGTCAAGTTTCTCATCAAGCTAAGCTCGTCATGCTTTGCCTCCGGCTCGGCATGACGAGCTTTTTGCTACCTATCTACAAACGGAAGTAGGTGCGCAGACTTGCTGGAGTTTCTCAGAGCAGACGTCGCCTGCTCGGGCTGGTTACTAAAACGGCAGTTTCCCAAGGTCCACGTTGCCGCCCGAGAGAATGACTCCTACCGGCTGGCCGGCATAGGAGGCCTTATTTTTGAGCAGGGCGGCCAGGGCCACGGCGCTGGAGGCTTCTACCACAATTTTCAGCCGCTCCCAAATCAGGCGCATGGCGGCAATAATCTCATCCTCGCTAACCAGAATAATAGCGTCAATGCCCGCTGAATCAGGGGAAAGTTGATGTCACCGAGCTGCGTTTTCAGCCCGTCGGCTATGGTGTCGCCGCCGGCATTGCTCTCGATGCGGCCGGCTTGCAGGGAGCGGTAGGCATCGTCCATGGTGGCTGGCTCGCCGGCTACTACCCGGCAGTTGTGGCCGCAGGACTGGGCCGCCAGAATGGTACCCGCCACCAGCCCACCTCCGCCCACTGGCGTGAACAGGTAAGTTAGGTCGGGCTGCTCGGCCAGCAGCTCCAGAGCAGCCGTGCCCTGGCCCAGAATCACATTCAGGTCGTTGGAGGGGTGAATGAAAGTGGCTCCGCGCTCAGCTACGAGTTGCTGGGCGGTTTGCTCCCGGGCGCTGAGGGTAGGCTCGCACTCAATCACCTGGCCCCCGTAGGCCAGTACAGCCTCTTTTTTCACCCGCGGCGCATTGCTGGGCATTACAATATAAGCCGTTACGCCCAGGCTCTGGGCGGCCAAGGCTAAGGCCTGGGCAAAGTTGCCGGAGGAGTGCGTAACAACCCCCTGCCGCTGCTGCTCGGCCGAAAGCTGCATGACGGCATTAACGGCCCCGCGCATCTTAAAAGCGCCCATGCGCTGGAAATTCTCACACTTAAAATACAAAGTAGCCCCGGCCAGCTCATTCAGCAGACGCGAGGTAAGCACCGGCGTGTGGTGAATATAGGGCTTGATGCGGGCGTGGGTTTGCGTTAGCGCGGTAAATAGAGTGTCATCTTGGTGCATAATGCTGGTGGTTGCGGCGGCCCTGGTTTGCAAGATAGGCAGCCCGAAGCGCACCTGCAGGAGCGGCTAGTTAACAAGTTAACCAAAGCGGCGCTGAAATTGAGGTCCGGTTTCTAGCCTGAATATCTCAGCGTGCCTACCCCAACGCAAGCGTTCTGCCGGGGGCCTGGAAGGTGAAGTAGACTGCACGTAACAGCAGCGCCGGCAGGGTATTGCTGTGCTACCCTCACCGGCTACAGGCTTCATTCTAATCCACGTTTAATAGAACTATAATTAACAACTAATATAGCTTTAATTTGCTATAGTTGTAATATGCTCGGCCACGCACCGCCAGCAGCGGGTTTGCGGGGGCGGCGCTACCTCGCTGTAAGCTAGCTGAAAGGGGGTTGCGGAGCACGGGCGCCACCGGCCAGCGGCGGGCTTACTACAGGAAGCGGTGTATGGAATTACAAGTAACCAGCGGGCCGCCTCAGCAACTGGCGGAAGCCGACAACTCCCGGACCTACTACGGCGAACAGGAACGCCTCCTGGCGCTGCAGGCGCTGGACATTCTGGATTCCGAAGCCGAACCAGAGTTTGAGGACATGGTGCAGCAGGCGGCGCGGTTGTGCGCGGCGCCGGTGGCCTGCATCAGCTTTCTGGACGAAACCCGCCAGTGGATCAAGGCCCAAACCGGCAGCTGGCTGCCGGAAATACCTCGGACCCGGTCCTTCTGCGCGCGCACCCTGCAAGCCAACGACCTGCTCCTGCTGGACGCAATGAGTGCGCCCGCCCTGTTTGCCGCTACCCCGCTCACTTACCACGATACCCCCGTAGTGGCCTACGCCGGCTACCCCATCCGGACGGGCGAAGGCTATGTGGTGGGCGTGCTAAGCGTGAGTGACGTGGTGAGCCGAACCTTTAGCCCGGAGCAGCAGCAGTTTCTGCAGCTACTGGCCCAGCAGGTCAGCCAGGCCCTGGCGCTGCGCCTGGCCCGGCGCGCCCGGCTGGCGGCGGAGGCATCGGTGCAGCGGAAACAAGCGTTTCTGGCGGCCATGAGCCACGAAATCCGCACCCCCATCCACGGCATTATGGGCCTGAGCCGGCTGCTGCAGGAAAGCTTTATTACGCCGCAACAGGAGGAAAACCTGGCTATTATTGCTTCCACGGCCGAAAACCTGCTCAATGTTATCAACGACATTCTTGACTTCAGCAAGGTAGAGTTGGGCAAGATGGAGCTGGAGCGGGTACCGTTTGACGTGGAAGCCACCGTGCGGGACGCCACCCGCTCGGTGCAGCACATGGCCCAGAAGAAAGGCATCAGCCTGCAAACCCTGGTGCAGAGTCCGGGCGCGCTACCTATAATAGAGGGCGACCCCCTGCGGCTGCGGCAAATTCTGCTGAACCTGCTCACCAACGCCCTCAAATTCACGGAGGAAGGCCAAATTACGGTTTCCGTGGAAGTGCAGCACCAGGACGCGGCTATGGTTTACCTGGAGTTTTGCGTGGACGACACCGGCATTGGCATCAGCATGGACAAGGCCGAGGAAATATTCCGGGCCTTTGACCAGGCCACCAGCAGCACTGCCCGCCGGTACGGGGGCACGGGGCTGGGGCTAGCCATCTGCCGCAGCCTGATTGAATTGCAGGGCGGCCGCATCTGGCTGGAAGGCCGGCCGGGCCAGGGCAGCTGCTTCCGCTTCTCGCTGGCCTACCCCATCAGTGCCGCCCGGCCCTACGCGGAGGCCGTGCTCCCCCGCTGGCTCCGGGCTTACTGCAGGGCCTCCACATATTACTGGCCGAAGACAACCCCGTTAATAAATTGCTGGCCACCTCATTACTTCAAACTTGGGGCGTGCAGGTAGCCATTGCCACCGATGGGCAGCAAGCCCTGGAGCTGGCCAGCTCCCACCCCTACGACCTGCTGCTAATGGACATTCAGATGCCGTTGCGCACGGGGCTGGAAGTCACGGCCGACCTGCGCGCTACGCCCAACCCCAACCAGCAGACTCCCATCATTGCCCTGACGGCCAATGCCATGCCCGCCGAAGTGCAGACCTTCAGCCAGCACGGATTTACGGACTTTCTGATCAAACCTTACCACGAAGCTGATCTGTACCGGCTGTTGGTGCGCACCCTGGGCCGGACCGACGTGGCCCCCGACCTGCCCCAGCCAACCTACGATTTTTCCCAGCTCGGGCGGCTGGCGCACGATGCGGCCTTCATCCGAAAAATGCAGCAACTCTTCCTGGATACGGTGCCGGGGCAGCTGCACGCCCTAAAAAGTGCCGTGAGCCACGGCCACTGGACCACGGCAGGCCAGCTGATTCACAGCTTAAAATCGACGTACGGCAGCATGCAGATGGCCGAGGCAATTCGCTGCCTCCAGCGGCTGGAGCAGGCCCTGCAGCCACCCGTAACGGCTGCCGCCCCGCTGATGAGCTTGCTGGAGCTGCTCGGTGCCATTACCAGTCGCACCGTGGAGCTGTTTGCCGACCACCTGCGCCAGCCGCTCCCCGACCAGCCACCTCCTGCTGCCTAGCCCGCGGCAGCATAGGTAGCTACTACCACGTAAGCGCGGCCGCTGGCCCTCCCGCAATCCACGAAACTTGCGCATCTTAACTAAGATACTGATAATCAATAGTTAATAATTAATTAACTAAGCCTCACACCCATTGTTGGTGGCCAACTTTTGTACCTGATACCGAAGGCAAAACGGCATCCCGCGGATAGACACAATTATTTAATCTTATTCTACCATAAATTTTGACGGTATCCTTATCTAATTAAATTTTTAATTGTTATAATTACATATTAATCAACTCTAACTCCAGAATTGCGTACTATCAGCATCGTGGGTCATACTAACCAAGTAGCGCCCGGGATAAACAAGGAGTTCATTACTCCCTGATTCCTCCGTCCACCAGCCGTTTGTGTATCACCTTCACGCTTCACATAGTAGTAGAAACAGCCGTTGGCACGGTGAGCGGGCATGTTCTACTACCTCATTTCCTGGCAAACAACTAGTGTTTGCCTAACCGCTCTGCTCTACTGGTGCCCTTGCTCCCCTGCTAGCGCCTAGAATTCTCCCTCTCCCACCCTACTGCTCCCCACCAACCTTGGTCAGCGGCTACAGCTGCGCCAAGGCGTATTGGTGCGCTGTACCGTGCCATACTCCATAGAACCGCCTCAAAAAAGACAAAATTTTATTGAATTAGTAACACAAGTTTAAGTTGGTTTTCAACTTTTCCTTTCACCATAACCAGCCGCCCGTATGGTAGTACCCAAGAAACAACTGCTTATCGTGGACGATGAGCCCTCCATTCGCCTGATTTTGGAACACTATTTCTCTGGTGAGTATGATGTAGTAGTGACCTCCAACGGGCAAGAAGCGCTAAACTGGCTCCAGAAAGGCCACCAGGCCGACGCCATTGTGGCCGATTACGAGATGCCCCAAATGGACGGGCTGGAGTTTCTGAAACGCTTGCGGGCGCACGCCTCCCACGCCACTACCCCCTTGCTGATGCTGTCGGTGGCCGATGAAAGCAGCAAGAAAATCCTGTGCCTGAAACAGGGTGCCGACGATTACATCGTGAAGCCCTTCAACCCCGAGGAGCTGGAAATCAGGATTAAAAACGTGCTGGGCCGCGTCCGGGCCTGAGTTTACTGCCTGCTGCTACCCGCTTGCCGCTCTGCCCTACCCCAAATTCCCTTTCTGTATTGGTCGACTGCTACCAACACTCTTTGGCTATGAATGCTACTGCGCCTAACCTTTACCCTTCCGGCCCTCCTCCTCAGCCCCTGCTGCCCAGTTGGCGGCCACTCACACACCGCAACCCAAAGAAAACCACCGCCCGCAAGCGCTCCGCCGCTACCCGCGCCCTGCAGATGCCGGTGGCCAAGCGGGCCTTCGATATCCTGGTTTCCGCCAGTATTCTGCTGGCTCTGCTACCCCTATTTCTGCTGGTAGCCCTGCTGATTAAGCTGGAATCCAAGGGGCCGGTGCTGTACTACTCCTACCGGGTGGGCACGGGCTACCGCAAGTTTCGCTTCTGGAAATTCCGGTCTATGCGCCAGGATGCCGACCAGCTGCTGGCCTCGGTGAAAAACCTGAACCAGTACCAGGCCGCGGCCCCCGCGATTGCTCCTGCGCCGGGTGCGTGCGCCTGCCACGCGGGCCACGACGGGCCCTGCCAGAACCATTTGATTGACCAAAACGGCAACCTGATCTGTGAGAAGTACTACGCCCAAACCAAAAAGGCGCGGGAAGAGGCCACCTTCATCAAGATTGCCAACGACCCGCGCATTACGCGCATTGGGCTGTTCATTCGCAACACCAGCATTGATGAGCTGCCCCAGCTGTTCAATGTGCTGCGCGGGGATATGTCATTGGTTGGCAACCGCCCCCTCCCCCTCTACGAGGCCGAAAAGCTTACCACCGACCAGTTTGCCACTCGTTTCCTGGCTCCGGCCGGTATCACGGGCCTCTGGCAGGTGAGTAAGCGGGGCAAAGGCGGCGACATGTCGGCCGAGGAGCGCAAAGCCCTGGACGTGGAGTACGCCACCAATTACTCCTTTCGCAAAGACCTTCAGATTCTGCTCCGGACTTTCCCGGCCCTGCTGCAAAAGGAAAACGTTTGATGAAAACTCTACTCTGCTGCCTGGCCCTGGCCGCCGGCCCGCTGCTGGCCCGCGCCCAAACGGGGCCGCCCGCGCCCCCCACCGAAACGTGGGAGGAGCGCTTTTTTAAGTCGCCCGAGGCCGTGCTGCCCATTTTGCACCAAGCCGCCATCAGTCACTCGGCCGGCATTGAAAAGCTGGAGCTGGCCAAGCAGGTAGCCAGTGAGGACATCCGGCTGGCGCGCAAGAAGATCCTGAACATCCTGGCCCTGACCTCCAGCTACAGCTACGGCACGCTGCCCTACTTTGCTACCAACGGCTCCACGGAGCGCATTCAGCAGCTCAACGCTTTTTCGCTGAGTGCCCGGGCCCAGTACACGGTAGGCCTGAACATGGCCGTGCCGTTTGAGCAGCTAGCCAACCGCCGCGCTACCGTGCATAAGCAAGAGCTGATTTTGCAGCAGGCTGTGGCGGAGCGGGCCGTGGGCGAAACGGAAATCCGCCGCCAGGTGATTCTGCTGTACCAGGAACTGGCCCTGGCCCACGCCAACCTGCAGCACCACCAGAACGCTGTGCAGTCGGCCAGCATTAGCAAGAAGCTGGCCGATAGCAAGTTCCGCAACGGCGAGATGCAGGTGGATGAACAGATGGCAGCCACGGAGCTGCACGGCAAGGCCCTGCTGGCCCAGGCTGAAGCCCGCAACAAGTACCAGACGGCCATGCTGCTGCTGGAAGACTTTCTGGGTACTCCCCTCCATGTTTTAATGACCGGCAGATGACCCTGAAAGACCTCTACCGCCTCCTGCGCCGCCACTGGCTGCTGCTGCTGCTCGTGCCGCTGGTTACCACGGCCTCCGTGTTCTATTTTGGCCGCAACCGGGATAAGAAGTACACTTCCGACACGGTTATTTACACCGGTATTGCCTCGGGCTACAAGATTGACGGCGACAACAACGCGGCCGGGGGCGGGTGGAATGCCGCTTCCACAGCCTTTGACAACCTGCTGTCCTTGATTACCTCCCGCGACACCCGCGAGGAGGTGTGCCTGCGCCTGCTGGCCCGCCATCTGCTGGAGCGCAAAGCCACCGGCGCCACGGCCGCCGCCCGGCCCCAGCAAGCCTCGGCGGCGCCAAGCGGCCTGCTAGCTTCAGTGCAGCGCGTGCTCCTGCCCACCAAGCTAGCGGCCGCCGACCAGCCCCTGCTGGATTCATTGGCCGCTACCCTGGCCGGCAGCACCGAGGAGGAAACCCTGGCCAACCTAACGGCCGCCTACCGGGCCAGCAACACCAACGCCGTGTACAAGCTGTTCTATTCCAAGCACCCCTACTACTCCGAAGCGGCCATGTGGAATATTTCCGCCAGCCGCGTCAAGGACAGCGACCTGCTCCGGATTGAGTACAGCTCAAAGAACCCCCAGATTTGCCGCGAAACCCTGGACATTCTCACCCAGGTGTTCATTCGCAAGCACAAGGAGTTGTTTGTGGGCCAGAACGAAAACGTCATTGGCTACTTCGACGCGGCCACCCAGAAAGCTTACGCCCGCCTGCAGGCCGCCGAGCAAAAGCTGCTGCAGTTCCACCAGCGGCACAACATCGTCGACTACGACAAGCAGATGGTGACTTCCACGGAGGAGCGCCAGCTGACAGCCGATAAATTCAACGAGCTGGAAATGCAGTACGCTGGCGCCAGCTCGGCTCTGAAATCAACGGAGTCGGCCCTGGGCAAGCGGGGCGTGTCCAACCTGAAAAGCCAGGAGATTCTGCGCCTGCGCAACCGCCTAGCCGATTTAAACGGACAGATTGCGGAGGTGGAGCTGCTAAACAAAAGCGCCAACAGCCCCGATGGGGCGGCCCGCCTGGCTACCCTTACCCAGCAGGTAACCACCATCAGCAACAGCCTGGACGAGGCCGTAAGCAGCTACGACGCCGACACCCGCTCGGCCCAGGGCGTGGCCGTGAAAGACCTGCTGCAGGACTACACCAAGAATGTGCTGCAGGTAGAGGACCTGCGCGGCCAGCTCAGCTCCATGCGCCGGCAGAAGGAGAACTTCACCAGCCAGTACAACAGCCTGGTGCCGCTAGGGGCCGAAATCCGCAAAATCCGGCGGGAGGTGGAAATAGCCGAGAAGGAGTACATGTCGCAGGTAGAGGGCCTAAAGCAGAGCAAGCTTTCCCAGCAGAACGTGGAGCTGGCCTCCCAACTGAAGGTAGTCGACCCGCCGAACCTACCGGCTACGGCGGGCGGCACCCGGCTGCTGGTGCTGCTGCTGGGTGGCCTGATCGGTTCCTTCCTGTTTACGGGGGCGGGCGTGGTAGCGGCGGACCTGCTCAATAACTCCCTGCAGAAACCCGCCTTGGCGACCAAAGTGACCAGCTTTCCGGTCATGGGCATCATCCCGAACACTACTAACCTCAACCAAAAGCAGCTCCTGGACGCCCAGCGGGCCGAAGACCAACTGGCCCGGCAGCTGCTGCTGAAAATGCACCAGAAGGACGACTCCACGAAGCCCTTCATGATTGGGGTGCTCAGCAGTCAGAGCGGCGAGGGCAAAACCACCCTAGTTACCTCCCTCACGGCCAGCCTGAACGGCATGAAAATCAAAACCCTGGGCTTGTTTCCGAATGACCACGCCGACCACGCCTGGCTGGAGGGTCACACCTCCTACTACTCGCCCCTGCAGGGGTTGTCGCAGGGCGTGACAGTAGCCGACCTAGCGGGCACGCGCACCTACAACAATGCCGTCATCATCGTGGAGTTTCCGGCCTTGCTAGAAGCTACCTACCCCGCCTCCCTGCTGCAAAGCCTCGACCTGATTCTGGTGGCCGTGAAAGCCACCCGCAGCTGGGAGCAGGCCGACAAAAAGATCTTCGAGAACATCAAAAATGTTTCGAAGGCCCCGATTGAGGTAGTACTCAACGGCGTGCTGCCGGAATACGTGACGGACTTCATTGGCGCCCGAGTGAAAGCGGCCGGCGGCAAGCGGGCCGGCCTACCCCCACGCCCGCTGCAAGGCCTACTCAACCCCTAGCCCAGCGCTACGAACGGAAGTTGGCAAAGCGGGCATAACGCCTCCCACTTCCTACCCCGCTACCTCTTGTTTACCACGACCTCATGAGTCACTACGCATCATCAGCCAGCTTCAAAAGCCGGGGGCTTCAGCTTCTGCTGGGGGTGCTGGCGGCCGTGGCGGTGGGCTGGGGTACGGCGCGGGCGGGGGTGCTGGTGCCGGCCCTGCTGATTGTGCTGGCGGTGGTGGTGCCATTTGTCATCATCCTGTTTACGACGCCGCGGGTGGGCATCATTGCCTTGCTTTGCTACTGCTTCCTGTTCTTTATTATTGATCGGGAGGTAGGCGGCGCGCCCTACGGCATGGCCATTGACGGGCTGCTGATTACCACGGCCGTGGCCGTGCTGGTGCAGCACCGCCGCTTCGACTGGAGCTACATCAAAAACGATTTGGTGCTGCTGACCCTGTTCTGGTTTGTGGTAAACATTCTGGAGCTGGGCAACCCCTCGGGTGCTAGTGTGATGGGCTGGGTGCAGGAGTTTCGGAGCGCTTCGTTCTACTGGCTGCTTACGGTGCCCCTGAGCCTGCTGCTGTTCAACCAGAAAAAAGACCTGAACCTGTTTCTGGTGCTGCTGATTGGGCTGTCGGTGCTGGGCACGCTCAATGGGCTGAAGCAGCTGTATATCGGCCTTTCACCCGGTGAGCAGCAGTTTCTGGATGAGGGCAATGCCAAAACCCACCTGCTCTGGGGCAAGCTGCGGGTGTTTTCCTTCTACAGCGACGCCGGCCAGTTCGGGGCCTCCCAAGCCCACATTGCCCTGGTGGCCCTGATTCTGGGGTTCGGTCCGTTTAAGAAGTGGCAGAAAACGCTGCTGCTCGTGGCGGCCGGGCTGCTGATTACGGGCATGTTCATTTCCGGTACCCGCGGGGCCTTGTTTGCCTTGCTGGTCGGGATTGGGGTAGCCCTGTTGATCAGCAAGAACATCAAGGCCCTGGTGGTGGGCTCGGTGCTAGCCCTATCGGCGCTGTACGTGCTCAAGTACACCCACATCGGCGACACGAACTACAACATCTACCGCATGCGCACGGCCCTGGACCCCCAGGACGCCTCCCTGAACGTGCGCCTCAACAACCAGCTGGTGCTGCGCAACTACCTCGATTCCCACCCTTTCGGGGCGGTGTGGGCACCATTGGGGCCTGGGGCATCAAGTACAACCCGGGCAGCTACCTGGCCACCATTCCGCCCGACAGCTACTGGGTGAAGGTGTGGGTGATGTACGGCATTGTGGGCTTTATCATCTGGTTTGGCATCATGCTCTACATCGTGGGCAAGGGCTGTGGCATCGTCTGGAACATCCGGGACCCCAAGCTGCGGGTGAAGCTGAATGCCCTGACGGCCGGCGCGGCCGGCATCCTGTTCTGCAGCTACGGCAACGAGGTCATCAACTTCATGCCCTCGGCCATCATCGTGTACATCTCCTGGGCCTTCATTTTCCTGGGGCCCCGGCTGGATTCGGACCCTGAACTTGTACAGCACTAACTGGTCTATGGCAACGCCTCTGGTATCCATTATTTCCATCAACTACAACCAGGCTCAGGTAACCTGCGAGATGGTAGCTTCCCTGCGCCAGCTCACGTACCCGGCCGTGGAAATCATTGTCGTTGACAACGCTTCGCCTACCGATGACCCCGGCATTATTACCGAGCAGTTTCCGGAAGTGCAGCTCATTCGGTCCGATAAGAACCTGGGCTTTGCCGGCGGCAACAACCTGGGCATCCGGCAGGCTACGGGCAAGTACATCCTGTTTCTGAACAACGACACGGAGGTGGCCCCGGGCTTTCTGGAGCCCTTGGTTGAGCTGTTCGAAAACAACCCCGACGCCGGCATTGCCTCGCCCAAAATCATCTTCTACGGCACCAACGATGTTATTCAGTACGCCGGCTCCCGGGGTATCAACACCTGGACGGGCCGCAGCGTGACCATCGGCCACGGGGAGCCCGACGCCGGCCAGCACAACACCTCCGGCCCCACCAAGCTTGCCGACGGGGCCGCCATGATGGTGCCGCGCCGCGTGATTGACGAGGTGGGCCTGATGCCGGAGGTGTACTTTCTCTACTACGAGGAGCTGGACTACTGCGAAATCATTAAGCGCTGGGGCTACAGCTGCCACTACGTAGCCGAATCCACGATTTACCACAAGGAGTCCCTGTCGGTGGGCAAGTCGTCGGTGCTGAAAACCTACTACATGAACCGCAACCGCCTGCTGTTCATTCGCCGCAACTTCACTGGCTGGTCGTTCTGGACGAGCACCTGCGTGTTCCTGCTGGCGGCTCTGCCCAAGAAAGCCGTGACGTTTTCGCGCCGCTCCGAGTGGAGCCACCTGCGCGCCTTGGGGCGCGGCTTGTGGTGGAACCTGCAGCACCTGGGCACTTCTTCCGCTACCTCCTAACCGCCGCACTATGACCCTTTTTACGCTTCTTCTGGATGGGCTGCTGTGGGTGCTGGGCATCTACCTAGCGCTCAACTGCGGTTACCTGCTGTTTTTTGCCGTGGCCGGCCACCTGAATCAGCCCCGCGTCACGGCCCCTACGGATGGCACCCAGCGTCGCCGCCCGGCCCGCACCATGTGCGTGCTCATTCCGGCCTACCGCGAGAACACGGTGATACTGGAAACCACCCGGGCCGCCCTGCGCCACGCCTACAGCGGTGGGCACGCCGTGTGCGTTATAGCCGACGGCTTACAGTCCGAAACGGTAGCCGCCCTGCGGGAAATGGGCGCCCAAGTGCTGGAAGTGCACTTTGAGCGCAGCACCAAAGGCAAAGCCCTGCTCTACGCCCTGGAGGCCCTGCCCCAGCATCAGTTTGAGGTGGCCATGGTCCTCGACGTGGATAATATTATGAGTCGGGGCTGCCTGGAGGCAGTAAACCAGGCTTTCGAGGCCGGCTACCAGGTAGTGCAAACCCACCGCACGGCCAAAAACACCGACTCGGCCTTTGCCCTGCTCGACGCCTGCAACGAGGAAATCAACAACCACATTTACCGCAAGGGGCACTTTGCGGTGGGCCTCTCGGCAGCTCTTATTGGCTCGGGCATGGCCTTCGAGTTTGGCTACCTACGCCAGCTGCTCATGGGCATTGGCGAAACGGTAGGCGAGGACAAGGAACTGGATTTCCGCATTGCCCGCGACCAGGAGAAAATCTGCTACCTCGACCACGTGTACGTGTACGATGAGAAGGTCGAAAACGCCCAGGTGTTTACCCAGCAGCGCAGCCGCTGGCTGGCCTCGCAGTTCGAGTTTCTAAAGAAATACGCCGCCGAGGGCCTGGAACAGCTCATGGAGCACGACAACTTCGAGTTCTTCAACAAGGTAGTGCAAGCCTTCCTGGTGCCGCGCATGCTGCTGATTGGGGTGCTGGGCGTGCTGCTGGTGGTGTCCGCGGGGCTGAGCTTCGTGCTGCCGGTGGGCCCCTCGCCCCTGTTCTGGGCGGGCCTGCTGACTGTGCTGGGCCTCACGCTACTGGCCTCTTTGCCCGCCCGCCTCTACAACAAGCAGCTGCTCACGGCCATCGTGCGCCTGCCCTACGCCCTGCTGTGCATGGTGCTGGCCTTGCTGCGCATCAACCGCTCCAAAACCGCCTTCCTCGCCACGCCCCACCGGGTCCAGACCCTGGATGCTTCTATGGAGCATTGACCCCACCCCAACCCCTCCCCGGTGGGGAGGGGCTTATGCTAGTACCACAACGGCTCCAGTTGATAACGTTGCCACAGTAACCGAAGCCCCTCCCCACCGGGGAGGGGTTGGGGTGGGGTCCACGTCACTTCCTTATCCACCAGCAAACCATGCCTTTCGAAATCATTGCCCTACCTGCCGCGGCCTGCTTGGTGTTCGGCTTCATCCGGGGTCTGCGGGCTCGTCAGCAATCCTAGCGCCGACGCCGCCAGACCTCACTTTACCTCGTTTTGGCAGCTGCTGGCGCCCAGCGGCGCTACGCTGCACTTCCTCTGCTACTCAGGCTACTCCTTTATGATGAGCAACGTGTATCTCTACTTGTTTTGGGCGGCCTTTGCCGTGGCATTTTATACCTACGTGGGCTACGGTCTGGTGGCCTGGGCACTAGCCCGCCTTGCGCGTGCAGTGCGGCCGGCGCGGCCGCTGGCGCCCTTTGTGCCTGAGGTGACGCTGGTGGTGCCGGCCTATAATGAGGCCGATATTCTGGACGATAAAGTTGCCAATTGCCTGGCCCTGGACTACCCCCGCGAGAAGCTACGGCTCCTGTTTATCACGGATGGCTCCACCGATAACTCGGCCGACGTATTGGCCCGCTA
The DNA here is from genome assembly GCF_022919335.1 of Hymenobacter sp. 5516J-16. Taxonomy (NCBI): domain Bacteria; kingdom Pseudomonadati; phylum Bacteroidota; class Cytophagia; order Cytophagales; family Hymenobacteraceae; genus Hymenobacter; species Hymenobacter sp. 5516J-16. The sequence goes on along the minus strand of NZ_CP095058.1, from coordinate 25,727 downwards.
CCCCCAGGTAGAGCACCTACACTCTCCCTTCCGAGGCGGCAAGTCCTTGGCCGAAAACCGGGCTATGGAGTTTGTGCGCACGCCCTACGTGGTATTCACTGACTGCAACTCCTTCCTGAACCCCGAAGCCGTGGGCGAAATGGTGAAGCACTACCAGGACCCGCAGGTAGGCGCTGTGTCGGGAGAGAAAAAGGTGCTGGCCCACGACTCGGCCTCTGGGGCCGGCGAGGGCCTGTACTGGAAGTACGAGTCCTTCCTCAAGCGCTGCGACTCCGAAATCTACTCCTTGATGGGCGCGGCCGGCGAGCTGGTTTCCTTCCGCTCCAACCTGTTCCAACCCCTGGAAAAGGACACCATTCTGGACGACTTCATTCAGTCCCTGCGGATTGTGGAGAAGGGCTACCGGGTAGTATATGAGCCGGCCGCCTACGCCGCGGAAGCACCTTCGGCTTCCCTGGCTGAAGAAATGAAGCGCAAAATCCGCATTTGCGCCGGCGGCTGGCAGTCCATGGTGCGGCTGCGCTCCTTGCTGAACCCGGTGCGGCAGCCGCTAGTAACGTTCCTGTACGTTTCGCACCGAGTGCTGCGCTGGAGCATTACGCCCGTGGCCCTGGTGCTGCTGCTGGTGCTGGGCGCGGTGCTGGCCGGCGTGCAGGGTGGGTTTTACGCGGCCTTTTTTGCCGGGCAGGTGCTGTTCTACGGACTGGCCTACCTGGGCTGGCGCGCCGAAAGCCGGGGCCGCAGCCGCAAGGCGCTGCTGGTGCCGCTCTACTTCACCCTGATGAACCTGGCCGTGTTTGCCGGCTTCCGGCGCTACCTGCGCAATGCCCAGCCCGCAGCCTGGGAAAAGGCGGCCCGCAACCAGACTCTCGAAGGAAACCTGAGCATTCCGAAAGCCTGAATTCTGCCCTGCTTCTACCCCACCCGCCTGTTTGGTAGCCGTTCACCCAACTTCCCTCGGCGATGAGAATAGCCCACCTGATAATGGCGCATAAAGGCCCCGAGCAACTTGCCCGCCTGGTGAAAGCCCTGGCCCACGAGGGCTTCGACTTTTACATTCACCTGGATGCCAAGGCCGACCGCCGGGAGTTTGCTTTTCTGGAAGAGTTGCCGGGCGTGCGCCTCACTACCACCCGCTTGTACGTGCGCTGGGCTTCCTACCGCTTTACCAAGGCCATTGTGGAGTGCACCCGCGAAATCCTGGCCACGGGCATTGAGTATGATTTCATCAACCTGATGAGCGCCCAGGACTACCCCATCAAGCCCGCCGAAACCATCTACGATTTTCTGGCGCGCAACCGGGGGCGGTCCTTTCTTTCCTTTGAGTCGAGCGAGGAAAACTCGGAGTGGTGGGCCCACGCCATTACGCGGGTGGAGAAGTACCACTCCACCTACTTCCACTTCAAGGGCCAGTACTTCCTGCAAGCCACCATCAACTGGCTGCTGCCCAAGCGCACGTTTCCGCTGCCCTACACCTTGTACGGCGGCAAAGACGGCTCCTGGTGGACCATCAGCCGCCCTTGCGCGCAGTATCTGGTTGATTTTCTGGACAATAATCCAGGTCTGCGCCGCTTCACGATGTTTACCTGGGGCTCTGATGAGTTCTTGATTTCGACCATTCTCATGAACTCGCCCTACCGCCCGACCATCGTCAACAACAACTACCGCTACATCGACTGGAGCCAGGGCGGGGCCAACCCCAAGGTGCTGACCGCCCTGGATTTTGAGGCCCTGCGCGCCAGCCCCCAGCTTTTCGCCCGCAAGTTTGACCCGGCAGTGGACGCCACCGTGCTAGACCTGGTGGACGACCTGTTGCTGGCTGCCCCGCTCCACCCCGTTTCCTAGCCCGTTTTACTTATGGAAAGCCCGATGCAAGGTCGTGATATAGTGGTGGTGGGGCAGCAGCCCTGGGACACCGAAATCGGCAGCAACTGCAAGAACATTGCCCTGGAGTTTGCCCGCCACAACCGGGTGCTCTACGTCAACTCGCCCCTGGACCGCAACACGGTACTCAAGCACCGCCACGAAGCCCGGATTCAGCGCCGCCTGCGCGTACTGCGGGGGCAGGAGCAGGCCCTGGAAACGGTGGGCGAAAACCTCTGGGTGCTCACTCCGGATACCATTGCCGAATCCATTAATTGGCTGCCGCCTTCGCCGGTGTACACCGCGTTCAACAAGCTGAATAACCGCCGCTTTGCCCGGGCCATCCGGCGGGGCATCACGGCCCTGGATTTCCAGGATTTCGTGTTGTTCAACGACAACGACATCTTCCGCAGCTTCTACCTGAAAGAGCTGCTGCAACCGGCTGTGAGCGTGTACTACTCCCGCGACTACATGCTGGCCGTGGACTACTGGCGCAAGCACGGCCGCCACTTGGAGCCCCAGCTTATTGCCAAAAGCGACGTGTGCGTGGCCAATTCCAGCTACCTGGCGGCCTACTGCCGGCGCTATAACCCCAACTCCCACTACGTGGGCCAGGGCTGCGACGTAGCGCCAGCGCCGGCCGCCGAGGCTACCACCCCAGCCGACCTGGCCGGCATTCCGGGGCCGCTGATTGGCTACGTGGGGGCGCTGGTGAGCCTGCGGCTTGACGTGGCGTTGCTCCAGCAACTTGCCGAGCAGCGCCCCACCTGGAGCCTGGTGCTGGTGGGCCCCGAGGATGAGGCGTTCCGGGCCAGTGCCCTGCACCAGCTGCCCAACGTGCACTTCCTCGGCCCGAAGGCGCCCGAGGAGCTGCTGGCCTACATCCGGGAGTTTGCCGTGTGCCTTAACCCCCAGCTGGTCAACGACATGACTATCGGTAACTACCCGCGCAAGATTGACGAGTACCTGGCCCTGGGCAAGCCCGTGGTGGCTACCCGCACCCAGGCCATGGACATCTTCGCCGACTATACTTACCTGGCCGAGTCGGCCGCTGATTACGTGCGGCTGATTGAGCAGGCGCTGGCCGAAGACTCTGAGGAGCTTCAGCAGAACCGCGCCGCGTTTGCCGCTACCCATACCTGGGAAAACAGCGTCCGGCAGATTTACGCGGCCATCCGGGCGGCTTCGGCGGGTGCTCTTGCCGCGCCGGCCGCGCCTACTGCCACCCTGGTTTCTGCCTGACACCGCGCACTCCCCTACGGCTGCGGGCTGCCCGCGGCCGCCCTGTTCCCACCTTTTCGCCCCTTGCCTGATGCTCGCCGTCTTTAAAAACCGACACGTACTATCCCTGACCGGCAACGGCGTGATGGCCGTGTTCAGCATCCTGACCTACAGCATCCTGTACCGCTTTCTGCCCGAGACAGATATGGGCAACTGGGTGTTTTTTCAGTTTGCCTTCCTGCTGCTCGACACCTTCCGCACGGGCCTGCTGCAAACGCCCCTGATTAAGTTTTACGCCGGCGCCGACCTGGCCCGCCAGACCACCGTAGCCGGCTCGTCGTGGTTTATTGGCCTGCTGGTCACGGGCTTTTTCGTGGTGCTCAACCTGGTAACCCTACCGCTGGCCCCTACACCACCGATGCCGGCGTGCTGCTGCTGCTCAGCTACTTCGGCCTGAGCCTGGTGGTTACGCTGCCATTCAACGTGGCCGTGTGGCTCCTGCAGGCTGAGCAGCGCTTCGATGCCATCCTGACGATTCGGCTGCTCAACCAGGGCTCCTTTATTCTGCTGACGCTTTTGCTCTACTGGCTCGGAAAAATCAGCTTGCTGGGCATTGTGTACTCGTTTCTGGCCAGCTCCCTGCTCACGAGCGTGGTAACGCTGGTAATGGGCTGGGCCCGGCTGGGCGCAATTCGGCACAAAACGATGGAGTGCGTGCGGGAGGTGTTTCACTTTGGTAAGTACAGCTTCGGCACGTTTCTGTGCGCTACCCTGCTGCGCAGCTCCGATACCTTCATCATCAAGTTTATGCTGGGGCCGGCCGCCCTGGCCGTCTACAACCTGCCTCAGCGCCTGCTCGAAATCATTGAAATTCCTTTGCGCAGCGGCCTGGCTACGGCCATGCCCGATATGTCGGCGGCCGTGAACCGCAAGCGCAACGATGAGGTAGCCCACACGCTCAAGAAATACGCCGGCTCCCTCACCCTGCTCTTCATCCCGATTACGCTGGGCGTGCTGGTGTTTGCCGATGTGATTGTGCTGGCCATTGGCGGGCAGAAATACGTGCACACCGAAGCGGCCAACATCTACCGCATCATGATTATATGCGCCCTGCTCTTCCCCATTGAGCGGTTTCTGGGCGTCACCCTCGACATCATCAACAAGCCCCAGCTCAACCTCATCAAGGTGCTGATTGCCCTGACCATCAACACCACCGCCGACATTCTGTGCATCAAACTCACGGGCAGCATTTACGGGGCGGCGGTGGCCTCGGCCTTTACGCTGGTAGCCAGTTTGGGCTACGGTTACTGGGTGCTCAATAAATACCTACCCCTGCATTACCAGGACACGTTTCCGCTGGCCCTGGCCGAGTTTCGCAGCCGCCTCACCGTGCTGTTTCAAAAGGTGAGACTTATCACAAACCGCAACCCTACCTTATAAAGTAAGGTACCGCGCTTCCTTACGGACGGAAAGGGTGTAGGAGCTGCCAACCAGTATAGTCTCCGAGTGAAGCCCATAATGCCGGAGCATGTCTTTACACCGTTCCCGTCCATTGCTGTCCGCACCAAGGTGGCGGGTTAGTAAGCTAATAGGCCGTCATGCAGAGGCGCAGCCGAAGCATCTCGCTCGAATCGTTGGGTTAGTTTGGCAACGTCAGCACGCGAGATGCTTCGGCTGCGCCTCTGCATGACGTCCTGTGAGGGATGTAAACAGTAATCAGTGAGGCAGTCTTACACCAAAAAGAACGTCATGCTGAGCGGAGTCGAAGCATCTCTACCGCTTCGTTCGCACGTTTGGAGGTAGCAGTAGAGATGCTTCGACAAGCTCAGCATGACGGGCTGTTGGCTTACTGTCCGTTTGGTATTCGGTTGTCTGCTCAAATCATGCTCCTGAAACGCAAAACTGTCCTTCCGAGCAGGGCGAGGAATCTAGGTTAGCCTCTCTGGAGTGTGACCTAGATTTCTCGCGCTGCTCGGAAGGACAGTGGACAAATTTCGCTATGCTGCTACTCCGGCAGGACTACCTACTCTGACAGCACTACCCGTTGGTTGAGCACGGCGGCGGGAGTGGTCAGCCGGACGAGGTACACGCCGGTGGGCAGGCCCTGGGCGTGCAGCGTAACGCGCTGCGTACTGCCGGCTTCCACCGGGCCGGCCAGCAACTGGCGCACCAGTCGGCCCTGCAGGTCGTACACGGCCAGGGTAACCCGGCCGGTTGTTAGCGGGCGGAAGGTGATTTCGCTGCTGGTGCTGAAGGGGTTAGGCGCTACCGTGAAGACTAGGTCCTCAGCGGCACTGGCCGTTACGCGGGCCGCGGCGCCGTCGCCTAGCTGAGCACTGCTGGCCGTGGCCGTCAGGCGGGCGCTGCTGCCCGTGTAGGGCGACAACCGGCTACCGGGAATGGGACCTTCCATGGTGCCATCAGGCAGCTGCCAAGCCACGGACACCTGGTCGTCGCCGCCTTGCTCTTTGTGCAGGGCCTCAATGTAGTAGCGCTGACCGGCCGTCAGGGTAATGGGGGCTGATTTCTGGCTGGCGTACTTGTTCCACTCGCGGGAGTTGGTGTAACCGTTTATCGAGGCAATCCGCACTTTGCGGGCGGGGTCACCATCGGAACTCAGCCACAGCTCGCAGTTGTCGTCGCCGGCAAGCCAGAAGGTATAGGCGCCGGTTTGGGGTGGGCACAGGTAGCCGCGGATGCGGGCCCCGTAGTTGTCGCCGAGGTTGCGGCTGCTTTCAAACTGAGTGAGCTGGCTGGTGCTGGCCGGCGCAGTCTGCACCGGAATGTCGGCCACGGCCGAGCCACCCACGTTGTTCCACTGCTCGCGCAGAATGCTGCCCGTGGCTGAGCACACAGCCGGCGCCGACGTAGCTGGCGGGGTGCTGCTGGTGCTACCCGCCGCCGGCAGGACAAACAGCGGCGTTTCCGTTACCAGAAGGCTCAGCTGCCCGTTCGTTAGGTTTACGCGCTGCACGGCCAGAGCGCTGGCACCGGGGCGGTACACATCGGCGTAGGCGGCGTTGCCCAGGTTGAGGGTGTACTGCACGGTGCGGCCGCGCTCGTCGGGTACTACCAAGGCGTAGGCTTGCTGCCCGTTTAGCTCGTAGCGGTCCACTACGGGGTCGGTGTTCAGGGTTTCCTTGAACGTGTATTCGCCCAGTAGCTGGTTGGTTTGACGCAAGTACTGAGTAGCCAGGCGCGGGGTGCGGTCGGCGTTGAGCAGGCCCATGGTGGCAAACTGGGTGGCGCTGCCCGGGTTGTCGTCGTAGAGCTGGTAGAAGAACACGCGCTCCACCCCGTAGCGCGGGTAGAGCAGGGCCGTGCGCAGCAGCCAGTCGGCCTGGGTTTCCTGCACCGAGCGGCTGCCGATGGCAATGGCCTTGAACGGGCTGCCCTGGTTGGTGTCGAAGCCAGTTTCAGTAATCCAGACGGGCATGTTGCCGCAGTACTGCCGGGCCATCTGCACGAAGCTGCGCGCTACCGGCGCCGCATCCGACACCTCCGGGGCCGCGCCACGGGTAGAGTTGCCGCCCTGGGACGTGCCGGCGTCGTTGGAGTAGTTGTGGTAGTTGATGACGTCCCAGCAGAGGTTCACGCTGCCGTCGGGGCGGTAGCCGCGGTGCTGGCGGCACCACTCCACCATGCCCTTCACGTACTCGGGGTCGGGTTTGGCCAGGCCGGCCATGACTACTTGCATGGTGGGGTCGGCGTTTTTCACCCCAATGCCCGCGCCCATGGTGTTCTTATGCCCATCGTAGAAAGCCGAGAGGTTGGCCGCGTACTGGGCGGGCGTTTGGTAGGCTTTGGCGCCCTTCCACCACTTGTCCCGCTCGTTGTCGCACTCCACGTAGGTAATCAGGTTCAGGCCAATCTTCACCTCATTAATACCGTCGCCGGGCCAGCGCGGGGTAGTATTCACCGTCACGAGGCTGCGGCTCAGGCCGGTGTTGCGGCCGTAGCGGGCGGCAAACTGGAAAGCCATGCGGGCCTGCTCGCGGTAGGAAGCGGGGTTGCTGAAGTCGGCGCCCCCGCGCACGGGCACGTTTTCGTTGTCGCGCTGGTCGGCGGGCCAGGTGTTCAGCAACCAGCCCGGTAGGGTTTTAATGCAGGCCAGCACTTCCACGCCTTCGGCCTTGAGGCGCTGGTACATGGCATCGTAATTCCAGCCCCCGCTGTGAGTAGGATTGAACGTGTAGCTGCCCTCCGAGGATTCCAGCCGCTCCCAGTCGAGGTAGTGGCGGATGCCGGAGAAGTTCTTCACGCCGGCCAGGCGCGTGGCTTCCACCTCCCAGGGCCGGTTGGGGTCTTCCAGGTCCCATTCAAAGGCATTCACCCCGAAGGATTGCTTGAGTTTGATTGCCCGGGCCGCGGTGCTGGGCGTGCTCGGCGTAGTAGGCGCCGGGGCCGGCGCGGCCTGCACGGTTAGGTTTTGGTTTACGTTAGCGGCTGCCAGGTAGGCAGCACTACCCGCCTGTGAGGCGGTAATGGTGGTAGTACCCGCGCCCACCACGGTAGCCTGCCATTGCCCGCCGGCATTAGAAACCGAAGCCACCGCCGGATTCGACGAGGTAAAGGTCATGGGCGTAGCCGAGTTGGTGCTGGTGGCGCTAAGCGCAAATGGCGCGTCGCCCACGGTTTTGCCCGGCAGCGCCCCGAAGCTGATAACGGCTTGTGGTAATGCGGGGCTCGGGGTCGGGGCTGGCGCAGGAGTTGGGCTAGGCGCCGGGGCGGGGCTAGCGGTGCCGCTGGCGTACCCGAACACCTGAATCTTGTGCGGCAGGTTGTTGCAGTACTTCCGCACGATAATGGCATCGGCGGCTACCGGCGTGGCTACTGCCAGCTCTACCCACTGCTGGTAAAGGGCCCCGGTGAAGGTACCCAGCAAGGTGCGCTGGGTACCATTGAGGGCGTAAATGGAAGCGGGCTTATCGGCAAAGGAACCCTCGAAATCATAGAGCCGCAGCCGACTCACGTTCGTGCGCTGGGCCAGCCGGAGCGTCACGTCGATGTACTGAAAGTTGGTAGGGTCCCAGTGGTTGCGGACCAGGTCGTTTAGGTTGTCATTCAGCCAGGGCGAGTAGTCTTGGCCGGTGTTTACGCTGGGTGTAATGGTAGTGATGCTGACCCGCGTTTCGCTTTGGGCCCGGGCCGTGAGGGCCAGCAAAAAGCACACAGCATAGGCCAGCAGCGCCATCCATCTGGAAAATTTCCCCATCTCGAAAGTGTTTGGTGAAGGTGTGGGGTAAGCCGCTACCGCGCGGGCTACTCTCATTTTGGTAAGCCAATCTGCCAGGCAGCAGACTGGGTAGTGTAGTGCGCTAGTGTGGTTCCCGCAGTTGCGGAATCGTATTTTCTCATCCTCCCTCAGCGTCTCTTAGCCAACTGATTTGCAGCCGATAGGCTACTTCTCACCCCACTCCGAGACGCCCTCTCCTCCCACCGGGAAGCTCCTTGGTTTGCCACCGTAAAGACCGGCAAACCGTGTCCGTACTCCTACCACCTACCCCTGCGCCCCAGTTGAACCGGCCGGAGTTTGGGCGTTGATACTGTCTTTGTTCGGGCCGGCACTCACGCCGCCCAGTGGCCTCCTGCTTCTGTCGTTATGCGTTTCCCTGCCAGCCAACCCGTTCCGTTAGCTGCTTAAACTTCGTCAAAAATACAATTCGCGAGCAGTCTGGGCACGCTAAATTGCTGACAAACGGGCATTTTATCGATATTTCAAAAAGTGATGCTTGAATAATACAAAAATCCTTCCCTATCATCCCAGATTCTGGTTTAGTTAGGCCCCGCGGCTACTTGCAGCCCAATGGGTTCCAGCGTGGTGAAAAAGGCCGGGGTTGCGTCCAGCAGTAGCTCCCGGCCCGGCAGGCGCATACTCACGCCGGAACTCCCGAAGTCCCAGGCACGCCGCTCCACGGCTCCTACGAGCCAACCGGCCGGAAAAGAGTAGCGGACGGTAGCTTCTTCTCGCTGATCGAACTCCGTTTTGGCCCACAGCACATACTGGTACTGGCCGTTGCGCCGGAACGCGGCCCCGTCTGCCTGCTCGGGCAGCTGGAGGGCGGCGGTGCGGGCGGCATCGTAGCGCCAGCCTGCTAGCAGCTCGGCGGTGGTTTTGAAGCCCAGACCAAGTTGGGTCAGTTTTTCCCGGCCGGGCAGGTCGCGGTTCATATTCTCATACATACCCATAAGCTTGAACTCGTCGTCGACGGCAATGCCCGCGGGCTGTTTGGGGCGTCGGCGGCTTCGGCTACACTATAGAAGTGCACCTGCCGAATGCCGTTTTTCTGGGCAATGATCAGGGCCTTCATGCCGAAGTTGCGCTGCATCTCATCGGAGCCGTAGCGCCACTCGGCGGTGCGGCGGCTAATGTTGGTTTCCGTGACGATGAAGTGCTTTTCGGGGTAGGTTTCGCCGTTGAAGCCGTGCTGGTGCAGCACGGCCTCGAACTGGGCCTTGTGGCGCAGCAACTGAGCGGCGGCGTTGTCGGAGTTGCGCAGGTAGTTGAAGCCGGTGTGCAGCAGATTGCGCCGGCGCAGGTAGTACGAGGGGTACACATGGTAGTCCACCACGTCGAAATACGCCCCGCCTCGGGCCGGAAATTGGGCCGTAACGGCGCCGCTACGGGGTTATCGGTGTAGCGCAGCAGGGCATCGAGGTACTCGGCGTAGCCCAGGCCGCCGGGCGTCACGTAGTCCTCGGGGCAGTACTTTTTCACTATCTCCCAGGTGATGCGCAAGGTGCGGATGTAGTGGTAGATAGGCGCCAGCGTGTTGGTGGTTTCGGCCGGCCTGGGGGCCCGCTCCAGCCACTCCTTATTGCTGACATCGGTAATAAAATCGGGCTCATTGACTACCTCCCAGAAGCGAATATGCTTGCCGTAGGTTTGGGTAAGCCGGTAGACATAGGCGGCGTAGTAATTGCGCGGATTGACAGTGCTGTCGGCCAGCCAGATGGGCTCGTAGAGGTTGGCAAACAGCTTGGAGGACTCCCGGCATCCGGGGTACACGGTCTGGTCGCGGTGCTCGGCCGAAGGTTCACCCACAAAGCACACCAACTCCCGCAGGCCCAGGTTGGTGGTGTGGTGGTCGAAGGCGGCCTGCCGAGCCTGCCAGCCCCACTTGTCCAAAAACTGATCGGGCAGGGTTACTCGGATGGTTTGCCCGCCGGCCTTGCTGATGGCCGAGGCCAGGTGCTCGTCGTCCCAGCCGCTGCCGTAGTAGCCCATGTTGCAGCCGTAGCCAAAGTCGGCGGTGTAGGGCCGCACGTAGCTTTCGGCGGTATGCGGGGTACGCGTGACGGGCGGCGGCTGGGGCTAGTGCAGGTAGCACAAAGCCACGCCGCGCCCAGCAGCATCGGTTCGGGCAACCGTTTCCCAACCTTTCGGCGCCAGGTAGTAAAACTGTTCATAGCAGGGCTTTCAAGGGTGACCGGTACTTGAAAGGTGGGCGGTAGCAGACTGCTTGCCCAATACGGAGCTGGTCCGCTAGCCCGCCGCAACAGCGGAAAAGCTAGCCGAATTTGTAAAACATGAACGTGGAGGGCCGGACGGGTGGGGGTCAGTCCAGGAGGCGGCAACAGCAATATGCTCCAAAACAGCCGACGCTGTTCTGGTCGCTCAAGATAGGAATTAGTATTTTATATTCAAGATTAAATAATACTAAACCGTGCAAACCTGCTGCTTGCCAGGAGCGGAATATCCGTACTCGTCTCTACCTAATGCGGTGTATGCCCAGAAGGACAAGCCGTTCTAAACTTATCGGAGTCAGTTGGAAAGATTGCGGGCTTAGATCTTAACGTACACTCAAAAAAAGCCCGTTATGCGGAGCCCCGCGCAGGGCCTACTCACGCGCAAACGAGTTGATGGTATCAAGTCGGGCTGCGGGGAGTAGGCCCTGCGCGGGGCTCCGCATGACGGGTGAGTCAATGAGCCGATATGTTCCGCTAGCGGTGCGCGGAATGCTTTCCGGCTATTTCCCTTCCGCTTACTTAAATCAGCTCCGTTATTTCTCGCACGCCAATCGGCCTCTCCCGCGTAAATCCTTCGCCAAATTCGGCTCCTATTAGGTGGCCGAACTCGCGGGCACGAGCTTCCAGGAATTGGCTGAACACGGGTGTGGACAGATAAGTAGTGGGCTCCGTGCTGTTGGGGTTGTAGAACTGGGTGCCGTAGGCCTGGATGGCTTCCCACTTTTTGGGCCAGTGCGCGGTAATATCTACCACAAAATCGGCCGGAATCTGGCGGTCCTGGATGTAGTGATACACCACGCGGGGGCGCCAGGGCTGCTGGGGCTGGCCGTCGTCGCCGAGGGTTTCAATCATGCGCAGGCCCGAGAGAAAGCACGCCTCCGACTCCAGCTGGGAGCCGCGGCCGTGGTCGGGGTGCCGGTCATGAATGGCGTTGCAGAGGACCACGTCGGGCTGGTAGCGGCGCAGGGCGGCTATTAGCGGCAGCTGGTGTTCCCGGTCGTTGCGGAAGAAGCCATCAGGCAGGCCCAGGTTTTCGCGGGCGCTCAGGCCCAGGATGCGGCTGGCGGCTTCGGCTTCCTGGGCGCGGGTAGCGGCAGTGCCCCGGGTGCCCAGCTCCCCCGGGTCAGGTCCACGATGCCGATTTTCTTGCCAGCGGCAGCGGCGGCCAGCAGCGTACCGGCACAGCACATTTCAACATCATCGGGGTGAGCTCCGAAGGCCAGAATATCAAGTTTCATGCAAAAAAAGGGAAGACGAGAGGAAGGAAAGTCGCTACCAAGCACGAAACGCAAGCTCGGGCCACGGGTTTAGCTCGGGCAAAAGTAGCAGGTTAGCGCGCTTGCACTACTGATAGCGCCTTGCGGCTACCACCTAGCGAAAACCCTGGCCTGTGGCAATGAGTTACACCAAGCAATCCACAACGAGAGCCAGCTCCCACCCATACGGCAGCAACCTGTAGTGCCCTGGACGGGGCATCTACGCATTTTCTCCTTTCATTTATGGAATATAGACAACTTGGCCGCTCTGGCCTGCGCATTCCGGTCCTGAGCTTCGGCACGGCCACCTTCGGGGCGGCAACGAGTTTTTTAAAGCCTGGGGCAGCACTCAGGTTGACGAGGCCCGGCGCCTGCTTGACATCTGCCTGGAAGCGGGCGTTACGCTCTTCGACACGGCCAACGTGTACTCCCAAGGGATGTCGGAGGAGATTTTGGGCAAGGCCCTGGCAGGCCGGCGCGGGGAAGTACTGCTTTCAACCAAGGCTACCTTCCCCATGGGCGAGGACCCAAACGGCTACGGCTCCTCCCGTCAGAACCTGGTGCGAGCCTGCGAAGACAGCTTGCGCCGCCTCGGCACCGACCACATCGACATCTACCACATGCACGGCTTCGACGCGCACACGCCCGTGGAGGAAACCCTGCGCACCCTCGACGACCTGGTGCAGAGCGGCAAGGTGCGCTACATTGCCTGTTCCAACTTTTCGGGTTGGCACCTGATGAAGAGCCTGTCGGTGTCGGAGCGTTACGGCTGGGCGCGCTACGTGGGCCACCAAGCGTACTACTCGCTGGCAAACCGGGAGTTTGAGTGGGAGCTCCTACCCCTCGGCCTCGACCAAGGGGTAGGCACCATCGTCTGGAGCCCCTTATCGGCGGGCTTGCTAAGCGGTAAAATTCGCCGGGGCCAGCCCCTTCCGGAAAGCAGCCGGCTAGCCCAGGGCGGCGGCCAGGGCCCCAAAGTGCCCGACGAGTTGCTATTCGCCATTATTGATGCCCTCGATGAGGTAGCCGCCGAAACCGGCAAATCAGTAGCTCAGGTAGCCCTAAACTGGCTGCTCCAGCGCCCCACCGTGGTCAACCTGGTCATTGGGGCCCGCAACGAGGAGCAGCTCCGCCAGAACCTAGCCGCCGTGGGCTGGAACCTCACCCCCGAGCAAGTGGCCAAGTTGGATGCCGTCAGCGACACGCCGCCCATCTACCCCTACTGGCACCAGCGCAATTTCCCGATGCTGCACCCTAAACTGGTATAGCGGCGGTTAGTTCAGCCATGCACCTAGTGCCATGTTACCGATGCATGAGGCAGCAGCTTCGCGCTACTAGCGCAAAAAGCCCCGCTAAGGATTACACCTTAGCGGGGCTTTTTGCTGTTCTCGGTTCTATGGTCAGCCTACTTGATGCGGAGTGTTCGGCCTACGCGCAGTACCGCCGTGCCGCCATTCAGACGACGAATCTGGGCCTGCGATACGCCGTACTTATCAGCAATTTCCGACAGCGTATCGCCGCTGCGGATTTTATGCGTTACAATGCGCCGGGCCTGGGTGGGTTTCGCGGCGCTGCTGCGGCTACTGCTGCCGCCGCTGCTGGCACCCGGCACGCTCCCGCCCCGGTACCGCAACGACTTGCTGTAGTAGGCAAACAGGGCTGAAGTAATCTGAAAATTGTCTTTGATGAGGCGGTAATCCGGGAAGTCGTACATCCGCTCCGGGTCGATGGGGTTGCCTTCGTAGCGCACCTCAAAGTGCAAGTGAGAACCGCTGCTGCGGCCCGTGCTACCCCCCCAGCCAATAAGTTGGCCGGCTTTCACGAACGTTCCGGGCGCCACCAACGACTTCTGCAAGTGCCCATAGAGCGTCTCGATACCGTTGTAGTGCCGGACCAAGATGTAATTGCCGTAGCCGGAGCCGTCCCACTTCACAATGCGTACTACCCCGTCGAAAGCCGCTTTCACGGAGTCACCGGTTTCCAAATCCAAGTCTACGCCGTAGTGCCAGCGGTAGCCCGGAAGCCAAAGTCTGAGGTGATGGGCGTCCGGTTTAGCGGCATTTTGGCGTAGCGCTGGCGCTCCGGCTCGGTTAACTTCAGGTTGAGCGTGTCCTTGATATGGCGCCCGTCTACGCGGTAGGGGTTGATGTTATGGGTATCCCAAATGGCGTAGTAACCCGCTACTTTAATCCAGGAGGAATCAATTTTTACTTCCTCTGACACTTCCACGATCTGCTGCTCGCCTTCGTTGAGCGTGGTCGTGTCCTCGCTCACAATGGAGAGCTTTTTGGCCGGGTTGAAGAAGATGGACTTTGCCGCATCGGAACCCTCATCCGGTAGCTCCTCCGTCTCAATCAGAATTGTGGTATCGGGCCGCACGTAGCGAATTGTGGGCGACTTAATCCGGAAGAAATCCTTCCGCTTGCCCGCCGAGCCAGCTTTTGCTTTCGGCTCGGGGACTTTGCGGCGCTGGGCCAGCAGCTGGCCGGGCAAGCCAAAGAACAGCCCGATCAGTAGCAGCGGCAGCAGCCAGTGTTTCGCAAAATTCAGCAAGAGCAACAGGGTAAATGGTGAAATTGTGAGGTTGTGAAGTTGTGAAATGATTTGAGTGTAGGGTGTAACGCCCGTGTCACCCATTGTCTTACATGGAATGAAAAACTCACCATTTCACAACTTCACTAATTCACTCCTAATGGTCCCCCAGCGCGGCTAGGTAACGCTCCGCATCCAGGGCGGCCATGCAGCCGGAGCCGGCGGCCGTCACGGCCTGCCGGTAGGTGTAATCCTGCACGTCGCCGCAGGCAAAAACTCCATCCACGTTGGTTTTGGCCGTACCAGGGAGGGTTTTAAGGTAGCCCTGCTCGTCGTGGTGCAGGTAGGGCTGGAAAATTTTGGAGTTCGGCTCGTGCCCGATGGCCACGAAGAAGCCCTCAATGGCAATGTCGCGGGTGCTGCCATCTACCACGTTCTTGAGGCGGGCACCTTCCACGCCGTGCTCTCCCAAAATCTCGTCGGTTACGGTATTCCAGAGCACTTCAATCTTGGGGTTATCGAGTACGCGCTTCTGCATGATTTTCGAGGCCCGCATCTCGCCCTTCCGCACAATCATGTACACCTTGCTGCACAGGTTAGCCAGGTAGGTAGCTTCTTCGGCTGCCGTATCGCCGGCGCCCACAATGGCCACGTCCTTGCCGCGGTAGAAAAATCCGTCGCACACGGCGCAGGCCGACACGCCCGAGCCGTTCAGCCGCTGCTCCGACGGAATGCCGAGCCACTTGGCCGAGGCACCGGTGGCAATAATGACCGTATCAGCTGTCAACTCCAGATTCTCATCAATAGTAACCCGGTGCGGATGACCCGAGAAGTCAACTGCAGTAGCAATGCCATAACGAATATCCGTGCCGAAACGGGCCGCCTGTTTCTTGAGGTCTTCCATCATTTCCGGCCCCATAATGCCGTCGGGGTAGCCGGGGAAGTTCTCTACGTCGTTGGTAATCGTGAGCTGCCCGCCGGGCTGCAGGCCCTGGTACATGACGGGCTTGAGGTTGGCGCGCGCAGCGTAAATAGCGGCCGTGTAGCCAGCCGGGCCGGAGCCAATAATCAGACACTTGATGTGTTCTGGGGAGGTAGTCGCCATGAGAAGTACGGAGCACCGGCTACGCCAGCGCTGTGTAAAGTTATAGTTGGGGTGCAAAGGTAACACCAGCACGCTGCTTCCGCCCGGGAGCAGAAATTTTACCACCCGGGTTGGGCTGGTACTACAACAAAAAACCCCAACCAAGGGTCAGGGTTTTCTGCGAAAGGGTAGAATAAATTACCCCAGGTAGGGTTTCAAGGCTTTGGAGCGCGAGGTGTGGCGCAACCGGCGGATGGCTTTCTCCTTGATCTGGCGCACCCGCTCACGGGTTAGGTTAAACTTCTCGCCGATTTCCTCTAGCGTAAGAGAGTGTTCTCCGTTCAGGCCAAAGTAGAGCGTGATGACGTCGGCTTCGCGCTTGGTCAGGGTGCTCAGGGCACGCTGCACTTCCTTGCGAAGCGAGTCGTTCATCAGGCCCGTGTCGGGGCTCTCCTCGTCTTCGTTTTCGAGTACGTCCAGGAGGCGATTTTCCTCACCCTGCACGAAGGGAGCATCCACGGATACGTGGCGACCCGAAATCTTCAGGGTATCTACTACCTCCGAAGTGGTCAGCTCCAACACTTCAGCAATTTCCTCGGGCGAGGGCTCCCGCTCGAATTTTTGCTCTAGCTCGGAGAAGGACTTGGAAATCTTATTCAGCGAGCCTACCCGGTTCAGGGGCAGACGCACAATGCGCGACTGTTCGGCCAGGGCTTGCAGAATGGATTGACGAATCCACCATACGGCGTAGGAGATGAATTTGAAGCCGCGGGTTTCATCAAAACGCTTGGCGGCTTTGATCAGACCAAGGTTGCCCTCATTGATCAAATCACCCAACGAAAGGCCTTGGTTCTGGTACTGTTTGGCCACCGACACCACGAAGCGAAGGTTAGCCTTGGTGAGTTTTTCCAGCGCTTGCTGATCACCTTCTTTGATGCGTTGCGCCAGCGTCACCTCCTCGTCGGGGGTCAGCAGATCCACCTTGCCAATCTCCTGGAGGTATTTATCCAGCGACTGGCTTTCGCGGTTGGTGATCTGCTTGCTGATTTTTAGCTGTCTCATTGCGGGCGCGTGAGAATGGAGTTGTGATTGCTACTAAACGTCGTTGTCAGTCCGATGTACGGAAGATACCCAAACGCGGGTACCGGCATTGATTATGTGCAACACGCCGGTACCCGCGAAAGTTCGGGGAGTTCTTACTGGGCGCTGCCGTTCGAGTCGGCGGCCCGCTCAGGCTTGGGCAGAAGCACCTTGCGCGAGAGGCGGTATTTGCCGGTCTTTTTGTCGATGTCGAGCAGTTTTACGTCAATCTCCTGCCCTACTTCCAGCACGCCTTCCAGCGAGGCCAGCCGCTCGTGGGCTACCTCCGAAATGTGCAAGAGACCGTCTTTGCCCGGCATGATTTCTACGAAAGCACCATAAGGCTGAATCGAGCGAACCTTGCCTTTGTAGGTTTCACCAATCTCCGGTACGGCAGCAATAGCGCGGATCCGGTCGATGGCGGCCTGCATGTCTTCCTGGTTGGAAGCGTAGATGCTTACGTGGCCTTTCTCGTCCTTCTCCTCAATGATTACCGTGGCGTTGGTATCCTTCTGAATCTGCTGAATAACCTTACCACCCGGCCCGATTACTGCTCCGATAAATTCCTTATCAATGAGCATTTTGTGCGAGCGGGGAGTGTGAGGCTTCAGCTCCGCGGCCGGAGTAGCTAGCGTCTTGGCCATCTCGGCCAAGATGTGCAGGCGGCCCTCACGAGCCTGGTGCAAAGCAGCCGTCAGAATTTCGTTGCTCAGGCCCTGGATTTTAATATCCATCTGGCAAGCCACGATACCTTTCTCGGTGCCAGTTACTTTGAAGTCCATGTCGCCGAGGTGGTCCTCGTCGCCCAGAATGTCAGACAGCACAGCGTATTCGCCGGTTTCCTTGTCCTGCACGAGGCCCATGGCTATACCCGAAACGGCGGCGCGGACCTTAATACCGGCATCCATCAGGGCCAGCGAACCAGCGCATACCGTAGCCATCGACGAGGAGCCGTTCGACTCCAGAATGTCCGACACGATGCGGATGGTGTAGGGATTTTCTTCCTCAGAAGGCAGCACCCGCTTCAGGGAACGGAGGGCCAGGTTGCCGTGGCCAATTTCCCGGCGACCGGGGCCACGGTTGGGCTTCACTTCACCGGTCGAGAAGGCCGGGAAGTTATAGTGTAGCATAAACTTGCTGTAGCCTGACTGCATAGCCGAGTCGATGATTTGCTCATCGAGCTTGGTACCCAGGGCCACCGTAGTCAGCGACTGGGTTTCACCGCGGGTAAACAGGGCCGAGCCGTGGGCGCCGGGCAGGTAGTTTACTTCGCTCCAAATCGGGCGAATTTCCGTCAGCTGACGACCATCGAGGCGGGTGCGCTCCTTGATCATCATGTCACGGATAGCCTTTTTCTCAGCCGAAGAGTAATAGCGGCCGAACATTTTCATGTCCAGTTCGGGCTGCTCTTCCAGCAGTTTCTCTATCAGGGATTTCTTAACGGCGCCGAAAGATTCCTTACGGCCGGCCTTGCTGGTATTGCCCGACTGAGCAATGGCGTACGCCTGCTGGTACACGCCCTCGTGGATGCGCTGCTTCAGCTCGTCATTTTCGTCGTACTTGGGGTACTCCCGCTTTACGTGCGACTTTTCAATTTCGGCGGCCAGCTCGCTCTGCACGCGGCACTGCTCCTTAATGGCTTCGTGGGCGTAGGCAATGGCTTCTACCATCTCCTCCTCACTCACCTCGTTCATCTCCCCTTCCACCATGGCTACCGAGGTAGCCGTAGCGCCTACAATCAGGTCAATGTCAGCGCGGGCAATGTCCGAGCTTTTGGGGTTGATTTGCAGCTTGCCGTCGATGCGGGCTACCCGCACTTCGGAAATCGGGCCAGCAAACGGAATATCAGAAATCGACAGGGCAGCCGAGGCAGCTAGGGCGGCCAAGGCATCGGGCTGCACGTCTTTATCGGCAGAAATCAGCGAAATCAGCACCTGCACCTCGTAGTGGTAGTCCTTGGGGAACATCGGGCGCAGAATGCGGTCCACAAGGCGGCACACGAGAATTTCGTAATCAGAGAGGCGACCTTCACGGCGCTGGAACGAGCCAGGAATTTTGCCGGCACCACCGAATTTCTCCTGGTAGTCCACCGACAAGGGCAGGAAGTCCACGTCGCCGCGGGAGCTGGGCTGCGAAACGACCGTTGCCAGCAGCATGGCGTCGCCCAGGCGCACCACAACGGCGCCGTCGGCGAATTTGGCCAGCTTGCCAGTTTCAATGGAAATCTGCCGCCCGTCGGGCAGCGTAATGTGTTTGGTAACCGCGGTGTAGTTGGGCATCTTAGGGTTGCTTAAGAAAGCGACAGCGGGCGAGCAGCCGTAAAAATAGGGCCAGCAGTAGCCCTACTTTGCTCTGAAGAAATATCCTTCGGGGAGTAAACAACGAAACCGGCGGAATAATGCAGCCGGCTTCGGACAAAAAAAGAGCAGGGAACCTCCCCAGTGGAAAGGCTCCCTGCTCCGGACCGTGGGCTTACTTGCGAATGCCCAGTTCCTTGATGATGGCGCGGTAGCGGTTGATTTCGCGGTGCTGGAGGTAGTCCAGCATCCGGCGACGCTTACCAACAAGCTTCAGCAGACCCAGACGGGTCGAGTAGTCCTTCTTGTTAACTTTCAGGTGCTCCGTTAGGTGCGTGATGCGGGTCGTGAACAGAGCAATCTGCGACTCGGCCGAACCGGTGTCGTTAGCGGACTTCTGCAGGCTATTTTTCTCGAAAATGGCCTGTTTTGCTTCAGTAGTGAGTTTCATCGGCAGATAGGTTTCCCCGTCTTAGATTAAAAATGAAAAGAGAATTCACCCCGCACTTCGGGGTGGCCGCAAAGGTAGGCTTTTACTCCGAGAAAATGTCGAAAATATCTGGCACTCGCGGCAAGCCTTCGTTCGCTAGCTTACTTTCTTATAGCCGCGTAATGGCCACCGCAACCAATTGGGCAGCAGTTGAGCCCACTTAATATCCAGTAATCCGGAGTCGTGGCGCGCTTGGTACAGAAAGAACAGGCCAACCGGTAGCAGCAAGCTAGTAGCTAGCCACATGCCTGGGCCCACGGGCATTACCATTTCGCGGCCGTATTTCTCGCCCATGATGGAAAGGACGTAGTAAATGATAAAGAAGACGATGGAAACAAGAATCGGCACTCCCAGGCCGCCCTTCTTGATGATGGCGCCCAACGGAGCCCCAATCAGAAACATGAGCAGAATAGCGGCCGACTGAGTAAACTTCTTGAAGCTTTCAATGCGGTAGTTGGCCGTTTCCTTGCTCAGGTTGGTTAGCCGCTCAGCCGACGTGCCAAGGAAGGAGCGCACATTGCGGGCCCGGTTTGCGGCCTGCTGGGTAATATTGAGGCTGACGGGGCGGAGCTCGGCGGGAGAAACCTTCCAGTTTTGCACGCGCAACGCGGCGGCTTGGCCGGTGGTGTCAAAGCGCAGGTAAGTGTAGTATGGGTTGAGCTGCGTGATCAGCTGCACCCGCTCGATGCGCACGCGCTGGTGCAAAGAATCTGTGAAGTGCGCCAGTTGGTCCAGATTCAGCATCATCTTGTTGGCGGCGAACAGCTCCGTTTTTGTGCGGTCCAGCCCGAAAGAGGACAGCGAAAAGGTAATCAGGTTACGGCCGAAATTCTGCCGGACGAAGTTGGCGCCGCTGCGGTTATCCGTGCTTGGCTGCTCTATGTACATGCGCCCCCGAAACAGTTCCAACCCCAAATACTGCCCGCCGAAACGCGTAAACATGCGCCCGGAGTCGGCCAGAATTACCCGCATGGAGCCAGAGCTTTGGGTATGATCGTAAATCATTACCCCTTTGAGAATGTCGCCATTCTCTCCCAACTTCTGATTTACCTTGATGGTGTAGCCCGGAATACCATTGTAGAAAACCCCTTCGCGAATATCCAGCGCCAACTTCTGCTGGCGAACGTCCCAGAGCAGGCTATAGGCCTCCAGGTTCGCCAGGGGCACAATGGTATTGTTAAACCAGAAAGCTCCGCCGGCTAGCAGCATGCTCACCAGCAGTACTGGCCGCAGGATGCGGGTAAGAGAAATTCCTGCCGTTTTGATGGCCGTTAGCTCATGGTGCTCCCCCAGGGTTCCGAAGGTCATGAGCGAGGATAGCAACACGGCCAAAGGCAGGGATATGGGCACAATGAGCACGCTGAAGTAAAATAGCAACTGCGCTATAACCCCCAGCCCCAGGTCTTTGCCTACTAGGTCGTCCATGTATTTCATCATGAACTGCATGAGGAAAATGAACTGCACCACCGCAAACGTGAGGAAGAACGGCCCAGCAAAAGCTTGTAGAATAAGCTTATCGAGTTTTTTCATAAAAAAGCGAAGCCCAACCATGCCCAGCAGGCTTCCAAGAGGGAAAAAGAAAAGAGCAAACGGGAAACGAAGATACGGCTCGTTTCGCGTCTGCTCCCCGGTAATCAGCCAAACGTCCTCTACCCTCCTACCTGTTCCCGCAACTTCTGAATCAGACTATCCCACATTTCCTGCAGCTCAACCGTATCTGTCTCCTCCGAGTAGTCCACGATACGCAGGTACACTTCTTGGGTCAATTGCGACTCGTCAACGAGAAAATCCAAGTAATTGGCATCGGGCGCGTGCCGCTTGTTCTCATCCAAGAATACGAACCGCACCGAGCGGTTGGTTCGATGGGAAGCCATTTCTGCGTAGTGCGGCTGATTATCCCAGATGAAATTGTAGCGGCCGGCATCAATACGAACATCTTGGCAGAACCAGTGTGACAGGCCCGATGCCGAAGCCAGGTAGGGATACAAGATTTTAGGGGAAGCATTAATGGGGTATTCGACCGTAAAACGGTGCTTGAGACGAGTGGCAGAAAGGGGCATAAGCAAAACAGTGTAAAGAATTTAGTGAGGCCACCTCCTCGGCAAAAGTGGCCCGGGAGCCAATATACACGGGTTTTTTTTTGCGCAATGCTTGCATCAGGTTAAATATTGTCCTTACCTTTGCACCAGCAAAAAAGACGGCGGGGTAGCTCAGTTGGTTAGAGCACAGGATTCATAACCCTGAGGTCACGAGTTCAACTCTCGTCCCCGCTACATATAGAAACGGCTTTTCTAGAACAGGAAGGCCGTTTTTTTATGCCCGTTACTTTTTTATCACAGTTTTATCACAACTTTATATTTCCGTTCTACTATTTTCTTGTGCCTAATTATTGATGACTCTACTTACTAAAGCTAGTACCCAGAAGCTGCTCAAGCTTGTCTATCAATACGGCTACTGCTATTTCAAGCTGTAACAACAATTGTAACGTTCATGTGGTCATTATTGCAGCAGCTTGTCACGGTTTGCTAAATCTGTTCTGTCGGCTTGTGCCTAGGTATGCGGATCGAAATAAACGTGTGTGAAGGCGTTATTTTACCACTTTTTAGCGTGGGTATTTTATCGTTCTTTCGCTATCTACCTATTCTCTTCTATTAGAGTGTGCATGCCTGGATCAGCCAAATAATTAGCCTTGGATTTGCAGCTAGTATCGTTATTTTCTATTCCACTGTAACTTCACCCGCCACCTAAACGGCAGTAGTTGGAAAATAAGAGTCGAACAAACTAATGGGCCCATTACTATTCGCCCTAATTGTTTATGAGGCATTCAATACTGGTATTTTGGGCAGATATTGCTAGGCCAAAATTCTTTTTGGCGAGCTGACCACATGGAAAATACTTAGATTTCTTACACGAATGCCTGAAATTGACAATCCGCGGGGCACACTATGCTAGATGTATCCTTATTAGTCCTTCACATCACAGTGGCGATACTAGTGGCCCACGACCGGCCATGGCCAGGTGCTGCACAGATCTAAGCAACAGCGGTATGGTACAACTGATTGATTTTGATGCTCTGCTCCTAGCGTAATGGTACTACTTGCGACATCTGCGTTTGTTACCTTCTATCTGCAGAAGGCTGGCTGTCATACCCTGGAAGCAGTCTGGAGCGACCATGTCAACAGTGAAGGCTTCCGCGAGGCAATTTTACAGGGCCTAAGCTTTGTTCAGCAGCACCGAATAGAGAATTGGATAGCGGATGACCGCCGACTCGGCCCGCTTAATGCCGAGGATCTGGCTTGGATAGCCACGGAAATTATGCCCGCTTTATCGGCCGGCGGCTTGCGTCGCCTAGCCGTGGTTGAGTCCGAGGATTTACTCAACCGCGTCCTCATTGAGGACGCTTATACTACCCCGGTTCACATACTCAACATTGAGTTCAAGCGCTTTGCCGATTTGCCTGCTGCCCGCGCCTGGGCCTGTAGTTGACCCACTCTCGGCACCAACCGCCCGCGGGCATAGTTATTGAACAAGTTGCTCCTTTTTACGATACTCTACTTTTCATTACGAACTCCATGACCCAAGAGGTCCGCACCCGCCTCCGCTACAACCAGGAGCGCCTGGCTTTTGTCGGCCAAAGTACTGCATCGGGAAGAGAGGCTTTACTGGAAATCCTCTCATCTACTATCCAAGATTTAAGCCTTCTATCCGCAGACCAGCTCACGGTTGAGCAACGTTTCCGCCTACTCCAACTGAAGCTGCAACAAAAGTCCATTAAGAACCTCCGCGACCATTTGGAGGGGTATAACATGTGGCTGCTGGTGTATACCACGTTGCTCTGCACGTTTAGCGCTATGATGCCAGATAATTCCCGCTTTTGACTCTATCAGCAGCTGGAGATAGTACTCCACGCTCACCTCACATAACAGTTAGAAATAGAGTTCTTATTAATTTCCTTCGTGGAGGTAGTTGTTACTACTTTAAAATACTTTACCTAGCTATACTGTTTAATTAATTGCTGCTTATTGTTATAACTCGAATTCACAAATCGGGTTAAATAAAAAACGTGCTGAGAATGCCCAGCACGTTTGCACTTACTATAATTCACAATTACTTGTTTTTATAGTACAATCTACGGTATTCTACTGTAATTATAAAATAAGGAGACATAACCAATCAAAGTGCTCCTTGATCAATTATCTATGTTGGGTAGTATTCACGTGGGTGAATTGCCATGTCAGAAATTTATTTTTCTTGCGCTGGTGAGCAGCTGCAAAAGGCACTTGCTGCAGCGCGGATAGCACCTCCTTCTCGGCTAAATCTCGGCCGAGTAGCTTACTCAAGACCCGCTGAATATCCTTAGTGGGATACTCCTTATCAAACGGAGGTGACCCAAACACAATGGCTAAAGCGTCCTTCACGCTGTAACGTTTACTTTTGAATCGTTTCACAGCAACTAAAGTGAGCGGTGTGGTATTGCTTGACTACGCTCCAGCCGGGCTACGGCAAACAAGTCCTGCTCGCTTTTCACTACCTGAAAGAAGCTAGAGTAAAAATCTAGCCGGCCGAACGGCACCAAATCTAGGGGCCGGCCCAGAGCGGTGTCGTGCAAAAAGGTGTTAAAAGTAAACCCGTGCTCCTGCACGGCGTCTTTGAAGGACCTTTGCTGCGCCCGGGATAATTGTTGGTAAGCTATCCACAAAGGGTTTCCCTCGTCGGGCAAGCGCATAGACCGCACTTTCTTGGAGGAATTAGATGCTGGCAAGCGCTCCATTTACACAATATTTTGTAGGTTTTCCCAATATTTAAGGTAAAAAGCTTAATCACATACGCAATTTACCTTAAATATTAACTCCTCCAAAAAGCGCCTACACTTTCCCGCATGCCCCCCGCTCCTCATCCCATAACTACCAGTCCGTCTGAGCCTTTTGGAAAGCGGTTGCTGCAACTTATGGACCTCCTGCGACTCAAGCCTTCGGCTTTCGCAGCTAAGTTGGATATGAAACCCCAAACTTTAAATGGCTTCACCGGGCCCAAGCAAAGCGGGGTGACTTTAAAAACTATTCAGAAAATACTAGCGGTATTTCCCCGAGTCAATAGCCACTGGCTGATTACCGGCGAAGGGGAGCCGCTAGCTCCGCTACAATCTCCAGAGGCCGTAGCCCAGCTAGCCAGGGAGCAGTTATTAGTTTCCCCAGACCAGCACTTCACTATAGCCCAGGAAGCAGCAACCCCTTATTCTTCCACTCTACTCACGTGCCAGCAGGAATTAGAACAGAGCCGCAGCCGCATCAAGGAATTAGAAGACATTATAGCTGACAAACAGCTCATCATCGACCTATTACGCGACAAGCAACAGGGAGCCAGTTAAGGATTCCATCTGCCAACTGAAGCTTGCTCACTAGGAAATGTGGGGGCGCTATAACAATACTAGTTTTCCCTCATCATTAGGCAGCGCAGCAGCGCTGTTATGCATTTAGGGCGCGTTGCTCAGTTATGCAGTAGCCTGTAAAGGAAGGGCATATATTGTACATTATAAATGCAAAAAGCGCCTGCTCGAATACGAGCAGGCGCTTTTGGTAAGTAGCGTAGCTAAACGGACTACTTGATTTTTTCCACGATGCCTTTGAAAGCCTCGGGGTGGTTCAGGGCGAGGTCGGCCAGCACCTTGCGGTTCAGCTCGATGCCAGCCTTTTTCAGGCCGCCCATGAACTGCGAGTAAGACAGGCCATGCTCCCGGGCACCAGCGTTGATACGCTGAATCCAGAGGGCGCGGAACTCGCGCTTCTTAACTTTCCGGTCGCGGTAGGCATACAGCAGACCTTTCTCAACCGCGTTTTTGGCAACGGTCCATACGTTTTTGCGACGGCCATAATAGCCTTTCGCCAAACGCATTACTTTTTTCCGGCGGTGGCGGGAGGCCACGTGGTTTACACTTCTTGGCATAACCAGTTTTTTTTGGCGGCCGGCGGCGGATAGTTATTTACCGCAGCTTTTATTTCAGCCGGACGCCTGGTGAAAAGAATTAAAATTAAAAATCAAAGAATTAAAGAAATCTATACATCCAGCACCTAACGAGAGGCTACGGCATGTTTTGTTTCTAATTCCTAATTTCTAATTAGAGAGTAAGCATGTCCTTTACGCGGTTCATATCTGCCGAGCTTACCAGCGTTACGTGCGTCAGGTTACGCTTCTGCTTGGTGCTCTTCTTGGTCAGAATGTGGCTTTTGAAGGCATGCTTACGCTTAATCTTGCCCGTGCCGGTCAGCGTGAAACGCTTTTTGGCGCCGGACTTAGTTTTCATTTTCGGCATTGTGGTGGTGATAAAAGGTGAAAAACTGCGGCGGTCGGCTGCCTAGGGCCGGTGCGCCAGCTCAAATTGGGGCCGCAGCCCCGGGTAAACTATTCGGTTGCCTTATCGGCGGCAGCGGGGCGGG